>CAWIYR010000001.1:0-859141 GCA_963840375.1 uncultured Chloroflexia bacterium
AGGCGCGGCGCACCTGGCGCTCGATGCCCGCGTTGCGCGGTCCGGGCGCTCGCTCACTCCGGGCGCTCGCTCCCCACGGGTGACTCGGGCCGCTAGAGTGGGCCGGTGAACGACGCCGCCCGACCTGCCGGGTCGCTGGCGGGCCGCGATCTCCTGAGCGCGGCCGATCTGTCGCGTCCCGAGGTCGAGGTCGTGTTCGCGCGGGCCGTCGAGCTCAAGGCGGAGCTCCGCGCGACGGGTCGCCATGCGGCCCTGCCGCTGGCCGGCCGGACCGTGGCGATGCTGTTCGAGAAGCCGAGCCTCCGGACGCGGGTGACCTTCGAGGCGGGGATGACCCAGCTCGGCGGCCACGCGATCCACCTCGCGACGGCGGACGTCGGGCTGGGTGCGCGCGAGAGCGTCGCCGATGTCGCCCGGAACCTCGATCGCTGGGTCGACGGGATCGTCGTCCGGACCTTCGGGCAGACCGTGGCCGAGGAGCTCGCCGAGGCGGCCGGGATCCCGGTCGTCAACGCCCTGACCGACCTGGAGCATCCCTGCCAGGCACTGGCCGACCTGTTCACCCTACGCGAGCGGTTCGGGACGCTCGACCGGCTCAGCCTGGCCTACGTCGGCGACGGCAACAACGTCTGCCACTCGCTCCTCCTTCTCGGTGCTCGGTTCGGTCTCGACCTTCGGCTGGCTCATCCCGACGGCTACGGCCCGGACCCCGGGGTCGTGGAGCGGGCTCGCGTCATCGCCTCGGGGACGGGCGGCCGGATCGCCCTCGGGACCGACCCCCGCGCCGCCGTCGAGGGGGTCGCGGTCATCTACACGGATGCCTGGACCTCGATGGGGCAGGAGGCCGAGGCGGAGCGCCGGCGCACCGATTTCACGGGGTTCCGGGTGGACGAACGGCTGCGCACGGGCGCGGGACCGTCTACCCTCGTCATGCACTGCCTGCCGGCGCATCGCGACGAGGAGATCGCCTCGGAGGTCCTCGACGGCCCGTTCAGCATCGTGCTGGACCAGGCGGAGAACCGGCTCCACGTGCAGAAGGCGTTCCTGGCCGAGAGCCTCGAGGGTCGATGAGCGACGAAGCCCTGTACGAGCGCTACAAGAGCGCGCTGCGAACCGGTCACGTGGCCGCGGTCCGTGGCCGGCACGAGGCCGCGGTGGTCGCCTACGCCGAGGCGGCAGCCCTCGCCCCGGACCGGCCGCTCCCCCAGTCGAGCCTCGGTCGTTCGCTCCTCCAGCTCGGACGGGGGGACGAGGCCCTCGCGGCGTTCGCGACGGCGCTCCGGATCGCGCCGCGCGACGAGGCGGCGCTCACCGGGCGGGCAGAGGCGCTGGAGATCGCCGGTCGTCCCGCCGAGGCCGCCGGGGTCCTCGACCTGCTGGCGGAGACGCTCGAGGCGGAGGGCCGGACGTCCGACGCCTGCGACATCGCCCGGCGGGCCCTGGAGCTCGCCGAGTCGCGCGCCCGGCGCCGTCATCTCGAGGCGCTCGTCGAGGCCCTTCAGGGCGCGGGCAGTGAGCGGGACCAGGACGAGCGGATCGCCCTCGCCCTGCACACTCTGGCGTCGACGGGTCAGCGAGATCGGCGCGCCCCCGGGCACGCCGGCCCGGCCTCGGGCGACGACGCCCTGGCCACCGCCGCGACCGAACCGGTCGAGGAGTCGCCGACGGTCGTGGAGCCCGCCCCGGATCCGGCGGCCCTGGCGATGGCGATCGAGGCCGCGATCGCCTCGGGCGACCGGGCGACCGTCCACGATGTCGTCCTCGATGCCTCGGCGGCCTACCGCCGGGCGGGACTCCTCGACGCGGCGATCGACGCCTGCCAGGGGGCGCTCGCCGTGGCGCCCGCCGACCCGGACATCCACCTGGCTCTCGCCGAGCTCGATCTCGACCATGGCTGGACCCAGGCCGCCCGCGAGAAGCTGACGATCCTGGACCGGTATATGGAGCTGACCGCGGACGAGTCCGCCCGCGCGCGGATCGTGGCGTTCGCCGCGGCCCGGCTGCCCGTCGCCGACTGACCGGTCCGACGGGCTGACGTACACTCCGACCACGATGCCCCAGGCCCTCCAGTCGATCGTCGAGCAGGTCCGGTTCTCGACGCTGGTCGACATCGGACTCACCGCGATCCTGATCTACTGGCTGTTCAGCCTGATCCGGGGGACCCGTGCCGTCCGGCTGGTCATCGGGGTCACCGTCCTGTTCGCCGTCTACGCCGCGGCCAGGGTGTTCAACCTGCCGCTCCTTCGCCAGATCCTCGAGACCGGGGCGATCGTCGGCGTCTTCGCCCTCGTCGTCGTCTTCCAGCCGGAGCTCCGTCGGGCGCTCGAGCGGATCGGCCGGGTCGGATCGCTGGCCTGGCTCGTCTCGCCGCCCGATGAACGTTCGGTGGAACATGTCGCCGCCGAGGTCGCCAGGGCCGCCGCGGTCCTGGCCGGTCAGGGCCACGGGGCGCTGATGGTCATCGAGCGCGAGACCGGTCTCGAGGAGATCGCCGAATCGGGGGTGATGGTCCATGCCGACGTGTCGGCCGATCTCCTGGTCACGATCTTCGCGCCCCGGACGCCACTCCACGACGGTGCCGTCATCCTTCGCGGCGAACAGATCGTCGCGGCGGGCGCGCTCCTTCCGCTGGCCGAGACCACGGTCCAGTCGGAGCGCCTCGGGACCCGCCATCGCGCCGCCCTCGGGATCTCGGAGCAGACCGATGCCGTGGTCGTCGTCGTCAGCGAGGAGAGCGCCCAGGTCAGCCTCGTCGAGCGCTCCCGGATCGTCCGCAACCTGAACGAGAGCCAGCTGACGCGGGCGATCGTCCAGCTCCTCCGGCCGGGCGGTCGGCGATCTCTGGTCGAGCGGGGCACCGGCGCGATGCGCTCGGTCGCCGAGGTGGGTCAGCCGGCCCGGGTGACCCTCCGCCGGCGGAGCGCCGCCGTCCGGGCCAGGGCGTCCGCCGGTGCATCGTCGACCGTCGCCGCCGCGACCGTCGGCACGCCACCGGTCGTCGGCTCGACGACGGTCGCCACGGGCGGCGCGTCGGTCGCCGGTGAGCCCCCGGCGGGAGCCCCGAACGGGGGCTCCACCCAGGAACCGCGCGCGGTTCCCGCAGAGGATCCCAGCCGACCCTCCACCGCCGGCGCTCCGCGATGAGGCGCTTCGTCGCCTTCGTCGTCCGGAACTGGCCGCTCAAGCTGGCGGCGATCGGCCTGGCGACGTTCCTCTACGCGGGGCTCGTCCTCTCCCAGAGCGCCCAGGTCTGGCCGGGCACGGTGTCGATCGTGCCTCGCCAGACGCCGACCTCGGCGGTCATCGTCGGCAACCTCCCCAAGGTCACGAACATCCGCTACTTCGCTCCGACCGACATCGCCTCGCGGCTCACCAGCGACAGCTTCACGGCCACCGTCGACCTCTCGAACGTCGTCGTCCCGCCGGACAACCCGTTCGTCACCGTCAAGGTGGATGTCCGGGCGAACGACGAGCGGGTCACGATCCTCGGCTACGACCCGCCGTCGATCACCGTCCAGCTCGATCCGCTCGTGACGAAGACGGTGCCGATCCAGGTGGACTACGGGTCGATCCCGCCCGGGCTCCAGATCCGCGACCCGGTCCTCTCGGCGACCGAGGCCGTGGTCAAGGGACCCGACTCGGTGGTCAGGCTCGTCACGGCGGCCCAGGCCCGGGTCGTCATCCAGCCCTCGGGGATCGACGTCCAGCAGACGGTCGACCTCGTCGCCGTTGACGCCCGGGGCGAGGTCCGCAGCCCGGTGGTGATCGAACCCAGCCGGGTGGACGTGAGCATCGCCGTGGGCAGCGGCCTACGGACGAAGACCCTGCCCGTGGACCCGATCGTGACCGGCACGCCGGCCCCCGGGTTCGAGATCGACACGGTCACGGTGAGCCCTCCCGTGGTCGCCGTCGAGGGTGACGCCAACGCGTTGGCGAGCCTCACCCGCGTCGACACCCAGCCCGTCTCGGTGACCGGCGCCTCGGCCGACCTGACCCGGGCCGTCGGTCTCGACCTGCCGGCCGGCGTCGACGCGGTCGGGAGCGGGACGATGACCGTGAAGATCACCCTCCGGCCGATCGCCGCGACCCGGACCTACACCGCCGGGATCGTCCTGTCGGGCGCCCGGGACGACCGGACGTACTCGCTCTCGACCGCCTCCGTGACCGTGACCGTGGGCGGGACGGTGGCGGCCCTCGACGGCATCGACCCGGGGTCGTTCGCGGTGGTCGCGGACGTCGACGGGCTGCCCCCCGGGACCCACCGGGTCAAGCTCAGCGTCTCGCTGCCGGCGGACGTCAAGCTGGTGGCGATGAGCCCGTCCGAGGTGACTGTGACCGTCGTCCAGAACGCGCCCCCCACGCCTGCGCCGTCGGCCACGCCGGCCCCGAGCGGGCCATAGATGGCACGGCTCTTCGGGACCGACGGGATCCGTGGCATCGCCAACGTCGACCTCAAGCCGACGCTGGCCTGGTCGCTCGGTCGGGCCACCGCCAAGCGGCTCGCCGAACCGGGCGGAGCGATCGTCGTCGGCCAGGACACCCGGCGGTCGGGCGACATGTTCGTGGCGGCACTCGTCAGCGGGGCCACCAGCCTCGGCGTGGACGTCCACCGGGTCGGCGTGGTCCCCACGCCGGCGCTGGCCTTCCTCGCCGGGTCCGGCGGGTTCGCGGCCGGGATCATGGTCTCGGCCTCGCACAACCCGGCCGACGACAACGGCCTCAAGGTCCTCGACGACCACGGGCTCAAGCTCGACGACGACGTCGAGGACGAGCTGGAGCAGCTGATCTGGCGCTCCGGCGACCTCGGCGGCGTCGGGAATGCCCAGCTCGGGCGCTCGGTCGACGCGGCCGCGCTCCTCGATCGCTATCGCGAGCACCGGCTCGCCATGGCGAGGACGATCCGGACGGACCTTCGGATCGTCCTCGACTGCGCCAACGGCTCGGGCGGGGTGACCGCGGCGGAGATCGTCGCGGCGACCGGCGCCCGGGTCGAGGTCATCCACAACGAGCCGGACGGCGTGAACATCAACCTCCGGTGCGGCGCGACCGCGCCGGGTTCGCTCGCCGCGGCGGTCGCCGAGCGGGGCGCCGACCTCGGGTTCGCCCTCGACGGGGACGCCGACCGATGCGTCGCCGTCGACTCGGCCGGTCGGGTGGTCGACGGCGACCAGCTCATCGGCCTGCTCGCCCTCGACCGGCTGGAGCGCGGGGTCCTCGACGGCGGCGCCGTGGTCGTCTCGGTCCTCTCGAACGGCGGGCTCCAGGCGGTCCTCGAGGCGGCCGGCGGGCAGGTCATCCGGACCCCCGTCGGGGACAAGTACATCCTCGAGGGGATGCAGGTCTCCGGCGCGGTCCTCGGGGGCGAGAAGAGCGGCCACGTCATCATCCGGGAGCACAGCACCTCGGGCGACGGCGTCGTGACCGCGCTCGAGACGATCCGGGTCCTGGCCCGCCGCCAACGGCCGATCGCCGAGCTCGCGGCCCGGATCCCGCTCCTGCCGCAGCAACAGCGCGCGGTCCCCGCCCGTCACAGGGACCAGTGGGAGGGGGATCCCGTCCTCCAGCGGGCGATCGCCGAGGCGAACGACCGCCTCGGGGAGGGCGGCCGGATCCTCGTCCGCCCCTCCGGGACCGAGCCGGCCCTGCGGGTCATGGTGGAGGGACCGGATGCCGCGCTCGTCGGCGAGCTGGCCGACGCCATCGCGGCACTGGCGGGGGAGCGTCTAAACTAGCCCGACCCGGAACGCGTGCCGGGTCCTGTGAGGGAGACTCGGACCGCATGTGTGGGATCGTCGGCTATACCGGACCGCGTGAGGCCGGCCCCATCCTCCTCGAGGGCCTCAAGCGCCTCGAGTACCGCGGCTACGACTCGGCCGGGATCGCCCTGGTCGACGAACGGGGCGACCTGTTCCTCGAGAAGCGGGCCGGCAAGCTGGCCAACCTCCAGACCGCGATCGCCGACCGGACGCCCCATGCGGCGATCGGCCTGGCCCATACGCGCTGGGCGACCCACGGCCGGCCCAACGACCTCAACGCCCACCCCCATCAGGATTGCACCGGCGACATCACCGTCATCCACAACGGCATCATCGAGAACTTCCGGGAGCTGCGCGATGGCCTGGAGGCGCGCGGCCACCGGCTGACCTCCGAGACCGACACCGAGGCCCTCGCCCACCTCATCGAGGAGGCCTACGCCGGCGATCTCGCCGACGCGGTCCGGCACGCCCTGCGGCGGGTCCAGGGCGCCTACGCTCTGGTCGTCATGCACCGAGGGGAGTCGGACCGGCTGGTCGGAGCGCGGATGAACGTCCCGCTGGTGGTCGGGATCGGTGACGGCGAGAGCTTCCTGGCCAGCGACGTCGCGGCGATCCTCGCCCACACCGATCGGGTGATCTTCCTCGAGGAGGGCGACGTCGCCGACCTCCGTCCGTGGGGGGTGGCGATCACGGACCTCGCCGGGGCCCCGTGCGAGCGGACCGTCTCGACCATCGACTGGACGCCTGAGGCCGCCGAGAAGGGCGGCTACGACCACTTCATGCTCAAGGAGATGCACGAGCAGCCGACCGCGCTGCTCCAGGCCATCACCGGGCGGGTCACGACCGACGATCGGATCGAGGTCGCCGAGCTGGCCCCGCTCGCCGACCTCATCCGGACCGTGGAGCGGGTCGAGCTGATCGCCTGCGGGACGGCCTACTACGCGTCGCTCGTCGGGGCGGCCGCGATCCAGGACTGGGTCGGCATCCCGGCCCGGGCGAACATCGGCTCGGAATTCCGCTACAGCCCGCCGCCGCTCGACGGTCGGACCCTGGTCATCGCCGTCACCCAGTCCGGCGAGACGGCCGACACGATCGCCCCGACGCGGCTCGCCCGGGAGCGGGGCTGTCCGATCGTCGCGGTGACGAACACGGTCGGCTCGGCGATCACCCGCGAGGCCGACGCCGTCCTCTTCCTGCAGGCTGGCCCGGAGATCGCGGTCGCTGCCTCGAAGACGTTCGTCACCCAGGTCACGACCCTGGTCATCCTGGCGGCGGCCCTGGCCCGGATCCGGGGGACCCTCGGGGCAGAGCAGGAGCTCGAGCTCGGGGCGGCCCTTCGGCGTCTCCCGAAACAGGCCCAGGAGGCGCTCGACGCGTCGAGCGGCGTGGGCGACGTGGCGCGCCGCTACGTGAACTCCCGGGGGTTCATGTTCGTCGGGCGGGGCTACACCTACCCGGCGGCCCTGGAAGGCGCCCTCAAGCTCAAAGAGGTCAGCTATGTCCATGCCGAGGGCTACGCCGCGGGCGAGCTCAAGCATGGACCGATCTCGCTCCTCGACGCCGAGGTGCCCCTCGTCGCCGTCGCCACCCGCTCCTCTGTCTACGACAAGCTCATCAGCAACGTCATGGAGGGCCGGGCCCGCGACGCCCGGGTCATCGCGGTCGCCTCGGAGGGCGACGTCCAGATCGAGCGCTTCGCCGACGAGGTCTTCTGGGTCCCCGACACCCACGAGGCGCTCAGCCCGATCCTCGCGATCATCCCGCTCCAGCTCTTCGCCTATCACATGGCGCTCGCCCGGGGGACCGACGTCGACCAGCCCCGGAACCTGGCGAAGTCCGTCACGGTCGAGTAGCCGATGGCGCCGGACGGGACCCCCCGCGCGTCCGTCCCGGACGGTCTCGTCCCGGCGGGCACGACCGAGCTCGGGATCGACATCATCAGGGTGGAGCGGATCCGGGCAGCGCTCGAACGGTTCGGGTCGCGGTTCGCCGGCCGGGTCCTGACCCCGGCCGAGCGGCGCTACGTCCGGGACCGGCCGGAGACGTTCGCCGGTCGCTGGGCCGCGAAGGAGGCGGTCAGCAAGGTCCTCGGGTTGGGCGTCCGGGGCATCGGCTGGAAGGACATCGAGATCGAGCGGATGCCCACCGGGCAGCCCGCCGTCCGTCTCCATGGCCGGGCGGCCGCCCGGGCCGACCAGCTCGGCATGGAGCGGATCGCGATCTCGATCACCCACGAGTCCGACTATGCCGTGGCGATCGCCTTCGGGGTCCGGACCGCCGGCGGCCGGTACGTCTTCCCGCTCGATATCGAGGAGCGCCTCGACGACCGAGAGCGGCAGCTCCTGGCCCGGATGGAGCGGCTCCGGGCCCTCGCCGCGGCGGCGGACGGTGGCTGAGTCGAAGCGCCGGACGAAGCCGGCCGCCCGGACCCCGACCGGGACGCCCGGCGGGGAGGCCGAGCCGCGACCCGGCGAGCGGCCGGCCTCACCGTCCACCGGCGGGAGTGATCCCGGGGTCGCCCGGGCCGACCTGGAGACGCTCGACGACCGGATCGCCGCGGGCCTCCTCCCGGAACGGCCGAAGCGCGGTCACAAGGGGACGTTCGGGCGACTCCTCGTCATCGCCGGCTCGCTCGACTACGCCGGCGCGGCCCTGCTCGTCTGCCGGGCCGCCGGTCGGGCGGGGGCGGGCCTCGTGACCCTGGCCGTCCCGGAATCGCTCCAGCCGCTCTTCGCGGCGAAGGTCGTCGAGGCGACGACGATGGCGCTCCCGGAGGACGACGTCGAGGAGGTCGACCCCGAGGACGCCCTGGCCCGGATCCTCGACCATGAGCACGACGCGATGGTCGTCGGTCCCGGTCTCCGGCCGGGTCTCGCCACCGCCGATCTCATCCGCGGGCTCCTGGAGGTCCAGGAGGACACCGCTCCGGCACCGGCCGTCGTGGACGCCGAAGCGCTCCGCTCGCTCGCGGCTCGCGACGAGTGGTGGACGACGATCGGCCGGCCCGTCGTCCTCACCCCGCACGTCGGCGAGTTCGCCCGGCTGCGGGCGGCCAGCGGGGTGGAGCCCGAGACCGACGGCGACCTCGGCGCCGACGACGATGCCCGGGAGGCGGCCGCCCGCGACGCCGCCGAGCGCTGGGGCCAGGTCGTCGTCCTCAAGGGCGCCTTCACGGTCGTCGCCGGGCCCGACGGCCGGGCGGCCCGGGCGCCGTTCGAGAACCCCGGGCTGGCTACCGGCGGGACCGGGGACGTGCTGACCGGAACGATCGGCGCGCTCCTGGCCCAGGGGCTGGCGCCATACGATGCGGCGCGCCTCGGCGTCTACCTCCACGGGGCAGCCGGGGACGTCCTCCGCGACCGGATCGGCGATGCGGGCATCCTCGCCGGGGACCTGCCGCTCGAGATCACCATGGCCCGCCGGCGGCTCGCGACGATGGCCCGGCGGCTGGCGGCTCCTCGTCGGCTCGGGTTCGGCCCGGTCGTCGACCCGTCCTCCGACGGGGGAGCGTGACCGGGCCGCCAGACCGGTCGATCGAGCGCCGGCTGGCCGACGCCGGCCTGCCGCCGCTGCCGCGCACGGCCTGGCTCGAGGTCGACCTCGACCGCCTGCGCGGGAACCTCGCTGCCCTCCGCGGGGCGCTGCCCGCCGGCGTCCGGCTCGAGCACGTCCTGAAGGCGGACGCGTACGGGCACGGGGCCCTGCCCGTGGGCCGGGCCCTCGAGGCAGCCGGGGCCGATGGGTTCTCCGTGGCGGCCTTCGACGAGGCGGTCGAGCTGCGGGCCGGCGGCATCCACGGACCGATCCTCTGCCTCTTCGCGATCCCCCCGGCGATGATCCCCCAGGCGATGCGTCTTCGGGTCGCCGTCGCTGCGTCGGGCGAGCCGGCCCTCGCGGCGATGCTCGACGCAGCGGCGGCCGCCTGGGCTGGACGCGCCGGGCCCCGTCCCCGGTCCGCGCTGCGGGTCCACCTCGACGTCGAGACGGGGCTCGGACGGGCCGGTCTCGATCCGGGGCGGGTGCCGGCCGCGGCGGCGCTCGTCGCCGCGACGCCGGGGGCCCGCCTGGTGGGGATCTGGTCGCACCTCCAGCAGGCCGACGACCGGCCCCGGACCGCGGCCCAGGCGGATCGCTTCCGGGACGCCCTGGGTGGGCTCGCCGACGCGGTCGTGCGGCTGCCCGGTCGCCACCTCGCCGCGAGTGCCGGGCTCCTCGGTCGAGCGGTGCCGGCCTACGACGGCGTCAGGATCGGCCTGGCCACCTACGGCATCGTGCCCGACGACGTGGATCCGGCGGAGGCCGCTGCGTCGCCCGCCGCCGACCTCCGGCCGATCCTCTCGCTCCATGCCCGGCCGGTCCGGGTGGCCGACCTGCCCTCGGGGACGGGGATCAGCTACGGCCCCACGTTCACCACGAGCCGCCCGAGCCGGATCGCCACGCTGCCGCTCGGGTACGGCGACGGCTACCCGCGCTCGCTCTCGAACCGGGCCGCGGTGCTGGTCCGCGGACGCCGGGCACCGGTCGTCGGGAACGTGGCGATGGACGCGGTGATGATCGACGTGACCGACGTCCCGGGCCCTCCGGTGACCGAGGACGACGAGTTCGTCCTGCTCGGCCGGCAGGGAGCCGAGGTCGTCGGCGTCGAAGAGGTGGCGCGATGGCGCACCACGAACACGTGGGAAACGGTCACGGCCATGGCCCGCCGGCTCCCCCGGGTGTACCATGCCGGACCGGTACTCGTGGGCCTCCGGACGCTCGCGACGCGGAGGGATCGGTGACTCGGATCCAGCTCTGGAACGGCGACATCTGCCAGCTCGAGGTCGACGCGATCGTCAACCCCGCGAACCCGAGCCTGTGGATGGCCACCGGCGTGGGCGCCTCGATCAAGGCGGCCGGGGGCGACGAGGTCGAGTTCGCCGCCGTGCGCCAGGCCCCGGTCTCCCTCGGCGACGCGATCGTCACCCCGGCCGGCCGCCTGGCCGCCCGCATGGTCATCCACGCGGTCTCCCTCGACCGTGACCGGCGGACGAGCGCCGAGGCCATCGAGCGGGCGCTCCGAAGCGTCTTCGCCCGGGCCCGCGAGCACCGGGTGACGACGATCGCGATCCCCGCCCTCGGAACGGGGGTCGGGGGGTTCCCCCTCGAAGCCGCCGCTGCGGTCACGGTCGCCACGGTCCGAGACGAGTTGCGGCGCTCACCGGACGTCCGCTCGGTCACCCTGGCGCTGCGCGGCGCCAGCGCCTACGCAGCCTTCGAGGCAGCGCTCTCGGCGCCGGTCGGGTTGGAGGTCCAGGCCGATCCCGGTCGGTCGGGCAGCCTCGCCGTCCGTGAGGTGCCGGCATGAGCTTCCCGCGCGAACGCACCGACGAGCAGCGCGACGACCTCGTGGAGCAGGTCGTCCGGGAGATCCAGTTCCGGGGCCTGGCCGGACCGGCGTTCGCCTTCCTCAGCGCCAGCCGACCCTACCGGCCGCTCGGCAGCAACGCGATGCTCTTCTTCGATCCCACCCTCCGCGGGCTGTTCGGCGGCGACGTCTCGTCCGCCTCGGCGATCCTCGCCGACGACATCGGGATCGAGCAGCTCATCGACCGGCTCGAGGACCTCGACGACGACGACGGCCTCGACGCCTGACCCGACCGGGCTCCGGCTCGGCTAGCATGGCGCGGTGACCATCGAACCCGGGGCCAGCATCGCCCTCGACCTCGGCACGGCGACCTCCTCGGCTGCGCTCGTCGCCTCGATCGACGGACGACGCCGGCTCCTCGCCTCGGTCGCCCTCCCGGCGGGGCTCGCCGAGGACGACGTCGTGCACCACCTCATCGATCGACTTCGCTCGGCGGGCGGTGTCGCTGGTGGAGCTGGTCCGTTCCCTGGCATCGACGGGCGAGCCCTCGGGGCGCTCCCCCGGCTCGTCGCGCGATCCGGTCCGCCACCGGTCCTCGCGGTCCTCGCGACGACGGTCCGGGCCCGGTCGGCGGTGGAGCGGGCTGCCGGTCGGGCGGGCTGGCGGACCCGCGGGGCGAGTCTCGATCCCGACGGGCCGATCCGGCTCACCGGGCTTGCTCTCGAGCGGGACGTCGACGCGATCGCGGTCGAGGCGGGCGAACCGACCAGCCGCGAGGAGACCGCAGCGCTCGCCGAGCTCCAGGCGGTGGTCCTCGGGCTGGCCGGCCGCGAGGCGGTCCCACCGATCGTCCTGCTCGGGGCGATCGCCCTCGATCCGACGCCGTTCGACGTCGCCGGGGGCGCCGGGCCGATCCTGGGACCCGGGGCCGACGCCGGCGAGCCGCAAGGCGAGCCGCTCCGTCGCCTCCTCGAGCGGCTCGAGCCGGCGGCCGAGCGCGCCGGCGCCCGCCGGGCCGCGGTCGTCGCGGTGACCGACCTCGCCGCGATCCTCGAACGTCGCGTGGAACTCGTCGAGATCGGCTTCTCGGGCGCCGTCCGAGCCCTCGCCGGACCCGCTGGGCCGGAGGTCCCGCCGGCCTACGTCCCGGGTGCCGGCCTCGTCCCGGACGATCCGGACGACGAGGCGGTGGACCGGGTCCTGGCCTGGTCCACGGTCGCCGTCGACCGCCACCGGATGCGCGACCGATTGCGCGAGCTGGCGCTCGCCCCGTGGGCGGAGGCGCACGGCGAAGGGGCGCGCCTGCGGATGGCCGCGGCGCGGGCAGCCCTCGACCGGCTCGTCGAGGCGACGCCCGAGCTGAGCGCGCTCCCGGCCCCAGACCTCATCCTCGTCTCGGGGGGCGCCTGGGCCGCCGCCCCGGGCCCGGCCGTCGCCCTGGCCGTGGCCGACGTCGTCCGCCGACCGGGGGCGAGCCAGCTCGCGTACGATGCGGCGCGGCTCCTCGGCCCGCTGGGCGCCGTCGAGGACCCGGGCGAGCGGCGCTCGCTCCTCGTCGAGCTGGCCGATGACCTCCTCGTGCCGCTGGGCAGCATGATCGTCCCCCAGAGCCTGCGGATCGGCCGGATGGGCGGGCATCTCACGGTGCGTGGTCCCGCGGGCGAGACCGAGCTCGACCTCGTGCCGGGCGGCCTGCAGCTGGTCGACCTGCCACCCGGCCAGCTGGCCGAGGCCGAGCTCCGCTTCCGGGACGCGGTGGGCCTCGGGACGCGCGGCCGCCGGGTCACGCTCGAGGTCGGCGGTGGCCTGGGCGGGCTCCTCGTCGACCTACGCGATGTGCCCCTCCGGCTGCCCGAGCGGGCCGAGCGCCGGCGGTCGCTGCTGGGTGCCTGGGAGGCCGCGTTCTGGGCGGGTCACGACGAATGACCGAACCGGCGCGCGAGTCGGTCGCCGACGACCGGGCGTTCGCGCTCGTCCACCGACGGACCCTGGCGGAGGACCGGCCGCTCGTCCGGTTCCCGATCGCCCCGGGGGACCGCGTGCTCGTGGCGGTGGGCGACCCGGTGACCCCCGGCGTGGGGCTGGTCGAGCGGCAGCGCGACCCGCGGGTCGAGGACGGGCCGCCACTCACCGCGGCCGACCCGGTCCGACCGCTGCGTCCCGGCGACTGGTGGCCGGGCGACGGGCACGAGGCGGGCGGTCCGCTCCGCCGCCGTCAGCCGAGGACCGCGGCCGGAGAACTCCTCCACCCGGCCGACGGTCGCTGGCGCATCGCCGGCGGTGGACATCTGGATCTGCTCGAATCACCGGTCGCGGGGAGGGTCGAAGGCGTGGTCCCCGGTCGCGAGGTCGTCCTGGCCGTGACCGGGCGGGTCGTTCCGGGAGCGTTCGCGGCCGGGATCCCGGCACGGGGGCGTCTCGAGCTGATCGGTGGCGAGGCCGGACTGCGGGGGGCGCTCGACGTCGGTCGGGCCGGCACGATCCTGCTCGTCGATGGTCGGGTCGACTCGGAGGCGATCATCCGGGCCAGGGCGATGGGTGTCCGGGGAGTGGTCGCCTCGGGTCTCTCCGGTAAGGACCTGCGCGACCTGCTCGGCTCCGAGGCGCGCCAGCGAGCGAGCCTCCAGCCGCTCGCCCCGTTCGCCGTGCTCGTCCTCGACGGCACGAACCGCCGCCCGATCGCGGGACCGGTCGCGGCGCTCCTCGCGACCCAGGAAGGTCGGGAGGTCGCGATCGTGCTCGACCCGCCGGGCCTCGTGTTCGACCCGGTCGGGGCGCCCCCGCCCCCCGAGTGGCCGGCCGGTTGGGTCCGTGTGCGGGGTGGCGAGCTCGCCGGTCGCGAGGGCCGCTGGGTCCGCGCCGCGGGGATCCGGCGGTTCGCCGCAGGCGTCCACCTCGAGGCGGCCGCGGTCGCCCTCGACGACGGCGAGATCGCCATCGTCCCGCTCGCCGACCTCGAGCGCTACGACTGACGGCGAGTCCGGCGCCGGTCCGCTACCCTCGGTCCATGCGTCCATCGTCGCCCTCCGCCCCCTCCGCCGGGCTCGTCGTCGTCGCCTCGGCATCGCCCGCCGAGACGCGCCGGCTCGCCGCCCGCCTGGCGGCTGTGGCCCGGCCCGGTGACCTGCTCGCCCTCCACGGCGACCTGGGCGCCGGCAAGACCGAATTCGCGAAGGGGTTCGCTGAGGGGCTCGGGGTGACGGCGACGGTCAACTCGCCGAGTTTCGTCCTGATGGCCGAGTACGCCGGCCGGCTGCCGCTTTTCCATCTCGATCTGTACCGTCTCGTCTCGGCCGACGACGCCCTGGCCGGAGGGCTCCTCGACGAGCGCCAGGCGGGCGGGGTCACCCTGGTCGAATGGCCCGAGCGGTTCGGCCGGGCGCTCCCCGCCGATCGGCTCGACGTCCGGATCGACGGGGTGGGGGAGGCCGTCCGGACGATCGGGCTCGAGGCCGTCGGGGCGGGCCACGGGCACTACCTCGAGGCCCTCCAGTGAGCGAGACCGGCCGGCCGATCCTCGCTTTCGACACGGCCACGACGATCGCGGTCGTGGCCCTCGGGACGGCCGACGGCGAGCTGCTCGGATCGAGCGCGTGGACGGCCGGCTACCGGCACGGCGAGGAGCTGCTCGCCCGGGTCGATGCGGTGCTGGCCGAGGCCGGCGTCCGGCTCGCCGACCTCGGCGCGATCGCGGTGGGGACCGGTCCCGGGGCGTTCACGGGCCTGCGGGTCGGGCTGGCGACGGCGAAGGGGCTGGCTCACGGGCTGGCGGTGCCGATCGTCGGCATCCCCACGTCGAGCGCGCTGCTGGCGGCCGCGACCGAGGATCCCGACGCCGCCCTGCTCCTGCCGGCGGGCCCCAGGGAGCGGGTCCTCGTCCGGGCCGGCGTGGCCGGGTTACTCGCCCACGGCACCGAGCCCGACCTGCCCGTCGGGGCGACGCTCGTGGCGGTCGACCTGCCGGATCGGGCTCCGGCCGCGGCGATCGCCCTCGGCGACCACGCCCGGGCGGGTCTGGCGGCCGCCCTCGTCCGGCTGGCGGCCGGGCGGCTCAGGTCGGGCGAGGCGGACGACCTCGCCGGTCTCGTCCCGGAGTACGTCACCCTGCCCCGCGGCGTGACCGCGACGGCCGGAGCGGTGGAATGGTCGCGCGGCCCCGGCTGACCGCGGTCGTCGACGCGATGCGCATCGACGACCTCGGCGCCGTCCACGAGATCGAGCAGGCCAGCTTCACCGCGCCCTGGCCGCCGAACGCGTACCTCAGCGAGCTCCAGACCAACCGGCTCGCCCACTACCTTGTGGTCCGGGTCGACGACCGTGTCGTGGGCTTCGGGGGGATCTGGCTGATGGTCGACGAGGCCCACATCACGACCTTCGCGATCCACCCCGACTGGCGTCGGCTCCGGCTCGGGGAGCGCCTCCTGGTCGCCCTCCTCGATGTCGCGGTCGAACGGCGGGCCGACGAGGCGACCCTCGAGGTCCGACTGTCCAACCTGGCGGCCCGACGGCTCTACGAGAAGTTCGGCTTCCGCCCGGTCGGCATCCGGCCCCGTTACTACACCGACAACGGCGAGGACGCCCTGATCATGACGACCGAGCGACTCGACTCGGTGCCGATGGTCGCCCGGATCGCCCGACTCCGGGCCGTGCTGGAGGCCGACGACGCCGAGGACCGTCGAACGGGCGATCACGGCCCGGACGAGACCGACGCGCGCGAGACGGAGCGGTGAGCGGCCCGCTGGTCCTGGCCGTCGAATCGAGCTGCGACGAGACCGGGATCGCCCTGGTCGAGGGCGGCCGGCGGATCCACGCCAACGTCGTCGCCAGCCAGGTCGCCCTCCACGCGGCGACCGGCGGGATCGTCCCCGAGGTGGCGGCCCGGGCCCACCTGCGCTGGATCGTCCCGGTCCTCGACGCCGCCTGGGCCGACGCCGGGGTCGCCTGGTCCGACGTGGACGCGGTCGCGGTGACCTACGGGCCGGGGCTGGCCGGGTCGCTGCTGGTGGGGATCAACTTCGCCAAGGCCCTGGCCCACGTCCACGACAAGCCGCTCCTGGGGGTCAACCACCTCGAGGGTCACGTCGAAGCCGGCTGGCTCCTGGATCCGGGCGAGGACCCTTCCGAGCGCCCGGAAGCGCCGTTCCCGGTGGTCGCTTTGGTCGTCTCCGGCGGTCACACCTTTCTCGTCGAGATGCGCGACCACGGCGACTATCGGCTCCTGGGCCAGACGGTCGACGACGCGGCCGGCGAGGCCTTCGACAAGGTCGGTCGGCTGCTCGGCCTCGGCTACCCCGGCGGGCCGGCGATCCAGCGGGCCGCCGAGGACGCGACCCGGCGCGACGTCGTCTTCCCCCGGGCCTGGCTCGGCGACAGCTACGACTTCAGCTTCAGCGGCTTGAAGACCGCGGCCCGCCGGATCGTCTCCGCGGCCCGGGCCGACGAGGGCCTGCCCCCGGACGACCCCGAGGCGCGCCTCTCCGCCGCGGCCACCGCCGAGCTGGCCTACGGCTTTCAGGAGGCGGTGGTCGATGTCCTGGCCACGAAGACCCTGCGCGCCGCCCGGACGACGGGTGCCCGGGCGATCGTCGTCGGCGGGGGCGTGGCCGCGAACGCGGTCCTGCGGGCGCGGATCGCCGGCGAAGCGGCGGCGGCCGGCCTGACGCTCGTCGTGCCCCGGCCGGGGCTGTGCACCGACAACGGGGCGATGATCGGCGCGGCCGGGGCCCGACGACTGGCCGCCGGAGAGTTCGCCGGGCTGGACCTGGACGCTCGGCCGTCGCTGCCCCTGGCCGTCAGGGCGGCGGCCGTCCGATGACCGTTCCAGCGACTCGTCTCGATCCGGCGGCCGTCCGTCGAGCGCTCGACGACGCCGGCCTGCGTGCCCGTCACGCCCTGAGCCAGAACTTCCTGGTCGACCTCGAGGTCCTCGAGGCGATCCTGGCCGAGGCCGATCCGCGACCCGGACGCGGGGTCCTGGAGATCGGGCCCGGGCTGGGGGTCCTGACCGGAGGGCTGTTGGACGCAGGCGCCGCGGTGACCGCGGTGGAGCTCGATGACGGGCTCGCGGCGCGACTGCGCGACCGCTTCGCCCCGGCCCTCGAGATCGGCGCCCACGACCCGCTGGCTCCCGGCGGGCTCGTCCTCATCAACGGCGACGCGCTGGATCAGGACCTCGTCACGCTCCGGCCACCGCCCTACGACGTCGTCGCGAACCTGCCCTACCACATCACGAGCCCGATCCTCCATCGCCTCCTCGGCTCGCCGCCCCGCCCCGAGCGGCTCGTCCTCATGGTCCAGCGCGAGGTGGCCGAGCGGATCGCGGCAGCGCCCGGGAAGATGAGCTACCTGTCGGTCTTCGTCCAGTACCATGCGGCCGCCCGGATCGCCCTGCGCGTCCCCCGGACCGCCTTCGAGCCGGCGCCCGAGGTCGAGTCGGCGGTCATCGTCCTCACGCCCTACCCAGCCGACGATCGACTCGACCCGGCCACCGAGGACGAGCTCTGGCGGCTGGTCCAGGCCGGCTTCCGGGAACGACGGAAGATGCTCCACAACGTCCTGGCCCGGCAGCTCCCGCTGACCCCGGCCCAGGTCGGGACGGCCCTCGAGGCCGCCGGGATCGCTGCCGACCGGCGACCGCAGACGCTAGCCGTCGGCGAGTGGATCCGCCTCCTCGAGGTCCTCGGGCCGCTCGGCCCGGACCAGCGCGGCCGACGATCGGGCGAGCGGTGAGCGGACACCCCGCCCGGGAGGCGCCCGGACCCGGCCCGCTCGACCCGCTGCGGCGCGTCGGGCCGGTCGTCCGTCTCGCCCCGGCGAAGCTGAACCTGAGCCTGGCCGTGATCGGCCGGCGACCCGACGGTTTCCATGAGCTCCACTCGGTGATGGTCACCCTCGGGCTCGCGGACCGGCTGAGCCTCGCGACCGCGGCGGCGTCCGGGGATACCCTCCACGTCGCCGGGTTCGACGCCGGCGAGCTCGCCGACAACCTCGTCCTCCGGGCCATCGCCGGCACCCGGGAGGCCGTGGGCGCCGGATGGGCCGGGCCGGCCGGACCGCCGCCGGCCCTCGCGGCCCGGCTCGAGAAGCGGATCCCGGTCGCGGCCGGGCTGGCCGGGGGCTCGTCGGATGCGGCCGCGGCGATCGATGGGGCGCTCGAGGCGTGGGGCGCCTCGCTGTCCGTCCACGAGCGGCTCCGGCTCGCCGCGCGGCTCGGCTCCGACGTCCCGTTCTTCCTGGCCGGCGGCGCCGCCCTCGTCGAGGGCCGGGGCGAGGTGGTCACCCCGCTCCGGGGCATCGTCGGCGACCCGCCGGGGATCCTGCTCCTGACCCCGGGGCTCGCCGTCCCGACCCCCGCGGTCTTCGCCGCCTACGCGGCCGGGGCGGGGGCCGGTCGCGGTGGTGCGGCGCGGGTGAGCTCGGCCCACCTCGCCGAGGAGCTCCGGGCGGGCCTGGCGGCCCGGGCCCTCGTGGATCGGGCGGGGGTCCTCGCGGTCGCCAACGACCTGCTCCCGGCGGCCGCTGCGGTCGTCCCCGAGCTGCCGGCCGTCCGGCGCGCCCTCGTCCGGCGGCTGGGGCGTCCGGTGGGCCTCTCCGGCTCCGGTCCGACCCTCTGGGTCCTCTATCCTTCACTGGGGGAGGCCGAGGCCGCCGCCGCCGACCTCCGAGCGGCCGTCGCGACGGGCGAGCTGGTCCTCCCCGGCGGTGAGCCGTTCATCGGCGCCACCACCATCACGAGCCAGCCCAGGGACAGGAGCGTGCCATGACCCACCAGGCCATCTCGACCACCGGTGCCCCCGCGGCGATCGGCCCGTACAGCCAGGCGATCGCGGCCGACGGCTTCCTGTTCTGCTCCGGGCAGCTCGGGCTCGACCCCGCGACGGGCGAGCTCGTGGAGGGGGTCGAGGCGCAGGCGGAGCGCTCCCTGCGCAATCTGTCGGCCGTCCTCGATGCGGCCGGGCTGGCCTGGACCGATGTCCTCAAGACGACGATCTTCCTGGCCGACATCGGGGATTTCGCGACGGTGAACGCGGTCTATGCCCGGTTCATGCCGGATCCGCCGCCCGCCCGCTCGACGTTCGCGGTCGGCTCCCTGCCCAAGGGTGGGCTGATCGAGATCGAGGCGATCGCCCGACGCGGCTGAGAGCCGGGCCGGCGGACGGGGTCGTCGCCCGCCGGGCGGACGCGGCCGGCGGCGTTTGACACTCGCGAACGGCGGCCCCTACGATGCCCCCGCCCACATGAATCCCGACCAGCCTCCGACCCGGACCGTCGCGGTCGTCCTCGCCGCCGGGCTCGGGACGCGGATGAAGTCGCGCACGCCCAAGGTCCTCCACGAGCTGTGCGGGCGCCCGATGCTCGCCTACGTGCTCGACGTCGCCACCGAGGCCACCGGCGGTCGACCGCTCGTCGTCTACTCCGGACCGACCGCGATCCTCACCGAGCGGTTCGTCGACGTGGCCGACTTCGCCCTCCAGGCCGAGCCGCTGGGGACCGGCGATGCGCTCCGGGCCGCCGTCGCGGCCCTTCCCGTCGACACGACCGAGGTCCTGGTCTTGAGCGGCGACGTCCCGCTCCTCGAGGCCGGACTCCTGGCCGAGCTCCTCGAGGCTCACCGCGAGGCGACCGCCGCCGTCTCGCTGGTGAGCGTCGTGACGATCGAGCCCGGGGACCTCGGCCGGGTCGCACGGGACGACGACGGCGCGATCGAGCGGATCGTCGAGGTGAAGGACGCGACCGAGGACGAGCTCGACATCGACGAGGTGAACGCCGGCATCTACGCCCTCGACGCCGGCTGGTTGCGGGACCGGGTCGGCGACCTGCGGCCCTCGGTCGCGACCGGCGAGCTGTACCTGACCGAGCTCGTCGCGTTCGCCCGCGCCGACGGTCGACCGGTGGCCGGCGTCGAGGTCGGCGACGACGGGTCGCTGGCCGGGATCAACGACCGGGCCCAGCTGGCCGACGCGACCTACCGTCTTCGGGAGCGGATCAACCTCGGTCATCTCCTGGCCGGGGTGACGATGCTCGACCCATCGACGGCCTACGTCGACGCCGACGTCGTCATCGAGCCCGACGTCGTCCTCGAGCCGAACGTCATCCTCCGGGGCCGGACCCGGATCGGGGCGGGGACCACGATCGGCAGCGGCAGTCAGCTCATCGACACGTCGATCGGCCGGGACTGCACGATCTGGGCCAGCGTGCTCGAGTCGTCCGACGTGGAGGACGAGGTCTGGATCGGGCCGTTCGCCCATCTCCGACCGGGCAGCTCGATCGGCCGGAACGCCAAGCTCGGCAACTACGCCGAGGTGAAGAACAGCCGGCTCGAGGCCGGCGTCCAGCAGCACCACATGAGCTATCTCGGCGACGCCCACGTCGGCGAGCGGACGAACATCGGGGCGGGCACGATCACCGCGAACTACGACGGCCAGCACAAGTACCCGACGACGATCGGCGAGCGGGCGTTCATCGGCGTCGACACGATGATCGTCGCGCCACGGACGATCGGCGACCGGGCGAAGACCGGCGCCGGCGCCGTCCTGACCCACGACGTGCCCGCCGACGCGCTGGCCGTGGGCATGCCCGCCCGGATCCGCGAACCGCGTGGTCCGGCCGACCTCACGCCGCCGGCTTCGCCGGACCCGGCCGCCCCGGATCGGACCGCGTCCCCCACCGAGCGATGAGCCTGCCGATCACCGAGCTCCTGTTCATCGTCCTCCTCACGATCCTGGAGGGGTTCTTCGTCGCGAGCGAGATCGCCCTCGTCTCGATCCGCAGGTCGCGGGTCGAGCAGCTCATCGAGGAGGGGAACCGGGGGGCGCGGCGGGTGCGTCGCCTGCTCGACGACCCGGGCCGGTTCCTGGCCGTCGCCCAGATCGGCCTGACCTTCCTGGGCTTCTTCGCCTCGGCCTATGCCGCGGTGAGCCTGGTCGACCGACTGACCGGTCTCCTGGAGCAGATCC
Source organism: uncultured Chloroflexia bacterium (assembly GCA_963840375.1). Classification (GTDB taxonomy): domain Bacteria; phylum Chloroflexota; class Limnocylindria; order Limnocylindrales; family CSP1-4; genus Chersky-267. Next base: position 21,057 of record CAWIYR010000001.1, read on the forward strand.
CGGCGATCGAGGCGTCGGCGGCCGGGATCTCCCTGGTCGTCGTGACGATCCTCCTCGCCCTGTTCACGATCATCTTCGGAGAGCTCGTCCCCAAGACCCTCGCCCTGGCCCACCCCGAGCGCTTCGCGACGACCCTCTCGGGTCCGATCGACGTCATCGGCCGGGTCCTGGGACCGCTCGTCTCGTTCCTGACGTGGGTGACCCGGGCGGTCACCTCGCCCTTCGGGAACGTGACCGAGGCCAGTCAGATCACCGCCGAGGAGCTCCGCCTCATCGTGGAGCGGGGCGGCCAGCAGGGGATCCTCGAGGCCGAGGAGGAGCAGATGATCAACGCGGTCATCGAGCTCGGCGATCGGCGTCTCCACGAGGTGATGGTCCCCCGGATCGACATCGCCGCCCTGCCGGCGACGGCGACCTTCGAGCAGGCGATCGACACGATCGTCGAGGAGGGTCACAGCCGGATCCCGGTCTACGAGGCCTCGATCGACGAGGTCCTCGGGATCCTCTATGCCAAGGACCTCCTCCAGTACCTCAAGGAGTCGGCCGCCCCGCGGCCCGACATCCGGGCGATCCTGCGGGCCCCCCTGTTCGCCCCGGAATCGATGTCGATCGACGACCTCCTCCACGACTTCCAGCGCAAGAAGGTCCACATCGCGATCGTCCTCGACGAGTACGGCGGGACCGCCGGCCTGGTCTCCATCGAGGATCTCCTCGAGGAGATCGTGGGTGAGATCCAGGACGAGTACGACGTGGAGGAGGAGATGATCGTCCGGCTCTCGGACGACGAGATCCGGATCGACGGCCGGGTCGCCGTCGACGAGCTCGCCGACCTCTTCGGCATCACCCTGGTCCTCGAGGACGAGGACGAGTACGACACGATCGGCGGTCTCGTCTTCCACCGGATCGGCCGCGTCCCGGTCCCGGGCGACAGCATCGAGGTCGACCGCCTGCGTCTCACCGTCGAGTCGACCGACGGGCGGCGGGTGGGCAAGGTCCTGGCCGTCCGGGAGCGACCCGGAGACGACGCCGGGGAGGACGAGGCCGACCGCTGACGGTGCCGGTCGACGGTCCCCGGATCAGGCGCTGATCACCGAGCGCATGATCCGCTCGAGACCGTCCCGCGCGGCGGCGTCGACCGTGCCGGCCGCCTCCAGCTCGGCGAGCGCCTCGTCGCGGTAGCGGCGGGCCTGGTCACGGGTGTAGTCGCGGGCACCGCTCCGCTCCAGGATCGCGATCGCCTCGGCCAGCTCGTCGGGAGTCGGGGCCTCCGCCGCCTGGATGGCCGCGAGACGGGCCGCGTCCTCGGGCCCGGCGTGCTCGAACGCGTAGATGACCGGCAGGGTCTTCTTGTGCCGGGCGAGGTCGGTCGGCTCCTTGCCCGTCGACTGCTCCTGGCCCCAGATCCCCAGGAGGTCGTCGTTGATCTGGAAGGCCAGGCCGAGGGCCCAGCCGAACGCCCGGTAGCGGGCGATGACCGCCTCGTCATCGGTGGCCAGGAGGGCGCCCGCCTCGATCGAGGCGCTGATGAGGGCCGCGGTCTTCCGGCCGATCATGTCGAAGTAGAGCTCGACCGACATCGTCTCGTCGTGCTCGGAGGTCCAGATGTCGATGTACTGGCCCTCGCACAGGGCGACGCAGGTGGTGTCGTAGAGGCGCATCAGCCGGAGGACCTTCGTGTCGCTGAACCCGAGGTCGGTCAGGCGGTGGAGCGCGACCCGGCTCAGGCTGAAGAGCATGTCGCCGGTGTTGATCGCCTGGGGGATCCCGTGCCGTGCCCAGAGGGTCGGACGGTGGCGCCGCTCGATGTCGCCGTCCTCGATGTCGTCGTGGACGAGGCTGAAGTTGTGGCCGAGCTCCACCGCCGCCGCGCCGGGCAGGGCGGGAGCGTACTCCCCGGTGATCGAGGCGTAGGCGAGGAGGCCCAGGAGCGGTCGCATCCGCTTGCCGGCGGGGGCCCCGCTGCCGTCGAGCCCGAGGTGGTAGCGGACCATCTCGTAGACACCGTGGGTGGACGGGTCGCGATCGCGGACCAGGGCGAGGATCTCCTCCTCGGTGGCGGCGATCAGCTCTGCGAGGTCGAACCCGGGGGTGGTCGTGGTCATCGTCGGTCGAGTGTAAGTCACACCCCACCGTTCGTCGCCGGTCGCCGCCCGGATGCGGTGCTACCGTGACCGGGTGCCCCGACCGCGGACCTACTCGACCGACGCGATCGTCCTGAGCCGGTTCGACCTCGGCGAGGCGGACCGCGTCCTCACCCTCATCACGCCCCACGACGGGAAGCTCAAGGCGATCGCCAAGGGCGTCCGGCGGCCCACCTCCCGGCTCGGCGGCAGCGTCGAGCCGTTCGCCGAGCTCCGGGTCCAGCTGGCCCACGGCCGGACCTTCGACGTCGTCACCCAGGTGAGCGTCGGCCACGCCTGGCTGCGGCTCCGGGACACGCTCGAGGGGGCCGCCACCGCCTGGTACCTCGCCGAGCTGGCCGATCGGTCGCTCGAGGAGCGACACCCGGCCGAGCCGCTCTATCGCCTCCTCCACCGAGCCTACGAGCTGCTCGACGCGGGGATGGCGGCCGGTCGGGTCGCCCGCTGGTACGAGATGCGCCTCGCCGACGAGCTGGGGATGCGCCCCGAGGTCGACCGCTGCGTCGAGTGCGACCGGGTCCTCGAGTCGACCGACACCTTCCGCTGGGTCCCGCCGCTCGGCGGGGTCCTGTGCGGGCGGGAGCCCGGTCCGCCGGTGGAGCGGACGGGCCTCAGTCTCGAGGCGCTCAAGCTGCTCAAGGCCTACCAGCGGATGGACGCGGAGGCCCTCGCCCTGCTGCGCGTCGCGCCGGGGGTGGAGCGCGAGGTGGAGACCGCGATGCGCGACTTCCTGCGGATCGCCCTCGAGCGCGACGCCCGCTCGCTCGAGTTCCTCGACGAGGTCCGTGCGCCGCGCTGACGGACGCGTCACCATGACCGTCCAGGAGGTACCCGGATGCGCTACCTGATCCTCATCCTCGGCGACGAGGCCGCCGAGCTGGCGATGACCGGCGACGAGCGGCGGGCGGTGATGCTCGCCCACACCGCCTACGCGACCCGTCTCGCCGAGGCGGGCGCCCTGGTCGCCGGCGAGGCCCTCCATCCGAGCGCGGCCTCGGCGACCGTCCGCTTCCCGGCCGGTGGCGATCCGATCGTCTCGGACGGTCCCTACGTCGAGACGAAGGAGCAGCTCGGCGGGTTCTACGTGGTCGAGTGCGCCGACCGCGGAGAGGCGCTCCGATATGCTCGCGAGGTCCCGCGCAGCCCCGGTGTCGTCGTGGAGGTCCGGCCGATCGCCGCGATGGGGGAGCCGGCATGATCGACCCGACGACGGAGAGGGGCGCCGCCGTGACCAGGCGCCTCGAGCACGAGCTCGTCGCCTGGCTGACGACGGTCAGCCCGGACGGCCAGCCCCAGAGCTCGCCGGTCTGGTTCGTCTGGGACGAGGGAGAGTTCCTCGTCTACAGCCTGGTGGTCACGCCGCGGGTCCGGAACATCCGGGCCAACCCGCGGGTCGCGGTCAACCTCAACAGCGATGCCACGGCGAGCGATGTCGTGACCTTCGAGGGCGAGGCCCGGATCGTGGCGGATGCCCCGCTCCCCTCGGGCGTTCCGGCGTTCAGGGCCAAGTACCGCAACCTCATCGAGGCGGAGGGCTGGACCGTGGACGGGCACGCCGCCGACTACCCGCTCGCGATCCGGGTCCGGCCGACCCGCGTCCGGTTCGGCTGACCGGGCAGGGGAGGGAGGCCCCGATGCGCGGTCGACTGCTCGTCGCGGCGACGCTCGCTGCGATCGCCGCGACGGTCGTCCGGGTCGGCCTTCGCGGCGTCGCGGCCCGGGCGGCCCGCCAGAAGAACCCGGTCGCCAGGCGTCCGCCGTACCGCGCGTCCGATCGCGCCCGCGAGCTCCACCGCTCGCTCATCGTCGTCGATCTCCATGCCGACAGCCTGCTCTGGGGCCGCGACCTGCTCCGGCGCTCGGCGGACGGCCACGTCGACGTGCCGCGCCTGGTCGAGGGCGGGATCGCCCTCGAGGGACTGGCCGTCTGCACCAAGGTCCCCCATGCGCTCGACCTCGATCGGAACGACGACGGATCCGACGACGTCACCCTGCTCGCCCTCGCCCAGGGCTGGCCGCCGGGCACGTGGCGGAGCCTCCTCGCCCGCGCCCTCTACCACGCCGGGCGGGCCCGGTCGATGGCCGACCGCTCGGCCGGCCGGCTGACCATCATCGAGACCCGGTCCGACCTCGAGGGCTACCTGTTCCGTCGGCTCGCGGACCCGGCGGTCACGGCGGCCTTCCTGGCCATCGAGGGGGCGCACGCGCTCGATGGCGACCCGGCCAACGTCGAGCGGCTGGCCGACGCCGGGTTCCGGATGATGTCGCCGACCCACTTCTTCGACAACGCCTTCGGCGGCTCCGCGCACGGGGTCGAGAAGGGCGGGCTGACCCACGCGGGCCGCGAGATGCTCCACCGGATGGAGGCCCGCTCGATGATCGTCGACGTGGCCCACGCCTCGCCGCGGACGATCGACGACGTCCTGGCGCTGGCGACCCGACCGGTGGTCGCCTCCCACACCGGGGTCCGGGCCGGCTTCGACTCGATCCGCAACCTCGCGGACGACCACGTCCGCGGGATCGCCGCGACCGGCGGGCTCGTCGGGATCGGGTTCTGGCCGACCGCGACCGGCGGCGACGACCCGGCGTCGATCGCCCGGATGATCCGGGCTGCGGTCGAGATCGGCGGGGTCGAGCACGTGGGGCTCGGATCGGATTTCGACGGCGCGGTGCCGGTCCCCTTCGACGCGAGCGGCATCGTCCAGGTCACCGAGGCGCTCCTCGCCGAGGGCTTCGGCGAGGCGGAGATCGGGGCGGTCATGGGCGGAAACGCCCTCCGGGTCCTGGCAGCGACGCTGCCCGACGGCTGATCGTCCGCTGCCGGGCCGACCGGACGGCTCTGGTAGCATCGGGTCACCAACGTCAGCCGCGACCGTCCCTGCCACGGCCGGTCGCCGAAGCGGAGCCTCCTCCCGTGACCACCCCCGAGATCGAGTCGCCCGATCACGTCACGCCCGCCGTGCCGAGCCTGGAGACGATCGTCTCGCTGGGCAAGCGCCGCGGGTTCATCTTCCCCTCGTCCGAGATCTACGGCGGGATCAACGCCGTCTGGGACTACGGGCCCCTCGGCGTGGAGCTGAAGAACAACGTCAAGCGGGCCTGGTGGCGGGCGATGGTCCAGGAGCGCGACGACGTCGTGGGGCTCGACGCCGGGATCCTCATGCACCCCCAGGTCTGGGTGACCTCCGGGCACGTCGGGTCGTTCAGCGACCCGCTGGTCGAGTGCGCGACGCTGCCACCGCCGCTACCGGCTCGACGAGCTGCCCGGGGCGGAGGACCTCTCGGCGACCGACCTGCGCGACGAGACGATCGTCGAGCGGCTCGGCCTGGTCTGCCCGAACGACGCCGGCCCGCTCTCCGCACCGCGCCGGTTCAACCTCATGTTCGAGACCCACATGGGCCCGGTCCAGGACGAGTCGTCGATCGTCTATCTCCGACCCGAGACCGCCCAGGGCTCGTACGTCAACTTCCGGAACGTCCAGCAGACGAGCCGCAAGAAGATCCCCTTCGGGATCGCCCAGATCGGGAAGAGCTTCCGGAACGAGATCAGCCCGGGCAACTCGATCTTCCGGACCCGCGAGTTCGAGCAGATGGAGATGCAGTACTTCGTCCGGCCGGGGGAGCCGGCGGCGGCCGCCTTCGAGGAGTGGCTGCCGGCCCGGCGGGCCTGGTACGAGGGCTATGGCGTCTCCCCGGAGCGGCTCCGCCTTCGCGAGCACGCCGCCGACGAGCTGGCCCACTACGCGAAGAAGGCCGTCGACGTGGAGTACCGCTTCCCGTTCGGGTGGAAGGAGCTCGAGGGCGTCCACAACCGGGGCGATTTCGACCTCTCGCGCCATGCCGAGGCATCCGGCCAGAGCCTCGAGTACTTCGATCCGGCGACCGAGGAGCACTTCATCCCCTGGATCGTCGAGACCGCGGCCGGCGCCGACCGGGCCGCCCTGACCTTCCTCATCGACAGCTACCGCGAGGAGGAGGTCAAGGGCGAGCTCCGGGTCTCCCTCGCTCTCCATCCCGACCTGGCCCCGTACAAGGTGGCCGTCCTGCCGCTGCTCAAGAAGCGCCCCGAGATCGTCGAGCTCTGCCATCGGATCAAGGCCGACCTCAAGCTCGACCTGATGGCCGTCTACGACGACACGGCGGCGATCGGCAAGCTCTACCGCCGCCAGGACGAGATCGGCACGCCGTGGTGCGTGACGGTCGACGTCGACAGCCTCGAGGACCTTGCCGTGACGATCCGGGATCGCGACACGATGACCCAGGAGCGGGTCCCGGTCGAGGGCGTCAAGCGGGCGGTCCTCGACCGGATGGCGGCCGCCCGCCGCTAGCCGCGACGTCGCCGCGGCTCGGGAACCCGGCCGAGGCGGGAGTATCATCGGTGGCGTTCACCTGCGGCGGCGCGAGCCGTCGACCCTGCCGGCCGGTCCGAGGGATGGAGTGACTCCGCCGACGCTTCGACCGGTGCGCCGCTCATTCGGCCGGATCCGCGATCGACGGCCGGGGAGGGCGGTCGCACTGGCGCTCCTGCTGGTCGCCACGAGCCTCGGCGGTGCCCCGTTCGGGCCGGTCGACGCGAGCTCGACGGGCGGTCTCGCGCCGGCGGGCCTCCAGCTCCCGACCGCGGTCGCCGCGGCTGACCCGACGCCCACGCCCACGGCCACGCCGACACCCGGACCGGTCGTCATCGAGGCCCCGACCCCGACGCCCGACCCCACGCCCACGGCCACGCCGACGCCCGAACCGGTCGCCGTCGAGGCCGCCACTCCGGCGCCGACGCCGACGCCCGACCCGAACGCCACCCCGACGCCGACCCCGACATCGACCCCCGCCCCCACGCCGACGTCGACCCCGCCGTTCCGGGTGCTCCGGGACGGCTGTGCCGTGGCGGGCAACGCGGTGCCGGCTGCCGATGCCCTGATGGCGAACCGCTACCGGCTCGGGACCCGTCCGACCACGATCCTCCCGCGCGACCCGAGCTGGCGGGAGAACCCGTTCCACGACGTCAACTGGCTGTTCAACTATCACTCGCTCCGCTTCGTGCTGAAGCTCGAGGCCGCCTGGGCACAGACCGGTCGAGCGACGCTACCTCGACCGGGCGCTCTTCCTGCTCCACGATTGGCTCAGCAGCAATCCGCGCGCCCACCCGGCGTCGAGCATGTCGTGGGATCCCCACGCCACGGCGTGGCGGGCGACGGTCTACGAGTGCACCGCCGAGATCGTCCCGATGTCGACCTGGCTCAAGCAGGCCCTCACGCTCCACGGGTCGACGCTCGCCAGCCCGGCCTTCTACGTCAGGCACGGGAACCACGCCCTGAACCAGGCCATCGGCCTGCTCGACATCGGGTGCTTCCTCCGCCGTGCTTCGTGGCTCGACCTCGCCAGCGGTCGGATCAACACCCTGATCGGCGAGAGTGTCGACTCCCAGGGGGTCACGAACGAGGAATCGATCGGCTACCAGGAGTACAACTACAACCGCTATCTCGCGGCCGAGCGTCGCCTGAAGGCCTGCGGTCGGGCCGCCTCGCCGATGTTCGCCCGGGTCGACCGGATGCCGACGTTCCTCGGCTGGGCCACCCTGCCGAACCGCGAGTACGAGATGATCGGCGACACCGAGGCGGCCCGCGGGATCTCGGTCCCGGGCACCCTGTCCGAGTTCACCGCCAGCGGCGGGACCGCCGGCTCGCCGCCGACGAGCGGGTTCCAGCTCTACCGGGCCGGCTATGCCTTCGGCCGTTCCGGGTGGGGAGCGACCCGTCCCTATGCCGACGAGACCGCCTTCAGCGTCCGCTTCGGACCCGGGAGGCGCTACCACGGCCACGCCGACGGGAGCGCCCTGACGCTCTACGGGCAGGGGTCCCGGCTGATCGTCGGGTCGGGCAAGTACACCTACAGCTCGAGCCCGTATCGCACGTACTTCCTGGGCCGCACCGCCCAGAACGTCGTGACCGTCGAGGGCCTTCGCTACCGGACGAGCGCCTCGACGTCGCTGCTCTACCAGGTCGCCACGGCCGACGCCTACGGTCTCGCCGTCCGGGTCACCGGCAACCCGGGCGTCGCCGACACCCGGAGCGTGGTCTACTCGCGGACCGGCGGGTACCTCGTCGTCGACGACCGCCTGAGCGGGTCGACCTCACGGACGTTCACCCAGCTGTGGCATCTCGCACCAGGCTCGAAACCGACGGTGAGCGGTCGGACCATCCGGACCCATACGAGCGGCGGGAACGTCGTGATCAGCCAGCTGGCCGGGACGTCGCGAACGTCGATCGTGACCGGTCGGACGTCGCCGATCCAGGGCTGGCGGTCGTACAGCTACAACCACAAGGTCAGGTCGCCGGCGGTCCAGATCCGGAAGACCGGTCGGTCCGCCCACTTCATCACCCTGATCGTGCCGGTCCACGACCCGGCGACGCCGATCCGGGTCCTCTCGCTCACCCTGCGGTCGGGTGGCTACAGCCTCGTCGTCTCGATCGGCGACCACACCGAGCGCCTCGACGTCGACGGCAGCCGGGTGCGGGTGACCCAGCTGTAGCGGCGGTCCGCTCGCTGTCAGCCCTCGATGAGGCCCGGACACCGGCGTCGGCGGCCCGCTGATCCTGGGCCGAATCTCCACCGGATACCCCGACCGCGCCGACCAGCACGCCGTCGCGCTCGAGCGGCATCCCGCCGGCGAAGATGATCGTCCGGCCGGCACTCACGGTGTGGTAGCCGAAGAACTCGGCGCCAGGCTGCGCGATCGGGCCGATGTCGCCGCTCGGCATCCGGTTGACGAGCGCCGTGAACGCCTTGTCCCGGGCCAGGGTGATCCCGACGAGGTCGGCGGCATCCATCCGCTCGAAGGCGACGAGCTGGTCGCCCGAGTCGACGACGGCACAGCTCATCGCGACACCCATCGCCCGGGCCTCGGCCTGGACCGCGGCGACGATCAGGCGGGCGGCACCGAGGGTCAACCCGGCGGCCTGGGAGGCCGTCGGGCCACGCCACGTGTCGACGTTGTCGAGAGCCCGCGGGTCGCTCGGGGCGCCTGCCAGATCGGGCATTCCGGTCCTCCTGTGGTTCTTCGAGACATCAACGTCAGTGCGGAAGGTCAAGCCAGCCCTCGCGCTCGGCTCGGAGCGCAAGCTCGGTGCGCGATCGCACCTCGAACAGCTCGAAGAACCGGGTCAGGTGCGACTCGACGGTCTTCCGCGCGACGCCGACGTCGTGGGCGATCTCGTCGTTGGTCCGCCCAGCGACCAGGCCCTCGACGATCCGGCGGTCGAGCACGGACAGCCGGACGGCCCCCGACTCGCGGGCCATCCGGAGCTGCTCACGGGTGAAGGCGCTGCCGCCGACCGCCACCCGTCGCACGGCCTCGACCAATTCCAGGCTGGGTGCCGTCTTGAGCAGGTATCCGGCCGCGCCCAGGCGGAGTGCCGTGGCGACGTATTGCGGCGTCTCGAAGGACGACAGGACGATCCAGGCAGGCCCGCCGATCGCCGCGTCGGTCTCGCCGATGAGCTCCAGGCCGGAACCGTCCGGCAGCCGGATGTCGACGAGGACGACATCGATGTCTCCGCCCGCGAGGAGCGTTCGCGCCTGGGCGACCGACCCGGCCCGGCCGACGACGCTGAGGCCGTCATCCTGCGCCATGGCCGCTTCGAGGCCGTCGAGGATGACCGCGTGGTCGTCGATGAGCAGGACCCGAACGGTCACGCCCGGCCCCAGTGAACCTGCACGGACGTACCTGATGCGCCCGCCGACCCGACGCTGAACGCGGCCCCGATCGCTGCGGCGCGGTCGCGCATCGACGCCATCCCGAGCCGGCCGCGTCGTCGCCCGTCCTGGATCGCACGGTCGGCCACGCCGACCCCGTCGTCACGGATCGTGAGGTCCGCCTGCTCGGGCGTGAGCTGGCCGGTGACCTCGACCTGCGTGCCGCCGCTGTGGAGCTGCGCGTTCGACAGAGCCTCCTGGACGATCCGGAACAGGGCGACCTCGACGTCGGCCGGCAGGCGAGCCGTACGCGCGATGCCGGTCCGGTCATCCAGGGTGACCAGGGCCCGGACCGCAGAGCCGTTCGTATTCGCCTGCTGGGCGAGGGACGCGATCGCAGGTCCGAGCCCCAGGTCCTCGAGCACGGGTGGCCGGAGGTCGGTCGCGACCGCCCGAAGGTGCTCGGCAACGTCGCGCACGCGGTGGCTTCCGCGGAGGCCGCCGGGTTCGTGTCGAGGCGCCGGATCACGCCGCTGAGCTCCTGGAGCGGCTCGTCATGGATGTCGCGCGCAAGCCGTCCGCGCTCGGCCTCGACCCCCGCCACCGAGGCACGCTCGAGGCGTTCGCCGAAGATCCGCTGTTCAAGCAGGCGCGCGATCGGCCGTCGGGAGCGCGCATAGACGACGGCCAGCGGGAGGCACAGAGCCGCGATGACCAGCGGCGAAACCTCCAGGACCAACCAGAGCGACAGCGCGACGCCGGCGACAAGGGCGAGGCCGAGAAGGTCGATCGCCATCGGCCCGTCCAGCGAGGCGACGGCCGCCTGGATCGTCGCTCGGTCCACGCTCAGGCCGACGATCGCTAGACCGGCCACAGCAACGAGGACGATCCTGGCGGTATCGACCAGCCCGTAGGCGGATGGCAGCACGAAGCGGGAGGCCAGCCAGGCGACCGCCACTACGATGCCGACGCCCAGGATCGCGACCCGAAGCGGGCGCCATCCCTTCACGAATGCGACCAGCCACGCGACGGGCAGGGCGACCATCAGCAGCCCCCCGATCGATGAGATCACGGAGTTGCCGCCGAACATGAGCGGGATGGAGGCGATCATCCCGGCCAGGCAGGCGGCCGCGGCTGCCGCGCGAGGCCGCCGCAACGCGAGCGGCGACGCGAGGACCGCGATGAGCAGCGCGGCCAGGGCCAGCGGCAGCGTTCCACGCAACTCGTTGGTCGCGCTCCGGATCGACAGGTAGTAGTCGACGACCGGGCCGTGGGTGTGCATGACCCAGTCCAGCGGCGAGTCGCCCGTGATGATCTCGACGACGGACTGGCCCTCGTGGATGCCCGAGTGCCAGGCGGTGCCACCCGGAAGCACCCACAGCACGGTCTGCCCCGGCTCATCAAGATCGACGCCGGAATCGGGGACCTCCATGGCGGCGGTCATGACGCCCCAGGTCGCCAGCGCCAGCCCGGTTACGACCAGCGCCCTCGCCCAGCCATCCCGGAACCATCTCGTCCCTGATACCGGTCGTCCTGAGGGATTTCCCCATGCCGACCGGAGGGTTCTACTCCGTTGCCCTTCGACGGTCGCGGCTGCAGGATCGAGTGGGCGAGGCGTCCCACTGGAGGTCAACGTGGTACGCATCGGTCGACCGGCGGGGATCCTGACCGTCGCGCTCGCCATCGCCATGGCTGGAGTGTACGCACCCTCGGCCAGGGCGGCGGGAGGGCCGGTGATCGAGGCCGACCTGGGGGGCCGGTCGATCCCCGCCGTCGACGTGGGCCGCTACCACTGTGACGACGTCGACTTCCCGCGGATCCACTGCTACAGCACGGCAGCCGCGCTGGAACACGCCGTCGCCTCTCGCCTGGCGAACGCCAGGTCAGAAGGCCCGGGAGCCCTCGCGACAGCCCTGACCGTGACCTACGTTCACATCTATGCCGACATCACCTATCAGGGCGCCTCGGCCTATCTGTCGGTCGCGTACGACGACCTCTCGGTCATCGGCTGGAACGACCGGATCAGCTCGTTCAAGGGTCAGACGGGCAACGGCGGGACGTTCTTCGAGCACATCTACGGGGGAGGATTCGCCTATGGCTTCAACGCCAACCAGAACGTCAGCTATGTAGGCGACGCCTACAACGACCGGTTCAGCTCGGTCCGGCCGAGGTAGGCCGACTGAAAGGAGATACTCTCGATGCATCGAGTCCTGACGACTCGGGCAGGCCATATCATGCTTGGAAGCGTCCTCGCCGTGTTGATTGCTGTCGGTCCGGCAGCCGCGGCGATCGCATTGGCGGAGCAGGCGAACGTCTTCGACGGCGTTAACCTTGGCGGCAGCTCCACCTACTACGTCTACGGGTCGAGCGACTCTCAGCTTCCGGTTCAGTGGGACAACTAGATCTCGAGTCTCCGGACCACGACCGTGACCGGGCACGGGTTCATCTTCTACACCGGCCCGATCTACACCGACTCCTCTTGGAAGGTGTGCGGTCCCGCCACCTGGAACAGCCTGCCCTCAGGCTTCAATAACGCGATCACCTCGTACAAGTCAACGACACTCTGTCCGCAGTAGTCGGGCTGCAAGGAATCGGGCCCCGCGATGACGCCAGCATTCGCCCAAGCTCACGACGGAGACGCGCCCGTCGCGGAGCCCGCCCTCCTCGCCAGCTGACCTGTGGAAGCGCTACCGGCGGGGCCGCTGGGCGCTCGAGGACGTCAGCGTCTCGATCCCGGCGGGCCGGATCGTCGCCCTCGTGGGGCCGAACGGGGCCGGCAAGTCGACCCTCCTGCGAACCTGGCTCGGCTTCGAGAAGGCGACCCGGGGGGCGGTCCGGGCGGCCGGGCTCGACCCCTGGCGACGGCGGGGGGAGGCGATCCGTCATCTCGGCTACATCCCCCAGCAGCCGGCGCTCTACGACGAGCTGACGGTCGAAGAGCACGTCGATCTCGCCGCGTACCTGCGCAAGGGGCTCGACCGGGCCCAGGCGCTCGAGCGGATCGATGAGCTGGGTCTGCCCCGCCGCAGTCGAGCCGACGAGCTCTCGGGCGGCCAGCGCGCCCAGCTCGGGCTCTCGCTCGTGCTCGCCGCGGGAGCCTCGATCCTCCTCCTCGACGAACCCCTCGCCAGCCTCGACCCACTCGCCCGGCGCGAGTTCCTCGAGGTCCTCGGGCGCGAGGCGACGGCGCTGGGCGCGACCGTGGTCATCAGCTCCCACATCGTCCGCGACATCGAGGACGCCTGCGAGGACGTCCTGGTCCTGGTCGCCGGGCGGGTCCGGCTCCACGAGCCGATCGAGACGGCCCGTGCGAGCCATCGGGTCGTGCCCGTCGACCCGGTGGCCCTCGGCGCTGATGGGGTCGTCGGACGGTTCCCGGCGGATGGAGCCGAGCTCGCCCTCGTCCGCGTGTCGGATGGCGGGGACGCGACCGGTCGCGTCCCGAGCCTCGAGGAGCTCGTCCTGGGCTACTTGGCGGCCGACTCGAGCGTCACGGAGCCATCGCCGGCCGTCCCACCCGTCCCGTGACCCAGAGCGTTCGCCTCTTCTGGCGCACCGCTCGGTTCGAGATCCTCGCCGGGCTCGGTATCTCGCTCGCTGTGACCCTGGCGATGCTCGCCACCGCGAACCAGCTCGACGCGATCCGATCGAGCGCATGCGCCGGTCTGCGGACCTGTGATGACGCGGCCTTCACCAATGTCCTGATCACGTTCTCCGAGCCGCTCCGCTTCGGGGCCGTCGCTCATCCCCCTCGTCATCGGTCTCCTCTACGGTCCGTCGCTCGTGGCGCACGAGCTGGAGCGACGGAGCGCCCCATTCGCCTGGGCGCTCGTCCGCTCGCGGATCCGCTGGCTCGCGTGGCGGGCCTGGCCGGCGGCCGTCCTCGTCGCGCTCCTGCTCGTCGGCCCGGCCCTCGCGGGGGACCGGCTCGAGGCGGCTTCGTTCCCCCAGTTCGATCCAGCCCAGAACGGGTATGACATCGGTTCTCGCGGAGAGCTCCTCGTCCTCCGCGGCCTGGCTGCCTTCTCCCTGGGCCTTGCCGCCGGTGTCGCTCTCGGCCGGACGCTGCCGGCGATCCTGCTCGCCGGCGCACTGTGCATCATCGGCCTGGGCTTGGCGGCGAACGTCCGGCCTGCCTGGCTGCCGCGCGAGGTCGTCTCCCTCGACGAGGTGAACCAGGAGACCCCGGCCGTGCCGCTGGCCATCACCCTCGGGGTCGTCATGCCCGACGGTCGATTGCTGACGAACGCCGAGTCGATCCCGTTGCGGCCGGCCGATGCGAAGGAGCTCGATAGTCCCGGCTACGTCCTGTGGATCTTCCACTCGGGGGCGCGTCGGGCCTACCTCGGCATCAGCGGGACGCACCTCCGCGACGTCGAGCGACGCGAGGGCGCGGCGACCGGTGCCATCGCGATCCTGGGCCTCCTCGTCGCCCTCCTGGCGATCCGGCACCGGCGGCCGCAGCCCGGCCTCGCCCTCGAGCTCGACGCCCGACGAGGCGCCCTCGTCGATGCCGGCCGGGCTCCACCCCGCGAGCGAGCCCGCTGGCGGCGGAGCGGACCCTGGCTGAGCTGGCTGATGACGATCCGGGTCGGTCGACCGGAGCTCCTCGGCGCGGTCGTCGCCTCGGTCGCGGTCACCGGGGCGATCCTCGTGGTGCTCCGACTCCTGGCCGAGGCGCGGGTCGCCGGGGGCTGCGTGGGTGTCCCGTGCTACGGCGACGGGCCGTTCAGCGCGGTGAACAACCCGCTCGAGAACTGGCTCTACCCGATGATCGCGTCACTGCCCTTCGTCGTCGGGGGTCTGCTCGGGGCTCCGGTCATCGCCCGAGAGTTCGAGACCGGCACCGGGCGACTGACCTGGTCGCTGACCGGGACCCGGGTCCGCTGGCTCTTGTGGCGGATCGTGCCGCTGGTCGCGCTCCTGGTCGTTCTCCTGGTGCCGGTCGCGATGCTCGGGAACGCCCTCATCCGCGACCAGTACCTGCTCGACCCGACATACCTCTTCGCCCACGACGAGCTCCGTGGGCCAGGCTTGATCGCCCGCGGACTCGCGACCTTCGGCATCGCCCTCCTCGCCGGGGTCGTGTTCCGTCGTGTCCTGCCGGCGCTTGTGGTGGCCGCGATCGTCGGAGTGATCCTGACCAACGTTCTCGACTGGATGATCATGGACGGACACTGGATGCCCTTCGACGTGCTCGGGGTTGTCGGCGAGCAAGTGGAACCGACCACCTATGGCGGGTACAACGTGCTTCAGTCCTCAGATGGGACCTTCCATCTTCCATATGAGGTTGCCGAGGCTGCTGGCTTCCCGCGATTGACGGTCGACGGCAACCTCATCGAGGACGACCCAGCGTTTGCCGCCTGGTACACGGCGCGCGGATATCGATACGTCATCGCGGGCTATCGCGACGGCCGCTATCAGGAGATCGTGCTGCGGGAGACCGCAACGCTCGTCGGCGGTGCCGTGATCATCACCCTCACCGCGGCCGGCCTGCTGCGACGCCGCCGGCCGGGCTGACGCGGGCCTCACTGCCCGTGTGGCCGCGACGAGAGAGTGGCCGCAGTGGCGACGGCTCTCGCTGGCGAGTCTTCGCTCGGACCGTCGGGTAAGGCGGCGGTGATCGCCTCGGATCAGGATCGCGGCCATGGACGACATCCGGGTCGGACGGGTCCTGCGCGCCCTGCGCCTCGCCCGTGGACTGCGCCAGCGGGATGTGGCCGAAGCGGCCCACGTCGCCCAGTCGACGGTCTCCACGATCGAGCGTGGGCACTGGACCCAGCTGTCTGCCGGGTTGGTGCGTCGGGTCTTCGCGGTCGTGGAGGCACGGTTCGAGGCGCAGCTGTCATGGCGCGGTGGCGCGTTGGACCGTCTCCTCGACGAAGGGCATGCGTCGATCGTCGGGGCCTTCGCGGCGATTCTTCGTGACGCTGGTTGGGAGATCGAGGTCGAGGTGACGTATGCCCACTTCGGCGAGCGCGGGTCGATCGACATCCTGGCTGTCCGGCCGAGCTCTCGCATCGCGTTGGTCGTCGAGGTCAAGACCGAGCTGGCCTCGATCGAGGAGACGATCCGTCGGCTCGATGCGAAGACACGACTCTGCGGTGCGATCGTCCAGGGGCGGTTCGGCTGGCAGCCGGTGGCCGTCTCCCGATTGCTCGTCATCCGCGAAGGGTCGACCGCGCGCCGGCGGATCGCCCGGCATGGCACCGTGCTCGAGGCCGCGTTCCCCTCGCGCGGGGCCGCGGTCCGGTCCTGGCTTCGGACGCCCGCGGGTCAGCTGTCCGGGCTCATCCTCCTGCCACGTAGCACTCCCAGCGTTCGCACGCGACGCATTGTCACCCTTGGGCGATCCCGGAGCCGTTGTTCGGGTCGTTCGTGCCGCGGAATGTCGCCGCACAACGTCCCCCCTGCTGGCTGGTGAAGATCGGTGCCGGTGTCGCGCGGCGAGGTCGCCCGGCAACGCCCGGGTTGCTGGCTGACGACGATCGGCCCGCGGCGGACGCCCGGCAACGCCCGGGTTGCTGGCTGACGACGATCGGCCCGCGGCGGACGCCCGGCAACGCCCGGGTTGCTGGCTGACGACGATCGGCCCGCGGCGGACGCCGAGCCGGGGCTCGCCTTCGGCGGCGGCCTCAGCCAGGCGTGGCGGTCTCCGCGACGGTGCCGCTCAGCCAGGCGTCGATGGCGCCGGCGGCGCGCTTGCCGTCGCCCATCGCGAGGATGACGGTGGCTGCGCCGCGGACGATGTCGCCGCCCGCGAAGACGCCGGGCATGCTGGTCATGCCGGCCTCGTCGATCTCGATGTAGCCGTGGCTGTTGACCTTGAGGTCGGGCGCCGTGGAGGTCAGCAGGGGATTGGATCGGGTCCCGATCGCCACCACCACCATCTCGCAGGGGATCTCGAACTCGGAGCCGGGGATGGGCTCCGGCCGGGCCCGTCCGGAGGCGTCCGGCTCGCCCAGGGCCATCCGGATGCAGCGCAGGGCGCGGACCCAGCCGCCCTCGTCGCCGAGGACCTCGAGCGGAGCGACCTGCAGCTCGAAGCGGACGCCCTCCTGCTCGGCGTGGTGGACCTCCTCGGCCCGGGCCGGGAGCTCCTCGCGACCGCGCCGGTAGACGATGACCGCCTCGTCGGCGCCCATCCGTCGGGCCGTCCTGACCGAGTCCATGGCGACGTTGCCGCCGCCCACGACCGCGACCCGATGACCGGCCAGGACCGGCGTGTCCGAATCCTTGTTCCAGGCGCCCATGAGGTTGACCCGGGTGAGGTACTCGTTGGCCGAGTAGACGCCCTTGAGGTTCTCGCCCGGGACGTTCATGAAGACCGGCAGACCGGCGCCCACCGCCAGGAAGACCGCGTCGAACCGCGCCCGGATCTCGGGCAGGGTGAAGGTCTTGCCGATGATCTGGTTCTTCTCGATCTTGACGCCGTCGGCGACCAGCCGGTCCACCTCGCGGCGGACGATGTCCTTGGGCAGCCGGAACTCGGGGATACCGTAGACCAGGACCCCGCCAGCGGCGTGGAAGGCCTCGAAGATCGTCACGTCGTAGCCGTGCTTGACGAGCTCGCCGGCGGCGGTCAGGCCGGCCGGACCGGAGCCCACGATCGCGACCCGCTTGCCGGCGCTCTCGTGGACCTGGTGGATCATCTCCTCCGGGTGGGCCTGGGCCCAGTCGGCCACGTAGCGCTCGAGGTAGCCGATCGCGACGGGCTTGCCCTTCTTCGCCCGGAGGCACAGACCTTCGCACTGGGTCTCCTGGGGGCAGACCCGGCCGGTCACGCAGGGCAGGGCGTTGTCGTCCAGGAGCGATTCGGCCGCCGAGTGGATGTCGCCGTGGGCGAGAAGATCGATGAACCGGGGGATGTTCACCCGGACCGGGCAGCCCTCGATGCACTTCGGGTTCTTGCACTGGAGACAGCGCTCGGCCTCGGCGATCGCCAGGAGGTCGGTGTAGCCCAGGTTGACCTCGGTGAAGTCGTGGGAGCGGGCCGTGGCGTCGCGCTCGGGCATGCCGTGGCGATCGATCGCCATGCGCTCCCTGGGGGTCAGCGGGACGCGCTCGAGCGGGGGGCGCTCCTCGGGGACGCGCTCGGTCATGCAGGGACCTCCGACGAGGGGGTGACCGCCGCCTCGGCCTTCTCGGCGAGGGCGGGGATGAGGCAGGCCGCTCGCCTGGCGAGGACGTCCTGCTCGAACGTGCGGTAGGTGGTGAGGCGGTCGGAGAGGAGCTTGAAGTCGACCGTGTGGCCGTCGAACTCGGGACCGTCGACGCAGGCGTACTTCGTCTCGCCGTCGACCGCGACCCGGCAGCCGCCGCACATCCCGGTCCCGTCGACCATGATGGCGTTGAGCGAGACGGTGGTCGGGATGGCGTACGGGCGGGTGAGCTCCGAGACGGCCCGCATCATCGGCACCGGGCCGACGGCGTAGACGGCGTCGATCGAGCCGGCGTCGCACAGGTCCTTGAGGGCCTCGGTGACGAAGCCGTGTCGGCCGTACGAGCCGTCGTCGGTGCAGGTGACGACGTCGCCGGCGGACTTCAGCTCGTCCTCCAGGATGACCCACTCGCGGGAGCGACCGCCGATGACCGTGGTCACCTCCACGCCCCGGCGATGGAGCTCCTGGGCGATCGGGTAGACGACCGCGGTGCCGACGCCGCCGCCGACGCACACCGCCCGGCCCGTCTCGATGAGGTCGGTCGCCCGGCCCAGCGGCCCGGCGACGTCCTGGATGGCCCCGCCGACGGGCTGGTCGACGAGGTCCATCGTGCTCTTGCCCACGGCCTGGATGATCAGGCTGATCGTGCCCGCCTTCCGATCGGCATCGGCGATCGTCAGCGGGATCCGCTCGGCACCCTCGCCGAGCCGGACGATGACGAACTGGCCCGGTTGCCGGATCTCGGCGATCCGCGGCGCGCGGACCACCAGCCGGGTGACATTGGGCGAGAGCTGCTGCTTGTCGACGATCTCGTGCATCCGGTCCATCCCTACGGTCGTGTCCGCAATGATGGTCGCTTACGGCGATCCGTGACTTATGCCCCGTTGCGCATGTATTCCCGGGGCCGAAGGTCACGCCGGGCCGGGTGACCCGGCCCGGTCCACGCGGACGTCGTCGGGCAGGGGCGACCTTCGGCCATGCACTTCGGGCTCGCCACGCCACACTGCGCCGACACACTGGCTGACGATCCGCCAGCGATCGCCTCCTACAGGCGATGACCGTGGATCACCAGGTGGTGCGGTCGAAGGTGCGGGAGGTGGCGCCGGCCCCAGCGCTCGGCGATCAGGACGTCGCGCCCGACCTCGCGCTCGACCTCGGCCCGGAGGCGTCGGAACTCCGCGGCACGTTCGTCGTGCTCGATCTCGTGGACCAGGTCGTCCTGGTGCTGGCGCGCCAGCTCGCGCAGGTTGAAATCGTTCATGGCGTCACCGACGCGGTGCCATCGGGTCGGTATCGCCAGTGGCTCGACGCGGCCTCGGCGGCCTGAGTTCGGGCCGCGTGTCCAAGCCTCCCGTTGCCAGTCGATTCTCTCACCTGGGGGAAGCCCCCTGAGCAAGGACCGGGCCCGCGGGACGCCGTGCTAGGCGCTCGGCTTGCCCTTCGGCCAGTAGAGCTCCTTCTTGACGTGGAACTCGGGGAAGCCGCGGTCCATCAGGACCGACTCCACGTTGAGGATCATGTCCGGGTTGCCGCAGATGTAGACGACCGTCCGGTCGGGTCGAAGGCCAAGGTCCTTGCAGACCGAGCCGACGACCGCCTCGGCCCGGCCGGTCCGCCCATTCCAGCCCACGTTGCGCGGGTCGTCCGGGCGGGAGATCGTGGGCACGTAGGTGACGGGATACGCGCCGCTCCGCTCGAGGCCCTCGAGCTCCTCGCGGTAGCCCAGCTCCTCGACGAACGAGCAGCCGTGGAGGACCACGGTCCTGCGCGGCTGCCCGGCGGCCATCGACTCGCGGATCATCGAGACGAACGGCGCCAGGCCGGTCCCGGTCGAGACGAAGACGTGGGTCCGCTTGTCGTCCGGCTCGAGGAGGAACTTCCCCTTCGGCCCGATCATCCGCATCTTGTGTCCGAGCGGCAGCCGCCAGAGCAGGGTCGTGAACCGGAGGATCGGGACGAGCCGGACGTAGAACTCGTAGCCACCGTCATCGGCCTCGCGGGGGGCCGACGCGACCGAGTAGGGCCGCTGGACGAGCTTGCCGTCGGCGAAGACCCCGATCGTGAGGTACTGACCCGGTTCGAACCGGATCGGCTCGCCGTCGAGCTTGACCCAGAAGTAGGCGAGGTCGTCGGTCTGGTCGACCCGCCGGACGAGACGGGCGTTGTAGGTCTCCGCCTCGGCGTCGATGTCGCGCATGTCGTCGATGATCTCGGTCATCGTCAGCGTCGCCTCCTGGCGATCGGGGATGGTCGTCGGAGCGGAGGCGCCCTGACGCGCGGTCCGCGGTGGTCGCGCCGGGACGCGACGGGCCACCCGGCCCCAGTCTATCGGGCCCGGCGCCGCCGGTCGCGGTCCGACCGGCCCTTGGAGGTCCCGGTCGCGGTCCGCCACCGTTTCGAACGGGAGTCGGTACCGGCCCGTCCCGGTCGCCTCGGCGGCTCCGCCGTACAATCCCGACGGACCCATGTGACCGCCCGCGCCGCCCGGCGCCGCGCCCCAGACCCGGAGGACCCCGCCCCGATGACCGAGACCGTCGCGACCCAGTCCGAGCGTGCCCATCGCGCCGCGAAGCGCTACATCTACGCCTGGGGCGACGGGCGCGCCGAGGGCAATGCCGGGATGCGCGACCTCCTCGGCGGGAAGGGTGCCGGCCTGGCCGAGATGACGAGCGCGGGTCTGCCGACCCCGCCCGGATTCACGATCACCACCGAGGCCTGCAACGACTACTTCGCCGCCGGCGAGACGCTCCCGGCCGGGCTCTGGGACGACGTCCTCGAGGCGGTCCGGGCGGTGGAGCGCGAGACCGGCAAGGGCTTCGGCGACCCGGCCAACCCGCTTCTCGTGAGCGTCCGCTCCGGGGCCAAGTTCTCGATGCCCGGGATGATGGACACGGTCCTCAACCTCGGCCTCAACGAGCGGACCCTGGAGGGGCTGATCGCCCTCACCGGCAACGAGCGGTTCGGTTGGGACGCCTACCGGCGCTTCATCCAGATGTTCGGCCGGATCGTCATGGGCGTCGCCGGCGAGCGGTTCGACGAGGCCCTCGACGCGGCCAAGCACGCCCGAGGCGTCAGCCAGGACACCGATCTCGACGCTGCGGCGCTCCAGGAGGTGGTCGAGGCTTATCGGGCCATCGTCCGCGAGGACACCGGCCGGGACTTCCCGTCCGACCCGAACGACCAGCTCGACCTGGCCATCAAGGCCGTCTTCGCCAGCTGGTTCGGCAAGCGGGCCCACGACTACCGCGAGAACCAGAAGATCGCCCACGACCTGGGCACCGCCGTCAACGTCGTGACGATGGTCTTCGGCAACATGGGCGACGACTCGGGCACCGGCGTGGCCTTCACCCGCGACCCGAACACCGGCGAGAAGGTCCTCTACGGCGAGTACCTCACCAACGCCCAGGGCGAGGACGTGGTCGCCGGGATCCGGACGCCCCAGGAGATCGCCCACCTGGCGGTCGACCTGCCGGCTGCCTACGCGGAGTTCCAGCGGATCGCCGATCGCCTCGAGCGACACTACCGCGACGTCCAGGACCTCGAGTTCACGATCGAGCGCGGCCGCCTCTACATGCTCCAGACGCGGAGCGCGAAGCGGACCGCCGCGGCGGCCGTGAAGATCGCCACCGACATGGTCGCCGAGGGCGTCATCACCAAGGAGGAGGCGCTCGCCCGGATCGAGCCGGCCCACGTCGACCAGCTCCTCCGCGACCAGTACGACCCGGCGGCCCTCAAGACCGCGACCCGCCTGGCCAAGGGCCTGAACGCCTCGCCCGGCGCCGCGGTGGGTCGGGCCGTCTTCTCCGCCGACGACGCCGTGGCCTGGGTGGGTCGCGGCGAGAAGGTGGTCCTCGTCCGGATCGAGACCTCGCCCGACGACTTCCACGGGATGGCCGTGGCCCAGGGGATCCTCACCGCCCGCGGCGGGGCGACCTCCCATGCCGCCGTCGTCGCCCGCCAGATCGGCAAGCCGTGCGTCGCCGGCTGCGCGGAGCTGGTCGTCGACTACGCCACCAGGACCGCCCGGAGCACCGAGACGGGAGCCAGCTTCGCCGAGGGCGACTGGATCAGCGTCGACGGCTCGACCGGCGAGGTCTTCGCGGGTGCCCTGCCCACGGTGAGCGCCCGGTTCGAGGACCAGCCCGAGCTCCAGACGATCCTCGGCTACGCCGACGAGGTCCGCCGGATGGGCGTCTGGACGAACGCCGACAAGCCCGAGGAGGCCGCGATGGCCCGGCGCTACGGCGCCCAGGGCATCGGCCTGTGCCGGACCGAGCACATGTTCCGCGAGGGGGAGCGGCTCGAGATCGTCCGCGGTGCCATCCTGGTGGCCACGGTCGCCACCCGGGCCAAGGCCCGGCTCGCCGCCGGTGAGACGCTCGGTGCCGAGGACGCCGCGGCCATCGCGACGTTCGACGCGGCGATGGGGGAGCTCGAGGTCGCTCCAGCAGGGCGACTTCGAGGGCATCTTCCGGGCGATGGACGGCCTGCCGGTCGTGGTCCGGCTCATCGACCCGCCGCTCCACGAGTTCCTGCCGAACCACGACGACCTCCTCGTCGAGGTCACCGAGTACCGGGTGAAGGGAACGTCCGAACGCGACCCCGGTTACGCCCGGGCGCGCGAGGTCCTGGCGGTCGTCGAGTCGATGCGCGAGCAGAACCCGATGCTCGGCCTGCGCGGCTGCCGATTGGGCCTGATGATCCCGGACTTCGTGAAGATCCAGACCCGGGCGATCCTCAACGCCCAGATCGCCGTCAAGAAGACCGGCGGCAACCCGATCGCCAAGATCATGATCCCGCTCGTCGGTCACGTCAACGAGCTGACGGCCACGAAGCGGCTGCTCGAGGCCGAGGCCCTCGCGGTCGAGGCGAAGGCCGGCGTCCAGGTCGACTACAAGTTCGGCACGATGATCGAGGTCCCGCGCGGGGCCCTGACCGCCGACGAGATCGCCAAGGACGCGGCGTTCTTCAGCTTCGGCACGAACGACCTCACCCAGATGACGTTCGGGTACAGCCGGGACGACGCCGAGGGCGGCTTCCTGCTCAAGTACGTCGAGGACAAGATCCTCCCGGCCAACCCGTTCCAGACCCTCGACGACGCGGTCGCCGGGCTGATGAAGATCGCGGTCGACAAGGGCCGCTCGGTCCGGCCGGATCTCGAGCTGGGGATCTGCGGCGAGCACGGCGGGGACCCCGAGTCGATCTTCAAGTGCGAGAAGATCGGCCTGGACTACGTCTCGTGCTCGCCGTTCCGGATCCCCGTCGCCCGGCTGGCCGCGGCCCAGGCGGCCCTGGTCAATGCCGCCGAACGGGACAAGTAGCCCGACCGCACCAGCCGACCGCCCGCGTCGATGAGCGGGCGCTTCAGCCGCCTGTTCGTCGACACCGCGCCGCTCCGGCGCGACCATGATTTCCGGCTGCTCTGGAGCGGTCAGGTCGTCAGCGGGATGGGCACCCAGATCACCCGGATCGCCCTCCCGTACCAGGTCTACGTCGAGACCCATTCGACCCTCGCGGTCGGCGCCCTGACCCTCGTCCAGCTCATCCCGATCCTGGTCTTCTCGCTGGGGGCCGGCTCGGTCGCCGATGCCGTGGACCGACGGCGTCTGCTGCTCATCACCCAGGCCTGCCTGACCGTCTGCAGCCTGGCCCTCGTCGTGCTCGCGGTCGTGCCGGCCGCGCCGCTGATCCTCGTCTTCGTGGTGGCCTTCATCGCGGCCGGCCTCGCCTCGGTCGACCAGCCGGCCCGCTCGTCGTCGATCCCCCGGCTCGTCCCACCGGAACGGCTCCCGGCGGCGATCGCCCTCAACCAGTTGAACTTCCAGGCCGCCTCGATCGTGGGACCGGCGATCGGCGGGATCCTCATCGTCACGATCGGGCTGGCCGGGGCGTACTCGGTCGACGTCCTGAGCTTCGGCGCCTCGATCGCGGCGCTCCTGGCGATCGCTCCGATCCGGCCGCTCGCCCGTGTCTCACGGCCCGGGCTGGCTGCGATCCGCGAGGGGCTCGCGTATGTCGCCGGCCGTCGGCTCGTCCTGTCGACCTTCGCCATCGATCTCGCCGCGATGATCTTCGGGATGCCCACGGCGCTCTTCCCGGCGCTCGCGATCGACGTCTTCGGGACGGGCGCGGTGGGGGTGGGTCTCCTGGCCGCGGCTCCCGGTCTGGGTGCCTTCTTCGGCGCGCTCCTGTCGGGCTGGGTCGGGGCGATCCGGCGACCGGGCCGCGCGGTCGTCATCGCCGTCTCGATCTGGGGCCTGGCGATCGTCGGGTTCGGCCTGGCGACGTTCTCGTTCCCGCTCGCGCTCCTGTTCCTGGCGATCGCCGGTGCGGCGGACGTCCTGTCGGCCGTCTTCCGCTCGACGATCCTTCAGCTGGACACACCCGACCACCTCCGTGGCCGGGTGGTCTCGGTCCAGATGCTCGTGGTCACCAGCGGGCCGCGGATCGGCGACCTCGAAGCGGCCATCGTGGCGTCGATCGCGGGGGTCCGGTTCTCGGTCATCTCCGGCGGGCTCCTCTGCCTGGCCGGGGTCGGTCTCGTGGTCCGCGCCTACCCCGAGCTGATGGCGCACGTGCTGCCCGCCCGTGGAGGCCGGCTCGCCGAGCGGGTCCCCGAGCCGGCGTCGCCGCCGCTCGACCCGACGCCCTAGACTGCCGCGATGGCGTCCCGCCCCGCGTCCGCGCCCGACCCGCTCGCCCGGGCCGTCGGCGCGTCCGACGCCCGGCTCGGCGGGCTGTCGGGGGGCCTCCTTCGGTCGGAGGACGCCATCCTCCTCGTCTGGCTGCTGGCCGGCGGGTTCGTCGGTCGCCTGACGCCCGGCGGGCCGTCCGCGGGCACGGATCCGGGTGGTGCGCTCGCGACCGGCTCCGACGCCCTCTCCGGCCTCCTGTGGGTGGGGGCCGCCGTCCTGGCGGTGGTCGTGGTGGCCACCCGGAGTCCCGGCGACCCCGCGCTCGGCTTCGACGGCCTGAGCACGCCCCGCTCCTATGCGCCGCTGCCGTTCCTGTTGTCGGTCGCGATCGTCATCGACACCGGTCTCGGCCGGCTGGGGATCGAGCCCGACCTGGTCGTCGCGGTCGCCTTCCTCGTCACGTTGACCTGCTACGTCGCCTATCCGCACCTGCCGGTCCTGCCCCGGACGACCCGCCGGCTGTTGATCGTGCCGTTCATCCTGGTCGCCGGGACGGTCTTCGGCGGGATGGTCTCCGATCTGTCGGGCCTGTTCGACTACCGGGCGTTGCTCGGCGATCCGTCCGCGACGCCCTCGTCGTTCGCGGCCCTGCTCGGCCTCGACGTGCTGTTCAGCGGGTTCTTCTACCTGGCGTTCATCCTCGCGCCGCGGATGGTCGCCGAGGCAGAGGGCTCATGGCGAGCGTGGCTGCTGCGCTATGCGCTCTTCCTCGGCGCGACGATCGTCAGCGTGACCGTGCTCCACGGCTGACCGCAGCGCGACCCCCGGGTTCGGCCCGGCGATCAGAAGACGATGACGCTCCGGAGGCCCTCGCCCCGGCGGAGGCGGTCGAAGGCCGGCTCGACATCGGCGAGCGCGATCCGCCGATCGACCAGCCGGTCGATCGGCAGGCGACCCTCGAGGTGGAGCGCGGCGTAGCGGGGGAAGTCGCGGGCGGCGACCGAGGAGCCGTAGTTCGACCCGAGGATCCGTCGCCCGCCGTCGACGAAACGATAGACGTCGAAGGCGGCGCGCTCGCCCTCCGGGGTCATCCCGACGAGGACGGCGGTCCCGCCCGGGGGCAGAGCCTCGATCGCGAGCTCCACCGTGGCCGGCCGGCCGATCGCCTCGACGACGACATCCGGTCCGCCGCCGGTGAGCGACCGAAGGACCCCGGCGACCGCCGCCGGTGCCGATCCGGAGCCGCCCGGCCCGTCGGTCGCCAGGATCGTGTCCGTGGCGCCGAGATCGCGGGCGAGCTCGAGCTTCCCCGGGACGCGGTCCACCGCCACGATCGTCCCGGCGCCGGCGAGGCGGGCACCCATCACGGCGGAGAGCCCCACGCCGCCCAGCCCGATGACGGCGACGCTCGCCCCGGGTCGGACCTCGGCGGTGTTCAGGACCGCCCCGACGCCCGTCGCCACGCAGCAGCCGATGAGCGCTGCGACCTCCGGCGGGGTGCCCGCCGGCATCGCGATCGCCGCCGCGGCCGGGACGACCTGGGCCTCCGCCATCGTCCCGATCGAGAGATAGGCGAGGACGGGCGTGCCGTCGACGCGGCGCAGGGCGGTCCGACCCGTCGGCGTCGCGCCCATGCCGGAAGGACGGGGAGTCCGGGCACTCCCACGATCGACCGGCCAGGCACGAACGGCACGAGCCGCACGGGACCATCCATGAGAGGGCCACCAGATCACCGACCCGCGGCCCGGCCACGTCGGGGTCGAGCGCGGGGGTCACGGCCTCGACGATCCCGGCACCCTCGTGGCCCATGACCACCGGGCCGGGACGCCGCCACTCGCCGTCGCGGACGTGGAGGTCGGAGTGACAGATGCCGCTCGCCAGCATCCGGACGCGGACCTGGCCGGGACCCGGCTCGACCAGCTCGAGGTCCTCGATGACCACGGGGATCCCCGGTCGCCCGATGACGGCAGCTCGCATCGGGCGAGTCTACGTCCGGCCGGTCGGCCGCGGCGCGGCGGGAGGTTCGGCCCTCGCCTCCATCGCGGCTCCGGCGCAAGATGCCGTGGTGACCGACGACCGCCTGCCGCCCCCGACCCGAGCGTGGACGACGTCGTCCGGGCGATCGTTGCCGCCGCTCGGACCCTTCGCGCTCCGGGCCCGCGTCCTGACGCCCCTCGGATCCGGTGGCACGCGGTACCTGCCCGACGGCGTCGTGACGGTCGACCCGTCCGGCCGGATCGTCGGCGTGGACGATCCGACGGCGTGGGCGGCGCGCCGGGCCCGCGCGGAAGGCGCCGAGCGCACCCCGGACCCGGTCGACCTGCGGCCGCTCCTGCTCCTGCCGGGCCTCGTCGACCTCCACGCCCACCTGCCGCAGCTCCCGAACGCCGGGCTGGGCGGCGGTCTGCATCTCCTCGACTGGCTCGAGCGCTACATCTACCCGCTCGAGCGGGGGTTCGACGGGCCCGCCGCGGCACGGCTCGCGCCGGCCGCCTTCGAGCGGATGGCCGCCCTGGGCACCACGACCGCGGTCCTCTACGGCGCAGCCTGGGCGACGAGCGTGGACGAGACGTTCCGGGCGGCGGAGGCCCATGGCATCCGGCTCGTCGCGGGGCGGGTCATGATGGACCGGATCTCGTACCGGGACACGCCACCGGAGGATCGCCTCGATGTCGAGCTGGGCGAATCGGCCGAGCTGTGCGAGCGCTGGCACGGCCGCGACGACGGCCGCCTCGGCTATGCGTTCACCCCGCGGTTCGCGGTGAGCTGCAGCGGGGAGCTCCTGTCGGGATCGGTCGAGCTGGCCCGGGCGACGGGCGCCTACTGGCAGACCCACCTGTCCGAGGACCGAACGGAGCTCGCCGAAGTGAACTCGCTCTTCCCGACGGCCCGCGACTACCTCGATGTCTACGACCGCGCCGGTGCCCTGGGACCGCGGGCGATCATGGCCCACGCGATCCACCTGTCGGACGCGGAGATCGCCCGGCTGGCCGAGACGGGCACCCGGATCGCCCATTGCCCGGAGTCGAACCTCTTCCTCGCGAGCGGTGCGATGCGCTTCGCGCGGTACCGCGACGCCGGTCTCGTCATCGGTCTCGGCTCGGACGTGGCGGCCGGCCCGACGCTCTCCCTCTTCTCGGTCATGCGGGCGGGCGCCTATACCCACGACCTCCTGCGCGTCACGGCCGAGGCGGACCGAGCCACAGCGCTCGGGCCGATCCCGCCCGTCGAGTGGCTGACCGCCGCGACCCTGGGCGGTGCGCGGGCGCTCGGGATCGACGATCGGATCGGTTCGGTCGAGCTGGGCAAAGAGGCGGATCTCATCGCGGTCGATCCGGCCCTGACGGCCCCGCTGCCCGGCCTCGACGTCGACCAGCCGGACGAGCTGGTGAGCCGGCTCATCTTCCGGCCGCATCCGGAGATGGTCCGCGCGGCCTGGGTCCGCGGCCGGCTCCTGCCCGACGGGCGGTCGGCCGGAGGGTCGTCCGGTGGCTGACCGCTCGGCGACGCGCGACCCGGCGACCCCGGCCGCGTCGTCGACGCTGCGGCGCGAGGGCCCGGCGAAGCTCACCGGGAGAGCCAGGTACACCGACGACCTCGTCGTCCCTGGCGCCTGGTACGGGGCGACCGTCCGCTCCACGACCGCCCACGCCCGGCTCCTCGCGATCGAGCCGGATCCGGCCTTCGACTGGTCGCAGGTCGTCCTCGTCATGGCCGCCGACATCCCCGGTGAGAACGTCGTCGGCCTCATCTCGGACGATCAGCCGGCCCTCGTCACCGACGAGATCCGACACGTCGCGGAGCCGGTCGCGCTCGTCGCGGCGGCCGATCCCGCGATGGCCCGGGCGGCCCGGGACCACGTCCGGTTGCGGACCGAGCCGCTCCCGCCGGTGCTCGATCCCGCCGAGTCAGAGCTCGCCTTCGCCCGCTACGAGATCGTCAAGGGCGACGTCGAGGCCGCCCTGGCCGGCGCCGATCTCGTGGTCGAGGCAACCTATCGGACCGGCCACCAGGAGCAGCTCTACATCGAGAACCAGGCGATGATCGCGATGCCCCGGGCCGATGGGGGCGTGACGATCCACGGCTCGCTCCAGTGCCCGTATTACGTCCACACGGCGGTGAAGCGGGCGCTCGGCCTCGACGACGAGCGGACCGTGATCGTCCAGGCTGAGACCGGTGGCGGGTTCGGGGGCAAGGAAGAGTACCCCTCGATGATCGCGATCCATGCCGCGCTCCTGGCCCGCGCCACGGGACGGCCCGTCCGGATGATCTACGACCGGCACGAGGACCTCGCTGCGACGACGAAGCGGCATCCGTCGGTGGTCCGACACCGGACCGGGGTCACCCTCGACGGGCGACTCGTCGCGCAGGACATCGAGGTCGTGATGGACGCCGGGGCGTATCGCACCCTGTCCCCGGTCGTGCTGTCGCGCGGCTCGATCCACGCGGGGGGTCCCTACGCCTGCCCGAACGTCCGGATCCGGGCCCGGACGATGGCCACGAACACGCCGCCGAACGGCGCCTTCCGTGGGTTCGGGGCGCCCCAGGTCGAGTTCGCCGCGGAGATGCAGGTCGACCGGATCGCCGAGCGGCTCGGCCGCTCGCCGGCGGAGCTCCGGCGACGATGGGCGTACCGGCCCGGCGACGCGACGGCCACCGGGCAGGTCCTCCAGGACAGCGTCGCCGCCATCGAGGTCCTCGACCGCGCGGTCGACGCCTCCGGGTTCGAGGAGAGCCGGGCACGGACGGAGGCCCGGCGTCGTCGGCCGGCGGATCGGCTCGCCGGCGAGCGGCCCGAGATCGTCTCCGGCGTCGGTCTCGCCCTCGGCTGGCACGGGGCCGGCTTCACGGGAAGCGGCGAGACCCGGCTCGCCAGCGTCGCCGCGCTCGAGCTGACCGCCGACGCCCGCGTCCGCGTGCTGACCGCCTCCACGGAGATCGGCCAGGGCGCGACCACGGTCCTGGCGCAGCTCGTCGCCGAGGCGCTCGGCATCGCGGTCGACGAGGTCGACGTCGCCCAGGTCGACACGTCCGTCGTGCCCGACAGCGGCCCCACGGTCGCCTCGCGGACCACGATGATCGTCGGCGGCCTGCTCGTCGTGACCGCCCGAAGGCTCCGCGCCGAGGTGGAGGCCCAGACGGGAGGGTCGTTCGCGGACAGCTACCGGGCCTGGGCGGCCGAGCACGGCCCCGTCCGGGTCGACGAGCGGTTCGCCGGGTTCCCGGGCGTCGAGTGGGACGACGCCACCCACCGGGGCGATGCCTACCCCGCCTACAGCTGGGTCGCCGCCGTGGCGGAGGTCGACGTCGACCTCGACACCGGGGAGGTGTTCGTCCGCTCGGTCGTCTCGGTCGACGAGATCGGCCGGGTGGTCAACCGGGTCCTGGCGACCGGCCAGATCGAGGGTGGGACGCTCCAGGCCGTCGGCTACGCGACGATCGAGGAGGTGAAGGTCGACGAGGGACGCTACGTCAACGACCGGCTCGCGACGTACCTCATCCCGACCTCGCTCGACGCGCCGGCGATCACCGCCATCCTCGTCGAGCAGCCGTTCTCGGGCGTCCCGCACGGCGCCAAGGGGCTGGGCGAGCTCCCGATGGACGTCGGGGCACCGGCGGTCGTCGCCGCGATCCACGACGCGACCGGAGTTTGGATCGACACCCTGCCGGCTACCCCGGAGCGGATCCTCGATGCGCTGGCACGGAGGCCGTGATGGCGTCCCGGACGATCGGACCGACCGCGGCGATCCGGTTCTCGGTCAACGGCTCGCCGGTCGAGCTCGAGGCGCCCGGCGGACGCCGGCTGCTCGACACCCTCCGCTACGACCTCGGGCTGACCGGGACGAAGGAGGGCTGCGGAGAGGGGGAATGCGGGGCCTGCTCGATCCTCGTCGACGGTGAGGTCGTGCTCAGCTGCCTCACCCCGGTCGCCCAGGTCGCCGGCAGTGACATCCGGACGGTCGAGGGGCTCGCGGTCGACGGACGGCTCAGCGCGCTCCAGGAGGCCTTCCTCCGGACGGGCGGCGCCCAGTGCGGCATCTGCACCCCGGGGATGCTCATGGCGGCGCGCGCCTTCCTCGACTCGGGCGGCGAGCCGACCGATCGGGCCATCCGCGAGGCGATCGCCGGGAACCTCTGCCGCTGCACCGGCTACACGAAGATCATCGAGGGGATCGCGCTCGCCGCCCTGGCTCCCGGGACGGGTGACGAGCGCCCCGCGGCCGGTCCGCCGCGGAGGGTCACCGACTCCCGGCTGGGACCCGCCGTCCTGCCGGCGCGGACGCTCGCCGAGGCGGTGCGGCTCATGGCCGAGCACGACACCCGGCCGATCGCCGGCGGGACGGATGTCATGGTCGAGCTGGCGGCCGGGACCCACCCCGTCGAGCGGCCGTTCGTCGACATCCGGGGGGTCGACGAGTTGCGAGGCATCGCGCGCACCCGCGATGAGCTGGTCATCGGGGCGCTCACGACCTACACGGAGCTGCGCCGGTCCCCGGTCGTTGCCGACGCGCTGCCGGTGCTCGCCGAGGCGGCCGCGACGGTCGGGGCGGTCCAGATCCAGAACCGCGGCACGATCGGCGGCAACGTGGCCAACGCCTCGCCGGCCGGTGACCTCCTGCCCGTCCTCCTGGCGGCCGACGCGACGATCGAGCTGGCCGGTCCGGATGGCGAGCGGACGGTCCCCGCCGGCGACTTCTGGACCGGCTACCGGCAGACCGCCGGTGGCGCCCACGAGCTCGTCACCCGGATCCGGTTCCCGCTGGTCCCGGGTCGGCAGATGCGCTACCGGAAGGTGGGGACGCGGCGGGCCCAGGCGATCTCGAAGGTCGTCATCGCGGTCGCCTGGGGCAGGGACGGGACCGCGTGGCGCGGGGTGCGGATCGGGGTCGGGTCGGTCGCCGAGCGCCCGATCCGTGCGGTCGCGACCGAGGCGGAGCTCGAGGGTGCTGTCCCGTCCCCCGAGACCGCCGAGCGGGCCGCGGCGGCGATCGAGGCCGAGATCCGCCCGATCGACGACGTCAGGTCGACCGCGGCCTACCGGCGGGCCGTCACCGGGCGGATCCTCAGGCGGATCGTCCTCGACGAGGTCGCCGGCTGAGACCCGGCCGGCGACCGATCCGCCCGGCAGCTCACGTGCCGGCCGAGGCGAGGTCGAGTGGGTCGATCGGGAGTCCCTCCGGAGCGTTGAGCAGCTCGCTCAGCCGTCCGACCTCGGCGCCGAGACCGGGGCCGGGCGTCACCGCGACCCGCCCCTCGAGGTGCGACAGGAGGAAGCCGGGGCGGTCGCCCTGCGCGAACCGGTCCCGATCGAGGAAGAGGGCCGGCTTCACCACCGCCGGGTCGCCCTCCTCGGGACAGAACACCTGGCAGTTCCCGCACCGGTTGCAGAGCTCGGCGAGCAGGAGGTACTGCTGGTCGCCCGGGATGTCCATCCCGCTCGGCGTCGGGACCCGGAAGAACGCGTCATTCGGGCAGACCGTCACACACAGGTTGCAGGCGATGCAGCCCCAGGGCTCCAGGGCGTGGTCGATCCGCCGTGGAAGCCGGGCCGTCCCCACCCGGGTGTAGTCGACGTTCCGGCCGGGGTCGTGGAGGGCGGCGACGTAGGCGCCGATCGGATCGGGCCGCCCGGCTGCGATCGCGGCTTGTCGCCGGTGGGCCCGCCAGGCGGCGAGATCGACGCAGCCCGCGGCGATCATGGCGTCGGCCAGGGCGCCGAGCATCGCCCTGATCCGGCCGTACCCGCCCGGCTTGAGGAGATCCGAGCAGATCGTGACCGGAGCGAGGCCCAGTCCGACCAGGTCCGCGACGTTCTTCTTCGTGACGCCGGCCGAGAAGCTCACCTCGACCGTGCCGCGCTCGTCGTCGACCGTGAGCCGGCCGGGCAGGGCACGCCGGAGCTCCCCGAGGAGCGAGGTCGAGAGGACGTGAAGCGGCGGGCCGGACAGGTACATCGGGTCGCCCGGCAGGCGGCCCCGGTGGTTGCCGACGACGAGCGTGTTCGTGAGCTTGACCCCGAACCTTCGCCCGTGCTCCCGGGCGAAGCCGTCGAGCTCGCCGATGAGCTCGACGGCCCGGGGGAACGCGAGGTCGGCCTCGAAGTCGGGACGGCGGAGCCGGATCTCCGCGTAGCCGAGCTCGTCGGACAGGATCGCGGCCACGCGATCGAAGCCGAGCAGGGTCGGGTTGAGCTTGACCACGACGTCGAGGCCGTGACGGGTCATCAGGTGCTTCGTGATCGAGGCGATCTCGTCCGGTGGGCAGCCGTGGAACGTCGACAGGGTCACCGAGCCGGCGACCCGGGTCGGGAAGGGACGGTCCCGCCACGGACCGAAGCCGTCCGGGATCTCGGAGCGGAGGCGCTCGATCATGTCGCCGGCATCGACGATCCCGTCGAGATACGCGCCGACCTTGTCCGACGAGATCCCGGCCAGGTCGTACCCGACCGAGATGTCGAAGATGTGCGGGCCGGGGTCGGGTCCGAGGAACGGGGTGAGCTCCTCCCAGCCGCGCAGGATCTCGATGATCATCCAGGCCTTGACGTACTCCTCGAGGGACCGGTCGATCGTCAGCTCCTGGCTCCACTCGACGTTGTAGCCGATCGTCTCCATGTCGATGCATGGTCGCGGGATGACGAGCTCATCGAGGACCTGGACGGTCTTGAGCTCGATGATGCGGGCCCCACCGAGCCAGGCGAGGACGATGTTCTGGGCCAGCTGCGTGTGTGGGCCCGACGCCGGACCGAGCGGCGTGGCGGCCGGCCGGCCGAGGAACCGGACCGTCAGGTCGGGCCCGGTCGAGGCGTCGAAGAACCGCCCGGCGGGCAGGTCGAAGATCCGGCGCCGGGTCGCCCACTCATGGGCGATCCGCCCGAGGAGCACCCGGAGCGGGAACGGGGTGAGCGGCGGCTCGCGGGTCATCGGGGCGTCGTCACAGGCGGGCGTGGAGCCGGGTGGCCTGCTCGCGGGCCCTGGCTCGGATCTCGCCGGCATCGACCCGGGTCGGGTGCCCGTCGGCCCAGGCGACCTCGCCGCCGATCTCGACCCGAACGGGTCGGATCCCCGGTGTGAATGCCAGGTGCCAGGGATCCATCGGCTCGTACGACCACGTGACGCGATCCTCGCGGGCCTCCGGCACGAGATCCCAGCCGGTCTCGAGCCAGCGCCAGGCGGTCTCCGGCGAGGCCGTGACGTCGACCGACCGCTGGAGGGCGTAGGCGAGCCGGAAGGTGTCGATCATCTGGGCGCCGATCCCGTCGGTGCCGAGGGCGACCGGGTTCACGAAGCGCGCCGGGTCCGCGTAGCCCACCGCATTGTTGAGGTTGGAGAACGGGTTGTGGACGATCGTCCCGGCCAGGTCGTGGGTCGTCGGCAGGTGGACGCCATGGGCGAGCAGCCAGCCCGGCGTGGTGTGTCGGGCGAGTCGGGTCGGCGCCTCGGAATCCTCGGGCCCCTCGCAGACGTGGACGTGGACGCCCACGCCGAACTCCCGGGCCAGCTCGGCCGCAGCCTCGAGCGTGCCATCGGTGCAGGTGAAGGCCGCGTGGATCCCGACGAGCCCGAGGCCACCGGCGGCGAGGAACCGCCGGTTCTCCTCGAGCCCGCGTCGCGCCCCGTCGGGTCCGTTGCGATCGGTGACCCCGTAGGCGCAGACGACGCGTACGCCGACCTCGGCGCACGACTCGGCGATGACCGACAGGGAGCCCTCGATCGCGTTCGGCGATTCGTGGTGGTCGATGATCGTCGTCGTGCCCGATCCGAGGGCTTCGAGGGCGGCCAGCCTGGCCGACGCCGCGATCATCTCGAGGTCGAGGGCGCGGTCGAGCCGCCACCAGACCTGTTCGAGGATCCCCCGGAACGTCGTCGGGGTCTGCGGCGGAGCCGGCATCCCCCGGGCAAGGGCCGAGTAGAGGTGGTGGTGGGCGCACACGAGACCCGGGGTCACCCGGGCGTCGACGCCGGTCACCTGCTCTTCCGCTCGGGCGTCCGGGCCCTGGCATCCCGGGCCAGCCTCGGGACCGCCGCCCGGGCGGCGGTGGAGTCGCGCATCGGGAGCGCCGTCCGCTGGATCCCGTCGAACCGGAAGAGGGCCCCGGCGACCGCAGCCGCGGTCGGCACGAGCACGGCCTCGCCCATCCCCTTCGCCCCGTACGGTCCCTCGGGCTGCGGCTCCTCCACGAAGATGCACTCGACCGGCGGCATCCCGGCGGGAGGGATGATCCCGAGCGACTTCAGGGTGTCGGTCACGGGCACGCCGCCCTCGACGACGAACTCCTCGCTGAGCGCCTGGCCGAGGCCCATGTGGACGCCGCCCTCGACCTGACCCTCGAGGATCGTCCGTTCGATCACCTTCCCCACGTCGTGAGCGGCGACGACGCGTTCGATCCGGCCCTCGTCGTCGAGGATGACCACCTGGGTCGCCCAGCCGTACCCGAAGTGGGTCACGGGCTCCTCGATCCCGGGTCCCATGGGGGTCGTCCAGTCGACGACGACCTCGCCCCGGAACTCCCGTCCGGCGAGGTCGGCCAGGGTCCGGGCCGGCGGCCCGGCGAGGGCCGTCCGGAGCGACCGGGCCGCCTCGATCACCGCCCGACCGCCGAGCATCGTCGCCCGAGAGGCGGTGGTCTCACCCGTGTCGAGCTCCCGGGCGGTATCGACGACGACCCGGATCAGGTCGGGCGGGAGTTCGAGCTCGGTGCAGGCGATCGTCCGGAAGACCGTGTGCGCCCCCTGGCCCATCTCCGTCCAGGAGTGGTACAGCGTCACCGTCCCGTCGGCCTCGGGACGAAGGATCGCCCGTCCGTACTCCCGCAGGCCGTTGCCGATGCCCGTGTTCTTCGCGCCGCAGGCGATCCCGGCGAACCGGGCCGATCGATAGGTGTCACGGACCGCGAGCAGCGTCTTCTTGAGCCCGACGCCGGGACCGAGCCGCTGGCCGGTCCCGAACCGGTCGCCCTCCTCGAGAGCGTTGCGCCAGCGGATCTCCCAGCCGTCGATCCCGACCCGACGGGCGAGGGTGTCGAGCATCCCCTCCATCGCGAAGGTCACCTGGTTGACCCCGAAGCCGCGCATCGCGCCCGATGGTGGGTTGTTCGTGTGGACGGCGAGGGCCTCGACGTCGACGTTCGGGACCCGGTAGGCGCCGCAGGCATGCCCGGCGGCGCGCTCGAGGACCTTCCCCCCGACGCTGGCGTACGCCCCGTTGTCGCCCACGATCCGGGCCCGGACCGCGAGCAGCCGGCCCGTCTCGTCGCAGGCGACCGTGTAGGTCATCCAGAACGGGTGTCGCTTGACGTGGAAGCGGAGGCTCTCCCGGCGCGAGAGGGCGAGCAGGACGGGTCGCGCCGTCCTCGACGCGAGGAGCGCGGTCTGGGCCTGGACGTCGAGGTCCTCCTTGCCGCCGAAGGCCCCGCCGGTCGAGACCTGGGTCACCCGCACGGCCCGATCGGGCAGCCCCAGGAAGGAGGCGATCTGGCGCCGATCCTCCCAGGCGCCCTGGCCCTGCGAGTAGACGCGGACGAGGACCTCGTCCGACACCGTCTCCGCCCCCGGGTCCGTCGCTGGACCGGGCACCGCCAGGCACGACTCGGGCTCGAGGAAGGCGTGCTCGATGGCCTGCGTTCGGAAGGACTCGGTCGCGACGTGGACCGCGCCGGCGATCGCCCCGTCCACGTCACCGCGCTGCACGACCGAGCGGGACACCAGGTTGCCGCCGGGATGGAGCTCCGGGGCGCCGCCGGCCAGGGCCGCGAACGGGTCGGTCAGCGGGTCCAGGACGTCGTACTCGACCTCGATCAGCGCCGCCGCCCGGCGCGCGCCGGCACGCGTCTCGGCGGCGACCGCGGCGATGACGTCGCCGACGTAGCGAGTCGTCTCGCCCGGGGCGACGAACTGGGGCCAGTCGGCCACGATCAGGCCCTGCTCGCGCCGGCCGGGGACATCGGCGGCGGTGAGCACCGCCACGACGCCCGGCTCGGCGAGCGCCCGCGCCGCGTCGATCCGCCGGACGACCGCGCGGGGATGGTCGGCGAAGCGGAGCGCCCCGTGGAGCATCCCCGGGGCCCGCAGGTCGGCGACGAAGTCCTTCTCGCCGAGGGCGAGCTCGCGCGCCTCGTAGCGCCCGGTCGGCGCTGCGATCCCGGTCGCCGGCGCGCCGGGCCCCGATCGGGCCGCGGCCGCGGCCCGGACCGCGTCGATGATCTTCACGTATCCGGTGCACCGACAGAGGTTGCCGGCGAGCGCCCGGGCGACGTCCGCGGCCGAGGGATCGGGCTCGCGGCGGAGGAGCGCCTCCGCCTTCATCACGATGCCGGGCGAGCAGTAGCCGCACTGGGAGGCACCGGTCGATGCGAATGCGTCCGCCCACGACGTGCGGACGTCGGGCGCCAGGCCCTCGAGGGTCTCGACCACGTGACCGGCGACCCGACGGGCCGGCTGGGCGCACGACACGACGGCCCGCCCGTCGACGATGACGGTACAGGCGCCGCAGGATCCCTCGGGCGCGCAGCCGTCCTTCATCGAGCGAAGGCCGAGCGGTCCACGAAGGAGCTCGAGGAGGCTGTCGTCGGGCCCGACTTCGACCGAGACGGGCCGGCCGTTGAGGGTGAACTCCACGGACCGTCCTTCCCCGTTGCAGGCGGCCATCCGGCTCTATCGGCGACGCCTGTCCGGGTCAATCGTACGAGGGCGGCCGCGAACGAGACCCTGCTGTTCGTCCCGAGGAGGGCGGCCCGTTCGGACCCGATACCACCCCGGGGGCCGGGGAGGATGGGGAGGACCAGACGATGCGACGACCGGGCCTGGAGCGAGAACTCGTCGATGCCGACGTCTACGAGCGCACGGCCGGTCGCTTCCGGGACGCCGCGATCGTGCTGCCCACGTTCGCCCAGCTCGCCGATCCGTCCACGATCCCGGCGGGGATCACCGCCCGCCTGGCCGACATCGATCCCGACGCGGCGCACCCGCTCAACCTCTTCCGGGCCCACTGGTTCAACGGGCCGGGCCGGCGCGAACGGGTCTCGGTCCCGGTCCACGTCGTCCTGCCGCCCGAGTTGACCGGGGTCGACTGCCGGATCGTCGTCGCCCTCGGGGATCGCTTCCCGATGATCGGCTCCCACAAGGTGATCGCGGCGTACGGCTGCCTGGCCCCCCGGATCGTCACGGGCCAGTTCGACCCGACCCGCCAGCGGGCCGTCTGGCCGTCGACCGGCAACTACTGCCGGGGCGGCGTGGCCATCTCCCGGATCATGGGCTGCCGTGGCGTGGCGGTCCTGCCCGCCGGGATGAGCCGCGAGCGCTTCGAGTGGCTCGAGCGCTGGGTGGTCGACCCGGCCGACATCATCCGGACGCCCGGGACCGAGAGCAACGTCAAGGAGATCTACGACCGGTGCGCGGAGCTCGACCGCGAGCCCGACACGGTGATCTTCAACCAGTTCTCGGAGTTCGGGAACCACCTCGCCCACTACGCGCTCACCGGGCGGGCGATCGAGACCGTCGTCGAGGCGATGCAGGCGACCGATCCGGCCCTCCGCCTGCGGGCGTTCGTGTCGGCGACCGGGTCGGCCGGGACGATCGGAGCCGGCGACTACCTCAAGGAGCGCCACGGATCGCTGACCGTCGCCGTGGAGGCGCTGGAATGCCCCACGATGCTCCGCAACGGGTTCGGCGAGCACAACATCCAGGGCATCGGCGACAAGCACATCCCGCTCATCCACGACGTGATGGCGACCGACATGGTCATCGCCATCTCCGACCGGGCGACGGACCAGCTCGAAGCCCTCTTCGCGTCGCCGGCGGGCCGGGCCCACCTCCTCGGGCGGCGTCACGTCCCGGAGGCGATCGTGCGGGCGCTCCCGTCGCTCGGGTTCTCGAGCCTGTGCAACGTGCTCGCCGCGATCAAGGTGGCGAAGTACACCGGCTACGGTCCGGATGACGTCATCGCGACGGTGGCGACCGACGGCGCCGGGATGTACGCGACCGAGATCGAGCGGATCCTGGCCCGCGATTTCGATGGCGAGCTCGACGCGGTCGACGCCGGGGAGGTCTTCGGGCGCCACGTCCTGGGGGCCGGGACGGACGACCTGCTCGAGCTCAGCCGGGTCGACCGGGACCGGATCTTCAACCTGGGCTACTTCACCTGGGTGGAGCAGCAGGGCGTCCCGCTGGACGAGTTCGAGGCACGCCGTCGACCGGCCTTCTGGGCCGAGACGCGGGCGCTCCTGCCGGTCTGGGACCGGCTCATCGAGGCGTTCAACGCCCGGGTCGCCGCCCCGGTGGACGCGTGACAGCCGGCCCGGCTCCCAGGCTGCCGGGCGGCCGGACGGCACTGCCCGCCACGCTCGCCTGTGCCGGCTGCGGCCAGCGCGTGCCCGACACCGTCGCGTTCGTGGGACGGTGCCCCGGGGCGGTCGACGGTGACGACGTCGACCACGTCCTTCGGCGGGTGCTCGACCCGGCCGCGATCGCCTCGCCCTTCGACGACGACGCCTGGGCGTCGCCCGATGCGGGTCGGTCGACGTTCGTCCGCCATCGGGCGATCCTCCGCGGCTACCACCTCGCCCGGGCAGCCGGCTGGACCGACGGTCGCCTGGTGGACCTCATCGCCGGTCTCGACGACGCCGTCGCGGCGGTCGACGGCCGGGGCTTCCGCGCGACCCCGTTCGAGGCCACCCCCGAGCTGGGTCGTCGTCTCGGGATGGCCGCAGGCCAGGTCTGGGTGAAGGACGAGACCGCCAACGTCACCGGGTCGCACAAGGCTCGTCACCTGATGGGTGCGATGCTCGAGCTGCTCGTCGCCGAGGGGCTCGGCCGGCTCGTCACCGGCAGACCGCCGCTCGCGATCGCGAGCTGCGGCAACGCGGCGCTCGCGGCCGCGGTCGTCGCCCGGGCCGCGGAATGGCCGCTCGAGGTGTTCGTCCCGACCTGGGCGGACGGGTCGGTCGTCGCCCGGCTGCGTGACCTCGGGGCGAGCGTGACCGCCTGCGCCCGGGCGCCCGGCGAGACCGGCGATCCCACCTTCCGGGCCCTTCGTGCGGCGATCGCCGAAGGTGCGATCCCGTTCACCTGCCAGGGCAGCGAGAACGGGCTCGCGATCGAGGGCGGTGAGACCCTCGGCTACGAGATGGTCGAGCGCCTCGCCAGGACGGGCCCGGGCGAGGCTCCCAAGCGACTCGACGTCGTCGCGGTCCAGGTCGGCGGTGGCGCCCTCGCCTCGTCGGTGGCGGCGGCCTGGGCCGAGGCACGGGCGTTCGGAGCGATCGACCGCGAGCCGCGCCTCTACGCCGTCCAGGCCGAGGGCTGTGCCCCCCTCGCCGCTGCGTGGGAGCGGATCCGCGACCGAGCCGCCGCGGACGGGGTCGGACCGGCTCTCGAGCACGCGCGACGGCACCGGTCCGTGTACATGCGCCCCTGGCCCGGGGAGCCGACGAGCGCTGCCCACGGGATCCTCGACGACGAGACCTACGACTGGCTGGCCATCGTCGAGGCGCTGGCTCCGGACCGGCGGTGAGGTCGTCGTCGCCGCCGAGGCGACGGTCCGGGCCGCCAACGACATCGGGCGCGCCGCGACGGGGATCGATGTCGATCACACCGGGTCGGCCGGGTTGGCCGGCCTCGTGACCCTGCTGCAGGGCGGTGCCGTCCGTCCGGACGAGACCGTCGGTGTCCTGTTCACCGGCGTCCGACGCCCCGAGGACCGCGTCGCTGCGGTCGCCGGGGTCGCCGACGCCACCACGCGTCCACGGGAGTCGAGCGCACGATGAGAAGCTTCCTCGGCCGGGACATCCTGTCCCTCAAGGACTTCAACCGCGACGAGTTCGAGCGGGTGTTCCAGGTCGCCGACGACCTCAAGCCGATCGCCCGGGACCGCCGCAACTCGGACCTGCTGAAGGACAAGACGCTCCTGACCGCGTTCTACCAGCCGAGCACCCGGACCCGGCTGGCGACCGAGGCCGCGATGCACCGCCTCGGCGGCGCCGTCCTCGGCTTCGCCGACGCGAAGATGACCCGGGCGGGCGACTTCTACCAGGAGTCGCTCAAGGACACCTTCCACATGCTCGAGTACTACGCGGACGTGATCGCGATCCGCCATTTCCAGCAGGGCGCGCCGGCCGAGGCAGCCCGATGGGCGTCGGTCCCGGTCATCAACTGCGGTGACGGCTGGGGCGAGCATCCCACCCAGGTCCTGACCGACCTCTACACGATCAGCCGCGAGAAGGGCGGTCTCGACGGCCTGAAGTTCCTCCTCGTCGGCGACATGCGGATGCGGACGATGCACTCGATCCTCTACGCGATGGCCCAGTACGACATCGAGGCCTTCGTCGTGAGCCCGCCGGAGATGAGCCTCCTGCCCGAGTTCAAGGCGGAGCTGGACGCCCGGTCGACCTTCTACACCGAGGTCCCCTCGGTGGCCGACGTCATCGACCGGGTCGACGTGGTCTACATGGAGCCCGTCGTCCAGCCCGACTACGCGAAGTCCCGCGACGAGCGCTCCGGCGAGACGGGTCGGACGCCGGTCGAGTACCGGATCACCCTCGATCTCCTCCGGTCGCGCGCGAAGCGCGACGCGATCGTCATCCACTCGCTGCCGCGGATGGACGAGCTGACCGAGGACGTCGACGAGACGCGCTACCAGCGCTACTGGGTGGAGGCCTTCAACGGCGTCGTCATGCGGATGGCGCTGCTGGCCCTCGTCCTGGGCGCGGTGGAGTAGGGGATCGAGATGCAGACGGACCTCCGCGGACGCGATCTCATCAGCCTCCAGGAGTGGACGAAGGAGGAGATCGACACCGTCCTCGACGTCGCCTTCGACCTCAAGCGCAAGCGGGCCCTCGGTGAGCCCCACCCGTACCTGCGCGACCGCGTCCTGGCGATGCTCTTCTTCTTCTCGAGCACCCGCACCCGTGCTTCCTTCGAGGCCGGGATGGCCCAGCTGGGCGGTCACGCCCAGTTCATCGAGAGCCGGACCACCCAGATCGCCCACGGCGACACGCCCCGGGAGATCGGCGAGATCCTCGGCCGGTACAACGACGGGATCGCCATCCGGAACGTGGACTGGGGGGTCGGGAACCGCTACATCCGGGAGGTCGCCGAGGCCAGCCGGGTCCCGGTCCTCAACATGCAGTGCGACCTCTTCCATCCCCATCAGATCCTTGCCGACCTGATGACGATCCTCGAGAAGAAGGGCGACCCGAGGGGCCGGACGATCACGGTCAGCTGGGCCTACGCGGCGAGCTACCAGAA
Organism: uncultured Chloroflexia bacterium; assembly: GCA_963840375.1. Classification (GTDB taxonomy): domain Bacteria; phylum Chloroflexota; class Limnocylindria; order Limnocylindrales; family CSP1-4; genus Chersky-267. The sequence goes on from CAWIYR010000001.1 coordinate 62,927, forward strand.
GCCGATCAGCGTGCCCCAGGACCTCATCCTCGCGGCGACCCGCTTCGGGATGAACGTCCGCCTCGTCCACCCACCCGAGTTCGAGCTGATGCCCGACATCGTCGAGCAGGCCCGCGAGAACGCCCGGCGAGCCGGCGGCAGCCTGGAGCTGGGTGACGACTTCGACGCGGGATTCCGCGGCTCCGACGTCGTCTACGCCAAGAGCTGGGGTGCGCTCCTCCGGGCCGGGGACGATGCCGAGGGAGCCGCCATCGCGAACCGCTACACCGACTGGATCACCGACGCACGCCGGATGGCCACGGCGGCCGAGGACGCGATCTTCATGCATCCGCTGCCGGCCGATCGAAACGTCGAGGTGGCGGACGAGGTGATCGACGGGCCGCACTCGGTCGTCTACGACGAGGCCGAGAACCGGCTCCACGCCCAGAAGGCCGTCATGGCCCTGACGATGCGCTGACGATCGGCCAGCCGGCGCCGCCGGCCCGACCTCGAGAGGAGTGAACGTGGGCAAGACCCTGGTGGTCGCGATCGGCGGGAACTCGCTGATCAAGGATCCTCAGCACATGACGGTCCCGGACCAGTACCGGGCGCTCGGCGAGACGAGCGGTCACATCGCGGCGATCATCAGGGACGGCTGGCACGTCGCGATCGGCCACGGCAACGGGCCGCAGGTCGGGTTCATCCTCCGCCGTTCGGAGCTCGCCATGCACGAGCTCCACGAGGTCCCGCTCGACGTCTGCAACGCCGACAGCCAGGGCGCGATCGGCTACGAGCTCCAGCAGAACCTGGCCAACGACTTCCTGCGGATGCGGCTCGACCGGCAGGCGGTCACCCTCGTCACCCAGGTCGAGGTCGCCGTCGACGACCCGGCCTTCCAGGATCCCTCGAAGCCGATCGGCTCGTTCATGGACGAGGCGACGGCCGCCGGCCGTCGGGACTCCGACGGCTGGAGCGTGAAGGAGGACGCCGGTCGGGGGTGGCGCCGGGTGGTGGCCTCGCCGAAACCGGTCCGGATCGTCGAGGAGGAGGCCGTCCGGGCGCTCCTCCACGACGGCTTCGTGGTCATCACGGTCGGCGGCGGCGGGATCCCCGTCGTCCGGGACGAAGACGGGCTGCTTCGCGGTGTCGCCGCCGTCATCGACAAGGACTACGCGTCCTCGCTCCTGGCCACGGCGATCTCGGCGGACGTGTTCGTCATCAGCACCTCGATCGAGCGGGTCGCCCTCGACTGGGGCAGACCGGAGCAGCGCTTCGTCGACCGGCTGACCGTCGCCGAAGCGCGCGCGTACCTCGCCGAGGGCACCCACTTCGCGCCGGGCTCGATGGCGCCCAAGATCGAGGCGTGCATCGGGTTCCTCGAGCGGGGCGGCGGTGAGGCGGTCATCTCGAGCCCGGAGAACCTCGAGCTCGCCCTGGCGGGGAAGGCGGGCACGCACATCGTCCGGTCCTGAGCCGGCGGCGGCCCGGCCGGCCTTCCCGGCGGAGCCCGCCCGAGGTCCCGGATGGGGAGGCGGGCGGTTCGGTGCGGACGTGGCGTTGCGTCAGGGCGCCACGGTGGATGCGCAGCGCTTGACGGCGATGGTACCGATGGCTGACGCTGCCATGACCCAGCCGTACCATCACCGACCCGGGGGCCGTCCTTGCCATCCGCGCCAGTCATCGCCAGCTCGAACCGTTCCCGACGGTCCGCCCCTGCCCATCTCGCCACGCTCGTGGCCGCGCTCGGCCTGGTCGCCGGGCTCCTGCCGGCAGCCGCCGCTCAGCCGGCGCCGGTCGCGGCCGCGGGCGAGTCGCTCCCCGCCGGGTTCGTCGACCAGGCGGTCCGGACCGGGCTGACCCGCCCCACGGTCGTGGCGTTCGCGCCCGGCGGTCGTGTCTTCGTGGCCGAGAAGGCGGGCATCGTCAAGACCTGGTCGAGCTACGCGACCTTCGCCGGGGCGACCGGGCCGACCACCACGATCGACATCCGGACCGACGTGCTCGACTACTGGGACCGCGGCCTGCTCGGCCTGGCGGTCGATCCGAAGTTCCTCACCGGGCGGCCGTACATCTACCTGCTCTACAGCGCCGACCTCACCGGGATCGGCGGGACCAGCCCGCGCTGGGGAGACACGTGTCCGTCCACCTCGGCCGGTGGCCCGGGCGCCACGACGGACGGGTGCGTCGCCTACGGGCGGCTGGCCCGGGTCACGGTCAACACGTCGACGGGCGTGGCCACCGGCTCCCCGACCAACCTCATCGAGGATTGGTGCCAGCAGTTCCCGAGCCATTCGATCGGCACCGTCGCGTTCGGATCGGACGGGATGCTCTACGTCGGTGCGGGCGACGGGGCCAGCTTCGGCGGGACCGGCGACTACGGCCAGTTCGGCGGGACCGTGATCGACCCGGCCACCTCGCAGCCGTACACCCCGGCGAACCCGTGCGACGACCCGCCGGGCGCCGCGGGTGCCCCGCTCAGCGCGCCGACCGGCGAGGGCGGCGCGCTCCGGACGCAGAGCGCCCGTCGGGCGACCGGGGAGCCGGTCTCCCTCGACGGGTCGATCCTCCGGGTGGACCCGGACACCGGGCTCGCCGCCTCGGGCAACCCGTTCAGCGCCTCGAGCGACCCGAACAAGCGTCGGATCGTCGCCTACGGCCTGCGCAATCCGTTCCGGTTCATCGTCCAGCCGGGCACCGGCGACCTCTGGATCGGCGACGTCGGGTACAACACCTGGGAGGAGGTCGACCGGGCGTCGAACCCGGCCGCGGCCGCCACGGCCCCGAACTTCGGCTGGCCGTGCTACGAGGGGACCCACGCGAACACCTACTTCGGCGCCACGAGCCTGAACCTGTGCGATGGCTTCAGCCAGGCCCCGGTCTTCTACACCTACAGCCACGGCGCGGTGATGGCGCCCGGCGATGCCTGTCCCGTCCCGTCGACCTCCTCCGTCGCCGGGCTCGCGTTCTACGGCGGGACCGGCTACCCGGCGGCCTACCAGAAGGGCCTGTTCGTGGCCGACTACTCGCGCCGCTGCCTGACGTTCGTCGGGGCGGGCGCGAACGGGCAGCCGGACGCGACGAAGGCGGCGCCCTTCGGGGCCGGCCTGCTCAACCCGGTGAACCTGACCAGCGCGCCGGACAACGGCGACATCGTCTACCCGGATTTCGACAACGGCGCGATCCGGCGCATCCGCTACCAGGCGCCGACGGCAGCGTTCACCGTCACGCCTGACCAGGGCACCGCCCCGTTGCCGGTGGCGCTCGACGCGAGCGCGTCGAGCGGCTCGGCCGGGACGTCGCTCGTGAAGTACGAATGGGACTTCAACGGCGACGACGTCTACGACGAGACGGACCCGACCCCCACGACCACCCACACCTTCCCCCAGGGCTCCTGGCAGGTCCGCCTCCGGGTGACCGACTCGAACGGGGTGACGGCCGATACGACCCACCAGGTCGACGCGGGGAACACCGCCCCCAGCGTGACCCTCGGCGGGCCGGACTCGTCGCTGACCTGGTCGGTGGGTGATGCGATCCCGTTCTCGGCCTCTGCGACCGACACCCAGGACGGGACGCTCCCGGCCTCGGCGTTCAGCTGGTCCTTCCAGATCGTCCACTGCATCGATCCGAACGACCAGACCACGTGTCACGTCCACCAGGTCGAGTCGATCCCGAGCACGGGTCACCCGACCCCGGTCAGATCGGGGACGTGGACCGCCCCGGACCACGACTACCCGTCGCACCTCCGGATCACCGTGACCGTCACCAATTCGGGGAACCTGACCGACACCGCGAGCGTGGACATCTTCCCCAAGACCTCGACCGTGTCCGTCGCCTCCGACCCGGCCGGTGCGCCGCTCTCGATCGACGGGGCCACGACGAACGGACCGGTGACCGTCATCCGGGGGCATGACACCGCGGTCGCCGCCCCGTCCACCTTCGTGAGCGGCGGCCTCACCTACCTGTTCCACGACTGGAGCGACGGCGGCAGCAAGACCCACGACGTCAGCGCGACCGCGGCCGCGACGACCCTGACCGCCACCTACCACCTGGCACCCTCCGCGGTGACCTTCACGACCACCCCGATCGCGACCCAGATCCAGGTGAACGGCACGGTCGTCGATTCCGGCACGGCGATGGACCTCGCGGCGGGAAGCCACGTCCCGGTCACCGCCCTCACGCCGGTGATCGTCGGCGAGTCGACCTACGACTTCGCGTCCTGGTCGGACGGCGGCGCCCTCAGCCACGATTACGTCGTGCCGGCCGGCCCGTCGACGCTCACCGCGACCTACAAGCTGAGCGGCGGGGTCGGCGGGGTCACCGACCAGCCGGATACCTGCGCCGGCACGGGCTACAGCCGGCCGGGCTCGACCTGGCAGGGCCGGATCGGGACGGCCACCGACGTCGACTGGTTCCGGTTCGCGGTCACCTCCACGCGGACCTATCGGATCCTCCTGCGTGACCTCCCGGTCGACGTGCGGCTTGACCTCTACCGGGGCTGCTCGAGTCGGGTCGCCACCTCGGATGCGTCCGGGCTCCATTGGGAGGAGCTGCTGCCCCGGCTGAAGAGCGGGACGTACGCGCTGAAGGTCTCGGGCAAGGGCGCGTCCGACCTCGGTCTCTACCAGCTCCGGGTCACGCCCCTGGCCGAATCGGCCGTCATCCTCGGCACCCGGACCCGGACCGACGCCGCCGGGCGACTGCGGATCGTCGGCGAGGTCCTGAACAACACCGCCTACCGCCGCGGTCCGATCCGGGTGACGGCCCGGCTGTACGACGCCTCCGGCCATCGCCTCGCGACGCGGACGGTCAGCGTGGACCGGCCCGTGCTCGCGGCCAGGTCGAGGGTGCCCTTCCGGATCGTCGGCTCGCTGCCGGCCGGGTTCCACCACGTGACCTTCAGCGTCTCGGCTCCGCGGACCTCGGGCACGCCGATCAACGTCAGCGTGGGCTCGATCAGCGCGGTCGCCGACGGCGCCGACTGGCGCGTCTCGGGGACCCTCACGAACCGTCACACGTACCGGGTCACCCGGGCCCGCGCCATCGTGACCATCTACGACGTGGACGGTCTGATCCTCGATGCCGCGAGCGTGGCTCCGACCGATCCGACGCTCAGCCGACGTGAGACCCGTCCGTTCGTCGTGACGTTCAGCGAGCCGGGTCTGCCGCCCGCCGCGACGACCGTCCGAGGCAGCGCCAGGCGCTGACCGCCGGGGGCGTCAGCTCCGTCGCGCCCGATCGCCGTCCGCTCGGTCGTCGGCGGCCGGCCCGTCGGCGGCCGGCTCAGCGGGCCGGGTGAGTCCGACCAGGATGACCGCGGCGAGGGCGACGCCGAGGATCGGCACCGGGCCGAGCAGCCCGCCCGCGGCGAAGAGCCCGTCGATGACGGCGATCGCGCCGAACGCCGGCGCCACCACGACGCCGAGTGGACGCGCCCAGGGGAGGCTCAGCCAGGTCCCGACCGCAAGGGCGAAGGCCGCCAGCCCGACCGAGATCGCCAGGATCCCCACGATCGGGACCACCGCCCCGCCACCGGCGGTCGCGGTCGAACCGGTCAGCGCCACCGCCCCGGCCGCGATCCCGAGGAGCCCGGCGGTCGTCGCCGCGGCGGCCACGATGGCCACCCGGGTCGAGCGCCCGCCCAGCCGAACGGATGTCACCGGTCCGCACCTCCTGCCTGCCTCGTATCCGTCCGGACTGTACGCGACCGGCGCGATCGTCGGCGATCCCATCGCCGGGGGGACCCATCGATCGCCTCGAGGCCCCGGGATCGCCCTGGACCGGATGCAGGATGACCGTCTGGCGCTTGCGTCGGCCGCGTATCCTGCACCAAGCGGATCGGCCGCCGATGGGTGCACGGCGGCGAGCCCGATAGCAGGGAGGTAGCGATGTCCGGACCTGAGCCAGGGGGCAGTCCCACGCCCGAAGCCCCGCCGCCGTCAGCCGCGCCGCCGTCAGCCGCGCCACCGTCGACCCCGGGCTGGGCTTCCTCGGCTCCGCCCACACCGGTTCCCGGTCACGCCGGATTGTTCTTCGCGGACGTTCCCAACCGGATCATCGCCCTCATCATCGATGCGATCCTGGTAGGGATCGCGAGCCTGATCCTGTCCTTCGTCATCTGGGCCATCTTCGGCACGCCGACGAGCGTCACCACGGTGGCGGATCCGAACGCCGTGCTCGGTGTCCGCATCGATACGAGCACGAACTGGATCTCGGTGATCCTCGGCGCCCTCCTCGGGCTCGCGTTGTCGGCCGGCTACTACATCTACTTCTGGACCAGGATGCGAGGGACACTTGGCCAGAAGGCACTCGGGATGCAGGTCGGGAACGCGTTTGACGGGGTGACCCTCTCCCTTGAGCAGGGCGTCAAGCGCTGGCTGGCGCTCGGCGGGATCTTCGCCCTCGCCCAGTTCCTCAATCCTCTGCCGCTCCTCGGGCTGCTGATCGGATTGATCAGCCTCGGCTGGGCGATCGCGCTTCTGGTGACGACCGCCCAGAGTCCCACCAAGCAGGGACTTCACGACCGCTATGCCAATTCGGTCGTGGTGAAGGCGGCTCGATCCGTCGGGTAGGCGGGCCTGGTCACCGACCATTCCGTCGAGACGCCGTCGATGACCCCGGCCGAGCGCCGGGGTCATCCCGTTCGTCGGGCCAGACCAGGCTCGGCTACGCTCGCCCGGTCTCGGGCTAGCCGATCGCGTGGTGGGTCCGGCAGCGTGCCTCGTAGCGCTCGTCGCCCATCCCGCCGATGACCACCAACGGGTCGTCCGGGGTCGCCGGGCGGCCGTCCACCAGACGCTGCGTTCGGGTGGCCTCACCCCCGCACACGATGCAGATCGCGGAGAGCATCACCACTTCCTCGGCGATCGCCAGGAGCTGGGGCATCGGGCCGAAGGGCCGACCGAGGAAGTCACGGTTGAGACCGTCGACGATCACGACCCGGTCGCGGTCGGCGAGCCGCTCGCAGACATCGACGAGGCCGGCGTCGAAGAACTGTCCCTCCTCGATCGCCACGACGTCGGCCCGGGTCTCCGCGACGACCGGCTCGATGCCGGCCGAATCACGGACGGGTCGGGCAGGGAAGGCCACGCCGAACCGGCTCCGCACGGTCTCGGGCTCCGTCCGGTCGTCGAGGGCCGGTCGGATCAGGACGACCTTCCGCCGGGCGATCCGGGCGCGCTCGCACTGGCGGATGAGCTCGGCGGTCTTGCCCGAGAACATCGGGCCGGTGATGACGGTGATCGAACCCCGGGGATTGAACATCGCCCCGAGCGTAGCGCCTTCGCCTACCCGGCGTTCACGCCGACGAGCATCCCGACGCCGAACGTCACCGCCGCCGCGACCCCGCCGAGCATGACCTGGCGGACCGACGAGAAGAGCGCCGGTCGATGGGTCAGCCGGCTGATCCCGTAGCCGAGCAGGGCGAGCGCCACGAGGCTGGCCACGATGCTCGTGACGAACGCCGTCGTGCCCGACAGCAAGAGGAACGGGATGAGCGGGACGAGGGCGCCGATCGTGAAGGCGATGAACGAGCCGACCGCCGCACCGAGGGGCGACCCGATGGACCGGGCATCGAGCCCGACCTCCTCGTGGAGGAGGAGCGACACCGCGTGCTCCGGGTCGGCGAAGACGCGATCCACGAAGTGGGTGGCCTCCTCGGCGGTGAAGCCGCGGTCGCGGTAGATCCCCTCGAGGATGCGGCGCTCCTGGTCGGGGTCGTCGCGGAGCTGGCGGCGCTGGAACTCGACCTGGTACGCCAGCAGCTCCTGCTGGGACTGGACCGAGACGTACTCGCCGACGCCCATGCTGAAGGCGCCCGCGAGCAGGCCGGCGATCCCGGCGAGGACGATCACCCCGGGCGCGGGGTTCGCCCCGGCGACGCCCATGACCAGGGCGAGGTTGCTCACCAGCCCGTCGTTCGCCCCGAAGACGATCGGACGGAGCACGCCGCTCGCCGCCGTCTCGTGGGGGTTGACCGGCCCCTCGTCGGGCAGCTGGCGAAGCAGCGGGATCCGGCGCAGGACCTGGTCTCCGAACAAGGGGCACCTCGGCTGGTGGACGCGGCGGGGTCGATCTCCCGAGATGCTGGCAGGGTCGGTCCCGGCGTGCACAGGGCTGGAGCGCCCGGTGTACGGTGCGTCGGATGGCCCGAACGCTCGGGCCGTAGGTCGGCATCCGCGGCACCGCCACGCGCGAACAGGGATCGAACCACCTCGCATCTGGAGCCATCGATCGGATGACCCGCGATACCCGCCGGCAGCTCGCGACGATCGCGGCGTTCGTCGTGACCCTGGCCCTGAACGGCGCGGCCAACGCCCTGCCGCTCAACGGGCAGACCACGGCGTCGATCAGCGACCGCCTCCCCACGCTCGTGACGCCCGCCGGCTACGTCTTCGCGATCTGGGCGGTCATCTACCTGCTCCAGCTCGCGTTCACCGTCCACCAGGCCCGTCCCAGCCGGGCGACGGATCCACTCCTCCGGCGTCTCGGCTACCTGCCGGCGGTCGTGGGCCTGCTCAACGCCCTGTGGATCGTCCTGTGGCACTGGAACGTCTTCATCCTGACCCTTCCGGTGATGGTGGCGATCCTCGTCGGGCTCATCGAGATCGACCGCCGGATCCGCGAGACGTGGCCGGCGGCCCTCGTGCCCGGCTCGGGCGCGCCGGGGACCGTGCGCTGGCTGGTCCGCCTGCCCTTCAGCGTTTACCTCGGCTGGATCAGCATCGCGACGATCGCCAACGTCGCCAACCTCCTCGTCTCGGTCGGGTACACCGGCGCACCGTTCCCCCAGGAGGCGTGGGCGGTCGTCGTCCTGGGGGTCGGCCTGGCGATCGCCGCCTGGTTCGTCCTCGCCCGGCGGGATCCCGCCTATGGCCTGGTCATCGCCTGGGCGTATGCCGGGATCGGCGCGAACCAGGCCGCCTACCCGGTGGTCGTCCTCGCCGCCGACGCTGGGGCCGTCCTCGTCCTCGTCCTCGTCGGAGTCGTCATCGCCCGGGGCGTCCGCTCGACACCGCTGCCGGATGGGTCACCCCGGCTCGCCTGAGGGAGCCGTCCAACCGCTCGGGCCTGGTGGGACGAGGCGTCAGGGCCGCTCGATCCGCAGGTCGTCGACGGCGGCCTCGACCTCGCTCCCGCGGGCCAGGTCGGCCGCACCGAAGACGATCCGGATCGTCTGCCCGGCATAGTCGCTCATCGGGATCCGGACGGAGCGCCAGGTCGCATTGGCGTTGATCGCGGTGCCCAGGCGTTCGAAGGCGAGGGTCCGCGTCCCGTCCGCCGTCTCCACCCAGGCCCGGAACCAGTCGTCGGCCGACGAGTTCGCACCGTGGGCGAAGGTGTACCGGAACGTCAGGTCGCCCACCGTGTCCGGGAGGGCCACCGGCGCCGAGCGGATCGTGGTGACCCCGCCGTCCACGTCGTTGAGGTCGCTCCGGCTCGCCCCGGCCAGACCGGTCACCAGGGCGTATCGGCCCGAGGTGGTCGATCCCGGCTGCTTGAGGCCTCCGCTGAGGACCGCCTTCGGGTCGCCGATCGCCCAGCGGCCGTCGGTGGCCGTATCCGTCCCGTCGGGGTTCTTCTGCCAGCCGCGATCGATCTCGAAGTCGTCCATCAGCGGGCCGCACAGGGTCTTCGCCTTGCCGATCGGCGCGTACGGACAGGCGGCCATGTCGATGAGGTAGAGGAGCGCCGACCGGTTCCGAGCCGTCTGCGAGGCGATCCGCTCGTCGGGCGGGTAGAAGTCGGCGGTCGTGTTGTGCTCGGCCGGGTAGAGCTCCCAGGTGAAGCTGAAGATGCGCTGTCGCCCGTACATCCAGTCGATCTCGTCGCCGTCGGTGATGTACAGGTCGCTCGACTGCTCCGGCCGGTAGCCGTTCCGGGCGGCCATCGCCTTCCCGAGCGCCACGAAGGCGGCATGGTCGTCGACGGTCATGTCGCTCGGGATGTTCGTCTTGGTATGGCCGTACGGCCAGAGGATGAGCTGGCCGTTCGTGTGGAGGGTGATGTGGGCACGGATCTGCTGGCGGCCGTCGATGACCCGGCTCTTGACGAAGTCGCGGACCGCTCGGGCCTCAGGGGTCGAGAAGGCGCTGCGCCCGCGGTAGGTGAGCGACGAGGGGGAGCCGGACGAGCCGCCGCAGCAGCGCCACTTGTAGCCGTAGTTCCGGTTGATGTCCGTCCCGACGGCGCGGCTGCCTGCGTTCGGCTGGCGGTTCTTGCGCCAGGCTCGGTACGGCTTGCCGGTCAGGTCGTAGACGAACCCGTCGGGGTTCACGGCGAAGATGATCCAGACCTCGCGGCTGTCGACCAGCCGCTTCACGGTGGCGTCGGTGGCGTAGTCCTGGGTCAGCATCCGGAGCAGGTAGAGCGCCTGCTCCACGGTGAGATGCTCCCGGGCGTGGTGGAGGGCGTCGATGAGGATCTCGGGCTCGGCCTCGTCCACGTTGACGTTGTCGGAGATCTTCGCCGCCCAGATGTCGCGGCCCTGGGAGCTCTTGCCGATCGAGAAGACGTGGACGAGATCGGGATAGGCGGCCTCGGCCGCCTGGATCTCGGCGACCATCTCGGGGTAGTTGTGGTAGCGCGAATCCTTCGCCGGGAAGTCCGGATCGGCGGCGCCGGCGCCCGGGGCGGCGCCCAGCGAGGCGAGGATGGCGAGGATCGCGAACCCGAGGCCGAGCGCCCGCCCGCGCCCTCGACGATCGAGCCGCGTGCGCCGTGGGTCGGTCGTGGGGTCGCCGGTGGTCAGCACCCGCGAAGGATGCCGGACGCGCTCGCATCCGGCAACCGTCCGATGGAACCGCATCCGACCGCCACCGGTCCTACACTGGCGAGGTTCCGCGGAGGGTCGCCGGCAGGACCGGCGCGGATCGACCACGATCCGCCTTCCCGCCGCACCCGCCTCATGGCCCCAGGAGGTCAGGCATGCCGGTCCCGTGGGTCGCTCCCGAGCTCACCTCGCTCGGTCGCCTGCCGATGCACGCGGTCCCCCACGGCGATCGGCTCGATCTCGATGGCCGCTGGCGCTTCCAGCTCCTGCCCCGTCCCGACGCCCCGGCCGGCCCGATCTGGGACGAGATCACCGTCCCGGGTGCCTGGACGATGCAGGGCTTCAGCGACCGGCCCCACTACACGAACGTCCAGATGCCGTTCGCGGGCCGCCCGCCCGAGGTCCCGTCGGAGAACCCGACCGGGCTCTACGAGCGGTCGTTCCGGGTGCCGGACCGGTGGGCCGGTCGGCGGATCGTCCTCCACGTGGGGGCCGCCGAGAGCGTCCTCATCGCCGGGCTCAACGATCGCGAGGTCGGCATCAGCAAGGATTCCCATCTCGCCGCCGAGTTCGACGTCACCGACCTCGTCCGTCCGGGCGACAACACCCTGACCCTGCGGGTGGTCAAGTGGTCCGACGCGTCCTACGTCGAGGATCAGGACCAGTGGTGGCACGGCGGGATCACTCGCCCGGTCCATCTCTTTGCCACCGGGCCGGTCCACCTGGCCGACGTGCGGATCGACGCGGGCCTGGCCGACGACCTGACCACCGGTACGCTCGACGTGGCGGTCGTCGTCGGCTTCGGGGCGTCCGGGCCGGAGCCCGGCTGGATCGTGGAGGCGGAGCTCGAGGGCCATCCCGGCCGGCTCCGGTCGGAGGCGTCGGTGCCCGACCTCGCTGCGGCCCACGGCTGGACGCTCGCCGACCAGGCGCTCCACTTCCGCCACTCGGCGGGGGAGCCGTTGACGGCCGAGGAGTCGGCGGCCTGGACCGCGATGCACGAGCGTTGGGTCCCACCGCTGGACGGGTCGGTCCGCTGGCATCTCGAGCTTCCCGGGATCGCCCGCTGGTCGTCCGAGGAGCCTCGGCTCCACGACCTCCGGGTCATCCTCCGGTCGCCGTCCGGCGACGTCGTCGAGGAGGTGCCCTATCGGGTCGGGTTCCGGCGGGTCGAGGTCCGCGGCGTCGACCTTCTCATCAACGGGCGGCGGGTCCTGATCCGGGGCATGAACCGCCACGACTTCGACCGGACCACCGGCCGGACGGTCTCGCTCGAGTCGATGCGGGCCGACCTCGTGGCGATGAAGCAGTTCGGGTGCAACGCGGTCCGGACCTCGCACTACCCCAACGACCCGGCCTTCCTGGACCTGGCCGACGAGCTCGGTCTCTACGTGGTCGACGAGGCGGACATCGAGTCCCACGCCTTCTGGGGGACGCTCTGCGACGACCCGCGCTACCTGGGTGCCTGGGTCGACCGGGTCGCCCGGATGGCGATCCGCGATCGGAACCACGTCTCGGTCATCGCCTGGTCGCTCGGCAACGAGTCCGGCCACGGCCTGAACCACGAGGCGGCGGCGGGCTGGCTCCGGCGCTATGACCCGTCGCGACCGCTCCACTACGAGGGCGCGATCCGCTTCGACTGGACGGCCGGGGCGACCGTGACCGACGTCGCCTGCCCGATGTACCCGACGATCGCCTCGATCGTCGCCCACGCCCGCTCGGGTCACCAGCGCGCGCCGCTCATCATGTGCGAGTACTCCCACGCGATGGGCAACAGCAACGGGACGCTGGCCGAGTACTGGGACGCGATCGAGTCCACCCCCGGGCTCCAGGGCGGGTTCCTGTGGGAATGGTGGGATCACGGCCTCGAGCAGGCGCTTCCCGACGGGACGCGGCGGTCGGCCTACGGTGGCGACTTCGGTGACACCCCGAACGACGCCGATTTCTGCGTGGACGGGCTCGTCTGGCCGGACGGCCGGCCGAAGCCCGCGCTCTGGGAGCATCGCCAGCTGGCGGCCCCGATCCGGATCGAGGCCGATGCCGCGGACGTCCGGGGTGGCGTCGTCGTCGTCCGGAACGCCGGCGACTTCCGCGACCTCGCCTGGCTCCGTGCCCGGGCCGACCTGTCGCTCGACGGCGAGGTCGTCCGCGAGGCCGAGGTCGCGCTGCCGGTCGTCGGGCCGGGCGCGTCGGGAGAGGTCCGGCTGCCCGACCTCGGCACCGGCGACCTGCCCGCCGATCGCGAGGCGTTCCTCACCCTGCGCTTCCTGACCGCGGAGGCCGCGGCCTGGGCGCCGGCGGGGTTCGAGGTCGCCTGGGCGCAGGTCGCCCTGGGCGGGGGATCCGTGCCGGCCGCGGCGGCCGGCGGGCCGGTGACGGGCGGTCCGCTCGAGCTCGACGGGGAGGGGATCCTCGTCCAGCGCGGCCTCGCGGCCGGCCCGCGCCTGGCGATCTGGCGCGCCCCGACCCAGAACGACCGGATCGGTGGGATGGCGGACCGCTGGGCCGCCCTCGGTCTCGATCGTCCCGAGCGCCACCTGCTGGGCGTGGACCGCGACGGGGCGACCGCGATCGTCCGGAGCGAGTACCGCCTGGCGGACGGGATCGCGATCGGGCACCGCCAGACCCTGCGCCCGCTCGCCGACGGGGGCGTCTCGGTCGAGGAGATCGCCACGATCCCCGTGGGGCTCACGGACCTGCCCCGGGTCGGGACGGTCCTCGAGGTGGCGCCCGGTCACGAGCGGCTCGCCTGGTTCGGGCGCGGTCCCCACGAGACCTATCCGGACCGTCGGAGGGGCGGCCGGGTCGGACGCTGGTCGCTGACCGTGGACGAGGCGTACGTCCCGTACGTCCGACCCCAGGAGAACGGCGGCCGGGCCGACGTCCGCTGGCTCGAGCTGACCGACGACGCCGGACGGGGCGTGCGGATCGAGCTGGACGGTCCGCGCCAGGTCTCCGCCCTCCACCTCGACGCCGCCCAGCTGGCGACGGCGACCCACGACGTCGAGCTGGTCCCACGGCCGGAGGTCGTCGTCCACCTCGACGCCGCCCACCGCGGCCTGGGTACGGCCAGCTGCGGACCGGACACCCTCCCGGAGTACCTCGTCGGACCGGGCGAGTACCGCTGGTCGTGGGTGATCCGGCCGGTCGCGGGGCGCTGAGCGATGCCGATCGAGTGGCTCGAGGGTCCTCGCCAGCTCCATCTCCACAACGGCGAGATCAGCTACGTCGTCCGGGTCCTCGGGGACGGGCGGCTCGGGCTCGTCCACTTCGGGGCGCCGCTGGCGACGGGGCGCTCGTACGCCCACCTCGACCCCCGCCCGTTCGCCGGGTTCGCGAACCGGGTCGGCGACCCCATCCCGCTCGAGGCGCCGACCTCGGGCAGCGGCGACTTCCGCGTCCCGGCGCTGGCGGTCGAGGGACCCGACGGTTCCACCGTGCTGGAACCGGTCTACGCCGGTCATCGCATCGTCGCGGGCAAGCCGGCCATCCCCGGGTTGCCCGCCACCTATGTCGAGGCGGCCGAGGAGGCCGACACGGTCGAGGTCCGGCTCGTGGACGGGCCGACCGGTGCCGAGGTCACCCTGGTCTACACGATCTTCAGCGACTTCCCGGCCGTCGCCCGGACGGTCCGGGTCCGGAACGGGGAGGATCGCCCCTCCGCCTGACCTGTGCGATGAGCGCGACCCTGGACCTTCCGGACGCCGACTGGGACCTCGTCACCCTGAGCGGGGCCTGGGCCAGGGAACGTCACCTCCGGACCGCCCGCCTGCGTCCCGGTCGGCAGTCAGTGGGCAGCCTTCGCGGTGCCTCGAGCCTCGAGCACAACCCCTTCGTGGCCCTGCACCGGCCGACCACCACCGAGGAGTCGGGAGAGGCCTACGGCTTCAGCCTGGTCTACTCGGGCAACTTCCTGGCCGAGGTCGAGGTGGACCCGTTCTCGACGGCCCGGGTCCGGATCGGCATCCACCCCGAGGCGTTCGCCTGGCGCCTGGAGCCCGGCGCGACCTTCGCGGCGCCGGAGGCCGTCCTCGTCCACAGCGACCGCGGGCTCGGGGCGCTGAGCCACGCCTACCACCGGCTCTACCGCGATCGCCTGGTCCGGGGCGCCTGGCGCGACCGGCCGCGACCGATCCTCATCAACAACTGGGAGGCGACCTACTTCGACTTCGACGAGGCGAAGCTCCTCGAGCTCGCCACCGTCGCCCGCGACCTGGGCGTCGAGCTGTTCGTCCTCGACGACGGCTGGTTCGGCCGCCGCGACTCGGACGACCGCTCGCTGGGCGACTGGGTCGTCGATCGACGGAAGCTCCCGAACGGTCTCGACGGGCTCGCCCGCTCCGTCGAGGCGCTGGGGCTCCGGTTCGGCATCTGGATCGAGCCCGAGATGGTGAGCGAGGAGAGCGAGCTGTTCGTCGCCCACCCCGACTGGGCGATCGGCGTCCCCGGCCGGGCGAGGACCCCGAGCCGTCAGCAACTCGTCCTGGACCTGTCGCGGCCGGAGGTCGTCGACCATCTCGTCGGGGCGATCTCGACCGTCCTCGCCGGGGCTCCGATCTCCTACGTGAAATGGGACATGAACCGCTCGATCACCGAGCCGTACGGGGGATCGCTGCCGCCCGACCGCCAGGGCGAGTTCTTCCACCGCCACATCCTCGGCGTCTACGAGCTCTACGACCGGCTCACCCGGGCCTTCCCGGAGGTCCTGTTCGAGTCCTGCGCCAGTGGTGGGGGACGGTTCGACCCGGGCCTCCTCGCCTACGCACCGCAGACCTGGACGAGCGACGACACCGATGCCGTCGAGCGGCTGGCCATCCAGTGGGGGACGTCGCTGGTCTATCCGACGAGCTCGATGGGGGCCCACGTCTCGGCGGTCCCGAACCACCAGACCGGCCGGCTCGCGCCGCTCGCGACGCGGGCCGCGGTCGCCGCCTTCGGCGTCTTCGGGTACGAGCTCGACGCGACGGCCCTGAGCCCCGACGAGCGGGCGGAGGTGGCCGACCAGGTCGCGTTCTACAAGGAGCACCGTGAGCTGCTCCAGCGGGGACGCTTCCTGCGGCTTCGCGGTCCGCTCGACGGCGACGGCAACGAGACCGGCTGGATGTCGGTCTCCGATGATGCCAGCCGGGCCGTGGTCGGGTTCTACCGGGTGCTCAACCGGCCGAACCCGGGGCCCTCGCGGCTCCGCCTCCGCGGCCTCGACCCCGGGCGCTCCTACCGGGTCACGGTCCGACCCGCGAGCGGGGATCCGGTCGACCGCGCGAACCGGGGGATCCGCGGCGGGGACGAGCTGATGCGAGTGGGGCTCATCGTCGAGTCGGAGCGGCACGAGGCCGCCGAGTGGGGTGATTTCCGGGCCTGGCTCTTCGTGCTCGAAGCGGTCTGAGCGGCCCCCTCGTCGGCGCGGCTGATCGGTCGCGGTCCGTCAGGTCGCCGAATCGTCCGTCGCGGGTCGCGATCGCTATCCGGCGACCGGCGGGGCTGCCGGCGCCGCGCTGCTCGCGCTCGCTCCGCGGAGCTCGGCGGTCGTCGGCAGGAGCGGCTTGCCGCGCCGGGAGATCGCCAGGAGGATCCAGGAGAGCGGGATCGGCAGGGCGTACTGGAAGAGCCGGAAGAGCATGACCCCGGCGCTGATCTCGGCGCTGTACGTGCCACCGGTGTAGGCCGAGTAGAACGAGATGTAGAGGAGCTCCGGGACACCGGCCCCGCCGGGTGAGATCGGCAGGACCGTGATCACGAAGACCGCCGCCACGCCGGCGAGGATGATCGCATCGGGCAGGACACTGGCTGGCACGTGGACGAGCCGCATCGACACGATCATCAGGAGCGCCCAGCCGACCTTCGAGATCATCGACGCCACGAAAGCCACGAAGCCCCGCTCGCGGACCGTGTCGCCGAGGGTCAGCCGGAAGCGCACGAGGCTGCCCTGGACGTCGGGCGTCCCGCTCCGACCCAGGCGGTGGAGGATCCCCCGGACGATGCGCTCGGCGAACGCCCCGATGCTCCTGGCCAGCCGCTCCGAACGGACGACGACGATGAGCCCGCCACCGAGCAGGACGAACAGCCCCAGACCGACGACGAGGAACGCGACGATCAGCCCGCTCTCCACCGTCAGCCCGCGCTGCAGCGCCTCGGCGAGGACGAGGACGACGCCGGCGATGACCATCAGCCCGAACCGGCTGAGCTGGTCGAAGATCCCGTAGAGGACGATCCCGCCCGTCGTCTCCTGCATCGGCCGGCCCCATCCCCGGATCACGACCCACAGGACCGCCATGTTCCAGGGGCCGGCCGGGATGCTCGCCCCCATCCCGGTGAGGATGAGCCAGCTCTCGGTCCCGCGGACGATCCCCAGGCCCCTGATCAGGGCGGCGAAGATCGCTCCGGTGAGGATCCACACGACGACCCCGGCCACGCCGACGATCGCGAAGTCCTGGAGGGTCAGGCCCTGGAGGGCGGCGATGACGTCGGCATAGTCGATGTACCGCGGCAGGATGATGCCGAAGACGACGAACAGGACACCGAGCACGATCCCGATCCGGAGGACCGCGTCGCGCCGGGACGGCGGCTTGGCCTCGGTCATGGCCGGGGCCGGCGCCGGATCGAGGGGTCGTTCGGTCGGGCCCGGCGGGCCCTGGTCGTCGCCGGCGGTCGTCGAGGTCACGGTCCGATCCGTCTCCGAGCATGACATCGGCGACGTCGCGCTGGCGTCGTCCGCGGATGACCGGGTCATCGTACCCGTCGCCCGAATTGCTCGACCGACCCGAGCGCCGGCGACCCCGTCGGATCCTCCGCCCGCCCACCCGCATCCGGCGTCGGGCGCCTCAGCCGAACGGCCCGGAGTGCGGGTCCCCCTCGGTGAAGTGCCCGTCGCGGGTCGTGGCGACGAGCCGCAGCGACACGACCTGAGGCCCCGGGTCGCTCCTCCGGTCGAGCCGCCAGAAGCCCAGATCGGCCATCCCGCCGACCTCCAGGCCGGTCGCACCCGCGGTGGCGAGCAGACCCTCGAGCCAGGCCATCGCCCCGTCGCGACCGTCCACGACGCAGCCCGCCCGGGCGGCCCGGAGCAGCGGTCCCTCGACGCCCGGCCAGGCGGTGACGAGCGCACCGGCGAGGTCGACGAAGGTCGAGTCCCCGCGCGAGATCGCCCGGACGACGGGATCGTCCCCGATGGCCAGGATGGTCCCCGCCGTCCAGGCGATCGCGCTCGACACGGGCTCTGTCGTCGATCGCTCGCCGGCCGCGGCCAGGATCCGTCCCCCGGTCGCGATCACGTACTCGTGGGTCATCGCCCGACCATCAGGCGGCCAGGTCGCGGCGGTGGAAGAGGAGGAGCGCAAACCCCCAGCCGATGAGTGCCACCGCCAGGTAGAGCAGGCTCGCGGCCCAGGGGTACGACCCGGTGTCGATGAGCGGCTGCAGGTCGAAGTAGCGGAACGCCGAGAACCGGCCAAGCTCGCGGAGGTCCGGCGACAGCTCGGCGAGGACGTTGAGCAGGTACATCGCGATGAGCACTCCGGCGGCGAGCCCGCCCGCCCGACCTCGATCGAGGAAGGCCACCGCGAGGAACGTGGTGGCCCCCGCGATCGCGATCGCGAAGAGGAAGGCGAAGACCCCGGCGAGGGCGAGCCGACCGGTGTCGAAATCCGTCGTGAGGAAGAGGTCGACCGCCACGATCGAGCCGACGGTCGCGACCGCGATGATCGCCAGCCCCAGGGCCTGGGCCCCGATCGTCGCGCCGAGGTAGCGGAGGCGGGGCAGGCGCGTCGAGAGCGGCAGGTCCAGGAACCCCCGGTCGGCGTCGGCGGCCACCCGCGTCCCCAGGAAGATCGCCCCGATCGCGGCGACGAGTGGCCACAGGAACTGGAAGATGTACGAGTTGAAGAACGTCCCCGGATCGCTGATGCTGCCCTTGATCCCGAAGGCGGCCATGAGCTCCTTGGGGTAGATCTCGAGGAGCTTGTCGAACTCCGCGGCGCTCTCCGCGATCGTCGGGTAGAAAAGGGTCATCCCGCCGGCGTACACCACGGAGACGAGGGCCAGCCAGAAGATGAGCATCCGACCACGCCGGAGCTCGAGCCGGAACGCCGCGCTCACCGACGGGCCCCCTGGCTTCCCGACGAGGTCGCCAGCGGAGCCCCGGGAGTGGCGGCGCCGGGCTCCTCGCCGTCGCCGGGCGCACCCTCGTAGAGCCGGAGGAAGATGTCCTCGACCTCGAGCGTGGCGATCGAAACGTCACGGACGTCGACCGCGGCGAGACGACCCAGGAGCGGGTTCACGTCACCCCGGACCATCAGGTGGACGTCGCGGGCGGCCGCCGAGACCACCCGGACGTTCGGCAGATCGAACATCCCCGGCTCGGGCGGCTCGGCCAGGACCAGGCTGACCGACCGCCAGTGGGAGGCCGCGAGGTCGCTGACGGTCGAGATGTCGACGAGTCGGCCCTCCCGGATGATCGCCACCCGGTCGCAGGCGCGCTCGACCTCGGGCAGGTTGTGCGAGGACAGGAAGATCGTCCGCCCGGCCGTCCGGGCCTCGGCGACGATCGCCAGGAACTCGCGCTGCATCAGCGGGTCGAGGCCGCTCGTCGGCTCGTCCATGACCAGGAGCGGCTCGTCGCCCATGAACACCTGGACCACGCCGACCTTCTGGCGATTGCCCCGGGAGAGCTTGCGGATCGGGACCGTGGGATCGAGCTCGAGGCGTTCGGCCATCGGCCGCCAGGCGCCGGGCGACAGGCCGCGCAGCCGGGCCATGTAGTCGAGCTGGTCGCTGGCCGTCAACTCCCCGAGATAGCCCGGTTCGCTGCTGACGTAGGCGATCCCGGCATGGGCCGCGGGCGCCGCCGTCCAGGCGTCGTGGCCCATCACGGTCGCCCGTCCGGCGGTGGGCCGGAGGAAGCCGAGGAGGAGCCGGATCGTCGTCGTCTTCCCGGCCCCGTTCGGGCCGAGGAACCCGAAGACCTCGCCCTCGACCACGCCGAACTCAAGGTCGAGGACGCCGCGCCGTCGCCCATACCACTTCGTCAGACCGACGGCCTCGATCGCCTGCGCCATGGCGGAACCTCCGGACGTCCGCGCGCCCGGTCAGGGCGTCTGGAAGTCGATCACGTAACGGGGCGGGCCGGCGAGCCGGGTCACTCGGAAGCAGGGCGACCCGGTGAACCCGGCGACCCAGCTCATGTGCGCCTCGAAATCGCCGGCCTCGACGAGCGAGGTCAGCCGGTCGTAGCGCGGGGTGAAGCGATCGGGTCCGGTGTAGGTCGCCTTGCCGTCGGTCGTGCTGTACCCCTCCCCGCTGGCGTAGACGAGGCGGATGAGGACGAACGCCTTGCCGGGCACCGTCAACGGCAGGTCGCTCGGGTCCCTCGTGAACGGCGGCTCCACCGCGTCGAGCCGGA
Organism: uncultured Chloroflexia bacterium; assembly: GCA_963840375.1. Classification (GTDB taxonomy): domain Bacteria; phylum Chloroflexota; class Limnocylindria; order Limnocylindrales; family CSP1-4; genus Chersky-267. Next base: position 83,071 of record CAWIYR010000001.1, read on the forward strand.
GGGTGGGGAGACGTCCGCCGGCGAACTCGAAGACGATCCGGTCCGAGCCGGGGTGGCTGCCGACCCGGACGTCGGTGACCTGGACCACCCTCGAGGTGGTCCCGGCCCGCCGATATGGGTAGGCGCACGAGAAGCCGGCCGATGCGCTCGCGCTCGGCGCCGGGCTTGCCGTCGGGGCGGTCGTCGCGCTCGCCGACGGGCTCTCCGTGGGGGTGACCGTCGGGCTGGGCACCGCGCTCGGCTCGACGCTCGCCGCGCTCGACGGGGTCGGGGCGATCGAGGGTGTGATGGAAGGGGCGGCCGACGGAGTGCCCGTGATCGTGGCCTGGCCACACGCGGCGACCGCGACCACCCCACCCAGGACGAACCCCAGGATGGACGCCCGACGCTGCCGTGATCTCATCTCGGTGCTCCCTTCCCCCGCATCATCGGTCACGCTAGCACGGGCCGCCAAGAGGCCGATGGTCACCAGCGTCCGGGTCCCGGGCGGACGCGCGAGGGTCCCGGTGCTCGTGCTGACGGACGGCCGCCTCGCCCGGTGACGGGCCCGAGCCGCACCGCCCGGGGCGCCCGGAACGGGCGGATCGGCACTCGGCGGGTCGGCCGGCATGGGGGTAGGCTCGGGGGTCGGAGGTGCACGCGATGCTCAGACGGATCGTGGTGGGGGCGTCCCTGGCGACGGCGGGGTGGGCGACCTACTTCGGGGCCCGGCGATGGTCGGCGAGCTGGGGGGTGGACGCCGAGGAGCAGACCCGACCACTGCCCGGCGATGACGTGGTCGCCGACGGTGAGACGCTCCTGACCCGGGGGATCACGATCGACGCCCCACCGGAGGCGGTCTGGCCCTGGCTCGTCCAGATGGGCTTCGGACGGGCGGGCTGGTACTCGTACGACCGGCTGGACATGAAGGGTCGGAGCGCCGGGTCGATCGTCCCCGAGCTCCAGTCGCTCTCGATCGGCGACGTCCTCCCGACCCACCCCGGTGGCGGGTTCGAGGTCCGCATGCTCGAGCCGGACCGGACGCTGGTGGTCTACCTCGACACGAAGATCGTCGAGAGCTGGAAGACGAAGCCGGCCGACTCGATCTCGCCGACCGGGACCCCGGGCCTGGCGATGTCGGGCGGATTCATGGACGCGGCGTCGCCGACCGACTTCACGGTCAGCTGGGCCTGGGTCCTGGAGCCGGCCGGGCTCGGCCGGACGCGCCTCGTCGAACGGGTCCGCGGTCGGTTCGGGCCGGGCGATGGCCGGTCGAAGGCCCTGATGCCGGTCTTCGGGTTCGGTGTCTTCGTCATGCTCCGCCGGCAGCTCCTGGGCATCCGCGACCGGGTCGAGCGAGCCGAGCCGTGGCGCCCGAAGACCCGGCCGGGCGCAGCGTCGGAGGCGACCCAGCCGCCCATCGAGACGACCGGCCCGGAGGACGGTCGGGCTCCTCAACCGGTCGTGGCGACGACCGGTTGAGGTCCGCCCCAGGGGCCCCCTGGCCGACCCGTCACCGCCCGGGCGGTCCTCGGCGACGCGCGGGGGTCGCTCAGAAGGCGGCGCTGTAGGCGCTCAGCGCGGGCTGCCCGCCGAGATGGGCGTAGAGGACCTTCGACCCGGGCGCGATCCGGCCGGTGCGGACGAGGTCGATGAGGCCGGCCATCGACTTGCCCTCGTAGACCGGATCGGTGAGCATCCCCTCGAGCCGTCCGACCAGCCGGATGGCCTCGATCGTGGCCGCGTCCGGCACCCCGTAGATGCCACCGCTGTAGCCGTCGATCAGGACGATCTCGTCGTCCCGGAGCTCCCGGCCGAGGTCGATCATCTCGGCGGTCCGTCGGGCGATCCGGGCGACCTGGTCGCGGGTCCGTTCGAGGGTAGCCGAGGCGTCGATGCCGAGGACGGATCGCGGGCGGTCCTGGCCGGCGAATCCGGCGATCATCCCGGCCTGGGTCGAGCCCGTGACCGAGCAGACGACGATCGTGTCGAAGAAGGTGCCCAGCCCCTGCTCCTGGCGCTCGACCTCGATCGCCCAGGAGGCGAAGCCGTGCCCGCCGAGCGGGTGATCCGAGGCTCCGGCCGGGATCGCGTACGGCCTGCCCCCGACCCGGACCACCGAATCGAGCGCCTCCTCCCAGCTCGGCCGGAACCCGATGTCGAAGCCGGCCGGGTCGAGCCGGACATCGGCCCCCATGATCCTGGAGAGGAGGATGTTGCCGACCTTGTCGTAGACGCTGTCGGGCCAGTCCACCCAGTGCTCCTGGACGAGGACGCACTTCAGGCCCAGGTGGGCCGCGACCGCCGCGACCTGGCGGGTGTGGTTCGACTGGACGCCGCCGATCGAGACGAGCGTGTCGCAGCCCTCGGCGAGGGCCTCGGCCGCAAGGTACTCGAGCTTGCGTACCTTGTTGCCGCCGAACGCCAGGCCCGAGTTGCAGTCCTCGCGCTTGGCCCAGATCTCGACGTTGCCGCCGAGGTGGGCGGAGAGGCGGGGCAGGGGATGGATCGGCGACGGTCCGAACAGCAGGGGCTGGCGCGGGTAGGCCTCGAGCTTCACGGTCGGACTCCTGGCTGGCCGGCGGACGATCGGACGAGGGAGCGGTCGGACGATGGGGCGTCGGACGAGGATACCCGGACCGCCAGGGCATCGGACGACCGGTGACAGCCGAGCTGGCACCGGCGCGCCGCTAGACTGACCGTCCATGCAGCTCATCGACGGGCGTCCGGTCTTCTCGGCGACCGACCTCGTCGGATTCCTCGCCTGTGAGCACCTCACCGGGCTCGAGCTCGCCGGGGCGGCCGGGCTCGTCAGGCGACCGATCCGGCCGGACCCGGAGCTCGACCTCATCCAGCAGCGGGGCTACGAGCACGAGGCGCGGTTCGTCACCCGCCTCGAGGCCGAGGGTCGGCAGGTCACCCGGATCGAGACCGACGGATCGCTCGTCGACCGTGGCGAGCGGTTCCGACGGGCGGCGGAGGCGACAGAGGCGGCGATCCGGCGGGGCGATGACGTCATCTACCAGGCGACCTTCTTCGATGGCCGCTGGCTCGGGTTCGCCGACTTCCTCCTCCGGGTCCCGACCCCGAGCGCACTCGGTCCGTGGAGCTACGAGGTCGCCGACACGAAGCTCGCCAGGCACGTCAAGGCCAGCGCGATCCTCCAGATCTGCTCGTACATGGACCAGCTGGCCCGGATCCAGGGCCGGCTGCCCGAGTGGCTGCACGTCGCCCTCGGCGGGAGCGAGCGGGTGGTGGAGGCGCACCGGGCCGCGGACTACATGGCCTACTACCGGCTGGCTCGCCGCCTGTTCGAGGATCGGGTCGAAGCGGGTCGACCGGCCTACCCGCCGACGGACACCTACCCCGAGCCGGTGGACCATTGCGACGTCTGCCGCTGGGCCGAGCTCTGCTCGATCCGGCGCCGCGCCGACGACGATCTCTCCCTGGTAGCCGGGATCGCGACCCGACAGCGTCGGGCCCTCAAGGAGCGGGGGATCCCGACGCGGCGCGGCCTCGCGGGGCTCGAGCTGCCCCTCGTGCCGCCGCTCGCCGACACGGGTCCGGCGGCCCTCGAGCGAGTCCACCGCCAGGCGCGGATCCAGGTCGCCGGGGAGGACGCCGGACGAGTCCTCCACGAGCTCATCGAGCCGAGCCGGCTGTCGGATGGACGCCTCGAGCCGGACCGCGGCCTCCTCTCGCTCCCGGAACCCCGACCGGGCGACCTCTTCTTCGACATCGAGGGCGACCCGTTCGCGTTCGACGACGGGCTCGATTACCTGTTCGGCGTGCTCGAGCCGGGGCTCCCGGACGACGCCGGTGAGCCGACCTTCCACGAGTTCTGGGCCCGCGACGACCGCGGCGAGGTGACCCTCGAGGCCGAGAAGGCCGCCTTCGAGCGGCTCATGGACTTCTTCGCCGACCGCCTGGTGAAGGACCCGACGATCCACATCTACCACTACGCCCCGTACGAGCCGACCGCCCTCGGACGACTGATGGGTCGCCACGGGACCCGGGAGCAGGCGGTCGACGGCCTCTTCCGCGGTGACATTCTCGTGGACCTCTACCGGGCGGTCCGCCAGGGGATCCGGGCGTCCGTCGAGAGCTACTCGATCAAGCGACTCGAGCCGCTCTACGGCTACCGACGCGAGGTCGACCTGCGTGACGCCGGGTCCTCGATCGCGGCCTTCGAGGCGTGGCTCCAGGTCGGCGGCGAGGGTGGCCACGACGAGACGATCCTCGAGCGGATCGCCCGCTACAACCGCGACGACGTCGTCTCGACCCGGCTCCTGCGGGACTGGCTCGAAGACCGTCGGGACGACCTCGCCGGGCAGCTCGGCGAGGCGATCCCCCGTCCGGTGCCCGGCGACCAGCGACCCCCGGCGGACCTCGACGAGGCGCTCGCCCGGGTCGAGGCCCTCGCCGACCGGCTTGCCACCGACGTCCCCGCGGACCCGGCCGAGCGGACACCCGACGAGCACGGACGGTGGCTGCTCGCCCAGCTCCTGTCGTGGCACCGGCGGGAGGCGAAGGCGTTCTGGTGGCGCTACTACCGCCTCATGAAGGACCTGACCGACGAGGAGCGGATCGCCGAGCGCGAGCCGCTCGGCGGGCTCGGCTACGTCGGCGAGGTCGGCCGGGTCAAGCGGTCGACCGTCCATCGCTACCGGTTCCCGCCCCAGGAGCATGCGATGAAGGTCGGACGCGATGCCCGCGACCCGGCCACCGGTCGTTCGGCCGGGACGGTCCATGCGATCGACGACGCGGCCGGCACGATCGATCTCCGTCGTGGAGCGGGGAGCGTGGTGCCGCACCCGACATCCCTGGTGCTGTTCGACCACGTCGAGACGGCCGCTCTGCAGGCGAGCCTGCTCCGGATCGGCGACTGGGTCGCGGACCACGGGATCGAGGCCGACGGGGCCACCTACCGTGTCGCCCGCGATCTCCTGCGACGGGTCCCGCCACGGGTGGGGCAGGGGATGGGGGTCGCCATCGCGCGGGTCGGCGAGACGGCCGGCGAGGCCGCCGTGCGGGTGGCGACCGCCCTGGACGACACCTGCCTGCCGATCCAGGGGCCGCCGGGCTCCGGCAAGACGTTCACCGGGGCCCGGATGATCGTCGCGCTGGTCGCGGAGGGACGGAAGGTCGGGGTGACCGCGACGAGCCACAAGGTCATCGGCAAGCTCCTCGACGAGGTGGTGGCCGAGGCGCGGCGCGAGGGCCGGTCGGTCCGGATCGGCCAGAAGGGCGACACCGACGGCGACGTCACCTGCGCCGATGCCCGGCCGCTCGGGTCCGTCCCGGAGGTGCGCGACGCGCTGGCCGCCGCTGAGCTCGACGTCGTCGGTGGGACGGCCTGGGTCTGGGCGCGCGAGGAGGTCGCCGGCTCGGTCGACGTCCTCGTCGTCGACGAGGCCGGCCAGATCTCGCTCGCGAACACCATCGCGGTCGCACCGGCCGCCCGGAGCCTCGTCCTCCTCGGCGATCCCCAGCAGCTCGACCAGCCGCTCCAGGGAAGCCATCCGCCCGGGGCCGAGCGGTCCGCGCTCGCCCACGTCCTCGACGACGCGGCGACGATGCCGGTGGACCGGGGCCTGTTCATCGACCGGACGTGGCGGCTTCACCCGGCGATCTGCGCCTACACCTCCGAGGTGTTCTACGAGGGGCGGCTGCGACCCCAGCCGGGTGTCGAGCGCCAGGACCTGTCCGGGCTGCCGCCGCTCGACGGGACGGGGATGCGCTACCTTCCGGTCGAGCATTCGGGCGATCGGAGCGAGTCCCCCGAGGAGGCCGAACGGATCCACGAGCTGGTCGAGCACCTCCTCGCCGACGGAGCGACCTGGACGGACATGGAGGGTCGAGTCCGGCCGCTGACCCTCGACGACATCCTGGTCATCGCCCCGTACAACGACCAGGTCGGGGAGATCGCCCGCCGACTGCCGACCGGGGCCCGGGTCGGGACGGTCGACAAGTTCCAGGGCCAGGAGGCACCGATCTCGATCTACTCGATGGCGACCTCGTCGCCGGCCGACGCGCCACGGGGCATGGAGTTCCTCTACAGCCTCAACCGACTGAACGTGGCCACCTCGCGCGCCCGCGGGCTGAGTCTCGTGGTGGCGAGCCCCGAGCTGATCCGCGTCCGCTGCCGGACACCCCGCCAGATGCGCCTCGCCAACGCCCTGTGCCGTCTCGTCGAGGTCGCCGGATCGACGGGGCCCGACGGGGGCGCTTGACCGTCCCGCCCGCGGCGCCCACCCTTTCGGGGTGACCGAACGACCCTCACGGCCCACCGGGCGCGTGGCCCTCATCGCCGGCGGGGCGCTGACGGTCGCGCTCGTCGTCGGGGCCCTCACGCTCGGGGGCCTGCGCTCCGGCCAGGGGCCGTCGGGCCCCTCCGGCGGCTCGGGATCCGCCCCGGCATCCGGCGGCGTCGCCCCGAGCCTCCTCGCCACCCCGGTGCCCGCTCCGGGCTTCGAGGTCTACGGCTTCGTCCCGTACTGGGAGATGGACGCGACCATCGCCCCGCATCTCGCCGGGACCCGCCTGACCACGCTCGCCCTCTTCTCGGTGACGAACAAGCGGAACGGATCCCTCGACACGGGCCAGCGCGGCTACAAGACGATCACCGGCCCGCTCGGCGATCAGCTGGTCCGCGAGGCTCACGATCGCGGCGTCCGGGTCGAGATCGTCTTCACGAGCTTCGGCTCGACGAAGAACAAGCAGCTCTTCGGGGCCACCGCCACGATCCAGGACACGGTCATCGCCGGTCTCGTCGAGCTCGTCGACCGGGTCGGGGCCGACGGGGTCAACGTCGACGTCGAGCAGCTCCCGGTGAGCCTCGCCCCGGCCTACGGGACTTTCGTCGGCCGGCTCCGCGATGCGCTCCGGGCCGCCCATCCCGACGCCCAGGTGTCCGTCGCCACCCAGGCGAACGAGAGCGGTGCCGCGCTCGCGGTGGCCGCCGACGGTGCCGGCGCCGACCGGATCTTCCTGATGGGCTACGACTATCACTACGCCGGGTCGCAGCCGGGTGCCTCGGCCCCGATCGATCGCCGCGACGGGGCGCTCAAGGACCTGGTCTGGTCACTCGACCTCTATCAGGCGCTCGGTGTCCCGGTCGAGAAGACGCTCCTGGGCCTGCCACTGTACGGGATGGCCTGGCCGGTGGCCGGACCCGAGGTCGGCGCCCCGTCGACCGGCAAGGGCCAGGTCTGGATCCCCAGCGACCACCTCGACATCCTCCACGATCCGACGCTTGTCCCGGTCCTCGACGAGATCGAGCAGGTGGAGGTCTATACCCTGCCGCGTGGTCCGGCCGGCCCCTCGAGCGGTGGGGCGAGTGCCGACGGGTCGCCCGGGGACGGCGCCGGGGCGAGCCCGAGCCGCGCATCGTCGGCGGACGCGTGGCAGGCGATCTACGTCGATTCGCCGGCCACCCTGGCCGTGAAGCTGGCGCTCGCGAACGCCCGCGGCCTGGCCGGCGCGGGCTTCTGGGCCATCGGCTACGAGCGGGGCGCCCCGGAGTACACGGAGCTGATCGCGCGGTTCGCGTCGGGCCAGCTCAGGTAGTCGGGTGGACGCGACCTAGCGAGCCGCGACGGCCGTGGCGAAGAAGTCCCTCACCCAGCGCGCCCAGTCGGCCGGACAACGCTCGATCACCGCGCCGTGGCCGGCGCCCGGGCAGTAGCGCAGGGCGACCGGGACGCCCGCGTCGAGCGCAGCCTTGAGGTTGACCTCGGCGCTCTGGTCCGGCCGATCGATCACGTCGGCCGTGCCGTGGGTGAGGAGGACCGGTCGGTCGCCCATCCGGACGATCGTCCGGACCGGGTCGACCGAGGTGACGTCGCCGCCCAGCCGGAGCGACGCCCCGAGGGCGATCGCGACGGCCCCGGGCAGGGACGGATGGCCGCGCTCGGTCTCGAGGATGTTGCCGATCGAGGTGACCACGTTGGCGTGGGCCGAATCGATGACCACGGCCCGGATCCGCTGGTCCGACGCGGCCGCGGCCAGGGTCGTCGCGGCCCCCATCGAGTTGCCCATCGCCCCGATCCAGGTCGGCCCCTTCGTCCGGGTCAGCCAGTCGATCATCGCCTCGACGTCGCGCTGCTCGCGCAGCCCCAGCGTCGTGTCGGCCGGCGTGCTCCGACCCTGGTTCCGCAGGTCCATCACCACGACGTTGTAGTCGTCATGGAACGGGACGGCGTACTTGAGCACCTCGCTCTTGTTCGACTTCCAGCCGGGCAGGACCAGGACGGTCGGACCGGTCGGCCCGATGCCGCTCGCGGCCGGGATGTACCAGCCGGCGAGGTGGATCCCGTCGCTCGAGACGACCGCGTCGCCGGCCGGCGTGCCCTGGTCGCGGCAGCGCAGGAGGTCGGGGTTCGCGGTCGCCACCCGGGCGTCGTCGGCGAGGTCGTAGTTGATCGCCTCGTAGGTCCAGCCGTAGCGCTGCATCGGGTTCCGGCAGTCGGTCACGTTCGTCTCGTGGACGAAGGCGTCCGACCCGACCACGCCGACGTAGGTGCTGTAGCCGACGAACGCGACCACGGCGAGGAGCCCGACGCCGACGAGCACCCGTCGAGCCGGCCGTGGGAGGACCCGCCAGGTGGGGCCGAGGCCCGCCGTCGGACCCCCGTTCGGGCCGAGCCCCGTGCCGGCGACGAACCCGGTACCCACGAGGAGCACCCCGATCAGGATGCCGAGCGCCCAGAACGGGCCCCGATCGGTCAGTCCAAGGGGCCAGCCGATCGCGAGGTATGCGACCACGCTCAGGGGTGCGATCCAGGCCTCCCGGGCGCGACCGACGACGGCACCGGCCAGCAGCCCGACGACGATCCAGAGGAGCCAGGCCCAGGGCGAGTGCGGGAAGAGCGCGGCGACGAGGAGCAGCCCGGTCACCGTCACGACGATGGCCGACCCGATCCGCCGGCGCGCCACCGTCCGGGTCGACGAGTTGGAGTGGCCGACCTGTCCGTCCGTCATGTCACCGCCTCCCACTTCATCACGGTGGAGACGCCGCCGGCCCCCTCGTCGTTGCATCCCGCCACGTGCGCCTCGGCGCGTGCCCGCGATCGACCCGGCGGACGGCCGATGTCAACCCCCGGTGCGGAAGATGTCAGCCCCCGGCACGGAAGAGGTAGATCGACCAGCCGAGCGTGTCGCGACCCCAGCGGAGGTAGGTCTCGACCCCGCGGCGGACTCGCACCAGCAGCTCGGGCACGTCCGGATCGTCGGGGTGGGCGAGGGCATGACGTTCGGCCGCCCGGAGCTGGAGCAGCTCGTAGCGGTCGAAGTCTTCGACCCGGCTCGGCATCGCGTAGAGGAGGGTCAGGGTCTCCTCCGCGCCGATCCCGGCGTTCCCCTGGAGGTCGGCGAAGTCGCCGGCCGCCAGCCCGGCGGCGGCAAGGTACGCGGGGTCCGGATCGCGTTTCCAGTACGGCTCGCCGACGAGCACGAGACCGCCGGGGCGGGCCGCGAGGCGGAGGGCCCGGAGCGTCCCGCGGTGACCGCCCCAGATCCAGGAGGCACCGAGGCAGACGGCGAGGTCCACGCTGCCGGGCTCGGCGAGGTTCGCCGCGGCATCGCCCTCGACGAAGGTCAGGTCCGCGGCGGGTACGCGAGCCGCCGCCCGCGCCCGAGCGACCGGGAGCTCCCACGGCGACCGGTCGACGCCGACCCCCCGGATGGCGAACCGCTCGGCCAGCCGGACGAGGAGCTCGCCCTTGCCGCAGGCGGCCTCCCAGACGGACGCCCCGGCGGGGAGGTCGAGCAGCTCGATGATCTCGTCGAGTCGCTCCGGGCTCGTCGGGTTGCAGACGACATGGTCGGCGTGGGTGATCCCGAAGTAGGTCCAGGTGTCCATCGGACACGATGCTACGCCGGACCGGCGCTCCGCCCGGCGGTCCGGGCAGCCTGCCGGCTCGCGATCGCCGCAAGGATGTACGGCTGGACGATCATCACGGCCGCCACCGCCAGGACGATGAGCGCCGTCAGCTCGGCGCTCGCCTGGAGCATGACCGCCGTCAGCAGGATGACCATGAAGGGTGCCTTGAACAGGACGATGAGGAACCCGGCCATGACCCCGCCGATGATGACGTCGTCCCGGACCCCGGGCAGCACGAGGCTGATCGCCAGGGCCACGCACACCGAAGCGAAGATCGCCGGGAAGGTGGGCCCGCCCAGGAACCCGCTCTTGAACGCGACCGCGAGCAGGGCGAGCTTGACGATCGCCATCGCCAGGAGGAGGAGCGAGCCGTACTTCGCCGGGTCGGCGACCACGGTCTGGATCTGCGTCTCGCCGGAGAAGAGGAGGATCGGGGCGACGACCCCGACCGCACTGAAGATCGCTCCGGCGACGAGCGCCCGCTCCACCTCCCGGCCCTGGAACCGGCCGAAGAAGGCCGAGGACACGCGGAAGAGGCCGCCGGCGATGAGGGCGAGGACCAGCCCGACGAGCCCGAAGACGACGGCGAGGATGACGTCGATCGGCGCGAACGGCTGGGTCGGGTCCAGGTGGAGGTAGTTCTCGAGCCCAGAGCTCCCCGCCGCGAAGAAGATGAGATAGCCGATCGAACCGCCGATCAGCGTCGCCGGCAGGTTGCGGGCTTTCGCCTCGGGGTCGGTGATCAGCTCGGAACCCAGGACCCCGGTGAAGAGCGGGTTGGCGACGAGCCCGTTGTAGGCCGAGGCGAGGGTCGAGAAGACGAGCCGGGAGCGGTGCTCGGCCGGGATCCCGACCTTCTCGTTGTAGAGCGCAGCGATCTTCGAGGCGATCCCGCCGATCCCGCCCTCCGGACCGAGGACGGCCCCCGAGAACAGCGAGACGAGGGACATCAGGACGGTGATCGGGAGCGTCCGCCAGTCGATCTTCGAGACGTCGCCGGAGAGGCTGTCGAGCATCGACTCGTCGAGCGTGGTCGGTGCCTGCCGGTACTTCACGAGCAGCCCGACCACGAGCGAGAACGGCAGGCAGATGACCGGGAACATCCACGGGTTCGCCGTGACGAAGGCATTCTCCCAGAGCGCCCGGTCGAGGGTCTCATAGAGGATCAGCCAGGCGAGGACCGAGATCGCCCCGACGACCGCCACGACGACGATGTGGACGTACGGGTGGACGGGCCGGGCCGCGGTGACCGCCTCGCTGACCTCTCGGCCGTCCTCGACCCCGGTCACCGACGACAGGGTGGCGGCGGTGTCGCTCCGGTCGCTCCGCTCCTGGTCCACGCGCACCTCCGACCCGGGCCCTCGGATCCGACCGAAGGGTCCGGTCAGTGTGCCAGACGCGGGCCACGGCGAGGACCGGGATGCGCAGGTTTGTGTTCCTGTCGCACAAATGTCTGGTACGCTTCGATGGAAACCGTCGGATCGATCGCGCTCGACGCGTCGAGCGGGCAGAGGAGGGTCCATCGTGGCCGCTGAGTTCTTCTCCGAGGTGTCGGAGCCCATCCAGTTCGGCGGTCTCGATTCGACCGACCCGCTCTCGTTCAAGGTCTACCAGCCCGACCGGCTCGTCCTCGGCAAGCGGATGGAGGACCACCTCCGGATCGGCGTCTGCGTGTGGCATTCGTTCAACTGGCCGGGGGCCGACATGTTCGGGGTCGGCACCTTCGACCGGCCCTGGTTGCAGCCCGGGGTGGACCCGATGGCGGGCGCCCGGATGAAGATCGCGGCGGCGTTCGAGTTCATCGCCAAGCTCGGCGTCCCGTACTACTGCTTCCACGACCGCGACGTCGCACCCGAGGGCCGGACGTTCGCCGAGTCGACGGCCAACCTCGAGGCGATCGTGACCGAGGCCGAGGCGCACAGCGCCCGGACGGGCGTTCGCCTGCTCTGGGGAACGGCCAACCTGTTCAGCCATCCGCGCTACGCCGCCGGCGCCGCGACGAATCCAGACCCCGAGGTCTTCGCCTACGCGGCCGCCCAGGTCAAGACGATGCTCGAGGTGACGAAGCGCCTCGGCGGCACGAACTACGTCCTGTGGGGCGGCCGCGAGGGCTACGAGACGCTGCTCAACACCGACCTCGCCCGCGAGCAGGCCCAGCTCGCGCGCTTCCTGACCCTCGTCGCCGAGCACAAGCACAAGATCGGCTTCGATGGTGCCCTGCTCATCGAGCCCAAGCCGATGGAGCCGACGAAGCACCAGTACGACTTCGACAGCGCCACGGTCCACGGCTTCCTGCTCCGGCATGGCCTGGAGGGCGAGTACAAGCTCAACATCGAGGCGAACCACGCCACCCTCGCCGGCCACAGCTTCCAGCACGAGGTCGCCTACGCGGTTGCGAACGGCCTCTTCGGGAGCATCGACGCGAACCGGGGCGACTACCAGAACGGCTGGGACACCGACCAGTTCCCGAACTCCGTCGACGAGCTCTCGCTCGCCCTGTTCGAGATCCTCCGGGCGGGCGGCCTCGGAACCGGCGGGTTCAACTTCGACGCCAAGCTCCGCCGCCAGAGCATGGACCGGACCGACCTGTTCCACGCCCACATCGGGGGCATCGACACGCTGGCGCAGGCGCTCCTGGTCGCCGCCGACATGGTCGAGCGGGGTACCCTCGACCAGATGCGCGAGGCGCGCTACGCGGGCTGGGACGAGGAGCTCGGCCGGTCGATCATGGCCGGGGAGATCCCGCTCGAGGTGCTGGCCGGACGGGTCGCTGCCGGCGAGATCGACCCGCGACCGGTCTCGGGGCGTCAGGAGCTGCTGGAGAACGTCGTGAACCAGAGCATCTGGGCCGTCGAGGCCCGGGAGCGGGCCGGAGCCGGCGCCGGACGCTGATCCGGTGAGCCACGTCCTCGGGATCGACGTCTCGACGACGGCGACGAAGGCCGTCCTCATCGACGGGACCGGGGCGGTGGTCGGCGTAGCCGCTTCGGAATACGGCTTCAGCGTCCCGCGCCCGCTCTGGAGCGAGCAGGATCCGGCCCTCTGGTGGGATGGCGCCGTCGCCGCGATCCGGGCCGTCCTGGGGGCGTCCGGGGTGGCCGGGACCGCGGTGGCCGCCGTCGGGCTCACCGGCCAGATGCACGGTGCCGTCCTGCTCGACGCCGCAGGTGAGCCGCTCCGACCGGCGATCCTCTGGAACGACCAGCGGACCGCGGCCGAGTGCGATGCGATCCGAGCGGCCCTGGGCCCGGAACGGCTCATCGCCATCACCGGCAACGACGCCCTGACCGGGTTCACCGCCCCGAAGCTCGTCTGGGTCCGCGACCACGAGCCGGACGTCTGGCGGCGGATCGCCCACGTCCTCCTGCCGAAGGACTACCTGCGGCTCCGGCTGACCGGGGAGTACGCGCTCGACAAGGCGGACGGCGCCGGGACGCTCCTGTTCGACCTGGCCGCCCGCGACTGGTCCCCGGTCGTGCTCGAGGCGCTCGGCATCGATCCCGCCTGGATGCCGCCGACCTACGAGGGTCCCGAGGTCACGGGAACGATCACCCCGGAGGCCGCAGCCGCCACCGGTCTCCGGGCCGGGACACCGGTCGTCGCCGGCGGGGGTGACCAGTCGGCCAACGCCGTGGGGGTGGGGGCCGTCTCGGTCGGGACGATGGCCCTCTCGCTCGGGACGTCCGGCGTGGTCTTCGCGACCACGGACCGGCCGCTCTACGAGCCCCACGGGCGCGTCCACGCCTTCTGTCATGCGGTCCCGGGCCGCTGGCACCTGATGTCGGTGATGCTCTCGGCGGCCGGCAGCCTGCGCTGGTTCCGGGACGCGGTGGCACCCGGGGTCGAGTTCGGCGACCTGGCGGCGTCGGCGGCCGAGGTCCCCGCCGGCAGTGCTGGGCTGCTCTTCCTGCCCTACCTGTCGGGCGAGCGGAGCCCGCATCCCGATCCCCTGGCGCGCGGCGCGTTCGTCGGGCTCACCCTGGGCCACGATCGGCGGCACCTGACCCGGGCGGTCCTGGAGGGGGTGGCGTTCGGGCTGCGCGACGGGCTCGACCTGATGATCGCGGCCGGGATGCCGGCCCCGGCCCGGATCCGGGCCTCCGGCGGCGGCACGGCGAGCCCGCTCTGGCGCCAGATCCTCGCCGACGTGCTCGATGCCGAGATCGAGACCGTGGAGACGACCGAAGGCGCGGCCTACGGGGCCGCCCTCCTGGCGGCCGTCGGGGCCGGCTGGTATCCCCGGGTGGAGGACGCCGCCGCCGAGCTCGTCAGCGCGACCCGTGCGGCCTCACCCGGACCGGACGCGCCGGCCTACGCGGCGGCCCACGCGACCTACTGCGAGCTCTACCCGGCCCTGCGACCGATCTTCCACCGGGCCTGAGCGCCGGGACCTGGCGAGGGGACCCTCGACAGGCCGAGGGTCAGGCGCGGAGCTCCAGGGCGGCGAGCTCCGTCTGGGTGACTTCGTCCGGCTTCTTGCCGAGGATGATCATCCCGAGGACCGAGTCCGGCGTGACCTTGGTCTTGTCGACGGTGTCCACGATCCGCCCGTGGTACATGACGCTGATCCGGTCGGACAGGTCGAACACATCGTGGATGTCGTGGCTGATGAGGAAGATCCCGATCCCCTCGTCCTTGAGCTGGCGCACGAGGTCGCGGACCTGCGCGGTCTCGGCAGGTCCGAGGGCGGCCGTGGGCTCGTCCATGATCAGGATCCGGGCGTTGAAGTAGACCGCCCGGGCGATCGCGACCGCCTGCCGCTGACCACCGGAGAGGGACTTCACCGGCTGGGCGAAGTTCGTGAAGTTCGGGTTCAGCCGGGCCATGATCTTGCGCGTCTCGGACTCCATGCTCGAGTCGTCCAGGGACCCGAACCGCGTCGTCTTCTCGCGCCCCAAGAAGAGGTTGCCCGGCGCATCGATGTTGTCGGCCAGGGCCAGCGTCTGGTAGATCGTCTCGATGTTCAGCGCCTTCGCGTCGCGTGGATTCTTGATCGACACGGGCTGGCCCTCGACCAGGATCTCGCCGCTGTCGGAGGGGTGGGCGCCCGACAGCACCCGCATGAGGGTCGACTTCCCGGCGCCGTTTCCGCCGACGAGGCCGACCACCTCCCCGGCGTACAGGTCGATGGTCACCTCGCGCACGGCATGGACGCCGCCGAACGCGACGTTGATGTCCCGCATCAGGACCAGCGGCGTTCGCTCCGCGACGGTCACGGGTCGTACCTCCTTGCCGTTCACGAGCCGCGACGGCGGTTCAGCGTGTCGAGGCCGACCGCGACGATCAGCACGATGCCGGCCACCACGTTCTGGCCGGGCGAGTTGACGCCCAGGAAGGAGAGCCCGTAGGCCAGGGACTGCATGACGAACGCACCGACCACCGCGCCGGGGATCGTTCCGAGGCCGCCCGAGAACGACGTCCCGCCGACCACCGCGGCGGCGATGACGTAGAGCTCGTAGCTTTGGCCGATGTCGAGCGTGGACCCGTTCAACCGCGCGGCAGCGATGGCCGCGGCGAGCGCGCACAGGACACCCATGACGACATAGGTCTTGAGGATCGTCCAGCGCGTGTTGATGCCGGCCAGGTCGGCCGCATCCGGGTTGCCGCCGTAGGCATACACGTACCGCCCGAAGCGTCGCCGGTTCGCCATGAAGCTCATCACCAGCGTCACGCCGATGAGCAGGACGATCGGG
Organism: uncultured Chloroflexia bacterium; assembly: GCA_963840375.1. Taxonomy (GTDB): domain Bacteria; phylum Chloroflexota; class Limnocylindria; order Limnocylindrales; family CSP1-4; genus Chersky-267. Next base: position 98,626 of record CAWIYR010000001.1, read on the forward strand.
AACGGGAACCCGGTCGGGATGACCCAGCCGCCGGGCGGCGTCTGTCCCCAGTTCTGCTCGACCGCGATCCGGTTGGCCAGACCCTGTGGCCAGAAGTTGTTGTTGGCGAACCACGCCAGCCCGAGCGAGGCGGCACAGCCGACGACGCCGAGCAGGACCTCCGCCCACATGGGTCGGAGGGGGAAGCCGTAGCGCCGCCGCTGCCGACGGCCGTTGATGAGCAAGAAGATGATCGCGGCGCAGCCGACGGCCCCGAGGAGCCAGGTGATGGTCCCGCCGACGGAACCCTGGGCGCCGCCGCCGATGAGCTGGAAGGTCGGATCGAGACCGGTCACCGCCGCGCCGCGCGACTGGTACCAGACGAGACCCCGGATCGAGAGCAGGCCCCCAAGCGTGACGATGAACGATGGGACGCCGATGTAGGCGATGATGAACCCCTGGATGGCGCCGATGGCCGCTCCGAGGCCGATCCCGAGCGCCAGGGCGAGCACCCACTGGAACGGCACGTCCGGGCCGATGCCGAAGATGTGCGGGAACCAGTCCGTCATCCACAGGGCATAGCTCATCGAGATGAGCCCGACGAGCGACCCGACCGACAGGTCGATGTTCCTCGACACGATCACCAGGACCATGCCGGTGGCGATGATCGCGATGCCTGAGGCCTGCACGGCCATCGTGACCATGTTGGTCGGCTGGACCAGCTTCCCGCCGCTCAGGACGTTGAAGGTCAGGAGGATGAGGGCGAGGGCCGCGAGCATGCCGAACAGGCGGAGATCGATCTCGGTCTGCGCGAGCAGGCTCCGGATCGAGGTTCGGGCAGGCGGCTGGCTCCGCGCGGATACCGGCGCTGCCTCGGCCGGGTTCGTCACTGCGGCCCCTCCTGATCCTCTTGCGAATCGACCTGCGTCCCCGGGGTGTCCGGGGACGCAGGCCTGGATGGCTACTTCAGGGCTTGGAGGCCGCTACTTGCAGGCGGCCGGAGCCGTTGCGGCGGTCGCGTCGACCCCCTTGCAGAGGTCGGCCTTGCTGATCTGCTTGCCGTCGACGGCCAGCTGCAGGTTCTCCGCGGTAAGCGGGGTCGGCTGCAGGATGAACGAGTTGACGGTGTTGCCGCCCGGCGTCTTGAAGGGCTGAGCGGTCAGGCCGGCGACCGGCGCGACCGTCGGGTCGATCAGGCCGTCCTGGAGCTTGAGCGACGCCATGGTCCCGCCGGCGCAGAGCGCGAGCGCGGCCGCGCCAGCGGTCTTGCCCAGCTCGTTGGCGTTCTTCCAGACGTCGACATACTGCTTGCCGAGGGCCACGTTGTTCAGGTTGGCGGGGTCGCCGTCCTGGCCGCTGAGGGGCGGATAGCCGTAGCTCTTCGACGTGAGCGCGCCGACGACGCCGAGCGCCGTGCTGTCGTTCTCGGCGAGGATGGCATCGATCTTGGTGCCGTCGGCGACCGCCTTGTCGATGATCGCCTCCATGTTCTTCTGGGCGGTCTCGGTCTTCCACGCATCCGTGGAGGTGCCGTTCGGCCCGTTGAGGATCTTGATCTTGCCGGCGTCGACGGCGGCCTTCAGACCGGCGTCGTCCCAGCCCTGCGGCAGGAACGTCGACGCGTTCGGGTCGCCCGGATCGCCCTTGATCAGGACGTAGTTGCCCTCCGGGACCTTCTGGAGGATCGCGGCGGCCTCGGCCTTGCCGACGCCGACGTTGTCGAACGTGATGTAGAGGACGCCGGGGTCCTCGATCAGGCGGTCATAGGCGATGACCGGGATGCCGGCATCGGTGGCCTTCTTGATCGCCGGCAGGATCGCCTTCGTGTCCTGGGCAAGGATGACCAGGACCTTGGCGCCCTTCGAGATCATCGTGTCGATGTCGGTGAGCTGCTGCTCGTTGTTGAGGTTCGCGTCCGCGTCGATGTACGTGCCGCCGCCGGCCTCGACGGTCGACTTGATGTTCGGCTGGTCGTGCGCGGCCCAGCGCGGCTGCTGGTAGTTGTTCCACGACACGCCGACGACGCAAGCGCCCGCGGATGCGGCCGTGCTCGGCGCAGCGGCACTCGCGGCCTCGCTCGGCGCCGCAGCGCTCGGAGCCGTCGTCGAGCCCGTGCTCGAGCAAGCGGCGAAGACGAACATGGCACTCGCCAGGATCGCCCCTACCTTCTTGTTGATCATCTTCGGTTCCTACCTCCTCAGGTATCTACCTTCGACACTGTCGAACGACTGGACTGCAATTCGTCCCGCGTTAGGCTACCACCCTCCTTCGCGCGTATCCCACCCATCGCGGGCGAGGGATCGCGCGGTCTTCGGGCCGGCCCGGGCGTGACGTCTCATCGGTCAGGCGCTCGCCAGCTCAGACATCGGGTCGCGCTGGGCGACCCACGCCCCCGGATCGGCCAGGATCGGCTCGAGGGCCAGCTCGGCGGCGCCGAGCAGCGGGGCGTCGACGCCGAGGGTCGCAGGCACGACCCGGACGAGCGCCCTGGGCGCGCGCAGCGCCCGGCGATCGAGCTCCGCCTCCAGGCTCCGGATGACGTATGGATGGAGCCGGACGAACCGGCCCCCCAGGACGATGATCCCCGGACCGAGAACGTTCACCAGGCCGGCCAGGCCCAGGCCGAGCCAGCGTCCGACATGGTCGAGGGCGGCGGTCGCAGGGGCCGAACCGCGGGCCGCCTCGCGCAGGACCGCATCGACCTCGCTCCGTCCACCGCCCTCCGGGTGACCCGCCAGCCGCAGGAGCGTCTCCTCGCCGATCTCCGTCTCCCAACAACCCGTGGACCCACAGCGACACGTCGCGCCGGCCGGGTTGACCGGGATGTGGCCGACCTCGCCACCGTACCCGGCGGCTCCCGTCAGCGGGCGTCCGTCGGCGATGAGCCCGCCACCGATGCCGACCTCGCCGGAGAGGAACAGGACGTCGTCCACCCCGACGGCCGCACCTCGGCGATGCTCGGCAAGCGCCCCGAGGTCAGCCTCGTTGGCGATCGAGATCGGGGCCGCCACGTCGAGGGCACGGCTCAGCCGGTCCCCCAGCGGCACGTCCTGCCAGCCGAGGTTGGGCGCCATCGAGACGAGGCCATCGGTCCGCCGGACGACCCCGACGACGGCGACGCCGACGCCGACCAGCGGGTCGTCGACAGGCCGACGCTCCCGGACGACGCCGGCCAGCGCCACAAGGTCGGTCACCACCTCGTCGACCGCGGAGTGACCGCGTGGGCGGTCCACCCGGCTGCGGACGAGGATCTCGCCCCCGAGGCCGACGACGGCTGCGGCCAGCAAATCGACCGCGACCTCGAGGACCAGGACCACGGCTCCGCCAGGGTTCAGCCGGACGAGCGGCGATGGACGCCCGGGCGTCCCGAGGCGGACCGCTTGCTGTTCGGACACGAGGCCGGCGTCGGCGAGCTCGCCGATGAGGCTCCGGATCGCGCTCCGGGTCAGCCCGGTCCGGGCGACCAGATCGGAGCGGGAGAGGGGACCACGGACGTGGAGCTCGCGGACGACGGCGCTCAGGTTCGCTCGACGGACCGTCTCGCTGCGCTGGCCGAGCTCATCGCGTACGATCGTCACAGGATTTGTGTTCCTCTCATCCAAACCATGACAGACTGGTACACCGGCTTGGCGGTGTCAAGCGCCGACGCCTGCTCGCCCGGCCCGCGAGACCCGGCGACGGCCGCACGGCGAAGACCCGACGCCCGCCGCCGCTGATCGGCGTGGCCGTCGGAACGGAGGGGAGTGAGGTCGTGGAGATGACGGATCGCACGGTGAACGTGCCCGCATGGAGCCAGGCGGGCTGCGTCGACCGCTCGGGTCTTGTCGCGAGGACCTCGTCAGAGCACGGCATTTCCCGGACATGACGAGGCTTCGCTGGGGCATCCTGGGACCGGGACGCATCGCACCCCGGCTCGTCCGGGCGGTGACCGGCAGCGATCGCGGGACGCTGGTCGCGGTGGCCAGCCGCGATCCGGACCGGGCCGCCGCCTTCGCCGCCGTGCACGGCATCCCGCGGTCCTTCGGCTCGTACGAGGCGCTTCTCGCGTCACCGGACGTCGACGTGGTGTACATCTCGCTGCCCAACCATCTCCACGCCGAGTGGACGATCCGCGGACTCGAGGCCGGCAAGCACGTCCTGTGCGAGAAGCCGCTGGCCCTGTCGGTGACCGACGTCGACGCGATCGCGACGACCGCCGCGCGGGTCGGCCGGATCGCCGTCGAGGCGTTCATGTCCCTCCACCACCCCCAGACGCTCCGAGCGGTCGAGCTCGCCCGGAGCGGGACGCTCGGGCGGCTCGAGCTGGTCCACGGGACGTTCTCGTTCTTCCTGACTCAGCCGGACGACCCGCGGATCGACCCGGCGAAGGGCGGCGGATCGCTCTGGGACGTCGGCTGCTACCCGGTCAGCCTGGCTCGCCGGATCGCGGGCGAGGAACCCGACCGGGTCGCCGCGTTCGCCCGGTTCGACGAGCGGGGCGTCGATCGGACATTCGCCGGCCAGCTCCACTTCCCGGACGGCCTCATCGCCCAGTTCGACTGCGGCTTCGCCGCGCCGGATCGGGAACGGGTCGAGATCGTCGGCGGGGAGGCGTCGCTCATCCTCGATGCCCCATTCCTGCCCGAGCCGGACGGGCCGCCGCCGTCGCTGACGATGTGGCGCGGACGGGAGGCCACGAGGATCGAGGTCCCGTCGGTCGACCAGTACCGCTCCGAGGTGGTCGATCTCACCGGGGCGATCCTCGATGGAGACCCGCCCCGAGTGGACCTCGCCTTCAGTCGCGGTACCATCGCATCGCTCGTCGACCTGGATCGAGCCGCCCGGGTCGAGGCCGGGCTCGCCAGCCGCTGAGACCGCAGGGAGCGAACGATGGAGCCCGAGTCGACACCGCCGGTGACCGAGCCGCAGGAACCCGGGTCGACACCGCCCGCGGGCGGTCCACCCCCGCGCCGGTCGCGACGTGGACTGGCCATCGCCGCCATCGGTGGCATCGCCGTCCTCGGCGTCCTCGCCGTCGGGCTCGTCGTCGCCAAGCCCTGGGTCCAGCAGCCGTCCTGCCCGCCGGTCGCGAACCACCCCGAATGGTCGGTGGCGCGGCGCTGGGACGAGGCCCTCCTCGACGCGATCCGGCGGGCGCTGCCGGCCCCGACCGTCCATGCCCGCAATCTCTTCCATACCTCGGCAGCGATGTGGGACGCCTGGGCCGCCTACGACCCGAAGGCCACCGGCTACTTCGTGAAGGAGAAGCTCAGCGCGTCGAACGTGGAGGCGGCCCGCAACGAGGCGATCAGCTACGCCGCGTACCGGATCCTGACGTCGCGCTACATCAAGTCGGTCGGCGCGGACCAGTCGCTGTCCGAGTTCGCCGACGTCATGGACTCGCTGTGCTATCCGCTCGGCGTGACGACCACCGAGGGTGACTCGCCGGCCGCGCTCGGCAACCGGATCGCCGCGGCGGTCATCGCCTACGGCCTGGCCGACGGCTCGAACCAGGCGAACGGCTATGCCAGCACCGACTACACGCCCGTGAACCCGCCGCTCGTCGTGGCCCAGCCGGGCACGACGATGACCGACCCGAACCGCTGGCAGCCGCTCCAGATCGAGCACATGATCTCCCAGAACGGGATCCCGGTGACCAACGGTGTCCAGCAGGCGGTCGGCCCCGACTGGGGCCACGTGACCACGTTCGCCCTGCCCCCCGGCGGCGCCTCCGGCGTCCCGATCGACCCCGGGTCACCGCCGAAGCTCGGCGACCCGGCCACCGACCAGGCCTTCAAGGACCAGGCCGTCGAGGTCATCCGGGACAGCAGCCTGCTCGATCCCGCGAGCCCGGCCACGATCGACATCTCGCCGGGGGCCCGGGGCGGCAACTCGCTCGGCTCGAACGACGGCCAGGGTCACCCGGTCAACCCGGCGACGAACCAGCCCTACCCGGCCGACGTCGTGAACGAGGGTGACTTCGGGCGGGTCATGGCCGAGTTCTGGGCGGACGGCCCGAAGTCCGAGACGCCGCCCGGTCACTGGAACGTCCTGGCGAACCTCGTCTCGGACGAGATGTCGCCGAACCTGAAGATCGGCGGGACCGGCCCCAACCTCGACCGGCTCGAGTGGGACGTCAAGCTCTACCTCGCCCTGAACGGCGCCGTCCACGACGCGGCGATCGCCGCCTGGGGCCTCAAGGGCCACTACGACTCCGTCCGGCCGATCTCGATGATCCGGTACATGGGCGGCAAGGGCCAGTCCAGCGACCCGAGCCTCCCGTCCTACAGCAAGGAGGGGCTGCCGCTCGTGCCCGGGCTGGTCGAGCTCATCACCAAGGAGACCACCGCCCCTGGTGGGCGGCACGAGGCGCTTGCCGGGCACGAGGGCGAGATCGCGATCAAGGCCTGGGCGGGTAATCCGGCGGATCCGAAGACCCAGGTCGGCGGCGTGAAGTGGATCCTCGCAACGACCTGGGTCCCGTATCAGCTGCCGACCTTCGTGACCCCGGCCTTCCCGGCCTACGCGTCGGGCCATAGCACGTTCAGCCGGGCCGCCGCCGAGGTCCTGACCAGCTTCACCGGGAGCGAGTACTTCCCGGGTGGGATCAGCGGCTACACGATCCCGGCCGGGTCGCTCAAGTTCGAGAAGGGACCGACGACGCCGATCCGTCTCGAGTGGGCCACCTACTACGACGCGGCCGACCAGGCCGGCCAGTCCCGCCTGTGGGGCGGCATCCACATCGAGGCCGACGACTTCACCGGTCGGCGGCTGGGCTCGGAATGCGGCAAGGCGGCTTGGGCGCTCGCCCAGCGGTACTTCAACGGTTCTGCCGGGTCGTGAGCTCCGACTCCGCCGGGGACCGGCCGACCCGTCGGCTCCGTGAGCCGATGAGCCGCCGAGCCGTCGGGCTGGCGGGCGGGCTGGTCGTGATCGGACTGGTCGTCGTCGGCGCAGGTGCCTTCGTCCTGCTGCGCGGCGGCGGCACTACCCCGACGATCGCGCTCGGGGCTCCGCGCTTCGTGGAGGAGACCGCGACCTCGGGAGTGGACCACACGTACGACGGCGATTTCCCCTACTTCGTCGGTGGGGGCATGGCGACGTTCGACTGCAACGGCGATGGGATGCCCGAGGTGTTCCTCGCCGGCGGGAGCCACCCGGCGGCGCTCTACCGGAACGAGAGCCCGGTCGGAGGCGCCCTGAAGTTCAGTCGGATCGCCGATCCGACCACGGATCTCACGAGCGTGACCGGCGCCTATCCGATCGACATCGATGGCGACGGCCAGGTCGACCTGGCGGTCCTTCGCGACGGCGAGACCGTCCTCCTGCGCGGGCTGGGAGACTGCCGGTTCGAGCGCGCCAACGAAGCCTGGTCCTTCGACGGCCGCGCGGCTCTGACGACGGCCTTCAGCGCGACCTGGGAGCGCTCGACCGGGCTGCCCACCATCGCCATGGGCCACTACCTGCGCCTCGACCCGTCAGGCCAGCCGACGACCGACTGCGCCGACAACGAGCTGGTCCGGCCCGACTCCACCGGGATGCGGTTCGGCCGGCCGATCGCCCTGGCCCCCGGGTTCTGCACGCTCTCGATGTTGTTCAGCGATTGGGATCGTTCGGGTCGGCGCGACCTTCGCGTGACCAATGATCGCCACTACTACGACCCGAACATCGGTGGCGAGCAGCTCTGGCGCATCGCGCCGAGCGAGGATCCGCGGCTGTACACGGATGCCGATGGCTGGGTCCAGGTCCAGGTGGAAGGCATGGGCATCGCCAGCTACGACCTCACCGGCGACGGCTACCCGGAGGTCTACCTCACCAGCCAGGGCGCGAGCCGGCTCCAGACGCTGACCAGCGGTCCGAGCCAGCCGACGTACCGCGACATCGGGCTCAAGCGGAACGTGAACGCCATCCGGCCGTTCACCGGTGGCGACACGCTCCCGTCGACCGCCTGGCACCCCGAGTTCGAGGACGTCAACAACGACGGCTTCGTCGACCTGTTCGTCTCCAAGGGCAACGTCAAGTCGGAGGCCGACTTCGCGATGAAGGATCCCAGCAACCTGATGTTGGGCCAGGTCGACGGGACCTTCGTCGAGAGTGCCGACGCCGCGGGGATCCTGAGCTTCGATAGCGGCCGCGGCGCCTCTCTGGCGGACCTCAACGGTGACGGCCTGCTCGACCTCGTGGAAGTGAACCTGGGGACGCCCGTCAAGGTATGGCGGAACGTCGGAGCGGGCGACGCCGCGAAGCCGTCCCCGATGGGCCACTGGCTGGGTGTGACCCTCCGGCAACCAGGCTCGAACCGCGACGCGATCGGGTCGTGGATCGAGGTCCAGGTCGGGGACGCGACGCTTCGCCGCGAGCTGACCGTGGGCGGCGGCCACATCGGCGGCCAGCTCGGTCCCGACCCACTTCGGGCTCGGTCCGTCGACCGAGGCGAGGGTCCGGGTCACCTGGCCCGACGGCGAGGTCGGGCCGTGGATCCCGGTGACCGCGGATCGGTCGGTGATCATCGAGCGGGGCGCCGGCCAGGCCACGCCCGTGGCGACGCCCGCGAACTGAGCGCGACCGACGATCGGCCGACGAGGAGGCAAACCGGTGGGACCAGCGCGGCTCGCGGAGATCGACCTGCCGGACTTCGGGATGCCGGACACCCGCCCCGAGATCCCGGCGGGCCTCTTCTCGTCCCGGCTCGCCCGACTGCGTGAGCGGGCCGAGGCGCGCGGCTACGACCGCCTCGTGGTCTACGCCGACCGCGAGCACAGCGCCGGCCTGGCCTGGCTGACCGGGTTCGACCCGCGGTTCGAGGAGGCGGTCCTGGTCGTCGGACCCCTCGGCGACCCGGCGATCCTCGTCGGCAACGAGTGCCACGGGATGGCCGCCGCGGCGCCGCTGCCGATCCGCCCGGTCCTCTTCCAGGATCTCAGCCTGCCCGGGCAGCCCCGGGACCGTTCCCGATCACTCGGGGCGATCCTCGGTGACGAGGGGATCGGGACCGGCCGCCGGGTCGGCGTCATCGGCTGGAAGACGTACGCGACCCGGGCCGCCATCGAGGCCCCCGCCTACCTCGTCGATGAGCTCCGTCGCCTCACCGGACCGGGCGGCCTCGTCGAGAACGCGAACGACCTGCTCATCGACGCCGCCGACGGGCTGCGGGTGGTCAACGAGGTCGAGCAGCTCGCCACGATGGAGTGGGCCGCCTGCCAGACCTCGAGCGGCGTCCACCGGCTGCTGACCGGGCTCCGCCCCGGGATGACCGAGCGGGAGGCGGTCCGGCTGCTGGCGTGGGACGGGACGCCGCTCTCGTGTCACCTGATGCTCACCGCCGGGCCGCGGGCGACGCTCGGGATGCTCAGCCCCAGCGACCGGCCGATCGAGCGGGGCGACCGGTTCACCGTGGCCTTCGGGATCTGGGGCGCGCTCACCTGCCGGGCCGGGTTCGTCGTCGAGGACGCCGCCGGGCTCCCGTCCGACGCGCGCGACTACGTCCAACGGCTGGTCGGACCGTACTTCGAGGCGATCGCGGAATGGTACGGCGCACTGCACGTCGGCCAGACCGGGGGCGCACTCCAGGCGATCGTCGACCGCCACCTCGGCGACCCGTTCTTCGGGATCTTCCTGAACCCGGGCCACCAGATCCAGCTCGACGAATGGGTGAACTCGCCGATCGCGCCCGGATCGACGATCGAGCTCCGTTCGGGGATGGCGTTCCAGGTCGACGTCATCCCGGCGACCGGCACGCCGCTGTTCACGACGAACATCGAGGACGGGCTCGCGCTCGCCGACGAGCCCCTGCGGGCGGCCCTCGCGGCGGGCTACCCCGCCGCCTGGACGCGGATCCAGGCCCGCCGGCGGTTCATGAGCGAGACACTGGGGATCGACCTCCACCCGGATGTCCTGCCGTTCTCGAACATCCCCGCCTTCCTGCCGCCGTTCCTGCTCCGGCCCGACCACGCGATGACCCTGGCCGGCTGAGCCGGGAGGGCGATCGACCTCGCAGCCGACCCCGGTCCAGGGTCACGCGAGCGCGGCGGCCCGACGGCGCTCCGCCCGGCGAGTCCGACCCACGAGGACGAGCGCGACCGCCGAGGCGAGCCCGAACAGCGCGGTCCCGAGCATGGCGACGGTCAGGCCGACGGTCACCGACAGGAAGCCCATCACCGTCGGGAAGCCGATCGCGCCGGCCACCGCAGCCGTGGTGAGATATGCCCCGACGGCCGCGGATCGGTCGGGATAGCGGTCGCCCCCGACCACGACGATCATCGGGGCCACCGGTCCGGCGGCGAGTCCGGCCAGGGCGAACAGGGCGATCGAGATCGGCAGGGAGGGGATGAGGGTCGCGCCGACCAGCGCCACCGACATGACCAGGGCGGCGGCCGTGGTATAGCGGACGTGGTCGAACCGATCGGCCAGACGGGCGGAGCCCAGTCGCCCGACGGCCATCCCTCCCCAGTACAGGGCGAGGGCGGTGGTGGCGAGGGTCAGCGGTGCCGGCTCGAGGAAGCGGACCAGCCAGTCGGTGACCCCCACCTCGGACGCGACGTAGAAGCCGATCGCCAGGCAGAGCAGGATGAGCGCCTCCGGGAGCCGCCCACGGATCGACCGGGACCGGACGGCTCCGTCCGGGTCGCCACCGCCCACGCCGGGCCCAGCGGGCTCACGAAGCCGCCGGCCGGTGGGCATCCGGACGACCAGCAGGAGTGCCCCGAGCACGGCCACCGCCAGGCCCGTGACGATGGGGAACGCGGTCCAGGGCACACCGGCCTCGACGAGGGGCCCGACGGCCAGCGGGGCGGCCAGCGCACCCAGGCTGTAGCACAGGTGGAGCAGGTTGAGGGCCCGGCCTCGACCCACCCGGAAGACGTCGAGGAACAGCCCGTTCCCGCCCCCGTCGAGCGCGCCCGCGCCGAGGCCGATCGGCAGCCCGGCGAGGAGGAACCACGCCCATGCCGGGGCGAGCCCGAGCAGGGCGAGCCCGCCGGCGAGGAGCGCGGCGGCGGTGGCGAGCACCGTTCGCCGCCCGATCCGCTCCGTCACCAGGCCGCCCGCGAGCGAGCCCGCCGCGTACCCGATGGCGACCACGAGGTAGTAGATGCCCATCCCCGCGTCGGATTGCCCGAAGGCGTCCTCGATCGACCGGATGAGCGACGGGACGAGCAGCCCGCCCCAGCCGATCAGGAGGTAGGCGAACCCGCCGAGGATCCCGGCGGCGGGCGGCCCTGAGCGTCGAGCGGGATCCATCTCCGCTGATGCTATCGGTCCCGCTCCCCGGGCATCGGCCGCCGGGTCGCCCGGTCTGCCTGCATCGCGGATACTGCCGTCATGAGGTTCCGGACCACGATCGAGCTCGGCGGCAAGACCGCGACCGGGTTCCGCGTGCCCCCGGACGTCGTCGAGGCGCTCGGCTCGGGCAAACGGCCGCCGGTCCGGGTCACCCTCGGAGGCCATACGTACCGGAGCACCGTGGCGGCCTACGGTGGGGACTTCATGCTGCCGCTCAGCGCCGAGAACCGCGAAGCCGCCGGCCTCGCGGCGGGTGACGAGGTCGAGGTGGAGCTGGAGCTCGACACGGCGCCGCGTGAGGTGGTCGTGCCGTCGGACTTCGCCGCGGCCCTCGACCGCGACCCGGACGCCAGGCGGTCCTTCGACGCGCTGTCGTACAGCAACCGGCGTCGGTTCGTCCTGTCGATCGACGATGCGAAGACACCCGAGACCCGGCAGCGTCGCATCGACAAGGCCGTCGTCACGCTGCGCGAGGGTCGCGTCTAGAGCGACCCTGGAGTCGACCGAGCGCCGATGCCGAAGGGACGCCCCGGCGGTCCGGCTGGGGCGACATCGTCGCCGCCACCCGTCGACTTGGCCCCAGCCCACGCACCCCACGACCCCGCCGATGCGCGCATCATGTCCTCGCAGGACGCGTCCGGATCGGAGGTCGTCGAGTGGTCCGTGTCGTGGTGCTCGTCGCCCTTCTCTCGCTCGGGCTCGCCGCCTGCGCGGGGGGTGCGTCCTCCCCGTCGACCTCGCCGCCCGCGGAGACCCCGATGTCCTCGAACCCGACCATCCCCGCCGGCAGCCCGACCGGTCCGGCCGGTGATGCCGCCGCGGTCGGCCTCGCCTTCCTCGACGCCCTCGCCCGCGGCGACACGGCTGCCGCGGAGGCGATGGAGAACGACACCATGCGGGCAGCGGCGCCGGCAGCGGCGCTCGCCCAGCTGTGGCAGCAGCTGGTCGACCAGTTCGGGGCATTCGGCAGCCTCGGCAGCGTCCAGACGGCCGAGGTGGCGCCCTACACGAACGCCACGGTCCGGGCCGCCTTCGCGAACGCGAACGTGCCGCTCATCGTCACCGTGAGCGTCGACGGCCACGTCGCCGGCCTCCACCTCGGCGCACCTGTCCCGGTCGGATCGAGCTCGCCGTCCCCCGCGCCGTCCCCCGCCGCGTACGTGGACCCCACCGCCTTCACCGAGACGGAGGTGACGGTCGGCGCGGCACCCTGGACGCTGCCCGGCACGCTCTCCGTGCCGTCCGGCGACGGGCCGTTCCCGGCCGTCGTCCTGCTCGCGGGGTCGGGCCCCCAGGATCGCGATGAGACGATCGGGCCGAACAGGCCGTTGCGGGACATCGCCCAGGGCCTGGCCTCGAACGGGATCGCCGTCCTGCGCTACGACAAGCGGACCAACGCCCACGCGGCGGAGATGGCCGCGGACCTGGCCGATGTCACGGTGCGCGAGGAGACCACCGACGACGCCATCGCCGCGATCGACCTCCTGCGGACGACCCCCCGCATCGACCCGGCGCGGGTGTACCTGGCCGGGCACAGCCTGGGCGGCTACCTCGCGCCGCGGATCGCTGCCCGGGTGCCGGGCCGGCTGGCCGGCATCGCTCTGCTCGAGGCGAACAGCAGCCCGCTCGGGCAGCTGATCATCGACCAGTACGAGTACCTCGCGTCCGAGGCGGGCGGGGCGGATCCGCAGGCCGCCGCGGCCCTCGACGCCGTGCGGGCCCAGGTGGCGCTCGCCGAGTCGTCGTCACTCTCGCCGTCCACGCCGGCGTCGGATCTGCCGCTCGGGGTGCCGGCCGCCTACTGGCTCGATCTCCGCACCTACGATCCGCTCGCGACGGTCGCCGGGCTGTCGGTGCCGATCTTCGTGTCCCAGGGCGGGCGGGACTACCAGGTGCCCCCGAGCGAGCTCGCCGCCTGGCGCAAGGCGCTGTCGGGGCGCGACGATGTCACGATCCACGAGTACCCGGCGCTCAACCACCTGCTCATGCCGGGAAGCGGCCCGAGCACGCCCGCCGAGTACGCCGTGCCCGGACACGTGGCGCCGGAGCTCGTCAAGGACCTGGCCGCCTGGGTCCTCGCCGGAACGCCCTGAAGCGCGCCGCTGGATCCGCGACCACCGCGAGGCGTCGGCTGCGACACGGAAGGCCGTTCGACGGACGGCAGGCTCATCCGACTCGCCGGTCGGCTTCGCCGTGATCGCCACAGCTCAGCGCGGCAGGGCTCGCTGAACCTGTCAATACTACCGGGGGGTATTGACAGTGTGCTATCATTCAGGTCGGTAGCGGCGTGTCAAGACTTGACACGCCCACAGTCATGTCCGGCGCGAGGCGGCGTCGGGGCCGTAGCCAGGGCGGGCGAGCGGGGCACCGGGTCCGAGGGATCGAAACAGGGACCCGGCCGTCGGCGTCAAGGGCACGGGACATGAGCGGAGGTGGACTTGGCCGTCGGCGTCGCCGCGGAAGTCAAGAGCAAGCTGAGCGTCGTCGACGTCGTCGGCCAGACCGTCCAGCTGAAGAAGTCGGGCAGCACCTACAAGGGTCTCTGCCCGTTCCACGGTGAGAAGACGCCGTCGTTCTACGTCACCCCGGCCCGCGAGAGCTGGAAGTGCTTCGGCTGCGGCCTGGGCGGCGACATCTTCAGCTTCGTCATGCAGCGCGACAGCATCGGCTTCCCGGAGGCGCTCAAGCAGCTCGCCGCCCGGGCCGGCGTGGAGCTCGACGAGCGGACCAGTCGCGACGACGCCCGGAAGCGCCGCCTGCGCGAGGTCCTCGACTCGGCGATCGCCTTCTACCACACGGTCCTGACGGCCCACCCGTCGGGCCTGCCCGCGCTCGACTATCTCCGCGCGCGCGGCTTCACCGACGCCACCATCGAGGCTCACCAGGTCGGCTGGGCCCCGGGCGGCTGGGAGACGATGAGCAAGCAGCTCCAGGCCAAGCGTGGCGTGACCCCGAACGAGCTCCAGGAGGTCGGGCTCACCCAGCCGCGAGGCACCGGGCGGGGCGGCGCCTACGACCGCTTCCGGGAGCGGATCATCTTCCCGATCCGGGACCAGAACGGGAACGCCGTCGGGCTCGGCGGTCGGTACCTCGTCGCTCCCGGCGACACCCGCGACCACGGCCCGAAGTACCTCAACTCGCCGGCCACCGCCCTCTTCGACAAGAGTCGGACCCTGTACCTCATCGACCGGGCGAAGGGTCCGATCCGGAAGACCGGCCAGGCGGTCATCGTCGAGGGCTACACCGACGCCCTGATGGCCCACCAGGCCGGCTTCGACAACGTCGTCGCCTCGCTCGGGACGGCCCTCACCCCGGGCCAGGTCGCGCTGCTCACGCGCTATGCGAAGAAGGTCGCCCTGGCCTACGACGTCGACCCGGCGGGCCAGAGCGCCGGCACGTTCGGGGTCACCGAGTTGAACAACCTCATCGCCGAGGTCCAGGCGGCCCGCTCCGGCTCGTCGAGCGATGGGGTCGGGCTGACCGACGTCGGCGTCGTCCGACTGCCCGAGGGCAAGGACCCCGACGAGGTCATCCGCGAGACGCCCGACACCTGGCGCGAGGCCGTCCGGAACCCCGACCCGATCCTCGCCTACCTCATCGACTACCACGCCTCGCGGGTGGACGTGCGCACCGCCGAGGGTCGGAAGCGGCTCGTCGACGCCGTCCTGCCGACCCTCCGCAAGGTCGCCGACCCGATGGTCCGGGACACCTACCTCCAGCTCCTCGCTCGGCGCTCGACGGTCAGCGAGCAGACCCTCCTCGAGGCGCTCCATCGGCGCCCCGAGCCGGGTCGCTCCCGGGGGGCCTTCGGTGGCGGGGCGGGGGAGGGCGAGCACGCCGGTGCCCGGATCACCCTCGATGCGGTCCGGGCGGCGGCCGAGTCGGTCAGCCCCGAGGAGGTCGTGAAGTCGATCACCCCGGTCGAGGTGGAGCTCCTCCGTCTCATCCTGCTCATCCCGGATCTCCAGCCCCGGGTCGAGGACGGGCTGCGGCCCGCCGACCTGCCGTCCACCGTGGCGCGCGAGCTGTACGGGGCGATCCTCGCCGACCGTCGGCGCGGGGCGGAGGCCGCCGGGGATCCGGACGGCGCCGGTCGCTTCGAGCGGAGCCGGTTCCTCGAGGCGCTCGACCCGGAGACCCGGGCGCTCGCCCTCGGGTTGTACGCCCTGGACCGGCCGGACCCGCGCGCCCTGCCGTCGCAGCGGGTCGTCTACAACGTGGACAAATGCCTCCTCACCCTCGAGGCCGACCGTCTCGAGGAGCAGAGCGCCTGGAACCAGGCGGAGCAGGCCGATGCCGAGCTTCGCGCCGACCAGGAGGCGATGGCTCGCCTCCTCGATGAAGAACGCCAGATCAACGAGGCGCGCCGATCCCTCGATCGCCGGATCGAGCAGACGCGTCTCCTCACGCGACCGGCCGCGGCCGTCGGGGCTCCGGCTCCGACCGTCGGGACCGGTCGCCGATGACCGCGGAGGGCACAGCGCAGATGGCACAGGATCCGTTGGACAAGCAGCTCGTCGAGGCCGTGCTGGCCGGTCGGCCCCGGCGCACCAGGGTGGAGGTGGAGGAGGCGCGGCTCGCCTCGAAGCGGCCGGCCAAGGCCGGGGTCGCGGTCGTCGAAGTCGAGCTCGACGACGAGGACGACGATGACGACGTCCTCGTGCTCGGGGTCGGCGAGGGACTGAGCGACGGCGCCGACGTCGGGCCGATCCCCCTCGAGATCGTGGCCGAGGCCGAGGCGGCACCGGCCCTCGTCGACGCGCCCACGAAGCTCGACGCGAAGGAGCTCGACGAGCCCACCCCGGAGGAGCTCGAGGCGCTCTCCGCGGACATGATCGGGATCGACGATCCCGTCCGGATGTACCTCAAGGAGATCGGCAAGGTCGCCCTGCTGACCGCCGAGGAGGAGGTCGTCCTGGCCAAGGCGATCGAGCTCGGGGAGTGGCTCGTCGAAGCGCCCTGGAAGGGGATCTTCTCGCTCCACGAGTGGACCCTCCACGACACGGAGCGGAAGACCCGGACCGCGAAGCCGCAGCACCGGCTGCCCTTCGGGCCGGAGGCCCACACGATGGTCCGCGACGCGATCTCCGACGAGGCGGCGGCCGACCTGCTCGTGCCCAGCCCGGACTTCCACCTCATCAAGGCCGGCCGGGACGTCCAGTCGGACGGCACGAAGACACTCCTCCGCGAGGCCAAGCACCTCGTCGCGGAGTACAACGAGAAGCTCGACCCGGACGCCTTCCTGGCGCTCATGGACTGGGCCTATTTCGCGGTCCACAACGGGGACCTCGACTCGCGCGACAACGTGGGCCTGCGGGCGATCTACGACTGGTCGCGCGAGGGGGTCGCCTTCCCGGCCCTGGAGCGCTGGATCCTGTCGGGTCACGACGCGGACCTGATGAAGCGGCTGGGCTACGACCCGGAGGTCCCGCTCAACACGAAGCTCCGCGACCGCAAGGGCGAGCTCGTCCGGATCGGCCGGGACGCCCGGGAGCAGCTCACCTCGGCGAACCTCCGGCTGGTCGTTTCGATCGCCAAGAAGTACATCGGCCGCGGGATGTCGTTCCTCGACCTCATCCAGGAAGGCAACATCGGGCTCATCCGGGCGGTCGAGAAGTTCGACTACGAGAAGGGCTTCAAGTTCTCCACCTACGCGACGTGGTGGATCCGCCAGGCGATCACCCGGGCGATCGCCGACCAGGCCCGGACGATCCGCATCCCGGTCCACATGGTCGAGACGATCAACCGGCTCATCCGGGTCTCGAGGAACCTGCTCCAGGAGCTGGGCCGCGAGCCGACGGTCGAGGAGATCGCCGAGGCGATGTCGAAGGGCCAGGAGGTCATCGTCACGCCGGAGAAGGTCCGGGAGATCATCAAGGTCTCGCAGGAGCCGGTCTCGCTGGAGACCCCGATCGGCGAGGAGGAGGACTCCCACCTCGGTGACTTCATCGAGGACCGGGCGGCCCTCGCCCCGGCCGAGGCCGCCTCTCACCAGCTCCTCAAGGAGCAGGTCGAGGCCGTCCTCGACTCCCTGACCGGTCGCGAGCGACGCGTCCTCCAGCTCCGCTTCGGTCTCGAGGACGGGCGGGCCCGGACCCTCGAGGAGGTGGGCAAGGAGTTCAACGTCACCCGCGAGCGGATCCGCCAGATCGAGGCGAAGGCGCTCCGCAAGCTGCGCCATCCCTCGCGCAGCCGGAAAGCTCAAGGACTACCTGGAGTGATCAAGCCGCGGTAGCGGTCCCCGTGAGCCCGTCCGTGGAGCCCCAGGCCACGGCGGCCGCGCGTCCGGCTGCCATGCTCTACGGGCCGGGGCACGTGATCGTCCACGGCAACCCCGCGTTCCTGGCCGAGTTCGGGGCGGCCTGTCTCGGCCTGCCGGCCGCGGAGGCGCTCCTTCGCCTGCCGGCGCGGGCGTTCGAGCTGATCGACCTCGCCTACCGCGAGGGGCGGTCGGTGGCCGGCCGGATCCGAGTGGACGGCGAGCCTCGCCGTCTCGTGGTGGCCGTCCGCCGGGACATCGAGACCGCCGAGGTCTACGGGATCGCTATCCATGTCGTGCCGGCGGCGTCGGCGCTCGCCGGGCGGGCGGATCGGGTCGTCGAGGGTCAGGCCGGGCGGCGTCGCCGGTAGACCTTCTCCAGCTCCACGGCCACGAAGGCGACGGTCGAGGCCAGCAGCACGACCACCAGCTCCGGCGCGCTCAGCGCCTCGGTCGCGAAAAGCGGCTGGAGGGCCGGCACGTAGATGAGGGCGAGCTGGACGAGCAGGGTCCCGGTGACGGCCAGGGTCAGAGGCAGGTTCGACCGGAGGCCGAGGCGGAGGGCGCTGACCCGTTCCGAGCGGACCGCGAGGGCGTTCCCGAGCTGGAGGAACGCCAGGGTGGTGAAGACCATCGTCTGCCATGGCCAGCCCGCCTCGATCGCGACCGCCTGGAGTGCCAGGACCACGGCGGCCATCAGCAGACCGACCCAGAGCGCCTGTCGCCAGAGACCGGCGCCGAGGATCGATTCGCCCGTCGGACGGGGCGGACGGCGCATCGCGTCGGGCTCGACCGGCTCGACGCCGAGGGCGAGGGCGGGTGGTCCATCGGTGACGAGGTTGATCCACAGGATCTGGACGGCGAGCAGGGGGATCGGCAACCCGATGACCGGCGCCAGGAACATCACCCAGACTTCCGCCGAGTTCGTCGTCAGGAGGTAGCGCACGAAGCGCCGGATGTTGTCGTAGATCCGCCGCCCCTCCTCGACCGCGTGGACGATCGTCGCGAAGTCGTCATCGGCGAGGACCATGTCCGCGGCTTCCTTGCTCACCTCGGTCCCGGTGATGCCCATCGCGACACCGATGTCGGCGAGACGGAGGGCTGGGGCGTCGTTGACGCCGTCGCCGGTCATGGCGACGACCGCGCCGCGCCCGCGCCAGGCGTCCACGATCCGCAGCTTCTGCTCGGGGTTCATCCGGGCGTAGACGGCCACCTCGGCGACGCGCGCCTCGAACGCCGCGTCGTCGAGCTCGTCGAGCTGGGCGCCGGTGAGGATCTCGTCGCCCGGTCGGAGGATCCCGATCCGGCGGGCGATCGCCGCCGCGGTCAGGGGATGGTCCCCGGTGATCATGATCGGCGTGACCCCGGCGACCCGACAGGCGGCGATGGCCCCCGTCGAGGTCGACCGCGGCGGGTCGGCCATCGCCACGAGCCCGGCCAGCCGAAGGTGCCGTTCGGCGTGCTCGAGCTCGTCGGGGATCGCCGCGATCTCCCGCTCGGCGAGGGCGAGGACGCGGTAGCCGTCGGCCGCATAGCCACGGGCGAGGGTCTCCGCCTCGACGATGAGCGTCTGGTCAGCATCGTCGAGGAGCGGCACCAGCGCCTCGAGGGCGCCCTTGGCGGCGACCCAGATCCCGTCGTCGACGACGTGCAGGGTGGTCATCCGGCGTCGCGCCGCATCGAAGGTCAGCTCCTCGACCCGGGGCCGCTCGGCGACGAGGTCGGTGCCGAACACCCAGCGCTTGCCCGCGAAGGCGAGCAGCGCGCCCTCGGTCGGGTCGCCGGTGATCGACCAGGGCTCGCCGGCGCGCTCGGGTGCCCGCAGGGTCGCGTCGTTGCAGGCCACGGCGATCCGGGCGAGCCGATCGAGGGCTGCCTCGGCCGCGGGTCCCGGCTGCGCCTCCGGGTCGGGGCTGTCGTCGGGCCGGATCCGCCCGTCCGGCGCGTAGCCGTCGCCCTCGACGACGAAGGCGGCGCCAGGGACCCAGACCCGCTCGACGAGCATCCGGTTCTCGGTGAGCGTGCCGGTCTTGTCGGAGCAGATGACCGTCACCGACCCGAGCGTCTCGACGGCCGGGAGCTTGCGGACGAGAGCATTCCGTCGGGCCATCCGCCGCGCACCGAGGGCGAGGGCCACGGTCACCACCGCCGGCAGGCCCTCCGGGATCGCCGCCACGGCCAGGCTGACCGCGACGAGGAACATCGTCTCCGGCGATTCGCCCCGGGCCACCCCGACGGCGAAGACGATCGCGCAGACGGCGAAGGCGAGGACCGCCAGCGACTTGCCGAGGGTCGAGAGTCGTCGCTGTAGCGGCGTCTGGCCGCCGGCGTGCTCCTGGAGAAGCTCGGCGACGCGGCCGAGGGCGGTCGCCATCCCGGTCGCCAGGACGATCCCCGTCCCTCGGCCGTAGGTCACCGCGGTCCCGCTGAACGCGACGTTGCGCTGGTCGGCGAGGACGCCCTCAGGAACGTCGGGGAGGGGCTCCGTGACCTTCTCGGCGGACTCGGATTCGCCGGTCAGGGCGGCCTCGTTGATCCGCAGCGCCCGGGCCTCGGTGAGGCGCACGTCGGCCGTGACGATGTCGCCGGCCTCGAGCCGCATGAGATCGCCGGGGACCACCTCCGGCGCGGGCACGAGGATCGTCTCGGCCCCGCGGACGACCCGCGCCATCGGGCTGGCCATCCGCTTCAGAGCATCGAGGGCCTGCTCGGCGCGGTACTCCTGGATGAACCCGACGATCCCGTTGAGGATGACGATCGCCAGGATCACGACCGTGTCCTTGAGATCGCCGAGGGCCGCGGTGACCCCGGCCGCCACGAGCAGCACGATGATCATCGCGTTCGTGAACTGCTCGAGGAACAGGCGCCAGGGCGGCTTCCTGCCGCGCTCGACCAGCTCATTGCGACCGAACCGCTCGAGGCGGGCTCCGGCCTCGGCCGGTGACAGCCCGTCGACGAGATCCGTGCCGAGGTCCGTGGCGACCTGTTCGGCGGGTACGGCCCACGGACGGGCCGGCGGAGCGACCGGGTCGACCCCAGGCGGTGAGATGCTCATCGATCCCCATCGGGGTGCCACGCTGCCGAGCACCCTGATCCTAGAGTCGGTCCGGACGGCCGCCGGCGTGAGGGTCGACGGTCCCCGAACGGTCGGGGCCATTCGTCCCGACCGGGACGGGACGGGCCGACCTTCCGGGTCGAACCGGGCTGAAGGGCCCTCGACCGGGCGACCCGACCGGCCGATTGTGGCGCCGAGACAAGCGTCGCCTGATCGAACCTGCCTCCGAGGTCGTTTCGCCGTGGCCACCGCCCCGTCCGCCGGTCCGTCCGGCCCCATCCCCACGTCCACGTCCACGTCGACACCGACGCCGGTCGCCGCCCAGGTCCCGATCCTGCGCTGCAGCGGCCTGCGCAAGCGGTTCGGCGAGCGCCAGGCGGTCGACGGGGTCGGCTTCGAGATCGCCCCGGGCGAGACGTACGGCCTCCTCGGTCCGAACGGCGCCGGCAAGACCACGACGATCTCGATGATCTGCGGCATCCTCCAGCGCGACGAGGGCGAGGTCCTCGTCGGCGGTCGGTCGCTGGACCCGGGGACCACCTCGCTCAAGGCCGAGATCGGCTACGTCCCCCAGGACCTGGCGATCTACCCGGACCTGAACGCTCGCGAGAACCTCGACTTCTTCGGGCGGCTCTACGGCCTCGGCGGATCCGCCCTCCGGGCCCGGATCGACGAGGTCCTCGCGGTCGTGGACCTGACCGACCGGGCCAGGGAGCGCACGAGTCAGTACTCCGGCGGGATGAAGCGGCGGCTGAACATCGCCGTCGGCCTGCTCCACCGACCGAGCCTGCTCGTCCTCGACGAGCCCACGGTCGGGGTGGATCCGCAGAGCCGGAACGCGATCCTCACCAGCGTCGAGGCCCTGAGCGCCGCCGGGATGGGGATCCTCTACACCACCCACTACATGGAGGAGGCCGAACGCCTGTGCGATCGGGTCGGCATCGTCGACGAGGGCCGGATCATCGCCGAGGGGACCCGACGCGAGCTCGTCGCCCTGGTCGGTGGCGTCGACCGGGTGACCCTCGTGGCCGGTGGCGACCTCAAGGCCGCCGCGACGACGGCCCGGGCCATCCCGGGTGTGCGTGACGCGACGGTCGCCGACGGTCGGATCGATCTCCTCGTCGAGGAGGCCCGGAAGCTCCTGCCGCGCCTGCTCGAGGCGGTCTCGGGCGATGGCGTGACGATCCGCTCGGTGGAGGTGATCGAGCCCGACCTCGAGAGCGTCTTCCTTCACCTGACCGGCAAGGCGCTCCGGGACTAGGCCCGAGGACCGACGATGCGAGCCGCCCTGGTCATCGCCCGACGGATCCTCCGACAGCGCCTGCGCGACCGCTCGGCCATCCTGTTCGCCGTCCTCACCCCGCTCGGGCTGGCGGTCGCCTTCGCGGCGATCATCCCGGACTTCAGCGCCACGTTCCATACCCGGATCCTCGTCGTCGACCGCGATGGTGGCCACCTCGCCTCGGTCCTCAGGGACGAGGTCCTGGCGAACGTCGCCGCGTCGGGTATCGCCGAGATCGTCCCGATCGCCGACGAGACCGCCGCCGCGACCGAGATCGAGGCCGATCGGGCCGGTGTCGCGATCGTCATCCCGGCCGGCCTGACCGGCGCCGTGACGGTCGGCGACCCGGCGGAGATCCGGATCCTCGCCGGCGGCAGCGTGACCGCCCGAGAGGTCGCCCGGGCGGTGGTCACCCGGTTCGCGAACGACGTCGGAGCGGTCCAGCTCGCGGTCCGGACGGTCGCCGCGAGCGGAGGTCAGGCCGACGCGCCGACGATCGAGGCCGCGACCACCGCGGTCCAGGCGGCGAGCCCGATCGCGGTCGCGGACCTGGCGGCCGACAAGCGACAGGCCTCGATGGCCACCTTCTACGGCGCCGCGATGGCGATCATGTTCGTCTTCTTCGCGACCCAGTACGGGGCGCTCGCCCTGCTCGGGGAGCGGCGCGACGGGACGCTCGCCCGGCTCCTCGCGGCCCCGGTCCCACCGGCGGCGATCGTCCTCGGCGGCTCGCTTGCGGGGATGGTCCTGGGGCTCGTGGCGATGACCACCCTGGTCGTGGCCACGACCGTGCTGGTCCATGCCAGCTGGGGCCCGCCGGCCCTGCTGGCCGTCCTCCTCCTGTCCGCCGTCGTGGCCGCCACGGGGATCTCCACCCTGGTCTCGACCCTGGCGAAGACGGTCGAGCAGGCCGGCGGGCTGAACGCGATCGTCGCCCTCAGCATGGCCGCGATCGGTGGCATCTTCATCCCGCTCAGCCAGGCGCCGGAGCTGCTCGGCAGGATCGCCCTGATCACCCCGCACGCCTGGTTCCTTCGGGCGATCGACACGATGTCGGGCCCGAACGTCGCGATCAGCGAGATCATGCCCTCGGTCGTGGTGCTCGTGGCGATGGGCCTGTTGACCGGAGCGATCGGTCTCGCCCGGGCCCGTCGCTCGCTGGTGCCGGGATGAAGGCCCTGGTCATCGCCCGGGTGAACATGGTCCGGACGTTCCGGGACCGGATGAGCCTGTTCTTCATCCTCGTCCTGCCGATGATCCTCATCGTCGTCCTGGGGATGACCTACGGCGGGATGAACGTCGCCCGGGTCGGGGTCGCCGACGAGGACCACGGGCCGCTGGCCGCGGACCTGACGACCGCCATGACCGCGACGACGGGGATGCGGATCGACCTCCGCCGGTTCGACACCGCCGACCAGCTCCGCGACGCCGTCGAGCGCGGGTTCGTGGAGCTCGGCCTGGTGATCCACCCCGGCTACGACGCCGCGCTCCGGAGCGGGGGCACCGGCTCGCTCGAGTACGTCAGCCAGCCGAAGAGCTATGCCAGTGCGATCCGGACGGCATTCGATGCGACGATCGCCGACGAGGCCGGGCTCATCCGGGCCGCCCGCTTCGCGGCCGCGTCGAACGGGATCCCGTTCGACCAGGCGCTCGAGACGGCCCGCCAGCAGCAGCCGGCCGTCGCCGGGGTCGCCGTCGCGGTCGAGAGCGTCGGCGAGGTCGCGACGAACCCGAGCGGCTTCGCCCTCGGCGCCGAGAGCCAGGTCATCCTGTTCATGTTCCTGACCTCGATGACTGGGGCCGTCGCGCTCATCACCACCCGCCTGCTCGGGATCTCCCGGCGCGAGTTCTCGACCCCGACGAGCGCCGGGACGATCGTTCTCGGCGAGACCCTCGGCCGGTTCGCGTTCGCGCTCTTCCAGGGGATCTTCATCGTCGTCGCCACGGCGCTCCTGTTCGGTGTCGACTGGGTCGATCCACTCGCCACCGGCGCGATCGTCGTCGCGTTCGCCCTCGTCGCGTCCGGGGCGGCGATGCTCCTCGCCACGCTCGTCTCGAACGAGCACCAGCTGAGCGCCCTCGGCCCGGCCCTGGGGATGGTCCTGGCCCTCCTCGGCGGGGCGATGGTCCCGATCGAGGTCTTCCCGCCGATCATGCGGACGCTCTCCCACGCGACCCCGCACGCCTGGGCGATCGACGCCTTCCACGACCTCCTGCTCAACGGCGGCGGCGTGGGGCGGGTCCTGCCCCAGATCGTCGTCCTGCTGGGGTTCGCGGTCGGGCTCCTGGCGCTCGCGTCGTTCCGGTTCCGCCGCCAGGTGACGGGCGGCGGAACGTAGGTCCGGGTCAGCCGGCCGGACGGACGCTCACTGCGGAGTAGATCGAGCCGAGGAACCGGCTGGGCACCGAACCGATCAGCCGCGTGTCCTCGAACCCCGCCGCCCCGGCGACGCGCCGCCACGTCTCGAACGAGAGGGGATGGGGTACCCACGGGTTGCCTCGATCCGCCCCGTACTCGACGAGGACGAGCCGGCCACCGGGACGCAGGTAGTCCCGGACGAGGGCCAGCAGGGGAACCTTGTCGCGGACGAAGTGGAGCGAGTTCGCCATGACCACCCCGTCGAGGCGGGGCAGGGGAAGGGCCGTCGTGAAGTCCCCGACCACCTGGTGGAGCTCGACCGCCGGGAACCGCCGGACCATCGCCTCGGCCTGCGTCCGGAGGGCGGTCCGATCGCGATCGACCGAGTGGATGGCCCCGCCCGTTCCGAGGAGGTCGGCCAGGGCCAGGGTGAACGCGCCGGTCCCCGAGCCGAGGTCGGCCCAGACCACGCCGCCGCCCTCGACTCCCTCGCGGAGGAGCGCGACGTGGTCAGCGTGGTCCATCGGATGGCCCGGGTCGCGCGGTGCGCGGACGCCACCGCCGCTCGCCGGCGCGCGGCCGGTCGCTCACGGGTCCCCGGGCTCGGACCCGACCGCCACCCGCTCGCCGGCGGCCGACCAGTCGCTGTACGAGCCTTCGTAGAGGATCGGGTCCGGAAGCCCGGCGATCCGCATCGCGAGCGCGTGGTGGCAGGCGGAGACGCCGGAGCCGCACGACGTCACGACCTCCGAGCTTCCGACGGCGCCGAGGCCCCCGAACCGCCGGGCGAGCGCCTCGGGCGCGAGGAAGCGGCCGTTCGGAGCGGCGAGGTTGCCATCGCTCGGGGCGCTCCGGGCTGTCGGAATGTGGCCCGGATAGGCGTCGATCGGCTCGACCTCGCCGCGATAGCGCGGCGCCCCACGGGCGTCGAGCAGGACGACCTCGCCGAGACGCGTCTTCAGGCCGTCCCGGTCGATGACCCGCGACCAGGTCGCGCCGAGCTCGAGGGTGGTCGCCGGGAGCGTCGGGGCCTCGGAGGTCAGCGACCGACCGGCCGCGAGCCAGGCCTGGAGGCCGCCGTCGAGGACGGCGACCCGGCGATGGCCGAGATCGTCGAGCATCCACCACAGTCGTGCGGCCACCCACCCACCGACGTCGTCGTAGGCCACGACCAGGTCGCCCGTGCCGATCCCGGCCGCGCCGAGTCGGCCGGCGAACGCGGCCGGAGAGGGGAGCGGATGCCGTCCCGGCCGGCCCGGACCGGGCGCCAGGGCGAGGTCCTCGTCGAGGTCGAGGAAGATCGCCCCCGGGAGGTGACCCCCGTCGTAGGCGACCCGACCAGCCCCGGGCTGTCCGAGCACCCAGCGCGTGTCGACGATCCGCAGGTCCCGGTCGTCGAGGCGGGCGACGAGCGCGTCGACCGTGATGAGCGGGCCGTCGAGCGGCGATCCGGCGGACGTGTCGGTCACGGTGCGGAGTATGCCAGTCGGGCTCCGTGCTATCCTCTGCCGCGGCGCGGCAGCCACGGATCGGCGACCATCCGCCGGTCGACCCGGCACCGCCCGACGATCGCCCACCGGCGATCCCTCGCTCCGGCGTAGCTCAGTGGTAGAGCGGGCGGCTGTTAACCGCTTGGTCGTAGGTTCGAGTCCTACCGCCGGAGCCAATCCCACGTACGTGTTCTGTCCGTGGAGACCCGTGGAGTGACACGGTTCTTCGTGGATCACATGACCCGTGACGCGCCCGGCGACACTGGGGTGGATGAGCTACTCCGCGGACTCGATCCAACCCCTCGTCGCAGCACGCTGCCTCTGAGACAATCGTCACGTGATCATCACGACCCCCTCGGGGGCGACGGGCCCAGCCTCCACCGATGAGATCGTCGGTGCGATCCAAGGGTTGATGGGGGACCCCGGCTGATGCTCGCCCGGACCGAACCGGCCTGTCTCGTCATCGCCGACATCGCGGGGTACAGCGGCTACCTGGCCGGCGTGGAGCTGGACCACGCCCAGGACATCATCACCGATCTCGTCGACGTGATCGTCGGCGCGCTGCGCCCGTCCCTCAAGCTCGCGAAACTCGAGGGCGACGCCGCATTCGTCTACGTGCCCGCGGCGACGGTCGACGGGCCCGGTCTCCGCGACGTCATCGAGCGTTGCTACTTCGCCTTCCAGCGCCGCATCCGCGACATCCGCCAGGCGTCGACGTGCGAGTGCAACGCCTGCGTCCGGATGCCCGGGCTCGACCTGAAGTTCGTCGCCCATCACGGGCTCATCGCTCGCCAGCGGATGGCCGGGAGGGAGGAGCTCGTCGGGAGCGACGTGGTCGTCGTCCACCGCCTGTTGAAGAACCGCGTCAGCGAGGAACTCGGCATGTCGGCCTATGCGCTCTACACGGACGCGCTCGCCGGGGCGATGGGCCTCGACGATCCGGCGGCAGCGGGGATGCTCGGGCATCGCGAGACCTTCGAGTCGGTGGGTGAGGTGGTGGGCTGGGTCACCGACCTCGGCGCGGCCTGGGAGGAGGAGCGCCGGCGCGAGCGGACGAAGATCACCGACGAGGATGCGCTCGCGGTGATCACCATGCCGACGACCGTCCCGCGGGACATCCTCTGGGAGTGGGCGACCTCTCCGGTCCGGCGGATCCGCTGGACGTCGGGCATGACGGACGTGGTCGAGGACCTGTCTGCCGGCCGGCGGGGGGTCGGCACCGTGAACCACTGCGTCCATGGCAAGGACGTGACCATCGAGGAGGTCCTCGACTGGTTTCCGCCCGAGTACGTGACGAAGCGGATCAAGACCCCGTTCAGGGGCGTTCCCCGGATCGTCATCACGATGGAGCTGATCGCGCGCGGCCCGGATCAGACCGACCTCGTCTACCGGGTGGCCCGGCCGCGCTCGCTCAAGGACCGGCTCATCCTGCAGGCGATGGAGGGGCAGTTCCGGACAGCCGTGGTGCGCGACAGCGCAACGCTCATCGAGCTCGCCGCAGCCGACGCCGCGGAGCGTGCCGCGGGCCGTGCGACGGAGCCGGACGTCCCGGCGAGCACCGCCCGCCACCTGTCGCAGCCCTTGGCTGCCGCCGGGGGACCCATCGTCTACCTGCCCGACGACCCGACCACGCCGTCGATCCGATCGGGACCGGTTCGACGGGAGGACGATGGCCAGGACACGGGGTAGTGGGTGTCCTCCGCCCGTGACGACGGCCGGGCCCATCACCCCCGGCACCACGAGACTCCTGGGGTAACGGGCGTCAGCCCGTCGACGCGCCTGCAGGAACTCGGCCGGCTCGGGTCCTACCGCCGGAGCCATCTCTCGCTCGTGGACGACGCCCCCAGTCGCCATGTTCCTGAGCGGTCGGGTCTCTAGTATTAGGGTCGCCCGCCGGACCTGGCGGAGGTGACGCCGGCGTCCGTTCGCCCGCCCCGGCGTGCGCGTTGGCAGTGCTGGAGGGACGCACCGATGAAGAACCCGCCCATCCTCATCTCGATCATCGGCTTCTTCGCCGCGCTCGCGGGGTTCGGCTACCTGTTCTTCGGCCTGCGGGTCCTCGGCTTCGACTGGTTCGGGGCTCTCGGCGACCTCCCGGTCTTCGAGCGTGTCGGGCTCTGGGGCTGGCTCGCGATCATGACCGGGATCGTCTGGCTCCTTGCCGCGCTCGGCCTCTGGGCGCTCCAGCCATGGGCTCGTCTCTTCGCGATGATCATCGCCGGGTTCGCGATCTTCGAGGCGGCCCTCGCGTTCTTCCAGTTCCCTGGGACGGGCGTGGCGTTCGCGATGGCGATCATGCCGGCGCTCATCCTCTGGTACCTGAACTCCAGCGAGGTCAAGGCGGCGTTCGGCATGGGAGAGCCCGCGAAGGCGGTGGCCGAGACGGCGCCGCCTGCCCAGGTCGCTGCACCCGTGGTGGTCGCGGCGCCGGTCGCGGTCGCGGCGCCTGTGGTGGCCGCAGCGGCGGTGACGGCCGAGACGACGGCACCGGAGCCTGTCCAGGCGCCGGTCGTCGCGGCCCCGGCAGCAGTCGTCGAGGAGCCGCCGGTCGCCCATCTCATGAACATCGAGGACGTCCAGGGGATCGGTCCGGCCTTCGGTGAGAAGCTCGCCGCGGTGGGCATCAAGACGACCGACGACCTGCTCGCGGCGGGTGCGAAGCCGTATGACCGCGAGAGGATCGCCGAGGAGACCGGGATCAGCAGCAAGCTCATCCGCGAGTGGGTCGACAACGTCGATCTCATGCGGGTCCCGGGCGTCGGGCCGCAGTACAGCGACCTGCTCGAGGCCGCCGGCGTCGGCTCGCCCGCCGAACTGGCCCAGCGCAACCCGGCGAACCTCGAGGCCACGATCCAGTCGGTCGTGGCGGAGCGACCCGGCATCGTCCGCCGGGTCCCGAGCGAGGCGGAGATCACCGGCTGGATCGAGGAGGCGGGCAAGCTCGAGCAGGTCGTCGAGCACTGACCGCATGAGGCGCCCGCACCACGGCACGTCCCGACCGCCGGGAGGTGCCGTGTCGACATCGTGCGCCCCTGCATGAGCCGGACCGAGGTCAACGTCACTGCCACGGGAGATGGCTGGGACTGCGCCGTCATCGTCCACGACGGCGGCGAGTCGCACCACCGCGTCCACGTGACCCGCAGCGACCTCGCCCGTCTCGCTCCCTCTGCAGCCGATCCGGTGGACCTCGTGCAGGCGAGCTTCGCCTTCCTGCTGGAGCGCGAGCCGCAGGAGTCGATCCTGCGCGCGTTCGACCTCTCCGTCATCGGGAGGTACTTCCCCGACTACGAGAGCGAGATCGGGCACCGCCTGTCCGACCGGCCGGCTCCCTGAGCCTGGACGGGACGGACGCGGACGGATCCAGCCGTGCGCTCGGCACGGATCGGTGGAACAGCGGCAGGGCGGGGCGGTCGGACCCCAGGAACGCCGAAGCGGCGCCGGGATGGGCCGGCGCCGCTTCGAGTGCCGCGATCGCGAGAGGCGATCCCGGCGAGGTCGGGGTCAGCCGTTGGTGGCCGGGCTCGCCGATGGTGCCGCGTTCTTCGGATCGCCGGGCATGCCCCAGCCGTGGCGACCGCCGCCGAAGCCATTGATCCCGAGCGCGAAGGCACGGACCTGGGAGGCGGTCAGGTTCCCATCGGAGCCCTTGGTGCCCTCGGCCGAGACGTACATCCCGACCTTGACGTCGGTCAGGCCGGCCGTGGTCACGCCGGCGACCTGGTAGGTGGTACCGCTGTTGACGTTGATCGTGGCGGAGGTGCCGTCACGCTGCTTCACCGTGATCGTCGACCCGGTCGTGCCGGTCACCGTTCCGCCGACGACGGGCAGGATGACCCGGATCGCGGTGATCGTGTAG
Organism: uncultured Chloroflexia bacterium; assembly: GCA_963840375.1. Taxonomy (GTDB): domain Bacteria; phylum Chloroflexota; class Limnocylindria; order Limnocylindrales; family CSP1-4; genus Chersky-267. The sequence goes on from CAWIYR010000001.1 coordinate 128,165, forward strand.
GTGCCGTCGGCGTTCTTGGTCTGGCCGAAGACGATCTGATCGCCGTTCTTGAGGTCGCCGACGGCGATCGTCTTGCCACCCTTGGTGATCTGGGTGTTCGCGGTGGTGGTGATCGTCCGGGTCCAGCCGTCGACCGTCTTGAGCGAGACATTCGAGCCGCTGACCGTGGTGATCGTGATGTCCCCGCCGACACCGCCGCCGCGGCCGAAGCCACGGAAGTCACCGAAGTCGGCAGGCCCGCCGGCATCCGGTCCGCCGAGGGCGGCGGCCATGGGCGGGAGGACGGTCGACGGATCGTTCGCGCCCGTCGCCGGAGAAGGCGAGGCGCCGATGGTGAAGGCGGCGGTCGCCAGGAGGGCCACGGCGGCCACGACGACGACGCCGACGCGCACGATGGACGGACCGCCGAGACGGCGGCTGAAACGCGGGTCGGTCGTGGACGCCGCGTCGACGACGTCCGGAGCGTCGAAGGGTTCGGTCATACGGATGGTCTCCAGATACGCAGGCATGAAGGGGAGGACGCGACGGGACCCTCCCGACCGTCACAGGATGCGCCGCGAACCTTAGGAAGTCATGAGAGCCGGTGCCCTCGCGCACCAGAATCGGGCCTGCGTGGGGGCCGCTCTCGGACGCCTCGCCCGGGACGGTCAGCCCTGGTGCAGCCGGACGTCGGGTCGGGTCCGGTCGTCGTCCTCGGCAGCGAAGAACTCACGCGGTCGCCAGCCGAAGAAGCCGGCCATCAGGACCGCCGGGATCTGCCGGATCCGGGTGTTGTAGCGGTAGACCTGGTCGTTGTAGAGCTCGCGTCGGTCGGCGATGATCCCTTCGATCCGCTCGATCTCGGCCTGCAGCGACAGGACGTTCGCCTGCGATCGCAGGGTCGGATAGTTCTCGACCACGGCGAGCAGCGAACGCACCGCTCGGCTGGTGTCGGTCGAGAGGGCACCCTGCTGGGGGATCGGTTGGTCCGGGTCGTAGGCCTCGCGGAGCCGGGTCACGCGCTCGAGGACGTCCTGCTCGAAGCCCATGACGTCACGGACGGCGGCCACGAGGTTGGGGAGCATGTCGTGGCGCTGCTTGAGGGCGACGTCGATGTTCGCCCAGGCCTTCTCGATGCGCAGGGTGAGTGCGACCACGTCGTTGTAGATCGAGAAGACGATGAACACGACGATCACACCGACGACGGTCACGGCGAAAGCCGAGGCGAGGGCGTACGGCATCAGCTGGTGAACCCTCCACTGAGCCCGGCGGCCAGGATGACCGCCGAGACGATCGCCAGGAGCGCGCCGAGGAGCCCGATGAGGAACCGGTCGGATTCCCGGGCGATCGCCACGCCCGGAGGACCCAGCGAGATCAGGAGCCGCGCCTCGGGGGTCGAGGCCAGGATGAGCGTCGACGGGTCGATCGTGAAGGTCCGCTCGATCCTCGACGCTTCCTCGGCCGTGGCCAGGGTCGGCGGGGCGACCGCCGGGTCGAGCTCCGGGGCGCTGACCGGACGGCCGATGCCGAAGCCGGGGATGGCGGCGTTGCCCCACGCCTCGGTCGGATCGGTCTCGAGGAGCCCGGCCGCCCGTGCCTCGGCGAGGTCGGCCGCGATCTCCGGGTCGGCGATCCCGCCAGCGGAGTCAAGGCCTCCTCCGCCCGTGACCTCGTCGGCGCCGGTGGGATCGGGCAGCTGGTCGAAGGGCATCGCCATCCCGACGATCGTCACGACCTGGCCGGGCTCGATCCGCGCCTCGCGGTAATGCCGCCGTCCGCCCCCGAGGGAGAGGCCGCCGAGGAGGCCGGCGGCCATTCCGTCCGAGCCGAACGGATCGCTCGCGGGATGGACGGTGAGGAGCTCCGCGACCAGGGCCTCGCGCTCCTGGTCCGTCGGCCGGAAGGCGCTCCCGGTCCGTGGCTGGAGCCCGATCGGCTCGTCGCCCATGATCCCGCTCGACTCCGAGTACACGTCGGGCACGAGCAACTGGGTCCCACCGGGGAACACCCGGATGTCGCCGCTGGCATCTCGCACCCGGAAGCCCACGGCCCGTTCCTCCTCGAGGATGGTGCGCTCGGAGCGGTCGCGTTCCTCAGTGACCTTCGCCCGGTAGTAGACGCAGGCGACGCTCTGGAGCGGGGAGGTCAGGGCCAGCTCCGCCGGCTCGACCACGCCGCTCACCCGGACCTCGCCGACGGCCATCGCGCTGATCGTCGAGGACGACGTGTCGCCCAGCCGCGCGGCGCGTCGCTGGCCGGCCATCCCCCGACCGAGGATGATGAGACCGAACACGATCCCGAGGACCGCCACAAAGGTGATCGGGCTGAGGGCGGCGTGACTCATCGCGCCGCCATGCTACGGCACGGCCCGGCCGCCCCGTCGCTCACCCGATGGTCCGGGTGTGGTTCCGGTCAGGCTCCGGCGTCGCCCCGCGGGCCGCGCCGGATCGACCCGACGACGAGGGCGAAGCCGATGATCACGAGGATGATCGGCCAGGCCGACCCGAGCTCGAGCTGAGGCGCGAACTGGCGGAGCAGGAAGTAGGCCCCGATGAGGACGAGGACGATCCCGCCGATGATCGCCCCGCTGCCGTCCCGTTCCCGCCGCCGCCGGCGCGGTGGCGGCACCGCCCACGGCGGAGGCCCGGCCGGGGGAGGGGGCCCTCCCGCCGGTGGCGTGTACCCACCCGCCAGCAGCGGAGCGACGGCAGGGGTCGCGGCCGCCGCCGGGGTCGGGGCTGTCGTGGTGGCAGCCGGGTCGACGAAGCCGACCGTCTCCGCCCCGTCGGTACCCTCGCCGGTCGGAGTCCCGCTCGGGGTGGTCGCCGCGGCCCCGGCGGCGAAGGCCGTGCTGGAGGAGCTCGCACCGGGCTGGTCCCAGCCCGGTGTCGTACCCGGAGCGGGCGGCGTCGCGGTCCAGTCCGGCCACTGGTCGGCGCCGGCCGGCCCCTCCGGGACGACGATCGCCATCGCCACGTAGATGAGGAAGAAGAGGCCGCCGGTCAGGAGCATCAGGATCACCCAGACGATCCGGACGAGGGACGGGTCGAAGTCGTAGCGTTCGGCGATCCCACCCGCGACGCCGGCGAACATCCGCTCGTCGCGCGAGCGATACAGGCGATCGTTCACTTGCAGCCACCCTCCGGGTCGAGCTCCAGCGAGCCGAGGTTCGCGGTCGCCGACAGGTCGATCTTGATGGGCGCCAGGAGGTAGCTCGGGGAGGTCCACGTCGACCCCGTCTGGACCAGCCCGCGCTCCGCGAAGTTGTTCGAGCCGAGGACGGTGGTGGACTCGATCCGCAGGCCGACTCCGCTCGGGACGCAGAACTCGAAGCTCCCGGCGTTGACCGTGACCGATCCCCCGAGATCGGCGCTCGGGAAGGTCACCTTCGTGGATCCGGCGTTGACCGTGGCCGACAGGCCGCTCGCCGCCGCGCTGCCGAGGTCGACGACCATGCTCCCGGCGTTCGTCGTCAACGACACGCCGCCCAACCGGGCCCCGGCGAGGTCGAGGCGGGCCGATCCGGCGCTGAGCGTCGCGGCGAGATCGCCGGTCGTCAAGGGAAGGGCGAGGTCCCACGTCTCCGCCCCGCCTCCGGAACCGAAGAAGCCGATCCCGGAGCGGTCGGACGAGATCGCCAATGCCCCCGCCCCCGCCACGACCCGGGGCGGCCTGCCGTCCGGGGTCGTGCCGCTGAGGGTCCAGCCGGGACCCTGGGTCGTCGTCACCTCCAGGTCGCCGCAGCTCATCTCGAGGCGGACCGCCCCGTTCGGGCCAAGGGACCCGCTCGAGGGCGTGAACGAGGTCCCAGCCCGGTCCGAGGTGCAGGCGAGGTCGAACCGGCCGCCGACCCCTCCGGCCAGGGCGCTGCCGAGCATCAGCCCGAACGTCGCGGCCACGATGAGCCCGCCGAGGAAGTGGACCGGGGTCCGTCTGAGGACGAGCCCCACCCCGATCCCGACGAGGATGAGCGGCCAGTAGCGCCACCAGCCGGCGATCGCGTCGGCGGCGATCCAGCCCTGGTCGACGGCCAGGGGGATGCCCCCGAGCAGGATGAAGAAGAGCCCCCAGTTCAGGAACCGCGGATCGACTCTCATCCAAGCATGGTAGCCTCGCCTTCAAGGGCTTCTGAAGGCCCGGATGTCACATCGCGCGGCCTCACATGGCCCGGATGTCACCATGGAGGAGCCGGCATGCTCCTGAGCGACTGGCGGGGGATCGAGAGCCACGCGGCGGCGCTGACGCCGAAGGTCGTGGCAGCCGTCGAGCCGGTCCTGACCGGTCTAGGGGCCGAGGCCGACCCGGACTGCTGGATCGTCTGGGGCGACGACCCGTCGCGCTTCACGGTCCTGGCCCCCACGCCGGCCGGCCTGGTCAACGTCCACGTCCGGGTGACGGTGCCGCAGGAGGGGCCGCGCGCCGGCGGCAAGCTCATCCGCTGGAACCACGTCCAGATCGGCGACTTCTCGGTCGAGACCCAGGCCGGCCATCGACTGCTGGGCTTCCAGCTCGAGGGGCAGCTGCTCCGGGCGGTGGACCTCGAGGTGGACCGGCTGTCCGTCTTCGTCCTTGCCCTGCTCGCGGTCATGGACGGACGATCCCCGTCCGCCCGGTGAGGCGCCCGGGGGACCCGTTCGCGGCGGTCATCTTCGACCTCGACGGGGTCCTGGTCGATACCGAGATCTGGTGGGACGAGGCCCGGACGGCGTTCGCCGCCCGCCACGACCGGTCGTGGACCGAGGCCGACCGGACGGCGATCATGGGCGGCAACACTCGCGAGTGGACGATCGCGATGCAGGATCGGCTGCACCTCCCGGACCTGCCCCTCGACGTCTTCGAGAAGGAGGTCGTCGGCGCGATGGTCGACCGCTATCGGACGGCCGGGGCCCCCCGGATCGCGGGAGCCGAGGAGGCGGTCCGGCGGATCGCCGCCCGGCTCCCCGTCGCGGTCGCGTCGTCGGCCCATCCCGCGGTCATCGCCGCGGGGCTCGACGCGCTCGGTCTGGCCGGGCTGTTCGAGGCGGTCGCCTCCTCGGACGAGGTTGCCCGGGGCAAGCCCGAGCCCGACGTCTACCGACTGGCCGCGGCCCGCCTCGGGGTGGAGCCGGCCGACTGCCTGATCGTCGAGGATTCACTCAACGGGGTCCGGGCCGGGCGGGCCGCCGGCGCGGTGGTGGTCCTCATCCCGAACCAGGCGGTCCCGCCGGCCCCCGGCGCCCGGGAGGCGGCCACGCTGGTGATCGACCGGATCGACCTCCTGGACCCGACGGCGATCTCGGTCATCGCCTGAGGTATGGGCGCCGGCCGACCCGGGTCCGGCGGTGCGATACTCGGGTCGTGACCGATCGCTCCGAGCTCCCGGGTCCGCCGGTCCACCCGATCCGACGGACCCTCCGCTACGTGGTCGCCCGGGTGTTCGCCTGGATCGCGGTCCGGGCGATCCTGCGGGTCCGGCTCGAGGGCCGCGAACGACTGCCGCACGGACCGGCCCTGCTCTGCTTCAACCACCAGAGCTGGACCGACCCGTTCATCCTCATGGCGATCCTCCCGTGGCGGCCCCGGCTCTACTTCTTCGGCCCGAAGGAGGAGGACATGACCACCGGTGGACGGAACCGGCTCATGAGCTGGACGGGGACCGCGGTCCCCTACAAGCCGGGCAAGAACGACCTCCTCGAGGCGACCCGTCGGGTCAAGGCGGTCTTCGACGGCGGCGGCGTCCTGGCCATCGCCGGCGAGGGACGGATCCATGCCGGGGAAGGCGAGCTTCTCGAGCTCAACGAAGGGGCGGCCTTCTTCGCCCTCCGCTCGGGGGTGCCGATCGTCCCGATCGCCGTCAACGGGACCTCGTGGTTGGCCTTCGGGCGGACGATCCGGGTCCGGATCGGCGAGCCGATCCCGGCCGAGGGTCGCCCGACGCGGGAGGCGCTGACCGCGTTCACTGGACGGACCTGGACCGCCCTGCACGAGCTCGTCCAGGGCTACCCGGATCCCGAGCCGCCCCCGCCCACGAGCCGCTGGTACCGCTTCACCGAGATGTTCAACGACTGGCCCGAGGGGGGTCGACCGCCGGTGTCGGGCCGGGAGGTCGACCCGCCGGCCGACGGCTGAACCTGCGATACTTCCCCCCGATCCAGGCCACTCGAGGAGGACCAGTGGGAGCGACGGGGCTCGCCGCGGACCCGGCCGAATACCGGGCGCGGTTGCGCGAACAGGACGACGCCCAGATCGACGCGTGGGCGGGCGAGCTCATGCGCGACAGCGCCCGGCGGCGCGGCGTCCTCCGGGTCCTGGCGGACGTGCGGAAGGCCGCCCGGCTCGACGACCGCTCCCTCGAGCGCGTCTACGCGGGCGGCGGAGGTCCGCCCGCCACCTTCGGGCGAGACGACGAGGGGCGGGCGATGATCCCGGCGGTCACCCTCCATTGCCTCGTCCCGGGGATCCGTCGAGAGACGCCCGATGGGCGCGAACGGCTCATCGAGTACCTCGTCGAGAATTTCGAGGACCTCGTCTACGTCTGACCCGCCCCTAGGTCCGGCCGGCGGCTCGGCCGCCCGCGGATCCGTCGGCACCCCTGCCCGGATCGCGGCCCTCGTTCGGCTCGGGCACCCGTTCCCGTCCCTGCTCGACGGCGCGATCACGGGCGTGCTCGCGTATCTGGCCGGGGCTCCGGCCCAGCGCGCCGTCCTGCTCGCGGTCGCGATGGTCGCCCTCCAGGTCTCGATCGGCGCCCTCAATGACCTCACCGACATCGAGCGCGACCGGGGCCACAAGCCCGCCAAGCCGCTGCCGACCGGCGCGGTGGGCCGGGGGACCGCGCGGCTCCTCGTCGCCGGGGGGCTGACGGTCGGCCTGGGGCTGTCCTGGGTCGCCGGTCCGGCGGCCCTCGCCGTGGCGGTCGCCGGCACGACGACCGGGTACGCCTACGACCTCCGGCTCAAGGCCACGGCCTGGGCCTGGCTCCCGTTCGCGATCGGGATCCCGCTGGTGCCGGTTTACGCCTGGGTCGGCGGGGTCGGCCGGGTCCCGCCGGCATTCGTCGTCCTTCTGCCCCTGGCCGTCGCGGCCGGTGGCGTGATCGCCCTCCTGAACGGCCTGGTCGACGTGGATCGGGACCGGGCGGCGGGGATCGAGACGCCGGTGCTCCGGCTGGGGCGCCGGCGGGCCAGGCAGGTGGCGGGCACGCTCGGCGTTCTCGTGGCGATCGGCGTCCTGGGCTCGCTGGCCTGCATCGGGGCCGAGCCGGCCGCCTGGCTGGCCGGAGCGATCGGTGCGCTGCTCACCGGCGTCGGCACGTGGCTCGCCGGGTCGGGTCGCGCTGCCGTGCGCGAACGAGGCTGGGAAGCCGGCGCGGTGGGCCTGGCTCTCCTCGCGGCGGGCTGGGCGATCGGGTTCGCCCGGGCGGGCCTTCTCTGAGACGACGAAGCCGGCGCGCCGCTCGGCCGTGCCGGCCTCTCCCGTCGGTGCCCGTCCCCGGTCGGGCCGGACGCCCGCGCCGCTAGTCGGACTCGCCGCTTCGGACGAGGGCGATCGCGTTCTCGAGGCGGAGCTTCGTGATCGTGAGGTACTTCGCCAGGTTCGAGCGGTCCACCTGCCCGATCGAGCCGAGGACGTCGGGCGCCCGCAGGACGTCGACGAGATCCTCGATCGCCTCGGTCAGCTGGTTCTTCGCGACGACGAGCGAGTCCTCGCGGATCTCGACCGGTGCCGCCGACCGCGGCGCGCCGGTCCAGGCCGAGCCGGCCTCGGCGACGAGCTCCTCCTCGGCCGGATGGTCGATCTCGTCGACCATCTCGAATGCGTCCTCCGAGTCCGGCTCACCGAGCACCGCCGTCCGACGCGTGCGGCGGCGACCCTCGACGCGTTCGCGAAGCTTGACCAGGGTCAGCTCGCCACGGGCGACCTGCTCGGCCAGGCGACGTCGCTTCTTCGGGTCCTCGACCTTGAGCAACTCGTAGGCGTGGGAGATCGTGTCTTTGCGCAAGGACACGAGCTCCTGGATCTCCGGCGGGGCGTCGGCGAGGCGGAGGCGGTTCTCGAGGTAACCCTTGTCCTTGCCGAGTTTCTGGGCGAGCCGACGGATGCTGTAGCCGTGCTCCTTGACCATCCGGTCGTACATCACGGCTTCTTCGAGCGGGGAGAGATCCTCCCGCTGGAGATTCTCGATGATCGCGATCTCGAGTGCGATGTCGTCGGCGAGTTCCTCGATCATCGCCGGGATCGTGTCGAGCCCGGCGGCCGTCGCGGCGCGCCATCGGCGTTCGCCTGCAACGAGCTGGTAGCGCGATGTCCCGAAGGGTCGGACGAGGATCGGTTGGAGGACGCCATGCTCGCGGACCGATGCCGTGAGCTCGTCGAGCGCATCCTGGGCGAAGTACGTCCGTGGCTGATCGGGGTTCGGATCGATCCGGTCGACCGGAACCAGCCGCACCCCGATCGTTCTCGTCGATGTCTCGGCCTGCAACAGGCTGAGGATCTCGGGCCCGAGCTCGCGTTCCTCCGAGAGGCGCCGCCCGACCGTCGCGCGGAAATCCGGTCTAGCCAAGGTCGATCACCTCCCGAGCGAGCTCGCGAAAGACGCGCGCAGCATCCGAGTTCCCGGCATAGGCCGTGATCGGACGCCCGGTCAGCGGCGCCTCGCCGAGCTTCACCGTGTTCCGGACGATCGTGTTGAAGACGTGGTGGTCACCGAGCTCGCGCAGCTCCTCGAGCATCTCCCGTCCGAGGATCGTCCGGCCGTCGTAGAAGGTGGGCAGGAGCCCGAGGATCCGAAGGTCGCGGTTCAGCTTCGCTCGGATCGTGTTGATGACCTTGACCAGCGCGGTGAGTCCCTTCAGCGCGTAGTACTGCGTCTGGACCGGGATGATCACGCTGCGAGCGGCGACCAGTCCGTTGATCGTCAGGAGACCCAGCGTTGGCGGGCAGTCGATGAGGGCGAAGTCGTAGTGCTCATCGACCCATCCATCGAGCGCTTCACGGAGGGCGTGCTCTCGGCCGATCGCGCTGAACAGCTCCACCTCGGTCGACGCGAGTTCCAGGGTGGCCGGTGCCACGTCGATCCCGGTGGTCTGCGTGGGGATCACGATCTGCGGCAACGTCGCCCGGGAATCGGCGAGCACGTCGGCCATCGAGTGCTCGACCGTCCCGAGGTTGATCCCGAGGCCGACGGTCAGATTCGCCTGCGGGTCCATGTCGATGCACAGGACGCGGAACCCCTGCTCGGCGAGCGCACCGGCGAGATTGATCGCCGTCGTGGTCTTGCCCACGCCGCCCTTCTGATTCGCGATCGCGATCACGTTCGTCACCGGGCAACCACCTCGATCCTTCGATTCGCTCGACCTCGCGCGCGAGTCCGCACCTCGGCCGGGCGCCAATCCTACTCCACCGCGTCGGACCGCGACAGTCGACTTTTCCACACCAGGCCGGAGTTGTTCACCGAATCTGTGGATAGAGCCGGCCCCCGGCGGGGGTCCGCTGTGGCCCGCCCCACGGGCCGAACGACCCTGTGGCGGCCTCGGAGCGCGTCGTATCATGACCTCGATCCCAGCGGCGCTGCCATGTCCTTGCGCAAAGACGGCGCCCGCGCCATGTCCGAGGGAGGCGACGTGTCGACGAATGCGGAGCGGATCGCTCGTCTCGAGAAGATGCGCGAGGAGGCGCTCCAGGGCGGGGGACCGGTCCGGATCGAGCGACAGCACGCCTGGGGCAAGCTCACGGCACGGGAGCGGCTCGACCTCCTCCTGGACCCGGGCTCGTTCGTGGAGCTGGACGCCTTCGTCACCCACCGCTCGCGCGAGTTCGGGCTCGATCGACAGCACTTCCTCGGCGACGGGGTGGTCACCGGCCACGGCACGATCGATGGCCGGCTCGTGTTCGTCTTCTCCCAGGACTTCACGGTCTTCGGGGGCTCGCTGTCCGAGGCGTACGCCGAGAAGATCTGCAAGGTCATGGATCTGGCGATGAAGGTGGGTGCGCCGGTCATCGGGCTCAACGACTCCGGCGGCGCCCGGATCCAGGAAGGCGTGGCCTCCCTCGGCGGGTACGCCGAGATCTTCCTGCGCAATGTCCTGGCGTCCGGGGTGATCCCCCAGATCTCGGTGATCATGGGGCCGTGCGCCGGCGGCGCCGTCTACTCTCCGGCGATGACGGACTTCACCGTGATGGTGGAGGGAACGAGCTACATGTTCGTGACCGGCCCGAACGTCGTGAAGGCCGTGACTCACGAAGATGTCGACTCCGAGCGGCTCGGCGGCGCGTTGACCCACACGACGCGGAGCGGGGTGGCGCACCTGGCCGCCGGCGACGAGGCTGAATCGCTCGACCTCGTCCGACGGATCCTCGGTCATCTTCCCCAGAACAATCTGGAGCTCGCTCCGTACGTCCCGACGCGCGATCCCGTGGACCGCGCCGACCCAGAGCTCGACACGATCGTCCCGGACGATCCCCTCAAGCCGTACGACATGCTCGGCGTCATCGATCGGATCGTCGACGACGGCGCGTTCCTCGAGCTCCAGCCTGGTTGGGCATCGAACATCATCGTGGGTTATGCGCGACTCGGCGGTCGAAGCGTCGGGATCGTCGCACAGCAGCCGGCGGTCCTCGCGGGCGCACTCGACATCAGTGCATCGATCAAGGCGGCCCAATTCGTTCGAACCTGCGACTGCTTCAACATCCCGCTCGTGACCTTCGTCGACGTGCCGGGATTCCTGCCGGGCGTCGGCCAGGAGGACGGCGGGATCATCAAGCACGGCGCCAAGCTTCTCTATGCCTATTGCGAGGCGACCGTTCCCAAGCTGACGGTCATCACCCGGAAGGCGTATGGCGGCGCCTATGACGTCATGAGCAGCAAGCACATCCGGGGCGACATGAATCTCGCCTGGCCGACCGCCGAGATCGCGGTGATGGGAGCCGAAGGTGCCGTCAACGTCATCTTCAAGGATCAGATCGCGGCCTCGGACGATCCGCCGGCGGAACGAGCGCGACTGGTCGCCGAATACGAGAGCGAGTTCGCGAACCCGTACATCGCCGCGGCGCGCGGGTACGTCGACGACGTGATCCTGCCGTCGCAGACGCGAGCGCGGCTGATCGCCGGACTCGAGATGCTCGCCGACAAGCGCGACACGAACCCCAGGAAGAAGCATGGCAACATCCCACTCTGACCCTGCCATCGGTCCGGTCGTCTTTGCGCAAAGACGACCGGACCAGCGAGCCCGTCCGTTCGAGCGGGTCCTCATCGCGAATCGCGGTGAGATCGCCCTCCGGATCATCCGGGCGTGCCATGAGATGGGGATGGAGGCCATCGCCGTCTACAGCGATGCCGACGTTCACGCCCAGCACGTCAGGGCCTCCGACCGCGCGGTGCGGATCGGACCCGCTCCGGCCGGCGAGAGCTACCTGCGGGCCGATGCGATCGTCGAGGCCGCGCTGGCGACCGGGGCGGGCGCGGTCCATCCCGGCTACGGCTTCCTGGCCGAGCGGGCCTCGTTCGCCGAGGCCGTCGAGGTCGCCGGGATGGCCTTCGTCGGGCCGGATCACCGAGCGATCGCCGCGCTCGGCGACAAGCTCGCCGCCCGTCGAACGGCGACCGAGGCGGGCGTTCCCGTCGTGCCCGGGACCCTCGAGCCGGCGCCGGTGGACCGCCCGGACAAGCTCTCGGCGATCATCGAGGCCGCCACCGCGGTCGGCTTCCCGCTCCTCGTCAAAGCGGCGGCCGGCGGTGGCGGGCGCGGGATGCGCCGGGTCATCTCGGCCGACGAGCTGGCGGGGGCGCTGCTCTCGGGTTCGCGCGAGGCGGCCTCCGCCTTCGGCGACGGCTCGGTCTACCTGGAGCGGGAGATCCTGCCGGCCCGACACATCGAGGTCCAGCTGCTGGGCGATTCGAACGGCCGCGTCGTCGCCCTGGGCGAGCGCGACTGCTCGCTCCAGCGACGGCACCAGAAGCTCATCGAGGAGGCACCGGCGCCGGGCCTGACCGAGCCCCAGCGGCGCGAGCTCCATGCGATGGCCGTCCGGGTCGCATCGGCCGCCGGCCTGCGGAACGCAGCGACCTGCGAGTTCCTCTACGACCGCGACGGGCGGTTCTGGTTCCTCGAAGTCAACACCCGGCTCCAGGTTGAGCACGGGGTGACGGAGCTCGTGGCGGGATTGGACATCGTCCGAGAGCAGTTCTGGCTCGCCGCCGGTGCGCCACTGTCGGCCGAGGCCCTGGCGGCCGCCGATCGCGCGGCCACGCCGACGAGCCACGCGATCGAGGTCCGCCTCTCGGCGGAGGACCCGGCCCGGGCCTTCGCGCCCGCGCCCGGCAGGGTGACCCGCTGGGCGATGCCGGCCGGTCCGGGGGTCCGGGTGGACACGGCGATCGAGGCGGGGGAGCGCATCCCACCCGACTACGACCCGATGATCGCCAAGCTCATGGTCCACGCCGGTGACCGTCCGGCCGCCATCGAGCGGCTCCGGCGCGCGCTCGACGAGACCGAGATCGGCGGCGTCCAGACGACCCTGCCCTTCGACCGCTTCGTCGTCCGCGATGCTTCCTTCACCGAGGGCGACCTCTCGACCGGCTGGGTCGACGATCACTGGGACGGGCCCGCCGAGCGGGCCGCGGCGGTGCGACGTGCCCTGCTCGTCGCGGCGCTCGCCGAGGTGGGCGACCCGGACGGCAACCCGGCCGCGGCCGATACCCTCGCCCGGTCGGGTGAGGTACCTCCGGCGGACCGTCGCGACGGGCAGGGCCGGAGCGGCGGACGGTGGCGGACGTGGGGCCTCGCCTCGGCGACCGACCGGTGGCCATCATGAGCGAGGCCGTCGATCCCCGGGCGGTCCGGGCCTCCGTGGCGCCGTCGACCAGGACCGAGGGCGACCCGGTGCTGACCGTCTCACCGACCCCGGAGCCGGTCCTCCGTCCCCGGACCGCCCTGGCCGGCCGGGCCATCCTTGGCGGGATCCCGGCCCCGTCGGCCAGCGCTTCCACGCCGGGGGCGCCCGCTCCCGTGACCGCGCGCGGGGACGAGGCCGGCGCGTCCACCGGGGTCGACGGGGGCTGGCTGGTCGACGGCGAGCCGGCCGCCATCGGGCTCCGCCGTCTCGACCCGGTCCATGCCGTTCTGCTCGAAGGCGCGCCCGTCGACCCAGAGCCCGGCGATCCGGGTCCGACCCCGGGCGGGCAGGTCCGGACGCGCGTGCATTTCGGGGAACCGGAGCGTCGGACGACGACGGGAGCGACGCTCCGCGAGGTCGTGGTCGACGGCTGGCGGGTCGAGGTCGAGGTCGAATCGGAGCGTCGGGCGAACCTCCGCGAGCGTGCCCGCCGGGGCCGCGAGACCGCCGGCCGGACCGGTCCGGTCGAAGTCCACGCGATCATCCCGGGCCGGATCGTCGCCCTCTCGGTGAAGGCCGGCGACGAGGTGACGGCCGGTCAGCAGGTCCTCGTCCTCGAGGCGATGAAGATGCAGAACGAGCTGCGCGCCCCGCGCGAGGGCAGGGTCGAACGCATCCCGATCGCCGTAGGCGACAATGTGGAGGTCGGCGACCTGCTCATGGTGATCACGTGACGGACGAGCACGATCCGGGAAGTCCACATCCCGCGTCCCACGGTGGCGACCTGGTCCGCGCGGCCTGGCGGGCCGGTCCCCGAGCGAAGGCGCTGAAGGTGGCGCCGGAGCGTCGAGGGCGGTTCGAGACGAGCTCCGGCATCGAGATCGCCGACGTCTACACCGCGGCCGATCTGGCCGGCTTCGACCCCGACCGGGAGCTCGGGTTGCCGGGCGAATACCCGTACACCCGGGGCGTCCAGCCGACGATGTACCGGAGCCGGTTCTGGACGATGCGCCAGTACGCCGGGTTCGCCACGGCCGTCGAGACGAACGAGCGGTTCCGCTACCTCCTGGGCCAGGGCCAGACCGGGCTGTCGGTCGCCTTCGACCTGCCGACCCAGATGGGCTACGACTCCGACGCTCCCCAGGCGGAAGGGGAGGTGGGTCGGGTCGGCGTCCCGATCAGCAGCCTGGCCGACATGGAGATCCTCTTCCGGGAGATCCCGCTCGGCGAGGTGAGCACCTCGATGACGATCAACGCGACCGCCCCGATCCTGCTCGCCCTCTACGTGGTCGCCGCCGAACGCCAGGGGGTCGAGCGGGCGGCGGTCAGCGGGACGACCCAGAACGACATCCTCAAGGAGTACATCGCCCGCGGGACCTGGATCTACCCGCCCCGACCGTCGATGCGCCTGGTGACCGACGTCTTCGAGTTCTGCGCCCGCGAGCTGCCCCGCTGGAACACCATCTCGATCAGCGGCTACCACATGCGCGAGGCCGGAGCCACCGCCGTCCAGGAGCTGGCGTACACGCTGGCCGACGCCATCGCCTACAGCGAGGCGGCCGTGGCCCGCGGCCTCGATATCGACGAGTTCGCCGGACGGCTCAGCTTCTTCTTCGCCGCCTGGAGCGAGCTCTTCGAGGAGGTCGCGAAGTTCCGGGCCGCCCGCCGGATGTGGGCCCGGATCGTTCGTGACCGGTTCGAGTCGACGAACCCCCGGTCGCAGGTCTGCCGGTTCCACGTCCAGACCGCCGGCTCGAGTCTCACCGCCCGGTCGATCGACAACAACGTGGTCCGGACCACCGTCCAGGCCCTCGCCGCGGTCCTCGGCGGGGCCCAGAGCCTCCACACGAACTCCCGCGACGAGGCGCTCGCGCTGCCGACCGCCGAGGCCGCACGGCTCGCCCTCCGGACCCAGCAGATCCTCGCCCACGAGTCGGGGGTGACCGAGACGCCCGACCCGCTTGCCGGCTCGTACTACGTGGAGGCGCTCACGAACGAGCTCGAGCGGGCCGCCTGGGCCGAGCTCGAGGAGATCGAGGCGCTCGGCGGGACCATCGCCGCGCTCGAACGGGGACACCAGCAGTACCGGATCCAGGAGTCGGCCTACCTGGTCCAGCGCCGGATCGAGAGCGGCGACCAGGTCGTCGTGGGGGTCAACCGGTTCCAGGACGAGCCGGGGATCACCCCGCCGCTCCAGAAGATCGACCCGGAGGGAGAGCGACGCCAGGTCGAGGGGCTTCGCCGGGTCCGGGCGCAGCGCGATCCGGCCGCCTGGGCGGCCGCCCTCGACCACCTCGAGGCGGCCGCGCGCTCCGACGAGAACGTCATGCCCGCCCTCATCGACGCCGTCCGGGCCTACGCCACGGTCGGCGAGATGAGCGACCGACTGCGGGTCGCCTGGGGCGAGCACCGCGAGCTCATCACCGTCTGATCGACCGGCGTACGGCCGGTCGCCCTGCGAGGAGGTCCCGATGTCCACGACGAGGCCGATCAAGGATCTCCATCGCCTCGGCCGGGTCCATCACGTCGCGGTGATCGTCCGCGACCTCGATGCCTCGCTGGAGTTCTACCGCGACATCCTGGGTCTCCAGCTCGAGGCCGTGATGCCGATCCCGACCGATCGGGTGACGATCGCCTTCCTCCCGGTCGGCGAGTCGAAGGTGGAGCTGGTCCAGCCGACCGACGACACCACCGGGGTGGCCCGCTTCCTGGAGGCTCGCGGCGAGGGCTTCCACCACATCTGCTTCGAGGTCCCGGACGTCGTCGACACGCTGACCCGCCTCGCGATCGACGGGGTCGAGCTCATCGACACGGCTCCGCGCAAGGGTGCCGAGGGGCCCGTGGCGTTCCTCCACCCGCGGTCCTGCCACGGTGTGCTCGTGGAGCTCATCGAGGCGCCCGGCGGACCGGCCTGGGCCGCCCTGGGCTACTGAGCCCGGGCGATATCTACCCGGCCCGGGCGGCGTAGCGCCCGGCCGTTCGGGTAACGGTGAGCGGTAGGCCGTAGGCGGTCGACAGGACCGGGTCGGTCAGGGTCGTCTCGATCGGGCCCGACGCGAGGCAGCGTCCGGCGGCCAGGACCAGGGCCCGGTCGAACCCGGCGGGGATCTCCTCGAGGTGGTGGGTGACCAGGATGATCGCGCCGAGCGACCGGTCGGCGACGAGCCCGGCGATCCGGCCGAGGAGCGCCTCCCGACCGCCGAGGTCGAGGCCAGCGGCCGGCTCGTCGAGCAGGAGCAGGTCGGGCTCGCGGACGAGGGTCCGGGCGATGAGGACCCGCTGGCGCTCGCCCGACGAGAGCGATCCGAATGTCCGTCGCTCGAAGCCGGCCAGGCCGAGCCGATCGAGGGCAGCCCGCGCCGATGCGTCGTCGTCGGCATCGTAGCGATCCCACCACGGGGCGAGGGCGGCTCGTCGGGCGCTGACCACGATGTCCAGGGCGCCGAGGGCCGGGTCGAGCTCCGCCGCGAGCGCGGCGCTGACGAACCCGATCCGCTCGCGAAGCCTCCGGGCATCGACCGCGCCGACCCGCTCGCCCAGCACGCTGACCCGGCCACGCGACGGCCAGAGATAGGTCGAGGCGATCCGCAGGAGGGTGGTCTTGCCCGAGCCGTTCGGACCCACGATGGCCCAGCGCTGGCCGGGCGCCACGGTCCAGTCGATCCCGTCGAGGATCCAGCGCCCATCGCGCCGCACTCCGACGCCGCGGAGCTCGAGGGCCGGGACGCCCGCCACGGTCCCGCGGCTCAGAGCGACCAGGCGAAGAAGACGTCGGGGGCACGCTCCGCGTCCCGGCAGAAGGCCAGGATCCGGCCGGCCAGCTCGCGGATCCAGGGCTTCTCCTCGCGGGGCAGCTCGCCGAGCTCCTCCTCGAGGAGGTCGAGCCAATGGCCGGCCACCGACAGGAGCTCGTGGTCCGACAGCCGGGCGATCGCCTCGATCCATCGTCGATCGACCCGCTCGATCGTCCGGCCCCCGACGGTGTCCTCGGGCCCGTCCAGCTCCACCCGGGCGTCGAGGAAGTCCATCGGCTCATCGGTGCCGGTCACGGTCCGGGCGGCCTCGCTGTAGAGGTCCAGCCAGGTCGGATCGAGGCCCGGGCCCAGGGACAGGTGACCGGCGAACCTGGTAGCGTCCTCGAAGGCGGCCAGGTCGTCGGTGGAGATCGCCACGAGGATCGCCGAGCGGTCGCCGGCGACGAGGTCCATGAGCGAGCCCACGGGTCCGACCCTCCGGCCTAGCCGCGGTAGCCGGCGGCCCGGAGGATCGCCGGGAGCTCGGTCGGCGAGTCGGCCACCCGGATGCCGGCGGCCTCGAGGGCCTTGATCTTGTCGGCGGCGGTCCCGGACCCGCCCGAGATGATCGCCCCGGCGTGGCCCATCCGCTTGCCCTCGGGCGCCGTCCGACCGGCGACGAAGGCGGCCATCGGGACGCCCTTCAGGTGCTCCGCCGCCCAGGCCGCAGCCTCCTCCTCGGCCGAGCCGCCGATCTCGCCGATGAGCACGATCGCCTCGGTCTCGGGGTCGGCCGCGAAGAGCTTGAGGACGTCCAGGAAGGTCGTCCCGATGATCGGGTCGCCGCCGATCCCGACGCAGGTCGACTGGCCGATCCCGGCGTCGGTCATCGCCTGGACGGCCTCGTAGGTGAGCGTGCCCGAGCGGGACACGACCCCGACCGACCCCTCGCGATGGATCGACCCGGGGATGATCCCGACCTTGGCCCGACCGGGCGAGGTGGCCCCGGGGCAGTTCGGGCCGATGAGCCGGGCGCCGGCTTCGCGGACGACCTCGACGGCCTTGAGCATGTCGAGCGCCGGGATCCCCTCGGTGATGCAGAAGATCGTGCCGATCCCGGCCGCGGTGGCCTCGAGGACGGAGTCCGGGGCGCCGCTCGCTGGGACGAAGATGCACGACGTGTCGGCGCCGGTCTCGCGGACCGCGTCGGCCAACGTGTCGAAGACCGGGACCCGACCGTCGAGCGCGGTCTGGCCGCCCTTGTTCGGGGTCACCCCGGCCACGATCGAGGTCCCGTACTCCAGCATCTGTCGGGCGTGGAACTCGCCTTCCCGGCCGGTGATCCCGGACACGACCAGGCGCGTCTCGCGCCCGATGAGGATGCTCACGATGCCACCGCCTTCGAGGCTGCGACGGCCTTGGCGGCCGCCTCGTCCAGGCTGCCCGCGGTCACGAACCGGGCCTCCTCGAGGAGCCGGCCTGCCTCCTCGGCGTTCGTCCCGACGATCCGGACCACCATCGGCACATCCCGCTCCTGGACGGCCCGGGCCTCGATGAGCCCGCGGGCCACCTCGTCGCCGCGGGTGATCCCGCCGAAGATGTTGACGAGGATCGCCCGGACGTTCGGGTCGGCCAGGATGAGCCGCATCGCCGCGGCGACCTTGTCCGATCGGGCGCCCCCGCCGATGTCCAGGAAGTTGGCCGGCTCGCCGCCGGCTCGCTTGACGAGGTCCATCGTGGTCATCGCCAGACCGGCGCCGTTGACCATGCAGCCGATCGTGCCGTCGAGCTTGATGAAGGTCAGGCCCTCCAGCCGGGCCGCCCGGTCGGTGGGATCCTCCTCGTCCTCGTCCCGAAGGGCTTCGTGGCTCGGGTGACGTCCGAGGGCCGAGTCGTCGAGGGTGATCTTCGCGTCGAGGCAGACGAGCCGCTCGATCGCCGTTCCGTCCGGACCCGCCTCGCGGACCACGGCCAGCGGGTTGACCTCCACCAGGTCGGCGTCGTTCGCGACCATCGTCGCGACGAGGCCCTTCGCGATCGCCACGAAGTCACGGAGCATCGGACCGCCGAGGCCGATCCGGAACGCGAGCGAGCGAGCCTGCCAGTCGAGCAGGCCGAGGTGCGGGTGGGCGGCGACCCGGACGATCGCCTCGGGGGTCACCCGGGCGACCTCCTCGATCTCGACCCCGCCCTCGGCTGAGGCCATGACAACGATGCGGCGCGACGCCCGGTCGAGGATCGCCCCGAGGTAGTACTCGCGGGCGATGTCCGCGGCGGCGGCCACGAGGACCTTTCGGACGGGGATCCCCTTGATCGTCAGCGCCAGGATCGCCCGGGCGACGTCCTCGGCCTCGGCCGGATCCGCGGCGAGCTTCACGCCACCCGCCTTGCCCCGTCCGCCGACGAGGACCTGGGCCTTGACCACGACCCGTCCCACGCCGGCTGCGAAGAGCGCCTCGGCCGCCTGCCGCGCCTGGACCGGGGTCCGGGCCACCGACCAGCCGGGCACCGGCAGGCCCTGGGCCAGCAACAGGGACTTGGCGTCGCATTCCTGGATCTTCACGAGCGGGAGCTCCTGGCTTGGCGGATGTCCGAGGGGCGCGGCCGGGACGCGCGGCCGGCGAACGGTCGGGGCCTCCGATGGTACAGGAGCAGGGTCCCCGACGGAGGCTGCGGGTCATCGTCGTGCGGGCCACGGGCGCGTCCGGCGAGCCGCCCCCCGCGCCGCTAGAATGGGGCTCCGAGCAGCGGCCCCCGACGGGCCCGCTCGTGCGTCCCTCGATCCGTCGCCGAGATGGAGGCCCGATGCTGTTCCGGTACCGCGGGAGCGAGGGGATGCTCGCCTGGGCGTTCCATCGGATCTCCGGGGTCGCGATCTGGGCCTTCGTCGTCCTCCACGTCGTCGACATCTACCTCGTCGGCGGCGACCCCAAGGCCTACAACGAGCTCCTCCAGATCTACGGCAGCCCGATCGGCCGGGTGGGGGAGACGCTCCTCGGGGCCGCTCTCCTGTACCACGCCCTGAACGGCCTGCGGATCATCGTCATGGACTTCTGGCCGCGGTTCGCCCGCTACCACCGACAGCTCTGGTACCTGAACTGGGTCATCTTCGTGATCGTCGGATCGATCGTCTCGGCCCGGATCCTCGGCCCGATCTTCGGCTTCTGGGTGACCCCGTCATGACCGGCCGCTACTCCCGGTCGGGCCGGGTCCGCCCGTCCGGCGGCGGTCTCGAGGGCCTGATCTGGTACCTCATGCGGCTGACCGGGGTGGCCCTCTTCGTCCTGGCCCTGGCCCACTTCCTCATCGTCCATGTCCTGTACGACCCGGCCGAGCAGAGCGCGACCTGGATCGCCACGGTCCGCTGGAGCAGCCTGTTCTGGCGCGTCTTCGACTGGACCCTCCTGATGATGGTCCTGTTCCATGCTTTCCTCGGCGTCCGGACGGTGGTGGCCGATTACGTCAAGGGCGGCGGGCGGACCGCCCTCCTCATGGCCCTCTACATCATCGCGATCGTCCTCTTCGCGATGGGCACGATGGTCGTGATGACCCTCCCCGTGGTCCCGAAGGGCTGACCGGACGATGCAGCACGAGTACGACGCAGTCATCGTCGGCGCCGGCGGCGCCGGCCTGTGGGCCGCCCTCGAGCTGGCCTCGGCCGGCGTGTCGACCGCGGTCCTGACCAAGCTCTATCCGACCCGCTCCCACACCGGTGCGGCCCAGGGCGGTGTGTGCGCCGCGCTCGGCAACATCGAGGAGGACCACTGGGAGTGGCACATGTTCGACACCGTCAAGGGAGGCGACTACCTCGTCGACCAGGACGCCGCCGAGATCCTCGCTCGTGAGGCGATCGAGACGGTCATCGAGCTGGAGCACATGGGCCTGCCCTTCAACCGGACGCCCGAGGGCAAGATCGACCAGCGCTACTTCGGCGGGCACACCCGGAACTACGGCGAGGCGGCCGTCCGCCGGGCCTGCTTCTCGGCCGACCGGACCGGGCACATGATCCTCCAGACCCTGTACCAGCAATGCATCAAGGCCGGGGTCCGGTTCTTCGACGAGTACCACGTGATCGACCTCATCGCGAGCGGCGGGGAGCTCGGCTCGGGCGGACAGGCGGCCGGCGTCGTCGCCTACCGGATCGCCGATGGCGCGATCGACACGTTCCGGGCGGGGGCGGTCCTCCTTGCGACCGGCGGGTTCGGGCGGATGTTCCGGGTCACCTCGAACGCCTGGTCGCTGACGGGGGACGGGGTGGCCCTGGCCTATCGCCACGGCATCCCGATGGAGGACATGGAGTTCTTCCAGTTCCATCCGACCGGGATCGTGGGCATCGGGATCCTGTTGTCGGAGGCGGCCCGCGGCGAGGGCGCTTACCTGCTCAACGACACGGGCGAGCGGTTCATGGAGCGGTACGCGCCGCGGCTCATGGAGCTCGCCCCGCGGGATATGGTCAGCCGGGCGATGTACATGGAGATCCGCGAAGGACGGGGGATCGGCGGCAAGGACTTCCTGTACCTGGACCTGCGGCACCTCGGCCGGAAGAAGATCGACGAGAAGCTGCCCGACATCACCGACTTCGTCCGGGTCTACCAGGGCATCGAGCCGGTCACCCAGCCGATCCCGATCCAGCCGACCGCCCACTACGCGATGGGCGGGATCCCGACCGACACCCAGACCCGGGTCGTCCGGGACGAGGCGAACACCGTCGTGCCCGGGCTCTACGCCGCGGGCGAGTGCGCCTGCGTCAGCGTCCACGGTGGGAACCGGCTGGGCACGAACTCGCTGGTCGACCTGCTCGTCTTCGGCCGGCGGGCCGGGCGACGGATGGCCGAGGACCTTCGCGGTGGCGCCCTTCCCGAGGTCGCGGCCGACGCGGCCGACCAGACCCGGACCGAGCTGAGCGCGATCTCGGGCAGGGCGAAGGGCGAGTCGGCGGCGCGGATCCGCTCCCAGCTGGCCGACGTGATGATGGACGACGTCGGCGTCTATCGCGACGCGACGGGCCTCGGACGGGCCCTGCCCCGGGTGCGCGAGCTGCGCGCGCGCTACGCCGATGTGGCCGTCGCCGACAAGGGCAGCGTCTTCAACACCGACCTGCTGGAGGCCCGCGAGATCGGCTACCTCCTCGATTGTGCCGAGACGACGGTCGTGGCCGCGCTCAACCGGAAGGAGAGCCGGGGGGCCCATGCGCGGGAGGACTTCCCGGAGCGCGACGACACGAACTTCCTCGCCCATTCGCTCGCCTATGCCGGCGCCGACGGGCCGACGCTGCGCTACAAGCCGGTGACCATCACCCGGTTCGAGCCGAAGCCGCGGACCTACTGACGATGCAGGTCGACCTCCGCATCCTCCGCTACGACCCCGAGGGCGCCGACAAGCCGCACTGGGTCGGCTACCAGGTCGACGCCGAGCCGATGGACCGGGTCCTGGATCTCCTCCACAAGGTGAAGTACGAGCAGGATGGGACCCTGACCTTCCGGCGCTCCTGCGGCCACGGGGTCTGTGGCTCGGACGCGATGCTGATCAACGGCCGCAATCGGCTGGCCTGCAAGATCCGGGTCGAGCAGCTCGGCCGGAAGCGGATCACCGTGGCGCCGCTGCCGGGGCTGCCCGTGGTCAAGGACCTCGTGGTCGACATGGAGGGCTTCTTCGCGAAGTACCGGAGCGTCCAGCCGTTCCTGGTCAACGACAGCCTCGTCCCGGAGCGCGAGCGTCACCAGACCGCCGCCCAGCACGCCCGCATCGAAGACACCACGAAGTGCATCCTCTGCGCGGCCTGCACGACCTCCTGCCCGTCGTTCTGGGCCCAGCCCGGATATGTCGGGCCGGCGGCGATCGTCAGCGCCCACCGCTTCATCTTCGACTCGCGCGACGAGGCGGGCGAGGAGCGCCTCGAGATCCTCTCCGACAAGGACGGTGTCTGGCGCTGCCGGACGATCTTCAACTGCACCGACGCCTGCCCCCGCGGGATCGACATCACTCGGGCGATCCTCGAGGTCTCGTCGGCGATCGTCGAGCGTCTCGCCTGAGCGGCGGCTTCTGGGGGGACGAGCGCGCCGACCCGGACGAGGGACCGCCCGGCGACGAGCCGCCGCACGCGGCCGGCGAGGGATCGGTGCCGCCGGGCGAGGCCGGCTCGGTCCGCGACCGCATCGCGTCGGCGGCCCCGGCCGGATCGTCGGATCGGTCCGGATCGGCTCACCCGAACCCGGCGAGCGACCCGCGGACCCTCAGGCTCATCATCCGGACCGACGGGGCGGCCCGTTCGAACCCCGGCCCGGCCTCCGCCGGCGCGGTCCTCATCGACGCCGCGACCCCCGGATCTCGCGATCCGCTGGCTCCGCCGCTCGCCTCGATCTCCGACTACCTGGGCAGTCAGACCAACAACGTCGCCGAGTACACGGCCGTCGTCCGCGCCCTCGGGCTGGCGACCGAGCTCGGCGCACGCGAGGTCGACCTGCTGCTCGACTCCAAGCTCATCGTGGAGCAGGTCCACGGTCGCTGGAAGGTGAAGGACGCCAAGCTCCAGCCGCTCCACGCCGAGGTCCGGCGCCTCCTTCGCGGGTTCGTGCGCTGGTCCGCCCACCACGTGCCGCGGGCCCAGAACAAGGCGGCCGATGCGCTCTGCAACGAGGCGATCGACCGGGCCCTGGCTGGCGGTCCGGCCTCGGTCGTCCGGCGCCCCCCGAGCGATCGAGCCGGCGCGCGCTAGACTCGGAGGGTCAGCGAGGCGGTCGGATGGTCGCGCGCCGGGCCGGTCCGCCGGCTCGGCTCGAGGAAAGTCCGAGCTCCTCAGCGCAGGGTAGCGGGTAACGCCCGTCCGCCGTGAGGCGAGGAACAGTGCCACAGAGACGAGTCCGGCGGCCTCGGCCGACGGGGTGAAACGCGGCAAACTCTACCCGGAGCAAGGCCAAATAGGAGGGCGCAACCCGCCGGCGCCGAAGGGCGCGGACGGGGGAGAGGTGCGCTGCCCAGCCCTCGGGTCGGCCGCATGAACCGTCGGGTGACCGGCGGTCGAGATGGATGACCGTCCCCGCGAGCGATCGCGGGACAGAACTCGGCTTACAGACCGCCTCGCTGACATCCCGACCCGTTTCGTGCGTGGAAGGGCCCTCCGGAGTGGTCGTGCCATCGGTGCGCGGGACCGCCCTGAGCTCCTTCCGGAGCCAGGCTATCGCGTGGTCCCGTTCCCATGCGGGTCGCCCCAGCCGCTCCCGTCCCGGAACCGCGGGGGCTCGGCCGCTCCCTCCGCGCGAGGATCGGGCCGAAGCCACCAGCGGATCGCCCTGACGCCGATGGCGACGATCGTCCAGCAGGCGAGCCCGAGGAGAAGCAGCGCTCCGCCGTCGTGGCCCAGCCAGTAGGCCGACGAATGCTGGACGCCGAGCAGGACGGCTCCGGCGTACCCGAGGCGGAACGCGAGGTTCGGCACGATCGCCCCGGCCCCGCCGACGGTCACGGCGAATACGATGCCGGCCCATCGGTCCTGCTCCGGCGTCGGCGGACTGGAGATGCCGAAGATCGCCCCGAACGCCCCCGGCCACAGCATGAGCTCGAGCAGGAGGCTGAGCAGGAAGCCGGTCGCGAACCCACCCGCGGCGAGTTGAAGGTGGCCGATGACGCGCGCGACTGGTCCGCCCCGCTCGAGCCACGCGCCCGCGACGGACACGAGGACGATGACAACGACGATGGCGACGAACTGGGCCATGGTCACCCTCTCTTGCGATATGACGCTCTCATCGGCTGAGCGTTGCGTCTGGCGACCCCTGCTGCGATCGACTGGAGCCGCGACGACGGGCGCCCATCCCGGATCCGCGGCCGGAGGTGCCATCCCGCCCGGGCGGCCAGCCGAGCCGGAGCGACCGGAGGTGTAACGCCGCCCCGGCCCACGCGTCCCACTCTTGGCGGGAGGACCTCACCCGCGGCTCACGCCCTGGCCGCCGGGACCTCGGATCGGACGCGAACGTGATGAGCCCAGCAACATCGGCCGTGGTGCACGAGCCACCGACTCGTGGCCTCCTGTGGATGAGCTGCTGCGCACTCGTTGCCGGGCTCGCCCTCGGTCTGCTGCAGCCGCTGTTCGTGGTCGGGATCGGCGTCAGCCTCTATGCCGGGCCCACGTACCTCGGTCTGTTCTTCCTCCTGTGCGTCGGGGCGCTCGTGCTGGTCGGACTCCTCGCGCTTTTCGTCCGTGGCGCCCGGGAGATCGGCCTGCCAGTCATGGCAGCGAGTGGATGCCTGGCGGTCGGCATGCTGGGCGGGAACTGGCTGGCAGCGACCCTCCACGTCGGCATCGGCGCGCCCCGGCCTCTGCCGGAGATCCACCCTACGGGGACGGGCTGGAGCGCCACCGGGAACCTGCTCGTCGGACGCTCCCACCACACCGCCACGCTGCTCCGCGACGGTCGGGTCCTGGTCGCCGGGGGGACGGGCGCGGGCAATGAGGGCGTCCTGTCGTCAGCCGAGCTCTACGATCCGGCAAGAGGGACGTGGAGCGCGACGGGAAGCATGCTCGCGCCGCACTCCGACCATTCCGCCACGCTGCTCGGCGATGGCCGCGTGCTCGTCACGGCGGCCACGGGGGAGGCCGAGCTCTACGATCCGGGGACCGGGACGTGGAGCGCCACGGGCAGGATGTCGACCCCGCGCACCTCGTATGCCGTCACGCTCCTGCGTGACGGCCGGGTCCTCGTGAGCGGCGGCGACCCGGGTGTGGCCAGCGAGAGGGAGTTCGCGCCCCCCGAGCTCTTCGACCCGCTGAGCGGGACCTGGAGCGTCGCGGGGACGATGCACGTGCCGCGTTCCTTGCACACCGCCACCTTGCTCGACGATGGTCGGGTGCTCATCGCCGGCGGGCAGGGGACCGAGGCTTCCGAGTCCAACCCGATGGGCCTTGTCGCGTCGGCCGAGCTGTACGACCCGGCGAGCGGGGCCTGGACCGTCACCGGCGACATGCAGGCACCTCGCTCCGGACATGCTGCGGTCATGCTGCCGGACGGCAGGGTTCTGGTCGTCGGCGGCCTGTTCCTCGCTGCGACCACCGAGGTCTTCGATCCTCTCGCCGGGACATGGATGCTTGGTGGGCAGAGTGAGGGCGGGACCGGCGGCACTCAGGCGATCCTGCTGAGCGACGGGAGGGTCGTCGTCGTGAACGCGCTGGGCGGCATCGAAGTCGTCGACCCGCTCGACCCGAGCTCGCGAACGACGGCGGACACCGGGCGCTGGGGCGCCACCGCCACGCTGCTCACCGACGGCACGGTGCTCTTCGCGGGCGGCGCCCAGTACCAGCGATACGGCGTTGCCGCCGTCCACCTGTATCACCCCGAATAGCGCGGCACGATGAGCCGGGTCGAGGCAATGACCCGTTCAGCCCCGATCTGCAGGCTCGACCGGGTTCGTCTCAGCAGGCGGTGACCGTCGCAATGGCAGAGTTGCGCCGCGTGCTCGGCCCGCCACCCCTCTCGGACCCGGGCGCGGCACCAAGCGACTGAGCTCGAGAGAGGTTGCCCGCGGGCGGGGCGGGCACGTCCTCGAAGGGGATCAGTCCTCGTCGGGACGGAAGATGTGCGCCGCCGTGCAGGCATTGCAGATCGGGGTGGCGGAATCGAGGTCGCCGAGCGGGATCGGCAGGCGCCGCTCCGGATAGAGGCACTCGGCCTCGTAGATCCGCTCGGACCCGGACTGGACCACGTTGAGTCGACGGTAGGTGCAGCGCCGGATGCGTTGCTCCGCGAGGCGGTAGGCCTCGTGCTCGGGCGGCGCGACAGGCATCTGGATGGCCATCGAGAGGTCTCGTCCTCGGTTCGTGGGCTCGCTCACGCTCGACGATGGGGGTTCACCCACCGCTCGGTCGCCGAGCCTAGCACCGGCTCGACCGGCCCGGCAAGGAGCGAAAGGTACTAGACTCCCGCCGACATCGAGCGCGCCGAGCGCCGTACCGACAGCGGAGGGTCTCGTGGCCGATCCTGCCGGCTTCGCCGGAAGCTCGCCGGGGATCGCCGGCCCGGGGGGTGGCAGCTGCCCGCTCCTGGCCCTCGATCTCGCCGTGGATGCGGGTCCGGTCGGAGATGCCGCGAGGCCCGGGCCGGGGAGCGTCAGCGGTGGCCGCTGCACCGCCACGAGCCCGGCGCCCGCGATCTCGGCCGCCCAGCGCCGACTCGTCTGCGAGGACGCCCGTCACCTCGATTGCCCGCGCTACGTGCGGGCGACGAAGGGCGGTCGCGGCCCGGTCGCCGGGCGGACCGGCCGCGTGCCGGCGGCCCCGGTCGTCGCGGCGACCGTGGTCGCGACCGAGCCCGCCGGCGCCCCTCCCGCCGTCGCGACCGAGGCGTCGGTCGTGGCCGAGGGCTCTCGGGGCGAGGTCGGTGAACCAGTGCCGCCGACGGCGACCGGGCCCCGATCCGGCACCTGCCGCCCCTGTGGCGGTGGTCGCCGCGGCGGCGGCGGAGCCGAGCCCCGCGGTCGCCGGAGCTCCGCCCGGTCCCGACCCGGTCCCGGTCCGGCCGGTTACCCGGGCCTCGGGCCGGAGCGGCGCGCGTCCGGCGGGATCGCGTCCGCTGCCGATCGTCGTCGCCGGGGCGATCCTCGTCGTCTGCCTGGTGGTCGCCTTCGCCTTCACCTCGCTCCGGGGCGGGCTCTCGCTGCCCGCGGCCTCGCCCGGAACCGATGCCTCGGGGGCGGTGGCGGCGACCAGCCCCAGCCCCGCGGCCACCGGGACGGTCGGCCCGAGCGCGTCGTCGGACCTGACCGGAGCGACCCCCTCGGCGTCGGCCGTGCCGACCGCCAGCCCGAGCCCGGGGGCGAGCCTGGACGCCAGCCCGAGCCCGGGCGCGAGCGGGGCGCCGGGCCCTTCGCCGACGGCGAGCCTGCCCGCGGCCTACGTCGGGTTGAAGCCGTGCCCCGGCAAGACCGGGTGCTACCTGTACCGGATCCGATCGGGTGACTCCCTGACGAAGGTGGCCCAGCGCTTCGGGGTCACCCTCGCCGCGGTCAAGGCCCTGAACCCGGACATCGCGTCGCCGAGCCTCGTCCACGTCGGCGACATCGTGCGGGTCCCGCTCCCCAAGCGCTGACCCGCCGGTCCCCCCGGCCACGCCGGCGGACCGCAGCGGCCCGGATCTCCTTCGCCGCCGACGCGCCGACCGTCGACGGGCGCCCGACGCAGCGGCCCGGCCGATCACGCGAAGGCCGCCTGCCCATCTCCCGACGAGTGGCAGATCCCTGTGCGATTCGGCATTGACGGGGGGCGTCCGTCATGTACAATGCGCCGAAGTGGCACGAAGTGGTGAGAAGTGGGGGACAGACCCACGACCGTGCCCCCGGTCTCGGTGAGACCGGGACCGGGCCGTTCCGCCCGGTCCGCCGCCTCGACCCAGCCCAGCACCCGGCCCGATCGACCGCCCAGACGACAGGGGAAGCCCACAGGTGTTCACCGGCGAGTACCGGCACTCGGTGGACGACAAGGGACGCATCGCCGTCCCGGCGAAGTTCCGCCTGCAGCTCGACGGCGGGGCCTACGTGGCCCGCTGGATCGACGCCTGCCTGGCGATCTTCCCGAAGGCCGAGTTCGAGGCCCTCGCCGCCCGGGTCGGCGGGCTGGGGATCGCCGACGCCGCGGCCCGGACCTTCTCCCGGGCCCTCTTCGCCAGCGCCTACGAGGTCGAGCTCGACCGGCAGGGTCGGATCGTGGTCCCGGCCTCGCTCCGCGAGCTCGCCGGGCTGGCGGGGGACGCCGTCATCGTCGGAGCCCGCGACCACGCCGAGATCTGGGCTCCGGCCAGCTGGGACGACTACCGCAGGGCGATGGAGGCTCCAGACGCCCTGGCCGAACACCTCACCGGTCTCGGGATCTAGGGACCGGATCGCCGACCTGAACGGGCCGCCGACGGCCCCACCACATGCGCTTCCAGGGTCCGCTCGGGATCCGCCGACGAGAAACGGAGACGAGATGAAGGAAGGGCACCTGCCGGTGCTGGCGGAGGAGGTCTTGATGATGCTCGCTCCGGCTTCCGGCAGCCTTCAGATCGACGCCACTCTCGGCGGCGGTGGGCACGCCGAGCGGATCCTGGAGGCGACCGACCCTGATGGCCGCCTCCTCGGCATCGATGCCGACGGGGCGGCCATCGCCAGGGTCAGGGCCCGTCTGGCCGAGCGGTTCGGCGGGCGCTTGGTCGTCCGCCAGGCGAACTTCCGGGACCTCGGGTCGGTCGCTCCGGACGCCGGGTTCGCCGCGGTCGACGGCCTTCTCTTCGATCTCGGCCTGTCGAGCTTCCAGCTGGCCGACGCGGACCGCGGCTTCGGGATCCGGACCGGTGGACCGCTGGACATGCGCTTCGACACCAGCGTCGGGGTGCCGGCCTCGGAGCTGCTCGCGACCCTCGACGCCACCGAGCTGGCCTCGGTCTTCCGACGCTACGGTGAGGAGCCCCAGGCCGGCCGGATCGCGCGGGCGATCGTGGAGACGCGCCGGACGGCCCCGGTCGCGACCGCGGAGGATCTCGCGGCGCTCGTCGAGCGGGTCGCCCCGGGTGCGCCCGGTCGGCGCCGGATCCACCCGGCCACCCGGGTCTTCCAGGCCCTCCGGATCGCCGTCAACGCCGAGCTCGAGTCCCTGGGGATCGCCCTCGCCGCGGCGGTCGACCTGCTTCGGCCGGGTGGCCGGCTCGTCGTCCTGAGCTACCACTCGCTCGAGGACCGGATCGTCAAGCGCTTCATCGAGGCCGAGCGGAAGGGCTGCATCTGCCCGCCGTCGGTGCCCGTCTGCGTCTGCGGGCGGACGCCGCGGCTCCGCCTCCTCGGCCGGTCCCAGACCCCGTCGGAGGCCGAGGTGGCCGCCAATCCCCGGGCTCGCAGCGCGCGGCTGCGGGCCGCCGAACGGCTCGCTGCCTAGTGCCGGACACGCGCGTCCCGGGCGGACCGAAGCCCGGATCCCGCCGAAGTCCCGCCCACCGAGGAGGAGGACCCCGATGAGCAAGCGCCACCAATCCAGTCGCCGCCGTTCGTACGGCCGCCGCCAGCACGAAGTCCGCGAACGAACCGAACACCAGGTCCC
Organism: uncultured Chloroflexia bacterium; assembly: GCA_963840375.1. GTDB lineage: Bacteria > Chloroflexota > Limnocylindria > Limnocylindrales > CSP1-4 > Chersky-267. The sequence continues at coordinate 157,745 of CAWIYR010000001.1, forward strand.
CGACCAGGAGCACGAGCTCTCGTACGAGCGAGAGGAGCCGGGCGGGGACGGCTACTCGCTGTTCGACCTGCGCGCGCCCGGCGCTCGGCTGCGCTTCGCGGTGGGCGACTAGTGGCCGTCTACCAGGGCGCCAGGGCGCGCCCGACCTTCCTCCCGCCGCGAACCCTCGAGACCCCAGCCCTCCAGCGTCGGCGGGCGCGTCCGACGACCCGTGCGCGGCGCCGTCCCGGTCGGATCGGGATCCTTCTCGGCGGGATCGCCCTTGCGTTCCTGCTGGCCTTCTTCTCGCTCGTCCAGAGCGTCCGGGTCTCGGCCACCGGGTATGACATCGACCGCCTGACGAACGAGCAGGCGCGACTCGTGGCCCGTCAGTCCGAGCTCGTGGCCGACCTCAACCGCCTCGGGCGCGGGCCCGCCATCCGCAAGCTCGCGATCGATCTCGGTCTCGACCAGATGGCCGAGCCCCTCGTCGTCACGGCCCACTGATCGGATCGCCCGACGTGCCCGGACCCACGATGCTCGGCCGCACCGACTCCCGCCGACGGATGCTCGTCCTGCTGGTCGTCTTCCTCGTCGTCGGGGCGTCGCTCGGCAGCCGGCTCGTGTGGTGGCAGGTCGTCAAGCACGACGAGCTGGCCGGCAAGGCCCTCAGCCAGAGCACCACCCGCTACGAGGAGCCGGTCCGACGCGGCACCGTCTTCGACCGGAGCGGGACCGTCGTCCTGGCGACCACCGTGGACCGCTACCGGCTCGTCGCCGCCCCGAACCAGATGACGGCGACCGAACGGACCGACGTGGGATCGAGGCTGGTCGGGATCCTCGGTCTCGAGGGCGACGCGGCGACCGCGCTGACCGACCGGATCGACCCGGCGAAGGCCTACGTGATCCTCACCCGGGGCATCGACGAGACGACTGCCGACACGATCCGCGAGAAGTCGGCGATGGGCGACCTGCCCTACATCAGCCTCGAGCCGGAGCCGGTCCGGGTCTACCCCCAGGCCGGCGGGGCGAACGGGACCACCCTGGCCGCCCACCTGCTCGGCTTCGTGAACCGCGACGGCCAGGGCCAGTACGGCGTCGAGGAGCGCTACCAGGAGGATCTCGCCGGGACGCCCCGGACCGTCCTCGCCGAGCGCGACGTCCAGGGCCAGCCGATCCTCGACACGGCGCAGGTCATCGAGTCCGGAACGCCCGGGCAGGACATCCGGCTGACGATCGACGCGGACCTCCAGCTCCTCGTCGAGCAGGAGATCCTCGCCGCCTATACGGCCGACCGGGCGGTGAGCGTCTCGGCCGTCGTCATGGATCCCGGGACCGGGGCGATCCTGTCCGAGGCGAGCTACCCGTCGTACGACGCCAACGACTACCGCTCGATCGCCACGAAGGACCCGTCGGTCTTCGTCGACCCCGTCGTCTCATACGTCTACGAGCCCGGCTCGGTCTTCAAGATGTTCACCACCATGGCCGCCTACGAGCAGGGGACGGCTGGGCCCGCGACCCGGCTGCTCGACTCGGGCTCGCTCTCGCTCGACGGCGGACAGGGCCGGATCTACGACTCCGACAAGCACGCCAACGGGATGATGTCGGTCCGCGACATCGTGGCCTTCTCGCGGAACGTCGGCGCGGCCCGCCTGGCACTGGGCCTGGCGAAGTCGACCTCGCGGGCCTCGTCGATCCTGGCCGCCGTCTGGGGTCGGCTCGGGTTCGGGGCGAAGAGCGGCGTGGACCTGGCCGGCGAGGCGTCGGGCCTCGTCCGCGACCCGGCCATCCGGCGCTGGAGCCAGCTCGACCTCGCGAACGGCTCGTTCGGCCAGGGCGTCGCCGTCACCCAGCTCCAGCTGGCCACGGCCTACGCCGCGATGGCCAACGGCGGCCGGCTCGTCGTCCCCCACGTCGTCCTGGGGATCGGCGACAAGGACGTTCAGCCCGGGGACCGCGGCCAGGTCATGTCGCCGGCCACGAGCGCGGCCCTGGTCGACCTCATGGTCCACGTCGTCCACCGGGTCCCGTGGTATCGCGACAAGACGCTCATCAAGGGCTATCTCATCGGCGGCAAGACCGGCACCGCCCAGATCTGGGACCCCAAGCTGCGTGGCGGTCGCGGCGACTGGAAGCCGAACCGGTTCAACCACACCTTCGTCGGGTTCATCGGCCGCGGTGCGCCGGAGCTGGTCATCGCGGTGACGATCCGCGAGGCGCAGCCGCTCCACATCAGCCAGGGCAACCTGCCGCTCGCGGTCGAGTCGTACGAGCTCTTCCGGCGGATCGCGGCGGACTCGATGAACACCCTGGACCTGCCCAAGCCGGTCATCGCGCCGAGCACCGGCAGCCGGTGAGCGTCGGCTGTGCGAGACTGGCGACCGTGACCGACGCCACGCCGCCGCCGGCGCCCATCCGGGCGTCGGACGAGGCCCTGGACGCCGCCGAGATCGCCCGCCTCACGGCCGGCCGGCTCGAACGACCCTCCCGGCGACCTGTCCACGGCGCCGCCGTCGACTCCCGGCGGGTCGTCCCCGGCAACCTCTTCGTGGCCCTCCCCGGAGAGCGCACCGACGGGCACGACCATCTCCTCGAGGCCGTCGCGGCCGGCGCCGCTGCCGTGATGGTGAGTCGGCCCGGCACGCTCCCACCGGGACTCGAGGAGGTCGGCGTCGTCCGAGTGACCCAGCCTCTGCCCGCTCTCCACGCCCTCGCCGCGGCCTGGCGCCGGCGGTTCGACCCGATCGTCGTCGGGATCACCGGGAGCATCGCCAAGACCTCCACGAAGGAGGTCATCGCGGCGGTCCTGGCCACCCGCTACCGGACGCTCAAGAGCCTGGGCAACGAGAACAACGAGATCGGCCTGCCGCTGACCGTCCTCCGTCTCGACCCGGCGGTCGAGGCGCTCGTCCTGGAGATGGGGATGTACGTGGAGGGCGAGATCGTCGATCTCGTCCGGATCGGCCGGCCCCGGATCGGCGTGGTGACCGCGGTCGAGCCGGTCCACCTCTCACGGATGGGCTCGATCGAGGCGATCGAGCTCGAGAAGGGCCGCCTCGTCGAGGGCCTGCCCGGCGACGGGGTCGCGGTCCTCAACGCCGATGACCCCCGGGTCGCCGCGATGGCCGACCGGACGCCCGCCCGGGTGACGACGTACGGTCTCGGTCCGGCCGACGTCAGCGCGACGTCGGTCGAGACGACGGGTGGGTCGGGCATGAGCTTCAGCCTGCGGACCCCCGCCGGGACCCGGGACGTGCGGATCCCGATGCTCGGACGGCACGCGGTCCACAACGCCCTGGCGGCCGCGGCCGTCGGACTGGCGGCCGGTCTGGATCTCGACGAGATCGCCCTGGGGCTCGCCGGGACGGCGACCCCGGAGCATCGCGGCGAGCTCATCCGTCTCGGCGGTGTGACGATCGTCGACGACACCTACAACGCGGCCCCGGCCTCGATGCTCGCGGCGCTGGACCTGCTCGCCGGGCTGAGTGGCCGGCGGGTCGCCGTCCTCGGCGAGATGCTCGAGCTCGGCGAGGGGAGCGACGAGGGCCACCGCCGGGTCGGGCGCGCGGCGGCCGCCGTCGTCGACCTCCTGGTGGTCGTCGGGGAGGGGGCCCAGGGGATCGCCGAGGGTGCCCTCGAGGCGGGACTCGAGCCGGAGCGCCTGCTCGCGGCGGGCGATCGCGAGACGGCCCGCGAGCTGCTCGCGCCACGGCTCGTGGCCGGGGACGTGGTCCTGGTCAAGGCGTCCAGGGGGATCGAGCTCGACCGGCTCGTCGCCGACCTGCGCGAGGACCTCCAGCCGTGAGGATCGGGACCGTCGAGCTCATCCAGGGCCTGCTCATGGCCTTCCTGCTCATCGTGATCCTCATGCCCCCGTACATTCGGCTGCTTCGCCACTTCAAGTTCGGCAAGAACATCCGCGAGGAGGGGCCGGACAGCCACCTGGTCAAGCAGGGCACGCCGACCGGGGGCGGGATCCTCATCATCCTCGTCGTCGCCACCGTGGCCGTCCTGCTCGGGGCCGTCGGGGCGGATACGCCGGATACCTATTCGCCGATCGTGGCCCTTCTCGGCGTCGGTGCCCTGGGCGCCTTCGACGACTACCTCAACGTGAAGACCGGGACCGGGATCCGCGTCCGGGGCAAGCTCATCTGGCAGATCGCGGTGGCGGTCCTCGCCGCGCTCTACATCCAGCGTCACTTCGGGATCAACGAGGTCCGGGTGCCGTTCGTCGGCGACGTGGCGATCGGCCCGGTGGCCTACGTCGTCTTCGGGGCGTTCGCGATCGTCGCCGCGAGCAACGGGGTGAACATCACCGACGGCCTCGACGGATTGGCCGGCGGGACGACCGCCTTCGCCTTCGTCGCCTACATGATCATCGCCCTGCTGAACATCCCGCACCAGCCGAACCTCGCCCTCCTGTGCGCGATCGTCATCGGCGCGACGATGGGCTTCCTGTGGTTCAACGTCCATCCTGCCCAGGTGTTCATGGGCGATTCCGGGTCGCTCTCGCTGGGCGCCCTGCTCGCGGTCACCGCCCTCATCACCGGCCAGATCCTCGTCCTGCCGCTGATCGGCCTCGTCTTCGTCCTGGAGGCCGGTTCGGTCCTGCTCCAGGTGAGCTACTTCAAGGCCAGCGGCGGGAAGCGGATCTTTCGGATGTCGCCGATCCACCATCACTTCGAGCTGCTCGGCTGGCACGAGGAGAAGATCACCGTCCGGTTCTGGATCGTCGGCGTCCTCGCCGGGCTGCTCGGCGTCACCCTTTTCCTCGCCTCGATCAACGCCCTGGGCTGATGACGATGCCGACCGACCGACCGAACGCGACCGCGCCGACCGTCCCGCCGCCGCCCACGACGGCCGTCGATCCCGACGCGCTGACCCTCGAGGGGATCCGCCGGGGGGTCCTGCGCGGGCTGCCGGTGACCGTGCTGGGGTTCGCCCGAAGCGGGATCGCCCTGGCCAGGTTCCTCGTCGACGCCGGCGCGGTGGTCACCGTCTACGACGCCCGTCCGGCCGACGACCTTCGCGGAGCCACGTCGCGGCTCGACGGTCGGAGCATCCGGCTCCTGGCCGGACCGGAGGTCGACCCGGCCCAGGCGGTCCGGGGCGCGGCGCTCGTGACCACCTCGCCGTCGATCAACCCGGACTACCCGACGACCGAGCCCCGGCTCCGGACGATCCTCGCCGACCTCGTCGCCCGGCGGGGGGCCGGCGACGGGGCCGTCCCCGCCCTGCTCTCGGAGTCCGACCTGGTCCTCCGCCTGTGCCCCGCACCGACGGTCGGGATCACCGGCACGAAGGGCAAGACGACGACGTCGACCCTGACCCACGCGCTCCTCGCGGCCGACCCGTCGCACCGGGCCTTCCTGGGCGGGAACATCGGCCAGCCGCTCGTCGAGCGGTTGCCCGACCTGCGCACCGGGGACCGGGTCGTCATCGAGCTGTCCGAGCTCCAGCTGCCGACTCTTTCGCGGGGGACGACGGTCGCCCTGTTCACCAACGTCACGTCGGACCACCTCGACCGGCACGGGACCCTCGAGGCGTACCGGGCGGTCAAGCGCCGCTTCGCAGAGCAGGTGGACCCGCTCGGCGCGCTCGTCCTCAATGCCGAGGACCCGGTCGTCGCGGGCTACGCCGGCCTGGGCAGCGCGCGCCCGATCCTCTACCGGTACGACCGACCGATGGGCGGCGGGATCGGCGTCGTCGACGGCTGGATCGTGGCCGCCGAGGTCGAGCGGCTCGGGATCGCCGGCGGCGGGATCGCCGCGACGGGTCCCGGTGGACGGATCATGCCGGTCGCTGACCTCGCGATCCCGGGACGGCACAACGTCTCGAACGCGATGGCCGCGATCGCGGTCGCCCTCGTGTTCGGGGTCGCGCCCGACGCGATCCGGGCCGCGGCCGCGGCCTTCCAGGGCGTGGAGCACCGGCTCGAGACCGTGGCGGTCGTCGACGGGATCCGCTTCGTCAACGACTCGCAGGGGACCCAGCCGGATGCGGTGATCGCGGCCCTGCGCGCCTTCGCCGGCCCGATCGTCCTCATCGCCGGTGGCCGCGACAAGGGGGTCGACATGTCGGCGCTCGGTCCGGTCGTGGCCGAGCGGGCCGCCGCCGCGGTCCTCATCGGCGAGAGTGGCCCGGGCCTCGAGCACCGCTTCCGGGCCGCCGGACTGGCCCGGACCGCGCGCGCCGCGACCCTCGAGGAGGCGGTGGTCCTCGCCGCCGCGATCGCCGCCGAGCTGCGCGACGCGGCGCCCGACCCGGCCGACCTTCGACCGACCGTCCTGCTCAGCCCGGCCGCGGCGAGCTTCGACATGTTCGTCGACTACGAGGCGCGCGGCCGCGCCTTCAAGGCGGCCGTGGCGGCCCTGGCCCAGGAGGCGACCCGATGAACGCTCCGGCGACCCTCCTGCGCCCGCGGATCCGGACCCGGCCGGCGGCCGGCGGCGCCCCGAAGACGCTCCGGCGGGAGACCCATCAGCCGGACTACATCGTCCTGGTCGCGGTCCTGGCCCTCTCCGCGATCGGCATCCTGATGGTCTTCTCGGCCTCGGCGATGAAGGAGTACCAGCGCGACGGCGATGTCTTCGGGGCCGTCGCGCCGCAGGTCGTCTGGGGCCTCCTGGGGATCGTCGCGATGCTCGTGATGACCCGGGTGGACTACCGCCGCCTGCGGCTCATCTCGATCCCGCTCTACATCGTCGCGGTCGGGCTGCTGGTCCTCGTCTTCGTGCCGAGCCTCTCGGTCACCGTCGGCGGCTCCGCCCGCTGGCTGAAGCTCGGCCCGCTGCCGACCGTCCACCCGGCCGAGATCGCCAAGCTGGCGGTCGTCATCTACCTTGCCCACTGGCTGGCCCGGAGGGGCAGCGACACCGGCAGCCTGTGGCGGGGGACCATCCCGTTCCTGGTGGTCTTCGTACCGGTCGTGGCGCTCGTCCTCAAGGAGCCGGACCTGGGGACGTCGACGGTCATCGCGGTGACCGGGATGACGATGTTCCTGGTGGCCGGCGCGAACCTCGCCCACTTCGCGGTCTTGATGATCGGCGGCCTGTTCGGCGTCGTCCTGTTCGCCCTCAAGGGCTACCAGTTCGAGCGGATCCGGGCATGGATCGATCCGTGGGCGTATGCCGACACGATCGGCTTCCACTCGGTCCAGGGACTCATGGCCCTCGGGGCGGGCGGCCTCTTCGGCCTCGGCCTGGGCCAGAGCCGAGGCGCCGGCGGGCTCTTCCTGCCGAACGCGAGCAACGACTTCATCTTCGCGGTCATCGGCGAGGAGTTCGGTCTCATCGGGGCAGGCCTGGTCATCGGCCTGTTCGTCGTCCTGGCCTACCAGGGTGTCCGGATCGCCCTCTCCGCCCCGGACACCTTCGGCGCGCTCCTCGCCGCCGGGATCACCACCTGGCTATGCGTCCAGGCGTTCATCAACATCGGCGTGGTCGTGGCGCTCTTCCCGATCACCGGGATCACCCTTCCCTTCATCAGCGCCGGGGGCACCTCGCTGACCGTCAGCCTGGCTGCCGTCGGGATCCTCCTCTCGATCTCCCGAGAGACCGTCGAACGAGGCACCTGGAACGATGCGTCTGCTGATCGCGGGCGGCGGCACGGGCGGGCACATCTACCCGGCCCTGGCGGTCGTCCGGTCGCTCCGCGCCGCCGAGCCTGACGTCGAGCTCGCCTGGCTCGGGGGCCACCGCGGGCTGGAGGCCTCGATCGTCCGCGACGCCGGCATCCCGATCCGGTTCCTGGCCCTGCGCTCGCTGCGCTCGGCGGACCGGTCGATCCACCTCGTCCTCGACCCGATCCGGCTCGCCCTGTCGGTCCCCCAGGCGACGGCGATCCTGGCCCGCGAGCGACCCGCGGCCATCCTGACCACCGGCGGCTACGTGGCGATCCCGGTCCTGGTGGCCGCCCGCCTGCTCGGCATCCCGACGGTCCTCTGGGAGGGCAACGTCATCCCGGGTCGGAGCGTCCGGATGACGGCCCGGCTGGCCACCGCGACCGCCGTCTCGTTCGTGGAGACAGGTCCGGCCCTGGCCGTCGATCCCGCCCGCTGCTACGTGACCGGGACTCCGATCCGGGACCTCGGGGCACTCGACCCGATCGCCGCCCGGGAGCGGTTCGGCGTGCCGCCGGGTGGTCGCCTGCTCCTCGTCTTCGGCGGCTCCCAGGCCGTTCGCCGGTTCAATGCGGCGGTCGCCGGGGCGCTCGAGCGGCTCGTCGCCAAGGTCCATGTCATCCACGTCACCGGCGAGGCGGGCTACGCCGAGGCGCTCGCCGGGCGGGAACGGCTGCCGGCCGAGCTCCGTGACCGCTATCGGCCGTATCCGTTCCTTCGCGACGAGATGGGTCCGGCCCTCGTCGCCGCGGACCTCATCGTGGGGCGTGCCGGCAGCTCCACCCTGGCCGAGGCGACCGCGCTCGGCACCCCGATCATCGTCGTGCCCTACCCGCACGCGGCGGGGCACCAGCGGGCGAATGCGCGGCGGATCGTCGAGACGGGTGCCGGCCGGCTCGTCGCCGACGAGGACTTCGACGCCGACGCTCTCGTCGAGGCGGCCCGCATCCTCGACGACCCGGCCGGCCACGCCCGGATGTCCGCCGCGGCCCGGGACCTCGGGCGTCCCGGCGCGGCCGACGCGGTCGCCCTGCTCGTCCTGGCCGCCGCCCGTCGGGTCGCGCTTCCCGACCCGGCCGCGGTCGAGCGGCGCTCCCGGCTCCGGCCGGTCGCCGACCCGGCGGCGAGCGCTGCCGAGGAGGTCTCGCCATGACCGGTGCGACGGGGCCCACGCCCGCGTCGGCGGCCTTCGACCCGATCGCCCTGGGGACCGAGATCCAGCGCCGGATCGGCGTGAAGACGTCGCGCGACGAGCCGCTCGCCCGGTTCACCACGATGCGGGTCGGCGGGCCGGCCGACCTGTTCGTGGTCGCCCACAACGCCTTCGAGCTGCGGGCGATCGTCAAGCTCGTCCGTGGCCGCGGGATCGCCCACGTCGTCCTGGGGCGGGGCAGCGACGTGGTCATCGCCGACGCCGGGGTCCGGGGCGTCGTCATCCAGGTCCGGGCCGAGGGCGTCGAGATCCGCGACGACCGGCTCCTGCTCGAGGCCGGGGTCCCGATGGCCCGGGCGGCCACGGTCTCGCAGGGTGCCGGTCTCACCGGCCTGGAGTTCGGGCTGGCCATCCCGGGCACCGTGGGCGGCGCGGTCTGGGCGAATGCCGGCGCCCACGAATCGGACGTGCGGGCGGTCCTCGAGAGCGCCCTGGTGCTCGCCGCCGACGGGACGGAGACCAGGCTCGACCGGGCCGGCCTGGGACTCGGCTACCGGGACAGCCGGCTCAAGCACCCGGCCCCCGGTGCTCCCGCCGAGGTCGTCGTCGGCGCCACCTTCCGGCTCCTGCCGGCGACTCCCGAGGAGATCCACGACCGGCTCGACGAGATCCGTCACTGGCGCCAGGCCCACCAGCCGCTGGGGATCCCGAGCGCCGGCTCATACTTCCGGAACCCGCCCGGCGACTCGGCCGGCCGGCTCATCGACGCGGCCGGGCTCAAGGGGACCCGGCTCGGCGGGGCCTCGATCAGCGAGAAGCACGCCAACTTCCTGGTGAACGACCGGAAGGGCACCGCCGCCGACGTCCGGCGTCTGGGCGACCGGGTCCGGGCCGAGGTCGCCGCGCGGTTCGGCGTGGAGCTCCACGAGGAGGTCGTCTTCCTCGGCGACTGGGGACCGGGATGGGAGGAGGGCGCGGCATGACCGGAGAGCCTCGTACGATCGCGGTCCTGCTCGGCGGGCCGTCGGCGGAGCACGACGTCTCGATCGTCTCCGGGAACGCGATCGCGGATGCCCTCGAGGACGCCGGTCACCGGGTCGAGCGCATCGTCATCGATCTCGAGGGCGCCTGGTGGCGGCTGCCGGCCGGTCACCGACGGGACGGCCGCGGCCCGGCGGACTACGACGACCCGTCGGCCCTGGGAGCGACCGGACCGGAAACGGTCGGCACGGCCGTGGACCGGCTGGCCGCCGCGACCCCGCCGCCGGTCGTCTTCGTCGCCCTCCACGGCCCGTTCGGTGAGGACGGCACGGTCCAGGCGCTCCTCGAGTCGGCCGGGCTGGCCTACACCGGCTCCGGGGTGACCGCCTCCGCGGTCGGCATGGACAAGGCCATCTTCAAGCGGCTGTGTCGTGGCCTCGGTCTCCCGGTCGGGGACTGGCGCGAGGTCGGAGCGGCCCGCTGGGCGGCCGATCGGTCGGGGGTCCTCACCGAGCTCGAGGCCTTCGCCGGCAGCACCGGCGACCCTCGCCTCATGGTCAAGCCGGCCCGGCTCGGGTCGTCGGTCGGGATGACCCTCGCCCACACCCCGGTCGAGCGCCCGGCGGCCATCGAGACCGCTCTCGCCCACGACACCCTGGTCCTCGTCGAGGCGTACCTGGCCGGCGCCCGCGACCTCGAGGTGTCGGTCATCGGCAACGACCCGGCCCACCTCGAGCTCTACGGACCGGGTGAGATCGTGGCCGGTCACGAGTTCTACGACTATGCCGCGAAGTACACCCCGGGTCTGTCCCGGACCAGCCCGGTCGCCGAGGTGGACCCGACCACCCGGGCGACGATCCTGAAGATCGCCCGCGACTGCTACCGGGCGATCGGCGCGGAGGGCTTCGCCCGGGTCGACTTCCTGCTCACCGCAGGCGGGGTCTACCTGTCCGAGATCAACACGATCCCGGGCTTCACTCCGATCAGCCTCTTCCCGGCGATGGCCGCCGGGGGCGGCTACACCTTCGCCGGGGTGGCCGAGCGGATCGTCGAGCTCGCCCTCGAGCGGCAAGCCGGCCTGGTCCGGCGCCACCTCCGCCCGACCGATCTGCCCCGATGACGACCCGGCGCGGGGGACGCGGCTCGTCGACTCGGCTGACGACTGCGCCCGGTCGGCGGAGCACGACGATCCGCCGCGCCTCGGCACCGTCGAACCGGACCAGGGCGGTGGCCGCCCTCGTGATCATCGCCTGCGTCGTGGCTCTCTACGGGCTGACCGCGAGCTCGGTCTTCTCCTACCGCCGCCTGGCCCTCACCGGGGCGACCTACACGAACGAGACCGACGTCACCGGCTCGATCCGGACCGAGGTCGGGCGCAACCTCTTCACCCTCTCGACCGCGGGGATGGCGGAGCGGCTGCGAAGCCTGCCGACGGTCCGCGACGCGTCGGTCGAGGTCTCGCTCCCGGACACCCTTCGGGTCCGGCTCGAGGAGCGCACCCCGATCGCCGTCTGGGTCGTCGGCGATGCGCGCTTCCTCATCGACCGGGACCGCAACGCCTTCGCCCTCGACGACGGGACCAAGGCCCTGCCGGTCATCGACGACCAGCGGCCCGGGAGCGCGGGTCTGTTCATCGGGAGCCAGCTCGACGCCGTCGACTTCGACGCCGCCGCCCGGCTCGCCTCGCTCCGTCCGGCCGACGTCGGGAGCGGCGCCGCCGCCCTCCACGTGACGATCGACGACACCCAGGGGTTCGTCGTCGACGACGGCAAGGACGGCTGGAAGGCGACCTTCGGGTTCTACACGCCGACGATCCGGAAGACCGACCTCATCCCCGGCCAGGTCCGACTCCTGCGCAGCCTCCTGGCCGGGCGCGAGGCGAAGGTCGCCACCGTCCTCCTGGCCGACGAGCGGAATGGCACGTACACCGAGAAGACGGCCCCGTGAGCCGGTCCGGGATTTGCCGCGGGTCCGCCACGTCGGGTAGCCTTGCGGAAACGCACCGACCGGAGGGCGACGCTACGTGCTCCTACCCCTGGCAGGCCTCGCCCTGGGCGTCCTGCTGGGTTTCATCCTCCAGGTCGACGTCAGTTTCGAGATCTCGCGGTACATGGCCGTGGCCATCGTCGCGGCCCTCGACTCCGTCCTCGGCGCGGCTCGTGCGGAGCTCGATGGCGTCTACGACAATCGCATCTTCATCAGCGGCTTCGTCACGAACGCCCTGGTGGCCGTCCTGCTCACCTTCATCGGGGATCGACTGGGGCTCGACCTCTACCTGGTAGCACTCATCACCTTCGGGCCGCGGATCTTCCAGAACGTGGCCCTCATCCGCCGCCACTTCCTATAGAGGGGCAACGACGAACGTGGAACGAGAAGCGGTCCTGGTCGGGATCGACGTCGGCACGACGAAGGTCACCGCGCTCATCGGCGAGGTCGGTCGGGACGGTGGGCTCACGATCATCGGCAAGGGCACGATGGCCACGACCGGGCTCAAGAAGGGCGTCGTCGCCAACATCGAGCAGACCGTCCACTCCATCTCCGGCGCCGTCGAGCAGGCCGAGCGCCTGTCAGGCTGGAAGATCGATCGGGCGTTCATCGGCGTGGGCGGGCAGCACGTCGAGAGCCAGAACTCGCGCGGCGCGGTCGCCGTCAGCGGTCACGGTCGGGAGGTGTCCCGCGAGGACATCAACCGGGCGACGGAGGTGGCCCGGGCGGTCTCGATCCCCTCGAACCGCGAGGTCCTCCACGTCCTGCCGCGGCAGTTCATCGTGGACGGCCAGGATGGGGTCAAGGACCCGCTGGAGATGAGCGCGATCCGGCTCGAGGTGGAGACCCACATCGTGACCGGCTCGGCGACCGCGGTCCAGAACCTGACCAAGTGCGTGATCGCGGCCGGGGTGAAGATCGACGAGCTCGTGGCCGACTCGCTCGCGTCCGCGGAGAGCGTCCTGACCGACACGGAGAAGGAGCTCGGCGTCGCGGTGGCCGACATCGGCGCCGGGACGATCGACCTCGCCCTGTTCGAGGACGGCTCGCCGTTCCACACGAGCGTCCTGCCCGTCGGCGGGAACAACGTCACGATGGACATCGCGGCGGTGATGAAGACCAGCCTCCAGGTGGCCGAGGAGCTCAAGGTCCGCCACGGGACGTGCGACCTGCGGGCCGTCGACCCGGACGAGCAGATCAACGTGGAGTCGCTCGGCGACGAAGCCGGCAGGACCGTCAGCCGGCTCGAGCTGTGCCAGGTCATCGAGGCCCGGATGCGTGAGACCTACGAGCTCGTCGCCAACGAGATGAAGGCCTCCGGTCACGGGATGCTCCCGGCGGGCATCGTCCTGACCGGCGGCGCGGCCCAGCTCGCCGGGGCGGCCGAGCTGGGCCGGGAGGTCCTGGGGATGCCGGTCAAGATCTCCGGGCCGAGCGGGGTCGGCGGCCTCGTCGACAACCTGCTGACGCCGGCCAACAGCACGGCGATCGGTCTCCTCCGCTGGGGCGCCATGGTCCTCGCCCAGGGCGAGCCCGGTCGCTACGAGTCGGCTCCGGCGATGGGCGGGATCGGCCGCCTTCGGGACGCGCTCCGAAGCATCTTTCCCTGAGCCGGCGACCCGGCGCTATACTCGCCCGACACCCCAGAGCGCGCACCCCTGACGACCCTGACGTAACGAACCGGCACGATCCACCGGAGGAGAGGCGATGTCGCTGCGATCCGATTCCGAGAACTTCGCCCTGATCCGGGTCGTCGGCGTCGGCGGGGGCGGCAGCAATGCCGTCAACCGGATGATCCGGGCCGAGATGATGGGCGTCGAGTTCATCGCCTGCAACACGGACGCCCAGGCCCTCCTCCAGTCGGACGCCCCCCACAAGATCCGGGTCGGCGACAAGATCACCAAGGGCCTCGGCGCCGGCGGCGACGCCTCGATCGGCCAGCGGGCCGCCGAGGAGGATTCGGAGAAGATCGCCGACGCGCTGCGCGATTCGGACATGGTCTTCATCACCGCCGGGCTCGGCGGCGGGACCGGCTCCGGCGCTGCCCCGGTCGTGGCCCAGATCGCCAAGGAGATGGGCGCCCTCACGATCGGCGTCGTGACCAAGCCGTTCTCGTTCGAGGGCAACCGCCGGAAGCTCGTCGCGGAGAAGGCGGCCGAGGAGCTCAAGGCGAACGTCGACACCCTGATCACGATCCCCAACGACCGGCTCAAGGACGTCGTCCAGAAGAACACCTCGATCGTCGACGCCTTCCGGGTCGTCGACGACGTCCTCCGTCAGGGCGTCCAGGGGATCAGCGACATCATCACGGTGCCGGGGCTCATCAACCTCGACTTCGCCGACGTCCGGACGATCATGAAGGACGCCGGCTCGGCGCTCATGGGCATCGGTCGAGCCGCCGGCGAGAACCGGGCGATCGAGGCGGCCCGCCAGGCGATCGCCAGCCCGCTCCTCGAGGTCAACATCACCGGCGCCCAGGGCATCCTGTTCAACATCACCGGCTCGTCGAGCCTCTCCCTCTTCGAGGTCACCGAGGCGGCCGAGGAGATCCGGCTGGCCGCCGACCCCGAGGCGAACATCATCTTCGGGACGAGCTTCAACGAGCGTCTCGGAGAAGAGGTCCAGATCACGGTCATCGCCACCGGCTTCGATGCCGGCCGGAAGCGCGATGCCGCCCGGCAGGCCGCGGCGACCTCCGGCTGGGAAGCCCAGTCGGCCCGCCCGGGCTCGTCCCGGGACTTCCTCGACGAGATCGAGCGCCAGCGCCAGGCCGTCGTCGGCGACGCCGACACGGGGCAGATGGCCGCGGTCAAGGTTGAGCGGAGCGTCGGCGTCACCGCCGCTCCGGTCCCGGCGCCGCGCGCCCAGATCGACCCGGACGACCTGGAGATCCCGAGCTTCCTGCGCCGCCCGACGAAGTAGCCCGCCCGACGGGACCCCGGCCGGTGGACGCCGGCGACCGAGCCATCGTGTCGCCCCGCCCGACCGGGCCGAGCGCCCCGTCACCGCCGGAACCAGGCGAGATCGCCGGGTTCGTCGCCGCCCGCGAAGCGGTCCTCGGTCGGATCGCGGACGCCGCGTCCGGCGCCGGACGGGAGCCGTCGGCCGTCCGGCTCGTCGCCGTCTCCAAGACCGTCCCCGCCGAGCGGATCCGGGCGGCCGTCGCGGCGGGGCTCGACCTCCTCGGGGAGAACCGGGTCCAGGAGGCTGCGGCGAAGATCCCGGCCGTCGACGGCGCGCGCTGGCACCTCATCGGCCCGCTCCAGTCGAACAAGGCCCGACGCGCGGTCGAGCTGTTCGACGTCATCGAGTCGGTGGATTCGGTCGACCTTGCCCGCCGGCTCGACCGGCTGGCCGGGGAGGTCGAGCGGCCGGGCCGAGGACCCGTCGGACCGCCGACCGCGCCGAGTGAGGCGGCCGGCATCGGCGGCCGCCTCACGATCCTGCTCCAGGTCAACGTGGACGACGATCCGGCGAAGGCCGGCTTCGATCCCGCCGAGCTGGCCGTCGTCCTGCCCGATCTTCTCGCCCTCGATGGGCTCGAGGTCGCCGGCCTGATGACCGTCGGCCGGCTCGTCGCGACGCCCGAGGCGGCGAGGGAGACGTTCCGGCGGCTCCGCGAGCTGGCATCGCGGCTGCGGGCCGATCACCCCGGGCTCGGCCCGGAGCTGTCGATGGGGATGAGCGACGACTATCCGATCGCGGTCGAGGAGGGGGCGACGATCGTCCGCGTCGGGCGGGCGATCTTCGGGGACCGGCCGGCCCCGTGAGCGGTCCGGACCACGAGCGCGAGGTCCGGTTCGACGTGCGGCTGACGCCGCGGGCCGCCTTCGACCGGATCGACGGCGTCGCCGACGGGGCGCTCCGGGCCCGGGTCTCCGCCCCGCCCGTCGACGAGGCCGCGAACCGCTCGCTCGTGCGTCTCGTGGCTCGCGAGCTGGGTGTCGCACCGCGGGCCGTCCGGATCGTCGCCGGCCCGGCCTCGCGACGGAAGACGATCGCGGTCGACGGCGTCACCCGCGAGGCGATCCTTGCCCGCTGGCCCGACCTCCGGCTATGATCGAGTCACCCGGGCGGTGCCCAGGTGACTCCCGGGGCGATTGGCTCAGTCGGTTAGAGCGCGCGGTTCACATCCGCGAGGTCACTGGTTCGAATCCAGTATCGCCCACCACCATGACGCCGACGAAGAACAGGGCCCATGCGGGCCCTGTTCTTCTGTCTGCCGCCGGGTCGTCCCGGGCCGCCTCAGGTGCCGGCCGGTGTCGAGACCCTGCCCGCCTCGATGGCCGCGAGGTAGGCCGCGTGGTCCCGGGCGTTGAGATCGGCGTAGGTCTCGGAGAAGTCGGCGATCGCACCGTCGAACTTGTCGCCCGTCCCGAGGTAGGCGGAGATCGCCGCCGCATCGCCCGTCCGCGCATGCGCCCGCGCGAGCGACCAGCCGCAGATACCGCCGTAGAAGCCCAGGCCGTACGGCTGGAGCGTCGTGGTGTCGACGGAGCCCTTCATGTCCCACAGCTGACGCAGGTAGAAGTCGCGTCCGCCGGGGCCCCGGGTCCAGCCCAGGAAGATGTCGGACGTGGCCTGCATGAGCTGCTGGCCGACCACCACGCGCTGACCGTGGTTGGCGTGTGGGCTCGCCTCGAGATACGGCTCCATGACCGACGCCGTCGCCTCCTTGGCCTGGAGGATGAGCGGGTCGTTCTCGTCGCGGCCCTCGAGGACGAGGATGTAGCAGCGTGTCCCCACGCTGCCCACGCCAACGACCTTGAGGGCGAAGTCCACGAAGCGGTAGCGCTCGAGGAAGTCGCGCCGGTTCTCGGGCATCGTGGCCCGATAGTCCGTGAAGACCTTCTCGAGGGCTCTCAGCTCGACCGTGCTGCCGACGTGGGTCACGACGGGCGGGTCCTCGAGGATCACTCGGCGACCCTCGACGACCCCCGTGAGCGACTCGAAGGCGCGCATGCCGTCGCGGCTGCGGGCCTTCGTGAAGATGGACTCGAGCCGCCGGCGGCGCTCGGCAGCCGAGCGCCCTTGGAGCAGCCCGCTCGCCTCGGCCGCCGCGCGGATGTCGGCCTCGGTGATCGGCGAGTACCAGATCTCGAGGAGGCGCATGCTCGCATAGCGGGCCATCCACTGGCGATAGCCGCGGACGGCGGCCATCGTGGCGTCCCGGTTCTGGGCCGCGCTGAATCCGTTGGCGCGGCCGGCGATCACGATGCTCGCGGCCAGCCGCTTGACATCCCATTCCCACGGACCGGGAAGGGTCTCGTCGAAGTCGTTGGCGTCGAAGACGAGGGACCGCTCGGGCGAGGCGAAGAGCCCGAAGTTGGAGAGGTGGGCGTCGCCGCTCGCCTGGACGATGATGTCGGACCGCGGGGTGGAGGCGAGGTCGAACGCCATCACGGCCGGCGTGCCCCGGTAGTAGGAGAACGCCGACTCCGCCATGCGCTCATGACGCAGGGGCACGAGCTCGGGGAGCCGATCCTCCTCTTGCGCCTCCAGGATGGCGATCGGGTCGCGGTCGGGGGCGGGCTCGAGCGCGGCATGGCTCGCCCGGGAGACGCGCTTCCGGGCTTCCTTGCCCTTGGCGGCACGCTGCTCGGGGTCGACCCACGGCCGCGCCGTCCATGATGGACCGGCCGGGATCTCGGACTGCCACACGGCGTCGTACGTCGCGGCGATGGTCTCGTCGGGCTCGCTCGGGCGGGTGCGTCCCTTGGGTCGCTCCGGCTCGGTCATCGGATCGCTCCCTTCGTGTCATGTCGGGGCGGGATCCCATGTGGTCCGCTCCGGGGAATGCCCTGTCCGCTCCGCGGCAGGGCTCGTGGATCGGTCGGTGTCGTGGCTCCGGTCGCCGCCCAGGCGGACGGTCATCGTGACCGGACTCATCTAAGCATGCTCGCACCCAGGGGGCATCGTCCATGGCGAATGAGGATCGCCCGGGCCCCGCGAGGGTCGCCCGCCGCGTCCACCGCCGATGCCTACCGCGGTCGTGCCGGGCCCGGGCCGACCGCGGTAGCCTTCCGGGGATGACCGACCGAGCGGCCCGGCGACGGAGCGACCCGTGGACGTGGGTGGCGCTCGCCTGCGCGATCGGCTTCGCGATCCTGGCCCTGGTCGTGAACGAGCAGGGCGCCATCGCCTTCGACGAACCGGTCATCGCGTTCGTGAAGGGTCTTCCGGTCCCGACCGACGTCTGGCGCGCGATCACCGAGGCGGGTGGCGTGATCCTCGTCCCGATCGGGATCGGCCTTGTCGCCTACCTGTTCGCGACCGGTCGACGCCGGACCGCGGTCATCTACGGGGTCGTGCTCGCCGCCGCGTCCCTCTGGACCCACCTGGCCAAGGTGGCGATCGGTCGTCTCCGTCCACCGGACGGGGCCGTCGTCGCCGCGTCCGGGTACAGCTTCCCCTCGGGTCACTCGCTCAACAGCACGGTCACCTACGGGTTGATCGCCCTGCTCGTCTGGCGCAGCGCCCTGCCGGTCTGGGCGCGCCGGGCGACGGTCATCGTCCTGGCGCTCCTCGTCGGCATCATCGGGCTGTCGCGGATCGCCCTCGGGGTGCACTACCCGAGCGACGTCCTCGGCGGCTGGCTGGCGGGGCTGGCGATCGTCGCCACGGTCGCGACGTTCACCCGGGATGATTCCGACGGGGAGACCTGAGTCCCACGGTCAGCGCACGAGATGAGCGTCGATCGGGACGACCATCGTTCGCCCCGGTCGAGGACCGGGTCCGGGTCGCGCCGGCCGGGCGGATGCGCCACCATAGGCCGATGCGATCGATCTACGTCCGGGCCGCCCGATCGGCCATCCAGGGATGGGGCGGCGCGTCGGCCCGATCCGCCGCCCTGGCCCTCGTCGTCCTGCTCGGTGGTCTGATCCAGCCCGTCGGCGCCGCGGCGAACGAGTTCCCGAAGGGCTGGGAGGGCTTCCACACCTACGCCGAGCTGTCCGCCGACGTGGCGGCGGTGGCGGCTGCCCATCCCGACATCGTCGAGCGCTTCTCGATCGGTCGGAGCTACCGGGGCCGCGAGCTGTGGGCGGCGAAGGTCTCCGACCACGTGACCGTCGACGAGAACGAGCCCGAGGTCCTCTTCGACGGGGGGACCCACTCGGACGAGCACATGGGCGTGGAGATGACCCTGCGGATCCTCCACTGGCTGGTCGACGGGTACGGGACGGACCCGCGGATCACCGGGATCGTCGACAGCCGCGAGATCTGGATCGTCTTCTCGATGAACCCCGACGGGGCCGAGTACGACATCTCGGGCGGCCGCTATCACTTCTGGCGGAAGAACCGGCAGCCGACACCGGGGACCGGCGCCATCGGCACCGACCTGAACCGGAACTTCGGCTACCGCTGGGGTGGAGGTGGTCGAACGAGCACGAACCCGCTGGCGATCACCTACCGCGGGCCGCGGGCGTTCTCCAGTCCGGAGGACCGGGCGTTGCGCGACTTCCTCGCCAGCCGGGTGGTGGATGGCCGGCAGCAGATCCGGGCGGCGATCTCGTTCCACGAATACGGCCGGCTGGTCCTCTGGCCGTACGGCTACACGAAGGCGGACGTGCCGGGTGACATGACCGCCCAGGATCGATCTGCCCTGGCCCGTCTCGGACGGCACATGGCCGCGACGAGCCACTACCGCCCGGAGCAGGCGAGCGACCTGTACGTCACCTCCGGGACGACCCACGACTACGAGTACGGCCGCTACCGGATCTTCGCCTACACGATCGAGCTCTCGGTCAAGGACTACCCCGACGACTCGCTCATCGCCAGGGAGACCGGTCGGAACCGCGAGTCGGTCCTCTACCTCACGGAGCAGGCCGGCTGCCCGTACGCCGTGCTCGGCGCGGCGGTCGCGGCCGCACGTTGCGGCGCCTTCGACGACGACCTCGAGGTCGCGCGGGGCTGGCGGGTCGACCCCGACGGCACCGACACGGCGCCGGTCTCCGGTCGGTTCGCACGGGGGAACCCGTCCTCGACGAGCTCCCATGGTCCGAAGCAGCTCGGGACCGTGACCTCCGGGTCCGGCGCCCTCGTCACGGGTCTGCCGGCCGGTCGGACCGCGTCGGCCCACGACCTGGACGGTCGTTCGTCGGTCCGCTCGCCGGCGATCGATCTGCCCGCCGCCCCCGGCCAGCGGCTGACCTTCCGCTATGTCTTCGCCCACGATGCGCGCTCATCCGCCGCGGACGCGTTCCGGGCGGTCGTCGAGGCGGCCGATGGGACGCGGTCCGTGGTCTTCGAGCGGTCCGGCCGACCGACCGACGTCGACGGCGCCTGGCGGAGCGCCTCGGTCTCGCTCGACCCGTGGGCCGGACAGATCGTCCACCTCCGGTTCGAAGCCGTCGACGGAGGTGCCGGGAACCTCGTCGAGGTCGAGGTCGACGACGTCCGGGTGACTCGCCCGAGCTGACCTCACCGCCGCCGGTCGCCGGCGACGGCGCGTCGCGATCCGCTCAGGCCTCGACGACCCCGGCGAGGCGGCGGAGGACCGCCGGGAGGATCCCACCGTGGCGGTAGTAGTCGACCTCGATCGCGCCGTCGAGCCGGGCGATCGCCTCGAACCGGCGCTCGCCGCCGTTCTCGGCGCGGGCGGTCACCGTCAGCCGGGCGCGGGGCGTCAGGCCGGCCGCGAGGCCCTCGATGGCGTACGTCTCCCGCCCGGTCAGGCCCAGCGAGGCGGCATTCTCACCGGTCGCGAACTGGAGCGGCAGGACCCCCATGCCGACGAGGTTCGAGCGGTGGATCCGCTCGTAGCTCTCGGCGATGACCGCGCGCACGCCCAGGAGGCGGGTCCCCTTGGCCGCCCAGTCCCGAGACGACCCGGAACCGTACTCGCGGCCGGCGATCACGATGAGCGGGACGCCCTCCGCCCGGTAGCGCTCGGCGGCGTCGTAGATGAACCCCTCCTCGCCGTCGGGCAGGTGGACCGTGAACGGACCCTCGCGTCCCTCCACCAGACGGTTGCGCAGGCGGATGTTCGCGAACGTCCCGCGGATCATCACCTCGTGCTGGCCCCGACGGGCGCCGTAGGAGTTGAACTCGAGCGGCGGGACCCCGTGGTCCTGGAGCCAGCGGCCCGCGGGCGACGACGGGGCGATCGAGCCGGCCGGCGAGATGTGGTCGGTGGTGACCGAATCGCCCAGGACCGCGAGGGCCCGGGCGCCGACGATGTCCGCGGTCCCGCCCGGCGCTCCGGTGAGTCCCTCGAGGAACGGCGGTCGGGCGATGTACGTCGAAGCCGGGTCCCACGCGAACCGGTCGCCAGCGGGGACGGGCAGGGCGCGCCAGCGCTCGTCGCCCTCGAAGACCGAGGCGTAGGTCGTCCGGAAGAGGTCGGCTGAGATCGAGGTCCCGATGACCTGCCGGATCTCCTCGCCGCTGGGCCACAGGTCGGCGAGGAAGACCGGACGCCCGTCGTCGCCGGTCCCCAGGGGCTCGCTCGTCAGGTCGATGTCGACCCGGCCGGCGAGGGCGAAGGCCACGACCAGCGGCGGCGACGCGAGGTAGCTCGCCCGGACGAACGGGTGGATCCGGCCCTCGAAGTTGCGGTTGCCCGAGAGGACCGCGGCGACCACCAGGTCGTGGGCCTCGATCGCCTCGGCGATCGGGGCGTCGAGCGGGCCGGAGTTGCCGATGCAGGTCGTGCAGCCGTACCCGGCCAGGGCGAACCCCAGGCGCGCCAGCGGGGTCATCAGCCCGGCCGCCTCGAGGTATCCGGTGACCGCCTTCGAACCGGGCGCGAGCGAGGTCTTGACCGTCGGTCCGACGGTCAGCCCCCGGGCCACCGCGTTCCGGGCGAGCAGCCCGGCCCCGACCATGACCGTGGGGTTCGAGGTGTTCGTGCAGCTCGTGATCGCGGCGATCGCGACCGAGCCGGAGCGGACCGTCGCCGCCCGGCCGTCGAGCTCGATGGCGACCGCGTCCGACGGCCCGTCCCCGGTCTGCGGATAGGCATTCCGGAAGCTCGCCGGGAGGGCGGCGAGCGCCACCCGGTCCTGGGGCCGTCGAGGGCCGGCCAGGGACGGTTCGACCGAGGCAAGGTCCAGCTCGAGGAGGTCGTCGAACTCGGGCACCGCCCCGGGTTCGCGCCAGAGCCCCTGGGCCCGCGCGTAGCGCTCGACGAGTCCCACGAGGCCGTCCGGCCGGCCGGTCAGCCGGAGGTAGGCCAGCGTCTCGTCGTCGATCGGGAAGAGGGTCGAGGTCGCTCCGAACTCGGGACTCATGTTGGCGATCGTCGCCCGGTCGGCCAGGGCCAGCCCGGCCAGGCCGTCGCCGGCGAACTCCACGAACGCGCCGACGACCCCGAAGGAGCGGAGCAGCTCGGTCACGACAAGGACGAGGTCGGTCGCCGTGGAGCCCCGCGGCAGCTCCCCGTGGAGGCGGACCCCGACGACCCGGGGCATCGGCTGGTAGAGCGGCTGGCCGAGGAGCACGGCCTCGGCCTCGATCCCGCCGACGCCGTAGCCGAGGACGCCGAGCCCGTTGATCATCGTGGTGTGGGAGTCGGTCCCGACCAGGGTGTCGGGGAAGGCGATCGGCCCGACGCCGTCGACCCGGGTGGCGACGACCGTGGCGAGGAACTCGAGGTTCACCTGGTGGACGATGCCGGTCCCGGGCGGGACCACCCGCAGGTCGCGGAAGGCGGTCTGGGCCCAGCGCAGCAGCCCGTACCGCTCGCCGTTGCGCTCGTACTCGCGCTCGACGTTGAAGGCGAAGGCGGCCGGCGTCCCGAAGGCGTCGACCTGGACCGAATGGTCGATGACCAGGTCGGCCGGGACGAGCGGGTTGACGGTCGCCGGGTCGCCGCCCAGGTCCACGATCGCGTCCCGCATCGCCGCCAGGTCGACCACGGCGGGGACGCCGGTGAAGTCCTGGAGGATGACCCGCGACGGCATGAACGGGATCTCGACGTCGACCGACGAGCCGGGTCGCCAGCCCAGCAGCGTCTCGACGTCCTCGGGCCGGACGACCCCGCCGCCGGCATGCCGAAGGGCGTTCTCGAGGAGGATCCGGACGGTCATCGGCAGCCGGGCGGGCTCGACCGCGCGCGACCCGAGGGCGGACAGCCGGTAGTAGTCCGGGAGGCCCGGGCCGAGCGACGCGCGGGCGCCGAACGGATCTGGTGCCGGCACGCGTCCTCCTTCGCTGGCGATGGCTAGAATCGAGCGATGGAAGCGTACCGCGAACGATGAGGGCCTGGCAGGCTGACGACCGGCCGGTCGAGCGCGACGAGACGCTCGAGGCGATCCGGGCGGCCGGCATCGACCTCGACCCCGACGGCGAGCGGGGTCACGACCACGGGGACGGCCTGCCCCACGACCATGCCCATCCCCACGATCGCTCCGAGGCCGGTGAAACCCCGTTCATCGGGATCGTCGGGGCCGGCGCCGTCGGGTCGGCCCTCGGGGTCGCCCTCACCCGGGCCGGCTGGCCGATCACGGCCGTCGCCTCGCGCGACCCCGTCCGGCGCGAGCGGTTCCGTGAGCTCGTCGGCGGGGCCCGGGCCTTCGCCGAGATCACCCCGCTCCTCGATGAGGTGGAGCTGATCGTCCTGGCGATCCCGGACGACGCCATCGCGCCGCTCGCCCGGGGGATCCGGCTCTACAGCGGCCAGGCCCTCGTCCACACCAGCGGGGCGCTCGGCGCCGAGGTCCTCGAGCCGGCGATGGCCGCCGGCACGCAGGTCGGCTCGTTCCACCCGCTCGTCGCCTTCGCCGACCTGGAGCGGGCCGTGGCCGACCTCCACGGGGCGACGATCGCGGTGGAGGGCGACGACCAGCTGGTGACCCTTCTGGCCGAGATGGCGACCGCGATCGGCGGCAGCCCGGTCCGGCTGCTGCCCGGCACGAAGGCGGCCTACCACGCCGCGGCGGTGCTCGCGGCCGGCGGCTTCGTCGCGCTGCTCGACGCGATCGCAGAGCTCGGCCGGGTCGCCGGGCTGGACGAGGCCGGGAGCCTTGCGGTCTACGGTCCGCTCATCGAGCAGACCCTCGGCAACGCCCGGGCGCTCGGGATCCGGGCCGCGCTGACCGGCCCGATGACCCGCGGCGATGTGGGCACGCTTGAGGCGCATCTCGCCGAGCTGGCGGTCCATGCCCCGGACGTGCTGCCGCTCTACCGGGCCGCCGCCGAGCGTGAGATCGCCCTTGCGCTGGGTCGGGGCGCCCTGACACCGGAGGTTGCGGAACGGATGCGGGCCGGCCTTGCAAAGCCTGCCTGACCGGGTACGATGAGGGCTATGCAGCACTCGATCGCCGCCCGGTACGCGGCTCGACCGTCCGCGCGATTCGTGCGCCCGTCGGCCCGACCCCGAGAGCGGCGACTGGGGCTCCGGAGCGCCGTCGCATTCCAGGCACCGCCGGTCCATGAGACGGTCCTCCGTCGGGCCGACCTCGGGCCGCTGCGTCTGCTCCGGGCGAGCTGGCGGTCCGTCCGGACCCCGCGTCCATATCGACCCGCCAGCGGTCGGCTGCGGCCGGTGGTGACGATGCGCTGGGCCCGTCCGAGCGGGCCCGCTCGGGAGGGTCGCTCGAGCGCCGCCTCGGCGCCGTGGCTGGCCTGAAGCACGCCACCGCCACCTCCGCCGGCGGGATCGTCATCCGGTTCCAGGAGGATCGCCCGCAGTTCGTCGCGGGCCGGCGGCACCGGGAGCCCGACATCGACACCTGGACCCTGCCCAAGGGCACGCCCGACGCCGGTGAGTCGACCGAGGAGACGGCCCTCCGCGAGGTGACCGAGGAGACCGGGCTGCAGGTCCGGATCGTCGAGCCGCTCGAGTCGATCGCCTACACCTTCGTCCAGCGCGGCGCGCGGATCCACAAGACGGTCCACTATTTCATCATGGTCCCGACCGGCGGCGAGCTCGCCGACCACGATCACGAGTTCCAGGAGGTCCGCTGGGTGGACTTCGACGACGCCGCCGGCCTGCTGACGTTCGAGTCGGAGCGGGCCCTCGTCGAGCGAGCGTCCGGCCGGGTGACGGCGCTGCCGGGCAGCCCGGCGACCTCGGTCGGCGAGCCGATGACCGAGCGGCCGGCGGGCCGCTGACCGAACGGGAGGCCCGACGTGGACGACCTGGACTCGACCGCCCCCAAGGCCACCCCGCTGCTGGCCCGTCACGAGGCGCTCGGCGCCCGGATGATCGATTTCGCGGGCTGGCTGATGCCGGTCCAGTACCGGGGCATCCTCGAGGAGCATCGGGCGGTCCGCGAGTCGGCCGGGCTGTTCGACCTGTCGCACATGGGCGAGCTCTTCGTCGAGGGTCCGGAAGCCGGCGCCGCCCTGGCCCATGCCCTCGTCTCCGATCCGCCGGCCCTGGCGATCGGTCGGGCGCACTACTCGATGATCTGCGCCGCCGACGGCGGCATCCTCGACGACCTCATCGTCTACCGGCTCGCGGAGGACCGGTTCCTGGTGGTCGCGAACGCCGGCAACGCCCAGCTCGTGAGCGACCTGCTGGCCGAGCGGATCCTGGGTCATCGGGCGATCCTCGACGACCGCTCGCTGGCGACCGCGCTCATCGCGGTCCAGGGCCCGGCAGCCGTCGGGATCCTCGGTCCCGCACACGGACGTCGACCTGGCCGGTCTGCGCTACTACGCGATCGGCGAGGGTGTCGTGGCCGGCGTCCCGGCCCTCGTCGCCCGGACCGGTTACACCGGCGAGGACGGCTTCGAGGTCTTCGTCGAGACGGCCCGGGCCGGTGAGGTCTGGGACGTCCTCCTGGCGGCGGTCCGCCAAGCCGGCGGCCAGCCCGTCGGCCTGGGCGCCCGGGACACCCTCCGGCTCGAGGCGGGGATGCCCCTCTACGGCAACGACCTCGACCCGACGGTGAACCCGTACGAGGCCGGTCTGGGCCGGGTGGTCAAGCTCGCCAAGCCGGAACCCTTCGTCGGCCGCGATGCGCTCGCGAAGGTGGCGGCCGACGGCCCGCGTCGCCGACTCGTGGGCTTCGTCGTCCGTGGCCGGGGGATCGCCCGCCACGGCTACCCGGTGCTGGCCGGCGACCGGGCGACCGGGGTCGTGACGAGCGGCGCCCCGAGCCCCACCCTGGGCCTGCCGATCGGGATGGCCTACGTCGCACCCGAGGATGCCGGACCCGGTACGATGCTGGCGGTCCGCATCCGCGACGCCGACGTCCCGGTCGAGGTCGTACCACTGCCGTTCTACAAGCGAGCCGGATGACCCGGGCGGGTCCGCCCGCCGGTCGTGAGGAGGAGGTCGACCGCCGATGGTGCCGACGGATCTGCGCTACACGAAGGACCACGAGTGGGTCCGGGTCGAGGGCGACATCGCGACGGTCGGGATCACCGAGTACGCCGCGAGCCAGCTCGGCGACATCGTCTTCGTCGAGCTTCCCGCCGCGGGACGGAGCCTCGTCCAGGGCGCGACCTTCGGCGTGGTCGAGTCGGTCAAGGCGGTGAGCGACCTGTTCGCGCCGATCTCGGGCGCCGTCACCGAGGGCAACGACGCCCTGGCCGGCGAGCCCGAGCTGGTGAACACCGACCCGTACGGAGCGGGCTGGATGGTCCGTCTCCGGGTGGCGGACCCGGCCGAGCTCGACGAGCTCCTCGACGCGCCCGCGTACGACGCGCTCATCGCGGTCGGCTGACCGTCCGATGCCCTACGGCCCGCACACCGACGCCGACCGGAGCGCGATGCTCGCCCGGATCGGGCTCGACCGGATCGACGACCTCTTCACGGACATCCCCGAGGCCCTCCGGGCCAGCCCTCTCCAGCTCCCGCCGCCCGAGCCCGAGCTCACCCTGGCGGCCCGGCTCCAGGGCCTGGCCGATCGGAACCGGGTCGACCTCGTCTCGTTCCTGGGGGCCGGCGTCTACCGCCACTACAGCCCTGCGGCGATCGACCAGATCCTCCTGCGCGGCGAGTGGTACACGGCCTACACGCCGTACCAGCCGGAGATCAGCCAGGGCACCCTCCAGTCGATCTACGAGTACGAATCGCTGATCGCCGAGCTGGTCGGGCTCGACGTCGTCTCGGCCTCCCACTACGACGGCGCGGCAGCGACCGCCGAGGCCGCCCTGATGACCTGCCGGGCCAGCCGGCGGGAGCGGGTCCTGGTCTCCCGGGCGGTCCACCGCCACTATCGGGAGACGATCGCCACCTACTTCCTGGGCGGCGGTCTCGAGGTCGAGGAGATCCCCCTCGTCGCCGACGGCCCGGCCGCCGGGACCACCGACCTCGCCGCCCTCGAGCGGCTCCTCGCCGACCCCGACCGACCGGTCGCCGGGGTCGTCGCCGGCCAGCCGAACTTCCTCGGCCTCCTCGAGCCGATGGCCGGGATCGGCCGCCTCGCCCATGCCGCCGGCGCGCTCTTCGTCGCGGTGGTCGAGCCCGTCTCGCTGGCCGTCCTCGCCCCGCCCGGCGCGTACGGCGCGGACATCGCCGCCGGCGAGGGCCAGCCCCTCGGGATCGCCCCCCAGTACGGCGGCCCGTACCTGGGGATCCTCGCCACGACCGACGCGCTCATCCGCCAGATCCCCGGCCGGCTCGTGGGGATGACGACCGACCTCGACGGCCGCCGGGCGTTCGTCATGACGATGCGCGCCCGCGAGCAGGACATCCGCCGCGAGCGGGCGGCCAGCAACATCTGCACGAACCAGGCGCTCCTCGCCCTGGCCGCGAGCGTCTACCTGGCCTCCGTCGGGCCACACGGCCTGCGCGACGTGGCCGCCCTCGGCGCCGCCCGGGCCGCCGAGCTCGAGGCGACCCTGGCCGCGGCCGGCGCCCCCCGTCTCCACCCCGGACCGTATCTCAACGAGTTCGTCGTCCGGGTCCCCGACGCGCCCGCGGTCCATCGTCGGCTGCTCGACCGCGGGATCCTGGCCGGGCTCGTCCTGGCCGAAGCGGAGCCCGACCATCCCGACCTCGCCGAGGGCCTCCTCGTCTGCGCGACCGAGGTCACCACCGTCGACGAGATCGAGCGGTTCGGCCGGGCCCTCGCGGCGGAGCTCGGGACCGACGGCGCCCTCGACCCCGCCCGCGAAGCCGGCGCGCTGGCCACCGGTGCCGCCCGATGAGCGTCACCGGACCGAAGCTCCAGGCGACGATCTTCGAGAAGTCGAAGCCGGGCCGGGGGGGCGGCAAGATCCCGCACCCGCCCAAGGACGCCCTCGACCGCCTTCCGGCGGAGGCCCGACGGACGACCCCACCGGGGCTCCCCGAGCTCAACGAGCCCGAGGTGGTCCGTCACTACGTCAACCTGAGCCAGCTCAACTACGGGGTCGACACCGGGTTCTATCCGCTCGGTTCGTGCACGATGAAGTGGAACCCCAAGCTCAACGAGTGGGCGGCCCGGCTGCCCGGGTTCGCCGAGCTCCATCCGCTCGCGCCGGATCGCCTGGCCCAGGGCACCCTGCAGCTCCTCTGGGAGCTCGAGGAGGCGCTGGCCGAGATCAGCGGCATGCGGGCGGTCACCCTCCAGCCGGCCGCCGGCGCCCAGGGCGAGCTCACGGGCATCCTCATGACCCGGGCCTACCACCGGAGCCGCGGGGACACGGAGCGGACGGAGGTCCTCGTCCCGGACAGCTCCCACGGGACGAACCCGGCGACCGCCACGATGGCCGGCTTCACCACCGTGACGATCCCATCGGCGCCCGACGGCGGGGTGGACCTCGACGCCTTCCGGGCGGCCCTCGGTCCCCGGACGGCGGCGGTCATGATCACGAACCCGTCGACCCTCGGTCTATTCGAGGGGCGGATCGGCGAGCTGCTCGACGCCGTCCACGAGGCCGGCGCCCTGGCCTACATGGACGGCGCCAACCTCAATGCGATCCTCGGCCGGTTCAAGCCCGGCGAGGCCGGCTTCGACGTCATGCACTTCAACGTCCACAAGACGTTCAGCACGCCCCACGGCGGTGGCGGACCCGGGGCCGGACCGGTCGGGGTGGGGGAGAAGCTCATCCCGTTCCTGCCGGCGCCGCGGGTCCTCCGCGAGGACGACGGCTCGTTCCGGCTGGAGCGACCGGGTGAGCGACCCGCCTCGATCGGCCGGATGCGCTCGTTCGTGGGCAACACCGGGGTGCTCGTCCGCGCCTACGCCTACATCCGGGCGCACGGCGACTCGGGGCTCCGGGAGGTGAGCGAGGACGCGGTCCTGGCGGCCAACTACCTCAAGGCCCGTCTCGCGGACACGTTCGACGAGCCGTACGGCGGCCGCCTCTGCAAGCACGAGTTCGTCGCCTCGGCGGCCACGATCAAGCGCGAGACTGGGGTCCGGACGCTCGATATCGCGAAGCGTCTCATCGACCACGGCTATCACCCGCCGACGATCTACTTCCCGCTCATCGTGGAGGAGGGGATGCTCATCGAGCCGACCGAGACCGAGTCCATCGAGACCCTCGATGCCTTCGCCGACGCGCTGATCGCTATCGCCGCCGAGGCCCGGACGACGCCGGATGTCGTCCGCGAGGCGCCCCACGATGCGCCGGTCAGGCGCCTCGACGAGGCCACCGCCGCCCGCCAGCCGAACCTCCGCTGGCGGCCGGTTGCGGGAGTCCAGACGCCGTGTCCGGACTGAGCGATCCTCGCGGGACGAGCGTCGGATGAACCTGCCGGACCGTCCGGGCGTATCACCAGTCGGAGCCCGGCGACGGGCGCCGGTCGACCACGGTGAGGAGCCGACGACGAGCGAGCCGATCGAGGACCCGGAACGCCTCCGCGCCCGCGCCGAAGATGCCGCCCTGCTCATCCGGATGCAGGCCGACGATCTCGGCGCGTTCGAGGCGTTCTTCATGCGCTACCGGACGCCGATCTACCGGACCGCCTACGGACTGACCGGCGACCCGCAGGCGGCGGAGGAGATCCTCCAGGACACGTTCGCCCGGGCCTACCAGCGCCGGCACGCCCTGCGGACCGACGTCTCGCCGCTGCCCTGGCTCCACCGGGTCGCCCTCAACCTGTGCTATTCGCGGCTGGGTCGCCGGCGGGTGAAGGCCGAGCCGATCGAGGAGTCGGTCGTCGGGCTCGTCCGCGATCTCGCCGCCGAGCCGGCGGAGCACGCCGAGCAGCAGGAGCTGCGCCGGATCGTCCGGGAGGGCGTCGCGGACCTGCCGCCGAAGCACCAGAGCGTGGTCATCCTCTACTACCTCCACGGGCTTTCCCTCCAGGAGACGGCCCAGCTGCTCGACGTCCGGCTGGGCACGGTCAAGTCGCGGCTGCATTACGCCCTCCGAGCGCTGCGCATCCGGCTCGAGGACGACCGCCGCTTCGGTGGCGCGTACGGGGCGGACCTGTCCGTCGTCGACCTCGCGGTCGCGGATCGCGAGGTCGCGCCGTGATCGGTCGCGCCGGAGCGTGCGACTACCACCGGGACGCCCTCCTGGACTTCGTCGAGCGGCGCGAGCAGGGACCGGCGACCGCCGCAGCTCTCGCTCACCTCGATCGCTGCCGCCTCTGTGAATTGGAGCTCGGCGCGACGCTCCTGACGATCCACGCGGTCCGGAGGGTCCTCGGTGAGGCCGCCCGGGTCGACCCACCCGCCGACGGGTGGGACCGACTGCGGACCCGGGTCCAGCGGCCGGTGGCCGGCGCCTGGCGGGCCCGGAGCGCGATCGCCGGTGTCGTCGTCAGCGCGGGGATGGTCGCGGCCCTCGTGGGCCCCTCGGCGGTCTTCCGACCGCAAGGCCTCGTGGTGGACGAGCCCGGGCCCGCGCCGGCGGTCCTGCACGCCCGCACGGTCGCCGACCTGCGCGCGGAATCAGCCTTCCTCGGTCGGGTCCGGGTGGAGCGGCCGATGCCGCCGATCGTGTCGGCGATCGACCTGGATGCCGTCCAGTGGCGGGGACCGGACGGTCTCGGCAAGCCCGAGGCGCGGGTCACCCACGACATCTCGACGCGAGCTGATTGACCGACGCCGGTCCGGTGTCGGTCGCAAGGAGGTGCCAGGAGAGGATCGGGCGAACGCTTCGGACGACCGGACCCGTGCGGAAACGGTCCCCGGTCCGGGTGTCGGCGCGAGTTGACACCTCCCGAACGCGTCCGCATCATACCGACAGCGCCGGGACCGCAGCTCACCGTGCGCTCGTTCGTTCGCCCTCCGTCGTCCGTGCCGGCGGCTCAGTCTGTGCAGCAGATGGCCGTGGACGATCCGGGTCCGGGCGCCGAACGCAGGTGCGGTCCCGATGGCGACATGGGGAGTGAAGGGTAGAAACCCGTTTGGAGGACCGCTGATGCGGAATCGCATACTTGGCCTGCTCGCGACCTCGGCGATCGTGTTCGCGGCATGCCAGGGCGCCACGAGCTCGAGCGCGCCGTCGGCAGGGTCGACGGCTCCGAGCACCGCGCCCGCCTCTGAGGCGCCGTCGGTCTCGGCCGCGCCGACACCGATCGACTACGACGCCCTGCTGTACGGCTACAAGTACGAGCCGACTCCGGGCACCCCTGGTGGCAAGGCCATCGTCTCCGACTGGCAGGCCGCCAACCAGCTCAACCCGTACTTCTCGAACGCGTTCGCGAACAGCCAGGTGCTCGCCGCGACGATGCGCGCGCTGCTCACCGTCACGAATGACGGGCACTACATGCCCGACCTCTCGGACGGCCCGATCACCTACAAGGACAACGTCACCGAGGACGCCGACGGCAAGGGCGGGTTCACGGTCCACGCGAAGATCAAGCCGAACCTGAAGTGGTCCGACGGCCAGCCCTTCACGATGAACGACTTCAAGTTCACGTGGCAGTGGGTCCTCGACAAGGCGCAGGCCGGGATCAGCACCCTCAGCTGGGAGCAGATCGACAAGATCGACGTGGCGGCCGACGGTCTCTCCGCCGACGTCCACTTCCCGAAGCCGTTCGCGGGCTGGCTCGGCACCGTTGGCACGAACTACATCCTGCCCGAGCACTACATCAAGACGATCCCGGTCAAGGATGCCGCCGCCAAGACCTACCCGGTCTCGGCCGACATCGGCAAGGCCGTCACGATCGGCCCGTTCAAGTACGTCACCGCCACGGCCGACACGGTCGAGTTGGCGCGGGATGACAACTGGACCGCGTCCGGGGCGTGCGGCGGTAAGCCGTGCCTTGACGGGGTCACCTTCAAGTTCTTCCCCGACAACAAGGAAGGCGAGATCGCGGCGTTCCTCAACGGTGAGATCGACGTCGCCCTCGACCTCGTCCAGGCCGACTACGACGCGATCAAGGGCGTCGACGCGGCCGTCGGCAGCGCCATCCTCGAGCCGGCCTGGCTCTACGAGCACTTCGACATGAACCAGGCGGGTCTCGGCCAGGGCAAGGGCCACCCGGCTCTCCAGGACATCGTCGTCCGCAAGGCGATCGCCCAGGCGATCGACAAGAAGGGGATCTGGGAGACGGTCTTCGCCGGCTCGCCGTACCCGGACAACAACCCGTGCACCAACGCCACCCCCACGAACTACTGGCAGCTGCCGGACGCCAAGTGCCTGCCGTACGACGTCGCCGCCGCCAACGCGGCCCTCGATGCGGCCGGCTACACGAAGGGCGCCGACGGGATCCGGATCGACCCGAAGAGCAACACCCCGCTCGTCTTCGAGCACTGCACCTCGACGGCCGGCTTCCGCCAGCTCGGCGGCGACTTCCTCGCGAAGTCCCTCCAGCAGATCGGCATCAAGCTCAACCTGAACTTCGTCGACTCGACCACGATCCTGTTCGCCAACTGGCCGGACGTGAAGGCCGACACGAAGTGCAACCTGTCCCACGGCAACTACGACACGTCGGAGTTCGCCTACGTCCTCGCCTTCGACCTGTACGGGGACTACTACTACGCCTATCACAGCGAGCAGATCCCGACCGACGCGAACAAGGGCAACGGCTACAACTACCTCCGGCTGAAGAGCCCGGAGATGGATGCCGCGATCGACGTCCTTGCCAAGTCGATCAAGACGGCCGACCAGATCCAGGCCGCCTACAAGATCCAGCAGATCTACATCGACCAGATCCCGGAGGTCGTGCTCTACTACCGCAACGAGGCGCGTGGTGTGAACGCGAAGCTCCAGAACTTCAAGAAGAACCCGTCCACCGCGTCCGACGTCTGGAACGTCCAGGACTGGTGGCTCAAGCAGTAGCCTCGACCTAGCTCAGCCTGCGGACGGCGGCTCGATCACCGAGCCGCCGTCCGCATATCCGCTACTCTTCGCACGTCCACCCGGTGGTGGACCTGCGCTCGGCCCCGGGCCGGGCTCCAGCCGGCGGCCCCTGCCGGGGGACCGCCCACAGCGTCAGCTTCGAGGCGTTGGCAGTGGATCCGACCCAGATACCCGGTGACCCCCGATGACGAAGTTCATCATCCGTCGTGCGCTCGGTCTGATCCCGCTCCTGTTCGCGGTGATCGTCCTGAGCTTCATGTTGATGAAGGCCGCCCCCGGAGGTCCGCAGGCCCAGTTCCAGGGCAACAAGCGGATCACCCAGGAGCAGATCGACGCCTGGCTCCGACGCTGGTGCCTCCAGCCCACCGACGCCAACACGCCGATCATCCAGCAGGCCGGGAACTGGATGATGGAGTTCGGCGGCTGGTTCGGGATCCTCAACTGCAACAAGCCGATGCCCCAGGCCTTCCTGTCGGAGCAGGGTGGCCTGAACGTCCTCCCGGCGGCGCTCGGCGGCGGGTCGAACGGGATCATCCACGGCGACCTGGGCTACGGCATCCAGTCCGGGCAACCCGTCACCCAGCTCATCGCCAGTCGGATCCCGGCGACCTTCATCCTGGCCGGCACGGCACTCGTCCTGTGGGTCGGGATCGCCATCCTGCTCGGGGTCTACGCCGCGGTCCACCGCTATTCGCTCTTCGACCAGACGGTGACCCTGTTCAGCTACGTCTTCTACTCGCTGCCGACGTTTTGGCTCGGGCTGAACCTGATCTTCATCTTCGGTGTCGCCCTCCACTGGTTCCCGACCGGGGGGATCGTCACCACGCGTGACTGGCCGCCGTTCGGCACGCCCCAGTACTGGGAGGCCTTCTCGGCCAACCCGGTCGGCGCAGCCGCCGACATCGGCCGCCACCTCGTATTGCCCGTCCTGACCCTGGTCGCGGTGAACATCGCCGGCGACAGCCGGTTCGTCCGGGCCTCGATGCTCGAGTCGCTCAACCAGGACTACGTCCGGACGGCCAAGGCCAAGGGCCTCCGCCAGCGGGTCGTCATCGGCAAGCACGCCTTCCGGAACGCGATGCTCCCGGTCGTCACGAACGTCGCCCTCGAGATCCCGTTCCTGTTCTCGGGGGCCATCGTGACCGAGACGATCTTCACCTGGCCGGGGATGGGCAGGCTGTTCATCGAGTCGATCACCGCCAAAGACTACTTCGTGATCATGGGCCTGCTCCTGGTCACGTCGGTGATCACCCTCTTCGCGAACCTGCTGGCCGACGTCATCTACGCGGTCGTGGACCCGCGGATCCGGTACGACTGACCGATGCTCGAACCGAACGACCAGTTCTCGAAGCCCGTCCCCGACCCCACAGGTCCGCCGGCCGAGGACTACGAGGTCGCCCTCGAGTCCCTCAACCAGTGGCAGATCGCCTGGCGCAAGTTCAAGCGCCACCGTCTGGCCCTCGTCGGAGCCGGGATCTTCGTGGTGATGATCCTCCTGGCGATCTTCGGCCCGATCATCTGGCCGTACGACCGGCTGGACCTCAAGCCGGTGACGAAGTCCGGCGGCAGCCCGCCCGGCTGGCTCCAGAGCCCGCCGACCCTGGCCGATCCGTTCGGGACCGACATCGGCGGCCGGAGCGTCTTCGTCCTCGTCGTCAACGGCGCCCGACTGTCGATGGCGATCGGGGTCTTCACCGCCCTCATCGCGGTCAGCCTCGGCGTGCTGGTCGGGTCGCTGGCCGGCTTCTTCGGGGGGCGGATCGACGGCCTCTTGATGCGCTTCGTCGACCTGATGCTGTGCATCCCGTTCCTGTTCGTGATCCTCGTCGCGGCCCGCTTCTTCGGCCAGGGCGACCCGATCTCGCTCATCCTCATCTTCGGGCTGCTCTTCTGGCCGGGGCTGGCCCGGCTGGTCCGGGCTCTCTACCTGTCGCTCCGGGAACAGGACTTCGTCCTCGCGGCCAAGGCCGTCGGGGTCGGCGACCAGCGGATCACGTTCCGCCACATCCTGCCCAATGCCCTCGGCCCGATCATCGTGTCGGCCACCCTGCTGGTGGCCAACGCGATCATCACCGAGGCGTTCGTGAGCTTCCTCAACTTCGGGCTGAAGGCCCAGGACATCAGCTGGGGGAATGCCCTGTCCAACGCCCAGAGCGTCCAGGTCCTGGGCAACTGGTGGTGGGCCTTCTTCCCGGGCATGGCGATCGCCCTTACGGTGATCGCGATCAACTTCATGGGCGACGGTCTCCGGGACGCCCTCGACCCCCGCTCCAGGGAGTAGCCGCTTGACCGTCACCCAGACGACTCCGGACGATCCGACCGGCGTCCCGACCGGACGCCCGCTGCTCGAGGTGCGCGACCTGCGGACCTATTTCCACGTCATGGACGGTGTGGTCAAGGCGGTCGACGGGGTCAGCTTCTCGATCATGCCCGGCGAGACCCTCGGGATCGTGGGCGAGTCCGGTTGCGGCAAGAGCGTGACCTCGCTCTCGATCATGCGGCTCCACGACATGCCGCCGGCGGAGATCCCCACCGGCGAGATCCTCTTCGAGGGGCGGGACCTGCTCCAGCTCGACGAGGACGAGATGCGCCGGGTCCGGGGCAACGACATCGCGATGATCTTCCAGGAGCCGATGACCAGCCTCAACCCGGTGTTCACCGTCGGTGACCAGATCTCGGAGGCCGTCATCCTCCACCAGGGGCTCTCGAAGAAAGCCGCCTGGGACAAGGCGATCGAATCGATCAAGGCGGTCGGGATCAACAACCCGGAGCGCCGGGTGAAGCAGTATCCCCACGAGATGTCGGGCGGCATGCGCCAGCGGGTGATGATCGCCATGGCCCTCTCGTGCGACCCGAAGCTGCTCATCGCCGACGAGCCGACCACCGCCCTCGACGTGACGATCCAGGCCCAGATCCTCGAGCTCATCCGCGACGTCCAGGACCGGACCGGTGCGGCCCTCATGCTCATCACCCACGACCTGGGCGTGGTGGCCGAGACGGTCAAGGACATCGTGGTCATGTACGCCGGACGGATCGTCGAGCAGGGCGACGTCTACGACGTCCTGCTCTCCCCGAAGCACCCCTACACAGAGGGGCTCCTCGGCTCCATCCCCTCGAAGGGGAAGCGCGGCCAGCGGCTCAACGTCATCAAGGGCACGGTCCCGAACCCGTTCAACATGCCCGCGGGCTGCAACTTCGCCCCGCGCTGTCCGTACGCGTTCGGTCCCTGCGCCGGGAACGACCCGCTGATCGCCGACGCGAACCCGCCCGACGTGGCCTGCTGGCTGTACACCGCGGCTCCGGGCTCGCCGGTGCCGCCGCGGACCCGTCCCCGACGCGACGTCGCCGAGGCGGTCCGATGACGATGGAGGCCGGACCCGCGGGTGAGGATCGGCCGACCGCGACCGACGCGGCCGCGGCTGGCGCGGCGGGCGCCGGCGTTCCGCCGGTCCCCGGCGCCCCGGCGCCGACCCTGGTCGAGGTCGAGCACCTGGTCAAGTACTACCCGATCATGGGCGGCTTCCTGCGTCGCCACGTCGGCGACGTGAAGGCCGTCGACGACGTCAGCTTCGAGGTCCGGCGCGGCGAGGTCTTCGGCCTGGTCGGGGAATCCGGCTGCGGCAAGTCGACCCTGGGGCGGACCCTCGTCCAGCTCCAGCCACCGACGGGCGGAGCGGCGACGCTCGACGGCGAGCCGATCTTCGGCAAGAAGGGCAGCGATCTCAAGAAGCTCCGTCGCCGGATGCAGATCATCTTCCAGGACCCGGTCGGTTCGCTGAACCCGCGGATGCCGATCAGCGACATCATCGGTGAGGGCCTGTTGGCCCAGGCCGACGCGGAGAACAAGTGGGGCGACCGCAAGGTCCGCGACAAGCGCGTCGAGGACTACCTCGAGGCCGTCGGGCTGCGGCGCGACTACACCCGCCGCTATCCCCACGAGTTCTCGGGCGGCCAGCGCCAGCGGATCGGGATCGCCCGGGCGCTGGCCCTCGATCCCGATTTCGTCGTCTGCGACGAGCCGGTGTCCGCGCTCGACGTGTCGATCCAGAGCCAGATCCTGAACCTGCTCATGGACCTCCGTCGCGAGTTCGACCTGACTTACCTGTTCATCGCCCACAACCTCTCGGTCGTCCACTACATCAGCGACCGCCTCGGGGTGATGTACCTGGGCAAGCTCGTGGAGATGGGCGATGTCGAGGAGGTCTACAGCGCGCCTCGACACCCGTACACCGTGGCGCTCCTGTCGGCCGTGCCCGACTCGGACCCGCGGATCAGGAAGAGGCGGCTGGTCCTGACCGGCGACGTCCCGTCGCCGGCCGCACCGCCGTCCGGGTGCCGCTTCCACACTCGCTGCTGGCTGCGTGAGCAGCTCGGCGACCCGGAGGAGTGCACCACCCTGGACCCGGAGTTCCGGGACATCGGGGATGGCCATCGAGTGGCCTGCCATTTCGCCGAGAAGGTGCCGTCGGCGGTCGTGGCGAACGCGGTCCATCCCGCGCCGATCACGGTCGAGCATCCGGCACCGACCATCACGGATGAGGTCACCGCGGCGATGCCGGTCGCCGCCGGACCGAGTGCCGGCTCATCGAGCGATGCCGGTTCGCCGGCGGATGGCTCACCGGGCGCCGGCGCCTGAGTATCATGCCCGGGTCGACGCGACAGGACGGCCAGCCTGGTCGTTCGCAACACGTCAGCGTCGTCGGGCACAAGTGGAGGAGACAGAACCGGATGACACGGATCAGAACCGGAGCAGTGGTCGCCGTCGCGGCGATCCTGTTCGCGGCCTGCAGCGGGACTTCGAGCTCCGCGGCGCCGGCCAGCCAGCCGGCCAGCCAGGCCCCGGCCTCCGAGGCACCGTCGACCGCGCCGAGCGAGAGCGCCGCCGCGGTCACCCCGAAGGACGGGGGCAACCTCGTCGTGGCGATCCCCGGCGACATCGCGTCGACCGACACGGCGTTCATCCAGGACAGCAACTCGTCGGCGGTGTCCAACCAGGTCATCGAGGGCCTCGTCGGGACCAAGCCGGGCACGACCGGTGAGATCATCCCGGTCCTCGCCAAGTCGTGGACGGTCAGCCCCGACGGTCTGACCTACACCTTCACCCTGCGGGACGGGGTGAAGTTCCATGACGGCACCGACTTCAACGCCGAGGCCGTCTGCTACAACTACGACCGCTGGAAGAACTTCACGGGCGCGCTCGCGAGCGGCGACTACTCGTACTACTGGGCGGCCGTCTTCGGCGGCTACAAGGCCGATGCGAACCTCGTCTCGTGCACGGCCACCAGCCCGACCGAGGCCGTCCTCGTCCTCAAGCACCCGTACAGCAGCTTCCTGCTGAGCCAGACGATCACCTCGTTCGGGATCAACAGCCCGGCCGCCCTCAAGGCGCTCGACGCCGACAATCCCGATCCGAGCAAGAGCGGCTACAACACCGGCGCCAAGGGCGCCATGGTGGGCACCGGACCGTTCAAGTTCGTGGAGTACGTGGCCAACGACCACGTCACCCTCGAGAAGAACGCGGACTACTGGAACAAGGATGGGATCGCCCATCTCGACAAGGTCACGTTCAAGCCGTACCCGGACCAGACGGGCACCCTCAACGCCCTCGGCGCCGGTGACATCGACCTCGCCCTCAACGTCAACCCGACCGACCTGTCGACGATCCAGGCCGATCCGACCCAGCAGGCGATCGACCGCGGCGAGTCGTGCAACCTGTTCCACCTCGCCATGAACCAGACCCACAAGCCGTTCGACAACGCCAAGATCCGTGAGGCCGTCGCCTACGCGATCAACAAGCAGGCGCTGATCGACACCTTCTACGGTGGCCAGGCCAAGGCCGCCGTGACGTGGATGCCCGCGGGCGGCCTCTACGCCAAGGACGAGAACCTGCCCACCTACGACGTCGAGAAGGCCAAGGCCCTCATCGCCGAGTCCGGCGTCCCGGCCGACCAGCTGACCTTCGACTTCTGGTATCCGTCCAACGTGGCCCGGCCGTACATGCCGGACCCGAAGGGCATCTTCCAGGCGATCAGCGCGGACCTCGAGGCGGTCGGCTTCAAGCCCACCCCCCAGACCAAGCCGTGGCGGGAGGGTTACCTCAAGGAAGAGGCCACCGGCAAGTACCCGATGTGGCTCATCGGCTGGACCTGCGACTGGGCCGGCCCGGACAACTTCCTCGACACCGCCTTCTTCAACTATCAGGCGGGCAAGCCGAACCCTGAGTTCGCCTACAAGAACGACGAGCTCAACAAGACGATGAAGGACGCCGAGGCGGCGACGGACGACGCCACCGCCAAGAGCCTCTGGGAGAAGGCGCAGGACATGATCCGGGCCGACCTCCCGACCGTGCCGATCGTCAACTCCACCCCACCGGCTGCCGCCAAGGCCTACGTCAAGGGCTTCGTCGGCTCCGGCAACCTGACCGAGATCTTCAACACGGTCTGGCTCGACAAGTAGGGTCGCGTGGCTCCGACCCTCACGTCGGAGCCAACGTCTGACCGACGCCAAGGACCCCGGGGGCCGCTCTGACCCCCGGGGTTCGTTCCCTCATCCCGATGGGTGATCGCCAGCCGTGATCAAGTACATCATCCGGAGGCTGCTCGGTGCGATCCCGGTCCTGTTCGGACTGTCGATCGTGCTGTTCGCGTTCATCCACCTCCTGCCGGGCGATCCCGCCGCGACCATCCTCGGCCAGCACGCCCGGCCCGAGCTCGTCGAGGCGATGCGTCACCGGCTCGGGCTGGACCTGCCCCTCTGGCAGCAGTACCTCAACTACATGGCCGACCTGGCCCAGGGCAATCTCGGCCGGAGCTTCGTCAACAACCGCTCGGTCGTCGACGACTTCTTCGTCCGGTTCCCGGGCACGATCGAGCTGACCCTCGCCGCCCTGGCGTTCGCGGTGGGCATCGGGATCCCCCTCGGGCGGTGGGCGGCCCGCAAGCCCCAGAGCTTCTCGGACGGGTTCATCACCGTCGTGTCGCTCGTCGGCGTGAGCATCCCGATCTTCGTCCTGGGGCTCTCGCTCCAGTACGTCTTCGCCGTCCAGCTGAAGATCCTGCCCGCGTCGAGCCGGATCGACCCGCGCCTCGAGGTCCCGTTCGTCACGAACTTCCTGTTGATCGACACGCTCCTGGCCGGGCGGCCGGATGCGTTCGTCGACTCCCTTCGCCACCTCATCCTGCCGGCCATCGCCCTCGGCTCGATCCCGCTCGCGATCATCACCCGGATCACCCGGGCATCCGTCCTCGACGTGTCGAACGAGGACTACGTCCGGACCGCCCGGGCCAAGGGCCTGACCGAGAAGCGGGTCGACAACCGCCACGTCATGCGCAACGCCTGGCTGCCGGTCGTCACCGTGATCGGGCTCCAGGTGGGCGGCCTGCTGGCCGGGGCGGTCATCACCGAGACGGTCTTCGCCTGGAACGGGGTGGGGAAGTGGGTGGTCGAGGCCATCGAGGCGCACGACTACTTCGTGATCCAGTCCTCGATCCTCATCTTCGCCCTCGTCTTCCTGGTGGTGAACCTCGTCGTCGACATCGCCTACGCCTTCCTCAACCCCCGGATCCGGTACTCCTGATGGCCGCGACGACGCCCACCGCCGTCCGCGTCCCGGCCGCCGAGACCCGGGCCAGTCGCGGCCTGTGGCGCGACGCCTTCGTCCGCCTGCGGCGGAACCGCCCGGCGATGGTCGGGCTGGCCTGCATCGCGGTCTTCGTGGCGGTTGCCTTCCTCGCCCCGGCGCTCGCCCCGTACGACCCGAACAAGCTCGGCCTGGGCAAGACGTTCGAGGCGCCCTCGAGCGCCCACCTGGCCGGACTCGACAAGCTCGGCCGGGACGAGCTCAGCCGGGTCATGTACGGCGCCCGGATCAGCCTCTTCGTCGGGATCATCTCGGTCACGGTCGGGCTCGCCATCGGCGGGTTCGTCGGGGCGGTCGCGGGTGGCGTGGGCGGTCGGGTCGACACGATCCTGATGCGTGCCACGGACGTCTTCCTGGCGATCCCCGGGATCCTCCTCGCGATCGGGATCGTCGCCTGGCTCGGTCAGGGCCTGCCCCAGATCATGATCGCGGTGGCCGTCGCGAACGCGCCGATCTTCGCCCGGATCCTGCGCGGCAGCCTGCTCTCCCTGCGCGAGGCGGAGTTCGTGACCGCGGCCCGGTCGATCGGGGCCGGAGGACGCCGGCTGCTGATGCGCCACATGCTGCCGAACGCGCTGACCGCGCTCATCGTCGCGGCCACGCTGGCCCTGGCGACGGCGATCATCGACGTCGCTGGACTCGGCTACCTCGGGCTCGGTCCGCCCGATCCCCGGACGCCGGAGTGGGGGACGATGCTGACCAATTCGACCGAGGCCCTCCGGCGCGCCCCATGGCTCATCTTCGCGCCCGGGATCGCCATCGTCATCAGTGCGATCGGCTTCAACCTGCTGGGCGATGGTCTCCGCGAGTCGCTCGACCCGAGGATGAAGCGATGACCACGCCCGTGGGCGTCGACGCCACGACCGCGACCCCCGCCCGACCCGGGGCGACGGGGGTCCCCGAGCCGCTCCTCTCCGTCCGCGGCCTGGTGGTCCGCTTCCGGACCCAGGACGGGGCCGTCTTCGCGGTCAACGGGATCGACTTCGATGTGGCCCGCGGCGAGACGCTGGGACTCGTCGGCGAATCCGGCTGCGGCAAGAGCGTGACCAACCTCGCGATCATGCGTCTCCTGCCCAAGCCTGCGGGGCGGATCGAAGGTGGCCGGATCATGTTCGACGGACGGGACATCGTGTCCCTCTCGGAGAGCGACGTCCGCGACATCCGGGGCCGCGACATCGCGATGATCTTCCAGGACCCGATGACCAGCCTGAACCCGGTGCTGACCATCGAGGAGCAGATGGTCGAGACGATCCGGGCCCATCGGACCACGACCAAGGAGGACGCCCGACAGCGGGCGATCGAGCTCCTGAGCATGGTCGGCATCCCGGCCCCGGAGACCCGGCTCAAGAGCTTCCCCCACCAGTTCTCGGGCGGGATGCGACAGCGGGTGATGATCGCGATCGCCCTGGCCCTCGAGCCGCGACTCCTCATCGCGGACGAGCCGACGACCGCGCTCGACGTGACGATCCAGGCGCAGGTCCTCGAGATCCTCCAGCGCCTGACCACGGAGACCGGCTCTGCGCTCATCCTCATCACCCACGATCTCGGGGTCGTCGCCGGGATGACCCAGCGGATCAACGTCATGTACGCGGGCTATGTGGTCGAGACCGCGACCACCGGCGACCTGTTCGCCCGGCCGTCGCACCCGTACACGATCGGTCTCCTCCATTCGATCCCGCGTCTCGATGCCGAGGCCGGTGAGGCGCTGATCCCGATCGAGGGCCGACCCCCGGACCAGCGCCGGGAGCCGGTCGGCTGCCCGTTCGCGCC
This sequence comes from uncultured Chloroflexia bacterium, assembly GCA_963840375.1. Taxonomy (GTDB): domain Bacteria; phylum Chloroflexota; class Limnocylindria; order Limnocylindrales; family CSP1-4; genus Chersky-267. The sequence continues at coordinate 199,958 of CAWIYR010000001.1, forward strand.
GCGCTGCGCCTGGCGGCTCGAGACGTGCTGGAGCGACAACCCGGTGCTCGACCCCATCGTAGCCGGGACCCGGGTGGTGATGACCGGACCGGACGCGACCCATCGGATCGCCTGTCACAACGCGCCCACCCGCGAGGAGGCCCTGGCGGGTCGACCGCTCCGCGACGGCTTCGTGGCCGCACCGCCCCCGGGGTCGATGCCCGAAGGGTCCGCGCTCGATGAGCTGGACACCCTCGCGACGGTCGAGGCCATCGACGGCTCGCCGAGTGACCGCAGCCCGTTGACGGCTCGCGACGAAGCGCTGATGGACGCCGCCCGCGACTACGGCGAGTACCCGGGTGACGAGCACCACGAGAAGCCCCTGTGACCGAGCTCCCGACGGACCCGGCCACCTCGCCCGTTCCCAGCTCACCGATCGCGGCCGGCGGAACGGTCCCCACGACGGCCGGCGCCGCCGACCGGGTCCTCCTCCAGGTCTCCGACCTGCGGGTCTGGTTCCCGATCACCGAGGGGCTCATCTTCGAGCGCCACATCGGTGACGTGCGGGCGGTGGATGGGGTCGACTTCGAGATCAGGCGCGGCGAGACACTCGGGCTCGTCGGCGAGTCCGGCTGTGGCAAGAGTACGACCGGACGGGCGATCGTCCGGCTCTACAAGCCGACCTCCGGGTCGATCACCTTCGACGGGACCGACCTGGCCCCGCTGGACGGCAAGGCCCTGCGCAAGATGCGCAGCCGGATGCAGATGATCTTCCAGGATCCCTACGCCAGCCTGAACCCGAGGATGAACGTCGCCGGGATCGTCGGCGAGCCGCTCGACATCCACGAGGTGGGGACCAAGGAGGAGCGTCGCGAGCGGGTCCGCGAGCTGCTCGCGACGGTCGGCCTGAACCCGGACTTCGCCGTCCGCTACCCGCACGAGTTCTCCGGCGGCCAGCGCCAGCGGATCGGGGTCGCCCGGGCCCTCGCCCTGAACCCCGACCTCATCGTCGCCGACGAGCCGATCAGCGCCCTCGACGTCTCGATCCAGGCCCAGATCATCAACCTGCTCGAGCGGCTCCAGGGCCAGTTCGGGCTGACCTACCTGTTCATCGCCCACGACCTCTCGGTGGTCCGCCACATCAGCGACCGGATCGCCGTGATGTACCTCGGCCGGATCGTTGAGCTGGCCCCGTCGCGAGCCCTGAATCGCGAGCCCCTCCACCCGTACTCCGTGGCGCTCCTGTCGGCGATCCCGATCCCCGACCCGGTGGTCGAGTCGCGCCGTCGACGGATCATCCTCCAGGGCGACGTCCCGTCCCCGGCGGCGCCGCCCAGCGGCTGCCGGTTCCATACCCGCTGCTGGCTCCGCGAGCGCCTGGGCAAGCCCGACGCCTGCGTCAGCGAGGACCCGCCGCTCCGAGAGCTGGTCACCGGGCACCAGGTGGCCTGCCACTTCGCCGAGGAGGTGGCCGGCTCCGCCGAGCAGGTCCAGGCCACGGGCCGGGGCGCGTCGTCGTCACCCCCGACCGCGGCGGCCGCCGCGATGAGCGTGCCGGAGCCGCCGGTGCCGCCGACCGCGCCCCCGACCCGCCCCGTCGGCTGACGCGCCCGGGGACCACATCGCCGGGCCGCTTCCGACCGACTAGACTCGACCCGTGCAGCCGCTCCGGATCGCCCTCGCCCAGATCGCGCCGCGGCTGGGCATGTTCGAGGAGAACCTCGCCCGTCATCGCGAGGTCCTCGCCCGGGCTCGTTCCGAGGGTGCCGGCCTGGTCGTCTTCCCGGAGCTGGGCCTGACCGGCTACCTCCTCCAGGACCTCGCCGGGGAGGTCGCCATCCGCCTCGACGATCCTCGCCTGGCGATCCTCGCCGCGGAGACGGAGGGGCTCTCGGCCGTCGTCTCGTTCGTCGAGGAGTCGCCCGACCATCGGCTGTTCATCGCCGCCGCGCTCCTCGAGGACGGTCAGCTCCGCCACGTCCACCGCAAGCTGTTCCTGCCGACCTATGGGCTCTTCGACGAGCGTCGCTTCTTCGCACCCGGGGACGCCCTCCGGGTGGTCCCGTCGCGGCTGGGGGTCGGGGTCGGGCTCGCCGTGTGCGAGGACTTCTGGCACCTGCCGGTCGCCGGGCTCCTCGCCCTCGACGGCGCCCAGATCCTCGTCAACGTCTCGTCCTCGCCGGGGCGCGATCTCGCCGCCACGAACGAGGTCGGTCTCGGGACGGCGACGTCCTGGCGGACCCTGATGCGCACCTACGCCCAGCTGACGACGAGCTTCGTCGTCTTCGTCAACCGGGTCGGCGTCGAGGAGTCGATCAGCTTCTGGGGCGGGTCGGAGGTCATCGGGCCGGACGGCGCACCGGTCTTCAGCGCTCCGTTCTACGACGACGACCTCTACGTCGTCGACGTGGACCTTGCCGAGATCCGCCGGGCGAGGATCGCCCTCCCGCTCCTGCGTGATGAGCGACCGGAGCTCGAGGTCCGCGAGCTGGCCCGGATCGTCGCCGAGCGGGCTGGCCTCGCGCCGGACGAGATCGGCGACGGCGCACCGGCGGCCGTCGAGCGAGGTGCCGCGGGCACTCCGGCGATCCCGGGCGCCGCGGCGATCCCGGGCGCCGACCGACCCGACGCCGACGCGGGCGCCGCCGCCGAGGGCGCCGAGCCGGCCGGCGTCTCCGTCCTCCGTCCGTGACCGCCGCCCCGTTCGACCTGCCCGCCGAGCTGGCCATCGACACCGACGTCGCCCGCAGGGTCATCGCCGAGTTCATCCGCGGTCAGCTCCGCCAGGCCGGCTTCGAGCGGGCGGTCCTGGGTCTGTCCGGGGGGATCGACTCCGCCCTCGTGGCATACCTCGTGACGGAGGCGATCGGGGCGGACCGGCTCCTCTGCGTCCTGATGCCCTACCGGACGTCGTCGCCGTCGTCGCGGCTCGACGCGGAGGCGGTCGTCCGGCATCTCGGCTGTGCCTCGGAGCTCGTCGATATCAGCCCGATGGTCGACGGCTACTTCGGCGCCGACGGAGCCGCCGGCGCGGCCGGGTCCGAGGGGCTCGAGGCGAGTCCGCTGCGCCGGGGCAACCTCATGGCCCGGATGCGGATGGCCGTCCTGTACGACCACTCGGTGACCTGGCGCGGGCTCGTGGTCGGGACCGGCAACAAGACCGAGTCGCTCATCGGCTACACCACGCTCTTCGGCGACAACGCCTGCGCGTTCAACCCGATCGGCGACCTCTACAAGAGCCAGGTCCGCCAGCTGGCCGTCGCGATGGGCGTCCCCGAGGCCATCGTCGCGAAGCCACCGTCGGCCGACCTCTGGCCCGGCCAGACGGACGAGGCCGAGGCGGGGTTCAGCTACCCGGAGCTGGACCGCCTCCTCTTCTGGCTGGTGGACAAGCGCCGCTCGCCCGAGGAGCTCGAGGCGAAGGGGATGAGCGCCGAGCGGGTCGCCTGGGCGCTCCGGGCGGTCGCCGGATCGGAGTTCAAGCGACAGGTCCCGCCGATCGCCAAGCTTGGACCGCGGACGGCAGGAATCGACTACCTCTACCCTCGTCGGCGTCCGGGCTCCGGACGGACGTGACCGGGAACCCCGGCGGGCGGCTCTACGTCGTCGCCACGCCGATCGGGAACCTCGGCGACGTCACCCTTCGGGCCCTCGAGATCCTGCGGACCGTCCCGCTCGTGGCGGCCGAGGACACCCGGCTCAGTCGGCGGCTCCTCGACCGGTACGAGGTCAAGGTGCGCCTCGTGAGCTTCCATGCCCGGAATGCGGCCGGCCGCCTGCCCGAGCTCATCGACCACTTGCGGGCCGGTTCCGACCTCGCCCTGGTGACCGACGCCGGGACGCCGGGCGTGAGCGATCCGGGCGAGGAGCTGGTCCGGGCGTGGGCCGGCCAGGGCGGCACGGTCGTCCCGATCCCAGGCGCCTCGGCGGTCCTCGCGGCCGTGGCCGCGAGCGGGGTGACCGGACCGCGCTGGACGTTCGAGGGGTTCCTGCCCCGGAGCGGTCGAGCTCGCCGCGAGCGGCTCGCCCGGATCGCCGCCGATGAGCGCGGCTGCGTCGTCTACGAGGCGCCGGGCCGGACCGCTGCGACCCTCGCCGACCTTGCCGAGTCCTGCGGCCCGGATCGTCCCGGGGCGGTCTGCCGCGAGCTGACGAAGCTGCACGAAGAGATCGTCCGCGACACCCTCGGCGCTCTCGCCGAGCGCGCCCGGTCGGGGGAGATCGCGCCACGGGGGGAGTTCGTGCTCGTGGTGGGGGAGCGGGATCGCCTGCCGACCGGCCGATCCGAAGACGAAGCCGGGGCCCCGGACGGCCCGGCGAGCGACCCGAGCGCGGGTCCGGACCGGCTCGCCGAGGCGCGAGCGGAGGTCGAGCGGCTCGTGGCGGGTGGGATCGCCCGGGGCGACGCCGCGCGGCGGGTGGCCCGGGCCACGGGCCTCTCCCGGCGTCGCCTGTACGGCTCGCCCGGGGAGGGCGGCGCGTCCTGACCCGGCGATGGCCGGCTCGGTCCTGATGGCCCCCCCGGCGTCCCGCCGACGGCTCGCTCGCGCCTCGCCAGCCGGTACGATGCACGGGGATGAACGACTCGACCGCCGGCAGCTCGATCCCCGTCCTCGGCCAGCTCTCGCCGATCGCCCGGGCCATCGTCCTGGTGACCCTCGCGACCTCGGCGCTCGCGATCGTCCTCGACTTCGGGCTCCACGCCGGCGGGACGGTCGTGTTCATCGTGTCGGCACTGGCCATCCTCGGGCTGGCCTGGCTCGTCGGGGTGGCGACCGAGCGGATCGGGGCGAGCACCGGGCCCCAGGTCGGCGGGATCCTGAACGCGACGTTCGGGAACATCGCCGAGCTCATCATCGCGTTCTTCGCCCTGCAGGCCGGTCTCATCGACGTCGTGAAGGCGTCGCTGACCGGCTCGATCATCGGGAACCTGCTCCTCGTCCTCGGCGCGAGCGTCCTCATCGGAGGGCTGCGCAACGGACGGCAGGCGTTCAGCCAGCGGATCGCCGGGTCGAACGCCGCCCTGCTCGTCGTGGCGGCGATCGGCCTGTTCATCCCGGCGATCTTCGCCCTGAGCTCGGCGGACCACTCGACCGGCACGCTGACCGAGGAATCGGTGATCGTCGCGATCCTGCTCATCGTCGGCTACGCGATGTCGCTCATCTACCAGTTCACGAACCCGAGCGAGACCCTCGGCGGTCACGAGGCGCCGGAGGGACACGGCGGCCCGGCCTGGTCGATCCGGGTCGCGGTCGGCGTCCTCCTCGCGGCCGCGGCGCTCCTCGCCGTCCTTTCGGAGATCCTCGTCGGCGCCATCGGCCCGTTCATCGACTCGTTCGGGCTGTCGGCCTTCTTCGTCGGCGTCGTGCTCATCCCGACGATCGGCAACCTGGCCGAGCACATCGTGGCCGTCCAGCTGGCCTATCGGAACAAGATGGAGTTCGCGATGGCGGTGACCTTCGGCTCGAGCCTCCAGGTCGCCCTGTTCGTGGCCCCGGTGCTCGTCCTGGTCGGGGTCGTGATCGGTCAGCCGATGAACCTCGTCTTCGCGCCGCTCGAAGTGGCGGCCGTCGCCGCGGCCGTCGGGATCAGCGCGCTCATCGCCCTCGACGGAGAGTCGAACTGGCTCGAGGGCGGCCTGCTCGTCATCGTCTACGTCATCCTCGCCGGCTCCTTCTACGAGCTGTCCTGACCCGGAGACGGCCCCGCCGGGCCCGGTGCCGCCCTCGCGAGCCCGGCGTCCTTTCCCCTCGCGATCCCGAGGTCTAGAGTCCGATCAGCCGTGGACCTGCACGACCTCGTCGCGAACGTCCTCATCCTGGTCCTGCTCGCGCTGGTCCTGTACTTCGTCGCGTCGATCCGGGCGGGCGGCGCCATCGACGTCAGGGTGGTCAGCAAGGCGAGCCCCCTTCTCGTCCTGATCGTCCTGATCTTCGCCTTCGCGGCGCTCAGTGCGGCGCTGCTCGCGATCCCGGTCCTGACAGGTCGGAACGGGTAGGCGGCGACCGTCCGTCGTCCGGTGGGCAGGCCGGCCCCGCTTCCGGCGGATGGCGTCAGCCGCCCGTGTCGATCACCCCACTCGACCGGGTGGCCACGTTCCCATGACCTGTCGGAGGATCGCGAACTCCCCGGTGTGGTAGGCGTTGTGCTCGGCGATGATCCGGATCTCCCGCAGGATCGTGTGGCCGGGCGTCCCCGGGATCGTCGCCAGGAGGTCGGTCGCCGGGTCGGCGACGAGGTCGCGGAGCGCCTCCCCGTCGGCCCGGATCGCCGCGATCGTGGCGGCGAACGCCTCGGCCGACGCTCTGGCGTCGGGCGCCGGCCAGTACTCGTCGGGCCAGGAGGGCTCGAGGTAGTCGCCATCCCGGATGTATCGAAGGATGTCCCGCTGGGAGATCCGGATGTGCTCCAGCAGGTGCCATGGAGTGACGGCTACGTTCGGCGGCCGCCGATCGATCGCGTCGTCGGGGAACGCGTCGACGGCCGCATCGAATGGCATCCGAGCGTCCTGCCCGCCGATGAGACCGAGCAGCTGCTGACGAAGCACGTCCGGGTCGCTCATCTCATCCCTCACTTCGTTCATCGTGCGGTGGGCCGAGCGATGCCCGAGGACGGGTCTCGAGAGGAACCTGGGTCGACGCGTCGAGGCAGCCCGCTACCCATGGGACGCATGCCTGTGAGGGCTGTTTCAGCACCACGACCCGGCACAGCCGGCCAGCCGGGTCGGAGCGAGGCGGGCGCGCGAACGGGACGGACGCCGGGGGAGGAACGTCCGTCCCGCCGCGCGGGAGGAGGAAGGCTCGATCGGGTGCTCAGGCGGCGAACGCCTCGGCCGGGATCGGGTCATCGGGTCCGGGCGCCTCGCCGGTCGCCCCGGCCTGGGCGGTCAGGGCATCGGCCGCGGCCTGGGCCTCGTAGTCCTTCTTCTTGCGGCCGGAGAGCATCTCGACGTGGTTGGCCACGATCTCGGTGCGCCAGTGGCGCTTGCCGGCGTCGTCGTCCCAGGTCCGGGTCTGGATCCGACCCTCGATGGCGACCTGCTGGCCCTTGCCGAGGTACTGGCCGCAGACCTGGGCGAGCTTGTCCCAGGTCACGACGGTGTGGAACTCCGCCTTCTCCTTGCCACCGCCGGCGTACTCGTTGGTGGCCACGTTGAACGTCGTGACGGCCTTCCCGCTGGCGAGGCTGCGCAGCTCCGGGTCGCGGGTGAGGCGCCCGGTCAGCAGGACCCTGTTCATCGGTCCATCTCTCCTTCTCGGTCGGCCGGCGGCGCCGGTCCCGACCCTGCGTCTGCGGCGGGATGACGGGCACCGTAGCCGGGAGCGCTGCACCGCCACGTATCTCGGGCTTACCGAGCGTCGTGGCCGCGCGGCCGTCGAGCGGCGCAAGGTCCCGGTCGGATGGTGTCCCCTGGCAGGCGCGAGCGACGACCTGCGAGAGAGATGATCGCGACCTGAAGGAGTGAACGCCGATGCCGTACGGCTGGGATATGACGTTCGGGATCCTCCTGATCGTCGTGCTGATCCCGTTCCTCTTCCTGGTGGTGGGCGTGCTGGTCGTCCGCTCGAACGGCGAGGTCGGACCCCCGAGCACGAACGCCCTGGACAGCCTCCGCGAACGCTACGCCCGTGGCGAGATCACCCAGGAACAGTTCGATGAGGCGCGGAAGGCGCTCGGAGGATAGGGTCAGGCTGGCCCGGACGGCCGATCGAGACCCGTCTGGAACGATGTCTTCGCGACGAACGGCTCTTCGCCGGGAGCGAGTCGGCGTCCCATGCTGAAGTCGTCATCATCAACCGTCCTGGAGGAAACCATGGACGAGCGCGACTTCGGCGTCTGGCTGCGGCAGGAACTCCGGTGCAGACGGATGTCCCAGAGACAGCTGGCCGAGCGATCGGGCGTCGACCACAGCACGATCTGTCGGATCCTGACCGACGGTCACACCCCATCCCTTCGCACCGCGGCCCGGCTCGCCCGGAGCCTCGGCGCAGCCCACCTGCCGATCGGCCGGCCGGCGGTCGGGGACCAGTGCCCGACCGGTCGGGTGGAGCACGCCCTGCGCGCCGACCCGTCGCTGTGCGAGGCGGCGGTCGCCCGGACGATGGGCTTCTACCTCCGCGAGCGCTCGGTGGCGCTCGCGGAGATCTCGCCAGGGCGACGCGCGTTCGGACCGCACGCCTAGGGCCACGGTTCGGCCTGATCCCGCGGCGGCGCGGCGTCCCCGCCGCCGCCCGGCTCCGCTGCTATACTCCGCGAGTCTCGGAACGCGGGCGTCGCCCGCCGCCACGGAGTCGACCCATCGCTCGAGGAACGTTCGCCCGGTGAGACGAACGCCCACCGTCGCCCTGGGGATCGCCGGTTCGCCGGCGGCTCGACGAGGGGAGCAGTCTATCCAGGTCCTCGGCCCGAAGGCCGGGGGCTTTTTCACGTCCGGCGTGTCGGCCTGGCCTTCTCCGGAGGCCCGCTGATGCCGGCCACGGTCATCGTCGGGCTCCAGTGGGGCGACGAGGGCAAGGGCAAGACGACCGACTTCCTCGCCGAGCAGGTCGCGATGGCCGTTCGCTACCAGGGCGGGGACAACGCCGGCCACACCGTGGTCCTCGGCGATGAGGTCTTCAAGCTCCGGCTCACCCCGTCGGGCGTCCTCTATCCCCACATCGCATCGGTCATCGGCGCCGGCGTCGTGGTCAACCCGGCGACCCTCATCGCCGAGCTGGACATGCTCGCGTCGCGGGGGATCGACACCACGAAGGTCCGGGTCAGCCGGAACGCCCACGTGATCATGCCCTACCACGTCGCGCTCGACCGGGCGATGGAAGCCCGGCTCGGCGGCGAGAAGGTCGGGACGACGAACCGAGGGATCGGCCCGACCTACGCCGACCGCGCCTCGCGCCTCGGTCTCCGGATGGAGGACCTCCTCGACGAGCCGGCCTTCCGCCACCGCCTCGAGCGGGTCCTGCCCGACAAGAACACCCTCCTCGCGACGATGCCCGGCGACGAGCGGTTCGAGGCGGAGCCCCTGGTGGCGACCGCGATGGCCTGGGGCGAGCGCCTCCGACCGCACCTGGCCGACACGACCTGGCTCGTCCAGGACGCCCTCCGCCGGGGCGACCACGTCATCCTCGAGGGAGCCCAGGGCACCCTCCTCGACCTCGATCACGGCAGCTACCCGTACGTCACCTCGTCGAACCCGGTCGCCGGCGGCGCCTGCACGGGCGGCGGGATCGGACCGCTCCAGGTGGACGAGGTCATCGGGGTCATGAAGGCGTACACGACCCGGGTGGGGTCGGGGCCGTACCCCACCGAGCTCGAGGACGAGATCGGGGCCGGGATCGCCGAGCGCGGCCACGAGTTCGGGACGGTCACCGGGCGTCCTCGCCGGGTCGGCTGGTTCGACGGGGTCGGGCTGCGCTTCGCGGTCGCCGTGAACAGCGTCAGCAGCATCATGCTCAACAAGCTCGACATCCTCTCGGGGATCGAGGAGATCCTCCTCTGCGTGGCCTACGAGATCGACGGCGAGCGGGTCGAGAGCTGGCCCTCGAGCGCCGAGACCCTCTCCCGGGCCCGACCGATCTACGAGCGGTTCGCGGGCTGGTCCGAGCCGATCCACGATGCCCGGACGCTGGCCGGGCTGCCCGAGAACGCCCGGCGGTACGTCACGGCTCTCGAGGAGCTCGCCGGCGTTCCGATCGTCCTCGTCTCGGTGGGACCGGAGCGGACCCAGACGATCGAGCGGGCCTATCGCCCGATGCGCCACCGCCCGGTCGTGACCGGCCCCACGATCGCGTCCTACCCGACCGGGACCCGACCGGGATGATGCCGCCGACGCCGACCCGGATCCTGGTCATCGGGGGCGGCGGGCGCGAGCACGCGCTCGCCTGGAAGCTCGCCGGCGAGCCCGGCGTCGACGAAGTGGCGGTCGCGCCGGGGAGTGCCGCGATCGGGCTGGAGCCCGGCGTCCGCTGCCTGCGGGTGGACCAGCTCGATGTCGCGGCCGTGGTCGACGCCGCCCGCGCGTTCGCGGCCGACCTCGTCGTCGTCGGCCCGGAGGCGCCGCTCGAGGCGGGTCTCGCCGATGCCCTGACCGAGGCCGGGGTCCCAGTGTTCGGCCCGTCCCGGGCAGCCGCCCGGATCGAGACGAGCAAGGCGTTCTGCCACGAGGTCGCGGCGGCCGCCGGGGTCCGGATGGCGCGGGCGCGGGCCTTCGGGGCCGAAGAGCTCGCTGCCGCCCTCGCGTTCGCCGCGGAGCTCGATGCGTCGGGTATCGGGCTCGTGGTCAAGGCCGACGGCCTGGCGGCCGGCAAGGGGGTCGTCGTCTGCGACGACCTGGCCGCGGCCGAGCCGCACCTCACCACGATCCTGGCCCCGGCGGCCGGCGGGACGCTCACGGCCGGCGACCGGCCGCTCGTCGTCCTCGAGGAGCGGCTCCACGGCCGCGAGGTCAGCGTCATCGCGGTGACCGACGGCCGTGAGGCGATCGCCCTGCCGGCGGCCCGCGATCACAAGCGGCTGGACGACGGGGACCAAGGCCCGAACACCGGCGGGATGGGTGCCTACAGCCCGGTCCCCGACCTGCCCGACGAGGAGGCGGCCGGGCTCCTGGCGGCGTTTCATCGTCCGCTCCTGGCCGAGCTCGCACGCCGCGGCCATCCGTTCCGTGGCTTCCTCTACGCCGGGTTGATCCTCACCGACGACGGGCCGGTCCTGCTCGAATGCAACGCCCGGCTCGGCGACCCCGAGGCCCAGGTCATCCTGCCCCGTCTCGCCGGGCCGCTCGGTCCGGTCCTCCTGTCGGCCGCCACGGGCGACCTCGGGCCGGTCCTCCGGGGCCTGGTCCCTGGCGGACGGCCGGTCGCTGCGCTGGAGTCGTTCCCCGGGGCCGCCGTCGGGATCGTCCTCGCTGCGCGCGGCTACCCCGGGACGCCCGAGCGCGGCCGTCCGATCGAGGGCCTCGAGGCGGCGGTCCGCGAGGGGGCGCTCGTGTTCCACGCCGGGACCGCCGCCCGCGCGGGCGGCGGCTTCGCCACGAACGGCGGTCGCGTCCTGGCCGTGGTCGGCCGGGGGTCCGATCTCGAGGCGGCCCGCGGATGCGCGGAGCGGGCGGCCGACGCCATCGCCTGGGACGGCCTCCAGCGCCGGCGGGACATCGCCGCCGACCTGCCTTCGCCCGCCGACCCGGCCGGTGCCGCGGCGGGAGCGGCCGGCGCCGCCGGGGGTGCCCGATGATCCGCCGCTACACGCTTCCGGAGATGGACGCGATCTGGTCCGACGTGGCTCGCTTCGAGCAGATGCTCCGGGTGGAGATCGCCGTCGCCAGGGTGCAGGTGGTCCGCGGGCTCGTCCCGGCCGAGGCGCTCGCGGCGATCGAGGCCCGGGCTCGCGTGGATGTCGACCGGATCGCCGAGATCGAGCAGACCACGGACCACGACGTCATCGCGTTCGTCAGCCAGGTCGCCGAGACGGTCGGCCCCGAGGGGCGCTATCTCCATCTCGGCCTGACGAGCAGCGACGTCGTCGACACGGCGCTCGCCCTCCAGCTCCGGGCCGCCGGGGAGCGGCTCCTCGTCGACTGCGACCGGCTTCTCGCGGCGCTCGTGGCCCGTGCCCGGACCGAAGCGGGCACGGTGATGATGGGTCGGACCCACTCCGTCCACGCCGAGCCGACCACCCTGGGCCTCAAGATCGCCGGCTGGGCGTTCGAGCTCGATCGCGATCGGCGCCGGCTGGCAGCCGCGGTCGACGAGATCGGGACGGGCAAGATCAGCGGGCCGGTGGGGACCTACAGCCACCTCGACCCGACGATCGAGGCCGAGGTCCTGGCCGGCCTGGCTCTCCACGTCGACCCGGTCAGCACCCAGATCGTCCAGCGTGACCGCCATGCGGCGCTGCTCACCGCGATCGCGATCACCGGCGGGTCGCTGGAGCGCTTCGCGACCGAGGTCCGCAACCTCCAGCACACCGAGATCGGTGAGCTCCAGGAGCCCTTCCGGAGCGGCCAGAAGGGCTCGAGCGCGATGCCCCACAAGCGCAACCCGATCCTCTCGGAGCGGATCGCCGGGCTCGCCCGTCTCCTCCGCGGGTACGCCGGGGCGGCCCTCGAGGATCAGCCGCTCTGGCACGAGCGGGACATCAGTCACAGCTCCGCCGAGCGGGTCCTCCTGCCCGACGCGACGATCCTCCTCGATTACATGCTGGTCCGGATGACCGGCCTGGTCGAAGGTCTCGTGGTCCGACCCGAGCGGATGCGCGAGAACATCGAGCGCGGGCTCGGGCTCCACGCCTCGTCGCGGGTCCTCGTCGCGCTCGTGGAGGAGGGTGGTCTCTCGCGCGAGGAGGCGTACGCGATCGTCCAGCGCGCCGCCCTCCGGGCGGCCGACGAGCGGACGCCCCTGCGCGATCTGCTGGCCACCGACCCGCAGGTCGCCCGGCTGCTGCCCCTGGCCACGCTCGACGCCTGCTTCGACGACGCTGCGTTCCTCCGCCACGCCCCGGCGATCATCGGCCGACTCGAGGCCCTGGAGCCCGCCGGCCGATGACGATCGCCGAGTCGTTCGTCCGGTCGGGCAAGGTCCGCGATCTCTACGAGGTCGGCCCGGACCGGCTCCTCCTCGTCGCGTCCGATCGGCTCTCGGCATTCGACGTGGTCCTGCCGACGGCGATCCCGGACAAAGGCCGGGTCCTCACCGGGCTGTCCCGATTCTGGTTCACGGAGACGACCTCGATCGTCCCGAACCACCTGCTGGCCACCGACCCGGGGGAGCTGCCGCCGGGCTGGCTGGTCACCGAGACGCTCGATCCGGCGACCGGGCTCGTCGCTAGCGACGCGATCGACGGCGTGGCCGGCGCCGCCGAGCTCCGCGGTCGGATGATGCTCTGCCAGCGGTTGACGATCCTCCCGGTCGAGGTCGTGGTCCGGGGCTACCTCGCCGGCTCGGGCTGGAAGGACTACCGGCGGACCGGGGCGATCTCCGGGATCGCCCTGCCGTCCGGGCTGGTCGAGAGCGACCGCCTCCCGGAGCCGGTCCTCACCCCCTCGACGAAGGCGGAGCAGGGGACCCACGACGAGACGATCGACTTCGATGCGATGGTCGAGCGGATCGCCACCCTCGAGCTCGGCGATCGTCCGGTCGGGCGGACGACGGGGGCCGAGCTGGCGACCCGGGTCCGCGACGTGGCCATGGCGCTCTACGGCTATGGCTCGGCGGTGGCCGCCCGGGCCGGGATCATCCTCGCCGACACGAAGTTCGAGTTCGGGCTGGCGCCCGGCGGCGAGCTGGTCCTGGCCGACGAGGTCCTCACGCCCGACTCGTCCCGCTTCTGGGACGCGACCGCCTACGAGCCCGGACGGGCCCAGGCGAGCTACGACAAGCAGTACGTCCGGGACTGGCTCGAGTCCCAGCCGTGGGACAAGACGGCGCCGGGTCCCGAGTTGCCCGACGAGGTCGTGACGGGCACCCGCGCCCGGTACGTCGAAGCGTTCGAGCGGATCACCGGCGCGAGCTTCGCGCGCTATCTCCAGGAGGACCTCATCGGCCGATGAGCACCAGCACGACCTTCCGCTACGCGGTCAACGTCACCCCCAAGGCAGGCATCCTCGATCCCCAGGGCCGGGCGGTGGAGCAGAGCCTGCCCCACCTCGGCGTGAGCGGCGTCTCCGGCGTCCGGGTCGGACGGCGGGTCGAGCTCGACGTCGACGCCGTCGACCAGGCGACCGCCCTGGCCACCGTCGAGCGGCTGGCCGCTGAGCTCCTGAGCAACCCGCTCATCGAGACGTACACCCTGGAGCTCCTCGGGGCGACCTCCTCGAGCGGTCCGGTCGGCCGCGGAGGTCCCGGCCTGATGGTCCGGATCGGCGTCGTCGTCTTCCCCGGCTCGAACCGCGACATCGACGCGGTCAACGCGCTCCGGGTCGCCGGCGCCGAGCCGGTCGTCCTGTGGCACGAGTCGGCGGACCTCGCCGGGGTGGCCGGTATCGTGTTGCCCGGCGGCTTCGCCTACGGCGACTACCTCCGGGCGGGGGTGATCGCCCGGTTCAGCCCGGTCATGCGGGCGGTGGCGGCGTTCGCGGCCGAGGGCGGTTACGTCCTCGGGATCTGCAACGGATTCCAGGTCCTGACCGAGTCCGGGCTCCTGCCGGGGGCGCTCCTGCGCAACCGGTCGCTCCGCTTCGTGTCCCGCCGGATCGCGATCGCTCCGGAACGGCTCGACTCGCCGTTCACCCACGCGATCGACGAGCGACGACCGCTCCGGATGCCGGTCGCCCACGGCGAGGGCTGCTACTTCGCCGAGCCGGCGGCGCTCGATGCCCTGGAGGCATCCGGCGGCGTCCTCTTCCGCTACGTCGGCGACGATGGCGCGACCGCCGGCGAGGACGACCGGGCGAACCCGAACGGCTCGCTCCGGGCGATCGCCGGGGTGACGAACCCCGCGGGCAACGTGGCCGGGCTGATGCCCCACCCGGAGACGGCGGTCGAGGCGGTCCTCGGCTCCGACGACGGCCTGGGGATCATCCGCTCGCTCGTCGAGAGCGCGGAGGCCCGGGTCGGAGCCGGCGGCCCCGTCGCGGTCGGCAGCGGACGATGACGACGCCGGTCGCCTCGAGCTCGGTCGTCGGCGGCGGCGGTCCGGGCGATGAGCCGCTCCACCGGCGCCTGGGGATCACCGACCTCGAGCTTGAGGCGATCCGGACGAAGCTGGCCCGCGACCCGAACGAGCTGGAGCTCGCGATGTTCAGCGTGATGTGGAGCGAGCACTGCTCGTACAAGAGCTCGAAGCCGCTCCTCCGGACGCTACCCACCGCGGGCGCCGACGTCGTGGCCGGGCCGGGCGAGAACGCCGGGGTCATCTCGATCGGCGACGGCCTGGCGGTCGCCTTCAAGATCGAGTCGCACAATCATCCGAGCGCCGTGGAGCCGTACCAGGGCGCGGCGACCGGGGTCGGGGGGATCCTCCGCGATATCTTCACGATGGGTGCCCGGCCGATCGCCGTGCTCGACGCCCTCCGGTTCGGCGACCCGAGCGACCCGCGCACCCGTCACCTCGTCAACGGGGTGGTCCGCGGGGTCGGCGGCTACGGCAACTGCGTGGGGGTCCCGACGGTGGGCGGCGAGCTCGTCTTCGACCCGAGCTACCAGGGGAACCCGCTCGTCAACGTGATGGCCATCGGCCTGCTGGAGGAGCGTCTGCTCACCCTCGCCGGCGCCCCGGGCCCGGGCAACCTCGCCGTCCTCTTCGGCTCGACGACCGGCCGCGACGGGATCGGCGGCGCCTCGGTCCTGGCCTCGGCGACCTTCGGGGCGGACGAGCCGTCGAAGCGACCCACCGTCCAGGTCGGCGACCCGTTCGCCGAGAAGCTCCTCATCGAGGCGAGCCTCGAGCTCATCGAGCGAGGTCTCGTCGAGGGTCTCCAGGACCTGGGCGCGGCGGGCATCACCTGCGCGACCTCGGAGACGGCCGACCGCTCCGGGCACCGGGATGCTCGTCGACCTCGACGCCATCCCGCGTCGAGAGCCCGGGATGGCGCCGTTCGAGGTGATGATCTCGGAGTCGCAGGAGCGGATGCTCGCGGTCATCCGGCCGGAGCGCTGGGAGGCGGTCCGCGAGGTCTGCGTCCGCTGGGGGCTCCCGGCAGCGATCATCGGCCGGGTCACCGACGACGGCGACGTGACCGTGGTGACCGGCGGGCTCGACGCCTCCGGGCGATCGAACCCTGGCGCCGTCGAGCTCGCCCGGATCCCGGCGCCGGCCCTGACCAGCGACGCCATCGTCCACGACCGGCTCGCCGCGCCGCCGCCGCGCCGTCGGGCGGCACCCGCCCCGGGCGACAGCGGCCCGAGCGCCGACCGGCTCCCGGAGCGAGGGATGGACCCCGGCGCCGTCCTCCTCGCCCTGCTCGGCGGACCGAACCTCTCGAGCCGGGCCTGGGTCTTCGAGCAGTACGACGGCAACGTCCAGGCGAACACGGTCGAAGGACCCGGCCACGGCGCGGCGATCCTCCGGATCAAGGGGACCACGAAGGCGCTGGTCGCCGCGACCGACGGCAACCAGGCCGTCGGGGCGGTCGATCCCTGGCTCGGAGCGGCCCTCAGCGTCGCCGAGGCGACCCGCAACGTCTCGATCACCGGTGCCCGTCCGCTCGGTGTGACGAACTGCCTGAACTACGGCGATCCCACCCGGCCCGAGGCGTTCTGGCAGCTCAGCGAGGGGGTCCGCGGGCTCGGCGACGCCTGCCGGGCGCTGGGGCTGCCGGTCACCGGGGGCAACGTCTCGCTCTACAACGAGTCGCCGGCCGGGGCGATCGCGCCGACCCCGGAGATCGGGGTCGTCGGCCTCCTCGAGGACGTGGCGCTCCGGGTGGGACCCGGGTTCGCCGCCTCCGGCGACACGGTCGTCCTCGTGGGCTCGACGACGCCCGGCCTCGTCGGCAGCGAGTACGCCGCCCTGGCGGGGATCGCCTCCGAGGACGCGCCGCCGTCGATCGACCTGGCCCGGGAGGCGGCCGTCCAGGCGTTCATCCGCGAGGCTGCCGCCCGGCAGCTCGTCGCCTCGGCCCAGGACGTCAGCGGGGGCGGGCTGGCCGTCGCGATCGCCGAGGCCTGCCTGTGGGCCGACGGTGACCGGGGGCTCGGCGCGACGCTCCGGCTCCCGGTCGCCGGCGACCCGGCCGCCGAACTGTTCGGGGAGAGCCCGTCCCGGATCGTGGTCAGCTGTCGACCCCGTCATGCGCCGGCGCTCATCCTCCTCGCCCGGCAGCACGGCCTGCCGGTCGACGAGCTGGGCGTCGTCGGCGGCGATCGCCTCGTCATCGACCTCGCCGGGCGCGGCGCCACCGGGGCGGCCGAGGAGCGCGGCTCGCGGATCGCCGACGCCGTCGACCTGCCGATCGGCGACCTGCGCCACGCCTGGGAGCACGGCCTCGTGCGAGCCCTCGGCGAGACGACCGGCGGCGGCTCGCTGCCCGAGGACCGCTGAGGTGTGCGGGGTCTTCGGGGTCGTCCTGCCGGCTGACGGCCAGGCCGAGGCGGCGACGCTCGCCGCCCTCGGGCTGTTCGCCCTCCAGCATCGCGGCCAGGAATCGGCCGGCGTCGCCGTGAGCGACGGTCGCGAGCTGATGCTCTACAAGGACCTCGGGATGATCTCGACGGTCCTCGACGAACGGCGACTCCCCAGCCTTCGGGGCCACCTCGCGATCGCCCATTGCCGCTACTCGACGACCGGCTCCACGGTCTGGGAGAACGCCCAGCCGACCTTCCGGCTCGGGCCGCGCCGGGCGATCGCCGTCGGTCACAACGGCAACCTCGTGAACACCCGCGAACTGCTCGGCCAGCTCCAGGGCGGGCGCAATCGGCTCCCGGCGTCGACGGACACGGAGCTCCTGACCGCCCTCCTCGCCGACGAGCCCGCCGCCGATACCGTCGAGGCGCTCGTCCGGGTCCTGCCCCGCGTCCGGGGCGCCTACAGCCTGGTCATCCTCGACGAGCGGCGGGTCATCGGCGTCCGCGACCCCCATGGCTTCCGACCGCTCGTGCTCGGCCGTCTGCCGGGTGCCGCGGCCGTCAACGGCACGGCGGGCCCAGGGCTGTGGGGCGACGACGATGACGGCGGCTGGCTCCTGAGCTCGGAGACGACCGGGCTCGACATCGTCGGCGCCGAGTACGTCCGCGACGTCGAGCCGGGCGAGATCGTCGTCCTCGAGCCCGGTCGTCCGCCGCGCTCGGTCCGGTTCGCCGACGCGTCCCCGGCGCTGTGCGTCTTCGAGCTCATCTACTTCGCCCGCCCGGATTCGTACATGGAAGGGCGCAATCTCTATGAGGCCCGCCGGCTGATGGGGATGCAGCTGGCCGATGAGCATCCCGTCGAGACCGACCTGGTCATGCCCGTGCCGGACACCGGCGCGCCGGCCGCCGCGGGCTACGCCGAACGCTCCGGGATCCCCTACCGCGAGGGCCTCGTCCGCAACCGCTACACCGGCCGGACGTTCATCCAGCCGTCCCAGACCCTCCGGCACCGGGGCGTGACGATGAAGCTCAACCCGCTCCGAGAGGTGGTCCGGGGCCGGCGGCTGACGGTCGTCGACGACTCCATCGTCCGGGGCACGACCACCCAGCAGATCGTCGCCCTGCTCAGACGGGCGGGCGCGGCCGAGGTCCACGTCCGGATCAGCGCGCCGCCGATCTACCACCCCTGCTTCTACGGCATCGACACCCAGATCGAGACCGAGCTCATCGCCGGGACGAAGTCGATCGAGGAGATCCAGGCGTTCATCGGGGCCGACTCGCTGGGCTATCTCTCGATCGCCGGGGTCCTCGCCGCCCTGGACCTGCCCTACGACCGGTTCTGCTTCGCCTGCTTCGACGGTCGCTATCCGGAGCCCGTCCCGTACGACGCACGGAGCCGGAAGTTCGCCCTCGAGGAGGAGCCGGGCGCCGCGACCGGGACGCCGCTCGTGCTGCCGGCGGGCGCCGGCCGCGACGCCGGTGGCTGACCTCCGCCGGGCGTACGCCCGCTCGGGCGTCGACGTCAGCGCCGGCGAGCGCGCGGTCGAGCTCATCCGCTCGGCGGTCGAATCCACCCGACGCCCGGAGGTCCTCGGCGGGCTCGGCGGCTTTGCCGGGGCCGTGCGCCTGCCGTCCGGGCTGCGCGATCCCGTCCTCGTCAGCGCGACCGACGGCGTGGGCACGAAGACCGCCATCGCCAGCGCGGTCGGCCGGTTCGACACGATCGGCATCGACCTCGTCGCGATGTGCGCCGACGACGTCGTGTGCAGCGGCGCCGCTCCGCTCTTCTTCCTGGACTATGTGGCGGTCGGACAGCTCGACCCGATCGCCGTCTCGGAGCTCGTCGGCGGCGTCGCCGCGGGTTGCCGCGATGCCGGCTGCGCCCTCGTCGGCGGGGAGACCGCCGAGCACCCCGGGATCATGGAGGCGGACGAGTTCGACCTCGCCGGGTTCTGCGTCGGGATCGTCGAGCGGGACCGGATGCTCGACGGGAGCGCGGTCCGGCCGGGCGACGCCATACTCGGCCTCGCGGCGTCGGGGCTCCATGCGAACGGCTACTCCCTGGTGCGGGCGCTCCTCGCCGAGTACGACCTCGACCTCCGCGAGCCGTATCAGGCCCGCCTTCGCCGGACGCTCGGCGACGCGATGGCCGACGCGGTGTTCGCGACCGAGCCCGGGCTCGAGCTTGCCACGCTCGGCGAGGTCCTCCTGACCCCCACCCGGGTCTACGCCGGGAGCCTCCTCCGGCTCCGGTCCGGCCTCCAGGCGGCCGGTCACGATCTCCGGGCGCTCGCCCACGTCACCGGTGGCGGCCTCCCCGGCAACGTCCCCCGGGCGCTGCCCGACGGCCTCGGAGCCCGCCTCGACCCGGCGGCCTGGCCGCTGCCCTCGGTCACCCGGCTCTTCGGGGCCCTGGGCGGGCTCGAGGACGATGAGCTCCGCGCGACGTTCAACGGCGGGCTCGGGATGGTGGCGGTCGTCGCGCCGGAAGCCGTGGACCCGGCCCTGGCGGCCCTGGCCGCGGAGGGCGTCCCCGCCTGGCGCGTCGGGACCGTCGAGCCGGTGGCGTCGCTCGGCGGGCTCCGCTACGTCGAGGGATCCTCGACATGAGCCCCGGGCGAGCGGACCGACCTGTCGCGGGGCGGATCGCCGTCGGCGTCTCGGGCGGCGGTTCGAACCTGCGCGCGCTCGCGGCCGCGGCCGACCGCGGCGAGCTCGGCGGCGCGATCGTCCTCGTCTTCGCGGACCGCCCGTGCCCCGCCCTCGACTGGGCGGTGGAGCAGGGGATCGAGACGGCGCTCGTCCCCGCGGCGCCGGCCGGAGACGAAGCCGCCAGGCGCGAGGAGGACACCATCCTCGCGGAGACGCTCCGGGCGACCGCGATCGATCTCGTCGTCCTTGCCGGCTACATGCGGATCGTCGGCCCGCGGACGCTGGCGGCGTTCCCCGAGCGGATCCTCAACACCCATCCGGCCCTGCTGCCCGCCTTCCGGGGCGCCCACCCGGTGCGCGACGCGCTGGCCGCCGGGGTCGTCCTGACCGGAGCCACGGTCCACCTCGTGGATGAGACCCTCGACGGCGGCCCGATCGTCGCCCAGGAGGCGGTCCCGGTCCTGCCCGACGACGACGAGGCGTCGCTCCACGACCGGATCAGGGTCGTCGAGCACCGGCTCCTTCCCCGGGCGGTCGCCCTGGCCCTGGCCGGCGCTCTTCGCCACGAGCCCGGGGCGCCGCGGACGACCGTCGACGTGGTCGGCGCCGAAGCCCGGCTCCCGCGACCGCGGCGGGCCCTCCTGTCGGTGAGCGACAAGACCGGCCTGGTCGACCTCGGCCGACGACTCATCGGCCTCCGGTTCGAGCTGGTCTCGACCGGGGGGACCGCCCGGGCGCTCCGCGAGGCGGGCCTGCCGGTGACCGACGTCTCGGCCGTCACCGGCTTCCCCGAGATGCTCGACGGCCGGGTGAAGACGCTCCACCCCCGGGTCCACGCCGGGATCCTTGCCGACGGTCGGCTGGTCGAGCATCGCCGCCAGCTCGTGGCCGCGGCGATCGCTCCCTTCGAGCTCGTCGTGGTGAACCTCTATCCGTTCGCCGCCGCCGCGGAACGACCCGGGATCACCTTCGACGAGCTCGTCGAGGAGATCGACATCGGCGGTCCGTCGATGGTCCGGGCGGCGGCCAAGAACCATGCCAGCGTCGCGATCGTGACCAGCCCGGCCCGCTACGAGGCGGTCGCCGCCGCGCTCGAGGGGGAGGGGACGGTGCCCGCCGGTCTCCGCGCCGCCCTCGCCGTCGAGGCGTTCCGGCACACCGCCGCCTACGACGCCAGGATCTCGTCCGAGCTGCCGGGCCGGATGGCCGCGGCCGGGATCGCGCTGCCGGACGAGCCCGGCTTCCCCGGCGCGTCGGATCCGTTCCCGCCGACCCTCGTCGTCGGGCTCGAGAAGGTCGAGACGCTCCGCTATGGGGAGAACCCGCACCAGCCGGCCGCCCGCTACCGGCGACCCGGCGCCGGCCCGACCGACGGCCCGTTCGCGACGGACGCCCCGCCGCTCCAGGGCAAGCCGCTGAGCTACAACAACGTCCTCGACGCGTCGGCCGTGGCGGCGCTCGCCGGGGCGCTGCGCGGTCCCGGCTGCGTGATCGTCAAGCACACGAACCCGTGCGGCGCCGCCGAGCGCCCGACCCTGCTCGAGGCCTGGCAGGCGGCCCTCGCCGGCGACCCGGTCTCGGCCTACGGCGGGGTCGTGGGTCTCACCGGGCGGGTCGACCGGACCCTCGCCGAGGCGCTCACCGGGATCTTCCTCGAGGTGGTGGTCGCCCCGGCCTTCGATGCCGGCGCGCTCGCGCTGCTCGCCACGAAGCCGAACCTCCGGCTGGTCGTCGACCCAACCCTGGAGCGGACCGGCGGAGCGGCCGGGTCGACGATCGCCGGGCGCCCGGCCGGCGCCTCACCGGACCCGCTCGGGGCGATCCGGACGGCCGGCGGCGCGGTCCTCGTCTCGGCCCCCGACACGGTGCCGGACGACCCGGCGACCTGGACGACGGCCACCTCGCGGCCACCGACCCCCGCCGAGGCGCGCGACCTCGACCTCGCCTGGCGGCTGGCTCGCGGGGTGACGAGCAACGCGATCGTCCTGGTGCGCGACGGTCGTCTCCTCGGGATCGGGTCGGGCCAGACGTCGCGGGTCGACGCCGCCCGGCAGGCCGTCGACAAGGCGCGGGCGATCTCCGGCCCCGAGGCCACGCTGGGGGCGGCCTGTGGCTCCGATGCGTTCTTCCCGTTCCCCGACGCGGTCGAGGTCTGCCTGGCGGCCGGGGCGACGGCCTTCGCCCAGCCGGGCGGCTCGGTCCGCGATGAGGCGGTCATCGCGGTCGCCGAGGCCGCCGGCGCCACGATGGTCCTGACCGGGACCCGCCACTTCCGGCACTGATCCCGCCCGGCGCCGACCCCATCGGGCCGATCGACGCTGGCCCTCCGGGCCGACCGGGTGCAGAATCCGGAACGACAGGATCCGGATCGGACCGAGGAGTGACGACGATGAGCGAGCAGACGACTTCCCCCGAGCCCGAGGAGCCGACGACGGCTGCTCCGGACCCCACCGCCGGGTCGGCCGAAGGATCGGACGCCGGCGGCTGGAGCGACCGGGACGCCGGGCCGTCGGGCCGGATCGGCCGGGCCGACGTCGCCGCCGTCTTCACGGCGGTGGTCGACGCGGTGGCCGCGATCGCCCGGGACGTGTCGAACACGGCCGGGCCCGCCATCCACGATGCAGTCGTCAAGGCCGGCCCGGGGGTCCGCGAAGGCGCCGCGAAGGCCGCCGACGTGGCCGCGAAAGCCGCCGACGCGGCCGGGCCGATCGCCGGCAAGGTCGCCGACGTGGCCGGCGACGCCGGACATCGCCTTGCCGACCGGAGTCGCGGGCTGGCGGCCGACCTGCGCGCGGTCGACGCGGCCGGGACGAGCGGCGAGCCCGACGCCGCCGCGGGACCGATCGACGACGCGGCCTCCGCCGCCGCGACGTCCGGGGACGCCAGTCCGGCGACGTCCGTGCCGGGGGAACCCGACTCGTCCGCCTGATCCAGGGTCCGATCCGGGTCCGGTCGTGGTCCGCGGGCGCGCCCCTGCTACCATCGGCCGGCCATGAGCCGACGACCGACGTTCTACCTCACGACCGCCATCGCCTACGCCAACAACCGACCGGGTCTCCACACGCTGCTCGACCTGTTCGGCGCCGACGTCCTCGCCCGGTGGCACCGGATGCTCGGCGACGACACGCGCTTCCTGACCGGCACCGACGAGCACTCGGTCAACATCGCGATGCGCGCCGCCGAGGAGGGCAAGCCGCCCCGGGCGTTCGTCGACGAGCAGGTCGAGCGCTACCTCGTCGCCGAGTCGGCCCTCGGGTTCGCCCCGGATCGGTTCATCCGCACGACCGATCCCGACCATGCCCGGGCGGCCCAGGAGATGGTCCGCCGGGCGCACGCCAACGGTGACATCTACGTCGGGTCGTACGAAGGCTGGTACTGCCCGAACGAGGGCTTCCGCTCGGCGGCCGACGTCCACGAGACGGCCCGCGGCACGATCTGCCCGAACCATCCGGACGTACCGCTCCAGTGGCTCAGCGAGCGGAACTGGTTCTTCCGGCTTTCGGCCTACCAGGAGCGGCTCGAGCGTCACTTCGCCGACCACCCGGACTTCCTCCAGCCCGAGGCTCGCCGCAACGAGATGCTCGGCTTCATCCGCCAGGGTCTCGAGGACTTCTCGATCAGCCGGCCGGGCGGCGGCTGGGGGATCCCGTTCCCGATCCGCGAGGACGGCACCTCGTCGCAGCTCCCGGACGGGTCGTGGGATCCCGAGGCGGGGACGATCTACGTCTGGTACGACGCGCTCATCAACTACATCACGGGCGCCGGCTTCCCGGATGATCCCGAGGCGTTCGAGCGCTGGTGGCCGGCCGACCTCCACATCATCGGCAAGGACATCGCTCGCTTCCACACCGTCTACTGGCCGGCGATGCTCTGGAGCGCCGGTCTCGAGGCCCCGAAGCGAGTCTGGGCTCACGGCTGGCTGTTCGCGGCCGGCGGCGAGCGGATGAGCAAGAGCCGGGGCAACTTCCTCGAGCCGACCGACGTGGTCGCCGCGTTCGGCGCCGACGGCGCCCGCTACGTCGTCCTCCGCGAGGTCCCCTTCGACCGCGACGCCGAGGTCTCGTGGGATTCATTCGTCCGGCGCTACAACGCCGACCTCGCCAACGACTTCGGCAACCTCGTCAACCGGACGGTCTCGATGGCCGGTCGCTATCTCGACAACGTCCGCCCGGCGCCGGTCGAGCGATCGGCCTCGCCCCTCGGGGACGCCTGGGAGGCACTCCTGCCCGAGTACCGCGACCGCCTCGAGGGCTGTCTCTTCCACGAGGCGCTGGCGATCCTCTGGGACTTCGTGGGCGGGGCGAACAAGACGGTCGATGCGGAGCAGCCCTGGGTCCTGGCCAAGGCCGCCAAGGGGGGCGACGCCTCGGCGGCGGCCCGGCTCCGGGCGGTCCTCGGCGATCTCATCGAGGCCTGCCGACTCATCGGCCTGGCGGCCGCGCCCTTCATGCCGGGCGCCGCGCCGCGGGTCCTGGCCCAGCTCGGTCACGCCTACGCCTACGCCCCCGACGGCAACGGCGGTCCGGCGCTCCTCGATGAGCTTCGCTGGGGGGCGCACGCCGGTGACGAGGGACGTCTCGCCGCCCCGGAGCCGCTCTTCCCGCGGCTGGAGTCCGAGGTCGTGGAACCGGCGGTCGCTCCTCCCGCCGCTGGGTCGCCGGCGAGCTGACCGGCGATGCGGCTGGTCGACTCGCACGCTCATCTCCAGGCCGATCGTTTCGCAGGTGATCTCGAGCTCGTGCTCGGGGGCGCCCGGATGGCGGGCGTCGAGCGGATCCTCGTCCCCGGCTGGGACCCGGCCTCGTCCGAGACGGCCGTCGAGCTCGTCGCGCGGTATCCGTGGCTCGACGCCGCGGTCGGGATCCATCCCCACGCCGCGGCGGAGACCGACGATGCCGGTTGGGCGCTGGTCGTGGACCTGGCTGCCGACCCCCGGGTGGTCGCCATCGGCGAGACGGGCCTGGACACCGACCGGAACTTCTCGCCGCTCGATTCCCAGCTCGCCAACCTGCGGCGTCATCTCGCCCTTGCGCTCTCGACCGCGAAACCGGCGATCCTCCATTGCCGGTCCCGGGTGGGGGAGCGCGACGCCCAGGACCTCCTCGTCCGCGAGCTGCGCGCGGCCGGCTTCGACGATCCGGCCGCGCGGGCCCGCTTCGACGGGCGCCCGCCGGCGGTCATCCACTCGTTCTCGGGTCCGGTCGACTACGCCGAGACCGTGATCGCGATGGGCCTCGCAGTCTCGTTCAGCGGCCTCGTCTTCCGGGCGGGGGAGGAGCCCAGCGCGGACGTCGCCCGTCTCGTCCCGTCGGATCGTCTCCTGGTCGAGACCGACGCGCCCTACCTGTCGCCGCCGGGAGCACCTCGGCGCCGGAACGAGCCCGAGTGGGTCAGGGTGACCGCGGTCTGGCTGGGCGAGCGGCGGGGCGAGACCGCGGAGGTCCTCGACGCGTCGCTGGTCGCGGCGTACGACCGGGTGTTCGTGCGCCCGGCACGAGTCCATCCGTCTTCGTCGCTTGGTCCAGGTCGGTAGGGACTCGGCGGACCGGCGGCCGCGCCATGGTGTCGTGATCGATCCCATCGATCTGCCCGGTCACGGGACCGGCGACAGGGTCCGAGATGCATACCGGCCAGCCCGATCCGGGTCACGGCAGGCCCGCACCGATGCGCGCCTGCCGCGTCCTCCTTGGCGCTGACCCCATCGCCCCCACCGATAGGTTCGGTCGGTTACGGGCCGGCCTGCCGGGCACGGGGTCCCGATACCGTCCACCTCATCGCTGGAGGCGATCCGTGCGACGCGGTGGAACCTGGATCGAGGACGTCGGGACGGCAACCGCCCGAATCGATCGCCCGGGGCGATAGCCTGGACGCGGACGGCCGGCGCCCGAGCGGGGACGTGGCCCCCGAGAGCGCTCCGACCGGATCGCCCCGCCTTGACAGCATCCGGGCCGCTGGTTACAGTTCTGGCACTCTCACATGGAGAGTGCTAAGCGAGTCGACGCGGGGTCGGGAACGACCCCTGGCGCGACGCTCGCGACGCGCTCTGACCCGAGATCGGCCGGACCCGGACGTCCCACGTCCCCGGCGCGCTGTGGAACCGGACGGCGAAGCCGTCACAGGAGGGATCGCACCTTGGCAACCGCCACTTCGACGAAGCTGAGCCCGCTGGGCGACCGCGTCGTCATCAAGCCGACCCCCCGCGAGGAGATGACCAAGTCCGGCATCGTCCTCCCGGACACGGCCAAGGAGAAGCCCCAGGAGGGCGTCGTCATCGCCGTCGGTCCGGGCCGGATCCTCGATGACGGGAAGCGCGAGCAGATCGACGTGAAGAAGGGCCAGAAGGTCCTCTACGCGAAGTACGCCGGGACCGAGTTCAAGGTCGACGGCGACGATCTTCTCATCGTCAGCCAGAAGGACATCCTCGCGATCGTCCAGGACTGACGTCCCGACGATCCGACCCAGGCAGGACAACTCCGGAGGTTCACTCGATTGGCTAAGCAGATCATCTTCGACGAGACGGCTCGTCGCTCCCTGAAGAAGGGCATCGACCGGCTCGCCGACGCGGTCAAGGTCACGATCGGCCCGAAGGGTCGCAACGTCGTCCTCGACAAGAAGTTCGGCTCGCCCACGATCACCAACGACGGCGTCACGATCGCTCGCGACATCGAGCTCGAGGACCCGTTCGAGAACATGGGCGCCCAGCTCCTCAAGGAAGTCGCGACGAAGACCGACGACGTCGCCGGCGACGGCACCACCACCGCCGTCGTCCTCGGTCAGGCGATGGTCTCCGAGGGTCTCCGCGTCGTCACCGCCGGGGCCAACCCGATGGTCGTCAAGCGGGGCATCGAGAAGGCGGTCGAGGCGATCGTCGCCGAGATCGCCAAGCAGGCCCGCCCGGTCGACAACCGCGCCCAGATCGCCGCGGTCGCCGCGATCAGCGCGGCCGATCCCGACGTCGGCGAGCTCATCGCCGAAGTGATGGACAAGGTCGGCAAGGATGGCGTCATCACCGTCGAGGAAGGCCAGTCGCTGGGCCTCGACAAGGAATACACCGAGGGGATGCAGTTCGACCGGGGCTACATCTCGGCCTACTTCGTCACCAACCCCGATCGGATGGAGACGGTCCTCGAGAACCCGAAGATCCTCATCACCGACAAGAAGATCTCGAGCGTGCCGGACATGCTCCCGGCCCTCGAGAAGGCGGTCGGCGCCGGCAAGCCGGTCATGATCGTCGCCGAGGACATCGACGGCGAGGCCCTGGCCACGCTCGTCGTGAACAAGCTCCGCGGGACGATCTCCGTCCTCGCCGTCAAGGCCCCCGGCTTCGGCGATCGGCGCAAGGAGATGCTCCGCGACATCGCGGTCCTCACCGGCGGCACCGTCATCAGCGAGGAGATCGGTCGCAAGCTCGACTCGGTCACCCTCGAGGACTTCGGTGAGGCCCGTCGGGTCGTCGCCACCAAGGACGACACCACGATCGTCGACGGCGCCGGCAAGCCGGACCAGATCAAGGCGCGGATGAGCCAGATCAAGGCGCAGATCGAGGACACCACCTCGGACTACGACCGCGAGAAGCTCCAGGAGCGCCTCGCCAAGCTGGCCGGCGGCGTCGCCGTCATCAAGGTCGGCGCGGCCACCGAGGTCGAGCTCAAGGAGAAGAAGCACCGCATCGAGGATGCGCTCTCGACGACCCGGGCGGCCGTCGAGGAGGGCCTCGTCGCCGGCGGTGGGACCACCCTGCTCCAGGCGATCCCGGCGCTCGACAAGCTCAAGCTGGAAGGCGACGAGCAGGTCGGCGTGGACATCGTCCGCAAGGCCCTCGAGGCTCCGGCCCGCCAGATCGCCGACAACGCCGGCGCTCGGGGCGAGGTGGTCGTGGACCAGGTCCGCGCCGCCAAGCTCGGCCACGGCTTCGACGCCCTCAAGGGCGAGTACGGCGACATGTTCAAGAAGGGCATCGTCGACGCGGCCAAGGTGACCCGATCGGCCCTCCAGAACGCTGCCTCCATCGCGGCCATGGTCCTGACGACGGAGACGCTCGTCACCGATCTGCCCGAGAAGGACAAGGGCGGCGCGGGCGGCCACGGCCACGACGGCGGCGGCGGGATGGACTTCTAGGAGGGACCGTCGAGGTCCACTCAGCCCGCCGAACGCGGCGGTCACGCCCGGAACAGAACGAGAGCCGGTCTCCATCGACGGAGGCCGGCTCTCACCCTACCCGGCTCGCCGCCGGTGCTCGGAGACCGGCTCGTGGCGCCCGGTCGCACGGGCTCCTCAGTGGCCGCCACCGAACCAGTACGTCCCGTCCCAGAACCACAGAGACCAGTCGGGAGTCCTGGTCACGGCCACGGTGAGGTGGAACTGGGTCAGCCGTCCGGTCCCTGACCCGAAGACGCAGGTTCCGGCGGTCGCCGGGTCGTTGATGGCAGCCAGGATGTCGCAGCGGCCGGTCGCGCTGCCGTTCTTGACGGCGATGGTGGCGATGAAGGCGGTGGGGCCGGCGGTCGTGTCGTAGGTGATGAGGGTTCCCGCCGGGATCGCCTGGAAGCTCGAGGACGTGACCACGCACTCGTTCTCGACCGAGCTCACCTCGATGCACGTCTTCTCGAGGTGGAAGGCCTTCTGCGACGCCGCCGAGGCCGATGGGACGAGGACGGTGAGCGCCAGGATCGTGGCACCCACCACGACGAGCCTGGGGAGCGAACGCATGAGCGACCCCTTCGTGCTCGTCGGCGGGCCGGGTTCGTCGTTGGCTCGGCGCGGTCTAGGCGACCAGGTTGGACGACCGTGCGTCAACGCCTCCCGTCGGCGTCATCGGAGCCTCGGCCTGCGCTCACCTCACCGACAGTGCCATCGTCCCTCAAGCGCCCTGCTCGGATGGGTAGGTGCTGTCGGCGCGGAGGCTAGCTGCCCTCGGGCGGCGTCTCGGCCTGCCAGACGTAGATCCGGGCCTCCACCTTCGCGTCCCACTGATCGGTCCGGAGGTATCGCCCGACGACGGGCCCGCTGCTGATCTGCGCCCCTTCGTTCGCGGACCATCGATGGACGACGTGCTCGGACGGCCACGTCCCATCCGTGGACTCCCCGAGGTCTTTGCGCGATCCATCGCGAGGTCCGCCCCGGAACTCGAGCAGGATCCGCTCATGGCGAGTCATGCGCCACATCGTACCCCCCGGGCGGTCCGGCCCGGCCGGGCGTTTGGCCGGAACGCCGGAACGGTGCGGAGTCTATGCGAGGCTGACGTCACTCGGCGCCCGCGGGCTCGCCCCGCGCCGCCGCGTGGACCCTGGAGGCGTGGGGTACCATCGAGCCAGAGACGCGCCACGCTCCCGGCCCCAGGATCACCCCGATCCCCGGTCCGGCCAGCGAGCGCCGTCGACCCAGCACGCATCCGGAGTGACCGATGACTCGCCGCCTGATCCCGTTCCTCGTCGCGATCGTCGCGATCCTGGCCGCATGCGGCGGATCGTCGACGGCGCCGGCGCTCACCGACCCCAAGGAGATCCTGAGCAAGACCGTCGCGTCGCTCCAGGATGTCAAGACCGTCCACGTCAAGGCCGAGCTCGCGGGCAAGGTCGACCCGAGCATCGCCACCGGTGGGACCGGGACGGGCGGGGCCCAGTTCGACCTCAGCGGCTCCACGCTCGAGGGCGACATCGACATCAAGGACTCCGAGGCGAAGGTCGCGATCTCGGTCCCGGCCCTTCTGTCGTTCACGGCCGATCTCATCGCGACCGGCGGGAACGCCTATCTCAAGACGAGCCTCACCGGCGACAAGTACCAGAAGCTCGACACCGGGAGCCTCACCAGCGGTCTGCCCCTGCCGAGCCTGCCGACGAGCGCATCGCCCGACCCCAGCGCCGCCGCGGCGATGCTCGACCAGCTCAAGACCGAGCTCGACAAGCTCCCGGCGCCGGTCAAGCTCGACGACGCGAAGTGCGGCGACCAGGACTGCTACCACGTCCAGCTCAAGGTCTCGAGCGCCGACGTCCCGGATGCCAGTGCCCTCCCGAGCGGGATGACCGGCAACGTGACGATCGACGTCTACAGCCGCAAGAGCGACTACCGGCCAGCCCGACTCGTCATCGCGGTCGACGGCGGAACGCAGGGCAGCCTGACCGCCACGGTCGACCTCTCGAACTACGACGCGGCGGTCACCGTCACCGCCCCGCCGGCCGACCAGATCAGCGACCAGCCGTTCTCCCTGCCCGGGCTGACACCCTAGGGTCGTCGCTCCCCGCCGACGCTCGAAGAGCCCGCCCCCCAGGAGCGGGCTCTTCGCCTGCCCCCGTCGGACGCGGCCGCAGCGTGTAGACGCGACCGTGCTTGCGCTCGAGGTCCTCGAGCTCGGTCGTCGTGCGGACGTCGTAGGTCGCGAGCTGGACCAGCTCGCCGGTCGGCAGGTAGCGCCGGCCGGGGTCGCCGACGAGGACGGCGATCCCGTGGTCCCGGGCCCGGTGCAGCCACGGCAGGACGCGCTCGGCGAGGCCGGCCTCGTACCAGCAATCGCCGGCCAGGATGACGTCGGCGTCCGGCGGCTCCTCGTCCAGGACGTCGCGCCGGACGACGGCGACCCGGCGACCGTTGGCACGCGCGTTCAGCCCGATCGCCGCGGTCGCGAAGGCGTCGATGTCGGCGCCGGTCGCCTCGGCTGCCCCGGCGAGCAGGGCGGCGATCGCGCACAGCCCGGAGCCGGATGCCAGGTCGAACACCCGCCGGCCGGCCACGGCCTCCGGGTGCTCGCGCAGGTAGCGCCCGATCGCCAGCCCGCCTCCCCAGGCGAACGCCCAGTAGGGCAGGGCGGCGTCGGGGTCGTCCGTCTCGACCTGGACGGCGTGCCAGAGGGGCAGGACCTCGTCGGCCAGGTGGAGGCGCACCTCCTCGAGCCCGGGCACGGGCCGAAGGCGGGTATGGCGGAGGACGAAGGCGCGGGGCGAGGCGGTCATCGCCGGAGACTCTACGCCCGTCGGCTCCTCCACCGCCGCACCGCCCCGGAGCGGAGCCGGGCGGCGGCGTCTCGGATCGGCCGTCGAGGCGGCGCCCGTAGAATGAGTGGGTGAGCCCCCGGACCCGGACGAAGCGCCCCGAGCCGCCTGCCGACGACCTCGGCCTGGACGGGGACGACGCGGTCCGGATCGAGCCGGCGCGGGCCGATCCCATCCATCTCGACGAGCCGGAGTTCCTGGCCGGCGGGCCGCCGCCGCTCGACGATCCCGATGCGCCGGCCCGGCCCCGGGTCGACCCGGCGGAGCGGGCCGCCGCGACCTCGGCACTCGCCGCGGCGATCGTCGGACGGCTCAACCCGGAGCAGGCGCGGGCGGTCACGACCACCGAGGGCCCGCTCCTCATCCTCGCCGGGGCGGGCAGCGGCAAGACCCGGGTGCTCGCCCATCGGGTGGCCTACCTGATCGGCGTGAAGGGCGTCCGGCCGTGGCAGATCCTCGCGGTGACGTTCACGAACCGGGCGGCCGGCGAGCTCCGGGAGCGGATCGTCGCCCTCGTCGGCGACGCCGGACGGGACGTCCAGAGCGGGACGTTCCACGCCGTCTGCGCCCGCGTCCTCCGGCGCGACGGGGCCGCCATCGGGCTCGACCCGCGCTTCGTCATCTACGACAGCGACGATCAGCAGACGCTGATGAAGCAGCTCCTCCGCGAGGAGGACCTGCCGACGACCGGCGAGTACCGTCCGGCGGCGATCCTCGGGGCGATCAGCCGGGCGAAGAACGAGATGGTCGACGCCGACGGCCTCGAGGAGGTCGCCCTCAACCACCGCGAGCGGATGATCGCCAGGCTCGCCCGGGCTTATCAGGCGCGGCTGCGGGCCGTCGGCGCGCTCGACTTCGACGACATCCTCCTCGAGGCGGTCCGGCTCTTCCAGGACGCTCCCGACGCCCTCGCGCGCTACCAGGAGAAGTGGCGCTACCTCCATGTCGACGAGTACCAGGACACGAACCGGGCGCAGTACCTGTGGGTCCGCGCCCTGGCCGCCCGCTACCACAACCTCGCCGTCGTCGGCGACGACGACCAGTCGATCTACTCGTGGCGGGGGGCGGACCTCCGGAACATCCTCGACTTCGAGCGTGACGAGCCGAACGCCACCGTGGTCAAGCTCGAGCAGAACTACCGCTCGACCCAGCTCATCCTCGACGCCGCCCACGCCGTCGTCAGCCGGAACGCCGCGCGCAAGGACAAGAAGCTCTGGACCGAGAATGCCGGCGGTCGGCCGATCCAGCGCTTCGAGGCCTACAACGAGGAGGAGGAGGCCGAGTGGATCGCCCGCCAGGTCGAGGAGCTGAGCGGGTCGCGCGCGCTCCTCACCCGGCGCGCCGACGACGAGGAGGGCCGCGTCACCCCGAAGGACATCGCGGTCATGTACCGGACGAACGCCCAGAGCCGGGCGATCGAGGAGGCGTTCCTCCGCTACGGGATCCGCTACCAGCTCATCGGCGGGACCCGCTTCTACCAGCGGCGCGAGGTCAAGGACGCCCTGGCCTACCTGCGGATCCTCCGGAGCGACACGGACTCGGTGGCGTTCGAGCGGATCCTCAACGTGCCGGCCCGGGGGATCGGCGAGAAGACCCTCGAGGCGCTGAGGGGTGCGGTGGCGGCAGGCGTCGGGCTCGACGAAGCGGCGGGCGTCAGCAGGGATCGCGAGGCCGACGGAATCTCCCCGACAGCCGGGGCCGTCACGGCCGCCGCCGAACCGCTGGCCGAACGGGGCACCTACTGGGCCGCGATCGAGGCCGCCGCTGAGGGTCGCGTCGTCGGCATCGCAGCCCGGACCCGGGGCGCCATCGCCGACTTCGCCGCCTTCGTCCGGTCGATGCGGGAGCGGATCGGCGTCCTGCCGCTGCCCGAGCTGCTCGATGCGATCCTCGAGCGGTCCGGCTACCGGGCGATGCTCGCCGACGGCTCGGAGGACGGCGAGGACCGCTGGAACAACCTCCTCGAGCTGCGTTCGGTGACGACCCGCTACGACGACCTCGCGCCGGAGGACGCCCTGGACCGTCTGCTCGAGGAGACCGCCCTCGTCGCCGACCAGGATTCGTACGAGGGCGAGGCGGACGCGGTCACCCTCATCACCCTCCACGCGGCCAAGGGCCTCGAGTTCCCGGTCGTCTTCATCGCGGGGCTGGAGGAGGGTGTCTTCCCCCACAGCCGGGCCCTCGACGACGAGCGCGAGCTCGAAGAGGAGCGTCGGCTGGCCTACGTCGGGATCACCCGGGCGAAGCGCCGGCTCTTCCTGTCCCACGCCTGGCGTCGGGCGACCTGGGGGATGGGCGGCGCGTCGGTCCCGTCGCGCTTCCTGCTCGAGATCCCCCAGGAGCTCATGGTCGGTCCGGCGCTGGCCGTCGACGACGGCGAGCACGCCGACGGCCCGCTCGACCTCGACCTCGTCTTCGGAGCCCGGAAGGCCAGCCGCTTCGGCGCGCCGATCCGGGCCGGTGGCGGGGCGTACCGGCAGGGCAGCGGCCGACCAGGCGCGCCCGTGCCCGCCGCCGACGGATCCGGGACGGGCTTCCGGCCGACCCGGGACCTCGCCTCGAAGCGCGACGCGTACGCCGGCGGGGCCCGCTCCGGGTCGCTCGGGAGGGCCGACCGGATCCCGGCCTGGGACGATGCCGAGGTCGGGGACGGCGAGCCGCCCGAGGACGTGCCGGTCCGCCGCGTCGAGGAGCGGCCGGGTCCGACGGGCGGGTTCGCCGCAGGCCCGTCGGCAACGCCCCGCGGCGTGGTCCCGCCGCGACCCATCGTGCCGGGCGAGCGCCGCTACCGCGACGGCGACCGGGTCCGGCACGCCCGGTTCGGTGATGGGATCGTCGTCAGCGCCCGGCTGACCCGCGACGACGAGGAGGTCACCGTGGCGTTCCGCGACCCGGGCGCCGGGCGGAAGACGATGCTCGCCAGCCTGGCCAACCTCGAGCTCCTCGGGTAGCGACGCGTGTCGAGGTCCTATCGCCCCGAGCGATGGATCGAGGGGTCTCCGCCTCGGGGTTCCCGAGCCGCGAGTCTCCGGACCTCTGATCCCCGAAGGGACCATCGCCGTCGGCGAAGCTCTCGGCGACTCCCGGGCACGGAGGGGCGGACGCGACGGCCGAACCGCCCGAATCGATCGCCGGTGGCGATGGACGGTTGATCCCGGTGACCCCGATCGGACGAGCAGGTTCCAGGGATCGGGGGCGGAGTCCCGACCGGTTCGCCGTCCGGTCCGTATCCTTGATCCGATGACCGACCCGACCGATCGACTGCCCGTCGACCCGCGCCTCGTCGAGGCGGCGTCCACGCTCGCGCCGGACGTCGCGGCGGCCCGTCACGCGGAGCTCGCCGCCACGATCGCCGAGGCGAACCGGCTCTACTACCAGGAGGACGCTCCGGAGCTGACCGACGCCGAGTACGACGCGCTGATGCGCGAGCTCGTCGCGCTCGAGGCGGCCCACCCGGCTCTCGTGACGCCGGACTCGCCCACCCAGCGGGTGGGCGCCGGACCGGTCGCGTCGACGTTCGACGAGGTCCGTCACCGCCGACCGATGCTCTCGCTCGCGAACGCCTTCGGCCACGACGAGCTCCGCGCGTTCGATGCCAGGGTCCGGAAGGGTCTCGGTCTGCCGGCTGCGCCGGAGGACGCGGAGGACCTCCGTTACGTCGCCGAGCTGAAGATCGACGGCCTCGCCGTCTCGCTCCGCTACGACCGCGGCCGGTTCGTCCAGGGCGCGACCCGGGGCGACGGAACGACCGGTGAGGACGTGACGGCGAACCTCCGGACGATCGGCGCCCTGCCGGCCCGGCTCACGGAGCCCGTCGATCTCGAGGCCCGCGGCGAGGTCTTCATGCCGAAGGCCGAGTTCGCCCGGATCAACGCCGAGCGCGAGGAGGCGGGACTGCCGCTCTACGCGAACCCCCGGAACAGCGGGGCGGGCTCGCTCCGTCAGCAGGACCCGTCGGTCACGGCGAGCCGCAGGCTGTCGTCCTGGCTCTACCAGCTGCTCGAGGACGGCTCGCCCGCGACGAGCCAGTCGGCGGCCCTCGACCGACTCGCCGCGCTCGGCTTCCCGGTCAACCCGGACCGCGAGGCGGACCTCGACATCGAGGCCGTCATCGCGTTCGCCGAACGCTGGCGCGAGGCTCGTCACGAGCTGCCCTACGAGACCGACGGCGTCGTGGTGAAGGTCGATCGGTTCGACCAGCAGGAGCGCCTCGGGATGGTCGCCCGGGCCCCACGCTGGGCGATCGCCTACAAGTTCCCGCCGGAACAGGTCGAGACGGTCCTCGAGGACATCGTGCCGTACGTCGGGCGGACGGGGACGCTGACCCCGGTCGCCCACCTCCGTCCGGCGAAGGTCGCCGGTTCGACCGTGAGCCGGGCGACTCTCCACAACCTCGACGAGGTCCGGCGCAAGGACCTCCGGATCGGCGACACGGTCATCCTCCAGAAGGCCGGGGACGTCATCCCGGAGGTCGTCCGGTCGCTCCCCGAGCGTCGGACCGGGGCCGAGCGCGAGTTCGAGATGCCCGCCACCTGCCCGGTCTGCGGCACGGCCGTCGTCCGGGACGACGGGGCCGTCCGCCACTACTGCCCGAACCTGGCCTGCCCGGCCCGGGTCGCCCAGGAGTACGGCCACTTCCTCGGCCGCGGTGGGATGGACATCGAGGGCGCCGGCTGGGCGGTCCTCGAGCAGCTCCTCCAGCGCGGGCTCATCCGGTCCCGGGGCGACATCTACCGGCTCACGGTCGACCAGCTCGAATCGCTCGACCGGTTCGCCCGCAAGAGCGCGGAGAACCTCTACCGGGCGATCCAGCGCGGCCGGCGTCGTCCGCTCGCCAGGATCCTCAACGCGCTGGGGATCCCCCAGGTCGGTGAGCAGACGGCGATCGATCTCGCCGGGTGGCTCCTGGGACGGCTCCCACCGGGCGGGGACGAGCCGATGGGCGAGGAGCGCACCGAGGAGCGCGATTCGGACGGGACGATCGTCCGCCACGGCTGGACATGGCGGGTGGCCACCGAGCTCGGCCGGATCGCGACCGAGGCACCCGAGGCGTTCGCCGAGGTCCCCGGGATCGGGCCGACGGTGGGGGCCAGTCTCGTCCGCTACTTCGGGGAGCCGGCGACCGCGGGGATCCTCCTCGAGCTCGTCGAGGCCGGCGTCGAGGCCGAGCGACCCGATGAGCGCCAGATCGCCGCGGCCCTGGCCGCGGCCGCCGGGTCGGCGGCGCCGACCGGCCCGCTGGCCGGGAAGACGATCGTCGTGACCGGCTCGCTCGAGGGGTTCGACCGACCGGGTGCGGAGGAGGCGATCCGCGCGGCCGGCGGGAAGCCGGCCGGATCGGTCTCGAAGAAGACCGACTATGTCGTCGCCGGCGAGAGCGCCGGCTCGAAGCTGGCGAAGGCCCAGGAGCTCGGCGTCCCGGTCCTCGACGAGGCCGGGTTCCGTCGTCTGCTCGCCGGAGAGGAGCACACCGAGCCATGAGTGCCGACGGCTCGACCATCGACACCTCGCGGGGCGGAGCCATGGAGCCCGCTCCGATGACCGAAGCGGAGGAGCGCTTCGCCGAGCGGCTCGCCGTCGACCTGGAGCCCATCCTCGGCGCCGCGATCGCCATCGGCCGGGTCGAGATCCATGGCGACGGACCGGTCGCGGTCGTCGTGGCGTGCGTCGTGGACGGACGGGACCGCACGATCGAGGTCGAGGCGGACGACCTGCTCGAGGCCTACCGGCGGACCGTCACGTCCGCCGCCGAGCTCCGGCTCACCGCCGCCTGGTCGGAGGTCGTCGAGCATCCCTGATCGGTCGCGGCCGACGACGCGCGGACCCGCGGGTCATCCGATCGCATAGTTGAACTGACCCCAGATCGCCTCGGGGAGCCATGCGATCGGCGCGCCTCGGACCATCCGGGTGAGCCCGCGCTCGTCCCGCCAGCCGAGGTTCTCGAGGGTGGTGAGCCCGATCCGGTTCACGTCGGGGATGGCCGTCCGGACCTCGGACCCGGCCGCGGCGTTCACCCGGCGGGCCTGGAGGAGTCGCACACCGTCGGGGAGCTCGGGGGCGACCATCGGGTGGGTGCCCCACGGGACCCGGATGTCGAAGCCGACGACCCGGCCGTCCGGGCGAGCCGCCACGACCGTCGAGTCGGGATCGAGGACGACGCGCAGGAGGTGACGCCGGTCCTCGCCGGTCGCCGCCCCGTCGAGGGCCTCGATCGCGGCCAGGTCAGTGGGTGCGTAGGCGCGGAGGACCGAGCCGCCCTCGTCCCGATCGATCGACCCACCGCTCGCCGCGAGGAGCCGGTAGTCCATCTCTGCGGTGAACCCGAGCCGTTCGTAGATCGGGCGCCCGAGCGGCGAGGCGAGCAGGGCCAGGGTGACGCAACCCTCGGCCGCCAGGCGATCGATCACCGCGGCGGTGAGCATCGTCCCGAGGCCGCGTCCCCGCAGCCCCTCGTCGACGAAGATCATCCCCACCCAGCCGACCGTTCCGTTGGCGGTCGCGACCCCGGTCCCGGACAGTCGCCCGTCCACCTCCGCGACGAACGGCCAGCAGCGGTCGTGGCCTACCGCGAAGCGGAAGAATGCCCGCCGGTCGCCCCAGCCACCACCGACGAGGACGTCGGCCGCCGGGTCGACGTCCTCGAGGGTCATCGGTCGGATCGAGATCTCGTCGGTCACGGCCCGATCGTAGCGAACGATCGGGCCCCCTTGCCGGCCGGGCGCACAATGGCCCCACCGAGGCGGGGCGGGAAGACCGCAGTACGAGGCGAGCCGTGAGCGTCCTGGAGCCGGCGATCCCGTTCGGCATCTGCACCTGCAGCCACCCACCCGACTGTCGCCACGAGTGCCACGATCACCTGTGCGATCCGGGCGAGGCCGTCTGCTCGATCGAGTTCCGACCCGACGAGGGCGGGCTGACCGACCTCGGCTGCGACGCCTGCACGCCGGGCGCCGCAGCCCCGCACCTGGCCGAGTGCCCGGTCCTGGTGTCGATCACCCCGGATCATGGCGGCCGCGACGGCGGAGACGCGCTCCGGCTCTGACTCTGCACCGCCCGTCCGGGCGCCGATCGGACCCGGGCCGCCGGTGCCCGGTATCATCCGGGCATGGTCACCCTGTCCCGCGATGATGTCGCCCATGTCGCCCACCTCGCTCGCCTCGGGCTGACCGACGACGAGCTGACCCGCCTCGAGGGCCAGCTCAACCACATCCTCGAGCAGTACGCGAAGCTGGCCGAGCTGGACACCGAGGCCATCCCTCCGACCGCCCAGACGATCGAGCTCGAGAACATCCTGCGCGACGACGTCGTCCGACCCTCGTTCGCGGTCGAGGAGGCTCTCCGGAACGCTCCGAACCGGCAGGACGACTTCATCGTCGTCCCGGCGATCATCGGCGGCGACTGACCCCGATGGCCGACCTCACCCGGCTCCTGGCCCACGAGCTGGCAGCCCGCCTGCGTGCCGGCGAGGTGAGCTCGCGCGAGGCGACGACGGCCGCGCTCGATGCCGCCGAGCGAGGGAACCGGGCCCTCAACGCGTGGCTGACGATCGACCGCGACCGGGCCCTCGCAGAAGCGGACGCGGCCGACGGGCGCCTCGCGGCGGCGCGGCAGGACGGTCCCGCGGCCCTGGCCCGTCTCCACCCGCTGACCGGGGTCCCGGTCGGGCTCAAGGATCTGGTCAGTGTCAAGGGCGGCCAGTGCACGGCCGGCTCGCGGATCCTCGAGGGCTATCAGGCGCCGTACGACGCCCACATCACCGAGCGCCTCCGCGAGGTCGGCGCGGTCATCCTCGGCAAGACGAACATGGATGAGTTCGCGATGGGCTCGTCGACCGAGCACTCGGCCTACGGCCCGACCGCCAACCCGTGGGCCCTCGACCGCGTCCCGGGTGGGAGCAGCGGCGGCTCGGCCGCCGCGGTCGCGGCCTACCACGTCCCGCTGGGCATCGGGACGGACACCGGCGGCTCGATCCGCCAGCCCGCCGCGCTCACCGGGATCGTCGGGATGAAGCCCACGTACGGCCGCGTGAGTCGCTTCGGGATCGTCGCCTTCGCCAGCTCGCTCGACCAGATCGGCCCGTTCGCCCGCGACGCCCGCGACGCCGCCGCGCTCCTCCACGCGGTCGCCGGTCGCGACGAGCGGGACTCCACGTCGGCGCCGGTCCCGGTCCCGGATGAGCTGCTCCACCTGCGCGCCTCGGACGACGAGGCGGCCGGTGTCCTTCGGGGCAAGCGGCTGGGCCTGCCCCGCGAGTACTTCGTGGCCGGGATGGAGCCCGGCGTCGAGGCCCGGGTCCGCGAGGCGGTCGCCGCCCTCGAGGCGGCCGGGGCGATCGTCGAGGAGGTGAGCCTGCCCCACACCGACTACGGCCTGGCGACGTACTACATCGTCGGCCCGGCCGAGGCGTCGGCGAACCTGGCTCGCTACGACGGGATCCGCTACGGCAGCTCGTCGACCGACGCCGACGTGCTCGGCAACTACCTGGCCACTCGCGGCCGAGGGTTCGGCGCCGAGGTGAAGCGCCGGATCATGCTCGGGACGTACGCCCTCTCGGCGGGCTACTACGACGCGTTCTACCTGAAGGCGCAGAAGGTCCGGACACTCATCAAGGCGGATTTCGACGCGGTCTGGTCAGCCGGGTACGACGCGATCGTGGCCCCGACCAGCCCCGGGGTCGCCTTCCGCTTCGGGGCGAAGATGGCCGACCCGGTTTCGATGTACCTCAACGACGCCTGCACCCTGCCGGTGAACATGGCCGGCCTGCCCGGCGTGTCGATCCCGTGCGGGCTGTCCGAGGGCTTGCCGGTCGGACTCCAGTTCATCGGCGCCCCATGGACCGAGGCGTCCCTGCTCGGTCTCGCCCGGGGCTATGAGGGGATCACCGCCGGCGATGCCTGGCGCGCGGTCGAGCCGACCGACCTGGCGGCCTCGAACGATCCCGCCGCGGCGACCCCCGCCGAACGCGCCGCCGCCCTCGCCTGATCACGAGGCGCGGCGTGCCTCGTAGCCGCCGCCATCGGCGACGCGGACCTCGTAGACCGGCTGGTCGTAGACGGTCGGACCACGTCGTCGCCGGCCGGTACCCAGCTCGAACCGCGAACCGTGCCAGGGGCATTCGAGGCAGCCGTCGACCAGCCGCCCGCCGCTCAGCGGACCACCGGCATGGGCGCACTGGTCGTGCAGGGCGAGGATGGTCTCGCCCTGCCGGACGAGGACGACGGCCTGGACCCCGAGCTTGGCCTTGACCGGCGTGCCCTCGGGCAGCTCGCCGACCTCCAGCGGCTGCCACTTCGCGCCGGCCGGTCGCCAGGCGTGGCGATCGACCATGTTGCCGAGGGCGTACACCACGTCGCCGCCGACGAAGGCGCCCGCGGCCAGGACGAGATAGGCCAGGATCGAGACGGCCACCGGGAGCGTCCGGTCGATCGGCGCCGTGGCTCGGATGCCGAGCGAGACGAGGTAGAGGGCCAGCGACACGACCATGAGCGTGCCGTGGACGGTCGCCCGGACCCGGGCCCGCCCGTCGGTCGTCGAGTAGTCCGCCAGCCCGGCGAGGGCCGCCGAAACCATCGTCAGGATCCCCAGGGCGAGGGCGATGTCGGCCGCCCCGGCGAGGTCCGTGCCCCCGGACGTGTCGAATGCGACCGCCGTCGACGAGCGGCCGGCCAGGCCGATGATGTCGAGGACGATGACCAGGGTGAGGGCGCCGATCGGCAGGTCGGTGAGGAGGGCGTGAAGCGGATGGCCCAGCCAGCGACCGCTGAGCAGGTCGCGGACGGGGGTCATCCGGCCGAAGATCGCGGCGAGCACCGCGTGGACGCGGTCGCCGAACGGACGGGCCCAGCGGTCCTGGGCATCGATGAGGCGGGTCAGGGCTCGGGCGATCATCGGGCACCTCGGGCAGGAACGGGGGACACGCTCTCTCGTCCGATGCTACGTCCGTGGCCCTCGGACCGGATCCGATCGGCAGGGGAACGTCCCATATACTCGGGCAATGACCACGTCCCTCCCGCGCCCGTCGTCCGCGGCCGTCGGATCACCGCCCTCCGCCGCCCGCCCCCCGCTCGTGGAGCGGGCCCTGAGCCGGCGGGTCATCGAGGTCCCGCCGTCCGGGATCCGGAAGTTCTTCGACATCCTGGCCACGATGGACGACGTCATCAGCCTGGGCGTCGGCGAGCCCGACTTCGACACGCCGGCGGACATCGTCGAGGCCGGCGTCGCCAGCCTCATGCGCGGCCGGACCCACTACACCAGCAACTACGGGACGATCGAGCTGCGCGAGGCGCTGGCGAAACACCTCGAGGATCGCTACGGCGTGCGCTATGACCCGCGGACCGAGATCCTCGTGACCGTGGGGGCCTCGGAGGCCGTGGACCTCGCCCTGCGGGCCACCTGCGACCCGGGCGACGAGGTCGTCCTCCACGAGCCGTCGTACGTCGCGTATGTCCCGGCCATCACCTTCGCCGGCGGCGTCGTCCGCTCGGTCGCGACCCGCCTCGAGGACGACTTCGCGCTCGATCCGGCGGCCGTCGAGGCGGCGATCACCCCGCGGACGAAGGCGCTCTTCCTGGGCTATCCGTGCAACCCGACCGGGGCGGTCCTCCCGGATGCGGTCCAGGACGAGCTGGCCGCGATCGCCGAGCGCCACGACCTCCTCGTCTACAGCGACGAGATCTACGACCGGCTCGCCTACGGCGACTACCGTCACCGCGCGTTCTCGGCGCTGCCCGGGATGCGCGACCGGACGATCCTCATGGGCGGCTTCAGCAAGGCCTACGCGATGACCGGCTGGCGGGTGGGCTGGATGTGCGCCCCGGCCCGGATCCTCGAGGGGATCGTCAAGGTCCACCAGTACGGGATCATGTCGGCCCCGACGATCGCCCAGGACGCCGGCCTCGAGGCGATCCTCCACGGTGAGCCGGACGTCCTCCGGATGCTGGCCGAGTACGACCGCCGTCGCCGGCTCGTCGTCGACGGCTTCAACGCGATCGGTCTCCGGACGTTCGAGCCGCGCGGCGCCTTCTACGCCTTCCCCCAGGTCACGGCCGCGACCGGTCTCGATTCGGAGACCTTCGCCCAGCGACTGCTCGAGGAGGAGCGCGTGGCGGTCGTGCCTGGTGGCGCCTTCGGGCCGTCCGGCGAGGGCCACGTCCGGGCCTGCTACGCGACGAGCTACGAGCAGCTCCAGGACGCCCTCGGCCGGATCGGTCGCTTCGTCGACCGCCACCGGGCGCCTGCCTGAGCGCCCCGACGGACGACCCCGGCCGCGCCCGCCTGGCGATCGCGGAGGAGCTCCTCGGCGGGCCCGTCGAGGTCCCCGAACGGCTGGTCCACAGTCTCCACAACGTCACCCGCGGTGTCTGGCGGCTCCGATCCGGCGACCGCTCGATCATCCTCAAGGTCGTCGGGCCTCCATCCGACGGGGAGGCCCGGTCCCACGACCGGACGGCCATCCACGACTGGCGGCGTGAGGCCGAGATCCTCGGCGGCGGACTGCCGGACGCCTACCAGTCGGCCGGCCTCCGCGGACCCGACCTCGTTCGCCGGCTGGACGGACCCGGGGGCGAGATCTCGGTCTGGCTCGAGGATCTGGCCGGTCGACCGGGCGGTGACTGGTCACCGGTCGAGTTCGCCGTCGCGACCCGCCGACTCGGTCGGGCCCAGGGGGCGCTTGCGCTCGAGGACGCCGCCCGCCGGCCGCCGGTCTGGGCATCCCGGGGGTTCTTCCGGCGCTACCTCGAGGCCGTCGAGGGACGCGTCGACTGGGCCCTCCTGGACGACGCCGACGCGTGGGCGGCGGCCGAGTCGGCCGGTTTCGCGGCGCCGGGGTTGCGCGAGGCCGCCCTCCACCTGCGCGATCGCCGGGGCGCGCTCCTCGACCTGGTCGAGGCTGGGCCGCGGACCATCTGCCACCTCGACGTCTGGCCGAACAACCTGTTCGCGATGCCGGACGGGACGGCCATGATCGACTGGGCGTTCGCCGGCGTCGGCGGGCTCGGCGAGGATCCGGGCAACCTCGTCCCGGACGCCGTCTTCGATGAGCTGCAGCCTCCGGCCGTGCTCGCCGAGCTCGATCGGACGGTCTTCGAAGGATACCTCGGGGGGCTGCGCGACACCGGTTGGGACGGCGACCCTCGGCTGGTCCGGCGGACGATGTGCGCGGCCGGGGTGAAGTACGCGTGGGTCGGGCCGGCCACCCTGCGCCGGGTCCGCGACGCGATCCAGACCGGCTATGGCGGGCAGCCGCTCGACGATCCGGGTCGGTACTAAGCGGCTCGAGCGGCCGTCATCCGACATCTCGGGGCCTGGGCGGACGAGGCGTTCCGGCTGGACCGGGAGCTGCAGCCCGGCGCCGACCGGCCCGCTCGGTCGCCCGGATCGCCGGCGGTCTGAGGCAGAGGCTCGCCCGGACGTCGCCGACCCGGTCGTCGACCTCCGGGACCTGGAACCAGAGCCCGCGCTCGCAGGGCACGGGGGCCGCACCGGACGACCATCGACGCCCGACCGTGTGCGAAACTTGGGTATGGTCGGGACGGTCGGTTTCGTGCTGGAGGTCTGCGGCGGGATGGCGCTCGTGATCGGCGGATGGCGGAGCTACGTCGTCGCCCGGGAGGCGCTGGCGCCCCTCGCCCACGACGGCGACCCCACCCGGACCGAGATCGAGGCTGCCCGCCCGTTCCCGATGCGGCCGCGGGTCCGGCTCTTCGCCCGGCGGGTCGCGGTCTCGCTCGGCTGGCTCGCCGTGGCGTTCTACGGGCTGTACCTCGTCGTCCATGGGCAGGCGGTGATCGGATGACCGGCAGCGCCGCGGCGACCCAGACGGTCGCCGAGCGATACGAGGCGGTCATCGGGATCGAGGTCCATTGCCAGCTGCGCACCGCCTCGAAGATGTTCTGCGGCTGCT
This sequence comes from uncultured Chloroflexia bacterium, assembly GCA_963840375.1. Taxonomy (GTDB): domain Bacteria; phylum Chloroflexota; class Limnocylindria; order Limnocylindrales; family CSP1-4; genus Chersky-267. The sequence goes on from CAWIYR010000001.1 coordinate 243,475, forward strand.
CTACCGACTACGACGGCGCCCCACCGAACAGCCACACCTGCCCGGTGTGCCTGGGGTTGCCCGGCGCCCTGCCCACGATCAACCGGGCGGCCGTCGAGGGCGTCCTCGCGACCGGTGCGGCGATCGGCGCGACGACCCCGGCGGCGACCCGCTGGGATCGCAAGAACTACTTCTACCCGGACCTCCCGAAGGGCTACCAGATCAGCCAGTACGACCTGCCCCTGGCGGCCCACGGGACGCTCACCTTCGACACCTCCGATGGCCCGTTCACCGTGGGGATCACCCGGGCTCACCTCGAGGAGGACACCGCCAAGCTCATCCATGCGACGGATGCGACCGGTCGGAAGGTGAGCCTCGTCGACTTCAACCGCTCCGGCGCGCCGCTCATGGAGATCGTCACCGACCCGGACATCCGGACCGGCGAGCAGGCCCGGCGCTACGCCGAGGAGCTCCAGCTCCTCCTCCGGACGATCGGCGTGTCGGACGCCGACATGGAGCGCGGCCAGATGCGGGTGGAGGCGAACGTCTCGATCCGGCCGCGGGGCGCGACCGCGTTCGGTACCCGGGTCGAGGTCAAGAACATGAACTCGTTCCGCTCGGTGGAGCGGGCGATCGCCTTCGAGATCGAGCGCCAGGCCGTCGCCCTCGACGCGGGCGAGACGCTGACCCAGGACACCCGCGGCTGGGATGACGTGCGCGGCGTCACCTACGTCATGCGGTCGAAGGAGGACTCCCACGACTATCGCTACTTCCCGGAGCCGGACCTGCCGCCGCTGCGGGTCGATGCGGCCTGGCTCGCCGGGATCCGGGCGGCCCTGCCGGAGCTGCCCGCCGCCCGGCGGGCGCGCTATGTCGATACCCTGGGCCTGTCGGCCTACGACGCCGCGGTCATCGTCGCCGACCCCGCGATGTCCGCCGCCTTCGAGGCGATCCGCGCCGCCGGGCAGGACCTCCCGGCGAAGGAGGTCGCCAATCTCGTCACCGGCGATTACGCCCGGGTCGCCAAGGAGGCCCCGGGACGGACCGCGGACGGGCTGGCCGGCGCCGCCACCGGCCCGGAGCTCGCCGACCTCGTCCGGCGGACCGTCGCCGGCGAGATCTCCCGGACGAATGCCCGGGAGGTGCTCGTGGAGCTCGTGGCGACCGGCGCCTCGGTCGGCGCGATCGTCCAGACCCGCGGCCTCCGCCAGATCCACGACACCGATGCCCTCGGGGCCATCGTCGACGAGGTCATCGCCGCGAACCCGAAGGCGGTGGCGGACTACCGGGCCGGCAAGCCCACGATCGGCTTCCTCGTCGGCCAGGTCATGAAGGCGACCCGGGGCCAGGCGAACGCCGGTCTCGTCCAGGAAGCCGTCCGGGAGCGTCTCGAGCGCGGCCCGGCGGAGCCCGGCGGGTGAGCGTCATCGGTCTCGTCCTCATCGCCGGTGGCATCATCCTCATCGCCGTCGGCTGGACCCGGGCCCGGGGACCGTGGGCCCGCTACCGGGCGCTCAAGGCCCAGGACGAGAACATCGCGCGGTACGAGGCCTGGCGGGGCGGCCTGCGCGACGACTCGAAGACCGGCGCCTCGGTCGCCATGGAGATCCTCCGGGGGCAGGCCCGGGTGGGGCTGCTCATCGGGATCCTCGGGTTCATCCTCGTCGTGGCGGGCTTCCTCGTCCGCTGATCAGCCGGCCCGGATGCTTCGGTGCTCGATCTCGGTGCAGCGGTCCATCACGACGCCCAGGCCCCCCGCGGCCGCGATCCGGGCTGCCTCCCAGCTCACCACCCCGAGCTGGAGCCAGAGGCAGCCGGCCCCGACGGCGACGGCCTCCCGCGCGTGGGGCACGCACAGCTCGGAGCGCCGGAAGACGTCGACGATGTCGACAGGCCCGCCGGCCGCGACCGCCTCGATGACCGAGGGGAAGGCTGGGATCCCCAGGATCTCCCGTGCGTTCGGGTTGATCGGGACGCACGCGTAGCCGTGGTCGAGGAGGTAGCGCATCACCCCGTGCGACGGCCGGCCGGGGTCCGGCGAGGCGCCGACGATGGCGATTCGGTGGGCGGCCCGAAGGAGCTCCCGGGCGGCATCGTCGTCGAGGACGGGGACCGGCCCTCGACCTTCCTGGACGTCGATGATGTCGGCGGCCCGGCGGCGGTCGTCGGCGCTCACCGCGCCGGCGCCCTGCTGTTCGTGTCCCGCGTCACCGTGATCCCCGTCCCGTCGGATCAGGTTCGGGCTTCGCGCACGTACGGTTTGCCGTCGGCCGCCGGCGCGATGCTCCGGCCGCCCGCCGCGACCAGGACCACGATGGTGACGACGTACGGCAGCGCCCCGTAGAACTCGGGCGGGATGGCCCGCAGGACGTCGCCCAGCTGGCCGGTCGGCGGGGTCAGGCTGATCGCCACCCGGAGCGCCTCCGAGGCGGTGAAGAGGAGAGCCGCGCCGAACGCCCCGATGGGCGTCCACCGTCCGAAGATGACCGCCGCCAGGGCGATGAACCCGCGTCCGCTGGTCATCCCGTTCTGGAAGGAGCCGCTCTGCTCCAGGGTCAAGTAGGCTCCCGCGAGGCCGGCAAAGATGCCACCCAGGATGACGTTCCGGTAGCGCAGCTTGATGACGTCGATCCCGAGCGTCTCGGCGGCCTTGGGGTGCTCGCCCACGGCCCGCGTCCGCAGGCCCCAGCGTGTCCGAAACAGCCAGATCTGGAGGAAGACGACGAGGAACAGGACCGAGATCGTGATCGGGCCGTGGGCGAAGAAACCCTTGAGGATCCAGCCGATGAACGGCAGGTCCACCAGGAAGCCGGGCAGGGCGATCGGCTGGAAGATGCCGGCCCCGAGCCGCGGGTTCGGCGAGATGAGCAGCCGGTTGAGGTAGCCGGTCAGGCCGAAGGCGAGGATGTTGATGATCGTCCCGCTGATGATCTGGTCCGCCCGGATCGAGATCGACAGCCAGGCGTGGAGGGCCGATACGAGCATCCCCATCGCGACCGCCGCGACCACCCCGGCCAGGATCGGGATCGTCGCACCGAACACCGGCGACGGTCCCATCGGTCCCATCGCCTGCGCCACGAGGGCGGCCACCAGGAAGGCGGTGAACGCGGAGCTCAGCATCATCCCCTCGATGCCGATGTTCACCACGCCGGATCGCTCGTTCATGATCCCGCACAGCGCGCCGAGCGCGATCGGGGCGGCCAGTGCGACGAAGATCGGGGCGATGACCGGCACGGTCGTGACGAGGTAGCCGATCAACTGGAAGAGGACGCCGATCACCGGGAGCGAGTCGAGGAACGTCGCGAGCTGGTCCATCAGCTGGGCCGACCGGCGTATGAGCTGGTGACCGTCTTGAGATCGGCGATCCCGCCGGCCGCCCGGATGCGGAACAGGTGCCGGACGACGATGTCGGCGGCCAGGAACAGCAGGATGATCGCCTGGATGACGTCGATGATCTCGGCCGGGATGCCGGCGATGACCTGCATCAACCCGGCTCCGGCTCGCAACGCCCCGAAGAGGAGCGCGGCTGCGGCGATCCCGAACGGATGCGACCGACCCAGGAGGGCGACGGCGATCGCGTCGAACCCGATGGCCGTGCCGTAGGAGGGGATCATGAAGTGGCTCACGCCCAGGATCTCGATCGACCCGGCGATCCCGAAGAGGAGGCCGGAGAGGCTCATCGTGAGCATGGTCAGGAACTTCGGCCGCATGCCGGCGTAACGAGCCGCACTCGGGTTCGCTCCGACACTCCGGATCTCGAACCCGAGCGTGCTCCGGTAGAGCAGCCACCAGACCACGGGCACGGCGACGACCGCGAGGATGACGCCAAGGTGGACGTTCGTGCCGAGGACGATCGGCAGGACGCTGTTTCCGAGGTCGCCGGTCCGGCCAAAGGAGTATCCCGGCGCCAGCAGCGGCCCAAGGATGATCCATCCGATCAGCGCGGCGGCGATCGAGTTGAGCATGATCGTGACGACGACCTCGTGGGCGCCGGACAGGGCCTTCAACGCACCCGGGATCCAGCCCCAGAAGGCCCCGGCGGCCATCCCTGCCAGAAGGGCGGCGATGATCGCGATCGGCGCCGGGGCGGACGCGAGGGCGGCTCCGACCCCGGCAGCCGCGGTGGCCGCGAGGAGGAACTGGCCCTGCCCGCCGATGTTGAAGAGCCCTGCCTTGAAGCCGATCCCGACGGCGAGCCCACCGAGGACCAGCGGGGTGGCCTGGAGGATCGTGTTGAGGATGGCCGACTCGGAGCCGATCGAGCCCTGGAGCAGTGCCCCGTAGGCGACGAACGGCAGCGTCCAGTCGATCGATCCGGTGGTGATGACGCTCGAGAGCAGGATGATCAGGGCCGCGACGGCGAGGGCGAGGAAGACGGACGCCACGGGCACGGCGGCCACGGCGAAGATCTGACCCAGGCGTCCACGCCGCCAGACTGGCTCCTCCGGGCGCTCGTCGACGGCCGTCACGATGCAGCCTTGCCGGCTTCGGGCTCGCGCCGCCCGGTAGCCATCAACAGGCCGACCTCTTCCTTGACGGCGCCGCGCCCGTCGAGCGTGGCCACCAGCTCGCCTCGATACATCACGGCGATCCGGTCTGACAGCTCCATGACCTCGTCGAGCTCGGCCGACACGAGCAGGATGGCGACCCCAGCGTCGCGCATCTCGATCGCCCGGTGGTGGATGAACTCGATGCTGCCCACGTCGAGGCCGCGGGTCGGCTGGTCCAGGACCAGCATCGTGGGCTGGGCGCTGAACTCCCGCGCCACCACCGCCTTCTGCTGGTTGCCGCCGGACAGGGTCTCGACCGCGACCGTTGCAGAGGGGGTCCGGATGTCGAACCGCTCGATGAGCTCCTTCGCCCAGTCGTCGATCGCTCCGTCCTGGCGGACGAGGCCGCGAGCGAATGGGGGCCGGTAGTAGCTGGTCAGGACGAGGTTGTCCTCGAGCGGGAAGCTCATGATCATGGCCCAGCGGTGTCGGTCGCCCGGGACGTGGGCGAGGCCGGCCTCGTAGAGCGGTCGCGCGCTCCAGCCGGTGACGTCGCTGCCGCTCATCGTGACGCTTCCGTCGCTCGGCTTGCGCAGTCCGGTCAGCGACTCGACCAGCTCGTCCTGCCCGTTGCCTGCGACGCCGGCGATGCCGAGGATCTCGCCGGCCCTGACCTCGAGGTCGACCCCACGGACGACCTCCCGTCCACGGTCGTCCTTCGCCCGGAGCCCCTTCACGGCCAGCACCACATCGGCCGGGTGGGACTCCCCGCGGTCGACCGTCAGCTGGACGTTCCGGCCGACCATCAGCTCGGCAAGGTCCTCCTCGTTCGTCTCGCTCGGGATCCGCTCACCGACGACCCGGCCGCGCCGGATGACGGTGATCCGATCGGCGATCTCGAGGACCTCGTAGAGCTTGTGGCTGATGAAGATGATCGCGTGCCCCTCCGCGGCCAGCCGGCGCAGGACGGCGAAGATCTCCTCGGTCTCCTGGGGAGTGAGGACCGCGGTCGGCTCATCCAGGACGAGGATGCGCGCCTTGCGGTAGAGGGCCTTGAGGATCTCCACGCGTTGCTGCCAGCCGACCGACAGGGTCTCGATCTTCGCCTCTGGGTCGATCTCGAACCCGAACTGCTTGCCCAGGGCCACGATCCGTCGGTCGGCCTCCTTGCGGTCGATGAAGATCGGGTTGGCCATCGTCTCCTCGCCGAGGAGGATGTTGTCGGCGACGGACAGGACCGGGATGAGCATGAAGTGCTGGTGGACCATGCTGATCCCGCGATCGATCGCGTCGTGCGGACTCAGGATGTCGACCGGCTCGCCGTCGATGAGGATCGAGCCCTCGTCGGGCACCGCGAGCCCGTAGAGGATGTTCATCAGGGTGGACTTGCCCGCCCCGTTCTCGCCGAGGAGTGCGTGGATCTCGCCCGGGCGCAGGTCGAGGTCGATGGCGTCGTTGGCCAGGACGCCCGGGTACCGCTTGGTGATCCCGCGCATCGTGAGCACGGGGGTGGTGGCCTCGGTCACAGTGTCCACCTGGTCGCTCGATGCCTCAGGCCGGATAGCGAGAACGGGCCGACGCGATGCCGGCCCGTTCTCGGTCGGTGACGTTGCCGGTCAGGCTACGACTTGTCGTCGCACTTGGTCGGCGCGCAGGGATCCACGGTCCCGTCCTTCATCCCGGCCAGGGCCGCGTCGATCTTGGCCTGGATCTCGGGAGTGACGAGGTCCTTGTAGTCGCTGCCGAACGGGGACAGGCCGACGCCCACCGGGGTGGTGGAGGCGTCCCACACCGCCGTGCCGCCGACGTCAGTCTTGGCTGCGATCTTCCCGATCGCGGCCGTGACGGCGTCGACCAGCTTCTTCTCGGCGCTGGTCAGGATGCACTTGGCCGACTGCGGGAGCGACTTGGACTGGTCGACGTCGACGCCGATGCCGATGACCCCGGGCGCGGCGCAGGCCGCTTCGATCGCACCGGCGCCGGAAAGCCCGGCGACCTGGAAGATGACGTCGGCCTTCTGGCCGATCATCTGCTGGCCGATGGACTTGCCGGTACCCGGATCGTTGAACGCCTTGGTGATGTCGGTCGAGACGTAGGCGACCTTTACGTTCTCGGGCTTGATCCCGACCGAGGCGGCGCCGTTGCGGTAGCCGTTGATGTAGCGGACGACCGCCGGGATCGTGTTGATGCCACCGACGGTGCCGATGACGCCCGACTTCGAGACGCTACCGGCGAGCACGCCGGCGAGGTAGCCGACCTGCTCTTCCTTGAAGACGAGGCCCTGATAGTTCGGCAGGAGCGTCTTCGGGTCGCCCTTGCAGGCGAACGTCGGGTCGTTCTTGCCGGTCTCGTCGATGCAGACGCCCTGGTCGACCCCGACGAACTTGACGTTGGGATACTGCTTGGCCGCCGCTGCGGTGGCGTCACCCATGGCGAAGCCGACCGTCACGATCGTGCCGTAGCCCTGGTCGACGAACGTCTTGATGTTCGTGGCGTAGTCGGCCGGCGCCTTGGTCACGATGTTGCTGGAACTGCCGCCCATGGCCTTGGCCCCAGCCTGGGCCCCGACCCACGAGGCCTCGTTGAACGACTTGTCCTCGAGCGTCCCGACATCGGTCACGAGGCCGACCTTCTTGGTGTCGGCAGTGGTTCCGCTACAGGCGGAGACCACGAGGGAGAGCCCGAACAGGGCACTCACGAACAGGGCTCGGTTGCGCATGCTTCCTCCTCGATGAGCGATTGCCGCCGGCTCGGCCGCGTTCAACGGCCGTCCGGGGACGCTGCTAGGCGGGTAGGCGTGACTCCGTCTCGGACGCATCCTAGTCGGGCCGCATCGTGCTCGGCAAGGGCGCTTCGGACTCCTGCGCTGAAGGATAGTCCGGTGCATCGGCGCTCTGCTTGCCACCCGTGAACGGGCCGACCGAGTGGTCCCCGGGTCGGATCAGCGCATCGAAACGGGTACGGTCATCCCGCTGCCACGGCGGACCATCTGGTGAAGCCAGTCCTCGTGGCCGAGCAGCCCGTCGATGTCCACCGCGTTCATCTGGAGGGTGATCAGGTCCTCGGCCGAGCCGGGGCGTCCCAGAAGGTAGCCCTGGCCCGCGGCGATCTCGAGCTCGCGGACCACCCTGAGCTGCTCGGGCGTCTCGATCCCCTCGGCCACGACGGTCGCGCCCCAGCGTCGGGCGAGATCCTGGAGGGCGCCGATGACCGAGAGCGACCCCTCGTGGATCGCCCCGCCCTGGACCAGGGACAGGTCGATCTTGACGATGTCGAACTGGATCTGGCTCAGCAGTCGGAGCCCGGCGTTGCCCGCCCCGACGTCGTCCGCGGCGATCCGGAAGCCGACCTCGCGGCAGGCGGCGACGTTCCGCCGGAGCCGCTCCATCTCCTCGACGCCCTCGCGCTCGGTGAGCTCCAGGATCACCTTGGCAGGTTCGAGACCGGCCGACCGGGCCAGGTCGACGAGCCGGGTCAGGCTGAACGACTCGGACTCGAGGGTCCGGGCCGAGAGGTTGACGGCGAGGGCCGACCCCGCGACCAGCCCGCGAGCCCCGCCGGTGACGACCTCGAGACAGGTCGCGTCGAGCTCGACCGTCCGCCCGGCGGTCTCGGCGGCGGCGAACATCCCGCCCGGGTCGGTGAACCCGGACGCCGCCAGCGGTCGGATGAGCCCTTCGTAGCCGACGAAGCGGCCGGAGCGGAGGTCGACGATCGGCTGGTAGACGGGGCGAAGGAGCCGTCGCTCGACGATGTCCAGGATCGCGCTCGAGAGCTCGGAGACCGCGCTCGCGGGGTTCGCCTCGTGATGGCGGGCGGGGTCGAAGGTCTCGACCGCGGCGCGTCCATGGTGCTTCGCCCAGGCCAGCGCGGCGTCGGCCTGGGCGAGGAGCTGGCGACGGTCGGTCGCGAGGGCCGGGCAGGCAGAGACCCCGGCCGAGAAGGGGATCGGATCGGGTCGACCGCCTCCGCCTCGGCGATCGGTGGCCGCCGCGAGGAGTCGCCGGGCGGCGGCGTCGGCCCCCTCCGCGGTGGTACCCGGCAGGAGCAGGGCGAACTCGTCGCCGCCGGTCCGGAAGGCCCGGTCTGCCGGGCGGAGGTTGGCTGCGACGACCCGACCGAAGGCGCCCAGGGCCGCATCGCCGGCGCCGTGCCCACCGGCGTCGTTGACGGCCTTGAAGTCGTCCAGGTCGACGAGGACGAGCCCGAGGGTCGTCGATCGCGTCCGGGCGGTCTCGACCTGGCGGTCGAACTCCTCCTGGAAGGCGCGGTGGTTGCCGAGGCCCGTCAGCGCGTCACGGAGCGAATCGACCCGGGCCAGATCGTAGAGGTCGTGGAGGCGGGCTCGTGACGCCTCGAGCTCCTCGGCCGGCCTGAGGACCTGGCGGGCCATCCACACGATCAGGACGGCCAGCAGGCCGACGAAGATGGAGAGCAGGATGATCAACGGATAGGGCGTCGCGGCGAAGCGTGACGGCGCGACGAAGCGGATCGTCCAGCCCGGCCGGGAGCCCACCGCCGCGCTCGCGGCGACCGTCTGGTTCGTCGCGAGCGCCCGGTTCGACTCCGCCGGCGTCGTGTCGCGCGCCCGGTCCGCTCCGAGGGCGGCGCTGGCCAGCGTCACGCCGCGACCGTTGGTGAGGATCGACTGTCCCTGCCCGCCGATCCCGTCCGCGCTGGCCGCCACGAGGTCGGCAAGGTCCAGCTCGACCCGGATCAGACCGCTCGGTGGCCCGTCCCGGGAGAGACCGGCGACCGGCGTGACGAGGCCCAAGACGGTGCTGCCGTCGGGGGCGGGCCCGGTGTCGCCCCAGGCGACGTCGCCGACCTCGGCATCGAGCCCGGCACCCACCAGCGGGTCGACGATCGTGGTGGCGGCCGTCCGGACCGCCTTGCCCGACGACGCGCGAAGGAGCTCTCGTCCGCGCAGGTCCAGGAGCGTGACCCACCGCACACCGGCGCTCTTCGACAGGCCGACGATGACGGCCCGAGCCGCCGCCGGATCGCGGTCGTGGCCGTCGGCCATCCGGGACAGGGCCGCCGCGCCACCCGCCCGGACCAGGTCGGCGCCGAGCCGGCCGAGGGCACTGTCGAGCGACGTCGCGACCGCCGACGCGGCCTGCTCGGTCCGGAGGCGCTCGGCGGTTCGTTGCCCGTCGAGGGCGGTCGCCACGAGGGGCGCGCCGACGGCCACCGGGATGACCGCCATCGCCACGAGCGCGAGCATGAGGCGCAGGCGGACGAGCCGGAGCGACCGGGGCCCGGCGGCGAGTTCCCCTTCGACGGGGTCGGCGGTGACGTGCACGGAGAGGCCGTCCTCGAATGAGGCGTGGTCAGATGACAGGTATCCCACGGGACCGGGTCGAGCGGGGTGGCCCGATGGTCCCGGCCGAGGTCGCCGAAGGGTCCACCGTCACGCGTCGGGAGCGCCGTCGCGCGGCGCATCCGGTCACCGGCTCGGGCGGTCTCCATGGCGGCGCAGCTCGCCGAGCCGGGCGTCCGAGATCCCGAAGTGGTGGGCGATCTCGTGGTGGAGCGTCTCGATGACCGCCGCCTGCAGGGCGGCCGGGTCCCGGCTCGCCCGGACGAGCGGTCCCCGGAAGAGGGTGATCTTGCTCGGGTAGGCGATCCCGTCTGCGGCGAACGCGGTCCGGGGCACGCCCTGGTAGAGCCCGTAGAGCCCCGCGGCGTGGGTCGAGGCGAGCTGGTCCGCCGTGGGCTCGTCCTCGACCACGATCGCGACCGAGCCCAGGCGGTCGGCGAAGGCCGCCGGGAGGTCGGCCAGGCCCTGCTCGATGGCGGCGTCGACGACGGCGTCGATCGTCGCGTCGTCGAGCGGAGGGATCATCGGGTCCAGGATCGGAACGCGCCGTCGACCAGGACCGGCACGAGATCGGTCGCATCCAGCTCGGCGGCGATCGGCAGGTCCCGCTCGAAGCCGTCGTCGACGAGCTCCCGGCCCGAGGCCGAGGCCCCGATCGCCACGGCGAGGTCGTCCCGGACGTCGCGGAAGGCTGCGACGGCGGCCCGGGCCTCCGGTGAGAGTGCGGACGGCTCGAAGGCGGCGAGGATGGCCCCCGCCCCGATGAAGTCCTCGACGGCCGGGCGCAGGCCGCCGTCCGGCCACGTCTCGCCGGCGGCGATCACCGCGGTCGTCCACCCCCGGCTCGCGGCGAAGCGTCCGACCGCTCCCGCATCGCGGAGACTGCCGGCGACGACCATCGCGCCGGCCTCGGCCGCGAGCAGGGAGCAGGTCGCCCCGTTCGGGGAGGGGAGGAGGAGCGTCTCGTCCGGCGCGAGCGCCGCCAGGGACGCGGGCGACAGGGTGGGCCCCGGAGCTCCGCGGTTCGGGCTGGCGAAGGTGGCACCGATCGAGCGGGCGTGATCCATCGCGGTGCCGTCCCGGAAGCGGTACGGCACGACGGCGGCGCCGCGCTCCACGGCGACCGAGACGGCGGTCGAGAACGACAGGACGTCGACGACCACGACCAGGTCGGCGTGCCCGGCGAGGAGCCGGACCCCGGCCTGCCCCCACTCCAGCTGACCGCGGAAGCCGTGCTGGTCGTGGGCCGGGAGTGGGTCGCGCGGAGGCGTCTCGGGTCGCACCTTCGGAGGGTACCGCCCCGCGCCGCCGGCCGCCGCCGAGGGCCACCGCTACCGGCCGTCCTCCCCGCTGAACCCGGGCCTTGACTCCGGTGACCCGCCAGGCCGTGGTGGAGCGACCACGACCCGGCCGGCCCGTCCCGGCTCGGCCATCGCGCGGGCCGATCCGACAACCGGCCATCGCTCCGGCCGATAGGGTTCGACGGTTCGGCCCCGCTCCCCGGGTCGTCACCGCCCCCGAACCCCCGCTTCGATCGCTCGCAGCGATGGGCTGGACGGTATCGGGACGTCCGTCGGGGCGACCGTTCCGTAACCGCCCGGACCGATCGGTGCGGGCGATCGCCCGGCTCGGAACCGAGACGCGGTCGGGTGGCGGCGGTCCGTCCTGCCGCCGTCCCATCCGTCATCGGACCCGGTAGTACGGGAAGCCGGACAGCCAGGCTCGCAGCGGGCGGCCGTCGAGGACCGCGTCGAAGCGGAGGTCCTCGGGACTGCCCGGGTCGTCGCCGATCCCGAACGAGCCATCCGCGCGGGGGACGAGTCGCTGCTCGTCCTCGAACCCGTCCGGTGCGCTCGGGAAGGCGAGCCACGGGACGTCGCCGCGGAGGAAGACGCGGAAGTTCGTCGTCCAGGGGTCGTGCGACCGGTAGTGGCCGGCGACGGCGGCGACAGCCGGTCCCGGAGCGGGCAGGGGAGGCGCCGTCGTGCCGACCCGGACATACCGGGTCGGGCCATGCCAGACGACTGCCGGCCCGCCCTCGTCGGGCTCGAAGCGGAGGGCATACCGGTCGAGGTCGGGGTCCGGGGCGAGGTAGCGGCCGTCGCCGAGCGCCTCGAGGGTGAGCGAGCGGCCACGCCAGCGCAGGACCAGGGTCCCGGTGTCGCCGGGTGCGACGACGATCTCGCCCGGGTCGGCGGCGCCCTGGAGCGGGTCGGCGCCTTCGTGCGGGTCGGCGCCCTCGCCGGGTCACCGGCGCCCTCGCCCGGGTCACCGGCGCCCTCGCCCGGGTCACCGGCGCCCTCGCCCGGGTCACCGGCGCCCTCGCCCGGGTCGGTACGGTAGACGCTCGTCCGGTCAGGGCCGGCCGCGTGCTCGGCTTGATCGTCATCGGCGTCGGATGCGGTCGCCACGTCGGCGCCGTCGGAGGCGGTCGCAACGTCGGCACCCGGCCCGCGCAGCGCGACGAGGGCGGCCCTCGCCAGCGCCATCGGGCTGCCCATCATCCCGTTCTGCAGGACCATGACCGCCAGCTCTGCAGCCGGATCGAGCTGGAGTGCCGCCAGGTAGCCGACCATCCCGCCGCTGTGGCCGAGGTAGGTCCGACCACCGAGGACGCGTGTCGCAAGCCCGTAGCCGTATCCGGCGTCGAGCGTCGGCCGGGCGTGCGGTTCGGCCATCCGGGCGAACGAGGCTTCGCTCACGAGCCGGCCGCCGGGTCCCTCGCCGCGGCGCAGGAGCATCCGGGCGAGGGCGGCCATGTCGCCGGCCGTCGAGGCGATGCAGCCGTCCGCCGTCGCGGTCTCGAGCCACGTCGCCGGGGCGAGCGGCCGTCCCGGATACCCGATCCGGTCGTCGTGGAGGTAGTCGTAGCCGACCGCGAGCCGCGACCGGATCGCATGGGTGATCGCCGGCTCGGTGGCGGTCATCCCGAGCGGGTCGAGGATCCGGGTCCGGATGACGTCCGGGTACGGCCGGCCCTCGACCGCTTCGATGACGAGCCCGAGCGCCTTGTAGCCGAGGTTCGAGTAGTGGAAGCGCTCGCCCGGCGCCGACCCCGGCCGGCGGTCCCGGAGGGCCCGGACCTGGAACGCCGCCTCGGGGGTCCCGTCGATGCCCGCGGTGATGCCCGCGGTATGGGTCAGGAGGTCGTGGATCGTGATCGGCCGGCCGACGACCGGCATCTCGAACCACGGCAGGGCGTCGGCCACGGGCGCGCCGAGGTCGAGCCGACCCTCCTCGGCAAGCTGGACGACGACGATCGCCGTGAACGTCTTGCCGATCGAGCCGATCTCGAACAGCGTGTCTGACTCGATCGGGCGCCGGGCGGCGAGGTCGGCCAGCCCGTAGGTCCGGACCACGGCCGGTCCGTCTGGCCCCGTGAGCCCGATGGCCATGCCGGGCAGGCCGGTGTCGGCCAGCTCGCGTCGGGCGAGACGGTCGATCGCGGCGAGGCCGGCGTCGGCGGTGGAGAGGCTCGTCACTCGGGGCATCGTAGCGGCCCTCGGGGCCGGGCCGGGTTCCGGGTCAATCGGCGTCGAGCAGCTCCAGCACCGGGGCCATCGCTTCGAGTGCGGCCAGCGTGCGGGGCCAGAGCAGGATCTCGACCTGGGTGAAGCCCCCGTCGCGGAAGGCCCGGAGCCCGTCGGCGATCTCGCCGGCCGAGCCGCGCAGGGGGACCGCCAGCGCCTCAGCCGACCCGGTGACGTCGGTCGGTTCGACGATGATGCCCGCCGACCGACCGATCGAGGCGGGATCCCGGTCGATCTCGGTGCAGGCCGCCTCCAGTGCGGCCAATCGTGGCGCGAACTCGGCGAGCTCGCTGCGCTCCTCGACGTACCAGCTCCAGATGTCGGCGTGGCGGGCGGCCAGCCGGAGCATCTTCGGGCCCCCGGCGCCGATCATGATCGGGATGCGACCCGGGCGGGGACCGACCGGTCGCTGCTCAAGGTCTCGAGCGGCGTGATAGGTGCCCTCGAGGTCCGCTCGACCGGCTCGCAGAAGGGGGACGATGATCTCGACCGCCTCCTCGAACCGGCCGATGACGTGGACCTCGGGCAGCCCGAAGGCATGGGCCTGCTTGCCCGCGTGCCCGCTACCGAGCCCGAAGACGAACCGCCCGCCGCTGATCTCGTCCAGCGTCTCGACCGTCTTGGCGGTGATCGCGGGATTGCGATGCAGGGCGGACAGGATCCAGGTGCCGACCTTCACCCGTGAGGTGACGGCGGCCACGGCCCCGGTCATCGCGACGCTCTCCCACCAGCCGTGGATCGACCCGTCGGCCTGAAGCCACAACAGCTCATCCGGGATCCAGACCGTGTCGAACCCCATCGCCTCGGCCCGGAGGGCCAGGTCGCGGATCTCGACCCAGCGCGGGGTCGAACCGTCGGTCCAGGATTCCTCCATCGGGAGCACGATCCCGAGCTCGATCGACCGCATCGGAACCTCCCTGGATGCTGGGTGACCGAGTCTAGTCCCCGGTGGGAACGGCCACGCAAAGGTGCGGCCGCCGTGCTCGCTGAGTGCGTTCGTGGACGGATGTAACGACCCGACGCGATACGGGAGCTCGAGGCCCTGGTCGTGTCCGTCAGGCGGCGTGGGAGTCGAGTGATCTCGAGCGTCCCGGCGACGAGAATAAGCCGAGACGTTCTTCTTCGTCGTCCTCCAGTTCGGTGATATCGCGGCCGTCTCGCCGCGGCCACTCGCCGCGCCCGGCTTCAGCCGCTAGGTGATGACGCCCGCGCGAACTGACGAGAGATGGCGGCGCCCGATGGGCGCGCCTCCGCCGAGTCGTGTCTCCGCTCTACGGAGCAAGCCGGGCCGCGACCGCCTCCTGACTCGTTGGCGGCGACGGTGAACGTGGCGACAGGCCGGTGGAGACAGCGTGGCCTGCGGACGCGCGGAGCGCGCCCATCGCCGGCCTACGGGCAGTTCTTGTCGATCCATTTGGAGACGTCCAGGAGTGCCTGCCTGCGCTCCGCGGACTGCCCCTGGCCGAGGAGTTCGGGAGCAGGGTGGCCGGCCAGGATGGACTGTCCGACCTCGTCGACCACGTCGGCGAGGAGCCCGGCGGCAACCTTGATGTCCGCCGGCGCGTACGTCCGCATGTCGGTGGCGGCGGCGCGGTACCCGCCGCCTTCGGCCTCAGGAGTGTCCTCCTGCGTGGCGCTCCTGTACTCCTTGAAGGCCGAGCAGAAGTCGGTCGCCCCGCCGCCGGCCACGGGTTCGGCCGCCTGAGACGCGGCCGGCGCCGCGGAGATCGGCGGCGCTGTCGCCGGCGCAGACGATGCCGACCCGTCCGCCGTCGGAGGTGGCGCGCTGGCTCCAGCGGGCGACCCCGCCGAGCATCCCGCCACCGCGGCCACGAGCACGATCACTCCGAGGAGTGCGATGCACGGCCTGACACTGGCCCGCAAGCGGGGTGAGAGCCGGGACATAGGGACTCCTCTCGGGAAGGATCGATCTCGCCATTGGCCCTGCGCGAAGGTCGAGGCCCTCAGGGTCTCGTGCCGCCCCCGCCGGTAGGCGGAGTATGCCTGGGTCGAAGGCAGATGGACATCTGGGCCCGGACTCCGTGGCCCATGGTCATGGATCAAGTCCGAGCAACGGCGGCGTTCGCCTGGCGCACGTCCATGACGACAGGCTCGTCCGGGGTCTGGCGTGGGCCGACTACCTAGTCGGACCATCGTCGCAGCGCTCGTCCGCCGCTACCCGCGAGGAATCCTCGCCGCGGCGCGCGCCTACCGTGTGGCGACGAGCGTCGCGAGGGTCGCGGCTGACAAGCCTCCGTTCTGGTCCGTCGACTCCGGCAACGGCCCACAGGCTCCCGAACGGCTGCGACCCGGGCAGCTGTCAGTCGCAGGCCGGGTCGCGGGGCTACCATTGACCTCCCGTGACGACCCTCGCCCCGAACGACTTCACACACCTTCACGTCCACTCCGAGTTCAGCCTCCTCGACGGGCTCGGACGGGTCAACGACCTCGTCGATTCGGCGGCCCAGCAGGGCTTCGACAGCCTGGCGATCACCGATCACGGTGCCCTCTACGGGGCCGTCGCGTTCTTCCAGGCGGCCACGGCCAAGGGGATCCGGCCGATCATCGGGGTGGAGACGTACGTCGCCCGCCGCTCCATGACCGACAAGGAGGGCAAGGCCGACGCCCAGCCCTTCCACCTGGTCCTCCTGGCCAGGGACGACGTCGGCTACCGCAACCTCTGCCGGCTGGTGACCGACGCCCACCTCGACGGCTACTACTACAAGCCCCGGATCGACCGGGAGCACCTCGCGAAGTACAGCCAGGGCCTCGTCGGCCTCTCTGCCTGTCTCGGTGGTGAGATCCCGCGGGCGCTCGAGACCGACGACTGGGAGTCGGCCCGCCGGCTGGCAGGCGAGTACGGCGAGATCTTCGGCAAGGACGGCTTCTTCCTCGAGCTGCAGGACCACGGGCTGGCCGAGCAGCGCCGGCTCAACGAGCAGCTCATCCGGCTCGCGCCCGAGGTCGGCCTGCCGCTCGTGGTCACGAACGACCTCCACTACGTCCACCAGGCCCAGGCCGAGGCCCACGACGTCCTGCTCTGTGTCGGGACCGGGAACAACCTCGACACCCCGGGCCGGATGCGCTTCGAAGGGACCGAGTTCTACCTCAAGTCGACCGCTGAGATGGCCGCTCTCTTCCCGGACCAGCCTGAGGCCATCCTCAACACCCGCCGCATCGCCGAGATGACCGGGAGCCTCGCGCTCCCGCTCGGTCACCTGCGGATCCCGCACTTCCCGGTCCCCGAGGGTCACACCGCCGAGAGCTGGCTGCGGGCGGAGTGCGAGGCCGGCCTGGCCCGCCGGTACGGCACCGTGACGCCGGAGCTCAAGGAGCGGCTCGACTACGAGCTGCGGGTCATCACCACGATGGGCTATGCCGGCTACTTCCTCATCGTGGCCGACTTCGTCCGGTTCGCCCGGGAGCAGAAGATCCAGACGACCTGCCGGGGGAGCGCCCCGGGCTCGATCGTGACCTACACCCTGGGGATCACCCCGGTCGACCCGATCCTCTACCAGCTCCCGTTCGAACGGTTCCTCAATCCTGACCGGGTGACGATGCCCGACATCGACGTCGACTTCGAGGACGGCCGACGCGAGGAGGTCATCGCCTACGTCGGGCGGAAGTACGGCCAGGACCACGTCGCCCAGATCATCACCTTCGGGACGATGCTCGCCCGAGCGGCCATCCGCGACGTCGGCCGGGTGCTCGGGATGAGCTACGGCGACGTGGACCGGATCGCCAAGGCGGTCCCGAACCAGCTCGGGATCAAGCTCGACGAGGCGCTCCACGGCGCCGCCCCGTTCCGCGAGATGGTCGAGGCCGATCCGCAGGTGGGCAAGCTCGTCGACCTCGCCAAGCAGCTCGAGGGCGTCACCCGCAACGCCAGCACCCACGCCGCCGGGGTGGTCATCAGCCGCGAGCCCCTGACCGAGCTCATGCCCCTCCAGCGGGCGACCAACTCCGACGGCCTGATGACCCAGTTCGAGATGCACGCGGTGGAGGCGCTGGGCCTCCTGAAGTTCGACTTCCTGGGCCTCTCGAACCTGACCATCCTGCGCCAGGCGGTCGAGCTGGTGAAGGCCGACCGCGGCGTCGAGATCGACCTCGACGCGATCCCGCTCGATGACGCGAAGACCTTCGAGCTGCTGGCCAGCGGCGAGACGACGGGCGTCTTCCAGCTGGAGTCGGCCGGGATGCGGCGCTACGTCCGGGAGCTCCAGCCGACCTCCGTCTACGACCTCGCGGCGATGGTCGCCCTCTACCGCCCGGGCCCGATGGACAACATCCCGGCCTACATCCGGCGCAAGCACGGCCAGGAGCCGGTGACCTACCTCCACCCGCTGCTCGAGCCCTACCTGGAGAAGACCTACGGGATCTTCGTCTACCAGGAGGACATCATGTCCGCGGCCATCGCCCTGGGCGGGTTCACCGGGCCCGAAGCGGACACGCTGGGCTACGCGATCCGGAAGAAGAAGTCGTCGGTCCTTCGCGCCCAGAAGGAGAAGTTCGTCACCCAGGCGGCCGAGCGGGGCGTCCCGGCCGGGACGATCGACGCGGTGTTCAAGGCCTTC
Organism: uncultured Chloroflexia bacterium; assembly: GCA_963840375.1. Classification (GTDB taxonomy): domain Bacteria; phylum Chloroflexota; class Limnocylindria; order Limnocylindrales; family CSP1-4; genus Chersky-267. Next base: position 261,371 of record CAWIYR010000001.1, read on the forward strand.
GAGCCGTTCGAGCGATACGGCTTCAACAAGGCCCACGCCACCTGTTACGGCCTGGTCGCCTACCAGACCGCCTATCTCAAGGCGAACTACACCGTCGAGTACATGGCCAGCGTCCTGACCGCCGTCCGGGACACGGCCGAGAAGGTGGCCGCGGCGATCGCCGAGTGCCGCCGGATGGGGATCGAGGTCCAGCCCCCGGACGTCCATCGTTCGGGCGTCGAGTTCACCGTCGAGGGGGACGCGATCCGGTTCGGCCTCCTCGCGGTGAAGAACGTGGGCCAGGGCGCGATCGAATCGATCATCGCCGCCCGCGAGGAAGGCGGGCCGTTCCGCTCACTCACCGACTTCTGCTCGCGGATCGACCTTCGCCTGGCGAACCGGAAGGTCCTCGAGGCCCTGGCCAAGGTCGGGGCGCTCAACGCCTTCGGGCACCCGGGCCAGATCCTTCTCGGCCTCGACGATGCGCTCGCCGCCGGCGCCGCGACCCAGCGCGACCGGATCTCCGGTCAGACCTCGCTGTTCGAGATGGCGGCCGAGCCGGCCGCCCTCGACGTCCCGCTCCCGAGCGTGCCCGAGACACCCACCCGCGAGCGGCTGCGCTGGGAGAAGGAGCTGCTCGGGCTCTACCTCTCGGACCACCCGCTCGGGGAGATCGCCGAGGCGATCGGACCATTCGTGACCGCCTACTCGGGCGACCTGAAGGACGAGTCGCTCGACCAGCAACGGGTCGTCGTCGGGGGGATCGTCACGGGGGTCCGCACGGTCATCACGAAGGCGAAGGCGACGATGGCGATCGTCAGCCTCGAGGACCTCCAGGGCGGGATCGAGGTGGTCGTCTTCCCGCGGATGTTCGAGGAGAGTCGGGGGACCTGGACCGAAGGTCGGATCCTCCTCGTCGCCGGACGGATCGACCACAAGGGCGAGGAGGTCTCGCTCCTCGCCGACCTCGCGGTCGACTGGGACGACGCGGTCGGCCGGGGTCCCGAGGCGTTCGCCCGGGACGTCGCCGCCGGCGATCGCTCGCGGGGTCGGGGCGGGCGGCCGAACGGCAACGGGGGCGGGTTCGCCGGCGGTCGTCCTCCGAACGGCCAGCGTCAGCCGAGCGGGTACGGACCCAGGGCGGGGGAGCGACCGCCGGTCGCCGTCGGACCGGGGCCGGGCGTACAGCCGCCGGTCGTCGTCGGGGTCAGCCCACTCCGACCCGGTGCGGCGGCGGTCGGTCCATCCCGATCGGCGGCCGCCCCGATCGTCGGGTCCGGGCCCGGTGCGCCGACCGCCGATCTGCCCCGGATCGCCCCGGCCGAGCCCGTCGTCACCGGTCTTGAGTCGAGCGATGCCGACGGGCTCGACATCGAGGACGACGAGCCGCCCCTCCCGGACGAGGCGCGCGCCCGGGTGGTCGACGCCGCCCGTGCTCCGACGCTCCCGCTCGAGGCACGGCCGGACCAGGTCCTCCACGTCCGCTTCGCCGCGAGCTCGGGGACGGAGCGCGCGATGGAATCGTTCCGGCAGGTGATGAAGGCCCGCCCTGGAGCCACCCGGGTCGTCCTCCACGTCCAGGCCGGGCGCGGCGACGCGGAGCTGCCGATGGAGCTCCGGACCGGCGTCGCCTACGACGCCGAGCTCGTGGCGGAGCTGCATCGTCGCCTCGGCGACGGTTCAGTGGACCTCCGGCTCGCCTGACCGACGATCGGCCGAGGCCGCCCGACCCTCGGCTAGCTTCCGGTCGTCCCGTTCGTCTCCGCGCGCATGGCCTGGACGACCGCGTAGCGATCGGTGAACTCGCCCCGGACGGAGGCGATCGTGGCCGCGTCGAGGAGCAGCTCGTTGGCGATCTCGTTGAGGACCGCGCTCTCCTCGGCCGAGATCGAGCCGTCGACCGCGTCCACGAGGAAACAGCAGCGGAGGAGGGCCATCCGCTCCTCCTCGGTCGCGGTGGTCACCCACTCGCGGGTCACGAGGTAGTCCTCGGTCCCGCCGACGAGACGCTCCTGCTGCTTGGCGATCTCCACGACGAGGATCGCCTGGGCCTCGGGGATCGCCCCGTGTTCCATGACGATCCGCTCCATCAGCGCCGTCTCGGCGTCGGTCATGAGCATGTCGGAGTTCGCCGCCCGACCCAGGATGTAGGCGAAGCCCGCGAGATGCTTCGCCCGATCGGGCGGCAGCGCCTCGAGCTCGCCGACGATCCGGCGGACGGTCGCGGTCTCGGTCGGCGTCGATGGGGCGGGGGCCGGCGTGGGCGCGGGGGAGGCGCCCGCCGGGGTGCCGAAGAAGCGCTTGAGGACCATCGGATCGGATCTCCTACCTGGTGCCGTGGGCCGGATGGTCCGGCCGTACGGCGATGAACGTCGACGTGGCAGTGACCGTCTCGACCCCATCGGAGCTCAGGACAGCGTGGATGACGGCCCGGCGACCGGTCGCCTCGGTCACCCGGGCGGTCAGGTCGACCGGGCGGTCGGTCGGGGTGGGGCGGTGGTACTGGACGCGGAGGTCGGCGGTGACCACCACGGGTGGGTGATCGAGCCCGCCGGCGACCATGAGGTGGTGAGCGGCCGTCCAGGCCGAGTGGCAGTCGAGCAGGGTGGCGGCGATCCCGCCGTTGAGCATCCCGGGGAAGGCCTCCATCCCCGGCCCGGGGGTCCAGCGGGCGACGACGGCCTCGCCGCGCACGTGGCTCTTGATCCGGAGGCCGTGCCGGTTGCCGGGACCGCATCCGAAGCAGATGTCGTCGGTCCCGTAGCGATCCTGGAGGGCAAGGTCATCCATCGCCGGGAGTCTAGCCCGGGCGTGGTGAACGAGTCTGGCGGGGCCGCGATCGGGTCGCGCGACGGGCCGGGCACCCCAGGGCGCGCGACCGGGCCCTGGGTGTGATTGACTCCCTCGGTGGTCCCCCTCTCGATCGCCGTCGCGCTGCTCGCGGCCGGGCTGACGTTCGTCGTCCAGCCGCTCGTCGGGAAGCTCCTCCTGCCCTGGTACGGCGGCGCGAGCGCGGTCTGGACCACCTGCCTCGTGTTCTTCCAGGTGGCCCTGCTCGCCGGCTATCTGCTCGCCCATCTCGTCAGCAGCCGGCTGGGGGCTCGCCGGGCCGCCATCGCCCAGGTGGCGATCGTCGCGGTCCCCCTCGTCGCCCTGCCGATCGGCCTGCCGTCGACGCCGACCCCGCCTCCCGGGGCGGACCCGACGACCTGGCTGCTGGGTGTCCTCGTGCTCGCGATCGGGGCGCCGTTCGTCGCGCTGACCACGACCACGCCGATGCTCCAGGCCTGGCTGGCGGGCGCCGGCGGTCCTGTCGCCCGGACGGGAGCGTTCCGCCTGTTCGCCGCCGGCAGCGCCGGGAGCCTCGGAGGGCTGCTGGCCTACCCGGTCGTCGTGGAACGGTCGCTCGACCTCACCGACCAGGCCCGCTGGTGGTCGGCCGGCTACGCGGCCTACGCCCTGCTGATGGTCGTCGGCGCGATCGTGGTCGTCCGCCGGGCGGACGCCGATCGTCACGACACCGTCGATCCTCCCGCCGCCGATGCTCCCGCCGCCGACCGGCCCCGGCCAGCCCCGGCCGGCGGTCCCGGTCCGGTCCGGGTCGGCCCGCTCGCGCGGATGCGCCTCGGCTGGCTGACGCTCGCGGCGGTCCCGGCCGCGCTCGTGGTCGGGACGACGGCCCATCTGTCGCTCGACGTCGCGGCCGTCCCGCTTCTGTGGGTCGTCCCGCTGGCGATCTACCTGGGCACCTTCGTGCTCGCCTTCGCCGGCCCGCAGCCGATCGGACTGCGGCTCGCGGACCGCCTCCTGCCGGCGCTGGCTCTCGGCGCCTTGCTGACCCAGTTCGACGGCGGCGAGCTGCCCCTCGGCATCGTCTTCGCGGTCCAGCTCGGAGCCCTCGCCGCAGCCGGCCTGGCCTGTCACGGCCGGCTCGTCCTGGCCAGGCCGGGGCCCGACGGGTTGACCGGGTTCGACCTGACGATCGCGGCCGGCGGGGCCGTCGGGGGGATCCTCGCCGGCCTGGTCGGCCCGCTCCTCCTGCCGGTGCCGCTCGAGGGCGCGATCGCGCTCGTGATCGCTCTGGCCGTGCGGGCCAGCCCGATCCCATGGCCGTCCGGGTCGCGGTCCGATCCGTCGTCCGTGGCCTCGGCCGTGCCGTCGGCCCGCTCGATGTCCGCCCTCCGGGCTCGCCTCGGTCGGGCGGCGGGCAGGGTCCCGTTCGTCGCTCGGTATGCGGTCGTCGCGGCGATCCTCGGGGTCGCGCTCCTGGCCGTCGACCCGAGCGTGCCCACGGGTCTCCTCGTCGGCGGCCTGCTCGTCGGGCTCCTGCTGGCCCTCGCCGGACGGCCGCTCGTCTTCAGCGCCGCCGCGGCCGGTCTTGTCGTCCTGTCCGTCGCCGCGCTGCCGCCGACCCTCGAGACCGTGCGCACGTTCTACGGGGTCCACCGAGTGGCGGCGGACGCCTCGGGTCGTCACGCCCTGTTCGCGGGGACCACCATCCAGGGACTCCAGCGCTACCTGCCGGCGGACCTCCGCGACGGGCCGATCGGCTATTACCACCCGGCCAGCCCGATCGCCGACGTCGTCGCCGTCGTCGGCGAGCGGGGCGCCTCGATCCGGGCCGGGATCGTCGGTCTCGGGGCGGGGACGATCGCCGCCTACGGGCGGCCGAGCGACGATCTGACGTTCTTCGAGATCGATCCGGCGGTCGTGACGATCGCCCGCGATCCGAGGCTGTTCACCTACCTCGCCGACTCCCCGGCGCGGATCGCCGTGAAGGTCGGCGATGGGCGGCTCGCCCTCGCAGCCGAGCCGCCGGCGACGTTCGATCTCGTGGTCATCGACGCGTTCGCCTCCGACGCGATCCCGGTCCACCTGCTCACCAGGGAGGCCATCGCGCTGGATCTTGCGCGGCTGCGCCGCGGTGGCCTCGTCGCGTTCAACATCTCGAACCGCTACGTGGCCCTCGAGCCGGTCCTGGCCGCCGCTGCCCGCGACCTCGGCCTGGCCGGCATCGCCCGCGTGGACGACCCGCCGCTGGCGCTGGCCGGAGACGCCGACCCGTCCCACTGGGTGGTGCTCGCCGCCGATCCGACGGCGCTGGAGGGCCTCGCCTCGCGACCGGGCTGGCGCCCGCTCGCCGCCGCCGCAGGACGAGCCTGGACCGATCGGTACAGCGATCTGTTCGGGGCGATGACCGGATCCTGAACGGGGCCGTTCTCAGGACGCTCTCAGTCAGGTACGGGATGCTGGGACCTGCGACGGATCGACGGCACGGACGATCGGCCGCACGAACCTCGGCACGCGGTCTCCTCCTCCCCGCGTTCGAGACTCCCCGAAGACCCGGCGGCCTCCCACCGCCGGGTCTTCTGCGTCCGACGCCGGGCCGTCATACTGCACCCCGACGCTGGAGCAGGAGGAGGCAACGGGATGCGACGACAGGTGCTCGTGGGAGGTCTGGTCTCGGCCGCGCTCGTGGCGCTCGCGGCGTGCGGCGGCGGCTCGGCGACGACCGCACCGGGCGCGACCGCCGCCCCCTCGGCGGCCGTCAGCGAGCCGTCGGCCGCCGCGCCGTCGACGGGTCAGACCGGTGGCCTCGACGCCGGCGCGCTCGTGACCGCGGACATGGCCGCCTCGATCATCGGCGGATCGCCCACGAAGGTGGAGATGCCCACCGGTGCGACCGGTGGGGCGATGAGCGTCGCCTCGTATTCGATCCCGAGTGGTGACGACCTGACGATCCTCGTCGAGCGGCTGCCCGGGATGACCGGCTCGCTGGCGCTCCAGGCCGCGATCGCCCAGCAGGGCTCGAACGGCAACATGCAGGCCGTGAGCGGCATCGCCGACGCGGCCGGCAAGGTCGTCAACGACCACGACGCCACCCTCGCCTTCGTCAAGGGCGACACGATCGTGGTCCTCGCGGCGAACGCGTCCGGCTCGGCCGGGAGCGACCTCGAGTCGAAGCTGGAATCTCTCGCGAAGCAGCTCGTCGGGAATCTCTAGGCGGAGGCCCCGGAGCGGATCGGTCGGTCAGGGGCTCCAGGCGTCGCCCGTGGGGCTACGAGTCCGTGCCTCGCCGGGTTCGCTCAGTCGCGGATGTCGAGCGTGCCCCGCCAGCAGTCCGTGGTGACGCCGTCGTGGTCGCACGTGATCTCGTCGTATTCGCCCGTCACGAGGCCGCCCTTCCCCCAGCCGTCGGTGACGACGCCGGTGATCACCGCATGCAGGCCCGTCTGCTCGACATGGACGAGCGCGGTGAACGGCCGCTTCGACCCGTTGAACCCATACCTGGCCTCGATGACCGTCGTCGGTCCGGGGCTGTAGTCGAGGACCTTGCCCGCATAGGCGCCCTCGCCGACCGCACCCCCGACGACGCCCGCCATGCCCGGCCCCTCGCCGATCATCCACTTCGTGAACGTCGCGATCGCCATGTCCGATCCCTCCACCGCCGAGGCGGCGCATCGATGCGGTCGGTCGGGGCACCGCCAGCGCCGCCGATGTCACCGGAGGCGACACGTCCGCTCTCGGTGGCGTCGGGACGCTCCGTCGATGCCCCTGGACCATCGTGGCCGACCCTACGACCAGGGCGTCACGTCATCGTCTTCCGACCGGGGCGGATACGTCGAAGGGACGGGCGCGATGCCCGTCCCTTCGACCTGATGCTCGGGCGGTGACGAGGGCTACGGCCCGGTGGTCCTCCCCTCGACGACGGGGTCGATGTTCGGGTGTGCCGCGACGTAGTCGACCGCCACGTCCAGCAGGGCGTCGCCCGGCTGGGCCACGTTGGTTCCCTGGGTGAAGACGGTGTAGCCGTCGCCACCGGTGTACATGAAGTCGTTGGTGACGAACCGGACGGTGTCGGTCGGCGTGATCGGGGTCAGCGTGCCGCCCATCCCGTTGGGGGCCTTCCACATGCCCGTCACGACGGGTGTGGTCCCGGTGCAGCTGAACGTGACCTTGAGGCCGGAGATCTGGGGGAAGCGGCCCGTCCCGCCGGCGAAGGCCGGGTCGCAGAACGGGGTGAACCCGTTGAGGAACGCCTGCTCCATCTGGGCCCCGGTGAGCGTCTCGATGACGGTCCGGTTGCCGAACGGAAGGACCGCGAACATCTCACCCCAGGTGATCTGTCCGTCGAGCTCGCCGGCGCTCGGCGGGGTGTACTTCAGGTCCGCTCGCAGGCCGCCCGAGTTGGTGTAGGCGGCCTCGACGCCCGGGTACTTGAGCCGCATCGCGTCGGCGACCATGTTGCCCATCTCGGACTCGAAGAGTCGGGTCGGGGCGCGGAGGATGTCGTTGGCCTGGGTGCCGATGACCTTGTTGCGGAGGACGGCCGTCTTGGCGTTGGCGTCGTCCACGACCGCCTGGACGTCGGCCCGCGGGGCGACCCCGAGGTTCTTGGCGATCCGGGTCGCGCCGCCGGCCCACTCGACGTCACCACCGCGGACCATGAGCTGGAGGACCGAGTAGGTGGCGCCGGCGTTCATGCCCTCGGTCACGAGGATGTCGCCGACCATGAGGTTCGAGATCCGATGGGTATGGCCGACGATCATCGCGTCGATCGTGGTGCCCTGGAGGGCGTTCGCGATGTCGATGATCGGGCCGACCCAGGGCGTCCCGACGGTGTTGCCCTGGTTGTTCGTCCCGACGTTCGTGCCCTGGTGGATGACGACCACCTGGACCCGCACCCCCTGCTTGCGGAGACGCTCGGACTCGGCCTTGATGCGCTCCGCCTCCGGCAGGAAGGTGAGCCCGGCCGTGTTGCCCGCCGAGACGAGCTCCGGGGTGTTGAGGAGCTCGGCGCCGATGACGCCGACCTTGGTCCCGTTGACGTTGAACACCTTCGACGGGGTGACCCAGGGCGGCGCCTTGCCGGTCGCGCTGTCGACGATGTTCGTGGCGAGGAACGGGAAGTCGGCCCGCGCCTGCTGCGCGAGGAGGCGCGTCGTGCCGTAGTCGAACTCGTGGTTGCCGTACGAGGTGGCGTCGAGCCCCCACAGGTTCTCGACGTCGATCGCCGGCATGTCGTCGAGCAGCGCCGAGTTCGGCGGCGATGCGCCGACGTTGTCGCCGCCGGCCAGGAGCAGGCCCGGACCGGGCAGGGCGGCGAACTCCTCGTCGAACATCGTGGCCATCGCGGCACTACCACCGACGCCGATATTCTGGCCGTCGACGGACATCGTGGTCTGCTCGAGCTGCCCGTGGAAGTCGGTCAGGCCGACGATCGAGATGGGCTTGACGCTGTTGCCGCCCTTGACGACGTCGAGCAGGACCTTGCCCTGGCTGAACTGTGGCTCGGGGATCCCGAGGATGTAGGCGAGCGTCGGTGCCAGGTCGATGGATCGCGCTGTGACCCGGCCCCGGTCGATGCCCTCGCCGCCGGCGAGGAATGTCGCCCGCATGTTGATGGCGTCGGGGATGTCCTGGACGTCCGGGACGTAGCCGTGCTGGCCGAAGAAATGCGACGGCGCGATGAGCGTCCCGGGCGTCTCCGCGTCGAACTGGTACGGGGGATAGGAGAAGGCGACGAGGTCGCCCGTGCGGGTCGGGTTCGACATGTTGGACGTGCTGCCGGGCCCGTTCGGGATGTAGCGAGCCTCGGCGCGCGTGTACGCGCGGTCGATGACCTTCCATTGCTCCACCTGGCCGTCATGGGTCCAGTCGTTGGGGTCCTTCAGGCCGAGGAAGGCCGTCTTGATCTGGCCGACGACGGTCGCGGCGTTCGCGGCGGCGATCTGCGTGAGGCCTCCTCCCGCCGGGTCTCGGCCGGCCAGGTTGAGGTAGATCTGGACGGTGCCGCCGGCCCAGCAGGCCTTCGCACTGCCGATCGTCTCCCCGGTCGCGAGGCGACAGTTGGATGTCTGCGGCTTGGACAGGAGGCCGAGGTCCACGAGGACCTTGCTCGCGTCGATCGCCAGGAACTGGGGCGCGAAGCCGTGGTCGGAGGCGACGAAGGTCGTCGGATCCTTGGCCATCAGCTTCCGGGCGAGGGTGAGGGTCGCGTCGGCCCCGACGTACGCCTCGCGCAGGAACGCGGCACGCTGGCTCACGCGACCGTCCGGGACGCCGTTGAGATCGACGTCGTCGTAGGCCGGGTTCGGGTCGCCGTTGGGCAGGGTCCTGGTGACCAGGCCGAGGAACTGGTGCTGGAATTCGTCCGTCGTCGGGAAGCCGGCCATGAGGAGGTCGGGCTTGTAGGTCCTGACGACGTACCGGAGCATCGGCAGGTGTCCGGTGGCCCAGTACAGCCCCTGCTGGACGTAGGTCTCCTCGCTCGTGACGCCCGCCTCGAGGATCGCGAAGTCGGCCGCGGTGGAGGTCGGGAACTTCTGGGCGAGGTACTCCTCGAAGTCGCCGGTGAAGCCCGCCTCGCCCGGCCAGCCCACCCAGGTCGCCTGGGCCCGGGTGACCGAGGTATGGAACAGCCGGACGCGCGACAGGTCGGCGTTCAGCTCCTCGACCTTGACGAGCATCCCGGCCGTCTTGCCGTCCAGGGCCCCGCCGCTGATCTTGACCTTGACGTCCGCCCACTGGCCCCTGGCCAGGGTGCCGACGCTCGCCGCGCCGTCCTTGGCGGGCGCGAACAGGACGCGGTCGTAGTTCTTCGTCCCGTCGTTCGTGCTGTCGAAGATGTAGGCGTTCAGGCCGTACTTGTCGACGCCGAAGTCGAGGACGCGCAGACGCATCTCCTGGGCCGGGCTGTACGAGGCCGGAACATTGGTCCAGCCTGCTGCCGGCGTCGGAGCGGCGCCCGGGAAGGGCGCCTGCCCGGCGAAACCGGCAGGATGGTCGAACTGGAGGCCGAAGCTCGCGACAAAGCTCGGATCGTCGAACAGGACGTCGCCCGCCTTGCCGATGAAGTTGGTTGCGACGCCGCGCCCGGAGAGGAATGTCTGGTAGTCGATCGTCGGCCCGTTGATCGTCGCGTTCCGACCGCCGGCCCACTCGACCTGGGCGACCTTGAGACCGGCCCGCTCGGCGGACTGGGCGATGGTCTCGACCTGGAGCACGCCCTGGTCGAACGCCGCGGTCCGGTTGGCGAACGGCTGTCCGGTGATCCGGAACGTGTTGTTCGTGGATCCGGTGATGCCCGGCCAGGCGCCCGTGGCGAGCGTGTACCAGCCAGCTCCCGTGTTCGGCGGAGCCTGGGTGAGGAGACCGGAGCCCGAGGCGTAGGCGCCCTTCTTCAGGAAGCTGCCCATGGTCGGGAGCAGGCCCTTGTCCACGTAGGCGGCCACGGCGTCCTGTCGAAGGCCGTCCGCGGCGAAGAACACCGCCTTGCCCTGGTCATGTCGGGGATCGCCGTGGCCCTGATCGCCGTGGGCGCTGACGACGCCGAATGGGGCCAGGAGGGCGACGACGATCGCGGCAGCCAGGACCGCGCTCCATCGACGGCGGGATGCGGGTGCGCGACGAGCGTCCGACATGGGCACGGTCCTCCACGGGTGGGTACGGGTGGGGTGGACGGGACTCTGGTGGCGGCAATCCTACGCGGCCGAAGCACGCTGGATCAGCCCGATCCACCGTCCTCGTGCACCGCGACGTCGCTCATGCCCGGCGTTTTCCGTTGCCTCGGCGCACCGTTCACCCCCGCAGCCGGCCGCTTGCGTTCCGCCTGTCGACCCGACTCGGCTCGGCGGGTGTCGTTGCGCCGTGGTCAAGGTCCTTGGCGGGTGAGGGCGGGGCTGCACGAGCGTCCGGGACCTACCCGTTCGAATAGGGGTAACGGGGGCATCTGGTCCGTATCGTTGGCGAACGCGCGCGTGTCGAACCATCGCCACGGAGTCGTCAGAGCACAGAGGCTTGCATGCGAAGGATCCTCGCGTCCCTGCTCGTCACCGGCGCCCTCGTGGCGTCCACGGCGTTCTCCGCCACGGGGGTCGCCGCCACGTCCACTCCGCTCACGATCACCGCGGATCGAGCGGCGGCCATCCCGGCCCACCACAACTGGAGCTTCAACGACTACTTCCCGCGGACGCTATCCGTGCACAGCGGGACCACGATCCAGTTCTCGATCCAGGGCTTCCATACCGCGACCCTCCTGCCGGCAGGGATGTCCGCGGCGACGGCTCGAGCGGCGATGGGCATCGCCAAGGCCGACGCCGAGGACACCACTCCCAACCCGAACGGCTCTCCCCACCTTGAGGAGAACCTCGGGGCCGTCTTCCCGATCCCGGGCGGCTGCGGGAGCGCCGCCCATCCGTGCACGTTCGATGGATCCTCACCGATCAGCAGCGGAGCTCCGCTGGGCGGTCCCATGCCGGCGTTCCGGGTGAAGGTCACCGCGCCGGAAGGCTTCTATCGCTTCATCTGCACGATCCATCCGGGCATGCAGGGCTGGCTGGCCGTGGTGCCGTCGGCGCTTCATGCGACGACCCGGGCCGAGCTGTCCGCCAAGGTCCATAACCAGGTGGTCGCCGACCGGTCCGCCGGGTTCGCGGCCGAGGCCGCTGCGAATGTCGTTCACTCGCACCGCAACGCGAACGGGACGCGGACCTGGACGATGTACGCCGGGACGAGCACCCGCGACGGACACGTGGCCATCAACGAGATGCTGCCCCGGTCCGTGAAGATCCATCGCGGCGACAAGGTCACCTGGGTCTCCCGGGCGGTCAACGAGCCCCACACGGTGACGTTCCCCACCGACATCAACACGGACATGGTGCCGTTGTGCGAGAACGGGGCGACCGATACCCCGGCCGCGCCGACGGTCATCCCGCCGACCGGGCCCCAGGACTTCACCTGTGGAGGCCCGCCCGTGGAGTTCGAGTTCGGCGGGGGGAACGGGGTGAGCCATGTCACCTCCAGATCGACCGTCTCGGACTCCGGCCTGATCGCCTCAGCCAGGGTGCTTGCCGGGTTCAGCCTGCCGAGCTCCGCGGCGAACGCTCGCTGGACCGTCAGCTTCAGCGGCGCCGCCCGGACGACGTACCACTACGTCTGCCAGATCCACGAGGGCATGGTCGGGACGATCGTCGTCCACTGACCTCACGGCGCTCCTCGCAGGGACGACCGCCCGGGACCCGGGCGGTCGTCCTTCGTTCTGGAGCGAGGATCGATCGTCCTCGAGCGATCCGGAGCGATCGGGCGTGTCGCCCGCCGCGGTCGCTGCGTCGCCTGATAGGCTAGGCCGGCCTGGGGACCTGCCCGCGAGCCCGTAGGTGGTCGGGATGCTCAGCGGCGAAGGTCGCCAGGGCATGGAGCAGGGCGGTCGCCACGCCACGCTCGGCGGCCTCGCGAACGGGTACGAGGGCATCGGCCACCAGGGCATCGAGCCGGGCAAGGTCGACGGCCGACAGCTCGCCGAGACCGACGACGTCACCGCCCATCGCGCAGATCGACGACCAGACGTCGTCCCATTCGTCGGCGACGGCCGGGCCGATCCGCGGCTTGACCACCCAGGCTCGCGCGATCGCGGACCTGATCGTTACCTCGGACATTCGCCGACCTCTCCGCACCGATCCCCCGCCCACTGAACCCTAGACCCGCGGAGGCCTGCCGGGAAGGGCAGCGGTGTCGCCCCGCACCACTTGTCTGACGCGAAGGTCCTGGGACCGCGGTATCCGCCGCGGATCCTGACCTCGAAGACCTGGCCCTGCTCGGAGCGCTCCTATCCCATGGCCTTCGCGAGCTCGGCTCCCCACTGCCGCGCCCGCTCGAGCTCACCATCGCGAAGCGGGCCGTACTTGCCCTTCACGACGAACTTGTGGGCCTTGCTCATGGACGGATAGCCGGCGTCCTCCAGGCCATCCGTGATCGCCCCCGTCGCGCCGGCTGGAGACCACCAGATCCGCGTCTCGAAGGCCGCAGATCGGCCGTGACCGGGAGGCAGCGTCTCGAGCCATGAGCGCATCGAAGGGTGGGAAAGGTCAGGTGGATTGGGCGCGTTGCGTTCACTCGTCACGACGCTCTGCCGCATCGCCTCGGTCGGCAGCCGGAACCCGAGCACGGGCGCTCCGGCGACGATCAGGTCGGCATCGGCGACGGTCTCCGCCCGCGCCTCGGCGGTCGAGAGCGCCTTGGCCTCCGGTCCGATGCCTTCGGCGATCGCGCGGGCGATGGCCGCGGTATTGCCCCACAACGATTCGTAGACGACGACTGCCCTCAAGAGACCTCCTTCGGTTCTCGCGGCGCGCGGCGGCCGGCCGCAAACGCCTGTCTGTCTAGTGCTCGGCTCCGGCACCGACCAGCACCGCCGCCGTCGCTTCGGGCACACCGGGCGGAGCGATCGTCGGTGATGGACGAACCAGACCATCGCGCATCCGCACGATCCGGTCGCACGCGTCGCCCACCTCGCTATCGTGGGTCACGAGGATGAAGGTCTGGCCGCGGTCCAGGTTGAATCGGCGCAGGAGGGTCAGGACCTCGGCGGATCGCTCCGAATCGAGGTTCCCGGTCGGCTCGTCGGCGAGCACCAATCGGGGCTGGTTCACGAGAGCGCGCGCGATCGCGACCCGCTGCTGTTCACCCCCGGACAGCTCGGAGGGCCGATGGGCGGCACGGTCGGCAAGCCCGACCAGGTCGAGCGCGTCGAGCGTCGCCGTCCTGCCCTGCTTCCCGCCGGTCCCGGCGTAGTCGCAGGCGAGCATCACGTTCTCGAACGCGGTCAGGGTCGGGACGAGGTTGAAGTCCTGGAACACGAAGCCCATCTCACGTGCCCGGATCCTCGTGCGCTCGCGGTCACCGAGGGTGACCATGTCGCGTCCGTCGAAGGTGAGCTCGGGCGGCGGGCCGTCGTCGACGTCGGGAGCATGGAGGAGGCCCAGGATGTGCATGAGCGTGCTCTTGCCCGAACCGGACGGGCCCATGATCGCCACCATCTCGCCGGCGTCGATCGCGAAGTCGACGCCGCGCAGGGCCCGCACCTCGTTGTGCTTGCCCAGCTTGTAGGTCTTGCGCAGGGATCGGCCGGCGAGGAGTCCACGTGATCGAAGCTCAGGCAACGTCGTCATGGCGGTCACTCGTAGCGAAGGGCCGTGACCGGGTCGAGCCGGGCGGCATGGAGGGCCGGGACGAAGCCGGCGATCGCGCCGAGGATCGTCGAGAAGGCGAGGGCGGTGATCGCGGTGCCCGTCGTCAGGTCGAACAGGACGGTGCCCGACGACCGGCCGACCTCGTTCACGACGGTGACGACGATCGCCCCGAGGATCAGCCCGACGGCCCCGCCGATGAAGCCGATGAGGCCGGCCTCGATAACGAGCTCGCGGACGATCCGGGTCCGACTCCCGCCGATCGCGCGCTTGATCCCGATCTCACGGGTCCGCTCGGCGATCGACATCGCCATCGTGTTCACGACCGACAGCCCGCCCACGAGGAGGCTGATCAGGGCGATCCCGACGAGGATCGAGTTCAGGATCGAGGTGGCGCTCCCGATCTGCTTGTCGAAGTCCTTGCCGGTCATCGTGGCGACCCCGGGGACCTCCGCCTTGATCCGCGCGGCGAGCGTGTCGATGTCCTGGCCAGGCGTCGGATATACCGCCATCACGGTCGCGATGTCGGACACAGTGACCTTCGACTGGAGCATCGGGGGTAGGGTCCGGACGAAGAGCCGCTGCGCGGCCGCCATGGGGACGGCGGCCACCTGATCGGGCGCCGTGAGCGTCGGCTGGTAGATCCCGACGACCTCGAAGGGCAGACCCTTGAGCACGATCGAGTCGCCCACGTGCTTGTCGTACTTGCGGGCGATATCCGAGCCGAGCACGGTGACGTTGGAGTCGGCATCCGCTGCGGTCAGCTTCCGCCCTTCGGCCATGGCGTACGTGAACTTCTCCCGACCCTGGTCAGCGCCTGGGACGCTTCCGCTGATCATCGGTGGCGTGCCCATGCTGACCGCACTGGCCTGATCGTCCATCAGCAGCATGACTGCCGGATCGACTACATCGACCCCCTGGACCTGGCGGACCAGGTCGGCGGTCTTGAGCGAGATCGGGGCGCTGGAGAAGCCGCCCAGGGAGCCCGAGCCGTCGCTCAGGGTGATCTTGTCGGCGTAGTAGGTCGAGCCGCCGGACACGAGCGCGTTGATCTTGTTGGCCATCGAGCCGAAGACCACCAGGGCCCAGATCCCGATCGTGATCCCCAGGATCGTCAAGGCGGTCCGGACCTTGCGTCTTCCCAGGTTGCGCAGGTAACGCATCGAACTGCCTCGTTTCGGAGCGCTGGGCCGGTCGCATCCGGCGCCTTGCGCTCAGGGACGCGATGGGTTCAGCCCGTGGCCGGGCGGGACGCGAGAGGCTGGTGGCCGAGGGCCTCGCGGATGTCTGGGTCGCGTGGCCGGTGGAGTCGGATCGCGACGCGCGCGTGGTCCAACGACTCGCCAGGATCGCCCCAAACCCCAGTAGTTTCGAGCGTTCGCGTCCCGTTGACATCGTCGGTTCGGACCATACCGAGGGTCCGATCGGCCTGATGTGGCGGCAGGAGCCGAGCGGCGCGCCTCGATCGACGTCGGGCAGACGCTCGACGGCACTCGCCTCGCTGTGGTCAGCCATGGGGGACGCCGGGGCGAGAGGCTGGATCGAAGAATGAGCGTGGGCGGGGCCCTCGGGCGCCATAGGGGGAAGACGCGGCAGACGGCCGCGACCGCCCAAGGGAGAAGATCGTGCGTCCGAGCCTAGACCGCGACCGTCCTACGCCCACTCCGGCGGCAAGCTCTAGACGCTTGGCGCGTCGCCCGTTGCGGTCGACGCTGTTGGCGCGCATCCTCGCATGGCCATGCCTGATCCCGACCGACCGCTCCGAGTGCTGGTCGTCGATGACCACGAGGTCGTCCGCGAGGGTCTCATCGCCTTCCTCGATCGCCGCGGTCAGTTCCAGGTGGTCGCCTCGGCGGGCTCCGCCACGGAGGCGATCGCCTGCGCGCGAAGGTTCGTCCCCGACATCGTGCTCATGGACGTCAGACTCCCTGACGCGTCGGGGATCGAAGCGTGCCGGATGGTGCACGACGAGTTCCCGGCGATGTCGGTCGTGTTCCTGACGAGCTCGCCGGAGGAGGCGGATGTCTTCTCGGCGATCATCGCCGGCGCTCGGGGCTATGTCCTCAAGCAGACCCGCGGTGCCGAACTCGTTCGGGCCCTCGAGGCGGTCGGGCGCGGCGAATCCCTGCTCGACCCGACCGTCACGGGGATGGTCCTGGAGCGCATCAGGTACCTCGCGTCCCACGGTGAGGCGGAGGACGTGTTCGGACTGACTCCCCGCGAACGGGAGATCCTGCCCCTCGTCGCGGCGGGCCAGACGAACCGCGAGATCGCGACGGAGGTCTCCCTCTCGGACAAGACGGTCAAGAACTACGTCAGCTCGATCCTGACGAAGCTGGACCTCGAACGACGCGCCCAGGTGTTCGCCTTCATGGCCAGCCACGACATGAGCCCGCCCGAGTCGTAGCAACCGCCCGGACGGAGTCCCCCGGTCCTCCGGCTCGGCTGGCCGCCTGGGTCAGCGCCTCACCAGGGTCTTGACGATCGACCGAAGGACCAGCAAGCCCACCACGGCCACGATGGCGCGCTGGGCGGTCAGGCGGTACACGTCGAGGGCGGGCTTCCACTCGACCTCCCCACCCTTGATGACGTAGACCCCGGCCGGGGAGGCTCGCAGCCCGTAGCCCATCCCGTACCCGGAGTCCTTGGTGCCTTCCGGGTGCGTCTCCCCGTCGGCGGTCGCGGGCTTCGCCTCGATGCCCGTACCGCCGCCCGCCCCGGCGCCGCCCATGACGTTGGCCACCGGGAGGACGGTGACCCCGTCCTTCTCGTAGGGATCGCCGAAGACCCGCTTGACCGTCATCGCGTCTCGGGCGTGGTTCATGACCTCGCTGACGTCCACGACTTCTCTCCTCATCGGCGCGCAGTGGCCCGGCATCTGCTCGGGCAGGTTGTGATCGCGGCGACGATGGCTCGCCGCACGTCGAGGATCCGCGCCAGGACCGAGCATCGTCATCCGGGTGACCTGTGCCTAGAGGCGTTCGTCGTGAACTGGCCCCGGTCGCTCCGGCTCGGCTGGCCGAGTGGGGCCGATATCGACCGCGAACGAGTACGCCGGCGGTGGCAAGGAGAAGGCGGAGTTCCACCGTCGTGACCTGGGGTTGACGTCCACTTGGTCGTATCGCGCTACTTCGGGTCCTGACCGGTCTCGATCCGCGTCAGCGCGTCGAGGACGGCGCCGACGACCTCGGTCGTCGATCCAGCTGGTGCGTCGACCCTGATCGTGGCTGCCTGGGTCAGCATCGGGTTGTAGTCGCCGGCGGTGCCGGCGAGCGTCCGGAAGTCGGTGCGGAGCAGCAAGATCGGCTTTCTGACGCCGAACGCGTACCCGACCTCCCAGGCCGTCCCCGAATCGGGATCGGGACCGTCCATGATCGCGACAACTCCATCCGCCCAGTCGATCCCGCCGACGTCCGTGGCGAAGATCCCCGGGCCATCCTGGCCGGGCCCCTGTTCCTGCGGCAGGAAGACCTCGTGCCCGGCGGCACGCAGCGCGGCCGTCACCTCGGCATTCCAGGTGCGTTCGGGCGTCGTGAACAGCGGAGCGGCGAAGTAGAGCTTCATCGCGCGAGTATCGCGGAGTCGTTCCCCGTTACGCGGGTTCGGGCTGCGGTTCGGCGATGCCCTCCAGGAACACACCAGGCCGACAGCGAAGAGCCCGCCGGACCTCTCGGCAGGCTCGTTCACGCTCGGAATGATGGTGCCGAAGCCGGGATTTGAACCCGGACGAGGTTGCCCTCAACGGTGTTTGAGACCGTCGCGTCTGCCAGTTCCGCCACTTCGGCCGGTGACGGGGGCATGGTATCCCGCAGCGGGCCGGGTCAGCCGCCGACCACCGGCTCCCAGCGAGGCCCGCGGGGGCAGGGGAGACTCGCCCCGCTGGAGCAGGGGAGACTCGCCCGGCTGGGGCCGAGGAATCGGCGGCCGACGGATGGACGTCGGCGTCACCGACGATGCTAGACTCGCCGCGCCTGACCCACGCCGTCCGGAGGTGGCCCCCGACCGTGGAGGAACCTCGCCCGAGCGCGGCCGTCGACGATCCCGTCCAGCGTCGCGACCTCATCCTCATCGAGCGTGCGCGCGCGGGCGACCTCGCCGCGTTCAACGACCTCGTCGAGGTCTACCAGGATCAGCTCTTCGCCCTCGTGGCGCGGATGGTCCCCGATCGCGATCAGGCCGCCGACGCGGTCCAGGAGGCGTTCTTCTCGGCGTACCGCAATCTCGGCTCGTTCCGGGGCGGGAGCGTGAAGTCCTGGCTCAGCCGGATCGTCGTGAACCAGGCGATGGACGTCCAGCGCGCCCGGCGGCGGCGGCCGGTCCAGCCCTACCCGGAGCTCGAGGATGACAGCTGGCAGCCGCCGACGGGGGAGGAGGCCGATCCCGAGCGGCTCGCCGTCGTGAATGAGCGCTCGAACGCCCTGGCCGCCGCCCTGGCGGCGATCGGCGCCGACCAGCGCAACGCGATCGTCCTGTTCGACATCCAGGGCTTCGACTACTCGGAGATCGCCCAGATGACCGGGGTCTCGCTGGGCACCGTGAAGTCGAGGATCCATCGTGGCCGACTGGCCCTCCGAGGCGAGCTGGAGGACCGGATGGAACTGTTCCGTGGTTGAGGTCGTCTGAAGACCGTGCCGTACCTGCAGCATCTCCGCCCCGATCACGACGAGGGCCTCATCGTCCGCCTGGCCGCCGACGATGTCTCCGGGCGCGAGGCCGATGAGGCCCGCCGTCTCGTCGCGACCTGCCCCGCCTGCGCCGAGCTCCTCGCCGACATCCGGGCGATCAGCGCGGCGACGGCTGCGCTGCCGGCTCCACGGCGCCCCCGCGATCTCCGGCTGACCGAGGCGGATGCCGCCCGGCTCCGGCCGTCGGGCTGGCGCGGCTGGCTGGCGCGGTTCGGCGGCCAGGGGTACGCATTCACGAAGCCGCTCGCGACCGGCCTGGCGGCCCTCGGGGTCGCCGGCCTGCTCCTGGCCGCGGTCCCCGGCGGACTGACCGGGCTCGGGTCGAGCGGCGCCGCCGAGTCGGCCCGGAACGCCGCCGAGGCGCCGATCACGGACCAGGTCCTCGGGGTCGCGCCGTCGACCGTGCCGGGTGACGTCCAGGCGAGCATGGCGCCGGTCGGGCCGACGGCTGTCGGCCCGGAGGCCGGTGCGGCGGCATCCCCGCCGGTCCCGGCGAAGGGCGCCGTCCCGGATGCGTCTGCCGCGGCGGCAGCCTCCGCTCCGCCGGCAGGGGCTCCAGGGACCCCGGGGGCGACGGGCGGGTACGGAGCCACGGCCTCGGGTCCCACGACCGGGACCACCGGGGCCGGGAACCTCGCCCCGTCCGGATCCGGGACCGGGACGGCCGGGGTCCCGAACCCGCCGCAGGCGACACCCGCCCCGTCACCGTCCCCGCTCGTGCTCGTCTCGGTGGTCCTGCTGGCGGCCGGGATCGGGCTCGGGCTCCTGCGCTGGGCCGCTCGCCGGGCGCGCTGACCCGACCCATCGGCGTCGGACCCGGCGGGTCGCCGGGTACACTCAGGACGACAGCTCCCCCCGCCGAGGACCACCGATGGAACGCCTGATGCTGCTCGACGGCAACGGGCTCATCTACCGCGGATACTTCGCCCTCCCGCCCCTCACCACGTCGAAGGGCGAGCTGGTGAACGCGGTCTTCGGCTTCTGCAGCATCGTCCTGCGAGGCTTCCAGGACATCCGCCCGGACTACGTCGCGGTCTCGTTCGACCTGCCCGGACCCACCTTCCGGCACGAGCGGTTCGCCGAGTACAAGGCCACCCGCCAGCGGATGCCCGACGACCTGCGCGACCAGTTCCCGAAGGTCCGCGAGGTGGTGAAGGCGCTCCGGATCCCCGTCTACGAGCTGGCCGGGTACGAGGCCGACGACGTCATCGGGACCCTGACCGTCCAGGCCGAGACCCTGGGGCTCGACACCACGATCGTCACCGGCGATCTCGACATGCTCCAGCTGGTTACCGACCGGACCCGGCTGATGACCACCCGGTCCGGGGTCCAGAACACGATCATCTACGACCCCGACCGGATCGACGAGCGCTATGGCCTGGCGCCGTCGCAGATGATCGACTTCAAGGCCCTCAAGGGCGACTCCACGGACAACATCCCGGGCGTCCCGGGGGTCGGCGACAAGACCGCGGCCAAGCTCATCGCGACGTACGGCGGCCTCGACGCGCTCTACGAGCACCTCGACGAGGTCGCGCCCGAGCGCCTGCGCGGACCCCTCGGCGAGGCGCGGGGGCGCGTCCTCGAGAGCCGGGAGCTGATGCGGATCGTCCGCGACCTCCCGGTCGAGCTCGACCTCGAGGCGGCCCGGCTCGGTGATTACGACCGGGAGGCCGTCATCCGGCTCTTCCGGGAGTACGAGTTCCGGACCCTCATCGAGCGGCTCCCGGCCCTCAGCGGCGAGCGCGTCGAGGAGACCGTGGACGCGCTCCGCTCGGCCGACGCCGGCGAGCCGATCCGGGCCGCCCAGGTGGCCGGCCGGCCGACCGGCTGGGGCCCAGCTCCGGCCGGCGGCGCACGTTCGAGCGCGACCCGGTCCGGCGCCGGCGAGGGGTCGCTCGTGGGGGAGGGGACCGGGCTCCAGCTCTCGCTCGACTTCGGGGCGATGGACGGCGGTCGCGCGGCCGGTGCCGCGACGGGCGCGGGAACGGACGATGGCACGGGTCCGACCGACGCCGGCGAACCGCGGGGCGGGACGTTGCCGATCGAGCCGGCGGGGGACCTGCCGTCCGCGCTCGCCGCCGCGATCGCCGATCCCGGCGGCCGGATCGAGACCGCCTCGGGCGACCGTCTCGGCGGGCTCGAGTCGTGGCTCGAGTCGTGGCTCGCCGCGCAGGCCGTCATCGGCACCGCGCTCGTCCTCGACGATCCGCGGCCGCTCGCCGGGTCCGCCCTCGCGATGGCCGTCGCGGGCACCGACGGCCGGACCGTCGCCGTGGAAGGCCCGGGCGATGCCGCTCGCCTGCGGGCGATGGTCCAGCGGCTCGGCCTCCCGATCGTCGCCCACGAGGCGAAGCCGCTCCTCGTGGCCGGGATCGTCGACGACCCGGCGGCGACCCCGCTCGTCGTGGACTTCGACACCCAGATCGCGGCCTACATCCTCAACGCGAGCCTGCGCAGCCAGACGATCGCCGACGTCGTCGCCGAGCAGCTCGACCTCATCCTCCCGCCCGCCGCCGAGCTGCCGCCGTTCGCCCGGGCGGGCCTTGAGGCGCTCTCTGCGATCGCCGCCCGCGAGCCGCTCGCGGCAGCCCTCGAGCGCGAGAGCCTCGACCGCTTGTTCCGCGAGATCGAGCTGCCGCTCATCCCCGTGCTCGCCCGGATGGAGGCCGTCGGGGTCGCCCTCGACGGCGAGGCGCTGGCCCTCCTGGAGGTCGAGTTCCGGGGCGAGATCGAGCGGCTCGAGGGGGAGATCTACGCCAGCGTCGGCCACGAGTTCAACCTGGGCAGCCCGAAGCAGCTCGAGCAGATCCTGTTCACCGAGCTCAAGCTCCCGCCGGGCAAGCGGACGAAGACGGGCTACTCCACCGACGCCTCCGTCCTCGAGGAGCTCCGGACGGCCCACCCGATGGTCGAGGGTCTCCTCGAGTGGCGGGTCTACACGAAGCTTCGCTCGACCTACGTGGAGGCCCTGCCCACCCTCATCGCGTCGGACGGGCGGCTCCACACCACCTTCCACCAGGCGGTCGCGGCGACCGGTCGTCTCTCCTCGTCCGACCCGAACCTCCAGAACATCCCGATCCGGACTCCGCTCGGCCGGCGGATCCGGCGGGCGTTCGTGGCCGGCGGACCGGATGTGACCCTGGTCGCCGCGGACTACTCCCAGATCGAGCTGCGGATCCTCGCCCACGTCTCGGGCGACGAGCACCTCCGGGACGCCTTCGCCCGGGGCGCCGACATCCACCGCGAGACGGCCGCCCGGGTCCTCCACAAGGAGCCGGCCGACGTGACCGTGGACGAGCGCTCGATGGCCAAGATGGTCAACTTCGGGATCGCCTACGGGATGAGCGACTTCGGCCTCTCCAGCCGGGCCGGGATCCCCCGCAAGGAGGCCCAGGACTTCATCAACACCTACTTCGCGACGTACTCGGGGATCAGCTACTACATGATCCACATCAAGGAATCGGCCCGGACCCAGGGCTATGTCACGACCCTCCTCGGCCGGAAGCGTCAGATCCCCGAGCTCGCGGCGCGCAACCCGACCCTGCGCGCGGCCGGTGAGCGGATGGCGATCAACATGCCGATCCAGGGGACCGCGGCCGACATCGTGAAGATCGCGATGATCCGCCTCGACGAGCGCCTGCGCGAGGGCGGCTTCCGGGCCCGGCCGCTCCTCCAGGTCCACGACGAGCTCCTCCTCGAGGTCCCCCGCGACGAGGTCGAGCGGCTCGTGCCGGTCCTCCGCTCCACGATGGAGGGCGCGCTCCGGCTCGACGTGCCGCTGACGGTCGACGTCAAGGTCGGCGACGACTGGGAGTCGATGATCCCGCTCACCCGCGCCGACCGCGCCGCGGCCGAGGCCGACGAGCCGGTCGGGGCGCCGTTCGCCGGTGCCTGAGCTCCCCGAGGTCGAGACGGTCGCTCGAGACCTCCGGCCGCGGATCGTCGGGGCGACGATCGTCGGGACCCGCTGCGCCTGGTCCCGGACGATCCGGACCCACGACCCGGAGGCGTTCGCGACGGCGGTCGCCGGCCGCCGGATCGAGGCGGTCCATCGCCGGGCGAAGCTCGTCGTCGTCGACCTGTCCGGCGAGGCGGCCCTGACGATCCACCTGAAGATGACCGGGCAGCTCTTCGTCGTGCCGGCCGAGGCGGCCGAGGACCCCTACGTCCGGCTCGTGCTGGAGCTGGCCGACGGCCGCGAGATCCGCTTCCGGGATATCCGGAAGTTCGGCCGGGTCGGGCTCTATCCGCGCGATCCCGCGACCGGTGAGCTCGTCACCGAGACCGGGGGGGCGGCCGTCTTCGCCGGGCACGGTCCCGAACCCCTCGACGACGCGTTCACGCTCCGCGCGTTCCGGGCCCGGCTCCGCCGTCGGAAGGGCCGCCTGAAGCCGCTCCTCCTCGACCAGGCGTTCCTCGCCGGGGTCGGCAACATCTACGCCGACGAGGCGCTCTGGACGGCCCGCCTCCATCCCCTCCGGAGCGCGCCGACCCTCCGGCCGCCCGACGAGCGTCGCCTGTACGAGGCGATCCGCTCGATCCTGGCCGAGGCCGTGGAGCGACGGGGGAGCTCGATCGACGACTACACCGCCCCGGACGGCGACGGCGAGATGCAGGAGCACCTGAACGTCTACCAGCGGACCGCCGAAGCCTGCCCGCGCTGCGGCCGCCCGATCCGGCGCATCGTCATCGGCGCCCGGGCGACCCATTTCTGCTCGTGGTGCCAGCGGCTCCCGGCGGTCGACCGGGCCGGCGCGAAGCGGATCCTCGCGACGATGACCGGGGGTGGCGCGGGGGCCGGATCGGCGAGCGGCGGGGCGGCCCGACCCGGTCGACGCTGGACCGAGCTCGCCGGGGAGGGGATCGTCGGGCTGACGCCCGCCGAGTCGGCCCGCGCGGCGGCGCGGGCGCGCACCGAGCGGACCAAGCGAGCCGCGGCGAGCCGGCGGGCGGCCGCCCGGAGCGCGGGCCGATGAGCATCCTCCGGTTCGAGCGGGTCGTCCGGGAGATCGGCACGTTCGTCATCCTCGACGAGGTCTCCGGGTCGATCGCGCTCGGCGACCGGATCGGGCTCGTCGGGCCGAACGGGGCCGGGAAGACGACGATGCTCCGGCTGGCCGCCGGGATCGACGAGCCGGACCGCGGCGTCGTCGGGCGGAAGCGCGGTCTCAGCCTGGGCCTCCTCGCCCAGGAATCGCACTTCGACGCGGCGTTCATGGCTTCCCCGGACCTCCGTTCGGCGGTGCGGACCGGGGCCGCCCATCTCGACGTCATGGCCCGCGAGCTGGCCGAGCTGGAGCACGACCACCGCGTCACGGAGCCGCAGTACGCGGACCTCCAGCACCGCTTCGAGGTCCTCGGCGGGTACACCCTCGACCAGCGGGTCGACGCGACCCTGTCCGGCCTCGGCTTCACCCGGGACGAATGGACGAAGGGGCCGAGCGCCCTGTCCGGCGGCGAGCAGACCCGGGCCGCCCTCGCCCGGCTGGTGATCGCCGACCCGGACCTGCTCATGCTCGACGAGCCGACGAACCACCTCGACCTCGACGCCCTCGAGTGGCTGGAGGAGCACCTCCGCCGCCGGGCCGGCTCGCTCATCGTGGCCAGCCACGACCGCGCCTTCCTCGACGCCACCGTCACCCGGGTCTGGGAGCTCCGCGACCGGAAGCTGACCGTCTTCCGTGGTGACTACTCCGCCTACCACCGGCAGCGCGTCGAACGCGACGCCCGGCTCGAGAAGGACGTCGAGACCCAGGCCGATTCGATCGCCCGGGAGCAGGAGCTCGTCCAGCGCTACCGGAGCCATCGGAAGTTCGCCAAGATGCACGAGCACGAGGCGCGCCTCGAGCGGCTCCGCTCCGAGCGGATCGAGACACCGAAGGCGGGTCGACGGCTGAAGCTCGGCGCGTCGACCCTGACCGGGGCCGGCCCGGCCCGATCCGGCGAGATCGTCGTCCGGGTCGAGGACCTGGTCGTCGGCTACCTGCCCCGCTTCCGACGGGAGGCGGTCCCGGCCGGGTCCGACTCGCTCACCGAGGGACCGCTCGCCGACGAGCCCGAGGCCGTGGATGGCCAGGGTCCCGCCGCTGCCCCGACCGCCGACGTCCCGGCGCCCGAGCCGCTGGCTGTCGCCCGGATCCCGTTCCTGGCCGCCCAGCGGGGCGAGCGGATCGGGATCGTCGGGCCGAACGGGGCGGGCAAGACGACCCTCCTGCGGACGATCGCCGGGGAGCTGCCGCCGCTCGACGGCAGCCTGACGATCGGCGGCGGCGTCTCGATCGGCTATCTCGCCCAGCTCCGCGGCGCGGCGATCCCCGGCGCGACCGTCCTCGACGCGCTCCTCGAGGCGATTCCGGTGACCCCCGGCGAGGCCCGGGGCTATCTCGCCCGGTTCCTCTTCCGTGGCGACGACGCCTTCAAGGAGGTCCGGACCCTGTCCGGTGGCGAGCGGTCCCGTCTCGAGCTGGCGCTCCTCGGGATCATGCCGGCCAACCTGCTCCTCCTCGACGAGCCGACGAACCACCTCGACATCCCGGCCCGGGAGGCGATCGAGGCCTTCATGCGCGAGACCCCGGCGACGCTCCTCGTGGTGAGCCACGACCGCCGCCTGCTCGAGACCGTGTGCGACCGGCTGTGGGTCGTCGACGCGGGGGCCGCGGCGCCGTTCGACGGGGGCTACCGGGCGTGGCGGGCGGCGATCGCCGACGGCTGGACGGTCGCCTCGGCGATCGAGGCCGAGGCCCGGCGCCTGCGCACCGGTGGTCGTCCCGTGGCCGGCACGGTCGTCGCGGTGGCAGGGACCGGGAGCGGCCGCTCGGGGGCGCGGGCGGGCTCCCCGGGCGGCGCCGGGTCCCGGTCGGCGGTCGAGTCCGGGGCGACCCGCGCGTCCAGGCCGGGCGGCGCCCCCGCCGCCGGCGGCACGTCCTCGGTCCAGGCACCGGTCCGGGCCGCGCCCCGCCAGCCGAAGCTCTCGAAGGAGGCGTACCGTCGCCAGAAGACGGCCCTCGACGCTGAGCTCACCCGGCTCGGCCTGCGGAAGAACCACCTCGAGCTGGCGATGGGCGACCCCGCGGTCGGCGCGAACTTCGTGGAGCTGCGCCGGATCTCCAGCGAGCTCGCCGACGTCAGCGCGGCCCTGGAGGTCGCCGAGGAGAGCTGGCTCCAGCTCGAGGAGCGTGCGCCGTGACCGGTCCCGTCGGAACCGGCCCGACGCCGGGTCCGCCTGCCCGCCCGCTTCGGATCGGACTCATCGG
This sequence comes from uncultured Chloroflexia bacterium, assembly GCA_963840375.1. Taxonomy (GTDB): domain Bacteria; phylum Chloroflexota; class Limnocylindria; order Limnocylindrales; family CSP1-4; genus Chersky-267. The sequence goes on from CAWIYR010000001.1 coordinate 287,255, forward strand.
GCCGATCGGCTGCGGCAAGTCGACCGTGGCGGCCCGGCTGGTGACCCACGGGGCGGTCGTCATCGACGCCGACGCGATCGCCCGGGCGGTGACCGGCGAGGGCCCGGTCGTCGCCGCGATCGTCGAGCGGTTCGGTCCGTCCGTGGTGGCGCCCGACGGCTCGCTCGATCGGGCGGCCCTCGGACGGATCGTCTTCGCCGACCCGGTCGAACTGCGGGCGCTCGAGGCGATCACCTCGCCGGCGGTCCGACCGAGGATCGTCGCGGCTCTGGCCGCGGCCGGACGCTCGGGCGTCCCGGTCGTCGTCCTCGAGGCGATCCGGCTCGTCGAGGCGGGCTACGTCGACGACGTCGACGAGATCTGGTTTGTCACCTGCTCACCCGACGCCCAGGCCCGCCGTCTCGCCGAACGGGGGCTGACCGCCGACGAGGCGCGCTCACGGGTGGTCGCCCAGGCTCGGCTGGTGGAGCGGGCCGCGGCGGTCGCGACCCGGGTCATCGAGACGAGCGGATCGCTCGACGAGATGGGGATCGCGGCCGACGCGATGCTGGAGCTCGCGCTCAGGGAGTGCGCGACCCGCTAGGGCTTCGTCGACGGCACAGGCGACGGGGAGGCGGCCGGGGCCGAGGGTGTCGGCGCCGGGATCGATGACACCCCACCCTTGCCGGTCGGGTAGACCTGGGGGATCGGCAGCCCGTAGCGCTGGATGATGAGGTTCGTCGTCTCGCCGAGGCGCGACGCGTCGACCAGGCGGGTGTCCTCCGGCGGCCGAAGGGCGAGGCTGAACGATGCCGTGCCAGCCGCCTGGAGATGGCTGATCTCCTCGGCGAGGGTCTCGGGGACCTTCATCACGTAGAGGTTGGCGGCCTTCGCCAGGACCACCAGGTCCTGATAGGTGATCTTCGTCGACTTTTCCGTGTAGTACTTGCCTGCCGCGGCGATGTCATCGGGCACGGTCAGGGTCGTCGTCACGAACACGTCGACGGTGTCGCCCGGTCGGAGCATGCCGCCGACCGCGCGGTCGTCCGGGACGGTCATCGAGACGGCTCGCCAGGCCTCACTGTCGGGAGCCACCGTCTCGCCCGGTCCAAGGATCGTGAACTGGCCGCCCTGGGCCTGCGAGGCAAGGAAGTTCGCATAGACAGGCTGCCCCTCGAGGATGGCGACCCCTGGGACGAGCCCGATGACCTTGGTCGGGTCGGAGAAGACGCCGGTGCTGTTGGTTACATCGTCCGGGACCTCGCGGACGGTGACGTCGCTGGCCTCGATCGGCTTGCGCGCGGCGATCGGCTTGGCGGCGACGACGATCGAGACCTTCACCCCACCGGCAGACGTCGCCTGCTGCTGGGCCTGGCTGACGAGGTAGAAGGCCGCACCGCCGGCGACGACGGCAAGGATGAGGCCGAGGACCATGATCGTCCGACCACGTCCGCGGTCTTCCCTGAACTCCATGTCCATGCGCTGCGATGACCTCCTGAGGTCGGGCGGCGTGGTGCGAGAAGCCGTGGCGACAGCCCCTGGCGGCGCGACGGCCGTGATGGTCCCGGCGGATCGATCATGCCGATCGGTAGGGTCTCCGGCCTACGCGACGGAAGTACCACGCAGCCCCGTTCCTTCGGCGCGGATGAGCCGCACCGCCGGCGCTCGACGGCCGCCTGGCGCTAGGGCAGGACGAGGTGGACCGGGTTCCCCCGGATCGAGACCTGCCAGGTCGTCGTGTCGGTGGTCGTGCTGTCGAAGGTGTACTTGATCTTCCACCAGCCGCCGAGGATCCCGGCCGGCTCGCCTGGTGGCAGGGGCGCCGTGTACGTCTTCGGCAGCGGGATGGTCAAGGTGACCCACGAGTTGTTGTACTGGCCAGCGCCGTTGATCGTCGTCTTCAGCGAGGTCACGTTCGTGCCGCTCTTCGACCCCGCGGCGGTCGAATCCGCGGTGTAGCTGAATGTCGCCGGGGTATAGCCGGTCGAGGTCGGCTGGAGGATCTGGACGCTCGAGTTGCCTGCCGCGTCGCCCGGGTCGAAGAGCTGGATGACCATTGTCTTGCCGGCGTGGACCGCCTCGATCCGGCCCAGGTAGAAGGTCGTGATCCCGTTGGCCATGTTCGCGTAGATGACCATCTTGCCCAGACCGTAGACCCGTGGCGCGTAGCTCGGGTTCGCGGCGACCGCACGCAGCGACCACATGTTCTCGGCGCTCACGGCCTTCTGGTCGTTGATGTTCACGGGGTTGGTCGTGGTCACCTGGAGGCGGTACGAGCCGGGCGTGGTGAGCGTCGCCAGGGTCCACCACTTGTTGTGATAGGCATCGTTCGTGCAGTCGGGCAGGCCCCAGAAGGCGTGACCCGGATACGCCGCTGCGGTGTTGCGGAAGGCGGCACTCTTGTCGACCTGGCGCTTGTTCTCGAACAGCGACCCGCTCGTCGTGACCTGGACGTCGTCGCTGTAGTCGAGCGGGGTGGACGCCGGGTCCGACCACAGCGTGTAGTACGTGGACACGGCCGGCCAGCCTGCGAGGTTCCACGCGATCCAGTGGTCGCCGGTGCCTTTCTGGTCGTCGACCGCGCAGAACGTCGGGTCGTACAGGTCGACGTTCGTGGCTCCGGCCCCGACCGGGATGTCGATGGCGTACTGGTAGCCGTTCGGGTCGTACTGGTTGTTCAGGGTCGGGCTCGGGTTGTAGTAGGTGCCATAGGCATCGCCGGCCGAGCGGTTCGTTCCCTGGGCCTCGGCGGCTGCCCAGAAGTTCCTGCTGTTGTCGCCGTAGACGCTCAGTGGGCTGCCCATCGGCACGGGCAGGGTGTATTCGGCAGTCGCGCTTCGGGTGATCCGGACCGTGGAGATGCCGACGATCGGCAGGAAGAACGTCTTGAACGTCTTCGACACGGTCACGTCGAGGCGCTGGACCGACTCGGCGTTGACCGTCGGCGTGATCGTCGCACCACCCGCGGCCGAGAAGCCGTTCTTGGCGGCCTCGGCCACCGCCCGGTTCGAGGCGGTCGAGAAGTCACCGGGCATGTACGGCACCCCGGCCAGGGCGGCGGCCTCGGCGGCGTGCTGAACGTGGAGCGAGGCGTTCCAGAGGTTACCCACGTCGATCACGATGGCGAGGACGCCGAAAAGCATGGCGGCCGAGAGTGTGAACATCACCAGGATCTGGCCGGCGGCCCGGACCCGACGCCGCGTCCCGAGGGTGGCTCGCTCATGGTGCGGCCGACCGATCATGGCGTCGGCTCCAGGTGCATCACGGTGGTGTCGACCATCGCCAGGGTGGTGTAGGGCGGGTTCCCGCCGAAGAGGAAGGCGAAGAGGCTGCCCAGTGGGGTCGTCGGGTGGAAGTCGTAGCGGACCCGGACCCCGATCGAGTCGCCGTTGATCCCGACGACACGGGCCGTCGCGGGCCAGCCCAGGGTGCCGATCGGGTTCCCGTTCCGGTCGTACTTGTCGATGGCGGTCCCGACCGGCTGGCCGGCTGCGTCGGACTTGAAGATCTCGATCGAGGAGATGTTCTCGACCTTGATCGGGTCAGTCAGACCGCGCTGGACGGCGGCCAGGATCGTCGCATCGACGATGCTCGGGTTCGACCCGCCATTGCCGAGGGAGGCACCGACCCGGGCGCCCTCGCGGACCGCGTAGGCCATCGCGGTCTTGTGATCGTAGGCCGACCCGAACTCGAGCATCCCCATGAGAATCAGGATGAAGACCGGCAGGATGAGCACGAACTCGGTCATCGCCTGGCCGCGTCCCCGCTCGTCGCGACCCGGAGCGGTGCCGGCCTGCCCGGTCCGCGGCGAGTGCGTCATTGCTTCGGCTCCATCCGGAGGGTTGCGCCGTCGGATACGGACCAGGTCCGCCCGGACCCGATCGGGGTGATCCCGTAGTAGAGGTACCCGATCTGGACCCCCACGACCTCAAGCCCCTCGGCGAGCGCGTCGTGCCGGTCGATCTGAGGGTAGCCCTCGCTCCCGACCAGGGTGTACGGCTGGGTCGCGTCTCCGGGACAGTCGAGCGTGCCGCTCCGAACGTAGCGGTTGTCGACGCCGGCGATGGGGTCGCCGTTCGCGTCCGACTTGTAGATGTCGACGTAGGTGACGTGGGCCTTGTCGATCGGCGCGGTGAGCGCGGCTTCGACCGCCTTGAGGATCGTGCAGTCGGCGCCGTCGACGCCGCCGGCCTCGGCCGCGGCCTTGGCGCCCTGCCGCGAGGCGTACTGGACGGTGAGGATGTTGTTGTAGAGGAAGCCGTACTCGATGACGCCCATCATCACGAGGACGAAGATCGGCAGGGTCAGCGCGAACTCGACAAGTCCCTGGCCGTGCTGGCGGGATCGCCGACCGGAGCGCCGGCCGTGCGATCCGCGTTGAACCCCTCGCATGTCTCTCCACGTCGTCGGTCCGCGCGGGATGCTGCGCGCAGGGGCAGGCTCGGCCCCGATCGAGGATGCCACCGCCGACGTCGGACTCGGAGTCGCCCTTTCGTCATGAGCACGGCTCGCGTTAGTACGGGTGGGCCCACTCGGGTGACGCCGTAAGCAGCGTCCTGACCAGAACGCCTGTTCGGTTCGGTCGTGGCTGTGCTATCCTCGACCATCTCCAACGGTGCCCGGAGGCTTGCTCTGCCCGTGCCCGACTTCAACCTCGTCGCCGACTTCCAGCCGACCGGCGACCAGCCCGGCGCGATCGACCGCCTGTCGGACGGGCTCGCCCGCGGCCTCCGTCACCAGACGCTCCTCGGAGCCACCGGCACGGGCAAGACCTACACCATCGCCAACGCCATCGCCCGGCACCAGAAGCCGACCCTCGTGCTCGCCCACAACAAGACGCTGGCCGCCCAGCTCTACGCCGAGTTCCGGGAGTTCTTCCCGGACAACGCGGTCGAGTACTTCGTCAGCTACTTCGACTACTACCAGCCGGAGGCGTACCTGCCCCGGTCGGACACGTACATCGAGAAGGACTCGAGCCGGAACGAGGAGATCGACAAGCTCCGCCACGCCGCCACCCACGCCCTCTTCGAGCGGCGCGACGTGATCATCGTCGCAAGCGTGAGCTGCATCTACGGCCTCGGCGCCCCGGTCGACTACGGCGCCACCGTGCTCCGGCTTCGAAAGGGTGGCCAGTACCGCCGCGACGCGGTCCTCCGCCATCTCGTCGACCTCCAGTACCAGCGCAACGACCAGGCCCTCCAGCGCGCCCGCTTCCGGGTCCGCGGCGACACCCTCGAGATCGGGCCGGCCTCGGACGACCGGATCGTCCGGGTCGAGTTCTTCGGCGACGAGGTCGAGCGGATCACCGAGGTCGACCCGCTCACCGGCGAGCTCCTGGCCGAGCGCAACGACCTCAACGTCTACCCGGCCACCCACTTCGTGACGCCGGCCGACAAGCTCAAGGAGGCGCTCGTCGACATCGAGGCGGAGATGGAGCTCCGGGTCGGCGAGATGGAGGCCCAGGGCCGGGTGCTCGAGGCGGCCCGGCTCCGGCAGCGGACGACCTTCGACCTCGAGATGATGCGCGAGCTCGGCTACTGCTCCGGGGTCGAGAACTACAGCCGCCACCTGGCCCGGCGCGCCGCCGGCTCCCGTCCGTGGACCCTGCTGGACTACTTCCCGCCGGACTGGCTGCTCGTCGTCGACGAGAGCCACATGTCGATCCCCCAGGTCGTCGGGATGTACAAGAACGACCGGACCCGCAAGGAGATCCTCGTCGACTTCGGGTTCCGGCTCCCGTCGGCGCTCGACAACCGGCCGCTGACCTTCGAGGAGTTCGAGGCGACCGTCCACCAGGCGATCTACATGAGCGCGACGCCCGGCCCGTACGAGCTCGAGCGGAGCGAGCGGGTGGTCGAGCAGCTCATCCGGCCGACCGGGGTCGTCGACCCGGGGATCGTCGTCCGCCCGACCGAGGGCCAGATCGACGACCTTCTCGAGGAGATCCGGGCCCGGGTCGAGCGCGGCGAGCGGGCCCTGGTGACGACTCTGACGAAGAAGATGGCCGAGGACCTCGCCGACTACCTCAATGAGCTCGGGGTCAAGGTCCAGTACCTCCACAGCGAGGTGGACACCCTGGAGCGGGTCCAGATCCTGCGCGACCTCCGCCTGGGCGTCTTCGACGTCCTCGTCGGGATCAACCTCCTGCGCGAGGGGATCGACCTGCCCGAGGTCACCCTCGTCGCGATCCTCGACGCCGACAAGGAGGGCTTCCTGCGCAGCTCCTGGTCGCTCATCCAGATGATCGGCCGGGCCGCCCGGAACATCGGCGGCGAGGTCGTGATGTACGCCGATCACGTGACCGAATCGATGAAGGCGGCCATCGAGGAGACCGACCGCCGGCGCGACATCCAGCTTCGCTACAACCGCGAGCACGGGATCGAGGCGACGACGATCGTCAAGGAGATCCACGACATCAACGAGCGGCTGCGCTCCGTCGCGGAGACGACCGAGGTCTACCGGGCCGGGGCGCCGGGCGGTCGGTTCGGGCCGCACGACCTCGGATCCCAGAGCGTGGCCCAGATCGAGGCCATCGTCGCCCGGATGGAGGCCGAGATGCGGAACGCGGCGAAGAACCTCGAGTTCGAGCGGGCCGCCGCCCTCCGCGACGAGATCCAGCAGGTCCGTCTGCGGGTCCTCGAGGAGGACGCCTCGGTCCGGGTCGGTCGGGCGGCCGAGGCGGCCGGTGGTGGCGACTCCCGCGCCGCGGCGCCGGCCGGTGCCGCCGGCTCGCGGTCCACCTCGACCCGTCGACCCGGCCAGCGCGAGCGGGCGACCGGACCGGCGCCGCTCGAGGTCACCGAGATCCGGGTCCTGCCCGCGGTCGCCGACGAGCCGGGCGATGCGCTCGACGAGGCCACGGCCGCCACCGCGGCCGACTGGCTGCCGGGGATCCGCGACGAGCACGAGGACGACGGCGGGTGGCAGGCCCGCTGGCTCGACCGTCCCACCTGGGACCGGACCGTCACCCCGAATGTCATCAAGCGGACCGGCGGTCGTCCACCGCGGCGTCGTCGCTAGCCGGCACGGCTGGCGAGCGGGCCGGTCGTCTCGATGAAGGTGCGCATCCGGGCGCGGGACCGGCAGAGCAGGGTCCGGGTGGCGAGCTCGGTCCGGCCGATCCGGTGGGCGATCTCCCGGCCCTGGTAACCCTGGGCCGCGAGAGCCACCGCCGTCGCGGCGTCGCCGGGGACCGAGGCCAGGGCGGCCACGAGCGCCCGGTCGCGTTCACGCGCCGCCAGGGCGTCCTCGGGGGAGGGAGTGGCGTCCGGTCGGGGCAGCCAGTCGAGGGCGGCCTCGGCGGTCCGGCGTCGGCGTGCCCGGCTGATCGCCAGGTTCCGTCCGACGGTGATCGCCCAGGCCGCGGGACGGTCGGGCGACCGCCCGGCCCGGCACTCGACGAGGAGCCGAAGGACGATCTCCTGGAGCAGGTCGGCGGCCTCGTCGGGGTCGCGGGTGAACGTCGTGAGGTAGCCCTGGACCTGCGGGCCGTGCTCGGTGAGGAAGTCGAGCGCGACCTGGTCGGAGGCACGCCGCGCGGCCTCATGATCCATCGGGTCCGGGGTCCGGTCGGTGTCCATCGGGATCTCCCTCCGGCAGCGTCCTGCTGCCTGGGGAAGTCGTACGGCCACCCGGTATCCCGGGTCATGGGGCAGGCGTCCCGGGCCGCCGGGAAGCCGCCCGGGAACTCGACCGCCGCCTCTCCCCGGGTGGTGCCGGGCGACCTTCTCGGAGTCCCGAGGCGCTCAGTGGTACGGGCGCCTCAGGGGGAGACGCGGAGCGGGTCGATCGTCGTCGGATCGGCCACGGGCGGCGCGAGTCCGCAGTCGGGCGTGGTGCACAGCTCCAGCCCCAGCTCGGCCAGCCCCTCGGCCAAGGGCGTGAACCCGAGCGATCCGCCGAAGCTGCGACTCGTGACCCCCGCCGGGAGCCCACGCACGAGGACCGCGCCGCCGGAATCGCCGATCGCCACGGGGATGTTCGCGGCGATCATGCACGGGAAGTAGGCTCCGTCTCCCGGATGGAGGTTGTCGCCCTTCTCGGCCACCGTTCCGCTCCGGTAGACGCCGCGACCGTCGATCTCGACCGGGTCACCGACCACGATGTCGGCGCAGGCGAGCGGCCGTGTGCCCGGCGGGATGACCCGGTAGCCGGCCGTGCCGAGGTCGACCACGTTGAGGTGCCCCCACGGGATGCGGTCCGTGGCGACCACCAGGTAGTTGATGTCGGACGCCGCGCAGGTGTGCCCCGGGTACGGGCACGAGGCATCGCGGGCGGCCGGGCCGAAGACGCCGCGCACGGTGGTGCCGTCCGGGTCGTAGGCCACCGTGCCTTCGCTGGTGCAGTGCCCGGTGGAGGTGAGCACGATCGTGGTCCCGCGGCGAGCGTAGAACCCGCCGGTACAGAGTTGCCAGAGGGGCTGACCGGCGAGGACCGGCGGGTCGTACACCGGCGTGGTTCGCCGCGGCTGCATCGCGGCGCTCACGATCGAGTACGCGCCGATCCCGAGCAGCAGACCCGCCAGGACCACGATGAGAAGCGGGAAGGGGAGGACCCGCGCTCGCGCACCCGTCCTCGCCACCAGGGTCACTGCCGTCCTCGCTCAGGGTGGGTCGCACACGCGGACCCGAGTGATCCGATCATCCGTGGCGATCACCGAAGGTGTAACCCTGACCATCGGACCGTCTCGATCGGGAGGTGATTCCGCGTGTTCCGCAGGTGGCGGAGGTCCGTCCACGGGCGCTCGGGCCCTGTAACGACCCACGGGGTCGAGATCGGCGGCCAGGACGTCGGCGGCGGAACCTGGCTGGGCTGCGGAGGGATGAGCATCCTCAGATGACAGGGCCTCAGGCTCGATCGGCTTCGCCGCGCCCGAGACCGGCCTCGCGCGCCCGGACGATCGCGCCCGGGCGATCCGCCACCTGGAGCTTGTTGAGGATCGTCGAGACGTGGTTCCGGACGGTCTTGAGGCTGAGCCCGAGCCCCTCGGCGATCGACCCGTTGTCGTCGCCACGGGCGATGCGCTCGAGGATCTCGAGCTCGCGGTCGGTGAGCTCGGGGAAGGCCTCCGCCCCGGCCGCCCGACCCTTCGGGGCGGCAAAGAGGGCCATCAGGCGGCGCGCGACGTCCGGCCCGAAGATCGCGTCGCCGGCCGCGGCGGCCACGATCGCCCGCCGGATCTCCTCGCGGTCGGCGCCCTTGAGGACGTAGCCCCGGGCCCCGGCCCGCATCGCCGCCACGATCGAGTCGTCGGCGTCGGACATCGACAGGATCAGGACGGCGATCTCGGGGTGGGCGGCCACGATCCGCCGGGTCGCCTCGATCCCGGTGATCCCGGGCATGAGCAGGTCCATCAGGACGAGGTCGGGCCGGAGCACCGCGGCGAGCTCGACCCCGGTCTCGCCGTCGGCCGCCTCGCCGACGCAGTCGGTCTCCGGGAGGTCCTCGAGGAGCGCGAGCAACCCGTCGCGGAAGAGCGGGTGGTCGTCGACGACGAGGACGCGGATCGGGTCCATGGCGCTCATCCTGGGGGGAACGGCAGCCAGGCGTCCACCCGGGTGCCGCCCTCCGGGCGGGTCTCGATCCGGCAGGTGCCGCCGAGCTCGATCGCTCGCTCGCGCATCGAGGTCGTGCCGATCCCCGGTCGCCAGGCGATCGGCAGCCCCGAGCCGTCGTCCTCCACCGTGAGACGGACCCCGCGGGCGGTCCCGATCGTCACCGTGCACGCCCGGGCCCCGGCATGCCGGACGACGTTCGTCATCGCCTCGACGGCGATCCGGTAGGCGGCCACCTCGACGGCCGCCGGCAGCTCGCCGGGCGGGCTCGCTCGATCGGCCGGCCCGCGGACCTCGAAGCGGATCGTCCCGGCGGCCGGGTCGTCGGTCTCGAAGGCGGTCGCCCGGCGACGGATCGCCTCAACCAGACCCACCTCGTCGAGGGCCGGCGGACGGAGCTCGCTCGCCATCCGGCGGATCTCGGCGATCGCCGCCTGCGTCTCGAGGGTGATCTGGTCGATGAGCGCCTCGGCCGAGGTCGGGTCATCCCTGATCCGCCCCTTCGCCACGCCGAGCTTCATCGTCATCGCGGCCAGCGACGGGCCGAGGCCGTCGTGGAGGTCGCGTCGGAGACGGCGCCGTTCCTCCTCGCGGGCCACCACCAGCTCGCCGCGGGTCCGGCGGAGGACGTCGATCGCGAAGAGGCGGTCGCGGACGATCGCGATAGCGAGGGCGATCGGGACCGGCAGGGCGAAGATGGCGACGGGCGGCGCGCCGGCGATGGCACGACCGGTGAGCGCGATCGGGATCGCGGTGAGGACCAGGATCGCGATCGCGCCGAAGGAGAACGCGGCCCCGACCCAGCGGACCGGTCGCCGCTCCTCGACCGGGGTGCGATCGTAGGCCATCGCCGTCCGGATCAGGGCGAGGATCAGGACCGCCGAGATGACCGTCGCCGTCACGTTCGCCCACGTGCCGATCCAGTTCAGGGTGTTCCCGATGAGCAGCCGTTCGATGGCGATGCCGGCCGCAGCGGCGAGGATGGGCCCACCCCATACGATCCAGCGCAGCGTGCTGTGGCGGACCGTGGGTGGCGTCGAGCCGGGGAAGGCCAGGGTGATCCGGAGCGCGCTCGCCCAGAAGAGCAGGTTGAGCGGCACCGTGCCGGCGAAAGCGACGAGGAACGGCCCGCCCCGGACGAGGTCGCTCGGCACGAACCCGAGCTGCCAGGGCAGGACGCTGGCCAGGTTCGCGACCGAGCCGATGACCAGCGCCCGGGCGACCGTCTGGCCCGGGCGGCGGAGGGCGATGTACCCGGTCACCAGGAGCTGGCTCACGACGAAGAGGATGAGCGGCCACCCCGCGAGCAGCGACGGGGCGACAGGGAAGGATCCGACCCGGACGAGGACCTCCTGCGGTCGCGAGTCCCGGACCACTGAGAACGGGACGAGCTCACCGGCGGTCCAGGCCGGTCGGTCGATCCCCGGATCGAGGGCGTGGTCCGCCCAGTCGAGCATCGAGCGTCCGCCGATCGCGGTGACCAGGTCGCCTGTCCGGAGGGCGTTCGTCGCGGGGTCGTCGCTCGGCGCGACCGAGACGACGATCGGACCGTCGCTCGTCCAGCGCCAGTCCTCGACGGGGACGATGGCGGCCTCGGAGGGGACGCCAAGGCGCACGCCGAACGTCACCAGGAGGACGACCAGCGCGCCGGCCGCGACCGCGAGCGTCCACGGGCTCCACGTCTCGGTCCGGACCATCGCCCCTCCACCCCCGACGGACCCCGCCAGCGGCACGATACTCCTCGCCGTCGGGCGGCCGACCGTGGAAGCCGGTCGTGGCTTGAAGACGGGTCCGAGGACGGTCCAGGAACTCCAGGCTCCCGATGCCCGGCGGCACGCGACGATGTGGTGCGCGGACGCCACGCTTCCCTGTTGGGTGTGATGTGGAGTCGGGCGGTCAGGGGTAGATTCGGTGGGTGCTCGGTGGACTGGCGTCCGTCCTCATCTCCCAGTCGGGCGACCTCGTGGCGCTCGTCGGCACCGGGACCCGGTGCGCCGTTTCCGTCGGGTTCCTCCGCCTCGCCACGCTGTTCCTGGCGCAGGCACTCGACCTGGCCACATTCAGCGTGATGGTGGCCCGGCACGGCGCCAGGGCCGAGGCGAATCCGATCGTCAGCGACCTGTTCGCCTCGTACGGGATGCCCGCCGTCGTCATCGCCAAGCTGGCTCTCGTGCTGCTCGTCGGTGCCCTGTCGGTCGCCGCGTGGTCGCAGCACAGGCGGGGCGTCTGGTCGGTCGTCGGCGGCCTGCCCCTGGCCCTTGCGATCGCGGCCGGGATCATCGGCGGGATCACGAACGCGGCCGCCCTGCTCGGCTGACGACGTGGCAGCCTGACGAGATCCGCGAGTCGAACACTTGTTCGACTCGGCCCACATCGCGTACAATCGTGCCGTGCCCCAGGATCAGCTCGTCGTGCGCGGCGCGCGCGAGCACAACCTCAAGAACATCACCGTCGCGTTCCCGCGCGACCGGCTCGTGGTCATCACGGGCCTCTCGGGCTCCGGCAAGAGCAGCCTCGCCTTCGACACGATCTACGCGGAAGGGCAGCGGCGCTACGTCGAGAGCCTGAGCGCCTACGCCCGCCAGTTCCTGGGGCAGATGGAGAAGCCCGACGTCGACCAGATCGACGGGCTCAGCCCGGCCATCTCGATCGACCAGAAAGGCGCCAGCCGGAACCCACGATCGACCGTCGGGACCGTGACCGAGATCTACGACCACCTCCGGCTCCTGTTCGCCCGGATCGGCCACCCGCACTGCCCCGTCTGCGGCCGGGAGATCGACCGCCAGAGCGTCCAGCAGATCGTCGACCAGGTCCTGCGCCTGCCCGAGGGGACGCGGCTCCTCGTCCTCGGCCCGCTCATCAAGGACCGCAAGACCGAGGGCGACCGGGTCATCGAGGCGGTCCGCCGGCAGGGCTTCGTCCGCGTCCGGGTCGACGGCGAGCAGTACGACCTGGCCGACGCGCCGACCCTCGACAAGTACAAGCGGCACACGATCGAGGTCGTCGTCGACCGCTACGTCGTCCGCCATGCCGAGGCGGCCGACGACGCACCCCGCGATGCCGACGGCCGTCCGCTCGACCCGGAGACGGGTCAGCCGGTCGTCGACCCCGACGCCGCCAGGCTGGCCGACTCGATCGAGACCGCCCTCCGGCTGGGCGAGGGGGTCGTCGTCATCGCCCCGTCGCCCCGGGACGGCGAGCCGCCCGACTTCGAGGAGCACCGCTACTCGGAGCGCTACTCCTGCCCGTACGACGGGACGACGATCGACGAGCTGGAGCCGCGGAGCTTCTCGTTCAACTCGCCCCACGGCGCCTGCCCGGCCTGCACCGGCCTGGGCACCCGGCTCGAGGTGGACCCGGACCTCGTGGTCCCGGACCGGTCGCTCTCGATCGTCGACGGCGCCCTCCAGCGCTCATGGGCCCGGATGCCGATGGCCGATTCGTGGTTCGGCAAGGTGACCGAGGCGGTCTGCCGCGCCCACGGCTGGGACCCCACGATCCCGGTTCGCGACCTGCCGCCGGAGGCGCTCGACTACCTGCTCAACGCCCCGAAGGGGGAGCAGGTCGTGATCGGCTACCGGCACGAGCGGGGCGAGAACACGTACACGGCCAACTTCGAGGGGATCGTCCCGAACCTCGAGCGGCGCTACCGCGAGACCGACTCGGAGTACGTCAAGACCGAGCTCGAGCGATTCATGGTCACCCGGCCGTGTCCGACCTGCGCCGGCAAGCGGCTCCGGCCGGAGGTCCTCGCGGTCACCGTCGACGGCCGGAACATCCATGAGGTCTCGACCCTCTCGATCACCGACGCCCTGGCCTGGATCGAGGCGGTCTCGACCCGGCTGACCGAGCGCGAGCAGACGATCGCCCGCCAGGTGGTCAAGGAGATCGCCGCCCGGCTCGGCTTCTTGGTCGATGTCGGGCTCGACTACCTGACGATCGACCGGACGAGCCAGACCCTCTCCGGCGGCGAGGCCCAGCGGATCCGGCTGGCCACCCAGATCGGCGCCGGGCTGATGGGCGTCCTGTACATCCTCGACGAGCCCTCGATCGGGCTCCACCAGAAGGACAACGCGAAGCTCATCGCGACCCTGACCCGGCTGCGCGACCTCGGCAACACGGTCCTGGTGGTCGAGCATGACGAGGAGACGATCCGGACCGCCGACTGGGTCATCGACATCGGGCCGGGCGCCGGCGAGCACGGCGGCGAGGTCATCGTCAACGGCACGCTCGAGATGCTCCTCGCCGAGCCGCGTTCGATCACCGGCGCCTACCTGCGCGGCGAGCAGATGGTCGCGATCCCGGCGACCCGACGGGCGGGCAACGGCAAGTCGCTCGTGGTCCGCGGGGCGCGGGCCCACAACCTCAAGCGGATCGACGTCCGCTTCCCGCTCGGCCGGTTCATCGCCGTGACCGGCGTCTCCGGCTCGGGCAAGAGCACGCTCGTGACCGAGATCCTCTACCGCGAGATCGCCCGCCGGCTGAACGGCGCCCGGGACGAGCCGGGCCCGCACGACGGCCTCGAGGGCCTGGAGGCGATCGACAAGATCATCGAGATCGACCAGAGCCCGATCGGCCGGACCCCGCGCTCGAACCCGGCCACCTACACCGGGCTGTTCGGGCCGATCCGCGAGCTGTTCGCCGGGGTTCCCGAGGCGCGCGTCCGCGGCTACAAGCCGGGCCGGTTCAGCTTCAACGTCAAGGGCGGACGCTGCGAGAACTGCAAGGGCGACGGGATCCTCAAGATCGAGATGCAGTTCCTCGCCGACGTCTACGTCCCGTGCGAGGTCTGCAAGGGCCGGCGCTACAACCGCGAGGCGCTCGAGATCCACTTCAAGGGCCGCTCGATCGCGGACGTGCTCGAGATGACGATCGAGGAGGCGGCCGAGGTCTTCTCGGCCGTCCCGACGGTCGCCTCGAAGCTGCGGGTCCTGCGCGAGGTCGGGCTCGGCTACGTCCATCTCGGCCAGCCGGCCACGACCCTGTCCGGCGGCGAGGCCCAGCGGGTCAAGCTCGCGACCGAGCTCAGCCGGCGGGCGACCGGCCGGACCCTCTACATGCTCGACGAGCCGACGACGGGCCTCCACTTCGCCGACGTCGAGAAGCTCCTCCAGGTCCTCCACCGGCTCGTGGACCAGGGCAACACGGTTCTCGTCATCGAGCACAACCTCGACGTCATCAAGACGGCCGACTGGATCGTCGACCTGGGTCCGGCCGGCGGGTTCCGGGGCGGCCGGATCGTCGCCGAGGGGACGCCCGAGCAGGTCGCCGCGAACCCCGCTTCGGCGACCGGCGAGTACCTGGCCCGGGTCCTGCGCGGCGAGCCGCTCGTCCCGCTCAGCGACGTCTCGTTCGCCGACGAGGCGGGGCGGGGGAGCGGCAACGGACGGAAGAAGGCCCGCGAGGCGATCCCGCTGCCGATGGACGCCACCCGCAAGCGCGCGACGGCGCGAAGCTGACGGTGGCCCAGGCCGCCCGGACGCCCGGACCCGCCCGCCACGAGATCCCGCTCATCGACGAACGCGCCCTGGCGGCGGCGCGGGCGGGGGATCGGCTGCTCGCGGAGGCGGCGGAGCGTGCCGCCTCTGACGGGCCATCGGCTCGCGGCGCGGCGCGCTGGGCGCGGGAGCTCGGTGGCGTGCCCGACGTCCTCCGCGACGGCGAGCTGCGCGACGTGCGCCGGGCCGCCGTCCGGGCCCGGTCGGCCTACGGGCCGAAGGACTCGATCCGCGACTCGCTCCCGCCGGACGTCACCGAGCCGTTCGTCGCCGAGATCGACCGCCTCCTCCGCGAGATCGCCCGCTACGAGCGTCATCGCGGCGACTGAGCCCGGAGGCGCGAACGCGCCCGACGCGGGCGACGTCGTCGTAACGCCGCTGGCGCTATCGCAACGCGGACGTCGTCGCCATGACGATGCGCCGGGCCGCCCACGCGGCAGGGTCGAAGGCCGGAGGCCGTGCTCGCCGGCCAAGTTCAGCTTGGCCCTGTGGCCGCCCGGATATCACGGCCATTGCTAGCGGACCGGTCATCGGTCGATCCCTGGCCACCGGAACGGTGGATACGCGGCCGGATATCACGGCCATTGCTGGCAGGGGCCGCAGGAGCCGCTTCCACCCCCTCGATCCGGGATCCGGGGCGCTCGAGCGCCGCCCCTAGCAATGCTCGTGATACGGCGGGGCGGAGCTCGCCGATGTCGCGATGGAGGGAGAGAAGACCGGTCCGCGCAGGAGCCGCACCTCGAAGGAAGTCACTCCACGCAGGAACAGGCCCGCGCGGCAACGGGCCCAGTCGCGGCAAGGGGCCCAGTCGCGGCAACGGTGACGTGACTGGAACTCGGGGCGCTCCTCAGAGCTCGCCCTCGTCGAAGCTTTCGAGAAGGAACGGCGATGGCGCCGCCGGGTCGTAGACAAGCGTCAGCGAGCGGCGGGCCCGGGTCCATGCGACATACGCGAGCCGGCGCTCCTCCTCGAGCGCGCGAGCCGGATCGTCGGCGTCGTCGAGGGTCCGCTGGCTCGGGAAGCGACCGGCGTCCATGTCGACGACCGCCACTTCGTCGAACTCGAGGCCCTTGGTGGAGTGCGCCGTGGCCAACGTCAAACGGGCGTCGGCCCGCCGCAGCTCGGCGAGGGTTCCCTGTCGTTCGCGGACGGCGGTGATGAACGCTGCCGCGTCCCGGTAGGGTGCGGCCCAGGCGAGGGCGGCTCCCATGAGTTCGTCGAAGGAGGGTCCGTCGTCCGGGGGCTCCGGGTCGTCTGCCGGCTCGATCCGGCCCAAGGCGTCGCGGCCCAAGGCGTCGCGGACGAGGTCGTCGCGGCCCAGATCGCCGCGGCCTGACTCGACCTCACCGTTCGCGTGGCCCTCGTGGCGGATCCGTCCGAGCCGGACGAGGAGCGGCAGGGGACCATCGTCCGCCGCGAGGCGCATCAGGATCCCCTCGAGCCGTGGGTCCTCGAGGGGCAGCACCAGCCGTTCCGCCCGGAACGGGATCCCCAGCTCGAGCGCGACGACCGCGGCCGGGCGGAGCTCGCGGTTCGTCCGGGCCAGGATCGCCCGGGTCGTCGGCTCGCCATCGTCGAGAGCCGGCAGCGACCAGGATCGCGAGGACGTGCCGGGCGCGGTCGTCGTCGTCGGACGGGTCCGGGGCGAGGACGAGGCGGTCCGATCGCGCCGGGCCGTGCGAGGACGCGTTTCGCGAAGCGCTCCCCGTTCCGCTCGACCAGCCGCACGGCCCGCTCCACGACCGGCGCCGGGCAGCGGAAGTTCGTGACGAGGTCGTGGCGTCGGAGGCCGGGCAGCCGCTCCGCCAGGGCCAACACTCGGCGCACGTCGGCCAGGCGCCAGCCGTAGATCGACTGGTCGTCGTCTCCGACGAGGAAGATCCGGTTCCCGGGAGCCGCGAGGAGGAGCGCCAGCTCGAGCTGCGACCGGTCGACGTCCTGGACCTCGTCGACGAGGAGCTCCGAGCAGGTCGCCCGCCAGGCCGCGAGGATCGCCGGCTCGGTCTCGAGGAGGCTCAGGGCCCGCGCGACGAGGTCGTCGAAGTCGAGCCCGCCCCGCTCGGCCAGCGCGCGCTCGTAGGCGACGAATGCTCGAGCCCGCGGACCTGCCTCCGGGTCGGCGGCGACCTCGACGGCCGTCACCCGGTGCTCGAGCTTCAGGGCGGAGAACGTCGTGTCCAGGCGTCGTCGCTCGGCGGCGTCGGCCGACGGTGCGACCCGCCGCAACAGGCCCTCGCGGTCGACCAGCGGCTCGACCGGCCGACCCGCCGCTCGGAGGACCTCCCGACCGAACGCGTGGAACGTCCGGATCCGGACGGTCCCGGGGGCCACGCCGAGCGACGCCAGCGCCGCGTCGACCCGCGCGACCAGCTCGTCCGCGGCCCGCTTGTTGAAGGCGATCGCGGCGATCCGTTCGGGCGGCGTGCCGGTCGCGACGAGCCAGGCGACCCGGGCCACGAGGGTGGTCGTCTTGCCGCTTCCGGCCGGCGCCAGGCAGAGGACCGGCCCGGGCGGGGCGGTCGCCGCGGCGCGCTGGTCGGGGGTGAGCCGATCGAGCCGGGCCGCGACATCGGAAGGGAGGTCCATGGCCGGCGATCGTCGCCCGCTCCGCTCACCCCGCGGTCACCGGTGAGGCATGCTTGAGCAGCGGCCCCGAGGAAGATCGAACCATGCGTCAGGTTCGGCCCCCTTGAAGGGTGTAGCGTCGCTGGCGGGCGCGAAGCGAAGCGGAGCGAACGGGTGGAGCGAAGTCTCGTCGAGGAGGCGATGCACGGCGATGAGACGGCCTATGCCGGGCTCATGACCGTGGTCGGCGACCGGCTCCTGGCGACCGCCTTCCGGATCCTCCGGGACCTCGATCTCGCCGAGGATGCGGTCCAGGTCGCGCTCATCGGCGCCTGGCGGGACCTGCCCACCTTGCGCGACCCGGATCGCTTCGAGCCGTGGCTGATGCGCCTGCTCGTGCGAGCCTGCTACGCCGAGGCGGAGCGCCAGCGACGCTGGACCGGTCGGATCCGGGCGATCCCGGTCGACGGCCCGGCGACGCCCGACACGACCGGCGCCGTGGCCGATCGCGATCAGCTCGAGCGCGGCTTCCAGCGCCTGCCGGTCGACCAGCGGGCGGTCTTCATCCTCCACCACTACCTCGGCTGGTCCCAGCCCGAGATCGCGGAGAACCTCGAAATCCCGCTCGGGACGGTCAAGTCCCGGCTCCACTACGCCACCCAGACGCTCCGAGCCGCCCTCGAGGCCGATGCCCGGACCGTCGCGACGACAGGACGGCTCGCATGAGCACCGGACGGGACTTCGATCGGATCGTCGGCGACTGGCTCGAGGTCGGCCCCACCCAGCTCTCCGACCGGGTGACCGAGGCCGCCCGATCGGTGTCCACCGGACGACGCAGCGGCGTGCCCTCGGCCGGGTGCTCCGGCTGACAGGGGGTCGAGCGACGCGGCTCGTCGCGGTCGTTGGAGCGGCGGCCGTCATCCTGATCGCGGTCTCGGTCGGGGTCCGGCTCTTCCAGGGTCGCGACGCACTCGGCGGACCGGGGCCGACGCCGAGCGCAATGGTCGCGCCGAGCGCTTCGGCCGGGGTGCCCGCCCGCCTGCAGGTCTCGTTCCACGTCCGTTCGACGGGATCGGCGTACCCGGACGCGGCCGCCATGGCCACGATCCGCGACATCGTGCTCCGGCGGCTTCAGTCCGCGGGGTTCGCCGATCCCGTCGTGACCCTCGAGGACCGCAACACGGTCGTCGTCGACCTGCCGCTCGGCACGGACTGGAGGCAGGTCCGGACGCTCCTCGAGCAGCGGGGCGAGCTGACCGTCGTGCCGCTTCCGTCGGACACCTACGGCACGTCGACGACGACGGTCGGCCCGACTGGCGTGACCGAGGGCCAGCCGCTTCCGGCAGACCCGAGCCTCAAACCGCTCTTCACAGGCGCGGCGATCTCGGCGGCGAACCCGACCAGCGACGAAAGCGGCTCGCCGGCCGTCGAGTTCACGCTCGACGCCGCGGCCTCCAAGCTGTTCGCCGACTACACGGCGAAGCACGTCGGCGAGTTCTTCGCGATCGTCCTCGACGGCACGGTCGTTTCGATCCCGAGCATCCGGTCGCCGATCACCGGCGGCTCCGGGATCATCACCCTGGGTGCCGGCGCGGGCGCCCCGACCCAGGCCAGCGAGCTCGCCTCGTTCCTGCGCATCGGCGCACTGCCCTTCAAGCTCGATTGGGCCGGAAACGGGACGTCGCCGTCCTCGACTCCGTGACCTGGGGTCCACCGGCACGACCCGCCCGACCCGCCCGCCGGACCGGCGGTAGCATCCGCGGGTGACCCCCGAACTCGCCACGACCCTCGAGAAGCTGCCCGACCGACCCGGCGTCTACCTCCTCAAGGACGCCCGCGGGGACGTGCTCTACGTCGGCAAGGCCCAGAGCCTCCGAAGCCGTGTCCGGAGCTACTGGCAGAAGCAGGCCGTGGGGGGCGAGGTCCACCGGATCCGGAGCGTCATCGACCGGGTCGCCGAGGTCGACTACACCCTGACCGACACCGTCTCGGAGGCGCTCCTCCTCGAGGCGACCCTGATCAAGCGCTACAAGCCGCGGTTCAACGTCCGCCTCAAGGACGACAAGAGCTACCCGTACATCAAGATCACCCTGGCCGACGACTTCCCGCGGATCGAGCGGACCCGCAAGCTTCCGAACGACGGCAGCCGCTACTTCGGCCCGTACGCGTCGGCCTCGAGCGTCGACGAGTCGATGAACCTCATCCGCCGGCTCTTCCCGTTCCGGACCTGCACGATCGACATCCGCGACGGGAAGCGCGCCCTCCAGCGGCCCTGCCTCCTCTACCACATCAAGCGCTGCCAGGGACCCTGCATCGAGGCGATCGCGAAGGACGACTACCGGGCCGACATCGCCCAGGTCGAGCTCTTCCTCGAGGGTCGCCAGGAGACCCTGGTCAAGGCCCTCGAGACCGAGATGACCGCGGCGGCGGAACGGACCGAGTTCGAGCGCGCGGCCGTCCTCCGCGACAAGATCCGGGCGATCGAGCGGACGATGGAGAGCCAGAAGATGGCGGCCTTCGCCCGGACCGAGCTCGACCTGGTGGGGATCGCCCGGCAGGACAACCAGGCGGCCGTCCAGCTGTTCGTCGTCCGCAACGGGAAGCTCGTCGGCCGCGACGTCTTCCTGCTCGACGCCGCCCGCGACGCCCCCGACGACGAGGTCCTCACCGGGTTCCTCGAGCAGTACTACAGCCGGGCGACCGGGATCCCGCCCGAAGTCCTCGTGCCGAGCCTGCCCGGTCACGGCGAGACGGCCGCCCTCGAGGCGTTCCTGTCGGAGCGGCGCGATGGCCCGGTCCACCTCCGGGCGCCCCAGCGCGGCGAGAAGCGCGAGCTGATGGCCCTCGCCGTCCGCAACGCGACCGAGACGCTCGCCCGGGAGCAGGCGCGCTGGCTCGCCGACCAGGGCAAGACCCTCGGGGCGCTCGAGGAGCTCGCCGCGGCGCTCGGCCTGGCCGACCCGCCGATGCGCATCGAGTGCTACGACATCAGCAACTTCCAGGGCCGGCAATCGGTCGCGAGCATGGTCGTCTTCGAGGACGGCAAGCCCCGCACGGGGGAGTACCGCCGGTTCCGGATCAAGACGGTCCAGGGCGCGAACGACTTCGCCAGCCACCAGGAGGTCCTCAGCCGCCGGTTCCGCCGGGCGAAGGCCGGCGACGAGGGGAGCGAAGAGGAGCTCCGCTGGCGGCTGCCCGACCTCGTGATCGTCGACGGCGGCAAGGGCCAGGTCAGCGCGGCCGCCGAGGTCCTGGCCGAGCTCGGGCTGGACGACCTGCCGCTGGCCGGTCTGGCCAAGGAGCGCGAGGAGCTCTTCCTGCCCGGTCGCCAGGACCCGATCCTGCTGCCGGTCACGTCCCAGGCCCTCTACCTCGTCCAGCGCCTGCGCGACGAGGCGCACCGCTTCGCGATCACCTACCACCGCGACCTCCGGGCGAAGGCCTCGGTCCGCTCCGCCTTCGACGACCTGCCGGGCGTCGGCCCGAAGCGGCGGCGGGCGCTGCTCCGCGTCTTCGGCTCGGCGAAGCGGGTCCGCGAGGCGCCGGTCGAGCAGATCGCCGCGGTGCCCGGGATCGGGCCGGCCCTGGCCGCCCGGATCAAGGCGACGCTCGAGGCCTGAGCGCCGGGGGTCGGTCGGCCCTCGCGAGCGATGACTGGTATAGTCCGCCGCGATGCGTCGACTCGTTCCCATCCTCATCGTCGTGATCGGCCTTGCCGCGCTCGTCATCGACTTCGCGCCGGGCCTCAAGCTCCCGACGATCGGCGACCCCAACGCGGGCGCCAAGACCCTCGAGACGAAGCTCGGCCTCGACCTGCAGGGCGGCCTGCGGGTCGAGTACCAGGCGCTGCCCGTCAACGGCCGATCGCCGGACGGCGGGGCGATGAACACGATCCGGGACATCATCGAGCGCCGGGTGAACTCGACCGGCGTCTCCGAGCCGGTCGTCCTGGTCGCGGGCAGCGACCGCGTCGTCGTCGAGCTGCCCGGGGCGAGCGACCGCGAGACGATCGAGCGGCTCGTCGGGCAGACCGGCCAGCTGACCTTCGTCCCCCTCCCGGCCGACACCTACGGCACGGCGTCGACGACGAACGGCCCGAACGGCGTCATCCAGGGCCAGCCGCTCCCGAACGACCCGAACCTCAAGCCGCTCTTCACCGGTGACAAGCTCGACAGCGCGAACCCGTCCACCGACGAGAACGGGCAGCCGGCCGTCGCGTTCGCACTCAAGGGCGACGCCAGCCAGCTCTTCGGCGACTACACGAAGAACCACGTCGGCGACTACTTCGCGATCGTCCTCGACGGCACGGTCATCTCCGCGCCGAGCATCCGCTCGGCGATCACCGGCGGGACCGGGATCATCACCACGGGCACCGGGCCGGACGCGGTCAAGGAGATGAACAGCCTCGTCACGGTCCTGAAGTACGGCTCGCTGCCGTTCCCGATCCAGGCGGTCCAGGACTCGCAGATCAGCGCGACGCTGGGCAAGGAATTCCTCACGGCGAGCCTCCTCGCCGGGGCCATCGGGATCGGCCTCGTCTTCGTCTTCATGCTCGTCTACTACCGGCTGCCGGGCCTGGTCGCGGACCTCGCGCTCATCTATTACGCGCTCGTCGTCCTGGCGATCTTCCGGATCATCCCGGTCACGCTCACCCTCGCCGGGATCGCCGGCTTCGTGCTCTCGGTGGGCATGGCCGTCGACGCGAACATCCTCATCTTCGAGCGGACGAAGGAGGAGCTGCGCCTGGGCAAGACGCTGAACGCCGCGGTCGAGGCCGGGTTCTCGCGGGCCTGGAACTCGATCCTCGACTCGAACGTGTCGAGCCTCATCACCGCCGGCATCCTGTACGCCTTCGGCTCGCCGACGATCAAGGGCTTCGCCCTCGTCCTGATCATCGGCGTGCTCACCTCGATGTTCACCGCGGTGACCGTTTCCCGGACGCTCCTGCGCGTCGTCGTCCGCCAGGACTTCGCCCGGCGGGCCGACCTGTGGGGCGTCTCCGAGGAAGAGTTCATGGCCCGGACCCCGGTCCGGGCCGGGCGCGAGGCCCGCGCCCGTGTATGACGTCATCGGGAAGCGCCGCTGGTTCTTCCTCTTCTCGGGGTTGATCACGATCCCCGGCCTCCTCTTCATCCTCCTCACCCCGATCACGAACGGCCAGCTCGGCCTCCAGTTCTCGATCGACTACACGGGCGGCACGAACTGGGAGATCAAGTTCACCGACCCGAACGTGGGACCCGACCAGATCAAGGCGTCGCTGGCGAAGCTCGGCGTCGCCGACGCGACGGTCATCGCGACCAGCGACGGGTTCTACGAGATCCGCTCGCGGCAGGTCGCCCTGCCGACCGTGACCGGCCCCGATGCCTCCCCCTCCGCGGCCCCGTCCGCATCGGCCGGCGCATCCGCCTCGGCCGGCCCGTCGGCATCGACGGCAGCGTCGTCCGCGGCCAGCCCCGCACCATCGACGGTCGCTTCCGCGTCCCCGGCGGCCTCGCCCGCCGCGAGCTCCTCACCGGGGGCGAGCGCCTCGGCGGCCCCTGCTGCGGGTGCCTCCACGGCCCCCGGGGCCTCCCCGGCTCCGTCGGCGGGTGGCGGCACGGAGGCCGTCCCGACGACGGGTCGCTTCGGGGAGCTGGCGACCGGGCTCCAGGCCGACCTCGGCACGATCGAGGCACAGCGCGGCCTCTCGACGGTGGGTCCGGTCATCAGCCAGGAGCTGACCCAGCAGGCCGTGATCCTCCTCATCATGGGCTCGATCGGGATCCTCATCTGGATGACGATCCGATTCCGGGACTTCCGGTTCGGCGCGACCGCGATCGTCGCCCTCATCCATGACGTGCTCGTGGTCATCGGCACGTTCGCCATCCTCGGGACGTTCTTCCGGGTCCAGGTGGACGCGCTGTTCGTGACCGCGATGCTGACGATCATCGGGTTCAGCGTCCACGACACGATCGTGGTCTACGACCGGATCCGCGAGAACCGCTCGCGCCACGCCGGCGAGCCGTTCGACCGGATCGTCAACCACTCGATCCTCCAGACCCTCGGCCGGTCGATCAACACGAGCATGACCGTCGTCATCACCCTGACCGCGCTGCTCCTGTTCGGCGGTGCGGCGACGAGCTACTTCGTGCTCGCCCTGCTGATCGGGATCGTCTCCGGGACGTACTCGTCGATCTTCAACGCGAGCCCGCTCCTCGTCGTCTGGCACAACCGGGATGAGCGTCGCCGAGCCGAGCTCTCGGCCGGGACCAGGCCGGTCCGCCGCCCCGCCTCCTGAGCGGTGGCGCGGTGAGCCCGCGGAGAGCGGCTCGTGGCAGGCTGACCGCATGATCGAGCCACGCTTTCGTTGGCGCCGTCCGGCCACCGTCCGGCTGGACCCGTCGTTCCGGGATGCCGCGGTCGCGGCCGGGTTCTCGGACCGCGTGGCGAGCCTCCTCCACGCTCGCGGGGTGACCGACGTCGCCGGGCTCGAGGCCTTCATCGCGCCACTTGGCGAGGGTCTCCACGACCCGGCCATGCTGCCCGACGCCGACCGGCTCGTCGCTCGGATCGAGCGTGCCCGGGACGCCGGCGAGAAGGTCCTCGTGTTCGGCGACTTCGATGCCGACGGCCTGACCGGGCTGGCGATCATGGTCCGCGCCCTGCGGCTGGCCGGTCTCGACGTCGAGCCCTACGTGCCCAGTCGTCTCGAGGAAGGTCACGGCCTGAGCCTCCTGGCGGTCGACGCGGCCGCGACCGCCGCACGGACCCTGATCGTCACGGTCGACACCGGGTCCACGAGCGGCCCCGAGGTCGCCGAGGCGGCCCGTCGAGGCATCGACGTCATCGTCACCGACCATCACCGCCTGCCGCCCGACCCGCCCCACGCGGTCGCCCTCGTCAACCCGCACCGCGCGGATTCGACCTACCCGGACGACCGCCTCGCGGGCAGCGGGGTCGCCTTCAAGGTCGCTCAGCTCCTCCTGCGTGGGATCCCCGGCGGCCCGGAGGCGGCCCTCCAGCTGGCCGCCCTGGCGACGATCGGGACCGTGGCCGATGTCGCGCCGATCATCGGGGAGAACCGGGCGATCGCCCGGGTCGGCCTGGACCGGATCCGGCGATCGCCGTTTCCGGGTCTGGCGGCCCTCCTCGCCCTGGCCGGGGTCGCGCAGGAGGCCGTCGATCTCGAGACGGTGGCCTTCACGATCGCTCCGCGCCTGAACGCCGCCGGCCGGGTCGGGGACGCGACCGAGGCCGCCCACCTCCTGCTCACCGACGACCCGGTCGAGGCCGCCCGCCTGGCCGAGCGACTCCAGGCCGCGAACCTCGTCCGCCGCGACCTGACCAAGGCCGCGATGATCGAGGCCCAGGCCGCCCTCGCGGCGCAGCCCGGTGACGCGGCGGCCACCGTGGTCCGTGGCGAGTGGCCGGTCGGGGTCATCGGCCTCGTCGCCGGACGGCTCGCCGAGGAGCGAGGACGGCCCGCCGTCGTCGGGACGGAGCTCGACGGGGTCATCCGTGCCTCGTGCCGGAGCGCGGGCGGCTTCGATCTCGCCGCCGCCCTCGCCGCCTGCACGGACCTGTTCATCCGCCACGGCGGCCACCCGGGCGCCGCCGGCTTCGAGCTGGCGAGCGACCGCTGGGACACCTTCCACGAGCGATTCCTCGCCCTCGTCACGGCCGCGGTCCCTCCCGCGTCCGATCCCCGGCCGGAGCTGCGGGTCGACCTCGATCCTCCCCGGGCCGGCCGTCGACTACGTGTTCCTCGCCGAGCTGCGTCGGCTCGATCCGACCGGCCCCGGCAACCCGGACCCGCTCATCGCCGTCGAGGACCTCACCGTGACCCGTGTCCGCGCCGCCAACGGCGGCCATGCCCAGCTCACCCTGCGCAAGCGGGTCGACGTCATCGACGGCATCGCCTTCGGACGGGGCGATCTCGTCGGGACCGTCAGGGAAGGGGACCGGATCGACGTCCTGGCGAGGCTGGTGACCCGTCGCTTCGGCGGCTACGAGTCCCTCCAGCTCGAGATCCGCGACGTCGCCCCGGCAGGGTACGCCGCGGCCGGCGACGCTGCAGCGGTCGCCGCCTCGGTGACCGGGATCGACCCGACCACGCTGGCGAGCGTGCGATGAGCGCCGAGACGCCGCGCCGGGGCCGTTCCGGTCGTCCCAGCGATCCGTTCGGGATCGGGCCCCGCGGCAACCTCCTCTCGCCGGTGCTCGCCGCGGTCGGTCTCGGGCTGGTGGCGGTCGTGACCATGGCCCTGTTCACCGGGTCGATCCCGCTCCCGAGCGGGGGTTCCGGCTCGGGATCGACGGGTGGCGGCGGGGGCGGCGGTCCCGTCGGCCCGGTCATCACGCCGGTGCCGTCGAACATCGTCATCGTCGACCCGCGGACGAACATCCCGGGGACGCTCGTGTTCGTGAAGCAGGGCAACCTGTGGACCCAGTCCGGCAACAAGGCGACCCAGCTGACGACGAGCGGTCACGGCGCGATGCCGAGCTGGTCGCCCGACGGGAAGTGGATCTACTACATCGAGAGCGTCGAGGACCGGGGCTACTTCCCGGGCGGTGGCAACGCGCCCTCCACGTACGACATGGAGGTCCCGGTCCTCACCCGCATCCGGCCGGACGGGACCGGCGCGGAGAAGCTGCTCACCGGACGCTACCGCAAGGGTCAGTACGACTGGTTCTTCTGGATCCGTCAGCCCGACGTCTCGCCGGACGGCCGGACGGTCGCGATCACCTCGGACGGCCCGGATCCGACGAAGAGCGACGTCGTCCTCCAGATCTACGACGTGAAGACCGACAAGGCTCGCTCGCTCGGGCTGGCCGAGAACCCGCCGCTCGGGCACCAGGACCCGGCCTGGCGGCCGGACGGCAAGCTCCTGCTCTACGTGAAGAACGGCCGCGACGGGACCCGCGGCGCCCCGGTGATCTATCGCTACGACCCGGCCACCAAGAAGACGGCGCCGTTGAGCCCGCCCGGCTACATGCAGCCGTCCTGGTCGCCGGACGGCCGCTGGATCGCGGTGACGAAGACGAGCAACCTCGGGACGGACGTCGCCATCCTCGACGCCCGCAACGGGACCGAGGTGCTCCGGCTCACGAACGACGATCGGTCGTGGGCGCCGGTCTGGTCGCCGAAGGGCGACTCGATCGCCTACATGCACATCGAGGGCCTCATCGTCGATCTCAAGCTCATCGGCCTGAAGGGCGACGGCCCGGGCTGGACCACCGAGCAGATGCCGGACATCACCGAGCGAACCGGCGTCGATGGCGGATCGGGCGCCAGCTGGTTCATCCCGGCCGACCAGCTCCCGCAGCCGACCCCCGGCCCGAGCTCGTCGGGCGCCGCCCCGGCGTCCAGCCCGTCGCCGTCCAGCGGACCGTGACGACCACGTTCCTCGAACGGCTCGCGAGGCGGAGCGCCGCCACCGGGACCGTCCTGTGCCTCGGGCTCGATCCGGACCCGGCCGCCCTGCCGCCGGGCTTCGGGAACGATCTCGCCGGGGTGGAGGCCTTCTGCCGGCTCGTCGTGGAAGCGGCGGTCCCCCACGCGGCCGCGATCAAGCCGAACCTCGCCTTCTTCGAGGCGTTCGGGTCGGACGGGATCGCCGTCCTCGAGCGGATCCGGGCGGGGCTGCCGGCCGACCTGCCGTTCGTCGCCGACGTCAAGCGCGGCGACATCGGGACGACGGCCGCCCGCCAGGCCACCGCTCTCTACGATCGGCTCGGGGCGGACGCGGTCACCGTGAACCCCTACCTCGGCGCGGAGGCGATCGGGCCCCTCATCGAGCGGAGCGATCGCTTCGCCTACGTCCTGTGTCGGACCTCGAACCCGGGGGCCGGCGAGCTCCAGGACCTCGTCGTCGCGGCCGATCCGGCGACCGGAGCGCCAGCCGAGCGTCTTTTCGAGCGGGTCGCCCGTCGGGCGACGGGCTGGGGTCCGGGCGGGACGGTCGGCCTCGTCGTCGGAGCCACGGCGCCCGAGGAGATGGTCCGGGTCCGGGCCGTCGCGCCGGGCCTGGCGTTCCTCGTGCCCGGTGTCGGCGCCCAGGGCGGTGAGATCGAGCCCGTCCTGCGGCACGGCCCGGCGACGTCGGCGCCGGCCGGCGACGGGGCCGGCTGCGGGCTTCTCGTCAACGTGTCCCGGGGGATCTCCGGCGCCGCATCCGGGGGGCCGGGGCGAGGTCCCGACCCGGATCCGGGAGAGGCGATCGCCCGAGCGGCCGCCGACTGGGCCCGGCGACTCCCTGTGCTACTGTAGCCGCGCCTCGTCGACGAGAGGGATGCCCGACCCGCTCAGCACGGCCGCGTAGGGATCCGCTAGGAGTCGCACGGAACGATGCCCACCCCAGGACCGCTCGAGCTCGTCATCATCCTGGTCATCGCCCTCCTGGTCCTCGGTCCGGGCCGGCTCCCGGATGTGGGTTCCGCCCTCGGCAAGAGCCTGCGCGAGTTCCGCAAGGCCTCCTCCGACCTCCAGGACGCGGCGACCATCGACACGTCGCCACTCCCCTCCCAGCCGACGCCGCCGGTCGATCCCGCGGCCGCCGCCGCCGCATCGACCCCGCACCGAGCGCCCCGATGACCGCTTCGGCGGTGCCGGTCGCCGCGGTCGTGGCCACGCAGGTCGCCGCGGCGCCCGCCCCCGTGGCCGCCGCCGCTCCGGCCTCGACGCCGGTCGTCGTGGCGCCCGTCGACGTCCCGGCGCCGACGATCGCGGACGCGGTGCCCCCGGTCGCCGCCGAGCCCGCGGTCGATCCGGGACCGGTTCCGACGATCGCCCCGGTCGCGGCCTCCGTCGAGCCCCCGGCCGCTGCGAGCGACCAGGCGGGCGACCCGTCCGCATCCTAGTCCGCAGCCCGCGGGCCGGACCCAGGGACGGCCATGGCCGACGCAGTCACGCCTGACGATCTGATCGCCGTCCCACAGGATGCCGTGGCGACGGTACCCGCCGGCGACTCCCCCACGCCATCGACCCCGACACCGAGCGGCGAGCCGGCCGACGGCGCGGCCGTGATGTCCCTGGTCGACCATCTCGGCGAGCTGCGCGGGCGGATCTTCCGGATCGTCCTCGCCGTCGCCGTGGGCTCGGTCATCGGGTTCCTCGCCGCACCGCAGATCATCAAGATCCTCGTGGCGCCGGTCCCGGGCGGCCAGGTCATCGTGCTCGGTCCCGGCGACGCGTTCTTCATCACCATGAAGATCTCGGTCGTGGTCGGGATCATCCTCGCGATGCCGGTCATCCTCTACCAGCTCTGGGCGTTCGTGGCGCCGGGCCTGACCACCCAGGAGCGCCGGGTCATCCGACCGTGGCTGCCGCTGGCGATCTTCTTCTTCGCCCTCGGCGTGGGGATCGCCTACGTGGTCCTGCCCTACGCGATGTCGTTCCTGCTCGGCTTCACGAACGAGACCCTGGTCAACTCGATCGCGGCCGGGCCGTACTTCGACTTCGTGACCACGCTGTTCCTGGCCTTCGGGCTCGTGATGGAGTTCCCGATCGTGCTCTACGCCCTCTCCCGGGTGAACATCGTGAACTCCCAGCGGCTGAAGGCGTCGCGGCGCTACGTCATCCTGGGGATCACCGTCTTCGCCACCGTGGCGACGCCCGGCGGAGATCTGGTCAGCCCATTCGTGCTGGGCGTGACGATGTACATCCTCTACGAGGCGACCACCTGGTTCATCGCCCGGGGCGGACGCTGACCCGGAGGGGTCGCGCCGGCGTCGTAGACTGGGCCGGATGAGCGCACCGAGAAGTCCCGGACGGGACCCGGCCGGCGGCGGGAAGGGCCCGGCCGCGGGTCAGCGGGTCGTGATCCTGAGCGGGCTGTCCGGGGCGGGCAAGACCGCGGCAACGAAGCTCTTCGAGGATCTCGGCTACACCTGCGTCGACAACCTGCCCGGCGAGCTTCTGGCCGACCTCGCCGAGCTTGTCTCGGTCGATCGACGACGCTTCGAGAAGACCGCGATCGTCCTCGACGTGCGGGCAGGCGACCCGGTCGTCGCGCTGGCCGCGATGCGGGGAGCCCTCGAGGGCCGGGGGATCCGCCCCAGGATCATCTTCCTGGAGGCCCGGGACGACATCCTCATCCGCCGCTTCTCGGAGACCCGCCATCGTCATCCCCTGGCGGACGAGCGGGGCATCGCCAGCTCGATCGCCGAGGAGCGTCGACGGCTCGGGCCGGTCCGCGACGAGGCCGACGTCATCCTCGACACCTCGGACCTGTCGCTCCGCGAGCTGCGCGAACGGCTCTTCGTTCATCTCACCGACACCGCCGATCCGGACCGGCTGGCCATCCAGCTCATCAGCTTCGGATACAAGTACGGGGTCCCGCTCGAGGCGGACCTCGTCTTCGACGTCCGGTTCATGCAGAACCCCTTCTACATCCCGGAGCTCCGCCCGCTCTCGGGGCTGACCGAGCCGGTCCGCTCGTTCGTCCTGGAGCAGCCGACCACGAAGCGATTCCTGGACTTCATGGAGGATTTCCTCGCCTTCTCGATCCCGGCCTACGTGAGTGAGGGCAAGAGTCGGCTGACGATCGCGATCGGCTGCACCGGCGGCTTCCACCGCTCGATCGCCATCGCCGAGGAGCTCGTCGCCTGGCTCGTGACCCAGGATCTCGGCACTGTCGCGGTCTTCCACCGCGAGCTGGAACGCGAGTGAGCCGATGAGCCACGATCGCCGCCGGTCGTCGTCGGTCTCCAGCCTCCGACGCTGGCTCACGCCGGGGATCGGGATCAAGCGCTGGCTCGGTCTCGTCTTCCTCGGCGAGCTCGGTCTCGTCTTCGGTCTCGCCTTCGTCCTTCGCCAGGTCTACCGCGAGGTCGATCTCCCGGAGCCGGTCCGGTCGATCGTCGCGTTCCTGACCCTCCAGTCGTTGCCCTACTGGTTGCGGGCGCTCCTCCTCGCCGCCGTCGGGATCGCCCTGTTCACGTACGCCACCTGGAAGGTCCTCCAGTGGATCATGGGTCCGTACCGCTCGGACGACGAGGACCGACCGCTCGTCGAGGTCATCTACCAGAAGCGGTTCCTCGCCCGCGGTCCGCGGATCGTCGCGCTCGGAGGCGGGACCGGGCTGTCGACCCTCCTGCGCGGGCTCAAGGAGCACACCAGCAACATCACCGCGGTGGTCACGGTCGCCGACGACGGGGGCTCGTCGGGCAAGCTCCGGACGCAGGTCGGCCTGCCGCCGGTGGGCGACATCCGGAACTGCATCGTCGCCCTGGCCGATGCAGAACCGCTCATGGGCCGGCTGCTCCAGTACCGGTTCCCCGGCGAGGACGGTCCGGAGAGCCTGGCCGGACACGCCGTCGGCAACCTCCTGATCGCGGCGATGACCGCCGTCGAGGGCGGCGACTTCGAAGAGGGGGTCCGCCAGATGAACCGGGTCCTGGCGGTCCGGGGACGGGTCGTGCCGGCGTCGTCGACCCCGCTCGTGCTCCACGCCCGGCTGGGCGACGGTCGCGAGATCGTCGGCCAGTCGCAGATCGCGAAGACGAGCGGGATCGAGCGGGTCTGGCTGATGCCCGAGGACGTCGCTGCTGCCGGCGACGCGATCGCCGCGATCGCCGAGGCCGACCTCATCGTCATCGGCCCTGGAAGCCTCTTCACGAGCGTCCTGCCGAGCCTGCTCCTGCCCGAGATCCGGGAGGCCCTGCTCGCGTCCTCCGCTCCCCGGGTCTACGTCTGCAACGTGGCCACCCAGCCCGGCGAGACGACCGGGTTCGACCTGGCCGACCATCTCGAGGCGATCGACCGCCACGTCTCGTGCGACGTCGTGGATCTGGTCCTCGCGAACAGCGTGCCGGTGCCGGAGGGGTCGCTGCCTCACGGCGTGGGCGTCCGGCTGCGCTGGCCGCCGAACGTCGATCGCCAGCCGCGGCTCGTCCTCGATGACCTGCTCGACGTCACCTCGCCGAACCGGCACGATCCGGAACGGCTCGCCGCCGCGCTCATCCGGATCGCCGAACGCGAGGGCGCCGGTCGCCGGCGCGGAGGGGCTGCGGCACGGTCGGCATGAGCGGGTCGCCGGCCCGTCGCCGGCGGTGAGCGACGCCGACCGCGACCTTGTCGCGGCGATCCGGGCCGAGGTGGCCGCGGTGGCGCCGCAGCGTGTCTGCGACCGGGCCGCCGAGTCCGCGGGGCTGGGCGCCGCCCTGGCGACCCGGGAGGCGTCCGTCGCCCGGCTCGCGGTCCGGCTCGGACGGGAGCCCACCGATGCCGGCCGGCTGCTCGTCGGCCGGCGGCGGACGAAGTCGGTCCGGATGGACGGGGCGGCCGACGACGCGGTCCCGTTCGAGTGGGCGAGCGCCGCCGAGCACTGCCGGACCGCCTGGCTGCGGGGGCGCTTCCTTGCCCGTGGGTCGCTCAGCCTCGCCTCGGGGCGGGCCCATCTCGAGTTCGTCGTCGACCGGGCCGAGGCCCCGGTCCTCGCCGAGCGTCTCGCCGAGTTCGGGCTGCCCGCGTCCTGGCGGATCCGACGGGGCCGCGGGGTCGTGACCTGGAAGAGCACCGAGGCGATCTCCACCTTCCTTCGCCGGATCGGCGCCGGATCGGCGATCCTCGAGCTCGAGAGCCGGCAGGTGGTCCGGGCGCTGCGGGGCGACCTCAACCGGGTCGTCAACGCGGAGTCGGCGAACCTCCAGCGCGCGGTCGTGGCCGCGGCCCGCCAGCTCGCGGCGATCGACCGCCTCGAGGCTGACGGACGGCTCGGCCGGCAGCCCCATGTCGTCCGCGTCGTGGCCGCTGCCCGCCGGGAGACGCCCGAGGCCACCTTCGGCGAGCTGGCCGCCCGACTCGACCTGCATCGCTCCGCCGTCCAGCGCGCCCTCGAGCGGATCGAGCGGCTGGCGCTCCACGAGGACGACGATCCGGGCCCCGGGCGTCCGGGTGGTCCTGCGGCGCGCGCCGGACGGACCGTCCCGGGCGGCCGGATGGCACCCGCGGGACGGCCGCACGGCCCGGTGGGGGAGGCGGCGGGCTCTGGCATCATGCGGACATGAGACCTGTCGTCATCGCCGCCAACTGGAAGATGAACACGACGCCCGCTGACGCCGGCGAGCTCGCCCGGACGATCGCCGCCCGGACCGCGGTCGACAGCCCCGTCGAGCGGGTCATCTGTCCGCCGTTCGTGTGCCTGGCCGCGGTCCGCGACGCGCTCGCGGGGACCGGCGTCGCCGTCGGCGCCCAGGACGTCCACCACGAGCTCTCCGGCGCGTACACGGGGGCCATCAGCGCGCCGATGCTGGCCGGCCTGGCGAGCTGGGTGATCGTCGGCCACTCGGAGCGACGCCGCGACGCCGGCGAGACGGACGAACTCATCGGTCGCAAGCTCCGACGCGCCGCCGAAGCCGGCCTCCGCCCGATCGCCTGCGTGGGCGAGCAGCTCGCGGAGCGCGAGGCCGGTCGGGCCGACCGGGTGGTCCGCGACCAGGTGACCCGCATCCTGGCCGCCTTCGAGGCCGACCCCGCGGTCCTCGAGACGAGCCGGCTGGTCATCGCCTACGAGCCCGTCTGGGCGATCGGCACGGGTCGCAACGCGCTCGGGTCGGATGCCTCGGCGATGGCCGACACGATCCGGGGCGCGATCGCCGAGGCCGGCTGGCCCGAGCTCGCCCCGGCTGTCCCGGTCCTCTACGGGGGGAGTGTCACGGCGGCGAACATCGGCGAGTTCCTCGCCGAGCCGGCGATCGACGGAGCGCTGGTCGGCGGCGCATCGCTCAAGCCCGACGAGATGGCCGGGATCGTGGCCCGGGCCGGTCTGACGGCCTCGGCCCGCGCCGGCGCCGGGGCCTGACGTGGTGGATCCGACCAGGTCGTCGAGGCGGCCGAGGCCGATCGTCCTCGTCGTCCTGGACGGGTTCGGGATCGGGCGCGACCCGGCCGGCGACGCCATCGCCCAGGCCGCGATGCCGACGTGGCGCGCGCTCGTCGCCCGCTGGCCCCACGCGGTCCTGCGGGCGTCCGAGGACGCGGTCGGGCTCCCCCCTGGGCAGATGGGCAACTCGGAGGTCGGGCACCTCAACCTCGGCACCGGCCAGCCCGTGCTCCAGGACCTTCCGCGGATCGACGCGGCGATCGCCGACGGCTCGTTCTTCAGCCGGCCGGCTCTCGTGGCCGCCTGTCGCCGGGCCGCCCATCCGGGTGGCCGGCTCCATGTCGTCAGCCTCATCGGTCCGGGCGGCGTCCATGCCAACGACCGGCACCTCGTGGCGCTCGTCGAGCTCGCGGCCCGGCAGGGCGTGCCCGAGGTCCGCGTCCACGCCCTGCTCGACGGGCGGGACACCCCGCCGCGGTCGGCGCTCGCCTTCGTATCCGATCTCGAGAAGCGTCTCGCCGAGGCCCATCCCGATGCCCGGATCGCCACGGTCGGCGGTCGCTACTTCGCGATGGACCGCGACCGGCGCTGGGAGCGGGTCGCCCAGGGCTACGGGGCTATCGTCCACGGATCAGGGGAGCGGGCGACCAGCGCGACCGCCGCGATCGAGGCCGCCTATGCCCGGGGCGAGAACGACGAGTTCGTCAGCCCCACGGTCATCAAGGGCGTCGACGGCCTGGTCCGCGACGGCGACCCGGTCGTCCACGCCAACTTCCGGGCGGATCGGGCGCGACAGCTGACCCACGCTCTCGGTGACCCCGCGTTCGACGCCTTCGACCGGACCGGGCCGGACGGACGCCCGGCGCCCCGGGACCTCCTGGTGGTCACGATGACCAAGTACGAGTCCGACCTGCCGGTCGAGGTCGCCTTCCCGCCCGAGGAGGTGCCGTCGCTGGCCGAGGCATTCTCGAAGGCCGGCCTCCGCCAGCTCCACGTCGCCGAGACCGAGAAGTACGCCCACGTCACGTACTTCTTCAACGGCGGTCGCGAGGCGGCCTGGCCCGGCGAGGACCGCATCCTCATCCCCAGCCAGAAGGTGGCGACCTACGACCTCCGCCCCGAGATGAGCGCCGCCGGCGTGACCGACGCCCTCGTGGCCGGGATCGCCGCCGGCGAGCACGACCTCGTGGTGGCGAACTACGCGAACGCCGACATGGTCGGCCACACGGGGGTCTTCGAGGCGACCCTCAGCGCCCTGGCCACGGTCGACGCCTGCCTCGCCCGGGTGGTCGCGGCCGTCGAGGCGGTCGACGCGGGGGACCCCGCCGCGCCGGGCGCTGTGCTCCTCGTCACCGCCGATCACGGCAACGCCGACGAGATGCTCGATGACGCCGGCCGACCGGTGACCGCCCACTCGCTCAACCCGGTCCCGATCCTCGCCCTCGGCCGATCGGTCGAGGGCCGGAGGCTCCACGACGGGGTCCTCGCCGACGTGACGCCGACGATCCTCGACCTGGCCGGTCTCGAGCGCTGGCCGGCCATCACCGGACACTCGCTCCTGGAGCCTGTGCTACCATCCGACGGCTCTACCGCACCGAGGTCCGATCGTTCGTGAACCCGCTCCTCGCCATCGGCCAGATCATCGTCGGGATCGCGCTCATGGTCTCGATCCTGCTCCAGGCCCGTGGCACCGGCCTCTCCGGCACGTTCGGCGGCGACAGCGCCGTCTATCGCAGCCGCCGCGGCGTCGAACGCCGGCTCTGGCAGTTCACGATCGTCCTGACCGTCCTCTTCGTCATGTTCTCCATGGCCTCGTACATCTTCTTCGCGACGCCGTCCGCCTGATCCGGTGAGCGCCCCGACCGGGGCGGATCGGCAGGAGCGGCACGCCGGCACCCGCCGGAGACAGGGACCGTGACCAATCGCGATCGGGGGGTCGTCGCCGCCCTGGGCGCCGTCCTCGTGGCGCTCGTGCTCGTCGTCCTGCTGCCCGGTGCCGGGTCGGCACCCGGGGTCAGCGACGCCGGCCCGTCCGCCGAACCGTCGGCCGGGAGCTCGGCCGTTCCACCTGCGGTCTATCGCGAGGGGATGGTCGGGCGGCCCAGCTCGATCAACCCGCTGACGGCCAGGACCCAGGCGGATCGCGATCTCGCGGCCCTCATCTTCAGCGGACTGGTCGCCCTCGGTCCGGACGGCACGTACCGCCCCGACCTCGCCTCGGGCTGGACGGTGAACGCCAAGGGCGACAGCTGGACGTTCACGATCCGGCCGGACGCCCGGTGGCAGGACGGCGAGCCGGTGACCGCCGCCGACGTCGTCTTCACGGTCGACGTCCTCAAGGACCCGGCTTACACCGGCCCGCTCGCGTCGTCGTGGCGCGAGGTGACCGCCACCGCCGTCGACGACACGACGGTGCGGTTCGACCTCGCCACGCCGCTGGGCGGGTTCCTCGAGGCCGCCACGGTCGGCCTCCTGCCCGAGCACCTTCTCCGCGACACCCCGATCGAGACGCTCGCCGACGCGCCGTTCAGCCTCCAGCCGATCGGCTCCGGGCCGTTCGTCCTCACCTCCTGGAATGCCGAGTCGGCGAGCCTCGTGCCGGCTGACCTGGCCGATACCCCGATCGTCGACGCCAGCCCCGGGGCGTCTCCCGGTTCAGAGGCGTCCCCGGGATCCGCGAGCGTCGACCCGGGTGCCTCCCCGAGCGCCGGGTCCGCCGGCGCCGCCGGATCGGCCGGAGTTTCGCCGCTCCCGTCGGCCGACTCGTCCGCTCCGTCTCCGACGCCCTCGGCCGCGGCCGGGCGGGCCCTGCCGGGGATCGCGATGTCGTTCTACCCGGACGCGACCGCCCTCGAGGCGGCCTACCGGGCCGGCGAGCTCGACGCCGCGGTCGGTCTCGCGCCTTCGACCGCCCAGGACCTCGCTGCCGTGCCCGGCAACCGGTTGCTGACCTACCCACGGACGACCCTGAGCGCGATCGCCCTCGACCTTCGCCCCGGCAGCGGCGAGCTCCGGATGCCGAAGGTCCGCCGCGCCCTCCTTTCGGCGATCGATCGGGCGAAGGTGATCGGCGACGTCTACGGCGGCGCGGCTGTCCGGGCGGACTCGCCGATCCCGCCCTCGTCGTGGGCCTTCGACCCGAAGGCGGCCCGACCCGTCCGGTTCGACCCGAAGCGGACGGCGACCGACCTGAAGGCGTCCGGCTGGAAGAAGCTGGCCACGGGCTGGGCGGCCCCGGGCATGCGCAAGCCGTACGTCATGGAGCTCATCGCCCCGGACGCCGAGTCGAACCCGACCGGGATGGGCCTCGCCGAGGCGGTCGGCCAGGCCTGGCGCGACGTCGGGTTCAAGGTCACGGTGACCGGGCTGCCCCCGGCCACCTTCGTGGATCGGCTCCAGAAGGGCGATTTCACCGCCGCGGCCATCGACGTGGCGGTCGGTCTCGATCCGGACCTCTACCCGCTCTTCGCCTCGACCCAGGTGGTGAGCGGCGGATCGAACGTCAGCGGGATCCAGGACGTCGACCTCGACCACGATCTCATCGCGGCGCGTGCACCGGGGACCCTGGCCGCCCGAAAGGCGGCCTTCTCGAAGCTCCAGAAGCGGCTCGCGGACAAGAACTACCTCCTGCCGATCGCGTTCAGGAACGACCTCGTGGTGGTCTCGGACCGGCTCCAGGGACCCCAGGTCCGGGAGCTGGGTGACTCTAGTGACCGATTCTGGGATGTGCTAACATGGCGCCTCGCTGAAGGTCGATGAGCACGCTCAGCGACCCGATCGGGCTCTCGCCGAGGTGGCGGAATTGGTAGACGCGCTAGCTTCAGGAGCTAGTGTCCGCAAGGGCGTATGGGTTCAAATCCCTTCCTCGGTACCACCCTCGACCGAGACTCCAGCGCGAGGCACCTGCCCAGGTGGCGGAATTGGTATACGCGTACGTTTGAGGGGCGTATGAGGCAACTCATCCGGGTTCAAGTCCCGGCCTGGGCACCACATCCTCACGGAACCAACGGCGGTCCATCCGGACCGCCGTTCCGATTCCGGCCGGCTTGGTCGATCGCTCCCGCCGACCGACCCGAGAGGCCGTTCGAGCCCCGGAACGCCGCCCGGCCGCGTATCCTGCCCCTGCCCGGGCGGTTAGCTCAGTCTGGTCAGAGCGCCTCGCTTACACCGAGGATGTCGGGGGTTCGAGTCCCTCACCGCCCACCAGGGCCCGGATGGCGGCCGTGTCCGCTCGCATCGCCCTGCTAGACTCACCGGTGGGACACGCGACCGCGTCGTCGCGATCCGGAGGAGGAGGGCCCATGGGTCCGGCACTGATCATCCTGATCATCATCGCCGTCGTCGTCGTCGGCTTCGTGATCCTGACCTACAACGGGCTGATCCAGAAGCGCCTGCGTGTCGACGAGGCCTTCGCCCAGATCGAGGTCCAGCTGAAGCGGCGCCATGACCTGATCCCGAACCTCGTCAACGCCGTGAAGGGCTACATGGACTTCGAGCAGGATGTCCTGACGAAGGTCACCGAGGCCCGGGCCGGCGCGATCGCCGCTGGTGCACAGGGCCCCGCGCAGCAGGCGGCGGCCGAGAACATGCTCACCGGCGCCCTGCGCTCGCTGTTCGCCGTCGTGGAGAACTACCCGACGCTCAAGGCGAACGAGAACGTCCTCTCCCTCCAGGAGCAGCTGACGACGACCGAGAACCAGATCGGCTTCTCGCGCCAGCACTACAACGCGACCGTCCTCGACTACAACACCGGGATCCAGACGTTCCCGGCGGTGCTCATCGCGGGCATCTTCGGGTTCATCAAGCGCGAGTTCTTCGACGCCGAACCCGAGGCCGAGCAGGTCCCGGTCGTCCAGCTCCGCTAGCGGGTCGGGGCGGCCGGCCTGCCGGAGGACGGCATGGCTTCGACGTTCTACGGCCAGATCGCGGCCAACAAGCGCAACTCGTTCCTCCTCGCGGTGGGACTCGTCTTCATCCTCGCCGCCCTGGGGCTGACGATCGGTTACGGCCTGACCGGCACGCTGTCGGGCGGGGTCACGGCGACGGTCGGGGCCATCGCGCTCGGCATCGTCATCTCGCTCGTCTCGTACTTCCAGGGCGACACGCTCGTCCTGGCGGCGTCGGGCGCCCGCGAGGTCACCGCGGAGGAGCAGCCGCAGCTGTTCAACGTCGTCACCGAGCTGACGATCGCCGCGAACCTCCCGACCCCGCGGGTCTACCTCATCGACGACACGTCGATGAACGCCTTCGCCACGGGCCGCGATCCCAACCACGCGTCGATCGCGGTCACGACCGGTCTCCTGACCCGGATGGACCGGGAGGAGGTCCAGGGGGTCATCGCCCACGAGCTCTCGCACGTCCGGAACTTCGACATCCGCTTCACCCTGCTCGTCGGGGTCATCGTCGGGAGCATCGCCCTGCTCGCGGACTTCTTCCTGCGCTTCACGTTCTGGGGCGGCCGGGGTCGCTCCAGCGACAGCAACAAGGGCGGGGGAGGGCTCCAGGCGATCATCCTCGTCGTCGCCCTGATGCTCGCGGTCATCGCGCCGATCGCGGCCCGGCTCGTCCAGCTGGCGGTCAGTCGCCAGCGCGAGTACCTCGCCGACGCGTCCGGCGTCGAGCTGACCCGGAACCCGATCGGGCTGGAGCGGGCGCTGGCCTCGATCGCCGGGGACACGGAGGTCCTCGAGGCGGCCAATCGGGCGACTCAGCACCTCTACTTCACGAACCCGATCATGAAGCTCGGCGAGAACGAGGAGCAGAGCGCGTGGTTCTCGACGCACCCACCGCTCCTCGACCGGATCAACCGCCTCCGGACGTTGCGCGGGCTGGCGCCGGTCGCGTCGATCGGCGACGACACGTTCTGACGCGGCCGGAACCGGTGCCCGGTCCGTTTGTCGGTGGCTCGGGGCCCGTGGTATCCTCCGGCTCGCCGACGGGCGGCCAGCCTGGTCAGGCCTTCGGGCCGAGATAGCTCAGTTGGTAGAGCACGCGACTGAAAATCGCGGTGTCGCCAGTTCGAATCTGGCTCTCGGCACCAGATCAGACCGACGGTCCGGTGCTCGAGCGGGAGTAGCTCAGTTGGCAGAGCGCAACCTTGCCAAGGTTGAGGTCGCGGGTTCGAACCCCGTCTCCCGCTCCAACCTCCGTAGAATGCCCGGTCGGGCCGGCCGGCACCCCGCCGACGACTCGCCCGGTGCCCCTTCGTCCAGTGGTAGGACAGCGGACTTTGGATCCGTTAACCGAGGTTCGAATCCTCGAGGGGCAACTTCCACGTAGACTGGACGCGCACGGATCGCCGCCGGTCCCCACCGGCGCACCCTCGCGGGGCGACGTACCCAAGTGGTTAAGGGGGGGGTCTGCAAAACCCCTATTCAGCGGTTCGAATCCGCTCGTCGCCTCCAATCCTCACTCACAAGACCGGCCCTCGGGCCGGTTTCTCGTTGTCCGGCGGTGGCGTCGAGGTCCCGCCCGTGCCCGGACCCGCGACCTGGCGCTCCCCGCCCAGGCGGCCAGCCGAGCCGGTGCGACCGGGGATGTAACACCGCGCCGCCCTTCGCGTTCCACCCATGGCGGGAGGCACTGACTCGCGGCCTACAGCAAGGCCGCGAGACCGCGCCGAGCCACTGGCGAGACCGACCCGCCCGTGTGTCGCAGTGGAGGGACCAAGGATGGGCAGGTGTGGCCCGACGAGGCGGCTCCTCGCCGGTCTGACAGTCGTGGTCTTGCTCGCGGGCTGCGCCACCGGCGCGACGGTCGCTCCGTCGTCAACGGCACCGGCCCCGGCGAGCGCGGCTCCGATCGCGACGACGACCCCCGCCGCGACGCCCGCCGCATCGCCATCCTCCCCGTCCGCGTGGGCTGAGCCGAACGGCGCGGCCCTGCCCGACGCGACGGTCTCGACCCTGCAGACGATGCTGGACGGGTGGGTGTCCGGCGGCGAGGTGATCGGGCTGTCCGCGGCCGTGGTCTCCCCGGAGGGGTCGTGGGCCGGCGCCGCCGGCGTGGATGCCGCGGGTACGGCCATCAAACCCACTTCGGCGTTCGCGATCGCGAGCACGACGAAGACCTTCGTCGCGGCGGAGGTCCTGCTCCTGGCCTCCCAGGGAAGGATCGAACTCGATGCGCCGGTGACAACGTACGTGACCCTGCCGTTCGAGACGAACGGCGCCACGATCCGGCAGCTGGCTACGATGACGAGCGGCTTCCCCGGCGTGCCCGACGACGCCCTGAACACGCAGGTCCCCAAGGACCTGACCCGCGTGTGGACCGCCGACGAGCTCGTCGCCCTCGCCAAGGATCAGCCGCGGTTGGGGACCCTCGGTGGTCCTGGCAAGTACAACGGGATCAACTACTACGTGCTGGGGATGGTCATCGAGGAGGTGACCGGCGAGCCGCTGGCCACCGTGCTGCGCCGCGACCTCCTCGGGCCCGCCGGGTTGGACCGGGTCTGGATGCAGGTCGCCGAGCAGCCGCAGCCGCCGCTGACCGTGGCCGTCGACCGCACCGACGCCAAGGTCGTCGACCCGGCGAGCGGCTACCTGCCGTCGCTTGCCTCGGCCTCCACCGGCGTGGGCGGGGCCGGCATGGCCGCCGACGCGCCGAGCCTGGCGCGCTGGGGCTACCTGCTGTGCGGCGGCCGGATCATCGACGGCGACCTGGTCGCGACGATGACTACCCAGGTCACCGACACCGATCAGGGCGGCTACGGCTTCGGGACCATGGTCGGCGACCTCGACGGCGTGAAGATCGTCGGACACGGGGGCGACTACATCCAGTACTCGTCCATCCTGCTGGTCTGGCCGAGCACGAGGACGGCGGTGACTGTGCTGGCGCCGGTGCCAGGGCTGGGCACGAGCGGCACGCTTCCCGGTTGGGCGGTCTCGCTCTACGAGCAGGTGCCGCGCGGATGACCCGAGCGTCGGGGATGGGGGCAGCCTGGTCCGTCAGCGGCCGGCGCCCCGGCGCTCGCCGCCCGGGCGGCGAGCCGAGCCGGAGCGACGGGGGCAAGACGTGACCACGATGTAACGCCGCTCGCCATTCCGCGTCTCACCCTGTGACGGAGCGCTCACGACGCGCGACCCCGTGTCGGCCGCCGGGATGGCGCCGAGCCACTGGCAGAGGTCGGGGATGACGACGAGCCACTGGCGGATCTCGGGCAAGACGGGTCGATCCCGATGGGACGGCGCCGCGGCGGTGACGCTCGCGACGGCCGGCGTCATGCTGCTCGGGGCGGCGGCCGTGGTCCTGGTCAGGCTCCTGCCGGATCTCCTCGGGGCCGAGGGTGAGCACATGGCGGGCGACGCCACCCTCTACGCCATAACGATCGTTGTCCCGCTGTCGATCGGCGGCCTCCTCGCGTTGCTCGCAGCGGGCGACCTCTGGCGCGGAAGCCGGGATGGCATCTGGCTGGGGCTGCTCTGGGTGGGGTTGGCCGGGGTGGCCTGCGTCGCCGTGTCCTTCGGCTCCGGGAATATCCTCTCGGCCCTGCGGGTGATCGTGCTCGAGTCGGGAAGCTGGTCCCTCGGGTGGCCGACGCTCGGAGTCGCCGGTGGCGACGGGGTGACCTACTACGGGCGCCTCGACGACGCCACCTTCTGGATCCCGGGGATCGTGGCCGTCGGGGTCGTGGCGGGGGCGTGCTTCCTGCTCGGCGCACTCGTGTCAGACCACGGGCGAGGCCGATAGCCCGCCCAGGCGGCCAGGCGAGCCGGAGCGACCGGGGTGCCCGATCGGGGTCGAGTCAGGTCTCGTCGCCCTCCGCCTCCTCGGCGTTCTGCCGCATCTGGTCCTCGATCGCGGCCTCAACCCCCGACGGCAGGTCGAGGTAGCCCGGCGGACGGCCGAGGCCGGCGCCGATCCCCTCGGACCAGGCGGCCCGATCGAGCACGTCGGTGTCACGCGGGGCGTCGATGTCGGAGGACTCGGAGATGAGCCCTTCATCCTCGAGGGCGGTCTGCTTCGTCTTCGGCATCGTCGGTGACTCCTTCAGCCATGCCGCGTCGCGTCCTCCTGGCGGCGACCAGGGAGGGGGATCGACCGCGATGACCCGCCGACCGTGAGACGCGGATCGACCGGGATCGTTACAGACACCCGGCCCGCCGACCGGGAGCGCCCGTTTGGCCTGTCCCCGGCCGCGGTAGGCTGTCGCCGGGCCGAAGTGGCGGAACCGGCAGACGCGGCGGACTTAAACTCCGCTGCCCGCAAGGGCGTGCGAGTTCGAACCTCGCCTTCGGCACCATGTTTGCAGCGTGACTTGCTGCATAGCGTTGGCAGGTGGTGCCCGCCCTTGCTGGGGCCGCCACTCCAACGGATGAGGGCCGCGGAGGGCCCTCATCCTGACGAATGAGCTTCCGCTCAGCGCGCGGCTGATCCGAGCGTCACAGCCCGGCGCATTGGCCGGTCTCCGGGCCGTGCACCGTGTTCGGCTCGACGGTGTTCGG
This sequence comes from uncultured Chloroflexia bacterium, assembly GCA_963840375.1. GTDB lineage: Bacteria > Chloroflexota > Limnocylindria > Limnocylindrales > CSP1-4 > Chersky-267. The sequence continues at coordinate 330,097 of CAWIYR010000001.1, forward strand.
CGGCGGGGTCGGGTGGGCATCGAGGATGTTCGTCGGCGTCGGGACGTTCCCCGAGCAGGCGAGTCCGCCGTTGATCGTGTTGGAGAGGATCTCCATCGCGTCAGGGTCGTCGAGATGGTTGTTCGTGAGGGTCACGCCCCCGTTGATGTGGTTGCGGGCGAAGCCGAGCCAGCACGCCCGATAGCCGGAGAAGATGACACCACCGTTGACATGGCTGTCCTCGATGGTGCTGTAGGTCGGGAGGCCCTCGAAGTTGCAGGGGCTGTTGTCGCCACCACCGAGCGAGGTCACTCCTCCGTTGACGGTGACGCCGTGCACGATCAGATCGAGCGGTCCCGCCGCGGTCAGCCCGCCGTTGACGGTCGTCTTCGTATTGACGGCGCAGCCGCTCCCAGGTCCATCGCCGAGGATCAGGCTACCGAAAGCCCCGATCTTGATCCCGCCTGACACGGTGATCGTGCGGTTGCAGTCGGGGAACTGCAGCCCGTTGTCGAGCGCCCCGCTCGCCACCAGGAATCCGCCGGGCGCGACGGTCAGTCCCGACTTGACGATGACGGTGGCGCCCGACGCGATCTCGCAGAACCCGGTGACGGTGATCGAGCGGTACGTCCCCGACGGGATCAGCTGAGGCGTGAACGTGCTGAAGTCCCCGCCGCTACAGGTGAAGCTGGGAGCACTGCCCGCAGCCACCGCTCCGGTGGAGCCGGCGAGCATCCCGGCCACGAGGCCGACGCTGGCCGCCAAGGCGACGACGCGCCGAGTCGTGCGGCGCATACCAGAACTCCTGCCCATGCGTGTCCTCCTCCTACAAGGGTCGTCGAACCGTCTCGGGCACATTCGGAGCGATGCGGTCACCGTGAACGGCGGGGGACGCTCGCCCGCCGGCGAGCTCGTCCCGATGTCCCATACCCCAGCGCGTGAATGGTGGACCTCTACTCGCGGAACGGACGCCGCTTCTCCACGAAATGTGGTGCGGCGAAGCACCGACCGCCGACGAACGACGTGCACGTGGCGCGGATCACGCCGTGGTTCGTGATCATGACGATGGGCTCGCGCGAAGCGACGCGTGGTCCAGGTCGCCTGCGCTCGATGGTTCAACCGAGAGCGCCGAGAGACATGGCGCGACCGACCTGATGGACGAGTACCGGGCGGGAAGCGCGAACCGATGGCGCAGGCTAGGCGGCGACTGCGAGCTGCCACAAGACCCATGCCGGCTGCGTCATAGCTGGTGACACCGCGATCGGTCCGACCTCGTCGAGGCCCGACCGGTTCGCACCGTCGCGAGGTGAGCCATGGACCGTGGCCGGATCGTCGCGTCCCTCCTCTGCATCGCCCTGATCTCGGTCGCCTGCGAGACGAGTCGCCCGGTGAGTCCTTCGCCGATGCCCTCGGTCGCCGTCGTCCCGACCCCGACAGCCTCCCCGACGATCGCGCCGACCCCGACGGTCACCCCGACCAGCGCAGCCAGCCCGACCCCGACGGCCACCCCGGCCTCGACGGCGAACCCGACCCCGACCCCGAGGCCATCCCCGCTCGCCGGGGCACGATGGTCGCGGGTGACGAACCCGGTCGCCTTCGCGAACGCGGGCATGGCCGCCGTCGCGGCCAGTGCGGAGCGTTACGTCGCGGTGGGCTGGACGGGTAAGGGGTCGTTTCGGCCTGGCGCTGCCTGGATCTCGGCGGACGGACGCTCCTGGCGGCGCGTGCCCGTCCCATCGGCCCAGAACGCAGCGCTCCGTGGGGTCATCCACGACCGGCTCGGCTTCGTCGCCTGGGGCGATGACGGCCAGCCCGAGAGTCGAGCGGCGATCTGGACCTCGCTCGATGGCGTGACCTGGAAGCGGGCCCCCGACATCCCGAGCTTCGCGTTGGTCGAGATCGCCGGGATCGCCCGCCTGGGCGCGCAGCTCGTGGCGGTGGGCAGCAGCGAGGATCCCTCGCTCCTCGCCTGGACCTCCGATGATGGCCAGACCTGGCGACCCGTGAGCGGGACCGACTCGATCAAGGTCGTCGCGGGCGGTCCGGCTGCGACGGGAACGGTGCTCGTCGCGCCGGCGGGCACCCGGACCGTCGTTCGCTCGACGGATGGCCTGCAGTGGAAGGTCGTGACGAGCTCGGCGCTTCGTGGCTGGATGGAGGACGTCGTCGGATCCGGCGGACGCTTCGTCGGGGTCGGGGCGGGCCCGGCGGTCGGGGAGGCCGGGTCGCCACCTCCACCGGCGAGGGCGTGGATCTCAACCGACGGGCGGACCTGGCGTCAGGCGGTCCTCCGGCCAGCGGCGAGCGGCTGGCTTCACCTGGTGGCTGCTCACGGGCGCGAGTACGTCGCCCTCGGCGAGGGCTGGGGACCGACATTCGCCTATCGATCGACCGACGGGCGGACCTGGACGAGGATGTCCTCGGCCCCGGACACGGCCCGCGAGGGTCGAGTCGCCACCCAGTGCACCGGTGGACCATGCGGCATGCGGACGGAGATCCTGGGTCTCGCTGATGGACCGCGCGGTCCCGTCGCCGTGGGTCGAACGGAGCTGAAGTCGGGCGCTTACCGCGCGGTCGTCTGGGTCTTGCGGTAGCGCTGCCGTTCGTGGTGGCAGGCCCGGCACAGTCCTGCTACGGCTGCACCCCTGGTCTCCGCCCACCAGGCGGGTCGCGCCGGCGGCCCGGCTCGGGTCAGCGGTGGCGCCAGGTCACGCTGAAGCTGGAGCCGCCCCGGGTCAGGTCGCCGACGGCCGCCTTCAGGCTCCCGCCGCGGGTCCGCATGACGAACCGGTAATGGGCCCAGCGCGGGTCGTCGATGTCGCCGCGCACACCGTCGACGGTGGCTGCCGCGGCGGTCACGGTCGCGCGCCCGAAGCGGGCCAGCGGCAGGACGTGCTGACCCGCCTCGGAGGCCTGGGTCGAGGGGGCCTCGACGATCCAGAGGGCCTGGAGCCCCTTCGCGTTCCGCTTCCGATCGATCGTGAACCGGTCGCCGGTCGTCCGGTTGCGGATCTCCAGGGTCCAGGTGGTGCCGCGCTTCGTCACGGCGGCGCTGAACCGGTCTCCGGGGTTGACCGGGACGGGGACGGGGACGACCGGCGAGGGGAACATCTCGTACCAGGCGTAGTAGACGGCGGCCCCGCCGCCGGCGGGACAGTGGGCGGCGGTCCCGATCTGCTCGAGGTAGCGGCGGCCGTTGTCGTCGATCCCCACCCAGACCGCGAGGTCGCTCCGGGCGCTCCCGGCGCAGCTCACCTTCGGCTGGGCCCAGCCCCCTTCGACGTGACTCACGGTCGCGTTCGGGCGCTGGGCGCCGTAGCCCGCGTAGTAGGTCGAGCTGAAGGCCGGGCCGAAGCCGAAGTTGTCGGTCGAGGTCGTCAGCGTGGGGGTCGCCGCCGGACTCGGTTTCGGGGTCGGCGTCGGGGTGGGGGTCGGGATCGGGTCGAGCCGGACGTACGTCGTCTCGACCTGTCCGTTCTGGCCGACCGGCATGTCGTACGCCAGGGTGAACGGGGTTCGCTCGGCGACGAGGAAGGTGACCCAGCCGCTGGTCGACTCGCCGGGCTCGAGGGTCCCGTAGGCCAGGCGCGGATCGTGGCCGCTCGGGCGGGCCCGGCGAGAGGCCCCCGACGCGTCGAGGACCGAGAAGGCGCCCTGGTCGAACTTCGTCGCCTGGTCGGGCCCGGCCGTGATCCTCACGAGGGCCGTGATGAAGCGCTCGCCCGGTGGCGCGGGATCGGATCCGGTCCAGTCCTCGACGCGAACGACCGAGTAGGTCTGGAGGCCATCCAGGACGTCGATCGACTCGCCGACCGCGTGGAGGTCGGCGATCGCCGAGGGCGACGGGGATGGCGGCGGCGTCGGCGTCGGTGACGGCGACGGTGCCGGGGTCGGCGACGGCGTGACGCTCCGGGACGGGCTGCCCGGGACGATGGCGGCGGCGCTCGGCGCGGCAGAGGGCCCGCCGGCGGTCGCCGGCGGACGCGTGACGAGGATGACGGCGGCAAGCGCCAGGGCGGCAAGGCCGATCATCGCGCCGACCGCGGCCAGCCGTCCTCGCCGTCTCCGGCCCCGGGGTGGCGCTTCGCCGACGAGGATCCCATCCAGACCGGGGGCGGCCCACGAGGCCGGCCCTTCCTCGTCGACCGTCGGTCGTGGGGCTCCCGGCGGCCGGGCATCGGGCGGCTGCGTGTCGCCGGGTGGGAGCATCGCCTCTCGTCATGCCTCCGCGGACGGTCGTGTCACGGGCCAGTATCGCCGGTCCGTCGCGAACCGCCGACCGGGTCCGGATCCGACCCCGCCGTCACGATCCCGGTGGGTGACCCTCCGGCCCACGCCCGAGCCGATCCCGCACCCCGGCTCCGGCGTCGCCGAGTCGGGCGCCGGTCGCCCGTCCGCCGCGGACGGCGAGACGTCCACCGACGAGCGCCGCCCGACCCATCGCTCGGCCGGTGATCCGCGCGGCCGTCGCGCCGACCCGGGCCGAGGCGACGGCGGTCCGCGCCCCGATCCTGGCGCCCCGACGCGCCGTCCAGGCGGCCGCGACCCCGACCGTGCGGGCGTCGGCCCCGAGATCGGCGTCGGTCAGGCCCACCTTCCCGAGATGGACCGCCCGGACGGCCGGATCGAGTCCGTTCAGGGCGAGTCGCAATGCGCCGAGGGCGAGCAGCAGGTCGTCGAGCTGGCCGAGGATCGGGACGATCCCCGGGACGAGGTCGATCGGCGAGGCGAGATAGGCCGCTGCGCCGATGACCGCCGCTCGCCGCCGACGGGACAGCCGGGGCTCCAGGGCAAGTGCCCAGGACAACCGGAGGTAGGCGGGGATCCGGTGGATGAGCGCGGCCATCCGCTCACGCGGGAATGGATCCGGGTCGGCGCCTGCCGTAACGACGGCCCCGCCGGGCGTCGATGGCGGATCGGACGGCGGCCCGGCGGGCGGGACGTCGAGGTCGGTCGTGGCTCAGGTCCGCTTCAGGAGCCCGGACAGGCCACGTCCGCGTCGCTCCTGGGTCGCGCCGTTGACTTCGCCGACGGACGCTCCGAAGGCCGTTGCCGCGAGCTGGACGAGGGCGATCGCGGGCGCTGATTGGGCCGCGCCGCGGACCACCGGGTTCCCCTCGTTGGCGGCCTTGTGGTAGACGAACGGGTCGTAGGGGAGGGTGGCCGTCACCTTGGCGCCGAGGCCGTTCTCGACGTCGCGCATCTTCAGGATCTCCTTGGCGAAGACGTTGTTCAGGACGAACGTCGTCTTGGCCGAGATGGAGCCGGTCTCGTTGACGAAGTCGAGGAGCGCCTGGACCGCCTTGAGCGCAGCGATCTCGGGGTAGACCGGGATGAGGATCGTGTCCGCCGCATCGAGGGCGGCAAGGGTCCGTGCGTCGAGGTTCGAGCCGGCATCGATGACGACCGCGTCGTAGGCGAGCAGGGCCGTCTCGAAGATCCGGATCACGTGCGCCTCGGTGACGAGGTCGGCCAGCTCCGGCGACCCCGGCGCGGCGAGGACGTCCAGACCGGACTCGTGGTGGGTCGCGTAGGTCTTGAGCAGCTCGGGTTCGCGCTGCGACTGGTCATCCCGGGCGAGATCGGCGATGGTCCTCGTCGGGGTCACGTTGAGGAGCGTGGCGACCTGCCCGAACTGGAGATCCAGGTCCACGATCAGGACGCGGCCGGGTCGCCCCGCGGCGTGGGCGACCGCCACGTTGACCGCGACGGTCGTCGTTCCGCTCCCGCCCTTCGGGCTGTAGGCCACGACGGTCCGCCGGGCCCGGTGGACCATCCCGCCATCCAGGGCCGGCATCGGGGAGAGGGCCCGTGAGCGCTGGAAGCGGAGCAGCAGCGCCTCGACCCGGGCCTCGAGTTCGCGCTCGTCGAAGGGCTTCGCGACGACATCGTCCGCCCCGGCCTCGAGGAACCGGATCCGCTCCTCGACGTCGTCGGTCTGGCAGATGCACAGGACCGGGATCGGGGCGAGGCTCGGCGTCTCCCGGATCTCGCGGCAGACGTCGGCCGGACTCCGAGCCGGGTCGATGACGTCGATGATGACGAGGCTGAACTCGCCGGCTCGGCGAACGGCCTCATCGGCCTCGGTGACCGTCTCGAGGGCGTAGCCGACCCCGGTCAGGGAGGAGCGGATGACCTCGCCGGACGCGGCGTCGAGCTCGAGAAGGAGGATCTGACTGGATGGCACGGGATCTCCGAGGGGCGGCGATGACGGACGGTCGTCAGGATACAACGAGCCGGGACGAGACCGACAGGAGCCCCCGGCTGGGCCTCGACCGGCCCATGGGGCGCCAGGTGATAGACTGCGCCTGTTTCCTTTCGGCTCCGCATCGGACCGGCGACGCCACCCGGCGATCCCGACCGGCCGTGCCAGCGGGGCGATACCCATAGGAAGGAGTGGATGCCCGCGTGCGCCGCTACGAGCTGATGCTGGTCCTCCGACCGGACGTCCCCGACGACCGTTCCCAGGCCATCATCGACCGGACCACCCGTCAGATCACCGCCGCCGGCGGCCAGATCGTCAAGGTCGCCCCGTGGGGCCGACGACGTCTGGCCTACCCGATCGACCGCTATCGCGAAGGCTCGTATCACATCGTGATCTTCGAGTCGCCCGGAGAGGCGATCATCGAGCTGGAGCGCGGCCTCCTCATCACCGAGGAGCTGCTCCGCCACCTCGTCACCCGCGTCGAGCGACCGATCAAGGCCGGCCGCGGCCGTGACGACGCCGCCCTGGAGGCCGACCTCGACGAGGGCGACCTGCCGTCCGTCGAGGACGAGGAGGACGAGGAGCTGCGTGAGCGGATCGACGAGTCCGAGAGCGAGGCCGCTCCGGCCGCGATCGACTGAACGCCCACCCACCACGATCCGGAGGCACGGGCCATGTCGCTGAACAAGGCGATGATCATCGGCAACCTCGGTCGCGATCCCGAGATGCGCTACACCCCGAGCGGCCAGGCGGTCACCCAGTTCACCGTCGCGGTGAACCGGAATTACAAGGGCCAGAACGGGGAGTGGCAGGAGGAGACCGAGTGGTTCCGCGTGGTCGTCTGGGGCCAGCAGGCCGAGCGGGCCGCTGAGTACCTGCGCAAGGGCAACAAGGTCTACATCGAGGGTCGCCTCCAGACCCGACAGTGGGAGGACCAGTCGGGCCAGAAGCGCTACACGACCGAGCTCGTGGCCAACCAGGTGACGAACCTCGAGCGCCGGACCCGCGACGAATCCGAGGAGGGCGGCGGAGCGCCGTCGACCCGACCCTCCCGTCCGGCCCCCGCCTCCGATGGGGGCGAGAAGCTCGACGACGGGAACTTCGACGACCTGCCCTTCTGATCCACCGAACCCCCAAGCAGCACCGGAGTCCTGAACGAAGATGCCACCCGCGATGAAGCCCAAGAAGCGAGACGACTACTACCGCGATCGGCGCCGTCGCAAGGTCTGCGCGTTCTGCGCCGACAAGACGGTCCAGATCGACTACAAGGAGGTCAACCGCCTCCGCCGCTATCTCTCCGAGCGGGCGAAGATCGAGCCGCGTCGCAAGACCGGGACGTGCGCCGGCCATCAGCGTGAGCTGAGCGTGGCCCTCAAGCGCGCTCGCCACGTCGCCCTGCTCCCGTACGCCCCCCAGCACCTCCGCCCCTAGTCCCGGGGATGACCGGCGACGCTGGCCGCCCCTGCTTGCCATCGCCCGGCGCTCCGGGGGCGAGCGGTGCCTGACGCCGGGGTGGCGGTGCTGATGATGGCCGGGGGTCTGGCTGCGGGTGTCTTCGGCTCGCTGCTCGGCCTCGGCGGGGGCATCCTCATCGTGCCCCTGTTGACGCTCGGGTTCGGGCTGCCCCTGCGCGAAGCCGTCGGGGTCAGCCTCGTGGCGGTCATCATGACCAGCTCCGCTTCGGCCAGCGTCTACCTCGAACGCCACATCGCGAACCTGCGCCTGGGGATGAGCCTTGAGCTCTTCACGGCATTCGGGGCGGTGGTCGGCGGGCTCATCGCGTTCAGCATCTCCGAGCAGATCCTGGCCGGACTGTTCACCGTCATGCTCGTCTACACAGCGATCACGATGGGACGCCGCCGGGACGCCCCGGCGCGACCGGCCGCCGCGACCGGGTCGCCGGACCCCGCGCCCTCCGCGGCCGGGCCGTCCACGCCTCCCGCTGCTCCGCCGGCGACCGGATCGCCCGACGTCCCGCCATACGCCATCCGGCACATGGGCCGGGGGATCGCCGGGAGCCTGTTCGCCGGTGTGGTCTCGGCCCTCCTGGGGATCGGCGGCGGACTGATCAAGGTCCCGGTGATGAACCTCGGGATGGGGATCCCGCTGCGTGTCGCCACCGCGACCAGCAACCTGATGATCGGGATCACGGCATCCGCCAGCGCGATCATCTACCTCCTTCGCGGCGGGATCGACCCGTATGTCGCCGGCCCGACCGCGGTCGGGGTCTTCGTGGGCGCGACCATCGGCTCTCGGGCCGCCCACCGGGTCGACGTCCGGGTCCTCCGGTACCTGTTCGTCGGTGTCCTGCTGTTCACGGCCTGGCAGATGGCCGGGCGGGTCCTCGGATGAGCGGCGCTTCGGACCTCGACCGGACGATCGCCCGGCTCCTCACCGGCGGGACCTACCTGAGCGTCGGGCTGCTCGCCGTGGGCGTGGTCCTCATGGCGACCACCGGGACCTCGCCGCTGGCCCCCTCGCCGACCCTCGACATCGCCCGGATCCCCTCGGAGATCGCCGCGCTCCAGCCGGCAGGCTTCCTGTGGCTCGGCCTCATGGTCGCGATCGCGACCCCACTGGCCCGGGTCGCGGCGGCCGTCGTCGGCTACCTGCGCGGCGGCGAACGGCGGATGGCCCTGATCGGGACGGCGATCCTCGTGGTCGTGGCCGTCGGGGTCGTCCTCGGGCTCTCCACCGAGCGCTGACCGATGGACGCCGTCATCCTCGTCCTCGCCTTCCTCGTCATCCTGCTCGGCGCCGAGATGTTCACGAACGGGATCGAGTGGTTCGGCCACAAGCTCGGCCTGGCCGAGGGTGCGGTCGGGTCGGTCCTGGCGGCCGTGGGCACGGCTCTGCCCGAGACGATGATCCCGCTCATCGCGATCCTGGCCGGAAACGGCGGCTCGGACGAGATCGGCATCGGAGCGATCCTGGGCGCCCCGTTCATGCTCGCGACGCTGGCGATGTTCGTGACCGGGGCGGCCGTGCTGGCCACCGCCCGATCCCGCCGGAATGGCGACGTCATGACCGTCGACGGGCGGGTGCTCGTTCACGACATGCGCTTCTTCGTCATCGCCTACGCCGCTGCGGTCGGCATCGCGTTCCTGCCGGCCGATCTCACGGCCCCGCGCTATGCCGTCGCCGTCGGGCTCCTCGCGATCTACGCCTACTACGTCCTGGAGCACGTCCGAGCCGATGCGACCGGATCCGCGGCGGACCTGGCGCCCCTGCGCTTCCATCGTCTGGACCGAGGCGCGCCCGCTCACCCGGAACCGCCGCGGCTGCGGATCGTGGGCATCCAGGTGATCGTGGCCCTGGCCGCCATCATCGGCGGTGCCTACCTGTTCGTGGGGGCGGTCTCGGGGATCGCCAACTCATTCGGAGCAGACGAGGCGCTCCTGGCCCTGATCATCGCCCCGATCGCCACCGAGCTGCCCGAGAAGTTCAACAGCGTCATCTGGGTCCGCCAGGGCAAGGACACCCTGGCCATGGGCAACATCACCGGGGCGATGGTCTTCCAGAGCGCGATCCCGACCTCGGTCGCGCTCATCTTCGCCTCGTCGAGCTGGGCGATCAGCAGCGATTCGCTCCTCGCCTTCGCCTCGGCCGGGATCGCCTTCGCCTCGTGCGCGGTCATCTTCCTGCCCCTCGCCCGGGGTCGATCGCTGCACGGTCGATCGCTGCTCGTGGGCGGTCTCTTCTACGCCGTCTACATCGTCCTCGTGATCGCCGAGATCGGCGGCCTCATCGGCTAGGCGGGTCGGCTCACCTGGCGCGGGTCGGGCGGCCCTGCCGGATGGGCCACGGGCCGCTGATATACTCGACTGACGCTCGACGGTCGCCGCGCGCGCCCGCCCGAGGCGTCATCCCAACCGGAGCCGCCGAGCCATGCTGACCGAGAAGAAGCCCGACCGTCCCGCCGCCGATCCCGCCGCCGCCCGCCCGCCGCGCCCACTCGAGGACCTGATCTGCTACTTCGAGGGGGACTTCGTCCCGATGCGGGACGCCAAGGTCAGCATCATGACCCACGCGTTCATGTACGGGACCGCCGTCTTCGAGGGGATCCGCGCCTACTGGAACGCCGACGAGGGCCAGCTCTACGGCCTGAAGATCCGCGAGCACGTCGAGCGGATCCGGCAGAACGCCCGGATGCTCCTCATGGAGCCGCTGCCGACGATCGACGAGCTGACCGGGCTCGTGGTCGAGACCGTCCGTCGGAACGGCTTTCGCGAGGATGTCTACATCCGGCCCTCGTTCTACAAGTCGTCCCGCCAGATCGGCGTCCGGCTCCACCACCTCGAGCACGAGCTGTACATCGTGACCTTGCCCTTCGGGAACTACATCGACACCGACGCAGGGGTCCGGCTCATGTCGTCGTCCTGGCGACGCAACGCGGACGAGGCCATCCCGGCCCGGGGCAAGATCGTCGGCGGCTACGTGAACATGGCGTTCCAGAAATCGGAGGCCGAGCTCAACGGCTTCGACGAGGCGCTCGTGATGACCCCCGACGGCCATGCCTCGGAGGGCTCCGCGGCGAACCTCTTCGTCGTCCGCGACGGGGTCCTCATCACCCCGCCGGTGACCGACGACATCCTCGAGGGGGTGACCCGGAAGGCGATCATCGATCTCGCGACGGACGAGGGGATCGCGGTGGAGGTCCGCTCCATCGACCGCTCCGAGCTCTACATCGCGGACGAGATGTTCCTGTGCGGGACCGGCGTCCAGGTCTCGCCGGTCATCGAGATCGACCATCGCAAGGTCGGGTCCGGCGCGGTCGGGCCGATCGGCAGGCTCATCCGGGATCGCTACTTCGCGGCCGTCCGTGGCCAGCTCGAGGCGTACCGCCACTGGCTGACGCCGATCCCTGCGAACGACTGACTGACCCGAGCTCCCGCTTCGGCCGGGCTCAGGGTCCGGGCGGCGCGGTCAGGGCCGGGGTCCGCGTCCCGGTCGTGACGATGACGTCGACGATGACCGACGGATCGGTCGCGGTGGTCGCCTTGACGTTGAAGACGTTCTCGAGGAGGGCGATCGTCGCCGGCAGGTCCGCGTCCCGACCGTTGTAGACGGTGATCTTCGTCTGGGCGGCCGTCGGGGCACGCTTCGTCGGGGCACTCGCGGTGAGCCCGAGGTATTCGAGGTAGCTCGCGATCCCCGTGGCCTGACCGACCTGACCGGAGCCGTTGACCACCCAGACGACGCCGTTCTCGCCGGCGATCTTCTCGCGCTGGGCCTCGATCGTCGGATCCACCTTGAACGCCGACGCCACGGCGCGCCGGATCCGGGAGATGTTGGGCGTGATGATGTAGCCCCGGCTGTCGGAGCCCTCGGTGGCGTAGAACGGCGGCGTGAACACGTACGAGCGGATCTTCGTCGAGTCGATCTCGCTGGACAGCCCGATGAGCTGGGGCAGCTTGGCCTGCGGGATGTCGGTCTTGAACGACTTCTTGAGGTCGCCGAGGAGCTGGCTCAGGTTGTCGAGGATGGTCTTGGGGTCGGCCTGCTCGCGGAGCGAGAGGATCACCCGCTGCTGGCGCTGGGCTCGGTCGAAGTCGTTCGAGGTGTGGCGTGACCGTGCGTAGACCAGGGCCTCCGCGCCGGTCATGTGCTGGACGCCGGCCGGGATGTAGACCCGGAGGGTCCCCTTGTCGCCGGGGTAGTGGTCGTCGAGGACCGGGTTCTGGACGTTGATCGTGACCCCGCCGAGGGTGTCCACGATGTTCTCGAAGCCCGAGAAGTTGACCATCGCGTAGTACTGGATGTCGAGCCCGTAGAGCCCGCCGAGGACCTGCTTGAGGGCATTGAAGCCGCGGGTGTTGGCGTTGCCGGCGAAGGCGTCGCCGCGGTTGCGGGTGTTCGTGTAGAGGCTGTTGATCTTGCCCGAATAGACCGAGCCGAAGACGCTCCGGGCCGGACCCGAGGGGATCGGCACGTCGACGACGTCCCTGGGCAGGCTGAACATCGCGACCTGCTTGGAGACCGGATCGATCGAGACGACGATCAGGGTGTCGGTGTTGAACGTCCCCTCCTTCGGCCGCTGGTCGACGCCGACGAGGAGGATGTTCAGCCGGTCCTTGCCGTTCCAGGCCGGGATCGATGCCGTCGGCAGGGCCGTGGCATCGGCGGGGGCCGCCGTGGCGGGAGCCGCGCCCGTGTCCGAGGGGGCGCTCGTGGCGGCCGCGCTCGATCCCGGCGCCGGGCTGTCCGTGGCGTCGTCGCAGTTCGCGTCGCCGGTCGGGTCGAAGACACAGCTCAGGGTGTCCTGGGCCTGGGTCCCGTAGTAGGCCACCACGCCGTGACCCCCGGCGATCACGAGGCAGACGGCGAGCAGGCCGGCCAGCGAGAGTGGGTCGAGCCGCATCCGGGGGGCGCCGAAGCGCCCGCCACCGGAGGCGTCGACGGCGTTGAGGTAGGTCGCCACGCGGAAGGCGTCCACCGCGGCCACGACCCGGTAGGCCAGGAACCCGAGATTCAGCAGGAGGACCAGGGGCAGGTTCGCGACGAGCTCGGCGCCGAAGACCTGGACGCCGGAGCTCAGGGCGAGACCGGCGGTCAGGGCCAGGAGCAGGATCGGGAGCGCGGCGAAGGCCAGCGCGCGGTGGAGCGCACCGGCGTAGAGATGGCCGAGGCCGGGGAAGATGAGGGACAGGAACGCCGCACCGAAGGCGGAGCGGTGGCGGGGTCGCGCTGGCTGCGCCGGTGGCTGCATCGCGGGTAGGATAGCGTGGAACCTCGTAGCGTCCTGTCCGAGGGGTTGCGACGTCCGTGACCCGGGCGCTGTGACGTCGCGAAGCCATCCCCGTCCATTCCCCAGCCGAGGCCCGATGCTCCGACCCGTCAGCGCCAAGCCCGACTTCGTCGCCCAGGAGCACGACCTGCTCGCCCGCTGGGCGGAACGCCGGACGTTCGCCCGGCTGCGCGCCCAGAACGCCGGCGGCGAGCGCTGGAGCTTCCTCGACGGACCGATCACCGCCAACAACCCGATGGGCGTCCACCACGCCTGGGGTCGCACGTACAAGGACGTCTTCCAGCGCTTCCGGGCGATGCTGGGCCACGACCAGCGGTTCCAGAACGGGTTCGACTGCCAGGGCCTCTGGGTCGAGGTCAACGTCGAGCGCGACCTCGGCTTCACGAGCAAGCGCGACATCGAGGCCTACGGGATCGCGGACTTCGTCAGCCTGTGCAAGCAGCGCGTCCTGACCTACGCCGCCCGCCAGACCGAGCAGTCGATCCGGCTCGGCTACTGGATGGACTGGAACGACCCCGACGAGCTCCGCCGGCTGCGCGATCTGCTGGCCGCCGATCCGTCGGCCGTCACGACCGTCGACGGTCCGGACGGCCAGGTCACCGACACCGTCGAGATGCTCGTCGGTCGGCTCGGGATGCCGGACCTCGGTGGCTCCTACTTCACCTTCAGCAACGAGAACAACGATCTCATCTGGGGCTTCCTTGCCGAGTGCCACCGGCGCGGCTGGCTGTACAAGGGTCATGACACGATGCCGTGGTGCGCCCGGTGCGGCACGGGGATCAGCCAGCACGAGATGACCGAGGGCTACCAGGACCGGGAGGATCCGGGCCTGACGGTCCGCTTGCCGCTCCTCGATCGCCCCGGCGAATCGCTCCTCGTCTGGACCACGACGCCCTGGACCCTGACCTCGAACGTCGCCGCGGCGGTGGGGGAGGACCTGCGCTACGTCCTCGTTCGCCAGGGTGAGGCCCGCTACTGGCTGGCCCGTGGGACCCTGAAGGCGGCCCTGGAAGGCCCCTTCGAGGTGATCGAGGAGCGACCGGGTGCCGACCTCGTCGGCTGGCGCTACGAAGGGCCGTTCGACGACCTGCCGGCGGTCCGGCACGCGTTCGGGAAGGGGACCCGCGACGCGCCGGGCGAGACCTACGAGCACCGGGTGGTGGCCTGGGACGAGGTCGGCGAGGACGAGGGGACGGGCATCGTCCACATCGCCCCCGGCTGCGGCGCCGAGGACTTCCAGCTGGGCAAGCGGCTCGGCCTGCCGGTCATCGCCCCGCTCGACGAGTCGGGCTTCTTCATCGACGGGTTCGGGGGGCTCAGCGGCCGCGACGTCCGCGACGTGACCGAGCCGATCGTGGAGCGTCTCCGTCACCACCACCGGTTCTATCGCCTGGAGCCGATCGTCCACCGCTACCCGCACTGCTGGCGGTGCGGGACGCCGCTCGTCTTCCGTCTCGTCGACGAGTGGTACATCAGCATGGGCGAGGTCTACGACCAGCCCCGCGAGACGCTCACGCCGGAGCAGGTCGATCGGAGCCTGCGCTACCAGATCATGGAGGTCGTCGACGGGATCCGTTGGATCCCGGGGTTCGGCTATGAGCGGGAGCTCGATTGGCTCCTGAACATGCACGACTGGATGATCAGCAAGAAGCGCTACTGGGGTCTCGCCCTGCCGATCTACGACTGTCCCGGCTGCGGGACGGTCGACGTCGTCGGCGGACGCGACGAGCTCCGCGAGCGGGCGGTCGAGGGCTGGGACGCGTTCGAGGGCCACACGCCCCATCGCCCGTTCGTGGACGCGGTGCAGATCGCCTGTCGCGGCTGCGGCGCGCCGGTGAGTCGGATCCGCGACGTGGGCAATCCCTGGCTCGACGCCGGGATCGTCCCGTTCAGCACGATCCACTACCGCGAGGACCCGGACTTCTGGTCGCGCTGGTTCCCGGCCGACTTCATCACGGAGAGCTTCCCGGGCCAGTTCCGCAACTGGTTCTACGCGATGCTCGCGATGAGCACCGTCCTCCGCCGCGAGGCGCCGTTCAAGACGATCTTCGGCTACGCCACGCTCCTGGCCGAGGACGGCCGGGCGATGCACAAGAGCTGGGGCAACGCCATCGAGTTCGACGAGGCCGCCGACCGGATGGGCGCGGACGTCATGCGCTGGATGTTCTCCCGGGCGCGCCCCGACGACAACATCCTCTTCGGATGGCACGCGGCCGACGAGGCGCGCCGCGGGCTGCTCGTCCTGTGGAACGTCTACGCCTTCCTGGTGACCTACGCCCGCCTGGCCGGCTGGACGCCGGCCGCCTCGACCGCCCCGCCGCCGGCCGAGCGCACGCCCCTCGATCGCTGGATCCTGTCGCGGATGAGCGGCCTCGCCGTGCGGGCCGAGGAGCGGTTCCGCGACTACGACGCCGAGGGCGCGACGCGGGCGATCGACGCGGCCGTCGACGACCTCTCCACCTGGTATCTGCGCCGGTCCCGGAAGCGACTCTCGCGGTCCGACGACGCCGCCGACCGGGAGGCGGCGTTCGCCACCCTGCACGCGTCGCTCCTGGCCCTCGTCCGGGTCGCCGCACCGATCCTGCCCTTCCTGACGGACTCGATCTACGGGAACCTCGTCGACGAGACGGCGCCCGGGACCGCCGACAGCGTCCACCTGACCCCGTGGCCGGCGGCCGAGCTCGCGGGGTTCCGCGACGAGCCGCTCGAGGAGGCGATGGCCACCGCCCGACGGGCGGTCGAGCTCGCCCGCACGCTCCGCAGCTCGGCCGGTCTGAAGGTCCGCCAGCCGCTCGCCCGGCTCTGGCTGGCCCTGCCGGGCGGCGAGCTCGTCGAGCGCGACGCGCTCCTGGCGCTCATCGCCGAGGAGGTCAACGTCGGCGCGGTCGAGCTCATCGGCGACGACTCGGAGCTGGTCGACCGCCGGGTGAAGCCGCTCCTGCCGAAGATCGGACCGCGGCTCGGCGGGTCGATCCCGGCCGTGATGGCCGCGGCCCGGGCCGGCGAGTTCACGATCCTGCCCGACGGCCGGGTGGAGCTTGGTGGGGTGACCCTGGCCGCCGACGAGGTCGAGATCCTGGCGACGCCGCGACCGGGGACCGCGGTGGCCCACGACGAGGGCCTGGTCGTCGTCATCGACACCCAGCTCACCCCCGAGCTCCGCGCCGAGGGCGACGCCCGGGAGCTCCAGCGCGCGATCCAGGACCTCCGCCGCGAGGCCGAGCTGGCCCTCGACGACCGGATCGAGGTCTGGCTCGAGCCGATGCCGGAGTCACTCGCCCCCTATCTCGGGGGCGTGGCCGATGAGACGCTGGCCGATTCGATCGCCACCGGGGCGGGGCCGGGGGGCGCGTCGGCGACCGAGGTGGAACTCGACGCCGGGGTCGTCCGGCTCGCCTTGCGCCGCGTCGAGATCGACGGCTAGGCTGTGGGCGCCGAGGATCGCGACCCGGGAGGGACGGACCTGGACCAGACCGACCGCGGGGCCCCGCCGAGCCCGGCCGCGGGAGCCGGGCGCCCGCTCTGGCTGCTGTTCCTGGGGATCGCCGTGGGGGTCCTCGCCATCGACCAGCTCTCGAAGGGCTGGGTGGTGGCCTCGATCCAGCCCACGGAGGCGGTCCGCCTCGTGGGCGACTATCTCCGGCTCATCTACTCCCAGAACGACGGCGCCCTGTTCGGGATGTTCGGGAGCAGCGCGCCGATCCTCGCGGTCACCAGCCTCGTGGTCATCGGTCTCATCTTCGTCTACCACGCCCGGTCGGGGCGGAGCCCGTTCCTGTCGATCGCCCTCGGCCTCCTGCTCGGCGGCGCCCTCGGCAACCTCATCGACCGGATCCACTACGGCTTCGTCGTGGACTGGGTGGACATGGGTCTCGGCAGCGTCCGGTTCTGGACGTTCAATCTCGGCGACGCGGCCATCGATGCCGGGATCCTCCTCCTCATCGTCCTCGCCCTGTGGCCCGCCGCCGGCCGGACGAGGCCCGATCCGGACGGTGCCGACCACGATGCCTGACGCACCCGCGGCCGATCGTCGGACGTTCGTCGTCCCTGACGACGGCGACCGGCGACGGGCCGACCGGTTCGTCGCCGACGCCTCGGGATTGTCGCGAAGCTACGTCCAGAAGCTGATCGGCGACGGCCGGCTGACGGTCGCCGGCCAGCCACTCCGGGCGAACGCGATCCTGACCCGCGGTGCGGTGGTGGAGCTCGACGTCCCGGCCCCGATCGCCCTGGCCACCGAAGGCGAGGCGATCCCGCTCGTCGTCGTCTACGAGGACGACGACCTGCTCATCGTCGACAAGCCCGCGGGGCTCGTCGTCCACCCCTCGCCGGGCCATCCCACCGGGACGCTCGTCAACGCGCTGCTCGGTCGGGCCGGCGGTCTCGAGTACGGCGGGATCGCCGGCGTCCAGCGGCCGGGGATCGTCCACCGCCTCGATCGCGACACGAGCGGCCTGCTGATGGTCGCCAAGAACGACGCGGCCCAGGCGAGTCTCATGGCCCAGCTCAAGGCCCGCCGGGTGAAGAAGACCTACCAGGCCCTCGTCCTGGGGAGCGTGGCGGCGAACGCCGGGCGGATCGAGGCGCCGATCGGCCGTGACCCGCGGCATCGGACGCGGATGGCCGTCGTCCCCGACGGGCGGCCGTCGATCACCGGCTACCGGGTCCGCGAGCGCCTGCCCGGCTGGACCCTCCTCGAGCTCGACCTCGTCACCGGACGGACCCACCAGATCCGCGTCCACCTCGAGGCGATCGGCCATCCGGTGGCCGGCGACCCGGTCTACGGGACCGGGACCTCGCGACGCGGCCCCGACGGCCTCGGGCGGCTCTTCCTCCATGCCTGGCGGCTGGAGCTCGCCTCCCCGGCGGACGGTCACCTCATCCGGGCGACCGCTGCCCTGCCGGCGGAGCTGGAAGCGGTCCTCGACGGGCTGCGTGCCGGCGACCGACCCCACGAGGCGCTCGCCGGCGCGGGGTCGCCGGCGTGAGCGGGCCCACGGTCGAGGGCGCAGCCGGGGCGATGCTCATCATCATCTCGGGGCCGTCCGGCGTGGGCAAGGACACGATCATCGAGGCGCTTCGGCGCCGTCCCCACGACCCGGACTATCACTACGTCGTGACCTGCACCACGAGGGCGCGGCGGCCCGGTGAGGTCGACGGGGTCAGCTACCGGTTCCTCGACCTCGCGCGGTTCACCGCGATGCGCGACGGCGGGGAGCTCCTCGAGGCGACCGAGGTCCACGGCAACTGGTACGGGACGCCCCGAGACCAGGTCCGCGACGCGCTGGTCGCCGGCCACGACGTCATCCTGAAGATCGACGTCCAGGGCGCCCAGACGGTCAAGGAGAACGTCCCCGACGCCTTCCTCGTCTTCATCGTCCCACCGTCGCTCGAGACGCTCTTCCAGCGCCTGAAGGCACGGGCGACGGAGACCGCCGACCAGCTCGAGACCCGGCAGCGGAACGCCGCGATCGAGCTGGCCCGCCAGGAGGACTACGACTACATCGTCGAGAACCGGGACGGCGAGATCGAGGCGACGGCCGAGCGGATCGATCGGATCATCGCCGATGAGCGAGCTCGTCATCCCGATCGGCGTGTCCGGGTCTGATCGGCGTGCCGGTCGAGTCGACACCATCCAACGGCAGGATGCGACGATGGGGACGATGACGACCGACACGCTCGACCTCCCGGTGACGGACGATCTCGGCCTCGTCGAAGCTGACCAGCCCGGGCCGGTCACCGGTCGCCTCGTGAGCGTGGCGGTCGACGCGCCGGGGGCGTCCGGGACCCGTCGGTTCACCTACGCGGTCCCGGAGGAGCTGGCCGACCTCGAGCCCGGCGAGGCGGTCCTCGTGGACTTCGGCCGCCGCCAGGCGCTCGGGATCGTCCTCGGGCCGGCCGATGGAACGGAGCGGGGGGTGGTGCCGAGGGCGATCCAGGAACGGATCCGGGCCGACGGCCCGCTCCTGCCGGCGCTCACCCTCGCCCTCGCCGGCTGGATCGCCGACACGTATCTCGCCCCGCCTGCGCTCGTCCTCCGGTCGATGCTCCCGCCGGGCCTGCTCGAGCGCCTCGAGCTCGTCGCGGAGCGCCGTCCCGACGCGCCCGACCCGGCCCGGTCCACGGCGAGCGACCCGGCCGGCCCGCTCGACGAACGCGACCGGGAGATCCTCGACCAGCTCGTCGGCGGCCCGCGCGCCGTGCGTGACCTGAGCGCCCCCGAAGGCCGGGCGGGCCTCCTCCGACGCCTCCGTGCCCTGGCGGCGCGTGGTCGGATGGACCTGGACTGGACGCTCCTCGCGGCGACAGCGGGCCCGCGCTACGAGCGCTGGCTGACGATCACGCTCGAGGGCCTGGCCGTCGTCCGGACGCTCGCCTCGAATGGGCGACCGCCCGGTCGGCCGCTCGGGCCGCGCCAGGTCGCCCTGCTCGGGGACCTTGCCGCGACCGGGCCCGACGGCGCCTCGTCGGCGACCGTCGCCGGCCGCCACGGGACCTCGTCGATCGCCGGACTCGTCCGCCGGGGGCTCGTCCGGGGCGATGTCCGTGAGCGACCTCGCCGGCCGCTCGGCGATCGCCCACCGGGACCGTCGCGGCGGCCGGCCGCGGACCACCGCCCTGACCCCGCCCCAGGCCGAGGCGGTCGCGGCGATCCGGTCGGCCCTGGCGACCCGGGATCCGACGCCGCTGCTCATCGACGGGGTGACCGGCGGGGGCAAGACCGCGGTGTACGTCGAGGCGATCGCGGTCAGCCTCGCTGCCGGCCGGCCCGCGCTGGTCCTCGTGCCCGAGATCGCCCTCGCCGTCCCGCTCGTGGACCGGCTCCGGGCGGACCTCGACGCCGTGGTCGCGCTCGTCCATTCGGCGACCGGCGTCGGTGAGCGGGCCGACGAGTGGCGCCGGATCCGGGCCGGGACGGTCGACGTCGTCGTCGGGACGCGGCTCGCCCTGAGCGCGCCGCATCGCCGACGTCGGGCTGATCATCGTCGACGAGGAGCACGAGGCGACGTACAAGAGCGACCGGACCCCCCGACTCCAGGCCCGCGACGCGGCCGTCGCCCTCGGCCGGCTGGCCGGCGCCGCGGTCGTCCTCGGGAGCGCGACCCCGGCCGTCGAGACGGTCGGTCGGGCGCGGGCCGGCACGTTCCGCCGGGTCGTCCTCCCGGAGCGACCGTCCGGCGCGCCGCCGGTCGTCGAGGTGGTGGACCTCCGCGCGGAGCTGGCGTCGGGCAACCGCGGTCTCATCTCGACACGACTCGGCGAGGCCCTCGCCGGACTCGACCCGACCGCCGGCGAGCGGGCGATCCTGGTCATCAACCGGCGGGGCACCGCCTCGGTCGTCCTGTGCCGTGACTGCGGCCACGTTCAGGCTTGCCCGGAGTGCGAGCGGCCGCTCGTCTACCACGCCGCCGGCGGCTCCCTGCGCTGTCACCACTGCGGGACGGCGGCTCCGATGGCGGCTCGCTGCCCGGGCTGCCGATCGCCCCGGATCCGGTATCTCGGAGGCGGCACGGAGCGGGTCGAGCGAGAGGTCGTCGACCGGTTCCCGGGGCTGCGCGTCGGTCGCCTCGACCGCGACGTCGTGGAGCGAAAGGGTGCCGCGGAGCGGGTCGTCGATGCGTTCACCGACGGGCGTCTCGACGTCCTCGTCGGGACGAGCCTGGTGACGAAGGGCCTGGACATCCCCGAGGTGACCCTGGTCGGGGTGGTGAGCGCCGACGTCGCCCTGAACCTGCCCGACGAACGGGCGGCCGAACGGACGTACCAGCTGCTCGCCCAGGCGGTCGGTCGGGCCGGCCGGGGCGACCGGCCCGGTCGGGCGATCATCCAGAGCTACCAGCCCGAGCACCCGGCGATCCGGGCGGTCGCCGAGGCCGACCCGACCGCCTTCTACGATGCCGAGCTCGAGGTCCGCCGACGGTTCGGCTCACCGCCGTTCGGGCGTCTCGTGAAGCTCACCGTCGGTCTTCCGGACCCGGCTGCGGCGGAGCGCGAGGCCGGAGCGATGGCCGATCGTCTGCGGACACTCGCTTCGGGGTGCGACCCGGCGATCGCGGTGATGGGACCGGCGCCGGCGTTCATCCGGCGTCGCGCCGGGCGCTGGCGCTGGAACGTCATCCTCCGGGGCGCATCGCCGACGAGCCTCCTGGGCGAAGGTGTCGACGCGCCCTGGTCCGTGGACGTCGACCCGGAGTCGCTCCTGTGACCGAGCCGACCTTCGATCCCTACGCCGTCCTCCAGGTCGCCCGGCACGCCGAGCCCGACGTCATCCAGGCCGCCTACCGGGCGCTCGCTCGACGGGTCCACCCCGATCATTCGGACGACCCGGCCGCCCAGGTCCGGATGGCGGAGCTGAACCGGGCCTGGGAGATCCTCGGCGACGCCGTCCGGCGAGCTGAGTACGACCGGGGCCAGCGTGCCGGGACCGGCCCGGCCGCGCCCTCGGCATCCTCGCCGTCCTGGACGTCGCGGACCGGTCAGGGCGGTCCGGGGACCGGCCACGGCGCGACCGGTCAGCCGTCCGGCCCGACATCGTCCCGGCCGACCTGGCGGGTAGGACCGGATGGCGAGGGTGGAGCCGGACCGCCGCCGGGCAACCCGTCCGGGACCGTGCTCGACTTCGGGCGGCACATCGGCTGGTCGATGGGCGAGATCGCCCGCTACGACCCGGGCTATCTCGAGTGGCTGGAGCGCCAGCCGAGCGGGCGGCGCTTCCGCGAGGAGATCGACCGGACCCTCCGCCGGATCGGTCGTCGGCCCGACGCCGCCGCCGACTCCGGCAAGACGCGCAAGGGTCGCTGAGCCCGGCCGGCCGGCGCCGGGCCTCCGATATACTCCGGGCGCCGCCGGGCCCTCCGATATACTCCGGGCATGAGCGTCAAACCCATCGTCCTCCTCGGCGATCCGCGGCTGCGCCTCAGGGGCGAGCCGGTGGACAGCTTCGGGAAGTACCTCCACGAGCTGCTCGACGACCTGACCGATTCGATGCGCCACGCTCCGGGCGTCGGCCTGGCGGCACCCCAGCTGGGCGAGGCGAAGCGCGCCTGCGTCGTCGAAGTCGAGAGCCGGTTGTTCGAGCTGGTCAACCCGAGGATCGTCCGGTCGGACGGCGACGATCGCGACCTCGAGGGTTGCCTCTCGATCCCCGGGTACGTCGCCTACATCACCCGGCGGGAGAAGGTCTGGGTGGTCGCCCAGGACCGCCACGGCAAGAAGTACAAGGTCGCCGGATCCGGCCTCCTCGGCCGGGCCCTCCAGCACGAGCTCGATCATCTCGATGGCAAGCTCTACATCGACTACCTCGACTCGATGGACGAACTCATCGCCGTCGGCCAGGGTGAGGACGGCGAGCAGGACGAGGCCGTCCGCGAGGCCCAGGGCGCCCTCGCCTGAACCCGCCGGTCGGTCCGTGAACGAGCCGCGGTCCGGGCCGGTCCGGACGATCTTCTTCGGGAGCGGCCGGTTCGCGCTGGCGATCCTCGATGCCGTCCTGTCGGCCCCCGAGGTCGAGCTCGTGGGGGTCGTGTCGGTCCCCGACCGACCCGTCGGGCGGCGCGGCACGCTTCGCCCGACGCCGGTCGCGGCTCGGGCCGGCGACCTCGGGCTCCGGCTGCTCCAGCCGGCGCGCATCCGCGACGACGAGGCGATCGCCGCGATCGACGCGCTCCGACCCGGACTCGGCGTCCTGGCCGACTACGGTCGGATCGTCCCGGCCGCGGTCCTCGAGCTGCCGGCCCACGGGATCCTCAATGTCCACCCGTCACTCCTGCCGCGACACCGCGGGGCGAGCCCGATCCCGGCGACGATCCTCGCCGGCGACGAGCGGACCGGGGTGACCCTCATCCGGATGGACGCCGGTCTCGACACGGGGCCGATCGTCGCCGCCGTGGACTGGCCGCTCGACGGCTCCGAGACGGCCGACGAGCTCGAGACACGGGCGGCCGACGAGGGCGGCCGGCTCGTCCGGCGGACCCTCGCCGGCTGGCTCGACGGGACGATCCGGGCGGTGCCCCAGGACCCGGCGGCGGCGACCCTCACCCGGCCGCTCCGCCGTGAGGATGGCCGGCTGGACCCGACCCGGCCCGCGACCGAGCTCGCCCGGCTGGTGCGGGCGTACCGGCCCTGGCCCGGGACGTTCGTGGAGACGGCCCTCGGTCCGATCAAGGTCCTCCGCGCCGAGGCGGTCGCGGGCCCGGCCGACCGCGCCGACGACCTCTCGCCGGGGACGTTCGAGGCGGGCCCCGACCTTCGGCTGCGGACCGGCGACGGCGTCCTCGTGCTCACCGAGGTCCAGCCGGGCGGCGGCCGGCCGATGACCGGCGCCGAGCTCGTCCGGGGCCGGCGGACCCTGCCCGGGAGCCGCCTGGCGACGCGCACCGGCGGGGCGGACGGCGCGGACTCGCGGTGACGACCCGGGGTGCCGACGGCCGTCTGACACGGTCGACCGACCCGGCCGGACCCCGGTCGCGTGCGACAATGGCCGGCGTGAGCGACGCGCCCGACCTCGAGCCCGCCGTCGTCGCGACGCGCGACCGGCGTCGAGGCGTCTCCGGCCTTCCGGCGGATCAGCTGGGCGCCTGGCTGACCGAGCGCGGTGAGCCACCCTATCGAGCGCGCCAGGTCGCCGACGCCGTGTGGGCCGGTGGCGCAGGCGGGGTCCGCGAGGCAGCGGCGATCCGCACCCTTCCGGCGGCGCTCCGGGTCGAGCTGGACCGGGTGTTCCGCTTCGACACGCTCGCCGAGACCGAGCTTCGTCCGGCCGATGGCGGCCTGACCGAGAAGGCGCTCCACCGGCTTTCGGATGGCGCCCTCATCGAGTCCGTCCTCATGCACTACCCGGGGCGGACCGGTCATCGCGAGCGGCACACGGTGTGCATCTCGAGCCAGGCGGGCTGCGCGGTCGGATGCCCGTTCTGCGCGACCGGTGAGCTCGGCTTCGGACGCGACCTCGAGACGGCCGAGATCGTCGACCAGGTCCGCGCGACGGCCCGGCGGCTGTCCGCCGGGGGCAGGCGCCTGACCAACGTCGTGTTCATGGGGATGGGCGAGCCGCTGCTCAACCTCGACCGGGTCCTGGAGGCCGTCACCGCGCTGTCCGATCCCCGCCGGTTCGGCCTGGGCGCACGACACATCACCGTGAGCACGAGCGGGGTGGTCCCGGGCATCCGCCGGCTCACCGCGCTTGGCCCCCAGTTCACCCTGGCGGTCAGCCTCCATGCCGCCCGCGACCCGCTCCGCGACGTCCTCGTGCCGCTGAACCGGCGCTGGCCGGTGGCCGAGGTGGTGGCCGCCGCCCGCGACCACGCCCGGACGACCGGCCGGCGGATCTCCTACGAGGTCACCCTCATCGACGGCGTCAACGACACCGCCGCTCGACGCGGACGCCCTGGCCGAGCTCCTCCGCGGTGACCTCTGCCACGTCAATCTCATCCCGATGAACCCGGTCGCCCACACGCCCTGGCGGGCGAGCCCGATGCCGGCGATCGAGGCGTTCGCGGACCGGCTCGGTCGGGACGGGATCCCGGTGACGATCCGGCGGAACCGGGGCGAGGAGATCGGGGCCGCCTGCGGCCAGCTCGCCGCCGAGCGTGCCGGCGAGCCGCCCGCCGCGGCCGTCGCCCGCCGTCGCGAGCTCATCGTCCGCCAGAGCGCGGCGGCCCTTCGTGGCGAGCGGTCGGCGTCGCCCGAGTCGCCGGCGCTCGCCGCCGAGGTCGCGGCGATGACCGCCGGCGGGGCGGGGGAGTAGCCGTGGGCACCGGGCGCGCCAGGCTCGCGGCGAGCATCCTCGACAGCCGATCTGTCCAACCTCGCCCATGTCGTCCGGCGGCTCGAGCAGGCTGGCGCGGACCGGATCCATCTGGACGTCATGGACGGCCATTTCGTCCCGAACCTGACCTTCGGAGCGAAGCTGATCAAGGCGCTCCGACGGCGGACCGAGCTGCCGTTCGACGCCCACCTGATGATCAGCGAGCCGAGCCGCTACGTGGACGGGTTCATCGAGGCGGGCTGCGACTCGATCACCTTCCACGTCGAGATCGACGAGCCGATCGAGCCCACCCTGCTGCGCATCCGCGAGGCGAGTCGGGCGGCCGGCCTGGCGATCAAGCCGAAGACCCCGGTCCGGGACCTGGCCCCTTACCGCGAGCTTCTCGACATCGTCCTGGTGATGACCGTCGAGCCGGGCTTCGGTGGCCAGGCGTTCATGAAGGAGCCGGCCCGGAAGATCCTCGGGGCCAGGAAGCTCCTGAGCCATCTCCCGCTGGGCGGCGAGGTCCACGTCGACGGCGGGATCAACCGGGAGACGGCCGAGTACGTCGGCGGCCTGGGCGTCGACGTCCTCGTGGTCGGCTCGGCGCTCTTCCACACGGGCCACGACATGGGTCGCGAGATCCGCCTGGTCAAGGCCCTGGCCGATGAGGGCTTCGCGTTCGAGCGGAACGCCGGCAAGCCGCCGATCCCACGGGACGAGTGGCGAAGCATCGCCAGCCTGCCCTTCCGGGTCGGGCTCGAGCTCCAGAAGGTCATCGAGGCCGACGGCATCCCGGTGATCATGCTTCGGGCGGACGGCCGGATGAACCCCGACGGCGTCCGGGACTACGAGCTCCTCGTGCCTCGCCAGGTCGAGGCGCTCACCCTCGACCGCTATGCGACGGAGCGGGCCCGGGCCTACGCCGAGGCCGAGGCCTGGCGGGCGACGTTCGGCTCGGATCAGGCTTCGTGAGGGCGCTCGTGCAGCGAGTGGCCCGGGCCGAGGTCCGGACCGGCGGCGAGACGATCGGCGCGATCGGTCCCGGACTGGTGGTGCTCCTGGGGGTGGGGCCGGTTGACGACGACGCGACGGCCGAGCTGCTTGCCCGGAAGGTCGCCGAGCTCCGGATCTTCCGAGACGACAAGGGGCGCACGAACCGGTCGCTGCTCGATGTCGGCGGCTCGGCCCTGGTCGTGAGCCAGTTCACCCTCTTCGCCGACACCCGGCGTGGTCGTCGACCGGGGTTCACCGGCGCCGCCCCGCCCGAGGTGGCCATCCCACGCTACGAGCGCTTCGTGGCGACCCTCGAGGGGCTCGGGCCGGCGGTGAGTCGCGGCCGGTTCGGCGCGGAGATGGAGGTGGAGCTCGTCAACGACGGGCCGTTCACGATCTGGCTCGACACCGACGAGCGGGCCTGACGATCCGGGCGGACATGACGAACCCCCGGATCGGCGCTCCGGGGGTCATCGGTCCGTGGGCCGGGCGTCCCGCCCGGCGGGGATCAGCGGCTCGCCTTGGCGATCGTCCGGCGGCAGCGGGTGCAGACGAGCTGCTTCTTCGCCTCGCCCTTGGGGGTCGCGACGACGAGGCTCTGGAGGTTCGGCTGGTAGCGGCGGTGGGCTCGGACGCGGTTCATCCCCGACGACTGCGGGTTGAAGCCGCCCATCGAGACCTTGCCGCAGACGGCGCAGGCGCGGGCCATGTCGGTCCTCTGAGGGTGGTGCGTTCACGGTGGCTCGGACCGCGGCGGGCCCGGGCAGGCGGTACGATAGCACATCGACCCGCGGGTCCCGGGAGCGCCGTCGCCCGGACCGCTTCGAAGCGGAGGCCTTCTGCCCGATGACCGATCCCGCGCCGACGGGTCGCTCGCTCGTCAGCCGCCGGGCGGTCGAGGAGATCGTCCGGGCCGCCGTGCTCGGCAGCTATGGCGTCACCGGCTTCGCCGACGACGGTCCCCGGGGGACCGTGCGACGCCTCCTCGGGTTGACCCGGCCGGGCATCGGGGTCGCCATCCGACCACGGCTGACCGTCGACCTCCGCCTGACCGTCGCCTATGGTCTGCCCGTCGCCGAGGTCGCCCGGCAGGTCGACTCGGCCGTGCGCTACGCGCTCCGGCGCGCGCTCGGCCGCGAGCCGGAGGTCGTCGCGATCCACGTCGGCGGTCTCCACTATGAGACGGCGAGCGAGCCGGACGCCCCGCGATGACCCGCCGCAGCTGCGACGGCGCCGGTCTGCTGGCGGCGTTCCGCTCGGCCGTGGCGAACCTCGAGGCGCACGTCGACGAGATCAACGCCCTCAACGTCTTCCCGGTCCCCGACGGGGACACCGGCTCGAACATGGTGGCGACCGTGCGGGTGGCCCTTGAGGAGGCGGAGGGGGCGGCTGGTCAGCCGGCGGACCGGATCGCCGCCGCGATCAGCTTCGGGGCGCTGATGGGCGCTCGCGGCAATTCCGGGGTCATCACCAGCCAGATCGTGAACGGGATGGCCCGCGGCCTTGCCCGGAAGCGCCGCTTCAACGGGCTGGACCTGGCCCACTCCCTGACCCTCGGGACCGAGACGGCCTACGCGGCGGTGAAGAAGCCGGTCGAGGGCACGATCCTCACCGTCATCCGCGAGGCGGCCGACGCAGCACGGGAGGCCGCCGAGCGCGACGATGCGATCGAGAACGTCCTCACGGCCACGGTCGAGGCCGCCGAGCGGTCGGTCGCCCGGACGCCGACCCTGCTGCCCATCCTGCGCGAGGCCGGCGTGGTCGATTCCGGTGGCCAGGGTCTCTACCGGCTGCTCCAGGGCGCCCTCCTCCATGTCGTTGGCGAGGCGCCATCCGGATCGGTCTCTGCCCGGATCCGCGCTGGCGCGAAGCCGTCCACGCTGGTCGCGCACGCCGACGAGGGATTCGGCTACGAGACGATGTTCCTCCTCCAACCGGCGCCCGGCCACGACCTCGACATCGATGCCGTCCGGACCCATCTGGAGACAGTCGGCGAGTCGGTCGTGGTGGCCGGCGATTCGCGCGCCGTCAAGGTCCACGTCCACAACGATCGCCCCGACACCGTCATCGCCTACGGACTGGGTCTCGGCGCCCTGAGCCGGATCAGCGTCGAGAACCTCGATCACCAGGCTCGCGACGTCCGCGAGAGCCGGGCCTCGGACTTCACCGGCGCCCCGCCCGTCGGGACCCCTCCCGGCGAGAACGGTGCCGACGGGACCCGACCCGGGTCGGACGCCGGGTCGGCCGAGGTGCGGCCCGCCGAGGGCAGCGAGCCGACCTCGGACTCGATCGGCTTCACGACCTTCGCGCCGGGCGCCCGTGACGGGCACCTCGCCCTGGCCGTGGTCGCCGTCGCATCCGGTGACGGCCTGGCGGCGATCCTCTCGGACTTCGGCGTGGCCGCCATCGTCCACGGCGGGCAGGCGGCGAACCCGAGCACCGGCGAGCTCCTCGCCGCGGTCGACGCCCTCGACGCCGACGAGATCCTCATCCTGCCCAACAACCCCAACGTCGTCCTCGCGGCCCGGCAGGTCGCGGAGCTCGCCCGGAAGCCGGTCCACGTGATCCCCACCCGCAATGCCGCGGAGGGCTTCGCCGCCCTGCTCGCCCTCGACCCGGGGGCCGGCGCGGCCGACAACGTGGCCGACATGACCGAGCGCGGCCGAGGCGTCGCCACGCTCCAGGTCACGACGGCGGTCAGGGATGCCCGGGTCGGCGGCCGGAAGGTGAAGCAGGGGCAGACGATCGTCCTCGATCCCGACGACGGCCTCGTCGCGGTCGACGGCGACCCGGACCGGGCGGTCCTGGCGGCGGTGGAGACCCTCCCCGCGGGGATCGAGCTGATCACCCTGTTCTACGGCGACGGCGCGGACCTCGCCGGAACCGAGGCGCTGGCCGGCCGCATCGCGGAGGCGAGGCCGGCGGCGGAGGTCGAGGTCCGCCATGGCGGCCAGCCGCACTACCGGTTCCTCATCTCGGCGGAATAGGGATATGTCGCCACGGACCACACGACGCCCGGTCGCCGGTCGCCCGCCGGCCGGCTCGCCCGGGACGCCGCCGCCCGACGATCCGAGCGCGCTCCTCGCCACGCCGATCGGACTCAGTGGTCTGACCGGCGCCGCGGCGATCCGGCGCGCGGGACCCCGGCTGGGGATCCAGACCGTTCGCGACCTCCTCTTCCATCTGCCCCGGCGCTACGACGACCGTCGCCGGATGGAGACGATCGCCGAGCTGATGGCTCGCGAGGACGGCGACCAGGTGAGCTCCCGGGTCACGGTCACCGGGATCCGGGTCGAGCAGGGCTTCCGACGGAGGATCCAGCGCACCGTGGCCGACGTCCGAGACGAGACCGGGACGGCCGAGGCGGTCTGGTTCGGCCGTCGCTACATCGAGAAGCGCATCGCTGCCGGGGATCGGCTCGTCGTCAGCGGGCGGCTCAAGAAGCGCGGCTTCGGCGTGGTCTTCGACGACCCGGAGTTCCAGCGCGAGGACGCCGAGGGCGACCTGCTCCACGCCGGACGGATCGTCCCGATCTACCGCCTGACCGCGGGCATCGCCGCCCCCCGGCTGCGGGTCGCGATGCGCGAGGCGATCGACCGGGCCGGGCTCGCCTATCCGGAGTACCTCCCGGACGGCCTGCGCCGGGACGAGGCGCTCGTCGGGATCGGGCGGGCCATCGAGGGAGCCCATTACCCGGAGGATCCCGAGGCCAAGGACGCGGCGCTGCGCCGGCTGGCCTTCGACGAGCTGCTCGCCCTCCAGGTCGGGATGGTCGGGCGACGTCGTCAGCGGGTCCGCTCGCGAGCCCGCCCGCTGGTCGTGGACGACGCCCGTGACGCCGGGATCCTGACGGCCTTGACCGATGCGCTCTCGCGCAGTCGCCGTCGGAGCGTCGAGCTCACCCCCGACCAGCGCAGCGCGACCGCCGCGATCAGGACCGACCTGGCCCTGGCCGAGCCGATGCTCCGACTCCTGCAGGGCGACGTCGGCTCGGGGAAGACGGCCGTCGCCGCCTATGCCCTGGCGCTGGTCGCGGGGGCCGGTCGACAGGGCGCCCTCCTCGCCCCGACCGACCTGCTCGCCCGTCAGCACGCGGCCACGCTGAGCGACCTGCTTGACGGCCTGGGGATCCCGGTGACCCTCCTGACCGGGTCGTTGAGTGCCGCCGGGACACAGAAGGCCCTCGGATCGATCGCCGACGGCCGGGCCGCGGTCGTGGTCGGGACCCACGCGCTGTTCCAGGACCGGGTCGCCTTCGCGGACCTCGGCCTCGTCGTGATCGACGAGCAGCACCGCTTCGGGGTGGAGCAGCGCGGCCAGCTCGAGGCGAAGGCCGGCGGGTCTGCGCCGCACGTCCTGCTGATGACCGCGACACCGATCCCCCGGACCCTCGGCCAGGTCCTCTACGCCGATCTCGACGTCACCGACCTGCGCACCCAGCCCGAGGGTCGAGTGCCGATCCGGACGGGGATCCGCCACCCGGCCGACCTCGAGCGGCTCTGGGAGTTCGTCAGGACCGAGGCGAAGGCCGGTCACCGGACGTTCGTCGTCGTCCCGGCGATCGAGGACTCGGACGATGAGGGCGCGGTGGCGGCGAAGTCGGAGGCGGAGCGTCTGCGCGCGCTGCTCGCCCCGCTCCGAGTCGGCCTCGTCCACGGCCGGCTGAAGGCGGCCGAGCGGGACAGGGAGATGACCCGCTTCCGCGATGACGGCGGCGACGATGGCCTGGATGTCCTCGTCGGGACGACGGTCGTCGAGGTCGGCGTCGACGTTCCCGAGGCGACCGTGATGGCGGTCCAGGGCGCCGACCGGTTCGGGCTCGCCCAGCTCCATCAGCTGCGCGGGCGGGTCGGCCGCGGCGACGCGCCGTCGTTCTGCGCGCTCATCTCCGACGCCGCGCCGAGCACCGCGTCCTGGGACGACCTCGTGAACGGACGCCGGGCCATCGAGACGACGGAGCAGGCCCGCCTCGTCGCGGTCGCCCGGACGCTCGACGGCTTCGAGCTGGCCGAGGCCGACTTCGAGCTCCGGCGCGAAGGTGACGTCCTCGGCCTGGCCCAGAGCGGCCTGCCCCGTCTCCGGGTCGCTTCGCTCCAGCGGGCCGACCATCGCGTCCTGGCGACCGACGCCCGCCGTCACGCCGAGGCGCTCCTCGACGAGTCGGGGACCCTGTCGGACCCGGAGCTGGCGGCCCTCCGCCGCGAGCTGGAGGGCGGCTGGCTCGAGGATATCGCCGCCGGCGACCCGGAGAGCGCGGCATGACCCCCCGTTCCGGGACCACCGCCCGGCGGATCCGCGCCCGGACCGGCGGCCGTGGCTGACGCCGGCCGGGTCATCGCCGGATCCGCCCGGGGGGTCAGGCTGGCTGCCCCGGGGGAGGGGACCCGTCCGCTCGGCGACCGGGTGAAGCAGACCCTCTTCGCGATCCTCGAACCGGCCCTGCCCGGAGCCAGCTTCCTCGACCTGTGCGCCGGGAGCGGCGCGGCCGGGATCGAGGCCCTGTCCAGGGGCGCGGCGCTGGCGGTCTTCGTGGAGCGGGACGCGGACGCGGCCCGGGTCATCGTGGCGAACCTGGAGCGGACCGCCCTCGCGGGTCGGCGGGCCGTGGTCGTCCAGGCCGAGGCGGCCCGCTGGCTCGCCGGCGTATCGGCCGGGCTGACCCTGCCGGGCGCGCCGTTCGACCTCGTCTTCGTCGACCCGCCGTACGCCGACACCGGACTCCTCGGGCGCCTCCTCGAGCTGGTCGGTGGGGCCATCGGCGGGAGGATCCTCGCGCCCGGTGGCCGGGTGGTCGCCAAGCATTTCTGGCGGGACCGACCACCGGCCACGGTCGGCCTGCTAGCATCGGACCGCGACCGGCGCTTCGGCGAGACCGGGCTCACCTTCTACCGGCGAGGGGACCCATGAGGCTGGCGGTCTATCCCGGGTCCTTCGACCCGGTCACGAACGGGCACCTGGACGTCCTGCGGCGAGCCACGGCGGTCTTCGACCGGGTGGTCATCGCCGTCCTCGAGAACCCCCGCAAGTCGGTGGCCCAGGATGCGGCCGCTCGGGCGGCGCTCATCCGGGATTCGATCGCCGCGTCCGCGCCGGACCTGGCCGACCGGGTCGAGGTCCGGACGTTCGACGGGCTGACCGTGGAGTTCTGCCGGTCGATCGGGGCGTCGTTCCTCGTCCGGGGCCTGCGGGTGGTCTCCGACTTCGAGAGCGAGATGCAGCTCGCCCACAACAACCGGATCCTGGCCCCGGAGATCGACACGGTCTTCTTCATGACCTCGCTCGAGCAGAGCTACGTCAGCTCGAGCCTGGTCCGGGAGATCGCCCGGTTCGGCGGCGACATCGGCGGGATGGTCCCGCCCCCCGCCGCGGCGGCGCTCCGGGCGACGAACCGGCGGGGTTGAACCGGGCGGCATCCGCCGGGGTACCATGAGTCGACGCGCGGACCGGAACGGGCCGCGCCGCTACCGCCGAGGAGGGCCGGTCCGATCGACATCATCTTCCTCGTGACGCGCCTTCAGACGCTCGTCGCGAACGGCAAGAAGCTGCCGATGACCAGCAACGTCGTCATCGACAAGGACGCCGCCTTCGATCTCATCGACGAGCTCCGAGCGGCGATCCCGGAGGAGATCCGGGCCGCCAAGCGGATCAACGCCGAGGGCGAGCGGATCATCGAGAAGGCCCAGGAGGAGGCCGAGCGGATCGTCGCCCGGGCCCAGGAGCAGGCCGCCTTCCTCATCGAGGAGCGCGGCCTCACCGCGGCGGCCGACGAGGAGAGCCGACGGATCATGGGCATCGCCCAGGACGAGTCCGCCGAGGTCCGTCGCGGGGCGGACGAATACGCCGCCTCGGTCCTCATCGGCCTCGAGCGCGAAGTGGTCAACACGCTCCAGGCGATCAAGAAGGGGATCGCCCTCCTCGACGAGCGTCGGGCGAGCGGAGCCACGGTCGCCGCCGACGAGGACGAGGGCGACGACGAAGGGTGGGAGGACGAGGAGGAGTTCGAGGAGGATCGAACGTCCCGACCCGTCCGGTCGTGACGGCGCCCGCACCGGCCGGGCAGCTGACGGTCAATGTCGCGACCCTCCTGGGCGAGCCCTCCGGTTCCGACCGCGACTACGTCTTCGACGACCTCCATCTCGACCTCGACCGGGCCGGCCGGATCGCCGATGCCGTCGACGAGGTCCCGGTCGCCGACCCGCCCATCCTCGCCGAACCGGTCCGGGCTCGGTTCCACCTCGCCCGGACGAACCGTGGGCTGCTCGTCGACGGCGACGTCGCCACCGCACTCGCCGAGACGTGCAGCCGCTGTCTCCGGCCGATCGTCGTATCGCTCGCGGCCGAGATCCACGACGAGGCGCTGCCCAGCGTCGAGCTCGCCACCGGCGCTCCGCTCGACCGCTCGGCCGAGCCGGAGGTCGCCCGGCTCACCGACCACCACGAGATCGACCTGGAGCCGTTCGTCCGCGAGGCGATCCTCCTCGCGGCGCCGATCGCCCCGCTCTGCCGTCCGGACTGCCCCGGCCTCTGCCCGCTCTGCGGCGTGGAGCTCGGGAGCGGGCCGCACGACCATCCCGAGGAGACGATCGACCCGCGTCTCGACGCGCTCCGGGCCTTCCGGGTCGACGGGGACGACGAGACCGCGTAAACTCTCGGGTCGGCCCCACTCCGGCCGCGGGGATCCCCGCGAACGCGGTCGCCGGCCGCCACACCACGACGAAGCCCGGAGACGGTCGCACCGTCGGCCACGGATCCGCAGAGGAGCCACACGAACCATGGGAGTCCCCAAGCGACGGGTCTCGCACGCCCGTCAGGGCGAGCGCCGCAGCCACCTCGCGATCGAGCTTCCGAAGCTCGAGGAGTGCCCGCACTGCCACGAGTCGAAGCAGCCCCATCACGCCTGCCCGAACTGCGGCTACTACGGCGGGCGCCAGGTGGTGGAGCTCAAGACGAAGTCGAGCGACTCGGCCTCCTGATCCGGTGGACCTGAGCGCGGTCCGGGCGAGCTCGGAGAGCGGTCGCATCCGCGTCGCGGTCGACGCGATGGGCGGCGACCACGCCCCCGAGGAGGTCGTCCTCGGGGCGCTCGACCATGCCGAGGGGCACCCTGCCGACGATGTGATCCTCGTCGGCGACCGCGACCGGATCGCCGCCATCGCCGGGGCCCGGCTGAGCGCCGCGAACGTATCGGTCGTCCACGCCTCGCAGGTCGTGGGGATGGACGAGCACCCGGCGCTCGCCCTGCGCGAGAAGAAGGACGCCTCGATCCTCGTCGCGACCGATCTCGTCCGCCGGGGCGAGGCCGACGCGATCGTCACGGCCGGTCACACCGGCGCCGGGATGGCCGCGGCCGTCCTCCGGCTGGGTCGCCTGCCCGGCGTCGACCGGCCCGCCCTGGCGGTCCAGATGATCACCGCCAGCGGGCCGTTCGTCTTCCTCGACATCGGGGCCAACCCCGACTCCACCGGCGAGAACCTCTACCAGTACGCCGAGATGGGCGCTCTCTTCTCGGAACGCGTCCTCGGGGTGAGCCGGCCCAGGGTGGCGCTCCTCTCCATCGGCGAGGAGAAGGGCAAGGGCGACGCCCGGATCAGCGTCGCCAGCCAGCTGCTCGACCAGTCCGACCTCAACTTCATCGGCAACGTGGAGGGCAAGGACCTGGTCCAGGACATGGCCGACGTCGTGGTGACCGATGCCGTCGTCGGAAACGTCGTGATCAAGTTCTTCGAGGGCCTGTCCACGTTCATCTTCGACCTCCTCGAGAAGGAGTTCCGGCGGCCGCCCCGCGGCCCGCTCGCCTACGCCCTGATGAAGCCCGGCATCGGCCGCATCCGTGACGTCTTCGACTACGAGAAGTTCGGCGGCTCGCCGCTCCTCGGGGTCAAAGGGACGGTGATCATCACCCACGGTCGGGCGAAGCGGCGGATGATCGGCTATGCGGTCGGCGTCGGGGCGGCCGCGGCGCGGGCGCGGATCCCGGAGCACATCGCCGAGACGTTCCAGCGCGAGCCCGCCCGGGCCGCCGACGTCGCCGCCGCCGCGGCCGTCGCCGGCGCCGGGATCGACGAGGTCACCGGAGGTCGGTTCGAGGAGCCGTCCTCGAGCGACGCTGTCCGATGAGCGACCGGCCGCAGCTGACCGTCGGACGAGCCGTCGTCGAGCAGGTCATCCGGTTCGCGGCGATGGAGGTGCCCGGCGTGGTCCGGGTCGACCGGGCCGGACCGCGCTGGCGTCGTCTCGTCGCCGGACCGGCGATCCGGGTCCGGGTCCACGATCGCCGGGTGAGCGTCCGTCTCTCGGTCGTGGCCCGCCCCGGCCATCCCCTCGTGCCCGTCTGCCACGGGGTCCGGGTCGCCGTCACCGCTGCGATCGAGCGCCTCGTCGGGCTCGAGGTCGGCGAGATCGTCGTCCTCGTCGACGGGGTCGGCGCCTGAGGGTGGCCACGAGCGAACGAACGGCCCGCGGCGAGGTCGCCCGGATCCGCCGCGCGGGACGTCGGCTGGCGCTCATCTCGGTGTTCGAGGCCGAGTTCGGGCAGCGCGCGGCCGGGACCGTCCTGGAGCGCCACCTGGCCGAATCGGAGGGGGACCCGGCGGCCGCAGAGTTCGCCCGTCGGCTGGTCGCCGTGGTCCGCGAGCACCGTGACACGATCGACGCCCGGATCGAGGAGGTGGCCCCCCGCTACCCGGTCGTCCAGCTCGCCCGGATGGATCGCGCCCTGCTGCGTTGCGCCATCGGTGAGGTGCTACACTCCGCGACGACGCCGGCCCGAGTGGCGATCGCCGAGTGGGTCGAGCTCGCGCGCACCTACAGTGGCGACCCCATGCGACGTCTCATGAATGGCGTGCTGGGTCGCATCGCAAGGGAGGCGGTCACCGAGCCGGAGGGTCCGGCCGTCCGCTCCGCAGAGGACTGACCCGGCAAGCGCCCGGGCGATGAGCTCCGAGGAGGGAGTCAGTGGCCACGACCTACGAGCGCCTCAAGAAGATCGTCGTCGAGCAGCTCGGCGTCGAGGAAGAGGACGTCAAGCCCGAGGCGTCGTTCGTCGATGACCTCAACGCCGACTCGCTCGACCTCGTCGAGCTCATCATGAGCCTCGAGGAGGAGTTCGGGACGGAGATCAGCGACGAGGACGCGGAGAAGATCCGCACCGTCGGCGACGCCGTCGAGTACATCGACGAACATTCCGCCTGAGACGGCGGCCGCCCGCGCCCGATGCGCTCGGCCGATGCCTTCGCCGCGCGGCTCGGGCTCACCGTCAACGACCCTGACCTGCTCGAGCAGGCGCTGACCCACAGCAGCTACCTCCACGAGCACCGGGACACCACGCCGGGCCACAACGAGCGGCTCGAGTTCCTCGGGGACGCGGTCGTCACCCTGATCATCGGCGAGGCCCTCTTCCGCCTCCACCCCGATGACGACGAAGGTGTCCTCTCCGCCCGTCGGGCCACGATCGTCAGCGCGGCCGGACTGGCCGTCCTGGCCCGTCGGATCGACCTCGGTGACGCCCTGTTCCTCGGTGAGGGCGAAGCTCGTCGTGACGGTCGCTCCCGGGGACCGCTCCTGGCCTCGGCCTTCGAGGCGGTCGTCGGGGCGATCTACCTCGACCTCGGGTTCGACGCGGTGCGGGCCTGGCTCCTCGAGCTGGCGAAGCCCGAGCTCGAGCTGGCCACGCCCCCGGCGAACCTGAAGAGCGCGAAGAGCCGGCTCCAGGAGCACACCCAGCGGATGGATGGCCAGCGTCCCGCCTACCGGATCGTCGAGACGAGCGGACCGGATCACGACAAGCGGTTCCTGATCGAGGTCTCGGTGAACGGCCGAGTCCTCGCGACCGGGGAAGGCCGATCCCAGAAGACCGCCGAGATCCAGGCCGCGGAGGCCGCCCTGGTCGTCCTCCGGGACGAGCCCGAGACGGTCGCGGGAACGACCGAGTGACCGCCCCGGCCCGTCTCCTGGCGCTCCGCCTGCAGGGCTTCAAGTCGTTCGCGGAGCGCACCGTCGTCGAGTTCGGACCGGGGATCAGCGCGGTCGTCGGCCCCAACGGTTCGGGCAAGAGCAACCTGGCCGACGCCCTCCGCTGGACCCTCGGCGAGCAGGGCCGGGCGCTCCGGAGCCGGAAGGGCGAGGACGTCATCTTCGCTGGCTCCGAGCGGCGGGCGGCCCTCGGGATGGCCGACGTGACCCTCGTCCTCGACAACGCCGATGGCCTGCTCCCGGTCGAGTACAGCGTCCTCGAGCTCGGTCGCCGCCTCTACCGGTCGGGCGAGAACGACTACCTCCTCAACAAGCAGCGGGTCCGGCTGCGCGACCTCGTCGATCTCCTCGACGCGGCCCACCTCGCGGACAACGCCTTCCTCTTCATCGGCCAGGGGATGGTCGACCAGGCCCTGGCCCTGCGACCCGAGGAGCGCCGGCCGCTGTTCGAGGAGGTGGCCGGGGTCCGTCGTCACGAGCGGCGTCGACGGAAGGCCGAGGAGCAGCTGGCCGAGGCCGAGGCGAACCTGGCCCGGGTCGACGACATCGTGGCCGAGCTCCGGCCGCAGGCTCGCCGGCTGGCTGCCCAGGCCGAGCAGCAGGTGACCCGCGCCTCGGCCGGGGACGAGCTGGCGGCCGCTCTCGTCATCGCGGCGCACGCGCGGTGGCACGAGGCGGCGGCCCGCCATCGCGAGACCGCCGACCGACTGGCCCGCGGACGAGCCGAATCCGAGCGGGCGATGGCTGCCCTGGTGGAGGCCGAGGCCGAGGCGGGCGTGATCTCGGCCGCCCTCGGGGCTCGTGCCGAGGTGGAACGCGACCGTCGCGCCGCCCACGAATTGGCCCGGGCGACGCTGACCGAGCTCCAGCTTCGCGAGGCCCGGATCGGATCGGACCTCGCCGCCATCGCCCGGGATCGGAGCCGGCTGGACGACGAGGTGCGGGCGGCCGAGGCGGATCTCGTGATCCGACGGCGCGAGGCTGCGACGGTCGTGCCGGCCCATGGCGCCGAGCTGGAGACCGGCCTCGGCGAGGCCGAGCGGTCGCTCGCCGAGGCGCTCGAGGAGCTCGGGGCGCTGCGCGCCGCCCGCCAGGCGCACGGGGACGAGCTGGCGACCCTCCGGCGAGCCGAGGCGGCCAG
Organism: uncultured Chloroflexia bacterium; assembly: GCA_963840375.1. Classification (GTDB taxonomy): domain Bacteria; phylum Chloroflexota; class Limnocylindria; order Limnocylindrales; family CSP1-4; genus Chersky-267. Next base: position 367,883 of record CAWIYR010000001.1, read on the forward strand.
GGTCGCCGAGACGGAGACGGCGCGTCGCCGGCTGGCCGAGGCGGAGCGCCGCGCCGGCGAGGAGCGAACGCGGGCGGACCGGTCGGCGCTGGAGCGCGGCGAGCTCGAGACGCGGCTGGCCGACGCCCGGAACGTGACCGCGGCGGCGACCGCCGCCGAGGCCGCCGCGATCGCGGCTCGGGAAGGCGCTCGGTCAGCGGCCGACGAGGCCGAGGGCGGCCGACGGGCGGCCGGGGAGCGCGCCACAGCGGTGGGCGCGGCCCACGCCGCGCTTCTGGGCCGGGTGCAGACGGCCCGGGCTCGCCTCGCCGAGGACGAGGCCCGCGGGATCGCCCGGGCGGCCCGGCGCGCGGGTGGGCGCCGGGTCGACGAGGATCTCCAGGTGGATCCAGCGCTCCGGGCGGCCGTCGAGGCGGCCCTCGGGGAGATCGCCCGAGCCTATCTCGTGGGATCGGCGGCCATCCCCGGACTCGCCGGCGAGCGCGGCATGGTCGTCCCCGGGGACGTCGTCGACGCCGGCCCCGACGGGTCCGTTGTCACCGGTGGGTCGGCCGCGGTGGCCGAGGACCGGGAGTTCCGAGCCGAGCTCGAGCGCCGCGGCGGCGGGATCCTGGCCGATGCCGTCCGGCGTGATGCGGTCGGGGTCGCCCGCCGCGTCCTGGGTCGCGCCGCCTGGGTCGTCGACCTGCCCACGGCCGTGGGTCTCCAGCCGGCCATCCCACCGGGCTGGGTCGTGGTGACGAGGGACGGAGGCGCGGTGGCGACGCGGGATGCCGTCGCACTGGGTCGGTCCGAGGGCCCGATCGAGCGCCGCGCCGAGCTCGAGCGTCTCGAGGCGGAGCTGGCCCGGCTGGAGACCGAGGCGACCGAGAGCGAGCGGGCGACCACCCTCGCGGTCGAGGCGGCCTCGAGGGCGCGGTCCGCGCTCGAATCGGCCCGTCTCGCCGAGACGCAGGCGGCCGCCGAGCGCCGGGCGGCCGAGGAGGCCGAGCGGGTCGCCGGTCGGGCGGCCGAGGGCTCGGCCCGCGAGTCGGCCTGGGGATCGGCCCAGGCGGACCGTCTCGAGGCCGAGGTCGCCCGGCTGCGCGCCGCGCTGTCCGATCTCGAGGCCGCAGAGATGGCCCGATCGGCCGAGACCGCGTCCGGCGCATCCGCCCCCGAGGCCAGTGCCCTCGAGGCCTGGGAGGAGCGGGTAGCCGAGCTGCGGGCTCGCCGCGATCGGCTCGCCTCGGAGCTGGCGGTGCGCGAGCAGGTCCGGCGCGATGCCGAGGCGATCGTCGCCCGGGCCGCCGCCGCGGCGACCTACGACGAGCAGCGCATCGCCAGGGCCGGCTCCGACGCCCGGGCGCTCGCCGAGCGAGAGGTGGCCGTCCTCGCCGAACGCGACGCCCTGACCACCGAGGTCGCCGCCGCGACGGTCCACGAGGCCCGGGCCCGGGCGGTCCTCGACGAGCTCCGCTCGGCGGACAGCGCCGACCGCGAGCGCCTGCTCGGAGCCGAGGCCGCCGCCGCGACCGCCCGCGACCACCTCCGCGCGGCGGACGACCGGGTCCGGGGGGTGGAGGTCGCCGACCTCGAGGCGCGGCTGGGGCTCGACGCGATCCGCGAGCAGGTGCTCGTCGAGCTCGCAGGGATCGGTGCGGTCGGGCTCCGGGCGCTCCGCGCCGTGGGGGGCCCCCTCGTCGGGGTCGCGGTCCCTCCGGCCCTGGCGATGGGGTCGCCGGGGCCTGACGAGGCGTCAAGTGGCGAGTCGGACGCCGTCGGCGACGACGAGACGGCCGAGCTCGAGGCGGTCCTCCCGTTCGTGCTCCCGACCTGGGAGGCCGGGCCGCCCGCCGTCGATCCGCCCACGCCGGGCCGGCTGGCCTCCCTCCGGCGTCGCTATCACGAGCTCGGCGCGGTGAACCCGTACGCCGTGGACGAGTACGCCGAGCTCAAGACCCGGCTCGAGGCCCTCGAGACCCAGGGGGCCGACCTGCGGGACGCGATCGTCCGGACGCGGGCGCTCATCGGGGAGCTGTCGACCCTCATCACCGACCAGTTCCGGTCGACGTTCCGCGCCCTCGAGACGGCCTTCGACACGCGCTTCCAGCAGCTCTTCGGCGGCGGATTCGCGCGGCTGGAGCTGACCGACCCGGCCGACCTCTCGGCGACGGGGGTGGAGATCGTGGCCCGACCCCCGGGCAAGAAGCCCCAGGCGCTGGCGATGCTGTCGGGCGGCGAGCGGGCCCTGACCGCCGTCGCGCTGCTCTTCGCGATGCTCGAGGTCCGGCCCGTCCCGTTCTGCGTCCTCGACGAGGTGGATGCGGCGCTCGACGAGGCGAACGTCGGCCGGTTCGCCGATGCCCTGCGGAGCCTGGCGGACGCGACCCAGTTCATCGTCATCACCCACAACCGGGGGACGATCGAGGCCGCCGACGCGCTCTACGGCGTGACCGTCGGCGACGACTCGGTGAGCCGGGTCATCAGCCTCCGTCTCGATGAGGCGGAGGCGATCGCCGGGCGACCGGGCGGGCGTCGGGCGATCGATCCCGACCCGGTCACGGGCTAGGTCCGCCGGATGTTCTGGCGACGCCGGCCTCGCGAGGAGGCGCCCGAGGGAGTCGGCCCGGACGAGACGCTCGTGCCGGATGGCTGGGAGCCCGATCCGGCCGACTTCGAGGATGCCGGCGATGGGGACGCGGCGATCGCGGTCCTCGAGCCACCCACGGAGGCCGCGGCGGAAGGATCGGGCGACGCGACCCACGGGCCGCCCTCGTCACCCGATGGACCGGTCGAGCCCGAGCCGGTCGAGCCCGAGCCGGAAGGCGACCTCGAGGCCGGTCTCGAGAAGAGCCGCGGCGGCTTCATCAGCCGGCTCCGGGGCTTCCTCGGCGCCGGGTCCGCCGGGCCGTCGTGGGAGGACGTTGAGGAGACGCTCATCGCCGGCGATGTCGGGGCGACCCTGGCGATGGACGTCGTGGAGCGTGCCCGCAAGCGGCACGATCCAGGCGGCTCCGAGGCGGCGGTCCGGGCCGAGCTGGCCGCGCTCCTCATCCCGCGCGAGCCCGGTGAGTGGCGCCCGCTCCCGGCCGGTCCGGGTCTGCCCGCGGTCATCCTCATCGTGGGCGTCAACGGGACCGGCAAGACCACGACGATCGGCAAGCTCGCCAGCCGCTACCGCCACGAGGGGCTGACCGTCCTCCTGGCGGCCGCCGACACGTTCCGCGCGGCGGCCATCGAGCAGCTCGGCACCTGGGCGGGTCGCTCCGGTGCCCAGATCGTGGCCCACGCCCCGGGGGCCGACCCCGGAGCGGTGGTGTTCGACGCCCTCGACGCCGCGGTGGCGCGCGGGATCGACCTCGTGATCGCCGATACCGCGGGGCGGCTCCACACGAAGGTGAACCTCATGGACGAGCTGGCGAAGATCCGTCGGATCGTCGACAAGCGCCTGCCCGGGACCCGGCCCGAGACGTTCTTCGTCCTCGACGCGACCACCGGGCAGAACGGCCTCGCCCAGGCGAAGGCGTTCCACGAGGCCGTCGGGCTGACCGGGATCGTCCTGACCAAGCTGGACTCGACCTCGAAGGGCGGGATCGTCTTCGCGATCGAGGATGCCCTCAAGATCCCGGTCCGCTTCGTCGGGGTGGGGGAGAAGGTGGGCGACCTGCTCGCCTTCGATCCCGACGCCTTCGTGGCGGCGCTCTTCGCCTAGGCCTACTCGGTCAGGGGGATCTCGTCGGATGGCAGGACGAAGGGTCCCGGACGGGCCGGCATCGCCCGCAGGTGTCGGATCGAGGGCGACCACAGGAAGCCGATCGCGACGATCCCGCCGAGGAGCCCGACGGCCATGGCCGTCCGCAGCCCGAACGACTCGGCGATGAGCCCGCCCGCGATCGTGCCCCCGAGCTGGAAGAGGTCCTCGAAGAAGCGGACCGTGCCGTTGACCCGGCCGAGCAGGCGGTCCTCGACCACCGACTGGGTCACCGAGACCTGGGTGATGTCATAGACGGTCGCCGCGCTGTCGCCCACCAGCTGCTGGACGATCAGGCAGACAGCCCCGACGGCGAGGGCACCGGATGGCGCGATCGGGATGAACGCGTTGCCGATCGTGAACCCGATCATCCCGATGAGCATCGCCCGCCCAAGCCCGAGCCGGCGTGAGATCCGTCCCGCGAGGACGGCGCCGAGGAACGACCCCGCGCCGCCCATCCCCACGATGACCCCGATGGCGGCCGGGGCGAGACCCACCTCCTGGCTGGCGAACAGGAGGTAGACAGCCCCGAAGACGCCCCACAGGACATGAGCCGACGCCCCGGCCGCCGCCAGGGGACGGAGGATCGATGAGCGCCACACGACCCGGAGCCCGTCCCGGATCTCGCCCACGACGGACTCGCGCGCATCGGTCGCGGGCCGGGCCGGCTCCGGGCGGCGGATCGAACCGAGGAAGAGGGCCGAGGCGAGGAACGAGACCGCATCGACGGCGATCGCGATCGGGGCGCTGAACAGCTGGATGAGGAAGCCGCTGATCCCGAAGGCCGAGAACTCGGCAACCGACGCGCTCCCGGTGAGGGCGCTGTTCGCGGCGACGAGTCGGGACGGGTCGACCAGGGTCGGAAGGTAGGACCGGTCGGCCACGTTGAAGAACGTCGTGAGGATCGCGGCCAGGAAGCTGACCGCGTAGAGCTGCTCGATCCGGAGGACCCCGGCGACGGCGGCCAGCGGGATGGAGCCGAGCAGGAGCGCCCGCCCCAGGTCGGCGACGATCATGATCGGCCGGCGTCGGAGACGGTCGACCCAGGCACCGGCGAACAGGCCGACGAGCAGCCCGGCGATGAGCTCGAGCGCCCGCAGGGTCGCGATCTCGATCGGCCCGGCGCCGAGGACGAGGATCGCCGTGAAGGGCAGGGCCGTCCTCGTGACGAGCGACCCGAAGACCGAGATCGTGCCGGCCGTCCACAGCCGCACGAAGTCTCGCTCGCGCCAGATCGAGGACGGCGGCGAGGGTGGCGTCACGATGGCCGACTCTACCGCGCCCGGCCGACCCCCGGAGGCGATGCGTTACACTGGCAGGACCTCGGCGCGTCAGAACCCGCGCGCCACCCGGACGGCACGATCGCCGGCCGACGAGCTGCATGGAGCGCCTTCCCGGATGTTCGACACGCTCAGCGAGCGGCTGCGCAAGACGCTCGGCGACCTGACCGGCCGCGGCCGGATCAGCGAAGCTGACGTCGATGCCGCGATGCGCGAGATCCGGCTGAGCCTGCTCGAGGCGGACGTCAACTTCAAGGTCGTCCGGGACTTCATCGCCCGCGTCCGAGAGCGGGCGATCGGCGCCGACATCCTCGAGAGCCTGACCGCCGGCCAGCAGGTCGTGGCGATCGTCCACGAGGAGCTCATCGCCCTCCTTTCCGCCGGCGACCGGACCTTCCATCTCCAGGGCAACCCGGCGGTGGTCATGGTGGTGGGTCTCCAGGGCTCGGGCAAGACGACGAGCACCGCGAAGCTGGCGAAGCACGTCGTCAAGCTCGGCCGCCGCCCGCTGCTCGTCGCGGCCGACCCGTATCGGCCGAACGCGGCCGATCAGCTCGAGACCCTCGGCCGGAGCCTCGAGATCCCGGTCCACCGGGCCCCCGTCGGGACGAGCGTCGTCGACATCGCCCTCGGCGGGATCGAGGCCGCCCGGCGGACCGTCCGGGACGTCGTCATCGTGGATACCGCCGGACGGCTGACCATCGACGAGGCGCTGATGGCCGAGATCGCCGCGGTCTCCTCGGCGATCCGACCGGTCGAGACCCTCCTCGTCGTCGACGCGATGACCGGCCAGGAAGCGGTCGCCGTCGCGGAGTCGTTCCACCGGACCCTCCCGCTCACCGGTCTCGTCCTGACCAAGATCGACGGCGACGCCCGGGGCGGCGCCGCCCTCTCGATCAGCGCGGTGACCGGGATCCCGGTGAAGTTCCTGGGCACCGGCGAGAAGACCGACGCCCTCGAGGTCTTCCACCCGGACCGCCTCGCCGGCCGGATCCTCGGGATGGGCGACGTTCTGACGCTCGTCGAGCGTGCCCAGGAGACGTTCGACCAGAAGCAGTCGGCCAAGATGGAGGAGAAGCTGCGCAAGGGCAGCTTCACCCTCGAGGACTTCCTCGACCAGCTCCAGCAGATCCAGAAGATGGGGCCGCTGGGCCAGATCATGGGTATGCTGCCGGGGATGGGCGGGATGGCCAAGGAGGCCCAGGACGCGGTCGATCGCGGGGATCTCAAGCGGGTCGAGGCGATCATCCGCTCGATGACGCCGCGAGAGCGACGCGACCCGACCGTCCTCAACGGCTCCCGACGCCGTCGGATCGCGGCCGGCGCCGGTGCCGAGCTCACCGACGTGAACCGGCTGGTCAAGCAGTTCACCGACATGCAGAAGCTCATGAAGCAGCTATCCGGGCCCGGCGGCAAGCGCGCCGCCGCGAACATGCTCGGACGACGCTAGGAACGGGGTGGCACGATGAACGAGACTCCTCGCCCGACCCAGGACGTGCTCGAACCGGTCGTCGGCCTCGCGCCCGTCGTCCCGATCCAGGCCCCTCGGCGCTCCTCGCGCGGCCGCTGGGCGATCGCCGCGATCGCAGCGTTGCTCATCGTGGCCGTCTCGGCCGCCGGCCTGTTCGCCCTCGTCGGTGCCTCGACCGGCTCGACCGTGGCGAAGTGGGCCCCGGCCGACAGCCTCGTCTACGTCGAGGTGCGGGGCGACCTGCCCGGCGATCAACGCCAGAACCTCGGTCGGTTCCTGGCCCACTTCCCGGGCTTCGCCGACCAGTCGACCCTCGATCAGAAGCTCGACGAGACCCTCGACCGCCTGGTCGGCCGCGCCTCCGACGGCAAGCATGACTGGACGAAGGAGATCAAGCCGTGGTTCGGCGGCCAGGTGGGTGTGGCCGTGTCCGCGGTCCCGTCGGTCGGGAGCGGATCCGGCACGGGCGGCCACGAGCTGATCATCGCCACGATCAAGGACCCGGCTGCCGCTACGAGCTGGTTCGCCGGTCTCGGCGGCCCGGCGCCGACCGACCAGACCTATCAGGGGGTGACCCTCCACGTGGTGGCGATGGGCGGGGAGCAGGGGGCCTACGCCGCCACCGCGGGCGTGCTCCTGGCCGGTGACCTCACGTCGGTCAAGGCGGCGCTCGACCGGAACGGCGCCGACGGTCTGGCCGGGGTCGATACCTTCCAGACCGCGATGGCGAACCTCAAGGGCGATCAGCTCGTCCGGACCTACGTCGACCTGAAGGGGTACGTCGGCGCGCTCAAGGCGTCGCTGCCCGCGTCGGCGTCGGCGATGCCGGGCTTCGGCGCGGCCGAGGCGCTCGCCCGGCTGCCGGCCTGGGCCGCCGCCGGCCTTCGGGTGGACGAGGATGCCCTCGCGGGGACGAGCGTGGTGCCCCACCGGGCCGACTCGACGGCCACGAACGCCGCCAGCAAGCTCGCCTCCAAGGTCCCGGCCTCCACGGTCACGCTGGCCGAGGCCCACGACCTCGGCAGCCGCATCGCGGCCGAGCTCGAGCGGGCCCGCAAGGACCCGGCGATGGCCGACGCGGTCAAGCGGGTCGATTCGGCCGCCGCGATGGCCGGCGGGGTCGACGCCCTGACGGGCTGGATCGGGGATGCCGGTGTCGCGGTCGTCGCCGACGGGTCGCGCCCGAGCATGGGCCTGGTGATCGTCCCGACGGACCCGGCGAAGGCAGCCGCCACGCTCGCGAGCGTGAAGAACCTCCTGGTCCTGGCCGGGACGTCGACCGGGGTCACCGTTCACGAGGAACCGTACGCCGGCGGGACGATCACGGTCTTCGACGCCGGCGATGTCCAGAAGCTGCTCGGCCGCCCGGACGTGGCCACCTCGCTGGCGATCTCGGGCCATCTCGAGATCGCCGTGGGCATCCGGAACGACATCGTCGCGATCGGGCTCGGGGATGCCTTCGTGAAGGCCGTCCTCGACACGAAGCCGGGCGCCTCGCTCGCCGACCAGGCCGGCTATCGCGATGCGCTCGACCGGGTCGGCTCGAAGAACGCCGGCAGCATCTTCGTCGACCTCGCCGGCGCCCGGGCGCTGGCCGAGCCATTCATCGCCGCGAGCCCCCAGTCCGCGACCTACCAGAAGGAACTGCGCCCCTATCTCGAGCCGTTCGCCGCCTTCGCCGCGGCGATCGTCGTCGGCGACTCGGTCGACAGCTCGAACTCCGTCGTCGTCGTCAGTCAACCGAAGTGATCAGGGACTAGCAGGAGGTTCTCCGCCCATGGCCGTTCGTATCCGCCTCACCCGTGTCGGGGCGACCAAGCAGCCCACGTACCGGGTGGTCGTGGCCGACTCGCGCAGCGCCCGCGATGGGCGCTCGATCGAGACGATCGGGCACTACAACCCGCGGACCGAGCCCGTCGAGGTCGTCATCGACGCCGACAAGGCGAAGAAGTGGCTTGCCCAGGGAGCCCAGCCCTCGGACACCGTCGCCCGCCTGTTCCGGAACGCGGGCATCCTGCCCGCGGCGAAGTAGGGATCGCGAGATGGCAGCCAAGGAACTCGTCGAGTTCGTCGCGAAGTCGCTGGTCGACGATCCCGACGCCGTCCACGTCGAAGAGACCCGCGACCGCGATGGCGTCGTCCTCGAGCTCCACGTCGCCGAGGACGACATGGGCAAGGTCATCGGGCGCAACGGGAGCGTCGCCAAGGCCCTCCGGACGCTGCTCAAGGTGACGGCGGCCCGCGAGGGCGAGCCGGTCTCCCTCGAGATCGTCTGACCGTCCGATGCGGCTCGTGGTCGGCCTCGTCCGGGGCGTCCACGGCCTGAACGGGGCGGTCCGGGTGGAGACTCTGACCGACCGCCCGGAGACCCGTTTCACGATCGGGGCACGGCTTTACCGCGAGGGGGACGCCGTGCCCCTGACGGTCGCCGACGCGGTCGACATCCCGGACGGGCCGGGCTGGCGACTGCGCTTTCGGGAGATCCCGGATCGATCGGTCGCGGAGAACCTCAGGGGCGTCTACCTCGAGGCCGAGGTCGGCCCCGACGAGGCGCTCGATCGGGGGACCTACTACTGGCACGAGATCGTCGGGCTGACGGTCCGCGGCCTCGACGGCGAGGAGCTCGGGACGGTCAGCGACGTCTATCGCGTCGCCGAGAACGACGTCTACGTGGTCCGCGGCGGGTCGCGCGGCGAGTTCGACGTGCCGGCCGTCCGCGACTTCGTCCGGGTCCTGGCCCCCCGCCGGGGGGAGCTCGTGGTGGATGCCCTCGCCCTCGAGCTGGGGCCGGCCCGACCCCCGAAGACCCCGAGGCCGGCGCGACCGCGGAAGGGCGCCGCCGGAGGGGCGACCGCCCCGGCGGCCCCGCCGGGCGGGGCAGCGGCACCGGCCGGTCCGGCGCCATCGTCCGGGCCGCCGCCTGCGCCCGATGACGAGGTCCCGACGTGAGCCTCGAGATCGAGATCGTCACCCTCTTCCCGGCGATGCTCGAGGGACCACTCGCCTCCAGCATCCCGGCCCGGATCCAGGAGCGCGGTCTCGCGACGATCCGGGTCCACGACCTCCGCGACTGGGGGCTGGGCCGCCACCGGACCGTCGATGACACGCCCTACGGAGGAGGGGCCGGGATGGTCCTTCGGCCGGAGCCGGTCGCGGCCGCCCTGGCCTCCCTGCGCCGGCCCGAGAGCACGGTCGTCCTCCTCGACCCCGCGGGGGAGCCGTTCCGCCAGGACCGCGCCATGGATCTGGCGGGCCGCCGTCACCTCGTGTTCCTGTGCCCCCGGTACGAGGGTGTCGACGAGCGGATCCGGACCCTCGTCGACCTCGAGCTGTCGATCGGCGACTACGTCCTGACCGGCGGCGAGCTCCCCGCGCTCGTCGTCATCGATGCGGTCCTCCGCCTGCTCCCGGGCGCGATCGATGCCGCCTCGACGGACGAGGAGTCGTTCGCCGACGGGACGCTCGAGTACCCCCAGTACACCCGGCCGGCGGTCTTCGGCGGACGCGGTGTCCCGGCGGTGCTGACCAGCGGCGATCACGGCGCCGTCAGGCGCTGGCGTCATCGGGAGGCGCTCCGGCGGACGCTTCAACGGCGGCCCGACCTCCTCGCCGAGCGGGAGATCACGCCCTACGAGCGATCGCTCCTCGACGAGCTCTCGAGCGAGGTCGGCCGGACGTCGCCGGCCGGCCCCGACGTCCCGTCGACGAGCGACGAGGACCGCCCCAGCGGGGGACAGGGCGGGCGCGGATGATCGTCCGGACGGGGGCTCGTGCTATACTCCGGCGCCGGTCGACCCAGACGACCCATCCCCGAACGCCCATCCCGCAGCCCTCGCTGCCCGACGAGAAGTAGGAACGCCGTGAACGTGCTCGACGAGATCGTCCAGGACCAGATCCGCTCCGATCTTCCGGAGCTCGCCTCCGGTGACACCGTGAAGGTCTCGGCCAAGGTCGTCGAGGGCAACCGTGAGCGGATCCAGGTCTTCGAGGGGACCGTCATGCGCCTGCGCGGCGGCGGCATCACCCGGACGATCACCGTCCGGCGGATCGCCAGCGGTGTCGGCGTCGAGCGGACGTTCAAGGTGAACAGCCCCCGGATCGAGAAGATCGAGGTCGTCCGCCACGGCGTCGCCCGGCGCGCCCAGCTCTACTTCCTGCGCGACCGCGTGGGCAAGGCCGCGACCCTTCGCGAGCGCCGCCCCAGCTGAGGCTCACCAGGCCTCGACCCGCCACGGCCCCGTCATCCGACGGGGTCGCCCGATTCCCGGGCCGCCGAGCAGGGGACCGGGGAGCTCCCGGGATCGGCCCGGACCACGTCCGGACCCCCGCTCGGCTACGCTAGCCGTCGATGGCGCCCATCGTCCCCACCCTCCGCTACGAGCGCGGCCACTGGCGAGCCGGCCGGGACCGGGTGGTCGGCGTCGACGAGGTGGGCGTCGCCCCGACCTGCGGACCGGTCGTCGCCGCGGCCGTCGTGATGCCACGCGACTGCCACCGGATCCCCGGCGTGCGCGACTCGAAGACCCTCTCGGCGGCCCAGCGGGAGCGGCTGGCCGCGATCATCCGGCGGCGCGCGGTCTCCGTCGGGGTGGGGGCCGCGTCGGTGGACGAGATCGACCGCCTGAACATCTACCACGCCACCCACCTGGCCATGCGTCGGGCGGTCGCCCGGGTCGGCGACCACGACCACGTCCTCGTGGACGGGCTCCGCATCCGCGGCTTCGAGGAGGAGGTCGGGCCGTACACCGCGATCGTCGACGGCGACGCCGTGTGCTACTCGATCGCCTGCGCCTCGGTCGTGGCCAAGGTGGTCCGCGACCGGCTCATGGCCCGTCTCTCGGCGCGCTACCCGGGCTACGGCTGGGAGCGGAACGCCGGCTACGCCACGCTCGAGCATCGCACGGCGATCCGGGCGCTCGGGGTCACGCCGTTCCATCGGCGGAGCTTCGCCCCGATCCAGGAGGCGATCCTGGGCGTCGAGCAGGCGACGCTCGAGCTCGTCTGAGCCGTCGCCGGGCCGGACCGGCACCGGGCCGACCCGCCGACCGCCTGGGGGTCTACCGGAAGGCTGCGGCGCCGGTGTCCAGCTTGCCGACGACCGACCGATAGTAGTGCGACGGGGAGTACGGGTCGGAGATGCCGGTCGCTCCGCTCGTCTTCGTCGAGGCGAAGGTCCAGCGGTAGCTCCTGGTGGCCTGCGGGGATGCCCAGAAGATCTGGCTCATCGTCCGGTTCGTCCGGAAGAGGCTCGAAAGGATGTATCCGGCCTCATTGCGGGCCTCGGCGAAGACCGCCCTGGCGCCGATCGCCAGGAACGGCGCGCCGTAGTTGTCGATCCGCTGGCGGGCGACGCTCCGGGAGGGCAGAGTCCGCCCCGGCTCCGAGTTCCCGGCCGAGTAGCACAGGTGGTTGAGGATGACCACGGCGTTGGGGGCCAGCCGGAGATACGTCTTCACATAGAACTCGCCGTAGTACTTGACGTTGTTGTGTCCGTGACCGGCGGTCGCGTTGAGCCCCAGCCCGTTCTTGCTCTTCGGGCTATACGGATAGGGGCTGGGCGTGCCGTTGCCGTGACCGAGGTAGATCAGGAGGTTCGCTCCCTGGACGGCGGCCCGGACCCTGGACCACGTCGCGTTGGGGCTGTAGACCTCGGTGACGGCGGCGCCGTACGAACGGGCCTGCCTGGCGAGGACGCGAGCGTCGGCGACGTACCGGCTCGTCATCGACTCGACCGGACCGACCACGATCACGACCTTGAGGCTGGTCGCGCTGGCGGTCGACGGGAAGGCGGCGATCCCCATGAGGGCGATGGCCACCGCGAGGAGCGTCACCAGACGCCCCGAACGGGTTCGCTGAGACGCCCGCTGGGCGCCGCTGGGATCCACCCGCAATGTCTTGCCTCCTCACTGCCGGAACGTCATGCGGGGGCATGACGACGGTAGGACTGGTCGCCCCGGGCAGGAGGGGTGAGGGGACAGACACGAAGCGGTACGCGGTGAGCGCGATCCGAGCCTGCCATCGAGGCGGTGGCGGTCTTCGATTGTCCCCGTGGCGGGATACGCCTAGGGCGGAGTATGCCACCGTCGGCCGGCTTCGCGCCAACGCTTCGGTACCGGCCGGGTCACACCATCGGCCGGCGCGCCCGCGCAACCCCAGCCCCGGGTGAACCCCGGGTGGGCCCCGGGTGAGCCCCGGGTGAGGGTCCGGTGAGTCGAGTCGGGCACGATGGCTCGATGGCGCCAGATCGACGGTCTGCGGTCGTGGCCGAACGGGGCGGGCGGACCGCCATGCAGCGGACGGGGGATGCGGCGGAGGCGCTCGTGGCCGCTCGGCTGACCGGGGCGGGCTGGACGATCGTCGGGCGCAACGTCCGGATCGGTCGAAAGGAGGTCGACCTGGTCGCCGTCGATCCCGGCCCGCCGACCGTCGTGGTCCTGGTGGAGGTCCGCTGGCGGGGCCGGCGCGACTTCGGGCTGGCGGAGGAGACCTTCGACCGGCGCAAGCGCGCCCACCTCCGAGCCGCGGCCGGCCGCCTCGTCGAGCTCGGGCGGCTGCCCGATGGTCGGCGCCTCCCGGCGGGTCGGCTGCGGGTGGACCTCGTCGTCGTGGAGCCGCCCCTGCGCTCCGGCGACGCCCCCCGCCTTCGCCATCACCGCGATGCGCTCGGCGGCTGACCGGGGCCGATCGGGGACCGCGTGGTACACTCCCGCCGGCTCGACGAACGGGCCATGAGCACGCCCGCCGGGATCGGCGGAGCACACACGCGCGACCGTTCCGACCGGGGCGGTGCCGGACCCATGGGTCCGGTCCCCGGCGACGAGGTCCGCGGAGGCCAGAACCGAACAGGAGGTCCTTCCCCGTGCCGACCGTCTCCATGCGCCAGCTGCTCGAGGCCGGTGTCCACTTCGGCCACCAGACCCGCCGCTGGAACCCGAAGATGAAGCCGTACATCTTCGCCGAGCGCAACGGGATCCACATCATCGACCTCGCTCAGACCGTGAAGGGCCTCGATGTGGCCCTCGCCGCGGTCAGCGAGACCGTCGCCCGGGGTGAGCAGGTCCTCTTCGTGGGGACGAAGAAGCAGGCCCAGGAGCCGGTCGCCCAGGAGGCAGCGCGGGCCGGGCAGCCGTGGATCAACAAGCGTTGGCTCGGCGGCATGCTCACGAACTTCCAGACGATCAAGAAGCGCATCGCGCTCATGGAGCAGCTCGAGGCGCGCCAGGCCAACGGCGACTTCGAGCGGATGTCGAAGAAGGAAGCGGCGAAGCTCCAGGAGGAGCTCACCAAGCTGACCGGGACCCTCGGCGGGATCCGCAAGATGAAGCGCCTGCCCGGCCTCATCTTCATCGTGGACCCGCATCGCGAGCGGATCGCCGTCACCGAGGCGAACAAGCTCGAGATCCCGCTCGTCGGCACCGGCGACACGAACGTCGACCCCGATGAGCTCACCTACGTCATCCCGGGCAACGACGACGCGATCCGCTCGATCCGCCTGCTCTGCTCGCTGGTGGCCGAGGCCGCCATCGAGGGCGGCCGGGAGCGGGCCGCCCGCGCGGCGGTGGAGCCGGAGCCCGAGGTGGTCGCGGCCGCCGAGCCGGAGATCGAGGCCGAGGCCCCGTCCGACGCGCTCGTCGCTGCGCTGGCCGGCGGCGCCGCCCTGACCTTCGAGCCCGACGCCGACGACGACGACCTCCTCCCCGGCGCCCGGGCCGCAGCCGCGGCCGTCGCCGTGGCCGACCCCGCGGTGGCGGAGGCGACACCCGACGAGATCGCGGCCGAGATGGCCCGCGAGGCCGGCGAGCGGTCCGAGGACGAGGAGCCCGGCGAGGCGGCCGTCCCAGCCTAGGCGCCGGGCCCGGGCCGCATCACGACAGCACAGCAGGCGGTCGCCACGGCGGTCGCCGGACACGGACAGGAGCAGGGAACAGGCATGGCGGACATCTCGGCCCAGGCGGTCAAGGAGCTGCGCGAGCGCACCGGCGCCGGGTTCATGGACTGCAAGCGCGCCCTCGAGGAGACCGGCGGGGACGTCGAGGCGGCGGTCGCTCTGCTCCGGGAGCGTGGCCAGGCCGCAGCGGCGAAGAAGGCCGGCCGCGACGCCCGGGAAGGCCTCGTGAGCAGCTACATCCACACCGGCGGGCGGATCGGCGTCCTCATCGAGGTGAACTGCGAGACCGACTTCGTCGCCCGCAACGAGCAGTTCCAGAAGCTGGTCCGGGATCTCGCCATGCAGGTCGCCGGGATGCGCCCCGAGTACGTCGACGAGGAGCACGTCCCGACCGAGGTCATCGAGGCGAAGAAGGCGGCCTTCCTCGCCGACGAGACGACCCAGAAGAAGCCCGAGGCGATCCGTGCCCAGATCGTGGACGGTCAGCTCAGGAAGTGGCTGAAGGAGGCGTGCCTCCTCGACCAGCCGTTCCGCGACACCGACCAGACCGTCCGGGAGCTCATCGTGGAGGCCATCGCGACGATCGGCGAGAACATCCGCGTCCGTCGGTTCACCCGCTACGAGCTCGGGGAAGAGCTGTGACCGACGCGGCTCCAGCCGCCAGCGCGATGCCGGCCGGCGAACTCCGCTATCGGCGGATCCTCCTGAAGTTGTCCGGCGAGGCGCTCCTGGGGACGCGATCGTACGGGGTCGACCCGGAGTTCTGTCGGACGATCGCCCGGCAGGTGGCCCACGTCAAGGCCCTCGGAGTCGAGGTGGGGATCGTCGTCGGCGGCGGGAACATCTTCCGGGGGCTGGCCGCGTCCGCCCGCGGGATGGACCGTGCGACGGGCGACTACATCGGGATGCTGGCGACCGTGATGAACGGGCTCGCCCTCCAGGATGCCCTCGAGAAGGAGGGCGTTCCCACCCGGGTGATGACCGCGATCGCGATGCACGAGGTCGCCGAGCCGTACATCCGGCGCCGGGCCGTCCGCCACCTCGAGAAGGGACGGGTCGTGGTCTTCGTGGCCGGGACCGGCAACCCCTACTTCACGACCGACTCCGCCGCGGCGCTCCGAGCCGTGGAGATCGGAGCCGAGGTCCTGCTCAAGGCGACCAAGGTCGACGGCGTGTACGACAGCGATCCCGTGACGAACCCCGAGGCCCGACGCTACGCTGCCCTCGACTACGGCGATCTCCTCCGCGATCAGCTCAAGGTCATGGACGCCGCCGCCGTGTCGTTGTGCATGGAGAACGACCTGCCCATCGTCGTGTTCGATCTCAACGAGCCGGACAACATCGTCAGGGTCGCCCTCGGAGAGCCCGTCGGCACGATCATCTCGGGAGGCAGCCGCGCATGAGCAGCGAGATCCTCGCCTCGACCGAACGGAAGATGGCCCGGGCGGTGGAGGCCATGGAGCGCGACTTCCAGGGCCTGCGCACGGGTCGTGCGTCGACCTCGCTCGTCGAGCGTCTCGTGGTCGAGTACTACGGCACGCCCACGCCGCTCAACCAGCTCGCCGGGATCAGTGTCCCGGAGGCCCACCAGATCGTCATCCAGCCGTGGGACCGGGGCGTTCTCGGGGCGATCGAGAAGGCGATCCAGAAGAGCGACATCGGGCTCATGCCGAATGTCGACGGCGCGGTCGTCCGGTTGAACATCCCGCCGCTCACCGAGGAGCGCCGGCGCGACATCGTCAAGACCGTCCACAAACGGATGGAGGAGGCCCGGGTCGAGATCCGCAACCTCCGACGCGAGGCGAATGACGCGATCAAGAAGGAGGAGCGCGACGGGGACCTGGGGACCGACGCCGCTCACCGCGAGGTCGAGTCGCTCCAGAAGGTCACCGACCGGATGATCGCCGAGATCGACAAGGTCGGGGCGCACAAGGAGCACGAGGTGATGGAGGTCTAGTGCCCCATCCGCCGCTGGCCCGACCCACCGACGCGCCCCCGATCGCCCACGCCGACGAGGAGCCCGCGCTGGAGCTGCCGTCGGCCGGTGACCGGGCCGTCCCCGACCGGATCGTCCCGGCCGACGAGTCGCCACGCCACGTGGCGATCATCATGGATGGCAACCGACGCTGGGCCAGGGCGCACGGCCTGGCCGAGCTGGAAGGGCACGCCGCCGGGCTCGAGGCGGTCCGGACGGTCCTCAGGCAGGCCGTCCGACGGGGTGTCCCGGTGCTCACCCTGTACGCCTTCAGCCGCGAGAACTGGGCCCGGACCGACGAGGAGGTCGCCGGGCTGTTCGCCCTCCTGGGGGCAGCCATCCGGGACGAGACCGACGAGCTAGGGCGGCAGGGCGTCCGGGTCCGCCTCCTGGGCCGCCTCGACGAGCTCCCGGACCCGACCCGTCGCTCGATCGGTGAGGCGATCGAGGCGACGGCCGAGGGCGACCGGCTCCTCCTCAACATCGCCTTCAACTACGCCGGACGGACCGAGATCGTCGACGCGGTCCGGACCCTCATCGCGCGCAGGAGCCAGCCCGGAGAGCGTCGACGAGGCCG
The DNA here is from genome assembly GCA_963840375.1 of uncultured Chloroflexia bacterium. GTDB lineage: Bacteria > Chloroflexota > Limnocylindria > Limnocylindrales > CSP1-4 > Chersky-267. The sequence continues at coordinate 384,807 of CAWIYR010000001.1, forward strand.
CGGTCTCGAACGCGCTCTACACTGCCGGGCTGCCCGACCCCGACCTCGTCATCCGGACCGGCGGCGAGGAGCGCCTCAGCAACTTCCTCATCTGGCAGTCGGCCTACGCCGAGTTCTACTTCTCGCCGCTCCTCTGGCCGGACTTCGGGTCCGCGGCCTTCGACGAGGCGATCCTCGAGTTCGCCAGCCGCACCCGACGGTTCGGGCGCTAGGGCGGGGGAGCGATGCGCGAGCGCGCCCTGAGCGCGGCGATCTTCGTCCCGCCCCTTCTGATCGCGATCGCCCTGGGTGGGCCGTGGATCGCGGCCCTCGTCCTGGTCGCCACCGCCGTCGCCGGCCAGGAGGCGCTCCGGCTGCTCCGTGCGGCGGGCTATCCCGTCCTCGTGGGGCTCGGGGTCGTCATCGCCCTCGCCATCGTCGCCGACGGCGCGGTCCCGGTGGACCTGGCCGGATCGGCGGCGATCCTGGTTGCGACCGCCGTGATCCTGACCGCAGTCGGCGCCTTCGCCCGGCTCGAGCCCGCCGAGGGCCTGGCCATGTGGGCGGCGACCGTCTTCGGCGGGGTCTACGTGGGCATGCTCGGCTTCATCGTCCGGCTCGGCAACGGCGCCCCGGCGCTCCCGGCCGACGCCCCGCTCGCGGCCCTCGGCGGCCAGCGCGCCTGGGTCCTCATCCTCGTCCTCTCGGTCTGGGCGTACGACACCGGCGCGTACCTCGTCGGCAAGACCTTCGGGCGGCGCTTCGGGGAGCGGACCGGGCTGACGAAGTTCCTCACCCACATCTCGCCGTCCAAGACCTACGCGGGGCTGTTCGGTGGGCTCATCGCCGCGACGGTCGTCCTCGCCGTCGGTCTGTGGGCCACCGGGGGTCCGGCCTGGCAGGCGCTCGTCATCGGACCGCTGGTGGGTCTCGCCGCCCAGGCCGGCGACCTCGCCGAGTCGATGCTCAAGCGGGCGGCCGGGGCGAAGGACTCCAGCCAGCTCATCCCCGGCCACGGCGGCGTCCTCGACCGGGTCGACTCGTTCCTGTTCGCCGCGCCGGTCCTCACCCTCTACGTCCTGACCTTCCTCAAGTGACGTTCGGCGCACCGGGGCGCCCCGTGCGGATCGCGCTCCTCGGATCGGGCGGCTCGATCGGACGACAGGCCGTCGACGTCATCGAAGGCCTCGGCGATGCCGTCCGGGTGACCGCCCTCGCGACCGGTCGGCAGGCGAGCCTGCTCGAGGCCCAGGCGCGTCGGCTCCGGCCGGTCGCCGTCGCGCTGGCCGCCGACCCCGCAGCCGCCGGACGCCTGGACCTCCCGCTCGGGACCGAGCTCGTCGGTGGGGACGATGCCCTCGAGGCGCTGGCCGTCCGGGAGGACGTCGATCTCGTGCTGGTGGCCACCGGCGGGATCGTCAGCCTTCGACCGGTGCTCGCCGCGCTCGCCGCCGGGAAGATCGTGGCGACCGCCAACAAGGAGACGCTCGTCGCGGGCGGTCACCTGGTCATGCCCCTGGCGGCGGCCCGGGCCGCGAGCGTGGCGCGCACGTCGCCGGGCGATCCACTCGCCAGCCCGCTGGCCTGGCTGCGACCGATCGATTCGGAGCACTCCGCCATCTGGCAGAGCCTCGCCGGCGAGACGCTGAGCGGGGTCGCCCGGCTGATCCTGACCGCCTCGGGCGGCCCGTTCCTCGATGCCAGCGCGGCCGAGATCGAGGCGGTCACCCCGGACCGCGCGCTCCGCCACCCGACCTGGACGATGGGCGCCAAGATCACGATCGACTCGGCGACCCTGGCGAACAAGGGGCTGGAGGTCATCGAGGCGCACTGGCTGTACGATGTCGGCTACGACGCCATCGACGTCGTCATCCACCCCCAGAGCGTCGTCCACTCGGCCGTCCTGTTCGTGGACGGGTCGCTCAAGGCGCAGCTCGGGACCCCGGACATGCGCCTCCCCATCCAGTACGCCGTGACCTACCCCACCCGTCATCCCTCCCCGGCGCCACCCCCCGATCTCCTCGCCACCGCCCGGCTCGACTTCCTGGCGCCCGACGAGGGCCGGTTCCCCGCGCTCCGGATCGCCCGCGAGGCGGGCCGGATCGGCTCGCGGGCCACGACCGCCCTGATCGCCGCCGATGAGGTCGCCGTGGAGCGGTTCCTCGCCGGGTCGCTCGACTTCCCGGGGATCGCCCGCGTCCTGGAGGCGGCCGTCCTGCGGTTCGGCGGCGGCGCCGACCAGGCCCCCGACGTCGACGCGCTGGTGGCTCTCGACCGCGAGGTCCGGGCCGCCTTCCGCGGATCGGACGCGGCCCCGTGATCCCGTTCGCGCAGTCCCTCATCACCGCGGCGATCTTCATCGTCATGCTCGGCGCCCTCGTGGTCATCCACGAGCTGGGTCACTTCGTCACCGCCCGCCTGGCCGGCGTCCGCGTCCTCGAGTTCGGGATCGGGTTCCCGCCCCGGGCGAAGGTCCTGCGCTCCGAGGGCGAGACGCTCTACACCCTCAACTGGCTGCCCATCGGCGGGTTCGTCCGGCTGGAGGGCGAGGACGGCGACTCGGACGACCCGCGCTCCTTCGTCAGCGCCAAGCTCCCGACCAAGGTCCTGATCCTGCTGGCCGGCGTCGCGATGAACCTCCTCCTCGCGTTCACGATCTTCTTCGCCATCGCCTGGCTGGCGAACCCGACGGTGGGGATCCACCTCAAGGAGGTCCAGCCGGACTCGCCGGCCCAGGCGGCCGGCCTGGTCGTCGGCGACACCGTGACCACGCTCGACGGTGCGCCGTTCTACTACGAGATCCCGACTCCCGATGGTCGCTCGCCGGCGGCGGCCGCCCTGTTCGAACGTGCCGGCCAGACCGTTCAGCTCGGCGTCACCCATGCCGACGGCTCGAGCGCGGTGGTCCCGGTCACCCTGCGGACCGCCGACGAGATCACCGTCGGCAAGGGTGCCCTCGGCGTCTCGCTCGAGACGCGGACCACCGGGGAGAACGCGGGCCGGCCCATCGGCGAGGCCTTCACGACCGCCCTGACGTGGACCCGCGATGCCCTCTCGCTCATCGTCGGCGGTCTCGCCCAGCTGGTCGACTCGATCGTCAATCGACCCACCCAGCCGCCGCCGGTCGCCGGGCCGATCGGGATCGCCAGCCAGGTCGGCGAGGTGTTCTGGCAGCAGGGGATCGTCTTCACCCTGCTCCTCGCCGGGATCCTCTCGGCGAATCTGGCCCTCGTCAACATCCTGCCGTTCCCCCCGCTCGACGGCGGCCGGATCCTGGTCCTCCTGGTCAAGCGGCTCAGCGGGGATCGGGTGAGTGTGCAGGCGGAGCGACTGACCTACCTGGTGGGATTCGTCTTCCTCATGTCGTTCCTTGCCTGGATCACGTTCTTCGACATCACCGCGCCCGGGCGAGGGCAATGAGCGGGGCCGGACCCGAGGCCCTTCGGCCACGGCGCCGGGCCACGGTGAGCGTCGACATCGGAGGGGTCCTCGTCGGGAGCGCCCACCCGGTCGTCGTCCAGTCGATGACGAACACCGATACCGCCGACCCGGATGCGACGGCGATCCAGGTCGCCCGGCTGGCTCATGCCGGCAGCCAGCTCGTCCGGGTCACGGTCAACACCGACGAGGCCGCTGCGGCCGTCCCCGAGATGGTCCGCAAGGTCCGCGGGCTGGGCGTCGACGTCCCGATCGTCGGCGACTTCCACTACAACGGCCATCTCCTCCTTGCGAAGTACCCCGAGACGGCGGACGCCCTGGCCAAGTACCGGATCAACCCCGGCAACGTGGGCGCCAAGCGCCACGACGAGAACTTCCAGACGATCGTCCGGGTCGCCATCGATCACGACCGACCGGTCCGGATCGGGGTCAACTGGGGCTCGCTCGACCAGTCCCTGCTCACCGAGCTCATGGACGCGAACGCCCGGACCGACACCCCACGCGACGCGCGCGAGGTGATGATCGACGCGATGGTCGAGTCGGCGCTGCGCTCGGCCGAACTGGCCGAGGCGACCGGCCTGCGCCACGACCGGATCGTCCTCTCGGCCAAGGTCAGCGGCGTCCGCGATCTCGTCGACACGTACCGCCGGCTGGCGGCCCGGACCGATCTTCCGCTCCACCTGGGCCTGACCGAGGCCGGGATGGGGATGAAGGGGATCGTGGCCTCGACCGCCGGCCTGGCCCTGCTCCTCAACGAGGGGATCGGCGACACGATCCGGGTCTCCCTGACCCCGGAGCCCGGGGCGGGTCGGGAGCTCGAGGTGGAGGTCGCCCAGCAGATCCTCCAGTCACTCGGGCTCCGCTCCTTCCTGCCCCAGGTGAGCGCCTGCCCGGGCTGCGGCCGGACGACCTCCACGTTCTTCCAGGAGATGGCCCGGGACATCCAGGATCACCTCAAGGCCCGGATCACGGAGTGGCGGGAGACGTACCCCGGCGTGGAGGACCTACGGGTGGCGGTCATGGGCTGCGTCGTCAACGGGCCCGGTGAGAGCAAGCACGCCGACATCGGGATCAGCCTTCCGGGGACGTTCGAGGACCCGGTCGCGCCGGTCTTCGTCGACGGCAAGCTTGACCGGACGCTGCGGGGCGACGACATCGTGCCGGAGTTCCTGGCGATCCTCGACGACTACGTGGACCGACGCTACGGGACCGGTGGCGCCGGCCCGGTCCGCGAGGTGCCGACTTCCGTCGCGGACTGACCCCGGCGTCGCCCGAGCGGGCTCGACCGTTGAGTGTCCACCCGTCCGCGTGTATACTCCGGGCCAACTGAACGGCCGCTCCGTGACGTGGGTGACCCCCACGTTTCTTTTTGAGCGGGCCGTCGTCCGGGTTCGGCGGCGATACCGCCGGTGGCGGTCGTGACGGGAGGCGCAACGTGAATCGTGACTTCGTCACCGCCCTGCTGCAGCTCAACGCCGAGAAGCAGGTCCCGCGCGAGCAGCTCATCCGGACGGTCGAGGATGCGATCCAGTCCGCCTACCGCCGGACCGAGGGCAACGAGGACGTCCAGGTCCGGATCGACGGCGAGACCGGCCAGATCCGTACCTTCCGGGCTCGGACGGTGGTCGTCGAGGTGGAGGATCCGCTGACGGAGTTCACCCTCGACGAGGCGCGGGCCGTCGACCCCGCCGCCCAGGTCGGGGACCTGGTCACCACCGAGGAGCTCGATCCGGAGGCGTTCGGCCGGATCCATGCCCAGACGGCGAAGCAGGTCGTCCTCCAGCGCCTCCGCGAGGCGGAGCGCGACGTCGCCTACGACCAGTTCGCCAGCCGTGAAGGCGAGCTCGTCACCGGGACCGTCAATCGGGTCGAGCCCCGGGCGATCATCCTCGACCTCGCCGGTCAGGGCGGGCTCGCCCGGGCCGAGGCGATCCTCGTCACGACCGAGCAGTCGCCCCTCGAGCACTACCGGATCGGCCAGCCGGTCAAGGTCTTCGTCCTCGAGGTCCGGCGCGGGATCCGCGGCCCCCAGCTCTTCGTCAGCCGGGCCCACAAGAATTTCCTCCGCCGGCTCTTCGAGCTCGAGGTGCCCGAGATCCACAGCGGCACCGTCGAGATCAAGGCGATCGCCCGCGAGGCCGGCTCGCGCTCGAAGGTCGCCGTGGCCAGTCGGCAGGACGGCCTCGACCCGGTTGGCGCTACGGTCGGCCAGCGCGGCGCCCGGGTCCAGGCCGTCGTCGCCGAGCTGGCCGGCGAGAAGATCGACGTCATCCCCTGGAACGACGATCCCGCCCTGTTCGTCGCCAACGCCCTGAGCCCCGCCCAGGTCCTCGACGTGACGATCGACGAGGAGCACCGGATCGCGAGCGTGACCGTCCCGGAGCGGATGCTGTCGCTGGCGATCGGCCGCGAGGGGCAGAACGCGCGTCTGGCGGCGAAGCTGACCGGCTGGCGGATCGATATCCGGAGCGACGTCTCGGTCGCCGAGGCGAAGGCAGCCGCAGCCGCCGAGGCCGTGCTCGCCCCAGAAGCGCCTGAGGCGTCCGCCGCACCGGCGCCGGACACGGTCACCGAGGCGGTCGTGCCCGTCGCCGCGCCGGTCAAGCCGAAGGTCGTTCGCAAGGCGAAGGTCGTCCAAACGGCCGCGCCCGACGCCCCGGCGGAACCGAAGGCGACCCGCAAGAAGCCGGCCACCGCCGTGGAGCCGGCACCCCAGGTCGCCGCGCCCGACGCCCCGGCGAAGCCGAAGGCCCCGCGCACGAAGAAGCCCGCCGCCGACGCGGAGGTGTCGTCGTAGCCGGCCCGTCGGGCACGGGTCGCTCGAGACCCGTCCCCACCCGGACCTGCGTGGCGTGTCGCACGTCGAGTGCGAAGCGTCTGCTGGTGCGGATCGTCCGGACGCCGGACGGCCGGATCCTGCCCGACCCGAGCGGGAAGATGGCCGGCCGGGGTGCCTACCTGTGTGCCGATGGTCATTGCTGGGGGGCCGCCCTGGACAAGGGATCCCTGGCTCGAGCCCTGCGGACCCCGGTCCCCGAGGGTCTTCGCGAGGAGCTCGCGGCGATGAACGCTACGATGACGACGAACGATCGAGAAGGAGGCCAGCGTGGCGAGGAGTAGGAGCGGGACGCGGGGCCGTCGTGGCCCGCGCAAGCCGCAGCGCCGCGACGCCGGCGTCTCGAATTCACAGGTCCAGGTGCTCGACCCACGGGAGCGCGGAGCGATCGAGCTGCCCGGCACGATCAGCGTCAAGGAGCTGGCCGAGCTCCTGAGCGTGAACGCCGCCGACGTCATCCGAGAGCTGATCAAGAGCGGGATCTTCGCGACGATCAACCAGCTCATCGATCGCGACACCGCCGCCCTCGTCGCGGGGGAGCTCGGCTACGAGGTCGCCGAGACCGTGGCGGTCACGGCCGGGATCGCCGACGCCGACGCCGAGGAGGCGCCTGGTGAGGCGGCCAAGGAGGTCCTCTTCGAGGAGGACGATCCCTCGCTCCTCCAGCCGCGGGCGCCGATCGTGACCGTCATGGGCCACGTCGACCACGGCAAGACCAGCCTGCTCGACGCCATCCGGACCACCGAGGTAGCGGCCGGGGAGCGAGGCGGGATCACCCAGCACATCGGGGCCAGCGAGGTCACCCGAGACGGCCGCCGGATCGTCTTCCTGGACACCCCGGGCCACGAGGCGTTCACCGCGATGCGCGCCCGCGGCGCCCGGGTCACCGACATCGCCGTGGTGGTGGTCGCCGCCGACGACGGGGTGATGCCCCAGACGCTCGAAGCGATCGCCCATGCCCGGGCGGCCAAGGTGCCGATCATCATCGCCCTCAACAAGATCGACAAGCCGGACGCCAACCCCGATCGGGTCAAGACCGAGCTGTCCGAGGCGAACGTCATCGTCGAGGAGTACGGCGGCGACACGCCGCTCGTCCAGGTCTCGGCGAAGGCCCGTCTCGGGCTCGACGACCTGATGGACATGATCCTCCTCGTCGCCGACCTCCAGGAGCTCACCGCCAACCCGAAGCGGGCGGCGGTCGGCACGATCGTCGAAGCTGAGCTGGACAAGGGCCGGGGTCCGGTCGCGACGGCGATCGTCCAGACCGGCACGTTGAAGGTCGGCGACGTCATCGTCGTCGGCGAGACCTTCGGCAAGGTCCGGGCGCTCGAGAGCGCCGGCGGCAAGCGGGTCACCAAGGCGGGCCCGTCGACGGCCGTCGTCGTCCTGGGCCTGGCCGACGTCCCCCAGGCCGGCGACATCCTGCGGGCGGTGACCGACGAGAAGGAAGCCCGGTCCATGGTCGAGGCCCGCAAGGCCGTCAACGCCGCGGCCGGAGGCGAGGGCAGCGGCCGGGCCACTCTCGAGGACCTCTATCGCCAGATCCAGGCGGGTCAGGCCAAGGAGCTCCGGATCATCCTCAAGTCGGATGTCTCGGGCTCCCTCGGGGCGATCACCCACGCCCTGGAGCAGCTCTCCACCGAGGACGTCCGGCTGAACGTCCTCCACGAGGGCGCCGGGGAGATCACCGACAACGACATCATGCTGGCGACCGCTTCGGACGCGATCGTGGTGGGCTTCAACACGAAGATCACCGAGACGGCCCGCCGGGCGGCCGAGTCGGAGGGCGTCGACGTCCGGATCTACGACATCATCTACAAGCTCACCGACGACATCGACGCCGCGCTCAAGGGCCTCCTCGAGCCGGAGATCGTCGAGGTCATCGAGGGTCGGGCGGAGGTCCGCCAGATCTTCCGGGTCGGCAAGAGCACGGTCATCGCCGGCTGCTTCGTCACCGACGGGCGGATCGTCCGCAGCGGCGCCCGGGTCTGGCGTGGCGGGAAGGTCGTGGCGACCGACCGGATCGAGTCGCTCCGCCGGTTCCGCGACGACGTCCGAGAGGTGGAGCGCAACTTCGAGTGCGGCATCGGCCTGGCCAACTTCCACGATCTCGTGGAGGGCGACGTCATCGAGTGCTTCAGCCAGAAGTCGGTCAGCCGGGCGGTCTCGGGCTGAACCCTGGGGCCGGTCGTTCGTCGACCGGCGCAGGGCGATCCGTGACCCGCGTCCCGCGCGACCCGAGGACGATCCGCGGAGCCGAGCGATGACCCAGCGAACCGACCGCCTCGACGAGCTGCTCCGGCAGGAGATCGGGACGATCCTGACCCGCGAGGTGAAGGATCCCCGGGTCGGCTTCGCCACGGTCACGAAGGTCGAGACGACCCCGGACCTGCGCCATGCCAAGGTCTGGGTCAGCGTCATCGGCCAGAAGGGCGAGCGCGCGGAGACGATCGCCGCGCTCGAGCGGGTGATGCACTTCGTTCGTCGCGAGCTGGGCACACGCCTGCGCCTGAAGCGCATCCCCGACCTCCACGTCCGGCTCGACGACACCCTGGAGCGGGGCACCCGGGTCCTCCATCTCCTCGAGGAGCTGGAGGCCGGCCGGCTCCCGGACGAGCCGGCACCGGAGGGTGAGACGCTGCCGACCCCCGTCGTCCGCTTGCGCCACGAGGGCGACGCGACCGATGAGCCGCCACCGGCGGCCGAGCCGCCGCCCTCCGCCCGCCGTCGGCGCCGGCCCGCGCCGCGGCCCGCGGGCGATCCGGGGACGAAGCACGGTCGGGGGGGCGCGCCCGGCGGTCCGGGCGCTCAGGCCCGGCGATCCCGTCCGGATCGTGGACGGACCGGGCGATGACCGTCGACCTCGGCCCGTGGGCGGGCGCGGTCCCGGAGGCCGTTCTGGAGCGCCTGACGGGTGCTCGGAACGTCCTCGTCGCGAGCCACGAGAACCCCGATGCCGACACCCTCGGGGCCGCCCTTGCGATCGCCACGATCGTCGAGGCGCGCGGGGGCCGCGCCACGACCGTCTGCTCCGACCCGGTCCCGCCGCTCTACGACTTCCTGCCCGGGATCGAGCGGGAACGGACCGACCCCGAGCCGGGTGTCGCCTACGACCTCCTCGTCGTCGTGGACTGCGGAACGCTGGACCGGATCGGTGAGATCCGCGGCCGGCATCGGGCGCTCTTCGCGGGGCTGGCGCGGGTCGTCATCGATCATCACGCCTCGAACGACGGCGACGGCGCCACGGACTGGATCGATCCGGAGGGCGCCGCGACGTGCGAGATGGTCGCCCTGATCGCCAGCCGGCTGGGCGTGCCGCTGACGACGGGGGAGGGGGCCCTGGCGACCGCCCTCATGGCCGGGATCGTCATGGACACGGCCACGTTCGCCCACCCGAACGCGACCCCGCGGACCCTGGCCGTCGCGGCCGCCCTCGTCGAGGCCGGGGCGCCCCTGAGCGAGATCTCGCGGCGTCTCTACCGCTCCAAGCCCGACGGTCAGCTGAGGCTCTTCGGACGCGTCCTCGACCGGCTCCAGAGCAGCCCCGACGGTCGGATCGTCTGGTCGATGCTCATGGACGCCGACCTCGCCGCGACCGGGACGATCGCCGCCCACTCCGAGGGGATCATCGACCTTCTCTCGCAGGCGGAGCGAGCCGAGGTGACGGTGCTCTTCAAGGAGCAAGGCTCGGCCACCCGGGTCAGCGTCCGGACGAAGCCCGGCGGCGTCGACGCCACGGTCCTCACCGGGATCTTCGGCGGAGGCGGCCATGCCCGGGCCGCAGGCGCGACGATCGACCAGCCGCTCGCGGCCGCGAGCGACCGCTTCCTGACTGAAGCCCGCCGTCTCGCGGCCGAGGTCGTCCGGTGAGCGCGGAGACGCCGACCCCGGTCCCGTCCGGACCCGTTCCGGCGTCCGGCGAACCGCGGCCGCCACGTCCTGTGCGACCCACCGGTCCCGGCCTCGACGGGGTGCTGGTGGTGGCCAAGCCAGCCGGGCCCACCTCCCACGACATCGTCGCCCTCGTCCGCCGTCTCGCCGCCACGAAGCGGGTGGGTCACGGCGGCACGCTCGACCCGTTCGCCACGGGTGTCCTGCCGGTCTTCCTCGGCCGGGCCACCCGACTGGTCGAGTTCCACCTCGGCGACCGGAAGGGCTACCGGGCGACGGTCTGCTTCGGGGCGTCGTCCACCACCGACGACCTCGACGGCGAGCTCACCCCGATCGACGGTCCGCCGCCCGGGCGGGATGCCGTGGTCGCCGCGCTGGCCGCCTTCCGGGGCCCGATCAGCCAGGTCCCGCCCGCGTTCTCGGCGATCAAGGTGGAGGGCCGCCGGGCCTACGTTCTCGCCCGTTCGGGGGAGTCGCCGACCCTCGCCTCGCGCGACGTGACGATCCATCGGCTCGACCTGGTCGACTGGGACGGCTCGGACCCGGATCGGCCGATCGGGGTGCTCGAGGTGGATTGCTCGGCCGGGACGTACGTTCGGGCCCTCGCTCGCGACCTCGGGCTGGCCCTCGGGAGCGCGGCCTACCTGGGCGCCCTGACCCGCACGGCCTCGGGCGCCTTCGGGCTCGAGGCCGCCCACCCGCTCGAGACGATCCGCGCGGCCGCCGCATCCGGACCGGCCGGGCTCGAGCCGCTGCTCCTGCCGATCGAGGCCGGTCTCGACCGCCTGCCGCGGGTGCGTCTCGATCGCTGGGAGGTCGAGGCGGTCGCCCGCGGGCAGTTCGTGCGACCGGCCGGCGGCCTGCCCGGGTCGATCCCGGCGGGGGATCCGATCATCGCCGAGGACGAGACGGGCCGGGTCGTGGCCGTGGTCCGGATCCACGGTGCCCGTCTCGCCCCGGACAAGGTCCTCGTCGATCCGCCGCCGCCCGCCGCCCGGGTCGCACCGACCGACCAGGCGACGCCCGGACCGACCGCGATCGCCGATCCCGGCGTCCCGGATCCCGCGAAGAAACGGGATCCCGTGGCCGTTCCCGACTCCGACGCCGACGAGCGGGCTGCCGACGCCGACGAGCGGGCTGCCGACGCCGACGAGCGGGCTGCCGACGCCGACGAGCGAGCTGCCGACGCCGACGAGCGAGCTGCCGACGCCGACGAGCGAGCTGCCGACGCCGACAAGCGGGCTGCCGACGCCGACGAGCGGGCGGCCGACGGCATCGGCCTGGTCGAGGCGGTGCTCGCCTCCGAGCTGGATCCGCCGACGGCGCTCGACCCGGATCCCGCCTCCCCCGACGAGCTCTGATCCGGGCGAGCGGACCGATGGACGTCGTGACCGGGATCGATCGCCTGCGGCCCGAGCACGGCCGCCTGTTCGTGGTGGTCGGGGTCTTCGACGGCCTCCACCGCGGTCATCGCTATCTCCTTCGCCACCTCCGCCGGGAGGCGCTCCACCGAGTCGCGCGGCCGGCCGTGATCACCTTCGACGCCCATCCCGACGAGGTCATCGTGGGTGCTGCCCCACCACTCCTGTGCGACCCCGACGAGCGGCTGGCCCGGCTCGCGGCCGCGGGCGTCGGGGTGACCGTCGTCCAGCACTTCGACGATGCGCTCCGAGCCACGACGTACGAGGCGTTCGTTGCCGCGATCCGTTCCCGGGTGGACCTGGCCGGGTTCCTGATGACCCCCGATGCGGCCTTCGGACACCAGCGCCGGGGGACGCCGGAGACGCTGGCCGAACTCGGTCGGGAGGTCGGCTTCGAGGTCGTGGTCGTCCCGCCCTACGAGCTCGACGAGCGACCCGTCCGGAGCGGGACGATCCGGGTCGACATCGCCGCCGGCGACCTCAACGGGGCCCGTCGCCTGCTCGGTCGCCCGGTGGCGGCCGTCGGCGAGGTGATCGGCGGCGCGGGTGGCGCGAGCGGCAGCGATCCGGCGGTCGGCGGCGGGGGTGCCACGGTCGGCAGCCGCCGACCCGGATCGCACTCCCACCGAGCGGCGATCGACCCCGAGGGCGTCCGGCTGCGCTTCCCGATCCCGGTAGCACTGCCACCGCAGGGTCGCTACCGGGCGACGGTGGAGCGCGCCTGGTCGGCGGAGGGTCGCCTCGGCGCGCCCGTCCGGCGCACGGCGCAGGTCACGGCCGAGGGCGTGACGATCCTGGGTCTCCGCTGGGCGCCCGATCGACCCCGCCTGCGCGTCGCCTTCTCGGCGGAGGCGTCCCCCGAGCGGGACGACGACGGCGATCCCATGTGAGCGGGCTCGCTCAGCCACTCGGACTCGCGCTCATCGCCGTTGCGTACGTGGCGATGAACATCCGTGTGGCGGTGCGCGACCGTCGGAACGTGGGACGCCTCGCGGTGGCGGTGATCGTGGCGATGCCTGCGGCGCTGGTCGCGCTCGTGGCGATGTCCGCGTACGGCGGGCTGCCGGCCTGAGCACGTGCCTGGCGGTCGGCCTGGCGGTCGGCCTGGCGGTCGGGCTGGCGGGCGGCCTGGCGAATCGCCGAGAGCGATAGATCCGGCCGGTTTGACCCGCCGAGCACGTGTCCAGGACGTTGAGACCGGCGCGACCATCGCCTCCAGCGATGGGCTCGGTGGCTTCATCCGGGTCCCGACTTCTGGCTGGGACGCGAACCGGCGGAACCGATCGCCGGGGGCGATGGGCAGGGCGATCGATCGGGGTGAACGAAGGGGTCGATCGACAGAGACATTCACGGCCACGCGGACAGCCTTCGGGGACTCGACGCGCTCCGCTTGCTCGAGTGGCTCGATCGAGGTGAAGGTTTCGGCGTGTCGGCCCCGTTCCACGGCCCGCGAACCGGCGGAATCGATCGACCGGGTCGATCGCCCTGAGGGCTGCGCGTCATCCGGGGACGGCGCGTCGTCGGTCGCCGGCGGCCGCGCCCCTCCCGACCCGGGCCGCGCCCCTCCCGATGTGGCCGCGCCCCTCCCGATGTGGCCGCGCCCCTCCCGATCGGGACGCGCCCCGCCCGATGCGGCCCACGTCCCCGCGATGGAGTGGCCGAGCTACCGCCCACGTTTGCCGGGCTCGGCGAAGCCTGCTATCCTGCGCCGGACATAGAAGGACAAGTCAAGCAAGTTTCGTGTTCGGAGGACCGAGTGCCGCTCGCGCGGGAACAGAAGCAGCAGGTCATCGCCGCGTATGCCACCGTCGAAGGTGACACCGGCTCGCCGGAGGTCCAGGTCGCGCTCCTGACGGAGCGGATCAAGGAGCTCACGGACCACCTCAAGAGCTTCCCCAAGGACAACCACTCGCGCCGCGGCCTCCTCAAGCTCGTCGGCCAGCGCCGCCGCCTTCTTGCCTACCTGATCAAGAAGGACAACGCGCGCTACCGCGCCGTCATCGGACGGCTGGGACTCCGCCGCTAGGCGATCGCCGCCCCGGACCCTGGGCACCGCCCGGGGTCCTCTCGCGTCCAGACGCCGACCCGGCGGGCCACGCGCCCGCAAGGTCTCTCCTCCTGCACGACAAGGAGGAACAGAACCCCGTGTCTCAGATCTTCGAGACTCAATTCGGTGGCCGAACGCTGACCATCGAGACCGGCAAGCTCGCACGCCTCGCCGGCGGCGCCGTCACCGTCCGCTACGGCGACACGGTGGTCCTCGGGACCGCCAACCGGTCGGACCCCCGCCCGGGCCTCGACTTCTTTCCGCTGACGGTCGAGTTCGAGGAGCGGATGTATGCCGCGGGCAAGATCCCGGGCGGCTTCATCAAGCGCGAGGCCCGCGCGTCCGAGGCCGCGACCCTGGCGGCCCGCCTGACCGACCGCCCGATCCGTCCTCTCTTCCCCGAGGGCTACAAGGACGACATCCAGCTCGTCATCACGGTCCTCTCCACCGACCAGGAGAACGAGCCGGACATGCTCGGCACCGTGGCCGCCTCGGCCGCGCTGACGATCAGCGAGATCCCGTTCGCCGGCCCGGTCGGCGCGGTCCGTGTCGGTCGGATCGGCGGCGAGTTCGTCGTCAACCCGACCTTCAGCGAGCTCGCGGAATCGGAGCTCGACCTCGTCGTCTCCGGCACTCGCGACGCGATCATGATGGTCGAGGCGGGCGCGAAGCTCCTGCCCGAGGACGTCATGGCCGAGGCGATCCTGTTCGGCCATCGCGCCCTCCAGCCGCTCATCACCATCCAGGAAGAGCTTCGGGCGGCCGTCGGCAAGGCCAAGATCACCCCGTTCCTCGAGGCCGGCGTGGGCTCGGTCATCGACTTCACCAAGGCGGCCGCCGCCGGGGGCGAGTTCGTCGTCGTCGACGTCGAGACGACCGGGACGGACCCGAAGATGGCCGACCTCGTCGAGATCGCCGCGGTCAAGGTCAAGGGCGGCAAGATCGTCGACCGCTGGTCGACCCTGGTGAACCCCGGCCGACCGATCCTCGGTCATCAGATGCACGGGATCACCGACGCCGACGTCAAGAAGGCCCCGAAGCCGGCCGACGCCGCCAAGCAGGCCTTCGCCTTCATCGGCGAGTCGGTCATCGTCGGCCACTCGGTCGGGTTCGACCTCGGCTTCCTCGAGGCCGCCCTCGGCGACGGGACGCACATCGAGCAGGGCCGCTATCTCGACACCCTGGTGATCGCCCGCGAGGGTTACCCGGACCTCGAGAACTACAAGCTCCCGACCCTGTCGAGCTTCTTCGGGATCGAGCTCTCGCAGGCCCACCGGGCCGCGCCCGACGCCGAGGCCACCGCGAACCTCCTCATCTGGTTCGCCAACGACCTGCCGGCCCGGGTCTCGGCCCTCCGCGAGGGGATCGCGACCTCGGTCCGCGCCAACCGGACCGGTGGCGACGCGAAGGCGCTGCTCGAGGCCGCTCGCCGCGAGGCGCGGGTCAGCAAGGGCCTGTTCAACCTCGTCTACAAGAAGACCTGCCGCGAGCTGGCCCTCGACGAGGGGATCCGGATGGACGGTCGAGGCCTGACCGACCTCCGCCAGATCTCGGTCGAGGTCGGGATCCTGCCGCGAGCTCACGGCTCCGGCCTGTTCACCCGCGGCGAGACCCAGGTCCTGACGATCGCCACGCTCGGCGCCTCGTCCGATGTCCAGCGGATCGACACGATCAGCCCGAAGACTGAGAAGCGCTACCTCCACCACTACAACTTCCCGCCCTATTCGACGGGCGAGAACAAGCCGATGCGTGGGCCCAGCCGTCGCGACATCGGACACGGCAACCTCGCCGAGCGGGCGCTCATCCCCGTCCTGCCCAAGCAGGACGAGTTCCCGTACGTGATCCGGCTCGTGTCCGAGTGCATGTCCTCGAACGGGTCCACCTCGATGGCCTCGACCTGCGGCTCGACCCTCGCCCTGATGGACGCGGGCGTGCCGATCACGGCTCCGGTCGCCGGCGCGGCGATGGGCCTGATCAGCGAGCCGGACGGCCGGTTCGTCGTCCTGACCGACATCCTCGGCAAGGAGGACTCGGTCGGTGACATGGACTTCAAGGTGACCGGCACGCGGGACGGCATCACCGCCCTGCAGATGGACATCAAGGTCCAGGGCATCAACGAGGCGATCATCCGGGGCGGCCTCAAGCAGGCCCTCGCGGCGCGTCTCGAGATCCTCGACCGGATGGCCGAGGTCATGCCCGAGGCCCGCCAGGGGATGAGCGACTTCGCGCCGCGCATCGTCACGATCAAGATCAACCCCGAGAAGATCCGCGAGATCATCGGCAAGGGTGGATCGATGATCCGCAAGATCCAGGAAGAGACCAGCACCGAGATCAACGTCGAGGACGACGGCAGCGTCGAGATCGCAGCCGTGTCCGGCGAGAACAGCCGCAAGGCGATCGCCTGGATCGAGTCGCTCACCCGCGACGTCGAGATCGGCGCCCTGTACCTGGGCAAGGTCACCCGGATCATGGGCTTCGGCTGCTTCGTCGAGATCCTCCCGGGCAAGGAAGGCCTCGTCCGGATCGGCGAGCTCGCCGACTACCACGTGCCGACCGTCGAGGACGTCGTGTCCGTCGGCGATGAGGTCATGGTCGTCGTCACCGAGGTCGACCGTCAGGGCCGGATCAACCTCTCGCGCAAGGCCGCGATGCAGCGGCACCTGGCGAAGGAACCGGTCTGACCCAGCCCGGGCTTCACGCCCGGTCCCACGCTCGCAGGCACTGCGCACCACCGGGAGACCGGTGGTGCGCTGCTATACTCCCGCCGTGCCCGGAACCGATGAGAACCGCAGTGGAGCCGTGCCCGGGATGACCCGAACGCCGCTCACCGTCGCGGTCGTCGGCGCCACCGGCGTCGTCGGTCGGACGATGATCCAGGTCCTGCGCGAGCGCGACTTCCCGATCGGCGAGCTGCGGCTGATGGCCTCGGGCCGCTCGGCCGGTGCCACCGTCTCGATCGGCGGGACCACCCACGAGGTCGTGGAGGCCGTCCCGGAGGCCTTCGACGGCGTCGACATCGCCCTCTTCTCGGCCGGCGGCACGGTCTCCGAGGATCTCGCCCCCGCGGCGGTGGCTCACGGCGCGACCGTCATCGACAACTCGAACGCCTGGCGGATGACCCCCGGCGTCCCGCTCGTCGTCAGCCAGGTCAACCCGGACGACGCCGGGTTCCACGAGGGGATCGTCGCGAACCCGAACTGCTCCACGATGCAGCTCGTCCCGGTGCTCATGGCCCTGCGCGACGCCGTCGGGCTGGAGCGGGTCGTCGTCGACACGTACCAGAGCGTCTCGGGGACCGGCGCCGACGCGATCGCCGAGCTCGAGGGCCAGATCCGGGCGCATGCCGCTGGCGAGCCGAAGACGGCCACGGTCTATCCCCATCCGATCGCCTTCAACGCCCTTCCCGAGATCGACGTCTTCCTCGACAACGGGTACAGCCGCGAGGAGTGGAAGGTCGTCAGCGAGAGCCGCAAGATCCTCCACCTGCCGCAGCTGCGGATCTCCTGCACGGCCGTCCGGGTGCCCGTCTTCGTGAGTCACTCGGAAGCCGTCCACGTCGAGACCACCGAGCCCATCACCCCGGAGCGGGCCCGGACCCTCTTCGCGGCCGTCCCCGGGGTCGTCGTCCAGGACGATCCGGCGGGCCATCGCTACCCGCTCGCGACCGAGGCCGCCGGACGCGACGAGGTGTTCGTCGGTCGGATCCGCCAGGACCCGTCGGTGCCCGATGGCCGTGGCCTCGCCCTGTGGGTCGTCAGCGACAACCTGCGCAAGGGCGCCGCGCTCAATGCCGTCGAGATCGCCGAGATCCTCGCCGATCGGGACTGGATCCGGCCCGCCACCGGCCGGGCCGCCGTCGGGAGCGCGCGGTGACCGATGGCGAGCGCGCCGCGGCGCTCGAGTCGATCGCCGACGAGATCCGCACCTGCACCCGCTGCCGATTGCACGAGCAGCGTGATCGAGCCGTGCCCGGCGAGGGTGACCCGGAGACCGAGGTCGTGTTCGTCGGTGAGGGACCGGGCCGCGACGAGAACCGGGTCGGCCGACCGTTCGTCGGGGCCTCGGGGAGGCTCCTCGGCGAGCTGATCGGCTCGCTCGGCTGGCGGCGCGAGGACGTCTTCATCACCAACGTCGTGAAGTGCTGGCCACCCGGCAACCGGGATCCCCAGCCGGACGAGATCGCCGCCTGCGCCCCGTTCCTCCGGCGGCAGCTCGAGGTCCTCGACCCGGCGGTCCTGGTGACCGTCGGCAAGCACTCGCTCGGCGCGTTCATGCCGGGCGAGCGGATCAGTCGTGTCCACGGAACGTCGCGCCCGGCCGACCCCGCCACGGGCGCCCGCGACGCCCTCGTGTTCGCGATGTACCACCCCGCCTTCGCCCTCTACGACGGGTCGAACCGGGCGACCCTGGAGACCGACATCGCCGGCCTGCCGGCGACCCTCGTCGCGGCCCGCCACCGCCGCGGCGAGCCCGAAACGGGCGCCGACACCGCGCCCGTTTCCGCCCCCTCCCCGGCGGCCACCGTCCCGCACCCCGCGGAGGCGCCCGACGCCGACCAGCTGACCCTGTTCTGATGCCTCGAACGAAGGACCCCATGACCTCCACGAACCAGCCGCTCCGGATCATCCCCCTCGGCGGGGTCGGCGAGATCGGCAAGAACATGTACGTCTTCGAGTACGGAGACGACATCGTCGTCATCGACTGTGGGCTGATGTTCCCCGACGAGGAGATGTTCGGGATCGACCTCGTCATCCCCGACATCACCTACCTGACAGAACGCCGGGAAAAGGTCCGGGCGTTCCTCATCACCCACGCCCACGAGGACCATGTCGGCGGCCTGCCGTACGTCCTGCCCGAGTTCCCGGGCGTGCCGGTCTACGCCTCGACCCTGGCCCGCGGCCTCCTCGGCAACAAGGTCAAGGAGCACAAGCTCCACAACAACCCGCTGATCGGCCTCGAACCCGGAGACGAGGTCCAGATCGGTCCGTTCGGCGTCGTCCCGTTCCGGATCGGCCATTCGATCCCGGACGCGATGGGCATCGCCCTCCGGACACCGGTCGGGACGGTGGTCCACACCGGCGACTTCAAGTTCGACCACACCCCGGTGGACGGGCGTCTGTCCGACTTCCACATCCTCGCCAAGCTCGGCGAGGAGGGCGTGATCTGCCTCCTGTCCGACTCCACCCGGGCCGAGAACCCCGGCTACACGCCGTCCGAGCGGACCGTCGGCGAGGCGTTCCGCGAGATCATGGAGCCACTCGACGGCCGGGTCATCGTGGCCACCTTCGCCAGCAACATCGCCCGGGTCCAGCAGGTCCTCGATGCGGCGGCCACCTTCGACCGAAAGGTCACCGTCATCGGCCGCTCGATGGAGCAGAACTTCCGGATCGCGAGCGACCTCGGCTATCTCAAGTACCCGCCATCCCAGATCGTGGCGAAGGACAAGATCAAGGACGTCCCCGACGGCAAGCTCGTCATCTGCACCACCGGCGCCCAGGGCGAGCCGATGGCCGGTCTGGCCCGGATGGCCAACCGGGACCACCGCTTCGTGGAGATCCAGCCGGGCGACACGGTGATCGTCAGTGCCAGCCCGATCCCGGGCAACGAGGAGTACGTCAGCCGAACGATCGACAACCTGTTCAAGGCCGGGGCGAACGTCTTCTACCACACGATCAAGCGGGCCCACGTCTCGGGTCACGCCAGCCAGGAAGAGCTCAAGCTCATGCTCGGGCTGACGAAGCCGAAGCACTTCATCCCGATGCACGGCGAGTTCCGGATGCAGGTCCAGCACGGCCGGCTCGCGATCGAGACCGGGGTCGCCCCGGAGAACGTGTTCATCATCGAGAACGGGATGCCGATCGAGATCTCCGAGGACGGCTCCGCCCGACGAGGCGCGCCGGTCACGGCCGGCTACGTCTACGTCGACGGGCTGTCGGTCGGCGAGGTCGGCGACGTCGTCCTGCGCGACCGGAAGGCCCTGGCCAACGACGGGATGCTGATGATCGTCCTGACCGTCGACAAGCAGACCGGATCGATCATCGGCCGCCCGGAGATCATCACCCGCGGCTTCGTCCACGCCAACGAGCGCGACCCGATCATGGACGGGGCGATCGAGCGGATCGTCAAGTCGGTGGAGAACCCCGGCGAGCACATCAGCGAGATCGCCCTCCTGAAGAGCCAGATCAAGGACGGTGTGTCCCGCTACCTCTACGAGCAGACGAAGCGCCGGCCGATGGTCTTCCCGGTCGTGGTGGAGGTCTAGCCTCGTGGCCACTCGTCGGCGCACGACGAGCCCCAGGCGGGCCACGGGGCGGGGGAGCGGCTCGAGCCGTCGCCGGTCGTCGAGCGGCCCGTCGATCAGCGCGCCCCGCATCGACCCGGAGGTCGTCCGGACGATCACCGGGATCGCGTTCCTCATCCTCGGCGTGATCACCCTCATCGCCCTGCTCCTGCCCGGCGAGGGCCGGCTGACCGACTGGTGGCGCAACGCGGTCGTCCCCTGGTTCGGGGCGAGCCGGCGGCTCCTGCCGGTGGTCCTCATCGGGATCGGGTTGTACATCCCGCGGCGGGTCGCCGACGGTCGGTGGGTGGCGGGGACCCTGGCGATCCTCCTCTCGTTCGTCGCCTTCGTGGGCCTCGTCGGACTGGTCGATCCGTCGAAGGCCGGCCGGATCGGCAAGGCGCTGTCGGACGTCATGCCCCGGCTGGTGACCGGCCCGGGGAGTGCGGCGATCCTCCTCATCGTCTGCGTCGGGTCGCTCCTCTTCGCGTTCAACCGCCCCGTCCAGTGGCTGTTGGACCATGGGCTGCGTCTCGGCCGGACGATCGTGCCGACCCGGAGCGAACCGGCCGAGGCGTCGACCAACAGCCGGACCGCGGACGCCCGCCCGGAGCCGACTCCGGCACGATCCAACGGACGGACCGGCGCCGAGGCGGTCCAGACCGAGCTGCCGACGCCGACCCCGAGCGCGGTCCCGATGAGCGGCACCGTCTGGGCCGGCCTGCCGAGGGGCGAAGCGATCCCGACCCGTGCGGGAGCGGCGACCGCACCGTCGGCCGTCGCCACCGAGGAACCGCCCCGGGCACGCCCGGTCGGCTCGGACCTCCTGGATGACGACTCGACCGACCAGACCGAGGCGCTCCATGCGATCCCATGGTCGTTGCCGACCGTCGACCTCCTCGACGACCGACCCGAAGTCACGGCCGGCAAGGGCGTCGACCACGCGAAGAACATCGGGATCATCGAGCTCAAGCTCCGCAGCTTCGGGATCGAGGCGACGGTGAGCGCGGTGAACTCGGGCCCGGTGGTCACCCAGTACGAGGTCAAGCCCGACGCCACCGTCAAGCTGTCGCGGATCGAAGGTCTGGCCGACGACCTGGCGATGGCCCTGGCCGCGCGTTCGATCCGGATCGAGGCGCCCATCCCGGGCAAGGCCGTGGTCGGCATCGAGATCCCGAATGTGCGCAGCGAGACCGTCGGCTTCCGCTCGCTCATCGACGACTCGGACATGCTCTCGGCGACGAGCCGGCTGACCTTCGCCCTCGGTCGTGACGTCTCGGGCAAGGGTTACGCGGTGGACCTGGCCAAGATGCCCCACCTCCTGGTGGCCGGGGCGACCGGGTCGGGCAAGAGCGTCTGCGTCAACGCCCTCATCACCAGCCTCCTGATGCACGCTCGCCCGTGGGAGGTCCGGCTCATCCTCATCGACCTCAAGCGGGTCGAGCTGGCGCCCTACGACAAGCTGCCTCACCTGCTCCAGCACGTCATCGTCGAACCCCACGAGGCGAAGGCCGCCCTCAACTGGGCGGTCCACCAGATGGAGGAGCGCTACAAGCTCCTGGCCTCGCGGACCGTCCGGAACATCACCGGCTACAACGCTCTGCCCGACCTGCCGGAGGCCGAGCGCCTGCCCTACCTCGTGCTGATCATCGATGAGCTGGCCGACCTGATCATGCGCGAGGGCCGGAAGGTCGAGGACCCGGTGGTCAAGATCGCCCAGAAGGCCCGGGCGGTGGGGATCCACCTCGTCCTTGCGACCCAACGCCCGAGCGTCAACGTGGTGACCGGGTTGATCAAGGCCAACGTGCCCAGCCGGATCGCCTTCGCGATGTCCTCCAACGTCGACAGCCGGACCGTGCTCGATCAACCGGGCGCCGAGGATCTCATCGGTCGGGGCGACATGCTCTACCAGCCGGTCGACCTGCCCCGGCCGGTCCGTCTCCAGGGGGTCTTCGTGTCCGACGACGAGGTCGGCAAGGTCACCGCGC
Organism: uncultured Chloroflexia bacterium; assembly: GCA_963840375.1. Lineage (GTDB taxonomy): Bacteria > Chloroflexota > Limnocylindria > Limnocylindrales > CSP1-4 > Chersky-267. Next base: position 406,687 of record CAWIYR010000001.1, read on the forward strand.
ACTGGCGGGCCCAGACCGGCAGCCGCTCCTTCTACGACGAGTCGGTGTTCGCCTTCATCGACGGCGAGGATGGCGGCAACGGCGGCCAGTTCGCCTGGCTGGCGGCGATGGCCGAGGACGACATGGTGGTCCAGGCCGCCGAGCTCGTCACCCGGACGGGTCGGGCGAGCACGTCCAACCTCCAGACGAAGCTCAAGGTCGGCTTCTCGCGGGCGAGCAGGCTGATGGACGAGCTGGAGCGTTACGGGATCATCGGGCCGCAGGATCCGCGCAACCCGGCGACACCCCGGATCGTCTACGGCCCGGACAACTGGCTGCGCAGCCACGACGACATCGACGACCCGGGCGACTGACCAGCGGGCACGAGGTGCCGGGGTCGCCGCGATGCGCCGTGCGTCCTCGGTTCGGGACGCTCACGGCTGAGGCCATCGACGTGAGAGGGTATCCTTCGCGCAGACGGACGGGCACGCCGTCTGATCGCACACGACCAGGACAGGCCCCATGACCACCCGAGATGAAGCTCGTCGCCGGCCGGGGCCGACCCGTGGCCGACGCCGCGAACCCGCCCAGCCTGCTCCCGAGCCGACGGCCAGCCTGCCGGAGCGGCTTCTCGAGGCACGCGAGCGGAAGGGCGTCGATCTCTACCGGGCGGAGCGCGACACGAAGATCCGCGCCCGGTACCTCGCCGCCCTCGAGCGGGGCGACTACCGCGAGCTTCCGGGAGCGGTCTACACGAAGGGATTCCTCCGGAACTACGCGCTCTACCTGGGTCTCGACCCGGACGAGGTCCTCCTCCAGTGGCGTCGCGAGCGCGGCGATGCGCCGACCGGGACCGAGACCGGCATCGTCGCGCCGAAGCCGCTGACGGCGCCACGACGCGGCTTCACCTTCTCCTTCGGGCTCCTCGTCGCGGTCGTCCTGACCGTCGGCGTCCTGCTCTTCGTGGGCTATCTTGGCTTCCAGCTCCTGCGCTTCTCGCGCCCGCCCGAGATCGCCGTGACCGATCCGGCGACGCTCGTCTCCACCGTCGACGAGGCCGCCTCGACGTACACCCTGCGCGGCACCTCGCTGCCGGGCGCGCTCGTCTCGGTGATGGTGGCCGGTCGCGACCAGCCGATCCGGATCACGGCCGCGCGCGATGGCACGTGGTCGTCGGAGGTGGACCTGCGCAAGGGTCGCAACGAGTTCAGCGTCAGCGCGACCGACCCCGATACCGGCAAGACGGTGGAGAACCCGATCGCGGTCGTGATCACGGTGCCCTTCTCGACGGTCGCGGCGCCGACGCTCACCGTGGACCAGCCGGCCGACGGAGCGACGTTCGAGAACGGGGCGATCCCGGTCCAGGGGACCACCACGAACGCGACCAAGGTGACGGTCACCGCCGCCATCGACACGACGACGCCGGCGACCGGGACGAAGCCCGTCGCCACGCCGGTCCCACCCGCTCCCCAGACCGTCGACGTGGGTGCGGACGGGACATTCAGCGCTCCGGTCGAGCTGACCGGTGGACGCTGGACGCTGACTGTCACGGCGGCGAGCGCCGAGGGCAAGACGACCTCGATCACCCGGGCGGTCACGGTCAAGTACCAGGGCGTCAACCTCGTCGTCGCGGTCAAGGGCGGACCGGCCTGGATGAAGGTCTGGGTGGACGGCCAGCTCGACCCGAGCGTCGGGTTCGGGAAGCTGTTCAAGGACGGCAAGACACTGAGCTTCACCGGCCAGGATTCGGTCGAGGTCTTCACCGGGTCCTCCGGGGTGACCTACTTCACCCTCAACGGGACGAAGCTCGGACGGTTGGGCAAGCCCGGGGCCCCCGAGACGTGGCTGTTCGCGCCGCCGGACAAGCCGCGTCAGACGAACCATCGCTGATCCGATGCCCGACGCCTCCGCGGACGACCTGCTCGCCCTCGCCGAGCGTCTGCAGGCGGTCTGCCTGGAGCGGGGCCTGACCGTGGCCACAGCGGAGTCGTGCACGGGTGGCCTGGTCGTCGGCACGCTCACCGGGATCCCGGGGTCGAGCGGGTACGTCCTCGGCGGCGTCGTCGCCTACGCGGACCGGATCAAGGCGGCCGAGCTGGACGTCCCGCCCGGGCTGATCGCCGATCACGGCGCGGTGAGCCCGCACGTGGCCCGGGCGATGGCCGTCGGGGCGCGAGCCCGATTCGGCTCGACGCTGGCCGTGGCGGTGACCGGGATCGCCGGTCCGGGCGGGGGCACGCCGGCCAAGCCGGTCGGGCTGACCTACGTCGCGGTGGCAGGGCCCGGCGGGGTCGAGGCGCGCCGGATCGTCGGACCGGGCGATCGGGTGGAGAACCGGGCTGCCGGTGTTCGCGCCGCCCTCGAGCTGCTCCTGGTGGCCGCCGAGTCCGGCCACCCGTGACCCGGTCGGCCGACGACATCTCGCGCGGGCTCGAGCCTGCGCGCCCGGCCCGGGTCATCCCCCCGGGTGCCCGGATCCACGTCCTCGGGGCGGCCGGCTCGGCTGCCTCGGCAGCTCTGCTCCTCGCCCTGGCCGCCGGGGCGGAGGTCTCCGGCTGCGACTCGGGCGAGCCGACGGGCTACAGCATGGCTGTCGACGACGCTGGGATCGCCCTCGCCTGGCGTCACGACCCGGGTCATGTCGTCGACGCGGCCGGTCGGCCCCGGGTCGATCGGATCGCGGTCTCGAAGGCGTTGACCGCGGTCGACCCGGATCATCCCGAGCTTCGCGCCGCCCGCGAAGCCGGGATCCTGGCCGGCAGCTGCCAGCAGCTCATCGCCGACGCCATCGCCACCCGGGGCGGCGATCTCCTCGCGGTCGCCGGGACCCACGGCAAGTCGACGACGACGGGGTGGCTGGTCCATCTCCTTGTCCGGGCCGGGCTCGATCCGTCTGCGTTCGTGGGTGCCCTGCTGCCAGCGGCCCTGACCGGGGCCGGCCCATCGGTCGTCCGGCTGGGGCAGGGGAGACCGACCGTCGTCGAGGCCGACGAGTACGCGGGCAACTTCGATCCGTATCGACCGGTCCTCGGGCTCCTGCTCAACGCGGACTGGGATCACCCCGATGTGTTCCGGGACCGGGCGGACGTCGTGGCGACGTTCGAGGCCTGGATCCGGCGGTTCCACGGCGCCGATCCGGACGATCGCGGAGCCGCCCCGCCGACGCTCGTCGCGAATGCCGCCGACGCAGGGGTGTGCGAACTCCTGCCCCGCCTCGCGGACTGGCCCGGTCGGCTCGTCCTGACGGCGGTCGTCGAGGGGGATGCGCGGCAGGCTGATGCTCGGCTGGCCGACCTGGCCGGTCGATACCGCACCGCGGTCGGTGGGCCGACCGCGCTCGTGGGGCGCTTCACCGCCGACCCGGACGGCGTCTCCAGGCTCACCGTCCATGGACTGCCCGCCGGCACGCCGAACGACTCCGTGGCGCTCCGCCTCGCCGGACGCCACAACGCGGACGACGGGCTCGCCGCCGCGGGGGCGGCGCTCGCCTATGGCGCCGACCCGGTCGCGGTCCTCGACGGCCTGGCGACGTTCGAGGGAGTGGGCCGGCGATTCGAGCTGAAGGGCGACATCGGCGGGATCGTCGTCCTCGACGACTACGGGCACCACCCCACGGCGATCGCCGCGACGCTCGAGGCCGTGACGCAGCGCTACCGGGGACGACGGACCTGGGCGGTCTACGAGCCGTTGACGTTCCATCGGACGGCGGCGATGCTCGAGCCCTTCGCCGCGGCCTTGGCCCGGGCCGATCGGGTCCTCATCGCCGACATCTTCGCGGGCCGCGATCCCGACACGACGATCGTGTCGGCCGCCGACCTCGCCACGGCCGTCGCTCGTCACGGCACGGTGGCCTCGGCCTCGGGGTCGGCGGAGGCTACCGTCGAGGTCCTGGCCGATGCGGTTCGGCCGGGCGACGTGATCCTCGTCATGGGCGGTGGGCGGAGCCATCTGATCGCCGAGCGTCTCGCCGAGCGGCTCCGGGAGCGGGCCGATGCCGGGACAGCCTTCCGGGCGCCGCTGGTACCATGAAGGGCCCCGCAGGTGCGCACGGACAGGAGGCTCGATGGCCGGCGACGTCTCGTTCGACGTGGTAAGCGACTTCGATGAGCAGGAGCTTCGCAACGCGCTCGACCAGGTTCGACGCGAGGCGACCCAGCGCTACGATCTGAAGAGCGCCCACATCGACATCGAGCACGGCAAGGGCGAACTCGTCATCACGACCGACGACGAGTTCCACGCGGCCGTCGTCAAGGACCTCATCGAGTCGAAGGCCGTCCGGCGGAACCTGTCGTTGAAGATCTTCGACTGGGGCAAGGTGGAGCCGGCCGGCGGGAACAAGGTCCGCCAGCACGTCGATCTGCGCCGCGGCCTCCCGGAGGACGTCGCGAAGCGGATCTCGAAGCTCATCCGTGATGAGTTCCCCAAGTGCAAGCCGCAGATCCAGGGCGACGCGGTCCGGGTCTCGGCGAAGAGCAAGGACGACCTCCAGCGGGTCATCGTCCGATTGCGGGAGCTCGACGAGCCCGTCCCGCTCCAGTACGAGAACTACCGTTAACGGGGGCCCCGTGCCGATCGACGAGGGACCGTCGATCGACGCGTCCGATGAGCCGGCCTCCGACCGGGCCGAGGCTACCTCAGGGCCCGACGCCGGCCGGGTGCCCGACTCGGCGTCGGAGGTCGGGTCCGAACCGGCCTCGACCCCGGGACCGGAGGTGGTCGACGGGACCGAGGACGCCCCGGAGACGGTCGTCGCTGCCGGGCCCGCCGAGGCACCCCCCGCCGCGCCACCGTCCGCCGAGCCGGTGTCGGTTCGGGAGCCCGTCATCGCGACGTCAGGCGAGACCGTCGGATCGGCCGACGACGAACCACAGCCGCCGGCCGAACCCGAGCCGCCGGCCGACGACGAATCACAGCCGCCGGCCGAACCCGAGCCGCCGGCCGACGACAATCACAGCCGCCGGCCGAACCCGAGCCGCCGGCCGAACCGCGAACCGTCGGGCGGTCGATCGCCGAGGCGCTTCATGCCGCCGGCGCGACGATCGCCTTCACCGTGCCAGGCGAGAGCTTCCTCGGCCTGCTCGACGCGCTTCCCGAGGCCGGGATCCGCGTAGTGGCGGCCCGTCACGAGGGCGGAGCCGCGTTCATGGCCGAGGCCCACGGCCAGCTGACCGGTCGTCCCGCGATCGTCCTCGGGACCCGGGCCGTCGGCGGCGCCAACCTCGCGATCGGCGTGCACACCGCCCGTGCCGACTCCAGCCCGATGTTCGCGATCGTCGGAGGCGTGCCGCGCGCCGTCCGGGGTCGGGAGGCGTTCCAGGAGGCGGACATCGTCGGCTCGATCGGCCGGCTGGCCAAGTGGGCCACCGAGATCGATGCGGCCTCGAAGGTAGAGGCGCTGACCGCCGAGGCCGTCCGTCACGCCCTCGCGGGCCGCCCCGGTCCCGTCGTCCTCACGATCCCGGAGGACGTGCTCGACGAGCTCGTGCCCGGCGCCTCGATCGAGCCAGCGCCCTTCCGGCCCACCAGGGTCGAGCCGGAGCCCGAGGACGTCCGGACGGTCCTCCAGCTCCTGACCCGTGCCCGGCGACCCGTCATCCTGGCGGGCGCCGGCGTCCTCCGGTCGCGGGGTACGGCGGATCTCGTCCGTCTCGCCGAGCTGCTCGAGGTCCCGGTCATCGCGTCGTGGCGACGGGGCGATGTCTTCCCGAACGACCACCGACTCTACCTGGGGATGACCGGCTACGGCTCTCCGGCCGTCGTTCGCGAGCGGTTGGCGACCGCCGACGCCATCCTCGTCCTGGGCTGTCGGCTGAACGAGATCGCCTCGGATGAGTACGCGGTCCCGGCAGCGGCCATCCCATGGGCCCACGTCGACCTCGAGCCGCGAGCCGCTCATGCCGGTCTTGCCGCGCCGACGCTCGGCGTGGTGGCGGACGCCCGGACATTCCTGCGCGTGGCCCGCCGCCGGGTCTCCTCGGGTGTCCTGGCAGCGGAGCCGTTCGACGCCCGGCGGGATGCGAACGTCACCGATCGGACTGCCTTCGAGGCGGCCACCCAGGTCGACGGCATCGGCTGGGAGGGGCCGGGGGTCCATCCGGGGCGGGTGATCGCCGTCCTGAATGCCGTCCTGCCGCCCCAGACCATCGTCACGACGGACGCCGGCAACTTCGCCGGCTGGGCCGCTCGGGGCTACCGCTTCCGTCGCCCGGGCACGTTCCTCGGTCCGACGTCCGGGGCGATGGGCTACGGATTGCCGGCGGCCATCGCCGCCTCGCTGGAGCATCCCGGTCGGCCGGTGATCGCCCTCGCTGGCGACGGCGGCTTCGCGATGACGATGAGCGAGCTCGAGACCGCCGTGCGGGAGGGGGCGCGGCTCGTGGCGATCGTCTTCGACAACCGGCGCTACGGGACGATCCGGGTCCACCAGGATGGGCGCGGTGTCGGTGTCGGCGTGGCGACCGAGCTCGGCCCGGTCGATTTCGCTGCGGTCGCGGAGGCGATGGGCGCCCGGGGGGTCCGGGTCGACGACGACGACGCCTTCGAGCCGGCCCTGCGGACGGCGCTCGAAGGGGAGGGGACGACCGTCCTGCATCTTCGTCTCGACCGGCGCTGGGCCGCGGTCGGCCGGCTCGACCCGGCCTGACCGCCGCGCGCCGGTGCGACCGACCTATCACCTCCTCCCGGCGGAGACCTGGGCCGAACGCGATCCGGCGATGCCCTACACGGCGCCGAGCCTCGAGTCCGAGGGCTTCATCCATTGCACGGACGGCGAGGGGGCGATGATCGCCACCGCGAACCGCCACTACGGCGCCGACGCGCGACCGTTCCTGGTCCTGACCGTCGACCTCGATGCCACCGGGTCACCGTGGCGGTTCGACGATCCCGGCCGGATCTATCCCCACGTCTACGGCCCGATCGATCCGCGGGCCGTCCTCCGGGCAGTGCCCATCGAACGCTCGAGGGACGGCACCTTCATCGCGTTCTGAACGCTCAGGGCCCAGGTCGCCGACGATCTCAGTACGGCTGGCGAAAGCGGCTCACCGGACCCGACCAGACCCGGGCCCCTGAGAAGACGGTCGCCAGACGATAGACCCCCGCACGCCGGTCCGCCGCCCGGCCGATACCGGTCGCCAGCCTGACCGTGACCGCTCGTCCGGCGGGGACGACCACCAGTCGTCGCCCGATGCCGACACGCCGGCCCGACGGCGAGACGATCCGCCAGGTGAGGAACCCCCGCTCGGGGACGGAGCCACGGTTCGTCAGGCGGATCATCGCGTCGACCCGGACACCGGCGCCGGCGCGTCGGGCGATGGTCCGGACCGGATGGATCGCCAGGCGGTGGGTCGGTCGGACGAACTTGGCCCGCAGCGCGGCGGCCATCCCTCCGAAGCCCCGGTCGGCGCCGAGGGTCCAGATCCCGACGCCCGCGAGCCCCTGGCCGATCGCCAGGTCGGCCTTCGCCCGGACGGCGGCCGGGTCCTCGAAATTCACCTGGCGGACGGTCCGATGCGCCGCGTCGTACCAGCGGAACCAGAGGCCGCCGGCCCCATCGCGATGGACCCGGGTGGTTGGGTGCGCGGCGAGGAAGCGGAGGGCCGCGGCGTAGGTCACGCCGCGCACGCCGCCACGTCGGGCGACGTCGGTCCGGACGCGGACACGCGCTCCCGTGCGCACGACCGGCCACGAGTAGCCGTAGTAGGGCAGTCCGAGGATGATCCGGTTCGGACCCAGCACCGCCACATACCGGGCGATGTCGCGGGCGACGTTGGCCTGGCCCCCGCGGATCGGTGCGACGCTGCCGGGGACCGTCGAGCCGGGGCGGTGGTAGTCGTAGGCCATGACGAACAGCTGGTCGGCCGCCCGACCCAGTCGACGGATGGTGCCGGCGGATGTCGATGCGTACGTCGCGACGACGAGCCGACCGCCCCGGGTGGCGCGATGGACCGCCGTCCGGAAGGTCGCCACGAAGGCGGCATAGGCCGGAACGAGCGACCCGGGCATCGGCTCGAGATCGAGGTTCGCGCCGTCGGCGCCACGGCGGCGGATGAGGGTCACGGCTTCCCGGATGAAGCGCGCCTGGGCGACCCGGCTGTGGAGGAAGGCACGTGTCCGAGGGGCGCCGGGGCCGTCGAACAGCTGGAACGTCGGCACGACCCGCACGCCCTGGCCGTGGGCGGCGTTGGTGACCGCCCGGGCCGCCCGGCCGACATAGGCCCGGTAGCCGGGGCTCGAACGGACGAGGCGGCCGCTCGGGCCGATCGGCACCGCGAAGATCGCGATCGTCGAGACGAGCCGGTAGTCGATCCGACGGGCGGTCCCGGCGTGGAGGTCCCAGTACGGCAGATAGCCGTAGACCTCGTGCGACAGGGCAGTCGGCCGAGGCCGTCGGGCCTGGATCCCCGGGTCGGCCGCCGCGGTCGGTGCTGGCGCGACCATGGCCTCGCCGACGGTCCCGACGACCGTCAGGACGACGGCGAGCAGGACGACGGCGACGACGGGACGATGTGGTCGATCGTGGGGGAACATGCGGAGCCTCCGACCGGTCCGGGAGCGGGAGCGCGATGGCTCCGGGTCACCGGATCGGTTTCGGTACGAGCCGACGGCAGGTCCCCAGCGTACCCTGCCCCCGCAACCCCCCGGCCGACGTCGGAGGAGCGGACGGGCCTATCCCTGCCTGCGCTTGCGCTTCCGTCGCTTCTTCGGCGCCGCCTTCGCGGCGGTCACCTGGGCGTCGAGGATCTGCTTGAAGACCTTGCCCATCCCGGGGCGGAGGAGGTCGCGTGTCGCCGCCTCGGCGTCGCGGTCGCGACGCCGAAGACGGGCCGCCTCCTTCGGGTCGAGCGATCCGTCCGGGCTGTCTTCGTCCATCCCCGGATCCTACGCCTGGACCTCCCGGGGTAGGATGGGGCGGTCGCTTCGGCCCGGCGAGGGTCTGGTCGAGGGGACCGCAGTCCGCCCCCGTCGCGTTCCGCCGGACCGGCCGCGGCACCACGGAGTCCACGATGCCTGCGCCTCGCCCCCTCCCCGTCGCCCTGCGCGGCCTGCTCGCCGCCATCCTCCTGCTCGCCGTCTGCGCCCCGGTCACGACCGCCGCGACCGATCCACCGGTAGCCAGCTTCACGGTGAGCATCGCCGGCTCCGACGCGACCTTCACCGACACGTCGACGAACGACCCCACCGAGTGGCGATGGGATCTCGGCGACGGAGCGACCTCCACCGAGCAGAACCCGGTCCACCGCTACGCCCCGGGAACCTACACCGTCACCCTGGCCGCCTGGAACCATGGCGGCCACGACACCGTTCACCAGGACATCACGATCGGGCCGTCGGACCGGACGTATACGAAGAACCTCTACGGGGGGCCGATCCGCTACCAGGACCCCGACCGGACGGCCTGCGTCGCGACCGCCTCGTTGATCATGCTCAACCAGATCGCCGCCGCGGGGACCGGGGCCGACGGCTTCCGCTGGATCCCGACCAGCGCGTTCAGCGCCCAGAAGTCGATGTTCCGCTGGACCCGTCGCCACGACACCCTCGAGCCGGGGGTCGGGTCCGATGCGAACGGCTGGCGAAACACCCTGAACCAGTACGGTTGGGGCGACTACCAGGATCCCGACACGCGGGTGTACGAGGTCCTCACCTTCCGGACGTACACGGCGGCCGTGAAGGCCGCGGTCCAGGCGGTGGCCCGCTTCAAGCGACCCGTCGGCATCCTCGGCTGGGCCGGCGGACACGCCCAGGTCCTCAACGGCTACACGGTCTACGGTCAGGACCCGGCGACCTCGGATGCCTTCACGGTCAGGTCCGTCTACCTGACCGACCCGCTCAAGCGGGACGGGCTCAGGAACGCCCGGATCAGCGACGCCAGCTTCCACTACGGGGCGTACAAGTACCGGTTCCGGTGGTACCGCTCGAAGGACAGCCCGTACGACGATCCCTATACCCCCGGCGTCCAGCCCGCCTGGCGCGCCTGGTACGCCCGGTTCGTGATCGTCGCACCCGTCCGGTAGGGCCTCTTCGGGGCCGATAGGTCGGGGGCCGACCGATCGACGTCAGCGCGGATCGGCGCCGTCGAGCTCCTCGATCGTGAGCTCCGATGGCGGTCTCGTCGCCTGGAGGCGCGCGGCGGCCGCCTCCGCGTCGCGCAGGACCCGCAGGACGTTGCCGCCGGCGACGGCCCGGACCTCGTCGTCTCGGTAGCCGCGCCGGAGGAGCTCGGCGATCAGGGCCGGGAAGCACGAGACGTCCTCGAGCCCGACGGGCAGGTCTTCACCGCCGTCGAAATCGCTCCCGATCCCCACGTGCTCGACACCGGCGACGGCGCACAGATGGTCGATGTGGTCGGCGACATCGCCGAGGCTGGCCAGCGGGCCGGGGTGCTCGGTGAGCCAGGACCGGCGACGCTCACGGAGCACGTCCGCGGGGGCGTCCGGGTGCTCGAGCAGGTAGGCGTCCTCGAGCGCCATCCCCGGCGCCAGGTGGGCGCCGACCGCGTCGTTGACGAAGTGCGACAGGAAGACCGCCATCACCACGCCACCGTTCGCCGGGATCCGCCGGAGGACGTCGTCGGGAACGTTGCGGGGATGGTCGCTGACCGTTCGCGACCCGGAGTGGGAGAACATCACCGGTGCCTCGGTGACGTCGAGGGCGTCGGCCATCGTGCTCGGCGCCACGTGACTGAGATCGACGAGCATGCCCAGCCGGTTCATCTCCCGCACGACCTCCATGCCGAACCGGGTGAGGCCGCCATGACGGGGCGCGTCGGTGGCGGCGTCGGCCCAGCGTGTGGTGCGCCAGTGGGTGAGGGTCATGTAGCGCACGCCCGAGGCGTGGAACCGACGCAGGACCGGGAGTGAGGCGGCGATCATCGCGCCACCCTCGAGGCCGATGAGCGAGGCGATGCGCCCGGCCGCGAACGCCCGCTCCGCCTCGCCGGCCGTCGTCGCAAGCTCGAGCGTCTCGGGATACGCGGCGACCAATCGATGGACGAGATCGAGCTGCTCGAGGGCCATCGGCAGCGCCCGTTCCTCGGATAGCTCGGCCGGCACCCAGACGGACCAGAACTGGCCGCCGACCCGACCGCGCCGCAACCGGGGGATGTCCGTGTGGAGGCCCTCGACGTGGTCGCGGAGGTCCACCCCTGAGATTCGGAGGCCGACCGACTCGCGCAGGGCGATCGGCAGGTCGTTGTGCCCGTCGACGAGCGGGGACTCGGCGAGGATCGCCAGGGCGCGATCGAGGAACGGGTCGGCGGGGCCGGTCACCGTCGCAGCATGACGCATCGGCGAGGCACGGGGCAGGATCTCGAGCCTGCCCGAGGTCAGCTCCGGGGGCCGGAACGCGTCTCGAGGTAGGCGTGCCAGAGGATCCGGGCCGCCACGGCGCGCCAAGGTCGCCACGGCTCGGCGAGGTGTTCCATCTCGCGGGGGTCCGGTCGGGCGGGGAGCCGCTTCACCGCCCGGAGGGACGTCGCGAGGGCGATGTCCGCGGCAGGCCAGACGTCCGGGCGGCCGAGCGCCATGAGCAGGTAGACATCGGCCGTCCACGGCCCGATGCCAGGGACCCGACAAAGGGCGGACCGGGCAAGGTGGTCGTCGACGGCCGCGAGACCCTCGAGATCCAGGTCCCCGGACACGACCGCCGTCCCCAGCTCGCGCAGGTAGCGGCTCTTCTGGCGGGTGAGGCCGGCTCGCTCGAGGGTCCCCGGGTCGATCCCGGCCAGGACGGTCGGGTCGATCGGCCCGACCACGGCCCCGAGCCGGGCATAGGCGGCCCGTCCCGAGGCGAGCGAGACCTGCTGCTCGAGGATGATCCGGACGAGACTCTCGAAGCCAGGCTCCCGGCGCCACAGGGGCGGGGGCCCGTGGCGGTCGACGACGGCGGCCAGGTCGACGTCCACCGCTCCGAGATCGCTCAGCCCCTCGTCGAGACCGGCCTGGTCGATCGAGCGGGGGCGGTCCACCCGGTGAGTCTAGCCACCCGGCCGTCAGCGAGGGCGAGGCCGGCCGTGGACATGTCGGGTAGCCGACAGGCGGGCGATCAGGATCGCGCTGGCACTGCCCGGCCCGTGGACGCCATCGTCGACCCAGGGCACCGACAGGGAGGCACGATGTCCCGCGACCCCCTCATGCTCGGTCCGCCACGGCACAATGGCCCCGACGACACCGAGGCTGTCCTGCACGCCCGGTCTCTCATCGGTCGACGAGGACGTCGAGATCGACCGCTGCCGGATCCGCCTCGGACGGGCGGCCGGTCCCAGGAGAAGACTGAGATGTCCTACCCCGAACCCGTCTACCGCGGCGAGCCCGGCCTGGCGAACGCCGTCCTGCGGTCATCCGAGCACGAGCCCGAGCTTCGCTACCCGTCCGGCGGGACGGTCCATTACCTCGCGACCGGCGCGTCGACCGGGGGCGCGTTCGGCCTCTACCGCTGGGAGATGGCCGCGGACCAGGGCGGGCCGGCGCCGCACTTCCACCGGACGATCTCGGAGTCGTTCTACGTCCTGTCGGGCACGATCCAGCTGTACGACGGATCGGTCTGGCGCGACGGTCGACCAGGCGATCTCATGTTCGTGCCCGAGGGCGGGATCCATGCCTTCCGGAACGTCTCGGGGGAAGCCGCGTCGATGCTCATCCTGTTCGCTCCCGGCGCCCCCCGCGAGGACTACTTCGAGACGACCGCACGGATGGCCGCGGGCCTGAGGATGACCGACGAGGAGAGGACCGCGTTCTATCTCCGCCACGACACATACTGGCGCTGAGACCGGCCCCGCGGCCGACCGGGGTCGCTGACGACCCCCGCACGACCCCGGGCTGCCGTCTACCATTCGGGAGGCGACGAGACCGCCCGGGCGTCGGTCGGGCGCGAACGGAGCAGGGGAGGGACGCGATGGAGTACAAGCTCGAGGTCGTGGTCGTCCCGGTCAGCGACGTCGACCGGGCCAAGGCGTTCTACAGCGAGGTCTGCGGGTTCCACGTCGACGTCGACCAGGTCATGAGCGAGGACTTCCGGGTCGTCCAGCTGACGCCGCCCGGGTCGGCCTGCTCGATCACGATCGGCCGGGGCCTGAGCGGAGCGGCCCCGGGCTCCGTCGAGGGTCTCCAGCTCGTCGTCACGGACATCGCCGCCGCCCGCGAGGAGCTGGTCGGTCGCGGCCTCGATGCCACCCCGGTCCGCCACATCGAGGACGGCGTCTGGGTCGATGGGCACGGTGGCCCCTGGAACTCGTTCGTGTTCTTCAGCGACCCCGACGGCAACGGCTGGGCCATCCAGGAGAAGCCGGCCGAGGCATGATCCGGAGGACGATCCCGTGACCCGAGACCCGCTGCTGGAGCTGGCGGACCGCCACCTGATCCGCTACGTGCCGGGGTTCGCCCCGTTCCTCGTCGATCGGGCCCAGGGCAGCTGGGTCTGGGACCGCGACGGCGGCCGGGTCCTCGACTTCACGAGCGGCCAGATCTGCAGCACGATCGGGCACAACCATCCCCGCATCGTCGAGGCGATCCGGGACGCCTGTGACCGGGTCCTCCATCTCAACAGCTGGATGCTGTCCGAGGAGGTGATCCGGCTCGCCGCCCGGCTGGCCGAGCTCCTGCCGGCACCGCTCGAGAAGGCGATCATCCTCAACACCGGCTCCGAATTGAACGAGATCGCGATGCGGATCGCGAAGCTCGCCACGGGACGGTTCGGGATCCTCGGGGTGGACCAGAGCTTCCACGGCCTGACGGCCGGGGCGGCCTCGGTGACGAACTCGGTCGGCAAAGACGGCTACGGTCCCCAGATGCCTGGCTCGTTCACCCTGCCGGCGCCGTACGCCTATCGCTGCGAGGTCCGTCGGGAGCGCCCCGAGCGCCCGGGCTGCGCCGGCTGCGACCTCGGCTGCCTCGAGGCGGGGCTCGCTGCCTTCGATCGTTCCGGCGAGGGCGCCATCGCCGCCTCCATCATGGAGCCCGTGCTGTCGGCCGGAGGCGTGATCGACCCGCCGCCCGGCTATCTCCGTCGACTCGCGGACGAGACCCGGGTCCGCGGTGGGCTGGTCATCGTCGACGAGGCCCAGACGGCCTTCGGCCGGCTGGGGACGATGTTCGGCTTCGAGCAGGACGGGATCGTCCCGGACATCGTCACGGTCTCGAAGACGCTGGGCGGCGGGCTCCCCCTCGCGGCGACCGTGATCAGCGCGGAGCTGGAGGAACGGATCGTCGAGCGGGGCTTCATCCACGTCACGAGCCATGTCAGCGACCCGCTCCCCTCGGCCGTCGGCCTCGCGGTCCTCGACGTGGTCATCGAGGAGCGACTCCCGGAGCGTGCGGCGGTCATGGGCACGTATCTGAAGGCCGGCCTGCTCGAGCTGGCCGAGCGTCACCCGATCATCGGCGAGGTCCGCGGACGAGGGCTCCTCCTGGGCGTCGAGCTGGTGACCGACCGGGCCACCCGCGAGCCCGCCGAGGACCTGGGCGCCCGGGCCACCGACGAGTGCCTCGCCCGGGGGCTGTCGATGAACATCGTCCGCCACGTCGGGGCGAACAGCGTCTGGCGGATCGCGCCGCCGCTCACGGTGAGCGAGGCCGAGATCGATCTCGCCCTGTCGATCATGGACGACAGCCTGACGGCGGTCACGGCGACAGCCTCCGTCTGACCGGGTCGTCCGCCGGGCTCGCTCCGTCGTCGAACGGATCCGACGCTTGCGCATCGACGCGCGGGAGCCATACTCCAGCGGTGCTGAGCCGGCGTCTCCTCGTGCCGGCCATGGTCGCCGTCACCCGGTGCGGCGATCGACCGACGGTCACGGGGCGCTCGCACTCGGCCCCGAAACGAAAGCGCCGGCGGATGCGACCCCGGGAGGCACCACATGTCGGACACGACCCCGCCGGAGCGCGGCGCGAAGCGTCCCCCCGGCACCGTCGACCCATATCCTCCGATCGAGCCGTACGCGACGGGCATGCTGGACGTCGGCGACGGCCAGTCGATCTACTGGGAGGCCACGGGCGATCCCGGCGGCAAGCCGGCCGTCGCCCTCCACGGCGGGCCGGGCGGGGGCAGCAGTCCCGGCCGGCGTCGCTGGTTCGACCCGACCGGCTATCGTCTCGTCCAGTTCGACCAGCGGGGCTGCGGCCGGAGCACGCCCCACGCCGGCGACCTCTCGACCGACCTGTCGTCGAACACCACCCACCACCTGATCGCCGACGTGGAGCGGCTCCGGGAGCACCTCGGGATCGAACGCTGGCTCGTGTGGGGCGCATCCTGGGGTGTCACCCTCGCCGTCGCCTACGCCGAGCGGCACCCGGAGCGCGTCTCCGAGATGATCCTGCTGTCGATCACGATGACGCGCCGGGCGGACGTCCACTGGCTGGCGCACGAGACCGGCCGGTACTTCCCGGCGGAGTGGGCCCGCTTCCGGGCGGGCGTCCCGGAGGCCGATCGCGACGGCGATCTCGTCGCGGCCTACGACCGCCTGCTGAACGGGCATCCTGACCCTGCAGTGCGGATCCAGGCAGCCCGCGACTGGGTGGCCTGGGAGGATGCGATCCTGTCCCTGGAGAAGGGCGTCGTCACGCCGAGCCCGCGTTGGGCGGACGAGGCCTTCATGATCGCGTTCGCCCGCCTGGTCACCCACTACTTCTCGCACGCGGCCTGGCTGGGAGAGGACGAGCTCCTCCGCGAGGCCGGACGTCTGGCCGGGATCCCGGCGGTCCTGCTCCACGGTCGGCTCGACCTCGCGGGACCGCCGGACGTGGCCTGGCAGCTCGCCCGGGCCTGGCCCGACGCGGAGCTCCACTACGTCCCCGGCGGCCACACCGGCGATGGCGAGATGGACCGGCTCCTCCTCGAGGCCACCGACCGGTTCGCAGCACGCCGCTGAGCCTCCGCGGCGCCCGCCGGCGTCGGGGGACGCATCGGCGTCCTCCGCGGCGCCGCGTTCGGGGTCGCCTACCCGGCCGGCTCCTGGACGAGCCCGAGGGTGTTGCCCTCGAGGTCGCCGACCGTGGCGATCCGCTTGCCGCCCCCGACGTCGCTGACGTCCTGCCGGACCTGGAAACCCGCGTCGAGGATCGACCGCAGGCTCGCCTCGATGTCGTCGACGTGCCGGTATCCGACCGCCCCGATCCCATCGCCGTGAGGATCGAGCCCGATCTCCTGGTCGCCGATCCTGAAGCCGACATAGTAGGGGGTGTCCACGTACGGCTCGGTCCCGAGGAACGTGGTGTAGAGGGCCTTCGCTCGGGCGAGGTCCCTGACGGGGTAGATGATCGTCATGATGCCCTGGTTCATGGAGCACTCCTGTGACTGAGCGTCGGAGCGTCGGTGGATCGTCACATCGGCCCGCCTTGACCCGACACCATGATGTCGGGGCAGAGCGAGGGAATGTGACCGTGGACGAAGGCGACTGGCTGGCCGAGCGCTTCGAGGAGAACCGGACCCACCTCACGGCGGTCGCCTACCGCATGCTCGGCTCGCCGAGCGAGGCGGACGACGCCGTCCAGGAAGCGTGGCTCCGGTTCAGCCGCTCCGACACGAGCCGCGTCGAGAACCTGGGCGGCTGGCTGACGACGATCGTCTCGCGGGTCTGCCTGGACATGTTGCGCTCGCGACGGTCGCGACGCGAGGAGCCCCACGGGGCCGACCTGCCCGAGCCGACGGCCGACCGCGAAGAGGCCCGGCGATCCCGAGCACCAGGCGGTGATGGCCGACTCGGTCGCGACTGGCGCTCCTGGTGGTCCTCGATACGCTGACGCCTGCCGAGCGCCTCGCATTCGTCCTGCACGACCTGTTCGGGATGCCCTTCGACGAGATCGCGCCGATCGTGGGGCGTTCCCCGGCCGCGACCCGGCAGCTGGCGAGCCGTGGGCGCCGCCGGGTGCGGGGTGCGACGACGGTCTCCGAGGCCGATCCTGCTCGCCGACGGGCCATCGTGGACGCCTTCCTCACGGCCTCGCGCGGTGGCGACCTCGATGCGCTGCTCGCGGTGCTCGATCCCGATGTCGTCCTCCGCATCGACCGGGCGGCGGCCGAGGCCGGTGCGACGGGGGAGGCCCGTGGTGCGGCGGCCGTTGCCCGGACCTTCCTGGGCCGCGCCCAGGGAGCCCGACCGGCGCTCGTGAACGGAGAGCCGGGAGCGGTCTGGGCGCCGGGCGGTCGACCGCGGATCGCGTTCGCCTTCACGATCGCCCGCGGGAGGATCGTCGGGATCGACATCCTCGCCGACCCCGCGGTCCTCGGGGGGCTCGACCTCCCGGAGTCACGACCCGCACCCGGGTCCCGGAGTACCGTTCGGCCATGACCGATGAGCTGACGTCCGCCTCCGCGACCTGGCTGGCCGGTGCGATCGGGGAGCGACGCGTCTCATCCGTCGAGGTCGTCGACGCGTGCCTCCGGCGGATCGAGGCCGTGAACCCGCGGATCAACGCCGTCGTTCGTCTCGCCGGCGACGCCCGCGACCGGGCGCGCGTCGCCGATGCGGACCTCGCTCGGGGCCTGCGTCGCGGGCCGCTCCACGGGGTCCCGTTCACGCTCAAGGACTCGTTCGACACCGAGGGCCTCGTCACCACCGCGGGCACGACCGGCTGGCGCGACCGCGTGCCCGGGCGTGACGCGACGGTCGCCTCCCGCCTGCGGGCCGCCGGTGCGATCCTCCTCGGCAAGACGAACACGCCCGAGTTCACCTGGTCCGACGAGACCGACAACGACGTCTACGGCCGCACCTCCAACCCGTACGACCTCGAGCGGACCCCGGGTGGCAGCAGTGGGGGAGCGGCGGCCATCGTCGCAGCCGCCGGCTCGCCGTTCGACATCGGCAGCGACACCGGTGACAGCATCCGGCAGCCGGCGCATGTCTGCGGCGTCGTCGGACTCAAGCCGACGAGCGGGCGCGTGCCCCGGACCGGCCACTGGCCCTCCTACCAGGGGCTCTTCGAGTCGTTCACCCAGCTCGGGCCGATCGTCCGGTGGGTCGAGGACCTGGCGCTCCTCCTCCCGGTCATCGCCGGGCCGGACGGCGAAGACCCGCACATCGCGCCGGTCCCGCTGCGGGATCCTGCGACCGTGGAGGTGGCGGGCCTGCGCGTCGCCACGTTCACCGACAACGGGCTGCGCACCCCGACGGCCGAGACCGTCCTCGCCGTCCGCGGGGCTGCGGGCGCCCTGGCCGATGTCGGCGCGAGCGTGGAGGAGCGTCTTCCTCCCGATCTCGGCGAGGCCTGGCAGGCCTGGAGCGACCTGATCGACGCGGATGGGTTCGCCTGGCTCCAGCGCCTCATCACCGCGGCAGGCACCCCCGGCATGGGCTCCTACGACACCCGGGGCTGGGTCACGCCCGGGCCCGCGATCCCCGGCGACGCCCTGACCGGGCTCATCGAGCGAGCCGACGCCATCCGGGCCCGCCTCCTGCGCTGGGTCCAGGACATCGACGTCATCGTGTGTCCGGCGATGCCCCAGCCGGCGATCCGCCACGGCGAGAGCACGGCGCCGTGGTTCGGTGACACGTACAGCGACGTCCACAATCTCACGGGCTGGCCGGCGGTCGTCGTCCGCGGCGGTTCGTCGTCGGACGGGCTGCCGATCGGCGTCCAGCTCGTGGCGCCACCCTGGCGCGAGGATCTCGCGATCGCGGCAGCGCTCGTCGTCGAGGCATCGTCGGGCGGCTGGCAGCCGCCTCCGATCTGAAGGCTCGCGGGTGAGCGGACGGCCTACCGTCCGCTCACGCCGTCGGATCCTTCGGCCTCGGCGGTCGGTCGCGCGCGGCGTCCGCTCGGTCGGTATCGATCATCCACCGGCGCTCGGGCACAGGTCTCCAGGTGGGCGCTAGCCTCGCCGTGGGCGAGCTCGCCGAACAGCCAGCGCAAGTCCGAGACCGACCAGGAGCAGGGCCACGATCGGGGCAATGGGCACTGACGGCGGTCGGATGAGCGTCTCGCTCGTGTCCGTCGGCGGTGGCGTGACCGTGATCGAACCGGGGTCAGATGTCGCTGCGGTGCCGTCGCCGTCGGCGTCGGGGCCGGCGTCGCGGTCGGCGTTCCGGTGGGAGTCGCCGTGGGTGTCGGTGTCGCCGTGGGAGTCGCCGTGGGTGTCGGTGTCGGCGTGGGCGCCGGAGTGATCGTGAGGCCCACGTCGTCGAGGAAGTTCCCGATCGACGCGCTCCCCGACGCGACGCTCAGCGCACGGAAAGCCAACCGCGTGCAGGTCTGGCCGGCCGGGACGAGATACGTATCCGTGTGCGTGCCCCAGGCGGCCGTTCCGTCGGTCAGCCCCGGCGATGTGTAATCCCAACCGGCATTGGTGTTGGGATCGGCGACGGCCGCGTCGCCGATAAGGACCTGCATGGTGTCGTTGCCGCCGCGTCCTCGATGCTGGAGCGTCCACGTCCAGGTGTCGCCCGGGTTGGACACCACGTCCTGGTAGAGGGTCGCCGCAGAGTTGGCGTTCATCTCGGAGAAGGCATTGCCTTGAGCGGCCGGCACACCCAGGAACCCGGTCCCCCAGATCTCGATCTGGTTCAGCGAGTCGGTCGTCTGCCAGGGCGGCACCGAGGCGGCCGGGAACAGGGTGTAGGTGCTCGCGGCGACCGGCGGGGTCTCGAAGCCGCCGTCCAGCAGGGACGTCGCGGCGCCGCATGCCGCGAAAGCGGGGCGGGCGCCGGCCCACGACAGGGAACCGAGACAGAGGGTGACGACGGCCAGAGTCGTGATCGCGCCACGACGGTGCATGAACGATCTCCCCAAGGACCCTCACGTCCGGGGGACGACCGGGCACCGTCGCCCACCGGAGCAGGGGCGCATCGTCTCACGTGCCGACCGGAAGGACCAGTCCATTTTCCGACCAGACAGCGGCTCGTGGAGGTGGGACGGCGATGAGCCGCGGTACGTCGGATCACCAGACCGGCGCCAAGGACCTCGCGCCCGACGGGAGGTCGCGCGCAGCCAAGGCTCCGGCGGTGACGATGAATGGCGTCGTGGGGGTGCCGATCCCGATGATCGATCCCGGGCCGGCCCCTGGGCGGGCGGCCCTTCGGCGGATCAGGAACCGGGAACCTCACGGTCGAGGTCGCGATCCTCCATCTCCCACGCGTGGTCCATGACGTGGTGGGCGGTGCGGCGCACGAGGAACTGGATCGGCCAGGTCCGGGCCGGCTTGCCCTCGGCGTTGTACGCGCGGATGGCTTCGAGGTAGCCCTGTCGATGTCGCGCGAGCCCATCCGGGGTGAGGACGACGTCGAGCGCGGTCCGGACCTCGACCTTGCGGGAGAACTGGTCGGGCTCCGTCCCGTACACATGGCGGATGATCTGGTCGCGACTGCGCCCACCGCCGCGTGAACCGGGGCGGAGCTCGTGGGAGACGCGTCCAGCGACGCCGTCGAAGGCGTCCCAGCAGGCGCGCAGGAGGTCGAGTCGCCGTTCGAGGTCCACGTCCGACAGGACCTCACGCTCGATCTGCGAGGGCACGTG
Organism: uncultured Chloroflexia bacterium; assembly: GCA_963840375.1. GTDB lineage: Bacteria > Chloroflexota > Limnocylindria > Limnocylindrales > CSP1-4 > Chersky-267. Next base: position 427,104 of record CAWIYR010000001.1, read on the forward strand.
GGCGATCCCCCAGAAGTCGGTCGAACTCGATCCGGGGACCCGCTCGACCACCGCCCGGTCGCGTGCCCGTCCGAACGCACCGCCCATTCCCGCCCGTTCGGCAACGCCGGCGTACCGTGGAAGGTACGACGACAGCTTGTCGAGTGCGTCGTCCTCCGAGGTCCCCCAGCGGTCGAGGCCGGGCCAGTCCATCGCCCCTGCGACGACCCTGCGCTTCTTGCCGATCTCGAGGACCACGCGCAGCGTCTCGGTCATGCCGACAGCGTACGTCGGGCGTCGGCTCGACGCTGGTGCAGCGGAGACCGGCCGGCGGTCGAGCCGGCCGGTCCGTTCCTCAGGCCTCGAGGACCTCGTGCAGCGTCGCAGCGAAGGCGTCGGGAGCGCCGGGTTGGCCGTACTCGTCGCCGAGGAAGCCACCGTGGCCGCTCGGGAAGATCACGGGCCTCGTGCCGAGGTTCTCGGCAACCGCGAATGCGCCGCGGTACGCCATCTGGCCGTCCGACTCGACGCCGGCGGCGAGCACGATCCGGGTGGAGGCGTCGCGCAGTGCCTCGAAGTCGGGCTCGTAGTGCGTGCAGCTGACGATGTTCTGGCCCAGCAGGGGATCGGTTCGGGTGCCGTCGTCCCCGGTGGGCAGCCCGAACATCGCCGGATCAGGCGCGGGCTGCCGCATGAAGTCCCCGTCCATCGGCCCCTTGTGGCCCACGGCGACGATGAACTGGGCCATGCCGGCGCCGAACCCACTGCGCTCGTACGTGTCGTGGATCGCCTGGGTGAACGCCATCGCGATCTCGCGATCGGGCAGGATCGAGGCGAGCGGTGGCTCGTGCGCGACGAGCGTACGGACCTGCTCCGGGTGCTTCGCCACGAGGGCGAGCGCGTTCACCGCGCCACCACTGCTGGCGAAGAGATCGACGGGACCCGCGTCGAGCTCGGCGATGATCCGATGCAGGTCGTCGGCGTGCTCGTCCGGCGTGGACGGAGCGGTCGGATCGGCCTTCGTGCTGCGCTCGACGCCCCGCGGGTCGTAGGTCACCACGGTGCGATCGGTGAAGTGCCCGGCGAGCGTGACGAACCCGCTGGCGCCCATCGGCGACCCGATCAGGAGCAGCACCGGCTTGGACGCGGCCTCCGCCATCCGGACGTCGTAGGTGAGGACGGCGCCGGGCACCGCCAGGGTCTGCGTGGTCGGCTGGGTCATCGTGGTCATGGTGCGTCTCCTCGGTGATGTAGGTGGGGCGCTCAGGCCGAGTGGACCGGATCCTCGACGAGGATGGCGTCGATCTGGCCGACGGCCAGGGTGAGGCCTTCCTCCATGCCCATGGCCAGGACCTGCTCCATCGCCTCCTTGCTCGGGAAGTGGCTCTCGATCGACATCCGGGTGTGACCCGCATCGATGGGCTCGATGGTCACGCGCCCCTCGTTGCGCGGGAAGTCGTCGTTCGGCGTGCCGTCCGCGTTCGCGAACCCGTCGAGGAAGACGAGCCGGCGCGGTGGATCGGCCTCGAGGATGTCCCAGAAACCATGGGCCTCGTCGCCGGTCGGTCCGGTCATGTGGTATGCGACGTGACTCCCGGGCGCCAGGTCGTGAGCGGTGAAGGTGGCGGGCCAGGTCGGGGGACCCCACCAGCGCTCGAGCTTACGCGGATCGGCCCACAGATCCCATACGCGCGCGGGTGGCGCGTCGAATTCGGCGGTCAGGATCATCGTCAGTGCGTCGGGGTCCTTGCGGACGGCAGTCACGGTCATGCGATGGTCTCCTCCGTGCTCGTGATGAGGTCCGTCATGCGGTCGATGCGACCGCGCCACAAGACCTCGTATCGGTCGAGCAGGCCACGCGCCAGGCGAAGCCCGTCGATGTTCGTGCGCACGACCTTGCGGCGGCCGTTGCGCTCCTTCGTGACCAGGCCCGCCCGCTCGAGCACCGCGACGTGCTTCTGCACGGCCGCGAAGCTCATCGGGTAGTGCCCGGCCAGCTCAGCCACGCCCTCGCGTCCGTCGAGGGCCCGCAGCACGATGTCGCGCCGGGTGGCGTCGGCAAGTGCGGCGAACACGTGATCGGCGTCGAGGATGTGCGGCATTGATACAACCATACGGTTGTATGATTGGTTCGTCAAGTCCCGAGGAGTGTCTTCGCTCGATCGGCCATGGCGTACACTCCGCCGATGCCGAGCCGTCGCGTGCTGTCCCTGGGGATGGCGGTCATCATCGCCACCGCCTGCGGCGGGCAGCCCCCCGTCTCGCCATCCGCTCCGGCCACAGCCGCGGCGGTGGCGGGCGAGCCGACCAGCGCAGCCGTGTCGCCGACGGTCTCAGGCGGCGCCGACGCCGACGCGCTCCTTGCCGCGGCCCTGGCTCACGCGGGGCAGTCCCTGGGCACGGAGGATCCGAACCGCCGGGCCGTGATCGATGCGATGGACCTCCGCACGGTCCTCGGGGCCGATGCCGACCACATCCTCGCGGTGGCGACCGCCGCGGAGGGCGCCGCTGCTGCCAAGGCGCAGCTCAAGCCCCTCTTCGCCAGATCGAGTCGGTCCACACCCGGCGGCTGGATGAACCCCGAGATGGCCATCCTCGCCTCGATCCCGGCGTATCCACCTCCGTTGTACGATGCCCGCGACTACCTGTCCTCGAGCCTCCACTACATCGGTGGGGAAGGGTCCGACACCGCCCACGAGGACACTGGGACGCAGACGGCATCGGCGACCGACGGGGGTGTCGCGTCATCGAGCGAGGTGCGGACGACGCTCGACGCCACCATCAACGGATCCGATGTCAAGGTCGTGGCCGACCGCGACGTGCATGTCACGGCGACCGACAGCAAGACCGGAGACCCGCTCCTCGACCAGCACATCCGCTACCAGGTCACGGCGGAGCTCGATGTCTGCCCGAGCGCAGCCGGGATCGTGCTGGCATCGAGTGGCCACGCCTACACCGCGGAATCCAGCACCTTCGCGGGGGCGGGCGGACGGGTCGGTTCGCACAATACGGCCAGCCTGACGACGAGCAGCACGTTCAAGGGCCAGGTGGACGATCAGGCGAACTTGGGCAACGTCGCCCAGGACGCCAATGTCGATGGCAACTTCCATCGGACCTCGGCGGCCCCGGGCGGCCCGGAGGCGTCGCACGAAGGCACCTATACCACCAGCGTCACCGGCATCAACGACGGTGTCCCCACGTCGCACGATTGGTCGATCACCGGGAGCGACTGGTCGGGCATCGAGGCGGGGATCGGGTCGGTGAAGGTCGATCGGACGGGCGACGCGACCGTCGACCAGATCGGCGATGCCGCCGGCTCAGCCGCCGTCGACTGGGCGACGATCGACTCGTCCTTCGTCGAAGCGCAGAAGCTCTGGCGCGACACCCGCTGCGTGATCGTGACCGCGCCCACCTACATCCCGTTGAGCGCCTACGCCAACAACGGACGACCCACGCACACGGAGGAAGTCGGGAAGGGAAGCACCACGGAATTCGAGGTGGGGACCGGGCATCGCTTCGATCAGAAGGTGACCGCCCTGATCAAGGCCACGCTCGATGGCAAGGAGAGCCTCGATCCCAAGGAGGTCCCGAAGCCGCCGGGGACCCTGACCTACGTCGCCTCGGACGAGGACGACCAGACCTCGATCGTCGACCTCATCTCGACGTCGAAACAGGGGATCGGCCGCCAAAGGCTGCTGTTCCACACGAGCGACGAGAAGCTGAAGGTCAGCATCACCGGCAAGATGACGACCAGCGCGCTCGGCGTCTCCTACACGACGACCGTCTCCGTGCCCGAGATCCTGCTGACCAAGCAGTCGGACGGCAGCTTCCTGGGCTCGGCTCCGGTGAGCACCAGGATCCACCTCAACGGCGACATCCCGTGCCCCGCGCCGTTCAAGGAACAGGGCGGTACGCTCTCCCTCCGGGCGACCCATCCAGCCGCCGCGGACCCGAACACCCCAAGTCCGTGGACGATCACCTTCGACAAGACCAGCAAGCTCACCGTGACGGGGAGCTGCCTCGGGATCAGCCTCGGCAACATGCTCCAGCTCGGCACGAGCGGGGCGACCGGCGGGTTCATGTTCGTGCTCGGCGATGTCCAGATCCCGGACGCGGGCGGCTCGGCGACCGTCCGGAAGACCGTGCCCGTCGGCGCGAGCCAGAACGCCATCGACGCGACCGTGAAGGCCCAGGTCATCAAGGGCAAAGGCCCGTAGCCGGGGTTGCGAGCTGGGGACATGACCGTCATCGATTGGCTGCTCGAATCCGATCCCTCGATCCGCTGGCAGGTGATGCGCGACCTGACCCACGCGCCGGCGGACGTCAGCGCCGCCCAGCGGTCAAGGATCGCGACCGAGGGCTGGGGTGCCCGGCTGCTCGCGCTCCAGGCGTCGGACGGCCGCTGGGGCGGCCGGCCGTGGTCGCACGACTGGACGGACACGTTCCACGTCCTGGAGCTCCTGCGCCGGTTCGGGCTCGATCCCGAGAGCGGGCAGGCCCGGCGGGCCGTCGATCTCGTCCGAGAGCACGTCACCTGGCGGGATCCCGATTTCGAGACCCCGTGGGCCGACCACCGGTTCTTCGAGGGCGAGGTCGAGCCGTGCATCAACGGCAACGTCGTCGCGACCGGCTCGTACTTCGGCGTCGACATGACGCCGCTCGTCGACCGGCTCCTCGGTGAGCAGCTCGCCGACGGCGGCTGGAACTGCGAGGTCGAGAACGGCGCGACCGTGTCGTCGTTCGGGACGACGATCAACGTCCTCGAGGGCCTGCTCGAGCACGAACGGGCGATCGGTGGCTCGGCCGAGGTACGCGCCGCCCGCCGGCGCGGCGAGGGCGTACCTGCTCGAGCGCCGGCTGTTCCGTCGGAAGTCGACCGGCGAGGTGATCGACCCCAGCTGGCTCCGGTTCTCGTTCCCGACCTGGTACTTCTACGACGTCCTGCGCGGGCTCGAGTACCTGCGCGATGCCGAGGTCGAGCTCGAGGAGCGCATCGCCGAGGCGATCGGGGTCGTCGAGGGCCATCGCGATCCCGACGGTCGCTGGCCGCTCCAGAACGTCCACGAGGGCGACGCCCACTTCCAGATGGAGGACGGTGAGGGCAGGCCCAGCCGGTGGAACACCCTCCGCGCCATGCGCGTGCTCCGCTGGTTCGCCCACGGCGGGTCCGGGGACTGATCCCGGGCTCGGCCGATCAGCCGCGCAACAGATCCTCGAAGGGCACCGGATCGGCAAAGGCGTCGTGGGGACCCGCCGACGGCTGCGTCGCCATGGCCGACGCGAGCTCCGTGGCGGCCCGCTCGACCCGCTCGACGAGGCTGCCGTCCGTCGCCACGGCGCCGTGGCCCCAGTCCTCGGTCGCAGCGTAGACGCCGGTCGGGACGACCGCGGCCCGGAGGTAGGCGAAGAGCGGTCGGAGCGCGTGCTCGATCGCCAGGGCGTGCCTCGGCGTGCCTCCGCTGGCGGCGATCAGGACGGGCTTGGCGCGGAACCCGTCGCGATCGATGCCGTCGAAGAACAGCTTGAACAGCCCGCTGTACGAGCCGCTGAAGATCGGCGTCGCGGCGATGACTCCATCCGCCGCGAGGACGGCATCCTGCGCCGCCTGTAGCGACGGGGAGGGGAAGCCGGTCAGCATCTGATCGGCGAGATCGTGAGCGTGGGCGCGGAGTTCGATGACCTCCAGGCGCGGTTCGAGGCCCGCCTCCCGGAGATGGCGCTCCACCGCGGCCGCCAGCCGATCGCCCAGCAGCCGACTGGACGATGGCTCGGACAGACCGGCCGTGACGACCACGAGCGACCGGGTCGCCGGAGCATTCATGCCGGCGTCGCCGCCAACGTCGCTGCCGACGTGGACGCCTCAGCCTGGGCGACGAGGACCCGCGGGTGGAGCGGCGGCCCCTCGGGCACGTCCGCCGGACGGAGCGCCTCGAACTCCCGGCGCAGGACCGGCACGACCTCCGAGCCCAGGATGTCCATCTGCTCGAGCACCGTGGTCAGCGGGAGGCCCGCGTGATCGGCCAGGAACAGCTGGCGCTGGTAGTCACCGACGAACTCGCGGAAGCCCAGCGTCCGGTCGATGACCTGCTGCGGGCTGCCGATCGTCATCGGCGTCTGGGCCATGTAGTCCTCGAGTGACATCGCGCCACCATAGACCGGAGCGTGGTCGAAGTACGGGCGGAATTCGCGGATCGCATCCTGGCTGTTCTTGCGCATGAAGACGTGTCCGCCCAGGCCCACGATGGCCTGGCTCGCCGGCCCGTGGCCGTAGTGCTCGAAGCGGCGACGGTAGAGCTCGACCATCCGCTTGACGTGGCTGCTCGGCCAGAAGATGTTGTTGTGGAAGAAGCCGTCGCCGTAGAAGGCGGCCTGCTCCGCGATCTCCGGGCTGCGGATCGAGCCGTGCCAGACGAACGGCGGCACGCCATCGAGCGGGCGCGGCGTCGCGGTGAAGCCCGTCAGTGACGTCCGGAACCGGCCCTCCCAGTCGACGACGTCCTCGCGCCACAGGCGCCGCAGGAGGTCGTAGTTCTCGACGGCCAGCGGGATCGCGTTGCGCAGGTCCTGGCCGAACCACGGGTAGACCGGACCCATGTTCCCGCGGCCCATCATCAGATCCACCCGGCCGCCGGCCAGGTGCTGGAGCATCGCGTAGTCCTCGGCGATCTTGACCGGGTCGTTGGTCGTGATCAGGGTCGTCGCGGTCGAGAGCAGGAGACGCTCGGTCTTGCCGGCGATGTAGCCCAGCAGCGTGGTGGGGGAGGAGGGGACGAACGGCACGTTGTGGTGCTCGCCGGTCGCGAAGACATCGAGGCCGACCGCTTCCGCCTTGCGCGCCACGGTCACCATGATCCGGATGCGCTCTTCCTCGCTGACCGTCTGCCCGGTGGTCGGGTCGAGTGTGACATCGCCCACGCTGAATACGCCGAATTGCATGATCTCTCGTGTTCCTTGACGGCTCACCCGTCGTGCCGGCGGTCACCCACGATGGCCGCATCGGTCGTCAGTATAGCCGCCATGTCGTTGCGCATGCAACTAGCAGTCGGGCGGGCGTCGTCCGGAGCGCACCGGCCCGATCGAGCGGACCGGCCCGGTCGCGCTCGCTGGCGCCGGTGGCTTCAGCCGGCCGGCCCGAAGATCACGCGGCCGTTGGGTCGATAGGTCTGGATCATCACGCCGCTCGAGGTCGACCACGAGTCGACCAGCTCGAAGTCGTGCGTCTGGCCGTGCTCCGGGAAGAGTCGGAGCCCGTCGCCCACGATGACCGGCGAGATGCGCAGGTTGAGCTCGTCCACGAGGTCGCGCTCGAGCAGCCAGCGGAGCAGGACGCCGCTACCATGGACCTGGAGCTCACGCCCGGGCGTGGCCTTGAGCTCGCGGATCGCCGCCTCCACGTCCCCAGCGATGACATGGGTGTTCTGCCAGGTCGGGTCCTTGAGCGTGGTCGAGGGCACGTACTTCGGCAGGAGGTTGATGGTGTGGCCGAACGGATTGTCATCGTGGTTCGGCCAGTACGGCTCCCAGATCTGCCAGGTCCGGCGACCGAGGAGCAGGGCGTCGGCGCGCCGGAACAGCTCGATCAGGAAGGGGCCCATCTGCTCATCGGCGTGTGACGCCGTCCAGCCGCCGCGCGCGAACCCGCCACGCCGGTCCTCGTCCTGACCGCCGGGTCCCTGGTACACGCCGTCGAGGGTCAGCATCATCGATGCCGTCAACTTCACGTCTTCACTCCTACCGTTCAGCGGATTGTCGCAGGCTTTCGGCGACGATTCCGAGGCCCAGATGTCGGTCGCTGACTCGTCGGTGTGAGGTCGCCGGATTCCGTTCTCGCGGATTCCAGAATCCTGGCCGCCGAATCCCAGGATCCGTCCAGCCGTCGCAGGTTCCGTCCCGGGATCGCGGCGTTCGCCCCGGGGCGCGGTGCGCCCGTGGTGGTCGGTCCCGGCAGGGGCAGTCCGGTCCGCTGGCTGCTGCCGCCACGGGTCCGGAGTAGGGGACGCGTCTCGGGGGCCGCCGCCAGCCCACGAGCCGGCATTCCCGGGTGCCCGCCCTGCCTCTATGCTCCGCCGATGGTGAGGGAAGTCGGGCCTTCCGCGGGGCGCGCCTTGGCGGAGTTGATGTGCTCGTCCTGCGGGCGGGCAAATCCTGCTGAGGCCTCCTTCTGCATGGGCTGCGGGGCGAAGCTCGGGCCGAGTGCGACAGCCCGCGAATCGCGCCGGACGGTGACGGCGCTCTTCTGCGACCTTGTCGGGTCCACATCGCTCGGCGAGCGCCACGATCCCGAGGTGCTGCGCCCGCTGCTCGAGCGGTACTACACCGAGGCGCGCGAGGCGGTAGAGCGGCACGGCGGCCGCGTCGAGAAGTTCATCGGCGACGCGGTGTGTGCGGTGTTCGGGCTGCCGGCCGCGCACGAGGACGACGCGCTGCGGGCGGTGCGCGCTGGGCTTGAGATCCAGGATCGGCTGGCACGGCTGGGGGTCGGCGCACCGATCCCGCTCGAGGCCCGCGTCGGCATCACAACCGGGCGGGTCCTCGTCTCCGCGGGCGGTGGCCTGGTCATCGGGGACGCGATGAACACCGCGTCGCGGATCCAGTCGGGCGCGGAGCCGGGCCAGGTGCTCATCGGAGAACTCACGTGGCACCTGGTCCGCGACGCCGTCGCCGCCAAGGCCGCGCCCCCGCTCGCCGCCAAGGGGAAGGTGGAGCCGGTGCCCGCCTGGCGCGTCCTCGCACTCGCGCCCGGCTCCCCGGCCCGCGCCCGCCGGCTCGATGCGCCGATGGTCGGCCGCGATCGCGAGGCGGCGGACCTGGCAGGCGCGTTCCGGCGGGCGGTGACGGAGGGGGCCTGCCGCCTGTTCACCGTGCTCGGCGTGGCGGGGGCGGGCAAGAGCCGCCTCGTCGAGGAGTTCCTCGGGCACCTCGGTGACACGGCGGAGGTCCTCCGCGGCCAGTGCCTCTCCTACGGCGAGGGCGTCACGTGGCTCCCCCTCGCTGAGGCGCTGCGGCCGGTTCTGGGACTGGCGGAGTTCGCGGGGCCGGACGACGTCGTGGCAGCCGTCCGCGCGGCCGCGGCGGGGGAGGGGCCCGACGCCGCGGCGGTCGCCGCTGGCCTCGGCGGCCTGCTCGGACTGCCCGGCTCGGGCAGCGCCGAGCAGACGGCCTGGGCCGTGCGCCGGCTCCTCGAGGCTCGGGCTCGGGAACGTCCGGTCGTCCTCGTCCTCGACGACATCCACTGGGCCGAGCCCGCCCTGCTCGACCTCGTGGAGCACGTCGCGGAGCGCGCCGACGGCCCGATCCTCCTGCTGTGCATGGCGCGCCCCGAGCTTCTTGACGCGCGGCCCGACTGGGGCTCATGGGCCAGCCCGTCCGACACGGTCCGTCTCGCACCACTGGCGGCTGCCGACGCCGACGCCCTCGCCGGCGCGCTCCTCGGCGGCGGGGGCCTGCCTGCCGAGGCCAGGGAGCGCGTGGCCTCGGTGGCCGGTGGCAACCCGCTGTTCCTCGAGGAGGTCCTGCGGATGCTCATCGACGAGGGCCGGCTCGTCCGCGAGGGCGACGCCTGGGTCGTGGCGGGCGACCTTGCGGGCCTCCGCATCCCGCCCACCGTGTCCGCGTTGCTCTCGGCCCGCCTCGACCGCCTCCCGGAGGCCGAGCGATCGCTGCTCGAGGTGGCGTCGGTCGAGGGGCAGACGTTCTCAGCCAGGGCCATGGAGGCGCTCCTGCCGGGCACCGGCGACGCACTCCCAGGCATGCTCCGCTCGCTCGCGCAGAAGGATCTCGTCGTCCCGGAGCGCCGCACCGGGCCTGACCGCGATGGCTACCGCTTCCGGCACCTCCTCATCCGCGACGCCGCGTACGACGCGATTCCGAAGTCGACGCGCGCCCGCCTACACCTCGCCTTCGCCAACTGGCTCGAGGCTGCCGCGGGCGACGCGCTCGAAGAGCACCGCGAGGTCCTCGGGCACCACCTGGCCCAAGCGCACCGGTACCGGCAGGAGCTGGACCTTCCGGACGACCCCGACCTTCGGCTGCGCGCCGCGAGGGCCCTCGCCGAGGCCGGGGCACGCGCCTACGACGAGCTGGGAGACGCGAGGAGCGCCGCGCGTCTGCTGAAGACCGCCGTCGAACTCGCGCCAGCCACCGTGGAAGCGGCGCTCTGGGACGAGCGGCTCTGGAACATCGGCTTCGTGGTCCTCTCGCGGCCCGCCGACAGCCGGCCCCGGGACATCAACCGCGAGGTGTACGGCGACGAGGTCGCCGATGCCGTTGCGACCCGCGACGCCCGGCTCCGGCGCGAGTTTGCCGACCCCGCCACCGTCGACCGCGCGGTCGGCCGCCCCGACGACCTCCGCGCGCTCGAGCTATACCGCGCTCACAATGCCAGGCACCTCGAGCCCGGCGTCCTCCTGCGGCTCACCCAGGGCGACTACCACGCGGGCGACCCCGAGGCGGCGGAGGCGTGGGCGCGGGAGGCGCTGCGCTGCGCGGCGGAGCTGGGCTGGCGTGACGTCATGCAGTGGGCCACCGGCGACCTGACGAACGCCCTGTTCGCCGGGCCGGCGCCGCTCAGCCAGCTCGCCGCGGAGGCATCGGCGCTCGTGGACCGGTGGGCCGGACGCTTGGCGTCGAGGCCCGCCCTCTGGGTTCGCGCGGAGAGCCGGGCCCTGATGGGGGACGCGCCAGGCGGACTGGCGGACATGGAGGAGGCCGCCCGACTGCGAGCAGCCCTCGGCCTCCCGGCGGACCTGGAGGAGGTGTGGGCCGAAGCGGCGGTGACGCTCGCTGCCGGGAACCTCCCAGCGGCCGCAGATGCGTGCCGGGTGGTGCTCGCCTTGCTCCCCGAAGAGGACCGCATGAACGGGAACACCATGCTGGGCACGTACGCCCGCGTCCTCCTCGACCTGGGCGACGACGAGGCGGCCCTGGCGGCGGTCGAACCGCTCGAGAGCAGCGCGATCGTCGAGCAGCGCGTCACCCACCGCTCGCTCCGGGCGAGGCTGCTGGCCCGGGGAGGCGACATCGAAGCGGCGTTGGCAACGATCGACGAGGCGGCCTCGCTCGCCTCGCCCACGGGCCTGGCGATCGTCAAGGCCGACGTGGCCCTCGACCGTGCACACGTGCTCCTGGCGGCCGGCCGCGTCGTAGAGGCAAAGGCCTGCGCCGAGGAGGCCCTCGACCGCTACCGGACGAAGGAGCACGAGGTCGGCGCAGGTCGCGCGATGGCCCTGCTCCGTGCCATGACGCACCCGCGGTAGGTCGGGCTGCGCCTTCTTCCTCCCCGGGACACTTCTATGCGACTTCACACGTCGGCGTCCTTCCCACGCTTGCGTAACGAGACATAACTCACCTTATCGGCAGGAACTGAAGCGCTGGCTGCGCCCGTCTTCGGGGGTCGGGCTCGTTCGATCAGGCGGTGCGGCAGGCCAGGTAGACGTAGAGCGGCAGGTCGAGGGCGACGTGGACGGCGATCGGGAGGAGCAGCGATCGCGTCCGGATCGTGATGAGCCCCGCGATGAGTCCGCCGACAGCGAGGGCCGCGATCACCGGCCAGGGAGAGCCGACGAAGTCGGGTCCGCTGTGAGCGAAGCCGAAGACGACCGACTGGAGGACGAGCGCGGGTGCCAGCCCGACGATCCTCGCCGACCAGCCCATGAGCACGCCTCGGTAGGCGACCTCCTCCATGACTCCGTTCGAGATTGCGAAGATCGTGGCCGGGACGAGGGCCATCGGGTCGGAGAGGTCGAGCCCGAAGGTGCCGAAGAACGGGCGGGCCAGGATGGGTCCGAGCAGGAGCCCGAGCGGACCGAGGATCACGAAGCCCGCGACGCTCAGCCGGACGACCATCCTCGACGGCCGACGCCACCACAGGCTCGCGGCAGGTGCGTGTAGGGTGCGAGCGAGGACCAGCACGGCACCAAGCACCAGGAACGCCTCGGCCACCCGCCAGAGCGCCGGCGGCGAGACGAGGCTCGGGCAATCGGCCCCGGACGGGTCGGCCGCCGGCGGGACGATGAGGCCCCACGACAGGCTCAGGGCGACCGGGACGGTGGCCGCCCAGGCCCAGCGGACCGGAGCGTCCCGGCGGACCGCCACGAGGGTGCCGGCGACCGCGGCGACGAGGACGAGGACCCGCACCTCGCGGACGCCTGCCGCGAGGACCAGGAGCACGATCGGCAGGACCGCACGGGCGGATGCGGCGGGATCGCGCGGCAGGAGGGCCCGGCTCGTCACCCCGCCCGACCGGGCACCACGTTGCTGCCGGTGACGATGAGCAGCGCTGGGCCGGCGTGCTGTTCGTCGGCGAGCAGGCCGGCCCAGGATGCGGCTGCGGCGCCCTCGACGGTGATCCCCAGGACGTCGACGAGCTCGGCCCGCGCGGCATGGAGCGCGGTCTCGCTCACGAGGTGCATCTCGTCGACCCGACCGACCATCATCGCCAGCGCCTCGGGGACCGGAACGCGGGTGGCGATCCCCTCGGCGAACGTCGCCGCGGTCTCGGTCTCGATCGGCCGGCCGGCCTCCCACGACAGGGTCATCGAGGGTGCGTCCTTCGACTGGATGCCGACGATCCGGCAGGCGGGCGCCGCGTCCCGCAGCCACGCCCCGATCCCGACGATGAGGGCGCCGTTGCCGACCGGCACGTAGGCCGTGACCGGGGCGGGCAGGACGCCGGCGGCGACCGCATCGGTCACTTCCACGGCCATCGTCCCGGCACCGGCGGCCACCCGGGGATCCTCCCCGTCCACGAGCAGGAAGCCGCCGGTCTCGCGGGCATGCGTCGCTGACGCCTCGCGCGCCGCGTCGAAGTCACGACCGGCCTGGATGACGGTCGCCCCGAAGCTCCGGATCCGGTCGAGCTTGAGCGGATTCGCGCGCTCGTCGGCGAACACGACCACCGGGACCCCGAACGCCCGGCAGGCGTAGCCGACGCCCTGACCGAAGTTTCCGGTCGAGGCGGCCACGAGCGGTCGGTCCGGACCGATCCGCCCCTCCCCCACCAGACCGCGGACCGCGAACCACGTCCCCCGGCCCTTGAACGCCCGGATCGGGTTCACCGTCTCCACCTTGACGATGACCGGATGACCGGCGCGCTCGGAAAGGCGGTCGCTGACGAACTGCGGCGAGCCGGTGAAGACCGGGTCGATGTCCGCGATCGCCGCCCTGATGGCGTCTGGCGCGAGCGGGTCAGGCTGGCGCGGGGCCTCGCTCATCAGTCGATGATGCCACGGCGGCGGCCGCCGATGCTCCGGAGGCGTCAGATCAGCGTGAGGCGCCGGGCACCCCGATGGCGAGCGGTTCGTCCTCGGTCTCCGGGTCGTCCTCGGACGTCGCCGGGACCGTCGTGAGGCTCGCAGGCGACCCTGTCGGCAGCTCCGCCCGGTGTCGCTCCACGAGGTCCGGGATGATCTCGGCCCATTCGTGTCCGACGACCCGGATCCGGACCCGCCAGACCCGGGCCATGGCGGTCTCGAGGAGCTGTCGCTCGCGGGCGCGGAGGGTGTCGTGATCCAGTCCGCCGACCACGAGCAGCGGCGCGAAGGACGCGAACGGCGGGAACGTGTAGGCGTCGTCGGTGTTCTCGAGCAGCCGATCGATCGTCAGCTCGAAGCTCGGCTCCTCGGCCAGCGGCGGTGAGCCGCGCTCCATCAGGATGACCGTGTCGATCGGCGCCCGGTCGGTCTGGTCGCAGTCGATGAGCGACTGGACGTGGTACTTGGGCGGGGGGATGAGGAGCTGGACCCAGGCGTTCGTCGTGACGATCGGCATGTTCAGCCGGCCGAGGGCGTGGCCGGCTGATCGCCCGCCCTTGGAGTGGACCCGACTGCGGATCGCGAGCATGACCCGATCCGCCCAGGGCAGAGCGCGGTCGTTGACCGCGCTCATCGTGTGCGAGCTCAGGGTCATGGGCTTCGGATAGCTCAGGATCTCGCCGCCCGGGGTGATGATCGCCATGTCGTCCGAGATGAAGCCCCAGCTGCGCTGCATGAGCAGGCGCAGGACCGTACTCGTCTTGCCCGTGTCGGTCTGGGCCGACATGATCACCGCCCCCTGCTCGGCGTCGATCGCCGCGCAGTGAAGCAGGACGTAGCCCCGCGAGACGAGCATGAAGCGCAGGAGCGGCTCGACCATGTTCGTGTAGAGGACGTGGTGGGACCAGGTCAGGAGCCAGTTCGCGTCGAGTTCGACCCGCGTCCCGATCGCCACGTCGAAGGCCGCCGACAAGGCCCCGAAGTGCTCGCGGTATCGGATCGTTCCGTCCGGGCCCTTGATCGTCGACACGTGGAGGCGCGGCCCGCCCCCGATGAACCGGCGCCGGATGACGATGTCCGGCTCTACCCGATGGGCGACGTTGAAGGCGGCGAGCTCGGGCAGGTGGACCGTCGAGGTGATCCGGATGATCCCGTGGACGTCGTATTGGTACGACCCGTCGATCGGGACCTGGTCGCGCCGGTCGCGGCCGGCCCAGATCCAGTTGTCGGCCACCAGGTAGCGGATCCCGAAGGTCAGCCCGATCGCCACGAGGTTCGAGATCAGGTAGTAGACCCCGACGAGCTCGGTCAGGACGTAGAGGGTCGGCAGGCGGATGAGCTGGGTCGCCATGTTCAGGATGTTGAAGGTGATGTAGCGCCACAGCATGTGGCCGCCGACCTCGCGCCCGCGGAAGACCCACAGCTCGGTCAAGACGAAGTTGTTGAGGGTCGAGACCTGGGAGGAGAGGATCGCCGCCGGCAGGAGCGGCACGGCAAGGTAGTCGACCAGCGCGTACAGGGCCAGCTGATTGACGAAGATCCCGATGATCCCGACGATCGCGAACTTCGAGGGGCTGAGGAGGGACCGGAAGAGCTTCCGGACGCGCGTCCGGCGATGCCAGCGCGTCGGTCTCTCGCCGTGCGATTCGAGCTCCGTGACGGGTCCCCTCAGTGCAAGGCGGGTCCGGCGAATGGTAAACGAGCGACGAAGGAAGCGTCAAAGGCACCCGCCCGCCGGGCACAACAAAACGCCCAAAGGAACCACTCGGTCCGTCGGTCCGTCTCCGCTGATGCAAGCACCTGCGACTCGGTCTCCGGCGAGCCCCGGTCCGTAGCCTTCGCCGCTGATGCAAGCACCTGCGACGCCGCTGTCGGTCCGTCATGGCCCCTTCGGGCAAGACCTACAGTACGGCCCCGTCGACGTCCCTGGCTATGGGGTTATCCACGAACTTCGGGGCCACTCCGACGATTCTGCGGTCGTTCTCCACGGTCCGTCCACGACGCCGGTCCCGGGGCCGGTCGCGGGTGCTCCCGATCAGGCCTCGAGCGGCCACTCGGCGGGGTCGAGGAGGATCGGCAGGCCGCGCCGGTCGAGAGCGACCTGCTCGACCACCCCGGCATCGGTCGGGTCGATGGGCCGGACCCTCGGGTGCGCGCGGCCTTCGGGCGCAACGAAACGCCCGAAGGAACCGCCGGTTCGCCGTCGAGTCCGCTGATGTCGCCACCTGCGATCTCAAGACGTCGATCCCTTGGCCCCTTCGGGCACGACCAACGATACGCGGGGCGCCCCACGGTCCGCTACGTGGTTATCCACGAGCTTCGCCGACAGGAGGCCCATTCTGGGGTGGTTATCCACCGTTCGCCCACCGCGCCGCCATCGGTGTCCGAACGCCCCGAGGATGCGGTGATCGGCCAGGCGCCCGGCGCGCACCGGGATCGAAGACCCATCAGGTGGCGGCCTCGGGCGATGGGCGCGATGCGCGGTGGCCGGGGAGGGCCGTGTCACCGACGGAAAGCCCCTGGTGCCGGCCCTGTCCCACCCCCGGCTCCCCTCCCCCGGAGTCCCGATGCCCGCCGGGCACAACGAAACGCCCAAAGGAACCACTCGGTCCGTCGGTCCGTCTCCGCTGATGCAAGCACCTGCGACTCGGTCTCCGGCGAGCCCCGGTCCGTAGCCTTCGCCGCTGATGCAAGCACCTGCGACGCCGCTGTCGGTCCGTCATGGCCCCTTCGGGCAAGACCTACAGTACGGCCCCGTCGACGTCCCTGGCTATGGGGTTATCCACGAACTTCGGGGCCACTCCGACGATTCTGCGGTCGTTCTCCACGGTCCGTCCACGACGCCGGTCCCGGGGCCGGTCGCGGGTGCTCCCGATCAGGCCTCGAGCGGCCACTCGGCGGGGTCGAGGAGGATCGGCAGGCCGCGCCGGTCGAGAGCGACCTGCTCGACCACCCCGGCATCGGTCGGGTCGATGGCAGTGTCCCAGATGGAGGGCCCGATCCTCGACACGAGGACGGTCACCGGCGCCGGGCGGAGGTCCGTCCCGACCCGGACCCCGTCGAAGCGCGCCCGACCGCCCGGCGGCACTGTGCCGGCAGACCGCCCGAGGATCGCCGCGGCGACCATCGGCGACCGGTCGACCACGAGGAGGTGCGCTTCCGACCAGGCGAGCGTGAGGTGGCGAACCCCATCGCTCGCCACGACGTTCCCATGGAGGGTGGTGAGATCCGTGGACGGATGGACGGTCAGCAGACCGGCCGCGGTCGCGACCTCGAGCCGTCCGATCCCACCGTCCGGAGCGATCTCGAGCAGGAGCGACCGGATGACCCGTCCGCGTCGCGAGAGGAGCTCCCGCCAGCGTCGGCCGCGCCTCCCGTCGGCGACGGACCAGGTGACCGTCTCGCCGGTCGGGAGTCGGCCGGTGCCGGCCACCCGAGACAGCCCGGCCACCAGTCCGATCAGACCTCGGCGGCGCGCCGGGCGACCGCCTCGAGCTCGCCGGCCAGCGCCGGGGCGACCCGGCCGCGGACGTGGACGCCGTCGCCGCGATAGTCGATGTCGACCGACCCTCGCTCGCGGACCCGGGCGAGCAGGTCGCCCGCCGCGTACGGGACGTCGACCTCGATGTCGACCCACAGCGACGAGAGGACCGCCCCGAGCTCGGTCCGGAGCGCGTCGAGGCCGAACCCGGTGACGGCGCTGATCGGGACCGTGCCGCCGACGATCGGGCGTCGGTCGATCGCCATCGAGGGCGGCCGCATCGACGAGGTCGGTCTTGTTGCGGGCCACGAGCCTCGGCTTCTCGCCGGCGCCGAGCTCGTCGAGGACCGCCTGGACGGTGGCCCGGTGCTCCGTCGCGTGGGGGTCGGAGGCGTCGACGACCTCGAGCAGCACGTCGGCCCGGTTCACCTCCTCGAGGGTCGCCCGGAAGGCGTCGACGAGCTGGTGCGGGAGCTTGTGGATGAACCCGACCGTGTCGGTCACGATCGCGGTCTGCCCGTCCCCGAGCCGGACCTGGCGGCTCGTCGGGTCGAGCGTCGCGAAGAGCTTGTCCTCGGCCAGCGCGACCTCGCTGCCGACGAGGGCATTGAGGAGGGTCGACTTGCCGGCGTTCGTGTAGCCGACGATGCCGACGGTCGGCATCAGCCGCCGGTCGCGACCTCGGGCGGCGGTCGCCCGTTGCTGGCGGACCTGTTCGACCCGCTCCTTCATCTTCTTGATCCGCTCGCGGACGATCCGCCGGTCCGTCTCGAGCTGGGACTCGCCGGGACCGCGGGTGCCGATCCCGCCGCCGGTCCGCGACAGGTGGGTCCACATCCTGGTCAGCCGTGGGAGCTGGTACTCGAGCTGGGCGAGCTCCACCTGGAGACGACCCTCGTGGGTCCGGGCGTGGAGGGCGAAGATGTCGAGGATGAGCCGGCTCCGGTCGATGACCTTGACCTTGAGCAGCTCCTCCAGGGTGCGCTGCTGGGCCGGTGAGAGCTCGTCGTCGGCGATCAGGACGTCGAACCCGGTCTCGCTCTTGGCGGCGACGAGCTCGGCCGCTTTGCCCTTGCCGACGTACCAGTTCGGGTCGACGTGGCGGCGGTTCTGCCATTCGGCGCCGACCACGTCCGCTCCGGCGGTCTCCGCGAGGTTGGCCAGCTCGGCCAGGGATTCCTGGGCGGTCCAGCCGTCCTCGGCGCCGGTGTCGACCGCGAGGAGGAATGCCCGTTCGACGGGCGGGGCGAGATCGATCAGCTCAGAGCGGGTCATCTTCCGGAAGGATACCCGCCACGACGCGGCGAGCCCGGCGCGCCCCGACTCAGGCCGACCGTCGTCCGTCTGAGGCGAGGAGGTCGTCCACGATCCGGATCGCTGCCTCGTCCATGGCCCCCTCGGTGACGTCGAGCCAGGTCAGCGCGGTCTCCTTTCGGAACCAGGTCGCCTGTCGTTTCGCGAACGCGAGGTTGCGCTGGGTGTCGAGCGAGATCGCGCCCTCCAGCCCGAGTTTGCCGTCGAGCACGGCCCAGGCCTCCCGATAGCCGATCGCCGAGAAGGCCGGCAGAGTCGGGTCGTAACGGGTCCGGAGCGAGGCCGCTTCGTCGAGCAGACCGGCGGCGAACTGCGCCCGCGCCCGGGTCGCGATCCAGGCCCGGTGGACGGCGGGCTCCACCCGGAGCCCGAGCCAGGCGATGGGACCGGGGTACCCCCGGGGCTCCGGCATCGGGGCGTCGCCCAGGAGCGTCGCGATCTCGAGGGAGCGGACCACCCGGCGCGGGTTCTTCTGGTCGATGACGTCGGCGCGCCCGGGAGCGATCGCCCGGAGCCGCTCGACCAGCGCAGGCAGGCCGTCCCGCTGGAGGTCGACCTCGATGGCCGTGCGCAGGACCGGGTCGTGGGGCAGCGCGTCCACGTCCAGGCCCTGACCGACCGCCCGCAGGTAGAGTCCCGTCCCACCCACCAGCAGCGCGAGCCGACCTTCGACCGCGAGGCGGGCGAGCACCCGATCGGCCTCCCGGACGAAGTCTGCCACGGTGAACGGCTCGTCCGGATCGACCAGGTCGAGACCGTGATGGGGCACCCGCGCCCGCTCCGCCGGGGTGGCCTTGGCCGTCCCGATGTCGAGGCCCCGGTAGACCTGGCGTGAATCGGCCGAGATGATCTCGGCGGTGACACCGCGCCCGGCGAGCCGCTCGGCCAGGCGGATCGCGAGACCGGTCTTGCCCGTGGCCGTCGCCCCACCGATGACGACGAGGGGCGGTCGCGGGGCCTCGTCCATGCTCAGGAGAGCCTGCCCCGGAGAGCGTACGGGCCGGCATGATCGACCCGGACCTCGACGAGTCGGCCGATGAGCGATGCCGCGCCGGTCAGGTGGACCAGCTTGTGCTCGCGGTTTCGTCCGGCGAGCCGGACCTCGTCCCCTCCCCCGATGCGATCGATCCCGTCCGAGGCGGCCCGTCCGGTATCGCCGCCTTCGACGGGCGCTTCGTGCTCGTGGCCTCGCGGGCGGACCACCGACTCGACGAGGACCTCCGTGGTCCGACCGAGCCAGGCCCGGTTGCGCTCGAGCCCGATCCCCTCCTGGAGGGCGAGCAGCTCGTTGAGCCGACGTCGCTTCACGTCCGCCGGGACGTCGTCGGCAAGGTGGCTCGCCGGGGTCCCCGGGCGCTCGGAGTAGGCAGCGGCGAAGACCTGGTCGTAGCGAACGGTCTCGAGCAGGCGGAGGGTGGACTCGAACTGCTCCTCGGTCTCGCCGCAGAAACCGACGATGACGTCGGTCGAGATCACGATCCCCGGGACGGCCGCCCGGATCGCGGCCAGCCGTTCGAGGTAGTGGCCGACCGAGTACTGGCGACCCATCCGCCGCAGGACGGCGTCGTCGCCCGACTGGACCGGGAGGTGGAGATGCTCACAGACCGAGGGGCAGTCGGCCATCGCCGAGATGAGTCGATCGGAGAGGTCCCACGGGTGCGACGTCACGAAGCGCAGGCGCGGGATCGCCGGCACGTCGCCGTCGGTCCGGATCGCGTCGATGGCCCGGATGAGCTCGGCCAGGTCCGGTCGACTCTCGAGCTCGATCCGGCGCCCCACCGCTCGGGTCGTGTCGACGTGGCCGAAGCGCGGCTCGGCCGGCAGGTCGTGGCCGTAGGAGTTCACGTTCTGCCCGAGCAGGGTGACCTCCCGATAGCCGGACCCGGCGAGCGTGCGAGCCTCGAGCAGGATCTCGTCGAAGGGCCGGCTCCGTTCGGGTCCGCGGCTGAACGGCACGATGCAGTAGGTGCAGGTCTTGTCGCAGCCGTAGACGATCGGCAGCCAGGCCGAGACCGACGACGCCCGGGCGACCGCATCGCCCGAGACGGCGGCCAGCCGGCTGTCGGGCAGCCGATCGGCCGCCCCGACGACGGTCCGACCGACGAGGGTCGTCGTCCCGGTCTCGTTGGCGGCCGCGATCCCGATCGGGCCGCCGCCACCGGCCCGGATCGGCGCCTGGGCCGAGGCGAGCCCAAGACGATCGACCAGCTCCGGCTCCTCGTCCGGTCGCAGGAAGAGATCGACCGCCGGGTACCGCCGGCGCAGACCCGCCCGGTCGGGCTCGCGGACCGAGCACCCGGTCAGGACGACCCGGAGCGACGGGTTCGCCGCCTTGAGCCGGGCGAGCTGACCCTGCCGGCCGATGACCTTCTGCTCGGCGCCCTCGCGGATCGCGCAGGTGTTGATGACGACGAGCGAGGCCGATTCGAGCCCCTCCGCCTCCCGGCAGCCGGCGGCCAGGAGCCGACCCGCCATCTCCTCGGAGTCGCTCTGGTTCATCTGGCAGCCGAGCGTCCAGATGTGGAAGGTCGGCAGCGTCGCGGCCTCGGGGGCGTACTCGACGAGACGGGCGTCGGCCGGGTCGATCGGCTGGCGGGCCGCGAGACCCGGCTCCGGCGGCGGAGCGACCTCGAGCATCGGCAAGGGGCGGCTCATCGGGCGGAGCCTGCCGCCACGAGTGCCTCGAGGAGCCGTGGCCCGACCTCGGGCGGGACCCACAGCTCGGCGTGGGCCGCGGCATACGGTCCGGTGTCGCCGTGGTAGTCGGAGCCACCCGTCGCGATCAGGCCCAGCTCCTCGGCGACCGCGCCGACTGCCGCGACCGTGCCCCGGTCGAAGGTCCGGTAGTGGACCTCGAGACCGCCCAGACCGGCGTCCCGGAGCTCGCGGACCAGCTCCACCCGATCCGGCGCCTCGGAGAAGTGAGCGAGGACGGGCAGGCCGCCGGCCGCCCGGATCGCGACGATCGCCTCGGTCGGCCCGATCCCCTCGCGCGGAACGTAGGCCGGCTTGCCTCGTCCGAGGTAGCGGGCGAACCCGTCCTCGACGCTCGAGACGTGCCCCTTCGCCTGGAGAAGGCGGGCGATCGTGGGACGCCCCAGCGAGGCCGTCTCGGTCGGGTCGAGCTCGGCCGCCCCGTCGTCGACAGGCATCCCCAGCTCCCGCAGCCGAGCCAGGGTCCGGTCGAACCGGACGCGGCGGCGCCCACGCTGCTCGACGAGGGTCGCCTCGAGCGCTTCGTCGTCGGGATCGACGCCAAGTCCCAGGACGTGAAGCTCGCCCTCCCAGAGACCGGGGACGGAGCCGGTCAGGCAGTTGATCTCGACCCCGGGAAGCAGACGTGGCGCGGTCGTGTCCGCGGCGGTGAGCTCACGGTAGGCCGAGAGGTCATCGTGGTCGGTGATCGCCAGGAGCTCGACGCCGCAGGCGGCCGCTGCCGCGGCCAGGGTCGCCGGCGCCAGGACGCCGTCGGAGCGGATCGTGTGACAGTGCAGGTCGATCGTCGACGGCGCGGGCGGCACGACCGGGTCGGTCGCGGCGTCGTGACGTCGACGGATCACCGGATCAGACCTCGATGAGGCGCTGGATCCGCTCGATGGCCAGGGCCCGACCCGTCGCCGGATCGATGTCGATCTGGGCGGCGTTGAGGATCACCGGCCCCTGTCCGACCTCGAAGCGGGTCGGCAGGGCGTTGATGAAGCGCGGCAGGACCGTCTTCGGATCGAACCCGATGACGCTGTGGAGCGGGCCGGTCATCCCCAGGTCCGTCTGGTAGGCGGTCCCGCCCGGGAGGATCCGCTCGTCACCGGTCACGATGTGGGTGTGGGTCCCGACCACCGCGCTGACCCGCCCGTCGAGGTAGATCCCCATCGCGTTCTTCTCGCTGGTCAGCTCGCAGTGGAAGTCGACGAGGCGGACCGGTGGCAGCGGCTCGGATGCCTCGTCGAAGAGCCGATCCGCGTCGGTGAACGGGTTCTCGATCTGCTGCATGTACGTCCGGCCCTGGAGGTTGATGACCGCGATGTCGGTCCCGTCGAGGGCCTGGTAGACGCCCCAGCCGCGCCCGGGCACGTCGTGGGTGCCGTAGTTGAGCGGCCGGAGGACCCGCTCGGTCCGCTCGAGGTACGGGTAGATCTCGCGCTTGTCCCAGATGTGGTTGCCCGAGGTGATGACGTCGACGCCGGCCGCGAGGAGCGAATCGGCGGTCGCAGGGGTCAGCCCCATCCCGCCGGCGACGTTCTCCCCGTTGGCCGTCACGAAGTCGATCCCCCGCTCCTGGCGAAGCTCAGCCAGGACGTGCTCGACGGCGATCCGACCGGGCTTGCCGATGAGGTCGCCGAGCATGAGCACCCGGCACGCCCCGGTCGGCCGGGGATGGTCCCCGTTCGTGACGTTGCCGAGCCGGGTCCGCCCGATCCCCGTGCTGCCCTCGTCGGCACTCACCTACTTGGCGTACTCGACGGCGCGGGTCTCGCGGATGACGGTGACCTTGATCTGGCCCGGGTAGGTCAGCTGCTCTTCGATCTTCTTGACGATGTCGCGGGCGAGTCGGCTGGCGGTGAGATCGTCGATCTCCTCGGGCCGGACGAGGATCCGGACCTCGCGACCCGCCTGGACCGCGAAGGAGCGCTCGACCCCCGCGAAGCTCTCGGCGATGGCCTGGAGGTCCTCGAGTCGCTTGACGTACGTGTCCATCGACTCGCCCCGGGCGCCCGGCCGGGATGCGCTGATCGCATCCGCGATCTGGACGATCGGCGCCTCGACACAGGCGTACTCGACCTCCTGGTGGTGGGCCGCGATCCCGTTCACCACCTTCATCGACAGGTTGTGGCGCTGGGCGATCGCGGCGCCGATGGCCGCGTGCGGACCCTCGACCTCGTGATCGACGGCCTTGCCGATGTCGTGGAGCAGGCCGCCCATCTTCGCGACCTGGATGTCGGCCCCGACCTCGGCCGCGATCACCGCCGCCAGGCGGCTCGTCTCGACGACGTGGTTGAGGACGTTCTGGCCGTAGCTGGTGCGGTACTTCAACCGACCGAGGAGCCGGATGATCTCGGGCGGCAGCCCGGGGACCCCGGCGTCGTAGGCGGCCTGCTCGCCGGCCTGGCGCATCACCAGGTCGACCTCCGCCCGCGCCTTGCCGACGACCTCCTCGATCCGCCCGGGGTGGATCCTCCCGTCGGAGATCAGCTTCGTGATCGCCAGCCGCGCGACCTCCCGACGGACCGGATCGAACCCGCTCAGGACGACCGTCTCGGGTGTGTCGTCGATGATCAGGTCGATCCCGGTGGCCTGCTCGAGGGCCCGGATGTTGCGGCCCTCGCGGCCGATGATCCGGCCCTTCATCTCGTCCGAGGGCAGGTGGATGACCGTGACCGTGTGCTCGGCGGTGTGATCGGCGGCGACCCGCTGGATCGCCGTGACGACGACCTCGCGGGCCTTCTCGTTGGCTTCCTCGCGGGCGCGCCGTTCGATCGACCGGGACAGCTTCACGGCATCGTGTTCGGCCTCCTCGCGGACGGCCTCGAGGAGGATCCCCTTGGCGTCGTCGGCCGACAGGCCGCTCACCCGCTCGAGGGCCTCGACCTGCTCCTGGTGGGCGCGGGCGACTTCCTCGCGGGACCGGTCGATCTCGCGCTCCCGGTCCATCAGCTTGCGGTCGCGGCCTTCGAGCATGTCGGTCCGCTGATCGAGCTGCTCGTCGCGCTGGAGGAGGCGACGCTCCAGGTTGCCGAGCTCGGTCCGCTTGGCGCGGGCCTCGTCCTCGGCCTCGCGCTGGAGGCGGATCTTCTCTTCCTTGGCCTCGAGGATGAGATCCTTCTGCTGGCTGCGAGCCTTCTCGACGATGAGGGCGGCCTTCTCCTCGGCCTCCTTGATCGAGCGGCCGGCGATCACCCCGCGACCCACGAATCCGAGTACGGCACCGCCGGCGAGGGCCAGCAAGCTGACCGCCGCCACGACGACGGGTTCCATCGTGTGTTCCTCCCGTTCGGCCGACGGGGCCGAAGGTCCTGTTCGGATGTCCTGGCGGTCCGATGCGCCGGATGACTGGGCAGCGCGATATCGGATCGGCGATGAGACGCGCGCCGCGGGCATCGCGGCGCAACCAAGCTTCTGCGCGTAGCCTACGGCCGGGCCGCCCGGAGGGTCAACCGAGGGTCGGTTCAGCCGCCCCTGGAGGGCCGCCCGAACAGTCGGTCGTAGGGCCGACGCAGGAGCCCGCTGGCCGGCTCGGGCTCAGGCTCGATCTCCACCGGGTCCGGCTCGCTCGCCGGCGGTCGCCGATCGGAGAGGACCGGTCAGCCCGGTTCCGGGTCCCCGGGTCCGTCGACTTCGTCGTCCTCGACGTCCTCCAGCACGGTCGCGCTCAGGGCCGAGGCGATCGCCGGGCTGAATCCGTTCCGGGCGAGCAGCGCGTAGGCCTTCGCTCGGCGCTTCCGCGGATCCGCGACCCGGACGAGGTCCCGTCGGCGTCGGTCGAGGAGACGTCGGGCGGCCGCCTCGTCGGGATCGGCGCTCGACCCGGCCTCCTCGTCGGCCTCCGGGATCCGACGACCGAGCTGCCCGGCGCCGATCTCGCTCCCGCGTTCCTCGAGCGCCGCGGCGATGATCGCGGGATCCACCCCGCGCAACCGGAGTTCGCGTTTCAGGGCCGACTCGCCTCGCGGCCGTGCGCGGTCCCGGGATTCGATCCAGTGGCGGGCGAACGCCTCATCGTCGAGCAGACCGATCGCCGCGAGACGGTCGATGGCCGCCTCGATGAGCTCGGTCTGGTAGCCGGCATCGGCCAGCCGCCGGCGGGCCTCGGCGACCGAGCGGGCCCGTGCCTCGAGGAAGCGGAAGGCGGCCGCAAGGACCACCTCGGGGTCGTCGATGGCCGCGTGCCTGGCCCGTCGCTCGGCGTAGCCCTCACGTCGCGGGCGTCCGGCGGGACGCGGACCAGGGTCGGCGCCCCTGCCGGCGGTCATCCGACGGTCACTCGGCCTCTTCGATGCCCTCGACCGGGACCGGCACCTCGGTGATCCGCGCCCGGATCCGGCGATCGATCTCGGCGGCGATCGGACCGTTCGCCTTGAGGAACTCCTTCGACGCCTCCCGGCCCTGGCCGAGACGGGTCTCATCGAAGGTGAACCAGGCGCCGGTCTTCGTGACGACGTCCATCGCGACCCCGACGTCGAGAAGCCCACCTTCCTTGCTGATCCCCTCGCCGTACATGACGTCGAACTCGGCGACCCGGAAGGGCGGCGCGACCTTGTTCTTCACGACCTTGACCCGGACCCGGTTGCCGACGGACTCGGTCCCGTTCTTGATCGTCTCGATCCGCCGGATGTCGAGCCGAACGCTGGCGTAGAACTTCAGGGCACGACCGCCCGGCGTCGTCTCCGGGTTCCCGAACATCACCCCGATCTTCTCGCGGAGCTGGTTCGTGAAGACGAGCGACGTGTTCGAGCGGCTGACGGCGCCGGTCAGCTTGCGCAGGGCCTGGCTCATGAGTCGGGCCTGGATCCCGACGAACGAGTCCCCCATCTCACCCTCGATCTCGGCTCGCGGCACGAGCGCGGCCACCGAGTCGAGGACGACGCAGTCGATGCCGCCCGAGCGGATGAGCGTCTCGGTGATCTCGAGGGCCTGCTCGCCGGTGTCGGGCTGGCTGACCAGGAGCTCGTCGACGTTCACCCCGCAGGCGCGGGCGTAGCCCGGGTCGAGGGCATGCTCGACGTCGATGAAGGCGGCGACCCCTCCGCGGCGCTGGGCCTCGGCGATGACGTGCTGGCAGACGGTCGTCTTGCCGCTCGACTCCGGGCCGAAGATCTCGGTGATCCGCCCACGCGGGATCCCGCCGACGCCGAGCGCCAGATCGAGCGCGATCGAGCCCGTGGGGATCGAGTCGACCGATTGGCGCTGGGCCGACCCGAGCTTCATGATCGAGCCGCTGCCGAACTGCTTCTCGATCGAGAGGATCGCCGCGTTGACGGCCTTCGTCCGTTCGGCGAGGGCCTTCTCGCCGTTACGCTCGAGCTCGCGGTCGCTGGAGATCGCCATCTGGGTCACGCTCCTGTCGTCGTGGGTCGACGGAGCGGCACGGTGGCGACCGCTCGGTCGTTCAGCTCTCGTCGGACTCTTCGACGACCGGCTTCGGCTTGCGCGGCTTGCGGATCAGCTCCACGTTCTGCGGCGGATCCATGAGCGGCTGGAGCGTCGGCGCGGCCTTGTACTTCGGCTTCTTCTTCGCTTCGCGGTGGGGACGATCCCGGGAACCCATCGACGAACCTCCGCGACGTGGTGAACGGTACGTGGCGGACCTTCACGCCGACTGCACCGCCACTTCACCAGGGCTCACCCGACCTGCACGCAGACGCAGTTCGGGAAGCGTTTCGGGGAACGTGCCGGACCGCAACGCAGCGCGGATCCTGTGCATGAAGTCTAGGGTGAAGGTGAGGTTGTGACAAGTCGCGAGCCGGTACGCGAGGAGCTCCCGGGCGCGGAAGAGATGGGCGATGTACGCCCGCGAGAACCGGCGGCAGGCGAGGCACGGACAGCCGTCCTGGATCGGCGCCGGATCGTCGAGGAAGCGCTGGTTGCGCAGGTTCAGCCGGTCGCCCGGGACCCAGACCTGGCCCGTCCGGGCGACCCGCGCGGGGAGGACCGAGTCGAAGAGGTCCACGCCACGATGGACCGCCTCGAGCATGTCCGCGGGCGAGCCGAGGCCCATCAGGTAGCGGACCCGGGGGTCGCCATCGAGGACCGGGACGGCGACTTCGAGGGCCGTGTTCCGCTCCTCGGCGGTCTCGTCGCCGGCCAGCCCGCCGAGGCAGATCCCGTCGAACGGCAGCGACGCGATGAATGCCGCGCTCGCCGCCCGGAGGTCCGGCTCGAGACCGCCCTGGACGATCCCGAAGATCGCCTGGTCGGGACGACCGTGAGCCGCCAGCGAGCGCTCGGCCCAACGATGGGTCCGCTCCATGGCGTCCGTGACGAGCGTCCGCGACGAGGATCCGGGTGGGACCGGCTGGTCGAACGCGACGGCGACGTCCGAGCCGAGGGCCTCCTGGACGGCGACGGCGAGCTCAGGGGTGAACCGGTGGAGCGAGCCGTCGAGGTGGCTCCGGAACGTCACACCGTCGTCGTCGACGACCCGCAGGTCGCCCAGCGACACCACCTGGAAGCCACCGCTGTCGGTGAGGATCGGCCGATCCCAGGCCATGAACCGGTGCAGCCCTCCGAGCCGCTCGATCCGGTCGTGACCGGGGCGCAGATAGAGGTGGTAGGTGTTGGCCAGGATGATCGACGCGCCGACCTCCACGAGATCGTCGGGGTCGAGCGCCTTCACCGTGGCGTTCGTGCCGACCGGCATGAACTGGGGCGTCTCGACGACTCCATGGGTGAGGCTGAGTCGGCCGAGGCGCCCGCGGGTGGAGCCATCGGCGGGCGGCGGCGCCAGGACCTCGAACCGTGCTGGGCCGGTGCCCTGGGCGGATATCGCGTCCATCGCCGTCACGAGGGCTCCTCGGCGCCTTCGAGGGCCGTGTCGTCCCACAGCGGGGGCATCTCCGCCTCGGGCCTGCGCCGCGGCGGGACCTCGTAGCCGAGCCGGCGCAGGTGGGTCCGACCGCCCTCGGTGAGGATCCGGCCCTGGGGTGTCCGGTCGAGGAAGCCGAGCCGGAGCAGGAACGGCTCGTAGACGTCCTCGATCGTCTCGATCTCCTCGGCGAGGACGGCGGCCAGCGCGGCGACCCCGACCGGCCCGCTCCCGAACTTCTGGGCGATCGCTGCCATGAGCTTGCGGTCCGTGGCGTCGAGGCCGGCATCGTCGATCTCCATCGCCTCGAGAGCCTCGTTCGCGGCCGCCTCGTCGACCCGCCCGTTCCCGTGGACCTGGGCGTGGTCGCGGGTCCGCTTGAGGAGCCGGTTCACGACCCTCGGCGTCCCCCGCCCCCGCCGGGCGATCGCATGGGCAGCGCCTCGGCTGACCTCCACCCCGAGGATCCCGGCCGAGCGTTCGACGATCGCGGTCAGGTCGGCCTCCTCGTAGAAGTCGAGCCGGTAGGTGGCCCCGAACCGGTCGCGCAGCGGGCTGGAGATCCGACCCGCCCGGGTGGTGGCCCCGACGATCGTGAACGGCTTGAGGGTGAGCCGCAGGGAGCGCGCCGACGGTCCCTTGCCGATGAGGACGTCGAGGGCGTAGTCCTCCATCGCCGGGTAGAGGATCTCCTCCACCGCCCGGTTCAGCCGGTGGATCTCATCGATGAACAGGACGTCGTGCTCGTCGAGCGCGGTAAGGATCGCCGCGAGATCACCGGCTCGCTCGATCGCGGGTCCGCTGGTGTACCGGACGTTGACCCCGAGCTCACGGGCGATGATCGTGGCCAGGGTGGTCTTGCCCAGCCCGGGCGGGCCGTAGAGCAGGATGTGGTCGGCGGCCTCGCCCCTCCCCCGGGCCGCCTCGAGCAGCACGGAGAGGTTCGCCTTGACCTCGCGCTGGCCGACGTATTCGTCCAGGCTGCGCGGTCGGAGGGTCCCCTCGACCGCCCGGTCGGCGTCATCGAGCAGGTCGGCCGCGAGGATGCGCTCCGCGTCGTCGGTCATCTCGGGGAGTCTACCAGAACCGTCGCCAAACCGTACAGATGTTCTAGGCCCCGCCGGATCAGTCGCGGAGCAACGTCCGGAGTGCCGCCTTGACCCGCTCCTCGAGCGAGGCGTCGACGGCGCCCGGCTCGGCGAGCGCGGCCCGGGCGGCGTCGCGCGCCTCACCGAGGGAGTAGCCGAGGGCCTGCAACGCGGCGACGACCTCGCCTTCCCCGACCCCACCGGCCGCGGCCGACGAACGCGCCGCGACCCCGGCCGCGGCGACCTTCTCCTTGAGCTCGAAGATGATCCGCTCGGCCAGCTTCTTGCCGATCCCGGGGATGCTCACGAGCATCGCCTGATCCTGCTCGATGATCGCCAGCTGGAGGTCCGCGACCGGCCGGCTGCCGACGATCGCCAGGGCGACCTTGGGACCGACCCCGGTCACCGTCAGCAGGAGCTCGAAGAAGCCGAGCTCGTCCGACGTTCGGAAGCCGTAGAGAGCCTGCTGGTCCTCGCGGACGAGGTGGTGGGTGTGGAGCTTCAGGATCGTGCCCGGACGGGCCGCGGAGATGACCGCCGGCGAGGTGAAGACCCGGTAGCCGATCCCGCCGACCTCCAGGACGAGCGAGTCGGCGGCGATCGCCCCGACGATGCCCTCGACCGAGGCGATCACCGGGAAGGCCGCCCGGGAGCCGGGGCCGACGGACCGGCCGGCGTCGTGGCCGAGTCGGAGCGGGCCGCCGCGCGGTCGCGGGCGAGCGCCTCGCGGACCGCCCGGTCGTACGGGCTCTCGCCTCGGCTGATCGGCGCGATCGCGGAGCGATCGAGGACGCCGGCATCGGCCGGCTCACCTTCCCGCTCGCGATTGGCGACGCAGATGGCGACCGCGAGGGCGTCGGCGGCATCGTCGGGTGTCGGCACGTCCTCCAGGCCGAGGATCGTGGCGACCATCCGCCCGACCTGCTCCTTCTCGGCCGATCCGTAACCCGCGACCGCGACCTTGACCTCGTTCGGTGTCGCCTCGCGAACGGGGATCCCGGCCCGGGCCGCCGCGAGGAGCACGACGCCCCGGGCGTGCCCGACCGCGAACGCCGACTGGACGTTCCTCGTGAAGAAGAGCCGCTCGACGCCCATCAGGCCGGGCGCGTTGCGGGCGATGATCGCGGTCAGGGCTTCGTCGATCGCCAGGAGTCGCTCCGGCAGGGTCAGGTCGGGGGACGTGGTCACGCACCCGACATCGAGGGCGCGGAGCGTGCCACCGCGGCGTTCGACCACGCCGTATCCGAGCGCCGCGGTCCCCGGGTCGATCCCGAGGACGATCATCCGGCGACTTCGGCGAAGACTTCCTCCGGGATGTCGAAGTTCGCCGTCACCCGCTGGACGTCCTCGAGATCCTCGAGCAGCTCCACGAGCCGGAGGGCCTGGCGGGCCCGGCTGACGTCGAGCTCGACGGTCTGCTTGGCGATCATCGCCGACTCGGCCGACTCGACCGCCACCCCGGAGCCCTCGAGCGACCGACGGACCGCCTCGAGGTCGGCCGGCTCGGTGAAGATCTCGACCGGGTCGACGGTCGTGTCGACGTCGGCGGCACCAGCATCGATCGCCGCCAGGGCCACCTCGTCGGGGTCGCCCCCGGCGACCGTGATCAGGCCGCGCGGCTCGAACTGCCAGGCGACCGCCCCGGAGCCTGCCAGCTGGCCGCCGGCCTTGGCGAAGATCGAGCGCACCTCGGCCGCGGTCCGGTTCCGGTTGTCGGTGGCCGCCTCCACGAGGATGGCCACGCCGCCGGGGCCGTAGCCCTCGTAGACGATCTCCTCGTACTGGTCGCCCTCACCGCCGCCGGTCGCCTTCTCGATCGTCCGCTTGATGTTGTCCGCGGGCATGTTCACCGAGCGGGCCTTCTCGATCGCCAGGCGGAGCCGGTAGTTGCCGTCGGGGTCGCCGCCGCCCTGCCGGGCGGCCACCGAGATCTCCCGGGCGACCTTGGTGAAGAGCGCGCCGCGCTTGGCGTCGTTGGCGCCCTTCTGGCGCTTGATCGTGGACCATTTGGAGTGACCGGACATCGCGCCGGAGTATAGCGGACTATGATGGCCGGGCCGGCTCCCGGACCATCTGATCGGTCCGTCCGGCGGCTGCCCAGCCCATCGCAACCGGCCCTCGCGGGCCCCGCCGTCCCGGTCGATCGTCCGTCATCGAACACGAGAGGACCCTGCCTCATGACGACGAAGAGCGTTGACCTCGCCCACCTGCGGAGCGTCGTCCTGGCCGGCCACGCCGGCGCCGGCAAGACGACGCTCGCCGAGCACCTCCTCTTCAAGACCGGCGGCACGCCCCGGCTGGGCAGGGTGGATGACGGGACCGCGGCCCTCGACTTCGAGCCCGAGGAGCAGAAGCGGCGGGAGTCGCTGAGCGCTGCGGTCGCGACCTTCGACGACGACGGGACGATCGTCACGATGGTCGACACGCCCGGCTATCCGGACTTCGTCGCGGAGGTGATCTCCGGGATGGCCGCCTGCGACGGCGCGCTCCTGGTCGTCGACGCCAGCGGCGGGGTCGAGGCCGGGCTCGAGACCGCCGTCGCGCAAGCCCGGGCCTGGGGCCGCGCGGCCTGCTTCTTCATCAACAAGAGCGACCGCGAGAACGCCGATCCCATGGCGACGCTCGACGCCCTCAGGGCGGCCTTCGGCGACAAGGTCGCCCCGCTCCAGCTGGCGATCGGCAGGGCCGAGACGTTCAGCGGGTACGTCGACCTCGTCCATCGCAAGGCCTGGCAGTGGGACGGCAAGGCAGAGGTCGAGATCCCCATCCCGGAGGAGCTCCTGGACGAGGTCGCCCGGCGACGCGACCAGCTCCTCGAGGCCGCAGCCGAGGCGGACGACGACGTCCTGGCCAAGTACCTCGACGGGGCGGAGATCAGCGATCCGGAGCTCGAGGCCTGTCTCCGGAAGGGCGTCAAGGAGTCGATCCTCGCGCCGGTCCTGGTCGGCAGCGCGGCGAAGGACATCGGTCTGCGCGGCCTGCTCGACGCCTTCATCCGCTACCTGCCCTCGCCCGCCGACGAGCCGCCGGTGCTCACCCGCGAGCCGAAGTCGGGCGACGAGGTCCGCCTGCCGGCGGATCCGTCGGGTCCGCTCGTGGTCCGCGTCTTCAAGACAGCCGCCGACCCGTTCGTCGGTCGGCTGACCTACCTCCGGGTCTACTCGGGGACGCTCCGCTCTCAGGCGCACGCCTGGAACGCCAGCCGCTCCGAGGACGAGCGGATCGGCCAGCTCCTCCTGCTCCACGGCAAGGAGCAGGAGCCGACCGGGGAGCTCAAGGCGGGCCAGGTCGGGGCGATCGCGAAGCTCACCGTGACCGAGACCGGGGACACCCTGGCGACGAAGGAGCGGCCGCTCGTCCTGCCCGACGTCGACTTCCCCGAACCGACGCTGCCGGTGGCGATCGAGCCCCAGACGAAGGCCGACCTCGACAAGATGGGCGCCGCCCTCCAGCGGATGCTCGAAGAGGAGCCCTGCGCCCGGGTCGAGCGATCGGCGACCGGCGAGCAGCTCCTCGTGGCGACCGGCGAGGCGCACATCGCGGTCATCGCCGAGCGGTTGAAGCGCAAGTTCGGTGCCGCGATCGTGACCCGCACGCCGCGGGTGCCGTACCGCGAGACGATCCGGGGCAGGACCCAGGTCGAGGGCAAGTACAAGAAGCAGACCGGCGGTCATGGCATGTTCGGGCACGTCTGGCTGGAACTGGAGCCGAACCCCGGGGAAGGCATCGTGTTCACCGAGAAGGTCGTCGGCGGGTCCGTCCCCAAGGGGTTCTTCCCGGGCATCGAGAAGGGTGTCCGGGAAGCCGCCGCCGAGGGCGTGCTGGCGGGCTACCCGCTGAACGACTTCAAGGCGACGCTCTACGACGGGTCGTTCCATACCGTCGACTCGAACGAGCTCTCGTTCAAGATCGCGGCGTCGATGGCGCTCAAGAAGGGGGTCATGGACTGCAAGCCGGCCCTCCTGGAGCCGATCATGGCGGTCAGCGTGACCGTCCCCGAGCAGTACATGGGTGATGTGAACCGGGATCTCAACACCCGTCGTGGCCGCGTCCTCGGGATGGATTCGCTCGGGTCGGGCATGCAGGTGGTGTCGGCCCACGTCCCCCAGGCGGAGCTCTTCACCTACGCCACGGAGCTGCGCTCGCTGACCCACGGTCGAGGCACGTTCCACGCCGAGGTCGACCACTACGAGGAGGTCCCCTCCCACGTGGCCGAGAAGGTGATCGAGGCGCACCGCAAGGAGGTCGAGGCAGCCGCGCACTGAAGGTTCAGGGCGCTCGGTCAGGTCGCCTCGTCGAGTGAGGCGACCGCCACGGCGAGGTCGAGGGTCCCCTCGTAGATCGCCCGACCGACGATCGCTCCTGCGCAGCCGATCCGTCGGACGGCAGCCAGGTCGTCGAGCGTCGAGACACCGCCCGAGGCGATGATCGAGGCGCCCACGAGGCTGACCAGGCGTTCCAGGAGGGTGAGATCGGGGCCCGCCAGCAGGCCGTCCCGGGCGATCGCCGTCACGGCGAACCGTTCGACCCCGACGTCGCGGATCCGAGCTGCTGCGTCGTCGACCGGGCTGCCTGCCGCGCCGTGTCGCCAGCCCTCCCCCACCGCGAGGCCGTCCCGCACGTCGAGCGCGACGACGATCCGCCCCGGTCCGGCCTGCCGCACCATCTGTCCGACGAAGGCGGGGTCGCGAAGGGCGGCAGTGCCGAGGACGACGCGTCGGACGCCGGTCGCCAGGGCGGCCTGGACCGAGGGTTCGTCGCGGAGCCCGCCGGCGACCTGGATCGAGAGTCGCCCATCCACCGAGGAGACGATCCGTTCGACCATCGCCCGCTGGACCGGATGGCCGGCACGAGCCCCATCCAGGTCGACGATGTGCAACCAGGACGCACCGGCCTCGATGAACCGTGCCGCGGTCGCGACCGGGTCGTCGTCGTAGACCGTCTCGCGTGCGAAGTCCCCCGCTCGAAGGCGGACCACCCGTCCGCCACGAAGGTCGATCGCGGGGAGCAGCTCGAAGGCGGGCACCGGGCTGCCCGGCTTGACGGCTACCATGGTGCCATTGTAGCGTTGTAGCACATTACTACGCTACTACGGTGAGGCACCGAACCCGATGGCCACCGACACGACCTGGCTGACCGAGGACACGCGAGCGCTGCTCGAGGCCATCGTCCGGCTCGACGAGGTCGACCTGGCCGGGGACTTCCTCCGGGACCTCTGCACGTTGGGCGAGATCAGGGACATGAGTCAGCGCTGGGCGGTCGTTCGAATGCTCGACGCAGGCATGCACTACGCGGAGATCTCCCGGCGGACGGGGGCAAGCACGGCGACGATCACCCGGATCGCCTCCTGGTTGCGCCACGGCGAGGGCGGGTATCAGCGGATGCTGGCGCGCCTCGATGAGGCCAGCCGGAGGACATCCGCAGCCTACCCGCAGGATCGGGAGCGATGAGAGAGCGGCTCAGGTTGGCGGTCCCCAACAAGGGTCGACTCGTGGAGCCGACCCTTGCCCTGCTGCACGACGCCGGGCTCGTCTTCGAGGAGCACGACCGGAGTCTCGTCGCGCGGGTCCAGAACCTCGATCTCGACATCCTCTTCGTCCGGACGAACGACGTCATCGAGTTCGTGGGCGACGGGGTGGCCGATCTCGGCATCACCGGGGCCGATCTCCTGGCCGAGACGGGCGCCGTCCTGCCCCGGCTCCGGGAGCTCGGCTATGGGCGATGTCGCCTCGCGGCCGCGGTCCCGGCCGATGCTCCGTTCACGACCGTGGAGTCCCTGGCCGGCCTCCGCGTCGCGACCGCCCATCCGAACACCACCCGGCGGTACTTCGCGGAACGCTCGATCGAGGTCGACGTGATCCCGATCTCCGGGGCGGTCGAGGTCGCGCCGAGGCTCGGCCTGGCCGAGGCGATCGTCGACCTCGTCTCGACCGGATCCACGCTCCAGATGAACGGCCTTCGGGCGATCGGCGATGTGCTCGCGTCTCAGGCCATCCTCATCGCCGACCCGAGCGCGCTGGCGGCGCGCCCCGCCGAGCTCGAGGCGGTCGACACGATGCTCTCGGCGGTGCTCGCCGCCCGGGGCCGGAAGTACCTGATGATGAATGCGCCGGTCGGCCGGCTGGACGAGATCGGCGGGATCCTGCCCGGCCTCGAATCGCCGTCGGTGATCCCGCTCGCCCACGCCGGCATGATCGCGATCCACGCCGTCGTCGATTCCGATGCGGTCTGGAGCCTCCTTCCCCGCCTGAAGGCAGCCGGCGCCTCCGGGATCCTCGTCCTGCCGATCGAGAAGATCGTCGCGTGAGCCCGACACCGGTCACCACCAGCCTTCCGACCGCACCGCCCGGGTACAGCTGGGAGGCAACCGACGAGCAGGTGGCCGAGCGCTACGGCGTGCCGCTCGAGCGGATCGTCCGGTTCGACCTGAACACCAGCCCGGCCCCGCCGGATCTGGTCGACCGGATCCTCGTCGCGGGTCGGTTCGAGACTCGCCTGTCGGAGTACCCGCCATCCGACTACCGACGATTGACCGCCGCGGCCGCCGGTCGGTACGGCGTCGCTCCTGACGAGCTCATCGTGGGCGCCGGTGCCGACGAGATCCTTGACCTCGTCGCCAAGACGTTCCTGCCGGCCGGCGGGATCGCCGTCATCCCGACGCCGTCGTACGCGATGTACCGCGTGCTCAGCGAACAACGCGCGGCCACGGTCCGGGCCGTGCCGCGGCTCGACGCGGAGCATGGCTACGCCCTCGACGCACCCGCGGTCCTGGACGCTGCCCGGGATGCCCACCTCGTGTGGCTGTGCAGCCCGAACAACCCGACGGCCCTCCCCGAACCCGACGGGGCGATCCCGAGCCTCCTCGCCGGGCTTCTCGAAGACGCTCGGTCGATCGGCCGGACGCCGCCGATCTGCTGTCTCGACGAGGCTTACGCCGAGTTCGTCGGAGCGAGCCTGGTGAGCCTCCGGGGATCCTATCCACGCCTCGTCGTCGTGCGCACGCTGAGCAAGGCCTACGCCCTGGCCGGTCTTCGGGTCGGGTTCGCGATCGCCGTCCGACCAGTCATCGCGGCGATGGAACCCTACCGGCCCCCCGGCTCCGTCTCCACCGTCTCGGTCACGATCGCGACCGAGGCGCTCCTCGACCCGACGATCCTCGAGGCGAACCTGGCCCGGGTCGCGAGCGAGCGCGAGCGCCTCGCGGTCGCGCTCGGCGGGCTCGGCTGGCGGCCCGGACCGAGTGTCACGAACTTCCTGCTCGTCGACTTCGGGGACGCGGCCGGTGCCGCCTCGGCGGCCGAGGGCCTCCTCGGGCAGGGGCTGGTCCCGCGGACCTTCCCCGCGTTCCACCCGCTCGCCGACCATCTCCGACTGACCGTCCGATCGCCGGAGGAGAACGACCGCCTGATCGCCGCCGCCTCGGACATCGAGGCCCGGCGAAGGGACCCTCGGTGACCAGCCCGACCCCAGCCGGTCGAACGATCGTCATCGCCCGTGACGGACGGCGGGTGAGTCTTGAGCGGACGACCCGCGAGACCCAGGTCCGGGTGACCCTCGATCTCGACGGGACGGGGGTCACCGCGGTCGCCACGGGGATCGGGTTCTACGACCACCTGCTCGGTTCGATGGCCCATCACGGCCTGTTCGACCTGGTCATCGAGGCGACCGGCGATCTCGAGGTGGACGAGCATCACACCGTGGAAGACGTGGCCCTCGTCCTCGGGTCGGCCGTCGCCGAGGCCCTCGGGGACCGGGCCGGGATCGCCCGGTTCGGCGAGGCCCGCGTCCCCATGGACGAGGCCCGGGCCGACGCGATCCTCGACGTCGGCGGCCGACCGTACGCGGTCATCGACCTGGCGTTCCGCGGCGACCGGGTCGGTGCACTCTCGCTCCAGCTCGTGGAGCACGCGCTCGAGGCGTTCGCCCGAACCTCGGGCACGACGCTCCATCTCGTGGGGACCGGGCGCAACGACCACCACCTCGCGGAGGCGGCCTTCAAGGCCCTCGGGCGCGCGCTTCGGGCGGCCTGCGCACCCGATCCGCGCCGGCTCGGCGTGGCCTCCACGAAGGGCAGCCTCGGCTGATGGGATCGCTCAGGGTGGTCGTGGTCGACTACGGCGCGGGGAACCTCGTGAGCATCGGACGGGCCCTGGAGACGCTCGGTGCCGAGGTCCGCCTGGCCACCGGGCCGGGCGACCTCGGGTCAGCCGACGCGCTCGTGGTCCCGGGCGTCGGGGCCGCCGCCCCGGCGATGCTCCGCCTGGAGCGGGCCGGGCTGGCCGGGGCGATCCGCGACTGGGTCCGCGCCGAGCGCCCGTGCCTCGGGATCTGCCTCGGGCTCCAGCTGGCGTTCGAGGGCAGCGACGAGGACGGGGCGACCACCCTCGGCCTCCTGGCCGGTCGGACGGTGGCCCTGAGCGGCGCCCCGACCCTGCCCCATATCGGCTGGAACCAGGTCGACCGCCGGCGGACGCACGCGATCCTCGACGGGGTGCCCGACGGCTCCGACCTGTACTTCGTGCACTCCTATGTCGTGGCGCCCGGCGACCGGTCGACCGTCGTCGCCGAGACGACCCACGGATCCACCTTCCCGAGCGTGGTGGCGAGCGGATCGTTCATCGGCGTCCAGTTCCATCCCGAGCGGAGCGGTCCCGACGGCCGACGGATCCTGGCGGACTTCGTGCGCTGGGCAGCCGTGGCATCGACGAGCGCCCGGTCCGCCGACGCCGACGCGGTCGCGGGAGGCCGACGCTGATGCTCCGGCGACGGGTCATCCCCTGTCTCGATGTCGCCGACGGACGGGTGGTCAAGGGCACCCGGTTCGTGGACCTCGTCGACGAAGGTGACCCGGTGGAGCTCGCCGCGTCGTACGCCGCGGATGGCGCCGACGAGGTCGTCTTCCTCGACATCGGCGCCGCGCCCGAGGGCCGATCGACCCTGCTCGACGTGGTCGAGCGGACGGCTCGGGACGTCGCCATCCCGCTCACCGTCGGTGGCGGGGTCCGCTCGGTCGACGAGATGCGTGCCGTCCTGCGGGCAGGCGCCGACAAGGTGAGCCTGAACACGGCCGCCGTCCTCGATCCGGACCTGATCACCCGCTGCGCCGCTCGGTTCGGGTCCCAGGCGGTCGTCGTCGCGGTCGATGCTCGGCGGATGGCCGGCCCCGACCCGGGCTGGGAGGTCCTGGTCCGGGGCGGACGCGACCCGGTCGGTCTCGATGCGGTCGACTGGGCGGTCCGGGCTGCGCAGCTCGGCGCCGGCGAGTTGCTCGTGACCTCGATCGACCGCGACGGGACCCAGAGCGGCTACGACACGGCGCTCCTGCGGGCGATCGTCGACCGGGTCTCGGTCCCGGTCATCGCCTCGGGTGGCGCCGCGCGACCGGCCGACCTCGTCAGCGCGATCCTCGAGGGTGGGGCGGATGCCGTGCTGGCCGCCTCGATCTTCCATCGGCGGATCCACTCGATCGCGGAGGTGAAGGCCGCGATGGCCGCTGCCGGCCTCTCGGTCCGGGAGATCCGGCAGGATGCCGCGTGACCCCGGCATCGTCGCGGCCCGATCCGGCGAGCGACGAACGCCCGGACCGACGTCGCGGCGATCGCGGCGCTCCGGTTCGATCCGCGGGACGGCCTGGTGACGGCCGTCGTCCAGGATGCCGCCGATGGGCGCGTTCTCATGGTCGCCCACATGGACGCCGAGGCGCTCGCCGCCACGCTCGAGACCGGCGAGGTCCATTTCCACTCGCGCTCCCGCGACCGGCTGTGGCGCAAGGGTGAGACGAGCGGGAATGTCCTGCGCCTGCGGGGGCTCGCCGTCGACTGCGATGGCGACGCGCTCCTCGTGACGGTCGAAGCGGCGGGTCCGACCTGCCACCGCGGGACCCGAAGCTGCTTCGACCCGGACGATGGCGTCTCGACGCAGGAGGCCGGCCAGGGTGATCGACCCGACGCCGCAGGCCCGGCGCAGGGGTTCGCCTGGCTCGAGGTGCTCTGGGCCACGCTCGAGCAACGGGCGTCCGCCCGCCCCGAGGGCTCCTACACCGCGGACCTGCTGGACGGAGGTGTCGACGCCGTCGGGCGAAAGGTCACCGAGGAGGCCACCGAGGTCCTGCTCGCGGCGAAGGACGACGCCTACGCCCAGTCGACCGGCACGGATCGAACGGTCCCGCGCCGGGCGCTCGCCAGCGAATCGGCGGACCTCCTCTACCACCTCCTCGTCCTCCTGACCGAACGCGGGTTGCCGCCGATCGAGACGCTCGCGATCCTCCGGGCGCGCCACCGCCTTTGACCGGTCGACGGCCCGCGGTCGACCGTGGGTCCGGACCGCGATCGCTCAGGTCGCGAGGATGCGGACGATCCGGTAGGTCTTCTTCCCGGAGCGAAGGATGAGGTGACCCCCGGGGAGCGCCTGCGGGATCGGGGCGTCGAGGCCCGCGACCCGGATCTCGTTGATCGACAGGCCTCCCTGGGCGATGGTCCGGCGGGCGTCACCGTTCGACGCGAACAGACCGGCCGCCATGACCAGCCCCAGGACGCCTTCCTCGAGACGCCCGGCCGCGACCTCCGCGTTCGGCAACTGGTCGAAGGCGAAGCGGAGCGCGGTCTCGCCGAGTTCCGGAAGCCGGCGGCTGAAGACCGCCTCGCTGACCTCCACCACCTGGTCGGCGACATCGCCGCCGTGGACCCGGGCGGTGATGTCCCGGGCCAACGCCCGCTGCACCGGCCGACCATCGGGGGCGGCCGCGGCCTCCCTCTCCAGCCCCTCGATGGTCCCCCGGTCGAGCAGGGTGAACAGTCGGACCATCCGGACGGCCTCCTCGTCCGTGACGTGCAGCCAGTGCTGGTAGAAGGCGTAGGGCGAGGTCCGGGCCGGATCGAGCCAGACCGAGGTTCCCTCAGCCGACTTCCCGAACTTGGCCCCGTCCGAGCCCAGGAGGAGCGGGTAGGACAGGGCGTGGGCGAGCTCGAGTCCACCCTCGCCGCCCTCCGTCCGGCGGATGAGCTCGAGCCCGGCGGTGATGTTGCCCCACTGGTCCGCGCCGCCCGCCTGGAGCTCCACGCCCAGGGTGCGATAGAGGTGCAGGAAGTCGTAGGACTGGAGGAGCATGTAGCTGAACTCGGTGTACGACAGCCCGGCGTCCAGGCGCCGCTGGACCGAATCCTTGGCCAGCATGTAGGGGATCGTGAAGTGCTTCCCGACATCGCGCAGGAAGTCGAGCATCGAGAGGCTGCCCAGCCAATCGTGGTTGTCCACGACCCGGGCCGCGTCGGGTCCGGGGCTGAAGTCGAGGAACCGCTCGAGCTGTGCCCGGATGGACGCGGTGTTGCCGATGACTTCCGCCCGGCCCAGGAGGTTGCGTTCGGCGGATCTCCCCGACGGGTCGCCGATCATCCCGGTCCCGCCGCCGACGACCACGACCGGGCGACCGCCATGGCGCTGGATGTGGACGAGACCGAAGACCGGCACGAGATGGCCGATATGGAGCGATGGACCGCTCGGATCGAACCCGTTGTAGGCGGCGATCGGGCGTCCGTCGGCCAGCCGCGCCGCGAGTCCGGGTGTCTGGTCCTGGAGGAGACCCCGCCAGGCGAGCTCCGCCAGCAGCCCCGCCGGGTCCGGGGCGCCCTCGACCGGGCCCGTCACAGCTGGTGGATCCGGGCCGTCTGACCGCTCGGGTTCGGGGCGAACCTGTCCATGTCCATCTCTATGCTATCGTGACCCAGCTCATGCAAACCAGCCTCGCGCGGCGCCAGCGCCATCGCCGGAACGGCCATGGCGGACGCGGGACCGGCGGCAGCGCCGCCTCCAAGGTCGCCATCGCGCTTCCCCTGTTCCTCTTCGGGACCTTCGTCCTGCTCGCCTTCGTGGGCGCCGCCGGGGCCGTCGGGGCCTACAACTACTACAGCCAGGGCCTCGAGGATCCCAAGAAGCTCCTCGAAGGGCTGACCTTCACCGAAGAGACCGTGGTCTACGACCGGACGGGCAAGGTCGAGCTCGCCCGCTTCGGCGAGCAGCGCCGCGACGTCGTCACGTTCGAGCAGATCCCGCCCTGGCTCGTCGATGCGACGACCGCCGTCGAGGACAAGACGTTCTGGGAGAACGCCGGGTTCGACCCGGTCGGGATCGTCTCCGCCGCCTTCGACACGCTCAGCGGCAACGCCCGGGGCGCCTCCACGATCACCCAGCAGCTCGTTCGCGACCGCCTGCTCTCGGCTGACGCCAAGGCCGGTCCCAACTACGAGCGGAAGATCCGGGAGATCATCCAGTCGATCAAGCTGACCCAGGAATACCCGGGGGTCGACGGCAAGAAGAAGATCATGGAGACGTACCTCAACAACAACTTCTACGGCAACCGCAGCTACGGCGTGAAGGCAGCGGCCCGGAGCTACTTCGGGATCACCGACCTCTCGAAGCTGACCCTGGCCCAGGCGGCGATCCTCGCCGGCATCCCGCAGTCGCCGACGACCAACGACCTGATGCGCAACGCCGAGCAGGTCTGTTCGGTCCAGGTGGCCGAAGGGGCGGATTGCCCTGCGGGCAAGACCCGCCTCGAGGTCCCGTCCGACAACCCGATCGTCGAGCGCCGGAACAAGATCCTCGACCTGATGCAGACGCGGAGCATCCTCTCGAAGGGCCAGTTCACCGCCGCCGACTTCGATGCCGCCAGGAAGTCCCCGGTCGTCCTGACCCCGCCGCCCAGCTCCAGCTGGCTCGCGCCCCACTTCGTCAACCAGGTCCGCCACCAGCTGGGCACGATCCTGTGCGGGGTCGATCAGGCCGACAACTGCGAAGCGGTCGACACCGGCGGCTACAAGGTCATCACGACCCTCGACTGGAATCTCCAGAAGAAGGCCGAGAAGTGGGTCAAGGCGGCCGCCATCGCCCCGAACCGCAAGGACACGGCCGCCTATCTCAAGACGATCGGCGTGTCCTACGCCAGCTGGATCCGAGACCTCAAGGGCCGGGGTATCTACAACGCGGCGCTCGGCGCGGTCGACTATCGGACCGGTCAGATCCTGGCCTACGTCGGCAGCGGCTCGTACTACGAGAAGGCGCGGGGCAAGAAGTTCCAACCCAAGTTCGACGTCCTCGGCGACGGCTGGCGACAGCCCGGGTCGGCGTTCAAGCCGATCAACTACCTCACCGGGCTGGAGGACAAGACGATGACCGCCAGCACGATGTTCATGGACGTGACGACGAACTTCGGTGGCGGGTACACCCCGGCCGACGCCGACCGGGCCGAGCGCGGCCCGGTCCGGATGCGCCAGGCGATCCAGCTCTCGCTGAACATCCCGGCGGTCAAGGCCGCCCTCATCAGCGGCCCGGACCACGTCTTCGAGTTCGCCAAGAAGATGGGCATCGAATGGCAGAGCGCGAAGAACCCGGCCGGCGGCTCGATCGGCATCGGCACGGTCGAGCTCCACTTCATCGACCTCATCAGCGCCTACGGGACGATCGGCAACGCCGGCGTGCTCATGCCGCGCACGGCCATCATGTCGGTGACCAACGGCGACGACACACCGCTGTACCCGAGCCAGAAGGACCCGCTGACGGGCAAGCGGGTCATCACCGCCCAGAACGCCTGGATCATGCAGGACATCCTGGCCTCGAACACGGACCCGAAGGCGAACCCGTTCTGGTCGAAGCGCGCCCTCTCCGAGGGCGGTCGACGGCGACCGGCCACGCTCAAGACGGGAACCACGAACGACGAGATCGACCTCGCGGCGATGGGCTTCGTGGCGCCGCCGTCCGCGGCCAAGGATCCGGCGATCGTGGCCGGCGCCTGGATGGGCAACTCCGACAACAGCGCGCCCCCCCGCGGCACGGTCGCCCTCGAGACGGCGGCGAGCCTCTGGCAGGCCTTCATGCAGGACGCGATGCGGGGCCGGCCGATCGCCCAGTTCAATGACAAGCCCAAGGGCGTCAACCAGGTCGCCGTCGATGCCAACAGCGGGATGCTCCCCGGGCCGTTCACCCGGCGGACGTTCAAGGAGTGGTTCGCCACCGGTACCGCGCCGAAGCAGGTCGACGACACCAAGATCGGGGTGACCGTCGATGGCGCCACGAAGCTCCTCTGGCAGGACGGCTGCCTCGGCCCCCAGAAGGTGGTCGGCGCGCTCGACCTGTCCGGTGTCGATGCCGGACACCCGGCCTGGCAGAAGGCGGATCGCAGCTGGGCGGCCCGGGCGGCGCGGGGCCCCGGGGTCGGCGGCGGCCTCAAGGGCACCCGGACCGCGTACTTCGGCTTCGGCAGCATCTTCCCGTTCGGGGCCACCTGGGGCGCCCCCTTCGCCCCGAGGAAGACCTGTCCGATCGGCGGACCGAACCCGACCCCACTCCCGAGCGAGAGCCCGCTCCCGTCGGGTGAGCCGACGCCGACCCCTCCCCCGACCAAGAAGCCGTAGCGGCCGCGGGGCCCGTCAACGCGGTCCCCGCCGGCGATGTCGCCTAGAAGCTGACGATCGTCGCGCCGTCGCCGCCCTCGCCCCGCTCGCCCGGACGAACCTCGCGGACGAGCGGATCGGCGGCGGCACTCGCCCGGACCGCGTCGCGCAGCGCCCCGGTCCCGAGACCGTGAACGATCGTGACCCGATCGAGCCCGGCGACCGCGGCATCGTCGAGGTAGCGACCGAGGAGTTCGAGGGCTTCGTCCACGCGCGCGCCGCGCAGGTCGAGCGACGAGGCCACCGTCCGGGCGCGGTCGAGCCGGAGAGTCCCGGCCGCCGTCCGTTCGATCTCCGGTGTCGGGCGATCAGGCCGGCCGCCGGGATGCGTCGGTCGAGGCGCAGACCGGCGACGGGTCATCGAGGTGCGCTCGCTCGGCCAGATGGC
Source organism: uncultured Chloroflexia bacterium (assembly GCA_963840375.1). Taxonomy (GTDB): domain Bacteria; phylum Chloroflexota; class Limnocylindria; order Limnocylindrales; family CSP1-4; genus Chersky-267. Next base: position 470,568 of record CAWIYR010000001.1, read on the forward strand.
CGCCAGGGTCTCCTCCGGCGGGACCGCCGGCTCGTCCCCACCGAAGACCGGATCCAGGTCAGTGACGTCGACGGTGACCCGAAGGCCACCCGCGTCCAGGGTCGCCCGCCGGCCGCCGCGCTCGAGGGCGGCTACCCGACCTTCCCAGCCCTGGCTCCGGCTTCGAGCACGCTCGCCGAGCCGCCATTCGTGCGGCTCTGCGGCGGGGAGACCCGTCGGGACGGGCTCCGCGTTCGTGGGCAGCTCGGCGAGGCGCGCCTCGACCGTCTCCACGACCTCGTCAAGGCGCCGCGCCGTGACGGTCTCGCGTTCCAGGGTCCGCCGGGTCTCGCGGATCTCCACACGGAGCTCGCCGACGATTCGCTCGGCCTCGTCGCGGGCTTCCCGGACCGCCTCGGCCCGCTCCCGGCGGGCGATCCGACGCTCCTCCTGGGCCTGGCGGAGTGCGTCGGCGGCCCTCGCCTCGGCGGCCCGGGCCCGCTCGAGGGCATCGCCGGTGGCGTCCTCGGCGGCCTTGAGCGAGGCCAGGGTCGCCTCGAACGTCCGTTGCGCCTCGGTCAGGCGGGAGCGGGCGTCGTGGACGATCGGCGCCGGCAGCCCGAGTCGTTCGGCGATGGCGAATGCCTGGCTTCCGCCGGGCAATCCGATCGAGAGGCGGTAGGTCGGGGTCAGCGTCTCCAGGTCGAACTCGACCGAGGCGTTCCGAGCCGCGGCCGTGGTGTGGGCGTAGGCCTTCAGTTCGGCGTAGTGGGTCGTCGCGGCGACGAGCGCCCCGGTGCGGATGAAGTGGTCGAGCAGCGCCTGGGCCAGGGCCGAGCCCTCGGTCGGATCGGTCCCCGCCCCCAGCTCATCGAGGAGGACGAGCGTCCCGGGCCCGGCGGCCGCGACGATCCGGGTGATCGACCGAAGATGACCGGAGAACGTCGACAGGCTCTGGGCCACCGACTGCTCGTCACCGATGTCCGCGAAGACGTCGCGGAAGATCGGCAATCGCGACCCGGTCTCGGCCGGGACGTGGAGCCCGGCCTGGTGCATGAGGGCGAGCAGGCCCAGGGTCCGCAGCGTCACCGTCTTGCCGCCGGTGTTCGGGCCGGTGACCACCAGGGCCGTGTAGCCGTCGCCGAGCCGCAGGTCGATCGGGACGACCCGGCCGCTCAACCCTGGGTGACGGGCGCCGAGGAGGACGACCTCGGTCTGTCCGGCCGTCTCGGCCCGGACCGCGTCCATCTCGGCCGCGAGCCGGGCCTTGGCCGACCACAGGTCGAACCGCGCGAGCGCGCCGAGGGATTCGCGGAGCTGGACGGCGTTCGCCGCGACGAGAGCCGACAGCTCGTCGAGGATCCGTTCGACCTCCTCGCGCTCGGTCGCCTGGGCCTCGCGCCAGGCGTTGCCGAGTTCGACGACCACGAGCGGCTCGACGAAGAGCGTCTGGCCGCTGCCCGATGCGTCGTGGACGATGCCCTTCACCCGGCTCCGAGCGTCGGCCCGGACGGGGACCACGTACCGACCGTTGCGCAGGGTGATGATCGGCTCCTGAAGCGCTCCGCTCGCCGATTCCGACTGGACGAGGGCATCGAGGCGACGACGCAGCCGGTCGTAGGCCACCCGAACGGCCGCCCGGAGCCCACCCAGGCGCGGCGAGGCGCTGTCGAGCAGCTCCCCGACCGGGTCGAAGCTGCGGGCCAGGGTGGACCGCAGGGCGGGCAGCGGATGGAGGTCTCGGCCGAGGTCGCGGAGGAGTGGACGACGCTCGTCGCTCAGCGCGACGCCGAGGCGACCGACGGCGTCGAGCGTCTCGGCGATCTCGAGGAACCGGGCGGGATCGAGCCGTCCTCCCCGCGCGGCCCGCTCGATCGCGGGCCCGATGTCATGGGCCGCGCCGATGCCGACGGTCGACCGTTCGGCGAGCAGGGCCCGCGCCTGGTCGGTCTCATCGAGTCCGCGCGCCACGACGACCGGGTCGGGTGACGGTTCGAGCGACTCGGCCAGGCGGCGACCCGGACCGAAGGCCGTGGCTGCAGCGAGCCGCTCCCGGACCGTCGGGAACTCGAGCAGGGCGATCGACTTCGCGTCCATCAGCCGAGCGATGCCGGTCCCGATGCGGACGGGTGTCCGTCGAGCACGAGCCGCCAGGGTCGGTCGGTCCATGGCGGGCCGGCGTAGGCGATGCCGATCCGGGGAGTCGTCCGGATCGGCCACCGCTCTGAGTCCCGGCGCGATCGCCCTCCCGGCGCCGGCTCTCCCGGGTCGGGTTCGATCCGCAGCCACGATTCCGGGTCGCACAGGTCGAGCCCGGTCATCTCGGTCCGAAGGCCGAAGGCGGCGCCGACGAGGCCCGGCCCCGAGGCCAGCCGCCGGTCGGGTACGGCACTCAGCCGGCGAACGATCCGGATCGCCGCCTCGCGGTCGCCCCGATGTCGCCGGGTCCCGGTCTCGCGGACCACTCGAAGGTCCCGGGCGAGCCCCGCGCCCTCGACGATGTCGACCGCCCGGATGAGGACGGCGGCGGGGCGGCCCGGCGGCTCGGTGACGACGTTGAGACAGGTGTGCATCCCGTAGACAAGGTACAGGTACGCCCTGCCGGGATCTCCGTACATCGGGGCATTGCGGGCCGTCGGCCCGAACCGCGCGTGCGAGGCGTGATCCTCCTCGCCGATGTAGGCCTCCACCTCGACGATCCGGCCAACGATCCGGCCGGCTGCAGTGTCGGCGACGAGGCGGCAGGCCAGGAGTGACCGGGCGGCCGCGAGGGTCGGTCGTGCGAGTCGCTCGCGGGCGAGCGGCGAGGCGGTCAGGACGAGTACAGGCTCTCGACGTCTGACGGCAGGATCACCCCGAACACCGTGACGAACGCGGGCAGCAGGGCGTCCCGGAAGACGGCGGCGGTCCCCGATCCGTCGATCGCCCCGTAGATGTCCTTGATCAACCGGATCTGGTTGTCGCCGATCGCCACCGGCAGCTTGAAGAACGAGTCGAAGATGGCGATGAACGCGCCGATGATGATCAACCCCTCCACGACGCCGAGGATGCCGCCGAGGAGCTCGTCGACGATCGGCCATTTCGCGAAGAGCGGGGCCTGCTTGTAGAACGACTGGATGAGGATCGCGAAGATGATGCTGGCGACGATGAAGATGAACAGGAACGCCAGCATGAATGAGTACTCGCGCGGCCACTGGGTCCAGTAGCCGGCGAGGAACTTCCCCAGCGGCTCGCGCAGGTTGGCGGCGAGCAGGAACGAGAAGACGATCGAGGCGATCCCCAGCAGGCGCCGGATCGTCCCCTGGACGTAGCCCAGGACGAAGAAGCCCACCAGGAACAGGACCGCGATCCAGTCGAAGGCGGTGACGTTCGAGATCGTGTCGACGATGTTCACGCGGTCTCCTCGAAGCCCGCCCGTGACGACACGGGACTGTCACCCCGGCCGGCGGGGCGGCGCAAGGGTAGCAGTGCGCTTCCGGCCCTCGCAACCATGACCTCCGTCACGACCGTCGCCGGGCTCCCAGCTCGGCGGCCAGGGACTCGACGATCGAGGTCATCGCAGCGTCGATCTCGGGGTCGGTGAGCGTCCGGTCCGGGGCCTGGAAGACGAGGCGCTCGGCGAGGCTCTTCTCCCCGTCGCCGAGCGGCGCGCCACGGTAGACGTCGAACAGACGGGTGCGCGCAAGGAGCGGGCCCGCGGCCGCCCGGATGACCGCGTCGACCGTCGCCGCCGGGGTGGTCTCGGCCACGATGACGGCAAGGTCGCGCTCCACCGCCGGGTAGCGCGGGATCGGGCTCACCCTGGCGATCGGGGCGCTGCCCATCGTGAGCCCCTGGATCGAGACCTCGCCGAGGATGACTCGCTCCGGCCCGAGCTCGAGCGCCTCGGCCAGCGTGGGATGGAGCTCCCCGATGACGCCGCTCAGCTTGGCGGCGCTGTCGGCGAGCGCGGCCCGGCCCGGGTGGAGGATCGCGCTGTCGCTGAGCGGCCGGTAGGCCGGCGGCACCGCGCCGAGCCGGCGACACAGCAGCTCCACGACCCCCTTCGCATCGTCGAGGTCGGCCGACCGGGCGACCCGATCCCAGGCGACCGGGGCGGTCGCGCCGGTCAGGACGAACCCCAGCCGCCACCACTCGCGGACGTCGGTCCCGTCACGACCGTAGCCCTTCCCGACCTCGAAGAGGGCGACGTCGCGATGGCCGCGTCGGAGATCGTTCACGACGACCTCGAGGAGGCTGCCGAAGAGCGACTGGCGGAGGACGGCGTGCTGGCTCGAGAGCGGGTTGGTGACGAGGATCGGCCGGCCACCGGCCTCGACCTCGCCGGGGATCGGGGCCACGACGATGGGCCCGAAGCGATCGACATCGGCCGGGGAGACCAGCGCCGGCGTGACCACCTCCGAGACACCCGCCCCGGCGAGCGTATCCCGGATGAGGTCCCGGATCTCGAGCGGCGACCGTCGGTGACCGGGCATCGGCGTCTCCGGCGTCCGCGGCGGGATCTCCTCGTAGCCGAGGATCCTGGCGACCTCCTCGGCGATGTCGGTCTCGATCCCGAGGTCGCGACGCCAGGTGGGGATCGTGGCCACGAGCGAATCCGCCGCCTCCGCGGTGACGCTTCGCGCGGTCGGTGGGAGAGCCACGGGGATCGTCTGGGGCCCATCGGCCAGGGCCGTGGCGACCCCTACCCTGGCCAGCAGGCGGGCCTGCTCCGGGCCGCCCAGTCCGGTGCCGAGGAGATGGTCCACTCGGGCAGGCCGGAAGGCGAAGGTCGTCTCGGCCGGCTCGTCGGGGGCCGTGTCGACCCGGCCGGGGGCCACGGTCCCGTCCGCCCAGGCGGCCACGAGCCCGGCGACGCGGTCGGCCCCGATCCGCGCCAGTCGGACCTCCTGGCCCTTCTCGAACCGGAGGCTCGCCTCGGACCGGAGGGCATACCGCTGCCCCGTCCGCCGGATCGCGACGGGGTCGAAGATGGCCGACTCGATGACCACGTCGCGGGTCGCCTCCCCGACCTCGCTCGCCGCACCGCCCAGCACCCCGGCGATGGCCAGGGGCCCGCTCGGGTCGGCGATGAGCAGGGTCTCCCCGTCGAGTTCACGCTCGACGTGGTCGAGCGTCTCGAGGCGCTCCCCCGGCCGCGCCGTCCGGACGACGAGCCGACCCTCCCGGATCACCGACGCGTCGAAGGCGTGGGTCGGCTTGCCCAGCTCGAGCATGACGTAGTTCGAAGCGTCGACGACGTTGCTGACGGGTCGCATCCCGGCAGCCCGGAGACGCATCTGGACCCGGTCGGGCGAGGGACCCACGGTCACCCCGGTCACGATCCGGCCGACGAACCGCGAGCACAGGGCCGGGTCCTCGACCAGGACGCTGAGACGTTCGCCGACCGGCGTGCCCGACTCGGCCAGGGCGATCTCCGGCCAGCGCAGCGTCGCGCCGGTGGCCGCCGCGACCTCGCGGGCCAGCCCGACGATGCACAGGGCGTCGCCCCGGTTCGGCTTGACGTCCACGTCGAGGACCATGTCGCCGTAGAGCTCGCTGAGGTCCGCCCCGAGCGGCGTCTCGGGGGGCAGGATGAGGATGCCGTCGGCATCGGTGGTCAGCTCGAGCTCGTCGCCCGAGCAGAGCATCCCGTTGCTCGTGACGCCCATCTTCTCGGCTCGTTCGATCCGCCGGCCCCCGGGCAGGACGGCGCCCGGCAGGGCGACCGGTACCCGCTGGCCCGGGGCGATGTTCGTCGCGCCGCAGACGATCTGGAGGACCTCGTCGCCGCCGACCCGCACGGTCGTCAGCGAGAGTCGGTCGGCCCGCGGGTGCTTATCCACGGTGACGAGCTCGCCGACGACCACCGATCGCCAGTCCGCGCCCCAGCGCTCGAGGCCCTTGACCTCCATCCCGAGCAGGGTCAATCGCTCGGCCAGACGCTCGGGCGTCAGGTCCACGTCGACGTACTCGCGAAGCCAGCTGAGCGGGACCCTCACCGGAACTGCTCCAGGAAGCGGAGGTCGTTCTCCATGTAGAGGCGGAGGTCGCCGACCCCGTGGCGCAGGTTCGCGATCCGTTCGACGCCCATGCCGAAGGCGAAGCCCTGGTAGCGCTCCGGGTCGAGACCGCCGTTGGCGAGGACGACCGGATGGACCATCCCGGCTCCCAGGATCGTCATCCAGCCCGTGCGGGAACAGGCCGGACAGCCGCTGCCCCCGCAGACCAGGCACTCGACGTCGAAGGCGACCGAGGGCTCCGTGAACGGGTAATAGCCGGGACGGAACCGGGTCCGCTTGCCGGCCCCGAACATCGCGTGGGCGAACTGGTCGAGCAGGCCCCGCAGGTCACCCATCGTCGTGCCCTCGTCGACCATGAGTCCCTCGACCTGGAAGAACTCCGACGCGTGGCTCGCATCGACGGCCTCGTAGCGGAAGCAGCGGCCGGGGAGGAGCGCCCGGATCGGCGGCGTCTCGTCGGCCATCACCCGGATCTGGCCCGGCGAGGTGTGCGTCCGGAGGAGGTAGCCCGGCACATCCACGTAGAGGGTGTCCCAGAGGTCGCGGGCGGGGTGGTCCGGGGGGATGTTCAACAGCTGGAAGTTCGTGAGGTCGTCCTCGATCTCGGGTCCCTCGTAGTCCACGAAGCCGAACTGCCCGAAGACCGCGGCGATCTCACGGGCCGTCTCGATGATCGGGTGGAGGGTCCCCCGGGCGATCGGCCGGCCGGGCGTCGTGACGTCGACCGTCTCGCCGGCCAGGCGTTCGACGAGGGCGCCTTCGCGGAGGGCCCGACCACGCTCGCTGAACGCGGCCTCGATGGCCTCCCGGACCGGATTGGCGATCGCCCCGACCTTCGGCCGATCCTCGGCCGGCAGCGCCCCGATCCCCCGCGAGACGACCGTCATCCGGCCCTTCTTGCCGAGGATGTCCACCTCCAGCGCGGCGAGCGCCGCGACGTCGGGTGCGGCGGCGATCGCCGCCAGGGCGTCGGCCTGGAGGGATCCGAGGTCGCGGGTCAGGTCGGCGAGGTCCACGGGTTCCTTTCGAGGAGTGGCCGAGAGCCGGGAATCACGAGCCCCCGACGAGCACGCCGCGTCGAGGGCTGATGGGTCGGGACGTCCCGGCTGCCGTCACGGCGGGCTGGGTTCGACGTCAGGCGGTCCGGGCCGCCTCGACGATCCTGCCGAAGGTGGTGGCGTCGCGGACGGCCAGGTCGGCGAGGATCTTCCGATCGATGTCGATGTCGGCTCGCTTCAGCCCGGAGATGAATGCGCCGTAGGTCAGACCGTTCTCGCGGGCGGCCGCGTTGATCCGGATGATCCACAGCTGCCGCATCTGGCGCTTGCGCTGCTTCCGATCCCGGGTCGCGTAGGCCAGCGCGTGGAGGGTCGCCTCGCGAGCCGGCTTGACCAGCCGGGACTTGGTGCCCTTGCGTCCCTCGGACGCGTTGAGGAGGCGCTTGTGGCGCTTGTGGGCGGTGACGCCGCGCTTGACTCGTGCCATGAGGGTGGTCTGCTCCTACTTGCCGAGATACGGCAGCAGGCGGCGGACCTGCTTCGCATGCTCGGTCCCGATGACGGTCTTGCCGGCGTAGCGCCGGGTCCGTCGCGAGGACTTGATCTCGAGGTGGTGGCCCCGCCAGCTGTTCACCCGGAACGCCTTGCCGCTGCCGGTGACGCCGATGCGCTTCGCGGCTGCCTTATGGGTCTTGATCTTCGGCACCGTGGCCTCACTCTCCTGCTGGAGCCGCGGCTGGTGCCTCTGGCTCGATCGGCTTCCTGGTCCGTGGCGGCCGCGTCGCCGGCTTGCTCACGGTGGCGCCGCTCCCGGCGGCACCGTCGTCGGTCGGGGTCGCTTTGGCGACCGATGCCTTCGCGGCGGCCCCCGCCGGCTTCGAGGCCGGCTTTGGCGCCGGCTTCGGCGCCGGCTTCGACGGGCCGGCCTCCGGCTCGGCTGCCACAGCGACGGCTGGCGGCGCCGGGGCGGCCGGGGTCGGCTCGACCACCGGGGCCGGTGTCGGGGCCTCGGTGACCGGGGCCTCGGGCACCTCAGCCGGAGTCGATGTCGCGACGGCCTCGCCGGTCTCGACGGCCGGGCCCGGCTCCTCGCCGTGACGTGCGGCATGCTCGACGACCTTCGGCTTGTGGGTCGATGCCACGGTGATGTGCATCGACTTGCCCTCGAGGAGCGGCGCCCGCTCCACGATACCGTGGTCCTTGATCTGGTCGGCGAACTTGGCCAGCAGGTTCCGCCCGATCTCGGGGTGGGTCAGCTCGCGGCCCCGGAACTGGACGGCGACCTTGATGCGATCACCCTCTTCCAGGAACTGGATGGCCCGCCGGACCTTCGTGTCGAAGTCCCCGGTCCCGATCTTCGGCTTGAGACGGACCTCCTTGAAGGTCACCGAGCGCTGCTTCCGCTTGGCCTCCTTCTCCCGCTTCGTCAGCTCGTACTTGTATTGCCCGAAGTCGAGGAACTTGACCACCGGTGGAGCTGCCATCGGGGCGACCTCGACGAGGTCCAGGCCTCGTTCCTGCGCCATCGCGAGAGCCTGCGGCGTCGGCATCACGCCGAGCTGGGCTCCCTCTTCATCCACGACCCGGACCTGGGGGATCCGGATCATCTGGTTGACGCGCAGGTCTCGGCTGATGGTTGTCCCCTTCGAGCTGATCCGGACGCCCGATCACCGGTCACGCGGACACGGCGACCCGAGCGGGGTCGCAAGGCGGGAGGATAGCACAGGCGTTCCCGGACGGGCAATCGGCGACCTGTCCGGCGCGGCTCCGGACGGGGACGCCGTTCAGCTCGCGCGACGCTCCGCCGCCTCCGCGGCGAGCCGTTCCGCGAGCAAGGCCCAGGGCAGCGCCTCCTGCTGCTCACCCCGGGCGGCCGAACGCGACCGCGGAGCGACGGTCCGCGCCTCGACCTCGCGGTCGCCGAGCACGAGCATGTACGGGACCTTCTGCTCCTGGGCGAGCCGGATCTTGTTCTGCATCCGGTTGTCCGAATCATCCACCTCGATCCGCAGCCCCCGCGACCGGAGCAGGGCGGCGAGCTCCTCGGCGGCCGGGACGTGCCGATCCGCGATCGGCACGACGACCGCCTGGACGGGCGAGACCCACAGCGGCAGGGCCCCCCCGAAATGCTCGATGAGGATGCCGATGAAGCGCTCGAGCGAGCCGTAGATCGCGCGGTGGATGGCGATCGGGCGCTGCGGCTGCCCGTGCTCGTCGATGTAGGTCAGGTCGAAGCGCTCGGGGAGCATCGTCAGGTCGGCCTGGATGGTGGCCATCTGCCATTCCCGACCGAGGGCGTCGTCGATGTAGATGTCGATCTTCGGGGCGTAGAACGTCCCGTCCTTGGGCTTGACCGTGTAGCTCACCCCGGCGTCGTCGAGCGCCGAGCGGATGAGGCCCTCGGCCCGCTCCCAGAGGGCGGCGTCGCCGATGGCGCCGTCGGGTTTGGTGGCGAAGGTGTAGCGCGGCTCGAGACCGAACCAGCCGTAGGACTCCTTGACCATCTCGATCAACGCCCGGATCTCGTCGGCGAGCTGATCCGGCCGGACGTAGACGTGGGCGTCGTCCTGGACGAACTGGCGGACCCGGGTCAGCCCGTGGAGGACACCGCTCCGCTCGTTGCGGTGGAGCCGGCCGTACTCGGAGAGCCGCAGGGGCAGATCCCGGTAGGACCGGGTACGGGCCTTGTAGATGAACGTGCTCTCGGGGCAGTTCATCGGCTTGAGCGAGTACGCCTGCTCCTCGATGTCGAGGACGAACATGTTGTCGCGGTAGTGGTCCCAGTGCCCGGACTGCTCCCACAGCCGGTGATTGACGAGGATCGGCGTGGAGATCTCCTGGTAGCCGTAGCGGTCCTGGAGCTCGCGCATCGCCCCCTCGAGGGTCCGCCACAGGAGCTGACCCTTCGGATGCCAGAAGGCCGAGCCGGGACTGACGTCGTGGAAGCTGAACAGGTCGAGCTGGATCCCCAGCCGGCGATGATCGCGCTTCTTCGCCTCCTCGCGTCGCCAGAGATAGCGGTCGAGCTCCTCCTGGGTCGCCCAGACGGTGCCGTAGACGCGCTGGAGCATCGAGCGCTTCTCGTCGCCGCGCCAGTAGGCGCCCGCCACGCTGACAAGCTTGAACGGCCCGATCCGGCCGGTGCTCGGGACGTGGGGACCCTTGCACAGGTCGACGAACGGCCCATGTTCGTAGGTGGAGGTCGGCGGCATCGCCTCGCCGGTCGCGGCCGAGCGAGCGGCCAGGTCGTCGAGGATCTCGACCTTGTAGGGCTGAGCCCGGGCCACGAAGAAGGCCCTCCCCTCCTCCGGCGGGAACTCGCGACGGATGAACGGGTGGTCGGCGGCGACGCTCTCGGCCATCCGCGCCTCGATCGCGGCGAGATCGTCCGGGGTGAGGGCCCGTGGGAGCTCGAAGTCGTAGTAGAACCCGTCGTCGATGGCCGGCCCGATGCCGAGCTTCGTCCCCGGGAAGAGGTCCATGACGGCCTCCGCCATGACGTGGGCGGTCGAGTGGCGCATCGCGTCGAGCTCGCTGTGCGCGCCGGCGTCGAGGAGCTCCTCCGCCGAACCGCGCTCGGGGGCCACCAGCACTTCGTCGTCGTGCTCGTCCCGGTCGACCATCTCCGCCTCCTTGAGAATCACGAAGCCTCTCGTCCTTCGACAGGACGAGAGGCCTGGCCTCCCGCGGTTCCACCCGCCTTCGCGACCGCATCGTCCGTCCGGGACGTCGCCGTCACGCGCTCGTGCCGCGCTAACGGGCGGATCCCGGGCCGGTTCGCCGGCCGCTCACGGGTGGTGCCGTCGGGTGCGATCGTCGCGGCTCCCAGCGTTGCCGCGGCTCTCTGGGGATCGTGGATCCCGGCGGTGCGTCCCGTTCGACGCGTTCGCTATCGGATGGTGGGCGACACTGGACTCGAACCAGTGACCTCTTGCATGTCAAGCAAGTGCTCTAACCAACTGAGCTAGCCGCCCATGCGGCGCGGTTCCGTCGCGCCGCTGTCGGATGATACCGCAGGCTCCGCCGAGCGGCGAGACACGCGGCCTTCCACGGTTCGTGCAAGATGGCGCGATGGACGACGGACCGACCGAGCACGAGCTCCTCGACATCGGCGACGATCGCCGGCTCGAGCGGTTCGGGGCGCGGATCCTCGACCGCCCGGCCCCGGGCGAGGGCGGCTTCCCCCGGCGCGATCCGGCCGCCTGGGCGACGGCCGACGCCAGGTTCGAGCGCGAGCGACCGGCGACGGGACCTGGACCACGATCGACGACACGGCCGAGGGGCCCTGGCCGGTCCGGCTCGGCGGCCTGACCCTGGAGCTGCGTCTGGCACCATCAGGCCAGGTCGGCTGCTTCCCAGAGCAGCTCCCGATCTGGCGTTGGGTCGCCGAGCGCGTCCAGGTCCTCGCGGCAGGCCCCGATCGACCGACCGTGCTCAATCTGTTCGCCCACACCGGGGCGGTCACGCTCGCTGCGGCGCGGGCCGGGGCGAGCGTGGTCCACGTGGACGCCTCGCGCCCGGCGATCGCCTGGGCGCACGACAACGCCCGCCTCGACGAGCTCTCCGAGTCGCCGATCCGCTGGATCGCCGAGGACGCCACGGCGTTCGTCCTGCGCGAGGCGCGTCGGGGAAGACGCTACGACGGGCTGGTCCTGGATCCGCCCAGCTTCGGCCATGGTCGCGATCGACAGGCCTGGCGACTGGCCGACGACCTCGGACACCTCCTGGCAGCCGGAGCGGCGCTCCTGGCCGACGGCCCGGCGTTCGTCGTCCTGAGCGCGCATACACCCGGCTTCGGGCCGGACCGGCTCGGCGAAGCTCTGGACGATGCCCTGGCCGGCGTCCCCGGGGGGTTGCTCGAGACCGCCGAACTCGGTCTCGACGCCCGGAGCGGCCGACGCCTCGCGCTCGGGGCGGTCGCCCGGTGGAGCCGGTGAATCGCCCGTCCATCGCCAGCCCGGCCAATCCGCGGATCCGCGCCGCAGCCGGGCTGCGTGATCGTCGGGACCGCGAGCGGACCGGACGGACGCTGATCGACGGCGCGCGTGAGGTGGGCCGGGCCATCGATGCCGGGGTCATCCTCGAGGCGATCTTCGTGTGCGAGGCCCTCTGCCGGAGCGATGCCTGCCTGGCGTTCCTGGAACGGGTGGGGCCGGGCGACCCACGGATCGTCCCGGTGACCGCCGCGGCGTTCGCGAAGGTCGCATTCGGCGAGCGGGCGGAAGGTGTGGTTGCGATCGCCGTCACTCCGGCCGTCGATCTCGGGAGCCTGACGCTGCCTCCCGACCCCCTGATCGGCGTGCTCGAGGGGGTGGAGAAGCCGGGCAACCTGGGCGCGATCGCCCGGAGCGCGGACGGGGCCGGGGTGGACGCGCTGATCGTCGCCGATCCGCGGACCGACCTCTTCAACCCGAACGCGATCCGGGCCTCCCTGGGCACGCTGTTCGGCTTACGCCTCGGCGCGGCCGACGCCATGGGTACGCTCGCCTGGCTTCACGGCAGCGGACTCCGGATCGTCGTCGCCCGGGTGGACGGGTCCCGGCTCTACACCGAGACCGACCTGACCGGCCCGCTGGCGATCGTCCTCGGCGGCGAAGCCGAGGGACTGACAGAGGCCTGGGGCGGCCGCGACGTGGACGCAGTCCGACTTCCGATGCACGGCATGGCCGACAGCCTCAACGTGTCGGTCGCGGCAGGCATCCTCTTCTATGAGGCCCGGCGCCAGCGCGACCTGGCGCCGACCACGGCGGAACGGGCACCGACGACCGCTCGACGGGCGGCGACGATGGACCACGGGTGACGAGGCGGGACGAGTGACCATGGACGGCTACGACTTCGTGATCATCGGTGCCGGACCGGCCGGCGAGGCTGCCGCGCACAAGGCCCGCGAGCTCGGCGCCTCGGCAGCGATCATCGACCGGCGCTGGTTCGGGGGCAGCTGCCCGCACATCGGCTGCGTCCCGTCGAAGGCGCTCCTCCACGCGGCGCAGCGGCACCTCGACGACCCCGCCTACGACTGGGAGCGAGCGTCGGCCCGACGCGACTACATGGTCAACCGTCCAGCGGATGCGGCGGAGCCCGACGACCGCTCGCACGTCCGGGCACTCGAGGCCGCAGGGGCGGTGACGCTCCGCGGCTCGGCCCGGATCGTGGCGCCGGGGCGGGTCGAGGTCCGCGATGGCGACGCTGTTCTGCTGGTCGCCGGGCGGGAGATCCTGGTCGCGGTCGGGTCGAGCTCGAAGGTCCCGCCGGTCGATGGCCTCGACACCGTTCGCACCTGGACGAACCGCGACGCGACGCTCGCCCGGGAGCTGCCCCGCAGCCTGCTCGTCCTCGGCGGCGGGCCGACCGGATGCGAGCTGGCCCAGGTCTACGCCCGGTTCGGCGTGCCCACGACGATCGTCCAGTCGGGCCCGCGGCTCATGCCGACCGACCACCCCCGGAACTCCAGTGCGATCGAGGCCGCTCTTCGGCGCGACGGGGTGACGGTGCGGACCGGCGTCAGGGCCGTCAGGGCGCGAGCGAGAGCGGGGCCCGACAGTGCGGACGTCATCGAGCTCGAAGACGGATCCACGGCCGAGGGTCACGCGATCCTCCTCGCCGTGGGCCGGACCGTTCCCATCGACGACCTCGGGCTCGAGCACTACGGTCTCGACCCGTCCGGGCGCTCCGGCATCCCCCGTGACGGTCGATTGCGGATCGCCGAGGGCCTCTGGACGATCGGCGATGCCGCCGGTCCGGAGCTGCACACCCACCAGGGGCACTACCAGGGCGAGCTCGCCGTCCGGATGGCCCTCGGCGAGGTGGTCGCGCCGGACTACCGGGCGCTTCCTCGGGCGACGTACACGGACCCCGAGGCCGCCTCGGTCGGCCTCAGCCTGGACCAGGCGGTGGCCGCCGGGCATGATGCCTTCGAGGTCTGGACCGCGTTCGCCACGACCGCCAAGGGTTACTCCGTCGAGGCGGAGATCGGCCACGTCACGATCGTCGTCGATCGGGCGACGGGGCGGCTGCTCGGGGCCGCGATGGCCTGTCCCGACGCCTCGGCGGCGATCCACGAGTGCGTCCTGGCGATCAAGGCGGAGATCGGGCTCGATGTGCTGACCGAGACGATCCACGCGTTCCCCTCGACGTCGCGCATCCTCAACGGCCTGTTCGCGGATGCCTGGCGCGCGATGCGGAGCGGCGCGTAAGAGGCGGGCCGGTCCGCTGCGGGCGGGCCGCCCGTCGCCCACCCGTTGCGCGGATCAGGTCTCGAAGACGACCTCGCCATCCATGAGGACCTGGCGCGGTCGGCTCGTGCCGAGCGGCCCGCCGACGCGGACCGGCTCGTCGAGCGCGCTCCGATCGAGGATCACCATGTCCGCCCGGTGCCCGGCGACGAGCCGGCCCCGGTCCGTCTCCCCGGCCGACAGCGGCCCGTCGAGGCAGGCTGCCCGCAGCGCCCGGTCGAGGCTGAGGGCTTCGCCGGCGCCGAAGACCCCGGTCCCGGCGGGCCAACCCGGATCCTCCCGGTTGACCGCCATGGCGATCCCCGGCCAGGGGTCGATCGGCTCTACCGGGGCGTCCGTGCCGAACGGGACCAGCGCACCCGACTCGACGAGCGATCGCCACGGATAGCCGGACCGCTCGGCCCGGTCGCCCCAGAGCCGGCGGGCCTGGATCGCGTCGGCGCGAAGATGGACCGGTTGGACCGAGGCGGCGATGCCGGACCGGGCGAAGCGCTCGAGGTCGTTCCCGCCGATCAGCTGGACGTGCTCCACGCGGGGCACGAGCGGCGAGGTCCCGGCGTGGGGCTCCAGCGCGTCGAGCGCGGCCCGGAGTGCCGCGTCGCCGATCGCATGGATCTGGCTGCTGATCCCGATCGCGGCCGCCCGGGCGACGAGCTCGACCAGACGCGCCGGCGAGGTGACCCAGATCCCCCGCTCGCGGCCCGGCTCCAGCGGTCGCCCGGGCTCCGGCTCGAAGGGCTCGAGCATCGCCGCCGTCCGCGATCCGAGGGACCCGTCGCCGAAGAGCTTCTGCCAACCGACCCGGGCGCGACCCCGGTGATCGGAGCCGAGCCGAGCGCCACTCCGCAGCCCGCGATCGCGGGCCGCTTCGATCGCCTCCTCGCGGAGACAGGCATGGACCCGGATCGGGAGCTCGCCACGATCGGCGAGGCGAGCGTATGCCGTGAACGGGCCGCCCAGTGTCGGGTCCGGGACCAGCCCACCCGGGTCGTGGACGGCCACCACCCCGAGGGCGACGAGCGCCCGCCCGAGCGCCGGCATCGCCGCCGCGAGGTCGTCGGCCGTGGGTCCCGGGACGTGGCGCGAGACGAGACGCGCGGCCGTCTCGTGGAGGATGCCCGTCGGCCGACCGTCCGGCCCGCGCCGGATCGCGCCACCCTCGGGATCGGGCGTGTCGGTGGCCACCCCCGAGGCGACGAGGGCGACCGAGCTGGCCCACAGCGAGTGGTGGTCGTGGGCCCACAGGGCCACCCGCCGGCCGGGAGCCACGCCGTCGAGATCGGCGGCCGTCGGCCAGCCGCCCCAGCGATCGGATTCCCAGCCGTGCCCCTCGAGCCACGCGTCCGCGTCGGCCAGGGTCGCATGACGGGCCGCGATCGAGGCGAGGCCCTCGTCCAGCGTCGCCGCCCCGCTCAGGTCCACGTGACGAGCGGCGATCGCCGCATCGGCGAAGTGGAGGTGCGCGTCGGTGAGGCCCGGGATCGCGACCTCGTCCGGTCCCAGCCGGAGCCGCCCGGTGGCCGGCCCACCGAGTCCCTCGAGGTCGGATCGCGAACCGGCGGCCACGACGCGCCCATCGGCGATCGCCACGGCTTCGACCCACCCGAACCCGGTCGGGCCGGCCAGGCTGGCGATCCGGCCCTCGACGATGAGCGAGATCGGCGTCATCGGGATCCTCCAGCGTCGGCGGGGGCTGCGGTCGGCGGGGGCTGCGGTCCTGCCATGAACGAGGCGAGGTCTGCCCCGGCAAGGCCGGCGCCGAGCCCCACGGCGAGAGCGATCCGGGCCTTGGCCGGCCCGAGCGTCCCGGCGAGCATCGCGCCGGCCCGCACCCAGGTCGCACCGCCGCCGGGGAACGCGTACCCGGTGCCGGCCGCTCCGGATGGGGCACGGCTGACGAGGACGAGCGGAACGCCGGCCTCGATGGCCCGGCGGCCCGCGGCAAGGAGCTCGGCCGAGGTGTTCCCGGCCCCGGTCGCGGCGACGACCAGGCCGGCCGATCCAAGACTCACGGCCGCATCGAGGAGCCCGGGATCCATCGCCACGGTCGCGACGATGATCGGGATCGGGCCGGCGATGGTCGTGACCTCCAGGACCGGTCGGCGGGGGCCGCGCGGACGCTCGAGCACGACGCGCTCCCCCTCGACCCGACCGAGCCGACCCTGGTTGAGACTCCGGAACGTGTCGAGTGCCGTGGTGTGCGTCTTCGTGACATCGTCGGCCGGCTCGATCGTCCCCGCCAGGACGACCACCACACCCGCCCCGGGCAGGAGCGGACTCGCGGCGCAGCGCACCGCGGCGCGGAGGTTCTCCGGGCCGTCGTAGTCGGCCTCGGTCGCGTTGCGCATCGCTCCGGTCACGACGATCGGCTTGGCGCTCGCCACCAGCAGATCGAGCAGGAAGCTCGTCTCCTCGATCGTGTCGGTGCCCTGGACCACGACCACCCCGTCGATCGACGGGTCCTCGACGAGCCGTCGCACGACGGCCGCCAGGTCGAGCAGATCCTCCCAGGTGAAGTGGCTGGCCGGCTTCAGGCCGCGGTCGACGGCGACCACATCGGCGATCCGATCGAGCCCCGGCGTACGAGCCAGGATCGCCGCGCCGTCGAGGGCCGGGACGGCGCCGCCGGCGACCGGGTCGACGACCATGCTGATCGTGCCCCCGTTGAACACCGTGGCGACGCGGGGCAGCCGGCCCCCGGCCGGGACCCCGCGCTCGGCGAGGCCGTCGAGACCGGTCGTCGCTCAGGCCCCGCCACCGGTCGCCGAGATCGGCGCCGGTCGATGGTTGAGGACCGAGATCAGGCCGGCGAGGGTGACGAGGATGCCCACGGCCACGATGACGACCGTCGTCCCGACCGCGTCGGAGATCGGCCCCACGATGATGATCGGCACGAAGCTGGCGACCGAGACGAGCATGTTGAGAACGCCGAACACCCGTCCGCGGACCTCCTCGGGGAGCTCCTCCTGGAGGCCCGTCTGGGCCGGGATCGCCACGAGCGCGTAGCACACGCCGGCCAGGAAGCCGATCCCGACCACGACCGACAGGAGCGAGACAAGGCCGGACAGATCGCCGGGCGCGACGGCCTCGGCCCGCTGCAGGAAGCGGGTGATCGGGCCCGCCGCGGCGAGCGCGACGAGGAGGATGCCCAGGGCGACGAGGCCGCCCTCCATCGTGCGCTGGCGAGGCAGGAATCGGCCGTACGCGTTGAGCAGCAGGATCCCGGTCACGATCCCCATCCCCAGCGGCAGGACGACCACCACGAAGTCGTTCGGGTTGAGACCGAGCGTCTCCGTCGCGAAGTCCGGCCCCAGGACCCCGAGCACGCCGATGAGTGACGCCGTCACGCCGAGGTAGATGAGCGACCAGGTGACGTTGCGATGGGCCCGGATGTAGGCGAGGCCCTCGCGAAGCTCGGCGATCACCGCTGCTACCGCCTGCTCCGTGCCGTGGACGGCATCGCCGGCTGAGAGGGCCTCCTCGCTCGGCGGGGCCGAGGGCAGGGTGATCGTGAAGACCATCGCGACGAGGTAGAGCGCGGCGACGGTGAGGATGAGCACCTCGGGACCTGCCAGCTTCACGACGAGCGGACCGAGGAGCGCGAAGCCGATCGCGAAGGCGGCGTTCTGGGTGAACGTGAACAGGCCGTTCGCGGCCAGGAGCTGCCGGCGCGGGACGAGGAACGGGATCATCGCGGCCTCGGCCGGCGAGAAGAACGTCGTGACGGTCGAGATCGCGATGTTCAGGACGAAGATCATCGCGATGTTCCCGCCCGCGGCATAGACCATCGCGAAGAAGACCGCCCGCAGGAGGTTCGTGACGATGAGGATGAGCCGCCGGTCCAGGCGGTCCACGAACACCCCGGCGACGGCCGAGAAGAAGACCGCCGGCGCGAGGAAGGTCAGGATGAGGAGGCTGACGGCGGCGTTCGACCCGGTCCCCGAGAAGATGAGGACGGTCAGCCCGTAGACGACCATGTTCCCCCCGATCTGGGTCGCCGCCTGGGCCAGCCAGAGGAGCAGGAAGCTCCGGTTCTTCAGGACCGCCAGCGCGCCCCCGGATCCGGCCTCCCCCACGGTCGCCCCCGCCGCATCGTCGTCGGGGGCCAGGATCGCCCCGGATGTCGGGGCGGTCTCGATGCCCATGAAGCCGAACTCGACCGGTGCGTACGCGGCGGGCCCGGCGACCTCGACCGGTGGCTGGAGCGCCGTGGCGCCGGCATCGACCGGAGCGGGGGCCGGACGGCCCATGGCGTCGGCCTCGGGAACGGACTCGTCGAGGAACAGATCCGGCTCGCGCTCGCTCACCGATCGGCGTCTCGGGGGATCGGCGTGACGGCGGCGCTCAGCTCGGGGTCGCCCCGGGACTCGAAGGCCAGGATCCGACGCTCCACCCGGGACCGGCCGATGAGCACGTGTCGACCGCAGGTCAGGCAGCGCAGGCCAAGGTCGGCCCCCAGTCGGTCGATCCGCCAGGTCGTCCCACCGCACGGATGGGCGCGACGCAACCGGACGACGTCACCGAGCAGGAACGGGACGGGGCTGCGCTCAGGCACCGGGACGAGTCCACGGGCGGCCCGGCGAAGGGCGGGAGCGGGTGTCGGCCACGGCCGGGAGGGTATCAGAGGCTGGGCGTGCCGTGCGCCGGCGCAAGGTCCTGCGCGGTCGCGGGCAGCGCCAGGAGGTCGACCGGGACGACGGTCAGCTGGGCATCCGGGAAGGTCGCCCCGAGCTGGGCGATGATCCCGCCCGACCGGGTCAACGAACCGGTCAGGCCGGTGGGATTGCCGATCGCGGTGATCTCGAAGGCATCTCCCAGCCCGGTGTTCAGGACCGACAGCCCACCCGGCCGACCGGCCACGACGGTCCCCTGGACCACGCGCACGTCATCGACGGCGAGCGCCTCCGCTCCGGCGTTGCGCAACTCGTTGAGGAGGTCCTGGATGCCCGACCCGTCGATCGGGCCGCTGACGCTGATCCGCACGCCCGGACCTGAGACCGGATCGAGCCCGGTCCAGGCCCGGACCCTCGCGAGGTCGCGGCGGAGCTGGTCCGCCGAGGATTCGCCACGGTTCGTGGCGCTCTCGAGGTCGGCCAGCTCGCGCTCGGTCGAGGCGACCTCTGCCCGGAGCTGGTCGTTCCGGGTGTTGACGTTGGCGACGAGCTGGGTGAGTTCCTGGGCGGAGAGGGACTGGAGGCCGGTCGAGGCGGACTGGACCTTGAGCTGGAGGACCACGAGCAGTCCGAGGACGAGGGCCACCGCCGCGATCGAGAGCTGGTTCCGGCGCGACCGCATCGGGCTACGGTCCCCCACTCGGAGCGGGGCTCGCGGCGACGTCGGGTCGCGCATACCGCAGGTTGATCGTCCCCGCGTAGGCCGGGATCGTGACGTCGGCCAGCTCGGCGAAGTCGACCTGGATCCCGTAGACCTGGACCCGATTGCCCACGAAGTCGCGGAAGCCCGCCGACCCGTTGACCTGGTCGAAGAGATCGGGTGGTCCGATCGCCGAGATCTGGTAGGGCGGGGTCAGGTAGGCGGCGTTGACCAGGACCGAGCCCCCGATGTCGACGATGGCCGACGAGGCCGTGATCCGCTCGCCGTTCACGGCGATCGCCTCGGCGCCGGCCAGCCAGAGCTCCTCGATCACCGCGCGGACGTCCCGGCCCGAGACGAGGTAGTCGCTCGGGTTGTCGCCCGGCGGGACGGGTTGCGACGAGTCGCGCAGCTGGAGGACGAGTCCGCTGCCCTTCAGCGCGGTCAATCCGGAGTCCACCCGCGCGGTCCGGAGACGGGCGTCGAGGTCCTGGGTGACGGCGGCGCTCCCCTGGCCCTGCGTCTCGAGCTCCTGGATCCGGGTCCGCAGGTCGAGGAGCTGCTGCTTCAGGCGGTCCTGTCCCGCCTGGAGGCCTCGGGCGGTCTCGACGAGCGGGATCCGCTCGTTGCTCGTGTAGCGCACGCGCTGGCCTTCGGTCCGGAGCTGCGTGGCGATGAGGAACCCTAGCGCGAGCAGGGCGACCCCGAGGGTCACCTGCCAACCCTGGATCGACGGCGCCGAGCGACCCCCGGCGGTCACGCCGAGGCACCTCGTCGCCGGACCGCGACGAGCACGACGGCGACGACGGCGACCACCGCGAACGCCGCGACGACGAGCAGGAGGCTCGACCCGTCCCCCGACGACTCCTCGATCGGCGACGCCGGGCTTCCGACGGCGGGCGTGGCGACGGGACGGGCGGAGGAGACCGGGCCTCCGCTCGGCACAGCTGCCGACCCGGTCCAGCCGGACGGCAGCGGGCCGGCCGGCGGGGGCGCGGGTCCCACGGCCACGGGCGGCTCGACCCCGAGGTCGCCGAGCCACTTCGCCCCGAACGCGGTCGCGTCGATCCCGAGCGCCCTGGTGAACGCCTCGTCATCGGTCACGCCGTCGGCGTAGCTCCGGACGAGCTTGACGAGGGCCGGCTTGCCGAACGTCCGGACGAGGTAGTCGACCGCGGAGACGGATTCGCCGTAGGCGAGGAAGAACCGGTCGCGGGTCGTGGGGAACTGACCGGTCAGGCCGTCGAGCGGGATGATCGACTTCGAACCGATCGCCGCGCGGACTCCCGACCGCCACGAGTCGGTATAGCCCTCCGAGAGGTAGACCGCCAGGCCCTCGTTCAACCAGCGCGGCGGGAAGTGGTAGGCGTTCTTCACCGCCGTGTCGAAGACGAGGTGGGTGAGCTCGTGGGGCACGACGACGCCGACCCAGGACGCGTCGATCTCGTCCGGGGTGATCAGCGCGAACATCGTCCGGATGTCGGCATGCGCCTCGCCGCCGACGTTCTCCCTGGTGCCCGGACCGAGTGCGTCGTAGAAGGGCTGCTGGCCGGCGTAGATGTAGAAGTCGACCGGCTCGGTCTCGCTGACCCCGAGGAGCTTCGCGGCATCCTCGACGGCTCGTTCGCCGATCTCGAGTGCCCGCCGGCCGAACGCGTCCGAACCCTGGTACCAGTGGACCCGGACGAGCTTGCCCGGCTTCGTCTTCCAGTCGAACCGGGTGTCGAGGTAGGTCACCGAGACGGGCGGGCCGACGACGGCGCCCGACGGCGTGGTCAGCCGCCAGCGGGCCGTGAACCGCGTGTTCGGGACGATATGGGAGGCCGCATCGTGGAGCTGGTACTCGAGGGTCGCCCCCCCGCAGCAGGTCGGCGGCTGAACCTCCGAGACGACCGGTCCGAGGCTCCCCGGGACCGACAGCAGGATCTCGGCGCGGCTGACCGGCTCGGAGAGCGTGACCGGTTGGCGGAAGGTCACCCCCGTGCCCCAGGTCGCCGACGCGGTCGGCTCGCCGAAGACCGGATCGGCCGCCAGCACGCGGTCGGGTGCCGCGGCGATCGTGGCAAGGAGGACCATGAGGGTCAGACTCGCGGCCGCAGCCACGTCGGCGACGATCCGACGGCGGGCCGGTCCGCCCGGCGACCTCACGAGCCTGGGCCCCAGGCGAGACCGGCCAGGCGGAGGATCCCGAGACCGCTCTCCGACGCCCCCAGGAGCCCGTCCCTGGCGAGGGCATAGCCGCTGTCGTACGAGAGGGGGATGACCGGGACGTCGCGCTGGACCACGGTCTCGGCCTTGTCGTAGGCGGCGCGGGCCGCCGTCGGATCCCCGGCCGCACCCGCCTCGGCGATCGCGGCGTCGAACTCCGGCGAGCTCCATCGACCGTAGTTGCTGCTGCTGTCCGACCCGAGGAGGAGCCCGAGGAAGTCATTCGGACCGGGGTAGTCGGCGATCCAGCCCAGCGCCCACATCGCGGGCGGATCGGCGGCGAGCCGCTCGAAGTAGCCCTGGCCCATCGTCTCGGCCCGGACGGTGACCCCGAGCTCGCGCTTCAGCTCCGCGACGACGGCCTCGTCGGAGGCGAGACCACCGGTCATCAGGACGACCTCGGGGAACCCGGCACCACCCGGATAACCGGCGGCGGCGAGCGCGGCGCGAGCCGCCTCCGGATCATGACGCGGCGCGAAGTCCTGGCTGCTCCGGCCGGGGATCCCGGGCGGGACCATGCTCGTCGCGGGGAACGTCGAGCCGTTCGAGCCGAGCTCCACGATCCGCTTCCAGTCGACCGCCCAGGCGAAGGCCTGGCGGACCCTCGGGTCGTCGAACGGCTTCACCCGGGTGTCGAACCCGTAGTACGTCACCGCGGCGGAGGGCACCGTCCGGAGCGCCGGTCCGAGGCTCGGGTCGTACCGGATCCAGGCCGCATCGGCGTCGCCCACGGGCGTGTAGTCGATCGTGCCCTTCTCGAACTCGTCGACCGGGCTGGCCCCGCCGAGCGAGGTCTTCAGGTGGACCGTCGGGATCGCGGGCTTGCCCGCCCAGTAGTGCTCGTTCGCGCTCAGGGTGAGCTCGTCGGCCGTCGCGTCGGTCAGGAGATAGCCGCCGCTGCCGACGAACTGGCGCCCGGGCTTGAGGGCGTCGGCCGACGAGCCGACGCCGGCCGGGACGACCGCGAACGTGGGACCGGCCACGACGGCCGGGAAGTCCGCCCCCACCGGTCGATCGAGGAGGACCTCAACGGTCCCGTCCTTCGCCCGGATCCCGATCGTCCCGGGATCGGTGGACTGGCGTCGGAGGAAGGCGGTGGCGCCGGTGACATCGGCCATCAGGGATGCGAGCGGCGACGGCACTGCCGGGTCCACGACCCGTCGCCAGCTCCGGACCACGTCGTCTGCGGTCAGCGGCGAACCATCGGAGAAGGTCAGGCCGGGTCGCATCGTGAAGACGACCCGTCGCCCGCCGTCGAGGACCTGCCAGGACTCGGCCAGCGCCGGTCGGACGTTGAGGCCGGGATCCAGGGCGGTCAGGCTCTCGAAGAGTTGCGCGCTCACCCGGGCGCTGCCGACGTCGCCGGCGAGGTTCGGGTCGAGGGTCTGGGGCTCGGCGGTCACGATCGTGACCGCATCTCGCCCGGCGGCTGCGGCCGTCGAGGGCCGGGCCCCGGCGCCGACGGTCACGAGGCTGCCGAGGACGACCGCGAGCAGCCCGATCACCGGGAGGGCGGTCAGGGGGCGGGAGGGGCGGCGAGGAGGGCGGCTCCCCGGGCGGACCATGGCCGGAGTGTACCGTCTCCCGGCGGAGGGCCCCGCCGGCGGGTCAGTCGCCCGGTCGCCCGGGGTCCGACGGCCCGATCGCAAGGAGGTCGACCCGGCCCCCGAACCGCTCGAGGAGCCGGTAGTAGTCGCGACGGCCTGCCCGGCTCCCCTCCTCTGGCGCGTCGTGATCGGCCGCCGCGCCACCGCCGTCCTCGACGACCAGCGCGCGTCTCGGTGGGGCCGACTCGCCCTCGTCCCGCAGCGTGAGGCTCCACCACGCATCGAGGCCCCGGTTCGTGAGGAATCGCTCCTCGAGCGGACCCCGGGCGATGAGGTCGGCCCGCCGGAAGGCGAGCGTGCCGGAGACGACGGCGACTTCCCCGTCGCCGCCCTCCGAGAACCGCCGGAGGTCGCTCGTCTGCAGCCCGCGCAGACCGGCGATCGCGACGGTCGGGTCGCCAAGGGCGTCGACCAAGTCACCGATCGCCCCCGCCGACCAGTCGAGATCCGCGCCGAGGACGACCACGACGGCTCCGACCGCTCGCCGCAGGCCGGCGTTCAGCGCGGTCGGCCGGCCGAGCCGCGCGCTCGTCCAGAGGATCTCGGGCACGACCTGCCCGGCAGCCGCGCCGACCGGGCCCTCCGGGTCCGACAGCGCCGCCGCCTGGGCCGGGGTCGGGTCGTCGGCGACGACCACGATCTGGGTCCCCTCCGGAGCCTCGAGGCGGACCGAGGCGAGGGCCCGAGCGACGTCGTCCGGGTGATCGTCGGCCACGATGACGACGGTCACGGGCGCCGAGACGGGCTCCTCCAGCCGCGATGCCACGGCGCCGCTCCGGCCGTAGCGGACGGCCCCGTCGGCCTCGAGATCGGGGGCATGGGCGGGGCGAAGGGTGTAGCGCGTGCCGCGGTCGACCACCGACCAGCCGGCCGCCTCGATCTGCGCCCGGAGTCGATCGGCCTCCGGCCAGTCGCGAGCCTCCCGGGCGGCGGCGCGCGCCACGGCGAAGGCGGCGATCTCCGGTGGCGCCTTCTGGCTCATGGTCCAAGGCTAGCAGGCCCCCACGCGCCCTCGTGGGCTGGCGCAGATGACCCGTCGGCCCGATCTCCCGTCCTGTCGATGCACCATTCCCCCTGCGCTCCGCGTCTCAATGACGAGCGGAGGCGACGACCCGCGGCCCATCGCATGGCCGGCGGAACACGTGGAGCCGCAGGCGAACCCACCGCCGGACAGCTACAGGTGAACGACATGTTCACGGGCCGTCGTGCGATGAACCGGACGGGCTCGCCGCCTGGCCATCCTGGCGCTGGTGGTGGTCCTCACCGGTTGTGGGGGCTCGGTCCCGCCCTCCGGCGCGTCGTCGGGTGTCTCCGCGATCCCGACGCCGAGCAGCACGCCGGCCGGGATCGCGAGCCCGGCGCAGACGGTCACGCCGACCTCGTCTCCGGGTGGTCTGACCCCTGGTTCGATGGCGGTCACCGTCTCCGACCGGCTGGTGGTTCGCTCGGAGCCGCGGGTCAGCGCCGATTCCGTGCAATACGAGCCCCTCCTGCCGACCGGGACCGAGTTGCTCGTGCTGGACGGCCCGGTGGAAGCGTCCGGGTATACCTGGTACCGCGTGGCGCCGAGGTCGGTCACGCTCGACGGCGGTGTCAGCGATGGCTGGGTCGCGATGGCCGCCCGTGACGGCACGCCATGGGTCGCCCTGGCCGAAGGTCCTGTGGCAGGGATCGAGGTCGCCCAGGCGGCCGTGGCCCGCGCCCCGGGTTCGCCGGCGAACGCGACGAAGGGTGCAGGCATGGTCAATGCCTTCGGGCTCGACCTGTACCGGGGGATCCTCGCCGATCCGAAGCTGGCCCTGACGCGAGCGAACGTCGTCTTCTCGCCGACGAGCATCGCCCTGGCCCTCGCGATGGCTCGGGCCGGAGCACGGGGCGAGACGGCGGGCCAGATGGATGCCGTCCTGCACTCGAGCGGCTGGGTCGGCCTCGGCGCGGGGCTGAATGCCCTCGATCAGATCCTTGCAGCGCGGGATGCGACGTGGAAGGACGAGGAGGGGAAGACCCATGTGCTGTCGCTCAAGGTCGCGAACGCCGCGTTCGCCCAGCGGGGTTGGCCGATCGAGCAGGCCTACCTCGACGAGGTCGCGAAGGCCTTCGGTTCGGGGCTGGCGCTCGTCGACTACGTGGCCGCGCGTGAGGCCGCTCGCACGGCGATCAACGCCTGGGTCAGCCGGCAGACCGCCAGGCGCATCCCCGAGCTGCTCGCGCCTGAAGACCTGACGGTCGACACGCGTCTCGCCCTCGTCAACGCGATCTACCTGAAGGCGAACTGGCTGGACGAGTTCCCGGTCGAGGATACGAAGTCCCGGGTCTTCACCCGGCTCGACCGGACCAAGGTGAAGGTCGCCACGATGACGCTCCAGGGAGACCAGGACGTCCCCTACGCGCACGGGACGGGCTGGAAGGCGACGGAGCTCGCGTACGCCGTTGGACAGGGGCCGTACGGCGAAGCCAGTGCGAGCTCGCTGGCGATGACCCTCATCCTCCCGGATGACCTGTCCAGGTTCGAGGCGAGTCTGAACGCGGCGACGGTACGGTCGATCACGACGTCGCTGGCCGCGGAGCGGAAGCGACTCGAGAAACTCTCCCCCGACCCCGCACTGAGCGACTGCGATTCCTACGCCTACGGCCTTCGGGTCTACCTCCCGCGGTTCGGCATCGAGACTCGCGCGGATCTGGTGCCTGCGCTGACCAGGCTCGGCATGGGCCTGGCCACCACCCCGGAGGCGGACTTCTCCGGGATCACGTCCGCGGACTCCATCTACATCGCGAAGGTGATCCACCAGGCGAACATCGATGTCGACGAGACGGGTACGGAGGCAGCCGCGGCGACCGCCGTGATCGTGGGGTCCACCGGCGGCTGCGGACCGGCAGGTCCGCGGAAGATCATCACCCTCCGACTGGACCGGCCATTCCTCTTCCTCGTCCGGGACGTCGAGACCGGCGCGATCCTGTTCATGGGCCGGGTCGTCGATCCGACGCAGGGCTGATGCGAGGAACGCCGTGGTCGGCGCACGGACCGCGAAACGGGCACACGTCGGGGCAGTGGTGCCCCTGGAGGGAATCGAACCCCCGACGCAGGCCTTAGGACGGCCTCGCTCTATCCGCTGAGCTACAGGGGCGCACCTCGGTCATGGTACCCCGCCGCCCGCGAGGCCGGAACCGGTGGCCCGACCCGTCGGGGCGCCTTCGGCCCTCCGATGGCATCATGGGCCGACACCTGGAGGAACGCCATGACCGTCCGCCGCCCTGCCCCTCACCGATCGCTCCCCCACCCCGTCCGGATCGGGATCACGCTCGCCGCGCTCGTCGTCGCCGTGCTCGTGCCCGCCGTGGCGGAAGCCTCGCCGATGGCCGTCACGCCCGATGTCAGCGTCACCGCGGCGAGCTTCAGCCGGGTCCGGGTGGGCCTGGCGACGAAGATGACCGGGCTGGTCGGTCCCGTCCTGGTGACCAACGCCCACGATGGGTCGAACCGCCTGTTCGTGGTGGAGCAACGCGGGACGATCCGCGTGTATCGCACATCCCTGCAGGCCACCCCGTACCTCGACATCCGGTCGCTCGTGGAGGCCGGGGGCGAACGCGGCCTCCTCGGCCTGGCCTTCCATCCGAACTTCGCCTCGAACGGCAAGTTCTACGTCGACTTCACGGAGCGCGGGACCGGCGACATCATCATCGCCGAGTTCCAGACGAGCTCGCCCGGCGCCGACACGGTCTCGGCCTCGAGCTATCGGCCACTGCTCCGGATCAACCACCGGACCTACGCCAACCACAACGGCGGGATGCTCGCCTTCGGCCGTGACGGGTACCTCTACATCGGGACCGGGGACGGCGGCGGCTCGGGCAATCCGCTCCGGACGGCCCAGTCGCTCCGCTCCCGGCTCGGCAAGATCCTGCGGATCGATGTCAACGGGACCCAGACCGGGCTCGCCTACCGGATCCCCCCGGGGAACCCCTACGCCACGAGCACCACGTCCGCGCGCGAGATCTGGTCGCGTGGCCTGCGCAATCCCTGGCGCTTCTCGTTCGATCGCTCCACGGGCGACCTCTGGATCGGCGACGTCGGCCAGAACCGCTACGAGGAGGTCGACCGGGCGACGCGCTCCTCCGGCCTCGGGCGGGCCG
This sequence comes from uncultured Chloroflexia bacterium, assembly GCA_963840375.1. Classification (GTDB taxonomy): domain Bacteria; phylum Chloroflexota; class Limnocylindria; order Limnocylindrales; family CSP1-4; genus Chersky-267. The sequence continues at coordinate 498,035 of CAWIYR010000001.1, forward strand.
CGAACTGGGGTTGGCGGACGATGGAAGGCAACGTCTGCTACAGCCCGCGGACCGGCTGCCGGACGACAGGGCTGCGCCGGCCGCTCACGACCTATCCCCACTCCGCAGGCTGCGCGATCATCGGCGGGTACGTCTACCGCGGACCGATCGCGATGCTGCGGGGCGCCTACCTGTTCGGCGATGCGTGCACGGGCAAGATCTGGTCGGTGGTCGCCTCCGGGGCCACGCGCCAGACCCGGGTGCTGATGGCCGACACGCCAGTCGCCATCACCTCGTTCGGTGAGGGCGAGAACGGGACGCTGTACGTGACCGCCGCGAACGGTCGCGTCTACCGTCTCACCGCCAGCCACCGCTGACCGGGGGATCGGACCCGACCGGGCGGCGATGACGCACCCCGATGCGGATGCAGCGTGGGACGGGGTCCCCGGGACCGCTCCGGTCCCACCCGGGACCCTGACGCTGACGCTCTACGGGCGGCCGGGCTGCGGTCTGTGCGCGGAGACGCGCGCCCACCTCGGTGCGATCCTCGCCGCCCGCCGGACGTCCGGCCTCCCCGTTCCGGCGCTCGTCGAGCGCGACATCGAGAGCGATCCCGACCTCGAGCGCCGGTTCCTCGTCGAGATCCCGGTCATCGAGCTCGGCGACCGGCGGCTGACCCTGGCCCTGAGTCCTGCTCGGATCGAGCGCCTCCTCGTCGAGGTCCTGGACGGATGAGTTCCGGGGTCGACCTGACGTTCCTCGTGGCGGTCGCGGCGGGGGTCATCAGCTTCCTCTCCCCGTGCGTCCTGCCGCTCGTCCCGGCCTACCTGGGTCAGCTCACCGCCGTCGCGGTCGCGGCGACCCCGGACGGCGGCCGGCCGTCGCGCTGGGTCGCCCTCCGGCACGCGGCCGCGTACGTGCTGGGGTTCGGGACGGTCTTCACGATCCTCGGGATCACCGCCGCGTACGCCGGAGGGGTGCTCGGTGAGTGGCTCCCGGTCCTCCGCCGGATCGGCGGGATCGCCCTCATCGTCATGGGCCTGAGCCTCGCCGGGATCATCGACGTCCGCCGGCTGCAGCGCACCTGGCGGCCGCTGGACCGGGGCGCGTCCGCCGCCGTCGCGGGAGCGACGGGGAGCGTCTCCCTGGCCGCCCCGTCCGGAGGCCGGACCGAGCACGGCCGATCGCCTCGGGGGGCGGCTGGTGGGCGACGGCCGCGGCCTGGTCGCCTCGTTCGGCCTCGGGACGATCTTCGCCATCGGCTGGACCCCGTGCATCGGGACCATCCTCGGCGGCATCCTGACGGTCGCCGCGACGAGCGGCTCCACCGCCCAGGGGACCATCCTGCTCGTCGGCTACACGCTGGGCCTGGGCCTGCCGTTCCTCGCGATCGGCGTCCTCTACGACCGGGCGCCGGTGATCATCCGGCCGCTCCAGCGTCACGCCGCGACGATGTCGCTGATCGGCGGGCTATTGGTGGCGGCGATCGGGGTGGCGATGCTGTTCGATCTGCTCACGCTGATGCCCCGCTACTTCCAGTTCCTCTCGGGGGTCTGATGGCCGAGCAGCGTCCCGGCTTCGAGCACCGCCCCGAGCGCCATGGCCTCGTCGGGCCGTTCAGCGGAGGTCAGCTCGCCGCCGTCCTGGGGATCGTCGTCGTGGGAGCGGTGCTCCTGGTCGCCGCGACGCGACCGCTCGCGACGGCCGGGGGGACCCGGCCGGCGGATCCGCGCCCCACCGCCTACGTCCTGGCCTCCCCGACCGTCGGCCTCCAGCCGGGGAGCCTGGCACCCGAGCTCGCCGGCACCCGGGCGGACGGGACCCCGTGGGCGCTCACCGACGTGAACGGGAGGCCGGTCCGGCTCGCCGACCTGCGGGGCAGGGCCGTCTGGCTGAACTTCTGGGCGAGCTGGTGCCCGCCCTGCCAGGCCGAGACGCCGATCCTCCGCGACGTCTACGAACGCTACCGTGACCGGGGCCTCGAGCTGGTCGGGGTCAGCGTGCAGGAGACGAACCCGGCGGATGTCGCCGCGTACGCCGCGAAGTACGGCCTCACGAACACGATCGCGGCCGACCTCTCGGCGGACGTCTTCCACCTGTACCGGGTCTACGCCCTGCCGACCCAGGTCTTCATCGACCCGAACGGGATCATCCGGCAGGTCGTCCAGGGACCGCTGACGGCCGACCAGGCCGCTGCCGCGGTCGAGTCGATCCTGCCACCCGGGCCGGTGGCGTCCGACCCAGGCCCGTCCTGAGGTCGCGGTCCGAAGGGCGCCACCACGGGTCTCCGCAGGGGCCGGGTCGCCCTCGTCAGGCGGGCTCGAACGTGTAGCGGTCCCGGTCCGGGACGAGCCGGCCGACCGGTCGGCGGCGCTCGTGGGACAGGACCACGGTCCAGTCCTCTGCGGCGGCGCGGCGGAACAGCTCGCCCTTCGCCGTGACCGAGTCGAGGGGGAAGTCGTCGAACGCGGTCACCCAACGCGGGTTGGCACTCCACGGACGCATCGCGAGATCGCCGAAGAACGCCAGCGTCCGCCCGGACGGCCCGGCACCCCGGACGACGATCGCCTGGTGACCCCCCGAGTGACCGCCGGTCGGGATGACGCTCACCCCGGGCAGGACCTCTCGCTCACCGTCGACCCACCCTTCGGCGCCCCAGTCGCGCACGAGGCGAAGCTCCGGCTGGTCGTAGCTCGCGACGAGCCGCGGGTTGGCGCCGAGGGCGATCTCCCACTCGGACCGCTGGGCGACGATCCGGGCCCGCGGGAAGGCGCGCCGGCCGTCGGCGTCGAGGAGCCCGCCGGCGTGGTCGAAGTGGAGGTGGCTCATCGTGACGACGTCGACGGTCGCCGGATCGAAGCCGGCCCCTCGCAGGGTCGGCAGGATCGGCTCGCCCTCGCAGCGCCGGCTCGTGCGCGTCTTCTCGTCGGTCCGCTCCCCGATCCCGGTCTCGATCAGGACCCGGCCGGCCGGGGTCTCGACGAGCAGGCAGTTGAGGGCCTGGACGAGCCGGTGGTCGTGGGTCAGCTCCTCTGCGACGTGGCGCTCCCAGAGCAGGCGCGGCACCGGGCCGAAGATGGCTCCGGCGTCGGTCTGGAAGGTCCCGGCCTGGACCAGGGCGACCGTCGTGCCACCCCGCAGGTCCGCCCGCCAGGCCACGGCGTCGTTCATCGTCATCGCCGGCTCCTGCTCACGACCGACCGCGATCCGCTCAGGACCGGGGTGCCTTCTCGGAGCGGCGGGCCGGGTCGAAATCGCGGTGGAAGGCGGATGCCGTCGGCTCCGACTGGCCCTGGTACTTCGACCCGAGCTCGGCCGATCCATAGGGCCGCTCCACGGGGCTCGACATCCGGAAGAAGCTGATCTGCCCGATCCGCATCCCGTAGTAGAGGGCGATCGGCAGGTTCGCGACGTTGCTCAGCTCCAGGGTGAGGTTCCCCTTCCAGCCCGGATCGACGTAGCCGGCGGTCGAGTGGATGAGCAGTCCGAGCCGGCCGAGCGACGACTTGCCCTCGAGCCGGGCGACGAGATCCGATGGCAGCTCCACCCACTCGACCGTCTGGCCGAGGACGAACTCACCCGGGTGGAGGACGAACGGCTCGTCGTCGTCGATCCTGAGGAGCTCGGTGAGATCCGGCTGCGGTGCCCGGACGTCGATGTACGGGTAACGGTTGTTGCGGAAGACCCGGAAGCTGCGGTCCAGGTGCAGGTCGACCGACGACGGCTGGAGATCGGTCGGGTCGTAGGGGTCGATCCGGACGTCGCCGGTCTCGATGGCCGCCCGGATGTCGCGATCGGACAGGACGCTCATCGGGTCCCGCGTCCCTGGCCCATCGTCAACCCTCCAGGGTTCCGTGGCTCTCGTAGAGGGTGTCGACCTCGCGCTTGAGATCCTCGAGGTCCTCGAAGCTCTGGTAGACGCTGGCGAAGCGGATGTAGGCGATCTGGTCCATCGCCCGCAGCTTCTCCATCGCGAGGGCGCCGATCCGGGACGACGGGACCTCGGTCGCGCCCGCCGAGCGGAGCTCGGCCTCGATCGCGTCGGCGGCCGCCTCGGCCGAGCCGTCCGGGACCGGTCGCCGGGTGAGGGCCTTGCGCAGGCCGGCGGCGAGCTTCTCGCGATCGAACTCCTGGCGCACCCCGTCGCGCTTCACGACGACGAGGCGGGCGGCCTCGACCCGCTCGTAGGTGGTGAACCGGGTGGCGCAGGTGGCGCACTCCCGGCGACGACGGATCGTCGCCGAATCGTCGAGGTCGCGCGAGTCCACGACCCGCGTCTCACGCTCACCGCACTGGGGGCAACGCATCCGACTCCCCTGTCCATCCGACCGCCGGCTCGGCCGACAGACCACTACCGGTAGTGGTGTGCGGTCATCATACCACTAGATACGGGTGGTTCCGGGGGTAGATCCGGCCGTCCTGTCAGGTGGACCGGCGGGTCAGCCAGCGGCGCTGGTCGGCCGGCCGACCGGAGGCCAGGTCGTCGGCATGCCGGGCGATCGCCTCGCGGGCATGAAGGGCGTTCAGGTACCCCCGCTTGATGGCCGTCTGGGCCTCGAGCTCGCGCGGCCCACCCCCTCCGGCGCCATGGAGGAGCTCGCAGCCGTGAGCGACCATCTCGAGCGCCCGACCGGCCCGATCGAGCTCGGCCAGGAGGGCCTCCCGGACGTCGTCGGCGGGGACCGGTCCGCGCAGCTCGGCGGCCTCCTCCGCATAGCGCGCCACGGCCTCCTCGGCGGCCGCCAGGTTGTCGAGGATCGTCTCCGCCGGCACGAGGTGCCGGCGCACCGCGTCCACCCGCTCGATGACGCCGCCGAGCGATCGGTCGATCCGTCCGGCGAGGTCCTCGACCGCCGTCCTGAACCGCTCGTCGTCGCGGGTGACGGCCATCGCCCGCGAGGCCCGCCGGAAGACGACCACGAAGACCGCGGCGAGGACGACGAACGCGACCAGCGGCACCACGAGCGCGATGATCGTGCTCACCTGCAGGTCGCTCCGGTCCCGTGCTCAGGCCGTGCGGCTTCGGAGGGCGGCCACCAGCTCGGGGACGACCTCGAAGAGGTCCCCGACCACGATCAGGTCGGCGAACTCGGCGATCGGCGCGTCCGGGTCGCGGTTGACCGCGACGATCGTCTCGGCGGTCTGCATCCCCACCTTGTGCTGGATCGCCCCGGAGATCCCGAGGGCGAGGTAGAGCGAAGGCTTCACGATCTTCCCGGTCTGGCCGATCTGCTGGGCATAGGGGATCCAGCCCGCGTCGACGGCGGCCCGGCTGGCACCGACCGCTCCGCCGAGGATCGCGGCAAGCTCCTCGAGGGCGCGGAAGCCCTCCGGGCCACCGACGCCCCGACCGCCCGAGACGATGATCCGGGCCTCCTCGATCGGCGCCGCGGACCCGGCCTCGGCGACCCGCTCCAGCACCGCGACGGGCGGCGTCCCCGTCCCACCGGCGACGTCCCCGGCCTCGACGACGGGGACGACCCGGCCGAGCCCGTCGGCCGGCTCGGCCGTGACGGCACTCGTCCTGACGGTCAGGATGCCGTGGTCGCCGGTGAACGCGGACCGGGTGATCGTCCGCCCTCCGAAGATGCTCATCTCGACGACCGGACCGTCGTCCCAGGTGACGTCGACGGCGTTGGCCAGGACGCCCCAGCCCAGGCGGGCGGAGAGGATCCCGGCCACATCCCGGCCGTCCGGCGTCGCACCCACCAGCACGTAGCGGGCGTCCGCGGCCGCCGCGAGGGCCGCGCCCGCCACCCGCTGGGGTGCGACATGGTCGAACAGGTCGGGAGCGGTGACGGTCCCCACCTCGGGCAGGTAGCGGGCGAGCTCCTCGGCGGCGGGTCCGGGATCCGCCGCCACGACGAGCCCCGCGGCCTCGAGGCCGCCGGCCGCGGCGAGCCGGCGGGCGAGCGAGGCCAGCTCGGTCGAGATCCGGGCCAGCCGGCCGTCGGCGCCCACCTCGGCGATGACGAGGATCCGGCCGGCCATCAGATGATCCTCCGCTCGACGAGGAACGCGACGATCTCCGCGGCGGCGGCCGGCGCCGGCTCGCGGACCACCCGGGCGGCGCCGCGCGACGGCGGGGTGAGCGCCTCGACGACCCGGTTGGTGGCCGCACCCGCGCCTACCGACGCCGGGTCGATCCCGAGGTCGGCGAGCGTCCAGGTCGCGATCTCCTTCGATCGGGCGGCCATGATCCCCTTGAGGGACGGGTAGCGGGGCTCGCCGAGCGCCTGGGTCGCCACGATGAGTGCCGGCAGCGGCGCCTCGATGAGGTCATAGCCCACGGGCGAGATCCGGCGGACCCGGATCCGCTCCCCGGCTGGCTCGATCCGGGCCGCGTACGAGAGATAGGGCAACCCGGTGAGGGCGGCGACCGCGGGCGTCACCGTGCCCGTCCCGCCGTCGGAGCTGTCGGCCCCGGCGAGGACGAGGTCGAACTCGAGCCGTCCGAGCGCCGCCGCCAGCACCCGCGCCGTCGCCAGCGCGTCGGAGCCGACAAGGGCGGGATCGGAGATCAGCACCCCGCGATCGGCGCCCATCGCCAGGGCCTTGCGGAGCGCTTCCGGGGCGTTCGCCGGGGCCATCGCGAGGAGCGTCACCGTCCCCTCCCCGATCGCCTCGCGAAGCTTGAGCGCCGCCTCGAGCGCGTACTCGTCATTCCCGTTGACCACGGCCGGCGACCCGGCCCGGTCCACCCGGAGATCGGGACCCAGCCGCTCCTGGCCGGTGGTGTCGGGGACCGGTTTCGCGAGGACGACGATCCGCACGGGCTGGGAGACCTCCGATGAACGATCCGCCGGGCCGTGGCCACCCGGACGGCTGTGGCTGTCAGTGCTGAGCGGCGAGCAGCGCGCGGGCGATCACCAGCCGCTGGATCTGCTGGGTGCCCTCGTAGAGCTGGGTGATCTTCGCGTCCCGCATCATCCGCTCCACCGGGAACTCCTCGAGGTAGCCGTAGCCACCCAGGACCTGGACGGCATCCGTGGTGACCCGCATCGCGGCGTCACCGGCCACCAGTTTAGCGAGCGCGGCCCACCGGCCGGCGTCGCCGTCCCCGGCCTCGATGGCGGCACAGGCGACATAGAGCAGGGCCCGGGCCGCCTCCGTGGCGGCGTCCATGTCGGCGAGGAGACCGGCCACCATCTGGTGCTCGCCGATCGGCTTCCCGAACTGGACCCGCTGCGTGGCGTATCGGGACGCCACGTCGAGGGCCCCCTGGGCGATCCCCACGGCCTGGGCGGCGATCCCCGGGCGGGACCGCTCGAACGTGCGCATCGCGATCGCGAAGCCGTCGCCCTCCGCGCCGAGCCGGTCGGCCTCGGCGAGGCGCACGTCGTCGAACAGGAGCTCCGCGGTGGGCGAGCCCCGGATCCCCATCTTGTGCTCCAGCCGGCCGACCGAGAAGCCCGGGGCGCCGCGCTCCACGACGAAGGCCGAGAGGTTCCGGTGCCTGGGTCCCGACGGGTCGGTCACCGCGAAGACCACGACCAGGTCGGCCACGCTGCCCTGGCTGATGAACCGCTTCGAACCCCGGAGGACGTACCCGTCGCCGTCCCGGACGGCCCGGCTGGCGATCGCCCCGGCGTCGGAGCCGGCCCCCGCCTCGGTGATCGCGAAGGCGACCAGCCGCCGGCCGGAGGCCAGGTCGGGCAGCCACCGGGCCTTCTGGTCGTCGCTCCCGGCGAGGAGGATCGGCGTCGCCCCGAGCTCCTGGACGGCCAGCATGAGCCCGGTCGTCGCGCAGGCGGCACTCAGCTCCTCGATCGCCAGGCACAGCGTCAACAGGTCCGCGTCGAGGCCGCCGTAGGCCGCCGGGAACGGCAGGGCGAGGATGTCCTGGGCGGCGAGCAGCTCCTTGAGGTCCCACGGGAACTCGCCGCTCCGATCGATCTCCGCGGCCCTTGGCGCGACCCGCTCGCGGGCCAGTTCTCGGACCGCGTCGCGCAGGGCCCGCTGCTCGTCGCTGAGCCGGTAGCCGGGGCCGGCGTCGACCACTACTGGATCACCGGGAGCTGCCGCCCACCGGCCCCGACCGGGGCCGCCAGGCTCTCGGCCAGCAGCTCCGAGATGTCGATCGCGCTCACGGCGCCGTCCTTGTTCCCGTCGGCGGAGGCCAGGCCGTCGCTGATCATCGTCATGCAGAAGGGGCAGTTCAAGGCGACCGTGCTCGCCCCGGTCTCGAGCGCCTGGCGCGTCCGCTCGGCGTTGATCCGGGTGCCGCGGGTCTCCTCCATCCACATCCGCCCGCCCCCGGCGCCACAGCAGAAGCTGCCCTTGCCGTTCCGCTCCATCTCGCGCAGCTCGAGCCCCGGGACGGCGGCGAGGATCTCGCGCGGCTCGGCGACGACATCGTTGTAGCGCGCCAGGTAGCAGGAATCGTGGAAGGTGACCGTCCGCGGTCCGGTCGCCCCGTCCGCGTCGACGGTCCGGAGCCGGCCGTCGGCGAGGAGCCGGCGCAGGAAGACGGAGTGATGGACCACCTCGTACGACCCGCCCAGCTGGCGGTACTCGTTGCCGATCGTGTTGAAGCAATGGGGGCAGGCGGTGACGATCGAGCGGAGCCGGTACCGGTCGAGCGTCTCGATGTTCCCGGCGGCCAGCATCTGCCAGACGTAGTCGTTGCCCATCCGCCGGGCCGGGTCGCCGGTGCACGACTCCTCCTGGCCCAGGATCGCGAAGCGGATCCCGGCCGCGTCGAGGCAGGTCGCGAAGGCCCGGGCGACCCGCTTGTTGCGCTCGTCGAAGGCCGCCGCGCAGCCCACCCAGTAGAGGACCTCGATCTCGTCGAGGCGGCCGGCCGCGGCGAGCTCGGCGACGGTCGGTACCGCGAACGGGAGTCCCTTCGTCCAATCCGTCCGGGTCGCCTTGGGTTGACCCCACGGGTTGCCGGCCCGCTCCATGTTCGTGAAGGCCGCCGTGATCTCCTGGGGGAACCGCGAATCCTCGAGGACGAGGTTGCGCCGAAGCCCGACGATCTTGTCGACGTGCTCGATGAGGACCGGGCAGGCCTCGACGCAGGCGCCGCAGGTCACGCAGTCCCAGACCGCGTCGTAGGGGATCGCCGTGTCGACGATCGGGCGGGCCAGCAGCGCGGTGTCCGGCCGGGTGTCGTCGAGACCGTAGACGTCGCGGACGATCGGCGAGTTCGGGATGATGTCGATCCCCTGCTCGGCCTCGACCGACATCTGCCGGATGCCCATGATCAGCGCCCGCGGGTCGAGCGGCTTGCCGGTCCGGTTCGCCGGGCAGGCGTCGGTGCAGCGGCCGCACTCGGTGCAGGTGAAGCCGTCCAGGACATCCTTCCAGCCGAGGTCCTGGAGGGTCCGGATCCCGAACGTCACGTCCTCACGCTCGAGGTCCATCGCCGGCAGCTCGCCGCGCGGGGCGAGCTTCCGGTACCAGATGTTCACGAAGCTCGTGTAGACGTGGAAGTGCTTGTTGAACGGGATGTAGATGAGGAACGCGCAGAGGACCAGGACGTGGCCCCACCACAGGGTCACGAATGCCGCCTCGGTGACGGTGTCGCCCAGGCTCCGGAGCGGGACCGCGAGGGCGTTCGCCACGAACGCCCCGGGGATGTCACCGTAGCGGGCCGCCTCGAACGCCTGGGCCAGGAGCTCCGTCGAGACGACGAGGGTGATCATCGCCAGGATGATCAGGGCCGTCCGGGTGAACAGCAGTCGGGTCGGGCGGCTGACCAGCCGACGATAGAAGGCGTACGTCACCGCGAGGAGTGCGCCGACCGCGACGACGTTCTGGATCGCCACGAGGAGCGTCCACAGGATCCCGTCGAGGGGCCAGCCGACCACCGCCTGGAGGAGGCCCCCGGTCACGGCGTTGGCGTTGCCGATGAGCAGGATCGTCGAGCCCAGGAAGAGGCCGATGTGCATGACCCCGACCCGGCCCTCGCGGAACATCCGGCTCTGGAGGATCGCGTATTCGAGCAGGCCCCAGGCGCGCCGCGGGATCTGGGAGACCGCGCTCGGCCCGTCCGCCCCGGCGGCGGCGAAGATCCTCAGGTGGCGGGCGACGATGAGGGCGAAGATCGCGAAGGCGCCCCAGAACAGCGGGAAGATCAGCGGGTAGGCGGGCACCTCGGCGAAGGTCTCGAACATCTAGCCGCGCACCTCAGCTCCGGTCCGGCTCGGGCTGGCCCGGATCGCCCGGGGTGCCGTGATCGTAGGGTCCCTCGAGGGTCTCGAGGGCGTGACCGAGGACCGGCACGATCGCCTCGAGCGACTCCGCCGCTCCGCCCGGGCTGCCCGGCACGTTGACCACCAGCGTTCGACGACGGACTCCGACGACACCGCGCGACAGCGCGGCCATCGGGGTCGATCGCCGACCTTCCGCCCGGATGAGCTCGGCCAGGCCCGGCACCTCGTAATCGAGCACGGTCGCCGTGGCCTGGGGGGTCACGTCCCGGGGCGTCAGACCGGTGCCGCCGGTCGTGACCACCAGGGACGATGCCTCGGTCGCCGCGGTCAGCGCCGAGGCGATCCGCTCGATCTCGTCGGGCACGAGCGTGCGATCCACGCGGAACCCGAGCTCGGTGAGGCGCCGGCTGAGACGGTCACCCGAGGCGTCCAGGCGGGTCCCCGAGGCGACACCGTCGCTGACCGTGATCACGGTCGCGTGTCGTCCGCCGCCTGGTCCCGGATCACCGGCCGTCACCCTCGCCCTTCCTCCGTCCACCGATCCGGCCGGCGGTTCGATCGCCGGGCTTCCGACCCGCCTTGGCCCGGGCGGCGGTCTCCCCGCCGTCCGGCGCTCGGACCCAGTCGCCGCTCTTGCCCCCGGTCTTGGAGACGAGGCGGATCGAGCGGATCTCCACGCCGCGCTCCACCCCCTTGACCATATCGTAGACGGTGAGGGCGGCCACGGAGGCCGCCGTGAGGGCCTCCATCTCGACACCGGTGGCGCCCACCGTCGCCGCCTCGGTCCGGATCCGCAGACCACCGGCGGACCGATCCGGGACCACCTGCACGAGGAGGTCCGTCAGCGGGATCGGGTGGCACAGCGGGATGAGCTCACCGGTCCGCTTGCCGGCCATGACCCCGGCCAGCTCGGCGACGGTCAGCACGTCGCCCTTCGTGGTCGCGCCGTCGATGACCAGGCTGAGCGTCTCGGGGGAGCAGACCACGAACGCCTCGGCGACGGCGCGGCGGGCGGTCGCCGGCTTCGCGCTCACATCCACCATCCGGGGACGACCGGTCCGGTCGACGTGGGTGAGGCGTCGGCGCTCGGCGCGTGGGGCGGGTCGGCGGTCCATGGGCGGTCTCCAGGGCTCGGATGACGCGGGCTGATCGGGTGTCGGATCCGGGTCGGATCCCGGTCGGGACGGTCGGCTCATCGGTCCAGCCACCACAGGTCGACCGGTGACCCGGCCGGCAAGGTCTCGATCGCCTCGGGGACGATCGCCAGGGCATCGGCGCCGGCGAGGGCGCTCAGGACGTGGCTGCCCTGACCGCCGGCGAGGTGCAGCCGGACCCGGCCGATCTCGTCGCGGAGCGGCCGCCCGGTCGGGTCGCGCTCGGCCCGGGCCCGGATGAACGCCCGGCGCCCGGCCGCCGTCGTCACCGGATCGAGCAGGATCCCGGCATCGGTCGGCCGGAGCAGCTCGAGGATGACCGGCGAGGCGACGGATCGCCGGTCGGACGAAGAGCTCGAACGTCACGAAGCTGCTGACGGGGTTGCCGGGCAGGCCGAAGAGGAGGGTGCCGCCGGCACGACCGAAGACGAACGGCTTGCCCGGCTGGACCGCGACACGCCACAGGTCGATGTGGCCGACGGTCTCGAAGGCGAGCTTGACGACGTCGTAGGGGCCGACCGAGACACCGCCCGAGACGACCACGGCGTCGGCCTCGGCCAGGCCGCGACGGAGGCGGGCGAGGACGTCGTCGCGATCGTCCCGGGCGATCCCCAGGTCGACGACCTCCGCGCCGGCAGCGGCCGCCATCGCCCGGAGACCGGGTCCGTTCGCGTCGGGCAGGCCCGCCGGCCCGAGCGGCTCGCCGGGTCCCCGGACCTCGTCGCCGGTCGCCAGGACCGCCACCCGCGGGCGCCGATGGACGACGACCGCGGACACGCCGGACCCCGCGGTGAGACCGATCGCTGCCGGGGTCATGGCCGTCCCCGGCTCCAGGATGACGGAGCCCGACCGGAGATCCTCGCCGCGCCGACGGACGGCGTTGCCCACCGCGACCGGTACGTGGACCGCACAACCGGCCGGGAGCGGCCCGGTCGCGTCGCGGCCCCGCGGACCGATCGGCGTCCCGTCCGCCCCGGTCGATGTCGTGAGCTCGACCGGGACCACGGCGTCGGCGCCCGGCGGGAGGGGAGCGCCGGTCGCGATCCGGATCGCCGTCCCGGGTGCCACGGGTCGGGTGGTCACGCCGCCGGCCGGCACCTCGCCGATGATCGCGAGCCGGACCGGGGTGTCCTCCCCTGCCCCGACGAGGTCGCTCGCTCGGACCGCGTAGCCGTCCATCGCGCTGTTGTCCCAGGGCGGCAGGTCCGTGGTCGCGACGACCGGCTCGGCGAGGATCCGCCAGAGGGCGGCCTCGGGCGTGACGTGCTCCGGGGCGAGCGGGCCGGGGATCGCGGCGAGGACGGCATCCCGGGCCGCCTCGACGCTCAGGAGAGGCTCGCTCACGAAGCCGGGACCTCGCTCGAGGCGACCGGCGCCGGTCGGCGCACGAGTCCCCACCAGGCGACCAGACTCGAGAGGACGAGGATGACGACCCCGACCGCGATCGCGGTTTCCTCCCAGAACGCGATCGGGAAGAGCTGGACGAGCCGCTCCGTCGTCGGGTCGAAGGTATACGACCCGCCCGGGAAGAACAGCTCGTGGAACACCTCGAACGCCTGGTCGAAGGAGAGGGCGGCCACGATCCCGCCGGCCACCACCGCGACACCAAGGACCGACGCGCCCCAGCCCATCGCCCGTCGGAACCACGTCCGGCCGCGAGAGGCGAGGCGGGCGTTCACGAGGAGCAGCGCGGCGAGCAGGACCAGACCGCCGAAGGCCAGGAAGACGCCACGGACGTCCACCATGTGGGCGCGCTCACGTCCGTCGAACACGGGCTGACCCGCGACCGTCTGGGCGAAGTCCGGCGGGCCGATCACGAGGTCGTGGAGGATCGAGTCGGTGACCTCGCGGACCTGGGCCGGCGTGTAGCCGGTGAGGTCCGCGGCACCGGTCCGCCCCTGCTCGAAGGCGACCCACCACGGGTTCAGGAAGAGTCCGACCGCGATCCCGGTGATGACGAGCATCGTCGCCACGGCGACCAGGATCGAGAGGATCATGCGTGCCGGCGACGTCTTCACCGGCTCATGCTACCCGGCCGGCGAGGGACGACTCCCGGCCGGCGAGGGCCTACTCGTCCTCCAGGGTCCGGGCCTGGTCCCACCAGCCTTCGACCCTCAGATCGTCGGGCGCCTCCCAGCCGAGCTCGGCTGTGGCCTTCGTCACTCGCGCCCGGAACGCGGCGAGGTCCAGGGCGAGGATGTCCCGCAGTCCGTCGATCCCCGCCTGGGTCATGAGCTGGTGCTCGGCCGAGCCGAAGGCGGCGAGGTTGAGCATGAGCGCCTCGTCGCGCCAGGTCAGGACCTCGTTCGTGCTCGACCCCACGTGATCGGCCAGCGACTGACGACGGGTCGGCGTCTCGGAGACCTCGAGGAGGATGCCCGTCGTGAAGATGCCCTGCTTCTCGAGGCGCTCGAGGTAGACGGGCTCGATGCGGGTCAGCTCGCTGATCGGCGGCACCTGGGCAGGACCCTCCATGTCGATGCGTCCCGTCGGGACCGTCGCCCATTATCGGGCCTCGACGAGCCGTCCGTGGGCGCGAGTCCGGCGTCCCGTTCCCGGGGTCGCTCGGATCGAGACCCTGTCGGTCAGGTTCGAGGCGCCGCGACCAGACCGGTCGGGTCGTGGACCGCGACGCCGCCCTGGACCACCAGGACGGGATCGCGGAGGCGACCGAGATCCTCGAGCGGGTCGCCCTCGACCAGGACGAGGTCCGCGAGCCGCCCGGGCAGGATGGAGCCCACCGACCCGTCGAGGCCCAGGAGCCGCGCCGCGACGCTCGTGGCGGCCCGGATGGCGTCCATCGCCGAGGCGCCGTGCTCGCGGATCAGGGCGACCTCGCGCCAGACGAGGTCCGCCGTCACGCCCACCTCGCCGGTGTCGGTCCCGACCGCGATCGGGACGCCGAGCCGGATGGCGGTCTCGCAGGACGCCCGATGGCGGACCTCGATGAGGTCCTGGCGCTCGCGCTGGAGGGCGGTCAGGCCGGGCAGGTCGCGGTTGACATCGGTCACGACGAGGGTCGGGACGAGCACGGCGCCCGACGCGGCGACGGCCTCGATCGCGGCTCGATCGGCCAGCCAGGCGTGCTCGACGCTGTCGACCCCGCCCTGCGCCGAGGCGACGACCGACTCGGAGCCCTGGGCATGGCTCATCACCCTCAACCCGCAGGCGTGGGCGGTCGCGACCATCGCCGCGATCTCGGCCTCGGTCAGCTCCGGGTCGCCGTTGACAAGGATCCCCGGCGCAAGGCCGGTGGTCGTCAGCATCGCCGCCTCGGACGCGATGAGCTTCACGACCCCGACGCCCGCCCCACAGCGGTCCCGGACGGCCGCGACCAGGGCGTCGACCCCATCGGCTTCCACGCCGAACTGGTGGCCGTGTCCGCCGGTGATCCCGATCGCCAGGCCGGCCGCGACGAGCCGAGGACCGGCGACCCGTCCGGTGGCGATCCGATCCCGCAGCCGGAGGTCGAGATCGCGCATCGAGCCGGCGCTCCGCGCCGTCGTGATGCCGGCGCGGAGCGCGATCCCGGCGTGACCCGCCGCCATCGCCAGGATCTCCTCGTCGGACCGGGCGATGACGGCCGGCAGTGACGGCTCCCCAGGGTCGAACGTGTAGTGGGCGTGGGCGTCGATGAGCCCCGGCACGAGGGTACGACCTCGGCCGTCGATGCGGACCGTCGCCCCGACGCCCGGGAGCTCGTCCGCCGCGGGACGGCGGTCGGACGGGGGCGGCAACAGACCGCCATGCTTGACCACGGCGATGACGTCCGATCCGTCCACGAGCACGTCTGCGGACGGCCACGGATCGCCCGCGAGCCCATCGACCAGCCGGACCGCTTCGATGACGAACCGCATGCGAGCAGGCTAGCCGGTCAGCAGCCTCGCTCGCCGGCGCGTGGCGCGGGCGGATCGGTGCGGTCGTCAGCGACGCCGGGGCGCCCGATGCCGGCGACGGCATGGGACCTGACGGTTCACGCTTCAGGAGCGAAGCTTCCGGAGCACCTCTTCGAGCGCCGCGATCTTGTCGTCCCGGTCCCTGAGGTCCCTCGCGACGATGACGAGCGATGCCGTGCTGGCGTCCTCGACGACGAGCACCCTCCCCTGCCTGAGCGTCCAGCTGCGCGACATGGCACTCGAGCTCCCTTCGCCCGATGGCAGCCTGGAGAGCTGTCATCGCCACTCCATCCCGGGACCAGGCGGGCTGACCATCCGTCCGCTCCGCGGCGGGGGTCCCGACGGCGACCGGGGGAGACCACGCATCGGGGCGACCCGCCATCGGATAGGACGCGGCCCGGCGGGTGTCGTTACACGACACGGCCTCACTGCCGGCGCCATGAACCCGCACGCCGGCTTCGCGGCCTTCGTTCGTCGTCTTCCGGGCCGGATCGTTCAGGGCAGGACTTCGAGGACGGCCATCGACAGGCGCGGGAGCGCGGCGCAGGTGCGAGGATCTCGGGCGCAGAGCTCCGAACGGGCCATCAGCTCGCCGTCCGGCTGCTCCTCATTCAAGACCGGGAGGAAGGCGTAGCTCCCCGCGGTCAGCGTGTACCGGTAGACGTTCCCCGCATACCCGGGGTACAGCTCCGTGCTCGCGGTGTGGAACATGTCGCCGCTCTGGGCGAGCCGGGTCAATCCGTCCTCGGTCATCGGTCCGGGAGACTGATCGGGCCCCTCCATGGCCTGGAAGAAGAGGGCGCTCCCGTCGATCACGAGGTAAACGTCCCCGGCGCGCACGGTCGGCGGATCCAACCGCACCCCGGTGCCGGTCCCCACGACGTGGACCTGCTGGCCGCCGGGCGGGACGCGCACGCCGGACAGACTGCACCCGACCACCAGGCCCGCCAGAAGACCGGTCAGGACGAGGCCGGTCCCCAGGGCCGACCGGCGGATCGGGCGGAGCAGAAGAGCCCCCGCAAGGGCGGAGAGCAACGCGAAGGCGAGCGCCGCGGCAGCCACGTTGATCCACGCGAAGTGGGGATCACGCGCGACGAAGAAGACGTCGACGAGGAACAGGCTGCCACCGGGGCCCGCCTGACCGAGCTCGCAGCCCGCCACGGCGACCCCTACGCCGGCCAGCGCCAACCCGACCAGCCGGCTCCACGACCGACCGGCGACGACGGCAGCACCCGTGCCGCCCCACAGGACCAGCAGCGCCAGTCCGAAGATCAGCCTGCCAGGGTCCGCCGACATCTGCGATCCGAGCAGGACGAAGCCGAGCCCGATCAGGATGATCCCGGCGACCGACCGGCGTGACATCGTCCGCTCCACCAGCGAGCAGGTCGATGCTTCAGGCGACTCCCCGGTCGACACCGAGGTGGATCGCGCATCGGGGCGACCCGCTCATCGAGGAGACGCAGCTGAACCGATGTTGTTGCGAGGCCGCGGGCTCGACAGCTCCCGGGTCGCTCCGGGCGGTATGCGGACGCTGGTAGATGCCCGGCCAAGGAGCAGAGGGCTCCGCCCGCCCCCGCACGGCTGGGGACCGGTGGAACGTGCGGAGCCCGCCAGGCAGCGTACCGCGGCGCGACCGAGCTGACGAAAGTCCCAGGACCGGAACCGGTGCACATCGGCACCGCCTCCACTCATGCGGTATCGGCCCCGGCCACCAGGAGAGACGCATCGCCGCGGGCCGTGACACGGCCAGCAGAGCGAGTCGCCCGGTCCGGGCCCGATCCGCACCCGCCCGCCCGCCCGACCGAGACGGTGGTTACGCGGGTCGCTCCGTCACGCCTCGCCGGCGAGTGCGTCTCATCATGGATGGCATGCCTGCGACCCGCCCGCGCGACGGGACTCTGGCGAAGGGAGGACCCGGTGGCCGTTCACGCCAAGAACCTGAGATATGCGCCTTCACCGACAGGGGCGCTCATGGCCGACCGTCGGAGTTTCTTGCGCCTGATCCCGGAGCTCGTCGTCGGAGTGCTGCTGACGGTCGTCGTCGTCGCGGTCCTGCTGGTCCTGACCCTGCTCGGCGACTGACCGACCTGGGCCAGCCGAGGCCGGGACGACCGGGCGGCTACCCTCGTTGGGATCGACGCTCACAGGGTCGTCGGACGGCGGCGAGCGCCCCGGCCGGGCTCGATTCCGACCGGGGCGCTGCAGCCGATCAGCCAGGGGGAGGGATGTAGGACGGCCCCTGCGGCGTGCAGATCGGGGTGGACCCGTCGCCTAGATCAGGTGGAAGGTCAGCGGGGTTCGTCGTCCCGTCGTCCCATTTGCAGTCCCCGGGATTCGTGTCGACCTGTGCGCCCCCGCCACCGCCACCGGTCGAGGTCGGAACGCACAGGATCGAGACGTCGCCTGACGCCGGGTCCACGCTCGCCTCGATGGTGCCCGGGAGCGAGCCCATCGTGCAGCTGACACCGTTCAGGTCGCTGAGGCTGGCGATCGGCCCACCGGCCCGCCCCGGAGCCCCCTGCGCGCCGGCCGCACCGTTGCACAGGACACCAAGACTTATGGCCGGTGCATTCGGGTTGGGTGGTTTGCTGTGGATCTCGAAGCCACCGGCAGCGCCACAACGGGTATCAAGCGCCGGCAGCGGCCCCGCGGTCAGGCTCGCGCCGTCCTCGCCGGGCACTCCTGGTGCGCCCTGCGCGCCAGCCGGCCCAGCGGCACCGGTGTCACCCTTCGGGCCCACGGGGCCGGCCGGCCCGATGGCTCCCGTCGCACCCGTGGCCCCCGTGGGTCCAGCCGGACCGGTCGGGCCCTGGGCGTTGCTGAAGGTGATCAGGCTGTCGCCGCTGTTGCAGGCGGCGAGCGGGGTCGTCGCGGACTGGGCGACGTTGTAGACCTGGCCCTTGAGGACCAGCGGCGTGATGCCGGCCCTCGCGGCGAGGCAGCCGGTGAACGGACCCGGCGCGGGCGCGGTGGCCGCGACGATCGCGCTCGTGCCGATGAGGAGCAGGGCGACCGCCCCGAGGACGGCGAACCGCAATCTGAGGCTTGCCCTCAGGCCAGTGGGGATGCCGGACAACTGGACCCTCCCGGCGCCCTTCAGCGCCCTCCGGTGAGAGTCGGTCCTCGCCATCGGCTCAGCGCAACGCGATGGCGACCGCATGAGACGCCGCGCTGATGGAGGCCCCTGCCCCCCGACCCCCTGCCGCCGGGCGAGTATGCGCGGCGCGTTGCGGGTTACAAGAGGGGCGATCGGCCGATGCTGGTGCGGCGGGGCACCGGATGGCGGAGCGGCCCCGCGAGTAGTCACGCTTCGACGGCTCTCGTAGACGTTCGGTTACGGACGCGACGGCCGGCCAGTCAGGCGGCCTCCGACACGCCCGCATGCTCGGTGCTGGGTCTGCTGACTCCGCGCTCCGTCGTGACCTGATCGGTGAAGGCCCGCTTGGCGGCTCACGCTCCGGAGAGCGCGATGTACGCAAACGGGATCGCACCTCCGGACGCGGAGCCGCGCGGATAGCCTAGGTCAGCTAGAACACCTCACCGGCAACCGGCGCCAGCACGAGCGCGCCTGCCCCGGCCGTGGACCTCGGATCGGGCCACTACCTGTGAGCGGCCGATGCTCGGGTCGTAGCTCGGCACCGCAACGTGCCAACCGGCCGGGAGGGCGTCGTGGACGGCCTCCCGGGCCCGGTCACGCTCGGCGGTCATGGCGGACCGGGTAGGCCCCGGCTGGAGGCGCGGACCCCTAGCGGAAGGCGCCCCGCACCCGTGGCCGGGTCAGGTAGACGAGCACGATCACCGGGATGACGCTCGCCACGATGGCCTGCGGCAGCCCGATGTCGCGTGCGACGACGCTCACGACGTGCCCCACGAGCTGGAGCACGACGACGATCAGCGCCAGCACCCACGCCCACGGCCGCAGGTTCAGGAGCGACCACGCGACGAAGAGCGTGATCAGGCCGACGGCGAGGTAGAAGCCACCGACGATCGCTGCCGGGATCGCGCTCGCGTCGCTCTCACCGAGCCAGGTCGCGCCGGCCCCGATGACCGCGATGAACCCGAGGACGAGGGCTCCCGCGCCGGCGATCCCGACCAGGATGGCGAGGGCGGTCACGCCCCCCGGACGCCGGTCTTCGAACATCGCTCACCTCCCTGCCCCGACGGCAGCCGGGGATAGCGCGATGCTAACCGGACCCTGAGACCCGGGGAGGGTCGCTTCACGCTCAGAACTGGGCTAGTCGCCCGGCTTGTCGCCGAAGATCGTGTAGTGCCAGGGCTTCTCGGTCTCCCCGGTCAGCTCGATCATCACGTGCTTGACCTGGGTGTACTCGTCGAACGAGTAGCTCGACATGTCCTTGCCGAAGCCTGACTGCTTGAACCCGCCGTGGGGCATCTCCGAGGCGACCATCAGGTGGTCGTTGACCTGGACGTGGCCGAAGTTCAGCGTTCGGGCGGCTTCCATCGCCCGGAAGACGTCACGGGTCCAGATCGAGGCCGCCAGGCCGTACTTCGTGTCGTTCGCCTTCGCCAGGGCCTCTTCGTCGGTGTCGAACGGGAGGACGGCGAGGACCGGACCGAAGACCTCGTTCTGGACGATCTCGCTGTCCTGGGCGACGTCCGCGAGGATCGTCGGGCGGTAGAACGCTCCGTCGGGGA
Organism: uncultured Chloroflexia bacterium; assembly: GCA_963840375.1. Classification (GTDB taxonomy): domain Bacteria; phylum Chloroflexota; class Limnocylindria; order Limnocylindrales; family CSP1-4; genus Chersky-267. The sequence goes on from CAWIYR010000001.1 coordinate 517,880, forward strand.
AGCCTGGGATCTCCGGTCGGTAGCCGCCGGCCGCGACCCGGCCACCGGCCGCCCTGGCGCGCTGGACGAAGCCATCCACCCGGTCCACCTGGGCGCGGCTGATCAGCGTTCCCAGGTCGGTCGCGGGGTCGAACGGGTCGCCGACCCGAACGGCGTCGAACAGCTCGGCCGTGCGGGTGAGGAAGGCGTCGTACACCGAGCGGTGGACGTAGGCCCGGGTCGCCGCCGTGCAGTCCTGCCCGCCGTTGATGAGCGCACCGGCGGTCGCGCCACGGGCGGCGGCCTCGAGGTCCGCGTCGGCGTGGACGATGAACGGCGCCTTGCCGCCGAGCTCGAGATGGACCCGCTTCACGTTGCCGGCCGCCAGGGCCTGGATCCGCTTGCCGGTCTCGGAGTCGCCGGTCAGCGAGATGAGGTCGACGTCCGAGTGGGCCGCGATCGCGGCGCCGACGATGTCCCCTCGCCCGGTGACGACGTTCAGGACCCCGGCGGGCACGCCGGCCTCCTGGGCGAGCTGGGCGAGTCGGATCGTCGTGATCGGGGTGGCACTGGCAGGCTTCAGGACGATCGAGTTCCCGGCCGCGAGGGCCGGCCCCACCTTCCACACCGCCATCCAGAACGGGTAGTTCCAGGGCGCCACCTGGCCGACCACGCCGATCGGCTCGCGTCGGATCATCGAGGTGTGGGTCCCCGTGTACTCGTAGGCGGCCTTGCCCTCGAGATGGCGGATCGCCGTCGCGAAGAACCGGAAGTTGTCGGAGGCGAAGGCGAGGTCCGACTCGCGCCGGAGCTTGTACGAGGTCCCCGTCTGGAGCGTCTCGGTCCGGGCGAGCTCGTCGGCGTGCTCGTCACAGAGGTCGGCCAGGCGATTCATCACCGCGACCCGGTCGGCCAGCCCCATCCGGTGCCAGCGCCCGTCGCGGAACGACGCCCGGGCCGCCGCGACCGCCCGGTCGACGTCGATCGCGGTCCCCGCGGGGACCCGTCCCACGAGCTCACCGGTCGCGGGGCTTCGGACCTCGAGCCAGTCGCCGCTGGTCGACTCGGCCGGGCCGCCGTCGACGAACATCGGGTGGTCGGTGGCGACCTGGACGGCCATGGCGGGCTCTCCTCCGGATGCCCCCGGCGATGCCCGGAGGCCGCTGTTCGAACGTTCGGGGCCGAGTCTAGCCGACCGGATCCAGGGGGCCCACCGAAGGTCTCACGGCGTGGTGACGCAGTGGCGACAGGGCCGCTTGCGGCGGCACCGACCGCGGCCCGGTGCGACAATCGTGACCCCGATGCGTCCCGCCCGCCCTGACGCAGGAGATCGCCGCCGATGGACCCGTTCGTGCCCCTCAAGGTCGTCCACGTGCTCTCGGCCATCGTGGCCGTGGGCGCCAACGTGACCTACGCCTTCTGGCTGCGGAGGGCCGGACTCGACCGGGATCGACTCATCTACTCGATCGAGGGCGTTCGCCGACTCGACCGGACGATTGCCAATCCGGGGTACATCCTCCTCCTGCTCACCGGCCTGGGGATGGTGGCCACCGGGCTCTACTCGTTCCGAAGCGGCTGGCTGGCCGCCGCCCTGGCCCTCTACGTCCTCACCGCCCTGCTCGGCATCCTCGCCTTCGCCCCGGCGATCCGCCGTCAGCTGGCCGAGGCGGAGCGCGATCCCACGTCGGGGGCCTACGCCGCTGCGGCGAAGCGGTCGAACTTCCTCGGCATCGCGACGACCGCGATCGTCGTGGTCATCGTCGTCCTCATGGTGGCGAAGCCCTTCTGAGTCCGCGGCTCAGCGACGTGCCCGCTCGCGATCCACGAGCACCCGGGCGAACCCCTGCAGGGCGACGTCCTCGAGGGGTGGGTTGATCAACCCGGCCCGGGCGTCGCGGAACGCCCGCTCCAGCGGGCCGGTCAGGAAGCCCGGCCCACCCGCGATCCGGAGCGCTTCGTCCGTCGCCACGGCGGCCGCCGTGGTGGCGGTCAGCTTGGCCAGCGCGATGTCCGGCAGCAGGCGAGCGCGGTCGGCGGGATCGGTCTCATCCCAGCGGCCCGCCACGTCGAGGATCACGATCCGGGCCGAGCGCAGCGCCGCGTCGATGCGGCCGAGCCGGACCTGGACCGTGGGCAGGTCGGCGACCGCGCTGCTCCCGTCACCCGGTCGGCGGTCGACCGCCCAGCGAACGACCTCGCGCCGCGCCCCCTCCCCCACCCCCAGGTAGGTCGCGGCCACGCCCAGGCCGAACCAGGCCCCCGGAGCCGATCCCCGGGGATCGGGTGTCCCGAACCGCCGCCGGACGACGAGCCGCGCATTCGGGACCCGGACCCCGTCGAGCCGCAGGCGACCCGAGGCACTGCCGCGCATCCCGAGCGCGTCGAAGGCCGGCAGACGGGCGACCCCGGGGGCCTCGAGGTCGATCACGATGACCGCGACCTCCGGCTCGCTCCGCGGCGTGGCCGTCGCGGACGCCCCATCCCCGGCCGTTCCGGCGGCGCCCGCCGTCGCCTCGACGATCCGGGCGGTCACGAGGGCATGGCGGAGCGCCGGGAGCCAGGTCGTCCAGGTCTTCTCGCCGTCGACCGTGAAGGTCGACCCGTCCGGGCTCGCCGTCGCGAGGGTCTCTGGGACGGCGCCTCGGGCCGGGCTCCCACCGCCCTCCTCGGTCGCGGCGGCGTTGAGGAGAGCGCCACGCTCGACGACGTCCTCGTAGAGCGTCTCGCGCAGGCCGTCCGGCCAGCCGGCGGACTCGGCCATCGCCCCGACGACGTGGAGATGCATCGCGAAGCCGAGCGCCACCGAGCCGTCCTGGGCGCCGATCGCGGCGAGGATCTCGACGGCCTCCCGGAGCCCGATCCCGAGGCCTCCGGCGGCGACCGGGACCGGGGCGGCGTGCAGCCCGGCCGCGACGAGCGCCTCCGGCGCGGCGGGGTCGAAGCCGTCGACGGATGGCAGCGCGGCGAGCCGCGCGAGCCCATCGGCCAGGCGGGCGGCGAGGTCTGCGTCGCGCGACGCACGATCCACGCGCCGCTTGCTGCCTGAGGGTCTCCTCCGGGATGGATCGGCGCCCGTGGTTCGGTCGGTCATCGGCCCATGCTAGGCGTCGAGCCGAGCCGCCGCCTCACGGAGCAGCGCCCAGGCGCGGCTGACGTGGCGCTCCTCGGTCCGGACGTTGCCCACCGCGAGACGGATCGTGAAACGGTCGCCGAGCCGGGTGTGCGACAGGAAGACCTCGCCGGTGCGGTTCACCGCGTCCATGATCCCCGCGTTCCGATCGTCGAGGAAGCGCGCAGTCCCCGGCTCGCGCTCGTGGCCGGCGAGCCGGGCGGGCCGCCAGCGGAAGCACACCGTCGAGAACGGCACCGGAGCCAGGCGCTCCCAGTCCGGGTCGCCGTCGACCCACCCGGCGAACGCCTCGGCGAGCTCGATGTGCCGCTCGATCCGGCGTCGGAGACCCGACAGGCCGAACCAGCGGATGAGCATCCAGAGCTTGAGCGCCCGGAATCGGCGGCCCAGCTGGGGCTGGTACTCGGTGTAGTCGTGGACCGGCGTCGCCCGGTCGAGGGTCCGGAGGTACTCGGGGACCAGGCTGAAGGCGGCGCGGAGCGATCCCATCCGCCGGCTCAGGAGGAGGGAGGCGTCCATCGGGGTGAAGAGCCACTTGTGCGGGTTGACCACGATCGAGTCGGCCAGCTCCCATCCGTCGAACGGTCCGCGGCGCTCCGGGATGAGGGCGACCGCCCCGGCGTAGGCCGCGTCGACGTGGAGCCACAGCCGCTCGCGACCCGCGATCGGGGCGAGCTGGGCGACCGGGTCGACCGACGTGGAGCTCGTCGTGCCGATCGTCGCGACGAGGGCGATCGGCACGACCTCCGCGGCGCGATCGGCGGCGATCGCCGCCTCCAGGGCCTCCGGACGCATCCGGAACGCGTCGTCCGTAGGGATCCGAGTGAGCCCGGCTCGGCCGATCCCCAGGGTCATGCACGCCTTCTCGATCGATGAGTGCGCCTCCGTCGAGGCGTAGACCCGGACCCGACCGGATCCCTGGCCCCCACCGCCGAGGCCCTGCGCCGCGGCGTCGAGGCCGGCCGCCTCGCGCGCGGCGGCGAGCGCGATGAGGGTCGACGTCGAGGCGGTGTCGGTGAGCAGCCCGTCGAAGGTCGCCGGGAGCCCCAGGGCTTCCCGCAGCCAGCCCACGACGACCTCTTCCAGCTCGGTCCCGATCGGCGAGGTCCGCCAGAGCATCGGGTTCTGGCCGATCGCCGCCGTCAGCATCTCACCCAGGATGCCCGGGCCTGAGGCCGTCGTCCCGAAGTAGGCGAGGAACCCCGGGTGCTGCCAGCCTGTCATGTTCGGCTCGACGAGGTGACGGTAGTCGTCCAGGATCGCGCTGAGCGGCTCCGGCGCATCCGGTGCCGATGCGGGGAAGCGAGGCCGCAGGTCGCCCGGCTCGATGGCTGGGAAGACCGGGCGCTCTTCGATCCCGGCCAGGTAGTCGGCCATCACGTCGACCACCTCGTGGGCCGCGGCCCGGAACGCCTCGGGATCCATGTCGGCGTAGCCCGTGCGCTGGGCCTCGTCGAGGCCGGCGTCATCGGCGTGCCGGTCGTCCACGGACGCGGGATCGGGGGTCATGCGCTGAGTCTACCCACCCGGATGGTCGGGGCACCGATGGGACCATCCGACCGCTTCCGGACGCCACCTGGGGCGGTATGGTGGGGCCATGTCCGAGGCGCCCACCTCGCCCAGCTCCCGCCTCCGCGTCCGCGTGCGGTCCGCGGTCTGGTCGCTCGCTATCGCCATCGTCCTCGTCGCCGGTCCCGAGGTCGGCGCGACGCTGGCGGCCGACCCGTCGCCCACCGCCGACCCGACGGCGACCGCGACCCTCGGTCCTACTCCGACCCCTTCGCCGGTCCTCGTCCTGTCGCTCCTCCGGAGCGGGGACTTCGTCCGCCAGTACACGAACTATCAGTGCGTCGGCGCCTCCCTCCAGATCATGCGCAACATGATCTGGAGCTGGAACAGCCGCGCCGCCTCGACCCAGCGTCGCCTCTGGCGCCGGGCGAGAGCCCGCAGCCTGTACACCGCCGACGGCGGGGCTGACCCGTTCGGCTGGGCGGCCGCCACGGCGACCTCGGGGCACGGTCGCTATGTCCTCGTGGCGACGGACTCGATGCAGGCCACCCTTCGCCTCGCCGCCCGGAGCATGGCCCTGACCCACCGACCGGTCGGGATCGTCGTCTGGCGAGGCGCCCACGCCTGGGTCCTGACCGGGGTCGACACGACCGCGGATCCCGCCACGACCACCGACTTCCAGGTCGTCGCCGGTCGGATCGCCGACCCGCTCTACCCCAAGTACCGCGTGTGGCATCGCACCATCTACCGCCCGGGCACCCGCCTCTCGCTCTCGGTCCTCGCCTCGAACTTCTCGCCGTACCACGACTCGCGACGCGACCCGCGGATCGAGGGGAAGTGGGTCGCGATCATCCCCCTGCGCGACACGGATCCGCTGCCCGCTGCGGCCGTGGTCCGGGCGACCATTCCTTCGCCCACGCCCGCACCGAGCCCGGCCGCGAGCCCGACGGCCTCACCGAGCCCGGTCGCGTCGGCGGCGCCGGCTCCGGCCGCGGCGTCGTCGGCTGGACCGACCGCCACGCCGAGCCCGATGCCAACGATCGCCCCGACCCCGGCACCCACGCCGGACCCGGCTCCCACCACGTCGCCCGCGCCGAGTCCAACCGGCTGACGATCGCGCGACGTCCTCGGGCGGGCCGGGTCGGCGCACCGGATCCGGCGCATGATGAGCCGGCTCCGGTCCCGTCCACTTGAGGAGGCGACGTCGTCATGAGTGCCATCGAGGCCATCGTCGTGATCGTCCTGTTCGGTGGACTGGCGGCGATGGTCCGGCGATTCATCCGGACGCGATCTCGCTGAGGACGTGAAGCCAGGGTCCGCGACAGCCCGTCTTCGGGCCGCTCAGGGCGATCACGATGACGACGAGGAGCACCCGGAACGTTCCGTTGACCCCGACGCCGTCATCATGTCCCGGCGATCTCCCACCCTCGGCGGACTCCGAGCACACGAGCGTCAACAGCGATCGTGGACCTGGGGGGAGGATCCGCGATCGCTGTTGGCTCAAGGGTCGCGGCCGGCCGGCCGGCCGTCGAGGGCCGTCTGGGCCCTTGGCTCCTACTCGTCCGGGTAGGAGCGGTCCGGCCGGCGTCGGCACCCGGACCGGGGCGCCTGCGGGACGCTCAGTGCAGGCAGCGCTCCCAGTCCCCCGGCACCCTCCCGGCCGGTCCGGGCACCGGCTGGTCGATGGGATGATGCTCCGGCGGAGCCAGGACCGGACCGGCGACGACATCCTCGGTGACGTAGTTCCAGAACCAGTCCTCCCCCGGCTCGTAGCTGCGGACCACGGGATGCCCGGCTTCGGCCGCATGGTGGGAGGCGTGCTGCGAGGGTGACGAGTCGCAGCAGCCGATGTGACCGCAGCGAGCGCACCGCCGAAGGTGGAACCACCAGCCATCGGTCGCCAGGCACTCGACGCAGCCGGGTCCGCTCGGCGGCGCCGTCGGATCGATCTCGGGTTCGTCGGGCATCGACTCGTCCTTCCGGTACTCGAACGGATCCATGTCGGACGCCAGCCGCGGACCGACGCGCGCACTCTACTCCCGGGGCCACGCTCGCCGATCGACGACCGACACTGTCCGCGATCCGGCGGTCTCCGAGATGGTGGTCGCCTCGACCACGCTCAGCTCGTGACCGGCACTCTCGTCTCGGCCGCCTCCTCGATCTTCTCCAAGGAACTCCTGCGTCCCCCGCACCATCGCGTTGTGAAGGACGACGTTGTCGATGAGCTTGCGCGGCGGGCGTGAACTGATCGCGTCGGTTGCCTCTGGACTTTCGGGCCCTTGCCCCGGGTGCTGAGGTGATCACACGATCAGTCATGCGCGATCCCCGTCGTTACTCCGGGATGGTCGCCCTTGCCCTGGCATTCACCGTCTCGGCCTGTGGCGGCTCCCCCGTGACTATCAAGACGCTTGACCCCGGCAGCCAGGAGAGCTGCTACGCGATGGGAGTCGCAGGCAACCTGGTGACCGACCCGACCGCAGGCACCGCCATCATCAACGACATGAGCGGCCATCGACAGTTCGTCACCTGGCCCGATGGTTGGACCGCTCGCAGCTCAGGATCAGAGGTCGAGGTCCTCAACAGGAAGGGGCAGGTCGCGTATCGGACCGGGACGCGCGTGAACCTGATGGGTGGCTTCTCCCACGTTGACGGATCGTTCGTGGTGTGCGGGCTTGAGCTGATCCCCTGACGGCCTCTGGGCGGCACCCGTTGTGGCACCACGCCTCCGGTCGCTCCGGCTCGGCTGGCCGAGTAAGCGGGACCGCGGTCCGGGCTGGAGTCAGGGCTATCCGGCGCCGGATCAGAAGCCACGGACGCCGCTTATCGGTCGTCGCCGATCGCGCTACCGCGGGGAGGCCGACGGCTGCGGCCGATGGCGTCGTGGTCGCGGTCGGGGTCGCTGGCACCACCGTGCCGCCACAGGCCGCGACGAGGAAGGCGATCGACGGCAGTGGCTTCAGTGGCGCAGCCTCGACCGACGCCATATCGGTCACCTCTCGCCATGTGCCCGGGTCGCTCCGGCACGGCTGGCCGCCGGAGCGGGATCGCAGGTCCGGAGGCGGAGCCGGGGGGTCAGGCAAGGTAACGCCCGGCCGTCTGGGGGTAGGACGGTCGGGCGCTATGGTGGCAAGGTAGCCCAGCACTCACTCCTCGGAACCGGGCCAAACGGCTCCTTTTCGCCCAAATCTACCCGGCCAGACAGGGCCGCGGGGGTGGGAGGGTACCGTGAGGGTCCGGTGGCGTCTCGCCCAACTGTGGTCAACCCCCGGTGGCTCCGGCTCGGCTGGCCGCCTGGACGGGATCGCGCTCTGGACGCTCAGGGGAGGCGGTCGACCACCGTCTGGAGGATCCCCATCGCGGCAGCTTCGAACCCGCCGGCTGGTGGCCGCGGCGTGTCATGCCCGGCGACCTGGGCCTGTTCCGTCAGGAACGTGATCGTGAAGATCCGCTCCCCTTTGGTGATGACGAGGGTGTCATCTCCATTGACCCATCGAGCCTTGGCCCCATCGACCGGCGCGTCGAGGCCGAAACTGCCGTTCCAGTACCTGACCATCGAAGGCGCGACCAACTCCTCGATGGCGACGACCGTGATGGGTACCCCGTCCGGGGTCAAGGGCGCATTCCCTGTGGCGAGGTACCGGCAGTTGGGATCACGGTCGAGATAGTGGCCCGCCGCCGCCACGATCTCCCAGGGAGTCTGGGTGGCCTTCTTGACCTCGTCCGCGCTCAGCAGATCGCACAGGCTCTCCAACCGAGCGGTCGCCGTTGCGCCGCTCGACGGCCCTGACGACGGGCTCGAATGCAGAGTCGAGGGGGCGACCCCTGCCGGGCCGGCCGTCGAGGTCGGGGACTGGTCGGGCGAACCGTGAGTCCCCTCGGGGGCGGCGCGACTGGGCACGACCGTGCCGCCACATCCGGCCACGAGGAAGATGATCAGGAGAAGTCGCGTCACTCGGGCAGCCTAGCCGGCGGTCGTCTCCGGCACGTTTGTCCGTCGCTGCCCCTGGTCGCTCCGGCTCGACTGGCCGCACGGTGGGATCCCGGTCCGGACGCGGAGCCGAGGGCAACGTATCGGATGTGGACGCGTGAGTGAGACGTCGCGCCTTGATGCCCCGTTTCAGCCGGGAGCGGTCGGCCGCTCTAGGTGCATCGAATCCCCCCGACGGCCGAACGATGCAGTCGCGCAGCCTTGACGCCGTACCGGGAGGAAGGCGGACGGCGGGTGGCGGCGCAGCCCCGACGGTAGGCAGTCGTCCCTGGATCGGTCCACCGACGGCCGCGTCTCGGCTGGGCGATCCCCGTGGTTGAGCGGTTCACCGGAACGCAACCTCCAGAGCCGAACGACGACCGTGGACCCAGGGGGTATGGTCCACGATCGTCGTTGGACGCACAGGGTCGTTCGGCGGCGAGGACACGGTCGAGGGTCGTTCGGCCTGTGGGATTTGGTAAGAAAGGCCCCAAACAGGGTCGACCGGTCGTTATCAGCCGGACAGGGGTCTGCGCCGGCCCCGATGTGGACGAGACCGGCGCGGGGTGGGAACGGAGGGCTTGTGGCTCAGCCGCCGGCGGGTCCCGCTGGCAGGGCGACCCCGAGGACGAGGCTGACGTTGACCGAGCCCGTCCCGGCTGGCAGGTTGATCGGGCCGGGGTTGACCGTGAGCTCGATGCCCGGACCGAACTGGCTTGGGCCGGGGTTGGCCGTCACCTTCGCGCCGAGGCTGGTGTGGCCGGGGGCGGCAGCGTAGAACTGGAAGCCGAAGCCGACCGGGCCAGGGTCCCTGAAGCTGAAGACGCCCAGGAGCGGCCCAGCCGACGGGAGCTGGATCGGACCAGGGTCCTTGCCAGCCGGGTCGATCGGGGCCAGCCCGACCATGAGACCGCGCAGGCCGAGCCCGGTCGCGGCATCGACGCCCCGGCCCATGATCGCTGGGAGGTTCGGGTTGGGTGGCTTGCAGCCGATCGGGCCCGGCTGGCCGGTCGGGACGAGCCGGATGTCGAGGACGAGCCCGAACGAGAGCGCCTGGCCGGCCGGGAGTTGGACCGGCCCGGGGTCCTTGGTGATCGTCACGCCGGGTGAGGCGGCACCGGTCGGGTCGGCGCCGAGCGGGAGGTAGCCCGGGGCCGACACGGTGAGCTGGACCGGGCCCGGGTCCCTGGTCGGGTAGGTGAAGAAGCCGAGGCCCTGGGCCGCCGGTGACTGGAGCGGGCCCGGCTGGCCGGCCACCGGGTCGATCGGGGCGAGCCCGACGGCGAGGCCGGCCGCGATCGGGAGCCCGCTGCAGGCGTCGGTGACGAAGCCCGATAGGGCGGGGACGTTCTGCGGCGGGGGCCGCGCCGCCCAGGCCGGGGTGACGCTCGCGGCGACGAGAGCCGCCGCCCCGAGAAGCGCGGCGAGGGTGGCCCGGGGGCCGGGAGAGCGGATGAGACGCATCGGCACCTTCCTTGGGCGATCACCCGACGGACGGGGACAGCGTCGGTGGTCGGGCGATCCGCGTCGGACCAGTGTCCACCCACGCCGTCGCGATGCAAGACCCAGGACCATCGGTTCGCGGTGCGGTCGAGCACCGACTCGGGGGCGAGCAGTTGCGTGGTCGTCAGCCACCCTTGCCAACGGAGGTGTCGCGACGGTTCGCCCACGTTCGATCCGCGAGGATGCCCCAGCCCGAGCGCATTTACGAGGCCCGCCGCGCCGCGATCATCCGCCGGCTCGCCGACCAGGAGCACCTCGGCGATGAGCGGGCGGAGCGGCTCGTCAGGGCGTGGGAAGAGGCAGCGGTAGCGCCGGTCGCTCCGGCTTGGCTGGGCGCCCGGGCAGGATCTCGGTCCGGACGCGAAGCCAGGGCCTGCCGACACGGTACCGGATGGCACTCGCCCATCCGGTGCTCCGAAGCGCATCCTGCGGTCCATGGACCGACGGGTATTCGACCACCTGAAGCAGGCCATCGAGGACCTGGGGGCGGCGTCATCGTTCATGCGGGCGCCCGTCCGGCAGGCGAAGGACGAAGCCCGGATGGCGCTTGCCGACCTCCAACAGGAACCCCTCTCCCCGGCTCTCCGACAGTCGTCGATCGTCCTGGGCGAGCGCCTCGAGGCCATCGACATCCACGACCCTGCCCTCAACTGGGAGCCGCTGCTGGAGGCCTGGAAGGACGTCGAGCTAGACGCCGGGAGCGAGGCCTGGGACTAGCTCGGCTTCGCTGTGGCAGGTCGACCTGCCGGAGGTGCGTGCCGTCCTTGCAGTCGAAGTAGGACGCGGCGATCATGTTCCCCTCCGACCCCGAACGCCGCTACGAGGCCCGCAGCACCGCCACGATCCGCCGGCTCGCCGACCAGGAGCACCTGGGCGACGAGCGGGCCGAGCGGCTCGTCAGGGCGTGGGAAGCGGAGACTGCGAGCGGAGGGCTCGACCGCTACTCGGTGGCGTGGGTCGCGGTGCAGTCCGTGCAGCAGCCGGGTCCGGCGACGAACGGCAGTCGTGCTACCACCCGAAACGGCGAAACGGCCCCGGAGGGCCGTTTCACGAGGGATTTCTGGTCGGGGCGGCGGGATTTGAACCCACGACCACCAGTCCCCCAGACTGGTGCGCTACCAGACTGCGCCACGCCCCGTCGGTCTCCGAGTCTAGCAGAGCCGTCGACCGGCCCCCGGCGCTCGCAGCGGACGCCTCAGCCGGCGTCCAGGCCGGCCATCCAGCGACGGTAATCGGCCAGCTCGTCCTTCGACTCGCGGGCCAGCAGGTCGACCAGGCAGCGCTTCACGCTCTTGCCCTCGAACAGGGCCCGGTGGACCTCGCGGGCGATCGGCATCTCGACGCCCAGCCGGTCGGCCAGGGCGATCGCGGCATCCACGGTGTAGGCGCCCTCGGCGACACCCGGAAGGGCGGTCTCGAGCTCGGCCCACGACCGGCCGCGGGCCAGCTCCACCCCGAGCCGATGGTTTCGCGAGAGCGGCGAGCCACAGGTCGCGATGACGTCCCCGATCCCGGCCAGACCGGCGAACGTGAGCGGGTTCGCCCCGGCGGCGATCCCGAGTCTGGTCATCTCGGCGAGACCGCGGGTCATCAGGCCGGCCTTGCCGTTGTCGCCGAAGCCGAGCTCGTCGACCGCTCCGGCGGCGATCGCGACGACGTTCTTCAGGGCGCCGCACAGCTCCACGCCCACGATGTCGCTGTTCACGTAGAGACGGAACCGGCGGCGGCCCAGCCGGAGCCGGATCCGCTCGGCAAGGGTCTCGTCGGACGCCGCGACGACCGCCGAGGCCGGCAGGCCGCGGGCGATCTCGAGGGCGAGGTTCGGCCCGGAGAGCGCGGCGATCCGGACCGGGTCCAGTCGTCCGGCCTCGGCGATGACCTGACTCATCCGCAGGAGCGTGCCCGCCTCGAGGCCCTTCGTCACGGAGACGATGTCGGCGGTCGCCGGGATCGACCCGGCCACCCGCTCGACCTCGGTTCGCAGGTGGCTCGAAGGAACGGCGAACAGGACAAGGGTGGCAGCCTCGAGGACCGCGGGCTCGGCCGAGGTCTCGAGGCGGTCGGGGAAGGCGATCCCCGGCAGACGGGCCTCGTTCCGGCGGTCCGCGCCGAGTCGGTCGGCGGAGGCCACGCTGCGGGCGAGGAGGACGGCCGGCTCACGTCGCGCGACGAGGATCGCCAGCGTGGTACCCCAGGCGCCGCTCCCCACGATCGCGACCCCGGGCGACGGGCTCACCCCCGACGGCTCCCCTTCGCGCCAGGTCCCGTCCTGCGGGCCACCGTGACCCCGCCCGGCGTGCCCGCCCGGGCGCCGGCGCTCCCGCTCCGCCGGCGGCGCGGGAGCTCGACCGAGCTCCGCTCCCGGAAGACGAGCCGGATCGGCGTCCCGTCGAAGCCATGCGCCTCGCGGAGCTGGTTCTCCAGGTACCGCCGGTAGCTGAAGTGGACGCTCGCGGCGTCGCGGGCGAAGACGACGAAGGTCGGCGGCGCGACGGCCACCTGGGTGGCATAGAAGATCTTCGGGCGCTTGCCCTTGACGACCGGCGGCTGCTGGCGCCGGACGGCCTCGCCGACGAGTCGGTTGAGCTCGCCGGTCGAGATCCGCTTCCGTCGCTCGCCCCAGATGTCGACCGCGGCCTCGAGGACCCGGCCGACCCGCTGGCCGGTCTTGGCGCTGACCGAGACGACCGGGGCGAAGTCGAGGAACGGGACCTCTCGCCGGATCGAGGTCACGTACTCGTCGAAGGTCCGGTCCGTCTTCTCGGCCAGGAGGTCCCACTTGTTGATGGCGATGACGAGACCGCGGCCCTCCTCCACGACGTATCCGGCGACATGGGCGTCCTGGGCCGTCAGCCCGTCGACGGCGTCGAGGACGAGGATCGCGACGTCGGCCCGGCCGATCGCCTTGAGGGCCCGGAGCGCGGAATAGCGCTCCGCCGCGGGCCCGCCGGCGACCTTGCCCCGCCGACGCATCCCGGCGGTGTCGATGAGGACCACCTCGCCGCGCCCCCAGGCGATCGTCGTGTCGATCGCGTCGCGGGTCGTCCCCGGGACGGCGCTGACGATCGATCGCTCCTCGCCGAGCAGGGCGTTGAGGAGGCTGGACTTGCCGACGTTCGGTCGGCCGACGATGGCGATCGCGACCGGCGACCCGTCGGCGTCGGCGGCCATCGCGGCGTCCCAGCGCCGGGCCTCATCGTCGAGGGGCGTGGCGGCCTCGTCCTCGTCGGCCCCCTCCTCCGCGTCCTCGTTCGCGTCGGCCGCTCCGACGCCATACGGCTCGAGGAACCCGGAGGCGACATCGCGGGCCCAGGTCTCGGCCTCGGCCTCGCGGGCCTTCCGGGCGATCTCCTCGGGGCTCTCCGGCGGGAGCGCCCAGACGATCGCGTCGAGCAGGTCGCCCGTGCCCCGGCCGTGGGCCGCGCTGATCGGGTAGGTCTCCTCCCAGCCGAGCGCGTAGAACTCGGCCGCGTCCAGCTCCCGCTTGTCGTTGTCCGCCTTGTTCGCGGCGACGAGGACCGGCGAGGAGGTTCGGCGGAGGAGCTCGGCCGCCTCGAGGTCGGGCGGGGTGGCGCCGCTGATCGCGTCGACGACGAAGACGATGACATCGGCCTCCGCGATCGCGATCCGGGCCTGCTCCTGGACCCGCGCCTCGATCGGATCGTCCGGGTCGACCTCGAGCCCGCCGGTGTCGACGACCACGAACCGCCGTCCGTTCCACTCCGCATCCCCGTAGAGCCGGTCGCGGGTGGTCCGGGCACGATCCTCGACGATCGCATGACGCCCGCCGAGGACCCGGTTGAAGAGCGTGCTCTTGCCGACGTTGGGGCGGCCGACGATGGCGACGATCGGCAGGCGGGGTCCCACGGCGATCAGGCCGCGCCGGCCGTCGAGGCCGCGCCAGGTGTACCGGTCGGGCTCGCCTCGCGAGCCGGCAGCGAGGTGGTGCGCCCGGCCGGGGTGGCCGCGGCGAGGAGGGCGGCCATCGCGAGCTCCTCGGCCCGGGCGGCCGTGTCGGGTGTCCCGGCCAGGACGAGGATCCGTTCGGCCACCGCCTGGAGGTCCTCGATCGGGGTGGAGGTCCCACCGGTGACCCCGACGACCTGCCGGCCATCGAACGCCGAGGCATCGCCCAGGTCGTGGACGCTCTCGATCTGGATCGCATGCGTCCCGGCGATCTCGCACAGCCGGGTGAGCTCCTTCGTGTTCGCCGAGGAACGCCCACCGACCACGACCATGAGGTCGACCTCGCGGGCCGCGTCCAGGGTGTCCTCCTGGCGGCGGATCGTCACCGGGCAGACCGTGTTCACGATCTTCAGCTCGTGGCTGCGCCCGACCATGAACGCGGCGAGCTTCTCGAACTTCCAGGGCGGCTGGGTGCTCTGCGAGATGAGCGCCATCTTCTTGCGCCGCGGGATCTTCGGCCAGTCGTCCTCCTCATCGACGACGATCGCATCGGGGGCGAACCCGAGCAGGCCCACCACCTCGGGGTGCTTGGGCGTCCCGAGGAGGACGATCGTGTAGCCCTCCTCGACGAGGCGGACGAGCTCCCGCTGCTCCTGGATGACCCAGGTGCAGGTCCCGTCGATGACCTCGAGGCCGCGCGCCTCGGCCCGCTCCATGACCTCGGGACGGACGCCGTGGGCGCGGATGACCACGGCCGCCCCGGGATCCACGTCGTCGAGCGTGTCGACGGTCTCCACCCCGAAGGCCTGGAGATCCCGGATGACGCCTTCGTTGTGGACGACCTGCCCGAGGGTGTGGGTGGCCTTGCCCCCGGCCGCCGCCTCCTTCGCCTTGTCGATCGCCTCGCGAACGCCGTAGCAGAAGCCGGTCCGGCGAGCGATCCTGACGTCTCGTACGGTGCCCATCCGGGCGATTATGGCACGGGGTCTCCCGGCGGCCGTCCGGCGGAACCGTAGACGCCCCGCTGCTCCGGCGGCAGGAGGGCCGCGATCCGGCCCATGATCTCGGTCGTCGCGGCGACCTGGGCGGCGCGGCGGTCGACTCCGAAACCGGTCACCGAGACGGTGAACGGCTGACCCACGCTGAGGACGATCCGGTGACGGCCGAGATGGGGCAGCTTCTGGCCGCGTGGCCAGACGCGGCGGGTCCCCGCCACGCCGATCGGCACGATCCGGGCACCGGACCGAAGCGCGAGGATCGTCGTGCCCTCCTTCGCCTCCTGGAGGGCGCCGGTCGGGCTGCGGGTCCCCTCCGGGAAGACGATGAGGACGTGACCCTGGTCCAGGACCCGCTTCGCGGTCCGGAACGCATCCACGTCGCCGGCCCCGCGCCGGATGCCGATGACCGCGTTCCAGGCGATGAGGCGACCGAGGATCGGCCAGTCGAGCGCCTCCTGCTTGCCGAGCCAGTAGATCCGTCGGCCGATCGCCGGGGTGACGTACGAGCCGATGAGCGGCGGATCGCCGTTGGAGACGTGGTTCGAGACCAGCAGGATCGGGCCGGTCAGCCCGTGGAGATGCTCGAGCCCGCGGAGCTCGATCCGGCCGAACAGCGGCCAGACCAGCCGCCCGAACGCGTCCGTGGCCCGGATGAACCAGGTCCGGTCGTCGCCGAGCGGCGGCTCGCCGTCGACCCCGCGATCGGGCTCCTCGCGCTCGCTCACCGCCCCGGCCCCTCGGCCGTACCCGCTCGCGCCCGGCCCTCGTGGTCGCGGATGACCGCGACGACGGCGGCGACCGTCTCGTCGAAGCTGTTTCCGTCGGTCGCCACGTGATCCGCGTCCGGGGCGGCCCGCAGCGGGGCGACAGGTCGGTTCCGGTCCAGGTCGTCACGCCGTCGGAGGTCGGCCAGGATCGCATCGGCCTCGGCCGACCCGGGCGCGAACCCGCGCTCCTCGGCCCGCCGCCGGGCGCGCTCCTCGGCCGACGCGTCGATGAAGATCTTCACGTCCGCATCGGGCAGGACCACCGTGCCGATGTCCCGGCCGGCCATGATGATGCCGCCCCGGTCGGCCAGTCGTCGCTGCCGGACGAGCAGGGCCTCCCGGACCTCGGGGACACGAGACACCTCGCTGACGCTCCGGTCGACGGCCGGACCTCGCACCTCGTCGGTGACGTCCCGGCCGTCGACCACGACGCGGGCCAGGCGCCCTTCGGCATCCGGGGCGAGGTCGACCTGGGCGACCAGGGGCACCAGCACGGTCGGGTCGTCGAGCCGGACGCCCCGTCGCAGGGCGAGGCCGGTCACGGCGCGGTAGAGCAAACCTGTGTCGCAGAACCGGTAGCCCAGGCGACGCGCGGCGGCGGCGCCGACGCTGCTCTTCCCCGACGAAGCCGGTCCGTCGAGGGCCACCACCAGCCCGGCCCGGACCGGATCTCCCGTCGGCCGGTCGCCCGTCGTCGCCTCGGGGGCGGGCCGGCTCACGATCGACCGCCCGATCGTCCCGGGGACCGGCGCCGCGTCGGTGCGGGAGCCAGGCCCCCGGACCCGAGGGACCGGACCTGGGCCGCGCTCAGCGGCCGGACCAACCCTGAGCGGAGCTCGTCGAGGCGCACGGTCCCGATCCGGACGCGGGCCAGACGGACGACCGGCGCGCCCGTCGCGGCGAACATCCGGCGGAGCTGACGCTTCCAGCCCTGGGCCAGGGTCGCCCGGTACCAGGCCAGCGGCGGTGGCGACGGCTCGAGGACGGCCTCGAGCCGTCGGTCCTCGACCGGTGTCTGGCGGCGGAGGTGACCGAGGACCGCCAGGCCCTCGTCGAGCGGGATGCCCGCCCGCAGGGCGGCGACCTGGTCGGCGGTCAACGGCGCGGCCAGGCCGACCGCGTACTCCCGCTCCACGCCGTACCGCGGGTGGAGGACGCGCTCGGACCACGGACCGTCGTTCGTCAGGAGGAGCAGCCCCTCCGAGTCCTGGTCCAGCCGGCCGACCGGGTAGAGCCGGCCGACCCCGGCGAGGGCGCGGGGCACGAGATCGAGCACGGTCCGCTCGGCGTGCCGATCGCGGGTCGTGGCGGTGACCCCCATCGGCTTGTGGACGACGAGATGGACGAGGGCCGACGCCTCGCCGACCGGTCGTCCGTCGACCGTGATGAGGGCGGTCCCCGGCTCGACCGACTGACCGAGCGTGGCGACCCGGCCATCGACCGTGACCCGTCCTTCTTCGATCAGACGTTCCGCGGCCCGCCGCGAGGCCACACCCGCCGAGGCGAGGATCTTCTGGAGCCGCTCAGGTGCCATCAGCCGTCCGGACCCGAGCCGTCGGGTCCCGGCCCGACCGGGACACGGCTCGTCGACGGATCGGCTGCCGTGGCAGCTCCGATGCCGGCCTCGGGCCCCGTCTCCGGGGCAGGCTCGGCGTCCGCGCAGGCCTCGACCATCCGGGCCGCGATCTCGGCGTCGAGCGGGGGCAACGCCTCGAGACTGGTGATCCCGAACCGCTCGAGGAACTCGAAGTCGGTCCCGTAGAGATAGGGCCGGCCCGGTGCCTCGGAGCGGCCGAGCTCGACGACGAGCCGGCGGTGGAGGAGCGCCCGGATCGTGTAGTCCGAGTCGACGCCCCGGATCCGCTCGACCGCGGCCTTCGTGACCGGCTGGCGGTAGGCCACGATCGCCAGCGTCTCGATGGCCGCCGGCGAGAGCCGGCTCGCCCCGGCGCCGACATAGCGGCCGACGAGTCGGCCCGCCTCGGGCGCCGTCGCCAGCTCGACCCGGTCGCCGGAGACGACGAGCCGGATCCCCCGGGCCTGGAGGGACACCTCGAGGTCGCCGAGTCGGGCGTCCACGGTCTCGCGGTCCGTCCCCGCGATCGCGGCGATCTCCCGTCGTCCGAGCGGCCGCTCGGCGACGAAGAGCAGGGCCTCGAGCGCCGCCTCGGTCAGCTCGATCGGGTCCGGCGACTCGTCGCGGCCCAGCGCGGCCCCGGTGGCCGCGGTCTCGAGCGGGTCGCTCACGCGAACGACTCCAGGCTCTCGTCGAACGGCTCGTCCGTGGCCACGGTCACGATCCCGCTGCTCGCCCGCTCGGCCGCCGTGGCCGCCCGGGCGACGATGGGACCCCACGGCTCCGCCTGCTCGACGACGATCTCGCGGCGCTTCACGAGCTCGAGCATCGCGAGGAAGGTGACCACCACCACCACCCGGTCGCCGACGTCCCGCAGGAGCTCCTGGAGGACGACGTGGTCGGCCCGGCGGAGCGCCGCCCGGATGATCGCCGCACGCTCGCCGATCGTGAGGGTGCGAGCCATCGCCTCCGGCGGCGGAGGGGGCGGGGGGATGACTCGAAGGAGACGCTCGAGGCGGTCGACCAGGAGCGCCGGGTCCATCGCCGGAAGCGGCGCGGCCACGGCGCCGGCACGACCCGACGCGAGGGCGATCGAGGGTTCGCGCCGGAAGAGACCGACCCGATCCCCCGCCTCGTCCTGGAGCCGGGCGCCGGCGTCCCGGTAGGCCCGGTAGAGGATGAGCCGGGCCCGCAGCTCGGCCTCGGGGTCGGGTGCCTCGTCGAGGGGCACCGCCGTCGGCTCCTGGCGACGTGGGAGGAGGGCACGGCTCTTGATCAGGATGAGCTGCCCGGCCACCGCCACGAACCCGCTGACGCTCCCGATCCGGTCCGCCGATAGACCGGACAGGGTCTCGAGGTACGCCCCGGCGAGCTCGCCGAGCGGCACGGTCAGGATGTCGAGCTGACGGGCCTCGATGAGCGCGAGGAGGAGCCCGAGCGGTCCCTCGAACTCGCCGAGTCGGACATGGGTCGAGCCACCGCCCCTCCCCTCCTCGACCCGGAAGACCGACGCGACGCCGGTCGCCGGCGGCAGGTCCACGATCGTCGGCTCCATCTCAGTTGGCCTCGTCGGCCAGCCGCAGGAGCTCACCGGCGGCCGGTTCCAGCGGATCCGCCTGGTGGCGGATGAGCTCGGCCGTCCGGGGCGTGCAGCCCGCCCGGGACGCCATCGCGGCCGACAGGTCGGCATGCTCACGGAGCCGATCGAGCGACGCGGCCATCCCCGGCAGACGAGCCGCCAGCGACCAGACCCAGGGGCCCCAGGCCTCGCCGAGCGACCAGGCGACCCGGGGGACGACCCCCACGCCCGGTCCCTTGGCGCAGTCGTGGAGGAGCCCGGCGAGGAGGAGCTCGTCGTCCTGGCTGCCGCCCGCCCGCAGGGTGGCCACGACATCGAGCCCGTGGCGCCGATCGGCGACGTGCATCCCGTCGAACAGGGCGAGCTGGGCCGGCGTCAGCCAGGACGCGAGGGCCGCCCGCTCCTCCGGCCGGACCCGGGCCGTCAGGTGCGCCCGGAACTGGCGGACCTTAGATCCCCAGGAGAAGCGTGGTGACGTCATTGATCAGCTTCCCGAGGGCGTTGCCGAGCGGGCTGAAGAAGAGCAGGAAGATCGTGCCGAGCAGGATGATCGACCCGTACTGGGCGAGCACCGGTCGGATCCGCCAGGCCGTCGCCGGGCTGAGCACCCGGAACAGGAGCGCCGAGCCGTCGAGCGGCGGCACCGGGATGAGGTTGAAGATCGCCAGCACGATGTTGATCTCGACGAACAGGGTCATCACGTTGAACAGCAGGATCCGGGGGTCGTTCGCCGAGGTGATCGTGGCCACGTCGAAGACGCCCGCCGCGTTCACGATCCGGAAGGCCACCGCACCGATGCAGGCCATGATCAGGTTCGATGCCGGTCCGGCCAGGGCGACCGCGACCTCGCCGTTGCGGCGGTCGCGGAGGTTCGAGGGGTTGACCGGCGTCGGCTTGGCCCAGCCGAACAGCAGGCCGCTGCCCGACAGGGCCGTCAGCACCAGGAGCAGCCCGCCGAACGGGTCGAAGTGGACGATCGGGTTGAGGGTCAGCCGTCCGAACACCTTGGCCGTGCCGTCGCCGAGCCGATAGGCGACGAGCGCGTGGGCGAACTCGTGGACCGGGAACGCGACGAGGATGAAGATCGAGATGAGGACCGCATCCTGGACGAGTTCCTGCTGGGTGATGCCGAACACGCGCTACCTCGTAGGGCCGGGACCGTCGGTAATCCTACCCGCCCCGGGCCGACCCGCGGTGGAGTCTGGCGATCCGCTCAGATCCGGGCGAGGAGCTCGGCCTTCTTCGCGTCGTAGTCGGCGGCGCCGATCGCGCCCCGATCTCGCAGGTCGGCCAGCCTGGCGAGCGCGGCGGCGACCTCGTCGAGGGTCATCGCCCGGGCCGGGGTCGCCCCGGCGGGGACCGGGATCCGGACCGCCGGTCCCGGCAGCGGACCGCCGGTCACCCGCTCCAGCGCGTACTTGGCCTCGAGCATCGCCTTCTTGAATTCGGTCGGACGAGCCAGCATCCGGAACCCGTCGACCGAGGCCTCCCCTTCGGCGAGGATCGCCAGGTCGCCGTAGCCCAGCAGCCGGCCGAGGACCCCCTGGCGCAGGACGGCGTCGTCCACCTTCCGGAGGGAGCTGTCCGCCGCCTGTCGGTTCGCGATCCCCTCCACCTTGATCACCCGGCGGTCGGTGACGAGGAAGTCCTGGAACCACCAGGCCGTCGTCCGCCAGGCCAGCCGCGCGAGGGCGCCGAGCAGGCCGAACAGGGCCAGCCAATCGAGCGGCACCCAGGCGATCAGCCGGCCGAGGAGGAAGAAGATCACCGCGGCGACGAGGAGGACCCAGAAGGCCACGCTGGTGGCCACGATCGCGACCCCGTGCTGGCGCGACCGGAACACGATCCGCTCGCCGTCGGCGAGGAGTCGCTCAGCGTAGCGGGCCACGGCCGGACGCTCCCTTCGTCACGCCCGGGGATGGGCCCGGGCGTAGACCTCCCGGATCCGTTCCCCGGTGAGGTGCGTGTAGAGCTGGGTCGTGCTGATGCTCGCGTGACCGAGCAGCTCCTGGACCACCCGAAGGTCGGCCCCGCCGGCCAGGAGATGGGTCGCGAACGAATGGCGGAAGGTGTGTGGCGAGACGCGCTCGGCGAGACCGGCCTGTTCGGCGGCGCGGCGCACCACGGCCCAGGCCTGCTGGCGGCCGAGGCGCCGGCCGTGGGCGCTGAGGAAGAGCGGACCGCCGCGTACGGGGTCGACATGGTGGAGGGCGAGCCAGGCCGGTCGCACCGTCTCGAGGTAGCGGCGCAGCCAGGCCAGTGCCTCGTCGCCGACCGGCACGAGCCGCTCCCGGTCCCCCTTGCCGATGACCCGGACGAAGGCCCCGTCGAGCGAGAGATCGTCCCGTTCCAGCCCGAGCGCCTCGCTGATCCGGAGACCGGCGGCATAGAGCAGCTCGAGCAGGGCGCGATCGCGAACGTGGACCGGCCGGTCGGGATCGGCTCCGCCGGCCGCCTCCAGGACCGCCACCGTCTCGGCGATGTCGAGCGCCTCGGGCAGGCGTCGGGAGGGGCGGGGCAGGTCGATCCGGGCCGCGAGATCGCGCTCGATGAACTCATCGCCGTAGGCGAAGCGGTAGAAGCCGCGGATCGCGGCCGCCCGACGCCGGAGGCTGGTCGGACGGAGGATCCCCGCCGCCCCGGCGAGGTAACGGGTGGTCGGCTCGGTCGAGGTCGTCCAGCCGGCGGCGACGGCGGGATCGGCGGCGAACCCGGCCAGGTCCCCGGCGTAGGCGCGAAGCGTCGCGGGCGCGAGGCCGCGCTCGACCCGGAGATGGAGGAGGTACGCCTCGATCGCGGCGTCGATGCCGGCTCCATCAGCCCGGCTCATCGTCGGGACGACCCGACCGGGACCGCCGGCCCGTCGGCGAGCGCGGTGTGGGATCGCCAGGCGGCGACCCGGTCCAGCAGCTCCTCGGCACCGGCCCGCGACGCCGCCCCGCCATCGTGGCCGCCGAGCATCTGGGCCAGCTCGACGATCCGTTCGGCGGACCCCAGGCGCTGGACCTCGGTGACGGTCCGCCCGTCCCGCTCGCGCTTCTCGATCCGGAAGTGGGCGTCGGCGTGAGCGGCGATCTGGGGCAGGTGGGTCACGCACAGGACCTGGTGCCGCCGGGCGAGGACCCACAGGCTCCGACCGACCGGATCGGCGCTCCGTCCGCCGATCCCCGTGTCGATCTCGTCGAAGACGAGGATCGGCGTGGCATCGGCCGAGGCGAGGACCTCCTTGAGCGCGAGGGCCACCCGGCTGAGCTCGCCGCCCGAGGCGATCCGGGCCAGCGGGGCGGCCGGCTCGCCGACGTTCGGCGCGAAGCGGAAGGCGACCTGGTCGATCCCGCTCGCATCGAAGGCGAGGGCGTCGCCGTCGACCTCCACGGCCGGCTCGTCCTGACCGGCGATCCGACGGCCGAGGTTCACGTCGAACCGCGCCCGGCCGAAGCCGAGGCCCTCCAGGGCCGCCCCGACGGCCGGGGTCAGGGCCGCTGCGGCCGCCGCCCGCAGGGTCGACAGCGCCGCCACCTCGCGGGCGACCACGACGAGCAGAGCCGCATCCTCGGCCAGGTGGCGTGCTCGCTCAGCGTCGAGACCGCGCAGGCGGTCGGCCTCCGCGGCCATCCGCTCCCCGTGGGCGATGACGGCCGACTCGTCGTCGCCGTAGCGCCGCTCGAGGGCGAAGATGGCCGACAGCCGCTCCTCGAGCCGGGCGACCTCCGCGGGATCGTGCTCGAGGTCGTCGAGGAGCGTCCGGACCTCCGAGGCGACGTCGTCGACCTCCGCGTCGAGGCCGTCGAGCCGGTCGGCCAGCGGCTCGAACCGGGTGTCGAAGCGGGCGAGCTCCGTCGCCTGGCGCCGGGCGGTCCCGATCCGTTCCCGGGCGCCGCCGTCCTCACCCACCAGCGCATCGCGGATGGCCGCGCCGCCCCGGGCGATCGCCACCGCATGACGAGTAGCCCCCAGACGAAGCCGGATCGTCTCGGCCTCCCCCACCCGGAGACCGGCGCCCGCGATCTCGGCCGCCTCATGCTCGGCGATCTCGAGACGACGGACGAGCTCGCGGGGGTCGAGACTGACCTCGGCGAGGGTCGCCCGGTTGACCCGCCAGCGCTCCACCGCCGCGGCGACCGCGGCCCGGGCGTCGGCGAGGCCACCGAAGGCATCGAGCAGGTCGCGCTGGACCCGTTCGTCGAGGAGTCGCTGCTGGTCGTGCTGGCCGTGGATCTCCACCAGCGGCCCGACCGTCTCGGCGAGCCTCGCCGCCGTGACCGGTTCGTCATCGACCCGGGCCGTCGACCGACCCGATGCGCTCACCTCGCGGACGACGATGAGAGCCTCGGGCGCCCGATCGAAGAGCGCCTCCACCCTGGCGCTCTCGGCGCCATGCCGGACCAGCCCGGTGTCGGCCCGGGCGCCGAGAGCCAGGCCGAGCGCGTCGATGAGCAGGCTCTTGCCCGCACCGGTCTCGCCGGTGATCACGTTCAGCCCGGGAGCCAGCTCCAGGCGGACCCGGTCGATCAGCGCGAGGTCCCGGACCGCGAGCTCGATGAGCCGTCCGGCGCGGTCCGGGGTCACGACGGGAGCAGCTCCACCTTGGTCCGCAGGAGATCCCAGAACGGGACGGCGCCGGCCGGCTCGATGAACCGGATCGGGAGCGGTCCCGCCGACACCTCGACGACGTCGCCGACCGCGATCGGCAGGTCCTCGCGACCGTCGATGCTCACCAGCGCCTCGTGAGCATCGATGACCCGGGCGGTCACCGTCTGGCTGGGACTCACGACCACCGAACGGATGGCCGAGAGGTAGCCGGCGATCGGGGTCACGATGAGGTTCCGACTGAGCGGGTCGAGGATCGGTCCACCGGCCGAGAAGGAGTACCCGGTGGAGCCGGTCGGGCTGGCCACGATGAGTCCGTCCGCGACGAAGGTCGCCAGGTGGCTCGGACCGATCGAGACGTCCAGCCTGACCACCCGGGCGAGCGAGCCGCGGGCCACGACGACATCGTTGAGGGCGAAGAACCCCGTCCCGGCGCCCGGCCGGCCGGCCGGGCGGATGGTGCCGCGCAGGGTCATCCGCTCGTCGATCGTGAACGCGCCGGCGACGAGCTGACCGAGGACCGCCTCGAGCCCGTCGGCCTCCACCTTCGAGAGGAAGCCGACCTTGCCCAGGTTCACCCCGAGCAGCGGCACGTTCCCGTCGGAGACGGCCCGCGCGGCCCGGAGGAATGTCCCGTCGCCGCCGAGGACGATGACCGCGTCGGTCGTCCCCAGCTCGTGCCGGATCGCATCGATCTCGCCCGAGGGCGCCGCCCAGTGGCCGATCCCACGGACGTCGCACCAGCCCTCGGCGCGCTCGCGGAGCTCGTCGGCCGCGTCGATCGTCGGGTTGTAGGCGAACCCGACCCGGGCGATCGCGCTCATCGGACCACCTCGACGAGGCGCGCGTCGTCGAGCCGATCGTCATCCGGTCCGCCGTCGACGACCAGGTGAAGGAGGAACTCGCGGTTGCCTTGCGGTCCGAGGATCGGCGAGGCGATGACGTCGCGGGCGGCCAGGCCCAGCGTCCGCGCGCGCTCGACGACCCGCCGCAGCACGTCGAGGTGGATCGCCGGGTCCCGGACCACGCCGCCGTCGACCGCCTCCCGACCTGCCTCGAACTGCGGCTTCACGAGTGGGACGACCGGGCCGCCGCCGGGACCGAAGCAGGCTGCCACCGGCCCGAGAACGAGCCCGAGCGAGATGAACGAGACGTCGATGACCGCGATCGAGACCGTCTCGGGCAGGACGCCCGGTCCCAGGGTCCGAGCGTTCACCCGCTCCATCGAGACGACCCGCGGATCCCGCCGGAGCGGTTCTGCCAGCTGACCGCGGCCGACATCGACCGCGTAGACCCGGCTCGCCCCGCGCTGGAGGAGGACGTCCGTGAAGCCGCCCGTCGATGCGCCCGCGTCGAGTGCTACCCGCCCGGTCGGGTCGATCCCGAAGGCGTCGATGGCCGCCACCAGCTTGTGCCCGCCCCGCGAGACGTACGGTTCCGGGACGCTCACCGCCACGGGCGTCTCCGGATCGAGGAGGTCTCCGGCCTTGCGATCGAGGCGAGCGGCGTCGCCGGACCCCACCCGGACGCGGCCGGCCATGATCAGGGCCTGGGCCCGGGTCCGGCTCTCGGCCAGGCCTCGCTCCACGAGGAGCAGGTCGAGTCGCTGGCGAGAGGCCCGGGCCGCTGGCATCACTCCCCTATCGTGGCACAGGCCGCTCCACGACGACGCACCCGCCGCCGCTCGAACATCAACCGGCCGACGACGCCGCCTCGCGCTCGGGTCGCGCCTGGAGTGCGGCGAGCGCCTCGCGGACCTGGGCCTCGATCCCGTCGACGTCGAGGCGGATGAGGCGGCGCAGGTCGGCCACCGAGCCGTGATCGACGAACCGGTCGCCGGGGATGCCGACGATCCGGACGACGACGTCGCGGTACGCCGGGTCGGCCAGGCGGGCCTCCTCGACGAGCTCCAGGACGGCCGAGCCGAATCCGCCGGTCACGACGCTTTCCTCGAGGGTGACGACGAGCCGCTTGCCCCGTGCCGCATCGAGGATGAGCTGGCGATCGAGCGGCTTCGCGAAGCGGGCGTTGATGACGCCCACCGACCAGCCGTCGGCGGCGAGCCGGTCGGCCGCCTCGACCCCCCGGGCCACGATCGGACCGAAGCCCACGATGAGGACATCGCGGCCCTCGCCCAGGGTCTCGCCCTGCCCGATCGGCAGGATCCTGGGCTCGGTGGGCTCCACCCCGAACCCGGGGTCGCGCGGGTAATGGAGCGCGAAGGGATGGTCCTGGGCGAGGGCCGTCCGGACGAGCGAGCGGAGCTCCTGCTCGTCCCGCGGGCTGGCGACGATCAGGTGGGGCAGCTGGCGCTGGGCCGGGATCGTGAACATCCCCTGGTGACTCGTCCCGTCCTCGCCCACCAGGCCGGCCCGATCGACCGCGAGGAGGACCGGCTGGTCGTTCTGGCAGACGTCGTGGACGGTCTGGTCGAAGGCCCGCTGGAGGAACGTCGAGTAGAGCGCGACGACCGGCCGCTGCCCCCCGATGGCCAGGCCGGTCGCGAGGGCGACCGCGTGCTGCTCCGCGATGCCGACATCGAAGAACCGCTCCGGGAACTCGACCTGGAAGCGGTTCAGGCCGGTGCCGGTGGGCATCCCGGCGGTGATCGCCACGATGCGCCGGTCCTCCCGGGCGCAGGCCACCAGCTCGGCGCTGAAGTGGGACGTGTAGTTCGGCACCTTCGGGGCCGCGTCGGGGAGGAGCGTCGCCGGGGTCGCGTCGTCGCTGCCCGGGTCCGAGCCGTTCGGGGCGGCGTCGCGGCTCTGGTAGGTGTCGGTCATCGGCGGGAGCGCTGCCCCGTGGAAGCCGACCTGGTCGGCCTCGGCCGGGCGGTATCCCCGGCCCTTCTGGGTGCGGACGTGGACGAGGACCGGCTCCTTGAGCTCGAGCGCCTGGGAGAAGACCCGCTCCAGCTCGTGCAGGTCGTGACCCGGCACGACCCCGATGTAGGTGATCCCGAGGTCCTCGAACAGCTGGCCCGGCTGAGCGAAGTTCACGACCGACTTGCGGAAGCGCCGGGACCACTCCAGGGCGGTCGGCCCGACGACCGGGATCCGTTCGGTGAGCGAGTCGTAGGCCGTCCGGCTCTGCTGCCAGGCCGGGGACAGCTTGATCTGCGAGAGGTAGCGGCTGAAGGCGCCGACGGTCGGGCTGATCGACATCTCGTTGTCGTTGAGGACGATGAGCATCTGCGTGCCGCGGTGGCCGATGTCGTTGAGCGCCTCCAGACTCAGACCGCTCATGAGCGCGGCGTCACCGACCACCACGGCGACCCGCTCGAACCCGTGACGAAGGTCGCGCGCCTCGGCCAGGCCCTGGGCGATCGACAACCCGGTCCCGGCATGGCCGCCGTCGAACACGTCGTGCGGGGATTCGCTCCGGCGCGGGAACCCACCCACCCCATCGAGCTGGCGGAGCGTGCCGAACCGGGCCAGCCGGCCGGTCAGGAGCTTGTGCGGATAGGCCTGGTGGCCGGTGTCCCAGACGATCGGGTCGCGCGGGGACTCGAGGAGGCGATGGAGGGCGATCGTCAGCTCGACGACACCGAGGGACGATCCGAGATGGCCGCCCGTCTTCGCGACGGTCGCGATGATCGTCCGGCGGATCTCCTCGGCGAGCTCGGCGAGCTGCGCTGCGTCGAGACCGCGCAGGTCGGCAGGGCCCTGGAGATCGGACAGGATGGTCATCGCGGGGAGTCTACCCGAGGCCCGCTCCGCCGTCGCCGATCGGTTCGCAGACGCCGTCAGGCGTCCTCCGACCCTCCCAGCTCGAGGGCCTCGATCGCCCCTCCGGCGCGCTCCACGAGACGGCTGACCCGGAGCTCGGCATCGGCGAGAAGGGTAGCGCAGCGTTCGTGGAGCGCGACGCCTCGCTCGTAGAGCGCGATCGACGTCTCGAGCGGTGCACCCCCCGTCTCGAGCTCGGCGACGGTCCGCTGCAGCTCGGCCAGGGCCTCGTCGAAGGTCAGCCCGGCGGGATCGGGTCCGGTGGCAGCGGGTTGCGCGGGTGGGTCAGTCGGTTCCCTGGTCACCGGACTCCTCGGACGTCTGCGCGGGGTCGTCGTGGTCCACCAGACGCCCGATCCGCGGTGCGAGGAGCATACCAAGGGCGACGCCCCCGGCTCCGGCGACGAGGACGACCGCAGCCACCAGGACGAGCCCGACCAGGTCGCCGCTCACGATCGACCCGGCTCTCGGTCGACGGTGGCCGGGATCTCGCCGCGGGCGACCCGGATCGACAGGCGTTCGCCGGCCGGAGCCTCCGCCGCTCCGCGGACGATCCGGCCGTCACGGGTCCGGCGGACGATCGCGTAGCCGCGCTCGAGCGTCGCCTCGGGCCCGAGGACCGCCAGGGCTGCGGCCGCGGCGTCCACCGTTCCCCGGGCCCGACCGAGCCGCATGGTCACCCCAGGCCCGAGCCCGGCCGCCGATCGGTCGACCGCGACGTGCCCGGCGTCGAGCCGGACCCGGAGCGCCCGGGTCGCCCGGTCGAGGAGCAGCCCCGCCCGCTCGCGCGCCGCTGCGAGCTGGGCCATCGGGCTCGACGCATCGAGCGCCCGTCGTTCGGCCGCCGTCTCGCGCGACGCGGCCGCGACGGTCCGACGGACCGCATCCTCGAGCCGGCGCGTCTCGGCCCGCAGGACCGAGGCCAGCTCTGCCCGGTCCGGGACCACGATCTCGGCCGCGGCCGACGGGGTGGCCGCCCGTCGATCCGCGGCGAAGTCGGCCAGGGTCACGTCGGTCTCGTGGCCGACCCCGCAGACCACGGGACGTCCGTGAGCCACGATCGCCCGGACGACGGCCTCGTCGTTGAACGACCAGAGGTCCTCGAGGGAGCCACCCCCGCGGGCCAGGATCGTCACCGTCGGGGCCGTGTCGGCCCTGCCGGATCGCTCCCGGCGCTCAGCGAACCGGTCCACCCAGGCCAGCGCCCGGACGATGCTCGCCGGTGCGCCCGCCCCCTGGACCTGGCACTGCGACAGGACCACCGTCGCGAGCGGCCAGCGTCGGGTCAGGACCGTCCGGATGTCGTGCCAGACCGCACCCGTCTCACTGGTCACGACGGCGATGACCGCGGGCCGCTCCGGCAGCGGACGCTTCCGGGCGGGGTCGAAGAGCCCCTCGCCTGCCAGCTTCGCCTTCAGTGCCTCGAACCGGAGCGCGAGATCGCCGAAGCCGGCCGGCTGGACAGCGCTCACGTAGAGCTGGTAGACGCCGTTCGCGTCGAAGACGTCGACGCGGCCGTGGGCGACGACCCGCAGCCCGGTCCGCGGCTCGAAGGCGGATGCGATCCGGTCGTCCCGGAACCAGACGCACTGGAGCTGGCTGCGCTCGTCCTTCAGGGTGAAGTAGGCGTGCCCCGCGCTCGAGACCGTGACCCGCCCGACCTCGCCCTCGACCCACACGTCGCGGAGCCGGTCGTCGGCCCGGACCGCGTCGCGGACCGCACGGGTGACCTCGGAGACGGCGAGGATGGTCAGGCCGAAGGTGCCTGCCGGGACGACCGACGCACCCGCCCCCGCGGTCGGGTCCCCTCTCGCCGGTGGGATCGGGGGTCGTCCGGTCGGCGCCGGAGCGGCGTCGGTCGCGTCCCAGGCCGGCAGCGCCCAGTCCGGCGGCTCGCGGTCGGTCACCGGAGTCCCCCGGCGCTCAGACCCGGGTCTGGTACTCGCCGGTCCGGGTGTCGACCCGGATCGTGTCACCCTCCTCGACGAAGATCGGCACGGTCACGACGAGGCCCGTCTCGGTCGTCGCCGGCTTCCGTGCGCCGGTCTGGGTGTCGCCGGCGAAGCCTGGCTCGGTCTCGCTGACCACGAGGTCCACGGTCGTGGGCAGCTCGACGCCGATCGTCTCACCCTGGTAGCTCGTCCGGTCGAGGGTCATCCCGTCCTTGAGGTACTTCGAGACGTCGTCGAGCTGCTCGGCGGTCAGGACGAACTGGTCGTACGTGTCGGTGTCCATGAAGTGGAAGTCGTCGCCGTCGCGATAGAGGAACTGGACCGGCCGACGCTCCATCGACGCCCTCGGCCACTTCGTTCCGGCCTGGAACGAGCGCTCGACCGTCTGGCCACGCTTGATGTTGCGGAGGGTGATCCGCACCTGGGCCGAGCCGCGACCCATCTTGATGTGGTGGTAGTCGAGGATCTGCCAGAGGTCGCCGTCGAGCTCGATCGCGACGCCCTTGCGCAGTTCTCCGGTGCTGATCATGTCGGGTGGGCTCCTGGGTGACCGGCGGGCATGACCGGGCGGCGGTCGGGTCCGGGGTGTGTCGAGCGATTGTAGCGGCTAGTCGCCGGTCAGCTCCCGGAGCCGGACCTGGAACTCGGGGGTGTCGATCTCGCCCCGGGCGTAGCGCGCCTTCAGCTCGGCCACGGCCGGGTCCTCGCGGGCGGGGGCACTGCGGCGGATCGTCCAGACGATCAGGCCGATCACGAAGGCGATGATCACCAGGGGGACGATCACGCTCGCCACGACCGCCATGCCGACCAGACCGAAGACGTCGTCGTTGGGCATGGTCGACAGGGTACCGGGCGGGGGCCCGCGCTGCCACCCTCCGACGGGTCTCAGACGCCGACGACGACGACCCCGCGCGGGAACCGGGTGAGGATCTCGCAACTCCCCGCCGCGAGGTCGACCGCCACGAGGTCCTCGATCCGGACCCCCGTCTCGCCCTCGAGATAGACCCCCGGCTCCACGCTGAAGACCGTCGGGCTCGGGAGCGGGTCGTCGGTCGCGCGTCGGCCGAGGCTGGGCAGCTCGTGGGTGGCCAGACCGATGCCGTGCCCGGTGCCGTGCCCGAAGCGCTCGCCGTATCCGGCGGCCTCGATCACCGCCCGCGCCGCACCGTCGGCGGCCCGCCCGCTGGGGAGCGGTCCGCCGGTTCGGACCGCGCCGGCGACCGCCGCGATGCTCGCCGCCTGGGCCGCCGCGACCAGCTCGAAGAGGGACCGATCGCGCGCCGACGGTTCGCCGACGAACAGGGTCCGGGTCATGTCGCTCCGGTACCCCTGGACCTGCGCCCCGAAATCGAAGAGGAGGACCTCGCCGGCGGCCACCACCCGGTCGCCGGGTGAGCCGTGCGGGAGGGCCGCCTCGGGCCCGGCCAGGCAGGCCACGTCGAAGGCGAGGCCGTCAGCGCCGCCGGTCCGGATGAGCCACTCCAGGCGGAGGGCGAGGTCTCGTTCGGTGATCCCGGGTCGAATCTCGGGGAGGAGGGCCTCGAGGGCCCGGTCGGCGACGCCGCACGCGGCAGCGATCCGCTCGAGCTCGGCCGGTGCCTTGATCGCCCGATCGGCCTCGATCCAGCCGTCGACGGGCACGAGCTCCACCTCGGGCGCGGCGGCGGCCAGGCGGAGCCAGGTCGCGTGGCCGACCACGCCCTCGACGGCGACCCTCCTGGCGCCCAGGGCCGCCAGGAGGGGCGGCCACCGCGTCTCGAGATCGCCGTAGACCGGCTCGATCCTGGCGCCGGGCGCCTCGCGTCCGGCCTGGACGGTGTAGCGGTTGTCGGCGAACAGGACGACGTCGTCCCGGCCGACGACGAACCACCCCGACGAGCCCGCCACCCGGTCCTCGCCATCGCCGAGGGCGAACCCGGTCAGGTACCGCGCGTGCTCCGGACGGGTCCCGAGGTAGGCATCCAGCCCCGATGCCTCGAGGCGCGTCCGGACCCGGTCGAGCCGGGCCGGCCGGGCCGCCAGATCGGCCGCCAGCCAGGCGGCACGGTGTCCTGCGTCCGGGACGACCACCGCGGCCCGCTCGGGCGCGGCCCGCGAACCGTCGGTCACTTGCCGTACTTCTTGATGTTGGCCTGGTGCTCCTTGAACGTGCGCGCGAACGCCGTGCTGTCGGAGCCATCGTTCTTAGCCAGGAAGTAGAGATACCCCTTCTTCGTGTCCGGGGCCAGCGCGGCGTCGATCGAGGCGATCGACGGGCTGGCGATGGGACCGGGCATGAGCCCCGGCACGCTGTACGTGTCGTAGCCGGTCAGCCCGGCCGGCAGGGTCACGCCCTGGAGCGCCCCGTTCGGCGGCGTCCAGAAGACATACTCCTGCCAGTTCGCGAAGGGGGTCTTGGCGAGCTGGACGCTGTCGTTGATGTAGATGATCGTGGGGTCCGACTGGAGGAGCCGGGTCGGCCAGATCTTCGGGTTCAGGCGATCCTGGTAGACACCGGCGATGAGCGCCCGCTCCTCGTCCAGCTTCGCCTCTCGCTCGACCAGCGAGGCGAGGGTCAGGACCTCGTAGAACGAGAGCCCACGCGTCTTCGGGACGTTCAGACGCTCCGGCCCGACGCTCGTGTAGAACGTGTCGAGCATCTGGCGGACGAGGTCCTCGGGGGTCGAGTCGGGCAGGACCCGGTACGTGGCCGGGGCGAGGTAGCCCTCGAGGCTGGCGCCCTTCGGAAGGTCCAGCCACGGGTAGTCCTTGAGCAGGCTCTGGGGCGGGTGCTTCACGAGGTCGTAGAACGCCTTGACGTCCATCTTCAGGGGCAGGGTCTGGAGCTTGGCGGTCACCTGCTCCAGCCGGAGCCCCTCGCGGATCCCGACCGCGACCGCCTGATCCTTCGCCACGAGCAGGGCGGTCACCATCTGGTCGGGCGTCATGTTCTTGCGCAGGACGAACGTTCCCGCCTCGAGCTGGCCGGTCAGCGCACGCTCGGTCGTGATGAAGACGAAGGCTCGCGGGTCGCGGAGGAGACCCTGGTCGGTGAGTCGCTGGCCGATGGTCGAGGCGGTATCGCCGTCGAGGACGGTGAATTCCACGTCGGCGGCGTCGCTGCTCGTCGGCTCGGTCAGGACATTCCCGAGGTCTTCGCGGACCAGGTCGGCGACGAACGGCAGGCGGAGGGCGCTGGGATTGTCCGCCGCCCAGCCGACGACGGCCCCGGCCACGACCGGCCGGAGGACCGTGAGCGAGACGACGAGGACGAGACCGGCCAGGACAGCCAGGAAGAGGACGAGCCGGACGAGCCCGCCGAACCCGAAGCCGGAACGTCCTCGCGGAGCCATCGGGGGCCGACCTCCCGCCCGGGGCTCGTCCCGGCCGCGACGGCGGCCGGACGGCGTCTGCGAGGGCGGCCGGGCGTAGTGCTCGTCGTCGATCTCGACGCCGGTCAGGCGATGGGCACCCGAGCGGTCGCGCGGGTCCGAGCCGTCCCGGACGGTCATCGTGCCGACTCCCCAGCGGTCCGCGCATCGAGCTCGTCCTGGAGGATGATCGCGGCGGCCTCGCGATCCACTCGGGCACGGTAGGCGTCGCGCTGGGTCGCCGAAGGCGGCCCACCCGAGCGACCGCGCTTCATCGGCCCGAGACGGGTCTCGGCCACGTGGGAGGACAATCGCTCGTCGCGGAGGGAGATCGGCAGGCGCACGAGGGGTGAGACGGCTTCGACCCACGTCCGCGTGACGCGGGCCTGCTCCCCTTCTCCGCCGGCCGCCTCCAGCGGGAGCCCGACGACCAGCTCGACGGCCTCCTGCTCCGCCGCGACCCGGAGGATGGCGGCCGCATCGGCGGCGACGCTGCGGGCCCGACGCAGGGTGAGCAGGGGCCGGGCGCGACCGTCTCGGTCGGCCACGGCCAGGCCGATCCGTCGCTCGCCGAGATCGATCCCGAGGAGTCGGCTCACGGTGCCGAGGATCCCGGGCTGGCGGACCCTGGTGTCGGGCTGGTCCCGCTCGGCTCCGGGCTCGAGGCTCCTGGTGTCGGGCTCGAGCCGGCGTCGCCCTGGTCGCCGGCCACGGTCAGGTCGATCCGGCCGTCCAGGCTCGGGATGGACGTGACGAACCCCGGCCAGGTCCGGATGGTCACCTCGCCGTACTGCTTGAGGATCCGCTCAGCCTCCTCCACCGGCCTGCCCCGGATGGCATCGCGCAGGACCGCCGGGTCGAGGAGCGGGATCGCCGCCGCGCTCGCGGTGACCCGGAAGTCGACGAGGTCACCGTCGGCCTGCCCCTGATCGGCGGAGACCTTGACCGAACCCGGCACGAGCCGATGCTCGGCGGGCACGGAGCCGGAGATACGCTCGGTCGCGACCTGCTCCACGAGCGACGCGTCCACCGCGACCACGGTGCCGGTCGCCGTCGCTCCGAGCTGGAAGGTGGGCTCTTCGACGTTGATCAGGGTCGATGGGTCGACGTCGGGGATCGGCTGGCTCAGCTTGCCGGTCGCGGTGAAGACGGTCGACCCTGCCGGCAGCTCCTCGGGGGCGGCCAACCAGGCGGCGAACTGGCCGTTGAGATCCTTGGTCAGACTGGCCAGGGCCGCGGTGACGTCCTTCTGGGACACCCGGGTGAACTCCTCGCGAGTCCCACCGGCCATCGCGGCCGGGTTCGTGACCTTGACGACCACGGAGTTCAGGCTTCCGGGCACGACCTTCACCGCACCGGCGGCGACGTTGCCCTCCGGACCGGCCTTGACCGCGGTCCCCGGCACGTCGCGCGACTGGCAGGTGAGGTTCAGGCCGGCACTGATGATGGCGACCGGCAGGAAGAGACTCTCGTCGGTGGCGAAGCCGACCCCGCTCGAGGTGCGCGCGACCGTCCCGGCGGCGATCGTCCGGGCGCGGGTCGGATCGCAGTTCGTCCAGCGCAGGGTCCCGGTCGCCTTGGTGGTGACGACCCGCTTGCCGGTCGACGGGAACTCGCCGGAGGCCGTGAACTCCTTGCTCAGCCGGGTCGCTGGGACGACACCGCCGGCCGCGTCGACCGTCGTGGCATCGGGATCGGCGCGGACCACGAAGTCCACCGGACCCACCGGCACCGGGCTCGGGGTGACGACCACGGTGGCCGACGGGAGGACCAGGTACCCCGCGATCGCGATCGCCAGCAGGGCCACCACGGCGATGAGGCCCGCGACGACCCAGCGCGAGACGCCCCGAGCGGCCCGGGCAGCGGGCACCACCGGCAGGGCAGCGGCCCGGGACCGGGCGCGCGGCTCGGTCGCCGGCGGCTCGACCATGGGTCCCTCGCCGGCCACGGCGGACGCGCCGCCCGTCGCGGCGGCGATCGGCTCGGTCACGAGCGCGTCGGCCGTCCCCGCCTCCGCCACCGGGCGATCGTCGCCCGCGGATCCGCCGCGACGCCGGCGGCGAGGCGGGACGGGGCCCGCCGGGGCGATGGCCTCCTCGGCGGTCGGCGAACCGTCGGTCGGCGACGGCGGGGTCCCGGTCGGACCCGCTGCCAGGCCTGCCCCGGCGAGTCCGGCGACCACCGCCGGCGATGGCCCCGGGCGGGTCTCCGTGACCGCCGGCTCCACCGGTGGCGGGGCGGCGGCTGGGGGCGGCGGCGCGATCGAGGCCTCGAACTCGGCGACGGAGGCGAAGACCGGCAGGCCGGCCGAACCGGCGATCGCCCTCGCGGCCGGGTCGGCGGCCACGATCGACAGCCCCCGGTTCCGCTCGAGCGCCTCGCGGGCGAGGAGTCGGAAGTTCATCCGCGACGTCGCGATCCGAGAGCCCGGCGGCACGACGAGCGCCACCTTGGGATCGACCGATCCGCGGATCCGTGCCGCGGCGGTCGTGATCTCGTCGTCGATGTCGAGGTAGAGGATGGCAGCCATGTCAGACCTTCATCGCCCGAAGGACGCGGCGGAGCGCCATGTCCAGGGGATCCTCCGCCGACTGGAGCTCGATCGCCTGCCGGGCGAGCCCGAGCGGCGTGACATCCTGCTGGTCGACCAGCAGGTGCGTGGCGTCGACGATCGAGGCGACCTGGTCGGGCGACATGATCGAGACCACCGGCGGGCGGGCGAAGGGCAGGTGCTTCCAGAAGCGCTCGGCGGCGAGGGCCTCGCCGATCTCGGGCAGCCGCGAGCCGCCGCCGCACAGATGGATCCGACCCGGCAGCAGATCGCCGCCGGCCAGCTCTTCGACCACGAGCTCCACGCCGGCCGCCCAGACGTCGACGTCCTCGGCCACGATCGCTGCCACCTCGGCCCGGTCGGCGACGTCGAGGCCGCGGGCATAGTCGACCTTGAGCGCCTCCGCCCTCGGGAACGGCAGGTCGAGCCGGTCGGCGATCGACTTCGTGAACGCCCGGCCACCGAGGGCGAACATCCGGGTCCCCTCGATCCCGCCCTGCCGGACGAGGGCCACGTCCGTCGTCCCGCCGCCGATGTCGACGAAGATCGCGCCGGCCTGCTGGACCTGCTCGGCGTCGAGCGCCCGGGCGACCGCGTACGGCTCAGCGACGATCTCCAGGAGCTCGAGGTCGAGCTGGCTGGCAACGCTCTCGAGGGCACCCAGGTGGACCAGCGGGGCGAAGGCGTTGAAGATGCCGATCTTCACGTAGCGGCCCTGGAACCCGACCGGGTTGCTGACCGGGTAGCCGTCGATCGTGGCCGAGGTCACCGCGGCGTGGACGAGCCGGACGTCGACGTGGGGCAGGCCGGTCTCCCAGGTGATCGCCCGCTCGGCCTCGCGCAGCGCCTCCTGCTGGACCGCGTCGATGAGCTTCTGGAGCTCGACGTCGGTGATCGGCTGGTCGGGTCGCTTGCGCTCCTGGCTGTGGCTCGTCGTGAACCCCTTGACGAGCTCGCCGGCGATCCCGATCACGACCTGGGTGGGCCGGAACCCGGCCATCTCCTCGGCCTCGTTGAGAGCGACCGCGCAGTTGTCGACGACGGCCGCGATGTCGGCCACGGTACCGGACTGCATGTGGGCCAGGCCCTGGCGCTTCCGGCCGACCCCGCGGACGGTCCCGTGCCCCGCATCGTCGATCTCGAAGACGAGGGCCTTGGCGAACTCGGTGCCGATGTCGAGCGAGGTGCAGGCCGCCAGGGCCGGCACCTCGTCGCGCTGCAGGATCCGACGCCAGAAGGCCATCAGCCGCTCGCCGGCCCGGCGCCGTCGAGGGTCCGGATCGCCGCCTCGGCCGCCCGCAGCGCGTCCGCCAGGCCGCCGCGCCGGGTGCCTTTGCCCTGGGCCATCTCGGGCCGACCGCCGCCTCGACCATCGATGGCCGGCACGGCGGCGCGCACCAGGTCGCCGGCCGAGACGCCCCGGCTGACCGCCGTGGGGTCGGCGGTCACGAAGACCTGCGGCTCGTCGGCATCGAGGCCGAGGATCACGACGTTCGGAGCGATCGATCCGGCGATGTCCTTGGCGAACCCCTTCATCGCCTCCACCGTCCCGAACGGGGCGGCGTAGGCGACCAGGGTGAGGCCGGGGATCGGCTCGACCACCCGGTCGCGCAGATCGCCCGGCCGGGGCAGGCCCGAGCCGCCCGCCTTCATCCGACGGCGCGTCTCCCGGAGCTCTTCCTGGAGCGCGGCGATCCGCTCGGGGAGCGCCTCGACGGTCAGCGCGCCCGCCGTCTGGGTGGCTCGCTCGAGGACGGCGATCCGCTCCGCGAGATAGGCGTCCGCCCCGTCGCCGGTCAGGGCCTCGATCCGACGCATCCCGCTGCCGATGCTCCGCTCGCCGACGATGGCGAAGCCCCCGATCTGGCCCGACGCCCGGCAGTGGGTCCCGCCGCACAGCTCGAAGCTGTAGTCCTGGACCCGGATCGTCCGGACCGTCTCGCCGTACTTCTCGTCGAAGAAGGCGTCGGCCCCGGCGTCGATCGCCTCGCGCATGGCCATGAACGCGATCGTGACCGGACGATCCTCGCGGACGATCCGCCGGACCTCCGTCTCGATCGCCCGGCGTTCGTCGTCGCTGATCCCGCGGTCGAGCGGGAAGTCGAAGCGGAGGGAGTCGGGGGTCACCAGCGAGCCCGCCTGGCGGGCCCGCTCCCCCACCACGTTGCGAAGCGCCCGATGGAGCAGGTGGGTCCCGGTGTGGTTGCGCATCGTCCGGGCGCGACGCTCGGCGTCCACCTCGGCGACGACCCGCTGGCCCACCCGCAGCTCGCCGAGGAGCCGGCCGCGATGGACCACCAGCCCGCCGACCGGCCGCTGGGCGTCCTCGACCTCGAAGACGACCTCGCCGCCGAGGCGCAGGACGCCCCGATCGCCGATCTGGCCACCGCCCTCGGCATAGAAGGGCGTTCGGTCGAGGACGATCTCGGCGGCGGCACCGGCCCCGGCCGCGTCGGGGGCGTCGACCGAGGCGAGCACGTCGTACTCGAGGTCGTCGCGAACGATCCCGACGACCTCGCTGTCCTCGACGATCGTCGTCTCGTAGCCGAGGAACGTCGAGTCGCCCCGCCGGCCCTGGATCGACTGGTAGAGCGAGATGAGCTCGGCGTGCCGAGCCAGCTCGGCCTTCTTGCCGGAGCGCGATCGGCTGCGCTGCTCGGCCAGGGCCGCGTCGAACCCCGGTCGATCGACCGCGACCCCGTACTCGGCGGCGAGCTCGATCGTCAGGTCGATCGGGAAGCCGTACGTGTCGTGGAGCCGGAAGGCGACGTCACCATCAAGCACCCTCGCATCCGCAGGAAGAGCCTCGGGTCGCCGGCCGATGACGCGCGCGCCCTCCAGGGCGGACGGCTCGAGCCCGCCCGGGGTCGTCCCGGCCAGCAGCGACCCGATCTGCTCGTCCAGCAGCCGGCTCCCGGCGTCGAGCGTGCGGGCGAACTGGGCCTCCTCGCGAGAGATCGCCCCGAGGATCTCGTCGCGGCGCTCGGAGAGGAAGGGGTACGACCCGGCCATGATCTCGATCACGACCTTCGCCAGCTCGGCGAGGAACGGCTCCCGGCGACCGAGCAGGCGTCCGTGCCGGACGGCCCGGCGGACGATCCGGCGGAGCACGTAGCCGCGACCCTCGTTGGAGGGCGCCACGCCGTCGGCGAGCAGGAACGTGATCGCCCTCGAGTGGTCGGCGATGACCTGGTAGCTGAAGCGCTCCGCCTCGAACCGCTCGGGGTCGTGGCCGAGCATCGCCCCGAGGGCGCGATGGATCGGCACGAAGAGGTCGGTGTCGAAGTTGCTGGGCACTTGCTGGAGGACGCTCGCCAGGCGCTCCAGGCTCATCCCGGTGTCGATGCTCTGGAACGGGAGCGGCACCCGGCGGTCAGGGCGCTGGTCGTACTCCATGAAGACGAGGTTCCAGATCTCGAGCCAGCGCGGGCAGTTCTCCGAGTGGTCCGGGATGCAGTGCGGTCCCTCGGAGAGGTGCGCGCCCCGATCGAAATGGATCTCGCTGCACGGCCCGCAGGGCCCGGTCTCCGCCATCCGCCAGAAGTTGCTGTCGTCGCCGGCGTCGACGTCGCCCCAGACGGCCATCCGCTCCGGCGGCAGTCCGATCTCGTCGCGCCAGACCGCGCGGGCGACCTCGTCGTCCTTGTAGGTCGTGGCCGCGAGACGCTCGGCCGGGATGGCCAGGTCCTCGGTCAGGAACTCCCAGGCCCAGTGGATCGCCTCGCGCTTGAAGTAGTCGCCGAAGCTCCAGTTGCCGAGCATCTCGAAGAACGTGTTGTGCCGGGTCGTCCGCCCGACCTCCTCGAAGTCGTTGTGCTTGCCGGCCACCCGCAGGACGCGCTGGTAGTCCACCGCCCGGCGGTAGCTTCGCGTCTCGGCGCCGGTCAGGACGTCCTTGAACTGGACCATCCCGCTGTTCGTGAACAGGAGCGTCTGGTCGCCGCCCGGGACCAGGCTCGCCGAATCGACGACCTCGTGGCCGCGCTCGGCGAAGAAGGCCACGAACCGACGCCGGATCTCGGCGGCGGGCAGGGCCTTGATCCGGGGGTCCGGGGGCATGGTGGGCTGCGGCATCGGCCGTAACGGTACCAAACCGGCCTCTGGCCCGGAGCGGGACGACCCGCCGCCGGTCAGACGGCCGGTCCGGGCCGCGTCACGAGGCGGGTCGCCGGCGGCGGAGCCGTCGCCACACTCGCGAACCGGCGATGGCCGCCCCGACGAGGACGCCGATGGTCAGGCCCCGGACGAACGGCCCGGGACCGCCCCGACCGCCCGGCTCGAGCCCGCCGCCGCTCACGTCCGCTTCCGCTCGGGACCCAGCGCGGCGAGGATCGAGACGATGCCGATCCCGACGACGGCGCCGAGGAACGCGGCGGCGAGATGGAAGTCGCCCAGCCGCACGAGGTCGACGCCGAGCCGGGCGCCGAGTGAATCGCCCGCCCACGCTCCGAGGATCGACGCCACGAGCACGATCGGCAGCCGCGCCCCCACCGACCCGCGGACGAAGACGTAGAGCGCGGTGACGAGGATGCCGACGAGGACGGCGAGCACGAAGGCGGGGCCGATCACGGAGCCAGTATAGGTCTGGCGGGACGAAGGCCGGCCCTCGCTCGACGGGGCGTCGCGGGATCGTCCCGTCGCGGCGCCCCTCAGGCCGGGGCGATCCGTCCGCCGCCCAGGACGACGTCCTCCTGGTAGAGGACCGCCGCCTGACCCGGCGCCGCCGCCCAGACGGGCTCATCGGTCTCGGCGAGCCAATGCCGGTCGACCGGGCCGTCCTCCGCGGTCCGGATCCGACGCAGGCTCGCCGGGACCGGGCGGGCCCGGTGGCGGATCCGGATCGCGGCGCGGAACCCGTCGTCCGGCGGGCCCCCGGCGACGAAGGTCACGTCATGGAGGCGGACCGAGCGGGTCTCGAGATCGGACCGTCGGCCGAGGACGATCGTGTTCGTCGCGGCATCGATCCGGCTCACGTAGCGCGGTTCGCCCAGGGCGACGCCGAGCCCCTGGCGCTGACCCACCGTGTACGCCGGCGTGCCTGCGTGTTCGCCGACCAGCGCCCCGTCGCCGTCCCGCATCGGTCCGGGGGTCGGCTGCCAGCCCGATCGCTCGCGGAGGGTGTCCCGGTAGTCGCCGCCCGGCACGAAGCAGATCTCCTGGCTCTCCGGCTTGTCGGCGGTCACCAGGCCGAGCCGGCGGGCCGTCGCCCGGACCTCCGGCTTGGTGAGCTCCCCGAGGGGGAACCGGGCGTGCTCCAGCTGGTCCTGCCGCAGGCCGTACAGGAAGTAGCTCTGGTCCTTGTCGGGGTCGAGCGCCCGGAGGAGCCGGGTCCGACCATCCGGGCCGACGTCGCGACG
The DNA here is from genome assembly GCA_963840375.1 of uncultured Chloroflexia bacterium. Taxonomy (GTDB): domain Bacteria; phylum Chloroflexota; class Limnocylindria; order Limnocylindrales; family CSP1-4; genus Chersky-267. The sequence goes on from CAWIYR010000001.1 coordinate 558,322, forward strand.
GGCGTAGTGACCGGTGGCGACCGCGTCGCAGTCGTAGAGCCGGCGGGCCCGCCCGAGGAGCGCCCCGAACTTCACGTAACTGTTGCAGTCGACGCACGGCGACGGGGTCGTTCCCCCGAGATAGGCGGCGAGGAACGGCTGGATCACCCCGGCGTCGAACTCGCGCTCGAGGTTCATCACGTAGAACGGGATCCCGAGCTGGCCGGCCACCCGTCGGGCATCGTCGGCGGCGTCGAGCGAGCAGCAGCTCCGCTTGAACTCCGAGTAACTGTCCGCGCCGTCGTGGAGCCGCATCCAGACGCCGACCACCTCGTGGCCCTGGTCGTGGAGCAGCGCTGCCGCGACCGAGGAGTCCACACCGCCCGACATCGCGACGAGGATCCGGCTCACCGGTCGAACCCAGGCACCGGTCAGACGCCGGCCCGGGCCAGCGGGTCCGCGTTCAGGGCCGGTGCAGCGGCGCGCTGCGCCCGGAGGACCCGCGGGATGGCCTCTGCGGCGACCGCGACCTCGGCGTCCGTCGTCGTCCGCCCGAGCGAGACCCGAAGCGCCCCGCGAGCCTCGTCGTCCGGGTAGCCCATCGCCGCGAGGACGTGGCTGACCTCGGCCGAGCCGGTCGCGCAGGCCGATCCGACCGACGTCGCGATCCCCTCGAGGTCGAGGGCGAGCGCCACGGCGGCACCGTCCGTCTCGCGGGCGACGATCGACAGGATCCCCGCCAGCCGGTCCCTCGGGTGCCCGGTCAGCTCCGTACCGTCCACGGCGAGCACCGCGTCGCGGAGGCGGTCGCGAAGCGCCTCGACCCGGAGGACCGTCGCCGGTCGGTCGGCGCAGGTCAGGTCGTAGGCGACGGCCATCCCGACGGCCCCCGCGACGTTCTCCGTCCCGGCCCGCCGGTGGCGTTCCTGCGAGCCGCCGTGCTGCTGGGCGAGGATATGCGTCCCGTGCCGGACGTAGAGGGCACCGACCCCCTTCGGCCCCTCGAACTTGTGGGCCGCGATCGAGACGAGATGCGCCCCGAGCTCGGCGGGGTCGATGTCGACCCACGGGGCGGCCTGCACGGCGTCGACGTGGAGGAGGATCCCCCGCCGCTCGCGGATCCGGGCCGCGATCTCGGCGATCGGCTGGATCGTGCCGACCTCGTTGTTGGCGAGCATCAGGCTGACCAGGATCGTCTTGTCGGTGAGTGCCGCTTCGAGCTCATCAGGATCGATCCGACCGTACCGGTCGACCGGGACCTCGACGATCTCGAAGCCGAACTTCTCGAGGTAGCGGAGAGCGTGGCCGACGGCGTGGTGCTCGATCGGCGAGGTCACGAGCCGGTGCCCGCGGGCCTTGCCGGCCCAGGCCGCCCCCTTCAGGGCAAGGTTGTTCGCCTCGGTCCCGCCGGAGGTGAAGACGATCTCGCGCGGCTCGGCGTGGAGTCGCGCTGCGATCCGCTCGTGGGCCTCGTCGAGACCGGCCCGGGCGAGCCGGCCCGCGGCGTGCGCCGAGCTCGGGTTGCCGAACGCCTCGGTCAGGTACGGCAGCATCGCGTCGACCACCTCGCGGCGGACGGGGGTGGTCGCGGCGTGGTCGAGGTAGATGGTCATCGGCCGGGATCGTACACCGACCCAGCGGCGATCGGGTCCGGTCGGCCGCTTCGGCGACGACCTCCCGGGTCGGGGGCCCGCGCCGCGAGCGACGAGGTGCCCGTGTCGAGACGGCGTGCCTACGCCTTCTTCGACTCCCGCGCCTTGCGGGCCTCGCGGGCGAGACGGAGGTCCTCGTCGGCGTGCTTCCGATCGCGGGCGCGCTGGTCGGCGCTCCGCGCCTGGTCGATCGCCCCGAGCCCCAGGAGCAGGCCGAGCGAGTGGCCCTCGATATCCTCGGTCGCGTCCGCGGCCTTCGCGTCGGCCCCGACCGGTCCGCCGGCCTGCTCGAGCTCGTTCCTCGCCACGGCTGGGTCCTCCCTGCGCTGCTGCGGTCCGGGCAAGGATGGGCGGATGACGGGCCGGCCCGCAATGGGCGGGTACGTCGCTCGACCTGTCGGCGACACGACAGTGCCGCGCCCGGGAGTCACGACCGTGATCGACCCGGTCGAGGGTGCCGGTCAGTCGGCTGGCGGTTCGCCTGAGCGGCGCGGATCCTCGGCTCGACCCAGGGCGCGGCGTCGGTCGTGCTCCGACAGGAACCGCTTGCGCAGGCGGATCGAGGTGGGGGTCACCTCGACGAGCTCGTCGTCCGAGATGAACTCGATCGCCGATTCGAGGGTGATCGGACGGGGCGGGGTGAGACGCAGCGACTCGTCGTGGGAATGGGTCCGGATGTTCGTCAGCTGCTTCGCCTTCGTCGCATTGACGTTCATGTCGCCCGACCGGGCGTTCTCGCCGATGATCATCCCCTCGTAGACGTCCTCGCCGGCGCCGATGAACAGCTCGCCGCGTTCCTCGAGGTTGAACAGGCCGTAGGCGTTCGAGATGCCGGTCCGGTCGGCGACCAGCACCCCGTTCGTCCGATGGGTGACCTCGCCGGCCCACGGCCCGTAGCCCTCGCCGAGCTGATGGAGGAGGGCGGTGCCGCGGGTGTCGGTCAGGAGCTGGCCGCGGTAGCCGATCAGGCCCCGGACCGGGATGATGAACTCCATCCGGACCCGGCCGTCGGCATCCGAGCTCATCTGCTCGAGCCGCCCCTTCCGCCCGGCCAGGGCGGTCTGCACCTCGCCGATGTAGTCGGGCGGGATGTCGATCGTGATCCGCTCGTATGGCTCCTCGACCCGGCCCCCGACCGTCCGCAGGATGACCTCGGGACGGCTGACCGTCAGCTCGAAACCCTCGCGCCGCATCTGCTCGATGAGGATCGCCAGCTGGAGCTCGCCCCGGCCGCGGACCTCGTACGTGTCGCCGGACTCCGTCGGATAGACCTCGATCGAGACGTTGCCGAGCGTCTCCTTCTCGAGGCGGGCCTTGATCTGGCGGCTCGTGACGTACTTCCCGTCCCGTCCCGACAGCGGCGAGGTGTTCACGCCGAAGGTCATCCGCAGGGTCGGGGCGTCCACGTCGAGGCGGGGCATCGGACGTGGGTCGGCTGGATCGGTCAGGGTGTCCCCGATCGTGACCTCCGGCAGTCCGGCGACCGAGACGATGTCGCCCGGTCCGGCCTCGGCGATGTCGACCCGCTCGATGCCGTGAGCGGTCTGGAGGCTGGTGACCGTGCCCGACAGCGTCACCGTCCGACCGGGCTCGACCGCCCCCGACGTGTCGTCGGCCTCGTCCCGGACCACCGTGACCCGTTGACCCATCCGGATCCGTCCGTTCCAGATCCGGCCCACGGCCATCCGCCCGACGTAGTCGTTGGCGGACAGGTTCGTGACGAGCAGCTGGAGCGGGTGACCCTCCGAGTAGGTCGGCGGCGGGGTGACCTTCACGAGGAGGTCGAGGAGCGGGCGCAAGTCCCGACCGGGGCTCGCGAGGTCGGTGGTGGCGGTGCCCGCCTTGGCGTTCGTGTAGACGACCGGGAACTCGATCTGGTGCTCGTCGGCGCCGAGATCCATGAACAGCTCGTAGACGTCGTCGAGGACCTCGGCCGGCCGGGCGTCGCTCCGATCGATCTTGTTGAGGGCCACGACCACGGGCAGGCGTCGAGCCATCGCCTTGGTCAGCACGTAGCGGGTCTGGGGCAGCGGCCCCTCGGCCGCGTCGACGAGGAGGAGGACCGCGTCGACCATGAGCAGCGACCGCTCGACCTCGCCGCCGAAGTCGGCATGGCCGGGCGTGTCGACGATGTTCAGGTGGATGCCGGCGTGGTCGACCGTCGTCTGCTTGGCGAGGATCGTGATCCCCTTCTCGCGCTCGAGGTCGCCGGAGTCCATCACCCGGTCGACCACCGCCTGGTTCGCCCGGAACGTGCCCGTCTGGCGGAGCATCGCGTCGACGAGGGTCGTCTTGCCATGGTCGACGTGCGCCACGATCGCGATGTTCCGGAGATCCGAACGGATGGCCTGGCTGGCGGTTGCGGGCACGGTCGAACGGGGCTCCTGCGCGTCGGGGACGCGGATCATCTCACAGATCCGGGTTTTCGGCCCGCCGTGGCCCGATACACTGAGTCGATGACCGTCGCTGCCGCCATCCTCGCCGCCAGCCCCGAGTCCGCCCTCGCCGATGCCGACGGTCAGGCGGCCGTCCGACGGATCGCCGACGCCGCGTGGTCGGGGGGCGCCCTGCCCATCGTCGTCGTCTCGTTCGACCCCGACGCCGCGGTGGCCCGGGCCCTCGCGGGCGCGCCGGCCTCGCTCGAGCCGCCGGCGCCGGTCGAGTCCGGTCCGGTGGGCCAGATCGCCCGCGGCGCGGATGCGGCGGTCCGACTCGTGCGGGAGACGGCCGCAGTCCTCGTCTGGCCGGCCCGCCTGTGCTGGGTGGGCCCGGAGACCGTGACCACTCTCATCGAGGCGTTCGGGACGCGTCCCGGCACGGTCCTCGAGCCGACCCATCGCGGCGAGCCGGGCTGGCCGAAGCTTCTCCCGGTCTCCCGGCTCGAGGCCCTCCGCGGTCTTCCCGCCGAGGCGATGCCGGACGTCCTGTTCGCGCAGCTCCGCGACGCCGGCGTGCCGTTCGATGCGATCGAGACCGGCGATCCCGGCGTCGCGATCGACGGCCGCACCCCGCGATCCGAGCTGCCCCCGTACGAGGGCCCGACCGGCCCCGGCGCCGGTCATGCCCACGAATGGGGCGAGGGGGTCGACGGGATCGACCCGTGACCACCAGCGCGATGACGGACCCCGGCGATCGCGCCGAGCGTCCGCCGCGGGAAACGATCGCCCGAGACGCCCAGCAGGCCGCCGCGGTCGAGGCGACGGCGACGATGCTCAAGGTCATCGAGGGTCGCTGAGCCGGGCTCAGATGAGGGTCGGCTCGGCGGCCGGGATCCTTCGCCTCCGGGGACCCGCCGCGACGAGGACGCCGGCCAGGAGCAGGGCGACGCCGCTGATCTGGAGGACGGACGGGCGTTCGCCGAGGACGACCGCCGCGGCGACGATCGTGATGATCGGCTGGGCGAGCAGGATGACCGAGGTGACGGCCGCCGGCAGGTGCGGGAGGGAGCCGTTGATGAGCCCGTAGCCGATCACCTGCGAGGTCAGGGCCACGACGAGGAGCCAGGCCAGGGCGGACGGCCCGGGGGTCAGCACGAGGTCCCCGACGACCGCGCCGGCCATCGCCGCCACGACGACCGAGGCGCCCGTCGCCTCGAGGAGGCTGCCCCACGTCCGCTGGCCGCCCGGGTTGGCCCGGCGGATGAGCAGGAGGTAGGCGGAATAGGCCACGGCCGAGATGATCCCGAAGACCACCCCCAGGACCGGGTCCGAGCCGTAGGCGGACGTGTCGAGGACCCCGGAGATCAGCACGGCCCCGAGCAGGACCAGCGGCAGGCCGGCGAGGAACCGTCCGTCGGGCCGCTCGTCGAGAAGGGCCCAGGAGGCGGCCGCGACGATCACCACCTGGAAGTTCGCCACCACGGTGGCGAGGCCCGCTCCGACCAGCAGCACGGCGTGCTGCCAGGCGAGGAGATCGATCGCGAAGCAGGCCCCGGCGAGCAGGATCATCGCCCGCTGACGGCGATCGGGCCGGGGGGCGGATCGCCGCTCGTGGGCGGCCAGCAGGGCGAGGAACGGCAGGGCGAACAGGCAACGGAAGACGGTGGCCGTCGAGGGCGATTGCTCCGAGAGCCGGAAGAAGATCCCGGAGAACGCGATGAAGGTCGCGCCGGCGAGGGCGGCCGAGCGCGGACGTCGCCCGATGGCCGACCGACCGAGCGTCACCGGCCCGGGGCTGGCCCGTCTCGGCGCGGCTCGCCGACATAGCGCAGACCCAGCTCGGCGTACTGGCCCGGGTCGGGCACCGACGGGGCATCGAGCATGAGGTCGCTGCCCGACTGGGTCTTGGGGAAGGCCATGACCTCGCGGATGTTCGTCTGATACCCCAGGATCATCGCCCAGCGGTCGACGCCGAGGGCGATCCCACCGTGGGGCGGAGCGCCGTACTCGAACGCGTCGAGGACCGCCCCGAACTTCGCCTGCATCCCCTCGAGGGACTGGCCCTGGAGGGCGAAGCTCCGCTCGAGGAGGTCGCGCCGGTGGATCCGGACCGAGCCGCCGCCCAGCTCCCAGCCGTTCAGGGCCAGGTCGTACTGCTGGGCCCGGGCGCGTCCGGCGGGGTCCTCGGGCGACGGGCGTGCCGGATCGCCGCTCAACGTGGTCAACAGGTCGAGATCCTCGAGCACGACCCCGGAGAACGGATTGTGGGTGGCGTCCCAGCGGTGGTTCTCCTCGTCCCACTGGTACATCGGGAAGCGATGGACCCAGCAGTAGGCGAGGACGTCGGGGTCGGCCAGGCCGAGACGACCGCCGAGCTCCGCCCGGAGACGGCCCAGGACGTCGGCGGTGACCGCCGGCGTGTCGGCCACGATGAGGACCAGGTCGCCGGACGTCGCCTTGGCCTGCGCCGCCAACCGGGCGAGACGCTCGTCCCCGACGAACTTCGCGATCGGCGAGCGCGGGCCGGCATCCTCCACGGCCACGTGGACGAGGCCCTTCGCCCCGAACCGCCTGGCGGTCTCGACCAGGTCGTCGATCTCCCGCCGGGTCGCGCCGGCCAGGCCCGGGGCGACGATCGCCTTGACCCGGCCCCCGCCGGCGAGCGCCGTGTCGAAGACGGCGAACCCGCTGTCGGGCCGTCCTTCGGCATCCGTCAGGACGGGCGCGAGGTCCACGAGCTCCATCGCGAACCGGAGGTCGGGCTTGTCCGAGCCGAAGCGCTCGATGACCTCGGCGTAGGTGAACCGGGGGAACGGGACCTGGGCGATCGGTCGCTCGGGCACCACCGACCGGGTCACCGCGATCGCCATCGCCTCGACGAAGCCCATCACGGTGCCCTCGTCGACGAAGCTCATCTCGAGGTCCAGCTGGGTGAACTCGGGCTGCCGGTCGCCCCGGAGGTCCTCGTCGCGGAAGCACCGGGCGATCTGGTAGTAGCGGTCGATCCCGGCGACCATCAGGAGCTGCTTGAGCTGCTGCGGGCTCTGGGGCAGGGCGTAGACCGTACCCGGCTGGAGCCGGCTCGGGACGATGAAGTCGCGGGCGCCTTCCGGCGTCGACTTGATGAGGTTCGGGGTCTCGACCTCGACGAAGCCGTGCTCCTCGTGGACCCGGTGGATGGCCTGGACCAGCTTGGAGCGGAGGAGCAGACGTCGCTGCATCGGCTCGCGCCGGATGTCGAGGTAGCGGTACCGGAGACGAAGGGCCTCGTCGATCGGGGCATCGGGGTCGTTGATGTAGAACGGGGGCGTCTTCGCCTCGGACAGGATCTCGAACGACCGGGCCCGCAGCTCCACCGCGCCGGTCGCGAGACGCGGGTTCTCGGTCCCGGGCAGGCGCGGCGCCACGAGCCCAGCCACGGTCACGACGAACTCGTTCCGGACGCGGCTGGCGGTCGCGTGCGTCTCGGGCGACTCGGTGGCATCGACGACGACCTGGGTGATGCCGTGGCGGTCGCGCAGGTCGAGGAAGATGAGCTGGCCGTGGTCGCGCCGGCGATGGACCCAGCCGGCGAGGCGGGCGTCAGCGCCTGCGTCCGAGGCCCGGAGCTGGCCGCAGGTGTGGGATCGATAGGGCGTGGCGAGGCTGGGCTCGGGTCCGTTCATCGTGGGCGTATCGTACGGGACGGAGCGACCGGCGACGGATCGACGGGATCGATCCGGGTGTCCTGCCGGCCGCCGGGAAGGATCGCCGCATGCTCACCGACCGTCGCGTCCATGTCACGCTCCCGGTCGCCGATCTCGATCGGGCCCGGGCGTTCTGGGAGGGCCTTGGCTTCACGCCCTACAACGTCCAGCCGAGCGCGGTCCTCTACGAGGCCGGGGCGGGGACGTACTTCGCGATCTCGAAGGGGACCGCCCTGTCCACCGGCGCCCACACCCAGATGGGGTTCACCACTCGCGACATCGAGGCCGAGGTCGCCGACGCCCGGGCCCGTGGGGTCGTCTTCGAGGAGTACGACCTGCCCGGCTTCAAGACCGTCGGCGGGATCGCCCAGGCCGGGCCCAATCGGGCCGCCTGGTTCAAGGACAGCGAGGGGAACCTCGTCGGGATCATCGAGTTCGCCGATCCGTCGGTCTGAGCACCGGGGCCTCGGGACGGGGGCCCGGCACGGGTCCCCGACCGGTACCGGGCTCAGCCGTGCTGGTGGGAGCCCTCGGCGCGCCGGAGTTCACGAACGAGATCCTCCGACGCGACGGCCTTCTGGGTCCCGGCCTTGAGGTCGCGAACCTGGACCTGGCCGTCGTCGAGCTCGTCGCCGAGGATCACCGCGAAGTGGGCGCCGTCGCGCGCGGCCGCCTCGAGCTGACGACCGAGCTTCCGCTGCCCGAGCTCGGCGCGGGCGCTCAGTCCGGCGGCCCGGAGCTCGGTGGCGACGGCGAGGCGGGCGACGGTCGCCGCCGGGTCCGCCCCGACGACCACGGCGAGTGGACCCGTCACCGGGGCGGTCGAGCCGCCCGCGGCCTCGAGGGCGAGGACGACCCGGTCGAGCCCGATCCCGAAGCCGATCCCGGGCGTCGGCCGCCCGCCGAGAAGCTCGACCAGGCCGTCATAGCGGCCGCCCCCGCCGAGCGCCTGCTGCTGGCCCTCCGCCCCGCGACGGTAGAACTCGAACGCCGTCCGGGTGTAGTAGTCGAGGCCCCGGACGAGACCTGGCTCCAGCCGGTAGCTCACGCCGACGGCATCGAGGTGGGCCCGGACCGCCCCGAAATGCTCGGCGCACGGATCGCACAGCGCATCGACGATCCGCGGCGCCCCGGCGTTCAGCTCGGCCATCGCGGGGTCCTTCGAATCGAGCAGGCGGAGGGGATTGCGCTCGAGGCGCTCCGCCTCGAACCGGGGCATGTCCGCGACGCGGTCGCGGTAGTACGCCACCAGGGTCGCGAGGTAGGCCGGCCGGCAGGCGGCATCGCCGATCGAGTTGAGGAGCACCTCGACGTCGGTCAACCCCGCTTCCTCGTAGAAGCGTCGGCCGAGCTCGACGATCTCGGCGTCCACCGCCGGCCCCGGGTCGCCGATCGCCTCGACGTCGAACTGCCAGAACTGGCGGTAGCGGCCCGCCTGCGGCCGGTCGTAGCGGAACATCGGGCCGATCATCGTGAGCTTGACCGGCTGGGGCCAGGTCTGCATGCCGTGCTGGACGAAGGCCCGGACGATCCCGGCCGTCGGTTCCGGCCGGAGGGCCCAGCTCTCGCTGTCCTCGGTCCTGGGCTGGAGCCGGAACAGCTCCTTCTCCACGGCGTCGGTCGCCTCGCCCAGGCCACGCTCGAAGACCGCGCTCTGCTCGAAGAGGGGCGTCTCGATGGCCCGGTACCCGTACCGCGCCGCGATCTCGGCCGCCTGTCGCTCGAGACGGATCCAGACCGTCCGCTCGTCCGGCAGGAGGTCGCGCGTTCCGCGCGGGGCGCGATAGGTGGGCATCGAGTGGAGTCTAGGCGAACAAGGCGACGGCGATCGGGTAGGAGACGGCGGCCGCCAGGGCGAAGGTCCCGAGAACGGCTGCGACACGCGCCGGGAGCGGCCAGGGCATCCGGAGCAGGCGCAGGTTGGCGACGATCGCCACGACACCGCACACGCCGCCGGCGATCCCGGTCAGTCCGACCAGGCTGATCGGGGCCACCGCGAGGACCAGCTCCCAGAGCGCGAACCGACGCTCCAGCTCGATGACCTGCTCGTCGTCGACGATCGCCCTGAGCCCGGTCATCGTCCCGGCGAAGCCGACCCGGCGAGTCGTACCGTCGGGCATCGGGACCGCCCAGGTCGGTCGGCCGCGGACCCGGAGCCGGGGCAGCCGGACCCCGTCCGCCCAGACCTTGAGCCCCGTGATCTGGCTGTTGTCGACAACGATCTCGGGGCTGCCCGGCTCGGGCAGGCGGAAGGCATGGCGCACGCTCGCCGGCCTCAGCCGAGGTCGCGCTGGACGGAGAGCACGTCCTTGAGCTGCTCGATCCGGCTCATGACCCGCGCGAGCTGGCTCACCGAGGCCACCTGGAGGGTCGCCACGACGACCGCGGTATGGTCGGGCGCCACGTGCACCGAGGCGGCGACGATGTTCACCTTCGCCTCGGCCACGACCTGGGTGATGTCCGACAGGAGCCCGGTCCGGTCGAAGGCCTCGACCCGGACCGCGATCGGGTAGGTCTGGGCCGGGGCCGCCTCCCACTCCACCTCGATCAACCGGCTGACCTCGCGCTCGTTGATGACGGTGGGGCACGACCGGAGATGGACGGTCACCCCCTTGCCCCGGGTGATGAAGCCCTGGATCGGGTCTCCCGGGATCGGGTGGCAGCACTTCGCGAACCGGACGAGCAGGTCGCCGACGCCCTTGACCCGGACGCCCCCGGTCCGCTGGGGCAGGCTCGGTGGGGCGACCGTCGGCAGGACGAGCTCGGCGTCGTCGACCACCCCGAGACGCATGACGACCTGGGTGGCCCCGATCGCGCCGTAGCCGACCGCGGCGTAGAAGTCGTCGAGGTTGTCGAAGTTGTACTGCTTCGCCACCTCGAGGATCCGCTCGTGGCCGACGGACTGGGTCGACTTCCGGGCGAGGCGACGGAGCTCGCGCTCGAGCGACTCGCGGCCGTGGACGATGTTGTCGTCGCGCTCCTGGCGCTTGAACCAGGCCCGGATCTTCTCCCGGGCATGGCTCGTCCGGACGACGTTCAGCCAGTCGCGCGAGGGACCGTGCTCGCCCTTCGTCGTGACGATCTCGACGATGTCGCCGTTCTTCAGCCGGTAGTCGAGCGGGACCAGGCGGTTGTTGACCTTCGCCCCGATGCAGCGGTGACCCACGTCGGTGTGGATCCGGTAGGCGAAATCGAGCGGGGTCGCCCCGGCCGGGAGGTCCTTGACATCGCCCTTCGGGGTGAACACGAAGACCTGGTCCTGGAAGATGTCGAGCTTGATCCCCTCGACGAACTCGGTCGCGTCCGAGACCTCGCGCTGCCAGTCCATGAGCTGGCGGAGCCAGGCCAGCTTCGCGTCGTACTCGCGATCGGACCGGCTGCCTTCCTTGTAGCGCCAGTGCGCCGCGATCCCGACCTCGCTGACCTGGTGCATCGCGTGCGTCCTGATCTGGATCTCGAGGGGCTTGCCCTCGGTCGCCATCACCGCGGTGTGCAGGCTCTGGTAGAGGTTGTTCTTGGGGACGGCGATGTAGTCGTCGAACTGGCCGGGGATCGGTCGCCAGATCGAATGGACGACCCCGAGCGCCGCGTAGCAGTCCTTGACCTCCTCGACGAGGCAGCGGATCGCGTAGACGTCGTAGATCTCCTCGAACCCGGCACCCTTGCGCTGCATCTTCTTGGCGATGCTGTAGATGTGCTTGGGGCGACCCTGCAGCTCGGCGTCGATACCGGCCGCCGTGAGCGCGGGTCGGAGCTCCTCGATCGCCCGCTCGATGTACCCCTCGCGGCCCTTCCGCCGGGTGTCGAGCATCTTCGCCAGCTCGCGGAAGCGGTCCGGCTCGAGCGCCTTGAAGGCGAGATCCTCGAGCTCCCACTTGATCTGCCAGATCCCGAGGCGCTCCGCCAGGGGGGCGTAGATCTCCATCGTCTGGCGAGCGATCCGCTGCTGCTTCTCGACCGGCAGCGCCGACAGCGTCCGCATGTTGTGGAGCCGATCGGCCAGCTTGATGAGGACGACCCGGATGTCCTCGGCCATCGACAGGAACATCTTCCGGATGTTCTCCGCCTGCTGCTGCTCGTGGGTGTGGGTGCTGAACTTCGAGAGCTTCGTGACGCCGTCGACGAGCTGGGCCACCTCGGGACCGAACCGCTCCTCGACGTCCTGGAGGCTGTATTCCGTGTCCTCGGGCACGTCGTGGAGGAGCCCGGCCTGGACCGCGATCGGGTCGATGCCCAGGTCGGCCAGGATCTGGGCCGAGGCGATCGGATGGGTCACGTACGGCTCGCCGGACGCTCGCTTCTGGTCGCCGTGGGCCTCGACCGCCAGGTCGAAGGCCAGGCTGACGGGCTCGAGGTCGGCCTGGGGGTAGTGCCGCTCGAGGCTCGCGAGGAGATCCCGTCGGAGGGGCTCGAAGGTCCGCCGGGCAGCCGGACGCTCGGTCGCGGTCAGCGACGAACGGGCCCGGCCGGTCTCGCCCGACTTCGTCCGGGCGCTGACGTGATCCACCGACATCCGGCCAAGGATAGCAGCGGCCCGGTCCCGCTCAGCCGGGCGGTCAGCGGAACCCGGGATCGAACGCGGCGACGAGGACGAGCCCGCCATCGACGACCCGGAACGAGAGGACCTTCAGCCCGAGGGTCGGGTCGGCCGCCAGGACGGTGATCGGATCCTTCGACAGGCTGGCCGGCGGGACGAGGACGAGCGATCCGTCGGAGCGGACCGCGAGCCGACCGTCGACGGTCTGGCCGCCGAGCGTGATCCGGACCCGGTCGGGCGTGGTCAGCCGAACGGAGCTCGGCGTGATCCCGACCGACCGCTCCACGGCGAAGGTGCCGAGCGCCTCGGCGTCGGCCGCCGAGAGGGTCATCGTGGCCCGGACGGCATCGGACGTGCCGCTCAGGACGATGACCGGGATCCCCGGCCCCGTCCCGGCGGCATCGGCCAGGCGGACCCCGCGGAGGGTCCCGTCCAGGCGCGAGAACGTCCGGTCGAGCAGGCGGACGTCGTGGAGCGTCACGTCCAGGTCGGCCGCGGTCAGCCCCCGGATCGTCGCGTTCGTGGCGTGGACCTCGACCTCGTCCGCGGTCAGGGTCAGGAGCTCGGGCGGTGGATCGGAGGTCACCGTGACCACCGTGGACGCGGCCTCCAGCCCGCCGGCGACGAGGGCGCCCTGGACGAGCGTCCCGGCGAGCGGCGGCAGGGCCAGCCAGAGCAGCGCGGCGATGACGGCGACCAGCCCGATGAGGGTGAACAGGCAGCCCCGCACGTCAGGGCCGGTCCCCGTACCCGAGCGCCGCCAGGGCCTCGATCGCCGCGGCGCGCTCGTCCCAGGGGCGGGGGCCGGCCGCCCCGATGATGGCCTGCTCGTGCCCCTTCCCGGCGAGGAGGACCAGGTCCCCCGGGCGGGCCCGGGCGAACGCCGTGGCGATGGCCTCGGCCCGGTCGGCGACGAGCAGCAGGTCGGACCCGCGACGACGTCCGGTGGCCTCCGCGCCGAGGGCGATCTCCTCGAGGATCGCCGACCGGTCCTCGCCCCGCGGGTCCTCGTCGGTGACGACGACGAGCCGGCAGCGCTCGCCCGCGACCCGGCCCATCATCGGACGCTTCGCCGTGTCCCGCTCCCCCGCCGAGCCGAAGACGACGATGAGCCCACCGCCCTGGCTGCGGGCCACCGGGGCGAGGAGGTCCAGGACCGTCTCGAGTGCCGCGGGGCTATGGGCGAAGTCGACGATCACCCCGAACGGCTGCCCGCGATCCACCCGCTCCATCCGACCCGGGACCCCGCTGACGCCCTCGAGGCCCTCCCGGACGGCCTCCGGGTCGAGCCCCCAGCCGATCCCGAGGGCGACGACCGCAAGGGCGTTGTGGACGTTGAAGCGGCCGGCGAGCCGGAGGGCCAGCCGGCCCGACCAGCCGGGGGCAGCGACCGCCAGGCGGAGCCGATGGGCATCCTCGTCCACGTCGGTCGCCCGGACGTCGGCCGCGGGGTCGAGGCCATAGGTCAGGAGTCGCGCCCCGGCGCGCCGGGTGACCGCCCGGAACCGCTCGGACTCGGCATCGTCGTGATTGACGACACCGACCCGCGGCCAGCCGCCGGCCTTGATCGGTCCCGACGCGTCGAGCCGCTCGAAGAGGCTGAGCTTGGCGGCCCGGTACGCGTCGTACGACCCGTGGAATTCGAGGTGCTCGTGGCTGAGGTTCGTGAAGATGGCCGCGTCGTAGACGGTCCCCGCGACCCGCTCCGCGGCGAGGCCGTGCGAGGTCGTCTCGACGACCGCCGCGCGATCGCCCGCCACGACCATCGCCCGCAGGATCCGCTGGAGCTCGATCGCGCCGGGGGTCGTGACGTGGTCGGTGACCGCCCGTGAGCCACCGACCCGCGTCTCGATGGTCCCGACGAGCCCGTTCGGCAGGCCGGCCACCCGGAGCGCCGCGGCGGCGAGGAATGAGGTGGTGGTCTTGCCGTCCGTCCCGGTCACCCCGACCACGCCGAGCTCCAGGCTCGGATCCGCGTACCACCAACAGGCAGCGGCCGCGAGAGCGGCCGGACCGCGGTCCACGATGATCTGGACCCCGTCCGCCACGTCCTGCGGCACGGGACGCTCGACGACGATCGCCGCCGCGCCGGCCGCCAGAGCGGCTGCGGCGTGATCGTGGCCGTCGGCGTGGGCGCCCCGGATGGCGACGAAGACGTCCCCCGGGCGGAGGCGACGCGAGTCGTCGGTGATGCCGTTCACCCGAGTCGTCGCGATCCTCTCCGCCGGGTCGAGCGGGGATCCGGTCAGCCGGCCCTCGACCCGGAGCCGATCGACGAGTCCGGCGAGCGGCCGTGGCGTCTCCGGCTCGGCCGCCCGGAGACGCTCGACGAGGGTGGGCCGTCCGGCGTCCGGTCGGTCGGTCATCGGGACGTCACCCGTTCGCTCATCGCCGCGGAAGCTTCCCGGTCACCCGACCGAGCCCGTACCGGAGCGGACGGATGACCCGCTCGTGGTTCCCGGTCAGCTCGATCCAGTCGGCCCCGAACGAGCGCTTGAAGGCATAGAGCCCGTACATCTCCTCACCCTCGACCGGTTGGCGGCGTTGGCCGGGCACGTCCACCCCGGCGAAGTCCATCTCTCCGAGCCCGTCGCGGATGGCCAGCTGGATCGCCCGCCAGAGGAGGAGATGGATGACACCCGGGTGGGTGTGCCTGAGATCGACCCGGTCACCGGAGTGCGAGTAGGTCAGGCGGCCGCCGTGCCGATAGAACGTGGCGCCGCCGAGGAGCTCGCCGTCGGGATTTCGGACCTCCAGGTAGACGATATGGCCGGCGGCCAGCCCGGCGCACGACCAGTCGATGAAACTCGCCCTCGAGCCGAGCCCGAATCCCCGACGGGCGGCGGTCGCCACGAGCAGGTCGTAGAACCGGTCGAAGGCCGGCGCCGCCGCCTCCCCGGGACCACCGGGCACCGCGGCCTCGGCCGGTGGCGGCGCCTCGAAGCCGGGGCCTGGATCGGCGGCATGCCGAACGTCCCAGCGGATCGCCCGGATCCCGCTCCGCTCCGCGTGCCGGACGCGCTGCCGGACCGACGTGGCGAAGCCGCGGAAGACCGCCTCCTCCGCGACGCCCGGTTCGAGGTCCAGGGCGACCCGGTGACGCGACGGCTGGACCTCCTCGATCTGGCGGAAGCCGGCGGCCCGGATGAGCGGTCCGTAGCCGCTCGAGGCGGGGATCTCGGCATCGCTCGCGACGACGTCGACGCCCTGCTCGCCGAGGAACCCCGCTGCTGCGATCAACCGATCGGCGGTCCGCTCGACAGGCTCGCCGGCGGCGACGGGACCCCGCGAGAGGTAGGCTCCCGCCCCGCCGATCAGCCGCCACGGCCGCTCGAGCGAGAGGAGACGGTACCCGTCGTCGAAGACGAGGTAACGCGGCCGCCAGCCGATCCGGGCACGCTGCTCGCCCCAGGCCCGGGACTGGTAGACGTTGCCGCCCGGGACCTCGACGGTCCGCTCGTCCCAGTCGCGCAGCTCGTCGGGGACAGCCTCGTGGATCGTCACGGCGCCTCGTCCCCGGCCTCGCCGCCCGGTCGGGCCGGGACCGGTGCCTTCGGCGGGCGGCGTCGCGTCTCCGCGAGCCGGTAGAGACCCGACCCGAGCCGGCTCAGGGGCAGATCCCACGCCCCGATGAGCCGCACCTCGCGACCGCCGAAGCCCTCCTTGAACTGACGGATCCCGGGATGGACCAGGCCCCACAGGTCGTAGGAGGTCGCACCCTCGTCCCGCGAGCGACGGATCGCCTCCCACTTCAGGAGGTAGTTCGCCCGGTCCGCCGCCCCCGCCGCGGTCATCCCGCCATACGGTTCCACGACCCGCGTCCCGCAACGGACGAGGAGGAGGACGGCCTGGACGGCGCCCCCGGCGTCCCGGGCGAACAGGAGGCGGACGCCGTCCGGGCGGAAGGCGTCCCAGATGTCGCGGTAGGCGGCCTCGGTCCGGATCGGCGTCCCGGTCCGCCGGGAGGTCTCGGTCATGACCCGGTGGAACGTCGGGAAGGCCGTGGGATCCGCATCGGCGTCGACCTCGGTGACCGTCACCCCGACGGTCCGGGCACGGTTGACGTACTGGCGCCACTTCTTGCGCAGGTCGGACCACAGGGCGGCCTCCTCGGCCCGCAGGTCGACGACCCTCGTGACGCTGGGCTGGACCTCCGGGGCGGGCCGCCAGCCCAGGCTCCGGAGGATCTCGCCGCTGGCCCCGTCGGGATCGATCGGCCCACCCGGCTCGATCTCCGGGTCGATCCGGACGTGGGCCACCCCGGCCAGGACGCCGTCCCGCCCCGACCCGGCGGTCCGCAGGGCCTCCCCGAGGCCGGCCAGGGTTTCGCGGTCCCAGCGGCTGGCCAGCGGACCGCGGGGGGCGTAGGCGAAGGTCCAGGGCACGCCCCTGGGGCGGCGCAGGAGGATCCGGGCCCCGACCCGCTCACCGCCCCCGTGCCCGACCTCGACGAGTCGGCTCGTCCAGCCGTTGGCGGCCTTCACCCGTGCCCAGCCGGCCGTCTGGAGATACGTCGCGAGCGGGTGGTCGGCGACGAACGCGTCCCAGACGCCGTCGGCGGTCACCGTCTCGTCGATCGTCATGACGCCGCCTGACGGCCGAGCGCCTGCGCGACGAGCCGAAGCATCGTGGCCAGCTCGGCGAGCCGGAACGCCCGGCTCAGGCCGAGATAGGCGAGCCCGGCCAGCCCGGACGCCAGGGCGATCTCCACGAGGAGGACCGGGCGGGCGGGCTGCGACCCGACCGCGCGCCCGAACCCGGTCATGACGACCCAGGCGATGGCGGTCGCGATCCCCGCGCCGACGAGCGGCAGGAGGCCGGATCGAAGAACGCCGGCGGCATCGAAGGCACCGAACCGGTGCCCGAGGACCGCGAGCAGGACGAGGACCTCCGCCCAGGAGCCGACCGCGATCGCCAGGCCGATCCCGGCGAGACCCATCGGGCCGACCAGGATGAACGCCAGGGTCACGTTGATCGTCACGGCCAGGACCGCCGCCAGGACCGGGACGAGGGTGTCCTTGCTGGCATAGAACGCCCGGGCGAGGACCGCGATGAGGGACTCCGAAGCGAGTGCGAAGGCGAGGAACAGCAGCACCGTGGCCGTCAGGTCGACACCCCGCTGGTCGAACTTGCCGTAGCCGAACAGGAGGGTCACGACGTCGGAGCGCAGGACGATCGTGAGCCCGGCCAGCGGGAGCATGACCCAGAGGATAAGCCGGAGCGCCCGACTCACGAGGCTCACGTAGCTGGCGACCTCGCCACGGGCGAGGTCGCGCGAGAGCGACGGCAGCATGACCACGCCGATCGGGATGCCGATCACCCCGATCGGGATCTGGAAGACCGAGAACGCGATCGAGAAGGCGCTCACGGCACCGACGGCGATCGTCGTCGCCAGCGATGTCGCCACGAGGAACGTCAGCTGGCTGGCCCCGAGCCCGATCGCGCGTGGGACCAGGAGCAGGAGCGACTGGCGCGCGGCCGGGTCCGCCAGCTCGATGTGGCGCGACCAGCGATAGCCCGTGGCCCGGAGCGGCAGGACCTGGACCCCGAGATGGCAGGCGGAACCGGCCACGACCCCGATGGCCAGGCCGTACACCCCGTAGACCGGCCCCAGGATGAGCGCGCCGCCGATGATCGCCAGGTTGTAGACGATCGGGGCCATGGCCGATGCCGAGAACCGGTTCTTCGAGTTGAGCAGGCTCGTCGCCAGCGATCCGAGGGCGAGCAGGATCGGGCTGGCCAGCATGATCCGGGTGAGCTCGATCGTCTGGGCCTGCTGGGCGTCGGTGAACCCCGGGGTGACGGCCGGCACGATCGCAGGTGCCAGGACGAGGACGACCAGGGCGAGGACGAGCAGCACGGCCATCATGACGTCGGCCACGGTCGAGGCGACCCGCCAGGCGCGCGACTCCTCGCCGGTCGCCAGGAGTCCCGACACGATCGGGATGAGCGCCGAGGAGAGGGCACCGGCGGCGACGAGCTGGAAGATGAGGTCCGGGATCCGGAATGCGGCGAAGAACGTGTCCGTCTCGCCGTTGACCCCGAAGGTCGTCCCGATGACCACCAGTCGGACCCAGCCGAGGAGTCGCGAGACGAGGAAGGCGGCGGTGACGATCAGCCCGGCCCGGGCCAGCCCTCGACCGCTCGTCACGGTCGGCCGCTCGTGCTGCGGGCGCGCGGGTGGGCTTCCTGGTAGGCCGCCCGGAGCCGTGCCGGCGAGACGTGGGTGTAGACCTGGGTGGTCGCGAGGCTCTCGTGGCCGAGCAGCTCCTGGACGACCCGCAGGTCCGCCCCGCCGTCGAGGAGATGGGTCGCGAAGCTGTGGCGGAGCGTGTGGGGCGAGACGCCCAGCGGCAGGCCGGCCGTGGCGCGCAGACCGTCCAGGCGGAAGCGCAGACCCCGGACGCCGAGCGGCCCGCCGAGACGGTTGAGGAAGATCTCGGCCGGGATCGGCCCGTCGCCGGCGCGAACCGTCGCCCGGGCGACGAGGACCGGTCGGCCGTCGGCGAGATACGCGGCGAGGGCCTCGCGGGCCGGTCGGCCAAGCAGCCCGATCCGCTCCTTGCGGCCCTTGCCCATCACCCGGATCTCGCCCCGACCCAGGTCGAGCGATCCCACCGTCGCGCCGGCCAGCTCGCTGATCCGGAGGCCGGCGGCGTAGGCGGTCTCGACGATCGCCCGGTCCCGGAGGGCGAGCGCGGCGGCGAGGGCGGCGGCGCGACCTCGACCCGATGGCGCGGCGACGATCTCGTGGGCCTCGACCGCGTCCAGGAGCGCCTCCACCTCGCCGATCTCGAGGACGTGCGGGAGGCGCTTGGGCTGACGCGGCGTCGAGACCGCTCCCCAGGGGTCGCCGGCGCACAGCTCCTCACGGACCGCGTAGCGATAGAACGAGCGGATCGCGGCCAGGCGCTGGGCGACCGATGTCCGGGCGTGACCCTCGGCCAGGTCGGCGAGGTAGGCTCGCAGCTCGCGCCGGCTCGGGCGGCGCCAGTCGATCTCGCGCTCATCCAGCCAGTCGAGATAGGCTCCGACCGCCGTCGCATAGGCCCGCCGAGTGTGATCCGAGGCGTCGCGGGCGGTCAGGCCCCGCAGGTACCGGTCGAGGACGTCGCGGCCGGTCACGCCCCGGCGGTCGGCTCGGTACCGCGAGCGCGCCGGGTCGTCCGGCCCCCACGCGCCGCTGGTCCCCCACTCCCCCGCGGTCGGCCGCGGGAGGTCCCGCGGGCACCGCCGCGGCCGGGACGGGCGAGCGCGGTCGGATCCGGCGGTCCACCGGCGACCCGCGATCCCGGGACGATCTCGGCGGCCGGGGCATCCATCGTCGACCCGCACAGGAGGCACATCGCGGCGGTGTCGCCCTTCCGGCCGACGGGACCGGCGTCGCTCTCGTGGACCGCACCGAGCGGCTCGTGGGAGGTCGTGAAGTCGCACTTCGGATAACGCGAGCAGCCCCAGAAGACCGAGCCGGTCCGACGGGCGCGGCGGGCCGTGAGCCGACCTTCGCCGCACTTCGGACAGGCGACCTCGAACGCCAGCGGCTCGGGCGGCGGCGGGCCGTCCTTCTTGATGTAGTCGCAGTCCGGGTAGCGGGCGCAGCCGACGAACGGTCCGAACCGACCACGTTTGGCGGCGAGGACGCCGCCGTCGGTCTCGCCGCACTTCGGGCACGGCTCACCGACCCCGGGCAACGCCGGCAGGTCCTCCTCGGACCCGGGCAGGGGCCGCGACTCCTTGTGCTCGGGATAGAGCGAGCAGGCGAGGAACTTCCCGTTCCGGCCGAGGCGAACGACCATCGGATGGCCTTCGGAACAGACCTCGTCGGACGCCTCGGTCGTGAAGTCCTTGCGACGGAGGACCGAGCGCTTCTCGTCGACCAGCTCCTTGAGCGGTCCGTAGAACTCCCTGAGGAGGGGCACCCAGGCCCGTTCGCCGCGGGCGATCTCGTCGAGCTCCTCCTCCATCCGGGCCGTGAACTGGAGGTCCACGTAGCGCCCGAAGTGCTCGACGAGGAGGTCGGTCACGATCTCGGCGACCTCCTCGGGATGGAGGCGACGCTCCCGGACCACGACGTAGCCGCGGTCGACGATCGTCGAGATCGTCGCGGCGTAGGTCGACGGGCGGCCGATCCCGAGCTCCTCGAGCGCCTTGATCAGGCTCGCCTCCGTGTATCGCGGCGGCGGCTCGGTGAAGTGCTGGACGGGGAGGACGTCGGCCACCCGGGTCACATCGCCCTCGACCAGGGGCGGGAGCGCCCGCTCGGCTTCTTCGGTCGTGTCGTCCTGGCCCTCGGTGTAGACCCGGCTGAAGCCATCGAAGACCGTGCGCGAGGCGCTCGCCCGCAGGCCGTATGTCCCGGTCGCGAGCTCCGCGGTGGTGGTCTCGAGCTCCTTCTCCTTCATCTGGCTGGCCAGGGCCCGCTGCCAGATGAGGCGGTACAGGCGTGCCTCGTCACGACCGAGGGTCCGCGAGAGCGCCTCCGGGTCGCGCCGGAAGGACGTCGGCCGGATCGCCTCGTGGGCCTCCTGGGCGTTCTTCGACTTCGTCCTGAACGGCCGGCCCTTGGGCATCGTGTAGTCCAGACCGTACCGCTCGCCGATGACCTCGCGCGCCTCGCCCATGGCCTGCCCGGCGAGCGCGACCGAGTCGGTCCGCATGTAGGTGATGAGCCCGACCTGGCCCTCGGGCGTCTCGACGCCCTCGTAGAGCCGCTGGGCGACCGACATCGTCCGCTTCGGGCTGAACCCCAGCTTCCGGCTGGCCTCCTGCTGGAGCGTCGAGGTGGTGAACGGCGGCGCCGGGCTGCGCTTCGAGCGCTTCACGCCGATCGACTCGACGACCGGTCGACCGGCCCGGATCGCGGCGACGTGACGCTCGGCGGTCTCCGTGTCGCCGATGACCGGCTTCTGCCCGTCGATCCGGACGAGCTCGGCGCTGAAGTCTCCGCCACGCGGCGCCACCAGAAGCGCCTCGATCGTCCAGTACTCGACCGCGTTGAAGGCCCGGATCTCGCGCTCGCGGTCGACCACCAGGCGCACCGCCACCGATTGGACGCGGCCGGCCGACAGCCCCGAGCGCACCTTCCGGGAGATGAGCGGGCTGAGCGTGTAGCCGACCATCCGGTCCACGATCCGGCGGGTCTGCTGGGCGTCGACGAGGTCCTGGTCGATCGCCCTCGGATGGGCGAACGCCTCGCGGATGGCCGGCTCGGTGATCTCGCTGAAGGTCACCCGGGAGGTCCGGGCGGGCGACAGGCCGACGGCCTCCGAGACGTGCCAGGCGATCGCCTCACCCTCACGGTCGAGGTCGGTGGCCAGGTAGACCCGATCGGCCGACTTCGCGGCCCGCTCGATCGCCGCGAGCTGGCGCTTGCGATCCGGCGAGATCTCATAGGTGGGGGCGAAGTCGTGGTCGACGTCCACCCCGAGCTTGCCCTTGCCCGGGTTCTCGGGCAGGTCCCGGACGTGTCCGTACGAGGCGAGCACGGTATACCCGGGCCCGAGATAGCGTTCGATCGTCTTCGCCTTCGCCGGCGACTCGACGATCACGAGGTCGGTCCGCATGTCGTCGGGGAGTCTAGCACCGGCCCTTCGACGGTCGGTCATCGGCCGTCGGCGCGCCGAACCGGAGGACGGACGCTCAGGCGTCCCGGACCCGTCGCAGGAGCTCCTCGTCGATCTCCAGCTCGAGGTCGGGCTCGGGAGCCTCCGTCACCTCGATCACCCCGGCATCGGGCAGGCCGCCCTCCTCGTCGACGGTCCCGGGCAGCATCTCGATGAAGCGAAGGTGGACGAGGGGGAACAGGAAGACCGACGCGCTGTCATCGGCGAAGACCGGACGCTTCCCGTTGAGCATCCGGAGGTTCGTGCACAGGACCGCGACGTCGCTGGCCGCGGGCACGGAGAACAGGTCCGCCAGCAGCGGCTGTTCGTTGTTGATGTGGAGGACGGCGTTGCGGATCATCGGTCGGGAGTGAGGCTGCGGCTCGCCGGCCGCGCGGTCAACCCTCCCAGAAGTCCACCACCAACCGGACGGTGCTCCCAGAGACCCAGATGCCGATCCCGACGTACTTCATCTTCGTCGACATGATGTTGGCGTAGTGGCAGTACCCGCCGCAGGGCTTCTCGGACTGGAAGTAGAGGTGGGTCCCGAGGACCGACGCGTAGGGGTTGCTCGCGGTACGGCAGCCGATGTTCTCGCGGTAATCACCGGCGTAGCCTGCCGCGTGGAGCCGGTCGCCGGGCGTCCCCTTGGCGAAATGGTCGCAGATGCCGGTCGAGACGAGGAAGCGGGCGTAGGGCCGGGAGACCCGGTCGCTGATCCCCGCGTTGAGGATGAGCGGCGCGATGCCGCTGCCGCCCGGGCTGCTGCAGTCGCCGCCGGAAGTCACCCAGCCACCGCCCCGGGTGCAGTTCATGAGCCGCAGGTAGTAGGTCTCGACCGCGTGCCACGATCCGGCCCCGACGCTGCCGCCGCCGGTCTTGATGTGGACCGTGGCCCCGCTGGCGCGGTGCGTCGTCGCCTTCCGCTTCGTGGCGACGGTCGCCGCCCGGGCGACCGGCTTCGCCTCCGTGACGAACGTCGCGCTGCGGGTGCGCCCGATCGGGGTGCCCAGCCGATCGACCGCGCTTCCGGCGACCTCGATCACCACCTTCGCGCCGTACCCGAGGGCCGCGCTCGGCTGGAAGACGAGGACGGTGTCCCGCTCGGCCCAGGTGATCGACCCCTTGAGCCGGGTCGTGCCGACCCGGGCGCTGAACGCCGAGGCCGTTGCCTTGCGGTCCATCCGGGCGGTGAAGCGAACCGACAACGCGGCGCCGCGGGCGACGGCCTTGGTGCCGTCCGACGGCCGGAAGCGGACGACCCCGGGCGCCTTCGTGGTCTGGATCGTCAGCGCCGAGGGGGTCTCGGTCGAGACGCCGTCGGCATCGGCCACCGGCCCGGCGACCGAGACGGTGTACCCCGTGTCGGAGTCGAGCGACTCCGACGGTGTGAACGTGATCGCGGATCCGCCGGCCGCGGTCGACGCGACCGAGAACGTGCCCTCCACGCTGGGCTCGACCCGGAAGGCCGCCTTGACCGCCGCGACGTCGACCGGTCCGTCGTAGGTGACGACGAAGGTGGCCGAGGTGGCCGACCGACCGGTGTCCAGGGTGTCGGTGGCGGTGATCCGGGCACCGATCGGGCCGCGGGTCGTGAAGACCGCCCGGGCGGGGCTGGCCAGCCGCCGACCGGTCCGATCGAGGGCGGTGGCGGCGATGGTGATCGTGTAGTACGTCGCGGGCTTCCAGCCGTTTCGCGGCGTGACCGTCAGCTGGCGACCCGTCGCATCCCAGGCGGTGTCGACGGGGCTGGATGGGCTGACCGAGAGTGCGTCACCGACGCTCGTGGGGTCCATCGCCTCGCTGAACCCGAGCCTGATCGGCGCGCGCAGGCCGTGGTCGGCCTCGATCCTCCCGGCGAGCGATCCCGGCGCGAGCTGGGTCACTGCGACCGGCGGACGCGCCTGCGTCGCGCCGGGCATCGCCAGACCGACGGCCAGGATGCCCACGATCGCCGCGATCCCGACACCGATACCCGCGCGTCCGGCAAGGAGTCGCCGGCTGAGCACGGGTACGTAGAGGAGCGCCAGAACGGGGACGGCCAGGGCCGCGGCGGCGAACTTTCGCAATAGACAGTCTCCTGGCTCGTTGCCTGGGGTCAGCGGCTTCGTGCGGCTGTCTGAGCGCCCTGGACGTCGGGGCGATCCCGTGAAGGGTAGCACCGGGTCGCCGGTCAGGGCAAACCGGGTGCCCCGGCCGCGAGGGTGCCGGTCGGTCGATAGCGGCCGTATGCCCCGGCCACCAGGCCGCCCATCTCGAGGACGGTGAGCGCTCCGAGGACGGTCGCGACGGTGAGATCCGTCCGGGTGGCGAGGTCGTCGACGGTCGTGGCGCCCTCGACCAGCGCCCGGGCGACCCGGCCCGCGGTCGGACCGAGCGTCGCGACGAGGGCCGACATCGAGACGGATCCGAACCCGCCGGGCGACCCGTCCTCCACGACCCCGAGATCGTCGATGAGCTCGGGGATGCCGGTCACGATCCGGGCGAGACCCGGGAACTCGCGCAGGAAGCCGTTGCAGCCCGCCGATGCCGGAGCGTCGATCGGCCCTGGGACGACGAAGCAGCCTCGGCCCTGCTCCAGGGCCCACCTCGCGGTGATGAGGGCGCCGCTCCCCTCGGCCGCCTCGACGACCACGGTCGCCTCGGCCAGGCCACTGATCACCCGGTTGCGCCGGGGGAACGTGCCCCGGGTCGCCTCGACGTCCGGCGACAGCTCCGACACGACGGCGCCCCCGCCGGCGACGATCGCCTCGGCGAGGCCGCGATGGGCCCGCGGGAAGAGCCGCCGATGACCCGATCCGAGGACGGCGACCGTGGGTCGCCCCGTCGCCACCACCGCGGCGTGCGCGGCTCCGTCGATGCCGACGGCGAGCCCGGAGACGACGACCGCGTCCACCCGGGCGATCGCGTCGGCGATCCTCGCGGCGACCCGGCGTCCCGCCTCGGTGGGTCGCCGCGTGCCGACGACCGCGACCGCGTGACGGGCGACGAGCGTCTCGACGGAACCGCGGACGAAGAGCACCGGCGGCGGCTCCTCGAGCGCCCGCAGCCGCGCCGGGTAGCCGTCGTCGTCGAGGGTGACGATCCCGAGTCCCTCGGCCCGGAGGCGTCCGACGACCGCCTCCGGGTCGCCAGCGGCCGCGGCGAGGCCGTCCACGAGCGCCGGTCGGAGCCTGGGCGCGCGTCGCCCATCCGCCCCGGCGACGGGCGGTGCGTCGCGGATGACCCGACGTCCGGCCTCGCTCCGGGCGAGCTCGAGGACCCGCAGCGGGCTGCCGTGCTCGCGGAGAAGCCGTCCGAAGGTCCCCGGACCGAGGCCGGGAACCGACGCCATGACCGCCCAGGCGTCCCGTTCCGAGATCATCCGCCTCAGCTCGCCAGACGCCGACCGACGGTCGGACCGGGCATCCGGAACCGGGCGGCCTCCTCGAGGTGCTCGCTCCGGACCCGCTCGGCGGACGCGAGGTCGGCGATCGTCCGGGCGACCCGGAGCGATCGCTCCACCCCGCGCGCGGAGAAGCCGGCGGCGGCCGCGATCGCCGTGGCATGACGCTCCTCGACCGGTCCGAGACGACAGGCGAAGCGCAGCGCGGCGCCGGCAAGACGCGCGTTCGGTGCCCTGCCACGGACCAGGGCCACGGCGCGCGCCGCCGCGATCCGATCGGCCACCACCGCACTCGATTCCGAGCCCGATCGGGCGATGAGCGCGCCAGGAGGCACGTGGGGCATCTCGGCCCAGAGGTCGACCCGGTCGCGGAGCGGCCCCGAGATCCTCCCCGCGTAGCGCTCGGGGACGCCGGGCGGGCAGGCGCACCCGCCGTCGGGACCCGCGGCCCCACCGCACGGACACGGGTTCATCGCCGCGACGAGCTGGAAGCGCGCCGGCAGGACGACGGAGCCTCCCACCCGGACGATCGAGACCCGACCGTCCTCCAGGGGTCCCCGAAGCGCTTCGAGAACGTCCCGCGAGAACTCCGGCAGCTCATCGAGGAAGAGCACCCCGCCGTCGGCCCGGGTCACCTCGCCGGGCGTCAGGCGCGGACCGCCGCCGATCATGCCGGCATAGCTGACCGTGTGGTGGGGACTCCGGAATGGACGGGTCCTGACCAGGTCCGTCAGCGGCCCGTCGCCGGCCGCCGAAGCGATCGCCGATGCGACCCGGGCCTCGGCATCGGTCAGCGGCGGGAGGAGCCCGGGGATCGTCCGGGCGAGAAGGGTCTTGCCCGAGCCCGGTGGACCGGCGAGCACGATCCCGTGGCCGCCGGCCAGGGCGATCTCGAGCGCCCGTCGTCCGACGAGCTGGCCCCGGACCTCGTCGAGGTCCCGGACCGGTCCCACGGACGGCGGGCGAGCCCCGGCCCCCGCGTCGGTGGCGGGCCCCCGTGCTCCGCCGGACCCCAGGCCCGGGACCTCCGCCGCCAGCTCGATCCTGGTCGGGGCCGGCACGGCCCGCCCGGACCGCCGGCGACCGTACGGACGGACGGCTTCGATCGCCTCGATCAGACTCCCGGCGGGTCGCGGGTCCGAGTCCGGTACGAGTCGGGCCTCGGCCACGGCCTCGGACGGGACGACGATCCGGCGCGCCCCGAGTCGCTCCAGCCCGGCGACCATCGGCAGGATCCCCGGCACCGGCCGGAGTTCCCCGCCGAGCGAGAGCTCCCCGATGAAGGCCCATCGCCCCGCGGCCCGGACCTGCTCTGACCCGAGGAGGATCCCGACTGCGATCGCGAGGTCCAGCCCGGCGCCCGCCTTGCGCAAGTCGGCCGGGGCGAGGTTCACGGTGATCCGCCGGGGCGGGAAGGCGAGGCCGCTGTTGCGGATCGCCCCGCGGACCCGTTCGCGCGCCTCCTGGAGCGCGGCATCGGGAAGGCCTACGATCGTGAACCCGGGCAACCCCGGTGCCACGTCGACCTCGACCCGGATGACCCGGCCCTCGATCCCATGGAGCGTCGCGGCGAGGACGGTGGCAAGCACGGCGGGACTGTAGCCGGCCCGACTCACCGGGGACTCGACGGCACCTCACCGGGGGATGCGCGGGACCCACCCGGGAACCGACCGCGGGACGACCCGCGGCTCAGCGCTGGATCAGCGCACCGGAGCGGGCAACTGGGCGAGGGTGGTCCCCACCGGCTTGTCGATCCCCCGGGCGAACTCGAGGACCGAGCGGCCGAGCGGCGTATCCGCCTTGCCGAACATGAACGGCGCACCGCTGTTCAGTGCGCTGATCGCGCCGCGGTACTCGTTGATGATCTGATGGTCGATCGTCCGCTTCAGGGCACTCTCGGCGTTCTTCACGTTGATGCCGGTGAACGCGTTCGAGCGGTTGAGGACGAGCCGGACCTTGTCGCCCTCGACTCCGAGGTGGTTCACCGTCTCGAGGACCAGGCGCACGTTCTTGAGGCACGAGAGGTCCGCGGTCATCACCACGAAGAACGAGTCGGCCTCGTCGAGGATCTTCAGGTTGATCTCGTCGAGTCGCTTGTCGATGTCGATGATCACGTAGTCGTAGAGCGTGCGGAGGTGCTCCAGGATCGTCGGGACCTGGGCCTCGGTTACGAGCTCGGCCGTCTCCGGCGACGGCGGGGCGAGGAGGAGGTCCACCCCGGAGTCGTGCCGGACCACGACCGACCGGATGAGGTCGACGTCGATCGAGGGCGCCGTGGCGACATCGAGGATGCTCTTGCGGTCGAGGCCGAGGTCGAGGAAGACGCGGTGGTCGCCGAACTGGAGGTTGCCGTCGACGAGGACCACCTTCCGACCGAGCTCACGATGGAGCGCGATCGCGGTGTTGATCGCGATCGTCGTCGTGCCGACGCCGCCCTTCGCGCCGTAGAACGCCGCCACGCGGCCGAGCGGCGGCCGACCGCCGAGCTGCTCGGCCGGGGCGAACCGGGCGAGCAGGCTCTTCATCCGGGCGAGGAGCTCGGCCTGGTGGAAGGGCTTGATCAGGTAGTCGTCGGCACCCGCCCGCAGACCGCGGACGCGCTGCTCGATCTCACGCTCGGCGGTGAGCATGATGATCGGCACGTGGCCGTTCGTGCCCTCCTCGGCCCGGATCTTCGCCGCGACCTGGTAGCCGTCGAGCTTGGGCAGCATGACGTCGAGCAGGATGAGCGCCGGCTCCTGGGTGCTCCAGACCTTGAACCCCTCCGCACCGTCGGCCGCGACGAGGACCTCGTAACCCTCCTGTTTGAGGGTGTAGGTCAGGACGCGCTGGACGTTCGGGTCATCGTCGACGATGAGGATCTTGGCCGCCATGCACTCCCCTGTCGCGTCCCCGGGCCAGGATGCCGGGCCCTGTCACCCGATTATAGGCACAGGCTCGTACGGCCCGGACATGGGACCGTGGTACCGGTCGAGCTCGGCCCGCCACGACGCCCCGGCATCGCCCCGACAGAGCTCAGCGGCCGTCCACGCCGGCGTCGAGGTGCTCGAACGCGATCCGGCTCCAGGACTCGAGATCCTCCACGACGGCCCGCACGGCCGCGCGATCCTCGAACGCGCCGGTCAGCTTGTCGGTCTCCCGGACGGCGACGGGCCGTCCGGCCGCGTCGGCCAGATAGACCACCCCGAGATGGACCCGGCCGACGTCGGTCGTGTCGTCGTTGAGCAGCCCGACGAGGCGGGGGTCCGGATCGAACCCGGCCACGAGCTCCTCCCGCCACTCCCGGGCGAGACCGCCGGCGAGGCCGGCGTCGCCCGGGTTGAGGTGCCCGCCGACGCCGATCGACCACCGGTCGTGGAGACGGGCGTCGCCGCCGGCTCGCGTCCGACGCATCAGGAACCAGCGCTCCCCGTCACGCAGGACGAGGTACGGGATGATCTGCTTGAACGCGGGGTCGAGCTCCATCGCCGCTCGCGGAGCGAAGGTCCCGGTCTTCGCGATGGCGCCCAGGAGCGCATCCGCGCCATCGGTCCGGATCCCCAGCCAGCCCTCGCCGGTGATGACCATCGACCGGGGCACGACGTAGACGAGCTCGGTCACGACGTCTCGAGCCGCTCTCGGGCCGCCTCGAACCACGCGCGCATGGCCTCCGCGTCGGGGTCCGGCCGATCGAGCTCGACGATCCAGCGATCGAGGACGGCCCGAACCTCGCGAAGACCGGCCGCGATCGGGCCGGCGTTCGTGGCCGCGATCCCGGCGCTCATGGCCTCGTCGCCGGCCGCGAGGCGACTCATGTCGCGCCACCCGCCGGCCGCCAGGCCCGCGGCGACCGGCCAGGCCGTCCCGCCGGTCATCGCCTCGACGAGGATCGTCGAGACGACGAGGGGGACATGACTGATGGCGGCCGCGGCCCGGTCGTGGACCGCCGGGTCGAGGGTGACCGGCCGGGCCCCGCAGGCCTTCGCGAGACGGACGACGCGCTCGAGGTCGGCCGCCTCCGCCGCGGCGCCGGGGCAGACGACCCACGGCCGGTCGTCGAACAGCGCGGCGCTGGCCGCCGGGTAGCCCGTCCGCTCGCTCCCGGCCATCGGATGGCCGCCGACGAAGGCGAGGCGATGGCCGTCGGCCCGGGCGACGATCGCCGTCTTCGTGCTGGCCACGTCGGTCAGCGTGGCACCCGGAGCGAGGGACCGGCGGAGCGGGCCGGCCAGCTCGTCGAGCAGCTCCAGGCAGGCCAGCGGCGGGGCGGCCAGGACGACCAGCTCGGCATCCTCGAGGGTCGCCGCGAGGGTCGTCGGCGCGCGGTCGACGACACCCTCGGCCAGGGCTGCGAGGGGGCCGGCCCCAGATCGGCCCCAAGCTGCGATCTCGAACGCCGGTCCCGCTGCGGGTGGGACATCGAGCCGCCTGAGCGCGCGGGCGACCGATCCGCCGATGAGCCCGAAACCGACGATCGCGATCCGCACGGGAGCGGTCAGTCGATCCAGCCTGGACCGTCGCCCTCCCGCGGATGCCCGCGGGAGCTCGACCCGCGACGCTGGGCCTGGCGGCGCTCGGCACCCCGGCGCTCGATCCCGTCAGGCGGTCCCGGGTCGTCCGAGGGGTTCAGCCGCCGAAGGCGCGAGCGACGCTCGAAGTCCCGGCGCTCCGTCTGGAGGAATGCGCCGCAACGCGGGCAGCGCCGCTCCTCGGCGAACAGCGACTCGAGCGGCGCGACCGTGTAGATCTGCCGACCGCAGGACTGACAGGCGAGCCTGGGCATGCGTCGATGCTACGCCGACCGGCGTGCGGACGGAGCCGTGGCGCGCCCGGAGACGGATCGAGGGCGAGCCACCGCGATCAGACCCGCGGCAGCGCCGCGAGCGCCTCCTGGACCTTCTCGGCCGGGTATTCATAGTCCTCGAGCTGACCGCTCAGGTAGCGCTGGTAGGCGGTCAGGTCGAAGTGGCCGTGGCCGCACAGGTTGAACAGGATGACCCGGGGCTCGCCGGCCGCCTTCGCCTCGAGCGCCTGCTGGATCGCCTCGTGGATCGCGTGGGTCGGCTCCGGCGCCGGCAGGATCCCCTCCGACCGGACGAAGGCCACCCCCGACTCGAAGCTCGCCCGCTGGTGGACGCTCTTCGCCTCGATGTAGCCGTGCTCCTTGAGCAGCGACACGAGGGGCGACATGCCGTGGTAGCGCAGCCCGCCGGCATGGATCGGCTCCGGGATGAAGTCGTGGCCCAGGGTGTGCATCTTGACCACCGGGGCCATCTGGGCCGTGTCGCCGAAGTCGTACGCGTAGATCCCCCGGGTCAGGCTGGGCGCGGCCTCGGGCTCGACCGCGATGACCCGATAGCTCCGGCCCTCCCGGAAGTTCAGGCCCAGCCACGGGAAGGAGATCCCGGCGAAGTTCGAGCCGCCGCCGGCGCAGCCGATGATCACGTCGGGCTCCTCGCCGGCCATCTCCATCTGGAGGATCGTCTCCTGGCCGATCACCGTCTGGTGGAGGAGGACGTGGTTGAGCACCGAGCCGAGGGAGTACTTCGTGTCGTCGCGGGTGGCCGCGTCCTCGACCGCCTCGCTGATCGCCATGCCCAGCGAGCCCGGGCTGTCCGGCGTCTCGCCGAGGACCTGGCGGCCGTAGTTCGTGGTCAGCGACGGGCTGGCCACGACCTCCGCGCCGTACGTCTCCATGAGCATCCGCCGGTACGGCTTCTGGTCGTAGCTCGCCCGGACCATGTAGACCTTGACCTCGAGCCCGAAGAGCGCCCCGGCGAAGGCGAGGGCGGTCCCCCACTGCCCGGCGCCGGTCTCGGTGGCGATCCGCTTCGTACCCTCCTGGAGGTTGTACCAGGCCTGCGGGATCGCGGTGTTCGGCTTGTGGCTGCCGGCCGGGCTCACGCCCTCGTACTTGTAGTAGATGTGGGCCGGCGTATCGAGCGCGGCCTCGAGCCGGTGGGCCCGGTAGAGCGGGCTCGGGCGGTACAGCCGGTAGGCGTCGCGGACCGGCTCGGGGATCTCGATCTCGCGCTCGGTGCTGACCTCCTGGCCGATGAGCGCCATCGGGAAGAGCGGCGCGAGATCGGCCGGGCCGATCGGCTGGAGGGTGCCGGGGTGGAGGACGGGGGCCGGCGGGACGGGCAGGTCGGCCGCGATGTTGTACCAGCTCCGCGGCATCCGCTCTTCGTCGAGGATGAACTTCGTCCGCTTCGCGCTCGTGTCCGCCACTTCCGGTGCTCCTCCGTGATCGAATGACCCGTCGCGAGGACGAGGTCGGGGTGTCGTGGGTGTCAGGCCCCGCAGGGGCCGGCCGCCTCGGGATCGGCGGGTCCCGAAGCGTACGCCGGGCGGGCGGAGCCCGCAAGGCGACCGGCCGAAGCCTGGGGACGCGTCCCGATCAGCGGATCAGCGGACCAGCGGACCCCCCGCCGCGATGACGATGCCGACGACCGCCAGCACGAGGTTCACCACGCCGAGCGCAAGGACGGCTCGCAGGCCGGGCACGGCGGTCTCGTCGATCTCGGGCTCCTTCCGGGCACTGAAGGGCGGGTCGCCGGCGATCGTAGCAGGACCGATCGGGCCCCTGCGGGGCTCAACCGTCGAACGGCGCCTCGTGGAGCGGACGGTAGCGCGCCGGTCCCCCGCCGGTGACGCTCTCGAAGAGAATGAGCCGGTCGACCGTCCAGGTCACGTCCAGGTCCGCCGCCGCCGCGACGAGCCGGCGGGCGGTCTCGGCCCCGGCGGCGATCCCGTCCGACCGGGCCAGGGTGAGGTGGGGACGGAACGGCCGGTCGTCGGACGGCCAGCCTCGTCGGGCCAGCTCCTCGCCCAGCCGCGCGGTCAGTGCCCCCAGCTCGACGTCCCCCGGGCCGATCCCGAGCCACAGGGCGCGGGGACGGTCGATCCCCGGGAAGGCGCCGCCGCCGCGCAACCGCGCCTCGAACGGGACGATGGAGGCCGCCGTCGCGGCCACCGCGGCCCCCGCGGCGGGCAGCCGATCGTCGAGGGTCGGACCGATGAACCGGAGGGTCACGTGGAGCCCGTCGAGGCGCACCCAGCGGACGTCGCGTCGGGTCGGGTCGGCGACCGCCCGGACTTCCGCCACGAGCGTCTCCACCCGCTCCCGGGCGATGTCGGACAGGGGCACGGCCACGAAGATCCTTCGCCCGGGGATCCCGGCGTACGGGTCACCCATGGCGATGTCCGGCCGGGCCGCCCCGCTGCTCCGGCGAGCCGCCGGGTCGACCGATCACCGCGACGGGGGGTCGACGCGCTCCCGCTCCCAGGCGGCGCGGTCGGCCCGCAGGATCTCGAGCGCCCGGTCCCGCTCCCGCCAGCCGAGCACTTCGACGGTCTTGTCCTCGAGCATCTTGTAGGTCTCGAAGAAGTGCTCGATCTCGACCAGCCGGTGGGGGCGCATCTGGTCGAGACGCTCGATGTGGGCCTGGTTCGGGTCGGCCAGGGCCACGCACAGGATCTTGTAGTCGGCCCCCTTCTCGTCGCGCATCTCGAGGACGCCGACGGGCCGGGCGTGGACGTGGACGCCGGTGAAGGTCGGCTCGTCGATGATCAGCAGGGCGTCGGTGTGGTCGCCGTCGTCGGCCCGGGTCCCCTCGATGAAGCCGTAGTCGAAGTTGTAGAAGACCGCCGAGCTCAGGACGCGGTCCAGCCGGAACACGCCGGCCCGCTCGTCGAACTCGTACTTGTTCCGGCTGCCGCGCGGGATCTCGACCACGATCTCGACGACGTCGGGGAAGGCGGGCAGCGGCTCGGGCATGCCCGGAACGATAGCGCTTCGGCGATCCGGCGTCCGTCGTGCCGGAGCGGTCGCCGCCTCCGGCAGTGCTGCGTCTTCACGGAAGGGCCATGACCCGTCATGCTCGGCCGGTGCGGACGGATCTGCCGAGCGGTACGGTCACCTTCCTCGTCAGCGATATCGAGGGTTCGACGCGGCTCCTCCTCGACCTCGGGCCCGACGACTACGCCCAGGCGCTGACCCAGCACCGACGGATCGTGCGGGCCGCCTGTCGGGCCCACCGCGGCGTCGAGGTCGATACCCAGGGCGACGCGTTCCTGGTCGTCTTCTCCGCCCCGGGGGACGCCATCGCCGCCGCGGCCGCGCTGACCGAGGGTCTCGCCGGTGGCCCGATCCTGGTCCGCGTCGGTCTCCACACGGGCGTCCCGCTCGTCACCGACGAGGGGTATGTCGGCGAGGTCGTCCATGTCGCGGCCCGGGTCGCCTCAGCGGCCCATGGGGGCCAGGTCGTCGTGTCGCAGTCGACCAAGGCGGTCGCCGCGACGACCTTGCTCACGGACCTCGGATCGCACCGGCTCAAGGACATCGCGGATCCGGTCGTCCTCTATCAGCTCGGGGATCGGAGCTTCCCGCCGCTGCGAACGATCTCCAACACGAACCTGCCGCGACCGGCGAGCACGTTCCTCGGTCGCGCCCGGGAGCTCGCCGAGGCCCGCGCCCGGCTGGCCGAGGGGGCACGCATCCTGACCCTGACCGGACCGGGCGGTTCGGGGAAGACCCGCCTGGCGATCGAACTGGCGACCTCGCTGGTCCCGAGCCGGCGGGCCGGGGTGTTCTGGGTCGGGCTGGCCTCGGTCCGTGACCCGACGGTGGTGATCGAGACGATCGCCCGGACCGTCGGAGCCAAGACCGGCCTGGTGGACCACGTCGGCGATCGGGACATGGTCCTCGTCCTGGACAACCTCGAGCAGGTGATCGACGCTGCCCCCGATCTCGCCGACCTCGTGTCGGCGTGTCCGAACCTGACCCTCATCGTGACCAGCCGCGAAGTCCTTCGGGTCGACGGCGAGGTCGGCTATCGGGTCCCGCCGCTGGCCGCCGCCGACAGCGTCGCACTGTTCTGTGAGCGGTCCCGGCTCGAGCCCAGCTCCGACATCGCTGCGCTGTGTGCCAGGCTCGACGACCTCCCCCTGGCGATCGAGCTCGCTGCCGCACGGACCACGGCCCTGACGCCCGCCCAGGTCCTCGGGCGTGTCAGCGAGCGTCTCGACCTGCTCCAGGGTAGGCGCGACAGCGACCCGCGGCAGCGAACGCTTCGAGCGACGATCGAGTGGTCGTACGACCTCCTGGGTCCAGTTGAACGAACACTCTTCTGGCGCCTGGCCGTGTTCGCCGGCGGGTTCCGGCTTGAGACCGCCGAGGCGGTCGCCGATGCCGACCTCGATCCGCTCCAGTCGCTGGTCGAGAAGAGTCTGGTGCTCTTCTCGGACGGGCGCTATCACATGCTCCAGACGATCCGCGACTTCGCCGTGGCGCTGCTCGAGGCCTCCCCGGAGGCCGACGCCCTGAGGCAGCACCACGCCGAGTGGGTCGCCGCACTCGTCGAACGCGGCGAGCCCCGCCTCGAAGGCCCGGAGCAGGAAGTCTGGCTGGCCAGGTTCGCCGAGGAGCACGACGAGATCCGGGCCGCCCTTACCGTCGGCCGAGGTGACATCGCGCTCCGGGTGGCCGGCGCCACGGCCACATTCTGGTGGGTCCACGGCCACTGGACCGAGGGTCGCCGTTGGCTGGACCACGCCCTCGCGCAGCCGGGGCCCCACGACGACTCGCTCCGTGCCAAGGTGCTCGAGGGGTCCGCCCATCTCGCGTTCCGGCAGCTGGACTACGAGCAGGCGAAACGTCAGGCCGGCGAGAGTCTAGCCATCCGAACGCGATCTGGCGACGAGAGTGGGATCGCTCGATCCCTTCGGGTCCTGGGCGTGATCGCTTCGGGCGAGGGTGACCAGGACGAGTTCCGGCGCTGCACCGAGGCGAGCGCCGAGTCCGCTCGTCGATCCGGTGACGGCTGGGCCCTGTCGATGGCCCTCAACAACCTCGGCTACGCCGCCATGGAGGTCAGCGAGCCCGGGCGTGCCTCCGGGCTCTTCGAGGAGGCGCTCGATCTCGCCCGCCGGCGGGGCGATCGACGGAGCGAGGCGTTCTTCCTCGAGAACCTCGCCTTTGCGAGGCTCGAGCGCGACGGGCCGAGCGCCGCGCGGAAGGATCTCGTCGCGAGCCTGCGATCGGCGCTTCGGCTCGGGTTCGTCGAGGTCGAGTCGACCGATCTGGTCGGGCTCGCGGCCGTTGCCGTCGCAGACCGCGATCCGCACCGGGGCGCGCTCCTCCTCGGACACGCCGATCGGCTGCTCGAGGCGATCGGTGGGCAGTGGGACACGGTCGAGGCGCGCGTGCGCGCGCACACCCTGGCCGAGATCGAGCGTCGCCTCGGACCCGAGGCGCTCGAGGTCGGGCTCCAGGAGGGACGGAGTCTGGCGAGCTCTGCGATCGTCGCCCTGGCCATCGGCGCCGGTCTCGGCCTCGACGGCTCGGCCGCGGCGCCGGAGAGCGCCGAGCCGAGCGGCACCGGGCGGGCGGCTGAACGCCTCTAGCTCAGAGAGACGGTAGACGCCCCACCGGCGCGGCCGCCACGCCTAGTCGTTGTAGAGACGCTCTTCGATGAGCTTCTCCTGCACCGTCCGGCCGTTCGGGTCGAAGCAGGAGAACTCGAAGTGCTTCTCGAACTCGATGTCGACGTTGTCCTGCCCGCCGCGGTTCTTCTCGACGGTCACGACGATCCAGTCGCGGAAGCGCTGCGCCTGGTAGGGGTTGAACTCGATGTTGACCTTGGCGACGATCTGGTACTTCTCGTTGAGGATGATGATGATGTCGGCCTCGTAGTTGATCGCCGACGAGCCGCGCAGGTGGTGGTTGCGCAGCCGGGCCGCCTTGAGGCCCTCCTTGTCCGCCGCCACGATCGTGATCATCGGGACATCCTCGGCCAGGGCGATGTCCTTGAGGCCGTTGACCACGAAGGTGACCTTCTCGGTCTCGGTCGGGGGCTCGGGATAGACCGGCACCTTCTGGAGGTAGTCGACGACCACGAGGAGGCGCCGATCGCCGGACAGCTCCCGGTGGAGCTGGACGAGCTTGCGGATGTTCTCGATCGTGAAGGCCGTCTGGGTCCCCCGGACGAGGAACAGGTTCTGCCCGTAGCGAGCGATCCGGTCGAGCGACGGGCGCAGGCGCGGGTTGTTGGCCAGCTGCTGGGTCCCCTGGCCGTCGGCCGCCCACGACCCGAGGATCTCCTTGCGGACGTCCTGGATCTTGATCGCCCCGGTCTTGTGGGGCAGGTGGGCGAGCGCGGACTCCATCGCGATGAGCCGGTTGAGGAGGTATTGCTCCTCGTGCTCGAAGCAGATGTAGAGGACATTGGCCTGGCCGCCGGAGGCCACGTTGCGGGCCATCTGGAGGGCCATCGTGGTCTTGCCCGTGCCCTGGGCGCCGCCGATGAGGAGGAGCTCACCCGAACGGAGACCGGTCCCCATCGTCTTGTCCAGCGGGGTGAACCCGAGCGGGACCGGCTGGTAGTCCCCCACGGACCCGCTCGAAACCTTGTCGTTGAGATCGACGAGCACGTCGAGCGCCGTACGCGGCGCCATGCTGCCGGTCGCGGTATCGAGCCGCCAGGTCCCCTTGGACGCGGTCTTGTCGGCTGCCTCGGTGCTCATCGAGCGGTGATCCTCCCGGTGCTGGGTGTGGCCGCATCCTAGCATCCGACCCCGGGCCGGACACCCTCCCGAACCTCACATTTCCGACATAGTACTGATGGCGACGCGGCGGCCCGATCCGCGCCATCCCGCTCAGGCTTCGGGCGCGGCCAGCTCGTCGAAGTAGCGCGCCATCACCCGGATCCCGCCCTCGAAGTTGGCCAGGTCCATCCACTCGTTGGGGGCGTGGAAGTTGCCGTCCGGCGGGCAGAAGCCGAGGAGGACGACCGGCAGCCCGAGCGCCTGCTCGAAGGTCGCCACGAACGGGATCGAGCCGCCCTCCCGGATGTACAGGGGCGGCCGGCCGAAGGTCGCCTCGAGCGCCCGGGCGGCCGCCCGGACCGCCGGGTGGTCGATCGAGGTGCGACTGCCGAACCCACCGCCGAGGTCGCGGACCTCGACGCTCACCCCGGGTGGCGCGATCTCCAGGACGTAGGCTCGCAAGAGCTCGAAGATCCGGCGGGGATCCTGGTCGGCCACCAGTCGGCAGCTGACCTTGGCCGCCGCGCGGCCGGGGATGATCGTCTTCGAGCCCTCGCCCTGGTAGCCGCCCCAGATCCCGTTGACGTCGAGGGTCGGCCGGCCGCTCTTGCGTTCGAGGGTCGTGTAGCCCGCCTCGCCCACGAGCTCGGGCACGCCCAGGCTCGCCCGGTAGGTCTCCTCGTCGAACGGCAGCTCCGCGTAGCTGGACCGGTCCTCGTCGTCGAGCGCGACGACATCGTCGTAGAACCCGGGGACCCGGATGCGCCCGTCGGCACCCCTGAGCGCGGCGATGATCGAGGCGAGCGCGTTCGCCGGGTTGGCGACGGTCCCGCCGTAGGCACCCGAGTGGAGGTCCTGGAACGGACCGGTCACCTCGATCTGGGCGTACATCAGGCCGCGCAGGCCCACGGTCAGCGCCGGCAGATTGCCCTCGAAGAACCCGACGTCGCTGACGATCGCCACGTCGCCGGCCAGGCGCGCCCGGTTCGCCAGGAGCCACGGCTCGAGATGGAGGGACGACGACTCCTCCTCGCCCTCGAAGACGAAGCGGAGGTTGACCGGCAGCGCGCCACGCGTGGCGAGGAGCGCCTCGACGGCCTGGAGCATGATCGTCACGTTCGACTTATCGTCGCTCGCCCCCCGGGCGAGGACCCGCCCGTCGACCACGACCGGCTCGAACGGTGGTGAGGTCCATTCGTCGAGCGGGTCGACCGGCTGGACGTCGTAGTGCCCGTAGGCCACCACGGTGGGAGCGCCCTCGGCGTGGAGCCAGTCGGCGTACACGATCGGATGGCCGCCGGTCTCGGAGGCCTCGACGTGCTCGAGTCCCATCGCCCGGAGCCGCTCGACGAGCCAGTCGGCGGCCCGGCGGCAGTCGGCCGCATAGGCCGGGTCGGTCGAGATGCTCGGGATCCGCAGGAAGTCGAGGTACTCGGCCAGGCGGCGGGTGCGGCCGGCCTCGAGGTAGGCCTCAAGGGCGTCGACGGTCATCGGGTCCTCCGTGCATGGAACGAGACAGGCGGGCCGCGAGGCCCGCCTGTCCGGTGCGTGGTGGCGTGACGGCGATCAGACCGGGTTCGGAGCCGGGACCGGCGCCGGCGTGCCGGACGTCCCCGGGGCGACGACCCCGGGCATCAGCCCGTGGACGTTCTCCTTCGGCGGCAGGTCGCTGAAGAGCGCCTCGAACTCCGGCCCGTCGACGGTCTCCTCCGCGACGAGCTTCTCGGCCAGGGCCTCGAGCCTCGCGCGGTGGGTGACCAGGACCTCCATCGCCCGCTCGTAGGCACGGTCGATGATCGCCCGGACCTCCTCGTCGATCTGCTTGGCGACCTCGTCGGAGTAGTTCCGCTGCTCGCCGATCTCGCGGCCGAGGAAGACGAGCTCGTCGCGCTTGCCGAAGGAAAGCGGGCCGAGCCGATCGCTCATCCCGTACTCGGTGACCATCCGGCGAGCCCGGTCGGTCGCCTTCTCGATGTCGTTCGAGGATCCCGTGGTGACGTCGCCGAAGATGAGCCGCTCGGACGCGTTCCCGCCGAGCATCCCGGCGATCTCGTCCTCGAACTCGGACCGGGACTTGAGGTAGCGATCCTCGGTCGGCAGGCCCATCGTGTAGCCGAGGGCCATGCCCCGGCTGATGATCGTCACCTTCTGGACCGGGTCGCACTTGGGCAGGACCCGCATGACCACGGCGTGGCCGCCCTCGTGGAAGGCGATGATCTGCTTCTCCGCGTCCGAGATGACCCGGCTGCGGCGCTCCGGACCGGCGACGATCCGCTCGAGCGCTTCCTGGAACTCGGACATCCCGATGAGCTTCTTGTTCCGCCGAGCCGACAGGATCGCCGCCTCGTTGACCAGGTTCGCCAGGTCCGCCCCGGAGAACCCGGGCGACTGCTTCGCCACGCCCTCGATGTCGACCGACTTGTCGAGCGGCTTGCCCTTGGTGTGGACCTTGAGGATCGCCGACCGTCCCTTCATGTCCGGGCGGTCGAGGATGACCTGGCGGTCGAACCGGCCTGGGCGGAGGAGCGCCGGGTCGAGCACGTCGGGCCGGTTCGTCGCGGCCACGACGATCACGTTCGTGTTCGTGTCGAAGCCGTCCATCTCGACGAGGATCTGGTTGAGGGTCTGCTCGCGCTCGTCGTGGGAGCCGCCGAGCCCGGCGCCGCGCTGGCGGCCGACCGCGTCGATCTCGTCCACGAAGACGATGCATGGGCTGTTCCGCTTGGCCTGGTCGAACAGGTCGCGGACCCGGCTCGCACCGACGCCGACGAACATCTCCACGAACTCCGAGCCCGAGATCGAGAAGAACGGCACTCCGGCCTCGCCGGCGACCGCCCGGGCCATCAGCGTCTTGCCCGTGCCCGGAGGGCCCACGAGGAGGACGCCGCGCGGGATGCGCGCCCCCAGCGAGTTGAACTTCTCGGGGTACTTGAGGAACTCGACGACCTCCTGGAGCTCGGTCTTCGCCTCGTCCACACCGGCTACGTCGTTGAACGTCACGACGGTCTTGTTGCCGAGGAACATCCGGGCCCGGCTCTTGCCGAAGCTCATCGCCTGGTTATTCGTGCCCTGGGCCTGGCGCATCATGAACAGGATGAATCCGACGATCACGATGAGCGGCAGGAGACCGGTCACCAGGATCCCCAGCCAGGACGTGTCGGGCGCCTCCTTGGCCGAGAAGATCTTCGGGTCGAGAGTGATCCCGCCGGCCTTGGCCGCCGCGACCATGTCGTTGGGATAGACCTGGGTCAGGACCGACGGGACCGTCACCGTGTACCCCTGGCCGTCGGTCCGCTTGACGGTCAGCGTTGATTGCTGCTGGACGACCGAGGCGACCTTGCCGGCGCCCACGTCGGCCAGGAACTCGGAGTAGCCGACCGGATTGGCCGGCGTGGAGCTGGTGAGCCAGGTCACGAGGAGCGCGAGCGTCCCGACGATCAGGACGAGCATCACGATCCCGTTCCGGGCGAACTTGGCGTTCAAGAGTGGAAGCCTCCGGGATGAGCGGGACAGGCGATCGTTCGGACGAACGCCACGGGGCGAGTATAGCGCCCGGTCCCCGGACGGCCCTTCGGCCGATCGGCGTCCCGGCGTTCACCCATCAGTACGGGCTGGGGACGCCGCCGGATCGGGTCCACGCGATCGTTGGGTCCTGACGCTCCGTGGTCCCGCCGGCGCCGGCGGCGCCACGGGGATCGGTCACCGCCCGGGACGCATCGATCATCTGGTAGCGGAGGGCGGATTCGAACCACCGACCAAGGGCTTATGAGTCCCCTGCTCTACCACTGAGCTACTCCGCCGTGGGCCGTCGGCATTCTACCGCAGGACGAAGGGAGTGGCCGCGGCCGGACGCTCTCGTCCGTTCCGGATGATGACGAGGGAGCGCCGGGCGCTACGATTGACCCACGGGTCTCCCGGGCCGGCGGGTAGCCGGCGCCGTCGGGCGCGTCACCAGCTCATGGAGCGCCGATGCGACGGTTCATCCTCCAGGTCGCCGTCGACACGATCTCGCTCGTCGGCGCGATCCTGCTCCTGCAGCTCTTCAGCGTTCCTCAGCCGTTCCCGTTCGGTACCGCGTCCGTGCCGATCGTCCAGGTCGAGAGCAGCCGGCTGATCTTCTTCGTGGTGGCCGGACTCGGCCTGACCCTCGGCAATATGGTCATCCGACCGGTCCTCGTCGCGTTCATGGGCCGCGTCCTGCTCTGGTCGTTCGGCCTGTTCTCGGTGGTCATCACGGCCCTGGTGCTCATCATCGTCGGGCGGTTCACGCCGCTTCAGCTCCAGATCGCGGCGCCCTGGCTGCTCTGGGTGCTCGTCGGAGCGGGCCTGGTCCAGCTCTTCGACTCGATCCTGAACGCCATCCTCGGCCTCACCCGCCCCTCGGCAGCGCCCGGCCGCCGGATGACCGGCGTCTGGACGATCCTCGACGCGCTGCCGACCCCGCGGCGGAACGCGATCATCGAGAACCTGCGCCTCCAGCAGGTCTACGACACGCTCATCCGGTTCGCGGTCGAGATCACGGTCGACCGCACCCCGCTGCGCCGGATCCGGCTCTGGTCCGAGCGGAACCTGCTGCGGGAGATGGACCCGATCGCCGGCTTGAGCACGCCCCAGAAAGTCGCGGTCATGCTCCAGCAGCTCGGTCCCACCTACGTGAAGATCGGCCAGATGGCGGCCAGCCAGGGCGCGTCCCTGCCGCCCGAATGGGCCGACGAGCTCGCCCGCCTCCAGAGCGACGTCGCTCCGTTCCCGTACGAGCAGGCCAGCGAGATCATCGCCAAGCAGCTCGGCAAGCCGCCCGAGGAGATCTTCGCGACCTTCGACCACGAGCCGTTCGCCGCGGCCTCGACCGCCCAGGTCCATCGGGCCACCCTGGCCGACGGGAGCGAGGTGGCGGTCAAGGTCCAGCGGCCGGAGATCCAGGCGATGACGAAGGCCGACCTGGGGGTGATGCAGGAGGTCAGCCGGGTCGCCGAGCGCCGCTCCTCGTTCGCTCGCAAGCTGGGCGTCCATTCG
Organism: uncultured Chloroflexia bacterium; assembly: GCA_963840375.1. GTDB lineage: Bacteria > Chloroflexota > Limnocylindria > Limnocylindrales > CSP1-4 > Chersky-267. The sequence continues at coordinate 600,083 of CAWIYR010000001.1, forward strand.
ATCGTCACCGAGTTCGCATCGGGCGTCCTGCGCGAGCTCGACTACCGCAACGAGGCCTACCAGGCCCGCCGGCTCCAGGACGGCATGGCGAAGTTCGGCAACGTCGGGGTCCCGAACGTGTACGGCGCCCTGAGCGGCGAGCGGGTCCTCACGATGGAGTTCATCCGCGGGATCAAGATCAGCGACGTCGACAAAGCTCGATGCCGCGGGTCTGGACAAGCCGACCCTCGGCCGCGCATTCATCCGAGCGCTCATCAAGCAGGTCCTCATCGACGGGTTCTTCCACGGCGACCCCCACCCGGGCAACCTGTTCGTGGTCCCCGAGACCGGGCGCATCGTCTTCATCGACTGCGGCCTCGTCGGCCAGCTCGACAGCCAGCAGCGGACGGACCTGCTCGACCTGATCTACTCGCTCAAGGTCCACGACTTCGCGAGCGTCGCGACCGTGGTCATCCGCCTCAGCACCAAGGCACCTCACTTCGACGAGGCGGAGTTCCGGACCGACCTCGACCGCAAGCTCCGCCAGTTCCTGGTCTACGGCGACGACACCGACATCTCGACCGGGCTCTCGTCGATGCTCTCGACGGTCTACAACAGCGGCCTCCGGCTCGACCCCAACCTGACGATGGCGATCAAGGCGATCATCCAGGCGACCGAGACCGCGGCGATCATCGCCCCGCACATCGACATCGCCGACGCCGCCGTCGTCGAGGCGCGCGAGGCGCTCATGGCCCAGCTCACGCCGGACGGGATCCGGGCGACCGCCGAGACCAAGGCGCTGCAGGTGGGCAAGGAGCTCGTCCGCCGGGCCCCCACCCTGGAGGCTGCAGCGTGGAGCTGGCTCGACCAGTTCGGCCGGGGCAAGCTGGTCGTGGAAGTCGACACGACCGACCTGGGCAACCAGTTCGAGAAGCTCAACTCCATCGGACGACGGCTGACGACCGGGATGATCGTCGTGGGTCAGCTCATCGGGACGGCGATCTTCGCGGTCGTGACCCTGCAGCCCCAGATGGCGGCCAGCCTCGGGTTCGTCCCGGGACTCGCGGTCACGGCCTTCGTCGCGTCGCTGGTCTACAGCTTCTACATCCTGCTCAGGTCGGAGGCGGGCGGCGGCGGTCGCGGTCGCAGCGACTGATCGGACGCGACCCGCCGGTCGGCGGCGACGCAGTCCCGGACCTAGCGGCTCGGGCCGAACAGGAGGTCCAGCCAGACGTCGAGCGGCGCGCTGTGCGCGGCGACGGCCCCCAATCGCACGCCTGCCGAGCCCGGCGCATCCGCGGGCAGGGGCGACGCATCGGGACCGAGCGTGAACGGTCGCTCCGTCCGGGCGCCGAGCCCGTAGGCACGGGCCTGCTGCTCGATGAACGACTGTCGGCCGATGAGGTCGAGCTCCTTCTGGAGATCGTCGACCTGGCTGACCAGGGTGGCGTTGTCGAGTCGCAGCCGGTCCGCCCGATCGGTGGCCGCCGCCGCGTCCCCGACCTGGCGCGCGAAGACCGCGACGATCCAGACCGAGACGATGGCCGCCAGCAGCCAGGCGACCCGCCGGCGGCTGAGACCGGCGATCGAGAGCCCCGAGAGGTCGGGGGCCGAGAACCCCGTGCCCGCCGGATCGGGAACGGTCGCCGGACCGCCGCGCTCCTCGGCGGGCTCGTCCTGGCTCGGCGGCGTGGATCGCGCCCGCTTCGGCTCCATCGCGAATCACCCTAGCTGCGACCGCGGAGCCTGTCAAATCGGGCCCACCGTGACAGCCGAGCTGGCACACGCACGAGCGACGGTGCGCTAGACTCGGGGCGGTTTCGTACATCCGTTCGATATCGCAGGAGGTCGACCGACATGCGTCGCTATGCCCCCGCCCCGGTCGAGTCCGTCCTGGCCGGCCTGCTCGAGGAGCCAAGCCTCGCGGCGGGCGTCCTCCATCACGAGGTGATCGCCGCCCGCCCGGCACGGACCGCGCCGATCCCGGACTGGCTCGACCCGCGGATCCGGCGGGGCCTGGCCGGGCGGGGCATCGAGACCCTCTACACCCACCAGGCGGAGGCGATCGAGGCGGTCCGGGCCGGTCGCGACGTCGTCGTCGTCACGCCCACGGCGTCGGGCAAGACCCTGTGCTACACGCTGCCGGTCCTCCAGGCCCTGGCCGAGGATCCGTCGGCCCGGGCCCTCTTCCTGTTCCCGACCAAGGCCCTCGGCCAGGACCAGGTGGCCGAGTTCGCAGAGCTCGCCCGGGGCGCCGAGCTGGGCATCTCCGCCGCGACCTACGACGGCGACACGCCGGCGCCGATCCGCTCCGCGATCCGGACGGCGGGCCAGGTCGTGGTGACGAACCCGGACATGCTCCACGCCGCGATCCTCCCCCACCACACGAAGTGGTTCCAGCTCTTCGAGCAGCTCCGGATCATCGTCATCGATGAGCTCCACACCTACCGGGGGATCTTCGGCAGCCACGTGGCGAACGTCCTCCGCCGGTTGCTCCGGCTGTGCGCCCATTACGGCTCGCACCCGATCGTCGTCTGTTGCTCGGCCACGATCGGCAACCCGGCCGAGCTGGCCGCCACCCTGACCGGTCGGGACGCCCGGCTGGTCGACCGGAACGGCGCCCCCTCCGGCGAGCGTCACGTCCTGCTGGTCGAGCCGCCGCTCCTGGATCGGGCGACTGGCGCGCGTGGCTCGGCCCTGAGCGCCGCCGATCGCTGGGCCCTGCCCTTCCTTCGGGCCGGCCGCCAGACGATCGTCTTCGGGCGGTCACGGACGGCCGTGGAGATCCTCCTCACGGGCCTGCGCGAGGCGCTTCGGGAGGGCGCGGGACCGCGCTCCCGGATCCGCGGTTACCGGGGCGGCTACCTGCCGACCGAGCGACGGTCGATCGAGCGTGGGCTCCGCGACGGCGAGGTCCTCGGGGTCGTCAGCACCAACGCCCTCGAGCTCGGAGTGGACATCGGCCGGCTCGACGTGGCGATCCTGGCCGGCTACCCGGGGTCGGTCGCCGCCACCTGGCAGCAGATCGGTCGAGCCGGTCGACGCCAGGGCGTCAGCGTCGGGATCCTCGTCGCGTCGGGCGCACCGGTCGACCGCTACGTGGTCAACCATCCGAAGTTCCTCCTCGAAGGCTCGCCCGAGGAGGCCCGACTCGACCCGGACAACCTCCACGTCCTGCTCGCCCACCTCAAGGCCGCCACGTTCGAGCTGCCCTTCGAGCCGGGCGAGGTCTTCGGGCCGGCTCCGGCCGACGACCTCCTCGCCTTCCTCGCCGAGGAGGGTCACGTCCGCCAGGCCGGCGACGGGCGGTGGTACTGGTCGAGCGAGAACTTCCCGGCCTCGGAGATCTCGCTCCGGACCGCCGCCCCGGAGAACGTCGTGATCGTCGACACGACCCCCGATCGGCCACGGGTCATCGGGGAGGTGGACCTGTTCTCGGCCCAGGTCCTCGTCCACGAGCAGGCCATCTACCTCCACGAGTCGGTCCAGTACCACGTGGACCGGCTCGACTGGCACGAGCGGAAGGCGTACGTCCGCCGGGTCGACGCGGACTACTACACGTACGCCAATCGGGCCGTGACCCTCAAGCCGCTCGACGTCTTCGCCGAGGCGCCCCGGACGGGCGGTCGACGGGTCCACGGCGAGGTGATGGTCGCCAGCCTCGTCACCCTGTTCAAGAAGCTCAAGTTCGGGACCGACGAGAACGTCGGCTGGGGGCCGATCGACCTGCCCGAGCTCGAGCTCCAGACGACGGCCGCCTGGTTCGTCGTCGACCCGGGGATCGTCGACCGGGGATCCGTCGGGAACTGGCGCCGGGACGAGCTCGATGTCGCGCTCATCGGGGCCGGCCGAGCGATCCAGGCCGTCGCCAGCGTCCTGCTGATGGTCGACCCGCGCGACCTCGGCCTGGTCAGTCAGGTCCGCTCGCCCCACCACGAGGCGCCGACGATCTATCTCTACGAGGCCGTCCCGGGTGGGGTCGGACTCTCGGAGCGGCTCTTCGAGCGGACCGACGAGCTCATCGACGGCGCCGCCGACCTCATCGCCCGATGTCCCTGCGACGCCGGCTGCCCCGCCTGCACCGGCCCGCGACTCGAGCCGGAGGTGGACGCCAAGGCCCTCGCGCTCCGGCTCCTCGCCGTCCTCGGAGCGTCCTCCGTTGGCCCGAGGACCGGACGCCCCGTGTCGCCTGCGGCCGCCGGCGGCGCGGCCGACCGGGGCGCGGCGTGACGAGCGCGACCCTGCTCGGGCGACGGCTCGCCGACCTGCGCCGCGAGCGCGATCGGACGCTGGGCGCCGGCCATCCTCCACCGGACCGGCCCCCAGCCGGCGAGCGGACCGTGCGCGGGACGCCCCCGGCGGGGCGCGAGGCGGGCCTGGTCGAGCGGAGCGAGGACCTCGCTCGCCGGCTCGCTGCGGCGGTCGACGGGGAGTGGATCCGTGGCCGCGTCGGCGGTTACGTCCGGGTCGAGATGGCGCCGGTCCGCCTGCCGGTCGATCGTGAGCGGCTGGCCGGGCTGCCGGGCGCCGCGCCGGCCGGGGTCCCGCTCGTCTGCCTCGACATCGAGACCACCGGTCTGGCGACGGGGACGGGAACGGTCGCCTTCCTCGTCGGGATCGGGTCGTGGTCCGGGGACCGGTTCCGGCAGGTCCAGTTCCTGCTCCCCGACCACGCCGAGGAGCCGGCCCTGCTCGACGCCCTCGCGGCGGCGATCCCGCCCGAGGCATGGCTGGTGACCTACAACGGACGCGGGTTCGACTGGCCCCTTCTCGTGACTCGCTACCGGATGACCCGTCGGACGCCGCCGGACCACGCCGGGCACCTGGACCTGCTGCCGTTCGTCCGCCGGGTCTTCCGCCACCGGATGACCGACGCTCGTCTGCGCACGGTCGAGACCGAACTCCTGGGGCTCGACCGCGGTCCGGATGTCGACGGCTGGGAGATCCCCGGGCGGTATCTCGACTTCCTCCGGGGCGGATCCCCTGCGCCGCTGGTCGAGGTCGTCCGGCACAACCACGAGGATGTCCGATCGCTCGCCCGCCTCCTCGGCCACATCGAGGACAGCCTCGGCGACGTCGACGTCCGCCGCGAGGCGCCGGCCGGGGATCTCGCCGGGCTGGCCCGGGCCTACCGACGGCTCGGCCGGGCGGGCGAGGCGCTCGACTGCCTCGACGTGGCGCTCGAGGCCGGGCCGGGCCGGACGTCGAGCGCACGGACGTGGACGGTCCTCCTGACCACCCGAGCGGATGCGCCAGACGCGCGCACCCCGGTGGCAGGTCACGACCGCGACGGGCTCCTCGTCGAGCGGGCTCGGATCCTGCGCCGGCTCGGTCGCGAGGACGACGCCCTGGTGGCCTGGCGGGATGTCGCGCTCGGCGGCGGGTCGTGGGCAGGGGTCGCCTGGATCGAGGTGGCGAAGATCCTCGAGCACCGGAAGCGCGACCCGGCCGCCGCGCTCGACGCCTGCGGCCGGGCGACCCGGATCGCCGAGCGGTCCCGTGCCCTGGGCCACGATCTGCCCGGCCTGGAGGCCGACCTCGGGCGTCGTCGGCGCCGGCTCCTGCGACGCCTCGCCCGGACGCCCGGTCGGCCCTGACCCGGCCCGGGCCGGTGGTAGAGTCGGGCTGCCGCGCCGGCCCACGGCCGCTGGGGCCTTGCCGGTCGGCCCGGCCGCGACACTCGTAGCCACCCGGAGCCATCGATGACCCGCTTCGACCCGCTCGTCCTTCGCCCGGAGTTCCCTGCGCTCGCAGGGGCCGGCGGGGGTCGGACCCCGGCCTTCTTCGATGGACCGGGCGGGACCCAGGTGCCGCAGCGTGTGATCGACGCCGTCGGCGACTACTACCGCCGCTCGAATGCGAACCAGGGCGGAGCCTTCGCCACGAGCGAGCGGAGTGACGTGATCGTCGAGGAGGCTCGGGCAGCGGTCGCCGACCTCTACGGGGCCGCCTCGGCGGACGAGATCCACTTCGGCCCGAACATGACGACCCTCACCTTCCACCTCAGCCGGGCCATCGGCGCGGCGCTCGCTCCCGGTGACGAGATCGTCGTCACGACCCTCGACCACGAGGCCAACGTCGGGCCGTGGGAGTCGATCGCCCGCGACCGTGGGCTCGTCATCCGCAAGGTGGACATCCGGGCCGACGACATCACCCTCGACCTCGACGACCTCGACGCCAAGCTCGGTCCCCGGACCCGACTCGTGGCGGTCGGCTATGCGTCGAACGCGGTCGGCACGATCAACCCGGTCCGCGAGATCGTCGAGCGAGCGCACGCCGTCGGCGCCTGGTCGTACATCGATGCCGTGGCGTACGCGCCGCACGGGCCGATCGACCTCGAGACGCTCGACACCGACTTCCTCGTCTCCTCGCCCTACAAGTGGTACGGACCCCACGCCGGTGCCCTGTACGCGCGGGCCGAGGTCCTGGCCGCCCTCCCCCGCTACAAGCTGCGACCCGCCCACGATGCCGTCGAGACCGGGACCCAGAGCTTCGAGGCGATCGCCGGCGTCGGTGCCGCCGTCGAGTACCTCGCCTCGGTCGGCGATCGCTTCGGTGGGCCATACGTGCAGCGCTACCCGGCGGCGACCGGCCGCCGTCTCCGGCTGCTCAGCGCGATGGCGGCGATCCGGGAGTACGAGGCGGGCCTGCACGATCGGCTGATGGCCGGCCTGCGCGAGATCCGCGGCGTGAGGATCCGGGGCATCACCGACACCGCCCGATTCCCCGACGAGAAGGCGCCGACGGTCTCGGTCACCCTTGACCGGGTCGCGCCGCGCGAGGCTGCCCGGCTCCTCGGCGAGGTCGGGATCTACGCCTGGGACGGGGACTTCTACGCCCAGGGCCTGGTCGAGCGGCTGGGCCTGGCCGAGCAGGGTGGCCTGCTCCGTCTCGGGATCGCCCACTACACCACGTTCGAGGAGATCGACCGGCTGCTCGAACGCCTCGAGGCGATCGCGGTCCAGCCGGCGGGCGTCCCGCCTGGCTAGCCGGCGTCCCGATCGACCCCGACCCGGTCCGCCGGCACGGGCCGGACCAGCCGGCGGAGATCGTTGCCGACCATCCGCGCCAGCGTCGCGGCGCGATCCGGCACGGCGGACAACCCCGGTCCTTCCACCACCAGCGATCCCGCCGCGGCCGCGAAGCGGACCTCGGGGTGGGAGCGGGACCGACGCCGGCCGCCGAGGGTGTGATGGACCACGGTCGCCAGGAGGGCGGCGAGGAACGTGTCGCCGGCTCCGGTCGGGTCGACCTCCCGGCCGGATGGGATCGATCGATAGCCGAGGACGGCGTCATCGTCCACTCCCCCGACCGTGACGACGAGCCCACCCTCGCCGCCCCGGGTCACGACCAGCCGGGCCCCGGGTTTCAGATAGCCGGTCAGCGCCTCGATCGGCGTGGTCGGGTCGACGTCGTGGTGGCTGACCCCGACGAGGTCCGCCCGGCGCAGCAGGGCCGACGGCTCGGGCCGACGGGGGGTCACCCGCTGACCGGCCACGAGCGTGCGCAGGAAGCCCTGCCAGGCGACCCCGAGATAGGCCCCGCCGGGCACCGCCTCCGCCCAGGCGTCGTCGATCTCGCCGGCCACCGGCTCCAGACCCCAGGCCGGGGCCGACCACCACGACTCGGGGAGCTCAGGGATCGGCATCGACCGTCCGGCGACGACACACGTCTGGACCCGCCCGCCGGGGCTCTCGACGTTGTGGAAGACCGGCCCCTCGTCGAGGTCGATCGGCAGGATGTCGACCCCGGCGTCGCGCAGGAGGTCGAGCTCGGCCGCGGTGCGCGCCGCCCGATCGACGCCGACGACCGCCGCCGTCCGGAGACCCAGCCGCGCGGTGGTCAGCGCCGCGTACGTGACGCCCCCTCCCAGCCGCCAGCCCCGCGGATCCTCGGCCAGGATGTCCCGACAGGCCGACCCCACGTGGACGATCTCGGGACCGCGCCGACGCGACGCGCGGTCAGCCACCCCGCGAGCCGGTCAGGGGTATCGTGAGGCCATGCACTACTACGAGCTCCACGAGGGGGACGACGAGGTCTTCGGCGACATCATGCTCGTCCACGACGAGCTGTTCGAGCCGGACGAGTTCTTCGAGATGGTCCAGGCGGCCCGGCGACGCGTCCAGGACGTCCATGCCCACGATACCCTCATCGAGGCCATCGCCGAGTCGCTCGAGAACGAGTACGGCTTCACCTCCGTCACCGACGATCGCCTGTCGGCCTCGGTCTACGTGTCGCCGATCGACGAGGAGAACGCGATCGTCCCGGTCGGCATCTTCGCGCCCGAGCCCGAGTGGGGCGAGGACGACGAGGGCGAGCCGGTCAACGACGACGATGACGACGAGGAGGGCTCCATCTCGCTCGAGGAGCTGCCCGACTACATCACGATCGTCGCCGAGCTCCGACCCGACGGCAGCCCGCTGCCGAATTGACCGGCCGGGGGCCGACCGCTCCCGTCATCGGCTGAACAGGATCTCGAGGACGTCGCCGTCCCGGACCAGGTAGGTCTTGCCCTCCGACCGGAGCTTGCCGTGCTTCCGGGCCTCGGCCGTCGAACCGAGCGCCAGGAGGTCTTCGTAGGCCACCGTCTCGGCGCGGATGAACCCCTTCGCCAGGTCCGTGTGGATCGCGCCGGCGGCGTCGACGGCGGTCGATCCCGCGGGGATCGGCCAGGCCCGGACCTCGTCCGGCCCCGCCGTGAGGAAGCTGATGAGCCCGAGCAGTCGGTACGACAGGGCGATCACCCGATCGAGGCTCGAGCCGTGCACGCCGAGCTCGTCCATGAAGACCCCCGCCTCCTCCGGGTCGAGCTCGCCGAGCTCCATCTCGATCCTGGCCGAGAGCGCGTCGACGATCGCCCGTTGGTGCTCGTAGCGGCCGGCGATCCCGGCCACGATCTCGGCCTCGCGGGCGATGTCGTCCTCGCCGACGTTCAGGAGGACGAGGACCGGCTTCTGGGTCAGGAACCGGAAGCCGCGGATCGCCTTCTCCTCCTCTGGGGCGAGCTCGGTGTCGCGGATCGGTCGACCCTCGACCAGGCCGGCGTGGATCCGCTCGAGGATCGCCTCCTCGCGCTCGTTCGCGTCCCGCTCCGCCTGCGTGCCGTGGCGACCGGTGGCCCTCAGCCGCTCGAGACGGCGCTCGCTCATCGCAAGGTCGGCGAGGATGAACTCGAGGTCGAGCCGCTCGAGGTCCCGCCATGGGTCGACGGACCCATCGGCGTGGGGCACCGAGGGGTTCTCGAATGCCCGGACGACGTGGAGGAGGGCGTCGGAGTCGCGCAGCCGGGCGAGGTGCTCGGCCGGCAGCTCTTCCGTGCCGACCCGGCCCTCGGACGATGCCGGGGGTGCCGGCAGGTCGACGTAGGTGACGTCGGCGTGGACGATCTTCTTCGGCTTGAAGATGGCCGCCAGTCGGTCGAGACGCTCGTCGGGGACCTTGACCACCCCGACATTGAGCTGGAGACCGCCGAACCCCCCGGTCTCGGCGTGGCCCCGGGTCAGGGTGTTGAAGACGGTGGTCTTGCCCGAGGCGGCAAGCCCGACGATCGCGATCTGCATACCGGTGATTGTGGCCGACCCGGCGGCGAGGCGTTCGCGATCGAACGGGCTCAGTACCCCGCGGTGGGGTCGACGACGTTGAGGAGGGGCTGGCCGCCGGCGTAGCGGCGAAGGTTCTCCGCGAAGAGCTCCACGCTCCGGTCGAGGACCCGGCCGCTCGACCAGGCCGTGTGGGGAGTCACGATCACGTTCGGCAGGTCGTAGAAGGGTGAGCCGGGCATCAGCGGCTCATCGCGGAACGTGTCGAGGACGGCACCGCCCAGGGGTCCCTCGCGGAGCGCCCGGAGGAGCGCCCGCTCGTCGACGAGTCGGCCTCGGGCGACGTTGATCAGCCAGGCCCCGGGCTTCATCCCGGCCAGGGCCGCCTCGTCGATCATCCCCTCCGTGGCAGGCGTGAGCGGGGCGGCCAGGACGACGAAGTCCGAATCGGCGAGCAGGTCGGCGAGGCCCTCCGGCCCGGTCACCCGTTCCAGCATGAGCTCGCCGAGGGCCGGCTCGCCGTGGTCCCCGTCGCCGGCCGGGTCATCTCCCGGGGCCGCAGACCGCGCGGCATCGACCTCCTCGTCCGAGCGTCGTCGGGTGGCGATGACCCGGCAGCCGAAGGCGGTCGCCAGCGCACCCACCGCGCGCCCGATCGAGCCGAGGCCGACGATCCCCACGGTCACGTCGCGGAGCTCGGCTCCCTCGAGCGGTTGCCACGTCCGCTCGCGCTGGAGCTCGAGGAGCTGGGGCAGCCGCCGGCTCACCGCGAGGATCATCATCATCACGTACTCGGCGATCGGCCGGCTGAAGACGCCCCGGGCGTTGGTCACCACGAGGCCGCGCTCCCGGCCGGTCGGGGTGAGGACCCGCTCCACGCCCGCCGATGCGGAGTGGACCCAGGTCAGCCGCGGGGCGTGGGTGAGGAGCCGGTCGAAGGCCTCGGCCGAGAGGAACCCCCGGAGGAGGACCTCGACGTCGTCGAGCGGGCCGTCGGCCAGTCCCTCGATCGAGACGGTCACGAGCCGGGCCCCGGGCGCAGCCGCCCGGATCCGCTCGAGGTCCCGGGCGCGGTAGCGCGCCGACAGGATCGGGCTGAGGGCGATCGCCGCCGGCACGCCGTGGGGTCCGCGTCCGGGCCCGGCCACTGCCCGATGGGTCACCTCAGGACACCATGACCCGGGCCAGCCAGCGCTGCGGCGCCTCGATCTCGCCATCCCGGGGAAGGGTCTCGGGTCCGCTCCAGAGCCGCGCGAGCGCGGTCGGTCCGCCACGCTCGGCGATCGTCCGCACGAACCGCTCGCCCTTCTTGTACTGCTCGAGCTTCATGTCCATCCCGGTGATCCGCATGATCGCGCGCTCGAAGCCCGACTTGCGCTGCTCCCTCCGGGCGTGGAAGCGGGCGCTGATCCGCTCGACGTCGGGCACCAGATCCTTCCCGACCTCGTCCATGATGTAGTCGCTGAAGCCCTCGAGCAGGCTCATCACCGCCTGGGTCTCCCGGAAGAGGCGACGCTGCTCGTCGCTCATCAGCCGCTCCATCCAGTGCCCGGCGTCGGGGTCGCGCCGGAGCGAGCGGCCGAGCCGCCCGAGGAGGTCCGGGGCCATCCCCCGGGAGCCCGACGAGAATGCCATGAGCTGGCGCTCGAGCCGGTCGGCGAGGTACGGCCGAAGCCAGGGATGCGCCTCGAACTCGAACGCGTGGGTCGTCTCGTGGAGGGCGATCCAGGTCCGGAAGTCGTCGAGCGGCAGGCCCAGGTTCCGGGCGGTCAGCCGGATGTTCTCCTCGACGAAGAGGAGCCGGCCGGGGGTCATCTCGGCGCTCAGCAGGGCGAGGTCGTACTGGCCCAGGACACGGGCGCCCATGAACCCCAGGAGGAGGCCGATCTGGCGGGTGGTCACCCAGCGGTTGGCGAGGGCGACCCCGGCCTGACCGATCCCGCCGCCGGGCGGGATGATCTGGTCGAGCAGCTCGCCTTCGAGCCGGCCGATGAGGGCGGCGAAGCTGGTCGAGTTGGCGCGGACCCAGCCCGCCCGATCGACCACGCCGGACCGCGCGACCACCCCGGGGAGCTCCGCGCCGAGAGCCTCCGAGAGGCGGGGCACGATCCGGGTCATCGTCGCCGCGTAGGCCGGCTCGGCCGCGGCGAGCTCGGCCGGGTCGAGGGCGCCCGGGGCTCGACGGAGCCGCCCCGCGGCGATCCGCTCCGCGGCCGGCCAGTCGACCAGTCCCTTCCGCGCCGATCGCTCCATCCGTCGCCCGACGACGGTCGCCGCGACCCCCAGCGCCGAACCGACGAGGAAGCCGGCCTGCCAGATGCGATCGTTCCGGCCCGAGCCGGTCCCGGCCGGGTCGCCCCGGGTCACGCTGCGCTCTCGCGGAGCGTGACCGCCTCGACGTCGGCGAAGCCGGGGCCGAAGAGCCGCTCGGCCAATCGGTGGAAGGCGGCCGGGTCGCCGGTCGTGAGCTGCCGATGGACCGGCACCGCCGAGCGGCCGACCGGCGCGTCGTGGCCCTCGCGTCCGGGATCGGCGGCGGTGCCCCGGCTCGAGCCAGGGGCCTCCAGGGCGTTCGTCGCCAGCAGCTCCACCAACGCCGACGCGGTCGCCGTCGCCGAGTCCACGACCGCGACCCCCTCCCCCGCCACGGCCTGGATGATCGGCCGGAGGAGCGGGTAGTGGGTGCAGCCGAGGAGGAGCGTGTCGATCCTGGCCGAGGGCGGCAGCGGGAAGATGAACTCCCCGTCGGCGTCCCGCTCGCCGAGGAGCGGGGCGAGCGCGTCGCGGACCTCGGCCTCGACGGCCGATCCGGCGAGCCGACCCGCCTCGACCATCGGGACGAAGGTCGGCGTGGCGTGCTCGTAGACCTCGACCGCCGGGTTCTCCTCCTTGATGGCGTTGAAGTAGGCGTGCGACCGGACCGTCGCGGGCGTGGCGATGACCCCCACCCGCCGCACGCGGGTCGCCAGCGCCGCGGCCGCGGCCCCGGGCCGGATGACCCCCAGGATCGGCACCGGATAGCGCCGGCGCAGGTCGGCCAGGGCCACCGCGGTGGACGTGTTGCAGGCGACCACGACCGCCTTGACGTCCCGCTCGGTGAGGCGGTCGATGGCCTGGCGGCTGAAGGCGAGGACCTCCTCGTCGGTCCGCGTCCCGTAGGGCGCCCGGGCATTGTCGCCGAGATAGATGGTGGATTCCGCGGGCAGCCGGCGGACGATCTCGCTGAGGACCGTCAGACCGCCGACCCCGGAGTCGAAGACGCCGATCGGTCGCGCGTCGGCCACGTCAGTGTCGGGACCCGACCGGCGTCCGCTGGGTCGCCAGGAGCTCGGTGGCGACCGACACGATGTCCTGGCTGGCCTGCGCCCCGGGGTCGGCCAGGATGAACGGGACACCTTCGTTGTTCGACTGGACGACCAGCCGCCCGTCGGACACGACACTGTGCTCCGGCACGCGCCCGATCGCGCCGGCAAGCTCGGTCTCGCCGATGCCTCCCGACGAATCGGACCGGTTCACCAGGTACCGGACCTTGGTCGGCGCGTAGCCAAGCGACCGGAAGGTGTCGGCCATCGTCAGGGTGTTGTGGATCGTCGTCGAGTCGTAGGTGACGATCTCGATGATCGTGTCGGCCACGTCGAGGAAGGCGAGGGTCCGTTCGTCCAGGCCGGCCATCGTGTCGATGACGATGACGTCGTAGACCCGACGCAGCAGCGACAGGGTCTTGTCGATGTCCCGGACGCTGACCATCTCGTTCTGCTCGACCCGGGGTGGTGCGAGGAGGATGTCGATCCCCGACGGGTCCCGCCACAGGACGTCCGAGAGGTCCGCCTCGGAGATCCGATCGGTGGGCAGGTCCACGATCGACGGCGCGTTCATCGGGACGCGCAGGAGCGCCCGGAGGTCGCCGAACTGGAGGCTGCCGTCGATGAGGACCGTCCGGCGACCGGCCTGGCCCATCGCCACCGCCAGGTTGAGGGCGATCGTCGTGGTGCCGACGCCGCCCTTCGGGGCGAACACGGTGAAGAGACGCGACTCGCCGATCGCCTGCTTCTCCTGGAATGCGGCGCGCACGGCGTGGATCCGGCTGATGAGGTCGTAGCCCGAGAACGGCATCGACAGGACGGCGTGGATCCCGCTCTCCGGATCCGCCTCGAGCGGCTTCTGCGGGACCGTCAGCACGATCACCGGGACGGGGACGCCGCCGGTCCGGATCTGCTCGATGAGCTGAGGCGCCTTGACCCGACCCTGGAGCAGGGCGTCGACGATCACCACGTCCGGACGGAGCTGGGCGACCTGGGTCGCGGCCTTGGCGCCCTCGCTCATCACCTCGAGCAGCTTGATCGTCTGCTGCGAGTTCAGGAGGCTGCGGATGTACTGGGCGACCTGTGGGACGTCCTCGACGACGAGCAGACGGACCTGTTCGGTGGTGGCCATCGCCCGGACTATACCAAGCCCCGGTCGTACGCCGACGGGTACCCGATGGTCATGGGTCGTGCCGCGACACGAGGATCTCCATCGCTCCCGGTCGGACGACCGCCTCGAGGCCCCCCGGACCGACACCGTCGCCATCCACCTGGCGGGGCTGAGAGGGCTCGGCGATCACCCGGATCCGCCGGCCGCGGGCCCGGTAGGCGTGACCCGAGGGGCTTCCGCCCAGCTCGGTCCGACCGAGGATCTCGAGGGCGCCGCGGATCCCCCCCGGCAGGCTGCCGACCCGGAGGACGAACAGGTCGAGGAGGCCGTCGTCGGGGAGGATCGGCAATCGCGGCCGAACGAGTCCCGGGACCAGGTCGCCGCAGTTCGCCACCAGCGCGACGGTCGCCTCGATCTCGATCCGCTCGTCGTCGATCTCGATGCGGTACCCCACCGGGCTGAGGTATCCGAGCAGTCCGAGCGCCGAGACCCAGTAGGCGAGGCGCCCGATCCGGTGCTTCCTGGCGGCGACGGTCGCCTCCATGACGCGGGCGTCCCAGCCGACGCCCGAGGCGACGGTGAAGAGGCGCTCGGAGCGTGAACCGTCCTCGACCGCGTCGAGCGCCACGAGGCCGAGGTCGATCGAGCGCCGACTCACCCGGTCCATCGCCCGAAGCGCCGCGATCGGATCGTCCGGGATCCCGAGCGCCATCGCGAGGACGTTCCCCGTTCCCGCGGGGACGATCGCCAGGGGGATCCCCGAGCCGGCGAGGTCCGACGTGAGCTCCGCGACCGTCCCGTCGCCGCCGACCGCCACGACGAGCCCGGCGCCCTCGCGGATCGCCTCCGAGCCTGCGGCATCGATCGCCGCGGCGTCCCCGACCGTGATGACCCGGGGCGGATGACCCGTCGCCGACCGGACCCAGGCATCCACCTCTGCGGCGATCCGGGCGCCCCGGCGCGGGCCCCGCAGGCGTGACGCCAGCGGGTTGATGACGACGACCGTGGGGCCGGCGAGGGCGCGGAGATCGACCCGCTCGGTCGGTGTCCCGGCCGGAGGCCCCGGGGCGAGACCGGTCACGGCCGCACCGCGACGAGGATGACTCGATCGGCACCCGGGCCGAGCGGCTCGAGGTCGTATCCGCCAGCCATCGTCTCGACGACCAGCCCGGCGGCCTCGGCGAAGCCGCCGAGCTCGTCGGCGCCGACCAGGCGAAGCCGATCGCGACGGACCCAGCGGACCGGCGGGTCCCCTGGCCCGCCCTCGTCGAAGATCGTCGTCAGGGTCACGGTCTGGGTCGCGGCATCGTGGACGGCCGCGCCCGACTTCACCACGGTCCGCCGGGTCTCGGGATCCTCGCGGGCGTACTCGAGGATGAGCCGACCGTCGTAGCGAGCCAGGTCCTCCGCGTCGGGCAGCCACAGGTCGACGACCGCGATGCCTCCGGGCGCGAGATGCTCGGCGAGGGTGCGGACGGCGGCCGCCTGGCTCGACCGTTCGCCGAACAGCATCAGCGTGTTGAGGGCGATGATGGCCAGGCCGAACGTCCGCGGCTCGCCGGCCTCGTCGTGGAGGCGCAGGTCGACCGCGTCCGCCTCGACGAGCTCGAGTCGTCCGGCTGCCCCGGGACCGGCGGCCCGCGCTCGGGCGCGGGCGCGACCGAGCATCGCGGGGTCGCGGTCGACGCCGGTCACCGACCAGCCGGCAGCGGCCAGGGGGACGGCCAGCCGCCCGGTCCCCACGCCGATCTCGAGGATCCCGCCGCCGGCCCGGTCGGCGAGGGCCAGGTAGAGGTCGACATCGCCAGGGTCGTCGACGAGGTCGACGTCGTAGAGGCGAGCGAGGGCGTCGGCCATCTCCTCCGGCGTGGCGGTCATCGCCTGATGCTACCCGCCCCGGCCGGGATCGCGGGTATCCACCGGGTCAGCGTTCGAACCGGACCGTCCGCCCGTCACGCTTCTTCAGGGCGAGCGCGCTGATCGCCTCGAGGGCGGCCCGATTGGCGGCCATCGCCGTCGTCTCCGCCTGGTCGTACGGCGGCGAGACCTCGACGATGTCCATCCCGCACAGGTCGACGGCCCCGACGATCTGACGGATCGCCCGGAGGACCTCACGGGTGAGCATGCCGCCCGGCTCCGGGGTCCCGGTGCCCGGCGCCATCCCGGGATCGATGACGTCGATGTCGAGGCTCAGGTAGATCGAGTCCGGGCCGTCGAGCGCCTCGCCGATCGCCTGGGCGATGACCGCCTCCGATCCGCGTTCCTCGATCTCGGTCATGAAGTGGTAGCGCAGGCCGTGCGCCTTCATCCACTCGAAGACCTCGACCGGCGGCCAGTACCCGCGCAGGCCGACCTGGACGAAGTTCTTGCCCTTGACCGCACCCGACTCGATGAGCCGGCGCATCGGCGTGCCGTGACCGGCGAGGACCCCCCAATCCTCGTTCGCGGTGTCGGCGTGGGCATCGAAGTGAACGATGCCGATCGAGCCGGGGCGACGGACCTCGGCGATCGCCGTGGCCGACGGCCAGGTGATCGAATGGTCGCCCCCGAGGACGATGGGGATCGCTCCGGTCCCCGCGACGTCGCGGATCTTGCGGTAGATGAGGGCATGGGCCCGGTCGATCCAACCGGGCACGATGTTCGCGTCACCGGCGTCCACGACGTCGAGGATCTCGAACGGCTCCACCCCGAGCTGGAGCGAGTGGATCGAGCCGGACGTGTACTGGGCCTCGCGGATGGCCCGGGGGCCGAACCGGGCGCCGGAGCGGTGGCTGACCGCATCGTCGAACGGCGCCCCGATGATCGCCACGTCCGGCCTGCGCCGGGCGAGCTCGACCGGGTCCGAGATCCAGGGCAGCTTCATGAACGAGGTCGGGCCGACATAGGTCGGCAGGTCGAAGTCGCTGAAGACCTCGTACTCGCGGTCCCAGCCGTTGTGGGCGGCGAAGTCGCGATCAGCGGCGGGGTCGCGATCGTGGCGCTCGGACATCGAGGTCCTCCGAGACGGGCGGCAGACCCTCACGGGCCGCGCGGGACGGGACCGTCTCTGGGGGCGCCGCCGGTTCGCATCCGACGTCCAGCGGGGCGCGCCGGGCCGATCGTAGCATCCGCCGATCGACGGCCGGCGTCGGATCCGTGGCAGCCCGGCTGCCCGGACTCCCGAACGGTCAGGCCGGCGAGCCGGGCCGCGCGCTCCGGAACTCCTGCCAGGCTGTCTCCACCAGGGCCGGATCGGCGAACAGCTCGTACGCCGTCTGCGCGACGAGGGTCGCGGCGAGCAGAGTCACCTCGTCGCCCAGGGCCGATGCCGCCGCCTCGCGGAACTCGATCGAGTGCCCCGGGGTGCCCTCGGCGCAGATCGCGATCGAGGGGTGGATCGTCGGGAGGATCTGGCTGACATTGCCCATGTCGCTGCTGCCGAGGTAGTCGGACGGCGGCTGGTCGGCCACCCCGTAGGCCGCCATGTTCGCCGCGAACCGGTCACCGATCGTGGCGTTGTGGTTCATCGTCGATGCGCCGCCGTCGAAGACCACCTCGACCGTGCAGCCGGTCGCCGCCGCCGCGGCCTCGCACATCTCCCGGAACCGGTCGCGCATCTCGAGGTACTCGGCCTCGCGGGGCGACCGGACCATGAACCAGCCCCGCGCCCGACCGGGGATGATGTTCGCGGCGGTCCCACCCTCCTGGACGATCCCGTGGACCCGGACATCCGGCCGGAGCTGCTGCCGCCACAGCCCGACCGCGGAGAACAGGAGGATGAGCGCGTCCAGCGCGTTCCGGCCCATCCACGGCTCCGAGGCGGCGTGCGCCTGGAACCCGTGGAACGTGACGTAGACGTCCTCGCTCGCGAGCAGCCGACAGGTGACATAGGACGTGTCCGAGGGGTGGAAGAGGAGCGCCGCGTCCAGCCCGTCGAAGAGCCCGTCCCGGATCATGTGCGCCTTGCCGGAACCGCGTTCCTCGGCCGGCGTGCCGAGGAAGACGATCTCGCCGGGCAGCTCCGGGGCGACCTCGGCGAGGGCGATCGCCGCGCCCACACCCGACGCGGCCATCGTGTTGTGCCCACACCCGTGCCCGAGCCCGGGCAGGGCGTCGTACTCGGCCAGGATCCCGATCCTCGGCCGCTCCCCTCCCCGGCCACCGGCCAGCCGGCCACGAACCGCCGTGGCCAGGCTCCCGACGGGGTGCTCGACGACGTAGCCATGGCGCCGGAGCGACTCGGCGACCATGGCGGACGCGTGGAACTCCTCGAATGCCGGCTCGGGATCGGCGTGGATCAGGTGCGAGAGTTCGAGGATCTCGTCGCGGCGGGCCACGACGGCCCGGGCGATCCTCGCCTTTCCCTCGGCGAACGGCTCGGCCGGGGCCGTCGTGGCGAGGTCGAAGGTCTCGGTGGTCATGGGGCCTCCTCGGCTCAGCGTTCGGCAGACAGGGTGGCCTCGGCGACCGAGGCGATGACGACGACGAACAGGGCGATCGGCAGGCTGAACGCACCCTGCAGGCGAAGGACGACGAAGACCGCCACCACCACGGCCACCCAGGCGCCCCGGCGCGCCGCCCGGACCCAGTCACCGCGGTAGGCGATCCGGCCGTGCCGGCCGAAGACGGCCAGCCAGAAGAGCGGGACACAGGTCAGCCCGATGGCGATCCCCATGAGGAGGGCGCCGAGCAGCCCGGCCGCGGAGTCCGTCCTGGGATCGCGGGTGGTCACGACGAGCCCGACCAGCAGCCAGGCGACGGCGGCCGCGCCGAAGATCGCCAGGTTCGTCATCCGGTCGCGTGCTTCCATCGCGCCGGAGTCTAGCCCGCCAGGGCCGCTTCGAGGTCGAGGAGTCGCTCCAGCTCGAGGTCGGGCACGATCCCGTCGGCGCCGGCGTGGCCCGTCCCGGGGGGCGAGCTCGAGGGCAGCGGTGAGTCGACCGGCCGATCGCGCAGCCAGGCGGCCCCCCAGCCGGCCCGCTTCGCTCCCACGACATCGGCCGCCCAGTCGTCGCCGACATGGAGGATGTCCGGTCCGGCCACGCCGATCTCCGCCTCGACGACCCGGAAGATCCGCGGGTCCGGCTTGATCGTCCCGACCCGCTGCGAGACGACGACCGCACGAAGGTGAGGCGCCCAGCCGGCGGCCGCCACGTAGCGATCGATCGTCGCCGCGAGCGGCCAGTTGGAGCAGATCGCCAGGACGTACCGGTCGGCCAATCGGGCGAGGAGCGGGCCCACCTCGTCCGGTGGGGGCAGCGACTCGACGAAGGCAGCGCTGTAGACGTCCACGGCGAAGGCGATCTCGGCGGCGCTGGACAGACCGGCGGCAGCCGCGTCATCCCAGCGCTCGGCCGGCCCGGGGGTCGCCATGCCCCGCATCCGGGCGAGGACCCGTGCCACCCGTTGGGTGAGGTCGACCTCGCGCATCGCCGGCACGTCCTCGGCGAACTGGCGATCGCGCTCCTCGGCCCAGGCGGCCGCGAAGGCCGCATGATCGAACGGTCCGCAGCGGTCGGCGACCGCGATCGTCGTCCGCTCCACGACGGTCCGCAGGTCCGCCCGGCGCACCGGGACGAGGGTGTTCCCGAAGTCGAAGCTGATCGCCCTCGGGGCGCGGCCGGACGGGTACGCGGCGAAGGTCACGGCGTGGTCCTCAGCGGACCGCGCTCGCCGGGCAGATGTCCCGGAAGGCGCAGTAGGTACACGTCCGCAGGTCCGGGGTCGGGGTGAAGTCGCGGGCCCGGATCCCGGCCGCGGCCGTCGCGATCCGCTCGCGGGCGCGAACCAGCCGCTTCTCGTCCACCTCCGCCCGACCGACCAGGCCGGTCTCGAGGAAGTGGAGCTGGACGGCATCTGGGAGCCGTCCGGTCATCGCCTCGTAGGCCATCGCGTAGATCGACAGCTGGAGCGACTCGCGAGCCCGCTGGCGCGCCTTCGCCGGGTCGCGGACGTCACTCGACTTGTAGTCGGTGATCGTGACCCGCTCCGGGGGCAGCAGCGGCAGGGTCGGCTCGACGACGTCGGCCGATCCCGGGCCGGCCGTGGCTCCGGCCGAGCCGGCAGGGACTCCGGCCGAGCCGGCCGCCGCATCGTCGAGCGGCTCGACATCGACCCGATCCCAGCGACCCCGGATCCGGTCGCCGTCCAGGCTGAAGCTGAACTCCCGCTCGACGTACGTCGGGATGACGGCGCCCGGCCGGAGCTGCTCCTCGCGGAACCGCCGGAGCGCGGTCCGACCGGCCTCGAGCCGCGCCTCTTCGTGCTCCCGGGTGATGAAGCCCTCGTTCGTCCAGGCGGCCTCGAAGGCGGCCGTGAGCTCCGCCTCGGTCATGACCTCACCGCGGGCCTGGCGACGGTGGAATTCCTGGACGGCACGATGGAGCGCAGCGCCGTAGACCATCGAATGATGGGGCGCGACCGGAACGCGGAGGACGTGGGCGTAGCGGTACTTCCTGGGGCAGCCCAGGTAGTCGTCGACCTGACCGAAGCTCAGGCTCAGCGGCTCCCCGACCGGTGCCACCCGGACGACTGCCGGCGCCTCCGGCTCGGCGAACGCCGCGACCCGCTGGAGGGGCGAGCCAGCCCGGACACCCGCGATGGCCGGGTCGACCGTCTGCAGGTCGAGTGCCTCGAGCACGAACGGCGAGACGCGCCGCGTTCGCCGGCCGCCGTAGTCGGCTGCCCCGGTCAGGACCAGCTCGTCCCGAGCCCGGGTCATCGCGACATAGAACAGGCGCCGCTCTTCGCGCAGGTGGGCGTCACCCTCCACCGCGGCCATCGCCAGCAGCTCCCCGGGGATCGCCAGCGGGTCGCGTCGGTCGGCGGCCGGGAACCGGCCGTCGACGAGCCCGGCCAGGAAGACGACCGGGAACTCGAGGCCCTTCGCCTTGTGGACCGTGAGGACGGCCGTCGCGTCGACGTCGTCGTCGATGTCCGCCGTCGCCGGGTCGTCACCCGCCTCGATGAGCGTGGCCAGGTGGCGGACCACGAACGCCGGACGATCGTCGGCGAGGAGTGCCGAACGCGACCGGACGATCTCGAAGAAGCGGGCGATGTTCTGGAGCGCCTCCTCGTCGCCGGGCTCGTCCGCGGCCGCGAGGCGGGCGAGGATCCCGGTGTCCCGGAGGAACGCGTAGAGGACCTCGCCGGCGGGGCGGGCGTGGGCGAGCCGGGTCCACTCGCGCAGGTCGGCCACCAGGCGCTTCACCCGGGCCCGGGTGTCCGGGGCCACGCGGAGGAGTCCCGGCTGCCGATCGAGCTCCTCGAGGACCTCCCAGACGGAACGGTTGCGCCGCCGGGCGCTGGCGACGATGTCGGTCAGGTCCTCGCCCGCCAGGCCGTACACGTCCGAGGCCGCGAGGGCATACACATCGACGCTCGAATCAAGGTCCGCGACCGCCCGCAGGAATGCCAGGAGCAGCCGGATCTCGGGCCGCGCATAGAGCCCCGATGCGCCCGAGAACCGCCATGGGACCCCGGCCGCGTTGAGACTGCGCAGGATCGGGTCGGCCTCGGCGTTCGCCCGGACGAGGATCGCATGGTCGCGCGGGCGGGCCCCTCGAGCGACCCGACCGGCGATCTCCCGAGCGATCCAGTCGGCTTCCTCGGCCCCGGTCGCGAACGCCTCGTGTCGCACGGCCGGGACCCGCCGCCCGGGGCGCGGCTCCGGGCGCTGCGGGCGGAGCCGCTTGTCGATCCCCGCCCGGACCTCGAGGCGATCCGGATCGTTGAACCGGATGAGCCGCCGGCTCGCATCGAGGATCCCGGCCCGGGAGCGGTAGTTCCGGCGCAGGACCACCATCCGCGCATCGGGGTAGCGATCCCGGAAGGCGACGATGTTGCCCGTCGCCGCACCTCGGAAGCGATAGATCGCCTGGTCGTCGTCCCCCACCACCATCACGTTCCGGTGGGGCTCGACGATGAGCTCCACGAGCGCGGCCTGGGCCCGGTTCGTATCCTGGAACTCGTCGACCAGGACGTAGCGGAACCGCCGCTGGACATCGCGCCGGGCGGCCGGCTGGTCGCGCAGCAGACGGAGGGCCAGCGCGACCTGGTCCCCGAAATCGAGACAGCCCGCCTCGCCGAGGAGGACCTGGTAGCGGGCATAGGCCCGGGCGAGCTCGAGCAGGCGGGCCGCCTCCTCGGACGCCGCCGCGGCCGCCTCACGGTCCTCGTCCGACGCACCGGTCTCCGACGCGAGGTCGACGAGCAGCTCCGCGTCGGCGGTCGCCCGGTCGGCATGAGCGAGGTAGGTCGCCGGGTCGATGTCCTCGTCCTTGAGCCGGCTGAAGTGGGCGGCGAGCGCGCCGAGGAAACGGGTCGGATCCCCGAGCGGCCGGTACCGGTCGAGGTCGAGCTGGAAGAGCCGCTCACGGAGGAAGATGACGACCTCGGCCCGGGACAGCACCCGGACCTCCGGGGGCAGGCCGAGTTCGAGGGCGTACTCCCGGATGAGCCGGTCCCCGAAGGCGTGGAAGGTGTGGATCGCCGTGTCCGTGTAGCCGTACGGCACGAGCTGATCCACCCGGACCTGCATCTCGGCCGACGCCTTGTCCGTGAACGTGAGGGCAAGGATCTCCGAGGGCCGCGCGCGTCGGGTCGCGATGAGCCAGGCGATCCGACGGGTGACGACCTGGGTCTTGCCGGTCCCGGCACCGGCTACGACGAGCAGCGGTCCGTCGCCGTGACCGACCGCCCGGAGCTGCTCGCGGTCGAGCCCGTCGAGCAGGGCCGCCAGCCCGGTCGGGGTCGTGTCGGCAGCGTCCGGCCCCGGGGCGACCGCGGGCTCCGACCAGACCGGGATCTGCTCGAGCGCCCGCGGCGCGCGACGTCGTCGGGTCGCGGTCACGGCGCGCTGGGGACGCGGCGACGGGGAACGTGGGGCGGCGGCTGCAGCAGGGGGCATGCCGTCATCCTCGGCGCGAGGCGTGACAGCTCACCCGTCACGTCACCGGGTCAGCGCCCGCCGACCCCGGTCGTGACCCGTTCCTGGAGCGCGACCCGCCCGGCGGTCGCACCCCGCGCGAGGGTCAGGGCCTGGGTCTCCTCCTCGGACAGGGCGGCTTCCGGCCGGCCCGCGGCGATGGCCTTGGCATAGATCCGCGTTCCGCCCCGGGCGTGCAGGCTGCTGATCACGATCCCGTCGTCGTCGGCGTCGAGGAGGGCCAGCGCGAAGCTCTGGTTGCCGCCGGTATCCTCGAACGGGTTGTACCGGACGAGCCCGATCCGCTGGAGCGCCTTCCGGCCGCGCTTCTCGAGAGCGCCGGTCCGGACGGCCAGCTCGGCCACCTCGGACGAGAGCTGGACGACCTGGCCGATGCTCGCCCCGAGGACATCCTCGAGGCTGTCGCCGTCGTTCCCACGGGTCAGGATGTCGAGCCGCCGCCCGAGCGCCGCCGCCCGGCGCCAGGCCAGGACGGCGGCCGCCAGCGCCACGATGAGGAGGACGAGGAGGACGACGAGGAGCGGCCCGCTGGACTCCTGGACGGACACGGTCACGTGGGGGGATGGCCTCCGGCTTCGGGGTCCCCGAGTCTAGCAGGTGACCCCTCCCGGGGCCCCGGATCCGATGCGGTGCTATCCTCTCGCGCGGTGGCCCGGCCGCCGCCTCGCGACCACCGTCGACCCCCGGAGGAACCCACAGGCCCATGGCCAAACGAGCCCGCGGCACATCCCGACCCGGCCAGCGCCGCCCGCCGCAGCGGAGCGCGCCGCGCCCCGCGGCGAGCGCTGGACCTGCGCCGGCCGTGACCGAGACTCCCGTCGCCGGGCCTGTCGGCCCGTCGGTGGCCGCGCCGGCACCGACCCGCACCCGGTCGCGCGAAGCGTCCGGGACATTCAGCGCGTCGGCCGCCCAGGAATATGCCTACGTCCGCTCGGACCTGCGCCGGATCGCCCGGGTCGCGACCGGGCTGTTCGGCGTGATGTTCCTCCTGTTCCTGCTCATCGACGTCCTGGGTGTCATCAAGCTCTGAGCCCCGGACCGCCCGGCGGTCGCCGCGACCGGTCGTAGACTGACCCCGTGCCGAGCCGCAAGCCGTCGTCCGACCAGGCAGCCCTGTTCCAGCCCCCGCCGGGACGCCAGCCGCTGGCCGCCCGGATGCGTCCGACGAGCCTGGACGCGTTCGTCGGGCAGGGCCATCTCGTGGGCGAGCGAGGTCCGCTCCGACGAGCGGCCGAGCGCGGGTATCTCGGCTCGATCCTCCTGTGGGGGCCGCCCGGCACCGGGAAGACCACCCTCGCCCGGATCCTGGCCGATGCGGTGGAGGCCCGGTTCGTCACCCTGTCCGCGGTGATGAGCGGGATCGCCGAGATCCGGGCGGCGGTCGCGGCCGCGCGAGAGCGACTGACGATGGACGGTGGCCGGACGATCCTGTTCATCGACGAGATCCACCGGTTCAACAAGGCGCAGCAGGACGGATTGCTGCCGCACGTCGAGGACGGTACGATCACCCTCGTCGGTGCGACGACCGAGAACCCGTACTTCGAGGTCAACGGCGCGCTCCTCTCGCGGTTGCGGGTC
Organism: uncultured Chloroflexia bacterium; assembly: GCA_963840375.1. Taxonomy (GTDB): domain Bacteria; phylum Chloroflexota; class Limnocylindria; order Limnocylindrales; family CSP1-4; genus Chersky-267. The sequence goes on from CAWIYR010000001.1 coordinate 624,518, forward strand.
TGGCGGCTCGAGCCGCTCTCGGACGAGGACGTCGCGACGGTCGTCCGGCGGGCCCTCGGCGACCCGGAACGAGGTCTGGCCGGTGCGCTGGGGCCGGACGGCGGCGTCGCCCTGGCCGACGACGCGTTCGATCACCTCGTCAGCCTCGCCGGCGGCGACGCGCGCCAGGCCCTCAATGTCCTCGAAGGAGCGGTCGCCCTGGCCGAGGCGGAGGACGTGCGTGACGTCGAGGGCCGGGTGTCGCCGCGGCTGGCCGACGTGGAGGCGGCGGCGCAGCAACGGATCCTGGCCTACGACCGGGCCGGCGACGGTCACTACGACACCGCCTCGGCGTTCATCAAGAGCATCCGCGGCAACGACCCCGACGGCGCCCTGTACTGGCTGGCCACGATGATCGCCGCCGGCGAGGATCCCCGGTTCATCGTCCGGCGGCTCATCATCTCGGCGTCCGAGGACGTCGGGAACGCCGACCCGCGGGGCCTCCAGGTCGCCGTCGCAGCAGCGGCCGCCCTCGACCACGTCGGCCTGCCCGAGGCCCAGTACGCCCTCGCCCAGGCCACCACCTACCTCGCGACCGCCCCGAAGTCGAACCGCTCCGGCACGGCCTACTGGGCGGCCGTCGCCGACCTCGACGAGCATGGTGCGCTGCCGGTCCCGCTCCACCTCCGGAGCGCCGGCCACCGCGGTCTCAAGCATCACGGGCACGGTGTCGGCTACCGATACCCGCCGGACTACGCGGGCTCCGACGTCGAGCAGGGCTACCTCCCCGACACGCTCGCCGACCGACGCTACTACCGACCGATCGACCAGGGCTACGAGGTGACGATCGGCAACCGGATGGCGGCTCGGACCGACGCCCGCGAAGCCGCCCGCGAGCGCGGCCGGACCGCTCGGGAGCCGGTCCCCGGACCGACCGCCGACGGGATGAAGGCCGGCGGCTCGATCATGCGGACTCGCGAGGAGAGCCGGCGTCGCCTGGCCGAGACCGAGAAGCGCGACGCCGACCAGGTCTAGTTCGGCCCCGCGGGACCCGGCGCTCAGTACGCCTCGGACTCGACGATATCCACGATCCGGGCTCGCGGCGAGCCACCCAGGGCCGGCCCGGCCTGGGGCGAACGCCACAGCTCCTCGAGGGCGAGCTTGAAGGCCTCGGCCGTCGGTCGATCGTCGAACTCCAGGTCGACCGCGATGTAGCGCGGGTCGTCGACCGGGCGGAAGATCCGGTAGGCACGCACGCCGGACGCCTCGCGCCGGACCGGATCGCGGTCGAACGCGGCCTTCCACGTCTCGTAGTCGCGGACGGGATGCTCGATCTGGACGACGGTCACGACAGGCTCCTCCCGGACGTCGATCCGGTTGCTACAGTGGAACTGTATCAATGATGTGATACTGTATCGACATGCCGCCAGCTGTCAAGCCAGCACGGAAGGCCGAATTCCCCCGTCGTCGGGCACGGGCACGGGAGACCCGCCGGCGCATCCTCGAGGCGGCCCGCACGCTGTTCGTCGAACGGGGCTACGTCGCCACCACCATCGAGGCGGTCGCCGAGCGCGCCGGCGTCTCGCCCGAGACGATCTACGCGACCTTCCGCAACAAGCGCTCGATCCTTGCGGAGGTCGTCGATGTCGCGATCGCGGGCGGCCCTGACGCGCCGCCGATCCTCGACCAGGGCTGGGTCGACGAGCTGCGAACCACGCCCGAGCTCCGCGACCGGGTCCGGATCCTGGCCGGCCACGGCCGGGCGATCCTCGAGGGGCGATCCGATGTGGACGAGGTCGTCCGCGCCGCGGCTGCGTCCGACCCGGAGATCGCGACACTCCGCGACCGGGGCCGGGCCGATCGCTACGCGGGTCAGCGCGTGCTCCTTCGGATGACCCTCGGCCCGGAAGGGACGGGGCGGGCCGTCGATCCGGAGACGGCCGCCGACATCCTGTATGCGATCGGCAGCCCTGAGGTCTTCCGGCTGCTCGTCGTCGATCGGGGGTGGAGCGGCGACCGGTTCGAGCGGTGGTACGGCGACACGATCGAGCGACTGCTCCTGGGCGAGGACCGGCCGACACCAGCCTGACGACGATGCCCTGACGGATCCCGGGCTCCGTCCGCAGGGCGCGGTCGCCCGCCGCAGGCGCCGAGGTGCCTACGGCTCGAGATCGAGGGCCCGGACGTGACGCGGCCGGAAGATCGCGATCGGGCGGCGATCGAAGGTCGCGATCCGACGCACGCCGAGCCGCTCCGCCGTCGCGACGAGGAGCGCCTCCGGCAGGCGAGGGTGGTGCTCGGCGGCCTCGACGAGCAGCTCCGAGGCCCGCACGAGATCCTCCCGGGTCGGGGCCACCAGGCGGATGCTCCCCGAGGTCAGTGCCTCGAGCACGGCGAGCGTGGCCCGCTGGTCGAGCTCGCGCTGGAGGACGTGGTCGACCTCGGCCAGGGTGAGCGCGCCGAGGAGGAGCGGCTCGCCGACCCGCTGGAACCAGGCCACGGCAGACGCGTGGTTGAGGTCGGCTGCATCGGCGGCGGCGACGATCGCGCTGGTGTCCAGGAGGGCAGCCATCTCAGCGGGGCGGGCGTCCCGGACGGCCTGGGCCGGGGTCGCCGGTCCGGCCCTCGCGACGGCCGAACTCCCGGCGGACGATCGAGCGGCCGTCGAGCGAGAGCCGGCCGTGGCCGCTCCTCCCGACCGCCACGAAGGGCAGGTCCGGGGGAGTCTCGGTGGCCTCGAGGTACGCCTCCAGGGCGGCCACGATGATCGCGGTCTTCGTCGTCCGCCGGCGTCGGGCGAGGCGCTCGACGCGCTCGAGCAGGTCGCCCTCGGCGAGGATCGTCGTCCGTCTCGTCTCGGTCATAGGACGACATATATACCTCGGTGGCGAGGATCGTGCCTGCCATGCGACCATCCCGACCACCGTCCGCTCGGCGACCCCGTCCCGACCCCCGCCAGGAGGCCGCACCGTGAACCGCTTCGAACCCAACTTGCGCATCCCCGGGCCGACGGCCCTGCCACCGACGGTCCGCGAGGCCGGCTCGCGCCAGATGATCAACCATCGCGGGCCGGAGTTCGCCGCGATGCTCGAGCGGATCATGTCCCGGATGAAGCCGTACTTCGGCACGACCGGCGACGTCGCGATCCTGTCCTGTGCCGGCACCGGGGGGCTCGAGGCCGCGGTCGTCAACGTCCTGTCGCCCGGCGACCGGGTCCTCGGCGTGTCGATCGGCTCGTTCGGCGACCGCTTCGCGAAGATCGCCTCGACCTACGGCGCCGAGGTCACGAAGCTCGCGGTGGAGTGGGGTGAGGCGGCCGATCCCAACGCCGTCCGGGAGGCCCTCGCCGCCGAGCCGGCCCCCGGGTACCGGGCGGTCCTGCTGACCCACAACGAGACGTCGACCGGGGTGATGAACCCGATCCCCGCCCTGGCCGCCACGATCCGGGAGGTCGCCCCCGAGGCGCTCATCCTCGTCGACAGCGTCTCGGCCCTCGGCGCGGTCCCGTTCGAGATGGACGCCTGGGGCATCGACGTCGTCGTGACCGGCTCGCAGAAGGCCTGGATGGCCGCCCCCGGACTGGCGATGGTCGCCGCCTCGGAGCGCGCCTGGGCGGCGATGGAGACCGCCTCGATGCCCCGCTTCTACCTGGATCTCGGCGCCCATCGCGACGCGCACGCCAAGGGCCAGACGCCGTGGACGCCGGCGATCGCCGTCGTCTACCAGGTGGACGAGGGCCTGGCGCTCATGGAGCGCGAGGGCGCCGCGGCGATCTTCGCCCGCCACGAGGCCTGCGCCGCTGCGGCCCGGGCCGGGCTGGTCGCGCTCGGCTTCGAGCTCTTCGCGGATCAGCAGGTCGCGTCTCGGACGGTGACCGCCGCGCGCGTCCCGGATGGCCTCGACTGGAAGGCGTTCAACGCCGACATCAGGGCCCGAGGGGTGATCCTGGCCGGGGGCCAGGGGAAGCTCACCGGGCTGGTCTTCCGGCTCGGACACCTCGGTTCGGTGACCCTCGGCGAGATCATCGATGCGATCGCCGTCCTCGAGGAAGTCTCGATCGCCCACGGCCGGCCGGTCGAGGCCGGCCGTGCCGTCGCGGCCACCCAGCGAGCCGCCCTCCAGTCGCTCGGACTGCTGGATCCGGTCGGCGCATGAGGATCCTCGTCGCCGAGCCGGTCGCCCGTGAGGGGGTCGAGCTCCTGCGAGCGCACCACGAGGTCGACGAGCGAGCGGGGCTGACCCGGACCGAGTACGCGGCCCTCCTCCCGGATTACGACGCGCTCGTCGTCCGGAGCCAGGTCCAGGTCGACGCCGAGCTCATCGCCGCCGGCAGCCGGCTCGTGGTCATCGGCCGGGCCGGGGTCGGGGTCGACAACGTCGACCTCGACGCGGCGACCCGCGCCGGGATCGTCGTGGTCAACGCCCCGACCGGTAACACGATCGCGGCCGCCGAGCACACCCTCGCCCTGCTCTACGCGCTCGCCCGCCGGGTGGCCGCCGCCGACGCCTCGGTCCGCCGGGGGGAATGGAAGCGGAGCCAGTTCACCGGTGTCGAGCTGCGGGGCAAGACGCTCGGGATCGTCGGTCTGGGCAAGATCGGCCAGGCGATCGCCAAGCGGGCCCGGGCGATGGAGATGACCGTCCTGGCGGTCGACCCGTTCGTCTCCGCCGAACAGGCCGCCCTCCACGGCGTGGAGCTCGTCGAGTTCGACGAGCTCCTGCCTCGGGCGGACGCGATCACCCTCCATGTCCCCCTCAGCCGATCGACCCGCGGTCTCATCGGCGGCGACGAGCTCGCCCGGATGAAGCCCGGAGCCTTCGTCCTGAACGTCGCCCGGGGCGGCGTCGTCGACGAGGCCGCCCTCGCGGCGGCCCTCCACGAAGGCCGGATCGGCGGCGCCGGGATCGACGTCTTCGAGCAGGAGCCACCGGTCGGGTCCCCGCTGCTCGACGCGCCGAACACCGTCCTGACCCCGCACCTCGGGGCGTCCACGGCCGAGGCCCAGGTCCTGGTGGCCGAGGAAGTCGCCGCCCAGATCCTCGATGTCCTCGACGGCCGGCCGGCCCGGTACGCGGTGAACGCCCCGCTGCTCACCCCCGAGACGGCCCGGGCGATCGCGCCGTACCTGCCCCTGGCCGAGATCCTCGGCAGCTTCTTCGCCCAGTTCAGCCGGACGGGCGTGAAGACGCTCACCCTGGAGGTGGCCGGCGAGCTGGCCGCCCATGACGTGACGCCGCTCACCGCGGCCGTCCTGCGGGGCCTGCTCGAGACGTCGACCACCGAACGGGTCAACCTGGTCAACGCCGGGGCGCTCGCCAAGGCGCGGGGGATCACCGTCGTCGAGCGGAAGACGCCGGAGGCCGGCCAGTTCGCCTCGCTGCTCACCCTGTCCGGGGAGAGCGACGGCGCGGTCACGACGATCGGCGGGACCGTCGCGGCGGGAGAGCCCCGGCTCGTCAGGCTCGAGGACTACTGGCTGGACATGGCCCCGACCGCGGCGATGCTCGTCACCCGCCACCACGACCGGCCGGGCACGATGGGCCGGATCGGGCTCATGCTCGGCGAGGCCGACGTGAACATCAGCGCGATGCACCTCGCCCGGTCGGCACCGCGGGCGGACGCGCTGATGATCCTCGCTGTCGACGAGGAGGTCCCGGCCCAGGTGGCCGACGCGATCCGGGCGAACGAGGCGGTCCTGGACGTCTGGACGATCCGATTGGGGACCGCGCGCTGAACGACCGGCCACTGCCGATCCCGCCGGGTCTCGTCGCGAGCCTCGTCCTGCTCCGTCACGGCGAATCGCAGGCCATCGTCGAGGGGCGCTTCCAGGGTCGCCTCGACACGCCGCTCTCCCAGCTGGGGCTGCGCCAGGCGGCCGCGGCCGGGCGACGTCTCGCCGACCCGGCGGCGCCGCCCCGGATCCCCGTCCCCGCCGGGCCGCCGATCGAGATCGCCCACTCGCCGCTCGGGCGGACGCGCCAGACCGCCGAGGCCGTCGCCGCGGCCTTCGCCGCGCGTCGGGAGACCGGTCGCGACCCGGCGCCGCCGCTGCGGGCCGAGCCCGGCCTGCTGGAGCTGGGCCAGGGCGAATGGGAAGGCCTGCCGATGGCCAGGGTCGTGAGCGATCATCGAGAGGCCCTCGAGGCATGGCGGACCCGCCCGCACGAAGCTCAGGCTCCCGGCGGCGAGCCGGTGGTCGTCGCCGCGGCCCGGGCTCGCTCGGCCCTCGAGGCGGCGGTGGCCCGGCTCGCCGCCGCCGGTGACGGGTCGGCGACCGGTCGGCTCCAGACGGGCGGCTATCCGGCGGCCCACGGACCGGATGCGCCGTGGACCCTGCTGGTCGGGCACGACGGGATCTTCAAGACCGCGCTGCTCGCCCTGTTCGGGCTCCCCCTCGAGCGCTTCTGGATGTTCCCCTGGAGCCTCACCGGGATCACCGTCGTCGAGCTCGTCGACGGGCGAGCGGTCCTCCGCGCCCACAACCTGACCGATCACCTCGAGACCCTCCAGGCCGCCGGCGAGCCGTCGACGGCCGCGGGCGAGGCGGCCAGCGAGGGCGAGGCGACCGCCCGGGAGCGGACCGGCTCGCTCTAGTCGGGTCGTTCAGCGGCGGCGCCGCGGCCGTGCGCTCCGACGGAAGATGAGCGCCAGCAGGGCCACCCGGAGCCGGCGCTGGGCGTCGCGGATCGCCCGCAATCGCTCGTCGGGGATCTCCCGGCGCCCGTAGGCGACCTCGACCTTCGCCCGGGCCACCGTCTGGAGGTCCGGTCGGGCGTTGGGCAGGACCTCGCCCAGGGAGGCGCTGTACTCGTACACGGTCTGGTTCGGCCGAGGGGCGAAGCCGAAGCGTCGGGCCAGCCCCACGACGCCGCGCCAGGCGGCATCCGGCTCCACCGGTTTGCGCGGACCGCGCTGCCAGGCGACGAAGACCAGCCCGCCCATCGCCACCGCGAGGAGGAGTCCGACCACGACGAAGGGGCCGCTCCCCGGGCTGCCCGGCGAGCCGGTGGTGCCGCCGGCCCCGGCCCGGTCGGACTCGCCCGGGCGAAGGCTCCGCCGGGGATCGGTCTCGTTATCGGTCGATCCCGACGGTCGCGGGCTCTTCGGGGCGGCGGTGACCCGGGGCCCCTGCGGCAGCGGGACATCCTGGCCGACCGGTCCCGCGGTCGGGTCGAAGCTCACCCAGCCGTAGTCGGGGAAGTAGACCTCCACCCAGGCGTGAGAGTTGCTGTTCCGGATGGTCTGGAACCCCTGGGCGTCGCGCTCGCTGGGCAGGAACCCTTCCGCGAACCGGGCCGGGACGCCCTGCATCCGCAGGAGCCCGACCATCGCGCTGGCGAAGTGCTGGCAGTAGCCCACCTTGGACTTGGCGAAGCACTCGACCACGTTCAACGCGCCGCAGTCGATGTCGGTGACGTCGGCCCGGTAGGTGAACCCGCCGTCCTTCGTGAGGTAGTCGGTGATCGCCCGAGCCTTGTCGTAGGCGTTGCCCTGCTTCTCCGGGTAGCGAGCGACGATCTTGTCGAGAAGCGCCTTCAGCTCCGGCCCCTGGAGGGCCGGGCCGCCGTCCAGGTAGAGCGCCCGGACGCTGGCGGGGTAGTCCGTTCCGGCCACCTCGAGCTGGCTCGCGGTCAGTCCGTTGACCGGGTCCTTGAGGTAGTCGACCGGGACCATGGCCTTGACCGTATAGGCATTCGCGTCGGCGTACAGACCGGCGAAATGGCTGGTCCCGGCTCCGCCGGCGGGGGGACTCACCGTGGTCAGCCGCGAGTCGACCGATACCGAGACCGGCTCACCCGGAGCGAAGATCGATTGCGGGTCGAGATCCAGCTCGCGGACGTCGATCGAGACCTGGCGAGCCCCCCGCTGGTTGAGCGGATTGTCGGCGGACTCACCGAGGAGCCCGTTGTCCGCCTTGACGTCCTCCTCGGACGGCTTCGACCACGTCCACTGGTAGCCGTCGAACCGGTCGTAGGCGACGGCCCGCCAGAGGTAGTGCTCGTCATCCGGGACCTTGATCTCGAGGACCGGCGTCCCGTCGGTGGTCCAGCTCCCCCTGATCGGGGCGGTACCCGAGAAGTCGACCGCGGTGAACCGGGTCCCCTGCCCCGCCACCCGGAAGACCCGCTGGACCTCGCGGCCGACATCGATGAAACGCTGGTCGGCGCCCCGCCAGAACGACGCCAGCGGTTGGGAGCGGGCGGTGCCGGTGAGGAACAGCGAGAGGATGACGGCGCCGGCCACGAAGACCGTCCCGCCGCGCAGGTAGAGACCGCCCAGGGCCGTCGCGTCGCCGATCCGCCGGCGGAGCCAGAGCGTCCGCTCGTCGTAGGCATGGAAGCGGATGAGCAGGAAGAGCCCGGCCAGGCTGTAGACGACGAGATAGAAGAGCTGGTCGACGATGGTCAGCGACATGCTCGCGACCAGCCCCACCCCGATCACGATGACCGCGTTGAGCGGTCGCCGGTGGTGGAACGTGACGTAGGCCGCGTACTGACCGGTGCCCCAAGCCAGGAGCCCGAGGACGAGCAGGAAGTGGCCGATCTGGGTCGTGGCCGGAAGGCCGCGGAACGCGATGTCCAGGTAGGCCTCGACGGAGGATGCCGCGGTCGCGTGGAACCACTCGGCCGGGCCGCCCACGCCGCGCCCGACGACCGAGCCGGCCATCATCGCCACGAGCAGGACCCCGAGGACCGCCCCGAGCAGGTGGGCCAGCCAGCGCGACCAGCCGACCTTGGCGCTCAGGAAGCCCCAGGCTACGCCCAGCCCGATCGCCCAGGCCAGGAAGTCCGTCTGACCCTTCGGGCCGGGGACCCAGTTCGGATCGTTCACCGACCAGGCGAAGGTCAGGCACAGGAGGAGGACGAGCCCGAGGGTCGTCCAGCCCTCCTCCGGGGCGAGCACGGGTCGTCGCCTCTCGGTGGACTCGGCCTGGACCGTCCCGAAGGTCGCGGCGGTCATCGCGCCTTCACCGGCCGGCCAGCTGCTCGCCGAGGGATGCCCCGGCGACGATCCGGTACGTCTTGAGGTCGTACTCGGCGAGGGTGTGACGGAGGGCCTTGAGCTGGGCGTCGCCCTCGGGATCGGGCTCCGGCGGGACGGCTTCGTGACCCGGCGCCCGGAACCGGTTCATCGACGCCGCGACCGCGCTGCGGGCGTCGACGGCGAGCACGACACAGGTGACCCCGCGGCCCCGCAACCCGGCGAGCGGACGCACCCAGCCCCGGTCGATCGAGGAGGTGATGATCACCGCGGTCATCCCGCGGCGCAGGCGGGCGAGCCCGGTGACCAGACCCTCGACGAGCGGCTGGGTGCCGTCGGCGTCGACCGCCGCGAGGAGCTGCATGATCTTGAGATGCTGGCGGCCGCCGCGATCGGCCTGGAGCACGGACATCCGGTGACCGAAGACGGTCATCCCCACGGCCCGGTTCTCCTGGAGCGACCGGTCGGCGATCGAGGCGGCCGTCCGGATCGCGACCTCCCCGGTCGACTCCTCGCCGGTCCCCGCCTGCACCCGGGCGTCGAGGTCGAGGAAGATCCACACGTCCGCGGTCTGCTCCAGGTCGAACTCCTTGACCTGGATCTCGCCGTGCCGGGCGGTCGACTTCCAGTGGATCCGGTTCATGCTGTCGCCCGGGGCGTAGGGTCGGACGGTCGTCGCCAGCGGGCTCGTCTGGAGCGTCCGCTCGGGAGCGGCATGACTGCCCTCGAGGTTGGCCGATGGCAGGCGCCAGAGTGGCAGCGGATCGACCCGCGGATACACCACCAGGGTCACCGCCTGGCCGACCGTCGCCGAGGCCTCGAAGAAGCCGAACGGGTCCCCGGTCCGGACCTGGAGCGGCTCGATCCGGAAGTGGCCCCGCCGGGTGAGCGGCACCTTGGCCACCCAGCTCCGCTCGCCGCGATGACCGAGCGAGATCGCCCGGCCCGGGATCGCGACGGGCAGGCTCGTCGGGTTGTAGACCTCGAGCCAGGGCTTCGGGAGCCGACCGGCGTTGCGCAGGGTGTAGGTCACCCGGAGCTGCTCGCCGACGTGCCCCTGGAGCTGGCCGACGGCGTAGCCGGCCTCGAGGTCAGCCAGCCCCAGCCGGGTCAGGACGTAGCTCCCGCCGACGACGAGGATCGCCAGGTAGAGGAGATAGAAGAGGAACGGGAGCGCGGTCGAGAATGCCGCGACGACGAGCACGAGCGCGAGGACGAGGTACTCGATGCGCCGGATCATCGGAGGGTCGCCCGATCCATCAGTCCGCGGCGATCAGGGTCGCGTCCCGCGCTCGGCCGTCTCGGGCGCGGTCGCGGCGATCGTCCGCGGGCCGCCGACGGGCGCCCGGACCGGCTCCACGGGCAGGGTGTCGAGGAGCTCGCGGACCACCTGGCCGGCCTGGATGTCGTGGATCGTGGAGCTCGTCTTGATGATCAGGCGGTGGGCCAGGGCCGGCTCGGCGAGAGCCTTCACGTCGTCCGGGATGACGTAGTCCCGGCCGAGCAGGCCGGCCAGCGCCTGGCTCGCCCGGTAGAGGGCGATCGACCCGCGGGGCGAGGCCCCGAGGTAGACGTCGGGATGATTCCGGGTCCCGTTCACGAGGCGGACGATGTAGTCGCTGACCGCCGACTCGACGTGGATCTCCCGGACGGCCGCCTGGAGATCGCGGAGCTCCTCGAGGCCGACCACCTCCCCGAGATCGTCCAGCGGATGGGTCCGCTTCTGCTCGTCGAGGATGACGATCTCGTCGATCGGCTGGGGATAGCCCATCCGGATCCGGAGCATGAACCGGTCGAGCTGCGCCTCCGGCAGCGCGAACGTGCCCTCGTACTCGATCGGGTTCTGGGTGGCGATGACGAGGAACGGGTCGGGCATCAGGTGGGTGATCCCGTCGATCGTCGACTGGCGCTCGTCCATGCACTCGAGAAGGCTCGACTGCGTCTTCGGGGTCGCCCGGTTGATCTCGTCGGCGAGGACCACCTGGGCCATGATCGGGCCCGGACGGAACTCGAACTCCTGGGTCTTCTGGTTGTAGATCGAGAGGCCGGTCACGTCGGACGGGAGGAGGTCCGGGGTGAACTGGATCCGCCGGAAGGAGCAGCCGAGGCTGCGGGCGATCGCCTTGGCCATGACGGTCTTCCCGGTGCCCGGGACGTCCTCGATGAGCAGGTGGCCGCGGCACATGAGCGCGACGAGGGCGAGACGCACCTCATTGTGCTTGCCGACGATCACCCGCTCGACGTTCGAGACGACCTTCTCGCCGGTCTCCTGGATCTTCGTCGTCATCGGTCCCCTCTTGGTCGCCCGACGTCGGGTGCGTCGGACTCACGGTCTGGGCTGGAGGGCGCGGCGTGGGCCCACCGGCGGTGGGGCGGCCCGGAGTGTCGACAGATAGTACGTCCGGCGCGTCTTCGTGGTTCGCGAGGGGTCTCGCGGGACGACCGTCGACCCGACCCGGTCGGGGTCGACGGTCACCGACGGAAGAGCGTGACACCCCCGACCCACAGGGTCATCAGGCAGCCGACCGCACCCATCACCCCGAGGAACGGCTCACCCAGGCTGAAGGCCGCCACAGCCACGAACCCGAAGAGCACGGCGAAGACGATCGCGATCGCCGCGAGGCCGAGGCGCTCGATGAGCGGTCGGCCGCGCGTCGGCTCCGTGGGTCGCTCGGGATCGGGTGCGGCGCTCATCGGCCGACCGTCGCGAAGTACTTCGCCAGCATCGCGCCGGCGACCGGGGAGGCCTTCTCCGAGCCGCTCCCGCCCGATTCCACGATGACCGCGATGACGACCTTGGGATCGTCGGCGGGGGCGTAGCCGATGAACCACGAGTGGGGCTTGGCCGAGCCGTCGAGCTGGGCCGTCCCACTCTTGCCGGCGACGACGACGCCCCGGACCTGCGCCCCGGCCGTGAACTGCCGGCCGTCGTCCCCTTCGACGGCCTGGACCATGGCCGAGCCGATCTGCCCCGCCACCTCGGGTGAGATGACCGTCCGCCAGACCTCCGGTCCGTAGGTCGTCGAGCCGCCAGAGCCGCTCAGCCCGGTGACGAGCCGTGGCTTCATGAGCACGCCGTGGTTCGCCACGGTCGAGGCCACGAGCGCCATCTGAAGCGGTGTCACGAGCGTCTCCCCCTGCCCGTAGGCCGCATTGGCGAGTTCGACGTCGTCGGCGAACCCGCCCCCGAACGCGCCGCCGCCGTTCGTGACCTGGCTGGTGGCCGTCGGCAGGTCGAACGGGATCGCGGCCCCGAAGCCGAGCTTCGCCGCCCACGACGCGAGCCCATCGCCACCGGTCGCCAGCCCGGAGAGGGCGAAGTAGATGTTGCACGACACCTCGATCGCCTTCTGGAACGCCAGCGGTGTGGACCCCGTGAACGGATGGTGTCCGTCGCGGATGCGGAAGCCGGAGACGAGCAGGCCGTTCTTCTCTGCCGGCGGCTGCCGGGCGAACGTCGTGGACGGGGTGATCGCGCCGGAGCCGAGGGCGGCGATCGAGGTGACGATCTTGAACACCGAGCCGGGCACGTAGCGGCCCTGGATCGCCCGGTCGATGAGGGGCCGGTCCGGGTCGCTCGAGACCGCCTTGAATGCGGCCCGGGCCGTGCTCGGATCGGCGATCGCCCCGGCGTCGTAGGTCGGGGTCGAGGCCATGACCATGACCTCGCCCGTCTTCGGGTCGAGCATGACCACGGCGCCCCGAGCGTCACCCAGCCGGCGGACCGCCTCGGTCTGCAGGTCGAGCGAGAGACCGAGCTGGAGATCCTGTGGCCGGAAGCGGTCCGCGCCGAACTTCGACAGCAGCTCGTCGACCGGGTCGAGCCGACGCAGTCCGCTGAGCTCGGCGTCGAAGGCCCGCTCCAGGCCGGCCGTCCCGTAGATCCGCGACGCATACCCGATGAGCGGGGCGACCGCCCGGCTCGGATAGGTCCGGACCGATTCTCCATTGCGGTCCTTCTTCGAGGTCGCCAGGACCCTGCCGTCGCGGTCGAGGATCCGGCCACGGACGACCTGCCGGGACGCCGCGATGAGGAGCGGGTCGTCGGGTCGACCGACCAGGTCCGCCGAGCGGACCACCTGCCAGTAGCCGGCCCCGGCGGCGATGAACGCGAAGGCGACGACGAGGACGAGCCACAGCCGGACCACGCCACGGCCGACCGGCGGCATCGCCCGGGGTCCGGCCCCGCGGGCGGGCGGGCCGGTCACGAGGCGCTCCGGCGGAGGAGCCGGTCCAGCCGGCCACGGCCGGTCCGGGGCGGTGGCGGCGGCTCGACGCCCCGGTCCGACAGGGCGAGCAGCAGGCCGACCACGAGGGCGTTGGCGAGAAGGGAGGAGCCGCCGTAGCTGATGAACGGCAGGGTGATCCCGGTCAGCGGGATGAGCTTGAGGTTGCCCGCCGCGATGATGAACGCCTGGACCCCGACGACGAGCGCCAGCCCGGTCGCCAGGAGGGCGCGGAAGTCGTCGGCCGCCGAGGCCGCGATCCGCAGGCCGCGCTCGATGACCACGAGGTAGAGGCCCAGGACGGCGAGCACCCCGATGAGTCCGAGCTCCTCGCCGAGCGCCGCCAGCGGGAAGTCCGTGTGGATCTCGGGGATCGGCAGACGCCCGCCGACCTCCGGCAAGCCGGCCCCGAGCCCGGTCCCCAGCAGCCCGCCCCGGGCGAACGCGATGAGCGCCTGGACCACCTGGTAGCCCACGCCCTGGGGGTCGGCGAACGGGTCGATCCAGACGTCCACCCGCGCCCGGACGTGACCGAACAGCGAGTACGCGACGAACGCCCCGACGACGAGCATGACCAGCCCGAGGACGACGTAGCTCGCGCGCGAGGTGGCCGCGTAGACCAGGGCGAGGAACACCGCGAAGAACAGGAGCGCCGCGCCCAGGTCGCGTTGGATGACGACGATCGCCAGGGCGATCGTCCACATGACCAGCATCGGCAGGAGATACGGTACGGGCGGGAGCCGGAGCGGCCCCAGGCGGGTGCTCTCGAAGACGAGGAGCGGCCGGAACTCCGAGAGGTAGGCGGCCAGGAAGATCACCAGGACGACCTTGAGAAGCTCCGTCGGCTGGCCGCTGACCGGCCCGATCCGGATCGTCAGGAGCGCGCCGTTCGCCTCGTGGCCGAACACGAACCCCGCGAGCAACAGGGCGATCCCCGCCACCGCCCAGGTGTACTTGTACCGCCGAAGCCAGGTGTCGGAGCGAACGGCGATCGCGAGGACGGTGAGGACCGACAGGGCGATGAGCAGCCAGACCAGCTGAGCGCCGGCGAGGCCGAGCGTCGTCCCGAGGGCGGAGCCGCCGAGGTCCTGGGGCAGCCGCTCCATCAGGAGGAGGCCGATGCCACCGAGAAGTCCGACGGTCGGGAGGAGGACCTGGTCCGTCCGGCGGCCGGCCAGGACCTGGGCCACGTGGGCGGCGAGCAGGGCACCGAGGTAGATGGCGAGACGACCCGCATCGGCCGGCCGCAGCACCGGTGATCCGTCGGCACCGAGGGCCACGGTCGCTCCCAGCGAGACGCTGCCCACCACCAGGGCCATGCCCACGAGGCCGAGCAGCCCCAGTTCGCGCCTGCGCCAGCGGGGACGGATCGGCCCGAGTCCGGCCCGCTGCCGGGCGACGACCGCGATGCTCACCGGTTGGCTCTCGGCCGGCTCATCGCCCGGACCCCGGGGTGCCGGCCCGCTCCAGACGCAGTCGGACCCGACCGACCGCGATGTCGTCCCCGAAGGCCACGCCGGCGATCCGGTCGATCCGGGCACCGTTGAGGTAGGTCCCGTTCGTACTGCCGAGATCCTCCAGGTACCAGGCCCGACCCCGGAAGGTCAACGCGGCGTGCTCCGCGCTGGCGAACGGATCGTCGATCACGATCGTGTTGTTCACGTCGCGACCGAGCGTGGCGATCGCGTCGAGCGGGAACGCCGTCCCCGTGACCGGCTCGGCGACCTCCGAGGCCACCACGACGAGCCGTCCGAGCGCGGTGACCGGCTCGCGTGCGGCCGAGCGCAGGTCGCGCAGAAGCACCCGCACCACCCCGGCGAGAAACACGTAGAGCGCGGCGAGGAACAGGATCCGGACCACCCAGATCGTGATGAGGGCGGGCTCCATCAGTCGGCGGCCGGCGCGTCGACGACGAGGACCGTGTCGCCCAGCTCGATCGTGTCGCCCGAACCAAGGACGACCTCATCGACACGGACCCCGTTCACCCGACAGCCGTTCGTCGAGCCGAGGTCGGTGAGCACGAGCATCCCGTGGCTCGCCCGAAGGCGAGCGTGATGTCGGGAGACCCGGGCGTCGGCGAGCACGAGATCGTTGTCGCTCGAACGACCGATCGAAAGCGAGCCGCTGATCGTGACGGTCCGCCCCGTGCCGTCGCGGCGGATCTCCCGAAGGATGGCCGCGGGCGCGGCTGGGGCCGGGACCGCGAACGCCATCGTGCGGTCTCCGTGCGCCGGCATCTCGTCGCCGCTCGTCACCGGTGCCGGCTCCGTCTCCACGTGGACATCGCCGGGCGCGACCGCCCGGTCGGCGACGAACTCGACACGGGGACGATCGGCGAGCAGGTAGGCGTGGGACCGGGCGAAGCCCAGGGCGGCGTCGGCGAGCTCACCGGCGAGCTCGGGGGATGCAGCGACGAGTGCCTGGAGGTCGGTCGGGTCGAGCCGCACGAGGTACCGATCCGGGACCCACGTCCGGCCGCCCACCGATCGCCGGTCACGCTCCATCGCCCGCTCGATCCGTCGCTGCACCTGGATCGGCTGGAGGCTGGTCTTGAAGAGACGGCCGGCCGGACGCTCGAGGAGCCGTTCGAGGAGCTGCTCCAGCCCGGAGAGAGGTCGCATGGTCGGGCCGGAGTCTAGCAGGGGGAGCACCTCGTGCCCTCCGACAGCCCAGTGCCCGCCTCGTCGCGTCGATCGCCGAGGGGTCGTCGGGTGCCCGAACGAGGATCCCGGGTCGGTCGTCGGAGCGCGTCGACCCTGACCTTCGGGAACCTCCGGACGGTACCTGCGGCTGGGGTCCGTCCCGGACCCTGCGCTATACTCTCGAACCGCTCGAGAGGTGTGGCTGCCCCTCGTCCGTATCACCTCGCGCCGGGGGCACCATGCCCGAGATCCTGACCGAATCGTTCTGCGAACGCTGTGGCACCCGCTACACGTTCGAGGCCGCCGCCCCGAAGGGCCGCCGCCTGGGCAAGATCAAGGTCCTCTCGAAGGGCCTGGTCAACTTCGTCACGAACGATGATCAGTCGCTCGACGAGGCGTTCGCCGACGCCCGGAGCGACCAGCAGCGGGAGCTGACCGGCCACCAGCTGGAGGCCTTCCACAAGACCTTCCAGTTCTGCATGTCGTGCCGCCAGTACACCTGCGGGAACTGCTGGAACGAGGCCGACGGCCAGTGCCTGAGCTGCGCGCCTCACCTCGGCCAGGAGATCCTCGAGGCGCCATTCCCGGCCCTCGGGGCTGCCGCGATCATGGTCCCGGACGCTGCCGGATCGCCCAACGGCCAGAACGGCCACGACGCGCCGATCGACTTCGACGCGGTGGCCTGGCCCTCGATCGACCTCCCGGCCGACGACGAGGCGCCCGGCTCTTCGCTGCCGTCCGCTGCGGCGACGCCCCCGCCGGCATCGGCCGCCGATGCCGAGACCGCCGCTGCCGCCGAAGCCCTCGCCGAGGCCGAGGCCGAGGCCGAGGCCGTCGCCACCGCTGCCGCCGAGGCCGAGGCCGTCGCCACCGCGCAGGCCACCGCCGCCGAGGCTGCGGCCGTGGCCGAGGCGGGCTGCTGCTGCCGAAGCCGAGGCTGCCGCCGTGGCCGAGGCGGAGGCTGCTGCTGCCGAAGCCGAGGCTGCCGCCGTGGCCGAGGCGGAGGCTGCTGCTGCCGAAGCCGAGGCGGCCGTTGCCGCCAGGGCCGACGCCGAAGCCGCTGCTGCCGCTGAAGCCGACGCCCGGGCCGCTGCTGCGGCCAAGGTCGAGGCCGAGGCCGCTGCTGCCGCTGAAGCCGAGGCGGCCGCCGCCGCTGCGATGGAGGCCGCGGCCAAGGCGTCGGCCGTGATCCCAGACGCTGCCCCGACCGTCACCGAGGAGATCGACGACGACGTCACCCGGGCCGTCGCCGATGCCGAGCGAGCCCGACGCGTCGCCGCCGGAACGGCGGCGGGTGCCATCGCCGCTTCGGGACCCGCGGCCGAGTCGGGAGCATCGGTCGGCGAGGACCGAATCGCCGCGGCGGCCGCCCAGACCACCGAGCTGCTCGGCCGGTTCCGCCCCGGGCAAGAGCACGCCCCAGCGGAGGTCGGACCGGCAGCCGTCCACCCCGACGAGCAGCCCGTCAGAGAGACGCACCTCGCCGCGGAGACCGTCGAGAGCCCCCCGGTGGTCTCCCTGTCGGCCGCCGCGATCGCCGCCGACGAGGCGGTCGAAGCGATCCGGCGAGCGGCCATCGAGAGCGGACCCGCCGTCGAGCCGACGATCGAGCCGCCGACCGCCCAGCCGGTCGCCGCGGCGAGCGAGCCGGCCGCCCAGCCCGCGGTCGAGCCCCTCCCCGGGGTCGCGGCCGAACCCGGCCCGGCCGCGCCGGAACCGGCACCGATCCCGACCCCGAGCCGCGACGACCGCGTCGAGGCACCGGTCTGGCAGATCGTCGCCCCGGAGACGGCCGATACGACGTCCGGGGCGACCCCGATCCCGACGCCTCAGCCCGTAGAGTCGCCGCGACCGAGCGCGCAGGCCGCCCCGACCAACGGGGCCGGCCAGAACGGCTCCGGGACCGGGCCGCAGTGGCCGACACCGGCGACCACGCCACCACCACAGTGGCCGATGCCCGCGAGCCAACCGAGCCCGCAGTGGCCGACCCGCGCGGCCGTCACCCCGGTCGCCACCGACATGTGGGCGGCGTCGAGCCAGGACGTCCTAAACCGACCCGGTTCCGGGGTCTCCGCCTGCGTGAGCTGTGGCCTCCCGCTGTCGGCCGCCGCCCGGTTCTGTCGACGCTGCGGGTCGTCCCAGCACTGACCTCCCGGCGATCCCGTCGGATCCCGCCTCGCCCGCTCAGTCGGCCCGTCGGGCCGAGGCGATCACCCCGCGGCGGTGCACCCAGGCGGCCCCGAGCAGGATGGCCTGAGTGACGAACGAGAGCCAGATCATCGCGGCGAAGACGGCGACGAACGCGCCGTAGACCGCGAGCGACCCGACCATCCGGGGCGCGACGATGGCGAAGATCGCGGTCAGGACCGCGAGCACGGTCCCCACCACGGCCGCCGGGAGGCCGATCTCGCGCCAGCTCGGTGACACCGTCGGCACGATCCTGTAGATGACCCCGATGGCGAGGCTGAACAAGGCGATCGACGCCACGAAGGACCCGAGCGCGGTGTCGATCCGCCGGGTCAGCCAGCCCAGCCCGGGTACGTCCGTTCCTACCTGCTCGACGAAGGCGAGCAGGTAGGTGGCCAGGATGAGACCACCGATCATCAGCAGGACCGAGATCACCCCGCGGATCCCCCGTTGGACAGGATCCCGCCGGGGCGATCCGCGGAAGATCCGGGCCATGGCATCGTCGAGGGACTGGTAGAAGCGGCTGCTGCCCCAGATCAGGCCGACCAGGCCGATGATCCCGAACGAGACCGCACCGCGACTGAACTCGGTCACGGCCTCGCTCAGGAATGTCGCGATCGGCGGGAAGCGATCGGCGAGCAGGGTGATGACCGATTCCAGCCGGGCCGGGTCGCCGAGGTAGATCCCGATGATCGAGATGACCAGGAGGATGGCCGGCAGGAGCGCGAACAGGGTGTTCCAGGCGAGCCCCGCCGCGAGCAGTCCCCCGCCGGCGGTGTCGTAGGCGTCGAGGATCGGCTTCAGCCAGCGGGCCGGCGGGAGATCCAGGACCCGGTCGCCGATCCTGGCGAGCCGGTCACCCAGGGATGGCGACTCCCGTCCGCTCACCCGTTCCATTCTTCGAAGAGACCCGGTTGGAGCTCCTCGGCGCGGACGGCGCGGGGAGCCGTGATCAGCGCCCGGACCTGGCCGCGACGGACATATCGACGACCGCCGAGCTTGATGCTCTGGAGCTTCCCGGTCCGCGCCCAGCCGCCGATCGTGGCCGGCCGGAAGTGGACGTTGGCCGCCTCCAGGATGGCCGACGCCTCGACCAGGGTGATCCAGTCCGCCGCGCCACCGGCCATCGCCTAGGTCCCGGTCTCGGCCGGTCCGGCGGTCGCGCCGGAAGAGCCGGTTGCCTCAGCCGCCGACGCCTTCTCGGTCGTGGCTGCGTCGCTGCCGGCTTTCGACGGACTCCCGTCGCCAGAGCCGGCGCGGGCGGCCTTCGTGGATGACGCGGCGCCGCGATCCTTCTTCGCCCAGCCCGAACCCTTGAAGTGGATCGCCGGCACGACGAACGCCTTGCGCATCTCGCCGCCGCACTTGGGGCAGACATCCGGGCCGTGACCGTAGACGCCGTGGACCACCTCCATCTCGTGCCCGCAGACGGTGCACCGGTAGTCGTAGGTGGGCACTCCCAGGGATCTCCTCGCGGGTCGTCGGTCTGGTGGTCCGGCCGTCAGCCGCGCAGCAGCCGCATGCCGCACTTGGGACAGTAGAAGGCGCGCTCGTGGGCCGACGCGAACCCGCAGTGGGCGCACACGAGACCGCCCCGGCCGGCCGCCGGGACGGGACGCTCGATGGCCGTGATCCCCAGGGCGTACTGGTTGGCGAGGATGTTCGTGAAGATCCCGGCCAGCAGCTTGGCGCCGATCCGGTCGGTGTCGCCCCGCACGCCCTTGCCACCCCAGCCGACCACGGCCCGGACGATCATGTCGCCGGTCCCCTCGTCCCAGTGGCTCGCCACCCCGCCGAGGACCGCGCTGTACTCCGGGTAGCCCGATGTGTCGACCTCGCCGTCGAGCAGGGCGCAGACGAAGGTGTCGAAGGCCAGGTCGATCGCGTCGATCGATTCGAGGACGACGAGGGCGTGACGGGTGATCGGCGAGTGGATGTGATGGGCGTTGAGCCATTGCATCGCCTCGGACGGCCGGACGATCGTGGGGGTGGCCTGGCTGTACTCCATGGCCAGCGGCTCGACGACCTCGATCTCGCTCTTCGCCAGCCCGGCCAGCATCGAGGGCAGCTCATCGAATGCCCGGGGGCCGGCCTTGAACCGGACGCCCTCGCTGCTCTTGCCCGCGTAGTAGAGCTTGAGCTGGTACTCCTGGGCGGAGACCTCCTCGGGGATCGGTGTCGAGGCGGCCGCCGGGGAGACCACCGGGGACGGTTCGCCGGACTTTCGCTTGAGGAACTCGAGCGGCACGCGTGGGACCCTCAACGTGGACGGGACTGGCCGTATGGTAGCAGCGGATGCACGCCCGGATAGACTTGGCGACATGAGCCCGCCGCGATCCCGGGTCCGGCGCTTCGCGCCGGTCGAGCGCCACGTCGTCCACGCCACGGACCTCGGTGGGGTCGGGACGCTCAAGCACGGCGATCTCTACCTCCTCACCGACCCGTTCGGCGACATCCATCCGGATGCCCGCGGGCTGGGGCTGTATGCCGGGGACACCCGGATCCTGTCGTGCGCGGTCCTCCACGTCGACGGCGTCCGGCCGGCCCTCCTCCGGGGCGACACCGACGAGAACTTCCGGGGGACGATCCAGCTCACGAACCCCGAGGTGCGGCGAGACCCCGGCGACAAGATGGCGCCCGAGCGATCGCTCGCCCGGCAATCCCTGGGGATCACCCGGCGGCGCGTCCTCGGCGGCGCGCTCCAGGAGCGGATCGTCGTGGCGAACTTCACCGAGCACCCCGAGACGGTGATCCTGGAGCTCTCCCTCGGCGTCGACGACGCCGACATCTTCGAGATCCGCGGCTACCCCCGCGGTGCGGTGGGCACGAGCCTCCCGATCGTGGCCCGAAGCGACCGGCTCGCCTTTGCCACGGTCGGGCTCGACGGTGTCCTCCGACGGACCCGGATCGCCTTCCCGGCGGCGGAGATCCTCGCCGTCGTCGACCGGCCCGACCGGTCGGGCATCGCCGGCGCGTCGATCGTCCTGAGCTGGCGGCTCGACCTTGCCCCCGGCGGGCAGGAGGCCATCGAATGGACCGCCTGGGCGGATGAGGGCGCCGTCACGTCGGCCGCGTTCGACGGCCCCCCGGGGACCCTCGGGGACGCGCTCGGACGCGACCGCGCCCCACGGGTGGAGGAGGCCGCCGGCGACGCCGCGTACCGCGTCTGGCGCGGGGAGATGGCCTCGATCGCCACGGACAACGAGCTGTTCGATCAGCTCCTCGACCGAAGCGTGGCGGACCTGCGGCTCCTCCAGAACGACGGCCCGTCGGGCGGCGAGCACTACCTCGCCGCCGGCGTCCCCTGGTTCGCCACGCTGTTCGGCCGGGACGCCCTCCTGTCGGCGTACGAGGCGGTGGCCTTCCGCCCGGCGATCGCCGTGGCCACGCTCGAGGTCCTGGCCGCCCGTCAGGCGACCGCCGACGACCCGAGTGCCGACGCGGAGCCGGGCAAGATCCTCCACGAGATCCGGGCCGGCGAGATGGCCCGCTCGGGCGAGCTCCCCTTCGCGACCTACTACGGCAGCGTCGATGCGACCCCGCTCTGGTTGATCCTCCTCGCCGAGACGTTCGACTGGACCGGCGACCTGGCCTTCCTCGATCGGCTCTGGCCCAACGCCCTGGCCGCCCTGGCCTGGATCGACGAGTCCGGTGACCTCGACGGCGACGGCTTCGTCGAGTACCGCCGCCGAGCGGACCGCGGCCTCCTGAACCAGGGCTGGAAGGACTCGTCGGACGCGATCCGCGACCGGACCGGTGGGTCAGCCGAGCCGCCGATCGCCCTGGCCGAGGTCCAGGGCTACGTCCACGAGGCGAAACGTCGGATGGCGGGCCTGGCCCGACGCCGTGGCGAGCGATCCCTGGCCGAGCGTCTGGACCGGGAGGCCGACGAGCTCCGCGCGCGGTTCGATGCGGCGTTCTGGGTCGAGGACCAGGGCTCGTACGCCATGGCTCTCGACCGGCACAAGCGACCGGCCAACGCCCTTGCGTCCAATGCCGGTCAGGCGCTCTGGGGCGGGATCGTGGATCCGGCCCGAGCCGCGTCGGTGGTGAGGACCCTGATGGGAAACGGGCTCGATTCGGGCTGGGGGATCCGGACCCTCGCGGCCGGGCAGCCCGGCTACAACCCCCTCGGCTACCACACCGGAACGATCTGGCCCCACGACAACGCGCTCATCGCCGCCGGGATGAAACGATACGGCTTCGATTCCGAGGCGAGCGGGCTGGCCGGCCGGATCTTCGAAGCCGCCCAGCGGTTCTCCGACTTCCGGCTGCCCGAGCTCTATTGCGGTTTCGACCGGGCCGAGGTGGACGTCCCGGTGCCGTATCCGGTGGCGTGCTCGCCGCAGGCATGGTCGGCCGCCGCGCCGCTGCTCCTCGTGCGGACGATCCTGGGCATCCGGGTGAGCGCCGCCGACCATTCGCTCGAGCTCGTCCGGCCGCACCTGCCGACATGGATCGGCAAGCTCACGATCTCGAACCTGCGGGTCGGCGACGCCTCCGCGGACCTCCTGTTCCATCGCTGGCGCGGGACGACCAGCGCCGAGGTCCTGCGCAAGGACGGCGAGCTGGACGTGACGATCCGCGTCTAGGCGGGAACGGACCT
Organism: uncultured Chloroflexia bacterium; assembly: GCA_963840375.1. Lineage (GTDB taxonomy): Bacteria > Chloroflexota > Limnocylindria > Limnocylindrales > CSP1-4 > Chersky-267. The sequence continues at coordinate 647,141 of CAWIYR010000001.1, forward strand.
CCCGGCGAGCAGCGCCGCGTAGACCCGCTCGTACTCGTCGGCCATCCGCTCGACCGAGAACCGCTCGAGGACCGAGGCGCGGATCCCGGCCCGGTCGAGCCCGCTCACCTCGGGGAGCCGCCGGGCGAGCGCCGCCACGCTGTCGTCGAGGATCCCGTCGAGACCGTCGCGGACGATCTCGGGGATGCCCCCGACCCGCCGTCCCACGATCGGGGTCCCGCAGGCCAGGGATTCGATCGCCACCAGGCCGAACGGCTCGGGCCAATCGCCGGGCATGAGCGTGGCGTGGCTCTCGGCGAAGAGGCGGTCGCGCTCGGCTGGGGCCAGCTCGCCGAGGAGCTCCACGTCGGCGTCCCTGGTGGCCGGCAGGAACCGGCCCTCGTAGTAGTCGAGCTCGAGGGCGCTCGCCGGCTCCTTGGCCGCCACCCGCAGCCGGCGTCCGGTCAGGCGGGCGATCTCGACCGCCTCGACGGCGCCCTTCTCGGGCGACATCCGGCCGACGAAGCAGAGCTCGTCACCGGCCGCCGCCTGGAACGGCGCCCCGACCAGGGCCAGCCCGTTGTGCACCACCCACCAGGACGGATCCGGATGGGCCGACGCCTGGGCTGCGCTGACCGCGCAGAGCCCGGCGGTCGTCCCGGCCAACAGCTCGGCGGCCCACGGTCGATCGAGCCGGCCGTGGAAGGTCGCGGCCACCGGGAGACGGGTCGCCCGGGCGAGGAGGAGTCCCGCGAACTCGAGGTGGGCGTGGACCAGGTCGAAGTCGGTCGCCCGGCGGAGAACGGCGTCGAGCGTGGCGACGAGCGACTGTGCCTCGTCGAGGAGGCGGCCGGCCGGGCGGAGCGCCCGCTCGACGGTCGGGACCAGCGGGACCTCCGAGGTCGAGTCCGCGCTGGCGAACAGGGTGACCCGGTGGCCGCGCCGCTGGAGCTCCCGGGCCAGCTCGTCGACGACCCGCTCGGTCCCGCCGTAGCCCGGCGGCGGGACCGCCTCGAGCGCCGGCGCGACCTGGGCGATCCGGAGGGATCCATCGATGGCCGTCATCGGTCGAGTCTCCCACGTCGCCGGCGGACCCGTCGACGGCCTCCGATGTCCGACGCGCTCGAATCCTCGCCCGGTCAGGCTTGGAGTCGCTCGCGGAGCCGGGCCACCTGCTCGGTCAGCTCCGCCTCGCGCGCTCTGGCACCCTCGACCACGGTCGGCGGCGCCTTCGCGACGAAGGCCTCGCTCGCGAGCCTCGCCCGTGCGGCGTCGAGGAAGCCCTCGGCCTCGGCCAGCTCCCGCTCGAGCCGGGTCCGTTCCGCGACCTCCGCCGCCGGATCCGCCGTTCCGGCATCGACGATCGCCTCGAGGTCGCCGGCCACGACCGCCAGCGACCCCGCCCGTCCGGCGGCGAGGAGGGCCTCCCGGGACGCATGGAGATCCAGCGGTCGGAGACGGGTCATCCGCTCGATCGCGGGAGCCAGCAGCTCGACGGTCGGCAGGAGGTGCGCCGGGGCGTGGAGATGCCCGGGACGGACGACACCGGGCGCGATCCGGGCCGTCGAGCGGGCATTCCGGATCTCGGTGATGAGGCCCCTGACCTGGTCCACGGCCGACGCCGTCCACTCGCCCGCGACATCGGACCGGGTCGCCGCCGCGGGCCAGTCGGCCACGATGAGCAGCTCCGGGTCGGCCGGGTCGTGGGGCGTCGCGGCCCAGATCGCCTCGGTCAGGTAGGGCAGGAACGGGTGGAGGAGTCGGAGCAGGGTGTCGAGCGCCTCGACCAGCGTCCACCACGTCGCCTCCCGGTCCTCGACCTGGAGCGACGGATCGGCGAGCCGGACCTTGGCGAACTCGAGGCCCCAGTCGCAGTAGTCGTTCCAGGCGGCCTCGTAGAGGAGGCGGGTCGCCTCGCCCAGGGCATACTCGGCCATCGCCAAGTCGACGGCATCGACGGTGGCCGCGATCCGGGAGCGCAACCAGCGATCGCTCGGCCCGAGTCGCGCCGGGTCGGGCGTCCGGCGCGGGGCGTCGGCCGCCACCGAGGGCGGCCGGGCGCCGAGGACGAACCTGGCGGCATTCCAGAGCTTGTTCGCGAAGTTCCGGGCGTTCTCCAGCTTCTCCTCGCTGAACCGCTGGTCGTTCCCCGGCGACGTCCCGTTGATAAGGGCGAAGCGCAGGGCGTCGGCCCCGATCTCGTCGATCGCCTCGAGCGGGTCGACGACGTTGCCGGTCGTCTTGCTCATCTTCTTGCCACCGCCGTCCCGGACCAGGCCGTGGAGGTAGACGACCTCGAACGGCGGCTCGCCGAGGAAGTGGATCCCGAGCATCATCATCCGGGCGACCCAGAAGAAGATGATGTCGTAGCCGGTCTCCATGACCGTGCCCGGGTAGTAGCGGCGCAGGTCCTCGGTGTCGTCCGGCCAGCCGAGGGTCGACCAGGGCCACAGCCCCGAGCTGAACCACGTGTCGAAGATGTCCGGGTCCTGCTCGAGCTCGGCAGCCGGTCGGCCGCACGTCTCGCAGGACGTCGGACCGTCGATCCGGTCGCTGACCGTGATGTGCCCGTCGGGGCAGTACCAGGCCGGGATCCGGTGGCCCCACCACAGCTGGCGGCTGACGTTCCAGTCACGGATCTCGGTGAGCCAGTGCTCCCAGACCTTCTCGAACCGGGCCGGCAGGATCCGGGTCCGGCCGGAGCGGGTGGCGGCCAGCGCCTGCTCCGCGAGCGGCTTCGTCCGGATGAACCACTGCGTCTTCAGCCGCGGCTCGATGACATCCTTCGAGCGCTGGCAGCGCCCGATGATCATCTCGTGGGGCTTCGCCGACTCCAAGTCGCCGCGGGCCCCGAGGTCGGCCACGATCCGGGCCCGCGCCTCGTAGCGGTCGAGACCCGCGTAGTCGCCGCCGACCGCGTTGACCCGGGCGTCGTCGTCGAGGACGGTGATCATCGGCAGGCCGTGGCGCAGACCCGTGGCGTGATCGTCGGCGTCGTGGGCCGGGGTGATCTTCACCGCCCCGGTCCCGAAGTCACGCTCCACGACCTCGTCGGCGATGACCGGGACGGCCCGGTCGACGAACGGGATGACGACGGTCCGGCCGATCCAGTCGGCATACCGCGGGTCCTCGGGATGGACGGCCACCGCGACATCGCCGAGCAGGGTCTCGGGGCGGGTCGTGGCGATCGGGATCCAGCGCTCCGGATCCACCTGACCGGCGCCGTCGAGCAGGTGGTACCGGAGCGTCCAGAGGGTGCCGACCTCCGGCGTGGGGACCACCTCGAGATCGCTGATGCTCGTCTTGCATCCCGGGCACCAGTTGACGAGGGCCTCGGTCCGGTAGGCCAGCCCGTCGTGGTAGAGCCGGGCGAAGGCGGTCCGGACGGCCTTCGAGCTGACCTCGTCCATCGTGAACCGGGTCCGGCCCCAATCGAGCGACGAGCCGAAGCGGCGGCTCTGGCCGAGGATCGTGTCGCGCGTCTCGTCGACGAAGGCCCACATCCGGGCCAGGTAGCGATCCCTCCCGAGCGAGAGGCGGTCCTCGCCCTCGGCGGCCAGGATCCGGTCGAGCACGACCTGGGCGGCGATCGAGGCGTGGTCCAGTCCCGGCAGCCAGAGAGCCGGCCGACCCTGCATCCGGGCGTGGCGGACCATCGCGTCCTCGATGTCCGCCGTGAACGCGTGGCCGATGTGCAGGGCGCCGGTCACGTTCGGCGGCGGCTGGACGATGACGAACGACGGCTTCGTCGGGTCCGCCCGGGATCCGGCACCGTCCGGGGCGAAGACGTCCGCGGCGAGCCAGCGCTCGTAGATCGCCGCCTCGACCTCGCCGGGAGCGTAGGCCTTGGCCAGCTCGTGTCGGTCCGCTCCGGGCGCCCCGGTCGTGTCGCTCATCGTCATCCTGCCTCTGAGAATTGAAACGCCCCGCTCGTCCAGCGGACGAACGGGGTCGTGGTACCACCTGCTGGTTCGAGCCCGGGCACCCGGCGGTCATCCCGTCCGGCTGTCTCCCGGCCTCCTCTCGACGCGCTATCGGGCGCCATCCGCGCGGCTCGCGAGCGACCTTCGCACCGGGGTACCCGCGCGGCTCGCACCGTCCCGCGCTCGCTTGGGGCCCTGTCGGGGCTACTCCTCTCGGTCCCTGCCGTGAGGCCGGGAGTGTAGCACGTGCCGTCCCCGTGACCGCCCTGGCAGTGGGCCTCGCTCGGCGACCGCGATGATCCCCTCGTAGGGACGGAGCTCGACCGTCCGGGCCCCCGGGAGCATCCCGGGAGGGTCGAGATGCGTGCCGACGACCGGCCGCCAGCGCCCACCGTGGGTCGGTCGCGGAACGCGCGCGCTGCTCGGGCCGGGGCCGAACGCGACGAGGACCAGCACCTCGCCGCCTGGTCCGTGGCGTCGGTAGCCCAGCACGTTCGGGTCACCGGTACGGGCCAACGAGATCGCCCCGTCCTGCAGGGTCCGGAGCGATCGCCGGGCGGCCAGGATCCGGCGGTACGCCGCCAGCACCGACCCTGGATCCCCGGATTCACTCGCGACGTTCCGGACGTCGGCGTCCGGTCCGAGGCGGAGCCAGGGTGTGCCCGTGGTGAAGCCCGCGCCGGGACCCGGTCCCCAGGGCATCGGGGTCCGCGCCGCCGACCGGTCCCACCAGTCGAAGCCGGGCGCGGCTCGCGAGGCCGGCGCGTCGATGCTCTCCTCGGGCGGGACCCGGACGTCGCCCAGACCCAATTCCTCCCCGTAGTACAGGAAGGGCGTGCCTCGGACGGTGAGGAGGACGAGGGCGGCCGCCCTCGCCACGGCATCCTGGACGTCGGGCATGGCCCCGAGCGGCCCGGCCAGTCTCGAGGCGTGACGCGGTCGATCGTGGTTCGAGAGGACCACCGTCGGCCACCGGGCGGGGCCGAAAGCCCGTTCGCGGCGTCGGATCGCCGCCCGGAAGGCCCGGGGCGACCAGGGGCGGGTCAGGAGCTCCCAGTCGAACACGAGGTGGCGATCCGTCGTCAGCGCGGCCGCGCCCTCGGTCGAACCCGCGAACAGCTCGCCCACCGACATCCGGTCCGCGGCCGCATCGACCATCCGCCGGAACCGGGCCATGAGGTCGGGCAGGTCCGGCTGGTCGATGTCGAAGCGGTGTTCCTGGCGCGACCACGCCGAGTCTCCGCGACGTAGCGGATTGGAGGGCGTGGCCGGGTGCTTGAGGAACACGTTGAAGGTGTCGAGGCGGTAGCCGTCCACGCCCCGCTCGGTCCAACGGCGGACCATGTCGAACTGGGCCCGTTCGACGTCCGCGACCCGCCAGTCGAGCTCGGGCTGCTCGGGCAGGAACGTGTGGTGGTAGAACTGCCCACGCCCCGGGTCGTAGGTCCAGGCCGGCCCGCCGAACCAGGACACCCAGTTGTTCGGTGGCAACGGTCGGCCTCGGCGGTCGACGCCGGCCGGGTCGCGCCAGATGTACCAGTCGGCGTACGGACCGTCACGCGTGGCCCGCGAGGCGACGAACCACGGATGCTCGTCGCTCGTGTGGTTCATGACCAGGTCCAGGATCACCCGGATCCCGAGCCGATGGGCTTCCGCCACGAGGCGGTCGAAGTCCGCCTCGCGCCCGAAGCGGGGATCGATGGCCTCGTGGTCGCTGACGTCGTACCCCACGTCCCGGCCCGGAGACGGGTAGATCGGCGACAGCCAGATCGCGTCGACGCCGAGCCCGTCGGGTCCCAGGTAGCCGAGGTGCTCGATGAGCCCGGGGATGTCCCCGGTCCCATCGCCGTCGCTGTCGGCGAAGCTGCGCGGGTAGACCTGGTAGACGACCCCGCGACGCCACCAGTCACGGCCGTACCGGAACGGCGGGCGGGCGGATCCCACCGTCAGGAGCCCGGGTCGATCGCGACGAGCCAGCGCACCCCGAGTCGCGGGATCGCGATCGGCTCGTCGCTCCGCAGGCGAGTGCCGTCGAGAAGATCGACCAGGAGCCCCGACGAGGTCGCGGGCGCGACGCCCGCGACCGCCGTCCGCTCGGTCTCCGTGAAGTTGAAGATCGCGGTCAGGTCGCCGGCCGGATGGCGCCGGACCAGCGCGAAGACTCCCGGGTCACCGGTGTCGACGATGTCGAGGGGATTCGCCGCGTGGAACTGCGACGCGCCCCGACGGGCATCGATCAGGGCGCGCAGGCCCGTGAAGATCCGACCCTCGACGGCCTCCGGTCGATGGCGCCGCTCGGCGACGACCCAGTCCATCACGGGCCGATGGAGCCATCGGTTGTCCGCCGCGTGGTCGGGATCGTCGGCGAACGCCTGATCGTTGAGCAGGCCCAGCTCGTCCCCCATGTAGATGAGCGGAACGCCGTCCCAGGCCAGGATCAGGGCGTGACCGAGGCTGATCCGGGCGATCGCGTCATCGACCAGACCCGGATCGCCGGCCTCGATCGCCGCCTCCAGCCCGGCGAGGCTGGCCAAGGTCCCGCTGATCCGGCTGTCCCCGGTCGACGGCACCTGATTGAACAGCGCGCCCCGCGCGAATGACCCCGGGAACTCCCCGCTGTAGAACGTCGACAGGAACATCCGGTGAGCCTGGCCTCCCCAGCCGACGCGAGCCGCGTCCTCCTCGGTGATCGCCCAGCCGATGTCGTCGTGACAGCGGATGTAGGTGGCCCACGCGGTGGTCGACGGCTTGCGCGGGAATCTCCGCAGGACCTCGGTCATCAGGCGGACGTCCCGCGTCGCGAGCGACGACCAGAACTGGACCATGAGGCTGTTGTGGTAGGCCATGTCCGAGACGCGGGCATGGTGCCGGCCGACCCCTAGATAGGCGGACAGGTGGTCCGGGGCGACGATCGCCTCTGCCTTGAGGATCACCGCCGGCGCCGTGATCCGCGCACAGGCCCGGATCGCCTGCAGGAGATGGTGGACCTCCGGCTGGTTCTGGCAATCGGTCCCGAGGCGCTTCCACATGAAGGCGACCGCATCGAGCCGGAAGACCTCCACGCCCCGGTTCGCGAGGTCGAGCAGCCCGTCCGTCATCTCGATGAAGACCACCGGATTCGACCAGTCGAGGTCCCACTGGAAGTCGTTGAAGGTGGTCCACACCCAGCGGCCATCGCCGAGGGCGGTGAAGTTCCCCGGAGCGAGCTCCGGAAAGGCCTCGGGCAGCGTCCGTTCATACCGGTCGGGCAGCGTCCGGTCGGGGAAGATCCAGTACATCGCCGCGGCTTCGGGGTCGCCGGCCCGCGCGGCGATCGCCCAGGGGTGCTCGGCCGCCGTGTGGTTGAGGACCAGGTCGATGCACAGGCTCATGCCGCGCTCGCGGAGCTCGTCGTTCAGGTGCTCAAGATCGCCGATCGTCCCCACGCTCGGGTCCACCGACCGATAGTCGGTGACCGCGTACCCGCCGTCCGTCTCCCCGTCTCGCGTCCTGAGCAACGGCATGAGGTGCAGGTATCGGACCCGTAGCTCCTCGAGGTAGTCGAGGTGCGTCCCCACGCCGACGATCGACCCGGCGAACCTGGCCGGGTAGCAAACGTACCCGATCATCGACGGGTCCTGGAACCAGTCGGGTCGGAGGGTCCGCTCGAGATCCAGGTGGCGCAGGGGAGCTCGTCGCTCGCGATAGCGGTTGGCGAGCGTGCGGATGAGCCGCTCAAGGCCGATCGCGCCGTCCGAACGACCCCCGTAGACGAGCGCCCAGCTCTCCACCAGGTCCGACCACCAGCGAGCGAGTCGGACCGTGAACAGCTCGATGTCGTGCTCTGCGAGGCCCTCGAGCTCGTCCATGGCGACGGCCGTGGCCCGTGTCAGCGAGAACCACGCGGTCGCCTGGAGCGTCGCGGGCGTCGCGTCCACGGTGGGTCGCGGATGACCCTCCGCTTCCTGCCCAGCGGGCGTCACCGAGCGCGCGCCGATCCGGTGCTGAGGCGGACGACGAGGCTGATCTGCAGGACCTCCCGGAGCGGCGTCATCGGTTCGTCGTCGAGCCCGACGAGCAGCCGCTGGACGGCCCGCGCCCCCGACTCGAAGAGCGGCTGCCGGATCGTGGTCAGATGGAGATGGTCGGCCAGCTCCAGGTCGTCGTACCCGGTGACCGAGAGATCGTCGGGCACGGACAGCCCCAGCGCGGTCGCGGCCTCGATCGCGCCCGCCGCCTGGGTATCGCTCGCGCAGACGATCGCCGTCGGCGGACGTCGGGCGACGAGCATGGCTCGCGCCAGCTCGAGGGCGCGGCGCCGGGAGTGATCGCCCATCCCGATGAGCCCGGCCGGCGTCGCCAGGCCCGCACGGTCCATCGCCCGCCGGAACCCAGTGAGGCGCAGACGACTGGACGTGAAGGCCAACGGTGCCCGGGGGATGTCGCCGATGAACCCGATCCGCCGATGGCCGAGCTCGATCAAGTGCTCGGTCGCGAGTCGGGCGCCGCGCACGTCGTCCGCGACCACGCGCGGAAGCGCCCGATGATGGGCATCGACCAGCACGGTCGGGAGCCCCGATCGCTGGATGCGCTCCAGCTCGCCCGCGTGCGGCGACAGCGACACGATGATCAACCCGTCCACGCGCTCGGAGCGGGGGAGATCGAGGAAGACAGCGTCCCGCCGCTCCGCGGTCTCGACGTTGAACACGATCATGTCGTAGCCGGTCGCGACCAGCGCGAACTCGATCCCGCGCAGCCGCTCGACGGCCGAGGGACGGGTCAGGAAGGGCAGGATCACGGCTACGGTCTGGGTACGGCGCAGGCTCAGGCGCCGGGCGGTGGGGTTCGGGACGAAGTCCAGCTCGTGGATCGCGGCCAGGACCCGTGCTCGGGTCGCCGGGTCGACGTTGGCTCGCTCGTTGAGGACGCGGCTGACGGTCCCGCGACCCACGCCCGCCAGCAGTGCGACGTCCCCGATGGTGACGCTCACGCCACGATGCCTCGGCTCACGATCCGCGACCAGCCGCGGTCCCTGCGACCGGCGGCCACCTCAGCGACCGGCATCAGGCGACGGGCGATCCGTTCGCCCGCACCACGTTCGAATACCACGCCGCGCTGGCCTTCGGGATGCGACGCAGCGACCCTGCCTCGACGGCGACGAGACCGAAGGTCTTCGTGTACCCGAAGGCCCATTCGAAGTTGTCGAGCAGGGTCCACAGGAGATAGCCCCGCACGTCGACCCCGCGATCCAGGGCGACGCCGAGCGCCTCGATATGCGCCCGGAGGTAGGCGATCCGCGCCCGGTCGTCGATCGCACCGGTCGAGTCGGGCCGCTCATCGAGGGCGCACCCGTTCTCGGTGATCATCATCGGGAGACCGGGGTACTGGTCGTGGAGCGCGGTGAGGACCGTCGTGAGCCCGGAGGGCGCGATCCCCCAGCCCATCGTCGTCCGGCCCCAGCCCTGATCCGAGAGGGGCCGGGCCCGGGCCTTCAGCAGCGATCCGTCGACGTCGAAGGCGATCGTCTCGGCGTTGTAGTAGTTCACCCCGAGCAGGTCCAATGGTTGCCGGATGGCCTCGAGGTCGCCCGCGCGGACGTCGGGACCGTGACGACCGATCCAGGCCATGAGGGCCTCGGGATACCGACCGTGCACGATCGGATCCAGGAACAGCTCGACCGAGTTGGACCAGACCCGGTCGCGCGCCGCCCGGTCGGCTTCGGTATGGCTCGCGGGCACGTACCACTGGGGGTTCAGGGCGATGCCGATCCGCCCCTTCCCGCCACCGGCCCGGAAGCGCTGTACCGCCAGCCCGTGAGAGAGCAGCAGGTGGTGGGCGACCTGGTAGCCGGCCGACCAGTCGCACCCGCCGGGCGCGTGGTGACCCGTGGCGTGACCGAGGAACGCCTGGCACCAGGGCTCGTTGTGGGTCAGCCAGGTCGGGACCCGGTCGCCCAGGCGGTCGAACACGATGCCGGCGTAATCGACGAAGGCCCCGACCGTCTCCCGGTCGCGCCACCCACCCGACGCCTCGAGGGCGAGGGGCAGGTCCCAATGGTTGAGGGTCGCGACCGGGGCGATCCCGGCCGCCAGGAGGTGGTCCACCAGCCGGTCGTAGAAGTCGAGACCCGGCTCGTTCACCGGACCCCGACCGGACGGGACGATCCGCGGCCAGGCGATCGAGAACCGATAGGCACCGATGCCGAGGTCCCGCATCAGGGCGACGTCGTCCGCCATCCGGTGGTAGTGGTCGCAGGCGACGTCGCCGGTCGACCCGTCCGCGATGTGGAACGGCCGTCGGACGAAGGCGTCCCACACGCTCATCCCCCGCCCGTCCTCGTCCCAGGCTCCCTCGATCTGGTAGGCGGACGAGGCGACCCCCCAGAGGAAGTCCGCGGGGAACGGCATGCCGCTTACCCCTTCACGGAGCCGGCCAGCAGCCCTCGGACGAAGTACCGCTGGAGCGAGAAGAACACCAGGAGCGGCAGGAGCATCGAGACGAACGCGCCGGCGGTGAGCAGGTGCCAGGCATCACCCCGCGAACCGACGATCTCCACGAGGCGTTGCGTCACCACCTGGGTGTCCGTCTTGGTGCCGATGAAGATCAGGGCCACGAGGTAGTCGTTCCAGACCCACAGGAACTGGAAGATCGCGAACGCGGCGAGGGCCGGGACCGACAGCGGCATGATCAGCCGCCAGAACGTCTGGAAGTGCGAGGCCCCGTCGATGAACGCCGACTCCATGATGTCGCGCGGGAGCTCGGCGATGTAGTTGTAGAGCAGGAAGATCGCGAGGGCCAGGCCGAACCCGGTGTGCGCCAGCCAGACCGCCAGGTAGGTGCCGTTGAGGCCCACGGCCACGTAGTCGCGAAGGATGGGCACGAGCGCGATCTGGAGGGGAACGACCAGCATCGCCACGACGAGCATGAACAGCACGGCGCGTCCCGGGAAGCGCATCCAGGCGAACCCGTAGGCCGCGAAGGCGGCGATCAGGATCGGGATGAGCGTCGACGGGACCGCCACGATCAGGCTGTTGATGAACGCGCCACTCATGTCGTCGCCGTGGACCGTCTCGGTCGAGCCGTCGGCCGACGTGATCACGTAGTCCTTCCCGGTCAGCACCTTGCCGTAGTTGTCGAGAGTGAAGTTCGTGTTCGCGGTCAGCGCCTGCTGCTGGATCTCGATCCGGCCGGCGCGCTTGTTGCCGATCCAGATGACCTGCCGGCCGTCGGGGGTCTTGATCCCGGCTCGGAACTGGTCGAAGGTGCCGGTGGCCCCCTCGATCGTCATCACCCCGCTCGTGTCGAGCCCGGCCGGGATCGGCATCGAGGAGACCTTGACCTGGTCGGGGTGCGGAAGGACCGTCCACCAGCCGCTGGTCTGGAGGTCATCGGGCATGCGGAATGACGAGACGAGCAGCCCCACCGTCGGGATCAGCCAGATGAAGCAGATGAAGATGAGCGCGGTGTTGATGATGATCGACGCACGCCTCCCTCCCGGACGCTTCATCGGAAGCCCGCCTGACTGCGGAAGCGGTGGAGGTTGTAGATCATCACCGGGATCACCGCGATCAGGAGGATGACCGCGAGCGCGGACCCGATCCCGAAGTTCCGGTTCGTGAAGTACTGCCGGTAGAACTCCGTCCCGATCACGCCGGTCCCGAACTGGCCGCCGGTCATGACGATCACGATATCGAAGATCTTCAGGGTCAGGATGATGACCGTGGTAGAGACGGTGATGATCGTCCCCCGGATCGACGGGATGGTGACCCGCCAGAACACCTGGCGCTCGGTCGCGCCGTCGACCCGGGCCGCTTCCGTCAGCTCGGCGGGGATACCCTTGATCGCCGCCGAGAACAGGACCATCGCGAACCCGACCTGGAGCCAGACCATGATCACGATCAGGAAGAGGTTGTTCCAGGGCTGCAGGAGCGTGGTCCAGGCCTGCGGCTGGCCACCCACGGCCGTCACGCCCGCGTCGAGCAGCCCGATCTGCGGTTCACCGGCCTGGCGGTACACGTAGACGAAGTTCCAGATGATGCCCGCGCCGACGAACGAGATCGCCATCGGCATGAAGATGATGGCCTTCGCCAGGGACTCGAACCGACTTCGGTCCGCGAGGACGGCGATCACCAGGCCGAACACCACCACGAGCGACGTCCCGACGACCAGCCACAGCAGGTTGTTCCGGAAGACCTCGAGCATCGCCGGATCCCCGAAGATCGAGGTGTAGTTACCAAGCCCGATGAACTTCGTGCTGTCGGCGTTGAACAGGCTGATCCACAACGTCCGAAGCGTCGGCAGGGCCAGGAACCAGATGAGGATCGCGACTGCCGGCCCGACGAACAGATACGGCAGGATGCGAGAGCCGACCCGCTCCGGGAGGCGGGCAAGGAACCAGTTCATGACCCAGTAGATGAGCGCGACGCCGCCCACGCCCCAGACGATGGCGATCGCCCCGGTGACCACCTTCGGTGCGTCGTTCTGGCGCAGGAACAGGAAGCCCTGCCACAGGATCGCGAAGGCGACGAGCGGCACGAGGATGGAGATGAGGACGCGGCCGAGGATCGTGAGCACCCACAGTGCTCCCCGGACCGGCCGGTCCTTCAACGCCAGTTCTTCGGTCACGAGGTCCCTCCCAGATCGCCTTCGCCGACGCGCTCCGTCGGGGTCAGAACCCTAGGGGAAACGAGACCCTGGGTCGAGGGCATGGGGTCCCCGACCCAGGGTCGGTGATCGATCGGCTACCGCGAGCCGACGCCGGCCCTTACTGTGCCGGCCAGGCCGCGTCGATGTTCTTGAGTGCCGCTTCCAGACTCTCCTTGCCGGAGATCCAGCTGGTGAGCTCCTTCCATTCGGCTCCGGAGCCGACGGCGCCCGGCATGAGGTCCGAGGCGTCGAAGCGGACGGAGGTCGCGTTCTGGATGGTCTTGCCGACGAAGGCGGAGATCACGTCACTCCCGTACCAGGCGGGATCCGCGTCCTTCTGCGGAGCGATGGCGCCACCGGCGGCCATCCAGGCCTTGAGGTGCTCACCCTTGGTGAACTGCTCCATCACGGCCATGACCTCGGGGCGATCGCTGAAGGCCGCCCAGATGTCGCCGGCGACGAGGACCGGGCTGCCCTGCGCGGGGTCGAGGCCCGGGAGGTAGAAGACGTCGTAGTCCACGCCCGGCTTGACGTCGGCCGGGAAGAACGAGGTGATGAAGTTGCCCTGGCGGTGGAGCCAGCACTTCGGCGGGTCGGTGAACATCGCCTTGGGCGCGTCGCCGAAGTTGGTGGACACGATGCCGGCCGCTCCGCCGTTGACCATCTTGGGGTCGAGGAAGAGTTCGCCGACCTTCTTGGCGGCCGCCGTCACCTCGGGCGAGCTGAAGGGCAGCTTGTGGGTGACCCAGTCGTCGTAGTTCTGGAGGCTGGTCGTGCGGAGCATGAACTCCTCGAGCCAGTCGGTGACGGGCCAGCCGGTCGCGGCGCCGGACTCGATCCCGATGCACCACGGGGTGTCGCCGTCCTTGATGATCTGGTTCTGCAGCGCGGTCAGCTCATCCCACGTCGTGGGGACCTTGTAGCCCGCCGCGTCGAAGGCCTTCTTCGGGTACCAGACGAAGCTCTTGCCGTTCACCCGCTCCCAGACGCCGGCCATGATGGGACCGGAAGCGCCGGCCATCGTCGCCATGTCGAGCCACGACTGCACGTAGTTCGCCTTCAGGGCGGTCTGGTCGAGCTTGTCCGTCAGGTCGATGACCTTGCCGGTCTTGGCGAAGTTCGCCAGGAGGCCCGGCTGCGGGAAGTCGGCGATGTCGGGCGCATTGTTGCCGTCGACCTCGGCCGAGATCACAGCCTCGAACTGCTTGCTACCCGCGTAGTCGATGATGATGCCCGTCTTGTCCATGAAGTCCTTCATGGTCGCGTTGAACTTGACGGCATCCTGATCGACGAACGGCCCGGTGGCCGTCACGTGCTTGCCCTTGAACTCGCCGGCCAGGGCACGCTCGAGGAACGTGCCGGCAGCGGCGGACGTAGACGGAGCGGCCGCCGACGGGGCCGCCGCCGACGGGGCCGCCGCCGACGCGGCTGGGGATGCGCTCGCGGCGGTCCCCCCACAAGCGGTCGCGACGAGGGCGATCACGCCCAGCGCAGCGACGAAACGGTTTCGCACCTTGATGTCCTCCTCCAAAGGTCGGACCCACGGGTCCCGTGGAACCGGTACCAGTGCAACGTAGCACGCGTGGACCGATGGGCACAATAGCAAATGGCACGGTCGACGTGGCGTCCATCCAGGCGGGTCATCGGCCGGCCTCCCCGGTCCCTTCGGGACCGGGTCCGCCAGGGCGGTCGGGACGTGGTCCGCCGCCGGACCGGCGCGGTGGACGGGCGAGGGGGCGGGCCAGGGGGCGGGCGCTCCGACCCCCAGACGTCAGGCGGTCTCGCCTCGCTCGGCCAGCCACTCCTCGTAGTTCGTCTCGTCGACACCCTTGTCGACATCGGTCTTCGTCAGGAGGAGCGGCATCCGTCCGGCGCGGATCGTCTCCTCGGTGATGATGCACTTGCGGATGTCGGTCCGCTCCGGGATGTCGTACATCACCTCGAGGAGCGACTCCTCGACGATCGAGCGCAGGGCGCGGGCACCGGTCTTCCGATCGAGCGCGACCTCGGCCGCCGCGTCGAGCGCGCCGGGCGTGAAGACGAGCTCCACCTTGTCCAGGCTCAGGAAGCGCTGGAACTGGCGGGTCACCGCGTTCTTCGGCTCGGTCAGGACCCGGACGAGATCCTCCTGGGTCAGCGCGGAGAGCGTCACCACAACCGGCAGGCGACCGACGAACTCGGGGATGAGCCCGAACTTGAGAAGGTCCTCCGGCATCAGGCGCTCGAGGATCCGACCGCGCTGCTGAGAGGTGATCTGGGTGTCGGACCCGAACCCGATCGTCTTGCGCCCGACCCGCTCCTCGACGATCTTCTCGAGGCCGTCGAAGGCGCCGCCGCAGACGAAGAGCACGTTGGTGGTGTCGATCTGGATGAAGTCCTGGTGGGGATGCTTGCGGCCGCCCTGGGGCGGGACGTTCGCGACGGTCCCCTCGAGGATCTTGAGGAGCGCCTGCTGGACCCCCTCCCCCGACACGTCGCGGGTGATGGACGGGTTGTCGGCCTTGCGGGCGATCTTGTCGATCTCGTCGATGTAGATGATCCCCCGCTGGGCCCGAGCGACGTCGAAGTCGGCCGCCTGGATGAGGCGCAGGAGGATGTTCTCGACGTCCTCGCCGACATAGCCGGCCTCGGTCAGGCTGGTCGCGTCGGCGATGCAGAACGGGACGTCGAGGACTCGGGCCAGGGTCTGGGCCATGAGCGTCTTGCCCGACCCGGTGGGCCCGACGAGGAGGACGTTCGACTTCTGGAGCTCGACCTCGTCGACCGCGTGCCCGGCGTTGATCCGCTTGTAGTGGTTGTAAACGGCGACCGAGAGGACCTTCTTGGCCCGCTCCTGGCTGATCACGTACTGATCGAGGGCCGCCTTGATCTGCCGGGGGTTCGGGAGCTTGGCGCTCTGCGGGCGCGCCTTGGGCGCCTCGAGCATCTCCTCCTCGATGATCTCCTGGCAGAGGTTGATGCACTCGTCGCAGATGTAGACGCCCTGGCCCGCGATGAGCTTGCGGACCTGCTCCTGGCTCTTGCCGCAGAAGCTGCAGCGGTACGGGACCTTGGGTCCCTTCGCGCCGCTCGACGTCGTCATCCGGTCCCGCCTCGTGCCTACCGCTCGTCGCGTTGCTTCTTGGGCGACGGACCGTCCGCCGCGGGCGCCTCCACCGGCGCCCCACCGTCCGGGCCCACATCATGCGCCACGCCGATCAGCGGATGGCCGGTCGCCGTGTAGACCGCGTCGATGATGCCATAGTCCTTCGCCTGCTCACCACTCATGAAATAGTCCCGATCGGTGTCCTTGCGGACCTTCTCGATGGGCTGACCGGTGTGGCGCGCGAGGATCTGGTGGTTGGCCTCCACCAGGTGCTCCCACTCCTTCATCTGGATGAAGGCGTCCGGGGCGTTGCCGCGGAAGCCACCCGAGCCCTGGTGGATCATGATCCGGCTGTTCGGCAGGGCATATCGCTTGCCCGGCGCACCGGAGGCGAGCAGGACGGCCGCCATCGAGGCCGCCATGCCGATGCAGATCGTGCTGACCGGGGCGTGGACGTACTGCATCGTGTCGTAGATCGCCAGGCCCGAGTTCACGACGCCGCCCGGCGAGTTGATGTACAGGCTGATGTCGCGCTCCGGATCCTCGGCGTCGAGGAAGAGGAGCTGGGCGATGACCAGGTTGGCGACGTGATCCTCGATCGCGTCGCCCAGGAAGATGATCCGCTCGCGGAGGAGACGGGAGTAGATGTCGTAGGCGCGCTCCCCCCGGCTGGAGGTCTCGATCACCATCGGCACGAGCATGGTCGGGCTCCCTGGGTTGCGCTCGGGGCGGTCGGTCACGCCGGCTCGGCGGCCGAGATCGGTTCGGACCCCGGCTCGGCGGCGGCCGCGGTGGCCTCCCCGCCGTCCAGGACCACGGATGGGTCGGTGGCCCCGATCGCCACCGCGGCCGCGGTGGCGGCATCGGCAGCGGATCGGTCGTCGTCTTCGATGTGGGGCAGGGCCGGATGCTCGGGATGCTCGGCGAGCCAGGCGTCCACGAGCGCTTCGACCGTTCGCGTGCGCCGCAGGGTGCTCCGGACGAAGTTGCGGCCCCGATCGGACTCGAAGTAGGCGATCGTCCGGGCGTCGTCGGCGTAGCGGGCGCGGGCCTGGGCGATCTCGGCGTCGACCTCGGCGTCGGTCACGTCCGTCCCCTCCGCCTCGGCGATCTTCGAGAGGACGAGCAGGGTCTTGACCCGGCCCTCGGCGCGTGGCCGGAACTCGGCGTGGAGGTCGGCCTCGGTCTGGTTCGTCGCCTTGAGATAGGCGGGCTCGGCGATCCCCTGCCGGGCGAGGGTCGTCCGGAACTCGTCGTGCATCACCTCGACCTCCTGGTCGACGAGGATGTCGGGCAGCTCCAGGCTGGCGTTGGAGACGCCGTACTCGATGATCCGGTCGGCGAACCCGTGGCGGGCCCGGTCGAGCGCGCTCCGCTCGAGGCGGCCCCGGATCTCACGGCGGAGGGCGTCCATCCCGGCGAAGTCGCCCATCGATCGGGCGAACTCGTCGTCCGCGTCGGGCATGACCTTCTCGCGGAGCTCCTTGAGCTCGACCGCGAAGTGGGCCGAGGAGCCGGCGAGGTCCGGCTGGCCGTAGTCGGCCGGGAAGTCGATGTCGAACTCGGTCGAGTCCCCGACCGAGAGGCCGATGACATGGTCCTCGAAGCCGGGGATGAGCCGGTCCTCACCCAGGATGAGCGGCATCCGCTCGGTGGAGCCACCCTCGAACGGGACCCCGTCGCGAGTCCCGACGAAACCGATGACGGCGTAGTCGCCCTTCTCGGCCGGACGCTCCCCGGCGGGCCGGAGCGAGGCGTTCTGGTCGCGCAGCTCCTCGATGACCGACGCCACCTTGGCGTCGTCGATCGTCTCGATCTCCGGCGCGAAGTTGAAGTGGCGGTAGTCGCCGAGGGTCACCTCCGGCGGCACCTGGACGAGCGCCGTGAACCGGAACGGCTGCCCCTCCTCTGCCTGGACCACCTCGACGCTGGCCTGGACCAGGGGCACGATCCCCCGCTCCATGAGCACCTCGCGATAGGCCTTCTGGATGAGCAGGTCGCTCGCCTCATCGAGGACGGCTTCGGGCCCCAGGACCCGCTCGAGCATGAACCTGGGGGCCTTGCCGGGCCGGAACCCGGCGACCTTGGTGCGTCGGGCGAGCCGCCGGACGGCCTCGTCGATCGACCGATCGAGATCCTCGGCCGGGAGCTCGATGTCGAGCTTGACCGATGAGTTGGGGGCGGGCGTGCTGGTGACGTTCATCGTGCCGGGATTATAGGTGCGCGAGCCCCCCTCGGCCGGGGCGCCGGGGTTGGTAGGCGAGGTCGGGGTCGAACCGACACGCCGCTCACGCGGCACCGGCTCCTAAGGCCGGCGCGTCTGCCATTCCGCCACTCGCCCGCGGGACAGCGTACAGGGCAGTCGTCGACGACGCGAGCGGGGACGAGCCACGGGCTGCCCGGGCGCGCGGACGCGGGAGCCGATGCGAGCGCGGAGCCCCGCCTCGCGACCTACCAGAAGCGGCGGACCCGGGGCAGGCCGGGGAGCGCCGCCTGGGCCTTGCGGATCGCGGTCTCGAGCTCCCGGGAGTCGCCGGACGCGAAGCGGGCCACGAGACGGAAGCCGACGAGCCGGCTGACGAGCCGGAGGAGATACGCCCCGCTCTCGCCGGTGGCGTCGCCCAGGCTCCGCTTGCGTCGGCCCCCGGCGGTGGCCTCGAGATACCGGGCGAACTCCTGCTCGAGCCGACCCCGGACACGATCGCCGTCGGCTCCCAGCTCGCGGAGCGCGCGCTCGATCTCGTCGGGGAGCATCGATGGCGGCAGCGGCTCGGGCCGGCCGAAGACTCGCCGCCGGGCTCCACCCAGGACCCGGCGAGGTCCGCCCAGCAGGAAGAAGGCCGCGCCGCCGGCCACCACGGCCGACTTGCCCGGCGACCGCCGGACCTTGGCCGGAACGTCGACCGCCTCGCGGGTCGCGCTGCGCAGCCGGTCCAGCTCGTCGGCGAGCTCGCCGCGCGAGGCTAGGACTTCGGCCCGAGCGGCGTCCGTTCGCGCACCCACTCCATGGTCTCCTTCGCGGTCTCGATCGTGACGGTGGGATAGAACCGGCGGCCCCAGGCCTCCATGTCGAGGTCGGCCCGCTTCGCCTCGAGACCGCACAGGGCGGCCCAGGTCGCAAGGAGGGTGGCGATCCCGAGGGCCACGGCCACCTGGGGGCTGAAGGTGATGGCGCTGAACGCGCCGGCGGCCGCGCCGAGCAGGGCGCCGACGAGCGCCCCGCCGAGCGCGCCGCCGAGGGTCTCGCCGACCGGCGTGCCGCGGCTCGAGCGGATCCCGACGATGAAGCCGACGAACGCGCCGACGACCGCCACGACCACCAGGCCGGTGACCAGCGCGACGTTCCCGGGCTCCACGCCCGGCAGGAGCCGCGACCCGATCTCCGTCCAGAGGCGGTTGAAGAGGATGAAGCCGGCGACGACGGCGACGATCGCGCCGACGAAGGTGGCCCAGGCGAGCGCCCGGGCCAGCCGTCGCTGGGGGACGTCCAGGGCGACCAGGACCGAGACGAGGGCGACCGACAGGGCGAGCTCGGTGAACAGGAGGACGCCCCAGCCGATCGAGCCGAAGAGCCACTCCCCGAGGAAGAGGCTCGTCCCGATGACGACCAGCAGGGCGGCGTACAGGACCAGCCCGATCGCCGCCCCGATGAGGGCGGCGACTCGCTGGACATGCTCCAGGATCTCGGAGAGCTCGGCCTTGGCCAGGTCGATGTGAGCCTGAGCGAGCCGACGACCGGCCGCGAACGTCGCGCTGAATTGGGGTCGGAAGCCACGTCGCTCGCGGTCACCCGGCGGTGGGGGCGGCGGCCCGTCGGACGGCGGGGCGTCCGGGGGCGGCGGCGCGCTCGGGGGTTCCGCACCATCGGGCGTCGGGGGACCCGTGGGTCCGACCTCGGTCGCAGCTGCCTCAGCCGCGGCGGCGGCAGCTGCCGCGGCCTCCGCGGCCGCCGCAGCGCTCGCGTCCAGGTGCGACCCGGCGACGCTCGCGGGTCCGGGTTCGGCCGGTAGCTGGGGGTCCGACGATTCCGGCGTCGGCGTCAGGTCGTCCAGGTGTCGGGCTCCGGGCAGGTTCCGTGGCGGAGGGGACCGCGGTCGATGATACCAGCGCCGCCCCCGGTCCCGGCGCCCCGGCCGTCGGTCGGCCCGCGGTATACCCTCGGGGCGATGACGACCCGACCCACCGGCCGATCCCGCCCGCGCCCTGCGCCGCTCGCCGCCGCAGCGGCTCCTGCGCGTCGACTCCTGACCGCAGAGCTCCTCTCGATCGGCGCCGAGCTGACGAACGGCGAGACCCGGGACACGAACGCTTACGAGATCGCCCGTTCCCTGACGGGGGTCGGCGTCCTCGTCGAGCGGATCGGTGCCCTGCCGGACCGGCTCGAGGTCGTCGCGAGTGCCTTCCGCGATGCCCTCGGCCGGGTCGATCTCGTCGTCTCGACGGGCGGCCTCGGGCCGACGCCGGACGATCTCACCCGCGAGGCGCTCGCCGCCGCCTGCGCTGAGACCCCGACCGTCGACGCCGAGCTGGAGGCCTGGCTCCGCGGCCTGTGGTCCCGCCGGGGACTCCCCTTCCCTGAGGTCAATCGCAAGCAGGCCTGGCGCATCCCGTCGGCGGTCGCGCTGCCCAACGAGAACGGGACCGCTCCGGGCTGGTTCGTCCGCAGACCCGACGGTCGGGTGGCGGTGGCCCTTCCCGGACCGCCCCGCGAGATGCGACCGATGTGGCGCGATGAGGCCCTCCCCAGGCTGCGCGCCCGTGGGCTCGGCTCGGAACGGGCCGTCCGGACCCTGCGCCTGACGGGGATCGGCGAGTCGATGGTGGCCGACCGCCTGGGCGAGGCGATCCTCCGCCGGGCGAACCCCGAGGTCGCGACCTACGCCCGGGTCGAGGCGGTCGACATCCGGCTGTCGGCCGTCCCCGAGCCCGGCGACGCCGGGACGCCGGGACGGTCCGCGGACGTCCTCCTCGACGAGGTCGAGGCCCTCGTCCGGGCCGTCCTCGGGGACCACGTCTGGGCCCACGGCGAGACGACCTGGGCCGAGGTCATCGGCACGGAGCTCGCCCGGCTGGGCTGGACCCTGTCGGTCCGGGAGATCGGCACCGGCGGCTCGCTCGGGGCGCTCCTCGGCGCCTGTCCCGGTCTCGATCGGGTCGAGTCGCTCCGCTCCAGGGAGCGCGGCACGGGCGCGGCCGACCCGGTGGCCGAGGCACGCGCCGTGCGCGAGAGCGGGTCCTCGGACGTGGGCCTGTCGGCGATGGTCCGGCCACGCGGCGCGGACACCCTTGTCTCGATCGGCATCGTCGCCCCCAGCGGGACGAGCCGGTCACGAAGCGTGGCGTTCCTGGGCGGCGAGCAGGGTCGTCTCCGGGCGGCGGTCGCTGCTGCCGCCAGGCTGACCGAGACGCTCCGAGATGCCTAGCGCCGCGAGGCCCGGAGCAGGCCGGCCAGGTCGAGGACGACGATCGTGTCCCGATCGACCCGGAGCAGCCCGTCTTCGACGAACATCCCGAGGAGCTTGTTCACGCTCTGGCGGGTCGCCCCGATCATCGCGGCCAGGTCGCCCTGGGTGAACGGTCGGTCGAGTCGGATCGAGCCGTCGTCGGCCGGGATGCCGGATTCCGCGGCCAGGCGGGCGAGGAGGGCCGCGAGGCGCCCGGTCATGTCGAGGAAATGGAGCTCCTCAACGTGGGCGGTCAGGCGTCGGAGCTCGCCGGCCAGGGCAGCCAGCAGGGCGTCACGGGCGGCCGGCGACGTGTCGATGAGCTCCCGGAACGCCACCCGATGGAGGACGAACGTCTCGGTCGCCTCCATCGCCACGGCGGTCGCCGAGCGGGGCGCGTCGTCGAGGAGGGCCAGCTCGCCGAAGAACGAGCCCGGCCGGACCGTGGTCAGGATCGCCTCGTCGCCCTCCTCGGATGGCAGGACGATCTTCACGGCCCCGCTGTTGACGATGAACAGGGAGTCGCCGGGGTCGCCCTGGTGGAAGAGCACCTCCCCGCGCCGGAACCGGCGGGTCCGGAGGCCATCGGCCAGGCGCACGAGATCCGCCGGCGCGAGACCCGAGAAGAGCTGGATCCGCTCGAGGGCTTCGATGGCCGGGCCGGTCGGCTGCATGACCGCGATGGTACAGGCCGGGGCCGGGGCGGAGACCGGTGTCGGCACACCGACACACCGCCGGTCGGGACGGGGAAGACGGGTCGTCTCCCGGCACGTACAGTGGCGCCGTGACTCGAGCGTCGTCCCCGCTTGCCCGTGACGGCGCGCGGTCGGATCCAGCGATCCGGCTGACCGTGCTCGGGTGCGGGCCGGCCGCGGCCCAGCCCGACACCGCCGCCTCCGGGCTGCTCGTCGAGACGGATGCAGCGGCGATCCTCCTCGACTGCGGCCAGGGCGTCGCCGCCCAGCTCGTGGCGCGGCTGGACCCCGGAGCGCTGACCGCGGTGATCATCGGCCATATGCACGCCGACCACTTCATCGACCTGTCGGCGCTGCGCTACCGCTTCCCGTGGGCCGGTCGGCCGGAGCGACGCCTGCCGGTCCTGCTGCCCCCCGGCGGGACCGCCCGCTTCGGCGATCTCGCGGCGGTCGTCAGCGAGCGGCCGGGCTTCTTCGACGACGCCTTCGAGATCCTCGAATACGAGCCGGCCGAGCGTCTCGACCTCGGCGGGCTGTCGGTCGACTTCGTCCGGGGCGAACACTACGTCCCGGCCTGGGGGGTGGAGCTGACCGCCTCGGACGGCTCGCGGCTCGTCTACGCCGGCGACACCGGGCCGAACCCGGAACTCGTCCGTCGGGCTGCCGGTGCCGAGCTCCTGGTCTGCGAGGCGACCCTGGCCTCAGCCGACGAGGACGATCCGACACGCCGGGGGCACCTGGCCCTGGAGGAGACCCTCGAGCACGCCTGCGCAGCCGCGGTCGACCGCCTCCTGGTCACCCACTTCCCCTCGCACCTCCGCACCCCGATGGAGGCCCGGATCGCCCGGGGCGGCGAGCCGGCGACGGTGGCCCGGCCGGGTCTCACGATGGCCATCGGTCGCTCGGGGGCGCGCCCGATCCCGGAGGTCGCCCGCGCCGGCCCAGGGACCCCGTCCGACTGACGGGAGGCCGGTCAGGAGATCGTGAGCGCCGGTGCCTCGTTCCGGACGGCGGCGACGCTCATCCGGGCGGCGACCGTCCCGGCGATCGCGGTCAGCGCGTGAGCGGCCGGTCCCGGCTCGCGCTGGGCGACCGCGGGAACGCCGACGTCGGCGCCCTGACGGACCGTCACGTCGAGTGGGATGGAGCCCAGGAACTCGATCCCCTGCTCGCGGGCGAACCGCTCGCCCCCGCCGCGGCCGAAGATCTCGGTGACCTCGCCGCAATGGGCGCAGGCGAAGCCGGCCATGTTCTCCACGATGCCGGTCACCGGCACGTTCATCCGGCGAAGCATCGCGTAGGCCTTCTGGACGTCGAGGAGCGACACCTCCTGCGGCGTGGTCACGAGGACGGCGCCGCTGATCGGCACGGCCTGGGCCAGGGTCAGCTGGGCGTCAGAGGTGCCCGGTGGCAGGTCGATCACGAGGTAGTCGAGCTCGCCCCATTCCACGTCGCGCAGGAACTGCTGGATCGCCCCGCCGACGAGCGGCCCGCGCCAGACGACCGGCTGTCCCTCCGGGACGAAGAACTGGATCGAGATCACCTTCACCCCGTGGCGCTCGAGCGGGGTGATCTTGTTGTTCGGGCTGGCGACCGGCGTGCCCTCGAGGCCCATCATCAGGGGGATGTTCGGACCGGTGATGTCCGCGTCGAGGAGACCCACCGAGGCCCCGCTCCGGGCGAGCGCGACGGCGAGGTTGACGCTCACCGTGCTCTTCCCGACGCCGCCCTTGCCCGAGACCACGGCGATGATGTTCTTCACCCCGGGCAGCAGGGCCTGGGCCTGGACCGGGCCGGCTCGCCGGACCATCGCTCCCCAGGTGATCCGGATCGACCCCGCGCCGATCCCGTCGAGGGCGGCCCGGGCGTTCGTCTCGATCTCGTCCTTGAGCGGGCAGGCCGGCGTGGTCAGCTCGATCGTCAGGCTGACGTCCCGATCGTCGATCGCGACGTCCTTGACCATGCCGAGGGTGACGATGTCCCGGCCGAGCTCGGGCTCCTGGACGGTTCGCAGGGCGTCGTGGACGGCGGCTTCGGTCAGGGTGGTCATGGGCTCGCGGGATCCCTTCGTGGGCGGTTGACGATGGAGTTTTCGGCGACGGTCGCGCCGATATCCTAGACCCGGGCGCCGGGCGACGCCGGTGGGTCCGACCATCCCACCGGGCGGGGACGTCGCGTTGCCGCCGTGGCCGTCCCTGTGAACGACGAGATTCGTCGTCGCACGCCATCAGAACGACGAAGTCCGTACGTGCGGCGGGCGGTTTGACACGGGTTTCCACGGGTCCTACCATCGCGCCACCGACTGCGCGTCGAGAGCGTCGCAGGAGGGCCCGCGCCGCTCCCCCGGCGTCGATCCATCCCGGCTTCGGGGTCGCTGCGGCCCCGCTCTCTGAGGAGCCCGCCCGAAGGTGGCAGTCGTCGATGTCCGCCTGGCCGATGTCGTCAAGCGATTCGGCGAGGTCAATGCCGTCGATCACATCGACCTCGAGGTCCTCGACGGGGAGTTCTTCTCGCTGCTCGGTCCCTCGGGCTGCGGCAAGACGACCACCCTGCGGATGATCGGCGGATTCGAGGAGCCGACCTCCGGGGTCATCGAGCTGCGCACGGTCGTCGACCCGACCACCGGACGCAAGGACCTCAAGGACGTCACCTGGCTGCCGCCCTACGAGCGGGACGTCAACACCGTCTTCCAGAACTACGCCCTGTTCCCGCACCTCACGATCGAGGAGAACGTCGCCTTCGGGCTCCGGCGCAAGAAGGTCAAGGACGACGAGGTCAAGCGCCGGGTCGCGGAGATGCTCCAGCTGGTGGAGCTGCCCGGCTACGAGAAGCGCAAGCCGACCCAGATCTCGGGCGGCCAGGCCCAGCGGGTCGCCCTCGCACGGGCTCTCATCAACCGCCCGTCCGTCCTCCTCCTCGACGAGCCCCTCGGTGCTCTCGACCTGAAGCTGCGCAAGCAGATGCAGGTCGAGCTGAAACGGATCCAGCAGGAGGTCGGGATCACCTTCATCTACGTCACCCACGACCAGGAAGAGGCGATGACGATGTCCGATCGGATCGCCGTCATGAACAAGGGTCGCTACGAGCAGCTGGGCGACCCGGCGAGCCTCTACGAGCGCCCCACCACTCGCTTCGTGGCCGGCTTCCTGGGCGTCAGCAACCTGCTTCCGGGGTCGATCGACGGGACGGCCGACGGCTACGCCCTCGTCCGCCTGGCCGACGACACCCGGATCCGCGTGCCGCGGGCCACGATCGGCGACGCCGTGGAGGTCGAGGCCGGGGTCCGGCCGGAGAAGATCCGACTCCGGGCCGCCAGCGAGGAAGCCCCGACCGGGCACAACACCCTGCTCGGAACGATCCGAGATGCGTCCTACCTGGGGGTCAGCACTTCGTACATCGTCGAGGCCCGGGGTGGTGCCCGGCTGACGGTCTACGAGCAGAACGTGGAGCGAGCGACCCGGTCCGAGCTGTGGACCCAGGGCGAGGATGTCCGCCTCTCCTGGTCGCCGGACCACACCTTCGTCGTCCGGGCGACCCCGGCCGGCGACCGCGTGGGGGAGAGGACGGATCCGCCGGCTTCCGAGCCGACGGCGACCGAAGCGTAGGTGGCCGCGACCCGGCGGCCGGACCCAGCGAGGAGATCATGACCCATCCGCACGCCGATCCCGACTCGGTGAAGATCAGCCGCCGCCGGCTCCTCCAGGGCTCGGCCCTGGCCGGGGTCGCCGCGTTCGTGGCCGCCTGCCGCTCGACCGGTGGCGGCGCCACCGCATCCGCGGCCGCCTCGACCGAGCCGTCGGTCGCCGCCTCCGGCGAACCGTCGGCCGCCCCGTCGGCCGCCGCCTCCGAGGGTCCGCTCGGCGGCAAGCTCAACTTCGCCAACTGGACCGCCTACATCGATCTGACGATCACCCCGGGCGCCGACGGCAAGATCGGCACCAGTGACGACGGAACGTCCCTGCCGTCCCCGACCCTGGACCAGTTCACCCAGGCGACCGGGGTCGAGGTCAACTACCAGGAGGCGATCAACTCGAACGAGGAGTTCTTCGGGACGGACCTCCAGGGTCCGATCAGCCAGGGCAAGTCGACCGGCTGGGACATCATCACGATGACCGACTGGATGGCCGCCCGCCTGATCCGGCTGGGCTGGGTCGAGACGCTGGACACGACCGGGATGAAGAACTTCCCGGCCAACCTCGAGAAGGTCCTCCTCGAGCGGTCGTTCGACGTCGGGGCCAAGATGACCGCGCCGTGGCAGTCGGGGATGACCGGCCTGGGCTTCGACTCCGCGAAGACCGGCGACCTCACGAGCGTCAACGCCTTCTGGGACCCGAAGTTCAAGGGCAAGGTCGACTACCTCGACGAGATGCGCGACACGATCGGGCTGTCGGCGATCAAGCTGGGCTTCGACCCGGCGACGATCACCGACGACCAGTTCAATCAGGCGCTGGCCCAGGTCGAGACCGCGATCAAGGACAAGCAGGTCCGGACGATCAAGGGCAACGACTACCTCGGCGATCTGGCCTCCGGCGACGTCGTCCTGGCGATGTCCTGGTCCGGCGACATCATCCAGCTCAAGCTGAGCAAGGACTCGATGGCGTTCAACGTCCCGACCGAGGGCGGGATGCTCTGGACGGACAACATGATGATCCCGAAGGGCGCCGAGAACGTGAAGCAGGCCCTCGCCTTCATCGACTTCTACTACGACCCGGCGATCGCGGCCCAGGTCGAGGACTTCGTGAACTACGTCTGCCCGGTCGTCGGCGCCAAGGAAGCCCTCCTGAAGATCAACCCGGACAACGCGAACAACCCGCTGATGTTCCCGCCGCCGGACGTCCTGCAGCGCCTCCACGTGTTCCGAGGCCTCGACGAGACCGAGGAGAAGAAGTACACCGAGGCCTGGAACAACGTGATCGGCCTCTGACCCCCGCGCAGCCCGATGGCGCCGTGCCGTTGGGCTGCCCCACCTGCGACCGGATCCGGATCCAAGGAGTCCGCGCCTAGATGGCCTGGCTGCGTCGTCACCGGGGGCTGATCCCCTACCTGCTGCTCGCCCCGGGCATGGTCTGGCTGACGATCTTCTACGTCTACCCGGCCTTCCAGATGTTCCTGGCCTCGCTCTCGACGCGGACCGGCGAGATCGGCTTCGAGTTCAGCGGCCAGGTCTCGAACTACCTCGACGGCCTGGGGACCTACGCGGAGCAGTTCATCCGCTCGATCGCCTACGGGCTGGCCGCCACGATCGTGGCCTTCCTCATCGCCTATCCCCTGGCCTACACGATCGCCTTCCGGGCGGGCCGCTGGAAGAACCTGATGCTCTTCCTGGTCATCGCCCCGTTCTTCACCAGCTTCCTGCTCCGGACCCTGTCCTGGAAGATCATCCTGGCCGACTCAGGCCTGGTCCTCGGACCGCTCAAGGCGCTGGGCATCGTCCCGGAGGAGTTCCGGCTCCTGGCCACCCCGATCGCGGTCGTCGCCGGGATCACCTACAACTTCCTGCCGTTCATGACCCTGCCCCTCTACGTCGCCCTCGAGAAGATCGACAAGCGCCTCGTCGAGGCGGCCCAGGACCTCTACGCCGGGCCCTGGCGGCCGGGCGGGACCGTGGTCGGCGCGATCGTCGGAGCAGGGCTCATCGCCCTCCTGATGGCCATCTTCGACTGGTCGGTGCCCATCGGCGCGGTCGGCGGAGCCTTCGTCGGGGCGGCCGTGGGGACCCTCTTCGTATCGCAGTCGTTCCTGCGGGTCGTCCTGCCGCTCTCCCTGCCCGGCGTCTTCGCCGGCTCGCTGCTGACGTTCATCCCGGCGGTCGGCGACTACGTCAACGCCGAGCTCCTCGGAACCCCGTCCGCCCAGATGATCGGGAACGTCATCCAGTCGCGCTTCCTCAAGCTCAACGACATCCCGACCGCGTCGGCTCTGTCGTTCACCCTGATGGCGGCGATCCTCATCGGGGTCTTCATCTACGCCCGGATGCTGGGTACCGAGGACCTGACCGCGGGGGCCGTCGGATGACCGCCGCGGTCGCGCCGATCCCGACCCGCAGGACCCCGTTCCAGGTCGCCACGCGGCTGGTCGACCGTTACCTGCTGCCGCTCTACGCGGTCGCCGCGATCCTCTACCTGATGCTCCCGGTCATCGTCATGATCGTGTTCAGCTTCAACGATCCCGGGGGCCGGTTCAACCTGTCCTGGCGGCAGTTCTCCCTCGGGGCGTGGCTCAATCCGCTCGGTCGCCCGGGGCTCGGCGAGGCGGTGGCCAACAGCCTGATCATCGCCTTCGCCTCGACGATCATCGCGACCGTGCTGGGCACGCTCATCGCCCTCGCCCTCGTCCGCCACCGGTTCCGCGGCCGGTCGTCCACGAACGTGCTCATCTTCCTGCCGATGGCCACCCCGGAGATCGTCCTCGGCTCCTCGTTGCTGACCCTGTTCATCGCGTCGAACCAGTTCGCGTTCATCCCCGAGGGGATGTTCTACCCGCTGGGGATGCACACGATCCTCATCGCCCACATCATGTTCAACATCAGCTTCGTGGTGGTGGTGGTGAAGGCCCGGGTGGAAGGGTTCCCGCGGAACCTCGAGGAGGCCGCCCTCGACCTCTACGCCAACGAGTGGGACACCTTCCGACGGGTCACCTTCCCGCTCATCCTGCCCGGGATCCTGGCCGCGGCCCTGCTCGCCTTCAGCCTCTCGATCGACGACTTCGTGATCACGAACTTCACCTCCGGGAACACGACCACCTTCCCGCTTTTCATCTATGGAGCCCAGAAGAACGGGGTCCCGGTCCAGGTCAACGTCATCGGCTCCGCGATCTTCCTCACCGCGGTCGCCCTGGTCGCCGTGTCGACGGTCCTCCAGCGGCGGAACGCGAACGCGAGCTGACCGCCACCACTCCAGGAGGTCCTCCCATGGTCCCATCCGCCTCGACACCGGCTGCGCTCGACTCGCTCCCCGATCGCGCCGTCGTGCCGCCGGTCTGGAGCCGGATCACGAACCTCACCGTGGACCGCGGGGAGGGGTCATGGCTCATCACCACCGATGGCCAGCGCTATCTCGACTACTCGTCCGGGATCGGGGTGACGAACACCGGGCATGCCCACCCACGGGTCGCCGCGGCGGTCGCCGAGCAGGCGACGAAGCTCCTCCACGGTCAGCAGAACATCGTCTACCACGAGCCGGGGCTGCGCCTCTACGAGCGGCTGCAGCACGTCCTTCCCGGCGACGGCTGGGGGGCGTTCCTCTCGAACAGCGGGGCCGAGGCGGTCGAGGCGGCGGTCAAGCTGGCGAGGGTCGCCACCGGTCGCCCGGTGATCATCGCCTTCCGGGGCGGCTATCACGGCCGGACCGCCCAGACGATGGCCCTGACCACGGCCAAGGACGTCTACCGGGCGGCCTTCGAGCCGCTCCCAGGGTCCGTCTACCACACGGCGTACCCATACTGCTACCGCGCCCCGGGTGGCGGGCACGCGACGGACGCCTGCGCCTGCGACTGGGAGGCGCAGCTCGACCTGACCTTCCACCAGTTCATCTATCCGGACAAGGTCGCGGCGATCATCGTCGAGCCGGTCCTCGGCGAGGGCGGGTACATCGTCCCGCCGCCCGGCTTCCTGCCGCGGCTCCGGGAGATCACCAGGGAGCACGGCATCCTGCTCATCGCCGACGAAGTCCAGACCGGCTTCGGGCGGACCGGCAAGATGTTCGCCGTCGAGCACTGGGGCGTGGAGCCCGACATCCTGACGATGGCCAAGGGGATCGCCTCGGGCCTGCCGCTGTCCGGGCTCATCGCGAAGCGCGACCTCATCGACCGCTGGGCACCGGGCACCCATGGCGGCACCTACGGCGGCAACGTCGTCTCGTGCGCGGCCGCCAACGCCACGCTGGACGTCATCCGGGACGAGCGCCTCGTGGAGAACGCCGCCGAGCGCGGCGTCCAGTTCCTCGCGGGCCTCCGGGCGCTCAAGGGGAGGTACCGCTCGATCGGTGACGTCCGCGGGCTCGGGCTCATGCTCGCTCTCGAGTTCGTGAAGCCCGACGAGGGCGACGGCCGCGTGCCGGACGCCGACCTGACGAAGCGGGTCCTCGCCGCGGCGCTCGAGCGGCGGCTCATCGTGCTCTCGGCGGGCACGTACGCCAACGTCTCGCGGATCATCCCGCCGCTGGTCACCACCGCCGACGAGGTCGACCTGGCCCTGGGCATCCTCGACGAGAGCCTGGCGGCGGCCGGCGCCTGAACGCGCTGGCGGCCCGCGACGATGACCGAGGACGACCGTTCCGCGCTCCGCGCCCGGACCCTCCATCGGCTCGACATCCTGTCCCGCCAGTTCGATCGGATGCTCCCAGCCGATCTCCGCCGGATCGCCCTCAGCGCCGACACGCCGGAGCGCGCACGGCTGCGATCGCGAGCGCAGAACCGGGCGATCGAGGCCGGCCTCGGGGGGATCCTCGACGACGCACGGGCACGCTTCCGGGATCGGATCTTCGAGATCTACAACCTCGGCGGATACGATCCGACCGCGATCGGCCTGAACTGGGGACGCTCGAACGGCACGGCGACCGATCGGGTCGAGACCTTCATGGCGGTCGAGGACGCCGTCCTCGCGACCGTCGCCCAGGAGCTGATCCCGGCCGATGACCGTCGGATCCTCTCGGAGCCGTACGACGTCCTCGTCTCGATGAAGCCCGGCCCCCGACCGCGGCTGTACCCGTCGGATCCCGATCCAGAGTGACGCACCGTCGATGGCCCGCGCCGTGATCCGCACCGACGAGCCCATCGCCCGGGACCGGCTGACGGTGGTCCCGGCGACCGTCGAGCGCTGGGCGGACGTCGTGACTCTGCTCGGCTCCGGCGGCGAGCGTGGCTGCTGGTGCCAGTCATGGCGCGGGTCCGACGCACCCGTCGGACGGGGCGAACCCGACCGGAACCGCCAGCTCCTGCGGATGCAGGTGGAGAGCGGCTCTTCGGCACCCGGCGTGATCGCCCTGCTCGACGGGGAGCCGGTGGGATGGTGCGGGCTCGGGCCCCGGGACGCGATGCCCCGCCTCGTCCGTTCACGGACGATCCCCCGCGTCGACGACGCACCGGTCTGGTCGATCGGCTGCTTCGTGGTCCGCACGGGCTACCGGCGTCGTGGCGTGATGGGCGGGCTGCTGGACGGCGCGGTCGCCTACGCCCGGTCGCAGGGCGCGACCTGTGTGGAGGCCTACCCGATCGATCCCGCCGGACGTCGCGTCTCGACCTCGTTCGGCTTCGTCGGGTTCGTCTCCACCTTCGAGGCGGCGGGCTTTCGCCGGGTCGTCCTGACCGACGCCCACAGCGCCGGGCTGCCGCGCTGGCTCATGCGCCTGGGGCAGACGGCGGCGACCGGCGTTCGCTCCCCGGAGTCGGGAAGAGGGCCGTCGCGCGCTGCTGGCGCCCGATCGCGGCCCGCATCCCGGAGGTGAACCCGAGCGCCAGCACGGCCGCGAACGCCACGAACGCCACGACGAGGACGATCGCGACCGGCAGACCGGCTGCCAGGGACACGACCGCGCCGAGACCTCCGGCCACCAACCCCGTGATCACACCGACCATTCCCGGAGTGGTGGCCAGGCCGTGGATCGCCGTCCGGAGTGGTCCCGGACGCCCGATGCCGTAGGCCGACAGGACGCCGGCTGCGTCGTCGTGGACGCCGGCGACGAAGTACGGCGCCAGGCCCGGGACCATCTCGATATAGGCATGGCGGATCCGGTTCATCCCCCGAAGCGCCTCGAGCTCCTCCTGGCCGGCGTCGAGGAGCCGGTACAGCGTCGTCAACCCGACGAAGAGGTTCGCCGCGAGGAGGAGCGCTGCGACGAGGGCGAACGTCTCGGTCAGCCCCAGCGGCGACACGAGGAACCCGAGGACCACGAGGCTCGCGGACAGGAACGTCAGGAACATTCCGGCCCTGGTGAACGCCTCGTTGTAGGCGAGCGAGCGCGACGAGAGCAAGCTGAAGTGCTCGGTCGAGAGGATCTGGAGCGTCCGGGGGTCGTCGATCGGGCGTGACGAACCGGTCGCGGCGGTGACCGTCCCGCCGCTCCCGGCGCCGACGGGCAGGCCCGGCTCGAAGGGTCCGGTGCCGGGCAGTCGCTCGTTCATCCCGGACCCCCCTCCTTCGGCCCCGCCAGGCCGCGAAGCAGCTCCTCGTGGAGCACCCCGTTCGAGGCCACGAAGGTCGACGCGTCGATCGTCCGTCGACCGCCGAAGTCGGTCACCCGACCGCCGGCTTCCTCCACGACGATGAACGGGGCGGCGATGTCCCAGGGACTCAGGCCCACCTCGACCATGCCCTCGGCCGCACCCTCGGCGAGCAGGGTATACCCCCAGAAATCGCCGAAGCCGCGCTCGCGCCAGACCCGACCCAGGAGGTCGCGGAACCCGGGGGCTCGACCGGAGCGCTCGATCTCGTGACCGGAGCCGTAGAGGAGCTGGGCGTCGGCGAGGTCGGCGACCCGCGAGACCCGGATCGCTCGCGGACCCTCCATCCCGACCGCGCCGGTGGCCCACGCTCCCCCGCCCCGGCGGGCGTACCAGCGGCCACGCAGCGCGGGGGCCGAGATGACCCCGAGCTGGAGCTCGCCGTCCACCTCGAGGGCGAGGAGCGTGCCGAAGAGCGGCACCCCGCGGATGAAGTTGTGGGTGCCGTCGATCGGGTCGATGTACCAGCGGATCCGGGCTCCGCCGGCCTCCGTGCCGTATTCCTCGCCGACGAGGCCGTGGTCCGGGAAGGCGCCGGCGATCCGCTCGCGGATGAGGCGCTCGATCCCCTGGTCGGCGACCGTGACGAACGACCGGTCGGGCTTCGTCATCACGTCGGGATCGCGTCGGAAGTGGCGCATCGCGATCTCGTCGGCGGCGTCGCAGGCGGACTGGGCGAAGGCCAGCCAGTAGTCGAGCTCATCGGTCGAGGCACGCGACCAGCTGGCGCTCCAGGCCGGCCCGAACCCCGCCGTGACGGGGGCCCCCGGCTGCCCGGCCGGGAGTGGGTCGCGATCCGCGGGATCGGCGGGCCGAGCGTCGTCCGGACGATCGGCCGGATCGGGCCTTCGGGACTGGTCGCTCATGAGCGGATCCTCGCACCCTCGGGGTCGTACAACGGCTCGGCGGCGACCGTGAAGCCGACCCACTCGCCGAACACCTCGATGTCGCCGCGCAGCCCGACGGTCGCCCGGTCGGGCGGCAGGTAGGCATAGGCGATCGAGCGCTCCACCGCGAACCCGTACCCGCCGCTCGTCACCCGCCCGACGACCGCTCCGTCGACCCGGACCGGCTCGTTGCCCAGGGCGACCGAGCGGGGGTCGTCGAGGACGAGACAGCGGAGCCGCTTCCGCGGCCCGGCGGCCTTCGCCGCACGCAGGGCGTCCCGGCCGATGAAGTCGATACCCTTGTCGAGCCGGACCGCGAAGCCGAGGCCCGCCTCGTACGGGGTCTCGTCCGGGGTGATGTCGCTCGACCAGACCCGGTAGCCCTTCTCGAGCCGGAGGGCGTCGATCGCCCGGTAGCCGCCGGCGACGAGGCCGTGCTCGCGCCCGGCGGCCCAGAGCTCGTCCCAGAGCGCGGCCCCGTACTCAGACGAGGGGTAGAGCTCCCAGCCGAGCTCGCCGACGTAGGTCACCCGGAGGGCGAGGACCGGGACGCTGCCGACCGTGATCCGGCGTGCCGACAGGTATGGGAACGCCGCGTCGGAGACGTCCTCCTTCGTGCACCCGGACAGGATGTCGCGCGCCCTCGGCCCCCACAGGCCGTAGCAGGCCATGGCGCCCGTCCGGTCCTCCACGAAGACGGGACCCCGGTCGAGCCCGCCGGCCCGATCCAGGTCGTCGAGCCGGGTCCGGATCCAGCCGAGGTCATGGTTGCCGAAGGCGGTCCCGGTGACGATGAGGAAGCGGTCGACCGCCAGCCGGGTGACCGTGAAGTCGCACTGGATGCCGCCACGCCGGTCGAGCATCTGCGTGTAGACGATCGTGCCGACCGGTCGGTCGACGTCGTTCGCGCAGAGGCGCTGCAGGAAGTCGACCGCGCCGGGTCCGAAGACCTCGATCTTGGCGAAGCTCAATTCGTCGAAGAGGCCCGCCGTCGTCCGGGTGGCCAGCGCCTCGGCCGCGATGGCGGGCGACCAGTGCTGGCCGGCCCATCCGCGCGGCCGCAGCCCCTCGTCGCCCGCCGGCTCGTTGGCGTTGACCCAGTTCGGTCGTTCCCAGCCGGACTTCTCGCCGAAGACCGCCCCGAGATCGGCAAGCCGGTCGTAGGTGGGCGAGCGGCGGAGCGGCCGGCCGGCGGTCCGCTCCTCGTTCGGATAGTGGATGTCGTAGTACGTCGAGTAGACCTCGACGGTCCGGGCGAGCGTGTAGGCCTGGCTCCGGTACTGACCGCCGAACCGGCGGATGTCCATCTTCCAGACGTCGAGCTCGGGCTCGCCGTCGACGATCCAGCTGGCCACCTGGCGACCGATCCCCCCGGCGCCGGCGATGCCGTGGGCGCAGAAGCCGGCCGCCACGAACAGACCGCGGACCTCGCTCTCGCCGAGGACGAACTCGTTGTCCGGGGTGAAGCCCTCCGGACCATTGATCATCCGGTTGACCCCGGCGTCGGCGATGGCCGGGACCCGGTGGATGGCCCCATCCATGATCTCGGCGAAGCGGGGCCAGTCGGGGGCGAGAAGCCGGCCGTTGAAGTCGGCCGGCACGCCGTCGAGCGACCACGGCGCCGGGTGCCGCTCGTAACCACCCATGCACAGGCCGCCGACCTCCTCGCGGAAGTAGACGAGGTGGTCCGGATCGCGCATCGTCGGGAGCGTGGGCGTCACGCCATCGATCCGCTCGGTGAACAGGTACTCGTGGGCCATCGGGATGATCGGCACGGTCACCCCGGCGAGCCGGCCGATCTCCGGGGCGAACATCCCGCCGGCGTTGACCACGACCTCGGCGGCGATCGTCCGCTCCTCGCCGTCCTTTACCACCCGAACCCCGCGCACCCGACCGTCGCGGACGTCGATGCCGACGACCCGGGTGTGGGTCTCGATCCGGACGCCGAGCCGTCGGGCCCCGGCCGCCATCGCCCCGGCCAGCCCGGACGGGTCGAGCCAGCCGTCGGTCGGCAGGTGGACCGCCCCCAGCACGCCATCGAGCGACATCAGCGGGAAGAGCGCGCCCGCTTCGCGCGGCCCGATGAGCTCGAGCGACAGCCCGAACGTCTTGGCCCAGCCGGCCTGCCGGGTGAGCTCCTCCATCCGCTCCGGGGTCGAGGCGAGCCGCAGGGACCCGACCTCGTGCCACGATGGATCGACGCCCGTCTCGACGGCCAGCCTGCGATAGAGCTCGACGCTGTACATCATCATCCGGGTCAGGGTCACGCTCGAGCGGAGCTGGCCCACGAGGCCGGCCGAATGGAACGTCGA
Organism: uncultured Chloroflexia bacterium; assembly: GCA_963840375.1. Lineage (GTDB taxonomy): Bacteria > Chloroflexota > Limnocylindria > Limnocylindrales > CSP1-4 > Chersky-267. The sequence goes on from CAWIYR010000001.1 coordinate 682,309, forward strand.
GCCCGAGGTGAGCTCCGCCCGGTCGACGAGCAGGACGTCCGTCCAGCCCCGCTCGGCGAGGTGGTAGGCGACGCTCGTGCCGCCGACCCCGCCGCCGATGATCACCACCCGGGCCTGATCCGCCATCCTGTCCCCTCGGTCACCGAGATCGCGACGATCCCGCCCCTCCCAGGACCGCCCCAGCCGACCCCCGTAGGGTATCGACCGGGGCGCCGTCCCGTCAGTCCGTCGGACCTGGGCTGACCGACGCACCGGGGGGACTCGACGGCGACCGGGAGACCGACGGTGCCGGGCTCTCGGCCGACGGTGCCGGGCTCGCGACCGACGGTGCCGGGCTCTCGGCCGACGGTGCCGGCAGGACGGGCAGGGCGCCGTGGCAGGCGCCGCTGCCGCTGTCGGTGAACGTCTCGCCCGCGACGGGCAGGAAGACCCAGTCGTAGCCGTCGGGGCGCAGCGTGAGCTTGAGGACGCCGTGGGTCTGGGCATCGGCCGCCTGCTGGTTCGGCCGCCTCTCACGGAGAGGCCGGAGTTGCGCGCCACCCGTCCCGACGACGAACTCGCGGATCCCCTGGGTCAGGTCGCGCCGGCCGCTCGGGTCCTGGGGGGCGAACCGCTCGTAGTCGTGATCGTGCCCGTTCAGGACCAACTCCGCGCCGGCGAGATACAGCGCGGTCCAGAAGGGTCCGACCGCCGCGTCGTCGCCGTGGGCGCCGGAGCTCCAGCGCGGTTCGTGCCAGATCGCGACGGTGCATCGGGCCGGATGGGCCGCGAGCTCCGACCGCAGCCAGGTGAGCTCCGGCGAGCCCTCGCCGCATCCGCCGACATCGGCACACTCGGCGTTCAGGACGATGACCCGCCAGGTCCCCACGTCCGTCGCGTACCACCCCTCACCGGGCGTGCCTGCGGCGGCGCCGAACTGCCCGTAGTACCCGGCCGCGCCCGGCGTCTTGTACTCGTGGTTCCCGGGAGCCGGCAGGGTGCGGTCCTGGAACGCTCCCCAGGTCGGCCCGTAGCAGTCCCGGAACTCCTCGGCCGTGCCTCGCTGGTAGGCGACATCGCCGGCCACGAAGACGGTGCCGGGGATCGCGGCGATGAGGGCCGCGGTCGCGCTGTCGTCGCCGAGGTCGCACCTGGCGATGTCGCCGGCCCCGACGAGCACGGCACCCTCGGACCCCGGTGCGCTCGCGGTGACGGTCGGCGCCGGTGAGGCCGCGGCGACGGCGCTCGACGAGGCCGACGCGCCCGCCGTGGCCGACCAGTCATCCTGTAGGGGCGGCGACGAGACCCGGATCGCGACCGTCCCGATGAGGACGACGGCCAGGATCGCGACGCCCGCCGAGGCGGCGGTCCGGAGTCGGCCCGTGCTCTTCATCGTGGTCCACGCCTCGCTGGGATCGCGCTCGCCGCGCCGCCGGACGACGCGCCCATCACCGGGACGACAGCCCGGGTGCGACCGGCCAGAACGGGGACGCCCGAGGACCTCGAAGGGTGATGGTGGCGTCTCGGCGACGCACGCAACGGAGCCCACGCATCCGCGCCGCGTGGTCGGCACTGCATGCCCGACGCGCCCGGTGAGCCCGGCGAGCGCTGCCCGCCGGGCGCCCTCAGTCGGCGGCCGCGGCCGTCCTCAGCGCACCCTCGAAGGCGGGTGTCGACGCGTTCCCGAGAAGGCGCTCGAAGTGCTCCCCCGCGTACGCCACGAAGTCGACGTCGAGCGTGCTGATGCCCTGTTGGAGAACGCCCCACATCGCCTCGCGGAAGTCGGAGACCACCCGCATGAGGACCAACCTCGCCAGCCGGTCCGGGCGGACCGCGCCATCGTACGCGGCGACGAGGATCCGGTCCTCGTCCGCGGTCAACCCGTGGTTGATCGAGAAGTTGCCGAGGTCGAAGAACGGGTCACCCATCCCGGCGTACTCCCAGTCGACGATCCGGATCCGTCGCCCGTCGTCGATGAAGTTCGCGTTGAGCAGGTCGTTGTGGCACGGCCGCAGCTCGAGCGGATTCTGGAGCAGGGCCAGCTCGATCCGACGGCCGACGGACCGGGCGAGCTCGTACTCGACCGGGATCGGGACGCCGCGCTCGAGGGCGAGGGCTCGATACGCCTCGACGATCCGGAGCGGGATGAACAGGCCCGGGATGGCCGGGCCCTGATGGAAGCGGCGGATGGAGTCGGCCACCTGGTCGATCGTCTCGGGTCGGTGGACCGCCTCGTCGGTCACCGGACCGCCCTCGATGAACCGGGTGAGGAGATAGCCCTCCGGGCGGAGGAACGCGGTCACCTCCGGCCCGACCCCCACGCCGGCCGCGGCGACCGTCGCCGCGAGCTCGACCTCCCGGCTGATCCCGAGGAGATGCGTGTCGTTACCGGCCAGGCGGAGGACCCAGCGGTCGGCGGTCCCGCCGGCCGTCACCAGGAAGTTGCGGTTCGTGATCCCGCCGGACAGCGGGCTGAGAGCCAGCTCCCGCCCGGCGAGCTCGGGCACGCGACCGAGGACCCGGACCAGTTCGTCGTGGAGCTCGCCGTGGGTGATGGCGACCTCCGTGCCGGTCGCTGCGTCCATGCTCGGGTCCTCGGCTCAGGTCGACGGCGCGACGATGACTCGCCGCGCCGTCGGTGCTTCGATCGCCGATCGCGTCAGCCGATCGCGACCTCGCCGGTCGCCTCGTCCGCCTCGAGCTTCTCGCGGGCGATCCGACCCCGCTCGGCGAACAGGTAGTAGACGATGCCGATGACCAGCTCGAACCCGAGGACGAGCTCGAAGATCGGGATCGGCGGCAGGCCGATGTCGATCCCGCCGACCTTGATCGAGGCGAGGATCGGGTTCGACAGGTCGCGCAAGCCGACCGCCGTGCCGTCGGGCAGCGGGTACGACGCGGTCCCGAACGCGCCGAACGTGTCGGTCTGCCAGAGGGCGAAGTTGATGATCATGAACCCGCCCCACAGGAGGGCCAGGATGTTGATGACCGTTCCCCAGCTGCCCAGGCTGAACCAGGCGCCCTTGTGCGGCCAGCCGCGCCGGCGGGCCATCAGGACGCCGAGGTTGCACAGGAAGTAGCTGGTGTAGATCATCCCGGTGGCCGCGACGGCCAGGACGCCGGGCGAGTTGGTGAGCAGGAACGGCAGGGCAGCCAGCACGCCGACGGCGACCGCGGCGTTGGCCGGGGTCTGGAACGTGTGGCTGACGTGGCCCCAGACGCCGCCGAACGGAAGCCGGCGGTCGCGACCCATCGAGAACATCAGCCGGGTCGTGGCGCCCTGGATCGCGAGCGTGCAGACGTAGACCGCGGCGAGGATCACGACCAGGTAGACCTTGCCCAGCTCACCCATGTTCGCGTTGATCGTGTCGCCGATCGGGTTCGCCCCGCCGACGCCCCAGGCGAACTGCTGGGCACTGAGGATCTGGGCCGGGACATCCTTGAACGAGAGGATGATCGCCAGCAGGAAGAGGGCGCCGACGATGCCTGACAGCCAGATCGCCGACAGGACGCCCCGCGGCGCCTGGCGGCTCGCGTCCAGTGTCTCCTCGCCGAAGGTCCCGGCGGTGTCGAAGCCGTAGACCACGAACAGGCTCATGAACATCCCGACCAGGAAGATCGGCGCGAAGCCGCCGGTGGACGTGACATTCGGGGCGGACTCGGTCAGGACGGAGACCGGCTGGTGGTTGAAGAAGATGAGCAGGATGAGCGCGAAGACGACCATCCCGAGGATCTCGGCGCCCACCCCGAGGTTGTTGATCAGCGTCAGCAGGCGCACGCCGAACGCGTTGATCAGGGTGGTGCTGACGATCGTGATGAGGGCGATGAAGACGCTCATCGTCAAGGCCGGGATCGGCGACGGAGAGGCCAGATCGAAGTTCAGGATGCTCGCCAGGACCAGCGGCACCGTGATCGCGACGGCGGTGGTGGTGAGGACGCCGGCCCAGAAGTAGATCCATCCGGTGAACCAGCCCAGCGTCTTGTTCGAGAGCCGTTTCGACCATTGGTAGATGGAGCCGGCGACCGGGAAGTGGCTCGACAGCTCGGCGAAGTTGAGGGCCACGAACGTCTGACCCAGGATGACCAGCGGCCACGACCAGAAGAAGGTCGGGCCAGCCACGGCGAGACCCACCGCGATCAGGGTGAATGTGCCGGTCGAGACGCTGATGTAGCTGAACGCGACCGCGAAGTTGGACATGAACCCGAGGCTGCGCCTCAGCTCCGGTTTGATGCCGAGCGACTGGAGGTGCGCGTCGTCGCGCGCCGCCTGGTCCGCCTGCGAGGGTCCCGCCACGATCGATCCTCCTCCATCGTCGCGCCGCAGCTGGGGAGCACCGGGCGCCGACACGATCCAAAGGGTCACGCGAGGACATCGGGCACTGCCTGGATGACGGCTCCCTCTTCCGCACCCGAGCTTGGGCCGGAGGATAGCACCGGGAAACGGCCCGTCAACGACGAATCGTGGGTCTCGGGCCGTCCGGGACCGTGGTCATTCGCACGAACCTCGCCCGGTCGCAGGCGGAGGTCGCAGGCGCGTGGCGGAGACGACGCGCCGATGGCGGCGGCGTATGGTGGGTCGCGCCACCGGTCCGCCATCGCCGCGGAACGGTGCCCCGAACGGAGGCGTCCCGATGGTCGAACGCACCGCCCTGTCGCCGACCGAGACCGAGCGCCGCGACGCACTCGCGGAGCGGGTCGCCGGCATGGCGATCGGCACGTTCGACATGGTGAACATCTATCTCGGCGAGCGCCTCGGCCTGTTCCGTTCGCTGGACTCCGACGGACCCGCGACGCCACCCGAACTCGCCCGGCGCACGGGCCTCCATGAGCGGTACGTCCGCGAGTGGCTGGAGCAGGGGGCGGTGACCGGCCTCCTCGAGGTCGACCTCGGGGCCGACGATCCGACCGGGTGGCGATACACCCTGCCGGCCGGCCACGCCACCGCCCTCCTCGACCGGGATTCGCTGGCCTACGCCGCACCCCAGGTCGTGGCGGTCATCGGGGCGTTGACCGCCCTCCCTCGGCTCCTCGAGTCGTTCCGGACCGGCGGCGGCTTCCCGTTCGAGGCGGCGGGCGACGACATGCGCCGCGGCGAAGCCGATGCGAACCGGCCGATGTACCTCTCGCTCCTGGGCCAGACCTGGTTGCCGTCGGTCCCGGACCTCCATGCCCGGCTCGAGGCCGATCCGCCGGCCCGGGTCGTCGACATCGGGATGGGCTTCGGTTGGTCGAGCATCGGCATGGCCCTCGCCTATCCCAAGGTCCTGGTGGACGGCCTGGACCTCGATGGTCCATCGGTCGAGGCGGCCCGACGTCACGCCGCGGAGGCCGGGGTGGCCGATCGGGTGACCTTCCAGGCACGGAGCGCCGCCGACCCGGCGCTCGCCGGCCGCTATGACCTCGTGACCGCGTTCGAGTGCCTCCATGACATGAGCCGCCCGGTCGATGTCCTCGCGGCGATGCGAGCGCTCCTCGCCGAGGGCGGCAGCGTCCTCATCGCGGATGAGAAGAGCGCCGAGACGTTCACGGCCCCGGGCGACGAGCTCCAGCGCTACCTCTACGGCTGGAGCGTCCTCCACTGCCTCGCCTCGGGGATGGACGGCGACGATGCCGCCGGGACCGGCGCGGTGATGCGGCCCGAGACGCTGCGCGGCTACGCGGCCGCGGCCGGGTACCGGTCGGTCGACATCGTGCCCATCGAGCACGACTTCTGGCGCTTCTACCGGCTCCGTCCGTAGTGGGGGACGGGTCGGGCCGAGCCGTCAGCCGGCGGCGACCCCGCGGAGCGCCTCCGGCAGCGGCCGGTGGTCCTCGACCGAGCCGACGTACCGCTCGACGAGCTCGGTCGTGCCGGACACCTTGAGCTCGGCGAACAGGAAGGCGATCTTCCGCCGCTGGGCGGCCAGGATCTCGTCCTTCGTCGCGAGATCCCAGAGCTCGCGCTTGAACGGTCCGATCGCCTTCTTGCGGCTCGTGTAGACGAACTGCTCGTCGGTCTGGTCCGCCTTCCGCTCGTCGAGGGCGTTCGCGAAGCACCACGCCTCGATCGTCGCGTGGAGCTCGGCCGGGAAGGCCGGATGCTCGAAGAGGAGATTCTGGAAGCCCGTCGCGAGGTGGATCTCGGCCGTCTCGACCGCCGGGAAGTGATGGAACAGCTCGTCCGGCAGGGTGCTCGCCCCGTGCTGGACGCAGCCGGCCAGGCCGTAGCTCCGGGCCACCTCGCCGAGCCTCCGGATGACGTCGAAGTCGAGCTTGACCGCCGCCACCGACCCATCCGGGAGCGGGATCCCACCATGGCTCGTGCCGGTCTGGATGCTGACCTTGCTGATCCCGGGCGCACCGGCCCGCCGCCCGTCGAGCTCCCGCCGGAACCCGTCGAGGTACGTCCGCAGCTCCTGCTCGGTGGAGTTCTTCTTGCCGACCTCGCCGATCTCCCCACCCACGCTGACCGTGATCCCCGCCGGCTCCAGCTCCCGGATGAGGGCGGTCAGCTCGGCCGCCCGCTCGTAGTTCGTCCGCTGCTGATCGTCGACGGTCGCGCGGGACAGGTCCACCAGGGTGGAGCTGTCGATGTCGATGTTGCGATACCCGACCTCGATGGCCTGGCGACAGGCCCCGCGGATCTCCTCGGTCATCTTCTCGGGATCGGCCGCGTACTTGCCCGCGTTGAACTGGTAGTGGTCGCCCTGGATGAAGACCGGGCCCGACCAGCCCGCGGCGATCGCGCCGGCGAGGACGCTCGTCACGTACTCGACGGGCCGCTGGAAGGTGTACGTCTGCTCACTCCGGGCGAGCTCGAGGATGACCGCCCCGACATCCGCTGCCGCGGCGGCCTCGTAGACGGTCCGGGCCATGTCGAACGTCTGGGCTCTGATGTTGATCGCCGGGACCGTGAAGCCACCGACCTCGCCGCGGGCCCGGGCAAGGTAGAGCTCCTGGATGCTCGCGGAGCGGGCGCCCAGCTCCTGGCTGGCCTCCCAGACGATCCAGCGGGCGGCCTCGACGACCGCCGCATCCTCGGCGAAGGTCGCCGACCAGGCGAGATCGCGGATCGGGCCGCCCCGGAAGGCGGCCGGGTCGTCGATCACGAGACGCCCGCCGTCGAGATGGGCGGCTCCCGCGAGGCGGTCGATGAGCTCGGTGACGGTGGCGGCGACGGTCGGCATGGGAGGCTCCGGCATTCGGGGATCGGTACGGCTCGATGGTACCCCTGGCCGGACCGTGACCTCCCTGCCGGCCGGACCGCGCAGGACGGGCCGGCCGGACCGAGGACGACGGGTCAGAACGGCTTGGTGGTCATGACGATGACGATGAGGACGAGGAGGACGGTCAGGATCATCCCGCCCTGCTGGAGTCCTTTGGCCGTCGCCGCGAGCTCCGGCGGCGGGCCGGCCGGGGCTCCCGGCACCGGCGGTGGCGGCGGCGTCGCCGTCAGCTCCACCATCCGGGCGGCGCGCTTCGACTGGATCGCCACCGAGTAGCCGATCGCGATGAGATAGAGCACGATCCCGACCCCGAGCCAGCGCGACCCCTGGGCCGCCGGGTTCCAGCCGAGCAGGAGGATGAGGATCACCCCGGTCACGCCCTGGAGCATCGCGAAGGGCAGGACCAGGCGACGTTCGATGATCTCCGAGATCACCGCGCCGAAATGGGCGTGGCTCGGCTCCTTCGCACTCGCCGACCCGATCAGCGGGAAGGTGAACGACGGCCCGAAGGCGACGATCGCACCCATCACGTGGAGGAACAGGAACAGCTGGACCATCTCGCCTCCTTGCCGATCGTGGGGCGGGCGGCTGGCGCCCGGGGACACCTCCGACGACCGGCATCGCGCACGATACACGGCACCGGTCCCGACGTTGACCTCATCCCGCCGTCGATGACTGGAGCCGGTCGATCGATCCCCGGCTCAGTGCCGGTGTCCGATCGGCGCGCCCGGAGCACCCAGGCGCATCCGCTCGAGGGCCTCGCGGGTCGCGGCCCGCTCCGCGGCAGGACGCCTGTCGACCCGCCCGGCGGCGGCCCCGGTCATCGGGTCCATCGCGGCCAGGGCCGCCAGCCCGACACTGCGGCGCTCCCGCTCGAGCTCGAAGTCGCCGACCTTCCGACCGACCCGAGCCGCCAGCTCGGTGGCGACACCCCAGGCGAAGTGCTCGAACCGCCCAGCCCCCTCGTCCCAGGTCGCGAGGACGGCCGGCGGGAGCCGCTGCGGATGTCCGTGCACGTCGCGGGCGAGCGGGCGCAGGTAGTGCGCCGCCCCGACCCGGCCGGCCGGCCCCGGCGCGAGGACGAGGACCACCCCGAGCCGGGCGAGCTCGTCGTCGGTCGCGTGGATCGGTCGTCGACGGAGACCCTCGAGGACCTCCTCGAGGCGGTCGCCCTGGACGGTAGCGGCGAGGCTGTAGCCCCGACCGAGCGCGCGGATCGCGAGCCGGACCGCGTCACCGGTCGGGTCGGTCGGCTCGAGACCGCCGAGCTCACCGGCCAGCAGCAGCGTGGTCGAAGGATCGGCGGGGACCGGATCGGCGGGGATCGTCCGGCGCCAGCCGAGCGACTCGGCGTCCTCCAGCCAGGCGAGGTCCTCGGACGGGCCGGCGAGCGGTATCCGGACCCGGGCGCCCGGGACGAGGTCGAGCACCGCCTCGAGCAGGCCGGCGCGACGTGCCCGATCGCCGACGCCCTCGCCCGCACCGGCGACCACGCACGAGACGCCGCTCTCGAGGAGGAGCCACAGGAGACCGGCCAGCTCGGGATCGAGGACGCCCGTGCGGAGGGCATCGACGATCGACGCCGGGGGCGGGGCCGCCCGATCGTCGGGCGGGGGCTGATCCTGATCGCTCGGCACGGGGACTCCTGGATCGGGTGGGTCGGGAGCGTACGTGGAGCCTCCGACCAGCGTCAAACGACCGGCAGCGAGCACCCGGTCCGAACGACCGGGGCATGACCACCGAGCACGGTCACCGGTACCACTTGGCGGGGTCCCATCGCGCACGCGCGCACCTATCGTGGAGGCCACGGCTCGGCCCGCGTCCCGGTCCGGTCGACATGCGAGGACGACAGACCCACTTGGACGGCTCCCTGGCCTTCTGCGAGCGATGCGGACTGGATTCCGAGCGCCTCGGCTCCGCGGGTGAGACCGCCTTCCGGACGTGTCCCGACTGCCTGAGCTCGTCCTGTGCCAACTGCTGGAACCAGGTGGCCGGGGGATGCCTGTCGTGTCGTCCGTTCAGCCTCCCGGGCGCGGCCCCGGCCCGCCCCCGCTGGGTGGGCGCGGTGCTCGTCGGCGCGCAGGCCTCCGGAACCGTCGAACCGGAGCCCTCGAGGGCGACCCGAGCAAGGCGACGGGGCGCGGCCAAGCCCAGGACGACGGCGGACCGTCCGGTCGCCGCGGCCGCGCCCACGTGGCCGGCCGACGCCGCGGTGGGCTCCGCGCCGGTCGTCGCCCCGGTCGTCGCCGACGACCGTCGGCGGGGCAACCGTCCGATCATGGGGCTGATGACCCTCGCCGCGGTCGCGGTGGTGGCGCTCGTCGCCTTCCGCGTCCTGGGCCCCGGTCCCGGGCGACCTGTCGCCGCGGAGCTTGGCGTCACGGCCGGAGCGACCCCGACCGCCGCGACGCTCGCCCCGTCCTCCGAGGCTCCCGGCGTATCGAGCCTCCCGTCCGCTGCCCCGGTGATCGCCGTCGTCCCAGCGGAGGATCCATCCGAGCCGCCCTCGGAGCGACCGAGCCACTACCACCCGTCCTCGACGAGTCACTCGGGTTCGTCGGGAGGCGGCGGCTCGAGCGGAGGCTCCGGCGGCGGCTCGACCGCGCCACCCGCAACCGGGACCCCGACCGCGACCGACACGCCGGGCGCCACGCCCGGGGCGACGCCGACTGATACGCCTACAGCGACAGCGTCGCCGACCTGCCCGAGCCGCCGACACCGAGCCGCCGACACCCGAGCCGCCGACACCCGAGCCGCCGACACCCGAACCGCCGACACCCGAGCCGCCGACACCGCCGCCGACGGAGACACCGACGGAGACACCGACGCCCTGACGCGGCGTCCGACGACGTCATCGTCCCATGTGGACGGCGCTCCAGGGTCTCCACCTGCCCGGGCGAATCACGGGTTGACACATCGCGACGGTCGGGCGTAGCATCCCGGGGCGCTCGCCGAGCGCCTCGCCACGAGCAGATGGGAAGGAGTCGAACCGAATGTGGAACGACCTCTTCATCCGACGCGTCACGCCGCCCACCGGGGCTGGCGTTCGCGGGAGATCCGTGCCCATCTCGAGGTAGCGCGAGGCGGCTGAGCCGCCACCGACGACACCACGAGCCGTGGGCCGGATCGGGCCCCACGGCTTTCTTCATGCCCCAGCCGGGGCATGGGAGCAGAGCCGCGAGGCCCCGCGACGAAGACCGTCGCGACCGGGACCCGCGGCTCTCACGATTCCCGGGCCCCCGTTCCACTCGGCCGACCAGGCCAGCGTCTCGACCGATACCAGGAGCCACCACCGTGACCACGACCACGACCACGACCGAACAACTGAAGACCACCCGTCCGGCCGTCGCCTCGTGGAAGCGCGCCGCGCGACCCACGGATGAGGCCCGGCCGGAGCTCGATCGGCTGATCCCGGCCCTGCTCGTCGACCACGTCACGAAGCGGTTCGCGATCGGCCGAGGCAAGGAGCCCGTCCTCGCCGTGGACGACGTCTCGCTCCGCCTCGAGCGGGGTGAGATCCACGGGATCCTCGGCGCGAACGGGTCGGGCAAGTCCACCCTGATCCGCCTCGTCTGCGGTCTGCTGACCCTGGACGAGGGGCGGGTCGAGGTGTTCGGCCACGACCTCGAGCGCGACGAGATGGCGGTCAAGCGGCTGATCAATCGGGTCAGCGTCGACGCCGCCTTCTTCAAGAAGCTCAGCCCGATGGAGAACCTCAGCTTCGCCGCCCGCCTCTACGGCCTCGATGCCGGAGCGGCCCGTCGCGAGGCACTGGCGATCCTCGAGCGACTCGGCATCGGGACGAAGCGGGTCGGCCGGCCGATCGAGCAGATGAGCCGGGGGATGCAGCAGAAGGTCGCGATCGCGCGGGCCCTGCTGACCTCCCCGACGCTCCTCCTCCTCGACGAGCCGACGACCGGCCTCGACCCCCGCTCGAAGCTCGACGTGCAGGCGTTCATCGAGGAGGTCAACCGGGATCACGACGCGACGATCGTCCTGACCACCCACGACCTGGCCGAGGCGGAGCGGCTGTGTACCCGGATCTCGATCCTCAACGACGGGCGAATCGTCGCCGCGTCGACGCCCGACGGGCTCAAGCGGATGGTCGCGGAGATCCACGACCAGCCGCCGACCCTGGAGGCGGTCTTCATGACCTACACCGGTCGCTCGCTCGACGACGACCTCGATGGAACGGAGGTGAACGATGCCGACGACTGAGACCCGACGCCGCACCCGGCGGCCCCTCCCCCACCTCGACTCACGACGAACCCGGAATGGAAGGCACGACATGTTCCCCGATCAGGAGCTCGCCCGCGTGATCCACGCGGAACGGGCGGCCGCCTGGTCGGCCGAGGCGGCGGCGATGCGCCTCCTCGACCGACCTCCGCGCCGCTCCATCCGGTGGCGGGTCGGGCGCTCGATGGTCGCCATCGGCGCCCGGCTCGCCGCCGAGCCCTCGCTCGGGCCGGTCCGATCCCGCTGAGGGGTCGGGCCGGCCGGGCCCACCTGGAGACACTCCGTTGACCGTCCTCACCCACGAGCTGAAGGCGAGCTACGCCTTCGTCGAGCGCAACTTCTTCCTGACCCGGCGGTACTGGGGCTGGGAGCTCGCGTTCCTCGTGTACTCCGTCGCCGGCGCCCTCTCGGTCTCGCTCATCGGCGTCGAGTCCGGGAGCACCACCCTGCTCCTGTCGCTGATGATCGGCGCGATCTTCTGGAACTACCTGTCGGTGGTCTTCAGCTGGATCGCCGAGACGATCGCGGTCGAGCGCTGGGAAGGCACCCTGGAGTACACGATGATGGCGCCGGTCCGGCGCTGGACCCAGCTGCTCGGCTCGTGCTCCTACGCCATCGTCTATGGGCTCGTCCACACGGCGGCGATCCTCGTCGTCATGCTCCTCTTCTTCCCGCAGCTCGACCTGTCCCGGGCCAACCTGCCGACCGCGGCGACGTTCATGGCCCTCGGCTCGTTCAGCTTCGTGGGGATCGGGATGATGGCCGCCATCCTGCCGCTGCTCTACGTGGAGCGCGGTGCCCAGATGACGTTCGTCCTCCAGTCCTGCCTGCTCCTGGTGAGCGGGGTCTACTACTCGGTGACGATCCTGCCCCCATGGATGCAGGTGCTGTCCCGACTCTCGCCGGCCACGTACGTCCTCGACGGGGTCCGCAAGGGTCTCATCGACGGGGTGCCCCTGAACGAGCTCGGCAGCGACATCGTCCCGCTGATCGTCATGGGCGTGACCCTGATCCCGCTGGGGATCTGGGCGTTCGGCCGTGCCGAGCGCTACGCGAAGCGGACCGGCAAGCTGAAGCGGGTGGGCTGAGCGATGACCACGTCACCCCGGATCCACGACGAGATCGACGTCCCCGAGGCCCCGCCGGTCCCCGGCCTGCGCTTCCGCCACTACCGAGGGCGATCCGACCATCCCGCGATGGCCCGGCTCAACACCGTCGTCCGCCGCTCGAACGGCGCCCTCGAGGTCGTCCTGCCCGAGACACTCGACGTCGACTACGCCCACCTGCCGAACTGCGACCTCGGGCGGGACTTCATCGCAGCGGAGATCGACGGCGAGCTGGTCGGCTACGGCCGGGTCTACTGGACCGACCGCAACGACGGGACCCGGGAGCTCGGAGCGATCTGCATGGTCGATCCGGACGTCCGCGGACGCGGGGTCGGCACCGCCCTGCTCGCCTGGCAGCGTCGGCGCTCGGCCGAGATCGCGGCCGCCATGACCGACGGTCGTCCCACCATCGCGACCGCGTTCGTCTTCGGTCGCGACCTCGAGGGCCGAGCCCTCCTCGAGGTCGCCGGGTACCGCACGGCTCGACGGTTCTGCGAGCTCGAGCGTCGCGATCTCGAGGGGATCCCGGACCTGGCCCTGCCGCCCGGGATCGTGGTCCGGCCGGTGGACCCGCACGACCGGTCCATGCACCGGCGCGTCTGGGAGGCCGGCCGCGAGGCCTTCGCCGAGCATTGGGGCGAGAGCGACGGGGACTGGTCGGAGGACAGCTTCGCCGGCTACCTCGAATCGCCCCACTTCCAGCCGTGGCTCTGGCAGGTCGCCTTCGACGGCGACCTGGTCGCCGGCCACATCCTCAACTACCTCGACCCGCCCGAGCCCGACGGTTCGCGGACGGGCTGGACCGAGGCGATCGCCGTGCGCAAGCCCTATCGACGGCGCGGCCTCGCCCGGGCGCTTCTGGCTCGCAGCCTCGGGGTCGTGCGCGATGCCGGGGCGACGCGGGCGGCCCTCGGGGTCGACAGTCAGAACGTCAACCAGGCCCTGACCCTCTACGAGGGCCTCGGGTTCCGGGTGGTCTCGGAGCAGTTCGAGTACCACGGCCCGCCGCCGGCGACGGAGCCGACCCGATGACCGGGCCGGGGCTGACCGCATGGGGCTGGGACCCGCATCTCGAGGCGGCCTTCGCCGGGCAGGCCGCCGACGGCCTCGAGCCCGGTCGAGTCGTCATCGAGGACCGCGGCTCGTACCTCGTCCGGACCGCCGACGGCGAGGTGCGGGCCAGCGTCTCCGGCCGTTACCGCCACGACGCCGAGGTGGACGCCGACCTCGTCTTCCCGGCGGTCGGCGACTGGGTCGCGCTCGGGGGGAAGCCGGAAGACGATCATCGCCTGGTCCGGGGGGTCCTCCCGCGTCGGACGTCGATCGTCCGGCGCGCCCCGGCCGATCACGGGACACCGGAGCAGGTCCTCGCCGCGAACGTCGACACGATCTTCGTGATGACCTCGCTCAATGCCGACCTGAACCCGCGCCGACTCGAGCGCTACCTCGCGCTCGGCTGGGGCTCGGGCGCCGAACCCGTGGTCGTCCTGAACAAGGCCGACGTCGCCGACTCGCTGGAGACGAGCCTGGCCGCCGCCGGCCGGGTCGCCGGCGGCGCGGCGATCCACGTCGTGAGTGCGAAGACGGGCCAGGGGCTGACCGGGCTCGCCGTCCATCTCGGGGCCGGGCGGACGATCGCCCTGCTCGGGTCGTCGGGCGTCGGCAAGTCGACCCTGCTCAACGCCCTCGCCGGGCAGACCGTCGAGTCGACCGGCGAGATCCGCGAGGACGACGCCCGCGGCCGACACACCACGACCAGGCGGCACCTGGTCCGGCTGGCGAACGGCGCGCTCCTCCTCGACACGCCGGGGATCCGCGAGCTCGGGCTGGTCGACGCCGACGCCGATCTCGACGCCACGTTCGGCGACGTCGACGAGCTGGCCGCGGGCTGCCGGTTCAGCGACTGCCGCCACGAGCGCGAGCCGGGCTGCGCCGTCCGCGACGCGATCGAGGGTGGACGGCTCGACGCCGGCCGGCTGGCCGGTCAGCGGAAGCTGGATCGTGAGCTCACCCGGGCCGACCGCGAGCGGGACCCGCGCCTCCGGGCCGACGAGCGCCGACGCTGGCGGCTCCTCCACCAGGCCGCCGACCGCCACATGAAGCTGAAGTACGGGGAGGACGGGCGATGAGCATGGATCGGGTCACCGAGGCCGACGACGTCCGGATCGACGGTGCGCCGGCCATCCCGGGGCTCCGGTTCCGACCCTACCGCGGGGCGGCGGACCTGCCGGCGATGATCGCGGTCATGAATGACGCGGAGATCGCCGACGGGTCGTTCGAGATCGAGACCGTCGAGGCGCTGGCGAACCAGCTCAGCAACCGCGAGGCGTTCGTGCCCGAGCGCGACGTCCTGCTGGCCGAGCTGGACGACCGGGTCGTGGCGATCTCACACGAGCTCGCGGCGCTCCGGGACGGGGTCCGCGTCTACGACACGTACGGGTACGTCCACCCCGATCTCCGGCGTCGGGGGATCGGCCGGGCGATGCTCCGCCACGCCGAGTCACGGCTTCGGTCCAGGGCCGCGGCGGAGGGCGGCACAGCGGGGGCGTTCCTCGGCTCGTGGGCGTTCGAAGAGGCGTCCGGGACCATGGCCCTGCTCGAGTCCGAGGGATATGCGGTCGTCCGCTGGTTCTTCGAGATGGAGCGACGCACCGGCGATCCCCTGCCGGACGCGCCGCTGCCGGCCGGGCTGGAGCTCCGCGCCGTGCAGGAGGGGGACGTCCGCCCGGTCCTCATCGCCGACTGGGAGGCGTTCCAGGACCACTGGGGGGCACGACCGTTCTCGGAGGTCCAGCTCAGGCAGGTCGCCGAGTCCCCCAACACCGACATCGGCCTGTGGCAGGTCGCCTGGGCCGGGGACGAGGTCGCCGGGTCCGTGCTCGGGGCGATCTTCGAGGAAGACAACGCCGCGGCCGGGATCGCCCGCGGGTGGCTCGACCGGGTCAGCGTCCGTCGACCGTGGCGCCACCGTGGGGTGGCGCGGGCGCTCATCGTCGCCGCGGTCCGGGCCCTTCGGGAGCGGGGCATGGAGGTGGCCTCGCTCGGGGTGGACGCCGAGAACCAGACCGGCGCGCTCGGGCTGTACGAGGGCCTCGGCTTCCGGCCGGTCAAGCGGGCGATGGCCTACCGCAAGCCGATGTGACCCGGCGGCCGTCGAGGTCGCGACCGGGCCTCACCGCCGCGGAGGACCCGGAGGTCCGGTGGCGGAGCGCACCGACCGGGACCATCTGCTCGGCACCGGGCGGCCCCGCTCGCCATACGATCGGCCCATGGACCTCCGAGCCGGCCGATCGCGCCGCCCGATCCGCCTCCGGCTCGCCCTCGTGGCGGCCGTCGTGGTCCTCCTCGGGGGGTCGGTGGAGGGCGCCGCGGCGAAGTCCCTGCCCGGGATCAAACCGTCCTGTCCGGTCTTCCCGTCGTCGAACGTCTGGAACCGTCCCGTCGACGGCCTCCCGGTCCGGGCGGACTCGGCGGCCCTGCTCGCCTCGATCGGCCTCGACCGCGGTCTCCATCCGGACTTCGGCTCGTATGCCGGCTACGGCATCCCCTACAACGTCGTCTCGAAGTCGACTCCTCGGCGGTCGGTCCGCTTCCGCTACGCCAGCGAGTCGAACCGGGTCAGGTACCCGATCCCGACGAGAGTGAAACGCGAGGCCGGCTCGGATCGCCACATCATCCTGGTCGATCGGGACGCCTGCCGCCTGTACGAGCTGTACGACGCGGTCCGGTCCCGCAGTGGCTCCTGGTCCGCCGGCTCGGGCGCCGTCTGGAACCTGAAGTCGAACAGCCTCCGCCCCGACGGCTGGACGAGCGCCGACGCGGCCGGCCTGCCGATCCTGCCCGGCCTGGCCCGGTACGACGAGGTCGCTCGCGGCTTCATCGCCCATGCCCTCCGGTTCACCGCGCCGACCACCCGGTCGGCCCATCTCTACCCGGCCCGTCACGACGCGGGCGATGGCTCCGACCCGACGCTGCCCCCGATGGGGCTCCGGGTGCGGCTCAAGAGCTCGGTCGACCTGACCGGCTTCTCCCCGCAGGCACGGATCGTCCTGGTGGCCCTCCAGCGCTACGGGATGATCCTGGCCGACAACGGGTCGCCCTGGTACATCACCGGCGCCCCCGACCCCCACTGGAACGACGACGACCTCCACGGTCTCGGCCGGATCACCGGCTCGATGCTGGAGGTCGTCGACACGACCGGGTTCACCAGCGGCGCACCCTGAGCCCGCAGTGGCAGGCCCGTCGGGCGATCAGGGCAGGACCGGGTCGCTGAACGTCACCGTCTGGGATCCGAGTCGGCCGGCGACGAGGTCGACCGACCCGTCGGTCGCGTCGTGGACCGTGATCGACGCATCGAAGGGAGCCGACCGTCCGGCCATGTCCACGCCCGGGGCGCCGGCCGCGTAGACCCACCGCCCGTCCTCGCTCACGGCGATCGAGATGTAGTCGGCCTCGGGCACCCAATGGTCGATCGGGGCCAGCGTCCGGGCGTCGAAGACGAAGATCCCCGACGAGCCACCGAACGGGCTCCCGGACGGGTCGCGGTCGATGCCCAGGGCGTAGATCCGCGAGCCATCGGGCGAGATCACGATCCCGGGGTCGAGGAAGACCTTCGCCCCGGCCGCCGGGGCGAACCAGCGGCCCAGGGCGGCCAGCGGGTCCGGGCGTGCCGACGTCGGCGGAGCCGGCGCCGTCGTGCTGCGGTCCTGGCCGGTCCGGAGGTCGACCCGGGTCAGGGTCCGGGTCGTCGGGGACCAGGACCACAGCGCCGACCCGTCCGCGGCCACCGTGGTGGTGCCGCCCTCGCCGGCCGAGTCCACGAACGTGTCGCCGAGCGCCGTGCCGTCCGGGGCGATCCGGCGGACGGTCTGGAGTCCGCCGCCGTTCGTCCAGCAGGTGAGCCAGGCGCTGCCGTCGGAGGCGATCCCGGCGTCGTTCTGGCCGTCGCCGCAGGCGGCCGCCGGAGCGAACGCGGTCAGCGTCCCGACCGCCGTCCCGTCGACGGTCGCGACGTGGTGGGTGCTCGTCTCGTGGTAGTCCACGCTCGTCGGCCCGAAGTCATACGTCGTCGCCGTCACGAGGAGGCGGTCGCCGCCCGGACTCATCGCCACCCGGGGGGCGATCGCCTGCTCCGGGGCGTCGGCCGGCCCGGTCGAGACGTCCGGCAGGACCAGGCGGGCGACGACGGCGCCGGTGGTCATGTCGACGACGATCACGCCCGAGTGCCAGACCGGCGGCTCGCGGGCGGCCCAACCGACGAACCCGAGCCGGCCGTCCGGGGAAACGGACGTCTGCGTGGCGATATGGGCGGGCTGGTCCTTCTGGGCTGCCGGGCGAGGATCCGGGATCCCCGTGAAGTCCCCCAGGGTGGACGTCGCGACCGCGCGACCCACCGGGCTGTACGTTCGGAACCGGATCGTCGCGTGGGTGTAGGCGGCCTGGCTGTACCCGTCGGTGTCGAAGCACAGGCAGGCCAGGCTGCCGTCGGCCCGGCGGACCAGCGAGCCGCCACCGGTGGCGGTGCTGATCGGGTCGCCCGGCGTGCCGGTCGTCAGGTCCACGACCGCGTAGCCGTCCCCGACCCGGACGAGGGCCGAAGTGGCGCTCGGTGGCGCACCTCGCTGGAGGAGGACGGGGAGCGCCGTCGCCGACGGTCCCGCGCTTGCGCCGGGCGTCGCCGGCCCCGACGGACGCGCCGTGGCCGATGGGGCCGACGAACTGCCGCCGACCCCCGCCGATTCGCCGTGGGGCTGGCCGAGCCACACCGCGCCGAGCGCCAGCGCGAGCGTCGCCCCGACCGCGACCGCGGCCGCGCCGGCCAGGCGGCCCAACCAGCCGCCGATCGGCCGGCGGCCCACCCGTCCGGGCTCTACCCGGTCGGTCCAGGTCGGCGCGTCGAGTCGGCGGGGCGGCAGGTGCCAGCCCCCCGCCACGTCGCGGACCAGGGCGGCGAGGGTCGGCTCGTCGATCGGCTCGACGGGACGAGCCGTCCCGCCGCGTGCCATCGGTGCGTTCGCCGGGTCGGCTCGGGTCGGATCGGCAGGCTGGGTCATCGGAGCACCTCGGGTCGGGTCAGCGGCCGTTCGCCGCGGGTGGCGGCGTCGGGCGGGTGTCGGAGGGGGTGGCGACGAGGGTCGCCGCAGGCGGGGCGGCCGCGGCGGTCGGCGTCGTCGCGGCAGCGGCGGGATCGGCGGCGAGCCGCCGGCGCAGCGTCGAGTGGGCGCGCGAGAGGATGGAACCGACGTTGCCGGGGCTCGTGCGCAGGAACCCGGCGATCTCGGCGTAGTCGTAGCCGTAGTAGTGGCGGAGGATGACCGCTGCCCGGGCCTCCGGCTTCAGGGTCGCGAGGCCCTCGTCCACGATCCGGCGACGGACGACGTCGACCGCCGGATCGCCGCCGGATCGCGGACCGCCACTCTCGAGCTCGGCGACTCGGCCCAGGACCGGCACCGCGAGCTGGCGCACCCGGCGACGACGGAGCGCATCGAGGGCGGTGTTCGTGACGATCCCGTGGAGCCACGCCCGGAGCGGGCGGTTCGCGTCGTACTGCTCCCAGCGCTCGAACGCCCGGGCGAACGTGTCGTGGGTCGCGTCGACGGCGCCGTCCGGATCACGGAGGATCCCGAAGGCCACCCGGTAGACGTCGTCCGCATGGTCCCGGTAGGCCCGGTCGACGGACTGGCGTCGGAGCTCCTGGTCGATCACGTCTGTTCTACGCATCGGCCGCCCCGATCCTTGCAGCGACCGGTCCGCTCCGACCTCCCCCGGGGACCGGCACCGTGGCGGCGACGGACCAAGAGGTCATACGAGGAGGCGGCCCTCCCGCACGACCAGCTCCATCCAGGGCCGTTCGCGGCCGATCGTCGTCGCCGCACCATGACCGGGCTGCACCCGGACGACATCCTCCAGCCCGGCGAGCCGGGCGATCGACCCGATCATGGCCTCCGGCGAGGCGCCGGGGAGATCGACCCGACCCCAGCCGCCCTGGAAGAGGGTGTCGCCACTGAACAGGATCCCCTGGTCGCGCGCGTAGAGGCAGACCGAGCCCTCCGTGTGACCGGGGGTGTGGAACATCTCGAGCCGGACCTCGCCGAAGGCGACGAGGCCGCCCTCGGCCAGGTCCACCGCCGGCACGGACGGCGGGATCGGGAACGGGGCCCAGAGGGGCTGTGGGTCGGTCAGACGTCCCCGGTCGAGGGGATGGACGGCGATCGGCGCTCCGGTGTGTTCCTGAACGGCGGCGTTGTCGCCGATGTGATCCCAGTGACCATGGGTCGAGACGATGAGCTTCAGCGTCCAGCCGCGGGCCGCCAGCTCCTCGGCGATCCAGGCCAGCGACGGGATGGCCGTGTCGATCGCGATCGCCTCGCGCGAGGGCTCGTCCGCGATGAGGATGACATTCGTGGCGACTGGTCCGACGACCCTGCTCAGGACCTGCATCGGGCCATCGTAGGCCACGACGCGAGGGAGGTCGTTCGACCCCGGGTGGGGCTTCCGCCGAGGACGGCGTTCGGCTACGCTCCCGCACGGGCGGCGGTGTCGTCGCCGGGAGGGATGACCGGGCATGCGCTGTCCCAGCTGCTCGACCGAGAACGTCGCCGGTCGCAAGTTCTGCGCCGAGTGCGGTAGCCGGCTGAGCGCCGGCTGTCCGAGCTGCGGGGCCGCGAACGATCCGGGAGCGAAGTTCTGCGGCGAGTGCGGGACGGCGCTCGCCGAGTCTCGCGAGCGCGGCATCGATGAGCCGGACGTGGAGACGGTGGCCCCGGCTGCGACCGAGCGCCGGGTCGTCAGCATCCTGTTCGTCGACCTGGTCGGGTTCACCGGCCTGACCGAGGGCCGCGACGCGGAGCAGGTCCGCGACCTCCAGGACCGCTACTTCTCCACGGCCCGGACGGTCATCGAGCGATACGGCGGCACCGTGGAGAAGTTCATCGGGGATGCCGTCATGGCCATGTGGGGCGCCCCGACGGCGTTCGAGGACGACCCCGAGCGCGCGGTCCGGGCGGCCCTCGACGTGGTCGATGCCGTGGGCGCGATCCGGGTCGACGACGCGGGACCGCCCGGAGAGGAGGCCGTTCCGCACCTGGTCGCGCGGGCAGCGGTCATGACCGGCGATGCGGCGATCAACGTCGGCGCGACGGACCAGGGTCTGGTGAGCGGCGACCTGGTCAATACCGCTTCGCGCCTCCAGGGGGTCGCCCCGAGCGGCGCCGTGCTGATCGACGAGGCGACCCACCGAGCGACCCAGGCCGGGATCGCCGCCGAGCCGCTCGGCGAGCAGGACCTGCGCGGACGCGCGGCGCCGGTGCCCGCCTGGCATGCCCTGCACACCCTGGCGATGCGTGGCGGGCGAGGTCGCTCGGATCGCCTCGAGCCTCCGTTCGTCGGCCGCGATGCCGAGCTGCGGCTGCTCAAGGACCTGCTCCATGCGGCCGACGATGAGCGACGCGCCCGGCTCGTCTCGATCACCGGGATCGCTGGGATCGGCAAGAGCCGGCTCGCCTGGGAGCTGCTCAAGTACATCGACGGGCTGGCCGGCGACGTCTACTGGCACCAGGGACGCTCGCCCGCCTACGGCGAGGGCATCACGTTCTGGGCCCTGGCCGAGATGGTCCGGGGCCGCGCCCACATCGCCGAGTCGGACGACGACTTCACGGCGCGGACCAGGGTCGATGAGCTGCTCGCCGACCACATCGTCGACGAGGACGAGCGAAGGCGCCTCAGACCGGCGCTCTCGACTCTCCTGGGGCTGGAGGGCGATCCCGCGCCCGAGCCCGATGTCGCCTTCGCCGCCTGGCGCCGCCTCTTCGAGCGGATCGCGGAACGTGGGCTCGTGGTCATGGTCTTCGAGGACCTCCAGTGGGCCGACACCGGGCTGATCGAGTTCATCGAGTCGATCCTGGAGTGGAGCCGGAACCACCGGATCCTGGTGGTCACCCTGGCCCGGCCCGAGCTGCACGACCGGCGGCCGACCTGGGGCGCCCGACAGCGCAACTTCACCGCGCTCCACCTCGAGCCGCTCTCGGACACGGCGATGATCCGGATGCTCGAAGGCGTCGCCCCGGGCCTGCCGCGCGCGTTCACCCGGCGGATCGTCGAGCGGGCCGCCGGCGTCCCGCTGTTCGCGGTCGAGACGATCCGGATGCTCATCGACGACGGGCGTCTGGTGCCCGAGGCGGGACGGTATCGGGTCGAGGGCGAGATCGGCCGACTCGCCGTCCCCGATTCGCTCCGGGGGCTCATCGGCGCCCGGATCGACAGCCTGGAGAGTGCCGATCGCGCCCTCGTGCAGGACGCCGCGGTCCTCGGCCAGAGCTTCACCCTGGAGGCGCTGGCGGCTCTGACAGCTCAGTCGATCGAGACGCTTCGTGCACGCCTCCGGACTCTTGTCCAGCGGGAGATCCTGGCCGTCGACGACGACCCGACCTCACCGGAGCGCGGGCAGTACGTCTTCGTCCAGGGGCTCATCCGCGAGGTCGCCTACGAGACGCTGGCAAAGCGCGATCGGCGGACGCGCCACCTCGCTGCAGCGCGGTACTTCGAGTCGCTCGAGGGCGAGGATCTCGCCGGCGTCCTCGCCAGCCACTACCTCGACGCGCACGCCGCCACGCCGGCGGGCGCCGAGGCGGACGCGCTGGCGATCCAGGCCAGGATCGCGCTCCGCGCCGCGGCCGAGCGGGCGATCGCGCTCGGCTCGGACGCCCAGGCGCTCGGCTACCTCGAACAGGCGCTGTCGGTGACGACCGATCCGGCAGAGCGCGCCGCGACCTGGGAGGCCGCCTCGGGCGCCGCCTTCCGGGCCGCCCGCCTCGACGCCGCCCAGCACTACGGCCGATCCGCGCTCGAGCACTCCACCTCGGGGCATGACGAGGCCGGCCTGGCCCGGGCGGCCGTCCTCGTCTCGAGGTCGCTCGACGCGATCGGGAAGACGGACGAGGCGATCGAGGCTACCGAGACCGCCCTGGCGGGCTGCGCTGCCGACTCGACCGATCCGGACGTCGTCGCCCTCCTGGCCGAGAACGCCCGGCTCTTCATGATCGTCCGGGATCCGCGCGCCCTGGACGCGGTCGAGCGAACGCTCGTCCGGGCCGAGATGCTCGGTGTCGTTCCCGCGATCGTCGAGGCCCTCGTCACGAAGGGCGTCGTCATGGACAACCAGCGACGGACGTTCGAAAGCATCGCCCTACTCCGCGGCTCGATCGATCTCGCCGTCGCGAACGGCCTCGTCAACACCGAGCTCCGGGCGCGATCCAACCTCGCGGCCGGACTCTTCGCGGACGCTCGTCGCGGCGCGGTTCGGATGGCGGTCGAAGCGAGGGAGCGGGCCCGATCCCTCGGGCTCCGCGAGCAGTTCCGCTGGCTGAGCTGGCTGTCCACCTGGGGCTTCCTCAGCGTCGGAGAGTTCGACCGGGCGCTCTCGATCGTGAGCGAGCTCGAGGAGGCCGACCTGGTGGAGTTCGACCTCGACTCCGTCCTCGGTACCCGAGCCGTCGTGGCCGCCTACCGTGGAACGCCCGAGGAAGCGGCGCGGCTGCGCGAGGCCGAGGAGGCAGCCTTCCCGGAAGTGACGCGACCTGACTTCCTGGCCGGGCGCCATGTCGAGAAGGCGCTGATCCTCTCCCTGGCCGATGATCTGGCCGGCGCCTACGACGAGGCGATGACCGGGGCCGGGCTGGCGCCGACGCTGGATGCCCCGGTCATCGCGATGCGCTGCGCCCTCTGGATGGGCGACGTCGACCGCGCACGACAGGCCCGCCGGCTGGTCGTTGCGGCACTGGACCGTGGGCGTGCCGTCGACGCCATCCGCCACGGTCTGGAGGCCGGCCTGGCCGCGCTCGAGGGTCGCCGCGAGGAAGCCGTCGCGGGCTATCGCGCAGCCGCCTCGACGCTCCGCGCGCTCGATGAGTCGCTCGAGCTGGCCCTCTGCCAGGTCGACCGGATCACGATGCTTGGGTCGGAGGACCTGGAAGCGCGCGCCGCGGCGGACGAGGCCCGCGAGATCCTCGTCGGCATCGACTGCCCGCCGCTGCTCGACCGCCTGGCGATCGGCCTCGAACGCTCGACCCGCGACCGGACGACCGCCCCGGGACGCGTCGCGGCCGGGACGAGTGCCCCCGCCTCGGTCGCGCATGTCGAGGCGACGACCGAGGGCTGAGCGCCCGGCGAAGCCTCAGGCCTCGAGCTTCGTCTTCATGCAGGTGAAGGTCTGGGCGATGAGCTTGTTCGCCGTCCCCTCGATGAGCCGGGCGCCGACACTGGCGAGCGTGCCCGAGATGTTCACGTCGGCCTTCCAGGCCATGATCGTGATCCCCTCGCCACCGTTGGAGAGGTGCATCGAGGCGACGGCGTCGGCGGCGCTGCCCGGCGCCTGGCCGTGGATCTTCACCTCGGCCAGCTCCGGGGCGGCGATGATCCCCATCTCGCCGTCGGCGTTGAACTTCGCGCTGATGAAGCCGATGCCGACCTTCGCCTTCGCCTTGAAGTGGGTGGCGTCGACCAGCTCCACCGACTCGACGCCCAGGCCCGCATCGGCCGACCTGGGTGGGGTCGGTGACGAACGACCAGACCTTGTCGCGGGGCGCGGCGATCTCGACGGTGCCTTCGAAGTGCATGGGTCCTCCGGGAGGGATCGGTCAGTCGCCGGCGGGAGCAGCGGTGCCGACGTAGGCGGTGGGTTCGCGGACGAAGCTCGAGCGGCAGCCGATCGAGCAGAAGGCATAGACGACGCCGTCGTGCTCGGCGAGGTGGCGGGCGAAGGCCCGGTCGACGGTCATCCCGCAGACCGGGTCGAGGAGGACGATGTCGTCCGAGGCGGGCACGAGCGGCTGGACGGCGGCGAGGGCCCCGTCGCCGGCGAGGGTCGCCGGGCCGGGCGCGGCCACGAACGACGCCCGACCCCGGCGAACCTGGACGAGCTCGGCCAGGATCGAGACGGCCACCTCTGACGGCGTCTCGGCCCCGAGATCGATGCCGCATGGCGCGCGCATCGCGAAGACACGGTCCGGATCCACCCCCTCGTCGAGCAGCCACGACCGGACGGCGGCGGCCCGTTTCGGACTGGCGACGAGCCCGACATAGGCGACGTCGAGGCGGAGCGCCGACGCCACGGCCTCTTCGTCCCAGACGCCCTGGCTGGCGACCACGACGAAGGGACTCGCACTGGGGGTCGGGAGGGCCGCGAGATCGTCGCCGACGACGACGGTCACGCCGTCCGGAAGCGCGCTCGCATCGGCGATCGGATCCATCACCGAGACGGCGAAGCCCATCGCAGCGCCGAGTTCGGCGACCGCCGCCGCGATCGGGGTGGTCCCGGCGACCCAGAGGGCCGGGGCCGGCAGGTGGGGTTCCACGTAGATCTCCAGGGTGCCACCGGAGTGGCAGGTCATGACCTCGTCGACGATGCCGTCGCCGCGCCGGCTCTCGGTCGGGAGCTCCTTGCTGATCCGGAGCAGCCGCGGCTGGCCGTCGCCCAGGGACCGGAGGGCCTCGCGGATGACGAGCGGTCGGGCGCAGCTCCCGCCGACGAACCCTTCGATCGAGCCGTCCGGGTGGATGAGGCCGCGCGCCCCGGGACGGGCCGACGTCGGCCGGCGAACGGCAACGACGGTGGCGATGGCATACGGGCGGCCGGTCTTGTCGAGCTCGACCGCCCGTTCGAGGAGCGAGACCGGCGAGGTCACCGCGCGGACCTCGCCGTGACGCGAGCGGCTACGCCGTCACGCCCTTCTCGCGCAGGATCGCCCACACCTTCGGCGGGGTGATCGGGATGTCGATGTGGCGGACGCCGAGGTGCCACAGGGCGTCGACCACGGCGTTGGCGATCGCCGGCGGCGCACCGACGGTGGCCGATTCGCCGACCCCCTTCGCCCCGATCGGGTGGTGCGGTGACGGGGTGATCGTCTTGTCGGTCTCCCAGGCCGGGGTCTCGACGGCGGTCGGGAGGAGGTAGTCCATGAACGTCCCGGCCAGGTTGTTGCCGAGCTCGTCGTAGCGGATCTCCTCGTAGAGCGCCGGCGCCAGGCCCATCGTCAGACCGCCGTGGATCTGGCCGTCGACGATCATCGGGTTGATGATGTTGCCGCAGTCGTCCACGGCCACGAAGCGCCGGACGTGGACCTCGCCGGTCCCCTTGTCGATGTCGACGACGCAGATGTAGCTACCGAACGGGAAGGTCAGGTTCGGCGGGTCGTAGTAGTCGACCGCCTCCAGGCCCGGCTCCATGCCGGCCGGGAAGTTCGTGTACGCCGCGAAGGAGATCTCCTGGATCGTCTTGGACTTCTCGGGTGAGCCCTTGACCGACCACTTGCCGTTCGTCCACTCGAGGTCGTCCTCGCTGGCCTCGAGCAGGTGGGCGGCGATCTTGCGGGCCTTGTCGCGGACCTTGCGGGCCGCCATGGCGGTCGCGGCACCGGCGACCGGGGTCGAGCGCGAGGCGTACGTCCCCAGGCCGTATGGCGCGGTGTCCGTGTCGCCGTACTCGATCTTGATGTCGCCGACCGGGAAGCCCAGCTCCTCGGCGATGATCTGGGCGAACGTGGTCTCGTGGCCCTGGCCCTGGGTCTGGACGCCGATCCGGGCGATGACCTTGCCGGTCGGGTGGACCCGGATCTCGCACGAGTCGAACATCTTGATGCCCAGGATGTCGAAGGTGTGCGACGGTCCGGCACCGACGATCTCGGTGAACGAGCTGATGCCGATGCCCATGAGCTCGCCGCGCGCGCGCTTCTCGAGCTGCTCCTTGCGCAGGTCCTCGTAGCCGATGATGTCCATCGCCTTGCGCAGGGCGGCCCCGTAGTTGCCGGAGTCGTAGTCCCAGCCGGTCGGGGTGTGGTACGGGAACTGCTCGGGCTGGATGAAGTTCTTCATCCGCAGCTCGGCCGGGTCCATCCCGATCTGGTGGGCGTAGATGTCGGTCATCCGCTCGATCGCGTGGACGGCCTCGGTCACCCGGAACGAGCAGCGGTAGGCGACGCCTCCCGGCGGCTTGTTGGTGTAGACGCCGTCGACCTCGACGAACGCCTCCTTGAGGTCGTAGGAACCGGTGATCACGTTGAACAGGCCGGCCGGGAACCGTGAGGGATCGGCCGCGGCGTCGGTGTAGCCGTGGTCGGCGATCGTCTTCACCTTGAGGCTGGTGAGCTTGCCGTCCTTCGTCCCACCGAGCTCGACGTGCATGTGGTAGTCACGGGCGAACGAATCCGCCTGGAGGTTCTCCGAGCGGTCCTCGATCCACTTCACCGGCTTGCCGGTGGTCAGCGAGGCGACGACCGCCAGGACGTAGCCCGGGTAGACCGGGACCTTCCCGCCGAAGCCGCCGCCGATGTCGTGGGTCTTCACCCGGATCTGCTGCTCGGGCAGGCCGGAGACCAGGGCCAGGACCGTGCGGATCGCGTGCGGCGCCTGGCTGGTCATGTGCAGGTCGAGATGCCCCTGGACCGGGTCCCAGTCGGCGATGCAGCCGCAGGTCTCGATCGAGGCCACGTGGATCCGGGGGATGTAGATGTCCTCGCTGACCCGGACGTCGGCACCGGCGAGACCTGCCTCGGCGGCGGCCTGGTCGCCCGACTCCCAGTGCCAGATGTGGTTGTTCGCCTTGTCCGGGCCGCGGTCCGGACGAAGGACCGGGGCGTCGGGCAGGAGCGACTTGAACGGGTCGACGACGACCTCGAGCGGCTCGTAGTCGACGAGCACCGCGGCGGCCCCGTCGGCGGCGATGTAGCGGCTGGTGGCGACGACCGCGGCGACCTCCTGGGCCTGGTACATGACCGTGTCGGTCGGCAGGACCATCTGCTTGTCGCCGGCCAGCGTGGGCATCCAGTGGAGCCCGGCCTTCTCGAGGTCGGCTCCGGTGATGACCGCGAGCACGCCGGGGATCTTCAGCGCCTCGGACGCGTCGATCCCCTTGATCGTCGCGTGGGCGTAGGGGCTCCGGACGATGTCCATCCAGAGCATCCCGGGCAGGACGAGATCGTCGATGTACTCGCCCTGGCCGCGGATGAACCGCGGATCTTCCTTGCGCTTGACGGAGTGGCCCATCCCCCCGATCTCGGGGGTGGTCTGGGTCGCGGCGGCCTCGGCCATCTCGTTCGCCTCGCTCAGCTGGCCGCGGCCGGCTCGGCCGGCGCGTCGGTGGGGGCGGCGGCGGTCGCGCGCATCTCGGCGGCGGCCTGCTCGATCGCCTTCACGATGTTGAGGTACCCGGTGCAGCGGCAGAGGTTGCCGGAGATCCCTTCGCGGATCTCGGCGTCACTCGGATCCGGGTTCTGGGCGAGCAGCCACGAGGCCTGGATGATCATCCCCGGGGTGCAGAAGCCGCACTGAAGGCCGTGCTGGTCCCAGAACGCCTGCTGCAGGGGATGAAGGGTGGCCCCGTCCGCCATCCCCTCGATCGTCTTGATCTCGCAGCCGGCTGCGCTGACCGCGAGCATCGTGCACGACTTCGCGCTCTCCCCGTCGACGAGGACGGTGCACGCCCCGCAGTTGCTCGTGTCGCAGCCGATATGGGTCCCGGTCAGCCCGAAGACGTCCCGAAGGAGGTGGACGAGGAGGAGTCGCGGCTCGACGTCCGCCTCGCGGACCTCGCCGTTGACGGTGAGGCTGACGTGCTGGGTGGTCATCGCTGCGCTCCTACCGCTGGGCCTGCGCGCGCTCGACGGCGCTGCGCAGGGCGCGGACGGTCATCTCCTCGGTCATCGCCCGCTTGTAGGCCACCGGGCCGTGCCCGTCCTCGGCCGGTCGCGACTCCGCGGCCGCGGCCGCCCCGGCCGCCCGGTAGGTCGCCTCCACGGGCTCCCCGCCGACGAGCGCGCTGACCGCCGCGTCCGAGTAGAACGGTGTCTCGGCGACCGCGGTGAGGCCCACCCCGGCATCGCCGATCCGACCGTCGGGCGAGAGCCAGACCATGACCGCGCAGCCGACCGTCGAGAAGTCCCCGGCTCGTCGCTCGAGCTTCGCGTAGGCGCCACCGCTCGGGCGCGACCAGCGCGGGATGCGGATCTCCATCAGGAGCTCGGTCGGCTCGATGGCCGTCTGGAACGTGTCGATGAAGAAGTCCCGGGCGGCGATGACCCGCTCGCCGGTCAGGCTTCGGCAGACGAGGGACGCCCGGGTGGCCAGGAGGACGGCCGGCCAGTCGGACGACGGATCGGCATGGGCACACGACCCGCCGATCGTGCCCCAGTTGCGGACCTGGGGGTCGCCGATCCCGCTGCCCGCATCGACCAGGAGCGGGAAGCGGGCGCGGACCGTCGGGTCCTCGAGGATCCGGCGATGGGTGGCCCGGGCGCCGATCCGGAGCTCGTCATCGGTCTCGACGATCGCGTCCAGACCGTCGATGTCGCGGATGTCGACGAGCAGCGGCGGCTGGGCGAGCCGGAGCTTGATGAGGGGCAGCAGGCTGTAGCCGCCCGAGAGGACCTTCGCCTCCCCCTCGCGCTCCGTGAGGATCCGCAACGCCTCATGGAGCCCCGCGGGCCTGACGTAGTCGAACTGACCGGGGATCATCCGTCCTCCTCCCGCGTCCTGACCGGACGCCGGGCGCCCATCGACGCTGCGATGGACGCGATCGCTGATCGACGACTCGGGCGGAGCGCCAGGACGGCGCCGGTGACCGGAAGGAGACCGGGAACGGCGGTCCGGGAGCGGCGCAGGGGGTCGTGGCCGGAGGATAGGCCCGCATTGGTGGACCAGTCAACGGCCACCAGCGGAAGGCTCAACCAGTCCCGCGGGACGGTCCGGGCGTCCAGGTCACGAGCCCGGTCGACATCGGCCGGCTCTCCAGCGTCCAGCGTCCCTCGCGCTCGATCGCCCGGGCCCGGATCAGTCTCCCGAGGCGTCGATCCCTGGGGCCTCCCTCGGCGATCCAGAGCTGGCGGCGGACGAATCCCTGGAGCTCGTCGAGCGTCTCGAACCCGCGCGGCGGGCGCTCGAACGGCTCCACCCGGGGGACGGTCCCGCGGGCCCGCAGGAGGGCCACGAGCTCCGGGAGCGCCGGCAGCGCGACCCGCTCCTCGCCGTGGATCGGCGGCCAGAACGGGTCGGCGATCGACGACGGCTGACGGTCCATCAGGACGGCGACGCAGAGCCGGGTGGTGGCGGCCTCGAGGGCGTCCAGGAACGGCCCGATCGCCTCGATGTCGTAGCCGATGTGGGCGATGAGCGAGCCGTCGGCGCGGATCCCGGCGGCCGGTCCGTCCGGCGACGGCGGCCACCGGTCCGCGACGACCCGGACGTTCGGGATGCCGTGCTCCACCTGGAGCGCGGCGAGGGCGGTCCGCATCCCCTCGGACGGCTCGACGGCGACGACCTCCGCGACCCTGAGCGCCAGGGGCAGGGCATAGCGACCGGCTCCGGCGCCGACGTCCAGCCAGGTGTCGCCCGGTCGGGCGAGCGCCAGGAGCGCTTCGAGGATGGGCTCGTCGGTCCGCCCGGGATCGGCCAGGAACAGGCCGGTCACCGGGCCGTAGAAGTCGGACCCGTCGGGCACCTCGCGATGACGGTCCACCTGGTCCCGGTTCGCCCGGACGCGCTCCCCCCAGGCGAGCTCGGCGAGGTCGGCCGGAGTGTCGACGTCCGGGTTGGCGCCCCCCAGCTCCACGACCGCGACGCGCTCCGGTGCGGCGGCCAGGATCGGCCCGAGACCGCGGTCCCCGGTCGCCGCCGCGACGGCGCTGAAGCCGGACCGGAGGACGAGGACCGGGTTCCCTCCCCCGCCCCCGACATAGCGCGGCACGACGAAGTCGATCCCGGCCCGGGTCTCCTCCGCGAGGAGCGCACGGAGGACCGCCGGATCGACCAGGGGCTGGTCGCCGAGGATCGCGAAGGCCGCGTCGACCCCGGGTCCGAGCGCCCCGAAGCCGATGCGGAGCGACGATGCGAGTCCGTCCTCGGGGTGCGGGTTGCGGACCCTCCGTTCGTCGGCCCAGCCGACGGCAGCCTCGATCGCGGCCGCGTCGTGACCCAGGACGACGACGGTCTCGGCCGGTCCCACGGCCCGGACCGCGGCGAGGACCCGGTCGAGGAGGGACCGGCCGTCGAGCTCGGCCAGGAGCTTGCCGCCCCTCGACTCCCCTCCCGCCGCGGCATACCGGGATCCAGTCCCGGCCGCGAGGATCACCGCGGCCGTCCGGCGCGGGTCGGTCACGTGCGGGCGGCCCGAGCGGCGACATGGGACCCCAGGATCGCGTCGACGGTTCGATCGCCGTCGTCCGCGGTGGTCGCCCAGTTGGAGACGGAGATCCGCATCGCGACCCGGCCGTGGAAGGTCGTCCCAGCCAGCCATGCCGTCCCGTCGTCCTGGACCCGGGCGATGACGTCGCGGGTCGTGGCGTCGTCGTCGTCGAAGCGGACGAGGACCTGGTTGAGGACCACCTCGTTGAGTACGTCGACCCCGGCCGCGGCGGCGAGGCCGTCGGCCATCCGGGCGGCGACCGCACAGGTGCGCTCGACCATCTCGGCGATCCCGGACCGGCCGAGCGACCGGATCGCGGCGTAGACCGCGAAGCCGCGGGCGCGGCGGCTCAGCTCCGGCACGTAGTCATAGGGGTCGCGGGCCACCCCGCCGGCCGCCGGCAGGTAGGCAGCCGCGACGCCCATCGCCGCTCGGTGGGCGGCGCCGTCACGGATGAAGGCGAGCCCGGAGTCGTACGGGATGTTGAGCCACTTGTGGGCGTCCGTGATCCACGAGTCGGCCCGGTCGTGGCCGTCGAGCCGGCTCCGGAGCCCCGGCGCGACCGCGGCCCACAGCCCGAAGGCGCCGTCGACGTGGAGCCAGGTCCCAGGGCGCTCCGCCACCGCATCGGCGATCGGGCCGAGCGGGTCGAAGGCGCCGGTGTTCACCTCACCGGCCTGGGCGATGACGATCGTCGGGCCGGCCGGCAGGTCGCCCAATGTCCGGCGCAGCTCGGCCGGGCGCATCCTGCCCTCGTCGTCAGCGCTCACCCGGATCGCGCCGCGTCGGCCCAGACCGACGATGCGGAGGGCATTGAGGACCGATGCGTGGACGTCGGCGCCCACGACCACGCGGATCGCCGGGGAACCCTGGAGCCCGTCCTCCTCGACATCCCAGCCGGCCCTCCGAAGGACGGCGTGACGGGCGGCCGCCAGCGCCGTGACATTGGCCATCGTGGCCCCGGTCGTGAACCCGACCGAGGTGCCGGCCGGGAGGCCGAGCAGCTCGACGAGCCAGTCGCCGGCGACCTCCTCCACGACCGAGGCGGCCGGCGCGGCCAGGTAGAGGACGGCGTTCTGGTCCCAGGTCGAGGTCAGCCAGTCCACCGCGAGTGCCGCCGGAACGGACCCCCCGATGACGAACCCGAAATAGCGTGGCGAAGCCATCGCGACGAGGCCCGGCTCGACCGCGGCCACGAGCTCGTCGACCACGGCTCGCGGGTCCCGGCCATCCTTCGGCAACGGTCCGCCCAGGGTCCGACGGAGATCGCCGGCGCTCAGCCCGGGCGCGGGACCCACCCGGCGCTCGGCGAGCGCCGCCCGATAGGCGACCGCCACGTCCGCGGCGTGCCGAAGCAGGTCGGGGGTGCCGGACTCGGCCTCGGCCGGCGTGGGGACCCGCTCCGGGACGCTTCGTTGCACGGTCGGTTCCTCCTCCATCGATGCCACCCGGCGGTGCCGTCAGGCCCGGGCGGCCGCCAGCTCTCGCATCGGGCGGCCGCTCCCGGCGTGTCGGTCGGCGACGATCTCGGCCAGGATCGCGAGGGCGGTCTCGGCCGGCGCCCGACCGCCGAGGTCGAGCCCGATCGGGCCGCGCAGGCGGTCGAGCTCGGCCGGACCGACGCCGGCGGCGAGGAGCCGCGCCCGACGGTCGGCCTGGGTCTTGCGCGAGCCCACGGCCCCGACGTAGCGGCACCCGCGACGGAGGGCCTCGACGATCGCCGGCTCGTCGAACTTCACGTCGTGGGTCAGGACCGCCACCGCGTCCGCCGGACCCAGCCCGATCTCCTCGGCCACTTCGTCGGGCCAGCCCACCACGAGGCGATCGACGTCCGGGAACCGCTCCGGGGTCGCGAAGGCCGCCCGGCCGTCCACGACCACCGTCTCGAACCCCAGCTGGCGGGCCATCGCGACGAGCGGGATCGCGACCTGGACGGCCCCGACCACCACGATCCGGGGCCGGACCGGGAAGGCCTCGATGAAATACTGCCGGTCCCCCAGCTCGACCGTGGCCGAGGTACCGCTCGCGAGCGCCGCACGACCGGCCTCCACGAGCCGGGCGTCGAGGGTCGGGTCGCCGAGACTTCCGAGGAGCACCCCGTCATCGCCGACGGCCAGCGAGGCCGGGACGGGCTCCCCTGCCCCGCGATCGTGCGGCCCGAACGCCGGACCCGGGGCATCGGCGGGCAGCGGGATGACGATCGCCCGGCCGTGGGCCGCACCGCCGCCGAGGGCGTCCCTCGCCGCCGCGACCACCTCCGGTCGGATCGCCGGCTCGACGAGCACGTCGATCGTCCCCCCGCAGGCGAGGCCCACGTCCCAGGCCTGCTCGTCGCTGATCCCGTAGCGGATCACCCGGGCCACTCCGTCCCGGCGTGCGCGCTCGATCTCCTCGTAGGCGGCACCCTCGACGCAGCCACCGCTGACCGATCCGGCGAGCCGGCCGTCCCCGGTCGTCAGGAGGACCGCGCCCTCCGGCCGCGGCGCCGACCCGAACGTCCGGACGACGACCGCCCGGCCCACCGCCACGCCTTCCGCCTGCCAGCCGCGCAGGGTCTCGAGCAGCTCGTTCATCGGTCGACCTCCAGGTCGGACAGCCTACGCCGGATCTGCCCGGACCGGATGCGGATCACTATCGTGGCCTGCCTCAGCCCTCGAGGGGCCGGGCCGCGTCGGCCGCGTCGGGATCGGTGGCCGTCCTGACCGCCACGGCGGCCCCGACGTCGGGTCGCACGGACGCCACCCGCGGAGCGCGGCCGGCGGAGCCCGCTCCCTCGCCCCCGAACCCGCGGGCGCGACGCGCCGCCTCGCGTCGGGTGGGCGCGTCGGACAGGAGGATCCCGAGGCGTTCGAGGCTCGCCAGCGTCCCGGCCGGCACGAAGTCGTCGATGAACGGCAGGGCGGCGTTCATCCCGCCGGCCAGCGGCTGATACCCGGGCGTCGAGGCGAGCGGGTTGAGCCAGATGAGCCGATGACAGCTCCGCTGGAGCCGTGACGTCTCCTGGGCGACGAGGGCCGGGTCGCCCCGGTCCCAGCCGTCGGAGACGATGACGACGACCGCGCTGCTGCGCAGGACCCGTCGCGCCCAGAGCTGGTTGAACTCGCGGAACGACTCGCCGATCCGGGTCCCGCCGGACCAGTCCGTGACGGTCTCGGCCACCCGGTTGAGCGCCCGGTCGCGGTCGCGGTCCCGGAGGAGGCGGGTCACCCGGGTCAGGCGGGTCCCGAAGACGAACGCCTCGGTCCGGACCGAGGACGCGGCCAGGGCCTGGCTGAACCGGAGGAGGACCCGGGCGTGGCGCTCCATCGAGCCCGAGATGTCGCAGATGACGACGAGCGCGCGGGGGCGCCGGACCTGGCGTCGCCAGACCCAGTCGAGGACGTCGCCGCCGGTGGCCAGGCTCCGCCGGAACATCGCCCGGGGTGCCACGACCCGGCCGTGGTGATGGAGCTCGCTCCGGCGTGTCCGGCGTCGCTCCAGGTTGGGGATGAGGAGGTCGATGAGCCGCTCCGCGTCCCGCAGCTCGGCGGCCGTCATCCGGTCGAACTGGCGGTGACGATCCACCTCGCCGGCGCTGTAGGCCTGCTCGCTGATGACGATCGCGTCGGGGTCCGCCTCGTCGTCGGGCTCGCCCTCCGCGCCGACCGGGGTCGGGATCCCGTTCGGGTCGTGCATCGGCCGCCGCTGCTCGTCGCCAGTCCCGGACTCCGCGTCACCATCCTCGTCCTCGTCACCGTCGCTCGGCTCGGGCGGCGCGGTCATGCTCGGACCCTCGGTGCCCAGGCGCGGCCCGCGACTCCGCCAGAACCGGTCGAAGACCTCGTCGTAGATCTCCAGGTCGTCCCGCCGGCGGACGAAGACGGCCGCCCCGGCGGCCCGGACCTGCTCCCGGTCGCCGATCTCCACCAGGCCGAGGGCACGGGTGAAATCGATCGCGGCCCCGAGGTCGGTCGTCAGGCCGGCCACCCGGAGCGACCGGGCGAAGCGGACCGCGCTCCCGCTGAACTTCTCGCCGTCGACGACCAGGGCCGTCCGGCCGCCGGGCAGGGGCGGGAGGACGTGGCGGGGGTCGATGGGCCGACCGGGCTCGCTTGCTGGCACCGACGACGCGTCCCGGCTCAGCCGCCGGCGACGACCTCGTCGAGGATCCGGCGGCCGGGATCGCCGCGGACGCTTCGCACGTCCTCCTCGTACTTGAGGACCACGCCGAGGGTCTCGTCGACCAGATCCGGCCGGAGCTCGGTCGCCCCGAGGGCGAGGAGGGCCGAGGCCCAGTCGATCGTCTCGGCGACACCGGGGACCTTGGTGAGGTCGGCCTCGCGGAGGCGATGGACGAAGCCGACGATCTGCCCGGCCAGCCGGTCGGGGGCATCCGGGACCCGGGTCAGGACGATCTCGAGCTCACGCTGGAAGCTTGGGTAGTCGATCCAGTGGTAGAGGCAGCGACGCTTGAGCGCGTCGTGGACCTCGCGTGTCCGGTTCGAGGTCAGGACGACCCGGGGCGTGCGCTCCGCCCGGACCGTGCCGATCTCGGGGACGGTGACCTGGAAGTCCGAGAGGATCTCGAGGAGGTATGCCTCGAACTCCTCGTCCGCCCGGTCGATCTCATCGATGAGCAGGACCGGCGCCCGGCCATCGGGCGATTCGAGCGCCTGGAGGAGCGGTCGCTTGATGAGGAACTCGGGCCCGAAGATGTCGTGGGCGTTCGCCCGGTCGACGCGTCCGGCGGCCTCGAGCAGCCGGATCTCGAGCATCTGGCGCGGGTAGTTCCACTCGTAGACCGCCGAGTTGACGTCGAGGCCCTCGTAGCACTGGAGGCGGATGAGCCGGGTCCCCAGGGTGGTGGCGAGCGTCTTCGCCAGCTCGGTCTTGCCGACCCCCGCCTCACCTTCGAGGAGGAGCGGTCGGCCGAGCTCGAGGGCGAGGAAGACCGCGGTCGCGAGGGACCGGTCGCAGATGTAGTCGGCAGCCCGGAAGCTCGCGACGATCCCGTCCACCGAGCGAGTGCTCTCGGGACGGTCGATGGGGTCGGCGGCCGTTGGCCGGGCGTCAGGGTCGGGCATGTCGCGGAGTCTACCCGTCCGGTGCGTCGAGGTCGCGGGCATAGGCCGGGAAGCGGAAGCGCATCGAGCGGGTGAGGATCCCGCCGACCCCCAGCCGAGCGACCGTCGCCGCGCTGGCCCGTTCGCCCGAGAGGAGCCGGGGCAGGAGGAGGTCGGCCGCGGTCGCCTTCGAGTAGGCCCCGCACGAGGGCAGGCCGAGGAGGTCGGTCCGGCCGATCCGGGCCAGCCAGAGCATCGAGCCCGGGTGGGCCGGGACGCCGTGCCGGACGACCCGCCCGCCAAGCCGCTCGATCGCGACGTAGAACGGGTCCTCGGGATCGGTGCTGGCAGACCCCGCGGTCAGCACGAGGTCCACCCGGTCCGGCCGGCGCCCCCGGACGAGGGGCCGGAGCGCCTCGGTCACCGCGTCGGTCTCGTCGGCCACGTAGGCGACCGAGGCCAGCTCGGAGCCGAGCGACTCCACCTTCAGCCTCACGCTCGCCTCGAAGCGCTCCCGGGCCGGCGCGTGGAGCGACTCCTTGACCACGACACCAACCCGGCGGCGCTCGAAGCCGGCGACCCGGACCACTCTCCGGCCCCCGGCGCGCGCCGCGACCCGCTCCGCCACCTCCACGACCCGTGCCGGGACGACGTGGGGCGCCACCTTGACGCTCGCGACGAGCTCACCGGCCCGGACCACCTGGCCGTCGAACAGGGTGAAGACCTCGATCGGGTCGATCCGGTCCATCCGCTCGACGAGGTCGGTCCGGACGTGGACCAGGCCGTCGCTCGCTGCCAGCAGGTCGACCCGGCTCTCGGCCGGGCCGCGGGTCGTCAGCCCGGGACCTGCGACGGCGGCGGCCAGGCGGAGCGCGGCATCGTCCTCGTGGAGGTCACCCGGCTCGAGGACGAGGACGGCGATGCCATCGTCGGCCAGCGCCCTCGGCTCGCCGGCGACCCGGATCGCGGGCGCCCCGAGGGTCGCCAGGTCGGCGACGGACAGCCGCCGACCCTTCGACCAGCGGATCCCGTCGACGACGAGGTCCCGGACGAGGACCGCGCCCTCGAGACCGCTTCGCGGACCGGCCCCCGGGACGACCCGTTCGAGCCGCACCCCGATCCGGTCAGTCGGCGGCGACGAGCGCCGCCTCGATCGCCCGTCGGACGTGGACCCGGGCCATCTCCGCCCGGTAGACCGAATCGGCGTGGATGTCCGAGCCGACCGCGACCCCATCGGCCGCGTGGGCGGATGCCGCGGCGACCGCAGCGGCATCGCCACTCGTCCCGACGAGCGCCGCCTCGACCGCCCGGGCCCGGTAGGCGACCTCGCCGACCCCGGTGATCCCGATCCGGGCGGTCGTCACCGAGCCGCCGGTCCGTCCGACGACCGCGGCGGCGCCCGCGATCGAGTAGCCCGAGGCCGGCTGCTCGAGCCGGCGATAGGCCATCCCGACCCCGGACGGCTGGGCCGGGATCCGGATCTCGGTCAGGAGCTCCGCCTCGGCGAGGTCGGTCACGAATGGCCCCTCGAAGAACGAGGTCGCCGGGACGATGCGCTCGCCGCCGGCCGACCGGGCCACGAGCCGGGCATCGAGCGCAAGGACGGTGGCCGGCATGTCCGAGGCCGGGTCGGCGTGGGCGATCGACCCGGCGAGCGTGCCCCGGTTGCGGACCTGGACGTCGCCGATGTCGGCGATCGTCATCGCGAGGAGCGGGCACCGCGTGGTCGCCAGCTTCGAGTCGAGGACCTCCCGGTAGGTCACGAGGGCGCCGATGGCGATCCCTCCGTCGGGCAGCTCGCGGATCCCCCGGAGCTCGTCCAGGCCGCCGATGTCGACGAGGCGGTCGGGTCGGGCGAGCCGGAGCTTCAAGAGCCCGATGAGGCTCTGGCCGCCGGCCAGGACCTTGGCCGAGCCCGGGTTCCGGGCGAGGATGTCGAGCGCCTCGGCGACGCTCGACGGATGGTCGTAGGCGAAGGACGTCGGGATCACGACCGGGCCTCCTGCGGGTGCATCGCGCGCCAGAGCTTGGGCGCCGTGTGGGGCATGTCGAGATGGCGAACGCCGAACGGCTTGAGTGCGTCGATGACCGCGTTCGAGACGGCCGCCGTGCTGGCGATCGCCCCGGCCTCGCCGACCCCCTTCACCCCGATCGGGTTCACCGGCGAGGGCGTCACGGTCTCGTCGAGCTCCAGGTTCGGCAGCCAGGACGCCCGGGGCAGGGCGTAGTCGAGCATCGAGCCCGACAGGAGCTGGCCGTCGTCGCCGTAGATCGCCTCCTCCCAGAGGGCCTGACCCGCTCCCTGGGCGATCCCGCCGTGGAGCTGGCCGTCGACGATCATCGGGTTGATCTTCTTGCCGACGTCGTCGACGGCGACGTAGCGGACGAGATCCACCTTGCCCGTCTCCTCGTCCACCTCGACCACCGCGATGTGGGTCCCGAACGGCCAGGTGCAGTTCGTCGTGTCGTGGTAGGCGGTCTCGTCGAGGTACGGTTCCATCCCCTCGGGAAGACTGAAGCCGAGGTCGATCGCGAAGGCGATCTCCTGGAGGGTCTTCTTCTTCTCCGGCGAGCCCTTCACCCGGTACTCGTTGCCGACGACCTCGATGTCGTCGACCGACGCCTCGAGCATGTGGGCCGCGTAGCGGCGGGCCTTCTCGCGGACCTTGCCGGCGGCCTTGATCGCCGCGGTGCTCCCGACCGACGAGGTCCGGCTCCCGTACGTGCCATAGCCGAACGGCGTCCCCTGGGTGTCGGAGTGCTGGACGACGATGTCCTCCATCGGGAGGCCGAGCTCCGACGAGATGATCTGGGCGTAGGTCGTCTCGTGGCCCTGACCCTGGGGCTGGGTGCCCATCGTGAGCACCACCTTGCCGGTCAGGTGGACCTTGAGGTTGGCCGACTCCCACATCGCGGCGCCCCAGCCCTCCCCGACCGCGCCGATCCACTTCGACGGGGCGACCCCGCAGACCTCGATGTAGGTGGAGAGACCCAGACCCAGGTACTTGCCCCGGGTCCGCGCCTCCGCCTTCAGCGCATCGAGGTCGTCGTAGCCGACGATCGCCAGGGCCTTGTCGAGCGCCGGCTCGTAGTTCCCCGAGTCGATGAAGATCTTCTCGCCGTTGACCGCCGTGCCGAGCCCCGACGGGTTGTCGTACGGGAACGCGTCCGGAGCGATGAAGTTCTTGCGCCGGATCGCCGCCCGGTCCATCCCGATCTCCTCGGCGAAGAGATCCATCGCCCGCTCGATGACGTAGGTCGCCTCCGGCCGGCCCGCGCCGCGGTAGGCGTCGACGAACGTGGTGTTCGTGTAGACGCCGGTGACCTCGCAGTACACGTTCGGGATCTTGTAGCAGCCAGAGAGGACCCGACCGTAGAGCGTGGTGGGGACGCCCGGCCCGATCGTCGAGAGCCGGCCGCCGAGGTTGGCGTACGTCTTGACCCGGAGGCCGGTGATCTCGCCGTCGCGGTTGCCCGCGATCTCGAGGTAGGTCACGTGGTCGCGGCCGTGGGTCGTGGCCTGGTAGTTCTCGCGCCGCGTCTCGACCCACTTCACGGGTCTGCCGCCGATGAGCTTCGAGGCGAGCATGACCAGGGCCATGTCCGCGTAGCAGAAGATCTTCGTCCCGAAGGCGCCGCCGACATCGGGCGAGATGCAGCGGACCTTGTGCTCCGGGATCCCGGTCACGAAGGCGGTCAGGAGCAGGCGCTGGATGTGCGGCGTCTGGCTGGACATCCAGATCGTGTACTCGTCGGTGCCCGGGTTGTAGAGCCCGATGTCGCCGCGGACCTCCATCGGGTTCGGGATGAGCCGCTGGTTGACGATCCGCTGGCGGACGACCACCTCGGCCGCGTCGACCGCGGCGTCGGTCCCGGCCTTGTCGCCGACCGTCCACTCGAAGACGACGTTGTTCGGGGCGTTCTCGTGGAGCTGCGGGGCACCCGGGGCGACCGCCCCCTCGGTGTCGACCACTGCCGCCAGCGGCTCCCATTCCACATGGATGGCCTCGACCGCGTCGGCGGCCTGCTCGGCCGTCTCGGCGATGACCGCCGCGACCCCTTCGCCGGTCCATTTCACGTCGTCGGTGGCGAGCGCCCGGGGCGTGTTGACGTTGTTCCGGATGCCCGAGGCGCCGCCCGCGGGCCAGGCCATCGGGAGCGGGTTGTACGGGACGTCCGCCCCGGTCAGGACCAGGACCACGCCGGGCATCGCCTTCGCGGCCGACGTGTCGATCGAGCGGATGTTGGCGTTCGCGTACGGGCTGCGCAGGATCGCCATGTAGGTCATCCCGGCCATCTGGATGTCGTCCAGGTAGCGACCCTTGCCGGTGATGAAGCGGGGATCCTCGACGCGCTTGATCCGGGCGCCCATGACGTCGGTGGTCATCGGTCTGGCCTCCTGTCAGGCGTTCGCCGCGGCCGGCACGTCGGTGCCGGTGCGGAGGGTCGAGGCCGCCTCGCGGATCGCC
The DNA here is from genome assembly GCA_963840375.1 of uncultured Chloroflexia bacterium. Lineage (GTDB taxonomy): Bacteria > Chloroflexota > Limnocylindria > Limnocylindrales > CSP1-4 > Chersky-267. The sequence goes on from CAWIYR010000001.1 coordinate 722,515, forward strand.
GCCACGATGTTGTGGTAGCCCGTGCAGCGGCAGATGTTGCCCTCGATGGCGTGGCGGATCTCGTCGTCGGTCGGGTCCGGGTTGCTCTCGAGGAGGTCGGCCGCGGCCATGATCATGCCCGGGGTGCAGAACCCGCACTGGAGCCCGTGCTTCTCCCAGAACGCCGACTGGATGGCGTGGAGCCCGCCCTCGGGGGCCATCCCCTCGATCGTGCGGACCGAGTGACCCTCGGCCTGGACCGCGAGGACCGTGCACGACTTCACGGCCCGCCCGTCGAGCAGGACCGTACATGCGCCGCACTGGCTCGTGTCGCAGCCGACGTGGGTCCCGGTCAGGCCGAGGTCCTCGCGCAGGGCCTGGACCAGGAGCCGTCTCGGCTCGACCTCCATCTCCCTCGGGATCCCGTTGACCGTGAGCCGGACCTGCTCAGTCACCAGTCGACCTCCTGTTGGGCGATCACGAGGAGAGACGGAACGGATGCACCTCCGGCCTGATGGGCGCCGGAGGGGTAAGGGCCGATGGTGGCACCGCCGGATGCCGGAATCAAGTCGGAAGCGAGGGCTCGGCGGTGGTCTCGACGGCGGTCGACGCCGGGACCGACAGATCAGTCGGCTCGGGCAGGCCGCGAAGCATGGTCACGGCCCCAAGGTCGATGAGGATCTGCCGCGCCTCGGCGGCCGCGCCGTCCGCCCCGGTGTCGTCCGGAGCGAGCATCGCCCGCGCACGCAACACCTGCGCGGCGACGAACCGCAACCCCTCCTCGAGGAGGGCGCCGGCGGCGGCGTCCATCCGTCGGAGCCCGCTCGGATCCCCATCGAGCACGTCGGCGCCTGCCGTGAACCCGTCCAGGATCCAACCCTGGGAGCGGCCACCCTGCTGCGAGCCGGCCCAGCGACCGAGCCCCTCGCGGTCCCGACGTTCGAGCGCGGCGAACCCGCCGAGCGGCTCCACCGGCTGGCCCGCCGTGAGCGTCGAGACGCGCGCTGCCTCCGCCTCGACGGCGGCCAGGCCGAGATCGCCTCGGGCGAAGGCGATCTCCGCGCGGAGCTGATGCTGCCCGCTGACGAGCTGGAAGTCGTCGACATCGACCATCGTGGATGCGACCCGCTCGAAGATCCGGTCCGCGACCTCCGCGTGTCCGCGGTAGGCCTCGACCACCGCGAGGGCCTGGAGGGGCGACTGCTCCCAGGGCGCCATCCGATCGTCGAGTCCCAGGGCGGCCACGGTCGTCGCGATCCAGTCCCACTCGCCGAGCTGGAGGGCGCTGCTGGCCGCGTTCCCTGTCAGCGAGAACGCCCAACCGTCGTAGCCCCGCTCGCGCGCCCGGTCGATGCCGGCCCGGGCGACCTCGAACGCCTCGCCAGGATCCTCGAACGCCGCAACGGCCGACAGGTTCATCCGGGAGCGCATCTCGGCCCGGAAGCGGCCCTCGCGCATCGCGAAGGCGAGCGCGCCGCGGTGGATGGCCAGGGCCTCGATCACCCGCCCCTGGGCCGCGAGTGCCCAGCCCTTGCTCGGCAGGAGCTCGGCGACCACGTCCCGGAGACCGAGCCGTTCAGCGATCGGCAGTGTCTCCTCGATGAGCGGCGCGGCTCGGTCCGGCTCGCCGTTCATCAGGAGACAGCGGGTCAGCTCAGCGCTGAGCCGAAGCCCATCCGGGTCCTCCATCGCGAAGTCCCCGAGCGAGGCACGGATACCGGAGACCTCGGCCACGGCGTCGGCGGGTCGCGCATCGCCGAGAAGCGCACCGGCCAGGGCGTACCCGGCCCGCGCGACGAGGCCCCGCTCGCCCGTGGTCCGGCCGAGCTCGACCAGGTCCCGGGCTTCGGCCTCGGTCGCCACGACGTCGTTCGCGTCGTAGAGCTCACGCAAGCGCGCCTCGCGCAACCGGAGCTGCTCGGCGCCCTCGGCCAGCTCGACGGCGTCGGCCAGGTAGCGGGCGGCGCTCGCATACGCGCCGATCGACCGCGCGCGTCCGGCCGCCGCCTCGAGGCTGGACAGTGCCCGGGCCTGAAGATCCGCGCGCTGGTCGTCGGGGGCGGCCCGGAGCGCCTCGAGGTAGTGGGTCGCTACGACCCCGGCCAGCTCCTCGCCACCGGCCGCGAACGTCTCTGCCGCGGCGAGGTGGCGGGCCAGTCGCTCGCGACGCCCGAGACGACCATAGGCGACCTCCCGGAACACACCCTGCAGGAAGCGGTACTGGCCGCGCTCGGGTGAGACGGGGTCGTCATCGAGCACGAGGAGTTCTCGCTCGACGAGCCGGTCGAGCGTCCGCCGGACGTCGTCCCCGGCCCGCCCGGTCACCGCGGCCACGGCCTCCATCGTGAAGCTGATCCCGAGGACCGCGCACGACCCGACCAGGTCGCGGGTCCCGGGGTCCAGGGCGTCCAGACGCGATCCCAGCAGCGCCTGGAGCGAGTCCGGGACGGACAGCGTCCCGAGATCGCCGACGAGATGGAACCGACCCTCCGAGCCGGTCAGACGTCCCTGGTCGATGAGCATCCGGACGGTCTCGACGGCGTAGAGCGGGATCCCCTCCGCCCGTCCCCGGATGGCCGCGATGGCCGCCGGCGGGATCCCGGGGGCGAGACCCAGCAGGAGCATCTCCATGGCGGCGTCGTCGAGCGGTGCGAGGTCCAGCCGCAGATGATTGCGGACCGTGGCGCCCCAGGTCGGGCGGGCCGCGATGAGCTCCGGCCGCGCCAGCGCGAGGACGAGGATCGGTCGCGCTCGGGCCGCCGCCAGCAGACCCTCCACGAAGTCGAGCAACCCGGAATCCGCCCAGTGGAGGTCCTCGAAGACGAGGACGGTCGGACCACGGTCGGCGATCCGCTCGAAGAGCGTTCGCCAGGCGGCCGTGAGCTCCTCCGACCCTCCGGGCGGTGCCGCCTCGAGACCCAGCAGGGCCGCGAGCCGGGGCTCGACCCGTGCCCGCTCGTCGGGGTCGATGAGGTACTCGGCGGTCATCGCCGCCAGCTTCGCCCGGGCGCTCGTCGGATCGTCCGTCTCGGCGATCCGGGCGCGCCCCCGGACCATCTCACCGAGCGCCCAGTAGGCGAGCCCGTCGCCGTAGGCCGGCGAGCGGCCCTGGTGCCAGTAGACGACGTCGACCAGCCCGTCGATGTGCTTCTCCAGCTCCCAGGCGAGCCGGCTCTTGCCGATCCCGGCCACGCCGGTGATCGAGACGAGGCGGGCTCGACGCTCCCGGGCGGTCTGGTGGAAGACGTCCTTGATGAGCCGGAGCTCGTCGTCCCGGCCCACGAACGGCGGCTCGAGCCGGGCGGCCCGACCCGATCCGCGGCGACCCGCGGCGACCCGGAGGGCGCGCCAGGCCGGCACGGGCGCGGTCTTCCCGCGCAGGACCTGCTCCCCGGCGGGCTCGTAGTCGATGGACGCCTCGCTCGATCGCACCGTCGCCTCGCCGACCAGGACGGTTCCCGGCGGCGCGGCGGACTGGAGCCGGCTGGCGGTGTTCACCAGGTCGCCGGCGACCATCCCCTGCCCGTGCGCCTCGAGGTCGACGGCGGCCTCGCCGGTCAGCACCCCGGCCCGGACCACGAGCGGCGTCCCGGTCGGGCTGGGCAGCGTGCCCGCCGCATCGACCAGGTCCAGCGCCGTGCGGACGGCCCGCTCGGCGTCGTCCTCGTGGGCGACTGGGCTGCCCCAGACGGCCATCACCGCGTCGCCGATGAACTTCTCGATCGTCCCACCGTAGCGGTCGACGATCTCCCGGCATAGGTCGTAGTACCGGCTCAGGAGCTCGCGGACGGCCTCGACGTCCTGGCCCTCGGCCATGGCCGTCGAGCCGACGAGGTCGGCGAACAGGATCGAGACGAGCCGCCGCTCGGTCGCCGGTGCCGTGAGCTCGACGCCATCCGTTGGTGTCGGCGGCGCCCCGTCCCGCCCCGGGCTCGAGCCCTCGCCCTCCGGGAGGGGAGCGCCGCACGACCCGCAGAAGCGGTCGCCTGGCTCCGCGACGGCGCCGCAGATCGGGCAGCCGGCGGCCAAGCCCGAGCCGCAGGAGCGACAGAACCGCCGGCCGGGGCGATTGTCCGTGCCGCAGGATGCGCAGATCATCGGGACGCGATCGGATGCATGGCGGCGAGGATAGCCTGCCGTCGTCCCGTCAGCCGACGGATCGGCGCGATCGCCGGTTCAGGATCCCCGGTCATGGGGCGTCCTTCCCGTGCCGGGCGTCCACCGTCCGAGGGCCGCGCTGCGCGTATCGACCGCCCGAGGATCGAGGGCCGCGGCGATGGCTTCCTCGTGGCGGCGCTCGATGAGCCCGACCACCTCGCCGAGCAGGCCGATCTTCGCCCGGGCGATCGTGCGGGACAGGCCGGCGAGGCTGCCCGACGGCGCGATGCCGACGCGGGCCTCGCCACGGCCGGCGCTCGCGGCAGCATGACCGACCGCCCAGACCACGATCTCCCGATCGTCGGGAGCGGGTCGGCGGGCGTCGACGACCCCGAGCACGACGCCGCGGTCCGAGGGGACCCGGGTCACGAGCCGCCAGTTGTCGGGACCCGCCAACAGATCGAAGAGATAGCTGTCGTAGCCAGGCGCGAGGATCGTCTCGGGGCCGGCCGGGTCGGCGTTCCCGCCGGAGATCGCCAGCGAGAGGTGCGGCCGGTCGGGACCCGCGACCAGGTCCGCCAGGAGTCGTCGCTGCGCCTCGCGGAAGAGCGCCCGTTCGGCCTCGTCCGGACCGATCCCGACGGCAGCGTCCTCGTCGATCTGGATGAACGGGCAGCCCGCTGCGTCGAGCGCTTCCAGCTCGACCGCAAGAGCCTCGGCGTAGGCGAGGGTGAGCGACGGGCGTCGCTCGTCGTCGGTCGCGAAGCGGACGCCGAGCGAGTACGGGCCCGGCAGGCACTGCTTGACCGGGACCTCGCCCGCGATCGCGGTGGCCGCCAGCCACGAAGCGACCGTCAGCGGCTCCATCCAGGTCGGCCGGCCCCGACGGCCGCCGAGCCGACCGCCCAGCGCATCGAGCGGGTCGGCCCAGCGGATCCCGCCATCGGTCACCAGCCCGAGGCCGGCCCCGACCTGGTCGCCGATCGCATCACGGATCAGGGCGTCGGCCGCGTCGCCGGAGCGAGGGACCCGCCGACGCCCGGGCGTCTCGGTCGCCGGATAGCCGCCGGCGAGGGTCGCGAACATCGCCGGGATGGTAGGTCATCGGCGGGCGACACGACGGACCACGCCCGACGGCCGGTGTTCAAGGGTCACACCCGATCCGCACGTGCCGATCCGCCCACCCCGGATCGCCGGCCTTACACCGGGCTTACACCAGTGGTCCGACCGGCCCACGGCCCGGGGTATCCTCGCGCCGATGAAGACCATCCTGGTCGTCGACGACGAGCGCAACATCGTGGAGCTGCTCCGGCTCTACCTCGAGAAGGAGGGCTGGGCGGTCATCGCCGCCGCGGATGGCGAGACCGGTCTCGAGCTCCACCGGCGCCACGACCCGGACCTGGTCATCCTCGACCTCATGCTCCCCCGGATCGACGGCTTCGAGGTCTGCCGGGAGATCCGGCGGCGGGGCGACACGCCGGTCGTGATGCTCACGGCACGGGACGACGACGTCGACGCGATCGTGGGGCTGGAGCTTGGCGCCGACGACTACGTGACGAAGCCGTTCAACCCGCGCGCGCTCGTGGCGCGGGTGAAGGCGGTCCTCCGTCGCTCCTCGGGGACGGTCCGGGCCGGCCGGCCGATCGAGGTCGGCGACCTCCGGATCGATCCGCCGCGGCGCGAGGCCATGGTCGGCGACCGGCGGCTCGAGCTGCGGGCCCGGGAGTTCGACCTGCTCACGGCGCTCGCCCGGGATCCCGGTCTTGTCCTGACCCGCGACGCCCTCCTCGAATCGGTCTGGGGGACCGACTTCCCGGGCGAGACGCGGACGGTGGACGTGCATGTCGCCGAGGTCCGGCGGAAGCTCGGTGAGGACGGACCCCGGATCGAGACCGTCCGGGGCGTGGGCTACCGGCTCGTCCCGCCCGGCCGCGAGCCGCTCCCCGACGCGCCCCCGGCGGACTGACCGACGTGTTCCGACGCCTCAGCACCAGGATCGGGTTGGCCTTCGCCGCCGTCGCGTTCGCCACCCTCGTCGCGACGGGTGCGACCCTGTTCGTCATCCTCCGCGGCCTGCACGCCGATGCGACGATCTCGGCCCTCACCCAGACGAGCCAGCCGCTCGTCTTCCAGCTCCGGACCGCCGCGGCCCAGGGCGACCTCCGGGCGACCGTCGCCGACCTGCGCGCCCAGGTTGCCGACGACGGTCTCTCCGTCCACCTCGTGACCGCGGCCGGTGCCGTCGTGGACCTCGGCGGGACCGGCGGGCCGGTCGAGCCGATCCGTCTCGATCCGACCGCCCCCCGCGGCACCGTGAGCAGCGGCTCGATCCGGTTCACCGACGGCCGCGATCATCTCTACTCCGCGACCACCCTGCGCGGACCGAATGGTGCCGGAGCGCGGGCCATCGTCCTGTCCCAGGTCGACACGTCGGCCGGTGACGCCCTGCGCGATCTCGTCCGGGTCCTGCCGGTCGTGGTCATCCTCGTCGGTCTCATCGGCGTACCCATCGCCTACGCCCTCAGCCGGTCGGTGACCGGGCCGCTGCGACGCCTGGCGGCGGCGACCGCCGACCTCCGGACATCCGACCCGGCGCCGCTGCCGCTGGAAGGGCCCGCCGAGGTCCGCGAGCTGACCGACCGCTTCAACGCGATGACCGCCGAGCTGGCCGAGACCCGCGATCGGGAGACCCGGCTCCTGGCCAACCTCCGCCACGACCTGCGCACACCGCTCACGGTCATCGGTGGGTTCGCCTCGGCGCTGGCCGACGGGACGGCGGCCGGCGACGATGCCCCGAGGGCGGCCGCCGCGATCGCCGAGGAGGCGGACCGGCTGGAACGGCTGGTCGACGAGCTCGGGGCGCTCGAGCGACTGCGCGACGGCGCCGCCGGTCTGCGACCGGAGTGGCTGGATGCCGGGCGGATCGTCGCGGAGACGGTGGCCCGGTTCGCACCCGGCGCCGCCGCGACCGGGGTGGAGCTGGCCGAGATCCGCGAGCCGGGCCCCGAGGGAGACGCCGTCGGTCTTGCCGCGGATCGCCAGGCCCTGGAACGGATCCTGGGCAATCTCGTGGCGAACGCCCTGGCGGCCGCGCCCGCGCCCGGTGGCCACGTCTGGATCTCGAGCCGGCCCCTGCCCGCCCTGCCGGGGAGCGGTCGACCCGGCGTCGCTTTCACGGTGACCGACGACGGGCCCGGGTTCGCGCCGGGCGACGCAGAGCGGGCGTTCGAGCGCTTCTACCGGGGCGATCCGAGTCGAGCCGGGACGAGTCGCGGGCTAGGCCTGGCGATCGTCCGCGAGCTCGCCCGGGCACATGGCGGGGACGCCGTCGCGGAGAACGTCGCACCCCGCGGCGCCCGGCTCAGCGTCCTCCTGCCGACCACCCCGCCCCCGATCGAGGGTGGGCCGCCGGCCAACCCCTGAGCGGGCCGGGGTACGTCCCACGGCCGGTCCTCGACCGACCGGACCAATCCGCGACCGAGGGGGGACGCGAACGTCGGGCATGACCCTAACCTTCGCCCCGGGCCTCGTCGGTGCGTCCGCCGGTCGCTCATCCGGACCGTATACTCGGGCCGACGTGGCGACGCTCGATCTCCTGTCGCCGACCACGAAGGAGACCCCGATCGGCGCCGAACCGCTCCGCGACGACATCGATCCTCGGGCCGCCGACGCTCGACTCCTCGGTCGGATCCGCGAGCGCGACGAGCGCGCCATCGAGGAGCTCTACCGACGGTACAGCGGCCCGCTCTACTCCCTGGCCTACCAGGTGACCGGCGCGGAGCGGTTCGCCCAGGAAGTCGTGCAGGACGTCTTCATGGCGGTCTGGCGCGATGCCGGGCGGTTCGACCCGGGTCGCGGCGCGCTCGGACCGTGGCTCTACTCGCTCGCCCGGCACAAGGCGATCGATCTCGTCCGTCGGGAGCAGACCCACCGGAAGCGCACCGCGGACGTGGACCTCGAGTTCGAGGTGGCGCCCGACGACGTCGACCGCGAAGCGTGGCAGAACGTCCGCCGCGAGAAGGTCCTCGAGGCGATCCGGCTCTTGCCCGACGCCCAGCGGATCGCCCTCGAGCTCGCCTTCTTCGGCGGCCTCACCCACGTCGAGGTGGCCGAGAAGCTGGGGATCCCGCTCGGGACGGCGAAGACGCGGATCCGGACCGGCCTCCTCCGACTCCGCGACCTCCTCGGCGATTCGGTCTCGGAGATGGAGCCGGCCTCGTGACGACCCACGACCGGGACCTCGAGCTGCTGGCCGCCGGCGCCCTCCTCGACGACCTCGACCCGGTCGAGCTCGCCCGGTTCGAGGACCACCAGGCCGGCTGCGTCCGATGCTCCGAGCTGACCGCGGATCTGCAGGACACGATCGGCGACCTCGCCCTCATGTCGGCGCCGCGTCGGCCGCCCGAGTCGCTGGCCGCCTCGATCATGACGGCGGTCGCGGGGTCGGTCGCGGAGCCAGTCCTCGCCTTCGCGTCCCCCGGGCCGGCGGTGGCGCGCCGGGTCGCCGATCGACCTCCCGCCGAGGCCCCGACGTCGTGGTCCGCCCGGCTCGGCGCCATCCTCGGCGGCCGTCGGATCGGCCTGGCCCCGGTGGCGGCCGGCCTCCTCCTGGCGACCGTCAGCCTCGGCGCGTGGGGGGTGTCGACGAGGGTCGAGCTCGACCGCGTCGCAGCCGTCGCGGCCGACGCCCGGAGCGTGGCCGGTTCCGAGGCCGCCGCGATGGCCGTCGCGGTCGCGCCCGATCACGCCACCGTCACGCTGACGGCCGAGCCACTGGCGCCCGCAGCCCATGCGGTCCTCCTCTACCGACCGGGCCATCCCGAGGCCTATCTCGTCGCCAGCGACCTGCCGGCGACGCCGGCCGGGAAGGTCTACCAGCTCTGGGTGGCCGACGCCGACGGCGTCCACGGCCTGGCGACCTATCGGTTCGGGGGAAGCGGCCAGTTCATCGCGCCGATCGACCGGGACCTGACGTCGAGCAGCGCGGTCATGATCACCCTCGAGCCGGAGGGCGGCGCGACCGGCGAGCCCGGCCCTCAGGTGGTCTTCGGGACGCTCTGAACCGGGGCTCGCTCGACGACCTCTACGAGAGAGATCTGTCCGGGCCCGCCGGTGTCGGTCCGGATCCGCGCCGACGCGACGGTCAGGCCCGCCCCGATGGCCACGACGAGGACGGCGACCGCCATCAGCCGGACGAGCCGCCCGAGGCGACGGTCGGCCTCGATCGCCGCCGCACCGGTCGCGGCATCCGCCGGCATCTGCCACAGGTCTCGGACGGTCCGGACGTTGCCGGGGACGAGGACGAAGCCGAGCCACAGGCCCGCCAGCAGGCCACCGATGTGGGCCGCGTTGTCGATGCCGGGATTGGCGAAGCCGAGGAACAGGTTCAGGACGATGAGCGTCCCGATCTGGCCGACCAGCGCCCGTCCGCGTCGATCGAGCACCGGATCGTGGATCCGGGTCGCCGCGAGCACGACCCCGAAGAGGCCGAAGATCGCGCCCGATGCACCCACCGACGGGACATGCGGGTCGCCGACCAGCATGCTCCCGACGGAGCCGGCGAGGGCGCACAGGACGTACATCAGGCCGAAGAGCTTCCAGCCGTAGATCCGCTCCACGAGCGGGCCGACCAGGTAGAGCGCGTACATGTTGAACATGAGGTGGAGCGGGTTCTCGGTGACCGGGAAGTGGACCAGGGTCACCGAGAGGAGGCGGTACCACTGCCCATCGGCCACGGCGATCTTGTCGAGCTCGAGCCGCCGCAGGAGGTCGCCGGCCTCGGGACCGGAGGCCGAGGCGGTCACCGATACGATGACCGTGACCGCGATGATGATGTAGGTCAGCGGGATCGGCAGGCCGCCCTCGCCGCGGCTCCGGGCGAAATAGCGCCGGGCGGCGCGCTGATCGCCCGACTCCTTCGCCAGCCAGCCCAGCCTCGAGGCGATCTCCGGCCGGTCGTCGGCCGGGGCCCGCCGGTCGGCCTCCCGGTAGGCGGCCGCGGCGCCGGTGAGATCGCCGTCGCGGACGAGGGCCGCGGCGATCTGGCGCCACGCCGGATAGGTGCTGGGGGTCTCGCCGAGCTCGACCACGCTCCGCCACATCCCTAGCGCCTCGGCATCCCGGTCGAGCCGGAACAGGGCGTTGCCCAGGCCCAGCAACGCCGCCGCGGTGATCGCCGGGTCGTCGAACCCGATGACCCGCTGGTAGTAGCCGGCGGCCGCTTCGGGCTCACCCCGCTCGAGGAGTCGGTCGCCGATCCCCAGGAACGTCAGCGCAGTGGCCCGGTCGAGTGGCCCGGGGATCCGTGGGTCGGGCGGCGGCGTGCTGGGCCCCGCCGCTCCGGGATCCGGCGCGGGCGAGGCCATTGGGTTCGGGTCCATCGCTCGGACTCTAGCAAGGATACGATCGGACCATGTGCGGACAATTCACCCAGCAGCGCCCGACCGCCGAGCTGGCCGAGATCTTCGAGGCCGAACCGCTGGTCGACGACCCGGGCGGTCACTTCAACCTCGCCCCGACCGACGAGGCGGCCGTGGTCGTCGAGCGCGGCGAGCGGCGCGCGGTGACCGCGTACCGCTGGGGCCTCATCCCGTCGTGGGCCGACGACCCGCGGATCGCCTCGCGGTTGTTCAACGCCCGGGCAGAGACGGTCGCCACGAGCGGGGCGTTCCGCGACAGCTTCCGACGCCGTCGCTGCATCGTGCCGGTCGACGGCTTCTACGAGTGGCGTCGCGAAGCCGGCCGACGGATCCCCTTCCTGGTGACCCGGGCCGACGGCCGGCCGCTCGCTCTCGCCGGCCTCTGGTCGGCCTGGCGAGACCCGGCGACCGAGCTCACGATCCGGACGTTCACGATCGTCACGACGACCCCGAACGAGCTCATGGCGGGCGTCCACGACCGGATGCCGGTCGTCCTCGAGCCGGAGGCGTGGACCATGTGGCTCGACCCCGAGCTCGGCGACGTCGGCGAGCTCCACGGCCTGCTCCGACCGGCCCCGAGCGAGCGCATCCGGCTGGTCGAGGTGCGCCCGCTGGTGAACAACGTCCGCAACGACGGACCGGAGCTGATCGTCCCGGCGACGGGGGCGTAGTCCCGGGTCAGCCTTTGGCGTGCTGCCAGCCGGCGGCGTCGGCGACCGCGGCGAGGGCGACGCCCGGATCGGCGCCGGTGTCGACGGCGGCCGCGAACGAACCGACCGTCCGCGCGAAGATGCCGTCCGGATCGGCGTCGGGTGCCTCGATCACGATGGTCGGCGCGGCGTCGGATCGGGACGGCGTCCCCGGGTCCGAGAGCGGCGCGACCTGGGTGGCGGGGCCCGTCAGGACGACGACGGTCGCCCCGACGAAGGCGGCGGCCGCCTGGACCGCCGCGGTCGCGCCGGGCGCGAGACGCTCGGCGACCACGACGACCCGGACCGCGTCGAGATAGCGCAGGGCGAGATCGAGATCGGCGCCGTCGAGCTCGGCCGATCCGAACGGCCCGAGGACCGTGGACGAGGCCGATCCGGCCGATCCGTCGTCGTCGCCGAGGACCGCGACCGCGTCGATGTCGGGCTCCGGCCCGATCGGATCCGGGGGCATCGCCGGGGTGGCCCTGGCCGGGTCGCGCCGGGTGGCCACGTGGCCGATCCCATCGCGGGTGAGCGCCAGGAGGGTCGCCTCGCCGGCGGGATCCTCGCCGACGCTGCCGACGAGCTGGACCGGGCTGCCCGCCGCGACGGCTGCCCGGGCGATCCGGACCGGCAGCCCCTCGGCCGCCGAGGAGCGCTGGTCGTCGCCGGGCACGTGGAGCGGCGAGCCGACGACGACGATCACCGGTCGATCGTACGGCCTCGGGTCACCGGACGTCAGCCCGACGCCGGGATCGCCGGATCGTGGCCCGTCAGTGCGGCGCCTCGGACGGCTTCGGCGTCCTGCCCGGGTCGGGCGTCTCCGACGGTTCGGGGGTCTCGGACGGATCGTGGGTCTTCGACGGCTCGGGCGTCGCTCGGCGCGTCGGCGGCGCAGTCTTCGATGACCCGCTCGAACCGCTGCCGCCCTCGTCGGTGCTCGATGGCTCGGCGGTGTCTCCCGGCTCCGGGGTATCGCCCGGCTGGGCGGTCTCGCTCGGCTCGGGTGAGCCGCTCGGCTCGACGCTCTCGCTCGGCTCGGCGGTCGGGCTGGGCTCCGGGGATGTCGTCGGTGCCGGCTCCAGCGAGGGCGACGCGTCGAGATCGGGACTCGGCGCGACCGTCGGCGCAGGACGCGGCCCAAGGAGCTGCCAGGCTCCGACGGCGGCGACCCCGCCGACCGAACCGACGGCGATCAGGGCGACGAGCACGAAGGCGAGCGCCTGGGCCCGCACCGCGAACGGCCGATCGCCCGAGGTGGCGACCCGCCAGCTGCCGGCCAGCGCGGCGACCATCGCCCCGAAGCGACCCCGTCGGGCGGCCATCCCGGCCGCGACCGCGGGCTGGGGCAACGGCTCGACGGCGATCGCCCCCATGACGCTGTCGACGAAGGCGGTGCTCGGGTGGACCCCCTCGGACGCCAGTCCCTCGACCTGGCGGGCGACCGACGCGACCTCGGCCAGCTCGGCCTGGGTCGGCTCGGCGCCGTCGAGGCCGCTCAGCTCGTTCGGCTGGAACGGGCGGCTCATGTCCGGGTCTCCGCCGCATCGAGGCCCGCCCGAAGGCGGATGAGGCCCCGGAACAGATGGGTCTTCACCGTCCCGATGGGGCGCTGGGTCTCGGCCGCGATCTCGGCCAGCGACAGCTCGCCGAAGAACCGCAGCATCACGGTCTCCCGATACGGCTCGTCGAGCCGGGCCACGGCGCCACGAAGCTCCTCGGCACGCTCGGCGCGGAGCGAGATCTGCGCCGGATCGGTGCGCCCGGTCAGGCCCAGGGCCATCGCGGCGAGGCTGGCCCGGTCGGCGCCCGCCTCGGCACCCGAGCCCATCACGAGCTCGGGGTCGGTCGGGTCGATCCGCGACGCGGGCTTGCGCGTCCGGGCTCGCCGGACCGCGACGCGGATGGCGATCCGGCCGAGCCACGCCCCGAACGGCCCGTCGCCACGCCACCCGGCCAACGAGCGGTAGGCGATCACGAAGGCCTCCTGGGCCGCATCCTCGGCCTCGTGGAGATCGCCGAGGACGCGATGGCAGGAGCGGACGACCGAGGTCGACTCCCGCTCGACGAGGAAGCGGAAGGCATCCCGGTCGCCGGCCAGGACGGCATCGACCGCGCGCCGTGCGTCAGGATCGTCACGCGGCGCCGGGGCGGTCGTGGTCGGCTGGTCGGGATGGATGATCCGGGCTCCGGATAAGTGGCCACGCCGGTCGATCGCCGTGACCGCGATGCGGTCCGATGATGCAGGTCGAGCGTGGCCATCGTCAGGGTCCTTTGGTCACGACCCGGAACGGTACATCCCGGTCCGGGTCGGTGGGTTCCGACCGTCGTTCGGTCGAAGGGATCTCAGCCGTTCGACCCGCCATCGGTCGGCTCTGGCGTCTCGGCCGGCTCTGGCGTCTCGGCCGGCTCGGGCTTGTCGGGGTTGGCAGTGGCCTCGGGCCGGCGGGTCGGCTCCGACGTCGCGCGGTGGTCGCCGCTGGACTGGTGGTCGCCGCTGGACTGGTGGTCGCCGCTGGGCTGGTGGTCGCCGCTGGACTGGTCGTCGCCGCCGGACTGGTCGTCGTACTGGTCGTCTCCCTGGCCGTCCTCGTCGCCCGGTTCGGCGGTCTCGGCCGTCTCGGCCGTCTGGGACGCGGTCGTCGTCTCCGACGTCGCGACGGTCGTCTCCATCGTCTGCGTGGTCTCGGTCGTCTCGACGGTCTCGGCTGGTCTCGGTGGTCTCGGTCGTGTCGGTGGACGAGATCGTGGTCTCGGCGGTGGTCAGGATGACCCGGTCACCCGCCGACGGAGCGCGCAGGACGGCGTCCGCTCCGAGCGCGATGCCGCCGACGAGGAAGACGGCGACGGCGCCGGCGCCGAGAGCCCTGATCGGTCGAGTCCTGTCCACGGTGGTCCCTTTCCCGGATGAAGAGCGGTGCCGCTCATCTCATCCGAGACCGCCGGGGCCTGGAAGGTTTCAGCTGGGGCGCCCCGATGGCCGGCGCCGGTCAGCCTGCCGGCGCGGCCGCCTCGTCGCTGATGACCTCGAGCTCGGCGTATCCCAGGCCGGTCAGATCGTCGGCGATCTTCGCGGCATCGCCGACGAGGACCGCGGCCGCGTCCTCGAGCCGGAGATGCTTCCGGGCGGCCGTGAGGACGTCGTCGACCGTCACGGCCTCGATCCGGGCTCGGTAGGTCGGCAGCTCATCGTCGGGCAGGCCGTGGACCACCATCCCGGAGAGGGCCCCGACGACCGGCCCCGGGGTCTCGAAGCGAAGCGGGAAGACCCCGATGAGGAAGTCGCGGGCCGCCCGCAGCTCCGCCTCGGTGACCCGCTCCGAGCGGATCCGTTCGAGCTCGGCGAGCAGGTCGGCGAGGGCGGCCGCGGTGACCTCGGTGTTGACCGCCGCCCGGGCCGAGAACGGCCCGGCTGCGCGACGCAGGTCGAAGCCGGCGTGGGCGCCGTACGTATAGCCCTTCTCCTCGCGGAGCTTCATGTTGAGTCGCGAGTTGAACAGTCCGCCCAGGATCGCGGCCATCACCGAGACAGCGTGGAAGTCCGGGATCCGTCGTGGCGAGCCGGGGTGGCCGACCCGGATCTCCGTCTGCGGCGCGCCCGGCTTGTCGACGAGTCGGAGACGCCGTCCAGGACCTGCCGCCTCGGCGACGATCGCGCCCGGCTCGACGGCGCCGACCGCCGGTCGCCAGGCGCCCATCGTCCGGCCGACGAGACCGACCGGATCGATGCCCTCGAGGTCACCGGCCACGATGACGGTCATCCGGGCCGGGTCCCACCCCCGGGTCCAGGCCGCCTCGAGCCGGTCACGGTCCAGTCCGGTGACCGTCTCGGTCACGCCGCCGGCGGGACGGTGGTAGGGCGAGTCGGCGCTGTAGACCGTCGCCGCGAACGCCTCGTCGACCCGGCGTCGGGCGTCGGCCCGGGCCTGGAGGATGTCGTTGAGGCGCTCGTCGCGGATCCGCTCGACCTCGGTCGCCGGGAAGGTCGGGTGCTCGGCGACCTCCGCGAGGAGCTCGACGGCCGGGGCGAGTCGTTCGGCCGGGACGTCGATGCCGACGTAGTAGGCATCCCAGCCGGCCTCGGCATGGAGGCTCGCGCCGAGGCGCTCGGTCGCCTCGACGAGCGCCACCGCATCGTAGCGAGCGGTCCCCTCGGTGAGTGCCCGGGCCGACAGGACGGTCGCCCCGGCAGCGGCCGCGGGCTCGTCCGCCGCCCCATTGCGGAGGATCAGCTGGGTGCTGACCAGGGGACGACCGGGGAGGTGGACGGACAGGACCGTGAGCCCGTTGGCGAGCATGGCCCGGTCGAAGGCGGGGAACTCGTACGGGCGCGGCTGGCCCGGGGTCGGACGGGTCGCGACGACCGTCGCGCCCGCGTCCTGGGGGGTCCGCTTGCTCACGCCGCCTCCTCCTCGTCGCCGTCGTCGGTCCCCGGACCGCCCTCGGCATCGACCGGACCGGGTACCGCCTCGGCCGGCGGCAACGTCGGGAGGTAGGTCAGGACCACCCGGTTGTCGACCCGGAAGACCTCGGCGGCGACGGCCTGGATCCGGGCCGGGGTCACCGACAGGTAGCGACCGAGCATCCGGTTGATGAGATCCGGGTCGTCGAACAGGGTCGCGTACATCGAGAGGCGGTCCGCCCGTTCCTCGACCCGCTGCAGGGCTCCCAGCTCCTCGGTCTCGATGAGGGCATGGGCGCGAACGAGCTCATCGTCGCTGACCGGCTCCCCGATCAGCCGCTCCAGCTCCTCGAGGTAGGCCGCCTCGACCCGCTCGACGGCGACGCCCGGACGGACGGTCGCCCAGCCTTCCACGACGGACGCTCCACCGACGAAGCCGAGCGCGTAGGCGACGACGTCCTGGGCGATCCGCTCGTCCCGGACCAGTCGCCGATGGAGCCGGCTGCCCTTCCCCCCGGCGAGGACCTGCATCGCGACCTCGAGGGCGTCGAGCCGCTCGTCGCCCATCATCGGCGCCCGGAACCCGAAGTAGACCCGGGGCAGTGGGACCCGGTCCTCGACCACCTCGCGACGCTCGCCGCCGAGCGACAGGTCGACCGACAGGTCGCCCAGGGCCGGGATCGACGGGTTGGCCGGGATCCCCTCGAAATAGTGCTCCACCCACCCCCGGGCGACCGCCGGATCGACGTCCCCCACGATCGACAGGACCGCGTTGTTCGGGGCGTAGTACGTCCGGAAGAAGGCCGAGACATCCTCGACCGACGCCGCGTCGAGGTCGGCCATCGAGCCGATCGTGGGGTGGTGGTAGGGATGCTCCGGCGGGAAGAGATGACCCTGGAGCTTCTCCGACCAGGTCCCGTACGGTCGGTTGTCGTACGACCAGCGCTTCTCGTTCTTGACCACGTCGCGCTGGTTGTCGAGGTTCTCCTGGGAGAGGGCGTCGAGCAGCGTGCCCATCCGGTCCGCCTCGAGCCAGAGGGCGAGCTCCAGCTGGTGGGAGGGCATCGTCTCGAAGTAGTTCGTCCGGTCGAGCCAGGTCGTCCCGTTCATCGTCCCGCCGGCCGCCTGGACGAGGGCGATGTGCTCGGCCTTGCCGACGTTCCGGCTGCCCTGGAACATGACGTGCTCGAAGAGGTGGGCGAACCCGGTCTTGCCGGCCACCTCGTGCTTCGACCCGACGTCGTACCAGACGTTGACCGCCACGACCGGCGCGAGGTGGTCCTCCGCGATGATCAGCCGGAGGCCGTTGGCGAGCCGCTCGTCGGTGAAGCGGACGACAGGGATCGACATGCGAGCTCCCTCGGAGATGGCCAGGGCAACGGTCGGAGCGCGACCGCGGCGATTGTATGGGCGGCGGCGGCGGAGCGCACCCGGTCGGGCGCAGGGGGCTTGACATCGGCCGGGTTCGAGTTAGATTGTTGTCTAACACCTGTTAGGAGACCGCAACGATGGCCCGGAGCGCGGCACGCATCCGATCGAACGACCCGGTCGCCGTCCGGCCGCGGGCGATCGTCCGCGACTTCTCGCGTTCCCGGAGCAATACGTCCCCGGACGTCGAGTTCGACGTTCGCACCGTCTACGACTTCGTGTTCAGCCTGTCGGAGGAGGCGGGCAGCGTCGACGACCTGCCGGCGCCGGACCGGGCCTGGCTGGCCGAGGCGCGCGCGGGTCTGCGCGAGACGGTCGGCGAGGCGTTCGACGACTACCGGATGGACCTCTGCGTGGTGATGGCCGGTCTGGCGGTCGACCGACCCGAGGTCCGCGACGCGGCCGGGTTCGTCGCCCTGCTCGACGGCCTCGACGATGACACGGTGATCCGGGCGATCCTGGCCGAGGACCTCCGTGACCCGGAGCGGCGGGCCGCGACCGAGCTCGCGATCGCCGGGAACGACGACGCGATCCGGGCCCGGGTAGCCGAGATGGCCGAGGGCCACGGCCCGGAGGCGCAGACCCGCTTCGAGGCGATGTACCGCGACCCTGCGGGTGCTCTCGGACCGGCCAGGACGGTGATCGCGGCCTGGCTGCCCCGCTTCCGGGAGATCGAGGCACGGGTCGCCACGATGATCCGCCGCGACGCCGACAGCCGGGTCGCCGATCTCGTCAGCCTCTCGGCCACGGATCTCATCGAGCGGACGACGGGCGGCATCCGCTGGCTCGCCGAACCGGGCGTCCGTCGGGTGATCCTCGCCCCGTCCTACTTCGCTCGTCCGTACAACTACGCCCTCGGCGGGCACGACTGGCGGCTGTTCGGATACCCCATCGGCGACGATGCCGTCGTCGACGTCGACCCGCTCGCCCCACCGCCGGCCGTCGTGCGGCTCCACCGGGCGCTCGGCGACGAGACCCGACTCCGGATCCTCCGGCTGCTCGCCACCCGCGATCACTACCTGACCGAGATCGCCACGGCGCTCGATCTCTCGAAGCCGACGATCAAGCATCACCTTGCGCTCATGCGGGCCGCCGGACTGGTGACCCTGACCGAGGAGGGCGGGCTCTCGTACTACAGCCTCCGGCGTGGGGCGATCGAGGCGAGCGGGATGGGGCTCTCCGAGTACCTCGGGAGCTGAACCCCGACCCACCGGGCCGCGACCGAGCCGGTCGCGGCCATGAACAGACCATCATGTTAGATAGATGACTTACAGGTGAACGAGATGAATCGCACAGGTGACGCGATGGATCGCATGACGGGCAGGACCGACGATCGACTGCGACGAGGCGGAGGAGCGGACATGCAGACCCAGGAGGACCTCTTCGTCATCCGGACCCTGATCGCAGGTGAGCTCGATCGGGCGCGTGCGGAGAACGCGCTGCACGCGGCGCGCGGCCCGGGCCGTGCGGGCCTGGCTCGGGCGGTCCCCGGGCGGGGCTGGCTCGGCCGACGGCTCATCGCGATGGGGACGTTCCTGGCCACCGAGCCAGGCGCCACGCCCCGGTCCAGCCCCGAGCGCCCGTGCTGATCCGCGCCACGGGGACATGACCCGAACGTACCCCGTCCGGCCGGGTCGGTCGGGCGATGGGAAACGTCGGCTGGTCCTGACACAGTCGGGCGGTGCCCCACGATGCCGCCCTCCCGACCCCACCCATCCGTGCCCGACGCGGCCTCGGCCGCGTCGGCGTCGGACTGCTGATCGCCGCGACCCTCATCCTGGCTCTGCCGGCCGGCGAGGCCTCGGCCTGGTCGCCCCGGGGTGACTACAGCCCGCGTCACGTCTGGCAGCTCAAGGACAACTGCGTCTGGGCCGCCGGCCAGATGCTCGTCGACAAGTGGACCCACGGCCAGGTCCGCGTCGCGCAGGGCCGGCTCCGGCGGGCATCCGGCGACAAGAAGGGCGGCTCCAGCCTCTACGAGCTCTCCCGCGGGATCGCCCGCCTGACCGGGATCCGGCTCCGCGCGTCACCCGGTCTCGGCGACTCGATGACCTGGTGGCAGCTCCTCGACCGCCTCGAGCGCGGCGGCGGTGCGGTCCTCATCGGTGAGTACCGACGCCTGCCGGCCCACTTCAGCCGGTGGGATCGGAGCTTCGCCCGGAAGCGCCGCTCCAGTCACGCCGTCTACATCGAGAAGTACGACCGGGCGCACGGGCGGGTCTGGCTCATGGACCCGCTGGCCGTCGGCGACTACCCCGGCGAGTGGATCGGGGTCGGCGCACTCCACCGCTTCGCGTCGTTCAAGGGCAACGAGGTGGTCGCCGCGGCGACCCCGGCGACCTATCGGGTCAGGACGGCGCCGCTCATCGACACGGCCTACGCCGTCCGCGCCCCGGTGCTCGCCCGGACCGCGGTGGCCGGATCCACGCTCCGGGTGAGCGTCGCCCTGAAGATCCGGTTCGGCTTCCCTGCCCCGACGGCGCAGCGGTTCGTCGGGACCTGGGAGCCGGTCGTCGATGCACCGGCCTCGCGGACGGGCACCATGTCCCGCGCCGTGGTCGACACCGCGTCCTCCGTCGGATCCGACCAGCCCGATCCGGTCCGGGTGGCGACGGCGTCCGGCGTCGGCCGGCCGAGCCGGCACGGCTTCGGCGGCGCGATCCCAGTGCCCGATGTCCCGGGGCGCTACCGGCTGAGCCTGGGCCTGGCCGAGGGTGCGGCGGGCTCGATGAGCCGGCGGTTCGCCCCGGTCGAGGTCCAGGTCATCGGGCCGTATGCCGCGAGCTGGTCCGTCCAGGCCCCGACCGAGACGACCGTCGGGCAGTCGATCGTCGTCAAAGTCGCGGTGACGAACATCGGCACCGTGGACTGGCGGACGCCCAAGGTCGGGTCCGACACGCCACGCCAGACCGACCCGTTGCCCCAGACCATGATCGTCATCAAGTGGGTCGCCCCCGGCCGGGTCGTCCCGGCAGCGACGCTGCCGGCCGAGGTGGCCCCCGGCGCATCCGTCCACCTGAAGCTCCACCTCGCCACGCCGGCGACGGCGGGGCCTTGGACCCTTGCGATGGACCTGGTCAACCTCGAGCAGGGCTCGCTGGCCTCGACCGGGCTCGACGTGCCGAGCGTCCCGGTGCTGGTCGACCCCAAGGGTCTCGCCGGCGAGCCCTGATCGTCAGGCGGGCAGGAGCGCGAAGACCAGGGTGACGGCGGTCGCGGTCGGACGGATGGCAGGCCAGCGCCGTCGGGCGATCGGCCGGGGTAGACTCCCCCATCGTGACCCGACCCGCCGTCCATCGCCGACCAGGTCCCGTCCGCCGTGCCGCGGTCGCCGCAGGAGCGGCGATCACGGCGGCCCTCGCATCGCCGACGATCGTGAGCGCCCACCAGCTGACGGGGCGGTTCGCCTCGCCGATCCCGCTCGCGGCGTACCTCATCGGTGCCGTCGTCGCGGTGGCCGCGTCGTTCGCCATCGTCATCGGCCGACCCGGGTCGCCGGTCCGACCGTACCCGGATCCCGCTCCGTCACGGACGATCCGGATGCCCCGTGCCATCGGAGCGGGCCTGGCCGCGATCGGGCTCGTCGGCTGGGTCTGGATCGTGATCCAGGCCGTCGTCATGGGAGGCCATTCCGAGGGCGACGTCGCGTCGCTCTTCCTGTGGGTCTACGGCTGGGTCGGACTGGCCATGGCCTGCGCCCTCGTCGGTCCCGTCTGGGAGTACCTCGACCCGTTCGGCTCGCTCCATCGGCTCCTGGCCGCGGGACTCCGCGCGATCGGGCTGGCGGGCGGTCGGCCGGCGCCGTACCCGGTCCGTCTCGGACGGTGGCCGGCCGCGATCGGCCTGGCCGGCTTCGTCTGGCTGGAGCTGGCGGTCCCCGCGGCGCGGAGCGGGCAGGCCCTCGGGCTGGTCATGGTCGGCTACACGATCCTGACCCTCATCGCGATGGCCCAGTACGGGCGGGACGCCTGGCGGCGGAACGGCGAGGTCTTCTCGGTCTGGTTCGGGCTCCTGGGTCGGCTGGCGCCGCTGGCGCTGCCGGGAGACCCCTCGGTCGAGCGCCCGGGGCGGCTCGCGGTCCGTCGGTTCGCGGCCGGACTCCTCGACGTGGAGGGGGATCTCGCGAGCCTGACCCTCGTCGCCTTCGCGGTCGCCGGGATCCTCTATGACGGCCTGTCCCAGACGCAGGCCTTCTTCGACGCGTTCGGCGCGCCGGCCATCGGCGGCCAGACGCTCCTGCTCGTCGGCTGGCTGGCGCTCGTCGGGCTGGCCGCCTTCGCCGTCGGACGCCTCGTCGGCGTCCGCGCGCTCACGGCGGGCCTCGTCCCGATCGCCGTCGGGTACCTGGTCGCCCACTACCTGACCTACCTGCTGTTCGACGGCCAGCGGATCGCCTACGCCCTGACCGACCCGCCCGGGCTGGGCTGGGACGTGCTGGGGCTCGCCGGCTTCGAGCCGGCCACGGGCTGGCTCCCGGGGAGCGTGGCCTGGAGCGTCGCGCTCCTGGCCGTCGTCGGTGGGCATCTGATCGGCGCCTGGGCCGGCCACTCGGTGGCCCTTCGCGATGCCGCCCGCGGACGCGGGCCCCTTGCCGAGCTCGATCAAGGGGCCCTCCGGGCCCGCCAGGTCCCCCTCGCCGCGATCATGGTGGGCCTGACGGCCCTGACGCTCTGGTCCCTGGGTCAGGCGATCGTCGCGACCCCGGCCGAGCCTGCGGCCAGCGGCGTCCGTCCCGGGGCGGTCGGGACCCACTCGGTCAGCGAACGGACCTCCGAGAGCCGATCGAGGACGGCCGGGTCGAGCGCCTCGGCGGCGGCGACCGCGGTCTCGATCGCGGTGAGACACAGGATCCCCTCGGCAGTGGCGGCCAGCCGGATCTCCGCCGCGTCACGGACCGCCCCCGACTGAGGGGTCGGGGTGTTGACCACCAGGCGGACCTCGCCTGAGGCGATGAGGTCGAGGATGGGCGGCGGGGCGCTCGGATCGCCGG
The DNA here is from genome assembly GCA_963840375.1 of uncultured Chloroflexia bacterium. Classification (GTDB taxonomy): domain Bacteria; phylum Chloroflexota; class Limnocylindria; order Limnocylindrales; family CSP1-4; genus Chersky-267. The sequence continues at coordinate 744,520 of CAWIYR010000001.1, forward strand.
GCTCGGGCTCGGTCCCGTACTTCGCGACGACCCCGGCGTCGTGCCCCAGGCCGGCCAGGGCGCGGGCCGTCCCTTCGGTCGCGGCGAACCGGTAGCCGGCCCGGGCGAGACCGTCCGCGAGTCGGCCGAGGAGCGCCTTGTCGCGGTCGGCGATCGAGAGCAGGGCGAGCGCGCCCTCCGGCCCCGGACGGGGCGGGACGAGGGCGGCGCCGAGGAGCGCCTTGGCCAGCGCCACCCGCGGGTCGCGATGGATCCCGATGACCTCGCCCGTCGACTGCATCCCGGGCCCGACCGATGGGTCGACCCCGCGGAGCTTGGCGGTCGAGAACGCCGGCGCCTTGACCGCGACGAGGTCCGGGTCGGGCAGCAAGCCGCTCGGCCAACCCATCCCGGCGAGCGTCTCGCCCAGCGCGATCCGGACCGCCAGCTCGACCATCGGGACGCCGGTGACCTTGCTCAGGAAGGGCACGGTGCGGGAGGCGCGCGGGTTGACCTCGATGAGGTAGACGCCGTCATCGCGGACGATGAACTGGGCGTTGACGAGGCCGCGCACGCCGAGGGCCAGAACGATCCGCTCCATCGTCGCGACGATGAGCTCGCGGTCCCCCGGCGAGACCGACTGGGGCGGGTAGAGCCCGACCGAATCGCCGGAGTGGACCCCGGCCCGCTCGACGTGCTCGAGGAGGCCCGGGATGAGGACGTCGCGACCGTCGGAGACCGCGTCGACGTCGACCTCGACGCCTTCGAGATAGCGGTCGATCCGGACCGGCCGATCGGGGTCGACCACGGTCGCCGCAGCGAGCTGGCGGACGAGGTCGCTCGGCGAGTAGGAGAAGTCGATGGCCAGCCCGCCGATGACGAACGACGGCCGGACGATGACCGGGTAGCCGATCCGGTCGGCCAGGGTCAGCGCCTCCTCGACGCTGTGGGCCATCCCGCCCTCGGGCTGAGGGATCCCGAGTCGGTCGAGGAGCGCGGCGAACCGGGTCCGCTCCTCGCTCTGGTCGATCGCCTCGAGGTCGGCGCCGAGGAGCTCCACGCCCGCCGCCGCGAGCGACGCGGCCAGGTTGAGCGGCGTCTGGCCCCCGAACTGGACGAAGGCCGGCAGGGGCGGTGCCCCGGCCGGCGTCTCGGCCTCGATGACGCTCATCACCGACTCCGGGTCCAGCGGCTCGAAGTAGAGCCTTGTCGAGGCGTCGAAGTCGGTCGAGACCGTCTCCGGGTTCGAGTTGATCATCACGGCCGACCAGCCGAGCCGCTGGAGGGCCGCCGCGGCATGGACCGCGCAGTAGTCGAACTCGATGCCCTGGCCGATCCGGACCGGGCCGGAGCCGATGACGAGGGCCGCCGGACGACCGACCGGCGACGCCTCCGGGGGCGAGCCGGCGGCGGCATAGGTCGCGTAGAAGTACGGCGTCTCCGCCGCGAACTCGGCGGCGCACGTGTCGACCATGGCGTAGCCGGGTCGGAGTCCGAGGGCGAGACGGGCCTGCCGCAGCGTCTCCCGGTCGACCCCGGCGAGGTCGGCCAGCTCGCGGTCGCCGAACCCGGCCCGCTTGGCCGTCACGAGGAGACGCGACGCGCCGTCCTCCGTCGGGTCCGCCAGGCGCGCGCCGGCCACGGCGACGTCGTGCTCGAGCGCGACCGCTCGCCCGAACTCGGCGAGGAACCACGGGTTGATCCCGGTCGCCGCGTGGAGGACGTCCTCCGGGACGCCCCGGCGCAGGAGCGCCAGGACCCGCCACAGCCGGGTGTCCGACGGGATGAGGAAGCGACGCAGGACGATCGGCGCCGCCGACCGCTCGGCGTGGCGGGTCGACTCGCAGGCGGCACCATCGGCGCCCACCCAGCGGATCGGCACGTCCGCGTCGCCGCCCCCCTCCGGCTCGTCCTCGGCCGCCGCGAGGACCGCACCGAGGTAGGTCAGGGTGGGCGTCCACTCGGGATCCTCGGCCAGTGGACCGACGCCCGCCTGCTCGAGCCCCCGGAGCGCCTTGTTCAGCGCCGACCCGAAGGTCCGGTCGATGGCCATGACCTCACCGGTCGCCTTCATCTGGCTGCCCAGCGAGCGGTCCGCGGTCGGGAACTTGTCGAACGGGAAGCGGGGCAGCTTGACGACCACGTAGTCGAGGGCCGGCTCGAACGCCGCGACCGTCGTCCCGGTCACGACGTTCGGGATCTCGGCGAGCCGCCGGCCGGCGGCGATCTGGGCGGCTACCCGGGCGATCGGGTAGCCGGTCGCCTTGCTGGCCAGCGCCGAGGATCGACTGACCCGGGGGTTCACCTCGATGACGGCGTAATCCTCGTAGTCGGGGCTCAGGGCGAACTGGACGTTGCAGCCGCCCTCAACGCCGAGCGCCCGGATGATCGCCAGGGCCGCGCTCCGGAGCCGCTGGTGGACCGGGTCCGGGAGCGTCTGGACCGGGGCGACGACGATCGAGTCCCCGGTGTGGACCCCGAGCGGGTCCACGTTCTCCATCGAGCAGACCGCGATGCAGGTGTCGTCCGCGTCGCGCATCACCTCGTACTCGATCTCCTGCCAGCCGACGAGGCAGCGCTCGACCATGACCTGGCCGATCGGGCTCGCCCGCAGGCCGGCGCGGATCGCGCTCGCGGTAGGCGGGCTCGGTCTCGACGATCCCGCCACCGGTCCCGCCCAGGGTGAACGCCGGGCGGACGATCGCGGGCAGGCCGATCTCGGCGAGGGCTGCGTCGGCCGAGGCCTCGCGGGCGGTCGCGGTCGTCCCCCTCGACGATGAACGACGGGGCGTAGGGCTGGCCGATCCGGTCGAGGAGCCCCCGGAAGAGCTCGCGATCCTCGGCCATCTCGATCGCCTCGAGGGGCGTGCCGATGAGCCGGACCCCGTGCCGCTCGAGGACCCCGGCCCGGGCGAGGGCGACCGCCAGGTTGAGCGCCGTCTGGCCGCCCAGCCCCGCGAGCAGGCCCTCGGGTCGCTCCCGGGCGATGACCGCTTCGACCGCCTCGACGGTCAGCGGCTCGAGATAGACGGCGTCGGCGACCGAGGGGTCGGTCATGATCGTCGCCGGGTTCGAGTTCACGAGGATCGTCCGGACACCCTCCGCGCGGAGAGCCCGGCAGGCCTGGGTCCCGGCGTAGTCGAACTCGGCCGCCTGGCCGATGACGACCGGACCCGAACCGAGGATGAGGACCGACGCCGGCGCCCCGGGGCGGAGGGCCGGTCCAGCGGACACCGTCACGACCTCTTCATCCGCGGCGCCCTCACGACCGTCCCCTCCGGACCGCGCAGGCGGCGACGAACCGGTCGAAGACGGCCAGGGCATCGAGCGGACCCGGCGCGCCTTCTGGGTGGTACTGGACCGTCTCGATCGGGAGCTCGCGATGGCGAAGCCCCTCGACCGATAAGTCGTTGAGGTTGACCTGGCTGACGTGGAACCCGCCGGCGGCCGGGAGGGTCTCGGCGACCACCTGGACCTCGTGGTTCTGGGCGGTCACCTGGACGAGCCCGGTGTCGACGTCGCGGACCGGGTGGTTGGCACCGTGGTGCCCGAAACGGAGTCGGCGGGTCTCGGCCCCCGCAGCGCGGCCCACGATCTGGTGGCCCAGGCAGATCCCCAGGAGCGGGCGGCCGTCGACGATCGCGGCGGCGGCGAGCGCGACCGGTCCGGCCAGGCGGGCCGGGTCGCCCGGACCCGGCGACAGGACGAGCCCGTCGATGTCGGAGGCGAGGGCCTCCTCGATCGAGACGGTGTGGGGCAGGATCCGCACCCGGACGCCGCGCCGGCGGAGCGAGCGGACGATGTTCGCCTTGAGCCCGAGGTCGACGATCCCGACGAGCGGGCCGCCCTCGGCCTGGTCGCCGACCTCACGGGGCGCCTCCGGCGAGACGAGGCCCACGAAGTCCTGGTCCTCCCAGGCCGGGAGGACGCGGGCCGCGGCGACCGCAGCCTCCGGGTCGACCTCGCCGGGCGCAGTCACCAGCCCGGGGATCGAGCCGTGGGTCCGGAGGTGCCGAGCGAGCGCGCGGGTGTCGACGCCGGCGATCGCCGGGATCGCCTGGTCGCGCAGGAGGGCCGCCAGCTGGGCCGCCTTCTCCACCACGGCCGCCGTGGCGTTCGCGACGACGAGGGCCCGGAGCCAGGGCCGCTCGGACTGGTCGTCGGCGAGGAGCCGGCCGTAGTTACCGATGAGCGGGTAGGTCATGACCACCACCTGGCCCGCGTACGAGGGGTCCGTGCAGACCTCCTGGTAGCCGGTCTGGCTCGTGTTCACGACCAGGTCGCCGCCGGCGGCGGTCGGCGATCCGAAGGCGATGCCGGGGAAGACGGTCCCGTCGGCGAGCGCCAGGAGGGCCGGTCCGTGATCCCCGACGCGAGGATCGACGATCGAGCTCGCGAGCGGGACGGGGAGCGTGGGCATCAGCGGGACGGGGCCGGCAACGGGGAGACTCGGTCGGTGCGGCGAGCACGCGCGGACACGGACGATCGAGCCTCCTTCCCGGCCTCACGGGACCGGTACGCCGGCCTCACGGGACCGGCTGTCAAGGACCGCGCCAAGGGTACCAGAGGCGACGGCGGCAGGCGGCGCCGGGGGATGCCGGGGCGGCCACGACGCCCGGACCGAGGCCGGGCTCCGGTTACGGAGCCGGCGTGATCGGGGACTCGGTCGGCGCAGCCGTGGGCTCCGGTGTCGGCGTCTCGCTGGGCGGCGTCGGCGTCGGCGTCGGCTTCTTGGTCGGTTTCGGCGTCGGCTTGGCGGTCGGCCTCGGCGTAGAGCGGACCACCGAGCAGCGCGGGGCGGGCTGGGCGGCGCCCTTGGCGACCTTCGTCGGCGCCGGGGCCAGGTAGCGCGTCGCGGGGAGGGTCCCGGGCGGGGTGAAGAGGGCCGCGCCGAGGGTGGCGATCTTCTTCAGGTCGGGCAGCTGGATCGAGCCCCGGGCGTCGTAGCCGGGCCGGACGTACGGGTGGCCCACGATGACCCGGTAGATGTCCTTCGCCCCGATCGTCGTGGCCAGCGGCGCGAGATTGCGAACGACGCTCGGCGGCACGTTCGTCTCGACCGTGTCGCCGATCGACCGGATGAGCCCGATCGGGTCGTCGAGGAAGCCGCCGTGGACGACCCGATCCTTGAGGGCGACGACGACCTGCTGCTGGCGAGCGGCCCGGGTGAAGTCGCTCTCCCCGACCGACTTCCGGATCCGGGCGTAGGCCAGGGCCGCGTTGCCGCCCATGTGGTGGCGACCGGCGCCGATCGAGTAGCCCTGGTAGCCGTACTCGTCGTAGCGGGCATCGCACAGGGCGTGGTCGACCATGACGTCGATCCCGCCCACCGAGTTCACCACCTGGACCATGCCCGGCAGGTTGACCTGGGCGTAGTAGTCGATGTGGACGCCCAGCATCTTGCCCAGGGCGTAGGCCAGGACCGCCTGGCCGTTGCCCTTGTAGCCGGGGAACTGGTCGGCGTGCCAGCGGACATACGAGACGAGCCCGTTGACCTTCCCGCCGTAGGTCCGACCCTTGGGCAGCGGGGCGTTGACCATGTCGCGCGGGATCGAGACCATCGAGACGGTCCCGGCGACCGGGTCGAGGCTGGCCACGATCATCGTGTCGGTGTTGAACGTGTTCCGCCCGACGCCCTGGTCGACACCCAGGAGAAGGACCGTGACCCGCGGGGTCGTCGGGGTCCCGCTCGGCGAGGCCGACGCGGACGGGCTGAACGGGTCGAAGGAGGACCCGTCGGGCGAACCGGCCGACGGCAGCTCGGTCGCGATCGGCTCCTCGCTCGGGAAGGCGTTGTCGACCGACGGCTGGAAGATCTCGGCGGAGGCCAGCCGGGCGGTGTTCGTGACGTAGCCGAGCCCGAGTTGGGGCAGGACCACGATCGCCAGCACGACGACGATGGACGCGACGTCGAGCGGCCGGAGCCGCCCGAAGGTCCGGTCGGTCATCGCAGAGCCGACGGCGAGGAGCCGCCAGATGAGGAACAGGCCCTGGGCGACGAGCACGACACCGATGACCGTGGGGTCGACGAGGGTCGCGGCGGCTTCGATCGCCCCCTGGGTCGCCAGATAGATCGCGACCAGCACGAGGAAGACGAGGAGCGGCGCGAAGAACATCGCGGCCCGCCGCGGCCGACCGATGATCAGGTGGCCGAGGCCGGGGACGATCGCCGAGGCGACACCGGCTGCGAAGCGGGCGATGCTCCCGCGCTGGACGAGCGGCGTGGCGCCGTCGCCAGGGGTCACGGGCTCGTCGGGGTAGTGTCCGGGTTCCAGGGTCGTGTCCTCCTCGGGGGCGAAGCTATCGCCGCCGGGCATGCGACGCGGCAACGCGACCGGACGTGACGTCCACTCGCCCGCCCCACCGATCGGGAGGGGCCGGCAACGGCGTCCGGCGCGTCGAGCGAGAGTCTACCAGCGCCGGGCTCGCGACCCCCGCCGCTCCGGGTCACCAACCGGTGGACTCCAGCCGGTACTCCCGGGATGCGAAGGTCGAGCGTACGATCAGGGGTACGAGCCCCCGGTCCCTCCGGCTCGGCTGGCCGCCCGGCTCCCGGACGCGCAGGTCGAGCGTCCGATCAGGGGTACGAGCCGCCGGTCCCTCCGGCTCGGCTGGCCGCCGGGCGGGATCCGGCCCCGGGGCCGCGGGGCGGGATCGCGCGTCCAGGTGATCTCGGCTCTCCTCGAGAGCCAGGAGGGCCAGGGCCAGCTGAGCCCCTACCGCCAGGATCTGCTCCGACGGATCAGGGCGATGGGCCCGATCGAGCCGAAGGCATAGCTCGAACCCGCAGAGCACCCGCGTCTCCCTCCTCCCACGACGCCGGACGTGCCGCCGACACGCGTTGGCGGGCGCAGCGTGAAAGCGACAGCAGGCCTACCGCACTGGGAGGCCTGCTGTCGAAGACTCCGGCGATGAGGCGATCTAGGTGGACCGCCGGGATCAGGCTATGGCGCCGATGTCGTCAGGTCGTCCATCGTGATGTACTGCGGGTCGATCCACACCAGCTCGATCTTCTGGTAGGTGAACGACACCTCGTAATACTCCTCGCCGCTCTCGGTGAATTGATGGACCGACGCGACGCGGGCGTTCGTGAGCTTGGTCGTCATGTACGCGCTGGTTCCACCCTGATGTTCGAACCCCAGCTGGACCGAGGGCAGGACCTCGTTCACGAAGATCGCGTTGAGGAGGCGCAGCGCAGCGACGTCGGCGCCGATCGTCAGCACGACCGGCTTGTGGACGCGCTTCCCGGTCGCCTGGCCGCTCGCCGGGTCCGTGGGGGCGAGCACGGACCAGTCGAAGCCGACGAACGGGAGATCGGTCGCGATCACGCTCTGCGAGTGTCCGGTCGCGCTGAAGGTGCCGACCGCCGGCCGTGCCGGGAGTGAGCTTCCCGCAGGACCTGCTGGCCCCGCAGGACCTGCTTGCCCCGGGGCTCCGGCGGGACCGGCAGGACCGACCGCTCCGTCAGGACCGGCAGGACCGACCGCTCCGGCAGGACCGGCAGGACCGACCGCTCCGGCAGGACCGGCGGCGCCGTCAGCACCCTTCGGCCCGGTCTGACTCCACGTGATCTGCTTCTCCCCCGCGGCGCACTTCTGGGTCGCCGGGTCGATCACCCGGAGCACGCCGAGACCCCCGTAGCAGCCGGTGTAGACGCCACCGCTATCGGGGATCGCGGCAGCAGCGATGCCGACGCTTGCTCCGACGAGCGCGATGGCCAGCACGACGCCGACAGAACGGCGCGGCGCGAGCCGACGAAGGGATGGTGCCATGACACCCTTTCTGGGACGCTGAGCCGCCCCGATAGCCGGCTGGTCGGGTCTGTCGCATCGGCCCAGCGTGTCGAAGTGGTGACCCACGCGACGACGCGCCGATCGAACGTCAGTCCCTGCCTCCCTGCCGTATCGGCGGAGTATGCGCAGGCCGTCGGGCCGGAAAGGCATCGGACCGCGAGAACCGGTGCGGCAGGACACCACGAGGGCTGGGCCTCGGCCTCGGCGAAGGGCACGCCTGGCAGGTCGGAAGGCTTCGGTCCCTCCTGACGGGTGTTCCCCGTCGTCAGTCGTCCCAGCGGACCCGGACGCGCGGCCGGACACCGGGCAGCGGCATCGACGCAGCCTCCGCCTCCACCGCCTCGCGCTCGGCGCGCGCGAGCGCGCGCCACGACTCGATCGTGATGTCGGCCTGCGCGCGTCTCCACGTCCCGACGATCTCGCCCTCGACGAGGACGGCGCCAGGCCAGACTCGGGGGGTCCAGAGCTGGCGACGGCGGTCGGCGTCAGGGACCAGGAGCTCCCGATCGGCTCCCTGCAGGAGGAAGTACGCGTCCCCGCTCGGGAGGAGCCGCGCGGACGCTGCGGGTCGGCCAGGGGCGCGGAATGTCGGCTCGTCGCGGCTCAGGATCCACCCATCGCCGACGGGCGTCCGCACCGGTGTCAGCGATGCGACGAGCGCCTCGAACGCGGCGCGGCCGGCAGCCGGCGGCCGGATCCCGGCCCACTGAGCGAACGCTGCGGGCGTCGCCGGACCGAAGACGTGCAGGTAGCGGCGTGCGAGCTCGAGGCGCGCGTCGCCGGGGTCGACGTCCGGTGGCGGCACGGTCCAGACGGTGGGCCGGCGTGCCCCGTCCCACCGGATCAGCACCGTGCCGGTCGGTGCGGCGTACCTCAGCCGGTTCGGGTGCTCGCCGAGCCCGCGCCCCGCCTCGCCGTAGGTCATCCTCCCGCCGTCGAGGAAGGCCTGTAGCCGTCGGGCGAGATCCTCTGCAGCGCGTCGCCCCTCGGCGTCGTTCGGGAGGCGCCCGAGCGAGAAGACCGCGAGGTCACGCGCAGCGACGACGTAGGCGCTGAACCGCGGCCCCCACAGCTGCACGAGCGACGGGTCCTCCCAGGTGTTCGGTCCGGTCCCGTGGACCCGGGCATGCATGGACAGGACGGCCGCCCGCGGCATGCTGTCCTGCAGGCCCGCCCAGGCTGCCCGCCTGAGCGAGGTCGAGCCCGGTGGCAGCCGCTCGTCGAGAGCACCGACGGTCTGTCGGTACCTGAGGATCTGCTCGCGCGTGAGCTCGAGCCGAGCCCCCGTCACGTCAGAGGCCCTGACGCGCTGGAACGATCCGGGCGACAACGGGTCCCCACGTGCTCACCGTCGTGGAAGAACCCGGTGTCGGTAGCTCACGCCGCGTCGCTGCATGACGAGAGCCTACCGGGAGCGAAGGGGTCGCGAGGCTGTGGCATGTCCGGAGACGCCCGAGGACCATACGGTCGTGACCGGGCCGTGGGACGTGGCGGGAAGGCTCCGCTTGCCACACGGCTGGGGAACCGGAGAAACGAGCGAGGCCTCCCCGGTCAGCGTAGACGGAGCGAGGGCGCTCACAAGGGTCCTAGGACCGGAACCGGTGCACCACGACACCGTTACCCTCGGGTCGCCCCGGTCCGGCTGACCGCCTGGGCGGGACGGGTCACCGACGCAGACGAGGAACGGTGCCAGGGCGGCGGTCCTGCGCTCGGCCCAGATCCCGTGCCGACCTCGGATGGTCCGACGGAGGCACCTCCGCTCGGGGTCTGTCCACGCTTGGCGGAGTGGTGAGCCGGGGGAGATTCGAACTCCCAACCGAGTGCTTAAGAGGCACTTGCTCTGCCGTTGAGCTACCGGCCCGCGCGAATGGTACCCCAAGCGGGCCGTCCGGTCAGGAGGTCCCGACCGGAAGCCCGAGATCCTGGCGGATGACGGTCGAGGCGTCGGCGGCGGTCTTCGACGCCGCGATGTACTCCCGGAGCAGGGCATCGAGGGCCTCGAGCGTCTTCGCCTCCGCCGCGCGACCCTCCACGTCGATGAGGGCGGCCTCCGCATCGAGGAGCGTCTTCACGTCGGCCTCCATCCCGGCCGGGAAAGGGATCCCCTTGACCGCGGTCACGAACTCGCGCTCGGCTGTCGAGGCGAGCCGGAAGAAGGCCCGACCCGCGGCGACGTCGTGGACGTTGAAGATCGGATAGGTCCGGTAGGCGGCATCGACGGCGGCGTTCACCCGGTCGGCGGCCGCCACGAACGCCGTTCGGACCGTGGTCGTCAGGGGGTCGGATGCCCACGGACGGGGGGTCCCGGTGGCCGTCGGACTCGGCGCCGCGGACGCTTCGCCCGTCGCGGGCGCCGGCGACACGGAGGTCGTCGAGGCGGCCGTCGTCGCCGTCGGTGTCGGCCCGGACGCCGCCGGCGATCCGGACGAGGCGGCGGCGCAGCCCCAGGCGAGGATGACGAGGGCGAGCAGCGCTGCGGATCGGGTCACGCGCATCAAGGCGATCGGTTCGATCAGTCGGGCTGGTTGTCGATCTGGGCCCGCTGGAGCCGGCCGCTGAAGTCGATGTAGATCGCCTTCCACTCGGTGTACGTGTCGAGCGCGGCGTGACCGGCCTCGCGGTGGCCGTTGCCGGTCTGCTTCGTCCCGCCGAACGGGAGGTGGGTCTCGGCTCCGGTCGTGCCCGCGTTGACGTAGACGATCCCGGTCTCGAAGTCGCGCATGGCCCGGAACGCCGTGTTCGCGTCGCGGGTGAAGATCGATGACGACAATCCGTAGCGGGTCTGGTTGAGGGCGGTGACCGCGGCCGGGTAGTCGGGCACCGGGATGACCGAGAGGACCGGCCCGAAGATCTCCTCCTGGGCGATCGTGTCCATCGGCTTCACCCCGGCGAAGATCGTCGGCTCGAAGAAGTGGCCGTGCGCCAGCCCGGCGCCACGGGCGGCCGATCCGCCGCTCACGAGCTCGCCCTCGCGTCGGCCGATGTCGACGTAGCCGGCCACCTTGGCGAGGGCGTCGGCGTTGACCAGCGGCCCGACGTCGGTGGTCGGCTCGAGCCCCGATCCGAGCCGGAGCGCCCGAGCCCGGGCCTCGAGGCGCTCGAGGAGCTGTCCCGCGACCGCCTCCTCGACGATCACCCGCGAGCAGGCCGTGCAGCGCTGTCCCGTGGTCCCGAAGGCCGACCACAGGATCCCGTCGGTCGCCAGGTCGAGGTCGGCGTCGGCCAGGACGACGATCCCGTTCTTGCCGCCGAGCTCCAGGCTGACCCGCTTGAGCCGCCGGGCCGCCTGCTCGGCGATCCGCCGACCGGTCACGGTGTTGCCGGTGAAGCTGATGACCGGGACGTCGGGGCTGTCGACGATCGCGTCGCCGACCTCGGCGCCCGGACCGGTCACGAGGTTGACCGTCCCGGCCGGGAAGCCGGCCTCGGCCATGAGCTCGACCAGGAGCGTGGCGCAGTGCGGCGAGTCGCTCGACGGCTTGAGGACGACGGTGTTCCCGGTCACGAGCGCCGGCATCATCTTCCAGCACGGGATGGCCATCGGGAAGTTCCAGGGGGTGATGATCCCGGCGACCCCGATCGGCTGGCGGATGCTCATCGCCCACTTGTCCGGGAGCTCGGACGGGGTCGTGTCGCCGAACATCCGGCGACCCTCGCCGGCCATCAGGAAGGCGATGTCGATGCCCTCCTGGACGTCGCCGCGGGCCTCGGCCACGACCTTGCCCATCTCGCGGGTCATCGCCCGGGCGAGACGCTCCTTGTGGTCGGCCATGAGCTGGCCGAACCGGTAGAGGATCTCGCCGCGCTTCGGGGCCGGGGTGGCCCGCCAGCCGGGGAACGCAAGCTCGGCCGCCCGGATCGCCTGCGCGGCGTCCGCTGCGCCACCCGCCTGGAAGCGGCCGACGACGTCGCGGGTGTCGGCCGGGTTCACGCTCTCGAACGTCCGGCCCGTGACCGACTCGACCCACTCACCGGCGATGAACATCTGGAATGTCGGGGACTCGCCCGTCGGGGCGGCCGGGGTCGGGATCGCGGTCTCGGTCATCTCACACCCTTTCGAAGGCCATCGCCACGGAGCCACCGCCGCCCAGGCAGAGGGTCGCCAGGCCGTAGCGCCCACCGCGTCGGCGGAGCTCGTGGAGGAGCGTCGCGACGACCCGAGCCCCGCTCGCTCCGATCGGATGGCCGAGCGCGATCGCCCCGCCGTTGACGTTGACCTTGGACCAGTCGAACCCGAGCTGGCGGCCGTCGGCCAGGACCTGGGCGGCGAACGCCTCGTTGATCTCGACCAGGTCGAAGGCCTCGATCGGGAGGGCGATCCGCTCGAGGAGCTTGCGGACCCCCTCGACCGGGGCGAGGAAGAGCCACTTCGGCTCGACCTCCGCCTGGGCGTAGCCGACGATCCTGGCCAGCGGCTCGAGGTCCAGCGACTCGACGGCTCGCTCGCTCGCGACGACGGTCGCGGCCGCGCCGTCGGTGATCCCGGGCGCGTTCCCGGCGGTCACCGAGCGCTCCGGGAGCGGCTCCCCGCCCTCCGACTCGGGCAGGGCGAAGGCCGGCCGGAGCCTGCCCAGCGCCTCGACGCTCGTGTCCCGGCGCGGGCCCTCGTCCACCCGGACGACGATCTCGCGGCCCTTGGCGTCCCGGACGGTCACCGGGACGAGCTCGGCGTCGAACCGGCCCGCGTCGATCGCCTCGATCGCCCGGCGGTGGCTCTCGTAGGCGAAGCCGTCCTGGTCGGCCCGGCTCACCCCGTCGTGGGCGGCGACCCGTTCGGCATGGGTGCCCATGTGGCAGTCCTCGGTGGCGCACCACAGGCCGTCGAGGACCGTCGCGTCCTTGACCACCCCGTCGCCCAGCCGGTAGCCGAACCGGGCGTTCGGCAGGAGATACGGCGCCAGGTTCATGTTCTCCATGCCGCCGGCCACCGCCACCTCGGCGTCCCCGGCCCGGATCTCGGCGGCGGCGAGCATGATCGCCTTGAGACCCGAGCCGCACACCCGGTTGATCGTCGTGGCGCTCGTGGTGACCGCCAGACCGGCCCGCAGGACCGCCTGGCGAGCCGGCGCCTGGCCGACCCCGGCCTGGAGGACCTGGCCCATGAGGACCTCGTCGATCGGGGTCCCCTCGGGCAGGCCCGCCCGCTCGACTGCGGCCCGGATCGCGGCCGCACCCAGCTCGACCGCCGGCGTGTCGGCGAACGCGCCCCCGAACTTGCCGATCGGCGTGCGCGCCGCGCTGACGATGAAGACGTGGCCGTCACGGCCGGCGTGGAGGTCGGGCATGACCCGATGCTACAACGCCGGCGGTCGCTCGAGCCGGCTCAGCCGGGGCCGACCCGGCCGACGGTCGCGGCCGAGGTGCCCGCCTCCGCCTCGGCCCTCGGCGCTCGGCCCTCGGCGACAGCCGACGCGCAGCCCTCGGCGACAGCCGACGCGCAGCCACGTGAGTCCCAGTGCAGAGGCCCGTGACACGCTCGCGACTTGAGCGACCAGCGAGTCGGTTCGGCGATCCGCGCGGTCCGCGTCCGCCGTGGCTGGCGGCAGGAGGACCTGAGTCGGGCGGCCGGCGTAGGCCGGTCCACCGTCTCGAGGGTCGAACGCGGCCACCTGACCAACGTCTCCCTCGACTCGGTGCGAGCCATCGGCGCGGCGCTCGACATCAGGGTCGACCTCGTCGCCCGGTGGCGTGGCGGCGAGCTCGACAGGCTCGTCAACGCGCGGCACTCGGCCCTTCACGAGAGCGTCGCCCGGTCGTTCGCCGGTCTGCCTGGATGGTCGGTCGTGCCCGAGGCGTCGTTCTCGATCTTCGGAGAACGCGGTGTCATCGATGTCCTCGCCTGGCACTCCGATCGACGGGCTGTCCTGGTCGTCGAGCTGAAGAGTGAGCTCGTCGACGTCCAGGAGCTGATCGGGTCGCTCGACCGGAAGCGGCGCCTGGCCCGCGCGATCGCCCGCGAGCGCGGCTGGGATCCCCTGACGGTGTCGGCCTGGCTGGTCATCGCCGAGGGCCGGACGAACCGACGCCACCTCGCCGGCCACCGGACCCTCCTTCGGACGTCGTTCCCGGCTGACGGTCACGCCGTTCGATCCTGGCTGGTCATGCCGGTCGGAGTGATCGCCGCGATGTCGTTCCTGCCATCTGTCCACGACGCGAACCTTCGCCGGAGTCTGGCTACCCCGCACCGGGTCAGGCGACCCTCGACCGGCGCGATCGCGCCCCTCCAGCATGCCGATCGCCCATGAGCGGATCGAATGGCAGGGTCGCGGGACCGCAGCCACGGCCCTGAGTCGGCGAGTGATCACCCGCTGGTCGGATGTCAGGGTCGGTGGGCCTCATGGCCGGTCGGCACGGAACCCGGGTGACACCCTGCGTCACCGGCGGAGTGGTGGCACCGGCGGAGTGGCGCGGCGCCGACCCAGGAGCGCGGCGCCTGACCGGCTCAACCGGCGCCGACCCGGCGGAGCAGCTCGTCGGCCACGATCAGCCGGTGGATCTGGTTCGTGCCCTCGTAGATCTGGGCGCCCTTGGCGTCGCGCATGAGCCGCTCGATCCCGGTCTCGCGCGAGTAGCCGCTCGCGCCGAAGAGCTGGACGGCGTCGGTGGTGACCCGCATCGCCGCGTCGGACGCGGTCCACTTCGCGAGCGACGAGGCCTCGGCGATCGGCTCGCCGCGGTCCTTCATCGCGGCGGCCTCGCGGGTCAGTGCCCGGGCGGCGGCCACGTCGCGGGCCATCTCGGCGAGCATGAACCGGAGGCCCTGCTGGTCGGTCAGGGGTCCGCCGAACGCTCGTCGTTGCCCGAGATAGGCCGCCGATCGCTCCAGCGCCGCCTGGGCCAGCCCGACGCAGGCCGCCGCGATCGAGATCCGTCCCTCGCCGAGGGCCGACAGGGCGATCCGGTAGCCCTCCCCCTCCCCGCCGAGGCGGTTCGCCGCCGGGACCGACGCCCCATCGAAGACGAGCTCGGCGGCCGGGCAGGACCGGATCCCCATCTTCTTCTCGTGGGCCCCGAAACGGAACCCCGGCATCCCCTTCTCGACGAGGAACGCGGTGATCCCCGAGCGGCCCCGGGCCGGGTCGAGGGTCGCGAAGACGAGGTAACGCTCGGCCTCGGGGGCGTTCGAGATCCAGATCTTCGTGCCGGTCAGGCGGTACTCCTCGACCTCATCGGCGGGCGCGGCCTCGGGGAGCTCGGCGCCCGAGGGTCCGTGGCGGGTGGCCCGGGTGCGCAGGGCGGCGGCGTCGGAGCCGGCCGTCGGCTCGGTCAGGCCGAACCCGCCGAGGATCTCGCCGGCCTGCATCGCCGGCAGCCAGCGGGCCCGCTGCTCGTCGGTGCCCCAGGTGACGACGGGGTACTGCGACAGGATGTGGACCGACAGCCCGATGGCCGCCGCCATATCCACCCGGGCGATCTCCTCCATCGCCAGGGTCCAGCCGACGTAGCTGAACCCGGCGCCGCCGACCGCCTCCGAGAACGGCGCCGCGGTCAGACCAAGCTCGCCCATGCGGGTGAACAGCGAGCGGTCGTAGCGCTCGGCCTCGTCCCGCTCCGCGGCTCCGGGAGCCAGCTCCCGCTCCGCGAACTCTCGGGCCGTCGCCTGGAGCAGCCGCTCCTCCTCGGTGAGCGGCCATCTCATCGGGCCGGGTCCCGGGGATAGACGTGGAACCCCCGGCCCGTCTTCTGGCCGAGATGACCGGCGGCGACCAGCTCCTCGAGCACGGCCGGCGGCCGGAACTGCTCCCCGCCGAGGCCCTCGTGGAGCACCCGCATGATCCCGAGACAGACATCGAGGCCGATGAAGTCGGCCAGCTCGAGCGGTCCCATCGGGTGGTTGAGACCCACCTTCGCCCCGGTGTCGATGTCCTCGGCGGTCCCGGTCCCCTCCTCGAACGTCCGCATCGCCTCGGCCAGGAAGGGCATGAGGATCCGGTTCACCAGGAAGCCCGGTCGGTCCGCGCTGACGATGACCCGCTTGCCCAGGTCGGCCGAGAGCGTTCGGATCGCGGTCTCGGTGGCGTCGTCGGTGGCGGCGCCGCGGATGAGCTCGACGAGGGGCATGACCGGGACGGGGCTGAAGAAGTGCATCCCGACGAAGCGAGCGCGCCGGGCGGGGACCAGCGCCCCGGCCAGACGGTCGATCGAGATCGAGCTTGTGTTCGTGGCGAAGATGCAATCCGGCCCAGCCTGCTCGTCGAGCAGGCTCCAGAGCGCCGTCTTCACGTCGAGGTCCTCGAAGACCGCCTCGACGACGAGATCGGCGTCGACCGCGGCGGCCAGGTCGTCGGTCGCCCGGATCCGGGCCAGGATCGCGTCGCGCTCCGAGCCGTCGAGCCGGCCCTTGGCGACGGACCGGTCCAGGTTGGCCGCGATCCGCTCCCGCCCTGCGATCGCTCGGGCGAGCTGGGGCTCGTAGAGGGCGACCGTCTTGCCGATCGTGGCGTGGACCTGGGCGATCCCGTGACCCATCAATCCCGCCCCGGCGACGAAGACCCGCTCGATCGTCATGGCGTCTCCTCCCGCCCGATCGCCGCCAGCAGCCGATCTGCGGCGGCGAATGGGTCCAGCTCGTGATCGGCCACGGCTCGCAGCGTCGATCCGGCCTCGACCGCGAGCCGGGGGCTGCGCAGCCGGTCGGCCACCCGCTCGGCCAGGATCGCCCGGACCTGGGCGTCGGCCCGGGTCAGCCGGGCCGACGAGCCGCGGGACCCGCCGTCCGCGCCGCGGACGGTCGAGCGGTGCCGGTCGAGGGCGGCCAGGAGCTCGGGCACCCCGGCCCCGGTCGCGGCGGTGGTGACGAGAACCTCCGGCCGCTTCGGGCGGGGCCGCTCGGGAGGGCCGCCCGCGGTCCCCGGGTCGGCGGCCGCCACCGGCGCCGCGACGAGCATCGCCCGCAGCTGGGCGGCGGTCCGCTGGGCACCAGGGCGGTCGCCCTTGTTGACGACCACGAGGTCGGCCACCTCCAGGAGCCCAGCTTTGATGGCCTGGACCTCATCACCCATCTCGGGCGCCTCCAGCACGACAGTGGTGTCGGCCGACGAAGCCACCTCGACCTCGCTCTGACCGGTCCCGACGGTCTCGACGAAGATGAGATCGAAGCCGACCGCGTCGAGGATCGCGCAGGCGGCCCCGGTCGTGGAGGCGAGGCCACCGGCGTGGCCGCGGGCGGCCATCGATCGGATGAAGACGTCGCGGTCGCCGGCGTAGGCCTGCATCCGGACCCGGTCGCCGAGGATCGCCCCGCCGGTGATGGGACTCGACGGATCGACCGCGACGACGGCCACCGGCCGGCCAGCCTTGCGGACCTCGGCGATGAGGGCGGCGACCAGGGTCGATTTCCCGGCGCCGGGCGGCCCGGTGATCCCCACGAGATGAGCCCGGCCGGCCGTCGGGTAGAGCGTCCGGAGCGCGGCTTCGGCGACCGGGGTCCGGTTCTCGATCGCGGTCAGGAGCCGGGCGAGCGCCCGACGGTCGCCACCGAGCGCCGCTTCGGCCAGCGCCGCCGCACGGGCGACCGGCGAGGAGGCGGCTGCCGCCTCGCCGTCCGCAGCGGGGCCGGGCCCGTCGTCCACCGGTCGATCCGCCGCCCCCACCCTAGTCGCGGGGACGGACGTTCGCGCGCAGGAACGTGGCGACCTCGCCGATCGTCGTGCCCGGGCCGAAGACCGCCGAGACCCCGGCCGCCTTGAGGGCGGGCACGTCATCGTCGGGGATGATCCCGCCCGCGGTGACGAGGGTGTCCTCGAGACCCGCGGTGCGGAGCAGCTCGCAGATCCGCGGCAGCAGGGTCATGTGGGCGCCCGACAGGATCGACAGGCCGACCACGTCGACATCCTCCTGGAGAGCGGCCGTCGCGATCATCTCCGGAGTCTGGCGCAGGCCGGTGTAGACGACCTCGAAGCCCTCGTCGCGGAGACCCCGGGCGAGGACCTTCGCGCCCCGGTCGTGCCCGTCGAGCCCGGGCTTGGCGATGAGGACCTTGATCGGTCGTTCGGTCATGGCCTCATGGTAGCGCCGTCGGATGCGGCGGTGAGACGCGCTGAGCGGCCCACCTGGGGGATGGGCCGCTCAGACGCGAGTCGGATGCGAAGGATCAGGTCGGCGACCGGACCGATCGCCCGGCCGCCGACCTCGCGCGCTCGGATCAGCGAGTGATCTTGAGGACCTCGCCGCCGCCGACCGAGACGCTCTTGTTCGTGACGTAGATCGCCCCGTCGCGGGCGACCGCCACGTCACCCGGCAGGGTGAGCCGACCGGGCACGAGCTCGGTCTTGACGCCGTGCCTGACCTTCCACAGCGCGCCGACGGTGTCGGTCCCGCTGAAGAAGTTGAAGACGCCGCTCTTGACCATCTCGACGACGTACAGGCTGCCGTCGCGACCGAAGGCCAGCCCGGTGATCGAGGTGAAGCCGTCCATGAACAGGGTGCACGGACCGCTCGTCGCGGTCGGGTCGCAGGTGACGTTCCGCGCCCACGGCGCGACCCGCCAGATCCGCGAGGTGCCCGGGGTGAACGGGAAGCCCTTGAGCTCACCGACGTAGTAGTACCCGTCCGGTCCGACGGCGACCGTCGTCGGCACGGCTTCCGCCGGGACCGCCGACGGGAGCGCGTTGAACGGCGGGACCGGCGGCAGGGACGCGGTGCTGACGACCTCGTTCGGGAACCGGGCGATCGTCGCGATGCGACGGTTGCCCTTCACCAGCAGGAGGTCGTTCCCCCCGGCATCGGTGACGAGGACCCGACCGTTGCCGATCGAGGCGATCCCGTAGGGGTTCGAGTCGGTCGGGTTCGGGGGCTGGTCGAGGTCGGTCAGGTCGGGGTCGGTCTTCTGGTAGGCCGCGATGTTCGCGTAGACCCGTCCCGGTCGAGGTCGGAGACGCATGACGGTCCCGAACCGCTTGTTGACGTCCTGGGGACCGCCGCCGATCAGGGCGAAGGCGTTGCCCTCACCGGTGAGCGCGACGTTGACCGGTCCGGTCACCTCGCCCTCGTCGGAGATCATCGACGGCAGGCCGCCGACCAGCGTCCGGGTGTGACCCCGGCTGATCTCGACGATCTTGCCGCTGGTTCCGTAACCGTCGGTGCCCGAGCCGCCCTTGCCGGCGACCGCCACGAGGACGCGACCGTCACGACCGACGGTGATCCCGCGCGGGTTGTCGAGGCCGTGGGCGACGACCCTGACGTGTGGGCCCGATGGAGCGTGAGCCGAGACCGGCGCGGCGATGCTCGCCGAGGCGAGGATGACGGCGGCGCCGGCGATCAGGATCGGCCTGGTGGAGCGATGGGGCATCAGGAGCCCTCCAGTGCACGTCGGGCCGACGGGAGGGTGGTCGGACGCGTCCGGCGGCCCGGTCTCCGGCGCGTCATCGTCCCGGAAGGCTCTAGGGTCGCATCCCTCGGTCGGTCGAGCAACCCCGGGGGGTCCAGGACGGTGCGTCTCCGCACCACTCAGAATCGTCCGTCGGCACCGTCGACCCGGACCCGTCTGCCGAGGGGGCGCGGGGGATCAGGCGCCCGGCGGCCGCCGCTCGAGGTGGGCCAGGAACTCCGCCCGGGTCTTGTCGCGGGATCGGAAGAGGCCGAGGACGGCGCTCGTGGTCATGACCGTCCCGGGCTTGCGGACGCCGCGCATCGAAGCGCACAGGTGGGTGGCCTCGAGGACCACGCCGACCCCCTGCGGCTCGAGGTTGTCCTGGAGGAAGTCGGCGATCTGCTGGGTCAGACGCTCCTGGACCTGGAGCCGCCGGGCGTACATCTCGACGATCCGGGGGATCTTGGAGAGGCCCAGGACCCGGCCCTTCGGGATGTAGGCGACGGCGGCGGCCCCGAAGAAGGGCAGGAGGTGGTGCTCGCACAAGGAGTAGAAGGGGATGTCCTTGACGACCACCATCTCCGAGTAGGCCACGTCGAAGATCGCCCCGTTGACGAGGCGGGCCGGGTCGACGTGGTAGCCCGCGGTCAGCTCGGTGTACATCCGGTGGACCCGGCCCGGGGTGCCGAGCAGACCCGCCCGATCGGGGTCCTCGCCGATCTCGACGAGGATCTCGCGGACGGCCGCCTCCACCCGCCCGTTCTCGGCCGGGACGCGGAGCGACGCGCCCTCGATCGCCGTGGACGGCTCCTCGCCGATCTCGGTCTCGATCTCGGCGACGATCCGCTGGACGTGCTCGGGCAGCTGGGTCATGACGCTCCTTCCGTGACGGCGATGGTAGCGCGGGTGGGGCCCGCCGCCGCTCGGGCGCGGCCGCGGGACGAGACGCTCCACCGTGCCGCGTCCGGCCGCCGACCCCGTGGTCAGCCGCGCGCGCCGCCCGGGCCCCAGCCGGCCGCCGGCACGAGGTCGAGCGACCGGCCCTCGGCCCCGCGGAGCCAGGTCCGGGCGTTCTCGCCCAGGGTCGGCCGGTGATAGCCGCCCTCCTGGAGGATCACGAGGCGCCGGCCGAGCGCCGCCACCCGTCGCCCGACCTCGTGGTAGACCGAGGTCGTCAGGGCGAAGTCGCAGATCGGGTCCTGGCCGTAGGTGTCGAACCCGAGCGAGACGACGACGACCGAGCCCCGCGTGCGCTCGATGGCCTCGAGGGCCCGGTCGAGGACGGCCAGGTAGCGAGCGTCGTCGACACCGGCCTCGAGCGGGAGATTCAGGTTCGCGCCCGACCCGGGACCTTCCCCGGACTCGTCGGCATGGCCGAGGAAGTACGGGTACTGGCGCTGCGGGTCGGCGTGGATCGAGACGTACAGGACATCGCCGCGCCGCCAGAAGATCTGCTGCGTGCCGTTGCCGTGGTGGTAGTCGAGGTCGAGGATCGCCACCGGCTCGCCGGTCCGCGCGACGATCGACTCCGCCGCGATCGCGGCGTTGTTGAAGAAGCAGTAGCCCCCGTACATCGCCCGGGCGGCATGATGTCCCGGCGGACGGCAGAGGCCGTAGGCGGCCGTCTCCCCGCCGTCGAGGACGAGGTCGGCGGCGCTGAGCGCCACGTCGACCGCGCCCCGGGCGGCGCGGTAGGTCCCGGGGACGATCGGGGTCGAGGTGTCGAGGGCCCAACGGGCGGCGCGCCCACCGGCCGCCATCGGCTCCCGGACGGGCCGGCCGGGTCCGTCGATCCGCCCGTCGCCTGAGCCGATCCCCTCGAACAGCGCGGTCACCGCGAACATCTCCGGGATGAGCGCCGCCGATCGCCCGCCGTCCCGGCGGTAGGCCGACCAGGCCTCCTCGAGGAAGCGGACGAGCCCCGGATCGTGGACCGCCAGGATCGGCTCGAGGCCGTGATCGGTCGGCCCGACCAGCTCGAAGCCGCCGTCGGCCTCGAGGGCGCCCCGGATGAGCTCGACTCGCTCGGCCACCTCGTTCGCCGGGATCGGCACGCCCAGGACCGTCTCACTGACGATGTCGTGCTCGAGGTGGACGGATGTGTAGACGACGCGCATGCGGTCCTCCTCGATAGCGCGGCGATGGTCGCCGGACGGCGGCACGATGCTACCCGCTGGCGAGGCCCCGGATGATCGCGGCCAGCTCCCCGGGCCGGTAGCGGAGCAGGTTGTGACCGTCGGCCGGGAACCGGACGACCTCGACCGGTCGCAGCCCGCCGGCCCGCCGGACCGCGTCGAGCTCGGCCAGCGCCGCCGACTTCGCCCGGTCCTCGTCCTCCACGGCGACGACCGCCGCGATCGGCAGGTCGAGACGCCCGAGGACCGCCGTCGGTCGGTATCCGAACATCGCCACGATCGAGCGCTCGAGCGCGTGCGGGCGGATCGCCGGGACGAGGTGACCCGCCGGGACCTCGACGACCGTGGCCCGCGCGGCACGTTCCTCGTCCGCGCTCCAGCTCGCCGGGTCCCAGGCCCGACGATCGGCCAGGAACAGCGTCCATCGATCGGAGGATCTCGGGCGGCTCGGCAAGGTCGCGGAGGAACTCGCCCGGGGTCAGGCCGGTCTCCATCGCGAGGTCCTGCCAGCCGCCGTCGACGAGGACGAGACCACCGCAGCGGACACCAAGCTCGACGGCGGCCCACGCCGCGACGATGCCCCCGTAGCCGTGGCCGGCGAGCACGACCCGGCGGCCCGCCGTTCCCGGATCGCCGTCCGCGACCGGTCCCAGGAGCCCCGAGCCCTCGGCGGCCGCCACGACATCGGCCGCGAGCGTGGCCGACCCGTAGGGCTCCGTCGGCGCATCGGACGATCCGTGCCCGCGCAGGTCGAGCGCGACCGTCGGGCGGTCCCGACGCAGCCGGCGAGCGACCGCGGTCCAGCTCCAGGCCGTGGACGACAGGCCATGGACGAGGAGGACCCCGTCCCGATCGGCCGGCCCGCCCCAGTCGAGGAAGTGGATCCGTTCCCCGGGGGCGACCTCGACCACGTAGCCGGCGGGTTCCGCCGTGTCGTCGCGGTTCGGGTCCATCGGCCTAGGATACGTTCGCCATGGTCAAACGCCGCCGCGGGTCGCGGACCGCCTACCGCCGGGCCACCACCGACGCCGATCGCTTCGAACGGCTCGTCGAGCGCGCCCTGGACGGCATCCCGGCGCCGTTCCGGGCGGCCCTCGCCGAGGTGGCCATCGTGATCGAGGACGAGGCGACGGCCGACCAGCTCGCGATCGCGGACGTTGCCGGGGACGACCCGGCCGACGAGCTCTACGGGCTCTACGAGGGCACGCCGCGGACCGAGTGGGGTGCCGACGGCGTCCCGTTCCCGAACCGGATCAGCCTCTTCCGGCTCCCGCTCGAGGAGGACTTCCCGGATCCCGACGACCTCGCCGAGGAGGTCCGGATCACCGTCATCCACGAGCTCGCCCACCACCTCGGGATCGACGACGACCGCCTCGAAGAGCTCGGTCTCGACTGACCCGCGGTCAGTGGACGGCCCCGGCGATCGCGACCAGGGAGAGGATCGCGGCGACGGCGGCGCCGAGGGCCATCGGTCGGCTGACCGGGCCGGGCCTCGCGGGTCGGGAACCCGCCACGGCGTCATCGCGTGACCGGTCGAGCCCGCCCGAGTACCCGGTGAGCCCGAGGAACGCCACGACCTGCGGCGCGGCCGTCAGGGCGAGGATCGTGAAGCTCAGGGTCCAGTAGGCGAAGAGGGCGATGAGGACGCCCACCCCGGCGACGAGCAGTCCGCCGAGACTGCTCGGGTCGAGCCGCTCGAGCTGACCGCGCAGCGGCTCGAGCAGTCGGACCGCGAGATCGAGCCCGGCGAGGGCCGCCATGATCAGGATGTACTGGGTCACGACCGCGAAGATCGAGGTCATCAGGGCGAGGCGGAAGCGTGCCCGCGCCAGGCGCACGGACCGTCGGATCGCCTCGCCGGCGCCGACGTCCCCCAGGACGATCCCGACCGGAACGTAGACGAGCGGCGCCACGATCACGCCGGCGAGAAGGTTCGCGCTCACCGAAGCCGCGTCGGTGGCGGAGCCGAACAGCAGGCCCGTCCCGAAGGTGACGAGCGACGTGACGATCCCGGTCACGAAGCCGACCGCCACGATCGCCCAGAAGGCCCGCCAGAAGATCGAGCGCGAGCGTCGCAGGGCCTCCCAGAGCGACATCGGGCGGCCGACCCGGGCGCCACCGAGGATCGAGATCGCCACGACCTGGGCCTCGATCCCGACGGCGATCGCGCCGGCGACCGCGATCGCCCAGGCCATGACGAGGGCACCCGACGGCCCGGGGCCGGTCAGCCGGCCGGAACCCGAGACCGTGAGCCGGGGGATCTCCGCGATCGAGGCCACGGCCACCGGACCGAGGACCACGAGACCGAGCGCCCCGATGTAGAGGGCTCCGTCCCGGATCCGCAGCCGGGTCTCGGTCAGCAGGTCGAAGGCACCGGACAGGACCGCCCCGACACGCGGCCAGACCGGCGCCGGATGCGTGGCGGCGACGGGCGTCGCCGGCTCCATCAGCCCGCCAGCGCGGCCAGCGGCGCCGCCATCTCGAGCAGCTCGCCGAGCCGATCGACCGCGACGTTCCCTCCGGATCCGATGACGCAGACCCGCTCCCCGTCGCGGATCGGGACCCGGCCGAAGAGGACCGCCGCCAGCGCTGCCGCGCCGGCCGGCTCGAGGACCTGCTTCATCCGCTCCACGCCGAACCGGACGCCGGCCAGGATCGACGGGTCGTCGATGAGGATCGTCCCATCGAGGTAGCGTCGGCACATGGCCAGGGTCCACTCGCCGGCGAACGGGGCGCCCAGGCCGTCGGCCACGCTCGTCGGGGTGATCGTCACCGGATGCCCGACGGCGATCGCCCGGGTCATCGCGTCCGAGCCCTCCGGCTCGACACCGTAGACCCGGACCGAGGGCCGCCGCTCCTTGAGGGCGGCCGCCAGCCCGGAGATCATCCCGCCGCCGCCGACCCCGGCGACCACCACGTCGACGTCGGGCAGGTCGTCGAGGACATCCAGGCCCAGGCTGCCGTGCCCGGCGATGATCTCCGGGTCGTCGAAGGGGTGACAGAACACGAGGCCCCGCTCCCGCTCGATCAGGTGCAGCCGCTCGAGCGACTCACCGACGTGGGCGCCGTGGAGGATCACCTCGGCGCCGTAGCCCAGGCACGCCTCGACCTTCGAACGGACCGCGGCGGCCGGCATGACGACCGTCGTCCGGACCCCGAGCCGACCGCCCGCCCAGGCGTAGGCCTGGGCGGCGTTCCCGGCCGAGAGGGTGATGATCCCCCGCCCACGGTCGGCCGCGTCGAGCGAGGCGACCTTCCAGGTCATGCCCCGGACCTTGTACGAGCCGGTCGGCTGGAGATGCTCCGCCTTCAGGTGGAGCCGGCCATCCGCGAGGCGGATCCCGGTTCCGGCCTCGAGGATCCGGGCGGCCGTCGACGAGCCGAGCATCGGCGTCGGCCGCAGGCGGGCCGAGACCAGCTCGCGGGCCTCGAGGATCCGGGCGAGGGACACGAGGTGGTCGGTCACCGCGGGAGTATCGCAGGTCGCGATCGCGGTCCGGATGGCACTCGGAGGGACTTGCGTGATTGCGCAACCAGTGATACGTTACCGGAGATGTTGGAGAGCACGGCGACCTCGAGCGACGACGATCGGCAGCGGTTCGCCGCCGTCGGTCGAGCTCTGGCCGACCCCAAGCGACTGTGCGTCCTCGAGTCGCTCGCCCGTGGCGAGCTCTCGGTCGGCGACCTCTCGACCAGGGTCGGGTGCCAGGTCCCCAACATGAGCCAGCACCTCGCGGTGCTCCGTTCGGCCGGGCTCGTGACGACCCGGCGCGAGGGCAGCACCGTCTACTATCGCCTCAGCGACCCTCGGGTCATCGAGGCCTACCGACTCATCCAGACGATCGCCCGGTAGGGCGAGACGAGCGGCGGCCGAGCTGCCGAGCGTTCGTGGTCCCGCACGATGCGGGAGAAAGGATCCGGGCCCGATGGCCGAGATCAAGGCAGTCACCGACGCCACCTTCGAGGAGGCCGTCCTCAAGAACGAGCGTCCGGTCGTGGTCGACTTCTGGGCGGCCTGGTGCGGACCGTGCAAGATGGTCGCGCCGGAGATGGAGAAGATCGCCGCGAAATACGACGGCAAGGTCGACGTCGTCAAGGTGGACGTCGACGCGAACCCCGGCCTCTCGCGGGCCTTCAACATCATGAGCATCCCGACGATCGCCTTCTTCAAGCCGGGCGCCCAGCCCCAGGGCGTGGTGGGCTTCCGGCCGATGGAGCAGCTCGAGGCGCAGTTCGGCCTGGCCGAGTTCGCCAAGGCGCCGGTCGCCGAGCCCCAGGCCTGATCGCCCGGCGGCGCGTCCGTCGATCGCCGCACCGAGACCCCGGATCCACCCGGGGTCTCCTGCTGTCCGACCCCCGAGGACGACCTAGGCTCCGCCTCCGGCGACCCGCCAGGCGCTGACCAGCCAGGCCGTCGCCCGGTCCAGGGCATGACCGTCAACGATCGGTGGGGCGAGGGTGACCCAGCCACGACCTCGCAGCGACCGGTCCGTGTCGGGCGTCCGGAGCGCCGCGTCGGCGACGACCGGGGAGAGTCGGAACGACGCCCCCGCCCCATCGGCTTCCACGACCGCGAAGGTGGTCTCGCCCAGCCGGTACTCGACGGCACCCTCGGCCGTCTCGCGCCGGACGATCCCGGTCAGGTCGCCGGCCGCGGCGGCGAGCGCCTCGGCCAGGGTCAGGCTCACCCGCGACCGGCCGCCGCCAGGACCGCGGCAAGGTCGTCGAGGTGGGACTCGTAGTGGTCGATCGTCTCGGTCAGGAAGAACTCCTCGTACTCGGCGTTCTTCAGCCAGCGGGTCTCGGGCACGACGGTGAGGTAGCCGCGGAGCTCGCCGGGCACCGTCCGGAAGCGCGTCCTGACCTCGTCCATCGGGAGGGCCAGCCAGGCGACCCGGATCTCCTCGTTGATCTCGTCGCCACGGGCGTCCCAGTCGACGTCGGCGGCGACCTTGGCCGGGCTGATCTCGCCCAGCGCCAGCTCCCGGGCCACCTCGAGACCGAGCTCGAGCCAGGCCGCCAGGTGGGACATGAGGTCCCGCCCAGACCACCCGTGGGCCGCCTCGAGCGGCGTGGCGAGCTCAAGGTCGGACAGCTCGGCCAGGACTTCGTACGGTCGCCAGCCGTCGCGCTCGTCCTCGAGGAACGAAAGGGCGTCAAGGTACATCGGGGACTCCTGTCGGCTCGGAAAGGCGATGGTACCCCGACGCTCGGTGCTAGATTCCGCCCATGAGCGACGAGCCCCGGCTGGATCTTCCGCCGGTCGACCCGGCCGAGGCCGGACGGCCGCACCCGGCCACGCTCTCACCGGAGCTCCTGGCGGGACTGCTCGTCGACGGCGACGACGAGCTGGCCGCCTGGGTGATCCGCGACGCCATGGCCGAGCGATCGCGCCCCGAGGTCTACGACGGGATCGTCCGCGAGGCGATGCGGATCGTCGGCGACGGCTGGGTGGACGGCCGCTGGTCGGTCGCCGACGAGCATCTCGCCAGCCAGACCCTGCTGCGCGCCCTTGAGCGGGTCCGGCCCCACCTCGGACCCGAGGGGCGGGTCGGACCGCTGGCGGTCCTCGCCGGGGTCGCCGGCGAGCGCCACGTGATCGCCCTGGTCTGCCTCGACCACGTGCTCCAGGAGGCGGGCTGGACGGTGGCGAACCTCGGCGCCGACGTCCCGGCCGAGGACCTCGCCCGGTTCATCGGCAGCAACGAGGCGGTCCTCGTCGCCGTCGGTGCGTCCGATCCCGGACGGGCGGACACGGTCGTCGCGACGGTGGCGGCGGCCCGCGCCGCACGGTCGGTCGACCCGCCCCTGACGGTCATGATCGGCGGCCGGGTGGCCGAGGATCCGGCGTCGATCGCCGCGGCCCGACCGGACTGGGCGGGGATCTCGCTGGCGGCGGCGGCGACCTTCGCCCGAGCGCGCGGTCGACAGGTCGGCTGACCCGCGCGCCGGCCTCGATCAGACCGCGACCGGCTCGCGGTACTCGCCGAAGACCGCCCGGAAGACCCCGCAGATCTCGCCCAGCGTGGCATAGGCGGCGGCACAGGCGATGAGGGCGGGCATCAGGTTCGTCTCGGACGACTCGGGTCGGGCGGCCAGGTCGCGCAGGCGGGTCAGGGCCGCCTCGACGGCGACGCCGTCGCGCTCCCGCCGGGTCCGTTCGAGGCGGGCCAGCTGGGTCCGCAGCGAGGCGTCCGAGACCTGGAGCAGGGGGATCGCCAGCGCCTCGTCGGGATCCGCGTGGCGGTTCACCCCGATCACGATCCGCTCGCCGGCGTCGAACTCGCGCTGGTAGCGATAGGCCGCGTCGGCGATCTCGCGCTGGGGATAGCCCTCCGCGATCGCCGCCACCATCCCGCCCCGCCGGTCGATCTCGTCGAGATAGCGCCAGACCGCCCGCTCGGTCTCGTTCGTGAGGGCCTCCACGAACCACGAGCCGCCGAGCGGATCGATCGTGTCGGCGACGCCGGTCTCGTCGGCGATGACCTGCTGCTGGCGGAGGGCGAGGAGGGCCGCCTCGGCCGAGGGGACCGCCCAGGCCTCGTCGTAGGCGTCGGTGTGGAGCGACTGGGTCCCCCCGAGCACCGCCGCCAGGGCCTGGATCGCCACCCGGGTCAGGTTGTTGAGCGGCTGCTGGGCGGTCAGGCTGACCCCGGCGGTCTGGGTGTGGAAGCGCAGCCAGGTGGACCGCTCGTTCTCGGCCCGGTAGCGCTCGGTCATGAGCTTCCACCAGATCCGCCGAGCGGCCCGGAACTTGGCGATCTCCTCGAAGAAGTCGCTGTGGCTGTTGAAGAAGAAGCTCAGCCGCGGCGCGAAGTCGTCGACCCGCAGGCCCCGGGCCAGGGCGGCCTCGGTGTAGGCCATCCCGTCGGCGAGCGTGAAGGCGAGCTCCTGGACGGCCGTCGAGCCGGCCTCCCGGATGTGGTAGCCACTGATCGAGATCGTGTTCCAGCGGGGCAGCTCCCGGGTCCCGTACTCGATCGTATCGGTGACCAGGCGCATCGACGGACCGGGCGGGAAGAGGAACTCCTTCTGGGCCACGAACTCCTTGAGGATGTCGTTCTGGATCGTCCCCTCCAGGGCGGCCCGAGGAACGCCCCGGCGCTCCGCCGCCGCGATGTACATCGCCCAGATCGGGGCCGCGGGCGAGTTGATCGTCATCGACGTACTGATCCGGTCGAGCGGCAGGCCGTCGAGGAGGACCTCCATGTCGGCGAGGCTGCTGACCGCGACCCCGCACGTCCCGAACTCGCCCTCGGCCTCGGGGTCGTCGGTGTCGTAGCCGTAGAGGGTCGGCATGTCGTAGGCGATCGAGAGCCCGGTCTGACCGGCGGCGAGGAGCTGCTTGAACCGGGCGTTGGTGTCCTCCGCCGCCCCGAAGCCGGCGAACATCCGCATCGTCCACAGACGCGACCGGTAGCCGCTCGGGTGGATCCCCCGGGTGAACGGCGGCTCGCCCGGGAAGCCGACGTCGCGGAGGGGGTCGAAGTCGTCCCAGCGGCCGGTCGCGAGCGGACGGCCGAGGTGGTCGACCTCGGTCGGACCGCCACCGCCCATCGGTCGGCCGGGGGACCCATCCGCCCACGACCACGGGCCGTAGAGGCGTTCCACCTCGACGTCGCTGATCGTGCTGAAGCGCTCCCGGCGCTCGGGCGCGCGGTCGGTCGCGGGCTCGAGGCGCCTCGCCTCCCAGGCACGGCGACGGGCCGACCAGGTCATGGCGGCGACGATAGCACGGGGGTCCCCGGCCGACCGGGCGGTCAGCGGAAGGCGTCGACCGCGGCCTGGATCTCCGCGTCGGTGAGGTCCGCCGCGAGGACGACCCGGACCTGGCCGTCGCGGGGGCCGGGCCAGACCAGGATCCGCTGGAAGGACTCGCCGTTGAGGAAGTCGAGGCGATACCCGGCCAGGTCGCCGACCGTGAGGTCCTTCTCGACGATGTCGTGGACGTGCGCGGTATCCGCCCGCGCCCCCGCGAGGTACGAGTCGTACATCGCCTTCGCGGTCAGGCCGTCGGCCTCGAAGGTCACCAGGCTGACCCCCTTGCCGCCGCCGTGGTCCCAGGTCCCGGCTCCGAAGCGGGCCTCGGCGATGCCGGTCTCGGCCAGCGCCCCGAGCGAGGTCTTCGAGCAGTAGCGGCCCGATTCGAGGGCGCTCGGCGAGACCCCCGCGATCGATGCCGGGATCGTCCCCTCGAGCTCGGGGAAGGCGCCGGCCATCCGCTGCTCGTCGGCGCCGGCGCACGGCGCCGATGGGTCGAAGGATGCGGGTGCCGCCGCGCCGGCGCAGCCGGCCGAGCCGATCAGGGCGGCCGCGACCAGGGCGACGAGACGACGAGGGATCATCGCCGGGGAATCTACCGCGGGTCCGCCGTCCGCGCCGGGCGGCTCCCCAGCCGGTGCCCCGACGCACCTGGTACCCGCGTCCCGGAATGGTGCGCCGACGCGCCCGACCATCGCCGCCCGGTCCGCGAACGAGTCGGCTATTCCCCCTCGGCCCGACCTCGCGTACCTTCGAGCCACGCCGTCGAGCGAGCCACGGGAACGTACCTGGGGCGTCGGTCACGGACCGGGGAAGCGCAGGACCTCAACGTCCAGGACCATCCAGGGCGAGAGCCAGGGGCGGTCAACCAAGGGCCGGCGACCCCCGATCACGAGCCGAGCAACCATGAGTCATCGGCCGGCAGGCCCGGGTCTCGGAGCGACGGCAGGCCTTATCAGCCTTCATGCGGCCGGCGGCCCGGACATCGGGCCGCCGCCTCCATCCCGATCTTCCGAACGATCGCCCCCGAGGGCACCGGGGGCGATCGTCTTGTCCGGCCCACCCGGGCGCCCCGGCCAGGGCGCGGGGTGGGCCGGACGTCGTCGCCGACCGCGCTCGCCGGATCAGTCGATCGGCGGACCCGGCGGGACCCGCGACGGACGGGACCGGCGGACGATCCCGCGGACGTCGAGATCGTCGCGCACGACCCGTGCGGCGGTGACCAGGTCCGGGTCGCGCAGGACGGTGGTCGCCAGCCAGTCGATGTAGGACGGCTCGAACGCCGCGACCTCGCCCAGGGTATGGCCGTGGAACTTGCCGAAGCCCAGCATCGTGGCGTTCGCCACCCCGAGCGAGGGTGCGACCGGTGGCCGGAACCGCCGGACCCTCGACCGGACGAGCGGCCCGTTCGGGTCGGACGCCCGGCGCGGCCCCGTGTCGCCGACCCGTGCCCGGACCGGTGGCTGTCCCGGCAGCGGGTGGACCCCTCCGCCCTCCCGTCGAGTGGTGGTCGCGTTGCGCGGCCGGAGCACGTCGGTCGTGTCCAGACGGGCCGTCACCGGGCGGGTGGGTCGCGCCGCCGGCGGGCCGCCCCTCCGTCTCGTCGCGGCATCGCCGGACGCGCCTTCGACCGGTCCGCGGCGGGAGACGAGCGTCTCGTAGGCGGTGTTGATCTCGGCCATCCGGCGCGTGGCCGCCCGGGCGGCCACGGCATCCCCGCCGGTGAGGTCCGGATGGTGCTCCCGGGCCAGCCGTCGCCAGGCGGCCTTGACCCGGGCGGTCGACGATCCGGGCTCCACGCCGAGGACCTGGTAGGGATCGCGTCGCGTCACGATCCGAGTCTACCGGGGGTCGCTTGACAGGGCCGGCCGCCTGTCGTCCCCTTGCGTCATGTCGACCCTCCGACGAACGAGCATCGTCCTCGGCCTGACGGCGGCCGCGGCGGCCGCGGCGATGCGCTTCGCGCACGTGTACCGGGAGCGGGCCGGGTTCCCGCGCCGGCGCCCGCCACGGTTCACCCCGGCCGACCTCGGCCTGCCGTTCGAGGAGACGGTCGTCGCCTCGGATTCGGGCGAGCTGCCGGCCTGGTTCATCCCGGCGAACGACGGCGTCCCGGGACCGGGCGTCCTCCTCGTCCACGGCTGGGACTCGGCCCGCGACCGGACCCTGCCCAACGCCGTCTTCCTCCATGCCGCGGGGTTCCACTGTCTGACCTTCGACGTCCGGGGCAACGGCGCGAACCCGGCCGAGGAGCTGCCGCTCAGCGCCGGGGAGTTCGGGGCCGACGCCGTCGCCGGCTTCGAGGCGCTCCTCGCCCGACCCGAGGTGACGATCGGGGCCATCCTCGGCCACTCGATCGGTGGGGTCGGCGCGATCCTCGCGGCCGCGGCCGATCCGCGGGTCGCCGCGGTCGTCAGCGTCTCGGCGCCGGCCGACCCGCGCGAGATGGTCCGCCAGACGTTCCGGCTCGCCCGGCTCCCCTTCCCCGGACCCGTCGCCCAGCCGCTCGCGTGGCTGACGACCCGGGTCTACGTCCGTCCGCGCGGCCACGTCCTGCGCGAGATCAGTGCCCGCCACGCGGTGGTCCGCTACGAGGGACCGCTCCTCGTGGCGCACGGCCGGACGGATCAGATCATGCCCGTCGCTCACGCCCGGCGGATCGCCGGCGCCGCCCTCGATGCGCGCCGGACCGCGGAACGTCCCGCCCCGGTCGAGCTCCTCATCGGCGACGAGGGCGGTCACAGCTGGCTGTACGAGGACCCCGATTTCCGGCGACGGGTGGCGACCTTCCTCTCCCGCGCCCTCGGCGGACCGCTCGCCCCGGAGGCCGCCGGGGAGGCCGCCGCGGCGGCCGACGCCCGCCGCCTGCCCGAGCCGGAGGAGCCACTGGTCGGCGACCGGGCCGTCTCGCCGGCCCTGGCGATGGTCGGCCGGTCATCGCGTGAGCCGTGACGGCCTGGGAGGCCGTCCGGGCGAAGCGGGCGATCCGACGGTTCGCCCCGGAGCCACTGGCTGAGGCCGACCTCGGGCGGATCCTCGACGCCGGCCGTCATGCGGGCAGCTCCAAGAACCTCCAGCGCTGGGAGTTCATCGTGGTCCGCGACCGGGACCGCCTCGGGGAGCTCGCCGGAGTCGGACCATGGGCCGGTCATCTCGCCGACGCGGCGGTGGGGATCGCCCTGGTCACCCCGGACCCGACGACGGCCGACGCGCCGCTTTCGATCATGTTCGACCTGGGTCAGGTCGCTGCGAACATGATGCTCGTCGCCTGGGAGCTCGGGATCGGCAGCGTCCCGGCGACCGTCTACGAGACGGACCGCTGCCGGGCCATCCTCGGCTACCCGACGGACCGGCACTGCGAGTACATCCTCTCGTTCGGCTATCCGGCCGATCCCTCGAAGCTCAGCGGGCCGCCTCGTGCCGATGGTCGGCGACCGCTGGCGGCGATGGTCCACGAGGAGCGCTGGTAGCCCGATCGCCGTCGGCGGCGACCGCCGTCGCCGCCCGGCTCGTCCCCGATGGGACTACTGCCACTCGAACCGCCTCGCCGCGAACCCGAAGCAGACCACCGTCCAACCGGCGAGCACCGTGACGCAGACCCACAGCGGAGCGTAGGCCACACCACCGACCATCACCTGGCGCAGGGCGTCCGAGAGATAGGTCAGGGGCAGGAACCGGGCGACGGTCTGGAGCGCCTGGGGCATGAGCGCGATCGGGAAGAACGTGCCCGAGAGGAACATCATCGGGAACTGGACCGCGCTGGTCATCCCGTTCGCCGCATCCTCGGTCTTGGCCAGCGTGGCGATGACATAGCCGGTCGCGGTGAAGGCCAGCGAACCCAGGATCGCCAGCGCGGCCATCCCGATCAGCGACCCGACGATCTGGACGTCGAAGGCCAGGACCCCGACCCCGACGATGAGGACGAACTGCACGAGCGCGATCAGCATCCGCATGATGACGTTCGAGCCGATGAGCTGCCAGCGTCGGAGCGGGGTCGCCGCGAGCCGTTTGAGGATGAGCTTCTGGCGGTCGGCCACGATCGGGATCGCGGCGAAGATCCCGGTCTGCATGAGCGCCATCCCGAGGATGCTCGGGACGAGGTAGGAGACCGCGTTCAGACGCTCGGTCTGGATGGGCCGAGGGCTGCTGACGATCGCCACGGGACGACCGCCCAGGTTCACCTGGGCCAGCACGCCGTTGACGTAGGAGGTCATCGTCCCGGCCGTCGTCTGCTGGCTCGGGTCGATGTAGTACGCGATCGTGGTCTGCTGGGTCGGGTCCAGGCCGGCGCTCGACGCCACCGCGGCATACCCCTTGGGCACGACGATGACCCCGGAGTTCTCGCCGGTCTTCATCGCCTCGATGCCGGCCTCCTGGGTCGTGTCGACGAGCTTCACGTTCGGCGCCGCGGCGAAGGCGGCACGGAGCTGGGCGGAGGCCGGCGAGGCGTCCTGGTCGACCCAGGCGACGGTGATCGTGGTGTCGCCGCCGGAGAAGATCGCCCCGAAGAGGACGACGAAGATGAGCGGGAAGGCGAGCGTCCAGAACAGCGCCTGGCGGTCCCGCAGGTAGCCCCGGATGTTGGCGACGGTCAGCGCTCGAAGGGCCTTCACCGCACTCCCCTCAGTCCCGCAGCGCCCGGCCGGTCAGCTCGAGGAAGACATCCTCGAGGGTGGCTCGGCGGACGTCGAGGTTTCCGGGGTCCACCCCCACCTCGTCGGTGAGGGCGAGCAGGGCGCCCACGGTCGCCGGGACGTCGCGGGTGTAGAGGAACGTCATGCCGTCGTCGGTCTTCACGACGTCCACGGCGGCCAGCTCGCGGAGCCGTTCGACGGGCAGCTCGGGCCGGCTGTCGAAGCGGACGGCCCGCTCGTGGAACCGGCGGTCGATGACCTCCCGGGGCGAGCCATGCTCCAGGATCCGGCCGTGATCCATGATCGCCAGCCGGTCGCACAGGTGATCGGCCTCCTCCATGTAGTGGGTGGTCAGGAGGATCGTCTTGCCCTGTTCGCGCAGGCGTTCGACGAGGTCCCACAGGGAGCGTCGTGCCGCCGGGTCGAGACCGGTCGTCGGCTCGTCGAGGAAGACGACCTCCGGGTCGTTGACCAGGGCGAGCGCCACCGCCAGGCGCTGGCGCTGCCCGCCGGACAGGACCCGGGTGAGCGCGTGGCGCCGCTCGCCGAGATCGAGGAAGTCGATGAGCTGGTCGGTCGGGATCGTCCGGGCGTAGAAGCTCCGGAACAGGTCGAGGACCTCGGTGACGGTGAGCTTGGGATAGAGCTCGGCGGTCTGGAGGGTGACCCCGATCCGCTCCTTGAGCGCATCCGGGTCCGCCACCGCGTCGATCCCGAGGACCTCCAGCCGGCCCGAGTCCGGCCGGCGCAGGCCTTCGAGCATCTCGATCGTCGTGGTCTTGCCCGCGCCATTGGGCCCGAGGAGCCCGAACACCTCCCCGCGCCGGACCTCGAAGCTCAGCCCGTCGACGGCCCGGATCTCGCCGTACGTCTTGTGGACGTCGACGACGCTGATGATCGGCTCGGCCGGGGACGCGGTCGCCATCTCACCTCTCACCTCCGGGTCGGCCCGGTCACCGGACATTCTGCCATCCGTGCCGGATCCGGGCCCGGATCGCCTCGGCCGTCCGGTTCAGGCCTCGAGCTCGTCGAGCGGGGCCAGCGCGGCCACCGGCCCTGCCGATTCGGGCGCCGGGGCGCCGCTCGCGAGGTAGGAGGTCAACGCGGCCTCGAACCCGACGTCCCGGCCCGCTCGCTCCGAGAGGAGCCACTTGTGCTCGAGGACGTCGCAGTAGGTCTGGATCGGGTCGCGACCGGGCTCGACCACGGAGGCCAGACGGGTCGTCGCCGGGTCGAAGACCTCCTCGCGCCAGCGCCGGGCGCCCTCGGGCCGGTCGACGGACCGCCCTTCGGACCAGCCCAGCCAGGCCCGGTACTCCCTGAGGTCGTTCATCAGCAGCCGGGCCTGACCCTCGAGGGCGACGATGCCGGTCCGCTCCTCCAGCTCTCGGGCGTGGAACCGTCGGGTCGTCACGGCGACGCGGAGGCGGAGGCGGCCGGTCCGATCTCCCGGCTCCAGCTCGATCTCGTCGATCGAGAAGCCGAGGTCGTTGAGCCGCCGGATCCGGGCCTCGATGGCATGCCGGTCGCCGGCGCGCAGGTCGTGCTCGGCGTGGAGCTCCTCCCAGAGCGCCAGGTAGCGGGTCCGGACGCCCTCCGCTGCACCGATGGCATCCTCGAAGTCGTCATCCCGACCCTGGAGAGCGGCGAGGTCGGCCAGCCCGAAGGCGACGTTCTCCACTAGGACCTCGAGATCGTAGGCCCGCTGGCCGTCCGAGAGCGAGGGGTGGACCTCGCTCGTCTCAGCATCGACGAGGAAGGCCTGGATCTTGTCCCCGTCGCGCCGGAAGAGGGTGTTCGCCAGGGAGCAGTCGCCCCAGTAGACGCCGGCCCGGTGCAGGTCCACGAGGAGCGACGCCATCGCGTCGAGGAGCCGGTCGCGGTAGGCCACGGAGCCTGATGGCAACCGCATGAGCAGACGCCGGTACTGGAGGGAATGGGCCAGGTAGGCGGTCACCAGGATCGCCTCGGAGCGGTCGGGCGACTCGGCCAGCCCGATCGGCTCGACCGCGGGGAGCTCGATCGAGCCGAGGTGGCGGAGCACCTCGTACTCGCGTCGGGCGACCCCCAGGGGCTCCTCCTTCAGCGCGTAGAGGTGGTCCTCGTCGACGAGGAACCGGACGAGATGGCGGGAAGGACCGACCGGGAGCTCGCGCAGGTCGTGGTCGGCGGCGGACCAGTCGGCGAGCGGGATCTGCCAGGGCAGTCCGATCAGACCGGGTGAGGTCGTCCGGAGTCGAAGGTGAGGGAAGGTCGCCGAGCGGGCGAGGTCGCTCAGAGCCGCTTCCGGAGGTAGGCGGTGACCGTGGCGTCGTAGCCGAGCGACTCGTAGAGGTGGCGAGCCTCCGCCCGGTGATGCGCGGCGGTGACCTCGATGAACGCCGCTCCGGCGTCGCGCGCGATCGCGTCGGCGGCGGTCATCAGGTCGTGGCCGACCCCGCGGCCCCGTGCACCGGCGTCCACCACGAGGGCCAGGACGCGGGCGATCGTGTCGTCGTGCTCGAAGCGGGGCATGAGGTGGACGGCCACGAAGCCGAGGATCTCGCCGGCATCCTCGGCGACGAGGACGGTCCCCGACTGCCCGGTGAACCGCTCGATCCGGCTCGCGATCGTCGAGGTCGCGGCGGAGTATCCCTCGTCGGTGAACAGGGCAGGCGATGCGCTCGGCATCGGCCGTGGTGGCGGCCCGGAGGACGACCGGCTGTGGAGCGATCATGGTCCCGATGGTACCCCGTCACCGGTCGATCCGCGACCGGCCGGGCTGCGTCCCGCGGTCCGCGGGTCGACGACCAGGACGAGGGCCGGCCCGGAGCCCGGCCCCGCACCACGTCCCGGTGACCGCCCGCCGGGATCGCCCACCAGCACGGCAGGCCCGAGGGGACCCTGTCCGCGACGGAGGGCGAGACCGGTCTCGGCGAGCCGGGCCAGGATCGGTCCGGGATCACCGGGGGCCGGCCCGGGCAGGGCGACGGGCGCCACGTAGAGGGCCGCCCAGCCCTCGCCTCGGCGGGCGAGGATCGCCGCCAGGCGGCCCTCGGTCGAGGGCTCGAGCAGGACGACCGACGGCCGACCCGGCGCACCTGCCGCCGGTCCGCCGGGCCCGGTCCGGGCGGTCGCGCCGAGGAGGAGGTCGGGTGACGTCGGAAGGAACGGGCCCAGCGCCCGCAGCTCCGCCGTCGCCCGGTCGAGATCGACGGTCGCCCAGCCCACGGCGACCGGGCGAAGCCGGAGCCGGCCCAGCATGAGCTCACCACCGGGCAGGGCGGCCAGCCCGATCGCGTCGGCGAGATCGGCCGCGGCCGTGGCCGGGTCCTGGATCGGGGGCACGGCTCGTCCGGTCCGGGTCAGGCGGGTCCGTCGACGAGGAAGAGCGTCGCCCCCGAATGCAGGTCGATGACCGTCGGTTCAGGCAGCCCGGCCGCGGCGTAGAGCGCCTCGTACCCGGCGTGGTCCCACATCCGGGTCCCCTGGAACACCTCGTCGAGCTGGATCCCCCAGAGCATCGCCCCGTCGAGGGCGCGCGACTCCTCGAGGCTGTCGGGCAGGCACCAGTCGAGGACGAGCAGCCGACCGCCGGGCCGGACGACCGCCCAGGCCGCGCGGAGCACGGCGACCGGGTCGGACAGCTCGTGGAGCGCGTCCTGGACGTAGACGAGGTCGAACGACGGACCGAACGGCAGGTCGGTCGGCTCGCGGCTCTCGATGACGATCCGCCCGCCGAGACCGGCCTCCGAGACCCGGCGCATCGCCCGGGCGACGGAGTCCGGCTCGAACTCCACGCCCACGCCGGAGTCCCCGGGGAACCGCCGGGCGACGGCCACCAGCCAGCGACCGCCGCCGCAGGCGACGTCGAGGACCCGGCCACCCGCGGCAAGGCCCGCGGCGAGATCGGGCAGGGCCGCCAGGGCCTCCTGGAAGAAGACCGCGATGTCCTGCGCGGTGACCGCCTCGATCGCCCGATGGAACCGGGGCGGTCGTTCGGCGATCGGCCTCCCGGTGCGGATGAACTCGGTCAGCCGCTCGTAGTCGAGGGCGCTCACGACGGTCGAGACGAACTGGCCGCCCAGGTACTCCGGGCGCTCGTCGTCGAGGAGGATCGTGGCGACCTCGGGGTGACCCGCGCCCGGTCGCCGTCGAAGTCCACGATGTCGACGGCGTGGGCCAGGCGGACCCAGACCGAGACGGGTCCGGGCTGGCAGCCCGCCTGCGGCCGCGAGCTCATCCGGGGTCAGGCCGTCCTCGCCGGCCGCCCGGAGCCGACGAACGAGTCCCAGCTCCAGGCCGAGGTAGACGGCCCAGGTCCGGTAGAAGCCGCCGAGGCTCACGGCCAGCTCGTCGAAGCGGTCGTCGATCGACATCGTCCGCGGATTGTCGCATGTCCCGGGCCGCGATCCGGGGCCCCGTCCGACCATCCCAGGAGATCCGGACAACGCGCTCCCGCGAAGTAGCAAGTGAATCCCGTCGCGGTGTACGCATGCTCGCGACCCCGCAGCGCCGCTGGAGCGCCCCACGATGCGAACCCTCGCCCGCCCGATCGGTCTCGGCCTCGCCGCCCGCGGCGACATCGACGACGTCATCGGCTGGGCGCGCCAGGCGCGCGACGCGGGACTCGACTCGGTCTGGATCCACGACTCCTACTTACGAGCGCGACGCGATCAGCTTCGGCAGCGCGGTCGCCAGCGCCCTGGCCGCGGACGGCGAGGACGACGGCGAGGCCGGCTTCCGGGTCGCGCTCGGGGCGGTCAACCCGTTCACCCGCCACCCGGTCGTCCTGGCGATGACCGGCTCGGCGCTCGACGAGATCCTGCCCGGGCGGATCGTGATGGGTCTCGGGACCGGCCTGCCGCTCCGCCTCAAGCAGATGGGCATCCCCTACGAGCCCGAGGCGGCCGTCGGCGCGGGTCTCGGAGACGATCGACCAGCTCCGGGCGCTGTGGGCCGGCGAGCGACTGCCGTCGGCGACGCCCGGCCTGCCGCCGATCCAGCCGATGTTCCCGCCGACCCACCGGATCCCGCTCGTCATCGCCGCCTACCGCAAGGAGTTCGTCGACGCTGGCCGGCCAGAAGGCGGACGGCTACCTCGCCCGACCGGCCGAGTCGATCCCCTCGCTGCGCGGGATCCTCGAGCGCCTCCGCGCCGCGGCCGTCGAGGCCGGCCGCGACCCCGACTCGATCGAGACCGCCGGCTACCTCCTGTCGCTCGTCGACGAGACCCGGCGCGAGGCGCTCAACCGGGCGAAGCGCGAGCCGTTCGTGATCTACATGATGTCGGTCCTCTCCGACGTCTCGCTCCGGCGGGCCGGCTTCGAGGCCGAGCTGCGCGACCGGATCGCCGCCGCCTGGCGGGCCGAGGACTACACGACCGCCGGCAACCTCATCCCGGACGAGCTGCTCGACGCGTTCATGCTGTGCGGGACCCGCGAGGACGTCGCGGCGAGGGCGATGGCCTTCCACGCCGAGGCGGGCCTCGGGCTGCCGCTCCTCCAGCCCGTCCTCCAGGAGGACCGCCAGATCGACGAGCTCGTCGCCGCGGCCGCGCTCTACGCGGCGCTGCCGGCGCCGGCGGCGAGCCGCGCGGCCGAGCGTGCGGACGACGATCGATCGGACCGATGCCGCCGTGGCGGCCGACGGGGGCGCGGACCGCCACGGCGCGCCTCGCGGACGACCGCCGGCTCGGGACCGGGTCGCGCCTCCGGCGCCGCGCCGGGGCGGTCTGGGAGATCCTCCGGCCGTTCGCCTACACCGCCTCGGTCATCCCGGTCCTCGCCGGGGCGGCCCTCGCCGCGGTCGACGGCGCTGTTCAGCTGGGCGCCCGTTCATCGCCGCGCTCATCGGCGGGGTGCTCCTCCACTCCGGGCACGAACATCGTCAACGAGATCTACGACGTCCGGAAGGGCATCGACACGATCACCTCGCCCGCGGGCCAGCCACGCCATCGTCAAGGGCCGGCTCACCGAGCGGCAGGCGTACGCCGTCGCGCTGGCGGCGTTCGCCCTGGCCGTCGTCGTCGGGCTCTACCTGTTCGCCCTGCGCGGGCCGGCGATCGTCGTCCTCGGGCTCATCGGGCTGGCCGGCGGCTACTTCTACACGGCGCCGCCGTTCCAGTACAAGTACCACGCCCTCGGCGTGCCGCTCGTCTTCGTGCTCATGGGCCCGCTCATGGTCGTGGGCGCGTACTTCGCGATCACCGGCGCCTGGTCGGCGACGGCGCTCATCGTGTCGGTCCCGGTCGGCTGCCTCGTGGCGGCGATCCTCCACGGCAACGAGTGGCGCGACATCAGCGAGGACACCCGGGCCGGCATCGTCACGCTCTCGTCGCGGATCGGGCGCGACTGGGCCCACTACGCGCTACGTCGGGCTCGTCCTGG
The DNA here is from genome assembly GCA_963840375.1 of uncultured Chloroflexia bacterium. Lineage (GTDB taxonomy): Bacteria > Chloroflexota > Limnocylindria > Limnocylindrales > CSP1-4 > Chersky-267. The sequence goes on from CAWIYR010000001.1 coordinate 784,501, forward strand.
CGGCCTACATCAGCCTGGGCCTGACCGTCGCCGTCGGCCTCGTCCCGGCGACCACGATGATCGCCATCGCCTCGCTGCCGTACCTCGTCCGGGTCATCCGCGCCGCCGAGCTCGGGGCGACCGGCCAGGCCCGGGCGATCGCGATGATCGACCTGCGGACCGCCCAGCTCCACCTCGCCTTCGGCGGACTGCTGGTGGCCGGGATCCTCCTCTCGGGCGTCACCCGTGCCTGACCGGGACGGGTCCGCCGGCATCGACCCGGCGGTCCTCGGCGAGCTCGTCCGCGATGACCGGCCGGGTGGTCTCGCCCTGGCCGTGGGGCTCGGAGCCGCGGTCGCGGCTTTCACGGCGACGTTCAACGGCCCGCGCGACCGGTTCTGGAGCCGGATGACGATGCACCGGGCTCGACCCTCGGGAGCTGGGCGCTGCTGGCGTCAGCCGGCCGTCGCGCCGGGTCGGGATCGGACCGGGCCGGTTCGCGGCCGGGCTCGCTCTCCGCCGCCGGGCTCTACCTGACCTTCAAGGCCGGCGACCGGTTCGCCCGGCGCTACGTGCCCGGCGGGGACGCCGAGATCCGCGACATCTACACGCTGCGGACGCTCCGCCCGCGACCCGAGATCGCCGCCCGCCTGGCCCTCGTCGATCGGGCCGGCCGAGGAGATCTTCTGGCGTGGCCTCGTCCAGGAGGCGCTCATGCGCCGCTTCGGCCGGTGGCCCGGCGCCGCGATGGCCGCCGGCGGCCTACGGCGGCGTCCACGTCGTGACCGGCAACTTCACGCTGTTCGGGGCGGCCGGGATCGCGGGCGCGCACTGGTGCGCCCTCTACGCGGCCCGGGTCCCGCTCGGGGCGCTCATCGTCAGCCACGTCGCCTGGGACATCTGGATCTTCCTCGTCCAGCCGACCGGCGAGACCGAGGCGATCGGACCCGATGGCCGGGTCGTCCACCGCGCCGCGCCTGCCCCGGGCTGAGTCGCGACCGGACCGCCCGGTCGGTCCCACCCGCCCGGCGATGCAACCGCGGCGACCGTCGCCGTGTTATCAACCGGTGATGGACGAGTCGCAGCTCCTGGAGGCCCTCGCCGGCGACCTCGACGCGGTCGTTCGAGGCGCTGGTGCGCGTCCACCAGGACCGGGTCTTCTCGATCGCCCTCCGCCTGCTCGGCGACCGGGCCGAAGCCGAGGACGCGGCCCAGGACACGCTGGTCCGAGCCTACCGGGCACTCGGCGGCTGGGACGGCGAGCGGATCCGCGCGCTCCGCCTCGGGGCGTGGCTGGCCACGATCACCGTGAACGTCGTGCGCAACCGCCGGCGCCGTCCGGCCGGCCTCGCGGCGGCGGAGCCCCTCGAGTTCGTCGACGAGCTCCGGCACCCGACCGCCGCCCCGCCCGAGACGCCGCACGACCGGGCCCTCCGCCACGAGGCGAACGAGGCGTGGGCGACCCGGATCCTGGCCCTGCCCGAACGCTATCGCGCGCCGGTCGTGCTCCGCCACGTGGACGGGCTCGGCTATGACGAGATCGCGTCCGCGCTCGGCCGACCCGAGGGGACCGTCAAGGCCCAGGTCCATCGCGGACTCGGCCTCCTCCGGGCAGCCCTCGAGGCGGAGACCCGGACCGGTGCGGACGCCGCCGGATCGTCGCGCCCGGCGCGCGGGATCGCCGTCGCGCGGCCCGTCGCCCGGGGCCCGACGGAGCCGGCCGACCGCCTCGCCGCGTCGACCGTCCCGGTCGACCCTTCTCCCGTCCCCGACCGCCTCCCGGAGGTGACCCGATGACCCCGTTCGCGCCCCCCTCGCCCGACGATGCCGCCCTCGCCGCCGATCTCGCCGAGCTCCGGACGACCGCGCCCGCCGCGCTCCTCCCCCGGACCCTCGTGGAGACCGGCCTGGCCGACGCCTACGGTGCCGTCGATTCGCCGATCGGACCACTCTGGGTGGCCTTCAACGGGCTCGGGGTCGTGACCGTCGAGGAGGCCGCCGACCGGGCGTCCTTCGAGACGCGCCACGCCGAGCGGTTCGGTCGGTCCGCACTTGCCGTGGTGGCCCTGCCGGGCCGTCTCGCCGACGCGATCGAGCGGCGCCTGTCCGGCGATCGTCGGGTCCGGATCCCGCTCGACCTGCGTGGCCGGACCGAGTTCGAGCGGGACGTCTGGACGAAGACCCTCGAGATCCCCCGCGGCGAGGTCCGACCGTACGGCTGGATCGCCGCCGAGATCGGCCGGCCCCGGGCGGTCCGCGCCGTCGGGACGGCCCTCGGCCACAACCCGGTCCCGCTCATCGTGCCCTGCCACCGGGTGGTCCGGAGCGATGGGATGATCGGCGAACTACTCGCTCGGGCGGTCCCGGCAACAAGCGAGCGATCCTCAGCGCCGAGGGCCTCGACCCCGACGAGCTGGAGGCCCTGGCCCGGGCGGGGATCCGCTACATCGGGTCCGACACCACCCGGATCTACTGCCTGCCGAGCTGCCACCACGCCCGTCGGATCGCCGGGCCGCACCGGGTCGCCTTCCGATCCGCGGCCGAGGGCGAGCGGAGCGGGTACCGGGCCTGCCGGGTCTGCCGCCCGACGGCCGCGGCCGCCTGACGCAGCGACGCGGGTCACCCGACCGACGGCCCGCCTGCAGCCGCGACCGCGGCGGGGTATGCTGCCCACTTGGACCAGTCGACTGAGCCAAGCGTCTCCACGGGACGGCTCCGCGCCGCCAGCCCGCTCGCGATCTGGGCCGGCCTCCTCACCCTCTACTTCGTGTGGGGCTCGACGTACATCGGGATCAGGGTCAGCGTCGAGACGATCCCGCCGTTCCTCATGGCTTCGATCCGGTTCCTCATCGCCGGGGGCGATCCTCCTCGCCTGGGAGGTCGTCGCGACGCGCCGGCTCCGGGGCCCGGATGCGCCCCCGGACGAGCGTGCGCACCTGCCCAGCCGCCGCGAGTGGCGCGACTCGGCGATCGTCGGCGGGGCCCTCCTGTTCGGCGGGATGGGCATGGTCGCGCTCGGTGAGAAGACCGTCTCGGCCGGGGTGGCGGCGATCCTCGTCGCGATGCTGCCGGTCTGGGTCGCCGTCTTCGGCCGCGTCTTCTTCGGGGAGCGGCTCCCCGTCGCAGCCGTCGTCGGGATCGCGGTCGGCCTGGCAGGCGTGGTCATCCTGGTCGGACCGTTCGCGACCGGCGGCGACGCGCGGCTCGATCCGTTCGGGATCCTGTGCCTGATCATCTCGCCGATGTGCTGGGGCGCGGGGTCGCTCTACTCGTCGCATCTCGCGATCCTCCCCCGCCGACCGCTCACCGCGACCGGCCTCCAGATGCTCTGCGGCGGGCTGCTCCTCGGGCTCGGGGCGCTCATCACCGGTGAGATCGCCACGTTCGACCCCGCGACGGTCTCCACCCGTTCGCTCATCGGGCTGGTCTACCTCACGACGATCGGCAGCCTCGTCGGCTTCACCACGTACGTCTGGCTCCTCCGGGTGGCGCCGCTCCCACGGATCGCGACCTACGCCTACGTGAACCCGGTCGTGGCGTTCGTCCTGGCCGGGATCCTGCTCGGCGAGGCGATCGAGCCGCGGACGGTGGTGGCCGGGGCGATCATCGTCTTCGCGGTCGCGCTCATCGTCACCGCCCGCAGCCGGACGGCCGACCGAGCGGAGACGACGGCACAGCCCGGCGCGGCCACGCCGGCTTACCCCGACTGAGCCCGGTCCCCGCCGAGGGACGCTCGCCGACGGGCCGGCCGATCACCCCTCGGCCAGGACGGTCCTCGCGACCCGGCGGGCCAGGGCCATCACGGTCAGCATCGGGTTGACGCCGACCGCCTCGGGGAAGAGCGATGCGTCGGCGACGTACAGGCCCGCGACGGTCCCGACCCGACCCGCCGAGACCCGGCGCACGCGACCGTCGGGGTCGCACGGAGAGGCCGCGGGATCCGCCCCCATCCGGGCCGAGCCCATCTGGTGGGCACTGAACACCGTGCCGCGGTTCGGGCCGAAGTCGAAGCGCTCGAGGCGTTCGGCGAAGGCCGCGAAGGCGCGATCCTCGCCGCCGTGCGCGAGGCCACCCGATCCATGCCAGAGTGGCGGCGTGCCGACGGCGACCAGCTCACGGGCACCGGCCGCCCGGGCCAGCCGGGCCATCGACCCAAGGCCGTGGCGCAGCGTGGCGACCCCACGCGGATCGAGCGCGTAGTCGATCCGGGCGCCGCCCGTCCCGGTCGCCCGGACCCGACCCGCGCCGCCGTCCTCGGTGACCGCGATGAGCGGCCCACAGCGGCGGATCCGGTCCATGATCCCGGCGTGGCGATCGGTGCCCTCCCACGGAAGGGCCAGGGCGAGCAGGCCGGGATGACCCGGCGCCGACTCGATGACATAGCCGTTGCGACCGGCGTCCGGCTCGAGGAAGGCCATGCTCCAGGCGCCCTGCAGCGGGCCGCGCCACATGTCGATCGGCTCCGCGTACCAGCCCGCGAGCACCGAGACCGGGTGGAGGCGGAGGTTGCGACCGAGCTGCGGATGCGCGATCTCCGAGCGCTCCAGGACGACCGGCGTCCGCAGCGCTCCGGCCGCGACGACGACCTGCCGGGCGCGGACCATCAGCCGGCGCGATGGGGGCCGCGCGACATCGTCGGACACCCGTCCCGACGGCGGCTCCCAGCCGACCGTCGCCTCGACCCCGACCGCGCGTCCGCCCTCGACGAGGACACGCTCGACCCGGGCGTCGGGGACGATCCGCGCGCCGGCCCGGTAGGCGTCGGCCAGGTGGACCCGCAGGCCGGATCGCTTCGAGCCGGAGCGGCAACCGAAGGGGCACGAGCCGCAGGCGTTGCAGCCCCCGGCGTTCCGGGATATCGGGGCCGCCTCCAGCCCGAGCTCCGCGGCGCCGCGCAGGATGGCCGCGTCCTTGGGCGGCGGGACGGCGACCGGGGTCACCGCCAGCTCAGCGGCCAGGACGGCATAGTCGGCGTCACCCTCGGCCGCATCGAAGCCGGCGATCCCGTGCTTCGTCGCCCATGCCGCCCGGACCCGATCCGGGGCGACGACGCTCGTCATCCAGTTGACCGTCGTGCCGCCGCCGACACCGGCGCCGGCCAGGATCGAGACCGAGCCGTCCCAGGTGGCCGTGAGGCCGTGCCCCAGGTAGAGCCGGTCGAACGCGTCCATCTCGTTCCGGGGCATCGCCGGCTCCGGGACGAACGGGCCGGCCTCGAGGACCACCACGGAGCGACCGGCTTCGGCCAGCGCCTTGGCCACCACCCCGGCGCCGGCGCCCGACCCGACGATGGCGACGTCGGCGTCGATCGTGACCAGGCCGTCGGACCCGTCCGCCGCGGGAAGCACGTACGGGCGGATCGGCGTCGGGTCCGGGGTCAGCCCGGGATCGTCCTGGACGTAGCCGATGGCGCTGAGGTACGGGTTCGCCGCCCCGCCCTCGCCCGGGTCCGCGTAGGCCAGGAACGACAGCAGCCGCCGGAATGCCTGGAACGCGGAGCGGCGAAGGGCGAGCCGCGACCCGCCCCAGGCCAGGAGATAGCGCTCCCGGGCGACCGGGTCGAGGTGGCTGAAGCGGGCCGGGCGGCCGGTCAGGACCAGGTTCGCCGCCCGGGACTCCACGAGCCGGAGGGCGAGTCGGAGCTGGCGGACCTGGGCGGGGTCGACCGCCAGGTCGAGCGCGTCCGCGGCGAGCCTCGCCCGGCGCCGAGCCCCGCCTCGGACGAAGGTCTCGGCGAGGGCGGCCAGCGTGTCGAGCTCGGCCGGGTCCCAGGGCGACCCGTCCGGACGGATCGACGGGTCGGTGGGTGGGTGATCCAAGCGCTCGGTCCCTCGGGTGCCGGCGGACTACGATGGCCGCCGACGCCGAATCATCCCACCCGCGACCCGTCGCGCGCCAGCCAGGAGGAGGACCGACCGATGATCGACGCCACGGCACCCGCGGCGCTGGGACCGGAGGCGGCCCCCGCCGAAGCGGTCCCGTCGGTCGGCGATCCGCTCGCCGACGCGTCGCCCGGGGTCCGGGCCGCGGTCGAACGCGGGAGCCTAGCGGCGGCCGCAGAAGCCGGACGTCGCTCCGAGATGCGCCGGATGCGCTTCGACACGATCGCGGTCCACGGCATCTACGGGATGCGCGAGGCCCTCGCCAATCAGGGCAGCATCATCGAGCCCGCCTTCCTGAGCCCGGCCCAGCACCACCTCGACTCCGACGCGATGGAGGCGGCCATCGTCCACGGTGCACCGGGCTGGGGGTACACCCGGGTCGCCAACCCGACCCTCCACTACCTCGAGGAGACCCTCGCGCTCCTCGAGACGTACGGCACCGAGCTGACGGCCGGCGCCTGCGTCGCCGGATCGGGCATGGCCGCGGTCCACCTGGCCACGAGCCCGTTCCTGAGCACCGGGGCCGATGCCCCCGCCGGTCGACCGAACGTCGTCCTCTCGGCCAAGTGCTACGGCGGCACGTTCATGCTCTTCAGCCGCTATGCCGCCGAGCGCGGGGTGGACGTCCGCTGGGTGAAGGACGAGCTCGACCTCGAGAGCTGGGCGTCGCGGATCGACGAGGGGACCCGCTTCGTCTTCGGCGAGATGCCCTCGAACCCGGGGCTCGGCATCTTCGACATCCAGGCCGTGGCGGGTCTGGCTCACGCCGCCGGGATCCCGCTCATCGTCGATTCGACGGTCGCCACGCCAGCCCTCCTGCGGCCCCTGGCGCTCGGCGCCGACATCGTGGTCCACTCGCTGTCCAAGGCGATCGCCGGGTCGGGGATGTCGATCGGTGGCGCGGTCATCGCCCGGCACGGGATCCCCAGCCGGGTCGGCGACGACGAGCTGCGGGCGGACTTCGGCCTCTACCTCAAGCTGGGACCGGGCCGAGATCAGGGCCCGGCGTTCTCGCCGTTCAACGCCCTGATGACCCTCAACGACCTCCGGTCCCTCCGCTCGCGGATGGACCTGTGGAGTCGCTCGGCCGAGATCGTGGCCCGGTTCCTGACCGGGCACCCCGCCGTCGACGAGGTCGGCTATCCCGGACTCGAGACGCATCCCGGTCACGCCATCGCCCGGCGCGACCTGCGCCTCGTCGACGCGGAGTCGCGCGACGAGCCGGCCGGCCGCTACGGGTCGCTGATGTCGTTCGTGGTCCGCGGTGGCGGCCCGGCCGCCCGGGCCGCCTTCGACCGGCTGACGCTCGTCTGGCGTGCGACCGACCTCGGCCGGGTCAAGAGCATCGCGACGATCCCGGAGATCAGCACCCATCAGCAGCAGGGCGACGTCGGTCGCGAGCTCGCCTCGCTCCGACCCGGGCTGATCCGGCTGTCGGTCGGAGGCGAGCACCCGGCCGACGTCATCGCGGACCTCGACCAGGCACTGTCCGGGCGCTGACCCGGCGACACCACCCCCCGCGGAGTGCGTCGTCCCGCGCCTCCACCCGAGCATCACGGAGACCAGCGATGAGCGACCAGCACGACGGCCCGACGCCCCGGACGATGGGCCAGCAGTTCGGCCGCCGATCGTGGGCCGAGCCCTGGAAGATCAAGATGGTCGAGCCGCTGACCCAGCTCGACCGGCCCGGGCGCGAGCGGGCGATCCGCGAGGCCGGCTACAACACGTTCCTGCTCCGCTCGGACGACGTCTACATCGATCTGCTGACGGACTCCGGCACCTCGGCCATGAGCGATCGCCAGTGGGCCGGGATGATGCTCGGGGACGAGGCGTACGCGGGCAGCCGCAACTACTACCACCTCGAGGACGCCGTCCGGCGCTTCTACGGCTACCGGTTCCTCGTCCCGACCCACCAGGGCCGGGGTGCCGAGCACCTCATCAGCCAGACCCTGATCAAGCCCGGCGACCACGTCCCGGGGAACATGTACTTCACCACCACCCGGCTCCACCAGGAGCTGGCCGGGGCCACGTTCCACGACGTGATCGTCGACGAGGCCCACGATCCGGAGTCGCTCCACCCGTTCAAGGGGAACGTGGACCTGGGCAAGGTCGAGCGGCTCGTCGCCGAGGTCGGGGCGGACCGGATCCCCTACTTCAGCCTTGCCGGCACGGTCAACATGGCCGGCGGACAGCCGGTCTCGATGGCCAACCTGCGGGAGCTCCGGGCCCTCCTCGACCGGCACGGGATCCGGCTCCTCCTCGACGCCACCCGGATGGCCGAGAACGCCTTCTTCATCCAGGAGCGCGAGCCGGGCTACGCCGAACGCTCGATCGCCCAGATCCTCCTCGAGTTCTGCTCGCTCACCGACGGCGCCTGGATGAGCGCCAAGAAGGACAACCTGGTCAACATCGGCGGCTGGCTCGCGGTCAACGACGAGTCGGTCTTCGAGGAGCTGCGCAACCTGGTCGTGGTCTATGAGGGCCTCCACACCTACGGTGGGATGGCCGGACGCGACATGGAGGCGCTGGCCATCGGGATCGAGGAGTCGGTCCAGGACCAGCACATCCGGGCGCGGGTCGGACAGGTGCGTTATCTCGGTGAGCTCCTGACCGACTGGGACATCCCGATCGTCCAGCCGGTCGGCGGGCACGCGATCTTCCTCGACGCGCGGCGCTTCTACCCCCACCTGGAGCAGGACCTGTTCCCCGCCCAGGCGCTGGCGGCGGAGCTGTACCTCGACTCGGGCATCCGCTCGATGGAGCGGGGCATCGCCTCGGCCGGCCGGAACGCCGAGACCGGCGACCACAATCGTCCGAAGCTCGAGCTGACCCGGCTGACCATCCCGCGACGGGTCTACACCCAGGCCCACATGGACGTCGTCGCCGAGTCGGTCAAGGCCTGCTACGACGGTCGCGGGTCGGCCCGCGGTCTCGCGATGGTCTACGAGCCGAAGTACCTGCGCTTCTTCCAGGCCCGCTTCGAGCCGCTCTGAGCCGACGGCCGACCGGCCAGGCGCTCCGGGCAACCACCCGATCGACGCCGGTCAGGAACGTCGACGGACGACCACGCTCTCGATCCACAGGAGACCGCCCGAGACGATCGCCAGGACCACCCCGAACCCGCCGGCTCGCCAGTTGCCCTTCACGAGGCCGCCGACGAGGACGTGCCACACGCCGAACAGGAACGCCCCGGCCAGGGCCACGGCCACGACGACGAGGGCGACGATGATCGCCCGCTGAGCCGGACCGCCGACCCGCCAGGCCGCCCGGACGGGTGGTCGAAGCCGGGCGACCGCGGAGCGGACCGTCGATCGCGGCGCGACGTCTGTCATCCGGCCGGCGGCCGGGCGACGCCGCGCTCCCAGCCCTGGGCCGGCCAGGGCTCGCAGCGGAGCGGGCGGTCCTCGCGATAGCCCAGCGCGTAGTCCGCCTGGATGAGGGTATGGAGCTGGCTGGTGCCCTCGTAGATGACGGCGGCCTTCGAGTTGCGCAGGTAGCGCTCCACCGGGAACTCGTTGCTGTAGCCGTTCGCGCCGTGGATCTGGATGGCGTCGAGGGCCGCCTGGACCGAGTGATCCGTGGCGTGCCACTTCGCCAGGCTCGTCTCGCGGGTGTTCCGGAGACCCTGGTTCTTCAGCCAGCCGGCGCGCCAGACGAGAAGCCGGCCGATCTCCGTACCCTTCGCCATGTTCGCGATCATCTGCTTGACCAGCTGGTGTCGGCCGATCTCCTCACCGAAGGTCTGCCGCTCGTGGGCGTACTTCAGGCTCGCATCGAGACAGGCCTGGGCCAGCCCGACCGCCCCGGCCGCCACCGTGTAGCGACCCTGGTCGATCGCGCTCATCGCGATGAGGAAGCCCTCGCCCTCCTCACCGACGCGGTTCTCGACCGGGACCTCGCAGTCGTCGAAGTTGAGCAGGCCCGTGTTGCCGGCCCGGATCCCGAGCTTGCCGTGGAGCGTGCCCGTGGTCAGGCCCTTGAAGCCGCGCTCGACGATGAACGCGGTCACGCCCCGGTGCTTCTTCGCCTTGTCGACCGTCGCGAAGACGAGGAAGTGGTCGGCGATGTCGGCCAGGCTGATCCAGATCTTGCCGCCGTTCAGGAGGTAGCGGTCGCCCTCCCGGCGGGCCGACGTCTGGAGCGCGCCGGCGTCGGTCCCGACGCCCGGTTCGGTCAGGCCGAAGGTCGCCAGCTTCTCGCCCCGCGCCTGCGGGAGCAGATACTTCTGGCGCTGCTCCTCGGTCCCCCACTGGAGGAGGGTCAGCGAGTTGAGCCCGACATGGACGCTCTGGACCACCCGGAACGCGGTGTCCGCCCGCTCCAGCTCCTCGCACAGGATGGCGAAGCTGATGTAATCCATCCCTGCGCCACCGTAGGCCTCGGGGATCGGCGCGCCGAGGAACCCGAGCTCGCCCATCTTCTGGAAGACCTCGCGGTGGGCCTCGCCCTTCTCGTCCCATTCCCGGATGAAGGGCAGGATCTCCGCCTCGACGAAGGCACGGGCGGCGTCGCGCACCAGGCGGTGCTCATCGGTCAGCGTGAAGTCGATCACGGGCGGCGGTCCTCGTGGCGGCGCGGGCCAGGGCGGGACGATGGTCGGGGCAGCGCCATTCTAGGCCGTCCGCACCGGGATCCATCCCGAAGGGCCTCACCGACCGGGCGACCGCGCCCGCCGGATGGACCCCCGCCGCACGGCCGTCCGGCAGGGGCCCGGGGCGGTCCCCGGCTCCTATACTCGAGCGGCCGAGCGCCGGCCGGGCGCGCCCGTGCCCCCTCACGCCTGCAGCCCGCCAAGGACCACCCGATGGACGACCTGCAGATCCTCGAGGCGGCGGCTCCGTCACACGAATCGCCCTTCCTCTCGCCGGTCCTCGGCCGGTACTTCGAGCTGAGCTGGAGCCACGGCGAGGGGCACCGGCTCTACGACACGGCCGGGCGCGGCTATCTCGACTTCGCCAACGGGATCGCCGTCACCAGCCTCGGCCATCACCATCCCGCCGTGACCGCGGCGATCCATGCCCAGGTCGACCGGCTCATCGGCCCGACCGGCGCGATCGGCTACTCGGAGCCGGTCAAGGTCCTGGCCGAGCTGCTGGCCGGGACCTTGCCCGACCCGATCGACACCATCTTCTTCCTGAACTCGGGCTCGGAGGCCATCGAGGCCTCGCTCAAGCTCGCCCGACGGGCGACCGGGCGGCCGGCGATCATCGCCTTCCAGGGCGCCTTCCACGGTCGGACCCTGGGGGCGACGTCGGTCACCAGCTCCAGCCTGAACTACCGGGCCGGCTACGAGCCGCTCCTGCCGGCGGTCTACCTGACGCCGTTCCCGGCCGTCTACCGCGACTTCGGCGGCGACGAGGAGCTCGCCACGCGGACGTGCATGGATGCGCTCCGGCACCTGACCTCGTTCGTGGTCCCGGCCGCCAGCGTCGCCGCCATCCTCATCGAGCCGGTCCAGGGCGAGGGCGGCTACCAGCCCGCCCCGCTCGCCTTCCTGCGCCAGCTGCGGGCGTTCTGCGACGAGCACGGGATCCTGCTCATCGCCGACGAGATCCAGTCGGGCTACGGGCGGACCGGCCGGATGTGGTCGTTCGAGCATGCCGGGATCGTCCCGGACGCCGTGACGATCGCCAAGGCGATCGCGAACGGCCTGCCGCTGAGCGCGCTGGCGACCCGACGCGACCTCCAGGAGCGCTGGGGCAAGGGCGCCCATGGGACGACGTACGGCGGCAACCCGGTGGCCTGCGCCGCCGGGATCGCCGTCCTCGAGACGATCGCCGAGCAGGGGCTCGTCGCCAATGCGGCGGCCCGCGGCGAGCAGCTCACCGCCGGCCTCCTGCGCTTCAAGGCCGAGGACGACCGGATCGGCGACGTCCGCGGTCCGGGCCTGATGGTCGGCGTGGAGTTCGTCCGGGACCGGGCCACCCGCGAGCCCGACGGCGAGACCGCCGACGCCATGGTCGCCCGCTGCGCCGACGACGGGCTCCTCGTCCTGTCGTGCGGACCGGAGCACCAGGTGATCCGCTGGATCCCGCCGATCGACGCGTCGTCCGACGAGGTCGACGAGGCCCTGGCCATCTTCTGGGGTGCCCTCGGCAAGGTCTGACCGGGTGATGTGACGTTTCGTCGCGCCGATCGGTCCGTGTGCCTCTGGTCGTCGCCTGGCGCTGCGCGGTCCACTTGACCCGACCCGAGCGATCGAGCCCGGAATGCGGTGCGCCTGCGAGGTGGCCCGTTCCGCGGATCCGCCCGCGTGGAGGGCAGCGCGATGTCGGTGATCGTGACCGAGCAGCTCACCAAATCCTATGGACCGCACCGCGGCATCGTCGAGGTCGACCTCGCCGTCGAGCGGGGCGAGATCTACGGGTTCCTCGGGCCGAACGGAGCCGGCAAGACGACGACCATCCGGCTGCTCCTGGACCTCATCCGGCCCACCTCCGGGCGGGCGCTCGTGTTCGGGATCGAGACGACCCTCGACCCGGTCGCGATCCACCGTCGGACGGGATACCTGCCCGGTGAGTTCGCCCTCTTCGACCGACTCACCGGCGGCCAGACTGCCGACTACTTCGCGAACCTGCGTGGCGGGGTCGACCGGCGCTACCAGGCCGACCTGATCTCGCGGTTCGACCTCGACCCGTCGCGACGCTTCAAGGAGTACTCGAAGGGGAACAAGCAGAAGGTGGGTCTGGTCATCGCGCTCCAGCACCGACCCGACCTGGTGGTCCTCGACGAGCCGACGTCGGGCCTCGATCCGCTCGTCCAGCAGGCGTTCTTCCTGCTCCTGCGCGACCTCGTGGCGGAGGGGTGCACCGCCTTCCTGTCATCGCACATCCTCGGCGAGGTCGAGAAGGTCTGCGACCGGGTCGCGATCATCCGCGAGGGTCGGATCGTCGAGGTGGACCGGGTAGAGGCGCTTCGCGACCGGGCCCACCACGAGGTCCAGCTTCGGTTCGCGACCCCGGTGCCGGCGTCCGCGTTCACCTCGCTGCCCGGCGTGAGCGATGTCGTCGCCGTGGCAGGCGGCCTCCAGATGCGGGTGAAGGGCTCGATGGCGCCCGTCGTCGAGGCGGCCGCCGGGCACGGGCTGATCGACTTCGAGACCCGCGAACCGAGTCTCGAGGAGACCTTCCTGGCCCAGTACGGGCGCGGGGTCGTCGAGGTGGTCGACCGTGACGGTTGAGATCCGGGGCCTGCCCGTCTCGACCCCTGCCCCGCACGTGCCCATCGGAAGCCGGATCTGCGGCCTGGGCAGCGTCTTCGGCAAGACGTTGCGCGATGCGCGCCTCGGGGTGCTCGTGATCAGCGTGATCCTGGGCGTGATGACCCTCGCCGGCGGCATCACGATGTCCTCGACGTACGGCACGCCCCAGGCGAGGCTCGAACTGGCGGCGATGTCGGAGGACATGCCGCCGATGATGCGCGGCATGTACGGGAATCCGGTCAACGTCGACACGCTCGGCGGGTTCATCTCATGGCATTACGGACCGTACTTCGCGCTCCTCGCCGGGCTCTGGTCCATCCTCGCGCTGTCGTCGACCCTCGCCGGCGAGGCGCGGTCCGGCAGCCTCGACTTCGCCGTTGCGACACCTCGCCCGAAACGTACGATCGCCCTCGAGAAGGTCGCCGGGCATGCGGCAGCGATCGGCATCGCCATGGCCTTCGTGGCGATCACCGCGTGGCTGGCCGGTGTCGTGGGCGCCAGCCAGCCCGACGACCCCATCTCGCCACTCGCGGCGATCTCCTTCGCCATCGGCATCGGGATCAGGGCGCTGATCGCCGGGTCGATCGCATTCGCGCTGGCGCCGTCCCTCGGTCGGGGCGCCGCGGCCGGGACGGCCGGTGCCCTGATGCTCGGTGGCTACGTCGTCTACAGCTACCGGACCGTCGTGCCGGCGTTCGATGCGCTCGCCGACGCCAGCTGGTTCAAGTGGACCGCCGACCACCTGCCCCTCGCCGGGCAGTCGGACTGGGCGGGGGTCGCCCTCGCCACCGTCGTCTGCGCGATCCTCCTCGCGATCGGCGTCGGGACGTTCGCGCGCCGGGATGTCGGGGTGACGATCTCGGTGCCGGCCCCCGGGCTCCCACGCGCCCTCCTTGGCGTCCACGGGCCCCTCGGCCGGTCGTTCGGCGACCTCCTGCCGACCGCGATGGCGTGGGGTCTCGGCCTCGGCGTCTATGGCGTCCTGATGGCCGCCGCCTCGCGGTCCCTGCTCGATGCACTCAGCGCCTCGCCGACGATGGCCGGGATCTTCCGCGACCTCATCCCGGGGGTCGACATCACGACCGCCGGCGGGTTCCTCCAACTGGCATTCGCCGACATCGGCTTCGTGCTCATCGGGCTGGCTGCGGCGACGTTCATCGCGGCCAGGTCCTCGGACGAGACATCAGGCCGGCTCGAGCTGCAGCTGGCGACCCCGCTCACCCGCGCGCGCTGGGCCGTCGCCAGCGGGACGGCGGTCTGGCTGGCGATCGGCTTCGCCACCATCATCCTGGCTCTGGCGGTCGCCGTCGGCGTGGGCTCGGTCGGGCAGGATCCCGCCACGCCAGCGATGGGAACCCTCGTGCTCGCGGCCTACGGCGTCGCCGTCGCCGGGATCGGGATCGCCGTCGCGGGCGTAGCCGGGGCCTCATTCGCCACGCCTGCGGTCCTCGCCTTCACCGTCGGGACGTTCCTCATCGATCTCCTCGTCCCGATCCTGCGGCTGCCCGACTGGGTCGGGCAGCTCGCCCTCACGACCCATCTCGGGCAGCCGATGGTCGGCGCCTGGGATCAAGCGGGGATCGCCATCTGCCTCGCCCTGGCCGTCGGCGGGCTCGCCATCGGGGCCTGGGGGATGCGCCGGCGCGACGTCGGGGACTGACGAACGCTCCCGGGCGAGCCGGCGTCGGGAACAGCAGCGAGCGCCTGCGTGACGCAGGCGCTCAGGGACGGCGGTGACGGGCGGGACGCGACGCCGAGGCGCGCGGACCGGGGGATCTAGCGGTTGCGGGCGAGGAAGGACATCACGTCCTCGTAGCGGAACCGTCGGTCGCCCCGCTTGCAGACGCGATAGAACGGGAGCTCGCCGCGGTCGCCGAGCCGCTTCACGGTGTTCACGTGAAGGTGGAGCATCTCGGCCACCTCGCTCGCGGTGAGCATCGGCCCGAGTTCGTTGACGGCCATGGATGCCATTGGTCGGTCAGCCTCGTCTGTGCGTCTTCGGGCCGGGTCCGGGTCCGTACGGGGTCGACGGGTGGAGTCCGGCCTGCTGCTGATGGGAGCGTAGAGGTGGCCGGGACCGACCGCCAAGCCGTACGTTCGTCCCACCACGGGTACCAGACCCACCGCTCCGCCCCGGACGTGTCGACGCCCCCGGTCGCGACCGGTCCCGAAGGACCCGCGACGGGGGCGTCACCATGGGTGGCCGCCGGATGACCGGCCGATCAGACCGAGTTTCCGACGCCACTGAGCATCGTGGAGAGCGTGCCGCCGAGAAAGATCAGGGAGAGGATGGCGACGATCGCGATGAGAACGAGGATGAGTGCGTATTCAGCGAGACCCTGACCCTGCTCGTTCGGCCGCTGTCGGACGCGTCCCAGGACGGTCCGCACCATGAGCGCGTGCATGAGCGTTACTGCACCTCCTTCCGGTCGAAGTCCTCCCTTGAGAGGCTGCTGTGAGGCGCATTCCCGCATGCGCGCGACGGGCCGGACGCACATCGCCGGTGGAGTCATCGTCGTCGCCGCCCTCCGGCAGTGTCAAGACGCCGAAAGGGGCACCCGGTGCGGGCGTGCGCCCACCCGACAGTCCTAGTCCGCCGCCTGCGCAGACCGGATCGACACCCCGCCGAAGATCGACCGAGCCTGGATGGCGAGCGTCGGTCCGTCGGCATCCGCGGTCGTCGGGTCGGTCCGGTCGGACGCACCGCCGAAGATCCCGCGCGAGTCGAGGGCGATCCGCCACCCCCGTGGGACGATGACGTCGAGGCCGCCGAAGATCGGCCGGAGTCGGAGCCGTCCACCGGCGGGGTCGAGCGTGGCACCCCGGAGATCGAGGGTGCCGCCGCCGTACCAGGAGTCCACCTGGCCGCCCCGGAAGGCCGCCGCCGTGCTTGCTCCCTCGAGGCCATCGAAGATGACCGCGAGATCGAGGACGTCGGCGGACGGATCGAACACGTCCTGGCCGAGGGCGTGCCGCCTGGTCTTCTCGCGATACGCGAGGATCGGCGGGAGGGAGAAGCCGACCAGGGTCAGCAGACCGAGCAGCCAGGCGATTCGTCGCATCGGGGTCCTCCGTTCTCGGGATGGCCGACGTCGGCGGCCGCAGCCGTCACTGTGGCACGGAACCCCGGACCGCGACAGACCCGCTGGACTCGTCCGCCGGCGACGCGCCGTCAGTTCTCCTGGGAGGTCGTGGGCTCGCCCGCCCCGCTCACCCGGATCGTGCCGACGAAGGCGCCGCTGTCGTCCACGCCGACCCGCATCGAGAGGGCCAGGATCCGCCCGTCGGGCAGCGAGCAGGAGCCCCCCAGACGACCCTCCCGGGCACTCGTCAGCTCGCCCTGGCAGGTGGCCCCGGACGGATCGACGGTCAGGGTCAGCGGCGCCGTCTGGGCATCGCCGGTCAGCGGGATCGCCGCATGGAACCGGCCGGTCACGGCCCCGGTCATCTTCGCGTCGATGACGAGCGTTCCGCCGGCCGTCTGCGTCTGGGTGGCCGTGCCGTTGAGGGTGGCCTGGAACGGGAGGTCGATCCGCTCGGCCGCGGGCGTCGGTCGGGCCACGGCGGCGGCCGCCGGTGCCGGTGTCGCGGCGCTGCCGGCCGCGGCGGCCCAACCCGGGGCGAGCGGACCCGTCCCGGCCCAGGCGCCGATGCCGACGACGAGGATCGCCGCTCCGGCGAGCAGGAGTGGCCGGAGCCGTCCGACGGCCCCGCTCGGCCACAGGCGATAGAGGAGCAGCCCGCCGACCGCGATCGCCCCACCGGCATAGAGGGCGATGGCCCACGGTGTCCGGGCGTCGCTCCCGGTGCCGAGCCCATGGACCGTCGCGAAGACGTAGACGACGAAGGCGAGGGTGTGGAACCGCCGCCACCAGTCGTAGCCGATCCGGGAACGGATCCGCTCACTGAGGTAGATCGCGAGGAGGAGGTCGCCGGCCACGATGCCGAAGGTCATCCAGGCCGGGCGGTAGTGGCTGAGGAACGGGACGATGAGCTCGAGCGGGCTGAGCTTGATGAACGGGTCGACCGCGACGGCGATCCCGTGGACCACCGTGAAGACGAGGGCGAGCAGGGTGACGAAGCGATGGAGCTCGTTCGTCACGAAGCGCGGGTAGCGGGTCGACTTCCAGCGCAGGCTGAGGACGAGCCCGATGAGGACCGAGGTGAGCATCAGGCCGTAGGCGGTGAACCCGCCGATCCGGGCGAGGTCCCAGGTCAGGCCCTGGACGTCCGTCGGGCTCATGCGGAGACTCCGTCGGCTCCGGTCGCGACCTCGGTCCGCCAGCGACCCACGGGCCGTGCCGACCCGTCGTCGCTCACGAGGACGCCGCTGAGGCCGGGCCGCGCCAGGAACCGCTCCCCGTCCTCGCGACCAAGCAGGAGGGCGACCTTGGCCGCGACCTCGGCGACCCGGCAGCTCGCCGCGACGACGGTCACCGAGCGCAGGCCGGAGGCGGCCGGCAGACCCGTCCGCGGATCGAGCAGGTGGTGACGTTCGTCGCCCGAGACGCGCCAGCGCCGGCGCGTGGTCGACGAGGTGGCCAGGGCCCCGGATGCGATCGTGACCGTCGGCGCTCCGGCGGCCTCGGTGAGGGCGATCGGCCAGCCGCCGAGCCCGGTCGGGACGCCCCGGACGGCGAGATCGCCACCGGCATCCACGGCCGCGGTGTCGAACCCGTGCCGGGCCAGTCGGTCGAGCGCCGCGTCGACGGCCATCCCCTTGGCGATGCCCCCGAAGTCGAGGCTCGCCCCGCTCGGGATGCGCACCGTGCCGGCCTCGGGGTGAACCTCGATCGCGCGCCAGGCGCCCGACGTCCAGGGGGCCAGCGGCCGACCGGCCGCGGTGTCCGACGGGAGCTCGATGTAGGTCCGGTCGTAACCGAGGGCGATCATCCGCGACCCGACGGTCGGGTCGAACAGGCCCTCGGTCGCGTGGGCGGCGGCGATCGCCGCCCGGATCACGCCGATGAAGACGTCGCTGACGACCACGGTCCGACCGGCCGACGCATTGACCCGGGAGAGTTCGCTGTCGGGCCGGAACCGGCTGAAGTGGCGGTCCCAGTCGTCGAACAGGGACTTCACGATCGGGCCCGCATCCAGCGCGGCCTCGGGCGCCATGACCTGCAGGGTCGTGCCCATGACCGGGTAGCTCCAGCGGCGCATCCCGGCCGGGGTTGCCGGAGCGTCAGCGAGCCGGGCCGCGGGAGCGGCCGAGTCCCGGCGGCCGGCCGTCGGCGCGGTCGCAGCGGCGGGAGCTGGCGGGGTCATCGGTCAGGAGCCACTCGACTGGAAGGCTGGGCCACCGCCCCCGCCTCCGCCGCCGACCGGTCCGAAGGCCGGAGCCGCCTGGTTGCCGCCGCTCCCGGGGTTCGGATCGAAGAACGGGTCGGCCTGGGTGACGTTCTGGCTCGCATCGGTAGCCGTCGATCCGCCGGCGGCGCCCGGGTTGGTCGTCGACGCTGCGGTCCCGATCGGGTGACCCACGACGAGACCCGCGAACGCGCCGACGGTCACCGCGGTCGCCACGATCGCGACTCCCTTCAGGCGATTCACGGTCACCTGGTGGTCGGCGCGGCCCGCTGTGGCCGGGCGCGGGGCAGGGCGGCCACCGGTCCGGCGCGGCGCCGTCGATGCGCTCGCCGGAGGGACCGGGGCATAGCCGGCGGCCGGATCGGAGACCGCCGGGGTCGGCCTGACACGCGGGTCTGATGAGTCCATGCCGCGGAGACTACCGGCGGTTCCTTTGATGGTTCTGAGAACGTCCCGGCCGGGCGTGGCCGGTCGGCTGGGCGCGGGTGGATGGCCCGGGCCGAGCTGGCGCAGCCGACGGCGTGCGACACGAACGGCGACGGCCGCTGCGACGTCGCGGCCTGCGCCCACGTCCCCGCCATCACCAGAGAGGCGTTCTCGGACCTCGCGAAGAGCGCGGCCTCCGACCTCGAGCCGCTCGGCATCCAGCTCGACGTGAAGGTCGTCCCGGTCGCTGACATCTTCAACCTGACCGGATGGGAGAAGATCGCGCTCCAGATCGGGACCGGCTGCCACGCCATCGACCTTGGCCAGGAAGCGGGTGATGCGGTTCACACACGAGGCGCAGGTCATCCCCTAGACGGGGAACGACACGATCTCGATGCGGGGCGGCGCGACGGCGGTCATCGACGGCTCCTGGGACCCCGCGGAGACGCCGGTGCGAGGGCCATCGTGGACGTCGAGCGAGGCGGCCGGCGCATCGGTCACATCCCGCCTGGCGCCGCGCCGGTCCAGCCCGACGGGCGATCGACGACCGTGATCCGCCCGCCATACATCCCCATCGAGCAGGAGTAGGAGAGGGTTCCGGCGTGCATCGCCGGAAGGTCGATCTCGTTGAGTCCCTTGTGCAGGGTGACGGCCATGTCGAGCCCCGGGATCCGCAGGAACGTGGCGCACGACTGCGCATCGAGCGACTCGATCGTCCAGCGCGTCGGGGTCCCCGCGTAGATGGAGACGTTGCCCGGGCGGTAACCGGATGCGTCCTGGTAGGTATGGAGGACCTGGGTGCCGTCGGCAGCCAGCGCGGCGGCGGGCGGAGCTGCGGCCGCTACCGGCTCCACGCCGGGGACCGGCAGCGTGACGCCGGCGAGCCGGAGACCCGCCGTCGCGTTGACGAGTGCGAAGCCCAGGACGACCACGCCGACCAGGCGCAGCAGAGTCGGGCGCAGCGTGCTCGGCACCACGACCGGCAGCCCGGCGAGAGCGAGGAGCCCGGCCGCGGTCCCGATCGCGAAGACCGCCATGAGGGCGCCGGCGTACATCGGCGAACCCGTCGAGAGCGCGTAGATCTGGACGGCCTGGGTGAAACCGCAGGGCAGGAAGAACGAGGCCGCCCCGAGGGCCGCCGCGCGGGCGTCCGAGTACCCGCCACCCGCGCCCTCGTCGAGCCCGAGGCTGCGCCCGAGACCCATCGGCAGGGTCGGCGACCACGTCGCCACCCGCGGCGAGAGGCCCGTGAGCCGGGTCCCCAGGATCGTCATGACGATGGCCACCGTGACCATCAGAAGGGCGGTGACCTGCGGCGGCATCGTCACGCTGGCCCCGAGGGCACCGAGCGCGGCCCCGAGCACGGCATACCCGGCGATGCGACCGGCCATGAACACCAACGCTGGACGCATCTGGGCGAAGACCCCGTCACTCGTGGACCCGGAGGCCCCCCGCCGCGCCTGGTACGACGCAGAGAGCGCCAGGACGAGGCCGCCGACGAGCGCCATGCAGGTCGAGACCCCGGCGGCGAGGCCGAGGAGGAGGGCCACGACGAGCCCGCCCTTGCTGAGATCGCCCGCACCCGAGGCGAGCTCCCAGAAGCCGGTGAGTTGCGCAAGCACGGCGACTGCGGCGACGAGCAGCACCCCGAACCCGGCGGTCAGCCACACGGTGGTGTCGCGCTCCAGCCATGGGGTCCGGCCCACCTCGTACCCGGCCGTGTTGATCGCCTTCTCGATGATCGCGGACGGGACCGGCGCCGAGCTTTCGATCTCGACGCGACCGTGCACCGCCGACGCCGAGACGCGGGTCACGTTCGGCAGGCGCCGGACGTGCTTCTCGATGCGGACCTCGCACGACCGGCAGGTCATCCCGGCCACGCTGACGGTCGTCGTGATGCATTGGGGCTCCGCGTCGATGGCGGGCGCGCGCTGGGGCGCCGACACCGCGGCGATCCCGAGGGCGCCGCGGTCCGCCGCCCGTGCCGCGGCGCTCTCGAGAAGCATGCGATCGAGCGCGATCTTGGCGAAGATGTCGACCCGCGGGAGCTCGCCTTCGGCGGGCGGCAGCGGTGCCGCCGCGGGTGAGGTCCTGCGCTGAGTGGAGGCAGTGGTCCTGTTGTGGCGCCGGCCGGACATCGGGACGCGCTCCTTCGAATGGTCGGCGACACGTGTAGGTCGCTCATCCGGAGTCTGGGTCTCGGACGACCGAGATCCCATGAAGAAGGGCGCAAGGCTTCCTCAAGATTCGGTCAAGGCGGCGGGCCCATCGGAGCGACGGGCGGGCCGGCGCCGTCAGGCGCTTGGCAGCTCCACGAAGAACGTCGCCCCGGTGCCCGGTCCGTTGCTCTCGGCCCAGGCGCTTCCATCCATCGCCTCAGCGAGGGCGCGCGAGATCGTGAGACCGATCCCGGATCCCCCGGCGGCGCGATTGCGCGCGGCGTCGACCCGGTAGAACCGTTCGAACACCGCCTCGAGCTGATCAGGCGCCAGACCCGGCCCGCCATCCATGACGACGAGACGCACGTGTCCAGCGGACCGGCTCGCGTCGATCTCGACGACCGAGCCGTCCGGGGCATGCCGGATCGCGTTCGAGAGGTAGTTCCCGAGGATCTGGGCCAGGCGATCGCGGTCGGCCCGGACGGTCAGCGTCGCCGCCGGGGCGCGGATGACGACCCCGCGCGCCGCGGCGAGCGGGGTGAACCGCTCGACGACGTCCATCGTGATGGTCCGGACGTCGACGACCTCGATGCGCAGGGGCAGCTGACGCGCCTCGGCCCGCCACAGTTCGGACAGGTCGGAGACGAGCCGGGTGAGCCGTCCGGTCTCGGTCCGCAGGAGGCGCCAGGTCTGGGCGTTCGGCTCGATCACCCCGTCTTCGAGGCCCTCGAGGTACCCGTCGAGGGTGGTGAGCGGCGTCCGGAGCTCATGGGCCACGTCCCCTACGAGCTGGAGCCGTCTGCGCTCGGTCGCCTCCAGGGAGCCGGCCATGTCGTTGAAGGACGTCGCGAGCGTCGCGAGCTCGTCAGGCTCCTCGACCGGGACCCGCTCGGCATAGTGCCCCCCGGCGATCCGCCGCGCCGCCTCCACCAGGGCGCTGATCGGTCGGGCGATCCGGGCCGCCACCGCGAGGCTGACCACGGTGGCCGTGATGACGGCGATGACGGTGGCGGCAAGCAGGGCCTGGCGCATGGCGTCGGTGAAGGCAGCCTCGGTCGCGCGGCCCATGGCGTCGCCCATCGGGTCGCCCGGCATGTGCCCCATCGCCTCGGCGAAGTATCCCGGACCGACGAGGAGGACCGCCACGCCGGTGGTGCCGATGGACGCGCCCACGACCACGAGGAAGGCGATGAGCAGCCGCGCCCGCAGCGAGCTCGGGACCATCAGTCGCCTTCTCGGAGGCGGTATCCCACGCCCCGCACCGTCTCGATGAATCGCGGCTGCCCGGGATCGTCCCCGAGCTTCCTGCGGAGATTCCCGATATGGACATCGACGAGGTGGTCGTCGGTCACGAACTCCGCACCCCATACGCGATCGAGCAACGCCTGGCGCCCGATGACGACGCCGGGATCTCGGGCGAGGGCGGCGAGAAGGTCGAACTCGAGGGCGGTCAGATCCACGGGCTCGCCGTCCACGCGCACGACCCGCCGCGCCTCGTCCAGCTCAAGCCCGGATGGGACGGTCGCGGCGGGGTCGACCGGCGTGCGCGGGCGGCGGAGGAGCGCCTTCACCCGCGCGACCAGCTCGCGTGGGGAGAACGGTTTCACGAGGTAGTCGTCCGCCCCCACCGTGAGGCCCACGATCCGGTCGATCTCCTCCCCCCGGGCGGTGAGCATGAGGACGTACGCGTTCGAGAAGGTGCGGATCCGCCGGCAGACCTCGATCCCGTCGATGCCGGGAAGCATCACGTCGAGGATCACGACGTCCGGGTCGTGGGTTCGGACCGCCTCGACCGCGTCGAGCCCGTCGCACGACGAGGTGACGGTGAACCCCTCGCGGATCAGGTAACCGGTGATGAGGTCGACGATCGGCGGCTCGTCGTCGACGACGAGGATAGAGGGCTGGGGCGACACCATGTCATCCAGTGTGGCGGAACGCGCGGAGCGCGCAAGCCGTCCGCGTCGGGCCGGGTCCTTGACCGAATCTTGACGAAGCCTTGCCTCTTTCCGGCATGGACCCCTGACCTTCGCGAACGACGCTTGGACGTGGCGGTCGCGGAGCCGCGACCACACCGCCATGCCTATCCGGATCCCGTCTACCGAGGCGCGGAGCCTCGTTCATCGTTACTCCAGGAGAGCCTGATGCACAACGGACCTGCCACCGAACGCGCAGCCATTCCCGGCTGGACCGTACTGCTGATCGCGGTCACGGCGCTCGTGCTGGCGGCGGTCGCCCTCACCACGATCCTGGTCGGAGGCTCGACGCGCGGCTTCGGCGGGATGAGCGGCGGCGGGATGATGCGTGGCGGGATCGTGAACGGATCGGGCCCCGCTGCGGTTGGCGCTCTTCCCCAGCCCGGCGAGAGCGGCTTCGTCGCCGGGACCGTTGCCGCGCCGCGGGTGATCCGGGTGGTTGCCGGCCCCGGCTATACCTTCACGCCGTCGACGATCACCGTCGCCCGGGGCGAGACCGTCACGTTCGTCGTGACATCGATGGGCGGGTTGGTGCACGAGTTCATGGTTGGTCCAGCTGACGCGGTCGCCGCCGACCAGGAAGGCACGCCCGAAGTCGCAGACATCGGGATGATGGAGTCGAAGTCGTTGACGGTCGCGTTCGACGGGGCCGGGCCCTACTCGTTCGCCTGTCACGCCGCCGGCCACTACGAAGCGGGGATGCGGGGGTCGATCACCCTCGTTGGCTAGCTCTCACGCGGCTGCCGACTCATGCCCGTCTGCCCGACCCCGCGCGTCCAACGAAGGGGTCCAGCCATCTCCGCGACCCGGTCGGAGATGGCCTCATCGGACCTCTTCTCGTCTGTCTGATCGCTAGGCCTTCGGGCGACGCCGGAGCCGACGGACGAGCAGCGTCATGCCCACGCTCATGAGGACGCTCATGACGAATGGGGCCCACATCGGGGGCTGGCCGGCCCTCCGCCGCCCCATCGCATCGACGTCGAGGAACACGCTCTTGCACGTCGGGCAACGATAGGCACCACCCCGCCCGCGTCGTCCGAGCGGCGCCATCGTCGTCCCGTCCTTCGGGCAGGCCATCGCGGTCGGCGACTCGGCCGTCGGTGTCTCTTCAGTCATCGCGCCACCCCTTTCGACGGGTACCGTCATGTCGACATCGCGGCGTCTCGCTCGGTCGTCGACCGGGCGGCCCGAAGCGGTGGCTCGCCGCCTACCCGACGGGCTTGGACGGTTTGGGCTTCTTGGGTTTCGGCGGTCGCTTCGGTGTCTTGTCGCCCATCTCGCACCTCCTGACGCAAGGGTACGACCTGGCGTGCGATGGCACCACGACGACGCCCGTCGGCCCGGCGCGAACGAACCAGAGGAGTGGCGTCCCCGGAAGGGTTCGAACCTTCGACCTACCGCTTAGAAGGCGGTTGCTCTGTCCGCTGAGCTACGGGGACGGGAGGCGGCTGCTCAGATTACGCTCGGATTGTCCATCTTGACGGGCTCGCCCGCCGCACGTACCTCGAAGGAGCATCACCCTGTCGGGCGGCGACCGCCGAGTGGTGCCCCTCTGCTGTGGAAACAGCTCGGCCTCGCCCAACGACCCGGTCTGCAACGAACCCCCTGTCGGATCGTTCGACGAGTACCGCGTCGGCCCTCCCCTCTCGCGGCAGCCATGACCGACGACGACGGCGTCCGCGGCCAGGCCGAGATCAGCGAGCGAGCCCGACGCGCCTTCCTCGAGGGTGCCGCCGAGGCATGGGCCGCGGGCGAACGGGCGACCACCGACCGACGACGAGTTGCAGCGGATCCTGGCGCGGTAGCCGCGATGATCTGAGTGCGTCCTGACCGCGTCACCCGCGGCACCGTCGGCGAGGTCAGCTGGCGGCCCGAGCGATGAGGATGACGGGCCGCCGCCGACACGAGGGTCGGCAGATCGGCGGCCCGCCGGAGCCCGGGTGACCTCTTCGCCGGCGGAGCCGGACGGTGGGGACGGGCCCTCGCGAGATCGCTCGCGCGGTTCCGCACGCAGCCTCGGACTCGACCACACCGTACCCCCGACGCTCGGCGAACGCCAGTCCCAGAGTGACCGGCGAGAGGACCGAACGGCCCCCCGAAGGCGCCATCCGACCCGTTGCGGGGCGGAACGCCCGTGCTATGCTCCGCGACCCGTCGCCGCCGGGATCGGCGATCGGACCCGAGGGAGCCCGCTCGCCCGATGCCCCCCGCTCGCCCGATGTCGCCGCGCCCCGTCGCCGACCCACCGCGCGACCGTCCGGTCGCCCTCGGCCTCATGCCGGTCGGGGCGCAGCCGCGTCCCGCCGACCGGGCGACCCCGGCGACCGGCCCGACCCAGCTGGCGCTGGGCCTCCCCGAGCTCACCCCGGTCGCCCTGCCCGTCCTCGAGATCGCCCCGGAGTGGAAGGACCAGCAGCGTTTGTGGGGGCACCGACTCCACCCGATGTGCTCGTACCTGGCGAGCTTCCCGGCGGCGCTCACCCACGCTTTCATCGCCCGCTATTCGCGCCCCGGCGACGTCGTCCTCGATCCGTTCAGCGGACGCGGCACGACGCCGCTCCAGGCCTGCGCGGAAGGCCGGATCGGGGTCGGCAACGACCTGAACCCGTTCGCCCACCTGCTCACCGCCTCCAAGGTGGAGCCGGCCACGGTCGCCGAGACGACCGTCCGGCTGGCCGCCCTGCGCCTCCGCTGGGCGGGTGAGGCGGCGAGCTGGCTGGAGCTCGCCCTGCGGGTCGTCCACGAGCCGGGTCCGGACGGGATGCGCGTGCCGCCCGCCGGGACCGGACTCGGACCGGGCGACCGCACCGCCCCCGGCGAGCCGGTCCCCGTGGAGGTGGTCCTGAGCTTCCACCCGCGGACCTTCGCCCAGATCCTGTTCGTCCGGTCGCTCCTTCGGCTCGACGACCGGGTCGACCGGTTCCTGGCCGCGGCGGTCACCGGGATCCTCCACGGCAAGAGCGCGAGCTACCTCTCCGAGGTGATGCCCAACACGTTCAGCATGGCGCCCCGCTACGTGCGCGACTTCGCTGCCCGGACCGACTTCCATTCACCCGACCGGGACCTCTTCGCCGGCCTCGACGCGAAGCTCGAGCGCCTCCGACGCGAGCCGCTCCCGCCGACCCGCGGCATCGCCCTGTTGGGCGATGCCCGTGACGCCGGCGTCCGGGTCCGGGCAGCCCTTCGCGAGCGTGGCCTGCCCGATCGGGCGCGCCTCGTGGTGACCTCGCCGCCGTACCTCCGGGTCGTGAAGTACGGCTACTACAACTGGCTGCGGACCTGGTTCCTAGGCTTCGACGCCGGCGCGATCGACGCCGCCCTCGACGATGCCCACCACAAGGGCGCCTACCTGCGCTTCATGCGCGAGACCCTCGAGGGCCTCCGACCGGCGCTGGCGGACGACGCGGTCGTCGTGCTGGTCATCGGCGACGTCGAGCTCGACCGGGGGCGTCGCATCGCCGACGGGATCGGGCTGGCCGAGGCGGTCTGGACGGCGGCGGCCGAGCCGGCCGGCTACCGGCTCGCCGGGGTCGCCCTCGACGACGTCGCCGCCGGTCGCAAGATGACCAAGCTCTGGGGCGACGAGGCGGGCCGGGCGACGAAGCTCGACCGGCTCCTGGTCCTCGGCGCCACCGAGGCCGGCCGGCGTCGGGCGGTCAACGGCGCGACGGTCCCGGTCGACTGGGAGTGGCCACCGCGTCACCTGCGAGCGCTCTGAGCCGGCCCGACCACGGGCCAGCTCCTCTGCGGGCCGACCCTCCCGCTAGAATGCGGCCATGCAGCAGATGTACGACCCTGCCGACCTGGCCGCGATGGATCCGCTCGTCCTCATGAAGAACCTGGATCACGTCCGGATGACGAGCCGCCGGCTGAGCTACATCCTCCAGCAGCAGGTCCACCTCTACACCCCCGAGGCGAACCAGGTTCGCGACCAGATCGATCGCTACGTCGAGGCCGAGCGCCAGATCGAGGGCGAGATGGCCCGTCGCCGGATCCGCGCCTAGCCCGGATCGCGAGGAGACCCCCGGCCGTTCGGTCCGGGGGTCTCGTGCTGGTCGGGCGATCGGCCGGACGGCGGTCTCGGGTCAGCCCGCGACCGCCGCGGCCCGGACGAGCGACGACGCGAGGCCCGGGCCGGATGTCCCAGGGCCCGGCCGCTGGCCTCCCGGCGCATCCATCGGCACCGCGACCCGGGACCGAGTCGGGCCGAACGCGACGTCGGCGCAGGGCTCGGCGGAGGGGACCGGAGGGACCAGGACGATCGCCGCCGTGGACGCCTCGGGCACCGTCACGATCCGCACGTCGAACGTGCACTCATCCTCCCGGGCGGGCAGCGGGATGGGCCCGGCCGGGCTCTCGACCCCGGTGGCATCGGGTCCGCCTCGGCTCGGGTCGACCTCCGCCGACGCCACGTACTTCGCCACCCCGCGACCCCGGCGATCACCCTCCTCCGCGGCGACCTGCCCGGCGATCCGGGCGAGTTCGAGGGTCTGGTCGAGACTGAAGCCGATCCCGTGGGTCTCGAGCTCTGCGAACCGCCACCCCCGATAGAGCCCGCGACCCGCGACCGCGCACATCTCGTCGTACAGCTCGGGCCAGCCGACCCGGCGACGCCGATAGCAGAAACGGACGAACTCGAGCGTCTCGGGCGAGGGGCTCGGCACCTCGGCAGGTCTGCTGGGATCCATCGATACGTGTTCCTCCTTTCCCTCGTCCAGGGCGCGCTCGACCGCGGAAGCGGGCGGTCCGACCGCAGGCTCGGGGCCTTCGGCGACCCTCTCCCCGGGGGTCCGTGCCGAAGGCGTCCATCGTAGAGGGCGGTCCCGGACGGTGGTAGGGGGTTTGTCCACCATCTCGTCCACCAACTTATCCACACGAACGGGCGTTCGGCGGACAGGCGTTCGGAACGTGCTCCGGGGGGCGCGACGCGGGCCCGACGATCGCCCGCACCGGGTCACCCGGCGATCGGCCTAGGCCCGGCGTCGGACCCCCAGACCCGGGGCGTCGGTGAGCCGCCAGCGGCAGTCGTCGCCGAGGTCGAGGCCCTCGAACGGGTCGGCGGCGAGGAGCAGGTTGCCATCGAGGTCCACCCACTCCGCGAGCGAGGCGACGGCCGCCGAGGCCGCGATCCCGACCGACGTCTCCTCCATGCAGCCGAGGAAGGTCCGGAAGCCGAGCTCGCGCGCCCGGGCGAGCATCCGGGCCGCCGGACCCGGCCCACCGCACTTCGCGAGCTTGACGTTCACGCCGGCGACGACCCCCACGAGACCGTCGAGGTCGGCGATCGTCACCGCGCTCTCGTCGGCCACGATCGGGAGCGGCGAGAGCGCCTGTAGCGCCGCGAGGTCGTCCAGGCGGCGGGCCGGGAACGGCTGCTCGATGAGCTCGACGCCGAAGCGGACGAGGTCGGGCAGGAGCCGCTTCCCGTCCTCGAGGCTCCAGCCCGTGTTCGCGTCGACCCGGATCGGGCCCTCGTAGACCGCCCGGACCGCGGCGAGGGTCTCCAGGTCGGCGGGGCCGCCCAGCTTGATCTTCAGGGCCGGGAACCGGGCGGCCCGGGCGGCCCGCTCGCCGACGATCGCGGGCTCATCGATACCGATCGTGAAGTCGGTCGGCGGGATCGCGCTCGACAGGCCGAGGAGCACGTGGACCGGCAGGCCGAGCGCCCGCCCCACGAGATCGTGGAGGGCGGTGTCGAGGGCGCACTTGGCCGCGCCGTTGTGGCCGATCGCCGCATCCATCCGGTCGGCCGCCTCGATGAGGGCCGTCCGGGCCGTGGCCGCGTCCGCCGCCGGACCGACGAGCCGGTCCTCGAGCGACTCCACCGCAGCCAGGAGGAGCGGCAGGACGGCCTGGACCGTCCCGGGCGTCTCGCCGTAGTACTCGTCCGGGTAGCCCTCGCCGAGCGCCACGACGCCGGGTCGGGCCGTGCTCGTGAGCTCGACGATGACCCCGGTCATCCCGCCGCCGTCGCCGGCCTCGAGCGTCCGGGCGATCCGGAACGGATCGCGGAAGGGGATCCGGATGACCTCCGAGCGCAGGGCCAGGCTCACGCCCCGGGCTCCAGCGTCGTCCGGATCGCCTGGAACAGGGCGCCGCCGCCGAATCGGAACGGGTCGTCGGTGGGCAGCCCGGTCAGCTCGGCCGTCTCGGCGATCACCCGTCGCGCCTCCGCCTCATCGGCGATGAGCGAGGTGTTCAGGGCGACCGCGACGACGCGCGACGGGCTGACCAGCCCGGCGACCTGCTCATGGAGCCGGATGAACTCCGGGAGCGGGGCGATCGGGAACGAGCGGTCGGGCAGGTGATCGAAGTCGTGCGCGGTCAGGCCTGGTTTGTGGACCATGACCATCGCCTCGGGCGTGGTGCCATGGATGAGTCCGAGCGTCACCGACGAGTAGGCCGGGTGGTCGAGCGAGCCCTGGCCCTCGACGAAGACCCAGTCGCCGAGGCCCTCTCCCTGCTCGGCCAGCCACTCGCAGGTCCCCTGGAGGAAGTCGGCGATGAGCCGGTCGACCGCGACGCCCCAGCCCTCGATCATCTGGCCGGTCTGCCCGGTCGGGACGAAGGCACCCGACAGCCCGGCCTCGAGCGCCGCCTGGCGGAGCTCGAGGGCGACCGACATCTTGCCGATCGCGCAATCCGTCGCGACGGTGAGGATGACGTGCTTGCCCGGTCCGTGGCGCCGGCCCACGGCCGTCTCCATCCGCTCCGGCGGGCGGCGATAGTCGACGATCGCGGTCCCCGCGTCGCGCGCGGCGGCGGCGAACTCCGGGTCGTCGCCGAGGAACGTGTGGAGCCCGGACAGGACGTCGAGACCGGCCCGGATCGCCGCGAGGATCGTCGAGCGCCAGGCCGGTGGGAGCTTCCCGCCGGTCGGCGCGATCCCGATCAGGAGTGCGTCGGGCCGCAGGGCGAGCGCCTCCTCGAGGGTGGCCACGGCCGGGACCTCGAAGCGGGGGTGGAAGCCCACGATCTCGGAGGCCATCCGCCCGGCGAACGTCGAGTCGAGCAGGCAGACCACGGTGTCGCGGCCGTAGCGCATGACCCCGAGCGCCGTCTTCGCGTTGTGGACCTCGAACTGGCCCTCGGTGAGGATGACGAGCCGACGCGCGGCCGACGGGCGCATGGGACCTCCGCTGGGAACCTGGGCCCAGAGTCTAGCCCGACGGGAGGGGGTCTCGGGGCGAGGCTGGCATTGGTACCGCATACCGGATTCGAACCGGTGATCTCCGCCTTGAGAGGGCGGTGTCCTGGGCCTCTAGACGAATGCGGCGCCGCGTCGCGGGCCGGCGGGGCGCGCCGGGCCGGCCGGGATGATACCAGCGCGCCCCTGATCCCGGCAAACCGCCGGCGGCTAGAGGCGGTTCGTCTCGAGGAACGCCCGGACCGCGTCGGCGACCTGGACGTGGCTCTCCTCGCCCAGGACCAGACCGTAGTGCGAGTGAGCGCCGAACGGCTCATACGGTGCGCCGAGCCAGGCCGCGAGCCGTTCGCTCTGGGCCTCCGGAACCTGCCGGTCCAGTCCGGCCCCGATGACCAGGGTGGGGACGTCCTCGAGCGCGCGCCGGTCCACGGGCACCCCGGCGATCATCTGGCGGCGGGCCGCGCCGGCCTCGCGCGGCTTCTGGCCCAGGAGATGCTGGATCCGCAGGACGTCGGCCAGGGTCAGGTCGCGGTTCTCGCGCTGGAGCTTCTCGGGCAGGGTCGCCCAGCCGATGACCGCCTTCCCGTACGCGGCCGGGATCTCCCGGAGCTCGTGGCCCCGGGCGGGCGGGCGCAGGTCCTTGGGAGGCTCGGCCGAGAGCAGGACCAGCCCGCCGATCTCGTGTCGCTCGGCGGCCTTCATCGCGAGCAGACCGCCCATCCCGTGGCCGACCACCACGACCGACGGTCCGAGCCGCTCGATCGCGGCCACGACGTCCTCGGTGTACGTGTCGAAGGAGAGCTCCGCCGGGTCGTCCGTCTGGGACCAGAAGTGGTTGCGCAGGTTGAGGGCGTGCCCTTCCCAGCCGCGTCCGGCGAAGTAGCCGAGGTAGCGCTCCCAGAGCCAGGAGCCGGTCAGCTCACCGTGCAGGAAGAGCAGGGGCCGACGGCGGGATCGCCGCTCGGGCAGCCAGGATTCGAGGTAGAGCCCACGCTCGATGAGCTCGATCTCGTCCTTGCGGACCGGTCGACCGGGTGAGCCGGGAGCGGAAGGTCGAGCGGAGAGGCGGAGGGGGGAATCCGCCTCTCCGTTGGACCCCGGAGCACCGTCCGGGTGCACTTCAGGCATCGTACACCTCGATCCGCGGGGCGTCATCGGGTCGGCGGCCGGGGACCTCCGGGCCGCTCACCACTCGAGGGGGTTGACGACCAGCCCGGTCACGGGCTTCGGCCAGAAGTAGGTCGATTTCTGGGGCATCACGTCGCCCGCCACCGCCACCGCCGCGACCGCGGCGACCGGGGTCGGCTCGAGGATGAACGCCGCGTCGGCTCCGTCGATCCCGCCGTCCACCCAGGCGACGGCCTCGGTCGCCGACTTCGTGTAGGCGACCCGACCGCCGGCCGCGGTCTGCGCCGGGTCGATCCCGACGGTCCGCTCGAGGGCGACCTGGAGGAGGGTGACGTCGAGCCCACGCAGCGCCGCACTGCCAGGCGGCAGCCAGGGCTCGAGCGCCTCGCGTCGGGCGACGAGGACCGCTCCCCCGCGACGGGTCCACAGGCCGAACCGCCCGGCTCCGCCGGGCGCTCCCGCGGCCGGGCTGAACATCCGCTCGAGGTCGGCCGCGTCGCTCACCGGCTCGATCTCGAACAGCTCGCCGATCCCCGCCCAGAGCATCTCGACCCCGGCGTCCCCGAGCCCGCGCACGACGCGGTGGGTCGGCAGCACGGTGAGCGGGACGGTGGTCGTCTCGAGGAGGAGCGCGAGCAGGTAGTCGAAGGCCGGGTCCTCCTCGCACGAGCGGCTCATCCGGCGCTCGTCGCGGTAGCGGAGGGCGGTCTCGTAGCGATGATGCCCGTCGGCGATCGTGATCGGGGACGCACCCGCTGCCGCCGTCAGGGCGGCCGCGTTCCCGTCGTCGCCGAGCGGCACGACCCAGAGGCGATGGCGGACCCCGTCGTCGGCCAGCAGGTCGATGTCGGGTGTCGTGGCCGCCACCTCGGCCAGCCGTCCGGCGGCCCCACCGCTCGGGTCGGCGTACAGACCGACGACCGGGCTGAAGTTCGTGCCGGTCGCCCGGAGGAGCTTGTAGCGATCCTCCTTCGGTCCGCTCAGGGTCCGCTCGTGGGGCAGCACGCCGCTGCCCGCCCCGAAGGGCTCGATCCGCAACCGGGCGAAGAAGCCGCGCTGGGTCCGCTCCTCGTCGGATCCCGGCAGCCGGTAGACCTGCTCGTAGACATACACCGCCGGCCGGGGATCCTTGCGGAACGTCCCGTCCGAACGCCAGGCTGCCAGCGTCCTCGCCGCCCGCCGATACCGGTCGTCGGGCTCGTCGCCGAGCTCCTCGGCCGGCAGGTCGAGCCGGACGACGTTCTTCGGATGACGGGCGAGCAGGGCCGCCTGCTCGGTCGGGGAGATGACGTCGTACGGCGGGCTGACGACCGCGGCGAGGTCGCCGACGATGTCCGGCTCGAAGCGCAGGGCACGGAACGGGCGGATCTCGGGCACGGGTTCCTCGGGTCCGGGGTGGTCGGGGTCCCAATCGTACGACAGCCCCGGTGCCGCCGTCGACGACGCTCCGCCCGGGCCGGCGCCGACCGGACGCCTCGGATCAGGGCAGGTCCTCGATCTCGGCGACCGGCTCGCCGAACGTGCCCGGGATCGACGAGCTCGCCCGGCCACGACCGCCGATCGGGGTCGCCGGGTCGGCCGGAGCGCGGATCGGCCCGGACCCGCGCGACCCGGTCGAACGAGCGGTCGAAGCGGGCAGGCCGCGCGTCAGCCGGAGCGCTGCCGGACCCCGCCAGGTGCTGACCGCCGCCCCGAGGAGGGTCGCCGCGACGAGGATCGACTGCCACGGAAGCCGGCGGTAGTCGAGCCCGCCGACGACGTCGAGCGTCCGGATCGTGACGTTGCCGTGCTCGTCGACCGCCCGGATCGTCAGCGCCTGCGGCCATGGCGCCAGCTGGGCCCGGATCTCGAACGCCCCGTTCATCGCCGCCTCGGCCAGCGGACCGCCGTCCAGCCCCACCCGCGAGCCGGGCTCGGCGACCCCGCGGAGGGTGGCCCCGAGCGGCCACGGCAGCGAGACGAACGGCGGGTCGAGCGTCAGGTTCGGTCCCGTCGTGTCGACCGCGACCAGGGCCGACACGATCGGCGACGGCATGCCGTAGGCGTTGAGCCCGAGGGCGCTGACCTGCCACGCGGCGGCCAGTGGCGCCACCGCGGCACCGGGGTCTCCGGGAGCGGTACCAGCCGCTGCGGCGAGCGGCAGGGGCAGGACGATCGAGCCCGGATTCGCCCCCGCGGTGCTGGCCGGCGGGATCGGGATGACCCCCGTCCGGGAGGCCCCCGCCCTCGGCGTGGCCCCGAGGAACCCGGCGGTCGCGAGCCCGGTCGGGTCGTCGACGTACTGGGGCCTCGGTGCCGACCAGTCGGCCGCCGAGGGGATCGCCGGGGTCAGCCGGGCGAAGACCCGATCGCCGGCGGTCCCGCCGAGCACGAGCTGCGGCGTGTCGCGGCCGCCCCCGTTCGGGTCGACGTCGATGGCCGCAGCCGGGAAGCTCGTGAAGTAGGCGACATCGCCGGCGTCGAGCTCCTCGAGCGCGAAGGGGGACGAGGGCGCCGATCGCCAGCCCGTTGCCCGGGCAAGGCTGGACGCGGCCGGTGACGGGGAGGCCAGGGCGCCGGTCGCGGTCCCCCAGCCGAGACCGGCAGCCACGAGGAGGCGGCGGGCGCGGGGCGGGCCGTAGC
The DNA here is from genome assembly GCA_963840375.1 of uncultured Chloroflexia bacterium. GTDB lineage: Bacteria > Chloroflexota > Limnocylindria > Limnocylindrales > CSP1-4 > Chersky-267. Next base: position 818,328 of record CAWIYR010000001.1, read on the forward strand.
TCGCCAGGGGCACGGTCGAGATCCAGGCCGGGCCGGACCGCTCGGTCCAGGCGCTCGCCCGGCCACACCCCTGGAACGTCACCGCCGGCACGATGATCGCGGCACAACCGATGCCGGCGAGATCGCCCGACCAGACGGGCGGCGGCGCCGCGGGGTCGGTCGCCCGCGTGATCGCCGCGGGCGGTGCCTGGCCATCGGGTCCCCGACCCACCGCGACGGCCACGGCCCGGACCCCGAGCGCGATCGCGGGGCCATCCCGGCGGACCACCCGCAACTCGACGGACGGCGCGGATCGGCCGTCGCTCGCGACCCCGGCCCGGTAGAGGACCAGCACCGGTGGGCCCGTCGACGCGGCCGCCACGGCCAGCGGGATCGCCCCATCGTCGAGGGTCGTCGCACGCCAGTCCCGGTCGGGCTCGAGGATCGCGCTGCCGTCGGCGACCCGGACCACCACGTCGTCGCCACCGTCACCACCCAGGTCGACCGGCAGCGGCTGGACGGGACCCACCCCGCTCGCCCCCGGTCGCGCCGCCGAGAGGTCCCGGACGAGCCGGGTCCGGGCGGTCGCGAGGTCGACGCTGATGATCCCCGTGACCCAGGGGACGGTGTCGGCATCGCAGCCGGGCGTGCCGACGGCCACGAGCGACTCCCCCCTCCTGCCGAAGCGACCGATCGCAGCTGACGACAGGCTCACCCCGAGCGGCGTCGGCCCGCTGCGCGGCTCGAGCGTCCTGCCGTCGAGGACGTCGAGGACGGTCCGCCGGCAGCCGTCCCCCCGGTCGCCCCGAGCCGCGGCCCCGGTGAGTGCCAGCTCACGGACGCCATCCCCGTCGATGTCCGCCGCCCCGACCCCACCGGCGCCGACGTCGAGCAGGACCTGGGCCGTCGTTCGGATCCCGGTCGGCCCGACGAGCAGCCGGCTGACCGACGTGCGTCGGGCCTGGTCGTCCCTGGACACGAGCGCCACGGCGTCGTCGAGGGCGGCGAGCTCTCCGGGCCCGGCCACGGCGAGTCCCGTCGGGACGGCGACCCTGGCCGCCACCGACCAGGTGTCGGGTCCCCGGTCGAGGAGGACCAGGTGGATCGTGCCGGGCTCGTGGGGATCCGGGGGCGCCACGACGAGCAGCCTGGGTCCCGTGTCCGCCGTCGTCGCGCCGGAGGGCTCGCCGGCCGGACCGACCGCGAGGGCATCGACCCACGGGCCGAGGACGGGGTCGTCGCCGGTCGCCGCGACGGATGGCGTGAGCCCCGGGGATCCCAGGAGGAGGACGCCGAGGACACTCGCGGCGATGCGGGCCGCGCGGGCGCTCGCCCGGGCGGCTCCCCGACCGCGCCGAGCCGGGCTGCATACGGTTCGCGCCGGCCGCGGGACGCGGCGCCGCCCTGGGATCCCCATGCGGGCTCCGACCTCCGTGGGTCATCCTACCTCGCGGCCGTTCGTCGGCCGGTCACTCGCCGGCTCGCCGGTCACGTCCGTCGGCCGCGCATCGGCACGGGCGATGCTAGCCTCCGTTCGTGCACCTCCCCCGTCACGTCCTTCTCGGCCTCGTCGGCCTGTCGCTGCTCGTCTCCCTGGCCGGATGCGGACGCGCGACCGCCCCGCCCTCGCCGACCCCGGCCGACTTCCCGGGGATCGCCGACCAGCTCTCGTCGGTGGGGATCAAGGTGGCGAACGTGATCTCGGGCGACGCCGGCTGCGACGACCTGGGCCTCGCCCGCACCGCGATCGGCTTCGACGCGAGCGGCCTGGACCAGCCGAACCCCGTCCGGATCCGCGTCTACGTCTTCCGTGACCACGACGCCTGGCAGCGCCTCTCGGCCTCGGTGGCCGACTGCGCGAAGGCGTACGTGACGGACCCGGCGACCTACGAGTCGCTGGCACCCTCGCCGTTCGTCGTGTCGGGCCAGGGACCGTGGGCGCCCGGGTTCGCGGCCGCGCTCGAGAAAGCCTTCACCGAGGCCGCCGGCACCGGCGGCTGACCGACCGGGTACCACGGCCCGGGGGGTCCCACCGTCCCACGGCCACCGGGACCACCGGGCCAGGGCCATCGCGCCGAGCCCGACCGAGCATCGGGCCATGCCCGCCACACCTCGACGTCCCACGCGTCGGACCTTCCGCGCCCTGGCCGCCATCCTCGCCATCGAGGTGGTCGTCACGGCGGTCGTCCCGGTCGCCGCCGCGGCCGTCTCCGCCGGACGACCGACACCGGTGGTCGTCCCGGCCGCCGTCGTCACCTCCGGTCCGCCGCTCGCGCCGTCGACCCGTCCCACGCCCGCCATCCCGCCCGCGGTGGCGGCCGATCCGGCGACGGGCCGGGTCGACGGGAAGAAGCCGGCCGTGCGGACGGCCGTCCGCCACGAGCCGGCCCGTCCGAAGGCCGCGACGCGATCGGCCCGGACCGCCAAGCCCGCTCCGACGGTCCGCCGGGCCCGGCTGTCCGGCACGAACCACATCTGGAGCGCCGCCCTCGGCCTCGACCGGACGGTCGCCTGGTACCCGTGCTCGCGGACGAGAGCGCCGGACATGGCCGTCTATCGCTGGGGGTGCGCGGGCGCCGGCAACGTCTACCTGCTCGCCCACGCCGGCGGACCCTTCCGGAAGCTCCACGACCTGTACGTCCGCGGGGCCCTTCGCCGGGGCATGACCGTCACGTACGCGGACGCCCACGGCCGGATCCACCGCTACGCCGTCGCCTGGTGGCGGGTCGTCCTGCCGACCCAGGGAGCGTTCGCCTACGCGGCCCAGAGCCGCTCCTCGATGACCCTCCAGACCTGCGTCGGAGCGGGCGACCGGTATCGCCTCGTCGTCCGGCTGTACGAGACCGGTTGACCGGTCAGAGCACCCGCAGGCCCAGGATCCGCCGGGCGATGACCAGCCGCTGGATCTGGCTCGTGCCCTCGCCGATCTCGGTCAGCTTCGCGTCGCGGAGGTAGCGCTCCACCTTGAACTCCTCGACGTAGCCGTAGCCGCCGTGGACCTGGATCGCGGCGTTCGTCACCCGTGAGCTGACCTCCGAGGCGAACAGCTTGGCCTGGGCCGCCTCGAGCCCGTAGTCGCGGCCCTGGTCCTTGAGCCAGGCCGCCTTCCGCACGAGCCCTCGGGCCGCCTCGATCTCGGTGGCCATGTCGGCGATGAGGAAGGCGACGCCCTGGAAGGTCCCGATCGGGCGGCCGAACTGCTCGCGGGTCCTGGCGTAGGGGACCGCGGCGTCGAGGGCAGCCTGGGCCAGGCCCAGCGCCAGGGCGGCGACCGAGATCCGGCCCCCGTCGAGGACCTTCAGGAACGTCCGGAAGCCATCGCCCTGGGTACCCAGGAGGTTCGCCGCCGGGACGCGGACGGCGTCGAAGAAGAGCTCCCCGGTCGCCGAGGCGTGGAGGCCCATCTTCTCCTCCAGTCGGCCGACGCTGAAGCCCGGCTGGTCCGCGGAGACGATGAAGGCGCTGATCTGGGCATCGCCCCGGTCGCTGGTCCCGGTCCGGGCGGTGATGATGTAGGTGCCGGCCTGGCCGGCGTTCGTGATGAACCGCTTGCCGCCGTCGATGACCCACGAGCCGCCGTCCGGCCCGGCCTCGAAGCGAGCCGTCGTCCGGGTCCCCCCGGCGTCGGACCCTGCGCCGGGCTCGGTCAGGCCGTAGCCGCCGATGACCTTGCCGGAGGCCATCGGGACCAGGTAGCGGGCCTTCTGCTCCGGGCTCCCGGCGATGTGGAGCGGGCCGCAGCCGAGGCTGGTGTGCGCCGCCACGATGAGCCCGAGCGAACCCCAGACCCGGCCGATCTCCTCGATGGCGATCGCGTAGGCCAGGGTGTCCAGCCCGGCGCCCCCCTCGTCCTCGGGGATCGGGATGCCCAGCCAGCCCATCTCACCGAGCCGGCGGACCACCTCGACGGGGAAGCGGCGCGCCCGCTCGTGCTCGTCGACGACCGGGGCGACCTCGGCCGCCAGGTACTCGCGGATGGTGTCGCGGAGGAGGACGTGCTCGGGTGAGAGGTCGAGGTCCATCGCGGCAGGGTACACCCGCCTCCTCGGCGTCGACAGCGTCGAAGCGAGGCTGGTGCTAGCCTTCGGCCCATGCCGGGAACCGAGCACCTGCCAGAGGACCCCACGACCGACATCGAGCCCGTCAACGGCTCGGGCGGGAACGGTCATCACGCCTCACCCACGCTCCGTCGGGACATCGTGATCCACCTTCGGCAGGCCGGACCGTCCTCACCCGACCAGCTGGCGAGCCACCTCGGGGCCAGCCGGACCGGGGTCCTCCAGCAGCTCCGGTCGCTCGAGACGGCCTTCCTGGTGACCCGTCGGACCGAGCGTCACGGCGTGGGTCGGCCCCGGCACCTCTACGACGTGACGGCGGCGGCGCAGGACCTCTTCCCGACGAACTACGACGCGCTGGCCGCCGGCCTCCTCGCCGCGATCGAGGCGGTCGGGGGCGACACCCTGCTGGACGAGGTCTTCGCGGCACGCCGACAGGTCGTCGCCGGCCGGATCCGCGAGCGGATGGCCGAGCGACTCCCTCCCGATGCCGGCCTGGCGGATCGCGCCCGCGAGCTCGCGGTCATCCAGGATGAGCAGGGCTACCTGTGCGCCGCCGACGTCGACCCCGACGGCACGATCCGGCTGACCGAGCACAACTGCGCGATCTTCGGCGTGGCCAGCGGCACGCCGGCGGCCTGCCAGGCCGAGCTCGATCTCTTCCGCGAGATCCTCGGTGCGGAGGTCGTGCGCGAGACGCACATCGCGGCCGGCGATCGCTGCTGCAGCTACCGGGTCGGCCGCCCGGACTGAGCGCCGGCACCACGTGCCCGGCAGGCGCGGGGCCGCACCCCGCCGCTTCCCGATCGCCTCGCGCCCGCTACGCCTCTTCGCGCTCCACCGCGACCCGCGAGGCCGGGACCACGACCGGCCGCGGGACGTCGCTGACGTTCGGCACGAAGGACGCCGCCAGGCTGGTCTCGGCCACCCGCTGCTGGTCCTCGAGCGACAGGATGCCCAGCCGGCCGAGCGTGGCGAGCTCGTCCCGGATATAGGTCTTGAGCATCTCCGGCCCGTCGGTGTTGATCGTGAAGCGCACCCCGTTCCGCCGGAACTGGTCGAAGATCCAGCGGAACTCCTCCCAGCCCGAGACCACCCGGGTATTGAGGTTCGAGGTCGGGCAGATCTCCAGGACGATGCCCCGGTCGGCCAGCATCGCCATCGCCCGGGGGTCGTAGGCGGCCTTGACCCCGTGGCCGATCCGGTCCGGCTCGAGGAGCTCGATGACCCGGGCGACCTCTTCGACCGGGCCCGACTCGCCGGTGTGGACCGTGATCCCCAGCCCGAACTGGCGCGCCCGCCGGAAGAGCCTCCGATAGTCGGCGACCCGGAAGGTGGTCGACTCGGGGCCCGCGATGTCGACCCCGACGACCCCGCGGTCGCGCCAGGCGATCGCCTTCTCGACAAGGATCTCGTTGAGCTCGAACGGGAAGGCCCGGTCGAGGCAGAAGATGAGCCCGGGCTTGACCGGGTACTCGAGGGTCGCCTTGTCCATGCCGCGGAGGGCAGCGGCGATGATGTGGTCGAGGTCCTGCTCGCCACCGCGGTTCCGCTTCATCGGGTTGAAACGGAGCTCCGTCGTGGTCACGTTGTTCTTGCGGTACGCCCCGCCGATGACCTCGTAGACCGCCCGCTCGACGGCCAGTGGACTCGACTGGATCAGCTCGGTCCAGTGGAACAGCTGGAGGTAGCCGTCGAAGCTCCGGGCCCGACGCGGCGAGACCGTGATGAGGTCCCGGAACTCCCAGTAGTCCTTCGTCGGGAGCTTGATCCCCTGGCTGTGGGCGATCCCCCACATGATCGCCGGGGTCACCGCGCCGCCGAGGTGGCAGTGGAGCTCGGCCAACGGGATCTTGCGGGACAATTGGACCATGTCGCGAGGATACCCGATGGGGGGTGACGAACGGCACTGTCCGCCCGGGTCCGGGCCAGTCGACCATTCGGCGTCTGATGTTCCGGGGTCCACTGCGATCGCCGTCGTCGGCAAGGAGGAAACGCAACGATGATCACCAGCTCACGACGCCTGGCCGGCCTGGCTGCTGCGGCACTCTTCGTCCTGGGCGCCTGCTCAAGCGGCACGGCGAGCACGGCTCCGTCGACCGCCGCCGGGGCGATCACGCCACCGGCCGCGATCAAGGACGCCGGCAAGCTCGTCTTCTGCAGCGACATCACGTACGCCCCGGAGGAGTTCTACAAGACCGACGGGACGACGCCCCAGGGCTCGGACATCGACATCGGGACCGACATCGCGAAGCGCCTCGGGGTCGCGGCCGAGTTCGACAACACCGGCTTCGACGGGATCATCCCGGCCCTCACCGCCAAGAAGTGCGACCTCATCATCAGCGGGATGAACGACACGCCGGAGCGGCAGGCGCAGGTCGACTTCGTCGACTACCTGAAGGTGGGTCAGGGCCTCCTCGTCCCGGCGGGCAATCCGAAGGGCATCAAGACCCTCGAGGATCTGTCCGGGAAGACGGTCGCCGTCCAGCTCGGCACGACGAATGCGATCGCCCTCGAGGCCGCGAACACGAAGCTCGAGGCCGCCGGCAAGCCGAAGATGGAGATCCAGACCTTCCAGGCCGACACCGACGCGTTCCAGCAGCTCAAGCTCGGCCGGGTCGACGCCTACTCGACCGACTCACCGGTCGTGGCCTACTACAACAGCCTCCCCGAGAACAAGGGCAAGTTCGAGGTCGGCGGCACGCCGATCGAACCGATCCTGATCGGGGTCGCCCTGCGCAAGTCGGACACCGAGCTCAAGTCCGCCGTCCAGGCCGCCATCGACGCGATGTACGCTGACGGTACGATGAAGAAGATCGTCGACACCTGGGGCATGACCGACGCTGTGGTGCTCCTCAAGTAACCGGACCATCGTGAAGGCGGAGGGCGCCGGCCGACGGCACCCTCCGCGCCGTCCCTCGTAGCGCGAGCTGGCCCGTGAACCACGACGCGTTCCTGGCGGCCCAGAGCCTCCAGTTCCAGTTCGACCTGAACTTCTTCCTCGACTTCGTCTTCAACCCCAAGCCGGCCCTCATCGGCGGCCTGATCATCACGGTCTACGTGGCCGTCGTCGCCCAGATCATGGGCGTCATCCTGGGGATCCTCTCGGCCCTCGCCGGGATGTCGAGGAACCGGGCCCTGCGGGCGATCAGCGGGGTCTACGTCTGGTTCTTCCGGGGGACCCCGGTCCTCGTCCAGATCTTCCTGGTCTACTTCGGTACCCCGTATCTGCTCGGCGGGATCGACCTCTTCCCCAACCACCTCCGGGCCGGCCCGCTCGATCTCCAGGGCGCGGTCCTGGCCGGCCTCGTCGCCCTGGGCGTCAACGAGGGCGCCTACATGAGCGAGATCGTCCGGGCCGGCATCCTGTCGGTCGACCCGGGTCAGACGGAGGCCGCGAAGTCGCTCGGGATGACCTACCGGCTGACGATGAGCCGGATCGTCCTGCCCCAGGCGCTGCGGGTGATCGTGCCGCCGCTCGGCAACGAGTTCAACAACATGCTCAAGACGACCTCGCTCCTCAGCGTCATCGCCGTGCCCGAGCTGTTCCGTCACGCCCAGAACGTCAACTCGGCCACGTTCCACTCGTTCGAGGCGTACTTCGGCGTCGCCCTCTACTACCTGCTCCTGACCACGATCTGGAGCACGATCCAGAGCCGGATCGAGCGTCGGCTCGGCGAGAGCACGCGGGGCGAGGAGCAGACGACGTTCTGGGGTCGGCTGACGGGCTTCGGACGGAAGCCGGTCCCACCCGAGGACGCCACCGGCGTGGGGTTCCACGAATGAGCGCCGACGTGCCCGCCCGCAACCTCCTCGACGCGATCGGCGGCGTCCCACGGCCCACCGGGGATGTCGTCGTCGACGCTCGCGACGTCGAGAAGTGGTTCGGCAAGCTCCACGTCCTCAAGGGCGTCTCGATGACGGTCAGGCGCCAGGAGGTCGTCGTCATCATCGGCGCCTCCGGCTCCGGCAAGACGACGTTCATCCGCTGCATCAACCACCTCGAGAAGATCCAGAAGGGCCGGATCTTCGTGAACGGCCACCTGATCGGCTACCGCGAGGTGAACGGCAAGCTGGTCGAGGACAAGGAGCAGAACATCGCCAAGCAGCGCCAGGACATCGGGATGGTCTTCCAGCGCTTCAACCTGTTCCCCCACATGACCGCCCTCGAGAACGTCATCGAGGCGCCGATCCGGGTCCGCGGCGTGCCCAAGGACGAGGCGTTCCGGATCGGCAAGGCCCTTCTCGCGCGGGTCGGGCTGGGCCTAAAGAACGAGACGTATCCGGGCAAGCTCTCCGGCGGTCAGCAGCAGCGGGTGGCGATCGCCCGGGCGCTGGCGATGAAGCCGGCCCTGATGCTCTTCGACGAGCCGACCTCGGCCCTCGACCCGGAGATGATCGGCGAGGTCCTCGAGGTCATGAAGGAGCTCGCCCGCGAGGGCATGACGATGATCGTCGTCAGCCACGAGATGGGCTTCGCCCGCGAGGTCGCCGACCGGGTCCTGATGATGGACGACGGCCGGATCATCGAGGAAGGGCACGCCCGAGCACTTCTTCACGAACCCGACCCACGAGCGGACGAAGAGCTTCCTCTCGAAGATCCTCTAGGCGGGGGGCCGAGGCGGCGGCCGAGGCCGGCGATCAGCCGGCGAGCGACCCGGGCACGACCCGGCCGTGGGCGTCGATGGTCGCCTGGCGGCGCAGGCGCTTGAGCTCGGCGCCGGGGACCTGGTCGCGGGCGTGATAGCTGGACCGGACGAGCGGCCCCGATTCGACGTGCCGGAACCCCAGCTCGAGCGCCTCCGCCTTCATCTCGGCGAACTCGTCGGGGTGGACGTAGCGGATCACCGGCAGGTGCTCGAGCGAGGGCCGCAGGTACTGGCCGATGGTCAGGATGTCGCAGTCGACGGCCCGGAGGTCGTGGAACGTCCGGGAGAGCTCGGCTCGCTCCTCGCCGAGACCCACCATCAGGCTCGACTTCGTGTGGACCGTCCAGCCGTCGGCGGCGGCGAACGCCTTGGCCCGCTGGAGGACGCCCAGCGAGCGGGCATAGCGGGCGCGCTTGCGGACCGGCTTCTGAAGACGCTCGACCGTCTCGACGTTGTGGTTGAGGATGTCCGGCCGGGCAGCCATCACCGTCCGGAGCGGCTCGTCCGCGCCGTCGAAGTCGGGGATCAGGACCTCGACGCCCATCCCCGGGCAGGCGTCCCGGAGCCGGCGGATCGTCTCGGCGAAGATGACCGCGCCGCCGTCGGGCAGGTCGTCGCGGGCGACCGAGGTGATCACCACGTGCTCCAGGCCGAGCTGCGCCACCGCCTCGGCCACCCGACGCGGCTCGTCGTCGTCGAACCAGGTGGGTCGTCCCGTCTTCACCGCGCAGAACCCGCAGGCCCGGGTGCAGGTGTCGCCGAGGATCATGATCGTGGCGGTCCGCTGGTCCCAGCACTCCGAGACGTTCGGGCAGTGGGCCTCCTCGCAGACGGTGTTGAGAGTCAGCCCGCGGAGGAGTCCCTTGAGGTCGTGGTAGGTGTCGCCGGACGGGATCCGGGCTCGGATCCAGTCGGGGTGACGGCGCAGCGGGAGCGACCCGTCGGCGGCCGGCTCGGTGAGCGATCCGCCACCCATCGCGATCGTCGGCGGGAGGGTCGCCCGATCCGCGTGGCCGGGCTCCGACGGGCCGTCCGGCGTGGTGAACATCGGGAGCTCGCGGGTCATGGCCGGGAGTGTACGCGCGGCTACGGCGCCGCGCTGCCGGGCGGCACCGCGGATCCCGGGAGCGCACCGCTCGTCGCCGGGCTGGGCGGGTCGGTCGGCCCCGGCGTGATCGCCGGGTCGATGGCCACCGGCCGGACCGCGGTCTGGAACACCGTCGGGCCGTTCGGCCACAGCCCGATGAGGACCAGGTACCACTGCGGGCTCGCCTCGAGCGCCGCCCGTCGGGTCGCGTCCAGCCGCCCGAAGGGCAGGGCCGTCGTCAACCCGTGGCTCGAATCCTTCCGGCCGTACGACTGGCACGTCTCGTCCAGCTGGATCGTCCCCGCGTCGGCGAGGTCGGATGCGGTCTTCGAGGGGGCGACCGGGCAGAGGTAGACGATCGTCGTCGCCGGGTTCCAGGTGGGTGCCTCCACGGTCAGGCCGTCCGGGCGGCTGCCGACGATGACCTGGGTGGCACCCGGTTCGCTGACCGCCTGGAGCTGCGCCTCGCAGCCCGCCGCGACGAGGGCCCCGACCGCGAGCATGCCGACGACCGCCATCCGGGACCGACCGCGCCGGATGGTCACGCGGCCTCGTCGGTCAGGGAGCCTGGCATGGATCCTCCGTGGCGACGACCGCCGGCCCGGCACGAACCCGCCCTGTCAATAGAGCGGCGTCTCCGGGCCGACGGCCTCGAGCCACGCCTTGACGTCGCGCAGGAACGCCGCGGCGCCGGCGCCGTCGTTGGCCCGGTGGTCGAGGCCCAGGACCATGTTCATCATCGAGCGGATGGCCAGGACGTCGCCCTGGGCTGTCTCGACCACGACCGGCCGCTTGGCGATCGCCTCCATCGTGAGGATCGCGACCTCGGGCACGTTGATGATCGGCATCGTCAGGTTCGAGCCGAGCCAGCCGGTGTTGTCGACGGTGAACGTGCCGCCCCCGAAGTCGTCGAGCCGGAGCTTGTTCGCCCGGGCCCGGGCGGCGACCTCGGCGATCGCCCGGTTGAGGCCGCTGATCGAGAGCTGGTCGACATCGCGGATGACCGGCACGATGAGCCCCTCGTCGACGGCCACGGCCACTCCGACGTTGACCCGACGCCTGGCCAGCAGGCCCGCCTCGGTCCAGTGGGCGTTGAAGGCCGGGTGGCGCCTGAGCGCCTCGACCGAGGCCTTCACGACGAACGGGACGTAGCTCAGCGACAGCCCCTCGCGGGCCTGGAAGTCGCGCTTGGCCGACTCGCGCAGGCGGACGAGGTTGGTGACGTCCACCTCCATGTGGACGTAGGCATGGGGCACGGCCAGGGCCCGGGTCATCTGGGCGGCGATGCCCCTGCGCATCTGGGTCAGCGGGACGAGGACCTCGTCCGCGCCGGGCGGGAAGACGATGCTCGAGCCGCCGCCGGCGCTCGCGGCCGGGGCCGGGCGGGCGGCGGCGGCGGGCGGGGGCGACATCGGCACGGCCACCGGAGGCGCACCCGAGACGGCGGCCGCCGCGACCGGCACCTGGCTACCCACCGGTCGACCCGTCCGGACCGCCTCGACATGGTCGATGACGTCCTCGCGGGTGATCCGCCCGCCACCGCCCGTCCCGACGATCATCTCGGGGCTCAGGCCGTGCTCGCGGAGGAGCCGTCGGACGGCGGGGGTCATCCTGGCGTCGGCCCGGCCGGGCGCAGGTCCCGCGAGCGGGGCGGCGACCGACGACCGGGCGGCCGGGGCGGGCCGCTCGTCCGAGCCTGCCGGTCCGTGCGCCGGCTCGACGGACGGGCGAGCGGGCGCCGGCGCCGCGACGGCCGGCACATCGACCGGGGCGGCCTGGGCGGCGACGACCGGGCCCGCCGACGCCGCGGCCGTCGCGCCATCGTCCACGGCGTCGATGACCGCGATCTCCGCGTTGTTCGGGACGGTCTCGCCCTCCTGGACGAGGATCTCCGTGAGGGTCCCCTCGAACGGCGACGGGACCTCGGCGTTGACCTTGTCGGTGATGACCTCGAGCAGCGGCTCGTACTTGGCGACGTGGTCGCCGGGCTGCTTGAGCCACTTGCCGATCGTGCCCTCCGCCACGCTCTCGCCGAGCTGGGGCATCGTCACTTTCGCCACGGGTCTTCTTCCTCCTCCGAGGTCGGCTGGGGCGCCGCCCGTCCGCGTTCCTGACGCTATCTTCGTTCATCTGGGACAATGGGGCCACGCGGACGTGGTCGACCCCGTTGCCCGGGAACACCGGGGTCGCCGTCTCCCGCCCGCGCGGACCTCACCGGATGCCACCCCGGGCGCCGTCTCCGACAGTACGTCGGGTCGACCGGTAGAGGGACGTTCGCGGGATCGTGCCGGCCCTCGCATCGTCCGATGCTGCGCCTGCGCGTGATGTCTCCAGCCCACGCGTACAGCGGAGAGCTCTATCGTGATTCACACCCACCGTCGCCTGACGCTGGCCGGCTCGAGCGCCTTGCTGCTCGCCCTCCTCGCGACCGGACTGGCCGGACCCGCCGGCGCCAGCACCGGTGACACCCTCGGCAGCGAGCTCATGCGGCTGACCAATCTCGACCGGACCGCCCTCGGCAAGTCCGCCCTGACCGAGGACCCGACCCTCGTCGCGTTCGCCCAGGGCAAGGCGTGGACCTGTCCCGGGACGACGATGGTCCTGTCCGGTCGGTCGCTGGACATGGCCCACCGGAAGTACTTCAGCCATTCGATCAAGAGCTGCGCGAGCTCGAGCGGGGCCACCTACAGCTCGCTCGACATCATGCGGCTGTCGTTCCACTACAACACCTCGCGCGGCGAGAACATCGCCTGGAACAAGGGATACTCCACCACCTCCACGGTGACCTACGGGACGGGCTGTGTCCTCGGCGCGAGCGGGATGAACCCCAGCTCGAAGTGCCAGGGGTCCGCGTCGGGGATCGTCTACTCGGTGGCCGTCGCCCAGCGCGGGTTCATGAACAGCTCCGGGCACCGCTCGAACCTCCTGGGCGCCTACGACCGGTTCGGGTGCGCCTCGGGCATCGCATCCGACGGCAGCGTGTACTACACCTGCGTCTTCTCCAAGGGCGGCCCGGCGGTCGCGGTGACCGACGCGGTCCTGCCCCGGGTGACGAGCGAGAGCGGCCAGGGCGGGATCTATGCCCGGGGTCGAGCCCGGACGTTCTTCGCCACGCTGTCGGACAACGTCGGGCTCCGGTCCGGCTCCGTCTCCTTCGACGGCCGGATGCTCAAGAGCTGGACCTTCGATGGGTCGATCCGGTCCATCCGCCTCTCGATCCGCGTCTCGGCCGTCCGGATGAAGACGGGCTATCACACCATCGTCTGGCACAGCGGCGACACGTCGGGCCACGCGTCCACCTACGGCGACGGGCGGGTCCGCTTCCGGCTGCGCTGACCGGCGATCCGGGGCCCCGGCGCCACCGCGGGCCCAGGCGCCACCGCGGGCCCCGGCGCCGTCGCGGAGGGACGCACTCAGTAGGCGGCGAGCTTCCGGATCCCGTCCGCGATCTTCTCCGGGTCGACCATGAACCAGTCCTCCAGGACGTGGTTGTAGGGGACCCCGGGCACGTCCGGGCCGGCGACCCGGCTGACCGGGCCGTCGAGGTAGTCGAACGCCTCGTCGGCCACGATCGCGGCGACCTCCGCGCCGTACCCGCCGAAGCGGTTGTCCTCGTAGACGATCAGGCACTTCCCGGTCTTGCGGACCGACGTGAGAACGGTGTCCTTGTCGAGCGGCCGCAGGGTCCTCAGGTCGACGACCTCGACGCTGATCCCCTCCTCCGCCACCCGGTCGGCCGCCTCGAGGGCGTAGTGGGCCATGAGCCCGTAGGCGATGACCGTCACCTGGGAGCCCGGCCGGGTGACCCGGGCGCGTCCGAGCGGGATCGTGAAGTCGGTCTCGGGCACCTCGCCGCGCACCGAGCGGTACATCTTCTTGTGCTCGAAGAAGAGGACCGGGTCGTCGTCGCGGATCGCGCTCCGGAGCAGTCCCGTGGCGTCGTGCGGGGTCGACGGGACGACGACCTTCAGGCCGGGGACGTGGGTGAAGAAGGCCTCCACCGACTGCGAGTGATAGAGCGCTCCGTGGACGCCCCCGCCGTAGGGCGCCCGGATGGTCATCGGGACCGCGACCGCGTTGTTCGAGCGATAGCGCATCCGGGCCGCCTCGGAGACGATCTGGTTGAAGGCCGGGAAGATGAAGTCGGCGAACTGGATCTCGGCGACCGGCCGCAGTCCGTTCACCGCGGCGCCGATCGAGGCGCCCACGATCATCGATTCGGTCAGCGGCGTGTCGATGACCCGATCGTCGCCGAACTCCGCCCAGAGCCCGTCGGTGGCCAGGAAGACGCCACCCTTCTTGCCGACGTCCTCGCCCAGGACGATCACCGACGGGTCGCGCCGCATCTCCCCGGCGAGCGTGTCGCGGATCGCCTCGATGAACGTGCGGAGGGCCATCAGCCGGCTCCCCCGTGCCCGAAGCCCCATGGCGGCGGGGTCTCGGACGGCCACTCCTCGGCGAAGACCCAGCGGGTCGCCGTCGCCGGATCCGGATCGGGCTCCGCCTCGGCGAAGTCGGTGGCGTCACCCACCGTGGCGGCGATCTCGGCCTCCAACGCCGCCTCGGCCGCGTCGTCGAGGATCCCGGCCGCTCGGAGCTCCTCCCGGAACCGCGGCAGAGGATCGCGGAGACGCTCCGAGGCGAGCTCCTCGTCCGACCGGTACTTCGTCTGCTGGTCGTCCGACGAGTGCCCGGTCAGCCGCATCACCTTGGCCTCGATGAGGCTGGGGCCGCCCCCCGAGCGGGCGAGGTCCACGGCGCTGCGGGCCGCTCGGTAGCAGGCGAGCACGTCCGAGCCGTCCACGACGACCCCCGGGATCCCGTAACCGGAGGCGCGCATGGCCACGTCCGGGACCGAGACCTCGCGGGCGGCCGGGACGCTGATCGCATAGCCGTTGTTCTCGACGAGGAAGACGAACGGCAGCTTGTGGATCGCCGCGAAGTTCAGGGCCTCGTGGACGTCGCCCTGGTTGGACGAGCCCTCGCCCATCGCCGCCAGGGCGACCTGGCCGGTCCCCCGGATCTTCGCCGCCAGGGCGATCCCCACGGCATGGAGGATCTGGGTCGCCACCGGCGAGCTGACCGACAGCAGGTTGCGCCGCCGGTCGCCGTAGTGACCGGGCATCTGACGGCCGCCGGACGAGGGGTCGCTGGCCTTGGCGTACTGGGCCAGCATGATGTCGCGGGCGGTCATCCCGAAGGTCATGCACATCGCGATCGAGCGGTAGAACGGGGCGATCCAGTCGTGCCCGGCCTGGAGGGCCCAGGTCACGCCGACCTGCGCCCCCTCGTGGCCCTGGCCGCTGATGACGAACGGGATCCGCCCGGCCCGGTTGAGGATCCACATCCGCTCGTCGAGGGCCCGGGCGAGGGCGACCTGACGATACATCGCCAGGAGGTCGGCCTCGGTCAGACCGAGGTCGGCTCCGAGCCGATCGCCGGGCATCGCCGCGTTCGCCGGGTCGCTGGCGGTCATGGTGGCCTCCGTCGCCGTGGGTCGAGGATCGGTCAGATGTTGATCGACCGGCCGGCCACCGCCATGGCGGCCTCGCCGAGGACCTCGGAGAGCGTGGGATGGGGGTGCGTGGCGCCACCGATCTCACCCGGGGTCGCCTCGAGCTCGAAGCCGAGCGAGGCCTCCGCGATCAGGTCGGTCGCGTGGGGCCCGATGATGTGGACGCCCAGGGTGTCGCCCGTCCGGACGTCGCCGATGACCTTGGCGAAGCCCTCGTACTCGCCGCCGATGACCGCCTTGGCGACCGCCTGGAAGGGCATCCTGCCGACCTTGAACTCGAGGCCGCGCTCCGTGCACTGGGCCTCGGTCAGGCCGATCGAGGCGATCTCGGGGCGGCAGTAGGTGGCCCGGGGCTGCTTGATGTAGTCGATCTCGTGGACGTCCGGGTCGCCGGCGATCGTGTGGGCCGCGACGATCCCCTCGTGACCGGCGGTGTGGGCCAGCCACAGCCCGCCGACGATGTCGCCGATCGCGTAGATGTGCGGCTCGCGGGTCCGCATCCGGCCGTTGACCTTGATGACGCCCTTCTCGACCTCGACCTTCGTGGTCTCGAGCCCGATCTCCTCGACGTTGGCGGCCCGGCCGGTGGCCACGAGCATGACCTCTGCCGCGATCTCCTCGACGGCGCCACCCTCCGGGCCAGCCTCCAGGCGGACCCCGTCGGGCCCGACGACGACCTTGGCCGGATCGAACCGGGCACTGGTCATGACCCGGATGCCCCGGCGCGTGAAGCTCTTCTCGAGGAGCTGGCTGACCTCGCGGTCCTCGAGCGGGACGATCCCGGGCAGGTACTCGAGGACGGTGACCTGCGTCCCGATGTCGTGGAAGAAGCTGGCGAACTCCACGCCGACCGCCCCGGCTCCCACGATGACGATGCTGGCCGGCGCCGACTCCCGCCGGAGGATGTCGTCGGAGGTGACGATCCGCTCGCCGTCGGGGACGAGACCGGGCAGGCTCTTCACCCGGCTACCGGTGGCCAGGATGATGTCCGTGGCCTGGAGGAGACGTTCGCCGCCGGCTCCCGGGGTGCCGTCCTCGCCGGCCTGGGTCACCCGGATCCGACCCGGGCCCTCGAGCCGACCGCGGCCCTGCACCCAGGCGACCTTGTTCTTGTCGACCAGGGTCTTCAGTCCCATCCACATCCGCTTGACGACCTGGTCCCGCCGCTTCGCCATCGTCGCGTAGTCGACAGCGGGCTCGCCGGGCAGGACCACCCCGTAATCCTTGAGGTGGCGGGCCCGGTTCATCATCTCGGCCGACTCGAGCAGCGCCTTCGTGGGGATGCAGCCGCGGTGGAGGCAGGTACCGCCGATCTTGTCGTCGTCCACGAGGGCGACCCGAAGGCCGAGCTGGGCGGCCCGGAAGGCGGCCGTGTAGCCGCCGGTACCGGCCCCGAGGACGACGAGGTCGAAGTCATTGCTGGAGCCGACGGCCATGGGTCTGACGGGCCTCAGGGTGCGGGGTGGACGAGCGATCGCGAGGTCCGGGCGACCTCGGGGCGATGGTACGCGCCGCGTCCCGACGGGCGCAACCGAGGCGGCCCCGGACTCGACAGAGCCGGTGCTATGCTGCCGTTCCGGCGTCCCGCGCGGAGGGTCCACCGGGCGGCGCCACGGAGGTCACGCTCGAGCCGATGCAGCCCATCGCCGCGGTCCTGCTCATCGGCCTGGCCTACGTCATCGGGTCGATCCCGTTCAGCGTCATCGTCTCCAAGGTGACCGGCGCCCCGGACCCCCGGACGATCGGCTCCGGCCGGACCGGCGGGACGAACGCCCTCCGGGCGATGGGCCCGAGATGGGCTCTCGTCGTGGTCACCGGCGACCTGGCCAAGGGCGCCATCCCGGTCCTGATCGCGCGCGCCGCCACGGGTGGCGATCCAGCCCTCGAAGCCGCCTGCGGGGTGGCTGCCGTCATCGGCTCGGCCCGCTCGATCTTCCTGCGCTTCCACGGCGGCCGCGGGGTGGCGACGGGCGTCGGGACGATGCTGGTCATCCAGCCGATCGCCGTCGTCCTCGCCGCGCCGGTCTTCGTCGGGGTGATCCTGATCACCCGCTACGTGTCGCTCGGCTCGCTGCTCGGCTCGGCGGCGATGATCCCGGCCGTCGCCCTCGTCTTCCTCGTCCTCACCGGGACCGTTCCGCCGGCCTACCTGGTCTACGCGGTCGTCGGGGTGGCCGTGGTCTGGATCGCCCATGCCGACAACATCGATCGGCTCCTCCACGGGACAGAGCGCAAGTTCGACCTCCGGATGCTCGGCGGCCGGGGCGGCGGTGGCGCCGCCGGATAGCGTCGCGCCGAAGGCAGTGACCTGGCCGATCGGCCGCCCGGGTCGCGTCAGTTCTGGCTGAAGGCCAGGACGGTGGGACCGCTCAGGATGAGCTTGACCGGGGAGAGGACCCGGATGCCGCTGGGGAGCGGGACGTCGTCGGCCGAGGTCGCCTGCCACGAGGTCACCGCTGCGAGCGCGGACCGGTAGGCGTCGGCCGCCGCCTGGGTCTCCGGTGCGCAGACCTGCGAGGTGGCCGAGACCACGATCCCGGTGATCGCGATCGTGCTTCCGCTCATCGTGTACGAACCCGTGAAGTTGGCACAGCCGTCGTTGCCGTTGAGGCTGCCGTCGGTGCCGAAGACGAGGGTCGCCGGGTTCGTGGCGGCGGGCGCGGCTGCCACCCTGGACGCCCAGCGTCCAGGACGTGCCGGGGAGCGCCGCCGGGGCCGTCGGTCGAGCGGTCGGCGTGCTCGAGGAACCGCAGACGATGCGGCACGAGGAACTTGGCGCGCTGATCGACTACCTGTACTGGGTCCGGGACCGGGTCCTCGCCGCGACCGCCTCACTCCCGGAGGGCGAGTTCCGCTCGAGCGACACGGTCACGACGAGGGACCTCCGCGCGACGCTCGTGCACCAGCTCGAGAACGAGTGGGCATGGCGGATCCGGCTCAGTGAGGGTGCCTTCCCCGACGGCGACCTGCTGCCCGAGGACTACCCCACCCGCGGTGACCTCCTCGATCACTGGCACCGCGAGGAGCGCGCCCTGCGGACGTGGTTCGCGCGGGTGTCCGACGAGGCGATCGGGGACCGTCCTCCCGGGGACGAGGATGTCCTGCCGCTTTGGCGATACCTCGTCTACGTTGTCACCCACGGCGTCCAGCAGTTCACCGAGGCGGCGGTGCTCCTCGCGGTCGCCGGGAGCACGCGCCTCGGTCACTCGCCCGGCGAGATCGGGTTCCTGGAGTTCTGCTCGGAGGGCACCGCCCCGGCGCGCCTCAGCCCTGGCTGAAGGCCAGGACCGTGGGTCCCGACAGGATGAGCTTGACCGGCGAGATGATCCTGACCCCGCTCGGGAGGGGGACGTCGTCGGCCGAGGTCGCCAGCCAGGAGGTCACCGCGGCGAGCGCCGTCCGATAGGCGGTGGCTGTGGCCTGGGTCTCGGGAGCGCATACCTGCGTGGTGGCTGAGACCGCGATCCCGGCGACCGCGATCGGCTCGAGGTGAACGAGACCGTGAACTGGCCATCCGTCGATCCCGGGCGACTGAGGCTCCTCCGTCGGCGAGTGCGACCGAGGACGAGGGTCCCGGCGCGACCAGCGGTGCGGAGCGAACCCCATGGCGACGAGGCGCTCGGAGATCGAGGCCGCGACCGCATAGGCGGTTTCGGCCGAGACCGTACCGAAACGGTTCGTCGCGTCTGCCCAGGCCGGCTCCCCGAAGGAACCGAGCGCACGAAGCCCATCCGACCAGGTGAGCTCGGTCGCCTTGAGGGGCGGGATGTCCGACGAGCCGGATCGCCGGGTGATGCCGAGGCAATACCTGGCCGCATGGAAGGGGGCCCAGGTCGGATCCGACCAGGACGTTCCCGGGATCCAGGGCTCCGGGACGGCGAGGTCGCTCACCAGCGCGTCGAAGCGATCCCAGGCGGGGCTCGGCGCATAGGCGCCGAGCGGGCCGAGGTTCCGCGACACGGTGACCGTGCGCCCGTCGGAGCGGTAGGTCACCGCATCCCCGGCACCGCAGCACCCCGGGTTGGTGACCATCTTGCGGGCCTGGCTCCGGTCGAAGAGGCCTACGCTGGCGATCTCCTGGCGAACGAACGCCAGGCCGGCGGGGCCCAGACGCCGCACGACCCGCGCCTCCGAGAGGGTCGGTTCGATCCAGCGCAGGGCCACGACGGAGCCGTCGGCCAGGACGTTCAGCCTTGCCAGGTTCGGACCGGTGTCACCCCACGTCTCGTGGACCAGCAGGACCGAGCCCGCGCGGTCGGGGTGCTCGCCGAGCCGACGGATGGCCATGGGTTCGACGAGGGCGACGGGGCCGACGACATCGGCGCGGGCGATCCCACCGGCAGATCGCTCGGACCCGAACCAGCCGGAGTCGACGGTGTCGCGTTGACGGCCGAAGGCAAGACGGGTGACGGACTCGAGGAACCTCCGGTCTGGCATGCCGTGCGACCAGGACCGTACAGATGAGGGACGCTCCGAGCTGGCGCAGGCTCATGACCCACCTTCGGACGGCTCGACGACTCCCGCACCGCGGGCGGACGCATGCAGCGAGGCGTCCTGCTACGAAGACGCCGACCGGGCTGGTCTGTAGCAGCGGGGCCAACCGATCCGTCCCGTCGGCGCGGCTGGCGGGATGGACCCGAAACATCGAGGGCAAGGCTTCGGCAGATGCTTCGGGGCGAGCAGGGTCGCGCGGCTGCAAGCTGATGCCGCCGCAATCGCGAGGGAGAGCTCCCAGTCGCGCGAGACGGCGAGCGAGCGTGGTGGTCACCGACCGCTCCTGCGGGACGCTGCCTCGTTCCGCCGGGAATCGAACGACCCGGTCCGAGTGATCGGGCCGGGTCGAGCGGGTGACTCGGGTGGCGGGGGCTGACGAACCCGCCACCGAATCGTATCAGGCGCCGCGCATGCTCCGGAAGCAGTCGCTGCAGTAGACGGGCTTGCCGCTGGTCGGGCGGAACGGCACCTGGGCCTCGCGGCCACAGTTGCTGCAGGTCGCCGCGAACATCTCACGGGTGCCCCGGTCGCGCGAGCCGCCGTAGCTGCTCCCGCCGCCGTTGCCGTAGCCGCCGGCGCTGTACGAGCCGCCGGAGCTGTAGCCCCCGGAGCTGTAGCCACCACCACCGGTGTCGGCGTTGCGTGCGGCCTTGCGGCTGGCCCGACAGCTCGGGCAGCGGCGAGGCTCGGTGAAATTGCGCTGCGCGTAGAAATCCTGCTCGCTGGCAGTGAAGACGAACTCCTGCCCGCAATCCGCGCAGGTCAGGTTCTTGTCGTTGTACACCTAAACGAAAACTCCTCTGTGTAGCCGCGCGATCCGTCGTGTTCTCGCGTCAGCCGTGAGAGGAGTCGGTCGTCGTGCTACGTGCTCTGGTCACGGCCGTGCCGTGACGTTTGACCGAGGGAGTGTAGGCCCTGCTTCCGGACCTGTATAGGGGTGAAAATGGTCCCATCGCGGGTGGTGTCGCGACCCGCCTCGCCGTCCCCCTCGGAGTGCCGCGCGTCCGACGCCCGGCCCCGACGTCTGCCGCCCGGACCACCCGGCGATCAGCCGACCGGCTCGACCCAGTTCCGGGACCGCTCGACGGCACGGTGCCAGCCGTGGAGGAGCCCGTCGCGCTGCGCCGGATCCATCGCGGGCTCGAAGCGCCGGTCGACCGCGCGGACGGCCGCCAGCTCGTCGAGGTCGCGCCAGAACCCGACGGCGAGCCCGGCCAGCATCCCGGCGCCGATGGCGGTCGTCTCGGCATGGACGGGCCGCTCGACGGGGACGTCGAGGAGGTCCGCCTGGAACTGGCAGAGCCGGTCGTTCGTGGCGGCGCCGCCGTCCACCCGGAGGACGTCGAGCGGGACTCCGGCGTCGGCGACCATCGCCCCGACCACGTCGGCGACCTGGTAGGCCATCGCGTCGATGGCGGCGCGGGCGATCTCGGCCAGGCCGGTGCCCCGGGTGATCCCGACGAGCGTGCCCCGGGCATAGGCGTCCCAGTAGGGCGCGCCGAGGCCCACGAACGCGGGGACGAGGTAGACGCCGCCCGTGTCGGGCACGGTCTCCGAGAGGCGAGCGATCTCGCCGGCATCGCGGCCCGCCTTCAGGCCGTCGCGCAGCCACTGGACGGCCGCCCCGGCGACGAACGCCGAGCCCTCGAGGGCGTACGACGCGCTCCCCTCCCCGAGCCGCCAGCCGACCGTCGTCAGGAGCCCGTTCGACGAGGCCATCGACCGCTCGCCGGTGTTCATCAGGAGGAAGGCACCGGTCCCGTAGGTCGCCTTCGTCGCTCCGGGCTCGAAGCAGGCCTGACCGAACGTGGCCGCCTGCTGATCGCCGGCGCATCCCCCGATCGGGATCGACCGACCGAGCAGGACGGGGTCCGACGCCCCGAAGACCTCCGATGACGACCGGACCTCCGGCAGCATCGCCGCCGGAACGCCGACGATCGCGCACAGCTCCTCGTCCCAGGCCAGACGATGGATGTCGAAGAGGAGGGTCCGGCTCGCGTTCGAGACGTCGGTGGCATGGACCCGACCCCCGGTCAGGCGCCAGATCAGGAACGCGTCGACGGTCCCGAAGGCGAGCTCGCCGCGTTCGGCCCGGGCCCGAGCGCCCGGCACCCGGTCGAGGATCTCGGCGATCTTCGGGCCGCTGAAGTAGGCGTCGATCGGCAGACCGGTCCGCTCCAGGAACAGGGGTCCATGGCCGGCGGCCCGGAGGGCGTCGCAGCGCGGCGCGGTCACCCGGCTCTGCCAGACGATCGCGTTGCCGATCGGCGTCCCGGTGGCCCGCTCCCAGACGACCGTCGTCTCGCGCTGGTTGGTGATCCCGATCGCGGCGACCTCGACCGGATCCGTCCCGGACTCGGCCAGGACGCGTCGGGCCGACCGGAGCTGGGTCCCCCAGATCGCCTCCGGGTCGTGCTCCACCTCGCCGGGGGCGGGGTAGACCTGGGGCAGCTCCTCGGACGCGCTCGCGACGATCCGGCCGTCGTGGTCGATGAGGACGGCGCGTGACGAGGTGGTCCCCTGGTCGAGGGCGAGGATGAGCGAACCGGGCATCGGGCCGACCCGGGTCAGGACGGCCGGTCGATCCGGGCCGTGGCCGGCGCGGGGTCCTCGCCGGGAACGTCGTACTCGCGGTGGGCCGAGCCGAGGTACGCCTCGATCGCCGCCGACCGGTCCGCGGGCGACCAGCCGAGCTCGTCGCCGAGCAGCTCGGCGACACGCGGTGCGATCGCGGCACCGCGATCGGGCAGCTCCTGGGCGAGCCGGGTCCGCCGGGCGAGGACGTCGTCGAGCGAGAGGGCCGACTCCGCGCGGACGGCGCGGACCACCTCCACCTCGAGATGGGCGATCTCCGGACCGAGCGGCCGGAGCAGGTCGAGCTCGCGACCGAGGGCCACCACGTCGGTCGCCTCGGTGCCGTGCCGTGCCACGAGGCGTTCGGCCCGCGCGCCGTCGAGCCCGGTCTCCGCGACGATCCGGGCCGACAACCGGCCGAGCTCGTCGAGCGGGGCCGCGCCGACGATCGGCAGCTCGGCCGTGGCCGAGGGTCGCGTCTTCGACACCTCGGGGCCCAGCGCCGCGTCCACCGTCTGGGCGGCCATGAGCCGGTAGGTCGTGTACTTCCCGCCGCCGATCCGGACGAGCCCGTTCGGGTCGGTCCGGATGCGGTGCTCGCGCGACGCCTTGACCGTCGAGCCCGGGTGACCGCCTGGATCGGTGGCCAGCGGCCGGAGTCCGGTGTAGGCGCCCATCAGGTCGTTCCGGCCCAGGTCGATGTCGAGCGTCGCGTTGACGTTGCCCAGGATGTTGTCGACCTCGGCCGCGGACGGGACCGGGCGGTCCGGCGGGCCGTCGTCGTCGAGGTCGGTGGTCCCGATGACCCAGCGATCGGGCCACGGGACGAGGAAGCAGACCCGACCGGGGATGCGCAGGGTCAGGCCGTCGCGGCTGGGGATCCGGTCGCGCCGCACGACGACGTGGCTGCCCCGGCTCGGGCGGACGGCCGTGCCGCCGTCCGTGACCGGGAAGGGGCCCTCCGCCCGGCCCGACCAGACGCCGGTCGCGTCGATGACCCGATCGGCACGGACCGCGAAGGTGGTACCGGACCGCTCGTCGCGGACGGTCGCGCCGGCGATCCGGCCGGCCTCCTCGATGGCCGAGACCGCGCTCACCCGCGTGACCGCGAGCGCGCCGCGGGCCACCGCGGTGCGGGCCACGGCGAGCGTGTACCTGGCATCGTCCTCCTGGCCGTCGTGATAGATGAACGCCCCGCGCAGGCCCTGCCGGCGGAGCACCGGGGTCACCTCGAGGGCCTCGCCCACCGAGAGGTGGCGGTGTCGGCCGCCGTCCGCCGACGCGCCCAGGAGGTCGTACATCGTGAGCCCGACGTCGAAGAACGGCCGGGTCAGCGGCCCGCCGTAGAGCGGGAAGAGGAAGGGCTCGATCCGAACGAGGTGGGGCGCCAGCTGGAGCAGCCGGCCGCGCTCGGCGAGCGCTTCGCGGACCAGGCCGACGTGCATCTGCTCGAGATAGCGCAGACCCCCGTGGATGAGCCGCGACGATCGCCCGCTCGTCCCGACCGCGTAGTCGTCGCGCTCGACGAGCGCCGCCTTCAGGCCCCGGCTCGTCGCATCGAGGAGGATCCCGCTGCCGGTGATCCCGCCCCCGACGACCAGGAGGTCCCAGCGCTCGGTCGCGAGCCGTTCGAGGTCGCGCCGGCGTCCGGCGAGGACCGGCGGCTCGGCGGTCACGGTGGGGCTCGCGATCCCGGTCACGGCTCGGGGGGTCGGCGAACGAGTCGCAGCAGCACGATCGCGCTGCCCGTGACGAGGATCACGATGAGGAGCGGGGTCCGGAAGATGAGTCGCTGGGCATCCGCCGGCAGGAGGCTCGTGCCGATCGCCAGCCCCAGGACCACCCCGGCGACGATCGCCCCGACGAGGATCGCCTCGCGCCAGCCGAACGCCCGGGCGTCCTCAGCCACGGTCCGCCTCCGGCGGGATCCCGATCGGGGCCACGAGGACTCGACCGGCCAGGGCCGCACCGCGCTTCGTGAGCAGGCCGGTCTTCGGCCGGTGGAAGGTCACGGTGAGGTCGGCCCGGGCCACCGGGTCCGAGAGTTCGCCGCTCGTCAGGTCGACGGCCGACGGGGTGTCGACGGCGACGACCGGGACCATCGCTTCGCGGGCCCGCCCGATGAGCTCGATGGCCGACCGGATCGGCTCGCGGATCGCCCCCCGTACGCCCGAGCCGAGCAGGGCATCGACGACGACGCTCGCCTTCTCGACGCCCTGGCCCAGGATCGCCACGTCGCGAGGCACGCCGGCATGGATCCGGGTCACCGTCCGCTCACCGGCGAGCCGGTCCCAGTTGCGCGCCGCGTCGGCCGTCGTCGGTCGGGCCTCGGTGGCCACGAGGACCGCCACGACCGCGAGCCCGAGGTGACCGAGGCGGCGAGCGGCCACGAGCCCGTCGCCGCCGTTGTTGCCGGGGCCGCACAGGACGAGGATCGGCCCCTTGCCCAGGCGTTCCTGGTCGGCGGCGACGGCCCGGACGGCGGCGGCGACGGCGGTCCCCGCGTGCTCCATGAGACGCGTCCCGGGGACACCCATCGCCTGGGCCCGGCGGTCCGCGCCGACCATCGCCTCGGCACCGATCGGGGCCAGGTCCTTGGACGTGGACCAGCGCCGGACGAGCTCGCGGAGATCGGCGGTCATGAGGTCCGGATCGTCGGCCGGGAGGGGAACGGTCACCGACCGCGGGAGGGTCGCATTCACGGGGCTAGCGTAGCCGGAGTCCGCTGGAGCCGTCGGGCCGCCAGTCCTTCGGGGCTCAGGACGACGGGAGCCGGGCGCGCGGCGGATCACCCGGCCGGAGCTCGAGCAGGCCGTCGCGGGCGAGCCCGGCCAGGGCCGCATCGATCGCCGCCCGATCGTGGACGCCGAGCTCGCCGTCGAGGGTCACCCACGCGTCGCCGTCGGCGGCGCGGAGCCGGTCGAGGATCCGACCCCGGAGCCAGCGACGCGTGTGCTCGAATGGGATCGGCGTCGGGGCGACTCGCCCTGCGCCGGCCCTCGGCCGCGTCGCCGGGCCCGCGGCGGAGGCGACCGACGCTCCGCGACACTGGCCGGCGACCGGGCACGCCCCACAGCGGGGCGCGCGCGGGCGGCACAGCAGCGAGCCGATGTCCATGACCGCGTGCGTCCAGTCCGCCGACCGTTCGGGCGGCACGACGGCGTCGGCCACGGCCTGCAGGTCCCGCGCGGCCAGGACGTCGAGCCCGCCGCCGACGGCCCGGCCGAGGACCCGCCGGACGTTCGTGTCGACGGCGCCGACGGGCAGGCCGAACGCGATCGAGGCGACCGCCCGCGCCGTGTACGGCCCCACGCCCGGCAGCCGCTCGAGTCCCGCGACGTCGGTCGGGAAACGGCCGCCGAGCTCCTCGACCACGACCCGTGCCGCCCGCTGGAGGTTGAGCGCGCGCCGGTTGTACCCGAGACCCTGCCACGCCCGAAGGACGTCGGCCGGGGTCGCCGCAGCCAACGCCTCGACCGTCGGGAAGCGGGCGACGAACGCCGCCCAGGCCGGGCCGCCGCGCGAGACCTGGGTCTGCTGGAGGATGGCCTCGGAGACGAGGACGAGGTACGGATCCGTCGTTCCCCGGAACGGGAGAGCGCGACCCTCCGCATCGAACCAGGCGAGGAGCGCCCGGCGGAAGCCGCCGAGGTCGAACCCCTCGAGGACGGCCGGCCCTCCACCGGCCCGGGTGACCGCGGGCGGCCCGGTCTTCACGGCGGTCACGGCACGTCGGTGGCCGTCGCCCGGTCCCAGAGCTCCGCGGCCACGAGCTCGACGATCGGCGTCTCGACGAGCGCGGCCACCATCGGGTCGTCGGCGTCCGGGTACTCGAGCGAGAGCGCGGCCCCTTCCACCCGGCGACCGATCGCCAGGAGCTCGGCGCCGCGCTCGCGGACGACCCGGGCGACCGTGTCGTCGTAGGGCGTCCCGGCGAACAGCACGATCCGGGTCCCCGGCAGCGCCGTGTACAGGCCGACATGGAGCCAGTCGCCGGCGTCGAAGGCCCACGCCGGGAGTCGCGGGGCTTCGCGGAGCATGAGGGCCGCCTGCTCCACCGAGCCGAACCGGCCGGCATCGCCGAGGACGTGGATCGCCGGCGCCCCGTCCAGGAGGTCGACCGCCCAGGGCAGCCAGGCATCGCCGCCGGCGAGGACCTCGGCGAGGATCGGCAGCGCCCGTCGGAGGTCCACGGGCCCGGGCGCCCCTCCGCCCGGTCGGCTCGATCCCGGGCCGCCGGGGCCCGCACCCGCGACCTGGAGCCGTCCCGCGAGGATGATGAGGACGGCCACCGTCGCGCCGTACGTTCGGCAGGCGATCCCGGCGGTCTCGTCGCCGGCCAGCAGCGGGAGGACGACGTCCGAGACCTCGGCGAGCGGGCTGCCGGGTCGGTTCGTGACGCCCACGACCAGGGCCGATCGACCGCGGTGCCGCGCCGCAGCGGCGACGACTTCGGCGGTGGAGCCCGAGCTCGAGCTCGCGACGACCAGCAGGTCGGGCGCGGGCTCGACCGGGTCCGACGTCGACCCGAGCTCGACCTCCACCGGGAACCCGACGTCGCGGAAGGACCGCGCGGCGCTCAGGGCGGCGAACCGCGAGCTGCCCATCCCGACGAGGCAGACGCGGCGCACCCGACCGAGGGCGGCGGCGACCGTGGCTTCGTCCAGCGCGGCGAACGCGCCCGCCCCTGGTGCCGCGACCTGGCCGAGGAGCGCGCGAAGGGTCTCCGGGGCGGCGAGGATGTCGGCCCGGAACGCGGTCGGTCGGTCGATCGCGTTCATCGGCGCGGCGCCTCTGCCCCGTCGCCCTCGACCAGCCGGCGCATCCCCTCGTGCGGCGCCCAGAGCCACTCCGGGAGGTAGGTGGCCGCGTAGACGTACTCGTCGCATTCCTTGGCCACCTCGAGCGCGCCGACCAGCCCCTCGTCGAGCACGATCGGGGAGCCGGCCCGCCGGAGTCCGGCGGCATAGGACCGGAGGAGCCGTTCGCGCGACCGCCGCCGCCAGGCCGCGAGGTCGAGCCCGGTGTGCTCGTCGGATGACCAGCCGCGCGCCCGGGCACGTCGGTCGGCGCTCGTAGAGGCGTGGTCGAACGAGCGGAGCAGGGTGGCCAGGTCGCGCATCGGCGAGGCGAGGGCGCGTCGCTCCTCGACCGGACGCATCGGCTCACCCTCGAAGTCGACGAGGACGAACGCGTCCGGCGTCCGCAGGATCTGCCCGAGGTGCAGGTCGCCGTGGATCCGGGTCAGGAGCGGCGACGTGGCCGGTCGCTCGAGGTCGGCCAGCCGCTCCCGGATGGCGGGGGCCCAGCGGGCCAGCTCCGCACCCGGTCCGTCGCCGAGGTCGCCCAGGAGACCGAGCGCCGTGTCGAGACGGGCCTCCGCCGCCGCACGCCATCCCCGGAGGTCGTCGGCCGTCGCCTCGCGCGGCGCGAACCCCTCCAGCTCGCCGGGATCGGCGAGCGCGGCATGGAGCTCGGCCAGGGCCGAGCCCAGCGCCGCGGCGTCCTCGGTGGCGTACTCGAGGGCGACGACGCCCGGCGCCGCCAGCCACTCGGCCAGCCGCTCGGCGGTCGTCTCGTAGGCATCCTCGGCATCGGGCACGAGCTCCTCGAGCATCGCGATCGTGGACACGCGTCCGTCGGGGCCGACGTGCTCGGCCGCGCCGGCGAGCGCGGGTACCAGCCGCGAGCCCTCGTTCCTCGGCCAGGTAGGCGGTCAGCTCCAGGTCCGGGTTGAGCCCGGGCACGACCCGCCGGTAGACCTTGAGGAGCAGGCGCTCGCCGAGGACGGCCGAGCTGTTCGACTGGTCGGCACCGAGCGAGCGCTCCGACCAGCCGGCGATCTCCGGGGCGCCGCCGGGGGCGAAGCTCGCCAGGGCCAGCCCGGGACGGCAGACGAGAGCCCCGCCCGCGGCCGTCGGGAGGACCCGGCCCTCGGCCATCGTGAGCGCGAGCGCCCGCCAGGCGCCGTCGCCGTCGTGCGCCTCGCGTGCGGGCGCGCTGCCGTCCCCGACGATGAACGGCACGAGGTACCGATCCGATCCCCCCTCGGCGTCGGCCAACTCGACGAACGCGAGGACCGCCGAACCACGTCGGGCGGCGCCCGGGCCGCCAGCACCGGTGTACGTCTCGGCCACCGGCCCCAGGCCGGCCGATCCGAGACCGGCCGGAGCGACGTCCAGCGGCCCGAGATCCACCGCGTCCACGAGCCGGAGCCCGCTGACGACCCTCCCCTTCCCGCCGTACCAGCGCCGTCCCTCGAACAGGTCGAGGGTCAGCGCGGCCTCGATCGCGGGGTTCAGAGCTTGATCATCACGTGCTTGACGACCGTGTAGTCCTCGACCGCGTACATCGACTGGTCCTTGCCATAGCCGGATTCCTTGAACCCGCCGTGCGGCATCTCGGAGACCAGGGTGAAGTGGTCGTTGATCCAGACCGTGCCGAACTGGATCGCCTTGGCGACCCGCATCGCCTTGCCCACGTCACCCGACCAGACCGAGGCGGCGAGGCCGAAGCGGACGTCGTTCGCCCAGGCGACGGCCTGGTCCTCGTCCTTGAAGCGCTGGACCGTGACGACCGGCCCGAAGACCTCGTCCTGGACGATCTCGCTGTCCTGGGCCGGGCCGGCGATGACCGTCGGCTCGAAGAAGGCGCCCGGCCGATCTGGCCGGTGCCCGCCGGCCACGATCTCCGCGCCGCCGGGACCGCGGTCGGCTCGCTCGACCATCCCCTGGACCTTGTCGGCCTGGGCCTTGGCGATGAGCGAGCCCATCTCGATCTCGTCGCCCTCGGCCGGGTCGCCCCACTTGATCGTCTTGACCTGGCCGGCCAGGTCGGCCACGAAACGGTCGTAGACCTTCGGCCCGGTGATCACCCGGCACGGCGCCGTGCAGTCCTGGCCGCTGTTCCAGTACGAGAAGACCTTGAGGTTCTCGATGACCGCGTCGAGGTCGGCGTCGTCGAAGACGACCACCGGGGCCTTGCCGCCGAGCTCCAGGTGGAGCCGCTTGACCCGATCGGCCGCGGTCCGGGCGATGTGCTTGCCGGTGTCCGTGTCGCCGGTGACCGAGATCATCCCGACCTTGGGATGGGCGACGAGGAGGTCGCCGATCCCCGCGCCGGTCCCGGTGACGACGTTGAGGACGCCGGGGGGCAGGATCTCGGCGGCGATCTCGGCCAGGACGAGGGCCGTGAGCGGGGTCCGGGCCGACGGCTTGAGGATGACCGTGTTGCCGGCCATCAGCGCCGGGCCGATCTTCCAGCCGGCCATCATGATCGGGTAGTTCCAGGGCGCGATCGAGGCGACGACCCCGACCGGCTCGCGGCGGATCATGCTGGTGTGACCGGCGACGTACTCGTTGGCCGCCTTGCCCTCCAGGACCCGCCCGGCGCCGGCGAAGAAGCGCAGGTTGTCGACGACGACCGGGACCTCGTCGATGGCCGCACCGACCGGCTTGCCGGCGTTCTGGCTCTCGAGCCGGCCGATCTCGTCGGCCCGCGCCTCGAGCGCGTCGGCCAGCTTGAGCATGAGCAGGCTGCGATCCTGGGGCGTGGTGTGCTGCCACGTCTCGAAGGCCTTGGCGGCCGCGTCGGCGGCCCGGTCGACGTCCGCGGCGCCGGAGGCCTGGACGTGGGCGATGACCTGGCCGTTGGCCGGGTTCTCGACGGCGAGCGTCTCGCCGCTCGCGCTGTCGACCCATGCGCCGTCGATGAACTGCTGGTACGTCCGGACTCGCGAGATCGTCTCGGTCACGGTGCGGTCCCTCCGGTCGCTCGTGACGGCGCGGAGCCGTCGCTTGCCTGGTCGTCGTCCTGGGGTCGGGTGGAACGTCCATTGTGCGCCGCGCCGGGAAGCCCGTCGCGGCAGGTGGTGCGGGCGCGGCGGCGGCTGGGTCCGGCCCCGAGGTCGACGACCGCGTGGGGGGGCCGGGGGGCCGATCAGCCGGCCAGGACCGGCGCTCCCGTCCGGGCCACCCGCTCGATGAGGTCCGCGGCGCGCACCGTTCCGGGGTCCGCCTGGAGGCGCGCCGAGATCGCCGCCAGCCGCGCCTTCAGCCCATCGTCGCCGAGCAGCCGCGCGATCGCCGCATCCATCTCCGCCTCGCTGAACGAGTACGTCCCGAGCCGCACCCCGAACCCGGTCTCGTGGACCCGCTGCGCGTTGTCGTACTGGTCCCAGAAGAGCGGCAGGAGGATCATCGGCTTGCCGTAGTGGAAGCACTCCGTGACGGTGTTGTTGCCGCCGTGGGTGATGACCAGGTCGACCATCGGCAGGATCGACGGCTGGGGCAGGAACTCGGCGCCGACCATGTTGTCGGCCAGCTCGTACTCCGCGTGCTGGGGACCTTTCGAGACGATGAACCGATAGGGCGTCCGGCCGAGGACGTCGACGAGCCGGCGCATGAGGTCCACGTCTGCCGAGCCCAGGCTGCCGAGGCTGAGATAGATCAGGGCTCCGGGGCGGTGGGCCAGCCGCTCGGGCAGCTCCCAGGCCGCCTCGGTGGCCCGAACGCACGAGTCCAGTCGGTGCCAGGTGGGCGCGAGCGGGCGCGCTCGCGGGTAGTCGGCCTCGGCCGGGTAGAGGTACAGGTCGAGGAACGGCGACTCGTGGATGAACGCCGGGCCATCCGGACCGTCGGGCAGGGCGGCCGCTCCGTGATCGCGACAGAACGCGTCGAAGTCCGCCCACAGCTCCCCGTGAACGCGCCGGTACTCCGCCCGGAACGCCGCCCAGCCGGATCGATCGTCCGCGGCATAGCCGGAGAAGACCGGGGCCACGTCCGGATCGAGCAGCTCGGCAGGGTTGCACGAGGCGATCCGGACCCACGGTCGGCCCGAGGCGGGCAGGGCCGGGAAGGCCACGACGTTGTCCTCCACGATCACGTCGGGCCCGAGCTCGTCGAAGATCTCGAGGAGCCGCGGGTGGACGTACTTCGCGCCGTCGACGAGCGCGCCCCAGGTCGGCTGGATGAACCCGCTCAGCTGCTCGATCGTGGGGGTCCGGAAGACCGGAGCGGTGTCCCGGATGAAGTCCTTCCAGAACTGGCCCGGGACCTCGGGGACCTCGGGTGGCGGACCCAGGCGCATGAGCCGCTCCTCGAAGCCCTTCGCTTCCAGGGTCCCGGCGAAGGACTCCTCGACGACGAAGACCACCCGGTGGCCACGCTCGCGGAGGACGGCGCCGATCCCGACGCAGTTGTTGGTCGGGCCGAACGCCCCTTCGGGGAAGAACACGATCGTCCGTGGCTCGGTCATGGCCGCTAGGATGCCATGCAGCGACGATCGGACGGAGGAGGTTCCGCAGCGTGACGTCTGGACCCTGGGCGGAGGTCGGCGACCGGGTCTTCGTTCGCCGCTACGCGTTCTTCGATCAGGACATCGGGGCGATCCTGACCGCCGACGGACCCGTCGTCATCGACACCCGGAGCACGCCGTCGCAGGCCCGCGCGATCCTCGACGACCTCCGCGCGCTCACCGCCCAGCCGGTGGCCGCGGTGATCGACACCCACCATCACTTCGACCACTCCTTCGGCAACCGTCAGTTCCGACCGGCGCCGATCTGGGG
Source organism: uncultured Chloroflexia bacterium (assembly GCA_963840375.1). Classification (GTDB taxonomy): domain Bacteria; phylum Chloroflexota; class Limnocylindria; order Limnocylindrales; family CSP1-4; genus Chersky-267. The sequence continues at coordinate 850,246 of CAWIYR010000001.1, forward strand.
TCACGTCCGCTGTGCCGAGCGGATCCGGGCGATCCAGCCGGCCGACTTCGCGGAGCTCGCCGAGGAGAACCCGGACATCGCCGTGGAGCTCGGCGAGGTGGTCCTCGACCCGCCCGACCGGACCTTCGGCGATGAGGGTGTCGACATCGAGATCGGCGGCCGGCCGCTCGAGCTGCGCTGGCTCGGCCGCGGCCATACCGACAACGACATCGTGGTGCGAGTGCCCGACGCCACCGTCCTCTTCGCCGGCGACCTGCTGGAGAACGGCGCCACGCCGTATTTCGGCGACGGCTACCCGCTCGACTGGCCGGCCACGGCGACGACCCTCCGGGCCCTCGTCGACGGCGCGGTGGTGCCGGGTCACGGCGACGTCGCGGGCCTCGAGTTCGTCGACCGCTCGATCGAGGCGTTCCGGGCGATCGCCGACCTCGCCCGGCGGGTCCATGCCGGCGAGCTGGACCTGGCCGCCGCGATCGCAGCGGCACCCTACTCGTCGGCGGACGCCGCCGAGCCGCTGGAGCGCGGCCTGGCCCAGCTCCGGGGCGAACTCGACTGACGGACCGGGCGTGCCGGAACGCGGGCGCCCGCCGGACTCACCGGTGGCCGAGAAGACTCCGGAAGAACCGCTTGACGGGACCGTCGCCGAGCGCCTCGACGCCCGGATCGGTCACGGGTGTCGGGATCCCGCTCGCTCCCGCGGAGGACCCCGACGCGTCGTAGAGCTCGGCCTGCTCGAGCTCGCGGATCTCCTGCTCGTCGAGCACTGCGCGCTCTGCGTCGGCCTCGCTCCGGCCGGCCGCCCGGGCCTGCTCCGGATCGAGTGCCCGGCGGGTCGCGTCGGCAGCGATCGGTGGATTCGGTCCGAACCCCATGGGCGGATGCTACGCCTGGGCGGTCGTCCGTGGACGGCCCGGAGGCCCGGCCCACAGGTGCCTCTCATGACCGTCTCAGCCGGGACGGGGCACACTCGGGCCATGACCTCCCCTTCCTTCGCCCCTCTCCGCCTGGCCGCGCTCGGCGGCGCGCTGTCGATCGTCATCCTCGTCGCCGGCTGTGCCACGGGCACGGGCTCGGTCCCCTCGTCGAGCCCCGCAGGTGGGTCGGCCACCCCCGTCGGATCCGACGCCGGGTCGACGGCCGGCCCAGCCGCAGGATCGCCAACGGCCGGCTCCCCCGCCGCCGGCTCGTCGACCGCTGCCGCCTGCACCCCACCGGCTACCCCCACCACGGCCCAGACCGAGGGTCCCTACTTCAAGGCGGGCTCGCCGGAGCGCTCGTCGCTCGCGGACGCGACCACCCAGGGCACCCATCTGACCCTGAACGGGACCGTGCTGGGCACCGACTGCGCCCCGCTGGCGGGGGTCCTGGTGGATGTCTGGCAGGCCGACGCCAGTGGGGCGTACGACAACGCCGGCTACGGCTTCCGAGGCCACGTGGTGACCGACGCGAACGGCCGGTTCACCGTCGAGACCGTCGTCCCGGGCGAGTACCCGGGCCGGACGCCGCACATCCACATGAAGCTGACCCCGCAGGGTGGCTCGACCCTGACCACCCAGGTCTACTTCCCCGACTCGAACCTGAACGCCGAGGACGGGATCTTCCGGCCCGAGCTGCTGCTGAACATCACGAAGAACGGTGACGCGGCGGTGGGGGCCTACACGTTCGTGCTCGGCGGCTGATCGGCCGCCGCGGCCGGCATCGGTCCCGGGGCGACGTCCGGTCGGACCTCCGCCGGGTCCGATGCACCCACCGACGCGACCCGTGAGCCGATCCAGGCCGCCAGGTCGGCGACGACCAGCGGGCCTTCCGGCTCGTTGAACGACTCGTGACGGAGCCCCGGGTAGACCTTCCGCTCCACGTCGGGGAGCCGGAGGAAGAGCTCCGACGAGGCGGTCGGGACCAGCGGGTCGTCGCCGCCGTGGACGACGAGGACCGGGACGCGGACCCGGTCCACGTCCGCCACCGCGCGCTTCTGCGCCGCGATCGCCTCCCGGCCAAGCCCGAACGTGATCCGGTGGTACGCGAGCGGGTCGGCCGCGTAGTCGATCCCGACCTGCGGGTCACGGGACAGGGCGCTCCCGTCGAAGGGGTTGGCCATCGAGACCGTCGGCACGACCCGCCCGAGGATCCGGGCGACGGCCCGACGCGACTCGGGCACGGTGTCGGCGATCCACGGCGCGCTCAGGATGAGCAGGTCCGGCTGCGGCCGGTCGCTCTCCGCGTACGTCAGCGCGACGAGCCCGCCCATGGAGTGGCCGAGCAGGACGACCGGCGCCGGGGCGACCGCGGCTCGGAGCGCGGCCAGCCGGTCCGCGACGTCGTCGAGCCAGACGTCCCAGCGCTTGACATAGGCGCGACGACCGCCCGACGCGCCGAACCCCTGGAGGTCGAACGAGGCGACCTCCGACCCGGTCGCCGCGAGGATCGTCCCCGTCCGCTCGTAGCGACCGGAGTGCTCGGCCAACCCCGGGATGATGAGGACCCCCGCCCGTGGTGCGCCGACCGATGGCCATCGGCGGGCCAGCAGGGTGACCCCGGTGCGACCGGCGACGGTCTCGGTGGTCGACATCGCTGCGTCTCCTCGTCGTGCTGTGGCGGCGCGGACCCGGCTACGCCGACGCCGATCCGGCCGGCAGGCAGTCCCTCGCGACGGCGACCATCCTGAGCACCCGGCAGGCGCGGAGCGTGACCCACCGGCTCGGGACTCCCGGCCGGTCGATGTCGATGTGCATCTTGCCCTGATACGCGTACCGGTTCTTCCAGCGCCCGTCGCCGTCCTGCTGGGCGAGCAGCCACGACACCGCGGGTCCGAGGCGGGGATCGGCCCCGGCTCCGGCCTCGCAGACGGCCTCCATCACCTGGAGCACGTCCGCCACGTACCCGCTCGGGAACCCGAGCTTGAACCAGGAGCCGCTCGGCCGGACGTTGCCCCAACCCATCGGGTACATCGCCGTCGCGGGATCGACCGAGAGCAGGAACTCGACACCGCGCGCGAGCGCGTCCGCGACCACTCTGGTGCGCCGGACGGCGGGCGCCCGCGCCAGGGCCAGCACCGCCTTCGTCGCGCCCCAGCCACACGGCAGGCCCTCGTTCACCCCGCACCGAAAGCCCGGACCAGGGGTGGCCGCGTACCAGCGTCCGTGACCCACACCGGTGACCGCGGCAGCCTCCCAGGCCAGCGCGCGCTGGACCCGCTCGTCATCGAGCCGGCCCAACCCGATCAGGGCCCGGACCAGGTTGCCGTTCAGGCAGTGGGCGACGCTCGACGGAGGCGGAGCCTTGGCCCCTCCCGAGAAGCCGAAGCCGCCGCTCGGCGTCTGGGCGTGCTCGAGCACGTACTCGCAGGCCCTGGCGATCCGCGGGTCGGCTCCGTCGGCCCCGAGCTGGTCGAGGAAGATGAGGCTCCAGATCGTGCCCGTGTACTTCGGCGAGTAGCCGCCACCCGGCTTGACCCACCAGCCGTCGGGGTCCTGGGTGGCGAGGATCGCGGCGATCGGGTCGGTCGTCATCGCAGCGACGCGGGCTTCGGCCACCTCGGGGTCGTCGAGCGGCCGGTCAAGGAGCTCGACCAGGGCTCGATGCCGGACCGCGGGTGTGGCCGGGTCGAGCAGCCACGGAAGCGGATCGTCGTTCAGCCCGGCGCGCCAGTCGCCCATCGTCTCGGACATGACGCCATCGTCCGAGCCCGGCGCGCGTCCTGCAAGGGCCGTCGGTCAGCCGGCCACCCGGACGACCCAGCGGCCACGGGCGCGACCGGCCAGGATCCCGTCGAGCGCCGTCTCGAGCCCGTCGAGGTCGACCTCGGTGACCGCCTCGCCCAGGCCGCGCGGGCGGAGGTCGGTCGCGACCCGCTCCCAGAGCCGGCGTCGCTCGTCGATCGGGAGCTGGGCCGAATCGATCCCGAGCAGCGAGACGCCGCGCAGGATGAACGGGAAGACCGTCGTGGCGAACGGTGCACCGCTCGTGTTGCCGCTCGAGGCCACCGCCCCACCCCAGCGCAGGGTCCGCAGGATGTAGGGCAGGGTGGCCGCTCCGACACAGTCGACCGCGGCGGCCCAGCGCTCGCCCTCGAGCGGCCGGGGGCTCTCCGCGGTGACCTCCTCGCGGGGCAGGATGCCGGTCGCCCCGAGGGTCAGGAGCTCATCGTGGGCTTCCGTCTTGCCGGTCGATGCCCAGACCTCGTAGCCTCGCTCGGCGAGGATCGCCAGGGCGGTCCGCCCGACGCCCCCGCTGGCGCCGGTCACCAGGACCGGGCCGTGGTCGGGGGTCAACCCCACGCCCTCGAGTCGGGCCACCGACATCGCCGCGGTGAAGCCCGCCGTCCCGACCGCCATCGCCTCGCGGGTCGTGAGCCCGTCGGGCAGGGGCACGACCCAGCCGGCCGGGACGCGCTCGTACTCGGCGTATCCGCCGTGCCGCGACACGCCCAGGTCATAGCCGTGGGCGAGGACCGCCGAGCCGACCGCGATCGACGCGTCGTCGCTGGCGACCACCTCGCCGGCCAGGTCGATCCCCGGGATGAGCGGGCTGATCCGGGCCACCTTGCCGGTCGGGATCGTGGCCAGCCCGTCCTTGTAGTTGACGCTGGACCAGGCCACCCGGATCTCGACCTCGCCCGGCGGGAGGTCCGCCTCGGCGAAGTCCCGCACCCGGCGGGTGACCCGGTCATCGGTCTTCTCGGCGACGAAGGCACGGAATGTCGGGGGGATCGCGCTCATGGCCTGATTCTAGGTTGCGGTTCGGCCCGACGCTTGACGGGGCGGCGACGGCGAAGTGCGCCTCGAGGCACTGTCCTCTCGATCTCCGGTCCCGGCCTGCTCGGTGCCCTCCTTCGTGGCCATACGATCATGGGGGGAACGTTAGGACGTGTCATGGCCGGCCCCGGGCGTGGCGCGCCTCTGACTTGTACCGCGCCACGCTCGCGGCGGGACCAACCGGGCCGCCGGCCGGCCATCCCCGACCGGATCATCCTGCCCAACGTTCCTCGGGTGCAAGGATGGCCAGGTCCGAACGCCGGTCTCGGACACGGCGGCGGCCCGTTAGAGGCGAGCGGCTCGTGGACGGATCCCCGTGCCAGCGCGGCGAGTGTCGCCGCTCACAACGCGGAAGCACGTCTTGACAAAGGTACGTTCATACGTACTCTGCAACGTATGAAGACGATCGGGGTGACGGAGCTCCGGCAGCGAACGGCCGAGATCCTGCGCGAAGTCCACGACAGCGACGAGCCGGTCGCGATCATCCAGCGCTCGGAGAAGGCCGCCTACCTGGTGGACGCCGACCGCTACGACGCTGAGCGCGAGGAGCTGCGGGTCGCCCGCCGATCCCTGTTCATGCGCGAGGTCCGGGAGGCGGAGGCAGAGTACGGCGCCGGCGAGGCGACGACCTATGACGACGTCGAGGCGCTTCTGGACGACCTCCGCGCCTGATCGCGGGAGCAGGTCGTTGCGTTTCGTCGTGTCGAGTCGCTTCCGCCGCCGAGCCGGCAAGCTCGATGGGCGCCGTTCCGCGCTCCTCAGAGCGGCCCTCCGTCGCTTCGTCATCGACCCGGGAGACCCGCTGCTCCGAACCCACAAGCTGAAGGGCGATCTGGCGGGTTACTGGGCCTTCACCGTCGACGATGACCTGCGGGTCCTGTTCCGCTGGGACGGGGACGTCGCGTTCCTCGTGAACCTCGGTTCGCACGACGAGGTGTACTAGGGCGTGGCAGGCGCCGACGCGACGGTCAGGGAGCCGCCACGGGCGACGGGGTCTCGGCCGGTGTCGGGGTCGGGGCGTCCGTCGGCGTGGGTGTCGGCGCCTCGGTCGGGGTCGCGGCCTCGGTCGGGGTCGGGGTCTCCGTCGGGGTCGCGGTCTCCGTCGGGGTCGGGGTCGGTCCACCCGTCTGGGTGGGCGTGGGCGACGGCGTCGGGACCGGCGGATCCTGGAGCGACCAGAGGGCCTGGCGGACCGTCCGGCGGCTGTCGTGGATCTGCTTCGCGATGGCGCGACCGACGTACCGGTAATGCCAGGGCTCGTAGGCGTAGCAGGTGACCGAGCGCTTGCCGGCCGGATAGCTCATGACGAAGCCGTAGCGCCAGGCGTTCCGGGCCAGCCAGGCGCCTTCCCGAGTACGGGCCCAGTCGGCGTACCGCCAGGGAGCCGCGCCCCCGGAGGTCTTGAAGTCGATCACGACACCCAGCTGGTGCTCCGAGTGCCCCGGCCGGGCGCTCGTGGCGAGCGCGCTGGCCCGACCGCCGACCCGGACCCAGTAGGCGAACGTCCAGACCTGGGTCGAGTAGCTCCGATAGGCGGACTCGACCGCCAGCCGCGCCCCGGCGATCCGACTCGACCGGACCATCGCCCGCAGGTCGGCCAGGGCGATCCGCCGGATCGAGCCCCCGCCCGACAGCCCGGCGCTCGAGATGGAGACCAGCCCGGACGGCCGATACGAGCGCCGGACCCGGTAGGTCGTGTCGACCAGCGTCCGCTGCCAGTCGGCCGGCGCGCTCCACTTCGTCATGACGTCGGCGATCCGACAGGCCGGCAGGGAGCCTGCCTCGGCGTCGGACGTCTCGAACGCGAACGACCCGCCGAGGATCGCGAGCGCCGCGACGATCGCCGTCACCGGGCGGCGACGCGCACGGACTCGAACGCCGACCGACCAGGATAGGTTCATCGTGCTGATGCTGAGGGTACCGCGTCGAGGGTCGCCTCCCCCTGAAGGTACCGGGGCCAGGGTGGAGGACGGGTCCCTGCGCTAGAATGCGCCTCGGTCGCTGGCGCGTGGCTCAACGGTAGAGCACCTGACTCTGGATCAGGGGGTTCCAGGTTCGAATCCTGGCGCGCCAGCCAACTCCTTCCGGGAGTGTGGTGCTCCTCGCCTGAGCCGCGACTCCTCCCCCACCGCTCGCAGGAGCCGCGCCGATGACCAGCGAGACGAGCGAGACGACCACCGCCTCCAACGCCCTCGCCGGCACGCCTGAGCGACGCGACTTCATCCGCGACATCGTCGCCGCCGACATCGCCGCCGGCCGGATCAGGGCCCCCGTCACCCGCTTCCCGCCCGAGCCCAACGGCTACCTCCACATCGGCCACGCGAAGTCCATCTGCCTCAACTTCGGCATCGCCACCGAGTTCGGCGGCTCCTGCAACCTCCGGTTCGACGACACCAACCCGGCCAAGGAGGAGCAGGAGTACATCGACGCCATCGAGGCCGACGTCCGATGGCTGGGCTTCGACTGGGGCGACAACCTGTTCCACGCGTCGGACTACTTCGAGCAGCTGTACGGATGGGCCGTCCACCTCATCGAGCGCGGGCTCGCGTTCGTGGACGACCTGTCCGCCGACGAGATCCGCCAGACGCGCGGCACGCTGACCGCGCCGGGGACGAGATCCCCCTGGCGTGACCGTCCGGTGGCGGAGAACCTCGACCTGTTCGCGCGGATGCGGGCGGGCGAGTTCCCGAATGGGGCCCGCGTGCTGCGGGCGAAGATCGACATGGCCTCGCCCAACATCAACCTCCGGGACCCCGTCCTGTATCGGATCGTCCACGCGGGCCACCCGCGCACCGGCGATGCCTGGTGCATCTACCCGACCTACGACTTCGCCCACGGCCAGTCGGACGCGATCGAGGGAGTCACCCACTCGATCTGCACCCTGGAGTTCGACGTGCACCGACCGCTCTACGATTGGCTGGTCGAGCACCTCCCGGTGCCATCGGTACCCCACCAGTACGAGTTCGCCCGGCTCAACCTCACCTACACCGTGCTGTCGAAGCGGGTACTGAAGCGGCTGGTCGACGAGGGCCACGTGCGGGGCTGGGACGACCCGCGGATGCCGACGATCTCGGGTCTCCGACGGCGCGGCTTCCCGGCCGAGGGCATCCGCGAGTTCGCGGCGATGATCGGGGTGGCGAGGACGGACTCGGTGATCGAGGTCGGCCAGCTCGAGTACGCCGTGCGCGGCGTGCTCAACCGGACCGCCCAGCGGCGGTTCGGGGTGCTCGACCCCCTGAAGGTGGTGATCACGAACTGGCCCGAGGGCCGGGTCGAGACGATGGAGGTCGTCAACAACCCCGAGGACCCGGCCGCGGGCACGCGGGGGGTCGAGTTCTCGGGCGAGCTGTGGATCGAGCGCGACGACTTCCTGGAGGAGCCGCCGCCGAGGTACTTCCGGCTGGCCCCCGGGCGCGAGGTGCGGCTGCGGAACGCCTACTTCATCACGTGCCAGGAGGTGGTCAAGGACGGGGCCGGCCGCGTCCTGGAGCTTCGGTGCACGTACGACCCCGCGACGCGAGGGGGTGACTCGCCCGACGGTCGGCGACCCAAGGCGACGCTCCATTGGGTGTCGGCGTCATGCGCCGTGCCGGCCGAGGTGCGTCTGTACGACCACCTGTTCAGCCGTCCGGACCCGGGTGCCGACGGCGACCTGCTCGCGGACCTCAACCCGGCGTCCCAGGCGATCGTCCGCGGGGCGATGCTGGAGCCGGCCCTGGCGGAGACGCGGCCCGGCGAGACGATCCAGTTCGAGCGCCTGGGCTACTTCACGCCGGACCCGGACTCGCGCCCGGACGCGCTGGTGTTCAACCGGACGCTTACCCTGAAGGACACCTGGGCGAAGCTGCAGGCCAGGGCATAGCCCACCGAAGCCTTTCGGCCCGGCGAGGCAGACAGCTTCGACCGCCGGTACACTCCGGCGGGCGTGTCGTTCCGCCTCGACGCTCGGGCGAGCGGGCATCTGCGCAGCACGCTCCTGGGGATGTTCGCCCGAGACTCGGATCGGGACGGCGCGGCGCATCGGACCCGAGATCGATGCGGCGGCCCTCGGTGTGGGCTCGGGCCCGTCACTGGCGAGTGGCCAAGCGGTAAGGCGCCTGACTCTGGATCAGGAGATCGAAGGTTCGAATCCTTCCTCGCCA
>CAWIYR010000002.1:0-1216802 GCA_963840375.1 uncultured Chloroflexia bacterium
ATGGATATGGCGGCGCCGACGCGCAGCGACATGCCGGCCTCGGTCGCGACGCGGCCGAGGGTCGCTCACTCGGTTTGGGCGACCCACGCGATCGCTGCGTCCCGCGCGGCAAGTCCGAAGTGCTTGAACTTGCCCGGGACCATCCAGCCGAAAGCCGTCGACAGGTGCGCGACCCAACCGAGATCGCTGACGACGGCCGTCCGCTTCCAGGCCCTGGCGTGGGAGACGAGGCCGGCGTCTTCCTTCATCGCTCCGGGCGAGTAGCCCGTGAACCGGTCGCCGAGCACGAGGACGAGCCGTACTCCTGCACCCGCCGCGCCACGGGCGATCGCCGGCATCAGGACCTCCTCGTAGTCGGAGGCCTCAACCTCCCCCACAGCCTCGAATCCGATGACTCCCTCGGGAAGACCAGCGATGGGCTCGAACACGGTGCGCTCCCTTCTTGTCGGTCAGAACCAAGCAGCCATCTGGATCCGCGACGGCTCGATGCGGAACCCGTGCGCGGGCATGCTCATGCGTCGGAGGTCTCCACGGCCGTGACCAGAACTTCGCCGAACTCCGGTGTTGTTCCGTCCTCGTGTGCATCGAGCAGATCGTCGACCTGCGTCCGGGCCGCGGGCGTCGCGAAGATGGAGACGTTGTCGCCGGCCAGCAGCCGGAGGTCTCCGCGGGGTACGACGAGCGCTCCGTCCCGCTCGATCGCGACGAGGACCGCCTCTCGAGGCCACGTCACCTCGGAGACGAGCCGCCCGGCCAGCGGCGAACCACCGGTGATCTGCGTCTCGATGATCACGCCGCCGGCCCGGAGCCCGCGCACCTGGCGGATGTTGCCGTTGAGGGCGGTGCGGTAGGCGGTCATGGCGTCCCGCACCGATAGGATGCCGACGAGCCGTCCGCCCGACACGACCGGCGCCCACTCTCGGTGGTGGTCGGCGAGCGACCCCAGGGCGTCGTCGAGGCCGTCGTCTGCGGCCAGGATCGGCTCACGGACGATCGTCGAAGTGCCTACCTGCTCGTGACCCGGTAGCCGCTGGAGCGCGGCAAGGTCGATCACTCCCTGGACCGTGCCATCCGCGCCCACGACCGGCGCACCGGGAACGCCGATCGCCTCCATCCGGGCCCGCGCCGCGGCCACCGTGTCGTCCGCTCGCACGACCACGCGTGCCTGACGGACCGCGTCGCCGACCGGCACCGCCGCGAGCAGGGGCATCGCGAAGCGGAACCGGTGGGCCGGCGAGTCGGCCCGCGTCGCGAGCTGGCTGCGGTAGATCGACTTGGACCCGACAACGAACGTCGCCAGGCCAACCGCGACCATCGCCGGCGCGAGCATCGAGAGGTTACCGGTCATCTCGGCGACCATGAGCATGACCGCCAGGGGGGCGTGGGCGACGCTCCCGAACAGGGCCATCATCGCCACGATGACGAACGGCGCCGGGTCGACCGGGATCGCCGGGGCGATCGGCTCGAGCAGCCGCCAGATGCCGGCGCCGAGCATGCCGCCGATGAACATGCCGGGCCCAAAGATGCCGCCCGAGCCGCCGGAGCCGATCGAGAGCGAGGTCGCGAGGATCTTCGCGAACGGCAGGACGAGGACCATCCAGAGCGGGATGGCGAGCAGGGTCTGCCGGTCGAGTCCCGCCTGGACGAAGCCGTAGCCGGTGCCGAGGACGCCCGGGATGACGAGGCCGATGCAGCCGACCAGGAACCCCCCGATCGCGGGCTTGAGCCAGCGCGGCGGCGCCCAGCGGTGGAACCAGGCGCTGAGGCCGTAGAAGTTGCGGATGTAGAGGAGGCCGACCAGGCCGCACGCGAGTCCCGATCAGCGCATACCAGGCGAGCTGTGCGGGGTTGCTGAAGGCGAACGAGGCCTGGGCCCCGAAGATGGGAGTGAACCCCTCGACGGTACCGAAGATCGAGTAGGCGACGATCGTGGCGATGAACGACGGGACGAGCGCGTCCGACTCGACATCGTCGCGGTAGAGGAGCTCGGCCCCGAGGACGGCGCCGCCAAGCGGCGCGCGGAAGATCGCCCCGATACCGGCGGCCATGCCCACCGCGACCGCGATCCGCGCATCGCGTGCGTCGAGGTCGAGCGTTCGGCCGAGGAAGGACCCGAACCCCGCGCTGATCTGGGCGGTCGGCCCCTCTCGGCCGCCAGATCCGCCCGATCCGATCGTGATCGCGGAGGCGACCAGCTTCACCAGCGGGATGCGGCCCCGGATGCCGCGCGGGTTGTGGTGGTAGGCGGCGATTGCCGCGTCGGTGCCGTGGCCTTCGGCCTCCGGGGCGAAGCGGTAGACGATGATCCCCGAGATCAGGCCGCCCAGGGCGACTACGAGGGGGAGCGCCCAGGCCCGGGCAAAGCCCGTGATCGGGGCGCCGCCTTCGCCGGCGGGCGACGGGGGGGTGTAGCCGCCCAGGAAGCCCAGGAAGAAGTGGGTCGCCAGCTCGAGGGCGGTGTAGAACGCGATCGCCCCAATGCCGCCGACGATACCGATGAGCGCACCGAGGACGACCCACTTGCGGAGGTAGTTCGCAGCCCGCAGGCGGCGCCTGACCGAACGAAGGCCGGCGTCGAGCTGTGGGGCGAGCGGCGTCACGCGAACTGCTCGAGCCCGGCGGCGATCGCGCGGAGCCCGTCCTGGATGCGCAGTTGCTCGGAACGGGGCAGCCCCGCGGCGATCTGGCGCAGGGCTGCGCGCCGATGGGCAAGGATCGTCTCGCGGACCGTCCGGCCGCGGTCGGTCAGCCGGGCGCGCGTGGCGCGCCGGTCCAGCTCGTCGACGGAAAGGGCCGTCAGCCCGCGCCGTTCGAGTCGGCGAAGCAGGCGGCCCGTCGCCGGCAGCGTGACGCCGACCCGCGCCGCGACCTCGCCGATCCGCGCCCCGTCCGACTCCTCGCCCAGCACGAGCAACGCACGCCACTGCGGAAACGTCAGCTCGAAGCCCGTGTCCGCCAGCGCCAAGGCGCGGGTCGTGAGCCCCACCGCGCCAACGGCGATCCGCTCAAGGTCGTCGGCGAGCGCGTCGACGCCCGAGCGGGCCACGACCGTTCGCGTTCGTTCTTCGATGGTCATGGGAGTGGATGGTACACGATTAAGTGCCAGGTGGCTATCATTGGCGACACGCCCGAGAGGCTCGGCGCCACGGGCCTATGGACTGGCGCCCACCAGCTACTGCACAGCGCGACGCCGAAGGCGCGTTCGCGCCTAGGAGCAAGGAGTGACACCCGATGGATGCGTCCGGATCCGTCATCGGCATCCAGGGGCTGACCAAGACCTTCGGGAAGGTCCGGGCCCTCGACGGCCTCGACCTCGACGTGGCTCCCGGAGAGGTGCACGGCTTCCTCGGCCCCAACGGCGCGGGCAAGACCACGACGATCCGGATCGTCCTGGGCCTCATGCGCGCCAGCGGCGGTCACGTCGAGCTCTTCGGCGGTGACCCGTGGCGCCAGGCCGCGACGCTCCACGCGAGGCTCGCCTACGTCTCCGGCGAGGTCGCGCTCTGGTCGGGGCTTACGGGTGGGGAGTGCCTCGATGTCCTCGGCGCGACCCACGGCGGGCTCAACGAGGCTCGCCGGGCCGCGCTCATCGAGCGGTTCGACCTCGATCCGACCAAACGCGTCCGCGACTACTCCAAGGGCAACCGGCAGAAGGTCGCGCTCATCGCGGCGCTCGCCGCCGATGTCGAGCTGCTCGTGCTCGACGAGCCCACGTCCGGGCTGGACCCGCTCATGGAGCAGGCGTTCCAGAAGGTCGTCCGCGAGCGACGCGAGGAGGGGGCGACGGTCCTGCTGTCGAGCCACATCCTTGGCGAGGTCGAGGCCCTTGCCGACCGGGTGAGCATCATCCGCCGCGGCCGGACCGTGACGACTGGGACCCTCGCCGAGCTGCGACGGCATACCCGCACCCACGTCCACGCGGTGACGGTCGACGCGCCCGTCGGGCTCGCCGACGCGCCGGGCGTCGCGGACCACGTCTCGGGGCAACTCGACGGCCACGTCGACAGCCGGTTCACCATCGACGTCGAGCACCTCGACGCTGTCGTCGGCCTGCTGCACGCCGCACGGGTCCATTCCCTCACCGTGACCCCGCCCAGCCTCGACGACCTCTTCCTGCGCACCTATGGCGGGGAGACCGGCCCCCTCGACGTCACCGAGCTCCGGGAGCCGGTAGAGGCGGCCCGATGAAGGCGACTGGCCTGGGGCCGATGCTCGCCGTTCAGTGGCGCACGCACCGCCGCGCCACGCTCATCTGGATGTTCGTGCTCATCGCCGGGATGGTGGGCACGGCGGGGTCGATCGCCGGCCTGTACACGACCCCCGAGCAGATCCACACCTACGCCCAGGCCGTCACCGCTGGTGACGCCCTCGTGGTGATCAACGGCCGGGTCGAGGGCATCGACAGCCTCGGTGGAGTCATCGCCGACGAGTTCGGCTTCCTCGCTGCTTTCCTCCTCCCGTTGCTCGGGATCAGCCTCGTCGCCCAGGCGACCCGAGCCGAGGAAGAGGCCGGGCGCCTCGAGCTGGTCCTCGCGGGCCGGGTCGCGCGCCACGTTCCGATCCTGGCCGGGCTCATCGTCGCCTCCGCGGCGATCCTCGTAATCGCCATCGCGTTTGCCATCGGGCTCAGCGTCTTCGGGGTCCCCGCCACCCGATCGGTGCTCTACGCCGCCTCCCTCGGCGCCCTCGCCTTCGTCTTCGCCGGGCTCGCCGCGCTGCTCGCTCAGGTCACCCTGCATACCCGAGGCGTCTACACATGGGGCCTGCTTGTCCTCGCCGTGGCATACGTGCTGCGGGGCGTAGGAGACGTGACGAACACGTGGGTCACCTGGCTCTCGCCGCTCGGCTGGGCCGAGAAGGCCGCGCCGTTCGGGGACATACGGTGGTGGACCCTCCTCATCCCGCTTGCCGTCGGCGGACTGCTGGCCGCACTCGCCATTCTCGTCGCGGGACGTCGCGATCTCGGCAGCGCCCTCGTCCGCGCCGGGGCGGGACACGCGCGGGCGTCGACGTGGCTTCGCAGCCCGCTCGGGCTGGCGACCGCCATCCACCGCCCGGCGTTCCTCGGCTGGCTCGCCGCCACCCTGATCCTCGCGGGCCTGATGGGCGCGCTCGCCCAGCAGTTCATCGACGCCGTCCTCGGCAACCCGGCCATGGCCGAGGCCCTCGGCGTGTCGAGTGGGCGACCCACGGACGCGATGGTCGCCCTCACCCAGCTCTACATCGCCATCATCGCCACGGGCTACGTGGTCCAGGCCGTGGGCAGCCTGCGCGGCGAGGAGACTGCGGGCCGACTCGAGGCCCGGCTGTCCGGCACCCTGTCCCGGATCGGGTGGCTCGTCGCCCACGCCCTCGTGATCGTCGTCGGCCTGCTCGCCATCGTCGTCGTCTCCTCGGTCGTCCTGGCCGCGGGCACGGCGTGGTCGACGGGCACCGCGGTGGACGTTGGTCGGATCCTCGCGGCGGGAGTGGCATACCTGCCAGCCGAGCTCCTCGTGGCCAGCCTGGCTCTCGCGCTCTTCGGCCTGTGGCCCCGGGCATTGCCAGTGGCATGGGCGGTCGTGGCGCTCGTCGCCTTCCTCGCCTTCCTCGGTCCGGGCCTCAAGTTGCCTACGTGGATGCTCGACCTCTCCCCGACGACCCACGTCGGCAACCCGCCGCTGGGCAGCGTCGAAGGGCAGTCGCTCATCGTCCTCGGCGCGATCGCCGCGGTCCTCGGCGGCGCTGCAGCCATCGGCTTCCGTCGTCGAGGGGTGCCGCAGAACTGATTGCCCGTATCCTGAGCACGTCATGGATCTCTGCGAGACGATGAACGTGGGCCTCGGGCGCACGTCGCTGGTGGTGGCGGCCAGCGACGGCCCGGGTGGATAGGCAGGACCGAGCTTCAGACCTGCGCCACGTCCTGTGGCTGTCTCGCTCAGCATCGTCTGGAGCGGCGTCGTCGGCTCGATCGCTGTCTACGTCGCCCTGACAAGCGCCAGCCTGTCCCTCCTGGGATTCGGTGCCGAGATCGTGGGTGTCCGGCTGACGCAGGCCGCCTACGCGCACGGATTGGCGCTGGCTCTGCCCGAAGAGGTTGCAGTGGCGCGCCCGACAGGATTCGAACCTGCGACCTTCGGCTCCGGAGGCCGACGCTCTATCCACTGAGCTACAGGCGCGCGACGGTCGATCGACCGTGATCCGGCGGCGTGCCGGAGGAGCGAAATCATACCCCGGTCCGGCTGTCGACCGGTGCCCGGGTCGGGTCAGCCCGTCTGCGGACCCCCCGAAAAGGTTCGGAGCGGTCCTCCGAGGAGAACCGCTCCGATGCTGTCCCGGTGAAGGTGCCCGCCGAAACGGACCGTCTTCTGCCACGCCACAAAGGCATCTATCACGTCGGCTGCACCGACTACCCTGACCCTACCTACCCATGACCTTGAAGCTGGGGCAGCGCTGCGCTAGCAGCAGACCGTACCTTACCCGCTCGGCCCCTCGAATCCAAGGGTTTTGTCAGGTTCGGCGGTGAAAATTCCTTAACCTATCGGACATCCGCCCCGGAACCACCTCCAGGTATCGCTCCTACCGATAGGTTCGGGCGGTTCACGCAGTCCGGACGCCCACTACGGCTGGTCCATCGCTCGCGGCGATCTGGCGATGCGTGACCGGCGGGCTCCATGAGCCGGCGAGACGCCGAACCGTCCGAATCCATCGCTCCGGGCGATCCTGCCGATGGATCCGGTGACCCGGCCTCACGGCGGCCCACAGGGTCGGTCAGTCCTCGACGATCGTCACGCCGGTGATCGCGACGGGTTCGTTCGGCAGGTCGCGGGCGTTCCGGGGCGCCGAGACGATCCGGTCGACCACATCCATCCCCTTCGTCACCTGGCCGAAGAGGGTGTAGTTCTTGGGCAGGCGGCCCGTCAGGTCGTCGGTGCAGATGAAGAACTGGCTGCCGTTCGTGTTCTTCCCGGCGTTCGCCATGGCCAGCGCGCCCCGGACGTAGTCGCCGCTGATCGGCTCATCCTCGAAGGTGTAGCCGGGGCCGCCGGTGCCGACCCGGCCGGCGTTCAGGCTGGCCTTCTTGCCGAACTGCCCGTCGCCGGCCTGGATCACGAAGCCGGGGATGACCCGATGGAAGATCACGTCGTCGTAGAAGCCCTTGTTGGCGAGGGTGATGAAGTTCGCGGCGGCCTTCGGAGCGCTCTGGGTGAACAGGTCGATCTGGATGTCGCCGATCTCGGTGGCGATCGTGGCGCTGGTCATCGGATGGCTCCTTCTCGTGAGGTCGCCGGCGATCGGCCGGCGTCGATCGTGTCGCGGCCCGGCGGCGGGCCCGTCGGCTACGGGGTGACGGTCACCTTCGTCATCGGGACCGGATCGAGCGCGGTGTTCCCGGCGGCGTCGCCCGAGTTGGGCATCGCGGCGATGGCGTCGACGACGTCCATCCCGGCGGTGACCTTGCCGATGATCTGGTACGTGTTGTACTGGGCGAGGATGTCCCGGGCGCTGTCATCGAGGACGACGAAGAACTGCGACCCGACCGAGTTCGGCTCGCTCGTCCGGGCCATGGCCACCACGCCGCGGCCGTACTGGGCGGTCACCGGCTCGTCCGCGATCGTGTAGCCGGGCCCGCCCGTGCCGACCACCGCCTGGGACTCGCCGGGCAGCTTGCCGTCGCTGCCGACCCGGCCGAACTCGCCGTCGCCGCCCTGGATGACGAAGCCGGGCACGAGCCGGTGGAACACGACCCCGTCGTAGTAGCCGCACTCCGAGAGGGCCACGAAGTTCCCCGCGGCGATCGGTGACAGGCCGCCGTCGATCTCCATCGTGATGGCGCCCTTCGGCGTGTCGATCGTGACGGTCCGCTTCTGGCCGGCCGGAAGGGGCGCAGGCTGGCTGGTGGGGCAGGCGCCCGCTGCCGCCGACCCCGCCGCCGATGCGGCCGGTGACGCGACAGCCATCGAGGCCGAGGCCGCCGGCGATGTCGCCGGGACCGACCCGGCCGCCGACGCCGCCGCACTTGCCGCGTAGGGGTCCGTGGTCGGGAGGGGGGCGGTCGTCGAACCGCCGCTCGAGCAGGCCGCGGCGAGCACGAGGATCGCGAGTCCGAGCGCGGCGGGTCGAGCGGATCGATGGATCGGCGCTCGGGCGGGAACGGCGGGGGTCATGCGGCGGCCTCCACGGCGGTCTGGTAGTCGATGGCACCGGAGAGGAGGACCTCTCCGAGGATGAGTCCGGCGACGCCCGCATCGCGCAGACGGCCGACCGCGGCCAGGTCGGCGGCGCCGCCGGCCACGAGGATGTCCGCATCGTACGACCGAACGAGCGAGGACAGCAGGGCGATGTCCGGGTCCGACCCTCCGTGGCCGAGGACGAACCGCCTCACGCCCCGGTCGACGAGCTCGCCGACGAGCTCCGAGAGCGTCGGCGGGAGCGGGCGTCGCCACGGGAACGCGGCGAGCCGGTCGGGTCGTGGATCGAGGCCGACGGCGAGCCAGTCGCCGGCCACGGCGAGGCACCCGGCCAGTCGCTCCGGCTCCTCGACCACGGACATCGCGAGCACGACCCGCGTCGCACCGGCCGCGAAGGCCAGCCGGATCGCATCGGGGTCCTCCAGTCCGCCGGCCACCTGGAGCGGGACGGCCACTCTCGATGCGACCGCGCCGATCGCCTCGAGGTTCACCGGCCGCCCGGCCCTGGCCCCGTCGAAGTCGACGAGATGGACGGCCCGGGCTCCCTGCTCCACGAAGCGGGCGGCGATCGCGTCCGGTCGGTCGGTCGGCGTGCCGGTCCCGGCAGCGGCGCCCGGCCAGAAGACGATCCGCGAGCGCCCCTTCTCGAGGTCGATCGCCGGGATGACCTGCACGACCGCCGCGGTCAGCCGCGGGCGGCCCGGGCCGAGCCGGAGCCGCCGAGGACGCCCGCGACGCCGCCCTCGCCCGCGAGCAGCCGGCGGTGGAAGCTGATCGGGAGGCTGCCGTTGCGGAGCAGGGTGTCGTGGAACGAGCGCAGGGAGAAGGCCGCGCCGAGCCGGGTGCGCTCGTCGGCCCGGAGCTGGAGGAGGAGGACCTTGCCCAGCAGGTAGCTCAGCTGGTAGGTGGGCGTGTACGTGTAGCGGAGGACCTCCGCCCGCGCGTTCGCCTCCTCGAAGCTGGTCTGCTCGACCATGAACCGGATCGCATCCTCGACGTCGATCTCGCCGCGGTGCATCCGGATGTCGAGGATGATCCGGCAAGCTCTCCAGATCGCGTCGGTGTACATGTTCAGCCGGAAGTTCGGGGCGTCGTCGAACCCCTCCTCGCGCATCATCTGTTCCGAGTACATCCCCCAGCCCTCGACGAACTCGGGCGCGTTCGTCATCAGCCGGCTGAGACTCGGGTGCTTCGCGGCGACGGCCAGCTGGAGATGGTGGCCGGGGTACGCCTCGTGGATGCTGGTGTTGCTGATCGAGCTGAAGTTGTGCTCGCGCATCGCCCGCGGGTCGTTGCCGACCGACGGCGTGACGATATAGATGCCGTTCGGGTTCGCATCGAACTTCGGCGGGTCGAAATAGGCGGCGAACGGGATGACGTTGCGGATGTACTCGGGCGTCGGGATGACCTCGATCCGCTCGTCGTCGGGGACGGTCACGATCCCGTGGTCGATGAGATGCTGACGGGCCCGGACCATGACGTCGCGATAGGCGTCGAGGGCTTCCTCGAAGGTGGCCGGGTGATCGCGCTTGATCCGGTCGACGACGGTGGCCTCGTCGACGTCAGGATCGATCTCGCGGGCGGCCGCTACCCGGCCCGCCTTGTTCAGGGCGAGCTGTTCGTGGCCGATCTCGAGGATCGCATCGGCGTCGAGGCCGTCGAAGGCGCGCAGGCCGACCAGCTCGTCGTAGCGCTCCCGCCCGAGGGCCCACGTGTCGGTCCCGCCCGCGAGCGTCCCGCGGAGCCACTCGCGGTAGTCGGCGACGGCTGACTTCGCACCCTCGGCGGCGGCGGCGAGGCGGCCCTGCTCGATCGCCCCGAGGGCGCTCTCGCCGGCGGCGACGATCTCGTCGAACAGGGAGGGGATCTCGCCGGCGGTCTCGATCTCGATCGTCTGCCACAGTCGGACCTGAGGCACCACCGCTCGCGACTTCGACGCCTCGAGGAACCCGGGGACCGCCTCCATCCGGCTGGCCATCGCGTCGAGCCGCTCGGGGAGCGGGGAGAAGTCCCGGGCGAACAGGGCGAAGAGCGGGTCGCCCACGCCGTCGAGCGCGGTCGACCGCTGCTCCCAGGTCCGTTGCACGTCGGCGTCGAAGATGTCCCGTCGGACGTTGTGGATCTCGAGGTCGCGCTCGAAGCGGCCGAGCGGCGAGAGACCGGCCGGGTCGATCGCCTCGACCGCCGCGAGATGGGCGCGGTCGGCCGCGATCTCGCCGAGGACGGCATCGCGCTCACCGTTCGCGAGGCGGTGGTCCTCGGAGTGGATCCCGATGAACGTCGCGAACTCGGGGTGGTCGTGGATGACCCGCCGGAAGCGCGTCTCGACGAGCCCGTAGAAGTGGTCGTCGAGCGGGCCGCGATCGGCCGGCGAACCTGGGCGTGGAAGGGGGAAGTCCTCGATCGACGGCTGGGTCACGCGTGTCCTCCGCGACGGGCGGCCCGGCCGCCGTCCGTCAGTGCGTCCCGGCGGGGGCCGGACTCGTCTCGCGCAGGACGGCGGTCACGGCGGCCAGGACGGCCTCGATGTCAGCCGCACTCACGCCGTGGTGCGTGACGGCGCGGACCTGACCATGGGGATAATCCACCATCAGGACGTTCCGCGCTCGAAGGGCGTCGAGGAACGCCGCCCGCGATCGCTCCACCCGGAAGACGACGAAGTCCGTCCGGACCCGTCCCGGATCGAGCGGACCCGGCGCCGGCTGGGCGATGTCGCCCGCCGAGACGATCCCGCTCATCGACGCGAGGCCCTCGGCCAGTCGGCGGGCGTTGGCATGATCATCGGCCAGGCGCTCGACCATCCCGGCCGGCCCGTCGCGCAGGGCGACGAGCCCGGCCGCCGCGAGGATGCCGACCTGGCGCAGGCCCCCACCGACGAGCTTCCGACCCCGGCGCGCCCGCCAGATCGTCTCCCGGGAGCCCACGACCACGGATCCGATCGGGCAGGCCAGCCCCTTGCTCAGACAGAAGGTGACGGTGTCGGCCGGGCCGGCCAGCTCGATGGGTCGGACCCCGAGGGCCACGACGGCGTTGAAGAACCGGGCGCCGTCGACGTGGAGCGGGACCCCGTGGCGATGGGCGATCGCCGCCACCTCCGCCGTGTACGCCACCGAGAGCGGCTGGCCCATGGAATGGGCATGGGTGTTCTCGATGGTCACCAGGCCGGTGATCGGCTGGTGCTCGTCGCTGGGATCGCGGAAGGCCGCCTCGATCTCCGCCGGGTCGAGGGTCCCGTCGGGCCGCTCGGCCAGCTGGGCGACGCTCGACCCGACGATGACGGCATGACCGGCGGCCTCGTCCATGACGATATGGCTGGTCCGCCCGGCGATCGTCTCCTGGCCGCGGCCGAGGTGGGCCAGCTGGGCGACGAGGTTGCCCTGGGTGCCGCTGCTGACGAAGAGACCGGCCTCCTTGCCCAGGAGCGCCGCCGCTCGCTCCTCGAGGGCGATGACGGTGGGATCGTCGCCGAACACGTCATCGCCGACCTCCGCGGTCGCCATGGCCCGACGCATCTCCTCGGTCGGCCGGGTGACGGTGTCGGAGCGGAGGTCGATGAGGCTCATGGCCGCCGAGTATAGGCGGGACCTGGTGACGGACCGCGCAGCGACCGCTCGGCGGGGCCCGGTGGCGGGCCCGGTCGGCACGGGACAAGGTCACCGCCACCTGCTATCCTCCGCATTCGCTGCAACGGACCCGTGGTGTAGCGGCCCAACATGCCAGCCTGTCACGCTGGAGATCGCCGGTTCGAATCCGGTCGGGTCCGCCATCGACGCCTCTTCCTACGCCCCGTCCTCCGCCCGGACGGGGCGTTCCTCTTGCCGCTCTGGCAGACTCCGCGTGTGGATCGACGACGTGGCCGGGTGACATCGCAGGCGCATCGCGTCGGCGAGCCGCCGCGGACCGCGCCGCCGGTCGTCCCGATCGCCATCGCTGCGACCATCGTGGCCGCCCTCGCCATCGGGGTCATCCTCCTGGCCGGGCCGGGGGCGACGCCGGGCGCTACAGCCGGCCCGAGCGACGCCAGCCCTGCCGCCAGCCTCGCCGGTCCGGCGGGATCGTCGACCGGGGGCGACGCCTCGTCCTCGGCCGCCTCGCCGGCAGGCGACGTCGGCGCCTCGCCCGATGCCAGCGAGCCGGACGCGAGCCTGGCTGCCGCATCGGCCGTCCCGACCGACGCCCCGGTCGGCGATGTCCCGATCGTCCCGGTCGTCGACTTCCGATCGACCGAGACGGCCGTTCGGATCGCAGACGTGCGGGCGGCCCTGGCCGGGGCGGGTCGCTACTCCGCGCTCGAAGTCGTGTCGGGCGATGCCGATGCGATCTTCGCCGGGCTCGGCGCGAGTCGACCGAGCGGCGGGAAGACGCTCGTCCTGGCCCCGAACGTCGCGGCCCTGATCAAGGATCTCGCCGCCCACCGCGACCGCCTCGCGGTCGTCCGGGCCGACCAGGTCAACCCCGCGGTCCGGGCGCTCGGATGGGGCTCGAAGACGCTGTTCGGCGTGGACCGGGTCCGCCAGGCGTCCGGCTGGCCGCTTCTCGCCCGACTGCCGGCGACGCTGCCGGGCGTCGCGCCGTTCGATCCGACCACCACCTGGACCCTCGTCGCTGGTGGCGACATCCTCCTCGACCGGGGGATCGCCAAGGTCGTCAAGCTCGGGGGCAAGGGCGTCGACTTCCCGTTCTCCGGCGGGACCGCGACCATCACCGGGCGACGATGCTGCTCCGCGCTCGACAACCCCGTCCCGGTCACCCGGCGGACCGGAGGCGCCGGCGCCGTCCGCGACCTCCTCCGCTCGGCGGACGTCGCGGTCGCGAACTTCGAGAACCCGGCCCCGGATGCCTTCCGCTACCACACCCAGGGAACCGTCTTCTCGGCCGACCCGAAGCTCATCGCCGGGCTCAGGAACGCCGGGATCGACGTCGTGTCGATCGGCAACAACCACATCCGCGACGCCGGGGCGCAGGGCATCGTCGACACGATCAAGAACCTCCGGCGGTATGGGATCAAGTCGACCGGTGCCGGCGCGAACCTGACCGCCGCCCGTCAGCCGGCGGTCGTCAACGTCAAGGGGACCAAGGTCGCCATCCTCGGCTACGACACGATCGCCAAGGGCTATGCGGCCGGACCGTCCCGGGCGGGCAGCGCCCAGCTCACCAAGGCCGCCGTTCGGTCGGATATCAAGAAGGCCCGGGCCGCCGGGGCGGACGTCGTCATCGTCTACCCGCACTGGGGGACCGAGTACACCCCGCGGCCGTTCGCCGCCCAGCAGGCGCTCGCCCGGGCGGTCATCGACGCCGGCGCGGATCTGGTCATCGGCAACCACGCCCACTACGTCGGGGCGATGGAGGTCTACAAGGGCCGCCCGATCTGGTACGCCCTGGGCAATTTCGTCTTCGACCAGGATTGGTCCGAGCCCACGATGGAGGGGATCACCCTGGAGCTCACCTTCCGGGGCGACACCCTGGCCCAGGTCCGGATGCGGCCCCACGTCATCCTCGACAAGGCCCAGCCGAACTTCATGGACCCGGCGGGGAGCGGCCGAGTGGTCCTCGGCCAGCTCTACGATGCATCGAAGAAGTCGCTACCGTGGTGAGGGTCGGCTAGCAGACGGACGACCCATCGGCGTCCCGGATCGAGGAGCGCTCAGATGGTCCACGAGTTCCGCGAGTTCCTGCTCAAGACGAACGCCCTGGCCCTGGCCATCGGCGTCATCATCGGGGCCGCCCTCGGCGGGGTGGTCACCTCGCTCGTCAACGACATCCTCATGCCGCCGATCGGGCTGCTCCTCGGCGGGGTCGATTTCGCGAACAAGACGTGGGTGCTCAAGGCCGCCGCCGCTGGCGCTGACCCCAAGACCGAGATCGCGATCCGCTACGGGACGTTCATCAACGCGTGCATCACCTTCGCGATCGTCGCCCTCGTCGTCTTCCTCATCGCCCGGACGTTCATCAAGGAAGAGGAGGCGGCGCCCACCAAGGACTGCCCGTTCTGCTTCGAGACGAACGCCGAGGCGGCCACGAAGTGCAAGGCCTGCGCCAGCGCGATCTGACCGCCGAGGTCCGGCCCGGCGCCGGCCGGTCGGTCAGCGCAGGCCGGCGAAGAGGTCCGTCTCGGGGAGGTCGGTCGGGACGCGCGACTCGCGCAGGATGAAGGTCTCGACGGACCAGTAGCGTTGCCAGCCCTCGAGCCCGAAGAGCATGAACGGCGACTCGTCGCTGATCTGGGTGACGTGCTCGTGGATGGCTCGCCACTTGGCCTCCACGTACGGCCCCACGTCCACGCGGGTGGTGATCGTCTCGTCGGGCACCAGCATCCGGGCGGCGAACGCCTCGAACTCGGCCACCTGCTCGGGCGTGGCGTCCTCGGGCGGCGTCCAGAACGAGCGCTTGCCGATCGCCTCGAGGGCCTCGTTCATCCGCGTCCGGAACGAGGCGGACATGGCCTGCTCGTAGAGCTTGGACGGCGTCCAGGGAGCGAGCCCGCCCCCGTCCCCGGCCGGACCCGTGCCTCCGTTCTCGGGCGCGAGCTGCTCGGGGTACCAGGCCGGGTCGCCCGCCCGGGCGAAGGCGCCGACCGCGACCTGGTGGGTCCGGATGTGGTCCGGGTGTCCGTAGCCACCGAAGTCGTTGTAGGTGGTGACGACGTCGGGCCGGTGGCGGCGGACCAGCCAGGTGAGCCGGCCGATCGCCTCGTCCAGGTCGGCCTGCCAGAAGGAGCGCGGGTCGTGATTGCCGGGTCGACCCATCATGTCCGAGTCGTGGTAGCCGAGGTTCTCCCACTCGGTCACCCCGAGGGCCGCCATCGCCCGCTCGAGCTCGGCGGCACGCAGCTCCCCGAGGCGGCGGTGGTTCTCCGGAGTGTCCATCTCGGAGACGACGATCTCGCCCATCTCGCCCCGGGTGCAGGTCACCAGGACCACCCGGTGCCCGTCGGCCACGGTCCGTGCCATGACCCCTCCGGTCCCGATCGTCTCGTCGTCGGGGTGGGCGTGGACGGTCATCAGGGTGAGGGGTCGTGGATCGCTCATCGCCGAATCCTAGCCGAGCTGGCCGCCGGACCCCGGCGGGCGGCGACGGCGCCCCCTGGGTCGCGAGGCTTCACACGGTTCCGCTTCGCGCATTACGCTGTCGCGACCTGCCGGGTAGCGAGGGGCGAGCTTGGTCTGTCCGAACTGCGGCGCCGCCAACGAGACGGGACGGAGGTCCTGCTCCGAGTGCGGGGGACGGTCGCCCGAGGTACGGGCGGACGTCGATCTCGCCTTCGCCCTGCTCGAGGTCGTCACCCTCACCCCGGCCACGGAGCCGGGGGCTGCGAACGGATGACCGGCTCCGGTCCCCTCGCCGGGGTCCTCGTGGCCGATTGCTCCACGGTCCTGGCCGGCCCTTACTGCACGATGCTCCTCGCCGATCTCGGGGCGGACGTCGTCAAGGTCGAGCCGCCCGAGGGTGACGGGACTCGGGCCTGGGGCCCGCCGTGGGTCGGCGCCGGACGGCTCGCGCCCGACGATCCGGGTCTGGCCGCCTACTACCTCGCGGTCAACCGGAACAAGCGCTCCATCCGGCTCGACCTCAAGTCGGACGATGGCCGGGCGGTCCTCCGCCGCCTGGTCGCCCGGGCGGACATCCTCGTCGAGAACTTCCGGGTCGGCGGCTTCGACCGGCTCGGGTTCGACGACGCGACGCTCGCGACGCTCAACCCGGGCCTCATCCATCTCGCGATCTCCGGCTATGGCGCCACCGGTCCGGACGCCGCGAAGCCCGGCTACGACTTCGTCATCCAGGCGGTCGCCGGCCTGATGTCGATCACCGGGCAGTCCGATGCCGCCGGCGGCGAGCCGACGAAGGTGGGCGTCGCGATCGGGGACGTCGTCACGGGCCTCCAGGGGGCCGTGGCGATCCTGGCCGCCCTCGCCGGCCGTGAGCGGGACGGGTCGCCCGCCGCCGGTCGGGGCCAGCGGATCGACGTCTCGATCCTCGAGTCGACCCTGTCCGTGCTCGTGAACCAGGCCCAGAACGCGTTCGCGACCGGGGTCGGACCGGTTCGCCGCGGGAACGCCCACCCGAACATCGTCCCGTACGAGACGTTCGCGACCGCGGACGGGGAGATCGCCGTCGCGGTCGGCTCCGAGCGCCAGTGGCCGCGCTTCTGCGAGGCGATCGGTCTGTCGGAGCTGGCGACGGACCCGCGTTTCGCGACGAACCCCGACCGGGTGACGAACCGCGAGGTCCTGCGACCCCTCCTGGCCGGGCGGCTGGCCGGCGGCTCGACCGTCTCCTGGCTCGAGCGCCTGGAGGCGGCCGAGATCCCATGCGGACGGATCAACGATCTCGTCGCCGCCTTCGACGCACCCCAGGTGAGAGCCCGCGGGATGGTCGTCGACGTCGAGCACCCAAGGCTCGGCACGATCCGCCAGGTCGGGGTGCCGTTCAAGCTCGACGCCACCCCGGCGACGATCCGGACCGCCCCGCCGCTCCTCGGGGAGCATTCGGCCGAGGTGCTCGCCGAGCTCGGCTACGAGCCCGCGGCGATCGAGCGGCTGCGTCGCAAGGACGTGATCTAGCTGGGCGGGTCGAGCGTCGGTCGGGCGAGCCGTGGCCCCGATGAGGTCGCGTGGGCCGGCGAGACCTCATCGCCATCGTGGGTGCGCTCGGTCGTGCCGATGGCCTGCGCTGCGGCCATCTTCCTGTCGGCGTGCCTGCTCTTCCTCCTTGAGCCGCTGGTCGGCCTCCTGATCCTCCCGACGTTCGGTGGCGTCCCGGCGACGTGGGCGACCGTTCTCTGCTTCTTCCAGGGGGTCCTCGTCCTGGGCTACCTCTACAGCCACCTGTCCGCCAGCCGGCTCGATCCGCGTCACGGGGCGATCGTCCATGCAGCGATCGTGGCCCTCGTGGTTCTGGCCTCACTCGTCGCCCCAGCCCGATACCGCGACCTCCTCGTCCCGGGCACGCCGGTCGCACTGAATCTGCTCGGGATGCTCGCACTCACCATCGGACCGGCGGCGTTCCTGATGACGACGACGACGCCGCTCGTCTCCTCGTGGTACGTCCTTCTGAAGCGGGACCGAGGGATCCCGGCCGATCCGTACTGGCTCTACGCCCTGAGCAATGCGGGCTCGCTCGTCGCCCTGCTTGCCTACCCCCTCGTGGTGGAGCGCATCCTCGGCCTGGGGTCGCAGCGGGCGGTTTGGCTCCTGGGGTTCGGCCTCCTTGGGCTGATGCTCATCGGGCTTGCGACGATGATCGGACGTCGCCCGGCGACGCCGCGCCCTGCGGCAGGAGCGAACGCGGTTCCGGCCTCTCCGATCCCCTTCGCCCGCATGGTGCGCTGGCTGCTCCTGGCCGCGATCCCGTCCGGGTTGCTCGCGGCCGTCACGAACTTCATCACCACGGACCTCATCTCCGCCCCCCTGCTCTGGGTCGGCCCGCTGGCGATCTACCTGGTCAGCCTCATCGTCGTCTTCTCGGCTCGCGGTCGACGGGTCACTCGACCCATGGTGATCCTGGCGCCGGCGGCGGTGACGCTGCTCTGGATCCCCATCGGTTCGGTCGGTGCCTGGCCGGCCATCCCGCTGCTGCTGCTCCAGCTGGGTGCCTTCGCAGTCGTGGCGCTCGCGCTGCACGGCCTTCTCGCCGAGGATCGTCCATCCGCAGGCTCGCTGACGACCTTCTACCTCGTGATCGCGATCGGCGGCGTCCTCGGCAGCGGGTTCGTCGCGATCGTCGCCCCGGTCGCGTTCAAGGGCATCTGGGAACTCCCGATCCTGCTCATCGGGGCCATCGTGGCGATCGCGCTGTGCGATGACGCCGGTCCGTGGCCTCGGTCCACCGAGGGAGGGTTCGCTGCCGGGATCGTGCGCGCCACGCGCACGCTGACCTCCGGCGCGCGTTGGCGCCTCGTGCCGTACGCGGGGGTCGGCGTGATCCTCGTGGCCACGCTGGCGAACGACCGATCAGTGGCGCTCGGCGTCGCCACCGAGTGGCTGCTCGTCGGGGCTGTGCTCCTCGCCTTCGCCGCCCGACCTGCGGTGTTCGCCGCCCTCACCGCGGTGGTGCTGGTCCTCGGCGTCTTCGTCCTCCCGCCTGCTCCGGTCTTCCAGGACCGGAACTTCTTCGGTGTCATCCAGGTCCTGCGACCGCTCGACGGCCTGACCACCGACCTCCGGAACGGGACGACGATCCACGGGAGCCAATGGAGGGACCCGGCGCGGCGCGACCAGCCGGTCAACGAGTTCGCCGCCTCGGGGCCTGCCGGCGACATCTTCACCGCGCTGCGAGCCGGTTCGACCGAGGGTCGGTCGATCGGGATCGTCGGTCTCGGTGCCGGGGAGCTTGCGGCGTACGCACGACCGGGCGACCGGCTGACCGCCTATGAGATCAATCCGCTCGACGTCGAGGTGGCGTCCGATCCTCGCTACTTCACCTACCTCGCCGATGCCCCGGTCCGGCCGGAGATCCGGGTCGGCGACGGCCGGCTCCTGGTCGAGGGCACCGAGCCAGGGTCATTCGACGTGCTCTTCCTCGACGCGTTCTCATCGGACTCTGTCCCGGTCCATCTCCTCACCGTGGAGGCGATCGCGGCCGACCTCCGAGCGATCCGACCTGACGGCGTTCTCGCATTCCATCTTTCGAACCGCTACTACGATCTCGAGCCGGCGGTAGCCTCGGCGGTGGAGTCCGTGGGACTCACCGCGGTCGTTCGAGACTTCATCCCACCGCCGACCGAGGCGGCCCGGCGCACAGCCCGGTCGAGGTGGCTCGTGGCGACGCCGAACCGTGCATTCATCGATCGCCTGACCGCGGTCGGCTGGCAGCCAGCCGGACGACGCGTCGCACCGCTCACGGACGACCAGCCGGACATCATCCACCTTCTCGATCTCCACTGGTGAACCAGCTTTTCGCGTCGTCCGGCTCTGGTGCAGGCATCGTTGCCACGGCTAGCCTTGAGGGTCGAAGGAGGCGGCCGTGATGCCCGTGTTCGTTCTCTTCGGCTTCGCCGTCCAGGTCCTGCTGGTCGTGTTCTTCGCCGCCCACCTGTGGCGGCCGGCGATCGAGGGTCCGGTCGGCCGCCTCGTCTACGGGATGGGCGTCGTGGCCGTCATCCTCGCGATCGCGTCGCTCCCGGCCAGCCAGCCGTGGTTCGTCCCGATGGCATTCCTCCTCTATGCCGCCTGGTCCGCGCTCGGCGCCTGGGTCGACCTAGTCCGCCCGTTCCCCTGGCGACAGCCGCCCCGCTGGTCGATCGTCCTGCCCTACGCCGCCCTCCTCGTCGCCAGCCTGCTCGCCTTCTGGGTGCCGCTGTGGTGGGTGGACCGGGCACTGTGGCTGGCATTCGGCATCCTGTACGCCGTGCACACGACGCTCAACGTGATCGCCCACCGAGGGACGCCGTCCCCACCGGCGCTCCACCCGGGGTCGCCGCCCGCCCGCTCCTGACGTCCCGACGTCACCAGCGCTCGGCGAGGTACTCCGCGTCCCGGCCGATCCCCATCAGCGTCGCCGAGACCTGGTCGTGCTGCCAGGGCAGCCCGAGGAAGGTCAGGCCGGGGACCTCGGTGACGCCGCGCCGGTGACGTGGAGCGCCCTGCTCGTCGAGGATCGGGAAGTCCACCCAACCGAGGTCGAGCCTGAAGCCGCTCGTCCAGAGGACGGTTCCGATCCCCTCGGCCGCCAGGTCGAGCTCATCCACCGGGGGCGGCTCGAACCCGTACGGCTCGCGGTCGTCGGGTGGGGCAGCGATCCCGGCCCGCTCGATGTAGGTATCGATCCCCGTCCGGAACCGCTCGTCGAAGAAGGCGTCGGCGAACCGGAGGTTGTCGGCGAGGTCGGGGGCGAAGCGCACCCGCTCGCCGTCGGCCGCCTCGAGGTGACCCACCAGCCGGATCCCGTTCGCCGCGAACCGGCGAAGGTTCGTGTCGTGCCCGCCGTCGTGTCCCGACAGATGGGGGTTGCCCGCGAAGCGGAGACGCGGGTCCGGGAGCGTGTCGACCGTCGGCAGCGCCGTGCCGTACCGCGGACCGATCGTGGCGAGCAGGTGGATCCAGGCCATGACGTCGCGGCCCCGATAGCGGCGGGGGATCCGGCCGCAGTGCCCGACCGACAGGACCACTCGCCGCCCGGCGGCGTGGAGCTCCTCGGCGAGCTGGACGCCGGTCTGACCCGACCCGACGACGAGGACGGCACCCGGCGGGAGCCGACGCTCCTCTCGGTAGGCGTGCGAGTGGAGTTGGGCGACCCGGGCCGACAGGCCTGCGCCGACCGACGGGACGCTGGGGAGCTGGAACGGGCCGGCGGCGATCACGACGTCGCGAGCCACGACGGCCCCGCGGTCGGTCTCGACCCGGAACCGGGCGCCGGCGTGGCCGGTCACGCCTGGGTCCACGGCGGCGACCCGGAGCACGTCCGTCCCGAGCGCGACCGGGGCGTGGATGACCTCGGCGTAGCGGGCGACCCGCGCCGCGACCTCGTCGCGGGGCATGAAGCCGTCCGGGTCGGATCCGTCGTAGGCGTACCCGGGCAGAGTGCTGAGCCCGTTCGGCGTGACGAGGCGGAACGTCTCCCAGCGATCCGGCCAGCCGCCGCCGAGTCGTTCCCGGCGGTCCAGGACGAGATGCTCCCGTCCGGCCTGACGCAGGAACCAGCTCGCCGCCAGTCCGGCCTGGCCGGCGCCGATGACGACGGTCTCGATCGAGCGCGGGAGCGCGACGCGGTCCATGAACCCTCCGATCTCGAGATGTGCCCGCGCTAGGATGCCCGACATCGACCAGTGGGAGATGGCATGACCGACCGCTCGAACGAGGAGACCGTCCGCCGCTACGTGGCGGCACTCCAGGCCAACGACCACCAGACGCTCAGCACACTCCGTCATCCCGACTGGGTCGCGGAGTACCCCCAGTCCCGTGAACGGATCCGGGGTGACGCCAACGAACGCGCGATCATCGAGTCCTATCCCGGCGGTCGACCCGAGCCACGGGTGGTCCACGTCGTCGGCAACGAGGACCGCTGGGTCGTCTCCCCGAGCTACACCATCCACCGCATCGTCGGCAACGGCGATGCCTGGTGGGGTGACGGCACGATCGGCTACCCGGACGGCTCGACCTGGTTCGTGGTCGCTCTCTTCGAGCTCCGCGACGGCCTCGTCCATCGCGAGACCGACTACTTCGCCGAACCCTTCGAGCCGCCGGCCTGGCGCGCACCGTTCGTCGAGTCGATGGACTGACGCCCGGCGAGGCGGTCGCCCCCCGCTCTTCCCGCCCTGTGCCTATCTGCGCCGGATCCCGACCGCGACCGACGCGGCGATGAGGATCGCGGTCGCGCCCAGGCCCAGGCCCAGGAGGATGGCTCCGAGGGCGACGACCGCGCTCACGCCGAGTGGCAGTCCCAGGGTGAGTGCCGCAGCCCCACCGTCGACGAGCCCGAGCCGGATCGTCGCGCCCTGCCCGAGGAGGCGCCGCTGTCGGGCGTGCGCCACCGGGTCGCCGGGGCCGATCGCCGGCACCAGGTGGGTCGCCGAGGCGGTGATGGCCAGCCCGATCCAGCCGATCACGAGCGGCCCGGCCACGGCGTCGGCGAGCCATCCCGCGGGCTCGGCCCCGAAGACGACGACGCGTCCGCTCGCGATCCCGATCCCGAGCACGAACCAGGCGATGGCGGAGACGAGGCCGCCGATCGCGAAGCGGTGCCACCCCGGATCCGTCGTCCAGCGGGCCCGCGTCCGCCAGACCCGCCCGGCGTAGACGGCCAGGCCCAGCGATCCGGCGATGGCCGCACCCGCCCCGGCACGGGCCAGCGCGTCGGCGGCCAATAGGTAGCCGCCGGCGACCGCGCCGGCGCCGATGGCGAGCCCGTAGACGGTCACCCGGGCGCTTCGGATGGCCGCGATCCGGGCCCCGATCACGGTCGGGAACAGGTGGAGCAGCGTCGTGGCGACGACCACGCTGACGAAGCCGACGAGGTTGAGCCAGGCATGAGCGGGCTTCACCCGGGCCCAGTCCCCGGCGAGCGGCGGCCAGCCGGCCAGGAAGAGCGTCGCCAGGCTGGCGCCGACGGCGACTTCGACGAGCGCGGCGACGTACCCACTGCTGACGATCCCACGGCTCGGTCCGAGGGCGCCCCGGAGCGGTCCCACCGTGGCCGCCCCGGTCAGTGCGATCCCGAGCACGAAGGCCGTCCCGCCGGCGACCGCGAGGCCGGCCCACCCGCTCGTCACCCCCGACGCCACCCCGAGGGCCCCGACCGCGACGGTCCCCACCGCTGCCGCCCGGAGTCGGGCGCCGGTCGGAGCGGCAGCGGCCAGGGTCGCCGAGAAGAAGGGCATGACCCCCGCGATCGCCGTCGTCGCCGCCCCGGCCAGGGCGAGGTGGAGCGGGAGCCAGAGGCCCCGCCGGGAGCCCGGTGGCAGGAGCAGCGAGAAGACCGCGGCGAGCAGGAAGCCGACCGCGATCGCGATCGCCGCCAGGGTGATCAGTCGGTCCGACGATCGGTCGATGAGCGGGCGGCGGCGGGGAGCGAGCGTGGCGGTCACGGTGTGATCCAGCCTAGCCGCCCGGTTCCGGCCGGTCGTGATCGCCCGTCACAGCTCCTGGCGCCGGAACGAGAGCCAGGCGAGGACGGCCGAGCCCGCGACCAGGACGACGCTGCCGACCACGGCGGTCGCGAGGACGCCGGCGTCCAGGTCCGCGCCGGTGGTGGCGAGGGCGCGGGCCGGCGCCTCGAGCCCGGCCGGCAGGAACCTGGCCGCCTGGGGGACGGCTCCCACCAGTGACACGACGATGAGCGCGACCACGCCGACCCCGGCCGCCACGGCCGATGAACCCGACACCGTCGAGGCCAGGAAGGTGATCGCGGCCCAGGCGGCGAGGGCGAGCCAGGCGAGGACGGCCAGGGCCAGCCAGCCGAGGACCGGTCCGGGCTCGAACAGGATCGCCGAGTAGGCCCAGGCCGCGGCGACCGCGGCGAGGGTCGCCAGCGCCAGCACGGACCCCAGGGCCGCGAGCTTCGCGCCGAGGAACGCCCCACGCGAGACCGGCTTGGTGAGGACGAAGGCGGCCGTCCCGCGCTCCTTCTCCGTCGCCACGGCGCCCATCGCCAGGACGATCGCGACCAGGGCCCCGATCTGGCCCAGGTTCTTCTGGAGCTGGAGGACGGCGTCGGCCGGCGTCGGGACGGGCAGCGGGATGGTGAGCTGGTCACCGAGGGCGACCTTGAGGATCTCGGGCAGGTACCGTGCGGTGAGGGCCGAGACGATCCCGAGAACGATGAACAGGACGACGACGGCCACGATCCGACGGCTCCGCCAGGCCTCGAGTGTCTCCTTCAGCAGGAGCGCGCGGAAGCCGGTCATGCCACGGCCTCCCGTGGATCCGCCCGGTCGCCGGTGAGCTGGAGGAAGACGTCCTCCAGGTTCGGCCGCATCCGCTCGACGCCGCTGACGGCCACCCCATGGGCGACGATCGCCGGGAGGAGCTCGCCGGACGCCCGACCCGGGTCGCGCACGGTCACCCGGACGATCCCGTGCTCGAGCGTCACCTCGGTCGTCCAGTCGGCCGCCCTGAGCGCCTCGACCAGGCCCCTGAGCGCCTCGACCTGCCCCGGCTCCGGCTGGATCCGGTAGATCGGCAGGGCGTAGCGGTCGAGGAGCGTGTTCAGCGGGCCCTCGGTCACCAGGCGCCCGTGGTCGAGGATCGCGACCCGGTCGCAGACCCGCTCGACGTCGGCGAGGACGTGGGTCGAGAAGAGGACGGTCGCGCTCCCCCGCAGCTCGGCGATGAGCTCCAGGAGGTCACGCCGGCCCTCGGGGTCGAGGGAGCTGACCGGTTCGTCGAGGATGAGGACCTCCGGCCGGTTCACCAGGGCCTGGGCGATCCCGAGCCGCTGGCGCATCCCGCCCGAGTAGGTGGCCACCCGCCGGCCGGCCGCTTCGGTCAATCCCACCTGGGCCATCACCTCCGCGGTCCGGGACTCAAGGGGGGCGCCCTTCATCCCGTGAAGCAGGCCCACGAACATGACCAGCTCGCTCCCGGTCGCCCAGCCGTAGTAGCGCGGGTCCTGGTCGAGGAACCCGATCCGCTCCCGGAGCGCGTCGGAGCCGAGTGGCGCACCGGCCACGGCCGCCTCGCCGGCGGTGGGGTGGGCCAACCCGGCAAGGATCCGGAGGGTGGTCGTCTTGCCCGCGCCGTTCGGTCCGAGGAGGCCGAAGACGGACCCCGTCGGGACCTCCAGCTCCAGCCCGTCGAGTGCCAGGACCCCGCCGGGGTAGCGCTTCGTCAGGCCGCGGATCGCGATCGCCGCCGGGCCCACGGGGCGGAGCGTCTCCGGTCCCCCCGCCACCGGCCCGGGGGTCGGCGACGATCCCGTTCCAGCTGTCGGGGTCGTCCCCGGCACCGCCGCCGCCTGGGTCGTGCCCGGTGTCGGCGCCGCGGTCGCATCCGGCTCGCCGTAGCCGGTCCAGGGCTTGCGCGGCTCGGCCTCGATCGCGCCGGCCTCCTGGCGACCGGCGACGAAGTAGAGGATGGGTCCGATGAGCGAGGCGAACAGGATGACGACCGCCCAGAGCAGGCGGCTTTCGCCGCGTACCCGGCGACCCGGCCGGCTGAGGTCCCAGAGCGCCCAGATCGCCAGTCCGACCTCCAGCGCCACGAGGGGGATCAGCAGCGGGATGAGCTCCGCGGGGATCTGGTTCACGTGGGATCACCGACCTTCCGGCGGTCCGGGTCCACCATCGGGGCCCGGTACGAACAGGCGAACGCGACGACGACGATACCGCCCGTCGGCATGTCGTAGAAGGGCCACTCGTCCCCGAAGGGGTTCGGCGGAGGCCGGACGCGTGTGGACCTGCACGGATCGGTGGCCTCCGGGGGATCGCCGCTGCTAGACTCGGCCGGCCGACCCGATCCGACCGGGCGCCCGGTGGGAGCGCCGGACCAGAGCGAGCCGAGCCACGGAGGCACGAACCCGATGACCGACGATCGCGAGCGCTGGGCCCTCATCCTCGGCGCGTCCTCCGGGATGGGCGAGGCCACCGCCAGGGCGCTCGCCGCCGCCGGCTATCACATCTTCGGGATCCACCTCGACTTCCGCGCGGGACTGGCCCACGTCGAGGAGGTCAAGGCGGCCATCGAGGCGAACGGCGTCCAGGCCCTCTACATCAACATGAACGCCGCCGACGACGAGAAGCGGGCCGCCGCGCTGGCGCCCGGTTCGCCGACCGGTTCGACGAGCGTCGTGCCGCAGGGGCGCCACCCGTACATCCGGGTCGTGATGCACTCGCTCGCGTTCGGATCGCTCGTCCCGTTCATCGCCGACGACCCGAAGGACGCGGTCGACCGCAAGAAGATGGAGATGACCCAGGACGTCATGGCCAACAGCCTCGTCTACTGGGTCCAGGACCTCTATCGAGGCGGGTTCCTGGAGCGCGGCTCGAAGATCTTCTCGATGACCTCGGAGGGCTCGAGCCGGGTCGTCCCGTCGTACGGGGTCGTCTCGTCGGCGAAGGCGGCCCTCGAGTCGCACACCCGGCAACTGGCGATGGAGCTGGCCCGGACGGGCGTCGGGATCACGGCCAACACGATCCGGGCCGGGGTCACCGTCACCCCCGCCCTGCTGAAGATCCCCGAGCACGAGCTGATGATCGAGCTCACCAAGCGGCGCAACCCGACCGGCCGGATGACGACCCCCCAGGACGTGGCGAACGTCATCGTGGCGCTCGGTGGGGAGGGGACCGACTTCATCAACGGCGAGATCATCGGGGTGGACGGCGGGGAGTTCATCACCGGTTCCTGATCGGCACGCGTCCCGTCCGGGCCCCGGACGCCGGGGCCACCAGGCCGGCACCCGGCCGGCACAGGCGCAAGGAGCGGAACGTGAGCGGACGGGTCATCGTCGTGGGGTCGGTCAACGTCGACCTGGTCATCCGCGGTGAGCGTCTCCCGTCTCCGGGCGAGACCGTCGCCGGTGGGACCTTCGAGCGTCACCACGGCGGCAAGGGTGGCAACCAGGCCGTGGCCGCGGCCCGACTGGGTCGGCCGGTCCTGTTCGTCGGAGCGGTCGGCGACGACGACTTCGGGGTCGAGGCCCGGTCCGCCCTGGCCGCCGAGGGGGTCGACGTCTCGTTCCTGGCCACCCTCGAGGGCCAGGCGACCGGCGTGGCCCTCATCTTCGTGGACCAGGGCGGCGAGAACCTGATCTCGGTCGCCTCGGGAGCCAACGCCGCGCTCGAGCCCGGCGTGATCGAGCCAGCCCTCGACCGGATCGGCGTCCACGCCGGCGACGTCGTCCTCGTCTGCCACGAGCTGCCGACGGCGACGGTCCGGGAGGCGCTCCGGGCGGGTCGGGCGGCCGGCGCCCGGACGGTCTTCAACCCCGCCCCGGCCGACGGGATCGACCGGACCGTGCTCGCCGCGGCCGACATCATCACCCCGAACCGGGGCGAGCTCCTCGTCCTCGCCGCCACCGAGGCCCGCCGGTCCGGTCGGGCGTCGGCCACCGGCAGCGGCGGCCGCGAACGTCGCCCGAGCGGCCCGTGGGCTCCTCGAGCGCGCGGCGGACGGACCCGGCGTCGGCGAGGCGGTCATCGTGACCCTCGGCTCGTCGGGTGCCCTCGTCGTGACCGCCCGCGGCGCGGTGGACGTGGCCCCGCTCGTCGTCGAGGCGATCGACACGACGGGCGCCGGTGACGCCTTCAACGGCGCGCTCGCGGTGGCGATCGCCGAGGATCGCCCGCTCGAGGATGCGGTCCGGCGGGCCGTGACCGCCGGCGCCCTGGCGACGACGAAGGTCGGTGCCAGGGAGGGGATGCCGACGGCCGCCGAGCTCGCGGCCGCGCTCGGGGACGAGTCCGGAGCTCCCTCCCGGGCGACGGGTCCCGAGCCGCCCGTCACCTAGCCCGGCGCCGTCCGGGTTCAGTCCTCGCCGCTCACCCAGGCCGTTCGAGCCCGCGCCGCCGGGGTCATCTCGAGGTCGCCGTCCTCGCGCACCCAC
This sequence comes from uncultured Chloroflexia bacterium, assembly GCA_963840375.1. Taxonomy (GTDB): domain Bacteria; phylum Chloroflexota; class Limnocylindria; order Limnocylindrales; family CSP1-4; genus Chersky-267. The sequence goes on from CAWIYR010000002.1 coordinate 27,147, forward strand.
CAGGCCGCCAGCCCCCGACCCCGGGCGAGGTCGGCGATCCCCCGCGCCCCGGCCAGGAAGAGCGACTTGCTCCAGACCTCGGACCAGGCCGGATCCGGGCCGGCCACCGTGACCGCCAGGAGGCCGTCGCCGCCGGGTTCGCCGGTCCGCGGGTCGATGAGGTGGTGGACGGTCCGGCCTTCGGTCGTGGCCCAGCGATGGATCGCCACCGATGAGGTCGTGACCGCGCCGCGCTCGACCTCGATGACCGCCAGGTGCTCCTGCCGGCCGAGCGGGTCCTCGACCCCGACGCGCCACGGTCCGAAGTCCGGCGACGGCCCTCCGGCGACGAGGTCGCCGCCGGCCTCGAGCAGGGCGCCCGCACCGCCGGCCAGGAGGCCGCCGCGCTCCATGGCTCGCCACGCCCAGCGTAGGCCGAGCCCCTTGCCGATCCCGCCGGTGTCGACCGGCACGTCGAGCGCGACCGTGCCCCGCCGCGGATCCGCGCACATCCAGCGTCGATCGCGTCCGATCGGTCGGGCCGGTCCCGGCCTGCCGCCGGTCGCCGGGTCCGGCGCGGCGCGATCGCCGGACGGTGCCAGGTCCGCGCCCCGGTAGCCGAGCCGCTCGAGGTCGGTCACGATCCGGGCGTCGAACCGGCCGTCGGTGAGCCGGCCGGCGCGGTCCGAGGCGACGAGCGCCCGGACCAGGCGCCGGTCGACGGCGATCGGTCGCCCCGAGCCCGCAGCCCGATCCACCATCGTGAGATCGCTCGTATCGCGGAAGCGGGACATCGCCTGCTCGGCGGCTTCGAACTCGTCCGAGACGAGCTCCCAGGCCAGCTCTGCGGCCGCAACGGCGGAGGCCCGGGCGGAGGTGCCCCCCGACCTTGTCGGGTCGGGGGCGCCCGCCGGGTCGACGACCGTGAGCCGGAGCGGCGAACCCATGGCTCGGCGCTCGAAGTGGTGGACCACGGCGTCCATTGTGGTGGCTCCGCTCGACCCCGATGCAGCCAGGGTCAGGGGCACACCTTTCCGGATGCGCAGGTCGTGGCGTGGGCGGTCGAGCCGGACGACCGCGCCGCGCGGCTGCTGACGGCCGGGGCGCGCCAGACGCTCGGTGTCCAGGCGGCGCCGGCCTGGACCTTGCCGACCTTCGTGGCCAGCGTCCCGAGCCGCGTCTCGAGGGCGCTGAGCCCGTCCGTGACGTCCTGATAGGCCGCCGCCGCCGCGTCGTACGTGGCGCCCGCCGCGGCGAGCCGGGCGTCGAGCCGGTCGTGGTGCTCCTGGAGCAGGTCAAGCGCCTCGGACGCGGGATCGCGGTTCGCCACGAGCGCCTGCTCGCTGGCCGACTGGAGCGAGGTGACGCCCGCGAGGGCCACGGCGTAGGCGCCCGCCGAGAACCCGATCGCAACGGCGATGTGCAGGGGCCGCCTCGGCTGGGTCCTCGTCTTCGCGCGGGGCGTCACAGCGGCCCGGGAGGCGCTCGCCGCCCGAGGTTCGGCCAGCGGCGCCGGGCCGGTCGCCGAACGTGGACGGAGCGCGATCCCGCCTCGGGGCCGGAGGGCTTCAGTCATCGCCGCCGCCCTCGCCCTCGCCGCCGCTCGCCGCGCCCGACGCGCCGGTCGTGCTGTGGGTCGTCGTCTTGCGCGCGGTCGTCGACCGGACGGCCGACTGGGCCCGGAGCTGGGCGGCCTGCCGGGCCGCCGCCTTCTGCATCGCCGCTAGCTTCGCCTTCGCGGCCGCCAGCTTCGCCTCGAGGTCCTTCGCCGTCGTCGCGTCGGCGTCGGCCTGGCTGCCGGCCGCGGTGAGCGCCGCGGTCAGGTCCCTGGACTGCTGGAGGAGGGCATCGAGCTGTGCCTCGAGCGAGGCGGAACGGGCCTGCTCGTCGGCGAGTCGCTGGGTCAGGGTCGGCGCCGACACCGGCTCGACGGAGAGCGGGGCCGAGGCGGCCGTCCAGTCGGAGGCGGCCCGTACGGCCAGCGCCCCGACCGTGAGGCTCAGGACCACGCCGACCACCACGACGATCCGCCGCAGGACGAGCTTGAACGTGATCATCGGGAGATCGCCTCCTTCATCCGGGGTTCTTGGGGGTCGGCATCGGGGAGGGACGTGGCGAACGTCGGGCGGGCCTTGCGTGCGACCCAGTAGCGGTAGGCGGTGGCCCCGAGGACCAGCCCGCCGGTCGCGAGGTACATCGTTCGCAGGGCGTCGGTGTCGGTCCCGGCCAGGGTCCCGTGGAGCCAGGCGAGGATGACCACGACGAGCGCGAGCCGGTGGAGCTTGAGCCAGAGGCCCGCGGGGAGGAGTCGGGTGTACCGGGCGGTCAACCCGGTCACGACCAGCGCGTACATGCTCAGCGTGCCGAGGGCGACCGGAGAGCTGCGGTAGCTCGAGAGCCCCGGCAGGAACGTCCCGGCGACCCCCACCCCGGCGAACGGGTCGAGGAGGAGGCTGACGATGTGCGCGGCCAGGAAGGCCAGCACGAACATCCACAGGTTCTCGTGCCACGGAAAGAGCCGCTTCGAGAGCTTCCAGGTGGTCTGGTTCGTGGGGTGGCTGAGGATCAGCCCGAAGACCACCTGGGCGACGAGCAGCAGGTACGCGACGATGCCGGTCGCCCGGGCGGCCAGCCAGACCCGCATCTGGGCCTGGTGAGCGGACGAGGCCGGGACGATCTGGTCGGTGGCGACCACGATCCCGATGCCCAGCAGGCCGACCAGGATGAGGAAGCGCGGTCCGCTCAGGCGCATGCGTCGGTCCGGTCGTGACTGGGGGCGGCGACGCGGTGGCTGGTAGCGGTGGGGTGGCTGGTGGCGGCGACGCGGTCCATCGTGGCTCCCGGTGCTGGCGGGTTCGGCCCCGTACCTCGTACGAGACCGACGGTCGCATCCGGGTTTCAGCCGCCGGGTGAAGATTCCTTCTCATCCCGGCCGGTACTTCCGTCGCCGGTCCCAGCAGGTGGTCGGGTCGGCGATCGGGTCGGCCGAGGCCGCCGGCCCCCGGGTCAGCCGGGTGTCCCCGCCACGCTCGACCGACGACGCGAGAGCAGTCCGTGGCGCGGCGAGAGCACGAGCGCAGCGCCGAACAGGACCGTTTCAACCAGCACGATCGACGCACCCGAGGCCACGTTGAGGTAGTAGCTCAGGTAGAGCCCGACGACCGCCGAGACGATGGCGACAGCGCCGGCCACCAGGATCATCCGGTCGAACCGGGTGACGAGCAGCTGGGCGGTGGCCGCCGGGGTCACCAGCATCGCCACGACCATGATGATCCCGACCGCCTGGATGCTCACCACGATCGTCACCCCGAGCAGCCCCAGGAGGAGGTACTCGAGCGCGGTGACCGGCAGCCCGGAGGCGCCGGCGCCGGCCGGGTCGAAGGTCGCGTAGAGGAGCTCCTTGCGGAGGAGGGCGATCGTCCCGACGACGACGGCGCCGAGGATGGCGATCGCCGCGAGATCGGTCGCCGTGATCCCCAGGATGTTCCCGAGCAGGAAGCTGAACAGGTCGGTCGTGTAGTTGCGGATCGTGCTGAACAGGAGCACGCCCAGGGCGAAGGTCCCGGCGAAGAGCACGCCGACGGCCGTGTCGAAGCGCAGCCCGCCGCGCCGCGCCACCGCTCCGATGGCGATCGCGGTCGCGACGGCCGCCACCGCGCCGCCGATGTACAGCGGGATCCCGAGGAGGAAGGCGATCACGAGACCGGGCAGCGCCGCATGGCTGACGGCATCGCCGATGAACGCCAGCCCGCGCAGCACGACGAACGTGCCCATGACCGCACAGATGATCCCGACGAGGACCCCCGCGGCCAGGCCGCGCTGCATGAAGCCGTAGGCCATCGGGTCGAGCACGAGGTCGGCGAGGTTCATCGCCGGTTCTCCTCGTGGTAGTGCTGCTCGCCGGAGGCCGGCTGGTCGTGGTGATGGGCGTCGTCGAGGAGGACCGTCCCGCCCGGTCCCCCGCCGAGCTCCGGCAGGACGAGGACGTGCCCGCCGTACGTGGCGGCCAGGAGCCGCTGGTCCAGGATGAGCTCCTTGGCCGGCCCGGTCGCGACGATCCGCCGGTTGACCAGGGCGGTCTGCTGGAAGCGGAGGGCGGCGCCGGCCAGGTCGTGGGTCGTCGCGACCACCGTCCTGCCGGCCCGAGCCTCGGCCTCGAGGACGTCCATGAGGTCCTCCTGGGTCGTGGTGTCGACGCCGGTGACCGGCTCGTCGAGGAGGTACAGCTCGGGCTCCGATGCGAGCGCCCGGGCGAGGAAGACGCGCCGCCGCTGACCGCCCGACAGGGCCCCGACCTGGCGGTCGATCTCGGCATGCATCCCGACCGTCTGGAGGGCCTGACCGACGATGTGGTGGTCATGGCGCCCGGGACGCCGGCCGATCCCGATCCGCGCGTAGCGGCCCATCATCACGACCTCGCCGACGGTGACCGGGAACTCCCAGTCCACGACCTCGGCCTGGGGGACGTAGGCCACCTGGTGGGCGTGCACGCCGGGTCGGGCCCCCAGGACCTCGACGGTCCCGGTCCGCGCCTTCAGGAGTCCGGCGATCGTCTTGAGCAGGGTGCTCTTGCCCGCGCCGTTCGGTCCGATGACGGCCAGCAGCGACCCGGTCGGGATGGTCAGGTCGACCGCCTCGAGCGCCAGCCGGTCGCCGTACCCGGCGCTGACGTTCGTGAGGCGGACCGCCTCCCGGTGGTCGGTGACCGCCGGCACGCTCGCCCTGGGGCGGTCGTCCGTCGTCGCCGGCGCGGACCCGATCGCGTCCGTCATGGCGTCGGGACGAGGGCTTCGACCACCCGGTCGACGTCCCAGCGCAGGAGTCCGGCGTACGTGTCGGCGGGAGCCGGCCCGAGGGCGTCCGTGTAGAGGTTCGACACGACCGTCCGGATCCCCGCCTCGTCGGCCAGGGTCTGGGCCAGCTTCGGGCTGAACTGGGCCTCGCTGAAGACGGCCCGGACGCCGGCCGAGCGGACCTTCTCGACGAGCGCCGCGAGGTCCGCCGCGTTCGGGTCCTGGCCGACGTTCGGCACGATGACCCCGATGAGATCGAAGCCGTAGTGTCGGGCGAAGTAGGGGAAGGCGTCGTGGAAGGTGACGAGCTTGCGTCCGTCCGCCGGGATCGTGGCGACCTTCGCCGTCAGCTCCGTGTCGAGCGCGGTCAGGGCCTTCTGGTAGGCGGCGGCGTTCGCGTCGTAGGTCGCCTTCCCGGCGGGATCGAGCTCGCCGAGCTTCGCTGCGAGGGCCGGGACGTAGTGGTCGCGGACGATCGTCGGGTCGAGCCAGAAGTGCGGGTTCGCCCGCCCGTCGACCTCGATCGGCGGGATCCCGTCGGCGAGCACCAGTCTGGCCGCCGAGCTCGCGTTCGCGCCGAGGAGCTTGTCCAGGAAGTCATCGAGGCCGGCACCATTGCTCACGACGAGGCCCGCGTCGACGAGGCGCTTGGCATCGTCGGGCTTCGGCTCGTAGTCTTCCGGGCCGACGCCGGCCGGGATGATCGACTGGACCGAGGCCCGGTCCCCGGCGACGTTTCGGACGATGTCGGCGAGGACGGTCGTCGTGGCGAGGACCTGCAGGCCGTCGGCCGTCCCGGTGGGGGTCGAGCCGCCCGCCGTGCCGCTTCCCGACGGACCGCCGCTGCAGGCGCCGAGCAGCGCGGACGAAGCGATCGCGAGGAGCGTCGCGATCACGATGAACGACCGAGCGGGGCGCGGGCGCCGGACCGCGGACCCGGTGAGGCCCGTCATCGGCTCGCCCCCGAGGCGCAGCCCGGACACAGCCCGAACAGCTCAAGGCGGTGGCTGTCGATCCGGAACCCGGTCCGCCGGGCGATGGCCGCGGTGACCTCCTGCAGCCCGGCGTCGCGAACCTCCTCGGACCGGCCGCAACGCGAGCACACGATGTGGTGGTGGTGGGTCGGCTCGCAGCGGATGTAGGCGTGCTCACCCGATGGGAGGTCGAGCCGCTCGACCACGCCGAGCTCGACGAACCGGTCCAGGGCACGGAAGATCGTCGCCCGTCCGACCCGCAGATCTCGGGCCCGTGCGTCGGCGACCAGGTCGGCAGCCGAGAAGGGACCCGTCCGCTCATCCACGAGCTCACTGACGGTGCGCCGGGGCTCGGTGATGCGATCGCCGGCGCGCTCGAGGATCGCGATGGAGGTGGTCGCGGGCTGCATGTCGTGATGATACCGAGTCTCATCGGACTTGTCGAGACCTGGTCTCACGTCGGGCCCGGAGCCCGACGGGCCGGTCGCGGGCCGGTCGGCCCGTCAGCAGCCGACCATCCGGCCCATCGAGCGATTCGCGCGGACCGGGTAGGCTGGTGCCAGCGCGCCCCTCGGTGCAGCCGCGGATCGGTGCGCCCCTGAAACCTTGCAGCTCCCGAGGAGTCCCACCCTGTCCGCCAAGAACCCGGACCGCAACGGTCCATCCACCCCACCGCAGACCCGTCGCGAGCGCCGCGAGTCGATGCGTCGTGAACAGGGCGGCCGACCCGGATCGTCGAAGGCGCGGACGAGCGCGAAGCCGCCCGCCTGGCGGTCGCCGATCTTCCTCGTGACGGCCGCGGCCGTCGTGTTCGCGATCGGGCTCATCGCCTTCCTCAACCTCAAGCCGGGCTCATCGGCGAGCAGTGCCGGCGCGCTGACCCCGCCGACCCACGAGATCCCGGCCGGGCTGACCCAGGACGGTCAGACCCTCGGCTCGGCGACGGCGCCGGTCACCCTCGACATCTGGGGCGACTTCCAGTGCCCGTCCTGCGCGAAGTTCGTGAACACCGTCGACCCGCTGATCATCGACAAGTACGTCGTCCCGGGCCAGGTCAAGTACCGGTTCAACGACTTCACGTTCATCGGTCCGGAATCGTTCGATGCCGCCGTGGCGGCCGCCTGCGCCGGCGACCAGGGCAAGTTCTGGGAGTACAGCGGCTGGGTCTACGCCAACCAGGACGGCGAGAACCAGGGCACGTTCTCCAAGGAGTTCCTCGCCTCGGCTGCGGACAGCGCCGGTCTCGACCGCACCAAGTTCGATACCTGCATCGCCGATCCGGCGAAGCTCGAGGCGGTCAAGGCGTCGACCGCCGCCGGATCGAAGATCGGGGTCAACCAGACGCCGACCCTGACGATCGACGGCAAGATCCTCCAGTTCACGACCTACGAGGAGCTCTACGGTCAGATCGAGGCGGCGATCGTCGCGGCGGGCGGCACCGTTGCCTCTCCGGCGCCGGCATCCGTCGCTCCGGCTTCGCCGTCGACTGCCCCATAAGCCCATGAGCCACGCGCTGCCGTACGCGGGCCGTCCCTCGCGCGCCCTGGCGATCATCGGCGTCGTCACGATCCTCGTCGGAGTCGGCTTCGTCGTCGTCGCGGCGACGAACGCGGCCGCCCTGACCACGTTCGAGGGGATCCTGCCCTGGATCGTGGGCCTGCTCTTCGTGCTGGCCGGCGCCCTGAGCATCCGGCGGGGCACCCACCCGGCCTTCGTCCTGATGACGCTCGACCTCGTGGGGCTGGCCATCGCCGGCTACCTCGCCTCGGTCGAGCTCCAGAACAAGCTGCCCTACTGCTCGGTCCTCAAGGGCTGCGAGCAGGTCGCCCAGAGCGACTACGCCCGGGTCGGCGGGATCCCCGTGGCCGTCTTCGGGGTGATCCTCTCGGCGACGCTGTTCGTCCTCGCCTTCGCCTGGTGGCGCACCGGGTCGACCACCCTGCTCGGCGCCCACTACGCGCTGTCGCTGGCGGGCACCGTGTTCGAGGGCTACTTCACCTACCTCGAGCTGTTCGTCATCCACGCGGTGTGCATCTGGTGCGCGGCCTACGGGATCAGCCTGCTCCTGCGCTTCGCGGTGGCCCTGGTGGTCTGGATCAACCGGCCGCGAGCCGAGGATGTGCCGGTCGCCGACGGCTAGCCGGAGCGGGCGGCCGCCAGCGGGACCGTGAGCTCGCCGAGGCTGACCCCGGCGAGCGTGCCGAGGAGCGCGTCCTGGGCGCTGGCGAAGACATCGTGGACCGCGCACTCGCCGCTGGCGCCGCACGGGCCACCGCGAAGGACGCACGTCCGCCGTCGGCTGTCGCCCTCGACCGCCTCGATGATGTCGAGGAGGCTGATCTCGGCTGACGGCCGGCCGAGCCGATAGCCGCCGTTGCGACCCGCCTCGGCACGGACGAGGCCCGCCCGCCCCAGGTCACCGAGGACCTGGGGCAGGAAGCGGACCGGGATCGACCATTCCTCGGCGATGAGCCGGGCGCTCGTCGGCCCGTTGCCGGCCGACCGGCTCAGGGCGAGCATCGCCCGGATGGCGTAGTCCGCCCGCTTGGTGAGCTCGGGTCGCATCAGTTCTTCGGGTCGCCGTCACCGGCCTGGAGCAGGCCGAGCGCGCCCCGACCGACGAAGTTGAAGGCGTGGGTGACGATCGGGTAGAGGCCGTCCTCGGCGGTCGTCAGCTCGACGAAGGCGCCCTGGGCCGGCGACAGGTCGACGGCCTGCGCGCCGTAGCGCCCGGGGTTGTTCGGGGTGAGCTGGATCCCTTCCTTGACGACCGTGTTGAAGATCGTCCCGACGATGTGGAACGAGCTGTCGATGTTCGGCCCGGCGTCGAGGATGAAGATCCGGACCGTCTTGCCCGTGTTCACCAGGAGCGGGTTGTCCTTGTACTGGTTGGCGACGCCGTTGAAGACCACGTAGTCGGGCGCCGGCGCCCCGGCCGAGGCCTTCGTCAGGCTGGCCGGCTCACCCTGGGGACCCAGGTACCACTCGCTCTGGACGAGGGCGAATTCCTTGTCGACCGGCTTGAACCCGCCCTTCGGCTCGACGATGACCATGCCGTACATCCCGTTCGCGATGTGATGGAGCGCCGGCGCCGTGCCGCAGTGGTACATCCACACGCCGGCGTAGTCGGCCTTCCACTCGTAGAGCTTCTCCTCGCCCGGGTTGATCGAGGTCATCTCGTCGTTCCAGGCGACCTGGGAGGCATGGAAGTCGACGCTGTGGGGGAGCTGGTTCGTGGCCGGGTTCTTCAGGTGGACCCGGATGGTGTCGCCGAGGTGGACCCGGATGACCGGGCCGGGGACGGTCCCGTTGAAGGTCCAGACGCCGACCACGAAGCCGGGCGCCACGGTCATCTGCTTCTCCTGGACGACCAGGTCGATGTCGTGGGTGGTGCCGGGCAGGACGGCCGGGGCGGTCGCGTCGAAGAGGGTGTACTTCGGCGCATTCGGGTCCGCCGCGACGTCCGTCGTGGGTGCGGGGCCGCCGTGGCTGTCGGTGCTGGTCGCGGTCTGACCGGAGACGGTGACCGCCCCCTTCATGCCGGCTTCGGCATGACCCGGGATCGTGCAGATGTAGGTGATCCCGGCGGCCGGGACGGCCACCTTGCCGGTCACGGTCTCGCCGGCGTTGGCGGTGAGCTTCGTGCCGTCGGCGAACGTCAGGTCGTGGAGGATCGTGCCGGTGTTCTTGAAGGTGACGTCGTAGGTGCCGGCGGCGGCGACGGTCACGGCATTCGGCGTGAAGCCGAGGTCGTACGCCTCGATGGCGATCGACGAGGTCGTCGCCACGGCACCGCTCGCGGCCGGTGCCGCGCTGCTCGTGGCGCCGCTGGCGGCCGGTGCGGCGGAAGCGGGGGCGGCGCTGGCCGGTGCCGCGGAGGCGGCGCCTCCGCTCGCGGCGGGAGCGGTGGTGGCCGGGGCGTAGGACCAGGTCGGCGGCTTCCCGGCCGAGCACCCGGCGACCGCGACGGCCAGGGCCGCGACCGCCGCCAGGCGCTGGATCCGATGTCCGCGAGTGGGGGCGCTGCGCTCCATGTGAGTCCTCCGGTCGATGGGCCGGCGAGAGCCGGTCTCAAATATATACTCAGTCAGTGATAGATTATCGACCGACGTCAAGGGACGCCATGGGCCATTCGGCCTGTTTCCGACCGCCGCGACGGGTACCGGGGACGCGGTGACCTTCGTCATGTCGCCGGGACGCCTCGGCCCCGCCTAGAGTGGACCCCGAGCCTTGCGCCGCCCTCGACCTCCGGGGACGGGGGCAGGGCACCACGGCGGAGACTGGTTCGAACCATGGCGATCACCCTCCCGTGGAGGCGAGGATCCGCGTCCCCGGACGCAGCGGATGGGGGCATCGATGCGATGCCCATCGGCGGCGACGGTTCGCAGGACGTGTTCTCCTGCCCGACCTGCTCTCGACCGCTCGCCGTGGGCACGTCTCGCTGCCGCGGCTGCGGGACCGTCCTCCTCGTCGGGGTGCCGGCCCGCCGGGCCTCGCTGTTCATCACCATCGGCGCCGTCGTCGGGCTCATCGCCGGGGCGACCTTCGCGACCGTGGTCTCCGGGATGACCCGGGTCGCGCCTGCCGCCGGGCCCGGTTCGGCCGCCGCCGCCGCCGATGCGAGCGCCGAGCCGGCGCCGGCCATCGCCCCGAATGCAGCCGCGAACGCGCTCCGGCTGACCATCGCGGTCGACGATCGCCTCCTGTCCTCGCAGGTCCGGCTCAAGTCGATGCTCAGCGGGTCGTTCGACACGGTCGCCGTGGCCAGCATCCTCCGGGCGATCTCGGCCGATGCCGCCTGGGGTGCGGACGTGGTGGGGCGTCTCGCCGATTGGCCGGCCGCTGCGGACCTCCAGCCGCGTCTCCGCGACGAGTACCGGAAGATCGTGGCGACGGCCAAGGACGGCCTGAATGCCACGATCACGAGCGCCTCCGCCTATCGTTCGGCCGCGAAGCGGATGCTGGCGCACACCGCGACGATCACCGGGCTGCGCGCGGAGAGCGCGTCGCTCGCCGCCGCCTACGGGATCAGCCTCCCCCAGCCGTAGCGGCGGCCGGGCACTAACCCCGGAACGAGGGGCGGGTCACGGACCGTAGCCGGTCAGCTCCACGTAGCCCCGACCGCCGACCGGCATCCCGTCCCGGGTCGCCGTCACCCGCTGGGAGCCCTCCCAGTAGACGACCCCGGTCGTCGCCCGGGTATCGAGCTCCTGGTCGGCGACGGTCGGCGTGAGCTCGATCCGCAACCGCTCGTCGGGGATCTCCACGGCCCAGCCGGCCGGGTACGTCGCTCCCGTCGTCGGCGATCGCCAGGTACCGCTGGCGGTGACGGTGAACTCGCTCGCGCCGAGCCGACGGGTCTGCCCGCTCCGATCGACGACGGTCCCGTAGACGAGCGGGTAGGACCCGTCCGCAGAGCGGACGAGCGAGAGGGTGAGGTCGGTCCCGTCGTCGAGGTTCACCGCGAACCAGTCCCAGCCGCCGCCCCCGACCGCGATGAAGTCGCCCCACTGGTGATCGAACCAGGCCGTGCCGGTCACGGCCAGGGACCGGCCGTCCAGCACGATCGACCCGGTCGCATCCATCGCGGTCCGCGAGTAGTAGTAGGAGCCGCCCGCCGGTCCGAAGTCGATCCAGCCATCTCCGTCGTGGAGCGCCGGTGGCTTCGTCGCCGCCAGGCGGAGGTCCAGCCCGAGGCCGCCGGGCGCCCCGGCGGCCGTCGCCTCGGCCGGCGTGAGCGTGGCCGAGAGCCGGTCGTCGCCCGCGTAGCCCTTCATCGTCCAGGGCGTGCGCCCATCCGCCGGGGCACCCGGGAGGAGTCCCGTGATGGCCAGGAGGAAGCTGGTGGGGCCACTGGAGACCGACGGTGTGAGGTCGACCTGCGGGCCGATCTCGCTGCGCTGGGCGTAATGGAACCGCTGCCCGTCCTCGTCGGTGATCGCGAGGTGGGAGGCCCAGGTCACCGGGAACGCACCACGCTCCGCCCGGAAGATGACGAACTCGAAGCCGTAGCGATGCCCCGCCGCATCGGCCAGGTGCCCGGTGTAGTACCACCATTCGGTGAGCCGGTCGTGCGCGCCGTCATCGCGCGGGAAGACGACCGGCTGGGGATCGACCGCAGCCGCCGGTGAGACGATCGGGGACGGTCCGGGCGGCCGGGACGGCGCCGGGTCGGCGAGGATGGGCCCGGAGCATGCGGCAAGGAGGACGAGGACGGCGCTCAGGAGGGGGACCAGGATGGCGAGCCGCGCGCCGACCCGTGGTCGCACGCGGTCGCCCGGACCCCGTCGATCCATCGGGCTGGTGCCGATGCCGTTCATCGGGTGGCGGCCTCCACCTCGGCCTCGCTGGCCGGGAGCCGGCCGGCCACCCAGCGCTCGAGACGGACGGGCATCCACCAGTTCCACGTCCCCAGGAGGCGCATCGTCGCCGGGACCAGGAGGGCGCGGACGACCGTCGCGTCGAGGGCGACCGAGATCGCCACCCCGAGGCCGATCGCCTTGATGAGGACGATGTCGGCGAACGCGAACGAGCCCGCGACCACGACCACGATGAGCGCGGCGCTCGTGACGATCCGCCCGCTCCGCTCGAGGCCGCGAGCGACCGCCTCGACGTTGTCGCCGGTCCGGTCCCAGACCTCCTTCATCCGTGACAGGAGGAAGACCTCGTAATCCATCGACAGCCCGAACAGGATGCAGAAGAGGATCACCGGCTGGGTCGTCTCGACGTAGCCGAGCGGGTGGAAGCCCAGCAGCGCCGAGAGGTTGCCGTCCTGGAAGATCCAGACGAGGGCGCCGAACGCGGCCAGGATCGACAAGCTGTTCATCACCAGGGCCTTCGCCGGCAGGATCACCGAGCGGAGGAGGACGAACAGGACGAGGTAGGTGGTCACGAAGATGAACAGGGCGGTCCGCGGGAAGCCGGCCGCGATCCCGTCCACGACGTCCACGACGTCCGCCGCGCCGCCGCCGACGAGGACGGCGGTCCCGGGGGGCGGAGCCAGTGGGCCGGTCGCCGACCGGAGGTCGGCCACCAGGGCGCGCGCCGCATCGGCATTCGGCCCGTAGGGGGTCGTCAGGGTGAAGGTCGTCAGGTCGCCCTTGGTGGTCGTCGCGAGAGCGCTCGCGACGAAGCGATCCGGCGGGCCGCCCGACGCCCCGTAGAGCAGGACGTACTGGTCGCGGGTCAGCCGCGGGTCCAGGTCCACGAGGCCGCTCACGGACTCGATCCGCGGGTCGGCCGCGAGCCGACGCGAGTAGTCGTAGAGCGCGGCCACGTTCGCCGCTGAGGTCGCCGGACCGGTCGTCCGGATGGCCAGCGAGAGCGGCGCGAACCGACCCTCCCCGAACTTCACCTGGAGGGTGTCGAAGGCCGCCCGCGAGGCGACCTCCGGCGGCAGGATCGTCGCGTCGGGAGCGTTGAACCGGACGTGGAGGAACGGCGCCCCGAGGAGGAGCAGGAAGCCGAGGGTCGGGATGAAGACGGCCACGGGATGGCGCATGACCCGCCGGGCGAGCCGCGCCCAGCGGCCGTCGCTGCCGTCCCCGCCGTCGACCCGACGGACCCGCAGGGCGTCGAGCCGCGGTCCGAGCACCGCGAGGATCGCCGGCAGGAGGGTGAGCGCGGCAAGGGCTGCCATCCCCACGACGATCGCCCCGGCGATCCCGACCGACCGGAGGATCGGGAAGTCGAACAGGATGAGCCCGGTCAGCCCGAGCAGGACGGTCAGCCCCGAGAAGAAGACGGCCCGACCGGCGGTCGCGACCGTGATCCGGACGGCCGCCTCGATGTCCGCCCGGTCGATCTCGCCCGGCCGAGCGTCGGCCACGGCGTTGCGGTCGTCGTCCGCTCGTCCGCCGGCCTCGACCGTGCCGGCGCCGGGGATCGATCGCCGGCGCCGGCGGAGCTCCTCGCGGAAGCGACTGGTCATGAGCAACGAGTAGTCGACCCCGAGACCGAGCCCGAGCAGGGTGGCGAGGTTGAGCACGAAGACGCTCATCTGGGTGACCTGGGCGACGCCCCAGATGATCGCCAGCGAGACGAAGACCGCTCCGCCTCCGACGGCAAGCGGGACCCCTGCCGCCACGACCGACCCGAAGACGATGAGGAGGGTCAGGGCCGCCAGCGGCAGGGACACGATCTCGGAGCGCCGCAGGTCGCTCTCGGAGACCGACTGGATGTCGCCGTAGAATGCCGGCCCTCCGGCCAGGGCCACCTGGACGGGTCCGGTCGGGAGCGAGGCCAGGCGCTCCCGGACCCCGGGCAGGGCGTCGGGCGAGTCATCGGGCGGGAGGTCGAGGACCAGGACGTCGTAGGCGGTGGTCCGGTCCGTCGACACCTGGTCTGGCGCGAGGGTGTGCGACAGGACCCCGGTCACGTGCGGGGCGGAGGCGACGGCCGCCGTCGCCGCGGCGACGGCCGACTCGAACGCCGGCGATCCGGCCGGCTCGGTCGCGCTCGAATAGACGAGGACGAGGGCGGACGGCGGGAGGCCGAGCTCACCCTCGAGGAGCGCCCGGGCCCGCGCCGATTCGAGCGTGTCGAGGGTGAACCCGCCCGCCCGCAGGGCCGAGGGTGCCCGGGGAGCGAAGGGGAGGGCCACGAGGAGCAGCGCCACCCAGGCGCCGATCACCCACCAGCGCCGCCGATGGACCCATCGGCCGAGCCGGTCGAAGATCGTCACGGCTTCGGTTCGCCGGTCCCGCCCGACCGGATGGCAGCGCGGCACGAGGCGCGGGACGTTCGGGGCATGGCGCCATCGTATCTCCGGGCGGCCCCGACGGCCGTCGACCGTGTCCGCCGAGGCACCGGCCGCGTCGGTCGTCCGTGTTCCGTCGTCCGTGTTCCGTCGTCCGTTTCCGTCGTCGCCCCGAGGCCAGAACCCCTGGGAGGCGTCGTATCACGGGCATTGCTACGACGCGATTTACGGTGCCGCTCTGTCGACCCTGGACGCTTCTAAGCCCCGGAATACTCATGGCGCTGATATCCGAGGCCGTAGAAGGGCCCGCTGTGCCCCGCCTCACCGCTTCGACCGCGATCGGCCCGACCGCTAGCAATGCTGGTGATAAGCGACGGCTTGCGCCCGCAGCGCCCGTCCCGCGCGGGCCGCGCCCGCCGATACCCCGACCGTCCCGCGCCCGCCGCGCCCGCCGCGCCCGGCGGCCCCTGACCATCCACGCCCCGGCTGCACCCGGCGGCCCCCGCCCGCCCTCCCCGCGCGGCCGCCCGTCTGCTAGCATTCGGCCGTCACGCCCGGTCCTGCCCGGAGGCTCGTCGCTTGCAGCTCCTTCTCGCGCCCTTCAGCAAGATGCCCGAGTCGCTGGTGAGCTTCGTCATCGCGATCGGCATCGCGGGCCTGATGGTCTTCATCTTCGCCAAGGCCGCGTCGACGGCCGAGGGCCGCCCGTCCGCCTTCAGTCGCTGGATCCGGCGACCGAACACGAAGATCCTCTTCGCGATCCTTCTGGTCGGCTGGGTGGTGGTGTTCGGGGCCGCGCTCCAGTTCGTGCCACACGAGGGCGCCAGCTCACCCTACGGCGGGCTCGCCCTCATCGCGATGTTCACCGGGTTCTTCATCATGATGGGGTTCCTCTGGGCCGTCATCGGCGAGTGAGCCCGGCCGGCTGAACAGCCGCGGGCAGCGGCGACGACCACGGCAAGCGGCGACGACCACGGCAAGCGGCGACGCACCCCGCGGCGGCCAAGGGCCCCCGCGACGGGCCGCTCCCCGTTCGCTCAGGCGATCGGCAGCAGCGCCTCGACGACGTCGCGCGCCCGGTAGGACAGGTGCTCGGGGGTGATGAACGGCCGGACGCAGGCGATGTCGTCGCCGGCCGTCAGCATCGGCAGCTCCTCGTATCCGTCGGCCCGGCGCTGGCCCAGTCCGATGTTCGTCACGAGCGCGTTGCACAGGCACTTCCGCCCGACGGTGTCCTCCACCCGACCGCCCTTCCGCACGTAATCGTCCACCGGCTCGCTCGGGCAGCGGTAGTCGAGCGTCCCGTCCGCCCGGACATACGCCCGGCGGAGATAGCCCAGGTCGCACAGCCGCGGTCGCTCCTCGTACGCCTCCGCTTCGGACAGGGTGCCACCGAGCGTCGCCACCTTGAACGGGAACCCGGTCGGCGACGCCACCGGGTCGGTGAAGACGTCGCCGTCGCCGCTCACGACGTTCTGGAGGAACCGCCGCCGCAGGTCCGGATCCAGCCCGGACTCCTCGCAGAACGCGAACGCCGTGCCGACCTGGATGCCGCGCGCTCCGCCGGCGATCGCCGCGGCGAACCGCTCGCGGCTGGCGTATGCGCCGGCCAGCCAGAACGGCACGCCGAGCGCCTTCATCTGCTCCAGGTCGACCACGTCGCGCTGGCCGTAGACCGGCTCGCCCCGCTCCGACAGCTGGAGTGGCCCGCGGGGCGGGGCGTTGTGCCCGCCCGCGATCGGGCCCTCGACCACGAACCCGTCGATCCCGCCGGGCGACTTGCGCAGGAGCGCCTTCGCCAGCGTCGCTGCCGAGACGATCGGCAGGAACTTCGGGCGGTCGAGCCGGGCCCGTCCGACGCCCTCGGCGCCGAGACCGATCGCGCTCGGGTCGAACCGCAGCTCGAAGCGCTCCTCGCCGCGCTCGAGCACGTCCAGGCCGATCGAGACGTCGAGGTGGTCGGCCAGCCGATCGAGGACGGCCGGGATCTCGGCCGGGATCCCAGCGCCCATCAGGACCACGTCGACGTCGGCGAGCATCGCCCCGTACAGGCTGGGCAGCGTCGGCAGCTGGATCTTCTCGAGGTAGTTGATCCCGACGACCCCGGGGTGGCCCTCCTTGGCCAGGAACACCTCGACGAAGTTGGCCAGGACCAGCAGCCCCTGTCGCTCGGGGCTCAGTGACGCGCGGAGCAGCGGGGCGAGCCGGTAGCGCAGGCCCCGGGCCGTCGCCGCGACCTCGTCGTCGGTGGTATCGGCGGTGCCGGCCGCCTCGTCCGCGGTCCCCGTCCCGATGTCGGTCCCGACGTCGGCCCTCCCGCCGTCGACCCGGAGATACCGATCGAGCACGGCGCGGGCGATCGCCTGCGACGGGAATGCCGCGATCGCACGTCGGGCATGTCCGCCCGGGTCGCCGTCCCAGAGCTTGCGCACGAGGATCGAGTCGAGGGCCGTGCCCGACACCACGCCGAGCTGGCCGAGCGAGGAGACCTCGCGTGCGAGGGTCCAGCCGGAGACGCCGGCTCCCATCCCACCCTGGATCAGTCGTGGCAGCACGTCGGAGTCTCCCGGCGGTCAAGCCCGAACGGGCGACATCTCCGCGACTGTAGCACCGAAGGCGGGCGAGGCCGGCGCAGGCCCACGCAGCCCGTCCCGCCGCCGGCGTCCGCCGCCGGCGTCCGCTGCTGGACCGCGACGAGCGGGGGACGGTATCATCCCGGGACTTGCACTCTGCATAGACTTTATGCGTCGATCGCCCGGTGGCCGGCCGGCCCGACGATCGACGATGCCGCGATGACCGACGGCCGATGGCCCGTCACGAAGGAGGCCCGCGTGGACGCCCAGGAGATCAAGGCGGCGGTCGCCCACCAGGCCGCCGTGACCGCGGCCGCCGAGCCGCCCTTCGTGAACCGGCGCGACCCCGCCCAGGCGCTCGGGCCGGACGGTCGGCCCGCGGTCAGCCGGCGCGCCCCGATCTGGGCCGACGTCCCCGACGAGAAGTGGAACGACTGGCGCTGGCAGCTCAGCAACCGGGTCAACGACCTCGAGGAGATCGAGCAGGTCCTGGAGCTGACCGACGAGGAGCGCGACGGCCTCAGCGCCCCGGACAAGTTCCGGGTCGACGTCACGCCCTACTTCATCAGCCTGATCGACCCGAAGGACCCCAACGACCCGATCCGGCGCCAGGTCATCCCGCTCGGCCGTGAGCAGCAGGCGTTCACCGCGATGATGGAGGACTCGCTCGCCGAGGACCGCCACTCGCCGGTCCCGGGCCTCGTCCATCGCTACCCGGACCGGGTCCTGATGCTCGTCACGACCCAGTGCGCGAGCTACTGCCGCTACTGCACCCGGAGCCGGATCGTCGGCGACGCGACCCAGAACTTCAACCGCAAGGAGCACGAGGCCCAGCTCGAGTACCTCCGCCGGACGCCCCAGGTCCGCGACGTGCTCATCTCGGGCGGCGACGGCCTGACCCTGGCCCCGAAGCTCTTCGAGCAGATCCTCCGCGGGCTCCGCGAGATCCCCCACATCGAGATCATCCGGATCGGCGTCGCGGGTGCCCGTCTTCCTGCCCCAGCGGATCGACGACGAGCTCTGCGCGATGCTCGAGAAGTACCACCCGCTCTGGATCAACCTCCACTTCAACCACCCGAACGAGATCACCCCCGAGGTGAGCCGGGCGGTCGACAAGCTGACCAAGGCCGGCCTGCCGGTCGGCAACCAGTCGGTCCTCCTGGCCGGGGTGAACGACTGCGTCCACATCCAGCGGGCGCTCGTCCACCGGCTGGTCGAGAACCGGATCCGGCCGTACTACCTCTACCAGTGCGACCTGGTCGAGGGCTCCGGGCACTTCCGGACGCCGGTCGGCAAGGGCCTCGAGATCATGGAGGGCCTTCGCGGTCACACCAGCGGCTACGCGGTCCCGACCTACGTCATCGACGCCCCGGGCGGCGGCGGCAAGATCCCGGTGATGCCCAACTACCTGATCAGCTACTCGGACCACAAGGTCGTCCTGCGCAACTACGAGGGCTACATCACGACCTACGAGGAGCCGCCGACCTACACCGCCCACGACAAGGCGGCCTGCGCCTACTGCCAGCACGAGCGGCCCGAGCCCGGCCAGTCCGGCGTCCTCGGCCTGCTCCAGGGCGAGCGGATGTGGATCGAGCCGAAGGGCTTCGAGGACATCCATCAGCGCGGCAATGTCGAGCAGCACCGGCTCCAGGACCCGAGCAAGTGGGTCCCCTTCGGGGTCGGGGCGATCGAGGGTCAGGCCGGAGCGCCGCTCCGGGTCCTGGAGGCCGGCGACATGCTGGACGCCGGTGAGCGGGCCGCCACGGACACGAATGCCGGCATCGTCGAGCCGGGCGACATGCTCAGCGAGGAGCAGCGCTCCGGCGTCGACGCGGCCGGCAGGCCGGACTACGGTCCCGGCGAGGAGCCCCGTCCGCGCGACGGCGAGCCGACCGGCTCCGCCCACGGGGAGCTTCTCTGACCCGTCGGCCGTCGGTCACCGACGCCTGAGGGCACCCTGGGCTCGGCCGGGCCGGCCCGACCGTCAGCCGCCCTTGAGGATCTCGATCGCCTTGAGCAGCTGGAGGTCGCCCGACTTGGCGAGGCCGTCGACGCCGAGGCCGGCGAGGTCGCTCGGGGGCACGATCTTGCCGGCCGGGTCCGACTTCAGGGTGATGTCCGGCTCGATGCCGTTGTTCCAGATCTGGCGGCCGTTGCGGGTCAGCCACTCGATCGTCCCGACGAGCAGCGCGGAGCCGTCCTTGAGCGGGAACTCGTTGAGGACCGTCCCGGTGCCGAACGTCTTCTCGCCGATGAGCTTGGCCCGCCCGGCGTCCTGGATCGCCCCCGCGACGATCTCGGCCGAGCTGGCGCTGCCGAGGTCGGTCAGGACCGCCAGGGGGAGCGTCGTGGCCTCGCCGCCGCTCTTCACCGGGATGTCGGTGACGGTGCCGCTCTTGTCGCGCTGCTGGTAGACGGTGCCGTCGGGGATGAACTGGCTGGCGATGTCGACCGCCTCGCCGACGTAGCCGCCCGGGTTGCCCCGAAGGTCGAGGACCATCCCGGTCGCGCCGGCCTTCTTGGCCGCCTCGATCGCGGTCACGACCTCCTTGGCGGAGCCCGCCGAGAACTCCTCGAGCCGTAGGTCGGCCAGAGTGGTGCCGGGGATCATCGCCCAGCTCACGGCCGGGACGGTGACCTTCTCGCGGACGATGCTGTAGTCGGTCGGGTTCGTGTCGCCGGCGTGAAGGATCGACAGCTTGACCGTGGTCCCGGCGTCGCCCCGGATCGTCTTGACCACGGCGTCGATGTCCTGCCCGTCGGTCGGCTTGCCGTCGACCGCGAGGACCCTGTCGCCGGACCGC
This sequence comes from uncultured Chloroflexia bacterium, assembly GCA_963840375.1. Lineage (GTDB taxonomy): Bacteria > Chloroflexota > Limnocylindria > Limnocylindrales > CSP1-4 > Chersky-267. The sequence continues at coordinate 46,968 of CAWIYR010000002.1, forward strand.
AGGCCGGCCCGGTCGGCCGGACCGCCCGGGATCACCGACTGGATGATCGGCTCGCCGTCGGCGGTGTTCATGAGCGCCCCGATGCCCACGATCGAACCGCTCAGGGCGGTGTGCTGGGCCTTGACGTCCTCGGGGGTCAGGAAGCGGGTGTGGTCGGTGTCGCCGACCGCCTTGACCAGCCCGTCGATCGAGCCGTAGGTCAGCTTCAGGGCGTCGAGCGAGGCGGGGTCGACGAAGTTGTCGTGGAGGATCTGCCAGGCCTGGGTGTAGGTGGCGAACTCCGGTGGCAGCGCGCCCGGGACGGCGGGCGCCTGGCCCGTGACGGCCCCGGCGGCGGCCGAATCGACCCGGCCGATCCCGATCCCGGCCGCGAAGACCGCGATGACGAGGACGATCGCGCCGACCGCCTTGGCCACCGACGGGAGCCGGCGACGGCGCGGTTCCTCCCGGGGCGGTGCCCAGGCGGGCCGATCGGACTCGACGGAGGTGGCCAGCGGGGCCACCGGCATCGTGGAGCCCTCGAAGGCCGGACCCGGCGCCCCACCGAGCGCGGCGGGCGTGGCGTACGGCGCAGCCATCAGGGATGCGCCGGCATCGGGTGCGTCGGCTGGAGCCGCGGCCGGGCCTACCGGCGCCGCGGCCGGGCCGACCGGCGCCGGGATCGGCCGGCCCCAGGGATCGACCTGGGTCGGCCCGGGCGAGGTGGACGCGCCGAGGGGATCGCCGGCGCCGGGGATGTCGGGGGTCATGGGGGCTCGCCTGTCTGAGGGTGTGTCACGCCCAGTTTGGGGCAGAACCGCTCAGACGGGGTAGCGGAAGGGTGAAGACGGCTTCACCGGGCGTCCGTGCTATCCTCGCCCTCAATCCCGAGTCATCTCATCGGGATTAGTGTTCCGCCGCGAGCCGCCTCAATCGGAGCCCTTCAGGATCGTGTCTCACGCCCCCAGCGCATTGCCCGGACGACTCGTCCTCCGACCGGCCCCGGCCGGGCTCCCGACCGAGGAGCTCCAGCCTCCCAACGTGGCCGAGGCCGGCGACCCGTTCAGCGCGGTCCGAGTCCTCCGGCTGGTGGCCCGGGTGGAGCGTGGGCGCCCGGTCCTGGTCGACGACATCGCCGCGTCGCTCAACGCGACGTACCTCGACTGGACGTTCTCCCCGGCGGTCGTCGCCGCGGTCCTCATCCAGCTCCAGGCCAACTGGATGGCCGACTACCGGAACGGCGCCGGGATCGTCGTCGAGGACGGGCCCGACGGAACGATTGTGGCGATCGAGGACTCCAGCCGGGTGGATCCATGGATCGTCCGACAGGTCGAGCGCGAGGTCGTCGCCTGCCGGATCGCCCTGGAGGCGTTCAGCCTTCGCGACGGGAACGGGTTCGATGACTGACCACGGGCTGGTGGGCCGATGCATGTGTCCGCGGCGGGCCCGACCCTGACCGTCGGTCGCCCGCGACACCGCTGACCGTCCCCCGTCGTCCCCTTCAGCGAACCCAGGAGCACCTTCCGATCATGACCACCTCCGGCTACGCCCACGATCGCGCCCTCGTCGACGCGGACTGGGCCCTCGCCCACCTGACCGATCCGGGCGTCCGCTTCGTCGAGGTCGACGTCGACACGACCGCCTACGGCCAGTCCCACCTGCCCGGCGCCGTCGGCTGGGACTGGACCAGCCAGCTCAACGACGGGATCCGTCGCGATCTCGTCGGCCGGGAGGACTTCTCGGACCTCCTCTCCAGGAGCGGCATCGGCCCGGACACCACGGTCGTCCTGTACGGCGACAACAACAACTGGTTCGCGGCGTTCGCCTACTGGCAGCTCAAGCTGTTCGGACACGACGACGTCCGGATCATCAACGGCGGCCGGAAGCTGTGGCTGGATCGAGGCCTGCCGATCACCGTTGACGAGCCGAGCTACGCACCGACCGGCTACCAGCTGCCCGAACCCGACTTCTCGCTCCGGGCATTCCGCGACGACATCCTCCCCCGACTGGGCGACCCCGGGCTCGCCCTCGTCGACGTCCGTTCGCCGGCCGAGTTCAGCGGCGAGGTGATCGCCCCGCCCGGGATGAGCGAGACGGCTCAGCGCGCCGGACACATCCCCGGTGCCGCCTCGGTGCCGTGGGCCCAGACCGTCCGCGAGGACGGCACCTTCAAGAGCCCCGAAGAGCTGCGGGCGCTCTACGAGCCGAAGGGCGTCACCCCGGACAAGGACGTCATCGCCTACTGCCGGATCGGCGAGCGCTCCTCGCACACCTGGTTCGTCCTCCACGAGCTGCTCGGCTACGAGCGAGTCCGTAACTACGACGGGTCGTGGACCGAGTACGGCAGCCTCATCGGCGTGCCGATCGAGAAGCCGGTCGCGGTCGCCGCCGGGTAGCGAGAGCGTGGCGGGCGTCGAGCGCCGCAGCCCGACTCGACGTTCGCGGATCGAAGCCGGCGCCTCGGCGCCGGCTGACCGACGCCTCGGCGCCGGCTTCACCGTGTCCCGCTGACCGCCTGCGGCGCCCGACAGCCCGATATCACGGGCAATGCTACGAGCCGCCCCGGTCGACCCACGACTCCGCCCGAGGTCGCGTCCGGCTGCCGGGATACCAATGGCCGTGATATCTCGACCGACAGATCATCCTTGACGACTCCAGAGGACGCTGAAGTCGTCCCCCAGGGCGCCTGCTAGCAATGCCCGTGATATGGCGTGACCAGCCCCGGATCCGGCCCGGTGGCGCGTGGCCGGACCGCCGCCGTCGGCCCCGGATCCGGCCCGGTGGCGCGTGGCCGGACCGCCGCCGTCAGCTCCGGATCCGGCCCGCCGCGGCGATCGTCGCCACCAGCCGATCGCGGGGCAGGGCATGGGCCACGATCCCGTCGCGGCCGGTCATCGTCTCGGCGGCCACGAGGGCATTGACGATCGCCTCCTCGGTCGCGTCGATCGTGGCGTCGAAGAGTGGGTCGATCGCGCTGTCGAGGACCATCCGGAGGCCGTCCATGGTCCTGGCGGGGCTCTCCTCGATGGCGCCCCAGGGGAGGCCGCGGTTGCCCGTCGCGAAGGCGAGGAAGAGGTCGCCCGAGAAGTTGCCGCCGGTGCCGCCCATCCGGCCGATCGCCAGCGCCGGCCGCTGGGCGATCCGTGCCAGCTGATGGGGCAGGAGGGGGGCGTCGGTCGCCACGATCACGATGATCGACCCGCGCTCCTGGCCGACGGCGTGGCGGTGTGGCGTCTCGCCCGACCGGTCGGCGCCGCCGGACGCCGCGAGGAGCGCATCGGCGGTCTCGTGGGCCGACGGCAGATCGGCCTTCGGGATCGCCTCGCCGACCGGGACCCCGTCGATCCGCAGCCGCTCGCGCCGACCGTAGTTCGCCTGGACGAGCGCGCCGACCGTCCACCCGCCGGCCTCCGCGGCCAGGACCCGCGACGAGGTCCCGATCCCGCCCTTGAACTCGTGGCAGATCATCCCCGTGCCCCCGCCGACCCCGCCTTCGGCGACGGCCCCGCCCGCCGCCGCGGCGTAGGCCTCCCGGACGTGCTCGGGGTGGACATGGAAGCCGTCGATGTCGTTGAGCGTCCCGTCGAACGTCTCGCCGACGACCGGCAGCGACCAGGCTGCCGTCCCCGGCCGGTTGCCGGCCACCTCCATCGCGATCAGGGTGTCGTGGACCGTGCCGACGCTGTGGGTGTTGGTCAGGCCGATCGGGCCGCCGAGAAGCCCTGCCTCGCGGATCCACTCGAGCCCCGTCAGCTCGCCGTTGCCGTTGAGGGTGTGGCAACCGGCGAAGACCGGCTCGCGCCACGGGTCGCCGTCATGGGGGACGATCACCGTGACCCCGGTCCGGACCGGCCCGATCCCGCGGACGAGGGGGCCCTCGCCGGAGATCAGGGTCCGATGACCGACCCGAACACCGGGGACGTCGGTGATGGCGTTGTGGAGGCCGGGCCGGCCGGTCCCGATGACGATGCCGAGGTCGCGTGCACGCATCCCCGAAGGGTAGCGGCGCGAGGACGCCGCGTCCCGCTCACCTATCATCGGCGGGTGTCAGCGACCCCAAGGATCGCCCGCCTCGGCTCGGCCATCCGAACGACGACGTCGGCCCACCTCGAGCGATTGCCGGTCCTCGACGGCGTGGCCCCGATGGACGCCGCCGAGGCCCTTCGCGGCCTGCCCGGTCTGGCCCTGCTCGAGAGCGCCCGGCCCGGCCGCAAGGCACGCTGGTCGTTCCTGGGCGCGGACCCGGTCGCCGTGCTCGAGGCACCGACGCCCGGTCGCGATCCCTTCGCGCAGGCGCGCCGGCTGGTGGGCCGGCTCGATCCGACGGCGTCATCGCTGATCCGGGCGCCCGAAACCGCGTCCGGGATCGTGCCGTCGGCACTCCCGCCGTTCATCGGCGGGCTCATGGGATTCCTCGGCTACGACCTGGGGCACTCGTTCGAGCGACTGCCGGTCATCGCCGTCGACGACCAGGATCTGCCCCTGCTCCGCCTGGCCCTCCACGACTGGGCGATCGCCTGGGACCGTCGCGACGGCCGGGCGTGGCTGGGCGGGCGGGCGCTCGACGGGGATGTCGAGCGGCTCGAGGAGCGACTCGCCGGGGTGCGGGCCAGGTTCGCGAATGGCGCCCCGACATCGCAGGACGGCCGCTCGTCCGTCCGCGAGACACCCGGCGACTCGCTCCCGTCCGGCCCGGCCTTCCGGTCGAGCCTGTCGCGCGTCGCCTACGAGCTGGGCGTCGAGGCGATCCGGACGGCGATCGCCCGGGGCGACATCTATCAGGCGAACCTGACCCGCCGCCTCGCGACGCCGTACCGCGACGACCCCTGGCCCCTCTACCGCGCCCTCCGGACCGGGGACCCGGCCCTCTTCGCGGCCTACCTCGACCTCGGGCCGGGACGCGAAGGCACGGATCGCGCCGGCAGCCCGAGGGCGATCGTCTCGGCCTCGCCCGAGCCGTTCCTCTCGGTCGGGGCCGACGGCAGGGTCGCTACCGACCCGATCAAGGGCACCCGCCCGCGTGGCGCCACGCCGGAGGAGGATCGGACGCTCGCGGCCGAGCTCCTGGCCAGCGCCAAGGACCGGGCAGAGAACGTGATGATCGTCGACGTCCTCCGCAACGACCTCGGCCGGGTCTGTCGACCCGGCTCGGTCCGCGTCCCACGTCTCTGCCGGCTCGAGCGGACCGCCGCCGTCCAGCACCTCGTCTCGACCGTGACCGGTCGCCTCTCGCCGGGTCGCGACGCCTTCGACCTGCTCGCGGCGAGCTTCCCCGGCGGCTCGATCACGGGCGCCCCGAAGATCCGGGCGATGGGGATCCTCGAGTCGATGGAGCCGGTCCGGCGTGGGCCCTACACCGGTGCGGCGATGTGGCTCGGGCCGGACGGGTCGATGGCCTCGTCGATCCTCATCCGGACGTTCGTGGCCGACGGCCGACGGCTCAGCCTGCACGTCGGGGGCGGGATCACCTGGCGGAGCGATCCTGCGGAGGAGTGGGCCGAGACGGTGGCGAAGGCCCGGGGACCGCTCCGGGCGATCGGCGGCATCGAGGTCGAGTAGGGCCTCCGGGCGGCGGTCGTCGCAGCCCACCCCGATCGCCGGGCGGCGCCGCGACCGGCGGTCAGTCGGTCTCGAGCGCTCCGTAGATCGCGCCGATCACGGCCCGCGAGAGCTCCGAGCCCACCTCCCACACGTTGGCGAGGAGGGCGATCACGAGGCCGTGGCCCGGATCCACCCAGAGCCGCGAGCCGGAAGCGCCCATGTGGTCGGCCGTCGACGGCGAGCCGGGCAGTCGCCCGTCGAGGGTCGGCTTGCCCCAGCCCAGCCCGTAGGCGGGAGCCCGCGGCGGGTCGACGCCGAAGTCGAGGAGACCTGCGGTGTGCTCCCGGGTCATCAGCTCCACCGCCGGCGCACCGAGGATCCGCCGCCCCTCGAGGGTCCCGCCGAGGAGGATCGCCCGTCCGAACGCGACGAGATCCGCCGCGCTGGACCAGAGGCCGCCGCCCGGGTGGGTCACCGAGGCGAACCAGGCCGCGAGGAGCGCGCTGGTCGCATCGTCCATGCCCACGATGTGGGCAGGGGCGGCCGGCCGACCCGCCTGCTCCGACTCGAAGCCCGTGGCGGTCATCCCGAGCGGGCCGAAGATCCGTTCCTGGAGCCCGGCCGCCAACGACTCGTGCCCGCCGAGCGTCCGGATGAGCTCGCCGAGGACGAAGAACGTGTCCGAGGCGTAGTGGAACGCCGTCCCCGGCACGAACCGCAGCGGTCGCTCGCAGACGCCGCGGAGGAGGTCGTCCGCGGTCGGCGGTGGGCCCGACGTCGGGACCCATTCCGCGTCCTCCGCACCCGAGGTGTGGCTCAGGACGTGCCACGGCGTGACGGTCTCGCCACCGGGCCGACCCGGCTCGGACGGGCCGGGTGCGAAGGCCGGCAGCCAGGTCCGGACCGGCGTCGCCAGGGTGAGGCGGCCCTCCTCGACGAGCTGCAGCACGGCGGTCGCGACGATCGGCTTCGTCACCGAGGCGATCCGGAAGCGGTGCTCCAGGGTGACCTCCGGCGTCCGACCCGGCGAACGCCTCGTTCCGGATGACGCCGTCGGGACCGGCGACGGCGAGGACGGCGGCCGGGAGGTCGCCCCGGTCCACCTGGGCACCGAGGACGGCGAAGGCACGGTCGAGGCGCCGGGCGTCGAAGCGGGGCCTGGGGATGCGCTCGGTCACGCCCACATGATGCCCCCATCCGCCATCATGACGGGGATGCCCACCTGGATCTGGCTCGACGGCCGGCTCGTCGACGCCCACGCCCCGCATCTCAACGTGTCGGATCGCGGCTTCCAGCTCGGCGACGGCATCTTCGAGACCGCGCGGGCCCGGCGTGGGATCGTCATCGAGCTCGATGAGCACCTCGAGCGGCTCCGCGAGAGCGCGCAGGCGCTGGCTCTCCACCTCCCGGTCCCGGACGAGATGCTGGCCGACGGGATCGCCGAGCTCCTCGCCGCGGAGGGCCTGGCCGGGACCGGCGCCGACGGCGACGCGGTGGGTGACGCCGCGATCCGGGTCACGGTCAGCCGTGGCCCCCTCGAGAAGCGCGGCCTCCTGCCGCCCGGGTTCGAGGACGTCGCCGCCACGATCGCGATCCAGGCCTGGCCGTACGCACCGCCCCCCGACGAGCTCCTCGAACGAGGCGTCCGGGCGATCCCGAGCGCGGTCCGGCGGGACCCGGGCTCCCCCCTCGCCGGGGTGAAGTCGACCTCCCGGGCGGACTATGTCTACGCCAAGCTCGAGGCGACCCGGGCCGGCGCCGACGACGCGCTCTTCCTGACGACCGGCGGGGCCCTCAGCGAGGGCACGACGGCCAACCTCTACGTCGTCGCCGGCGGGACGGTCGGCACACCGCCGCGCGACGCGGCGATCCTGGCCGGGACCACCCGGACCTGGCTCCTCGCCCACGCCGCGTCGATGGGGCTGGAGATCGCCGAGGTGGAGGTCCGTCCGGAGCACCTCCTCGCGGCCGACGAGGCGTTCCTGAGCTCGAGCGTGGCGGGGATCGTCCCGCTCACGGCCTACGAGGGCCATTCGATCGGGTCCGGGCGCCCGGGCCCGCGCACCCTCGCGATCCGCGCCGCCCGTGAGGCCTGGATCGACGCGATGAGCCTGGCGGCGCTCGTCGAGGAGCCCGCACCGTGACGGGACCGAGCATCCGGGCGACCGCGCGGGGCTCCTCCACCGGATCGCGCCCGTGACCCGGGTCGAGCTCATCCGGCGGACCCGCCAGCTCATCGACGAGGGTGACCGCCTCGTCGCCGATCCGTCGCTCGGCGCGCTCCAGGTCTGGCTCCAGCGCTCCGACGACCTGCTCAGCGCGGCCTGGGGCACGATGGACCGCTACCACCTCTCGTGGCTCATGGTCGGCAAGCCGAAAGGGATCGTCCGGGGCCGGCCGATGACCCCCGACGAGGAGGCGAGGTACGTTCGGGAGGTCGCTGCCCAGAAGACGGCCGCGCTCCGGATGAGCCTCGACGCCGTCGAGCGCGACGGGATGCCCTTCGTCGGCGAGGACGGCGGCGTGGGCTCGGGCGACGGCGACCCCGGCCGCGACGGAAGCCCCGGCCCAGGCTCGGACCCAGCCCGCCCCGGCCCCGGTGACGCGCCCCGATGACCACCACCGTACCGGCGGTCGGTGGCGACCGCTCGGTCCCGACTCCGGACCCCTTCGCCCGCGACTACCTCCTGCTCGCCCTCCGCCTCGACGCGCGGATCCCGGGGCTCGTCGACGGGTTCTTCGGGCCGGCCGAGCTCAAGGCGACGGTCGACATGGAGCAGCCCCGGCCGCCGGCCCGGCTCGTCGAGGACGCCGCCGACCTTCGTGCCCGCCTCGACGCGGAGGTGTCCGACCCCGCCCGCCGAGCATGGCTCCGGGTCCAGGGGCTCGCCCTCGAGACCCACGCCCGGGCCCTCGCCGGCGAGCCGTTGCCCTACCTCGAGCACGTCGTCCGTTGCTTCGACTTCGAGCCGGGGCGCCGCCCGGAGACCGAGTTCGAGGCCGCGGTCGCGACGATCGACCACCTCCTCCCCGGTCGGGGCGACCTGCGCGACCGGCTGGCCGCCTGGGACGAGCGGCTGGTCGTCCCGCCGGACCGCCTCCCGCCGATCCTCGACTGGCTGGTCGCCCGCTTCCGTGCACGCGCTCGCGCGCTCTTCGGGCTACCGGACGGCGAGGACCTCCGCGTCGCGCTCGTGACCGGGCAGCCGTGGTCGGGCTACAACTGGTACGACGGCGGGCTCCGGTCCCGGGTCGACCTCAACACGGACCTGGCGATCCGCGCCCCGGACCTGCTCGGGATCATGAGCCACGAGACGTTCCCCGGTCACCACCTCGAGCACGCCTGGAAGGAAGCGGAGCTCGTCACGCGCCGGGCGCGCCTGGAGGCGAGCATCCTGCTCATCAACGCACCCGAGTGCCTGATCAGCGAGGGCCTCGCGGAGGTCGGCCGTGGGTTCGCCATCCCGGCTTCGGACGAGGTCGACCTCCTCGCGGAGCTGTTCGAGCGCGCCGCCCTGCCGCCGGCCACCGACCCGGCCGGGACCCGGGCCACGGCCGAGATCGCGGCGGCGATCCGCGGGCCCCGGGCCGCCCTCCGGGCGGTCGACGTGAACGCCGCGCTCCTCCGCCATGTCGACGGCGCCTCCCACGACGACGTCCGCGCCTATCTCGAACGACTGGCCCTCCTCACCCCGGAGCGGGCCGAGAAGAAGCTCGAGTTCATCGAGCACCCGCTCTGGCGCACCTACACGTTCGTCTACAGCGAGGGCGCGGCACTCCTCGAGCGTTGGCTGGCGGGCGTCCCGGCCGATGCCCGGGCGGACCGGTTCCGCCGGCTGCTCGTCGAGCAGGTCACCCCGTCGGGGATCGCCGCCGAGATCGCGCTCGATGCCGCCGGGGGCGCCGGCTAGCGGTTCGTCCCGCGGATCGAGCCCGACGTCGTCGAGCCGTCGTCCGGGACGGCGATGCAGTCGAACGAGCGGTCGCCCTCGGCCCACCCCGCCTCGGTGACCGTGTAGTACGTGATGTCGAAGTCGGATCGCTCCGGGGTGACGCCCACATACGTGGAGAAGGCCGTGGTGCAGACACCGTCGGCGGTCCGGGTCACCACGTCCTCGCCGGGGAACGTGGCGAAGGGCCCGCCGGGAACCTGCTCGATCGAGACGACCTCGGCCCCATGCGGCTCGGCGCAATCCCGGGCGACGAGCCGGTCCACGGTGTCGGCGGCGGTCGATGGCTCGTCGAAGCAGTCACCCGGGTCGAGGTCGTAGACGCTCACGGTGCCGCTCGGGGCCGGGCTGCCGTAGCGCTCCCCGATCGTCCGGAGCTGCTGGGCGATCTGGGGTCCCGCCACGATGAGCCCGGCGATCATCGCGGCTGTGATCACGGCGACGAGGATCAGGCAACCCCCGGCGACGACGACGAGGGCGGTCCGGTCTACCCCCGGGGAGTCGGGCGGCAGCCAGCCGGCGCCGTCGGGGCCCGGGGCGGGGCACCCCGGCGCTCCGGCGAGTGCCAGCCGGTCGGCGCGGGGCGGGGGCCGCCCGCCGGTCCGGGCGCCTCCGGTGACTGCCAGCCGGTCGGCGGGGTCGGCTCGCTCATCCCGCCGCCTCGGGACCGATCTGGCGCTCGAAGACCACCCGGTCCTCGCCGTCCCCGTCATAGTCCGGGTAGGCCGTGACCCCGTACATCGGCATCGTCCCGGGTCCGTCCGCGATCCGGAACCCGATCGCCCGATGGAACCCGAGCGAGACCCGGTTCCCGGGCCAGGTGATGGCCCGGACGGTCCGCACGCCGCGGCCGCCGACGTCGGCGAAGAACGCCTCGTAGAGCTGCCGGCCCAGCCCCCGCTTCCGGACGTTCGGGTTCGTGGCGATCATGTGGACATAGCCCAGGGACGGGTCGTCCGGCGAGACGAAGCCCACCAGGAACCCGGCCAGGCGGCCGTCCTCCGTCTCGGCGATCCAGGACGTCCCGGTGAAGTGCTGGAACCAGAGCCGGGGCAGGAGATCGTGGAGGCGTCGGCCGCCCCACCACTCGTCGACCACCGCCACGACCCTGGGATGATCGGCCTCGACCGGTCGGCGCAGGCGGATCCCGGCGGGGGGAGCGGTCATTTCGCCGACCACCAGGTCATCAAGGTCCCGAGCATGTACTCGAGGGCGATGAGCGGTGTCCCGTACGTCTCGTCGAGGAAGTCGCCGAACGGGAGGACGCCGCCCTGGAGCCCGGCGACGAGCCAGGTGACGACGAGCGCGAGCGTCATCCCGACGAGGAAGATGACGAGCGCCACGACCGTCCGGGTCGCCGACGAGAGGCTTCCGGCCGCGCCCGCCCGCACGAACAGGCCGACGAACCGGCCGGTGAACATCGCCACGACGAGCAGCCCCGCCGTGAACGAGAAGAGGATCGCCAGGATGAGGAAGACCGCGAACCCGACGATCGCCCCGACGACGCCCATCCCGACACCTCGGGCAGGACTGCCGTCCGACGCGGAGGTCGGAGCGGCGCGGCGGGTCGCGGGCTCGATCGGCTCGGTCACCGGCCAATCGTACCGTCGGCCGACGGGTCCGGGACCCGCCGCGGGACCGGTCCGGCCGAGGGTCGCCCGCACGGTCCGGCGCCCGGCGACTGCGCTAGACTCTCGACCGTGAGCCATCCCAGCCTTGGTCTCCCCCCGATCGACATGACCGCCGGCTTCCCGGATGCCGCGAACCGTCTCCGCGCCGTCGCCCCGCGGGTCAGCGCCCGGGCCCTCGAGATCGCCGTCGACGCCGACCCGACGCTCACCGAGCGGCACGACGAGGTCGCCCTGCGGAACCTCCTCCAGGACACCGAGGCGTTCGTGGAGCGAGTCTGTCGTTCGCTCGCCAGCGGAGACCCCACGTTCGTCCGGGGGTGGGCCGACATGACCGCCCCGGTCTTCCGTCGCCGGCAGGTCCCGATGGACGACCTGCGAGCGATAGCCGAGGGGATCCGCCGTGCCTCGGAGAGCGTCCTCGCCCCCGGCGAGCGCGGCCCGGTCGACGAGGCCCTCGACGAAGCCGAGCGGGTCTTCAAGCGCTACCGCCAGATCGCCGGCGACGCCCGCCGCCGGAACCGGATCCTCCACGCCATCTACAAGGGCGCCGGCTCGTGACCATCAAGTGGGTGAAGTCGGACCCGCTGGTGATGAACGGCGAGCCGTTCTGCTACGGCAGCCGGATGACGGTCCGCCAGCTCCTCCAGGAGCGGGGCCACGGCCACGACCTCACCCGGATCCTGGCCGACCACCCCGAGCTCAAGGTCCTCGGCGTCGCCAGCGCCTGGACCTACGCCGCCGAGCACCGCGACCGCTACGCCGAGTTCTTCGCGCCGGACGGCTCGCTGATCGGCCCCGGCTTCACCGCCGAGGAGGCCGCCGGATTGCCGGAGCACCTCCGGGCACCCGGCATCGTCGTCACGGGGGCGGGCGTCCCGGCCTGACGACCCTGGGCCTATTCCGACCTCGATGGTAGGATTTGGCCATGACCGACGACGCCACGACCACCGCGACCCCTGAAGGCGCCCTCGCCGGGGCCACCGACGGCGCGACCGCCGCCGCGTTCGACCCGGCCCGCAGGGCGACCGAGCTGGCGATCCTCGACGCGCTCCGAGCCGTGGTGGATCCCGAGATCGGGATGAACGTGGTGGAGCTGGCGCTCATCAAGCAGATCGTGCTGGGGCCGGACTCGACCGAGGTCAAGATGATCCTGACCACGCCGTTCTGCCCGTATGCCGGCTCGATGATCCAGCAGGTCAAGGAGCAGACCGAGACGGTCGTGGAGCACGACGTCAAGGTCACCCTGCTGGCCGAGCGCTGGGACCCGCGTGACGCGGGCCTGATGTGGTGACCGGGGACCGACAATCGACGCACCCGAGGCCGTCGCGGCGGACACGCTCGCCCCTACGAACGCCAAGATCGACTCACTTGTCGCGACCGGACGGGGCGACGACGGCACCACCGGGCTCCTGTACGGCGGTCCGCGCATCCCCAAGGACGACCCCCGGACCGAGGCCTACGGGACGATCGACGAGGGCGTCGCCGCGCTCGGGCTGGCCCGTGCCGAGCTCGGGCTCAAGGCCCGCCTCGGCGTCCTCAACGACCCGCTGGCCGAGCTGGCCGAGATCGTCCTCCGGCTCCAGCGCGAGCTGTTCGTGGTCGGCGCCGAGCTGGCCACCACGCCCGAGGCCTGGTCCCGCCTGGAGGACGGCCGGACCCGCGTCTCGGCGGAGATGGTGGCCGGGCTGACGACGCTCCTCGAGGACCTCGAGAAGCGGATCGAGATGCCCCGCGAGTTCGTGGTCCCCGGCGAGACGAAGACGAGCGCCGCCCTCGAGCTGGCCCGGACGATCCTCCGCCGGGCGGAGCGTCGCGCGGTGAGTCTCAAGGCGGCCGGGTTGCTCCCCGGCGAGCATTTGCTACCGTATCTGAACCGCCTCGCGGATCTGACCTGGGTGCTCGCCCGGGCGGCCGAGCAGGCGGAGGCACACAGCAGCACCCCGGCCCGGACCGGCGGCAGGCGCCGGACCCGACCATCGACCAGCGATCGGGGCTCGATCCCCGGAGGAACGTCATGAACCAGACCCAGAACCCCTTCGCTCCCCCGTCGACCCTCGGTGTCCGTCCCGCCGCGGCGCTGACGGCGGGCTTCCTCAGCCAGGCCTTCGGCTGGATGTTCGCCGGGCTCCTGCTCACCGCCGGCGTCGCCTGGGTGATCCAGGGCAGCGCGACGCTGACCGAGATGGCCGCCCAGTGGTTCCTGCCGGTGATCATCGGCCAGTTCGTCCTGGTCATCGCGATCAGCGCCGGGATCCGGAAGTTCAGCGCGACGGCCGCCCTCGGGATGTTCCTCGTCTACGCGGCGACGATGGGCGTGACCCTCTCGTTCATCTTCATCGCCTACGACCTCGGCACGATCAGCGCGGCGTTCGTCAGCGCGGCCGGGATGTTCGGCGCCGCGGCGGTCTACGGTGCAGTGACGAAGCGCTCGCTGGCCACGATGGGCGGCTACCTGTTCATGGGCCTCATCGGCCTGGTCATCGCCTCGGTCGTCAACCTGTTCATCCACAGCGACGGGCTGGGCTACGTCATCTCGTTCCTGGGGGTCGGGATCTTCGTGGGCCTGACCGCCTGGGACGTCCAGAAGATCGCCAGCGGCCAGCTCGCGATCTGGACCGGCTCGATGGAGAAGGCGGCGGTCCTCGGCGCGCTCTCGCTCTACCTCGACTTCATCAACATCTTCCTGTTCCTGCTCCGGATCTTCGGCGGCCGGAACTAGGCGACCGGCGGGCTCGGGCCTCGGGGACACGGCCGTGACCTGCCCGCCGTCGGCGCGGTCCCCGATCATGACCCGTCGGCCATGACCGAGCCGCGGCTGACCGTCGCCCTGACCTTCGACCACGACGCGATCTCGTCCGAGGTCGACCGGGGCGACGGGCCGGTCCTCCGCTCGCGGGGCGAGTTCGGGCCGCGGGTCGGCGCTCCGCGGGTCCTGGCTCTTCTCGAGCGCGAGCGGATCCCGAGCACCTGGTTCGTGCCCGGTCACACGATCGCCACCTTCCCCGACAGCGTCGCGGCCGTCGTCGCGGCCGGCCACGAGGTCGGCTGTCACGGCTGGGCCCACGAGGACCTCGCGAAGCTGGATCCCGCTGCCGAGCGCGACGTCATGACCCGCAGCGTCGAGGCCGTGACCCGGATCGCCGGGGCGGCCCCCCGCGGGTTCCGGGCGCCGTACTGGTCGCTCTCCGACCAGACCCTGGATCTCGCCACCGAGCTCGGCTTCACCTACGACTCGAGCCTGATGGGCGACGACGTCCGGCTCTACCGGGTCCGTCGGGGCGAGCTCCACGACGCCCGCGCCGGCTCGGACCTCGGGATGCCCGGACCGCTGGTCGAGGTGCCGATCAGCTGGGCCCTCGACGACTGGCCCCACTTCGAGCCGGGCGGCGCCGGGGTGGGACCGATGAGCGCGCCGTCGAAGGTCGAGGAGATCTGGGCCGGCGAGCTGCGCTACGCCTGGGAGCGGGAGCCCGGCGGCCTGCTCACGATCACGATGCACCCCGAGGCGATCGGCCGGGGCCACCGGATGCTGATGCTGGAGCGCTTCATCGCCACCGCGAAGGGGCTCGACGGGGTCGTCTTCGACCGGCTGGATCGGGTCGTCGAGCGCTGGGCGACGGCGAACCCGCCAGCCTGATCGCCGGCCAGCCGACGAGCGTCAGCCGGCACCGCCGTCCGCTCGTCCGCCGCCCGTCGTGCGGACCCGATCGAGCGCCGCGCTCAGGCCGACCTTCACCGGGTGACCGTTCGGTTCGCCGAGCGGCTGGTCGGCATCGAGCAGGATCGTGAGCTCGTCGGCCGGGAGCGGCCTCGCGTAGTAGTAGCCCTGGCCTCGGTCGCAGACGAGCTCGCGCAGCCAGCCGAGCTGCTCCGCGGTCTCGATCCCCTCGGCCACGACGTCGATGCCCAGCCCGTGGGCCAGCGAGATGACCGCCTGGACGATCGGCAGGTTCGCGTCCTCGCGGTCCAGACCGGCCACGAACGAACGATCGATCTTGATCGTGTCGAGCGGCAGGTGCTTGAGGTACGAGAGCGACGAGTAGCCGGTCCCGAAGTCGTCGAGGACGAGCTTCGTCCCGAGCGACCGCAGGCGGCGCAGGGCGTCGATCCCCGTCTCCGACTGGTCCATGAGGACCGATTCGGTGATCTCCAGCTCCAGGCTGCCCGGGGCGATCCCGGTCGCATCGAGCACGGCGGCGACCTGCTCCACGAGGTCCGGCTGGGAGAACTGGCGGGCCGACAGGTTGACGCTCATGAGGATCGGCCGTTCGGCGCGTGTCTCCAGGGACCAGGCGCGTGCCTGACGGCAGGCCGTCTCCAGGACCCAGCGGCCGATCGGCAGGATGAGCCCGGTCTCCTCGGCCAGCGGGATGAACGACAGCGGCGGGATGAGGCCGCGGGTCGGGTGTTGCCAGCGGACGAGCGCCTCGAGTCCGACGATCCGGTTCGTGGCGAGGTCCACCAGCGGCTGGTAGTGGAGCCGGAGCTCGTCGCGCTCCACGGCCCGGCGGAGGTCGGTCTCCAGCTCGAGGCGCTCCGCGCTGATGTGCCCCATCCCGGGCTGGAAGACGGCATGGCGGGTCATCGCATCCGACTTCGCCCGGTAGAGCGCCACCTCGGCATCGCGGAGCAGCTCGCCCGGATCGGTGGCCCCGGACCGTCCGATCGTGATCCCGATGCTCGCCTCGACGAAGGTCTCCCGTCCGTCGAGGTCGAACGGCGCCTGGAGAACGACCTCGATCCGCTCCGCCACCCGGCTCGCCTCGTCGGCATCGCGGACGGTGTCGAGGAGGATCGCGAACTCGTCCCCGCCGAACCGGGCCACGGTGTCGCCGGGCCGGATGCAATCCTCGATCCGGCGGCCGACGGCCTCGAGCAGCCGGTCGCCCGCGGCGTGCCCAAGACTCTCGTTGATGACCTTGAACCGGTCGAGATCCAGGAGGATGAAGCCGATCGGGTCCTCGTCGTCGGGTCGGGTCCAGGAGAGAGCGTGGGCGACCCGGTCGAGCAGGAGGGCCCGGTTCGGGAGCCCGGTCAGGCCGTCGTAGAAGGCCGACCGCGAGAGCTCGGCCTCGAGGCGGCGTCGCTCGCGCAGGTCGCGCACGGCGACGACGCCGGCCGGTGTCCCGTCGGCGGAGGGGATCGGGCGCCACGTCACCTCGACCGGGAAGACCGTGCCGTCCCTGGTCATCGCCATGACCTCGAGCGGCGCGGAGGATTCCGGGCTGAACCGCGCGACGAGGTCGGCGGTCTCGGGCGAGGCGAAGTCGAGCGCCGGCCGGCCGACGCACTCCTCGGGCTCGTATCCGAGGAGCCCGGCGAACGCCGCGTTCACCTCGAGGATGATCCCGTCACGATGGATCGCGAGGGCCTCGGTGGTCGCGTCGGACAGCCGCCGGAAGCGTTCCTCGGAGGCGCGCAGCGCCGCCTCGACCCGGCTCCGCTCCGCCACCTCGCGATGGGCCGTCTCGAACAGGTTGGCGTTGTCGAGGGCGAGCGAGGCGAGCTGACCGAAGCGCTGGAGCACGGCCACCTCGTGGTCGCCGAACTGGCGCCCGGGGTCTCCGGACGCGAGCCCCAGGACGCCGATGACCTCACCGGCGCTCGTCAGCGGGATCGCCACTACCGATCCGAAGCGGTCGCGGGGCAGGCGGGGGTCTCGGGTCTCGAGGGCGTCGTAGTCGGCCACGACGACCGGCTCGGCGGCGGCCCAGGCGGCCCCGGCCACGCCGACGCTGCGCGGCAGCCGGAACCCGGCGAACTCGGTGAACAGGCCCGTCGCGAACCGGACGACGAGCTCGTCCGCCTCCCGGTCGACGAGGTACATGTAGCCGTGGGGCGTGCCGAGGAGGTCGGCCGCGCGCTGGACGATCGTCGTGAGCAGCTCGTCCGGGTCGAGGCGGTCCATGAGCGCCACCGCGGTCTCGTTCAGGGCGGTGAGGTAGGCATCGTGCCGCAGCCCCTCCCGCTCGGCGCCGTCGCGGTGGGACGGCTTGGCGATGAACAGGTCGTCGTCGGCGGCCTGGACGAGGACGTCCTTGGTATGCCCGTCGAGCGGATAGGCCGCGATCCCCACGCTGATCGTGACCCGGAGACCGACCGGCCCGACCACCGCGTCGGCGGCCGCGGCGACCGCGCGGCGGACCCGGTCGGCGACCCGGCGAGCTTCGGGCCGACCGACGCCGGGCAGGATGACCGCGAACTCGTCGCCACCGTAGCGGTACGCCCGATCGCCGTCGCGGATGGCTCCGGCGATCGCCTCGGCGACGGTCCGGAGCAGGCCGTCACCGGCCGGGTGACCGTAGGTGTCGTTGAAGGTCTTGAACGCGTCGAGGTCCATCATCAGCAGGGCGAGGCTGGCCCCCGGCCCGCTGGCTTCGGCCGCGGCGACGGCGGCGCTGAGCTCGCCCTGGAAGGCGCCGTGGTTGCGCAGCCCGGTGAGCGCGTCGCGCTCGGCCCGGACCTCGACCGCCCGGTGGACGTCGGCGTTCTGGAGGGCGATCGAGGCCTGGCCGGCGAACAGCTTCGTGAGCTCGAACTCGTTCTCGCTGAAGTGCGACTCCTCGAGGCCCATCCGGCCGATGTTCAGCGTGCCGATCACCTCGCCGCCGACTCCGAGCGGCACGACGATCATCGACTCGGGCTCCTCGGGCGTCCCCGGGATCTGGATCGAGCGTGGATCGAGGTGGGCATCGTTGGCCAGCACCGCCTCGTTCCGGTCGATGACCCAGCCGGTGATCCCGACCCCCAGCGGTCCGACGTATTCCATGATCATCTCGGCGAACCGGTCCCGGGCGACGACCGCCCGGCGCGTCCGCGTCGTGTGGTCCACCCGGTAGATCGTCAGCGAGTCGTAGGCGACGACCGCCTTGAGCGAGTCGGCGATCATCTCCAGGACGTTCTGCGGGTCGAGCGTGGAGAGCAGGGTCTCGTTGACCTCCAGGAGGCGGCGCTGGCTGGCCAGCTGGTGCTCCAGGGCCTCCTGCTGGCGGCGGACCCGGGCGGCGTTGTCCGCGTTCACGAAGGCCTGGGCTGCGTGGCCGGCGAAGATCGAGAGGGTCGCCTCGTGGTCGGCCGTGAAGCGGTCGCGGCCGAGCTTGGCCAGGACGATGACGCCGACGACCCGGTCGTCGTAGGCCATCGGGACGAGGAGCATCGACTCTGGCCCGTCGGTCGGTCCGACCAGCACCCCGCGTCCGTCGCTTCCGGCGTCGCCCAGGACGATCGCCTCGTTGTGCTCGGCCACCCAGCCGGTCAGGCCCTGGCCCATCCGGCAGCGGAGCATCTCGGTCGTCGGTCGGTCGGTGCCCATGAAGGTGCCCTGGAAGGCGATCGGCTCGCACCAGCCGGTCTCGTGGTCGACCCGGTAGACCCGGATGTTGTCGTGGTCGATGAGGCTGCGCGCCTCGGCGACGATCGCCTCGGCGATCCCGTCGACGTCCTGGATCCGGTTCAGCCGGGCGCTCAGGTCCTGGATCGCCCGGAGCCTCGCGGCGAGGTCGCGGGTCGCCTCGTAGAGCCGGGCGTTCTCGATCGCCGACGCCATCTGGTCGGCGAAGGCCGCGGCGAGCTCCAGCTCCTCGGCCGGCCACGCCCGCTCGGTCTCGTGGAAGAGGGCGAGCATCCCCAGCGGTCGGTCTCGGAAGAGGATCGGCACGAAGCACGCCGTCCGCAGGCCGTCCTGGCCGTAGACGGCGCGCATGTCCTCGGTCGTCGCGCCGTGAGGCGCGTCGTGGATGACGACGATCCGGCCTTCCCTGAGGGCGGTGACACCGGCGGCCGGCGACTCGAGGGTCAGCCCGGCCACGGTCTCGCGGAGGGTGGGGCTCAGGTCGCGATGGGCGGTCAGCTGGAGTGGGTGGGCGGACGCGTCGATGAGCCAGAGCCCGGCCCGGTCCGCCCCGAACAGGGCCACCGAGGAGCCGATGACGTCCTCGAAGAGGGTCGCCAGGTCGGTCCGCCCGGAGACCTCCGCGGCGATCCGGCGCAGTGCCTGATCCCGGGTGACGGCCATCTCGAGGCCGCCGGCGGTCGGCGCCGGGTCAGCCTCGTTCTCGTCGGGAGGACCCGCGACGCCATCGGCGGCCGCCTTGGCCTGCTTGGCCCGTCGCCGGGCGCCCCGGTCGCGGTCGCGCCGGTAGGTGACCGTCACGTGCTCCTTGGGGCCTCCCGATCGTGGTGCGTGAGCAGGACATCGCAGCCCCGAGGCCATCCGGCTGAACGACCGGGTGCTGCGTGGGTGCACCGTATCCGTGCGCCGGCGGCCGTTCGATAGCCCGACAGTCCTAGTCCGGGACGGCATCGCGGCGCCCGGTCGGGCGGCGTTGACGCCCCTCCGCCGGCGCGGGTAGACTAATCCCGACGGAATCACTCGGAATTGCCCGGCGGCCGTCCACTCCCGAGGACCTCACCCTGAGCACCCGGACGCAATACCACGGCAGCGGCGCCGTCTCGTTCTCCACGAAGGGCGAGTACGGCGTCCGGCTCATGGTCCAGCTCGGTCGCCATTACGGCGCAGGGCCGGCCAGCCTGGCCGAGATCGCCACCGAGGAGGAGCTTCCGAGACCGTACCTCGAGCAGCTCGTCATGAGCCTCCGCGATGCCGGGCTGGTGACCTCCACCCGCGGCGCCCGGGGCGGCTACGAGCTGGCCCGGCCGCCGGCGGAGATCCGGATGAGCGATGTCCTCCGGACCCTCGAGGGCCCGATCGCCCCGATGGTCTGCGCGACCGAGGAGCCCCACGAGGCCCACGAACCCGCCTGCGACCGGACCGCCCGCTGCTCGGTCAACCTCCTCTGGGTCCGGATCCGCGACGCGATCAGCGGAACGCTCGAGGGGATGACCCTCGCCGACCTCGTCCCGCTGCGGACCGTCCCGGGCCAGACCCTGGCCGACCCGCAGCCCATCCCGACCACCCGCGAGCCCGAGCCGGTCTCCGCCTGACCGCCCTGCCAGCTCGCCGACCACCAGGAGCCGAACCGACCGTGACCGCCGCCGACCCCACCGCCAGCGCCGTTCCCACCCCCACGACGACCGCGAGCGCCGGTGTGTACGACCTCGTCATCAGCGACCTGCGGGTAGCACCGAGCGCGGCGCCGGATCGCGAGATCCTCAAGGGGATCGACCTGGTCGTCCGGCCGGGCGAGGTCCACGCGATCATGGGTCCGAACGGCTCGGGCAAGACCACCCTCGCCTATGCCCTGATGGGTCACCCCGCCTACAGGATCAACGGCGGGACGGTGACCTGGCAGGGGCGCGACGTCCTGGCCCTCTCGCCCGACAAGCGCGCCCGCCTCGGGATGTTCCTCGCCTTCCAGTACCCGACGGCCATCCCCGGGCTCAGCGTCGCCAGCTTCATCCGCTCGGCGCTCAACGCGAAGATCCAGGGCGTGGACAAGGACCCGAACATCGACCCGACCGACATGGTCAAGGGCGGCGGCCTGAACATGGGCCAGTTCCGTCGGCTCATGCGCGAGAAGATGGGCCTGCTCAAGATGGACGAGGCGTTCGCCAGCCGGTACGTCAACGAGGGCTTCTCGGGCGGCGAGAAGAAGCGCCTCGAGATGCTCCAGATGGCCGTCCTCGAGCCGAGGCTGGCGATCCTCGACGAGACCGACTCGGGGCTGGACATCGACGCCCTGCGGATCGTCGCCGAGGGCGTCAACGCCATGCTCAACCCGGAGATGGGCGTCCTCCTCATCACCCACTACCAGCGCCTGCTGAACTACATCACCCCGGACGTGGTCCACGTCCTGGCGCTCGGCCGGATCGTCAAGACCGGCGGCAAGGATCTGGCGCTCCGTCTCGAGGAGGAGGGCTACGGTCCGATCCTCCGTGAGGAGGGATACGAGGCCGACGTCCCCGACGAGGCCCTCTTCATGCCGTCCGAGCCGGCCGAGGTCGCCCGCTAGCCGGGCGCCGACGATGACGACGACCGGCGCCGCGACCGCCTCTGCCCCGGGATCCGCGCCCGCGACCGCCGATCGGGTCGCGTCCCGACGGCTCGACCCGATCGCCCTCCGGGCCGACTTCCCGATCCTGTCGGCGCCGACCCACTCCGGTCGACCGCTCGTCTACCTCGACTCGGCAGCGAGCAGCCAGAAGCCGGCGGTCGTCATCGATGCCCTGGATACCTACTACCGCGAGTACAACGCGAACGTCCACCGCGGCATCTACGAGATCGGCGAGCGAGCCACGGCGGCCTACGAGGAGGCCCGGGCACGGACGGCCCGGTTCATCGGGGCGTCGGACCCGCGCCAGATCGTCTTCACCAGGAACGCGACCGAGGCGATCAACCTCGTCGCCTACAGCTGGGGCCGGCGGAACATCGGGCGGAGCGACGTCATCGTCCTGACCGAGATGGAGCACCACGCCAACCTCGTCCCGTGGCAGCTCCTCGTCCAGGAGAAGGACGGCGACCTCGAGTTCATCCCGATCACCGACGACGGCATCCTCCGTCTCGACGTCCTCGAGGTGCTCCTGAAGCTCAAGCCGCGGCTCGTCGCGTTCACCCACGTCTCGAACACGCTCGGGACGATCAATCCGGTCCGGGAGATCGTCGAGATGGCCCACGCCGCGGGGGCGCTCGTCCTCGTCGACGGCGCCCAGGCGGTCCCTCACGTGCCGGTCGACGTCGAGGCGCTGGGGGTCGACTTCTACGCGTTCAGCGGCCACAAGATGCTCGCCCCGATGGGCTCGGGCGCCCTCTGGGCGCGACGTGAGCTGCTCGAGGCGATGCCCCCGTTCCTGTCGGGCGGCGAGATGATCCGCGAGGTCCATCTCCGGCGGAGCGACTGGAACGAGATCCCCTGGAAGTTCGAGGCGGGCACGCCCGCGGTCGGCGACGCGATCGGGCTGGGCGTCGCGGCGGACTACCTCGGTGCCCTCGGCATGGATGCGGTCCGGGCTCACGAGCGGGAGTCTCGTGACCTACGCCCTCGAGGCGCTACCGCTGGCCGTGCCGGACATCGAGCTGTACGGGCCGATGGACCCGGACCTGCGCGGCGGCGTCATCCCGTTCAACCTGCCGGGGATCCACCCCCACGACGTGGCCCAGGTCCTCGACCGGTTCGCGATCTGCGTCCGGGCCGGCCACCACTGCACGATGCCGCTCCACGAGCGGCTCGACCTGACCGCCACCGCCCGGGCGAGCTTCAGCGTCTTCACGACCCGGCCGACATCGACGCGCTGGCCGCCGGTCTCGTCGAGGTGGAGCGCATCTTCCGGGACTGACCCGGCCCTGGGGCGACCACTCGCTCGGCGACCCTGTCATTCGTTCGTCACCGGATCCTCAGCCCGGCTATATCCGACCGAACTGGTCGGGATTTCGCCGACGCGGTACACTCGGGACGGCCATGGACGACCTCTACCGCGACTACATCCTGGAGCACTACCGGCGACCCCACAACTTCGGGGTCCTGGAGGACGCGACCGCCTCGTACGAGGGCTCGAACCCGCTGTGCGGGGACCGGATCACGATGCAGCTCGGGATCCGCGACGGGAAGGTCGCCGAGGTCGCGTTCACCGGCCGCGGCTGTGCGATCAGCCAGGCCAGCGCCAGCCTGCTGACCGACGAGGTCAAGGGGATGACCGTGGAGCAGGCGGCGGCCTTCCGGGCCGACGACCTCCTCGACCTGCTCGGGATCGAGATCAGCCCCGCCCGCCTGAAGTGCGCGATGCTCAGCCTCGACACGCTCGAGCATGCCCTCGGCGAGCTCGACGACGGCCCGGCCCCGGGCCTCGACCCGAACGCCGAACCCACGCCTGAACCGGCCGCGACGGCCGGCGAGCCCGCCTGATGCGCGTCACGGGCCGCTGCAGGTGTAGCGCGCCGGCCTGACGCCGGCGAACCCAGCCTCGTCCTTCGTCCCATCCGCCCTGGCGCCGAACGGCAGCCAGCCCGTCGAGACCCGGAGTCCCTCCACCCCATGACCAAGTCCTACGCCGACCTCCTGCGCGAGGCCCGCTCGCAGATCCGCGAGGTGAGTCCGTCCGAGGTCGCCGTCGTCCGCGAGCGCGGCGACGCCACCATCGTCGACGTCCGCGAAGACTCCGAGTGGGAGCAGGGCCACCTGCCCGGCGCCCTCCACATCAGCAAGAGCTACCTCGAGCAGCAGATCGAGGCGGCGGTCCCTGACCGGGACCACCCCGTCGTCCTGTACTGCGCGGGTGGTGTCCGCTCCCTGTTCGCGGGCCAGACCCTGCAGGAGATGGGCTACACCGACGTCGCCTCGATGTCGGGTGGGTTCCAGGACTGGAAGACCCGCGGGCTGCCCTGGGTCACCGCCGCCGGCGCTCACCGGCGAGCAGAAGCTCCGCTACAGCCGCCACCTGCTCATCCCCGAGGTCGGGATCGAGGGCCAGGCGAAGCTGCTCGGCTCGAAGGTCCTGTTCATCGGGGCGGGCGGGCTCGGCTCGCCGGCGATGCTCTACCTCGCCGCCGCCGGGGTCGGGACGATCGGGATCGTCGACTTCGACGTCGTCGACCTCTCGAACCTCCAGCGCCAGATCGTCCACACGAACGACCGGGTCGGCGAGAAGAAGGTGGACTCGGCCCGCCGGACGATCCAGGCGCTCAACCCCGACGTCACGGTGGTCGGGCATCGAGGAGATGCTCGTCGCCGACAACGTCGAGCGGATCATCGCCGGCTACGACGTCATCGTCGACGGGACCGACACGTTCGAGACGCGCTACCTGCTCAACGACGCGGCCGTCATCGCCGGCATCCCGGTCGTCCACGCCAGCGTCTTCCGGTTCGAGGGCCAGCTCACGGTCTTCAAGCCCTACGTCGGCCCCTGCTATCGGTGCCTCTATCCCACCCCGCCGCCTCCCGAGCTCGCCCCCGGCTGCTCGGTGGCCGGGGTCCTGGGCGTGGTCCCCGGGATCATGGGCATGCTCCAGGCGAACGAGGCGATCAAGCTCCTCCTCGATCTCGGCGACACGCTCGCCGGTCGGCTCCTGCTGTTCGACGCTCTCGACGCCTCGTTCAGCGAGCTGAAGCTCCGGCGCGACCCGGCCTGCCCGGTCTGTTCGGACGACGCGGTCGCGGCGCGTGCCGCCGGCCGGCCGCTCGCGGTGGCGGGGGTCGCCGACGGCGGCACCTTCACCCTCGGCGGCCCGGGCCTAAGTGGTTCCGGCCTGGGCGGCGGGTTCGGCGTCCAGACGTTCGGTTCGGACGGGGGCGCATCGTGAGCGCGGTCAGGATCCCCCCGGTCCTTCGAGCGAACGTCGGCGGGGCGAAGGCGCTCGACGTCCCGGGCGACACGGTCGGCGAGCTCCTCCAGGCGCTCGTCGACGCCCACCCGGGCCTGCGCGACCAGCTCTTCACCCCGGATGGCGAGCTCAATCGCTTCGTGAACGTCTACGTGGACGGTCAGGACATCCGCTACCTCCAGGGTGCGGCCACCCCGGTCGATGCCCGCGACGAGCTGGTCATCCTCCCCGCCATGGCCGGCGGGAGCGTCTCGTGGTCGCGCTGAAGGAGCCCGAGCACTCGCATCGCGGGGCCGAGGCGGTGGACCAGCACCACGATCACGACCACGACCACGCGGAGCTGCCGCCCCACGGCGGGCGCTACTCGAGCATCCTCGACGCGATCGGCCACACGCCGCTGGTCGAGATCCCCCGGATGTCGCCGAACCCGAACGTCCGGCTCTTCGCCAAGCTCGAGATGACGAACCCGACCGGGTCCGTGAAGGACCGGGTCGCGAAGGCGCTCGTGGAGGACCTCGAGGCGTCCGGACGGCTCGGACCCGACTCGATCATCCTCGAGCCGACGTCGGGGAACACCGGGATCGCCCTCGCGATGATCGGTCGGCGGAAGGGCTACCGGGTGGCCCTGGTCATGCCCGACAACGTGACCCAGGAGCGCCGCCAGATGGCAGCCCTCTTCGGGGCCGAGGTCATCGACTCGCCCGGGGCGCTCGGCTCGAACGGCGCGATCGCTCTGGCCAAGCACCTCGTCGAGCGGGACCCGCGCTTCGTGATGCCGTACCAGTACGGCAACCCGGCGAACCCGCGAGCGCACGAGGAGGGGACCGGACCGGAGATCCTGGCCGACTGCCCCGAGGTCGACGCCTTCGTGGCCGGGCTGGGGACCGGGGGGACGCTCATGGGCGTCGCGCGCTTCTTCCGGCGGGCGAAGCCGGGCGTGAAGGTCTACGCCGCCGAGCCGCTGCCCGGCGAGCACGTCCAGGGGCTGCGCTCGCTCGACGAGGGGTTCGTGCCGGAGATCTTCGACCCCGGGCTGCTCGACGGGAAGTTCCTCGTCTCGAACCGCGACGCGGTCGCCGCCCTGCGCGACCTCGTCTTCCGCGAGGGGATCTTCGCCGGACCCTCCTGCGGGGCCGTGCTGGTCGCAGCGGCCCGGGTGGCCTCGACGATGGCGTCCGGGACGATCGTCGCGCTGCTCCCGGACGGCGGCTGGAAGTACCTCTCCGCCGGGACGTTCTCGCGCGAGCTCGACGAGATGGAGGACGATCTCGAGGGCGGGGTCAACTGGTGGTGAGGTCGGGCCCCTTCTGTCAGGAAGTCCGGCACCCTGCCTGAGCGCGATGGAAGGAGGACATGGCCCGGGTCATCCCACTTCATGACCGTCTCCTCTCGGACTCGACCCGCACCACGCCTCGAGCCGCCGATCCACTCGTTCAGAGCCGCGCAGGGTAGGGGAGTCCAGCGAGGCGGCACCGCTCGCGCGCCCGGCCGCCTTGAATAGCTGCGGCGGTCAGGGGGCGTGACCGTCTCCCATGAACTGGTCGAACCCCTCGCCGGCGTGCGTCAGACCACCACGAGCCCGATCGCGGTCGCCGCGTTGCATCGTCGCCCCAGTGCACGTATGGTCCGTACTGCGTGGCGCGGCGACGTCGCCCGTGCCAGTCTGCCGGTGCCGTGAGCCCGTGACCGAACTTGGCCATGCGACCTAGAAGAGATACCTCAGATGAATCGACCCCGCCGAAGCACAGCCTTCCTTCGGAGCACGGTGCTTGTGCTCGGCCTCCTCGTGCCCGTCGGGTGCTCCGGCGCGGCCGCCGGTACCCCCACCAATGCCGATACCGGCAGCGTGTCGGGACCGGGGACCGCGGGGCCGCAGGCGTCTGCACCCGCCGGGGCATCCCCGCAGGCGGGCGCCGCGCTGCCTGCCGACCCGTGCGCGCCGACCATCGCGGCCATCAAGTCTCTCGGCTGGTCGGTCACCAAGACCACGGCCGGCCCTGGCCCTGGCGGACCGAATACCCAGTGCACCTTCGAGGCTGACCGCGGGGATAACAGCGTCGACAATGGCTGGGTGGCGTACATCCCTGCATCGCAGATGTCGCTCGAGTACCACCAGCCAGAGACGATCGCAGGCGTCGGGGTCGAGGCGTTCCGCGGTTCGCCGCAGAGCGGCGAGATCCTGGCCACAGGGGCTAGTCCTGGGTTCCGCCTGTTCGTGGCGAGCGGCGACGATGCCGCCGTCAAGTTCGCGAAGGCGCTGGTGAACGGGAGCTGAGCGCAGGCGGTCGGGAACCACCGGAGTCTCCTCCGAGCACAAGCGCCAGGCCGAACCCTTGTCGGCGACAGTCGCCCCTTGACCGGCGCGTGACCAATGACTATCGTCAGTGGTCAGATGAGCGCCCCTTCGAGCACGAACGACAGGACGATCATGGCCAGCCGGTTCAAGGCCGAGTGCCTGGCCATCCTCGACCAGGTCGACGAGATGAGGATCTCGGTGACCGTGACCAAGCACGGGCGACCGGTCGCCCGGTTGGTACCCGTCGACGACCCCGCGGATCGACCGCTGATGGGCAGCGTCACGCTCGTAGCCGAGGGCGACGGGGCGTACTACGCGACCGGCGAGCGCTGGGACGCCGAGGATCGGGCGTGAGCCTGCTGATCCCCGAGCAGGCGATCCTCCTCGACACCCACGTCGTCGTCTGGTGGCAGGCCGGCGGCGATCGCTTGTCGAGGGTCGCGCACCGACGGATCGACGGCGCCGACCGGCTGCTGGTCAGCCCGCTCACCTGCTGGGAGATCACCAGCCTGCATCGGCAGGGTCACCTGCGGCTCGATCGCGATCCTCTTCGCTGGGTGGGTGACCTGCTCCGACAGGGCCGGGTGGAGACGGCGTCGCTGACGCCCGAGGCGGCGGCCTGGGCGGGTCTCCTCGGGCCTGACACCTTCCCGGGCGACCCGATCGATCGCCTTCTGTACGCCACGGCTCGCGACCTGCGGGTGCCGTTCCTCAGCAAGGACGAGCGTATCCGGTCGTATGCGGCAGGCTCCGGGGACGTCGATGTCGTCTGGTAGCGGATCGGGCGGCGGCGGCGCAGGGTCCGGTCGCCCGCACCCCGGACCGGCCGATGTGGAGCTGCCGGCGGCGGTCCGGGCGGCCATCGTGGCCCACGCCCGGACAGAGTACCCGAACGAGGCCTGCGGGATCGTCGTCGGGACGGCGCCGGCCGTCGAGGGTGGGCTCGCGCTCCGGTTCGAGCCGACCCGTAACGCGGCGGCCTCGCCGTACCGCTACGAGATCGACTCGGGGGACCTCCTGCGGCTCACCCTCGCGACCGACGATGCCGACGAGGCGTTCTGGGCGATCGTCCACTCCCACGTGAAGTCGCCCGCCCGCCCGTCCCCGACCGACATCGGCCTGGCCCTCTACCCCGACGCGTTGTACGTCCTCTGCTCGCTCGCCGAGGCGGAGGCCGACCCGGCGAGCGGCGAGCCGGGGGTCCGCGCCTGGCGGATCGTCGACGGCGAAGTCTTCGAGGTCGCACTTCGAGGATAGGCGGTGCTCGACCAGGATCTCGTCGTAACGGTCCTTGCGGTCCTGCCGGTTCCAACTGAACCAACGCCCCAGAGGTCCTACAGGGTCCGCCATACGCCCCTTGGCCACATTTGGCCGGCCGGCCCGCGTAGGGTGATCGCTCTGGTCGATCGACCCGGGCGGCTGGCGGGACGTGCCCGGGCTGCCAGGCCCAGACGTCGACGTTCGATCGCTCCGGTCGATCGGAGCCGGCGGTTACGGCCTCCTCCCATGGTGGCCGCCGACCAGGACCGGTAGGATCGATCGCTCCAGCCGATCGAACGGACGGTTCGCGGTTCCCTCGGAAGTCCCGGCGCTTCGCTCCGGCCGATGTGATCGCTCCGGTCGATCACCGCGGCGCCGACCGCGCTCCGGTCACGCTGACTCCCCGCTCCACGGTGGCGGAGGCGGGCGCAGTCAGGTCCCGAGCACGCTCCGGACCTCATGGGCGATCTCGAGGTCCTCGCGGGCGCCGATGACCAGGACCCGGACCGCCGCGTCCGGGCGGCCGATCTCGCGGTCACCGGTGGATGCCCGGTCCGTCGCCTCCGGCGGCCGGTCGGCCCCGCTCGCGTCATCCAGCTCGATACCGAGGAAGCCGAGCCCGGCACAGGCCAGCGCCCGGATCCGGGGTGCGTTCTCGCCCACGCCGCCGGTGAAGACGAGGACGTCGAGGCCGTCCATCGCCGCGGTCATCGCCGCGATCGAGCCGCGCAAGCGGTGGATGTAGACCTCGACGGCGATCGACGCCTCCGCGTCGCCCGCCTCGGCCCGGTCGAGGATCACCCGCAGGTCCGCGGTCCCGGCGAGGCCGAGGAGCCCGGAGCGATGCTCGAGGGTCGCGGCGAGCTCGGCCGGAGGCGTGCGGACGTGCTCCTCGAGCCACAGGACGAGGCCCGGGTCGACGCTCCCGGAACGGGTCGCCATGACCAGGCCCTCGAGGGGCGTGAAGCCCATCGTGGTGTCCACCGAGCGACCACCCGCGACCGCGGCGAGCGACGCGCCCGCCCCGAGGTGACAGGTCACGATCCGGAGCCCCTCGATCGGCCGGCCGACGAGCTCGGCGGCCCGACGCGAGGCGTAGGCATGAGACAGGCCGTGGAAGCCGTACCGCCGCAGCCCCCAGCGGATGCGCCACTCGCGGGGCAGGGCGTAGGTCGACGCCGCGGCCGGGAGGTCGGCGTGGAACGCGGTATCGAAGCAGGCGACGGCCGGAACGTCGGGCAGGATCGCGCCCACGGCATCGAGGGCGGCGAGGGACTTCGGCTGGTGAAGCGGCGCCAGGTCGGTGAGCTCCTCGAGTCGCGCCACGACGTCGCCGTCGACCCGGACCGGCTCGCGGAAGCGGGTCCCGCCGTGGACGATCCGGTGCCCGACCGCGTCGATCGTCCCGAACCCCCGGACCGCCTCGGCGATCGCGGTCTCGTCCGCTCGGCCACGGGTCATCGGCAGGTCGGCCGAGCCGACGATCCCGTCCTCGGCGTCGAGGACCCGGAGCTTCAGGCTGCTCGACCCGGCGTTGACGACGAGGATCCTCATCGGCTGACCCGCCGCAGCGGGCCGACGCGAGGTCCGCATGGCCGTCCTTCGCCGGGCACGCGGCTCAGCCCGGCCACGCCCAGTCGCGGATGTCCGGGGCGTCCTCGCCCTCCTGCCGGGTGTAGGCCCGGTGCTCCAGCCGGGCGTCGACCATCGACTGCCGGAGGTGGCCGGCCCGGGTAGCCAGTCCCGGCACCCGGTCGATGACGTCGATCACGAGGTGGAACCGGTCGAGGTCGTTGAGCATGACCATGTCGAACGGCGTCGTGGTCGTGCCCTCCTCCTTGTAGCCACGGACGTGGATGTTGACGTGGTTCGTCCGCCGGTAGGTGAGCCGGTGGATGAGCCACGGGTAGCCGTGATAGGCGAAGACCACGGGGCGGTCGCGGGTGAAGAGCGAGTCGAACTCGGTATCGGACAGGCCGTGGGGGTGCTCCTCCTCGGGCTGGAGCCGCATGAGGTCGACGACGTTGACGACCCGTACCCGGAGGTCGGGCAGGTGCCGTCGAAGGAGTCCGACCGCGGCGAGCGTCTCCAGCGTCGGGACGTCGCCGGCGCAGGCCATGACCACGTCCGGCTCGCCGTCGGCGTCGTTGCTCGCCCAGTCCCAGATGCCGATCCCGCGGGTGCAATGCAGGATCGCCTGATCGATCGTCAGCCAGTTCGGGCCGGGCTGCTTGCCGGCCACGATGACGTTCACGTACTGCCGGCTGCGCAGGCAGTGGTCGGTGACCGAGAGCAGGGTGTTCGCGTCGGGCGGCAGGTAGACCCGGATGACCTCGGACTTCTTGTTCGCGACGTGGTCGATGAAGCCCGGATCCTGGTGACTGAAGCCGTTGTGGTCCTGCCGCCAGACGAGCGAGCTCAGGACGTAGTTGAGCGAGGCGATCGGCCGGCGCCAGGCGATCCCGTTCGTCACCTTCAGCCACTTCGCGTGCTGGTTGAACATCGAGTCGACGATGTGGATGAACGCCTCGTAGCAGTTGAACAGGCCGTGTCGGCCGGTCAGCAGGTAGCCCTCCAGCCAGCCCTCGCACTGGTGCTCGGAGAGGACCTCCATCACCCGGCCTGCACGCGCCTGGTGCTCGTCGGTGGGCAGGATCTCACCGAGGAACTGGCGGTCGGTCACCTCGAAGACCGCGCCCAGCCGGTTCGACGAGGTCTCGTCCGGTCCGAAGACCCGGAACGTCTCCATGTTCCGGGCGATGACGTCGCGGACGAAGGTCCCCATGACCCGGGTCGCCTCGCTCGTCGTCGAGCCGGGGCCAGGCACGTCGACCGCGTAGTCGCGGAAGTCGGGCAGGTCGAGGTCGCGCAGCAGGAGCCCGCCGTTCGCGTGCGGGTTGGCGCTCATCCGACGGTAGCTCCGCGGCGGCAGCTCGGCGAGCTCGGGGACCAGCGCCCCATCCTCGTCGAAGAGCTCCTCGGCCCGGTAGCTCTTCAGCCAGCCCTCGAGCAGGGCGAGGTGGGTCGGGTCGGTCCGGACCTCGGAGAACGGCACCTGGTGGGAGCGCCAGGTCCCCTCGACGGGGAGCCCGTCGACCTCCTTCGGGCCGGTCCAGCCCTTCGGCGTGCGGAGGACGATCATCGGCCAGGCCGGCCGGTCGGTGACCCCGCCGGTCCGCGCGGCGGCCTGGATGCGGTGGATCTCCCGGATGCAGGCGTCGACCGTCGCGGCCATCGCCTGGTGCATCGTGGCCGGATCGTCGCCCGTGACGAAGTACGGTCGATGCCCGTAGCCCTCCATGAGGGAGCGGAGCTCGTCCTCGGGGATCCGCGCCAGGACCGTCGGGTTCGCGATCTTGTAGCCGTTCAGGTGGAGGACCGGCAGGACCGCGCCATCGTGGACCGGGTCGAGGAACTTGTTCGAGTGCCAGCTCGTCGCCAGTGGGCCGGTCTCCGCCTCGCCGTCACCGACGACGCAGCAGACGACGAGATCGGGGTTGTCGAAGGCGGCACCGTACGCGTGGGAGAGGGCGTAGCCGAGCTCGCCGCCCTCGTGGATCGAGCCGGGCGTCTCCGGGGCCACGTGGCTGGGGATGCCGCCGGGGAACGAGAACTGACGGAACAGCTTGCGCAGGCCATCGGCGTCCCGCCCGATGCTCGGATAGACCTCGCTGTAGGTCCCCTCGAGGTAGGCGTTCGCGACGAGACCCGGGCCGCCGTGCCCGGGGCCGGTCACGTAGATCGCGTCGAGGTCCCAGTTCCGGATCGCCCGGTTCATGTGGGCGTAGATGAAGTTCAGGCCGGGCGTGGTGCCCCAGTGGCCGAGCAGGCGCGGCTTCACGTGCTCGGGCGCGAGCGGCTGCCGCAGGAGCGGGTTGTCGAGAAGGTAGATCTGGCCGACCGAGAGGTAGTTCGCCGCTCGCCAGTACGCATCGATCCGGCGGAGCTCCTCCGCGCCGAGGGGCGTGGCGGTCGTCGCCTCGGTCGGGCCGGAGTCGATGCCGTTCGCGGGGGCCGCTGCTCGCTCATGCGGCCATGCTAGCGGCCGTCGGTGAACGCCGCGTCAACGACCCGTCGCGACGTCCTCGGTGGCCGGCTCGCGCGCCTCGCGTCCGAGGCCGCGACCACGGACCCCCTCGTGGACGACGAGGACCGAGCACGGGGCGTGGAGGAGGACCTTCCGCGCGACGCTGCCCAGGATCATCCGGGTCAGCCCCGTGTGGCCGCGGGTCCCGACGACGACGAGGTCCGCCCCGAGCCCGCTCAGCGACGCGACGAGCTCGGCCGTCGGATCGCCCTCGCGGACCTGGGTCGTGACCGATCGCCCCAGCCGGCCGAGCTGCTCCGCGGTCCGCCGGGCGATGTCGGAGTGCATCCGGCGGGCGTCATCGACCGACTCCTCGTACGACGACATGACCTGCCCGTACATCCCGGGCGTGTCGCCGACCCAGGGGACCGCGACCTCGGCGACGGTGACGACGGTGGCCGGGACCTCGGCGAGGATCGGCCACTGCTCCACGATCGCCGCGGCGTCGCGAGCGCCACTCGAGCCGTCGTCGGCGAGGACGAGCGAGCGCAGGGTGGAGGCCCGGGCCACGAGGACCGGGCACGGTGCGTGATCGACCACCTCGGCAGAGGTCGACCCCAGGATCATCGATTCGAAGGCGCCGTGACCGCGCGAGCCCACCGCGACCAGCTCGGCCCCGAACTCGCGCGCCTCGTCGACGATCGCCCGGGCGGCATGGCCTCGCAGGATCAGGTGGTCCACCTTGACCGTGCCGGGCGCCGCGCCCTGGGCCGCGACCCCGGCCTCGATCTCCCGGGCCGCCGTCTCCAGGGCGCCGGACAGCTGGGCGTCGAGAGCGCTCTCGGTCACGCCGGCTTCACCCTTGACGACCGGCATCCAGGGCAGGCCGAAGGTCTCGGGACCGTGCTCTACGACCCCGACGACCCGGATGGCCGAGCCCTCGGGCCAGGCCAGGCCGGCCAGGAGGTCGCGGGCGATGTCGGAGGAGCGGGAGCCGTCGATGGCGAGCAGGACGCGCATGAGGTGCCTCCTTTGCATCATCGATGATGCGCCCGGACTCGTCCGACTCCACGGGCCGAACCGCGACCCGCTCGACGGGCCGAACGGCCCGAAGGCGGCTCAGCGACGCGCCGAGAGCGCCTCGAGCAGGCTCCCGATGGTCGGGGTCGAGCCGAGGCCCAGCCGGGCCCCGATGCGGGCGGCGGGCGGCGGCTCGAGCCCGGCGCCGCTCAGGAGGCCGACCCGGTCAGGGCCGAAGACCTCGGTCGGGCTGCCGTCGGCGCTGATCCGGCCGTCGCGCATCACCACGATCCGCCCGAAATGAGCCGCCGCGAACTCCATGTCGTGGGTGATCGCGATCACGGTCCGGCCCGCGGCCACGAAGGCGTCGACGATCGCGCCGACCCGGCGGACCCCCGGACCGTCCTGACCGGTGGTGGGCTCGTCGAGGACGAGGATCGACGGGTCCATGGCCAGGACGCTGGCCAGCGCGACGAGCTTCCGGAGCGACAGGTCCAGGTCGTACGGATTGGTGGCCCGGACCGCGTCGAGGCCGACCGCTTCCAGCCCGGTCGCGACGGCTCGCCTCACCTCGTCCGGCGAGCGCCCGAGGTTGCGCGGGCCGAACGAGACCTCCCGCTCCACCGATCGGTCGAAGAGCTGGTCGTCCGGGTTCTGGAAGACGAACCCGACCGTCGCGGCGAGCCGGTGGACCGGCAGCGGCGCGATGTCGGACCCACCGAGGAGGACTCGCCCCGAGCTCGGCCGGAGGAGGCCGTTGAGATGCTTCACGAGGGTGGTCTTGCCCGACCCGTTCTGGCCCACGATCGCGACCGCCTCGCCCGGCTCGATCGCCAGCGAGACGCCCCGCAGCGCATCGACGCCGGTCGGGTAGCGGTGGACGAGCTCCTCGACGGTCAGGGCCGTCCGCGGGCCGGTGGCCCACACGCCCGGATCGACCGACGGCGGCGGTCCGCCGCCCGACAGCAGGGTGGCGGCGGTCGACCCGGCGGGTCCGATCGCCCGTCCGAGCGTCTCCGCGATGACGGCCTCGTCGAAGGCCTCGCCCGGATCGAGCCCGGCCGACTCGGCCAGCCGGACCAGCGTCGGCGGGATGAGCCCGAGCGGATCGAGGACGGCGCTCCCGAGCGCGCGACCCGGTCGCTCCTCCGCGACCCGACGACCGCCCTCCAGGACGAGGCAGCGGTCCATCGCGCCGAGGATCGTCGGATCGTGCTCGGCGCACAGGATGGTCGTCCCGTCCTCGGCCAGCTCGGCCAGCAGCCGACCGACCGCGGCGGTCCCGGCCGGATCCAGCTGGGCGGTGGGCTCGTCGAGGACCAGGATCGCCGTGCCCATCGCCACGATGCTGGCGATCGCGACCCGCTGCTGCTCGCCGCCCGAGAGGGCGAACGGCTCGCGCTCCGCGAGGTGGCCGATCCCGAGACGGGCAAGGACCTCGTCGATCCGCGGGTCCATCGCCGATCGCGGCACACCCAGGTTCTCGAGCCCGAAGGCGAGCTCCTCGCGGACGGTCTGCTTCGAGGCCGAGAGCTGGTTCGCCGGAGTCGAGAAGACGATCCCGACCCGCCCCGCGAGGTCCCGGCCGTTCAGGCTCCCGACCGTCGCGCCCGCGATCGTGACGGTCCCCGAGAGCCTGGCCCGGACGACCCTGGGGATGAACCCGGCCGCCACCAGGGCGAGGGTGGACTTGCCGGCGCCGGTCCGTCCGGCCACCCCGAGCCGTTCCCCGGGCCGCACGTCGAGGTCGAGTCCGTCCAGGGCCGGCTCCCGACGACCGGCATAGCGGACCCCGACGTCCCGGAGGACCACCGTCGGAGCACCCGGCACGGCGTCGGGCCGGCTCGGCCCACCGTCGTCAGTCTCCGGCTCGGTCATCGCGGCAGGGCCCCCGTGACGACGAGCCCGATGACCCCGACGATCCCGAGCACGATCGCCAGCCGCAGCCACCGGTCGATCCGTGGATCGGCGACCACGCGATAGGCGCTCCGTCCCGGCCGCGCTCCGAACCCGCGGGCCTCCAGCGCGAAGGTCCGCTCCCGGACGTCGATGAGGGATCCGAGCAGGACCGGCCCGATGAGGGGGACGAGCGCCCGCACCCGGCGGACGAACGAGCCGGTCACCGCCAGGCCCCGGGCCTGCTGGGCCTCGAGGATGGCGCCGGCCCGCTCCTGCATCCGGGGCACCATCTGGACCGCCGAGAGGACCACGAAGGCGATCCGGTGGCTGGCGCCCCGGGCGACGAGCGACTCGAGGAGGTCGTCGGCGAGGGTCGTGAACAGGAACGTCACGAGGACGAGGAAGGCCACGATGAGCCGACCGGCCGAGATGACCCCGAAGGAGAGTCCCTCCCGGGTCACCGCCAGCGGCCCGAGGCCGACGATCCGATCGGTCGCCCCGGGGAAGAACAGGGCGTTGACGATGAGGATCGACGCGACGAGGACGGCCGGGATCCGGAGGGCTCGGAGGATCGGCCCGCCGAGGCCGGTCGTCCAGGCGACGACGACGAGGAGGACCGCGAGTACCGGTAGCACGACCGCCGAGAGGAGGAACGTGGCCAGCAGGACCCAGCCGACCGCGAGCAGCTTCGTGATCGGGTTGCGGCGATGGAGCCAGCTCGTCCCGGCCCGGTAGTACCCCGTCGCGCTGGACATCGGCTCCTACTCTGCGACGGTCGCCTCGCCCCGGCTGAACATCGTCCTGACGGAGAGCGGCAGCGCCCCGAGGATGAGGAAGACGATCGTGTAGCTGATCGTCTTGTCCAGGGGGTCGCTCGTGAGCCCCTGGGCGAAGGCCGACTGGAGGATGTTGAGCCCGAGCGTCCGGAAGAGGGCGACCAGGGCGTCGGTGCCCCCGCCGGTGACCCCGCCGAAGACCCCGGCGGCGATCGGTGCGGAGATCGCGGCGGCGACGAGACCCGTGGTCAGCCCGCCGATCCAGACGGGGAAGAACCGGGCGTTGTCGCCGCGCCGCGCCCAGGCCCAGGCGCCGACCGCGACGAGCAGGGCGACGAGCACCGCCCCGATGAGGCCGGCCGGGTCGGCGACCGCCAGGCCGCTCAGGTTCGCCCCGCCGAGGAAGTCGTCCGGGCTGCCGTCCGCCTTCACGCCGGTCACGCTCGAGAAGTAGCCCGTGGGGCCGAAGACGAGTCGGGCCAGCGCGAATACGAGGATGAAGGCGGCGATCGCCGTGGCCCCGGTCAGGTACGGTCGGATCCGCGTGTCGCCGGGCTGGAACCGGAAGACCGTCCGGCCCGAGAGCCACGCCACGACGACCGCGAACACGACGATCGCCGCGCCGATGAGCACGAACTGGCCCTGGTTGGCGATGGCCTGGTTCTCGTCGGCGGGGAACAGCTCGGGCAGGCCGATCGTGCCCTGGACCACCAGCAGGGCGACCCCGGCGGCCGCGACCCCCGCGGCGAGGGCGAGGAACTGGCCGACGCGCGAGTCGTCCGCCCGGAGGCGGAAGACGCCCCGGCTCGCCCAGAAGCCGGCCATCAGCCCGATGACGCCCGCGACCGGGGCGAAGAACGCGGCCGTCGGCCCGGCTCCCCCGGGGACCGGCAGGATCGACCAGATGAGGTTCGCCAGGATGCCGGTCAGTGCCCCCGCCCACGGGCCGGCGAGCGCGCCGACGAGGACCGTCCCGACCGAGTCGAGGTAGATCGGCAGGCGCAGGGCGACGATGACGGCGCCGATCGCCAGGTTGATCGCGATCGCCACGGGGATGAGCGCGATCGTCGCCGTCGAGAAGTCCCGCGAGCGGACGGCCACGATCGCCAGCAGGATGACCGCGACGACGAGGCCGGCCAGGTAGGCGAGCTGGACCGAAGGGATACAGTCCTTCGTCTGGCCCTCCGCACAGACGGTCAACCAGGACAAGCTCATCGGGCGCCTCCTCCATGGGCCGAGGGGTCGTTCGCGAACGTGCCGACCCCGCCGGCGACCATCACGGGACCCAGAGTGCCACGTCCGGGCGGGCCTGCGCCAGCCGTTCGGCGAGCCCGCCGACCCGCTCGATCAACCGGCCCAGGAACTCCTCGGCGTCGGCCTCGACGGCCACGTCGACGTTGGGCGGCCGCCCCCAGACGCGGCGCCAGTCGGTGACCGTCTCACCGGTCGTCAGCGTTCCCCCGAGCTCGATGTCGACGGTCAGCGCCTCGGTCCGGACGAGCCCCGGATCGAGTGCCGCGGCGAGCGCCAGCGGGTCGTGGATGAACGCCCCGTAGAAGCCGTCGTAGCGGGAGTGGAACTCCATGTAGAAGCGGAGGGCGTCGGCGACGAACCGGACGACCGGGTCGCTGGCGACGCTCCGGGTCGCGTGCATCGGGTCCTCGCCCCGGGCGAGGGCGAGCGAGTCGTCGGGTCGGCTGCCCGCGCGCCGGGCCAGGGCCACGACGTGGTCGGGCGTGATCTTCGCCCGCTCAGTCACGTCCAGTCCCAGGGCGAGGGGTCGGGGCACGGAGCCCGGCTCGGCCCCGGCCCCCGCCGCTGCCCAGGCGGTCAGGACCACCTTCGCGGCGTCGGGGTCGCAGTGGATGTTCCACTCCGACGTCGGTGCGGTGTTGCCCGGCGAGCGGTAGCTGCCGCCCATGATCACGAGACGCCGGAGGAGTCGCGGCAGGTCCGGCTCGCGGAGGACGGCGACGGCCACGTTCGTGAGCGGTCCGAGCGTGACGAGGGTGATCTCGCCTGGTCGGCGACGGGCCTCCTCGACGATGAGGTCCGCGGCGTGACGGTGGCTGAGGGGTCGGCTCGGGGCCGGCAGCTCGGCATGGCCGATGCCGCGGGGTCCGTGCGTCTCCGGGGTGATCTCGAGGTCGCGGACGAGGGGCACGGTCCGACCGAGCGCCACCTCCACGTCCGGGCGACCGGCGAGCTCCAGGACGGCCCGGGTGTTGTCGGCGACCTGGTGCGCCTCGACGTTCCCGCTGCAGCAGGTGACCGCGACGATCTCCGCCTCGGGCGAGGCGGCCGCGTAGAGCAGGGCGAGGCTGTCGTCGATGCCCGTGTCGCAGTCGATCAGGATGGGGACGGAGCGTCGCGGGTCGGTCCGGGAGATCACATCACGATGCTAGCGGTTCGGCCGACGGGAATCACCGACCGACCGGTCGTCTCGCCGGGTCAGAGGAGGTCCCGAGCGCCGAGCTGGATGGCGATGAACTCGTCGCGGATCTCGTCCGGGATCGGGATCCGCTGACCGGTCCTGCGACGCTCGATGACGATCGTGCAGCGCCCGTGCACGGCCGGGGCACCATCCTCGCCCTCCGGCCGGATCCGGGCCGCCATGTCGAAGGCCGTCGGGCGGACCTCGACGACCGACACCCCGATCGTCGCCGGACCCGCGTCGGAGCGGGCGCGGACCGGCAGGACCTGCTCGGCGACCACCCGGAGCGAGGCGTCCTCGGCGCGCAGGAACCCGGTCAGCCGCGGGCACCGCTCGAAGAACGCCGCGCGACCCCGGGCGAACCGACGGTCCCCGGATCCGGGCAGAGCGGCCCCGGCGTCCCCTTCCGGTTCCGGCTCGAGCGGGAGCACGACGCCCCAGGTCGTCAACAGGTCACCCGACACGCCCGTATCGTCGCCCGGCCGCCGGGCCCCGTCGCTCATCGCGAGGCGGTCAGGCGCCGATCGCGAGGAGGGGATCGCCGGCGTTCATCGCGAGCGAGCTCACGAGGAAGAGGACCACCCCGGCGAGCGGCGCCTCCACGATCCGGAGCGTCACTCCGAACGGGTCCTGGACCTCGCCCACGACCTGGCCGATCGCCACCTGCTCGCCGACGGACACGAACGGGTGCCAGCACCCGGTCGCATCGGAGCGCAACCACGCCTCGCTGGGCAGCACTCGGCTGGCCCGTCGAGGACCGGGCGCCGGTTCCGGGATCAGGCCTGCGACGTGGAGTGCCCGCTCGAGCCCGGCGGCGTGGAGCGTCACGTCGGCCTCGGGCCAGAGGCCCTGCCCGCCGACCTCGCCGAGGACGGCCGGGATGCCCGCCGACGCGGCGGCGGTCGTGGTCGAGCCCGCGGTCGGGCCGATGACGATGTAGTCGAGGCCGTAGGCGTCGGCCATCGCCCGGGTCACCGCATCGACCTCCGGATCCCCGGTCTCCTCGATCCCGGTGAACGAGACGAGCGCCTCGTTCATGTCGCCGCAGTGACAGTCGAGGAACCGGTCCGCCGGGGCGATCACGGTGGCGTAGAGCCAGGCGGCGAGCCGCTCGGTGGGTCCGCCGGCCGGATCGCCCGGGAAGGACCGGTTGAGGTTCCGGCCGTCGAGCGGGTCGAGGTAGATCGAGCGGGCCGCGAAGGCGGCCGGGTTCGAGATCAGCGACGCCACGAGGCTCCCGGTCATCGTCGCCGGGTCGACGGCCATCGCGACCCGGCGCAGGGCGGCGATCGAGACGTACTCCGCGCCGTGGATCCCGGCGGTCACCCCGACCCGCGGACCGGGTCGCGCCCCGTTCACCACGACGATCGGGATCCCGACCGTCGGGCCGCCGAGGTCGACCTCGATCGATCCGGTGACCCGCTCGCCGGGCGCTGCGGAGAGGCCGGCGACGGTCAGCACGCGGGTTCACCCGGGATCCGGTGATGTCGCATGATGGCCCGACGATACACTCCCGACGTGCCCGAGACGCCGATCGGACCGTACCCCGCCCTCCCCCTCGCCATCCGCGATCCCGAGCCCGCCTCGGCGTTCGTTGCGGCGCGGGTCGCCGCGCTGGTCGCCGACCGTCGACCCGACCTCGTCGTCGAGCACATCGGCAGCACGGCGGTCCCGGGCCTGGCCGGCAAGGCCGTGGTGGACCTGGGGATCCATCCGGGGGACCCGGCCGACGTCCCGGCGATCACCGGGCTCCTGCTCGACCTGGGCTTCCAGGGCCAGGGCGGTCCGGCGCCCTGGCCGGCCACCCGCCCGATGCTCCTGGGTGGCCTGGCGCCGGGCGACGGTGACGATCGGCCGCGCCCGATCCACCTCCACGTGATCCCCGACCCGGCCGAGTGGCATCGCCAGATCGCCTTCCGCGACGCCCTTCGCGCCGACCCCGCCCGGGCGGCGCGGTACGCGGACCTCAAGCGCACGCTCGTCGCCTCCGGCCTCCGGAGCGGCATCCGCTACTCGATGGCGAAGACGGCGTTCATCCGGGCGATCCTCGACGAGGTCGGTGCCGCCGAGCCGCCGATCCCGCCGGGGGCGACGATCGGGATCCTGGGCGGCGGTCAACTCGGTCGGATGCTCGGGTTCGCGGCCAGGGCTTTGGGCTACCGGGTCGCCATCCTCGACCCGGACCCGCTCTGCCCGGCCCGGCCGATCGCCGACCGCCAGGTCGTCGCCGCCTACGACGACGTCGAGGGCGCGCTCGAGCTGGCCGAGGGTTGCGCCGTCATGACCTATGAGCTGGAGCACGTGGGCGCGCCGGTCGTGGAGGCGCTCGATGCGTGGCTACCGGTCCGGCCGGGCGTCGTCGCCCTGGCGATGACCCAGGACCGCCTGGCCGAACGCCAATTCCTCGCCGAGATCGACGCCCCCACCGCGGCGTGGCGTGAGGTCCGGACCCTCGACGGTCTCCGGGCCGGCGCACGAGACCTCGGATACCCGCTCCGCCTGAAGGCGGCCCTCGGCGGCTACGACGGGCGGAGCCAGGTCCGGATCGGGCGATACGATGGACCCGAGGGGATCGACGCCGCCTGGACCGCCCTGGGTCCCGTCGCCGCCGGACCGGGGCTCCTCCTCGAGTCGGAGCTCGAGTTCGCCTGCGAGCTGTCGGTGGTGGTCGCCCGCGACCTTGCCGGCCGGTCGGTCCCGTTCCCGCCCGCCCGCAACCTCCACGACCGGGGGATCCTCATCGAGTCCGTCGCCCCTGCGCCGTCGCCGGTGACCGATGCCGTCGTCCGCGACGCCCAGGCGCTCGCCGAGCGGATCGCGACGCAGCTCGACGTCGTCGGCACCGTCACCGCCGAGCTCTTCCTCCTGGCCGACGGATCGCTCGTGGTGAACGAGCTCGCGCCCCGGGTCCACAACAGCGGCCACTGGACGATCGAGGGCGCCGCGACGAGCCAGTTCGAGCAGCACATCCGGGCGATCTGCGGCCTGCCCCTCGGGTCGGGCGCCGCCCACGGCCCGACCGCGACCGTCAACCTGCTCGGCGCGGGTCCGCTCCGCGACGCCCACCTGGCCGGGCTCGACGAGGCACTCACCGACCCGCTCGCCCACGTCCACGTCTACGACAAGCGTCGGGTCTTCGAGCGCCGGAAGATGGGCCACGTGACGGTGGCCGGAGCGCCGACCGCCGATGAGGCGCTCGCCCGCGCCCGGGCGGCCGTGGGGCGGCTGCGCTGGCTGGACGACACGTCCGGGTGACCGCCTTCGTCGGCCTCCTCCGCGGCGTCAACGTCGGCGGTCGGAATCGGATCGCGATGGCCGAGCTCCGGGAGATCGTGGCGTCTCTCGGTCACCGCGACGTCGCCACCTACATCCAGAGCGGCAACGTCGTCTTCGTCGCGGAGGGCGGGTCGGGCCGCTCCGACGAGGACCGTCACGGCGAGTCGATCCGGACCGCCATCGCGGCCCGTCTCGGCCTGGAGATCGAGGTCATGGTTCGCGGGCGAGCGGCCCTCGCCGACATCCTGACGTCCGTCCCGTTCCCCGACCGGGATCCGAAGCAGGTCCTGGTCGCCTTCCTGTCCGCCGCGCCGGATCCCGATGGGCGACGGGCCCTCGAGACGGTCGAGGCGGCGCCGGAGGAGGTGCGCGTCGACGGTCGGGAAGCCTACCTCCACCTTCCGAACGGCGTGGGGCGGAGCGTCCTGGCCCCGCTCCTCGAGCGACGGCTCCGGGTGCCCGCCACGGCCCGCAACCTGACCACCGTCCGGACCCTGCTGGCGATGCTCGAGGCGATCGAGGCATGACCGTCCGCGGCCATCGGCAGGGTGGGCCCAGCGACTAGAATCCGGGCACGCCCCCGTCGCCCCGTGCGCCACGCCTCCGACCGGCCGACCCAGGAGATCCACCGATGACAACCCAGTCGCATCGCGTCACCGTCATCCCCGGCGACGGCGTCGGGCCGGAGGTCGTCCGGTCGGCGGTCCGGATCATCGACGCGGTCGGCGTGAAGGTCGACTGGGAGGAGGCCGAGGCCGGGGCCGAGGTCTTCAAGAAGGGCGACACGAGCGGGGTCCCGGCGGCGACCCGCGAGTCGATCCAGCGGACCCGGGTCGTCCTCAAAGGCCCGCTCGAGACCCCGGTCGGCTTCGGCGAGAAGAGCGCGAACGTCACCCTGCGCAAGCTCTTCGAGACGTACGCCAACGTCCGGCCGGCCCGCGAGCTGCCCGGCGTTCCCACCCGCTACGCGGGCGAGGGCGTGGACATGATCATCGTCCGCGAGAACGTCGAGGACCTCTACGCCGGCATCGAGCACATGCAGACACCCGACGTGGGCCAGTGCCTCAAGGTCATCAGCCGGAAGGGCTCCGAGAAGAT
This sequence comes from uncultured Chloroflexia bacterium, assembly GCA_963840375.1. Lineage (GTDB taxonomy): Bacteria > Chloroflexota > Limnocylindria > Limnocylindrales > CSP1-4 > Chersky-267. Next base: position 89,368 of record CAWIYR010000002.1, read on the forward strand.
CATCCGCTACGCCTTCGAGCTGGCCCGCCGCGAGGGTCGCCAGAAGGTCACCTGCGCCACGAAGGCGAACATCATGAAGCTCACCGAGGGCCTCTTCAAAGGCGTCTTCGAGGAGGTCGCCCGGGAGTACCCGGAGATCGCCAGCGAGCACCTGATCATCGACAACGTCGCCCACCAGATGGCGAAGGCGCCGGCCCAGTTCGACATCGTGGTCACCACGAACCTGAACGGCGACATCATCAGCGACCTTGCCAGCGGGCTCGTCGGCGGGCTCGGGTTCGCCTCGTCGGGCAACTACGGCGACGGGGTGGCGATCTTCGAGGCGGTTCATGGCTCGGCGCCGAAGTACGCCGGCAAGGACGTCATCAACCCGACCGCGCTCATCCTCAGCTCGGTGATGATGCTTCGCCATCTCGGCGAGACCGCCGCCGCCGACCGGATCGAGGACGCCGTGCTGGCCACCCTGGAGAGCGGCGACGCGGTGACCCAGGACCTCGCCCGGCAGACCGGCGGGGACGTCGAGCACGCCACCTCCACGACCGGCTTCACCGACGCGGTCATCGCGGCGTTTGGACACCACCCGTCGAGCGGCGGTCGCCGGGACCGTCCGAGCGGCCCGCCGCCGACGCCGCTCCAGGGCTGGGACTACTCGGCCGCCCGCTACGCATCGATCGACCGGCGGACGGTGGGCATCGACATCTTCATCGCGGCGGAGATCGCCTCCGATCGCCTGGGCCCGGATCTCGAGCAGATCGCCGCCCACGGCCCGTTCGAGCTCCAGATGATCTCCAGCCGGGGCACCAAGGTCTACCCGCCGACCGGCCTCTCGCCGGACAGCGTCAACCTCTATCGGGCGCGCTTCATCACCCGCGATGGCGGGGATGCCGTGGATGCCCAGTTGCTCGAGCTCCAGGCCCGGGTCGCGGCGTCGTATCCCGGCTGGACCCACGTCGAGAAGCTCCACGTCTTCGACGGCGTGGACGGCTTCACGAAGGCGCAGGGCCAGTAGGGTGGCCGCGAGGCGCGCCGGGAAGGCGACCTTCGCCGCCACGGCCCCGGTCGTCGGGATCGTCGGTGGGAGTCGTTCGGACTTCCCGATCCTCGAAAGGGCCATCGTCGTCCTGACCGAGCTCGGGATCCCCTCCGAGCTCCGGGTCGTCTCCGCCCACCGGACCCCGGATCTCCTCTACCGCTATGCGGAGGAGGCGCCGGGGCGGGGGATCCGGGTGATCGTGGCCGGTGCCGGCGGTGCGGCTCACCTGCCCGGGATGCTGGCTTCGAAGACGATCCTCCCGGTCATCGGTGTGCCGATCCCCACCGAGCACCTGGGCGGTCTCGACTCGCTCCTGTCGATCGTCCAGATGCCGCGCGGGATCCCGGTCGCCACGGTGGCCATCGGCAACGCCGAGAACGCTGCGCTCCTCGCGGCGGAGATCCTCGCCCTGTCCGATCCGGAGATCGCCGAGCGGCTGGCCGAGTTCCGCACGACCCAGACGCAGGCCGTCCTCGACGACCCGACGAACCGGGTCTGACCGCCGCCGTCCGACCCCCGCGGTTGACGGAATCGGCCCGCGGCCCGATGGTGGAGTCTGGATCGCATTCGCCGGGCTCGCATTCCGTCTGTCCGAAGCGCGCGATAGAACGGAACCGACCGATGGCCCGAACGACCTTCTCCCAGCCTGACGCGTGCATCGTCGTGAGCACCGACGGCTACTTCGACGTCTATCCCCCCGTCGCCCGATCGGACGGCGACCGACCCGCCTACCGAGGCCACCTCGCCGAGCTCGGCGCCGGGATCCGCGGAGGCGATGACCGGCTCGCGGTCCGACCGGGATCGGTCGCCCTCGCCGAGGCGGTCGAGGCGTGGTCTGCGGTCCACGGCGCGGCGGCCGTGCGCGGCGAGCTCGGTCGCGGTCGGGACGGGAACCAGGCGGCCTGAGCATCGGCGAGGACCGACGCGATCGGCGCCTGAAGCCCGTCGATCGCCCTCGGCCGTACACTCCGGGCGATGCCTGAGCCCAGCACCGCTTCCCCGACCACGACCGGCGCGGCCGGAGCGCGTCCGGCCGCCGCTCCCGCCGTGTCCGACGATCCCCGTTGGGAGCCGGGGATGCCGGTCCTCGACCGACAGGCGGTCCGCGAGCCGGTCCTGCCGCCGAGCCTGCAGGGGCTGCCGCCCCGCTCCGTGCCCGAGCTCCGTCCCACCCCGCTCCAGAAGCACTACATCAACCTGTCGGTCATCGCCCTCGTCTGCGGGGCCGTCGCGATCACCGCCCTGGAGATGGGCGTCCCGCTCGGCAGCCCGCTCGTGAAGCTCTGTGTGCTCATCGGCGCCCCGCTCCTCTTCGCGACGACGGCCGACGCCGGCCTGCGGATCTGGCGGTCCGCCTGGGCCTGGATGCCGGTGAACCCGGGCCGCGGGCTCTTCCGGCTCGCCTGGTTCGCCGCGACGGTCTTCCTGCTCGGGCTGCTGCTCGTGGCCACCTGGGTCGTGCTGACGGCATGACCGCCGACCGCGGCCGTGACGGGCGCTCCACCGACATCCCATCGGGCGGCGGCGTCCCGGACTGGCTCGACGCCAGCCTCAACCATTGCTCGCGCTGTGGCACGGAGCTGGTCTACGGACCGCTGGACGGCGAGCATCGTCACCGTCTCGCCTGTCCCTCGTGCGGCCACATCACCTACGTCAACCCGCGCCTGGTGGCCACGACCCTGCCCGTGACCGAGGACGGCGAGGTCGTCCTCATCCGGCGGGGGATCGCACCCGCGGTCGGCAGCTGGGCCCAGCCCGGGGGCTTCCTCGAGGTCGACGAGACGGTCCACGAGGCGGCCGTCCGCGAGACGCTCGAGGAGACCGGCCTCGTCGTCCAGCCGGGCAGGATCATCGGGCTCTACTCGCGGCTCGAGGCGACGGTCGTCGTCTGCGTCTACGAGGCCCGGGTCGTCGGTGGGGCGCCGACGCCGACACCGGAGGCGACAGAGGTCGTGTCGTTCGCCCCGGAGTCGATCCCGTGGAGCGAGATCGGGTTCAAGACGACGTATTACGCCCTCGTCGACTGGCTCGCCCTCCACCGTCCGGACCTGACGCCCGGTCCGCCGCCCGTATGGCGGCGCTGGGAGGGCTGAGGCCGACGAACCGCTCCCGGTGCGGCGAACCGGGTCGCCCCCGAGGCGACGTCAGGCTGCGGGCGGAGCCTCGAGGCCCGGACCGGCCGGAGCCGTCATCGATCGCGTCGATGCGGTGAGCCAGCCCCAGGCGCTCGAGAGGAGGCCGAGTACGGCGATCGAGGCGGCGCCGACCGCGGTCAGACCGACGGTGGTGGTCCAGTTCGCCTGGCCGTCGCCCTGCGAGTTCGCGATGACGAGGAGTCCCTGGACCCCGAGCATCCCGGCGACCATCCCGACGAGGGCGACGGCGATCGTCGCGGCCGCGGCCCACCAGTGTCGTCCGCGGAGGCCCCAGGCGGTGACGATGAGGGCGGCTCCGAGGAGTGCCCAGATGAGCGAATAGTCCCTGCTGCCGCCGCTCCCGGCGGCGATCGCCACGGCGTAGCCGAGGAGCCCGCCACCGGTGACCACGAGGATCCCGAAGATCGCGTTCACGGAGGCCGGTCGCCGGGACAGCGTCTGCCCGGCTGGTCCGTCCGCGCTCGTGTCGGACGCCTGGGGGGGCGCGTCCACCGCGGGCCCATCGGTCGTGGGCACACCCCACACGTCGTGGGTCGACTCCGACCCGCGTTCGGTCGCCTCGTTCGGTGCCGTGTCCATCGGATCTCCCAGCCGCGCCGGGCAGCGACGGCCCGGATCGCGGGTAGTCTGCCTCGCCGTTCGTCCTATCCGCTATCCCCCGCCCGTCCTGTCGATGCGGCAGCCGCGGGCCGCTGGCCATCGACGGTCGGGGGATGTCACGGCCCGAGCGCTCCGATGACGACCGCGAGGCGAAGGCGGTACCGGTCGGGATCCGCGATCCCGTCGGCGGGTGCCACGTCCACGACCATCGTCCCGTTGGGGTGGACCGCCGGCAGCTCGAACACCGCCCGGTAGCGTCGTCGGCCGTCGGGGCCGGCCGGGCCGGTCGTGGCCACCGCGAGATGGTCGATGACCCGGTTGTTGCGGGCTTCGAGCTGGACGAAGACCGTCTCGACCTCGGCCGCGGTCGACCCCTCGACGACGAGATCCGGGGAGGTGATCTCGGCGAACGGCTCGACCGGGCGGTCGATCGTCACCGCACCGGGGGCTCCGATCCTGAAGGGGATCGTCCCGAGCGGTCGGCTCGGGGCGAGCGAGCTCGCACCGTCGGCGACGTCGAGGGTCGCCTCGGCGGCCGGCCGCGGATCGGCGATCGTCAGCCAGCCGGAGTAGCTCCCGTCGGGTTCGGTCGCCAGGCGTCGGACGACGTCCCGACGTCCGGGGACCCGGAGACGCACGACGACCTGTCGCGGTCGGTACGTCAGGACGCGCCCCGCCACACCGAGGCGGACCGAGGCCGGGATCTCGGTGCCCGGCTGCGGGTCGAAGGCGGCGATCGAGCCGACCACCGGGACCGGCCGGCGGATCCCGGCCGGGATGGGGCCGCCGAGGTCGTCCATCGTGGCCGCATCGCCCGGGGATGCCGTGGACGTCGCCGTCGGGCGGTCGGCGCTCACGGCCAAGCCCGTCTCCGAGCCCCGGCCGAACCAGCCGAGGCCGACGACGAGCCCGACCAGCACCGTGAAGGCGACCGCGATCAGTCCCGCCGAGCGTCCACCCCCGGTCCGGATCGCGTAGGTCTCGGGTCCTCGGTCCATGGCCCGCTCGCCGGCACGGGACGCGGAGCGACCGGTCTAGTCGAGGTCGACGAAGACGTTCTTCGTCTCGGTGTACATCTCGATCGCGTGCATCCCGAGCTCGCGCCCGATCCCCGACATCTTGTAACCGCCGAACGGCGCCTCGGTGTGGACCGAGCTGTTGCAGTTCACGCTGAGCACGCCGGCCTGGAGCCCCTTCGCGGTCCGGAGGGCCTTGCCGATGTCGCGGCTCCAGACCGAGCCGGACAGGCCGTACGGCGTGGCGTTCGCGAGGCGGATCGCCTCCTCCTCTGTGTCGAACGGGATGATCGCGACGACCGGCCCGAAGATCTCCTCGCGGGCGATCCGCATCTCGTTGGATACGCCGGTGAAGACGGTGGGCATGACGTAGGTCCCGGCGGCCAGGGCCGGGTCGTCCGGGACGCCGCCGCCGGCGAGCAGCTCGGCGCCCTCCTCGCGGCCGATCCCGATGTAGTCGAGGACGCGCTCCCGCTGGCGCGGATGGACCATCGGGCCGACCTCGGTCGCCTCGTCGGCCGGGTCGCCGACCTTCACGCTCCGCGTCGCCGCGGCGAACAGCTCGGCCACCTGGTCGTGGACGGAGCGCTCGACGAAGATCCGGCTGCGGGCGCAGCAGTCCTGGCCGCAGTTGTCGAACACGGCATAGGGCGACTCCCGGGCGAAGCGCTCGAGGTCGGCGTCGGCGAAGACGATGTTCGGGCTCTTGCCGCCGAGCTCCAGGCTCACCTTCTTCACGTTGTTCGCAGCCAGCCGCATGATCTCCTGACCGGTCGTCGTCTCGCCGGTGAAGGCGACCTTGCCGATCCCTCCGTGACCGGCGATCGCCGCCCCGGCGGAGCCGCCCGGACCGGTCACGACGTTCACGACCCCGGCCGGGAAGCCGGCCTCGAGGGCCAGCTCGCCCAGGCGGATCGCCGTCAGGGGGGTCCAGCTCGCCGGCTTGAGGATGCAGGTGTTCCCGGCCGCCAGCGCCGGACCGAGCTTCCAGCTGGCCATCAGCATCGGGAAGTTCCAGGGGACGATCAGCCCGACGACCCCGATCGGCTCGCGCAGGGTGAAGTCGAGCCCGGGCTTGCTGACCGGGATCGTCTCGCCGAAGACCTTGTTCGCGGCCCCGCCGTAGTACTCGAAGACGAGGCTGGCGCCGAGGACCTCGCCGCGGGCGCCGGAGATCGGCTTGCCGACGTTGCGCGACTCGAGCCGGGCGAGCTCCTCCAGGTTCGTCTTTACCAGCGCCGAGAGCTTCGCCAGGGTCCGGCCGCGCTTGCTCGCCGACCAGGACGACCAGCCCTTCGGGTCGTCGAACGCCCGTCGAGCGGCCTCGACCGCCCGGTCGACGTCCTCCGGACCGCCCAGCGGCGCGGTGGCCATCGTCCGCCCGGTGGCGGGCTCGAGGACGTCGAACGTCCGGCCGTCGGCGGCCTCGACCTGTTGGCCCCCGATCACCATCTTCGTGGCGGTCGGCGCGACGGCGGTCTCGGGCTGGGTGGTCATCCTGGGATCCTCGGCTTGGCTCGGTGGGGCAAGTCCCGATCCGACGGGTGTCAGGGTCCGATGATACGCCCGCCCGACGTCCGGCCCGGCCCGGCCCAGGGACCGCCCGGGTGGTCGGAACGGCCCGGTGACGGCCGGGCGAGGTGCCTACACTCGGGCCATGTCCACGCCACCGCGGAGCGGCGAACGTCGAGCCTCGCCGGCCGCCGTGCTCGACGTCGTGTTCGGAGCGATCGGGCGTCGGCGGGCCGCCGTGTGGCTCTTCGTCGCGAGCCTCATCGTGGCGATCGGGACGACGGGCTACGTCGTTCTCCAGGGCTGGAGCGTCTCGGACGCCCTGTACATGACGGTCATCACCCTGACCACGGTGGGCTTCAAGGAGGTCGCCGACCTCGACGCGGTGGGACGGATCTGGACCATGCTCCTGGCGATCGCCGCGGTCGGCATCATCTTCGGGACCGTCGGTCTCGTCGCCGAGGCGCTCCTCAGCGATGCGACGAGCGGTCGCAGGGAGGCGAAACGGATGGATCGGACGCTGGCCGCCCTGCGCGACCACTACATCGTCTGCGGCTACGGTCGGGTCGGGTCGATCGTCGCCAGGGAGCTCGACCACGCCGGCCACCGGGTGGTGGTCGTCGACATCCGTCCCGAATCGCTCGACGCCGCCCGGGCGGACGGGCACCTCGCGGTCGCCGGCGACGGCACCACCGACGCGATCCTCCGCCGGGCCGGTGTCGAGCGGGCGAAGGGTCTGGTGACCTCGATCGACTCCGATGCGAACAACGTCTTCGTCACCCTCTCCGCCCGGGCGATGAACCCGGGGCTGTTCATCGTCAGCCGGGCCAGCGCCGGCGAGTCGGAGGCGAAGCTCAGCCAGGCCGGTGCCGACCGGGTCGTCTCGCCGTACCGGATGGCCGGCCGGAGGATCGCCGAGCTGGCGGTCCGGCCGCAGGTCGTCGACTTCATCGACGCCGCGCTGTCGCACGGCCAGCTGGCCTTCAGCATGGAGGAGGTCGCGGCGTCCGCCGGCGGCGCGCTGGCCGGCCGGACCGTCGGCGCGCTCCGCGACGAGGGGATCTTCACCCTGGCGATCGTCCGGGGCGACGGGTCCTACGAGCCGAACCCCGTCGACGGTCGGATCGTGGCGGAGGGGGAGAGTCTCATCGTCTCCGGTCCGGCCGAGCCGCTCCGGGACCTGCGCGACCGGGCCTAGGCCGGTCCGGCCGGGCGCGCCCCGAGCTCGCGGTCGACGTTCGCGACGAGCTCGGCGATGAGGTCGCGCATCGCCTCGCGGATCATCCGGTCGCCGAGGGCCGCGAGCTGCCCACCCGCCTCGAGGTCCACGGCGTAATCGACCCGGGTGGAGGCGGCCCCGGTCGGCGTGAACGTCATCGGCACCGACAGGCTGAAGCTGCCACCCAGCCCGCGCGGCCGGCCGTCGAGGGCGAGCCGGATCCGGTCGGGGGGCTCGGGGTCGACCAGGGATCCGTCGATGTCCACCCGGATCTTCAGGAACTGGACCCGGGCCACGATGACGCCGTGGAACCGGCCGGGGCCGTCCACGACCAGATCGTCCATCCCGGGCAGGACCCGGGCGAGCGCCGCCGGGTCGTGGAGCACCGCCCAGACCGCCTCCGGCGGTCCGGCGACGACGGCCCGGTCCTCGACGATCCGGCTCATCGATCCGGTCGCGACCCGTCCTCCGCGGTGGCGGCCCGATCCATCGCGAACATCGCCGCCCCGACGATCCCGGCGTCGTTCCGGAGCTCGGCGGCCACCACCGGGATGCGGACCGTGAGGAACGGCACGAAGCGCTCCGGCCCCTTGCTGACGCCGCCGCCCAGGATGATGAGGTTCGGGCTGAAGAGCCGGTCGATGGCGATGAGATGCTCGTCGAGGTCGGCCGCCCAGCCCTTCCACGAAAGGCCGCGCTTGAGCCGGGCGTTCGCGGACGAGCGCCGCTCGGCGTCCTTGCCCCGGATCTCCATGTGCCCGAGCTCGGTGTTCGGGACGAGCGTCCCGTCGATGAACAGGGCCGAGCCCACACCGGTCCCGAGGGTCAGGACGAAGACGACGCCCCGCTTTCCGACGCCGGCCCCGAAGCGCATCTCGGCGACGCCGGCGGCGTCGGCGTCGTTCACGATGGAGACCGGCCGACCGAGCGCCCGCCCGAACTCGATCCCGGCCGGGAAGTCGATCCAGGCCGGGTCGATGTTGGCGGCCGAGCGGGTGACACCGTCCACGACCACCGCGGGGATGCCGATCCCCACCGGCGCGCCGGCGGCCTCGACCTCGTCGGGCAGGCCGTTGACGATCCGACGGACGAGCCGGACGGTCGCCTCGACGACGGCCTCGGGGCGGGATGGGTTCGGCGTCGCGATCCGCTGCCGGTCGCCGACGAGCTGGCCGGTCGCGACGTCGACGGCGCAGGCCTTGATCCCGCTGCCGCCGATGTCGATCCCGATCGCGAGGTGGGTCACGGCCGCCCCCTAGAAGTAGTTGATGCTGATGCCGCCGTCCACCACGAGCTGGGCGCCGTTCGTGAAGCGCGACTCGTCGGAGGCGAGGTAGACGGCCATGTTGACGATCTCCTCCGGCTTGCCGAAGCGGCCGGTCGGGTTGCGGGCGAGCCGGAGCTGCTTGGCAGCCTCGTCCTTGAGCAGCCAGTCCATCAGCAGCGGGGTCTCGATCGGGCCGGGGCAGATCGCGTTCGTCCGGACGCCCTTCGGGCCGAACTGGACGGCGAGGCTGCGGGTCAGGGCCAGGAGCGCTCCCTTCGAGGCGGTGTAGGCGTCCTGGGGCACGGAGCAGCCGACGAGGGCGACGAAGCTGGCGATGTTGATGATCGAGCCGGATCCCTGCGCGGTCATCTGGGGCAGGGCGTACTTGCAGCCGAGGAAGACGCCTCGGACGTTGACCGCCATGACCTGGTCCCAGACGTCGACCTCGGTGTCGGTCACCGAATGGTCCGCCTCGGGCATGATCCCGGCATTGTTGTAGAGGACGTCGACCCGCCCGTAGGCGGCAAGCGCGTGGTCGACCATCGCCTTCGCGTCGGCCTCCTTCGAGACGTCGGCCCGGACGAAGGTGGCCGTCCCGCCGGCCGCCTCGACGAGGCCCACCGTCTCGCGTCCGGCCGCCTCGCTGAACTCGGCGACGACCACCTTCGCGCCGTGGCCGGCGAAGATGAGGGCGGCCGTCCGGCCCATCCCGCTGCCGCCGCCGGTGATGATCGTGACCTTGTCCTGGAGTCGCAGCATCGTCGTCCCGTCCTTCGTGCGTCGTCGCGCGGTCGTGTCAGCCGCGCCGGATCCCGTGGCCCTGAGCGTACGTCATCGGGCGAGGTCGTCGTCCGACCGCTGGAACCAGGAGCGGCTGCGGGCGAGTCCGAGGAGGGCGATCGAGAAGAGGACGACGAGCAACCAGCCGATCGGCTCGAACCCGAACAGCCAGGCGGCGACGAGGAGCTCCAGGCTCGCGACGGCGACCGCGACCCCCCAGTCCCGGGCGCTCCAGGCGCGGATCGCGGCGACCATCCCGAACGTCGCCAGGCCGGCGGTCAGCGCGAGCGGTACCAGGGCCGTCGTCCCTCCGAGCAGGATCGCCGCGACGATGCTGAGCTGAGTGCCCGAGCCAAGGGCGAGGGCCGTCGAGCCGAGGACCACCGCCGAGGGGCGGGCGGGCGGCTCCGGGGATGGTCCGCCGGGCGTCTCCGGATCGGGCGCGTCCGGCCAGGCGTGGGCGCCCGGCTCGTCACCGGGGGACGTGTCCGAACGCCGGGTCGCGGTCAGGACTCACCTCGGTCGTGCTCGTCGGCTGATGTCGAGCCGGGATGGTCCGCCCCGGAGACGGTTCGCCGGAGCTCGCCGGCCCGCTGGCGCAGGTCCCGGAAGTAGTCGGTGCCGGTGATCTCGGCCACCTTCTTCGCCTGCCGGGCCTCGTCGATCTCGATGGTCAGCTCGCGGACCTGCGCACGCAGGCGTTCCTCGCGGGCTCGGACCTCGCGGGCCATCCGGACGAACGTCCGGGCCAGCTGGCCCAGGGCGTCGTCGCGAGCGGCGACCCCGTCCAGCTCGGTCGACTCGAACGCGTCCGCCTCCACGGCTGCGGCAGCGTCGGTGACATGGCCCACTTGCTCGATGTACTCGGCCTGGACCTGGTTCGTGGTCCGCAGCGCCGACACGGTCTCGCCGAGTCGGGCGGTCATGGCGTTGAACGTCCGGGCGAGGACCCCGATCTCGTCACTGGACTCCGCCGACGCGCGAGCTTCGAGGTCGCCGCGGCCGATCGTCTCGGCGACCCCGGTGAGGCGTCGGATGGGCCCGGCGATCGAGCGTCGGAAGGCGAAGGCCAGCAGGATCGCCACCACGAGGGCCCCACCCCCGCCGACGAGCGCCTGGGCCGCCGCCGAGCTCAACGTGTCCCGGCCGTCCTTCAGCTCGCTCCGGAGGAGGGCTTCTTCGTCCTTCGTCGTCTGGTCGAGGATGGCCAGCATCCGGTCGGTGACCGGGGTCACCTCGGTTCGGTACAGGTAGAGGTCCTCACGGGCGTGCTCGCCCTCGACCGCGGCGAACATCTGGTCGGGGAGCGGCGCGAAGGCCTCGCGGGCGGTCGCGATCTTGTCCAGGTCGGCCTGCTGGGCGGAGTCCAGGGTGCTCCGGCGGTCCTGGAGCCGGCCCCAGGCCGACTCGTTGATCGTCTGGTTCGAGGTGTACTCGAACTTGAACGAGGGACGTCCGGTCGTGACATAGCCGCGCAGCCCGGCGATCTGGCTCAGGAACGAGCTCTGGTAGGCGGCCATGTCGGCGAGCAGGCCGACGCTGGCCGGGGTGGCCGGCCGGCCCTGCTGGGTGTCGATGAGGTCGGCGGTCGCGACGAGGATCGGCGTGATCGCGGACTGGGTCGGGCCGAGCAGGATGCGCAGGGCCGGTTCCCGCTGGAGCTGGTCGTCGCGGATCGCGAACAGCCGATCCGGCAGCGGGGCCCAGGTCGCGTACGCCGCCCGGAAGTCGGCCAGGTGACCGGTCAGGCTGGCGATGTCGGCCGCGTGACCGGCCGCCGCGGCATCGCGGGCGATGGCCTCGAGCGAGGCGAGGTCCGACTCGAACCCGGCCCGGGCGGTGGCGTACGCGTCGCGGATGACCGGGTCGCCGAGGGCGAGGTAGCCGCGGACCTCGTTGAGCATGAGCAGCAGGTCCGTCTGCGCCTTGGCCGAGGCGAGGGCGGTCGGTGCGCGGAGGTCGTCGGTCAGGTCGATCCGGTTCGTCGCCCGCTGGCTGGCCAGGATGCTCCCTGCCACGACGACGAGGGTGACCACGACCAGGCTGCCGAAGGCGATCGACAGCTTGGCCGCGATCGGACGGTCGGCGAACCAGCGACGGAAGCCGCGCCGTCCCGCCGACCGCTCGGTCACCTGCGGGTCCAGTCCGCGATGTTCCAGACCTCGAGGTCCCATGGGCTGATGTCGAGGCCCACGAGCGAGTCGCTCGCGCCGCTGACGTCCGCCTCGTGGATGAGCGGGATGACGGCACCGTCGTCCACGAGCTTGTCGTTCATCTGCTTGAACAGCGCCTCGCGCTTGGCCGGATCGATCTCGGCCTGGGCCTGCTGGTAGAGGGTGTCGAAGGCCGGGTCGCAGTAGCGCGACCAGTTGGGCTTCGACCAGTTGTTCGCCTTCTGGGCGATGCTGTCGCACGTCCAGGCCTGCATGTACGCGGCCGGGTCCGGGCTCTTGTTGCTGAAGGCGAACTCCTCAAGGTCGGCATAGAACTGGCGGCGGGTGTCGGTCGTGTTGTCGACGGGCCCGAAGAAGACCCCGGCGTCGATGTTCTTGAGCTGGACGTCGACCCCGATCGAGCGGAGCGCCTTCTGGACGATGGCCTGGGTCTGCTGGCGGACCGGATTGATCGAGGTCTGGTAGGTGAGCTTCAGCGGGACCCCGTTCTTGTCCCGGATCCCGTCGCCGTCGTGGTCCTTCCAGCCGGCATCGTCGAGGAGCTTCTTGGCCGCCTCCAGGTCGTAGGCGGGCGCCGGATGGTCGGAGCGGAACGACTCCGGGGAGACCAGGAGCGTGTCGGTCGGCTCGCCGCCCTTGCCGTAGAGCGGCTCGATCGCCGAGCGGTCCACCGCGTGGGCGATGGCCAGGCGGACGTTCCTGTCAGACAGGATCGGGTTCGGGAACTTCGTGCTGGAACGTTCGCCGTCGGCGGTCGCCTTGTTCGGGTCGCTGAAGTTGAGCATGATCCGCTCCACGAAGGCGCCCAGGGGCTGGAGCACCTGCCCCTTGCCGGCGGCCGCGATCTTGGCCGTCTCGGCGTCGTCCACCTGGAGGTTCCAGGCGTAGTCGACCGCCCCGGTCTCGATCGCCTGCGAGGCGACGACGGCGTCCCCGCCGCCACCCTGGAGCTCGACCTTGGCGAAGAAGGGCTTGTCCGGGTCGCGGTAGTACGGGTTCGCCTCGTAGATCGTCTTCGTCGTCTTCACGGCCTGTCCGCCAACCACCAGGACGTCCTCGTTGCTGAACGAAACCACGCGGTACGGGCCGGTCCCGACCGGCTTGAGGTTGGCCGGGGCGTCGGCCGCGTTCTTGCCGTTGTACGGCTCGAAGACGTGCTTGGGGACGATCATCCCGAGCGGTCCGGTGAAGGGGATGGACCAGGCCGGGTTTCGGCTCTTGAAGACGACCTTGACGGTGGTCGGGTCGACGACCTGGACATCCGCGACTTCGGCGAACGCGCTGGCCGACGTCGCGCCGACGTCCGGGTTGGTCGCGTACTGCCAGGTGAAGCGGACGTCGTCGGCCGTGAACGGCTCGCCGTCCGACCACTTGATGCCCGGCTTGAGCTTCCAGGTCACGGACGTCCCGTCGGCCGCCACGTCGCCGTTCTCCAAGCTGGGGATCTCGGCCGCCAGGAACGGGATCAGCTCACCCTTGGCGCTGAACGCCGCGAGGGGCTCGTAGGTGATCCGGCTGGCCGACAGGTCCTTGGTGCCCGGCGAGAGGTGCGGGTTGAGGATCGTCGGCGCCTCCCAGTAGAACAGGGTCAGGGTGCCCCCGGTCCCGCGCAGCCCGGCGGGCGATGCCGCCGTGGATGCTTCGGCGGAGGCTGCCGGCGAGCTCGTCCCGAGCAAGGCGGTCGGGACCGGGGTGGCACTGCTGCTCCCGCATCCCGCCAGCACGATGGCGGCCGTCGCGAGGAGCGTCGCCCCGATCCGCGGGGAGCTGCCTGGTCGTCGTGGGGACGCGGACATCTATCCCTCCTGTGTCGTCGTCGTGACCGTTCTCGTCCTCGGGGTCACCCGGATCGCCCGCCGATCGATCGGCGTCGAGGATACGTAGCGGCCGTTCGTGCCGTCGAACGTCGTTGCAGGGACTGATCCTTCGGCTACGACCGTGGCCGGGAGCGGCAGCGAGGCGCCATGCCCGGTGACCTCGTGGACCCAGACCTCGACGTCGTCCGCCAGGAGGTCCGACAGGTCGAAGATGGCGCTGCGCAGGTCGTCGAACCGGGCCAGCTCACCGCTCGAGCCGACGAGGTCCCGGGTCTCGCCAGCGAGGACGAGCCGGACCGGGACCGCTGCCGCGCGCCCGGCAGCCACGACCCGGAAGAAGCCCCGGCCGGCTGCGTGGGCCTCACGCCTGAGCTCCACGACCGCGCGCGACCGGAACGAGCCGCCCCGGACGGCGACGAGGGCCACGACCACCATCACGGCCGCGACGAGGATCGAGGCGATCCGGGTCGCCGGCTCGGTGAAGACGGCGACACCCTGGACGATGGGCCCGACGAGGAACAGGACGAACAGGCCGGCGACCACTGCCGGCCAGCCGAGCGGGCCGATGATCGCCGCCGGCAGGTACTCACCTCGCCGCCGCGCGGCGGCGAGCATGAGGACAGGGAACGCGCCGGCCAATAGAGGGATGGCCAGGGCCCCGAGGATGCTGATCGGGTCGCTGAACGAAGCCCGGCCCGTGAGAAGCATCCACTCCAGGACCGGGAGCAGGACGAGCACGGGCAGGGCGCGTAGGACGAATCGCCCGTTCTCGCCGGCCGTGACCCGCGCGAGCCGCCCGCCGCCCGCCACGTCGATCGCGGGGAGCCGCTCCTCGATCAGGTGCGCCAGGCCGAGCGACACGTAGATCGCCCCGACGCCCATCGCCACCACCACGTAGATCGACCCCAGCACGTCGACCGACGGGCCGACCACCGCGGCGAGCGGGGTGAGCGCCGTGCCCTCGAAGCCGACGAGCCGGTCGGCCGGGACGGCCCCGCCGATGGCCACGACGACAAGGCAGTACAGGGCGGTCAGGGTGGCCATCGCCGCGACGGCCCCGCGCATGAGCGATCGGCCGCTCGGGTCGCGCCGCAGGACGACCTTGGCGGCGCTCCCGGCGGAGGTGTGACCGAAGTAAGCGGCCAGGACCACCCCGAAGATCAACCCGCCGACGGCCCCCAGGTCCCCGAGGCCCAGCCCGGCCGGGACGGCCAGGTTGGCAGGGTCGAGGTGGGTCAGGGCGAGCGCGGCGATGACCACGAGGAGGGTGACGTTCACCGCGCCGATGACGAGCGCCGAGGCGACCGAGGCGGGGATCCCGTCGCGCCGGACGACGACCAGGATGATCGTCGCCAGGACCGCCACGAACACCGTCGCTGGGATCCCGGTGGCCGAGCCGAGCGTGGTCCCGAACCCGATGAGGAGCGCCGTGAGGCCCACCAGGTCGAGGACCGCCAGGGTCGGCGACAGGACCAGCCCGCCGGTCCGTCCGAGGTACTCGTCCACCAGCCGACCGAGGTAGCTGTGACCGTGGCGCATCGAGCCGCTCCGGGTGACCGCCTCCACGAGGGCGGCCACGGTCAGCAGGTTGACGAACCCGAACACCACCAGGATCGCCACTCCGATGAGCGGGCCGACGCCACCGAAGGCGATCGGCAGGGCGAGGATCCCGGCGCCGACCGTCCCGGCCAGGGTGAGGGCGAAGGCGGTGGTCGTCGTCGGGAGGTGCTCCAGGAGATCCGAGATGGCGGATCGGATCCAGCGGAGCCGCTCTCGCCAGGGGATGTCGATGGCGAAGGCGGTCGCGATCGGGGCGCCGTGGGTGCGCTCGTAGGCCGCCCCGACGGCAGGGTCGGCCACCCCCAGCGCGGCGGCGATGCGCGGCGTACGCGCGGCCGGCAGTCGGTACGTCGCGGCGAGCCGGGCCAGGATCGCCGCCCGCTGGTCCGGTCCCTCGGGCACGAGGGCCGCCCAGTCCGCGGCGTAGCGCTCGATGTCCTGGATCGTCGGGCGGATGGGCAGGCTTCGGCCACCGGACATGGCGTCGAGGAAGGCGCGCTCGCGGTCGGCGGCCGTGCGGTCGGTCAGGTAGGTCGCCATCGCCGAGCGCGAGCGGGCGACCTGCTGGGCCGTCCGGCTCTCGATCGCGAACAGCAGCGTGCTCGCCCGTCGGGCCGGGAGGCCGCCCAGGAGCTCGTCCCGGGAGAACATCGCAGGTCCGTCAGGCGGCATCGCCACTGCGCCGGATCCGGGCCGCGATCGCCCGGTAGTGGTCGGTCACGGGATGGTCGGGATACCGGGCGGCGAAGACCCCCTCGCTGGCGAGGCTCATCAGCTCGTCGGAGTGGGGCAGGACGGCGACGACCTCGCAGTCGTACGCCCGTCCGACCCGCTCCGCGACGGCGGCCGGGTCCAGCTCGAGCGGCGTCTTGTTCACGACGATGAGGACGTCCGGCACGTCCAGCTCGCGCGCCACCCGGACGGTGATCCCGGTCCCCTCGTAGTCCTGGCGGTCGGGGCGCATGACGATGACGAGCGTGCTCGAGATGACGAGGGACAGGAGCGTCTCCTCGTTGAGGCCCGGGTGGGTGTCGATGAGCAGGAAGTCCAGGTCCAGGACGTCGACGAGATCGCGCAGCCCGCCGGTCAGCCGCTGGGCGTCGTAGCCCTCCCGCAGGACCCGGGTGATCTCGCCCGGCTCCATGCTCGAGGGGATGAGGAAGATCCGGCCGGCGATCCCGGGTCCCACCCGCTCGGTGACGTCCTGGGCCACCTCGCCGATCGGCCGCCCGTGCCACAGGAAGTCGTTCAGCGACGCGCCGACATCCTCGCCGGCCAGGCCGAACAGGACGTGGATACCCGGCGACTGGATGTCGGTGTCGATCACGCCGACCCGGGAACCCTCGGCGGCGAGCACGGCCGCGACGTTGGCCGTCGTGTTCGACTTGCCGGTTCCGCCGCGGAAGGAGTGGATCGAGACGATCGTGGCCATGGGGACTCCACCTTCGTGGTCGCTGAAGCGGGCGGCGAACGGAGGCGCTGCGGATGCCGAGTGGCGAAGCCTACATCGCGGAGGGCCTCCGCGCGAGTCGCCCGCCGGGACCGGTGGTCGCTGCTGCGGTCAGGTCGAGCCGGACCGTCCCGCCGGGGTGGTCGACGATGAGCTGGCCGTCCGGCGGCGTGGGGGTCCCGACCGAGTCCTCCGGCGTCCCGTCCGCCGAGATCCGGGTCGGGATCGCCAACGAATCGCCGTCGTGGGTCACGGTGTGGGTCCAGATCTTGAGCTCGTCGGACGGGGCTCCCGGGAGCGTGACGGTGACCGAGCGCAGGCGGGCCGGGTCGGGGATCGCCACGCTCGACGCAGTCACCTCGCGGTCCTGGCCGGGGCCCGACAGGACGAGACCGGCCACCAGCGGCCGCCCGCGGGCGATCACGGTCAGCAGCCCGCGCTCGGGCGGGCCGGGCTCGCGGCGGAGCTCGATGACCGTCCGGGACCGGAACGCCCCCCGCCGCCAGGTGACGAGCCAGATAGCCGGCACGGCGGCCGCCACGATAAGGGCGGCGGCCCGTTCCAGCGGCCCGGTCCAGATGAACAGCCCGTAGCACAGCTCGGCCAGGAAGAAGACCCCGATGGTGACCGCCACGACCACCGGGTTCCCGACGAGCCCGACGACCACGCCGGGCAGGCGGTCGCCCTTCTGGCGCGCCGCCACGAGCATGAGCATCGGGAAGATGCCACCGAGGAGGGGGAGGGTCAGGGTCCCGACCGCGCTCAGCGGCCCGGTGAACGAGATGCTGCCGGCGGCGATCAGGACCTCGACCGCGAGGAAGATCAGGGCGATCGGGGCGGCCCGGACGACGAACCCCGGGAGGCGCGAGCGCAGGGAGGCGCCCACGGTCGCCCGGACGGCCATCGACGGGACGAGCTCGGCCATCTGGTTGAACAGGCTCAGCGAGAGGTAGATCGAGCCGAGACCCACGGCCAGCACCACGTAGACGGAGCCCAGGACGTTGACGATGGGTCCGACCTTCGCTGCCAGCGGCGTGATCGCCGTCCCGGCGTAGCCGACCAGGGCATCGCTGCCGAGGGCCAGCCCGATCGAGACCACGGCCAGGATGTAGAGGGCCATGGCCGCGACCATCGCCCAGACGTTGCCCAGGAGCAGGGCCCGGCCGCTCGGGTCGCGGGCCAGGACCACCTTGGCCGCATTCCCAGCCGAGGTGTGCCCGAAGTAGGCCATGAGGGCGACCCCGAACACGAGCTCCAGGGTGGTGGCGTCGAGGGCCAGGCGGTCGAGGGCCACGGTCGGGAACGCGCCCGCCTCCGGCCGGGCATTCGCCAGCGCGAGGACCGAGATCGCCGAGATCAGGGCGATGTTCGCGGCGCCGATGGTCAGGGCGAAGGCGACCGTCGCATCGAACGAGCCGCGCCACAGGAAGACGAGGTTGACCGCGAACAGGACCGCGGCCCAGCCCCCGACCGGCAGCCCGGTGGCGCCGCCCAGGGTCGAACCGAACCCGACGAGGGCCACCACGAACCCGACCGCGTTGAGCAGGAACAGGGCCGGGGTCAGGATTGCGTTCCCGGGGCGACCGAGGTAGTCGCCGACCAGCCGCCCGAAGTAGGACGAGCCGTAGCGCATGTTCCCGTTGCGGGTGATGCCCTCCACGAGGGCGGACACCGTCAACACGTTCACCAGCCCGAAGACGACGAGGAGGGCGGTGGCGGCCCACACGCCCAGCCCGGCGAACGCGATGGGGAGGGCGAGGATGCCACCGCCCACGGTCTCCGTGAGGGTCAGGGCGAAGGCCAGCCAGGCGGCCGGAAGGTCCTCGATCCGAGCCGCTGCCCGGCTGCGCCACCAGCCCCAGCGCTCGCGGACCGGCGGGGCGGCAGCGGCCAGCGAATCCAGGGTGATCCCGGTCTGGCGTTCGAACGCATCGGCGATCGCGAGGTCGGCGGCGCCCAGGACCCGGCGGATCGAGGCGGCCTGGGCCGGCAGCCCGTACTTGTCGGCGATCTTCTTCAGGATCGCCGCCCGGCCCTCGGCGTCGGGCGGCGCCAGGTCCGCCCAGTCCGATGCGTGCCGGTCGAGGTCCTGGATCCGGGGCACGAGCGGCGGCGTCCGACCCTCGCCCAGGGCCGACATGAACGCGCCTTCTTTCTCGGCCTCGGTCGCGTCGGTCTCGAAGGTCGCCATCGCGCGCCGGTCGCGGGCCACCAGCAGCGCCGTCCGGTTCTCGATCGCGAAGAGCAGGGTGCTGGCCCGCTTGGCCGGCAGCCCGCGCAGCAGCTCGTCGCGCGAGAAGCCGAACCCCTCAGTCACCGACCGCCGGCGCGAGGCTCGTTGCCACGGGGTCGACGGCACGAAGCTCCGTGACCTCGAACGCCGGGACGGCGCGGCTGAACCCCTTGAGGGTGAGATCGCCGACCGATCGGCCCTCGACCAGGTCCTGGACCGCGGCGTAGGCCCTCCGGTTGAGCAGGATCTGGCCGGCCCGGGCGTCGCTGCTGAGCCGCGAGGCCATGATCACCACGGTCCCGACGGCCGCGTAGTCGTAGCGGCCCTCGAAGCCGATCCGGCCCATCGTCGCGTGCCCCTCCGCGATCCCGACCCCGAACCCGAGCTCCCGACCGCGCTCCTGCCAGCCCGCGCGGAGGTCGTCGAAGCGGCTCCGCATCGCCACGGCCATCCGGACCGCCCGGGCGACGTGGTCCGGTTGCTCGATCGGGTCGTTGAAGAAGACCAGCATCCCGTCGCCGGCGAAGTGCTCCAGGGTTCCGCCGTGGCCCACGATCTCCTCGCCCATCGCCCGGTGGTAGTCGCGCAGCACGTCGAGCACCTCGGCCGGTTCGGCGCCCTCCGAGAACGGCGTGAACCCCCGGAGATCGCAGAAGACCGCCGTCACCGGCCGACGGTGACCGGCGAGCAGCGCCTCGCCGTCCGGGCTCGAGATGAGCGCCCCGACCTGCGGCGACAGGAACCGGGCGAGCTCCGTCCGCTGGCGATCGATCGTCCGGAGCAGACGGGCGTTCTCGATCCCGATCCCGGCCTGCTCGGCGAAGGCCGTCACGAGCAGGATCTCGCTCGGCGAGAAGGGCCGTACCTCCGAGCGGGCGAACCCCAGCGCGCCGAGGATCCGGCCGTCCTTGACGATGGGGACACCCAGGAGGGAGCGGTAGGCGCCGATCGACTGCTCGTCGAGCAGGCCGTAGTCCGGATCCTCGAGGACGTCCGGGATGCTGACCGGACCGCCGCTCAGCGCGACCCGGCCGACGAGGCTGTTCGGGCCGGCCGGCGCCGGGTTCGCGCGCTCATACCCGATGAGGCCGGCGTCGCCGGCGGTGGCCGCCACCGGGAACCGGTCGCCGTCCGCCAGGTAGATCGCGCCGTAGGCGGCGCGGCAGAGACGGGTGGCCTGTTCGATGACGGCGGTCAGCACCGCGTCCAGGTCGAGCGCGGAGCGGTTGATGACATTGAGGACTTCGTTCGTCCCCGCCTGGCGGTCCACGTAGTCGAGCTCGGCGTCGCGAAGACGCTTCGCGGCCAGGGACGCCCGGACCCGCGCCCGCAGGATCGCCCCGTTGAACGGCTTGGGCAGGTAGTCGGCCGCCCCGATCTCGATGCACCGGACGACGCTGGCGAGCTCCTCGACCGCCGAGATGACGATGACGGGCAGGTCGCGCAGGCCCGGGTCGGACTTGATCCGCTCGAGCGTCTCGTAGCCGTCCATCTCCGGCATCTCGATGTCGAGCAGGACGACGTCCACGGGCGCCGCGTCGGCAGCGCCGAGGATCTCCAGCGCGACCCGGCCGTTCTCCGCCTCGACGACCTCGTGCCCCTGGTCGCGGAGCGCCCGGCCCAGGACCGCCCGGTTCAGGGCGGTGTCGTCGACGACGAGGATCCGCCCGACCGCTTCGCTCACGGAGCGCCGACCCCCGACCCGTTCTGGCCGGCCACCGCCTGGAGCGCCGCGGACACGGCCTCGAACTCGGTCTCGGCGGTCTCGACCTGGGGGCCGAGGTCCGCCAGTTCGCCGGCCGTCGCCGCCGTCTCGATCCCCCGGCAGATCCCGGCGAGGCGCGTCGCGCCGAAGCTCGCGCTCGTCGACTTCAGGGTGTGGGCGGCCCGCCGGACCACGGCCGCGTCGCGGTCGGCGAGACCCGTCCGCAGCTCGTCGAACAGCCCGGGACTGTCGCCCAGGTACGTCTCGATGAGCTCGGCGAGGAACTCGCGATCGCCGCCGACGGTCTCGATGAGCTCGTCGAGGGCGGCCGGATCGAGGGTCGGGTCAGGCATCGGCGACTCCTGGGGATGGGGTCGCGGCAAGAGCCGCCGCGAGCTCGGCTGGTCGGATCGGCTTCGACACGTAGTCGTTCATGCCGGCCTCGAGGCACATCTCGCGGTCGCCCGCGAGCGCGTTGGCGGTCATCGCGACGATCCGAACATCCCGACCGGGCCCGTCCCCGGCCCGGATCCGTCGAGTGGCTCCGAGGCCGTCCAGCTCGGGCATCTGGACGTCCATGAGGACGACGTCGTAGGCGTTCCGTTCCAGGGCGGCGATCGCCTCCAGGCCGTTCCCGGCGATGTCGGCGGTGTAGCCCATCTGGGCGAGGAGCCGGACGGCCAGCTTCTGGTTCACGGCGTTGTCCTCGGCCAGGAGGATCCGCAGGGGGTGCCGCCGCCCGAGCTCCGGGTCGGCCGTCGGGCGCTCGGACATCCGCACGGACGGCGCCCGCCCGTCGCCATGGAGGACGGTCATCACCGCGTCGTGGAGCGCGGAGGGCTTCACCGGCTTGGTCAGGAACGCCGCGATCGCCGGCGACTCGCGGTCCCGGTTCCCGACGGACGACAGGACCACGATCGGGACCCCCGCGCCGGCCGTCGTGGCACGGATCCGCTCCGCCAGGGCGTATCCGTCCATCTCGGGCATGAGCAGGTCGATGAGCGCCAGGTCGAAGGTCTCGCCCTCCTCCAGCCAGCGCAGCGCCTCGAGCGGCGAGGCCGTGTCCCTGCTGGCGATCCCCCAGCGGGCGGTCTGGGCGACGAGGATCTGGCGATTCGTCGCGTTGTCGTCCACCACGAGCGCTCGCCGGCCGACGAGCTCGGGCAGCGGGCCGGACCGGGTCGGCGCGAGGTCCATCACGGATGCCGCCTCGACCCGGACCGTGAGGCGGAAGACGCTCCCTTCGCCTGGGACGCCGCTGCTCTCGGCGACGAGCGAGCCTTCCATCAGCTCGGCCAGGCGTCGGCTGATCGCCAGCCCCAGGCCGGTCCCGCCGTACTTGCGCGAGATCGAGACGTCGGCCTGGCTGAACGACTGGAAGAGACGGCCGATCCGGTCAGCCGCGATGCCGATCCCGGTGTCCTTCACCTCGATGACGATCTCCCATCGCCCGGGTCCCGCGCTCGCCTTGCCCGTCTTGACCGGATGGCCGCCGACCCGCAGGACGACCTCGCCGTGCTCGGTGAACTTCGTGGCGTTCGACAGGAGGTTGAGCACGATCTGGCGGAGGCGCCCGTTATCTCCGACCACGACCGCGGGCAGCTCGGGGTCGATCGCGTAGGCGAGCTCGATGCCCTTCCTGGCGGCCAGCGGGGCGATGACGTCCAGCGCCCCCTCGACGCAGGCGCCGAGCGCGAACGGCGCCGCCTCGAGGTCGATCTTCCCTGCCTCGATCTTCGAGAAGTCGAGGATGTCGTTGATGATCGTCAGGAGCGCCTCGCCGGAGGTGGTGATCGTCTCGGCGTAGTCGCGCTGCTCGTCGGTGAGCTGCGTGTCCACGAGGAGGCCGCTCATCCCGATGATCGCGTTCATCGGGGTCCGGATCTCGTGGCTCATCGCGGCCAGGAACGTGCTCTTGGCCTGGTTCGCGTCCTCCGCCGCCTGCCGGGCGGCCGCCCCCTCTTCGAACAACCGGGCGTTCTCGATCGCGATCGCCGCCTGCTGCGAGAGGCCGACCAGGAAGTCCAGGTCGGCCTGGGTGAACCGGTCCGCGGGTGCCGACCGCCAGACCGCGGTCATCCCGATCACGGTGCCCCGGGCGACCAGGGGCGCGACGATGAGCCGCTCGTCCGGGACGAGCTCGGTCCCCGGGATCGGCATGGACCGTTCGTCGGCCATCACATCGTTGATCAGGCCGGCCTCACCGCGTCGGGCCAGGTCGCCGATGATCCCCTCGCCGAACTGGATCGTGTCCTCTCGGATCTCGGCCGCGACCTCGCCGAGCGCGACGATCGGGCGGAAGACCTGGCCGTCCGCGTCCGCGAGGTACACGGCGCTCGTGTCGGCCGCGAGGAGCGTCAGCGCGCGCTCGCCGATCCGGTCCAGCACGGAGCTCACGTCGAGCATCGCCGAGACCTCGGAGGCGACCTCGGCCAGGGCGGCCATCTCGCTCGCCCGGCGTTGGGCATCGCGGTAGAGGCGGGCGTTCTGGATCGCGACGCCGACGTTGGCCGCCAGGGTCGTCAGGAGACGCGTGTCCGACTCGCCGAACCGGCCCACCTCGCGGGTGCTCTGGACGCTGATCACGCCGATGGCGGTCTCGCCAACCATGATCGGCACGCCGAGGTACGAGCTCGCCCTGGCCCCGACCCCGCGCGTGCCGAGCGCCTCGAACTGGGCGTCCTGGTTGAGGAGCAGCGGCTCGTGGGACCGGAGGATCCGTGACGTCAGGCCCTCGCCGAACGTGAGCGGTGACTGGGGCGGGTGCTCCCCCTCCTCGCTGTAGTAGGCGAACTCGATGAGATCCGACTCGGGATCGTGGAGGGCCACGTAGGCGATGTCGGCGGCGAACGTGTCGACCATCTGGTCGCCGAGCTGCCCGATGAGCGCGTCCAGGTCCAGGTGCGAAGCGAGCGCCTGGCCGACGCCGTTGACGATCGCGAGCTCGGCCGCTCGCTGGTCGGCCTCGGCCAGGAGGCGGCGCGTCTCGTCGAACAGCCTGGCGCTCTGCAGGGCGACCGCGAGGTTGGAGGCGAGGGTCGTCAGGAGTCGCTCGTCGGCCTCGGTGTAGGCGTTCGGCTTGAACGTGTACAGGGAGATGACGCCGAAGACGCCCTCGGACCCGACCATCGGGACCCCGAGCCATGACTCGGTCCTCGCCCCCGACCAGACCGCACCGAGTGCGTCGGCTTCGGTGCTCGTGCCGATCCGAAGGGGCTTGCCCGTCTGCACGACGATCGACGTGATGCCGTGGCCGAGCTCGATCTCGTCGTCGGTGTGAAGGCGAACCCCGCCCTCGAGCTCGTATGGGAAGGTGATCAGGTTCGATGCTCGATCATACCGGGCGATGGTCAGATCGGTCGTCTGGAAAAGGTCCCTGAGCTTGTCTCCGACGAGCTCGTACATCGCCGCCATCTCGAGCTCGCCGGAGAGTGCGCTGCCGATGTCGTTGATGATCGCCAGCTCGGCCGCTCGCTGGTCGGTCTCGGCCAGGAGCCGGCGGGTCTCCTCGAACAGACGTGCGCTCTCGAGGGCCACCGAAAGGTTCGAGGCGAGCGTGCCGAGCAAGCGCTCGTCCGACTCGCTGAACGCGTTCGTCTCGTCGCTGTACAGGCTGATGACGCCGAAGACCCCGTCGGGACCGATCATCGGGACGCCCAGGAACGAGTCGTTCTGAGCCCCGATCCAGATCGCGCCGAGCGCGTCGGCCTCGGCGACCGTGCCCGTGCGGACCGGCTTCGCCGTCTGGATGATCCTGGAGGTCACGCCGGGACCAAGTTCGCGTGGCTCGAAGATATGGACGCGTTCGCCGTTCTCCATCTCGTACGGCCAGCTGATCAGGTTCGTCCGCCGGTCGTAGACCGCGATCGATGGGTCCAGGCCCGGGAACAGGTCCCGCAGGCGGTCCCCGACGAGCTCGTACATCGCCGCCATCTCGAGCTCACCGGAGAGCGCTGTCCCGATCTCGTTGATGATCGCCAGCTCGGCGGCCCGCTGGTCGGTCTCGGCCAGGAGTCGGCGGGTCTCGTCGAACAACCGCGCGCTCTCGAGGGCGACGCCCAGGTTCGAGGCGAGCGTCCCGAGCAGCCGTTCGTCGGCCTCGCTGAAGGCGTTCCGCTGGTAGCTCTCGAGGGCGATGACCCCGGTGACCCCGTCGGCGCCCATCATCGGGACGCCGAGCCACGACTGGGTCTCCTCGCCATCCTCGGAGACAAGGAAGTTGATGGCGCCGGAGGCGTCCGCCTCCTCGCCCGTCCCGAAGCGGAGCGGTTTCCCCGTTCGGATGACCGTCGAGGTCAGACCGGTCCCGAATGGTCTGGGCTCGGTGGCGTAGCGCTCGCCCTTGTCGAGCTGGTACTGGAACGTGATGAGTTCCGTGGTGCGGTCGTAGGTCGCGATGAACATCTCGCGGGCGCCGAACAGGTCCCGGACCCGATCGCCGACCAGGTCGTACATCGCGGTCATCTCCAGCTCGCCGGCGAGCGCGGTCCCGATCTCGTTGACGATCGCCAGCTCGGCCGCCCGGCGGCGCGTCTCGTCGAACAGTCGGGCGCCCTCGAGGGCTACGGCGAGATTCGAGGCGAGGGTGCCGAGGAGGCGTTCGTCGGCCGCGCTGAAGGCATTGGTCGCGGGGCTCTCCAGCGCGATGACGCCGAACACGCCCTCGGCGGCGACCATCGGAACCCCCAGCCAGGAGTTCGTCTCGCCGCCGAAGTTGATCGCGCCAAGCGCGGTCCCCTCGGCGATCGAGCCGAAGCGGAGCGGCTTCCCGGTCTGGATCACGACCGAGGTCACGCCCCGCCCGAGCTCGATCGGATCGGAGTGGTACCGCTCGCCGTTCGCGATCTCGTACGGGAATCCGATCCGGTTCGTCTCGCGATCGTAGGCAGCGATGAACAGGTCACCGGTCTCGAACAGCTCCCGGACCCGCTCGCCGACCAGCTCGTACATCGCGGTCATCTCGAGGGCGCCGGCCAGGGCCGTCCCGATCTCGTTGATGATCGCCAGCTCGGCGGCTCGACGGCGGGTCTCGTCGATGAGGCGCGCGTTCTCGAGCGCGACGCCCAGGCTCGCAGTGAGGGTGGCGAGCAGGTCCATATCGGCCCGGCCGAAGGCGCGCTCGCGATCGAGGTTCTGGAGCGAGATCACCCCGATCGGCTTGCCACCGGACAGCAGCGGTGCGAAGACGATCGACTTCGCCTGCTCCCCGGACATCGGGGTCAGCGGGTTCCCGTATTCAGCCGCCTGCAGCTCGAGGTCGTCGATCAAGAGGGGTTGGCCGGTCTCCAGGACATGCCGCCGGAACCCGAACGCCGGGCGTGGCTCCTCGTAGAGCCGGACGCCCCGCTCGACCCCGTAGGGGAAGTGGAGCAGGTCCGTCTCCCGATCGTAGGTCGCGATGTCCACGACGTGGGTATCGAAGATCTCGGCGACCTTGTCGCCCACCAGGTCGTACATCGCCTGCATGTCGAGCTCGGCGGCCAGGCCCGCCTGGATGCTGTTGACGACGGCCAGCTCGGCGTTGCGCTGGCGGGTCTGGTCGAGCAGCCGGGCGCCTTCGAGGGCCACGCCGAGGTTCGTGGCCAGGGTCCCCAGGAGTCGCTCGTCGGCCTCGCTGAAGGCGTTCGACTCGTAGCTCTCGAGCGCGATGACGCCGGTCACGCCCTCGGCACCCATCATCGGGACGCCGAGCCACGAGGACGAGAGCGCGCCCGCGATGATCGCTCCCGATTCCAGCATCTCTGCCTGGGTCCCGAACCGGACCGGTCGTCCGGTGCGGACCACGATCGAGGTCAGGCCGGGACCGAACGCGAACGGCTCGCTCTCGATCCGTTCGCCCTGGTCGATCTCGTACGGGAAGCTGATGAGGTTCGTCTCGGGGTCGTAGGTGGCGATGAACATCGTGCTCGCCTGGAACAGGTCCCGGACCCGGTCGCCCACGAGCTCGTACATCGCCGCCATGTCGAGCTCGCGGGCCAGGGCGGTGCCGATCTCGTTGATGATCGACAGCTCGGCATTGCGCTGGCGGGTCTCCTCGATCGCCCGGACGCGGCTGAGGGCCGTTCCCACGTGCTGCCCGACGAATGCGAGCAGGTCCACGTCGGCATCGCCATAGCGATGGGCCGTCTCATAGCTCTGGACGACCAGGACCCCGACCGTCCGACCCTCCGAGCGCAACGGAAC
The DNA here is from genome assembly GCA_963840375.1 of uncultured Chloroflexia bacterium. GTDB lineage: Bacteria > Chloroflexota > Limnocylindria > Limnocylindrales > CSP1-4 > Chersky-267. The sequence continues at coordinate 116,073 of CAWIYR010000002.1, forward strand.
GCCCAGCCAATCCTCGCCCTCGGCGCCCTGGCGGTCGACCTCGCCGAGCGCGATCAGCTCCTCGTATCGCTCCTTCGTCATCAGGGCGGGACTTCCGGTCCGGAGGACGTATGCGGTCGTGCCGCGAGCCCATCCCGTGCCGATCCGATGCCAGGCGGTGGGATCGACGGGCTCGTCCATCTGATCCACCATGTACGGGTAGTTCATCATCTGGCGCTCTTCGTCGTAGAGCGCGATGTAGAAGTTCTCGGCGAACATGAGCTCGCCGACGATCGCGTGGATGGCCGGATAGAACTCGGCCATGTCGTGGACCGCGCTCGCCGTGTCGGCGATCCGGTAGAGCGCGTCCTGGACCCTCAGAGCGCGCGCACGCTCGGCCTCGGCGGCCTCGAGCTCGACGACCCGAGCCCTGAGGATGGCCAGCTCATCGAGCTCGGCAGCGGCCGGAGTCGAGGGGCTCCTCCGCCGGCTGCGCGTCCGCGCGTCAGTCATCGGATCCGCGCGTCGAGCGAGGAGGCGGCGGCGCGAAGACTGGACGCATCGGCGGCCTCACGGTCTCCCGGGACGGGGTCGTGGTCATCGACGACCCCCGGAGGTCTGCGATGGTACCGGCCCGCAGCCTCGTCCGTGAAGCGCCCCGACGTCGCTCGGGTCAGGACCGCTCGAGGTACCGCTCGCGGTCCCAGGGGTGGACGATCGAGTCGTAGGTCTCCTGCTCGACGCGGGCCGCGTTCAGGTAGTGGGCCACCACGTCCTCGCCGAAGATCTCCACCGCGGCCTCACTCGCCTCGAGGCAGCGGATCGCCTCGTGGAGCGCCCGCGGCATCCGCTCGACGCCGGTCGCGATGTAGCCGTTGCCCTTGAACTCGGGCGGGGCGGCGATCCCGTGGCGGATCCCATAGAGGCCCGCCCCGATCATCGCGGCGTAGGTCAGGTAGGCGTTCATGTCGCCGCCCGGGAAGCGGCATTCGATGTGGAGCGCCTGGCCGCTGCCCACGACCCGGAAGCCGGTCGTCCGGTTGTCCCGACCCCAGACCACGTTCACCGGCGCCCAGCTCAGCGAGGCGTAGCGCTTGTAGGAGTTGACGTTCGGGGCGATGAACGGTGAGAGCTCCCGGACCAGCTTCATCATCCCGCCGAGGAACAGGCTCATCGTCGCGCTCATGCCGTAGGGCAGGTCGGACGCCGGGTCGTGCATCAGGGATCGGTCGCCGGCCGGGTCCCAGACGCTCATGTGGAGATGGCCCGACGAGCCGGTCCAGTGATGGTCCGGCTTCGACATGAAGGTGATCCCCCAGCCGTTGAGGTAGGCGATCTCCTTCGCGCCGTGCTTGAAGATCACGCTCCGGTCGGCCGACTCGAGGACCTCGTCGTAGCGGATGTTGACCTCGTGCTGGCCGGGGGCGGCCTCGCCCTTGCTGAACTCGATCGGGACGCGCGCCTCGGTCATCTGGTTGCGCAGGAGGCGGTGGAGCGGCTCCGCCTTCGTCGCCTGGAGGAGGTGGTAGTCCTCGTTGTAGTTGCCGAACGTCTCGGGGATCGTCCAGCCCTTGCGGAACTGGTCGTCCCAGCTGTCCTTGAGGACGTAGTACTCGAACTCCGACCCGGCCTTGATGTTGAGGCCGAGCTCAGCGGCTGCCGCGACCTGGCGCTTGAGGATCGTCCGCGGCGAGACCGGGATCTCCGTGTGGGTCTCCTCGTCGACGGTGTCGGACAGGACCAGGGCGGTCTTCTCCAGCCAGGGCAGGACCCGGAGCGTGTCCCAGACCGGGGCGGCGATCCAGTCGCCGTAGCCGGTCTCCCAGTTCATCAGCCGGAACCCCTCGGGGGTGTTCATCTCCATGTCGGTGCCCAGGAGGTAGGTGCAGAAATGGGCACCGTGGTCGATGACCCCGCTCAGGAAGGCCTGGGCCTGGACCCGCTTGCCCATGAGCCGACCCTGCATGTCGGTGAGCGCGACGATCAGCGTGTCGATCTGCCCGTCACGGACCATCGCCTCGAGCTCTTCGAGTCGGGCGTGCTTCGCGTGGTGGTTCTTCGCGGCCATCAGCTTCGGCTCCTCTACTTCGCGGTCATCCCGCCATCAGCGACGATGACGGAACCGGTCACGAACGACGACTCGTCGGAGGCAAGGAAGAGCGCCACGTTGGCGATCTCGCGGGGTTCGCCCGGCCGGCCGATCGGCTGGAAGGAATCGATCGTGGCGTAGACCTCCTTCAGGCCGCCGAGCATCTCGGCATGGGCGTAGTTGATCGGGGTGTCCACCCACCCCGGCGCGAGGGCGTTGCAGCGGATGTTCTGCTTCGCGTAGTCGAGCGCGATCCCCTTGGACAGCATCACGATGGCGCCCTTCGAGGTGGCGTAGATCGCGAGGAACGGCTCGGCCACGATGCCATTCACCGAGGTCGTATTGATCAGCGAGCCGCCCCCGCCCGCCAGCATGTACGGGATGGCGTACCGGCAGCCATAGATGCAGCCCTTCACGTTGACGTCAAGGGTCCGGTCAACCACCTCGTCGGTCGCCTCGTGGAAGACCCCGGGGAGGTTGACCCCGGCGTTGTTGAAGACGACGTTGAGGCCGCCCCAGCGCTCGACGGTCGCATCGGTGTACGCCTTCACCTGTGCGGCCACCGAGACATCGGCGGTCGCCGCGAAGGCCGCGTCGCCGATCGCGGCCACCGTCGCCTCGACAGCATCGTGGTCGATGTCGACGCAGGTGACCCGGGCGCCCTCCTCCGCGAATCGGAGGGCCGACGCACGACCGATCCCGGACCCAGCGCCCGTCACGATGCAGACCTTGCCGGCAAGCCGATCACCCACGTCGGTCCTCCTCGGATCACGATATTCGCGCCGACCGCGTCGATATCCGACGATATTCGTCCTTGACATGCACATATGCGACCCGCCTAATACGACGGGTTCCCTATCGTACGCTGCGCAGGAGGGTTCGGAGCGTGGATCAATCGTCGGGCGGCTCGCCGTCATCCCGGGACACAGAACAGCTCCACAAGCTGGGCTACGCCCAAGAGCTCCGCCGGGGGATGCGGACGTTCTCCAACTTCGCCGTCTCGTTCACGATCATCTCCATCCTGTCCGGCTGCCTGACGCTGTTCGGCTTCGCGATGAATGTCGGCGGCCCGGCCGTCATGACCCTCGGCTGGCTCTTCGTCGGGTTCTTCGTGACCCTGGTCGCCCTGGGCATGGCTGAGGTCGCCTCGAGCTACCCGACCGCGGGCGGCCTCTACTACTGGGCGGCCAAGCTCGCGCCCGAGTCGGGCCGGAGCGCCGCCAAGTGGAGCTGGTTCGTCGGCTGGTTCAATCTCGTCGGGCAGGTCGCGGTCACGGCGGGCATCGACTTCGGTCTCGCCCTGTTCACCACCGCGTTCCTGAACCTGGCCTTCGGGGTCACCGTGACGCCGACGGTCACGATCGCGGTCTACGGCGTGATGCTGGTCCTCCACGGCCTGCTGAACACGTTCGGCATCCGGCTGGTGACGATCCTCAACGATGTGTCCGTCTGGTGGCACATCGTCGGTGTGGCCGTCATCGTCGTCGTCTGCGTCTTCCTCAATCAGCACACGCGGACCGACCTCGGCACGGTCTTCTCCGAGACGGTGAACAACACCGGCTTCGACGCGAGCGGGGGCCTCGGCCTCATGTTCATGGGCATCCCTCTCTATGTCGCACTGATCGGACTCCTGAACGCGCAGTACACCCTGACCGGCTACGACGCGTCCGCCCACATGTCCGAGGAGACCCACGGCGCCGACACCGCTGCTCCACGCGGGATCGTCTGGTCGGTGGTCATCTCGGTGATCGCCGGGTTCATCCTCCTCGTGGCGATGAACGTCGGCATCACTCCGGAAAAGGTCTTCACCGGGGCGGACGGCTCGATGGTCGACGGCTATACCCATGCCCTCCAGTCCGCGACGGGCGTCCCGCCGGTCCAGATCTGGATCGACGCGGTGGGTCAACAGCTCGGCCTGTTCGTCCTGCTCATCGTCATCGGCGCCCAGTTCTACTGCGGCATGTCGTCCGTGACGGCGAACTCGCGGATGATCTACGCGTTCGCGCGGGACGGCGCGGTCCCGGCCAGCTCGTTCTGGCACCGGATCAACCACCGGACCCGGACCCCCACGAACTCCATCTGGTTGGCCGCCGTCGGCGCCTTCGTCCTCGGTCTGCCGTACCTGTACAGCCCGGTCGCGTACTTCGCGATCACCTCGATCGCCGTCATCGGGTTGTACGTCGCGTACATCACCCCGGTCTTCCTTCGGCTGCTGGCAGGCAAGAAGTTCGAGGAGGGCCCGTGGACCCTCGGTCGCTGGAGCCGGCCGATCGGGATCGTGGCCACGATCTGGGTCGTGTTCATCTTCATCCTGTTCATGCTCCCCCAGGCCTTCCCGATCACGATCCAGAGCTTCAACTACACGCCAGTCGTCTTCCTCGTCGTCCTCGGCGGTGCCGCGCTGTGGTACGCGGTCTCGGCCAAGAACTGGTTCAAGGGCCCCAAGGTCCAGGGGACCCCGGAGGAACTGCTGGCGATCGAGCAGGAGCTCGAGATCGTCTGATCCGGTCTCCCGCATCTGCGACCCGAGCCCGGTGGAGCGACTCCACCGGGCTCGACGCTTCGCCCGGGCAGCTAGCATCAGCGCATGGAGACGACCGCCCAGGCGATCCTTGAGGTCGGGACGATCCTTCTGGCCGCAGCCCTCGCCGGCTGGCTCGCCCGGCGGCTGAGCCTGCCCGCGGTGGTCGGCTACCTCGCGGTCGGCCTCGTGGTGTCGCCGTTCACGCCGGGCTATGTCGCCGATCGCGACCAGCTGCTCCTGTTCGCCGACGTCGGCGTCGTCCTGCTCCTCTTCGAGGTCGGGATCGAGGTCGACCTCGCCCGGATCCGCCGGGAGCACGGCTCGCTCCTGTGGGTCGCCCCGGCCCAGACGCTCGTGACGATGATCGTGGCGACCGGGGTGTTCGCGATCGCGGGGCTGGCCCCGGAGGCCGCCGCGTTGCTGGGGCTGTCGGTCGCCCTGTCGTCGAGCGTCGTCATCGTCAACATCACCCGGAGCCGACGCCGGACGACGGACCCCGATACCGACCGGGTCCTCGTCGGCTGGGGCGTCCTCCAGGACGTCGTCGGTGTCACGATCGCCGTCATCCTGCTCGCGCTCCTCGGCGCCGGTCGGCCGCCCGGCGAGTCGGTCGTCGGGTTGCTCGCCTTCGCGATCCTGACCTTCGGTGCGGCGCGGCTCCTGCCGATGGCCCTGTTGCGGCTCCGGGGTCAGCACGACCTGTTCCTCGTCGTGTCGGTGGCGACCGGCCTCGCCCTGGCCGGCGCCGGCGCGCTGCTCGCGGGGATCCCGATCGCCCTTGCGGCGTTCATCGCCGGCCTCGCGATCAGCGACAGCGCCGACGCCGCCGAAGCCCGTCGGCGGCTCCTCCCGTTCCGGGACGTGTTCGCGGTCTTCTTCTTCGTGACGATCGGGACCCTCGTGGACCCGGCCGCTCTCGCCCGGGGCGTCGGCTGGCTGGTCCTCGCCCTGGTCCTCGTGGTCCTCGCCAAGTCGGCGGTCGCCTACGCGCTCGCCCGGGTCACCCGTCTGCCCGGGGATCCCCTCCAGGTGGCGGTCGGCCTCGGTCAGGTCGGCGAGTTCAGCTTCGTCCTCGTCTCGGTCGGGCTCGCCCGTGGGTTGATCTCGGCCGACGTGTTCGCCGCGATCCTGGGGGCCGTGGTCGTGACGATCGCGGGGTCGACGATCCTGGTCCGGGTGATCCGGCGGGCGCCCGCGGGCCGACCTCGGGTCGACGCCCGGGCTCAGTAGATGAGCGTGGCGTCCGTCGGCAGGGTGAACTCGAAGGTGGCCGGCGCGAGCACGGCGTTCGGCGCGAGGTCGACGACGACGGCGTCACGGGTGATCCCCCCGGCGATCGTCTGGCGAAGCCGGAGGATCGCTCCCGGTCTCGCGGTCGAACGCCACCTCGAGGTGGTGGTCCGGTCGGTCCGCGGCGATCCCGATCGTCCGCGGATGGTCGCAGTCGAGGACGACCGCCTCGCGTCCGTTGATCGCCGCGCTCCCCGAGACCCAGCACCGACCGGTGGCCAGGACGTTCTGGCAGAAGCCGGCGGGATGGATGAACGTGTCGGCCAGAGCCTCCCGGGGCAGGGCCGTCAGCGGCCGGTAGACGGTCGCCATGCCCGGCAGGTCGGGGTCTTCGAGCCCGACGACGGCAGCCCGGACCGGACGCTCCGTGCCCACCTTGTGGGGGGCCGAATAGGTTCGGACGGTCTCGCCATCGGAGAGCCACGTCTCGTAGCTGGCGGCGACCCCGACGCTCGGCCGGGTCGTCGTCACCCGCGCCTCGCCGGGGTGGCGGAGGGCGACGTCCAGGACGGTCAGGTGCTCACCGTTCGCCGTCCAGGCCCGGTCCTCGATGCGCATCCGGAGGGTGTCGAAGCGGAGCTCCGCGTCGCGGGCGAACGTGAACAGCGTCTCCACGCTCGGAAGATCGGCCGGGAGCGCGGCGAGCTCCGGGCGTGGGCGGCCATCGGTCGGGATCGGCAGGCTGGCGGCGCGATCCCACAGGCGTTGCGTCGACATGGCGCGGATTGTAGCCCCCGGCATCGGGTCCGTTGATGGCTCCGCCGGGCTCATCGGACGTGGGCCGGTGGCCATCCGTCCCATTACCGACGGCTTGACCCGACTTCCGAACGGGTGTATATATCACGGTGCGATATAGCGCACTGCGATAGAGCATGCCACCGGGACGACCACGACACGCCTGGAGGAGAGGACGTGAGGCGCCTCGACGACCCTCGCCCCGCGGATCCGGGTCGGAGCCCGGTCTCGACCCCAGCCGTCCTCCGCGCGCTCCGGCAGGGCCACGGCGCCACGGGCATCTCCCGTCGCCAGCTGCTCCGCGGGTCGCTGGCCGCCGGCCTGGGCCTGTGGCTGGCCGAGATGACGGCCGGCTTCATCGGGTTCCTCTGGCCGAGCGGCACCCTGGCCCTCGCCAGGGTCAGGATCGGGACGCTCGCCGAGCTCGTCGCGGCCAACCCGGGGCTGCCGGTCGCCCACGGCTTCCCCGTCTACGTCCAGGCCGCCCGGGCGTTCATCGTGGTCGTGGATCCGGCCGTCGGCGGGTTCCGGCCCGGTGACGACCCGACCGGCGACGGCAGCTCGGTCAACGTCCGGGCGCTGTACCAGCGGTGCCCCCATCTCGGCTGCCGCCCGAACCCGTGCCTCGCCGACTTCTGGTTCCACTGCCCATGTCACCAGTCGCGCTACGACCGGCTCGGGACCAAGGCCGCCGGGCAGGCCTTCGGGCCCGCGCCGCGGGGCATGGATCGGTTCGGGGTCACGGTCGACGGCGACGGCGTGCTGACCGTCGACGGCACGCATCTGACCCTCGGGCCGCTGCCGGTCGCCCTCGGCCAGCCCGGCATCATCCCGCCGAAGACGGCGAACGGCTGTGCCTGAGGCACGACGCCCTGGTGACTGCGTCCCGGCCCCGGATCGGCGGCCCCGTCGGCACGGTGGGCCGGCCCCGCTCGACGTACACTCGGACGATGACGCCGAACGAGCCGGGCGAGCCCGGGACGCGACCTGCTGAGGAGCGCTTCCGGATCGAGAAGGACGCCCTCGGCGAGGTGCCGGTCCCGGCGGACCGGTACTGGGGCGCCCAGACCCAGCGCTCCGCCGACAACTTCCGGATCGGGGTCGGGCGGTTCACCTGGGGCCGGCCGGTCATCCGCGCCCTCGGTGTGCTCAAGCTCTGTGCCGCCCAGGCGAACCTGGAGCTGGGCCAGCTGCCGCTCGAGAAGGTCGACCTCATCGCGATGGCCGCCCAGGACGTCATCAGCGGGCGTCTCGACGGCGAGTTCCCCCTGGTCGTCTTCCAGACGGGATCCGGGACCCAGACGAACATGAACGCGAACGAGGTCATCGCCGGTCGGGCGAACGAGCTCGCCGGCGCCGGGCGCGGGGGCAAGAAGCCGATCCACCCGAACGACGACGTCAACCGCTCGCAGTCCTCGAACGATGCCTTTCCGACGGTCATGCACATCGCGACCGTCGAGGAGATCGCCGGAGCGCTCATCCCGGCGGTCGAGATGCTGCGCGACACGCTCCGGGCGAAGGCCGTCGCCCACGACACCGTGGTCATGCTCGGGCGGACGCATCTCCAGGACGCGACCCCGCTGACGGTCGGCCAGCTCATCTCGGGCTGGGCCGCCCAGCTGGACGCGGCCCTCGGCGGGATCCGGGCGGCACTGCCCGCGCTCTACGAGCTCGCCCTCGGGGGCACTGCGGTGGGGACCGGGTTGAACGCGCACCCGCGGTTCGGCGAGGTCGCTGCCCGGAAGATCGCCGAGGAGACCGGCCATCCGTTCGTGACGGCGCCGAACAAGTTCGCGGCGCTCTCCGCCCACGATCCGATGGTCGCGACATCGGGCGCCCTGCGGACCCTTGCCGTCGCCGCGATGAAGATCGCCAACGATGTCCGCTGGTACGCCTCCGGGCCGCGGGCCGGCATCGGCGAGCTGCTCATCCCGGAGAACGAGCCGGGCTCGTCGATCATGCCCGGCAAGATCAACCCGACCCAGAGCGAGGCCCTGACCCAGGTCGCGGTCCAGGTCTTCGGCTGCGACGCGGCGACCGCCTTCGCCGGGTCGCAGGGCAACTTCCAGCTGAACGTCTACAAGCCGGTCATCCTCGACAACGTCCTGACCGCCACTCGGCTCCTCGCCGAGGGGATCCGCTCGTTCAACGACCACTGCGCGGTGGGGATCGAGCCGAACCTGCCCCGGATCCGCGAGCATCTCGATGATTCGCTCATGCTGGTGACCGCGCTGAACCCGCACATCGGCTACGAGAAGTCCGCGGAGATCGCGCTCAAGGCCCATCGCGACGGGACGTCGCTCAAGGTGGCCGCCCTCGATCTCGGCCACCTGACCGAGGCCGAGTTCGACGCCTGGCTGGATCCGGCGGAGATGACCCACCCGCTCGACGAGGGCTGAGCCGGCCTCAGGTCGAGGCCGTGAGCTCGAGTCTGGCGCGCACTCGTCGCCGACCGCGGTGGAGGTAGGTCCGCGTCGCCGCCTCGCTTCGGCCGATCCGGAGGGCGATCTCGCGCCCGCTGAAGCCGACGGCCCAGAGGAGGAGACCGAGCCGGGCGTCCGTCGGCAGGCCGTCGAGGGCGGCCGCCAGGTCCGATCGCCGCTCGAGATCGAGCAGCTCGGTCTCCGGCAAATCGGCGCCGCCGACCGCCACGAGACGCGGTTCGGCCCGCTCGGCCACGGCGGCGTGGCGGGCCCGGCTGACCACGAGGTTCCCGACCACCCGATAGAGCCACGACCGGATGAGCTCCGGGGTACGACCGGCGTGGACCTGGCAGGTCAGGCGGCAGAAGGCCTCCGCCACGATGTCCTCGGCGACGTCGGAGTCGCGGGTCAGCCTTCGGGCGTAGGCGAGGAGCTCGCCGCGGTAGGCGGTGAAGGCCGCGATCACGACCGCGTCGGACGCCTCGAGTGGGGTGCACAGCGATGCCGGGGGCGCGTAGCGTCGGTTCCCCCGACTCGTCGACGCGAGCACCGTGATCCTCCACGACGCGTCGCCGATCGTGGTCCGGCGCCACCGACCCGTCAAGTGCCGTTCGGCCGGGCGACCCGATGCGGTCCGGCGTCCTAGACTCGCGTCATGGAGGTCGCCCCCGAGACGTTCCGGAAGGTCATGGGCCACTTCGTCACCGGGGTGACGGTGGTCACGAGCTTCGACGCCGCCGCCCGGCCGGCCGGCATCACGGTGAACGCGCTCAGCTCGGTCTCGCTCGAGCCGCCCCTCGTCGTCGTGGCCCTGGACCGGCGCCGCTTCATCACGCCGATCATCCACGCGAGCGGACGCTTCGCCGTGAACATCCTCGGCGAGGGGCAGCAGGCCCTCTCGGACTGCTTCGCCGGCGCCCCGGTGACCCCCGGCCGGGAGGCGTTCTGCGGGGCGGCGTGGACGCCGGGGACGACCGGCCTGCCGCTCCTGGACGGAGCGATCGCCACGCTGGAGTGCACGGTCACCGGCTGGCATCCCGTCGGGGATCACGACCTGTTCATCGGTCGGGTCGACGCGCTGGCGAACGAGGACCACCATCCGCAGCCGCTCCTCTACTACCGGCGCCGGTACCTGCGCGTCGAGCGGGCCCAGGCGCTCGACGTCGAGGGCGTTCAGGAGGGCTGACGATCGTGCCGACCGTCCGCGCCAACGGCCTCGAGATCGGCTATGACGTCCACGGCGCCGGGCCGCCGCTGATCATGCTCCACGGGGCCACCTCCGCCGGACGGGAGGACTTCGCCGCCCAGGTGCCGCTCTTCTCCAAGGCGTTCCTGGTCCACCTTCCCGACGCTCGCGGACACGCGACCACCCGCTGGGATCCCGCCGATGGCTGGTCGGGGCCGACCCTCGTGGACGACGTCGCGGCGTTCGCCGATGCGCTCGGGTTGGCCACGTTCCACCTCGTCGGATTCTCGATGGGTGCGATGACCGCGCTCCATTTCGCGACCCGCTGGCCGGAGCGCCTTCGAACCCTCGTGATCGCGGGGATCACCACGGAGCGTGAGCCGCGTCTCAGCGTCGCCCGCAAGCTCATGGATCCAGGGTGGATCGACCGGAACGACCCGGCCCGAGCGGCGATCCTGTCCCGGCGTCACGATCCGGTCCAGGGTGTGGGCACCTGGCGCAGGCTCCTCCCGGCGATCGTGGCCGATATCGCCGCCGTGCCGCCGCTGGGGCCGCGCGAGCTCCACCGGATCGAGCTTCCGGTCCTCGTGGCGGTCGGCGACCGCGACCCGTTCGTGCCGGTCGACCATGCCTGGGGGCTCAAGCGGCAGATGCCCGACGCCCGCCTGCTCGTCGCCCCGAACTGCGGGCACGAGGTCATGGCCAGGCGACCGGGCCTGTTCAACGAGGCCTGCGCCGAGTTCTACCGCTCGACCGAGGCGATCGCCCGGGGTCGGAGCGCAGCCGGCTCGTGGCGGGCGATCGACCATCCGGTGGACATCGAGGGAGGCTCCGTGTGACGACGCTGCTGGTGCTCTTCCGGCGCCCCGAGGGCGGTCCCGAGAAGGTCGCCGCCTTCGAGCGAGCCTACGCGGAGACGCACCTCCCGCTGGTCGCCCGGACGCCCGGTCTCCGGGCGATCCGCTGCCGGCGGGTGGCCGAGGGGCTCGGCGCCGCGACGGACCTCGTCCTGGTCACGGAGATGGACTTCGAGGATCGCGCCGCGCTCGATGCCGGACTCGCCTCCGAACCGATGCGGGCGGCCGGTCGGAACCTTCGCGAGATCGCCCCGGGGCTGGCCACCATGCTCGTGACCGAGTCCGCGGCCGACCTGGTCCCCGAGGCCTGGCGCTGATCGGCCTCCATCGTCCCCGCATGGAACCGCACCGACCCGGTGTTGTAGAGGTCGAACGGCGCACCTCCTGCGGCTGCCCGTCCCGGACGAAGGGGACACGATGAACGACCAGGACCTCGACCGCGAGATCGACGACCGCCTCATGGCGATGGTCGCCCGTGCCCCCGGCCGGGACGACCCACCCCGGCTGGCGGCAGCGGGGCGGCGACGGCGGTTCGGCCTTTCGCTCGCCGCGGCGTCGATCCTCGTCCTGGCGTTCGTGGCGACGGCGACGGCCGGGGTCCTCATCGCCACGAACCTGGGCCGCGGCACCGAGGGCATCGAGAACCCGGGCCAGCCGCTCGCCGGCGCGACGATGGAGTGCCTGAGCCCGCCGGAAGCGGCCCGGATCCTGGCGAGCCACGGTTTCCGTGAGGTCGTCTGGCAGATCGAGACGGGTGACGCCTCGACGAAGACCGGCGGCAGGTCGGCCCAGCAGGCATCGCCACCCGTCCACGGATACGTGATCCCCGGCTCGATCATCGACGGGACGGTCTACATGGTCGTCGACCAGCGACTCGGAGCGACTGCGGTGGGTGCCTGCATCGGGATGCCGATGCCGTGAAGCCCACCGACAGCCTGGCCGGAGCGAGGGTCGTGGTCGCCGCCTCCGGCTCCCGCTCGTCGGTGGCCACCCGGCGCGACCCGGCCCCCTTCGAGGCCGCGGTCCGACCGCACTACGCGAGCCTCGTGCGACGTCTCGTGATGGTCCTCGGGAACGAAGAGGACGCCCAGGACATCGCCCAGGAGGCCTATCTCCGGGCCTTCCGGGCGTGGGACCGGTTCGATGGCACCGATGTCCGCGCCTGGCTGTACACCATCGGGCTGCACCTTGCCTTCAACCAGCTCCGAGGCCGGCGGCGCCTGCTGGCCGCGGTGCGACGGGTCGAGCCGAGGCCGTGGACCGATCCCTCGGACCCGGATCTCTGGGCCGCGCTGGGGCGGCTCGAGGCCCGGACGAGGTCGGCGCTCCTGCTCAATGTCGTCGACGGCTATACCCAGCGTGAGATCGCCGCGATGCTCGCCGTGCCGGAAGGGACCGTCGCCAGCTGGCTGTCCCGTGGTCGGATGGCGCTCCGGCGGGACCTCGATCCGTCCGATCGGGCCTGATCGGCATCCGGGGGCTTCCGCCGAAGTGGATACTGTGGCAAACCACGGAGGAGTGGCGTGCCCCAGACCGTCCCGACCGAGCGAGCCGTCGTGCGGATCGAGTTCCCGGCCCCCGCCGCGTTCGGGCGGGGCGAGCCGGACCCGGGCGTCGCGCTCGTCACGATCGACCGTCGCGAGGCGCTCAACGCGCTCGATGCCGCCGTCATGCGCGGACTGGCCGATGCCTTCGCGCGACTCGACGCGGATCCGGACTGTCGGGTCATCGTCCTGACGGGCACGGGGACGAAGGCGTTCGCGGCCGGCGCCGACATCAAGGCGATGGCCCGGGCGACACCCGCCACGATCGCCGAGGCCGGCGGCTTCGAGCACTGGTCGACGCTCGCGGCGACCGGGATCCCGGTCATCGCGGCCGTCCGCGGCTTCGCGCTCGGGGGCGGCTGCGAGCTGGCGATGCTCTGCGACCTCGTCGTCGCGGGAGATGACGCGCGGTTCGGGCAGCCGGAGATCCGGCTCGGGGTGATCCCCGGGGCCGGCGGGACCCAGCGTCTGACCCGGGCGATCGGCAAGGCCCGGGCGATGGAGCTGATCCTGACCGGCCGGACGATCGACGCCCGGGAGGCGGAGCGGCTCGGGCTGGTCAGCCTGGTCGTGCCGGCCGAGGAGACGCTCGACCGGGCGCTCGAGCTCGGGATGACGATCGCCGGCATGCCGGCCCTCGCTGTGCGCGCCGCGAAGGCCGCTGTGAACGCCGCCGCGGAGCTCCCGCTCGGCGAGGGGCTCGCCCTGGAGCAGCGGACCTTCTTCGGGCTGTTCGCCACGGACGACCAGAAGGAAGGCATGCTTGCGTTCGCGGAGAAGCGACCGGCCACGTGGATGGGACGACAGGAGGGACGAGGATGACCGATGACATCGGTGGCGGCGACGTCGGCCGCGAGCTCGGCGACGAGCCAGCGCCGGCCTGGCGCGACGCACCGCCCGACATCCTGTCGCCGATCGACGAGACGTCGCCGGTCAGCGGTCACGTTCCGCTGGCGACCAGCACGGAGGCTGCCTCGCTCGCGCCGGAGAACGACTGGTCGGCCGCCGTGGCCAACCTCTTCCCGGTCCTCCGACCGGTCGGGACCCAGGGGCTCCGCCTGGTCGACGTGGATCGGGCCCAGCTCGTGGCGAACGCTCGCCAGGCGCACACGATGCCGCTCCTCGGTGACGGGCCGTGCGGTCTGGTCGTCGCCTACGCTCTGCCCGCGACCGGCTTCGATGTGATCGTCAACGGCGAGCACCTTCTGTCCTGGGGGGTCGAGCCGGAGGCCGTCCACGAGGCCGCGCTGGCCAACCTCGGCGCATGGTCGGCGACCGCCGGCTGGACCGAGGAGGCCTCCGGGTCGCGCCATGTCCTGAGCTCCGACACCGGGACCGGCCTGGACGCGGCCCGCATCCTGCTCGATGGCGCCCGCGCCCAGCTGGCTGCCGGACTGGCGGGTGCGGGTGGGACCGCGCCCGGTGGGCCTCGGATCCTGGTGGGCCTGCCCGAGCGACACCTCCTGATGGCCGTGGCACTGCGCCCGGAGGACCTGGAGTTCGGGGCGCTCTTCCGGGAGTTCGTCGCGGAACGACACGACGCGGCCGACGAGCCGATCGACCGGCGGATCTTCGAGCTCGTCGGCGACCAGCTCGTCGAGTTCGTCGGCTGACCGGCGGCTCGATGCCGGCACCCACCTTCACCGCGCTGCGCTGGGAGGTCTCGGACGGGATCGCGACGGTGGTCCTCGACCGGCCCGACGCCCTGAACAGCCTCGAGGCGACGCTCAAGCGCGACCTCCTCGCCGCGCTCCGCGAGGCCGCTCGCGACGACGCCGTGCGGGCGGTCATCCTGACCGGGGCCGGTCGGGCGTTCTGTGCCGGGCAGGACCTCAAGGAGCGCCTCGCGCCCGACCCGACGCCCCTCGACGTCGAGGTCCGCGAGCGCTACAACCCGATCGTCCTCGCGATGCGCCGGCTGCCCAAGCCGATCGTCGCGGCGGTCAACGGCGTGGCGGCCGGCGCGGGGGCGTCGCTCGCCTTCGCCTGCGACCTGCGGATCGCGGCCGAGAGCGCCAGCTTCGTCCTGGCCTTCGGGCGGATCGGTCTCGTGCCCGACAGCGGCGCGAGCTGGTTCCTGCCCCGGCTCGTCGGCGCCGCACACGCGGCGGAGCTCCTCCTCCTGCCCGACCCGATGCCGGCGACCGAGGCGCTCCGGATCGGGCTGGTGAGCCAGGTGGTCCCGGACGAGCATCTCGTCCATCACGCCCGGGTCATCGCCACGAAGCTTGCCGCCGGCTCGCCGCTGGCGATCGCCCTCACGAAGCGGGCGCTCGATCGGTCGCTCGAGGTCGACCTCGAGACGGCCCTCGACCACGAGGCGTCACTCCAGGGGATCGCCGGGCGATCCGCGGACCATGCCGAGGGCCTGGCCGCCTTCGTCGAGAAGCGCCCGCCGCGGTTCAGCGGACGGTGACCGCCGGCCGGACCACGACAGCGACCCGGCAGGGGTCTACCATCGGTGGCCACCACATCACCTCCGCGACGGAGGCCGCATCCCGATGACCGATCCGCTGGCACTCGCCCCGGTCCTGCCCGAGGGCGAACGACGCCGTCTCGCCTTCGCCGCCGACGTCCCGCACGATGAGCGTTACCGGATCTTCGAGGCTCACGTCCTGGCCGGCGGCAAGGTCGAGGCGACCGACTGGATGCCCGACGACTACCGGACGGCCGTCCTGCGCTTCGTCGAGATGCACGCGAACAGCGAGCTCATGGGGGTCCTGCCCGAGCGCGAGTGGCTGATGCGCGCGCCCACCCTCCGGCGGAAGCTGGCCCTGACCGCGAAGGTCCAGGACGAGGTGGGCCACGCTCAGCTCCTCTACCGGGTGGCCGAGGACCTGGGCAAGCCCCGCGAGGCGATGGTCGACGACCTGCTGGCCGGGCGGACGAAGTTCCACAACGTCTTCCACTACCCGACCCGGAGCTGGGGCGACGTCGGGGTCATCGCCTGGCTGGTCGACGCGGCCGCGATCGTCGCGCAGCAGGCGCTCCGGGACAGCAGCTATGCACCCTACGCCCGGACGATGCGCAAGATCTGCTGGGAGGAGTCGGTCCACATCATGCACGGGCGCGACGTCGTGGTGACCCTCGCCACCGGCAGCCCGGTCCAGCGGGCGATGGTCCAGGAGGCGCTCGACCGCTGGTGGGGCCCGCTCATGCAGATGCACGGGCCGCGCACGCCGCGCGAGAAGGACCGCGACCTCCACTGGCGGATCAAGGCGAAGACCGGGCATGAGCTCCGCCAGGAGTTCCTCTCGATCTACGTCCCCCGGATCCGCGAGCTCGGGCTGACGATCCCGGACCCGGGGCTTCGCTACGACGAGACGACCGACGAGTGGCAGCATGCGGAGCCCGACTGGGACGAGCTCCGGGCGGTCGTCACCAACCACGGCCCGATGTCCCAGGAGCGGCTCGAGTTCCGGCGCCTGAACCGCGAGGAGACCCGCTGGGTCCGCGAGGCGATCCTGGCCGAGCCGGGCGCGGCGGCGTGAGCGTCCTCGAGCCGTGGGAGGTCTTCCGCCAGGAGAAGGAGGGAGACCCCATGCGCCACGGCGGGAGCGTCATGGCCCCCGACGCCACCCTGGCCGTCCACTACGCCCGGGAGCTCTACGGCCGACGGGGCGAGTCCGTCCGGCTGTGGGTCGTCCGCCGGGCCGACGTCCACGAGCTCGAGGATCCCGATCTCCTGCAGCCGCCGCTCGACCGATCGTTCAAGAAGCCGGGCGGCTACGTCATGCGCGACAAGCTGGGGGCGGCCCGCGAGCAGGCCGGCACCACGAAGCCGAAGGCGAGGGAGGGCTGAGCCGGCGATGACCGTCCACTCGGCGGTAGAGCGATGAGCGCCGGATCCGCCGCGGACCTGCTCCCGGCGACCCGCAACGCCCTGGCCCTCCTCCTCCTGGCGATGGCCGACGACGAGTTCGTCATCGGCTTCAGCGACTCGGAGTGGACCGGGATCGCCCCGATCCTCGAGGAGGACGTGGCGATGAGCTCGATCGCCCAGGACGAGATCGGCCACGCCCGGGCGCTCTATGAGCTGCTGGCCGAGGTCGTCGCCGACGGTCGCGACGCCGACGCGATCGCCTACGACCGGCCGCCGTCCGGCTACTACCACGCTCGCCTGCTCGACCATCCACGCGGCGACTGGGCCCAGACGATCGCCCGGCGCTACCTCTACGACACGGCCGACGCGGTCCGTCTCGAGGCGCTGGCCGATTCCTCGTTCGCCCCGTTGGCCGCCCTCGTCGGGAAGATCCGGCGCGAGGAGCGCTATCACCTGATGCACGTCACGACCTGGCTCGAGCGACTGGCCGGAGCCGCCGGCGAGCCGCGCCGCCGGCTCCTCGAGGCCCTCGGGCGGCTCGGGCCCGATGCCGGGACCGTCCTCGCACCCCTCCCCAGCGAGACCGCCCTCGTCATGGCCGACATCCTGGCGGCGAGCTCCGCCGAGCTCGACGAGCGCTGGCGGGCCGCCATCGGACCCACGTTCGCGCGACTCGATCTGCCCATGCCACCTGCGTCGAGCGCGCCGGAGGCCGCCCGGTCGGGTCATTCGCCCGAGTTCGAGCGGCTCCACCGCGAGTTCACCTCGGTCCGCCGGATCGACCCGGCCGCGACGTGGTAGGTGCGATGGACCTCAGGTCGGTCCTCGAGTCGATCCCCGACCCGGAGCTGCCGGTCGTGACCATCGGCCAGCTTGGGATCCTCGGGTCGATCGAGGTCACGGAGGGTCGCCTGCGCATCGAGCTTCACCCCACCTTCGTCGCGTGCCCGGCGACGGAGCTCATCCGGTCCGCCGTGCTCGAGCGGTTGGCCGAGGTCGCGCCCACGGTCGAGCCGCACGTCGCGCTCGTCTTCGACCCGCCCTGGACGAGCGAGCGGATCACCGCCGCCGGTCGGGCCCGCCTCGCCGAAGCGGGGATCGCGCCGCCAGGATCGGTCCCCGCCGGCGGCCTGGTCAGCCTCGACGTCCCGGTCGCGTGCCCGTTCTGCGGTTCACGCCGGACGCGGCTGGAGAACCTGTTCGGCCCGACGCTCTGCCGGGCGATCTACCACTGCGCCGACTGCCGCCAGCCGTTCGAGGCCCTCAAGACGATCTAGGGCGGGGTATCCGCGACCGTGCTCAGGCTCCCGCCGGGACGGTCGCCCAGCCGCCGGGGTCGCCCTTCAGGATGTTCGCGGCGTCGTTGGTCCGAGCGTATCGGTCGCCCGGCGCAGCGCCCGTCAGCCGGCCACCCGGTGCAGCCGCCAGCGCTCCGGGACGCCCTTCAGCACGTGTGGGCCGGATCGAACCAGTTGCCCACCACGTTCGGCGTCTCGAACAGGAGATAGACGAGGTCCTTGCCGCCCGACCCGGCGACCTGGTAGGCCAGCCTGAACGCGCCGTTCTGGACGTACTGGACGCTCGGGATCGCGGTCATCGGGGCGCGGCGCGCATGATCGCGACAGTCTGCGTTGCGGCGCTTCGACAGCAAGATGGCGACGCCCTGGTGAGCCGACGGGGCTCCGCCGAGCGGGTAGGCTGACGGCCATGCGTTCCGAGCCGACCAGACCTCGTCCGGGGCCGACCGTCGTGGGCATCGTCGGGGCGGGCACGATGGGCGCCGGGATCGCCCAGGTCGCCCTCGAAGCCGGGGCCCGGGTGCTTCTCCACGACGTGGATCCCTCGGCGGTGGATCGGGCCCGGGCCCGGATCGCCGACGGGCTGGCCCGCCGGATGCGCCGCCTCGCCTCGGAGACGAGCAGCGCGAGCGCGCCCGGATCGCCGGCCGTCATCGAGCGGCTCGTGGCGGCCCGGGACCTCGAGTCACTCGCCCGCGAGGCGGACCTGGTGATCGAGGCGGCGCTCGAGGACCTCGAGCTGAAGCGTCGGGTCTTCGCCCGGCTCGACGCCGCCGGACCACCCGGCACGATCCTCGCCACGAATACGAGCGCACTGTCCGTCGGGGCGATCGCCGAGGCCGCAGCGACCCACCCCGAGCGCGTCGTCGGTCTCCACTTCTTCAACCCGGCGCCGCTGATGACGCTCGTCGAGGTGGTGGCGCCGCCCGGAGCCGACCCGGCCGTCGTGGCGGCTGCGACGACGCTCATGTCGGGGTGGGGGAAGACGCCGGTCCGCTCCGCGGACGCCCCGGGCTTCATCGTCAACCGGGTGAACCGGCCGTTCACCCTCGAGGCGCTCCGGCTGCTCGAGGACGGGCACGGATCGGTCGAGGGGATCGACGCGGCGGTCCGGGGCGAAGGCTTCCCGATGGGCCCGTTCGAGCTCATGGACCTCGTGGGGATCGACGTGAACCTCGCTGCGGCTCGGGGGATCTGGGAGGCGTTCAGGTACGAGCCGCGATTCCGCCCCTCACCGATCCAGGAGCGGCTCGTGGAGGCCGGCCGGCTCGGTCGCAAGACCGGCGAGGGCTTCTACTGGTACGGCGACGATGGCCGTCGGATCGGGCCCGCGGGGGCCTTCATCGTCGACGACGGCGCGGTCGAGGAGGACGCGGTCGACCCGCCCATCGAGCGGATCGTCGTCGCGATCGCCAACGAGGCGTATCGGGCGCTCGGCGAGGGCGTCGGATCGGAGGCGGACATCGACCTCGCCCTCCGCCTGGGGGCCGGCCATCCGCGCGGTCCGTTCGAGCAGGTCGAGCGGTGGGGTGGGGCCGGTGCGGTCGTCGAAGCGCTCCGTCGGATCGCGGCGCAGGAGCGGGATTCGGACCGGTTCGAGCCGGCGCCGCTGCTCCTGGAGGCGGCCGCCCCGCGTTGACACCCGCCCCCGACGGCCGCGTTCCGGACACGTCCGGCGAACTGTCGCATCATGAGCGTCCCGCGCCGCCCACCGAGCCTGCGGGCGAGTCCCTGGAGAACCCGTGATCCTCCGAAGCCTCCGTCGTGGACCGCGATCGTCCGCGGTCGTCGCCCTTGCCGCGCTGTCGATCGCCGGGCTCGTCGTGGCTGCCTGCGGGAACGCGTCGGTCACGAGCGTCGCCGGTCCCATCTCGAGCGCCGACGCCTCGCCGGTCGCGGTCGCCTCGGCGCCGCCGGCCTCGGCCGATCCCGGGTCCGCCGTGCCCGCCGCCTCACCGACCGACAGCCCCGAGCCATCGATCGACCGCCATGCCGTCCCCACACTCGAGGCACTCCTCCCGACGACGGTCGGTGGGATCGACCTGGAGCGACTGAGCATCAGGGGTCCGGACTTCTACAAGACCGGCTCCGACGTGAACCGCTCGCAGCTCGACGAGCTCCTGAAGAACCTCGGCAAGACCGTCGACGACCTGAACGTCGCCGATGCCGGCGACCCGACCGGCAAGGCGGTCTTCGAGATCGGGATCTTCCAGGTGGCCGGGGCGAAGCCGGACCAGCTCCTGTCCGAGTGGGTGGCCTTCGACCAGGCGGCCAAGCCGGGCCGGATCACGGCGGCCCCCGTGACGGTGGACGGACGCGCGCTCACGAAGATCGTCGACTCGAGCATCGACGTCGGCGGGACGGCCCATGCCTTCGTCGTCGGCGACACGATCTACCTGGTCAAGGCCGACGACCCGAACCTCCTGTCCGCCGCGCTCGCCGCGCTGCCCAAACCCTGACATCCACGCCTCGGTCGGGGTTGCACCCCTCATCCCGGCCCGACGCGCTCGGGTACCATCGACGGCGATGCCGGCCATCCGCCGGCTCCTGACAGGGGATCGACCCGATGGAACTCCGACCTCGCCGAACCAGTCGTGCCCGCCTCGCCTTCCTCGCCCTCGCGGGCGCCATGCTCGTCGCCGCCTGCGGCGGAACGACCGCCAGCCCGGCCGGCAGCGGCGCGGTCGCCAGCGTCCAGCCCAGCGCCGCCTTCTGCTCGAGCGACAGCCTGACCGCGACGATCCCGACGAAGGTCAACGGGATCACCCTCGTGACGACCGGCGCGAACGCCCTGGTGGCCTACGGCGTCGCCGCCGGCCCGCTCTACAACCTGACCGCCATCACCGCCGACCTCGGGGCGAGCCCGGCGTCGACCTGCGTCGCGGGGGGTGCCGACCAGGACGGCCAGATCCAGATCATCGCGTACCAGTTCCAGGGGATCTCCTCGTCGGCGATCCAGGCCGAGATCGAGAAGGTGGCCAAGCAGGCCGATCCGAACGTCACCCTGGCGAACACGACCCTGGGCGGCAAGGCGGTCACCACGGCCACGTTCCCGGGCTCCCAGAAGGCGCCCATCGTCGCCTACGTGACGGGCGACACCGTCTACATCGTCCAGTCGTCGGACATCGCCACCTCGACGGCCGCGGTCCAGGCGCTGCCCTGACATGACCCGTGACCTGACGCGTCCGCTCCGCGATCCGTGGATCGTCGCGGCCGTCCGGACCCCGGTCGGGCGCTACGGCGGCGCGCTCGCCTCCGTCCGACCGGACGACCTCGCCGCCGCCGTCCTGACGGCCGTCGTCGACCGGGCCGGGCTCGATCCGGCTCTCATCGAGGACGTCATCCTCGGCTGCGCCAACCAGGCCGGCGAGGACAACCGCGACGTGGCCCGGATGGCGCTGCTCCTGGCCGGGTTCCCGGTGGAGGTGGCCGGGCTGACCGTCAACCGCCTGTGCGGCAGCGGGCTGCAGGCGATCAACAGCGCCGCCCACGCGATCCAGGTCGGCGACGGCGACGTCTTCATCGGCGGCGGGGTCGAGTCGATGACCCGGGCGCCGTACGTGATGGCCAAGCCCGAGGCCGCCTGGGACCGCGGGAGCCGGGAGCTCCAGGACACCACCCTCGGCTGGCGGTTCGTGAACCCGAGGCTCGCCGAGCGCCACCACCCCTACTCGATGGGTGAGACCGCGGAGAACGTCGCGGAGCGCTGGGCGGTGGATCGGGCCCGCCAGGACGCGTTCGCGCTCGCCTCGCAGCAGAAGGCGGTGGCGGCCATCGAGGCCGGCCGGTTCGACAGCCAGATCGTCCCGGTCCCGGTCCCGCAGCGGAAGGGCGACCCGATCCTCGTGACCCGCGACGAGCATCCCCGAGCCGACACCACCGCCGAGGCGCTGGCCAAGCTTCGGCCGGCGTTCCGCGACGGCGGCACGGTCACCGCGGGCAATGCCTCGGGGATCAACGACGGCGCGTCGGCCGTCCTGCTCGTCGAGGCCGCGCGGGCTCGCGCGCTCGGCCTCCGGCCGCTCGCCCGGATCGTCTCGACCGCGGTCGCCGGCGTGGACCCGGCGATCATGGGCATCGGTCCCGTCCCGGCCACCCGCAAGGCCCTCGAGCGCGCCGGGATCGGCGTCGCCGACCTCGACCTCGTCGAGCTCAACGAGGCGTTCGCCTCGCAGTCCGTCGTCTGCATCGACGAGCTCGGCCTCGACCCGGCCCGGGTCAACGTCAACGGCGGCGCCATCGCCCTTGGCCACCCGCTCGGGATGAGCGGCGGCCGGCTGATCACGATGCTCGTCCACGAGCTCGCCCGGACCGGCGGTCGGTACGGCCTGGCCACGATGTGCATCGGCGTCGGCCAGGGGATCGCCACGATCGTCGAGCGGGTCGAGGGGTAGGTCTCGTGGCCCTCCCGGGGTCGGACCATCGGATTTCGACGGGGTGCTTGTCGAAACTCCTTGACCTGCGTACGATGGCGGTCGACGCGCTCGACATGAGCTGATCGCCGAACCGAACCACCCCGGATGACGCCCCTTCGAGGAGGCCCGCCAGCATGCTCGAGACCCAGCCCACCGAGACCCAGACGACGGTCCTGAGCCTGAGCGACGCCGCGGCGTCGAAGCTGCGGGAGATCACCGCCGAGGAGACGAACCCGAACGTCGGCCTCCGGGTCTACGTCTACAGCGGGGGCTGCTCGGGCTTCAAGTACGGGATGATGATCGAGGACGCGCCCACCGAGGAGGATCGGATCCTCAAGGCGAACGGCGTCACGGTCTACGTCGACGGCAAGAGCATCGACCTCCTCCAGGGCTCCGAGATCGACTACGTCGACACGCTCATGGGCGCCGGCTTCACCGTGAACAACCCGAACGCGGTCGCGGCCTGCGGTTGCGGCTCCAGCTTCCGGACCGCCGATGACGGCGGCGCCCCGAAGGGCTGCGCCCACTAGTCCCCCTCGCCATTCCTCCTCCGAGAAGCCGCCGGCCCGCCCCGGCGGCTTCTCCGTTCAGGGGCTCCCCGCGAGGGTCGCTCGGCTGCCGGTCGTACACTCCGAACCCTCATGGAGCTGCCGCTCTTCCCCCTCCACACGGTCCTCTGCCCGGGCGTTGCCCTGCCGCTTCACGTCTTCGAGCCGCGGTACCGGGCCCTGGTCTCGACCTGCCTCGCCACGGGGGCCCCGTTCGGGGTGGTCCTCATCCGCGCCGGTCGCGAGGTCGGTGGCGGGTCGACCAGCATCGCCACGGTCGGGACGACGGCCGAGATCCGCGAGGCTGAGGCGCTGGAGGACGGTCGCTACCGGATCCTGGCGGTCGGCACCCGCCGCTTCCGGATCGATTCCGTGACGGTCGGTCGTGAGCCATACCTGCTCGGCGAGGTCGAGCTCATCGACGAGCCGGTGGGCGACCGTCTCGTCGCCCGCCACCTGACCGACCGGGTGACCCGGCGGTTCCTGCGCTACCTGACCCTGCTCCAGCCGATTGACGGCGAGGATGCCGCCGAGGTCGACGTCCAGGTCGAGGTCGAGATCGACGCCGAGGAGGCTCCCGGCGATGTCCCTCCAGAGGCCGCGGGGTCGGGTGACGCGGGCTCGCCCGGGGACGACGCGGCCGCCGCGGCGGAGCGCCTCGACGAGATCGTCCGGCGGGTCGCCATCCCGGACGACCCGACGATCCTGTCGTACCTGCTCTCGGGCATCGTCCAGGTCGAGCCGCCGAAGCGCCAACGGCTCCTCGAGGCCGAGACGACCGAGGAGCGTCTTCGCGAGCTCCTCCGGCTTCTCGATCGCGAGATCGTCCTGCTCGAGCGGCGCCTTCGCAGCTACACCATCGACCCGCGACGGGCCGCGCTCCGGCGGAACTGAGCCGACCCTCCGCCCGCGCCGGGACCGGTCGGACCTAGGCTGGGTCGGGAGGCAGCGCGAAGATCGCCGGATCCTGCTGGAACGACCGCAGGAGCGTGAAGATGTAGCCCATCCGCTCGCGGTAGTCCTCCCAGTCCGGTGCGTCGCTGTCGCCCGCGGACGCGAGGTCCTGCCCGAAGCGGCGCGCCAGCGCGATCGCGTCCGGGTCCTCGAGGGTCATGATCGCCTCCGGGAACTGGGCGCCCCCCAGGTAGGCCGGACGCGGGACGTCGCGGTCCAGGCGCAGGACGATCCCCGGGAGGTGCAGTCCCATGTGTGCCGTCGCCGCGACCGCCACCACCGAGCCGCCCGGGATCGCGGCCCTGACGTACGGGTCGGCCACGAGCTGCTCGTGGGCGCCGATGGAGACGTTGGCGACGAGCATCCGCGCCGCCCGTCGTCGCGCCGCGCCGGGATCGGTCGGGGATCGCAGGAGCAGGGCGTCGGTGTAGGCGCCGAACGCCCGCCGGAGATCGGGGCTGTCGGCAAGCTGCGGATGCTCCGACAGGGGTCCGAGCACGTCGTCCGCGCGCGCCCGGTCACGGCACGCGGCCGGATCGCCGGCGAACGCGACGACCCATCGGATGAAGGGACCGGCGACGTCCCCGAAGACCGCCGCATTCCCGTCCGCGACCGCCCGGGCGACGTCGCGACCGATCAGCGGCTCGAGCAGGCCGGGGATCGTCTCGCCGGTCATCGACCGTCGGGCCTCGGCGCTGGCCCATTGGCCGAAGGTCAGCCAGTTCGCATCAGTCCGGCCGACGAGCGCCGCGACCGCCTCGGAGAGGGCGTGGTAGCCCCGGGTGATCGCGGAGTTCCGGGCGAGGACGTCGTCCATCGACACGACCCGCTCGATCTCGGCGGGATCCAGGTACGGGGACGCGAGCGGATCGATCACGGCCCGCACAGGATACGGGCTCACCGGGCGCCCCGAGCCCCAGGGGCCCCACGCCGGGATCACGGACGCTCGGCGGCGACGCGCCCGACGGGAGATCGTCAGTCCGAGGTGTCCGAGGAGACGAGGCTGTCCTGGATGCGGTGCAGGTATCCGATGTAGCCACGCAGGTCCTCATCGGACAGGTCGCTCATCCAGGCCTTCTCATGGCGATGGACGACCGTCCTGAGCTCCTGGAGCACGGCCAGACCGGCCGGCGAGATCTCGACGAGCAGGCCCCGGCGGTCGTCCGGGTTGGGGGATCGCCGGACGAACCCACGGGCCTCGAGCGAATCGATCAGGCCGGTGACCGTGGCCCGCGTGACGATCAGCCGTTCGCCGAGCTCCGACGGCGAGATCGGCCCGCGGTCGCGCAGGATCCCGAGGACGAGCCCGCCCGCGGCGCTCACGTTCAACGGACGGAGGAGTCGTCCGATCCGGTCGAACACCATGTCGGCCGTCCGGATCGTGTTCATCACCGCCTCGGTCGCGAGCACGTTCGCGTCCGGGGTCTGGTCGTAGAAGTCGTCGGGCATCTGGATCTTCGCCATGGACGACATGATAAGGGTATTGACAATACGTGGCCGAACCATATAGTTAGGCGCCTAATGACCGGTCGAACGGCCGAGTCGAGACGAAGGGACGGCGCCCCGATGATCAACGTGATCGTTCAGCACCACGTGGCCGACTACGACCGCTGGTACCCGGTCTTCACCGAGCACGAGAGCGTCCGCCGTCAGCACGGCGCGACGGGCCACACGATCAGCCGCGACGTGACCGACCCGAACTCGATCGTGATCGTCAACGAGTTCGCGACCCTCGAGGGCGCCCTCGCCTTCCGCGACGATCCGTCCCTGCCGGCGGCGATGGCGGCCGGCGGGGTGGACGGGCCGCCCCAGGTCTGGATCGCGAACGCGGCCGAGGCTAAGGCGTACTGATCGACGCCTGAACGGCCGCGGGACCCGCAGGCCCCGCGGCCGCTCGCCATCCCGGCCCGACATCCACGGTAGCGTTCGGCCTTCGCTAGGCTTGCTCGGATGTCCCTTCCCGTCCCGTCGACCCGACCGCCGACCGTCGTCGTCTTCGACCTCGGTGGCGTCCTCATCGACTGGGATCCGCGTCATCTCTATCGCGGACTGTTCCCCGACGAGGCATCGATGGAGGCGTTCCTCGCCGAGGTCGCGACACCCGAATGGAATGCCGAGCAGGATGCCGGGCGACCGTGGGCCGAGGCTGTCGCGACCCTCGCCCAGCGACACCCCGAACAGGGCGAGCTCATCGAGGCGTACCACCGACGATGGCCCGAGATGCTGGGTGGGTCGATCGACGGATCCGTGGCGATCCTCGCGGAGCTCCGGAGCGGAGGCCTCCGGCTCCTCGCGCTGAGCAACTGGTCGGCCGAGACGTTCCCGGAGGCTCGCCGCCGGTTCGCGTTCCTCGAGTGGTTCGATGGGATCGTGATCTCGGGCGACCTCGGGGCGGTCAAACCCGACGCCCGGATCTTCGAACACCTCGTCGCCACCTATGGGATCGAGCCGACCGGCGCGATCTTCATCGACGACAACGTCGCCAACGTCGAGGCCGCCGCACGGCTCGGGTTCGTCGCGCTTCGGTTCGTGGACCCGGGCTCGCTTCGCGCCGACCTGGTGAGGCTCGGCCTGCTCGCCTGAGCGCTGAGCCGTCAGCCGGACAGACCGGCCAGGGCCTGACCGATGAGCTTCACGCCGATGATCAGGCACAGGATCGCCATGATCACCGCGTTGTTCTGGCCCATCCAGTTCTTGAGCCGGTCGAGGAGCGCGGGAGCCCGGTCCCGAGGGCGAAGAAGATGACGACCGGGGCGGCCACGCCGATCGTCGCGATGATCGCGAAGACGAGGTAGGCGACCGCCTGCTGGCCCGTCGAGATCCCGGTCTGGGCGATGGTCGCCGCCGCGGCGACGGAGAGCAGCAGGTTCTTGGGGTTGACCGCCGCGAGCAGCACCCCTGCACCGACGGCCTTGGCAGGCGGAAGGGCATCGATCGCGCCCATCCACTTCGGCAGCGCAGCCGGTTCGTCCCCCTGCGGACGGCTTCGGAACTGACGGGCCGCGACGACGAGGAGCAGCCCGCCGAGGACCAGCTCCAGCACGAGCACCCACGTCGCCGGCGTGCCACCGGAGCTCGCCCCGGCGGGGCCGGCCAGCCCGATGACGACGATGCCGACGAGGGCGAGCCCGACCAGCCAGCCGAGGACGAACCCGGGACCGTTCACCCTCGCCCGGCGGCTGACGAGCATGAGGATGACCGCGATGATCGGCACCGGGCTGATCGCCACGCCGACCGCCATCGGGAGGATCTAGCCGACCGCCTCACCCATGAGCGACCCTCCTCCTCACCTTCCGTTCGCCCACGTCTCTCCCGATGCCCGACCAGCCTACCGGTCGAGGGGCTCGCCTCACTCGCTGAAGCGCTCTTCCTTCCAGGGGTCGGCGGCGTTGTTGTAGCCGTAGCGCTCCCAGAAGCCGAGGATGTCGTGGTCGAGGAACTCGAGGCCGCGGATCCACTTCGCGCTCTTCCAGAAGTAGCGCTTCGGGACGAGCAGGCGGAGTGGCCAGCCGTGCTCCGGGTCGAGCGGCTTCCCGTCGAAGGTGTCGGCGAGCAGCACGTCCTCGTCGTCGAGGACGGCCAGCGGCATGTTGGCCGTGTAGCCCTGCTCGCAGTGAGCGAGCACGTGGGTCGCCTCGGACTTCACCCCGACGAGTCCGAGGATCTCCTGGATCGCGACGCCCTCCCAGGCGGTGTCGAGCTTCGTCCAGCGGGTCACGCAGTGGATGTCCGTCTCGACCCGCTTGCGGGGCAGGGCCTTGAACTGGTCCCAGGTCAGGCCGAGCGGGCTGTCGACCGCGCCGAAGACCCTGAAGTCCCAGGCCGCGAGGTCGGTCCGGGGCACCGATCCGTAGTGGAGGACCGGGAACTTGTCGGTCTTGTACTGGCCGGGCGGGATCCGGGCCGCGATCGTCGGGTCCATCGGCTTGCCTCCGAACAGGCGCTCGAGCATCGTGGTCTCCAGGATGGTGCTGCCCGCATCCTCCCACAGGGCCGCCCCCGGAGTCGATGGCCGGCGCCGGCGATCGGGTCAGGGCGTGGCGGCGTCCTCGACCCGGATCACCCAGACGCCCTTCTTCGGGTCCGACAGGAGCGGGACGAGGCGGAGCTTGCCGACCGTGGTCGGCTGGTCGATCTCGAGGACGGCGTACCTCGACTGCGGGGCGTCGTCGAGGCGATCGTGATAGATGATCGTGCCCGGGCTGGGCAGCCCGTCGCTCGGCCGGATGAGGCCGGGTGACGAGTACCACACCGCGTTCAGCGGCAGGCCGAGGTCGACCACCGCCTGGGCCCGAAGCTGGCGCGGGATCAGGACCTGGTGGGGCACCGCGGCTGCCTCGGCGGGGGACAGGTCGCGCCACGACGCGGTCGGACCCAGTGCCTCCCTGACGACCGCGATCGCGGCGCGGGCATTCCTGTGGAGGCGGACCTGGTCCGCGACCGAGACCCGGACGGCCTGGTCGAGCGGCCACAGGGGAGCGACCGCCACGCCCGCCAGGGCCCCGCCCGCGACGGCGAGCGCGATGCCCCGACCGCCCCGCCGGAACCGTGGTCCGAGCTGACGTCGGAGCGTCGGCGTATCGAGGATGGAGACGCCGAGGGCCGCCGCGAACAGCACCCCGAGGTCGATCGGCGCGAGGTAGCGGACCGACAGGAACGTGCCCCGGGCGCCGATGAGGACGAACAGCGCCGCGACGCCGAAGATCGCCCCGGTCAACCCGACGAGCATCACCCATCGTCGCCGCTTGGCGAGGACGAACGCCGCCGCAGCGGCCAGCGGTGCCAGCGGTGCGAGCCCCACGAAGTGGTGGCCGATCCAGCTCACCATCGCCGACGAGGCCGCGGACGGGCCGGCCCTCCGAGTTGAGCTGGGCCGTCTTCGCCCAGAAGAGCGGGTCACCGAACAGGAGCCAGTCGTGGCCGGCCAGGATCGGGATCGCCAGGAGGCCGAGCAGGACGAGGTAGGCGCCGCGCGGCGGACGCGGTCGATGACGCGCCAGGGCGAGGATCTCGGCCGCGACGAGGGCCGCGAGCGCCGTTCCGACGATCGCCAGGGCCTCCGGTCGGGCGAGGGCCGCGAGGGCCAGGGCGATGCCGGCGAGGCCGAAGCGGGGCCGCGCGGCGGTGGCGGCGAGGCCGGCCAGCAGCGTGAACAGGAGCATCCAGGTGACGGCGTAGGCCAGGCTGACGTCGGTCAGCAGGATCGGCGAGAAGACGAATGCGACGGCCGCGAACCCCGCGCTCAGCGGACCGGCGACCCGGTTGGCGAGGATCGCTGCCAGCACCACGGACAGGCCGAAGGCGATCACCGCCACCGACGCGACGGCTCGCCAGTCGCCGGTCAGGGAGTAGGCGACCCCGTAGACGAGGTCGAACAGCGGTTTCGAGGTCTGGGTCAGGTGCCCCTCGACGGCACGCCCGGCGAGCAGCCGCTGGAACTCGATCACCGGGGCCGCGGCGTCCGGTCCGACGGAACCTGCGTCGAGGGGTCGGACCACCGCCGACGCCACCGCCACGGACGCGATGAACAGGCCGCCGTAGGCTGCAAGAGGCCAGCGCCGGCCCGGTCCGCTCATGGTCACCGGGAAGTCTAGGGTATCCTCACCCGCGATGCCCTCCCCCGACCTCGGCCCCGGATCTCGACCGGCGGTCGCCCAGCCGTCCGGTCCGGGCGAGCCCGTCGGCGACCGTCCGCCGATGGTCGTCGTCGTGATGCCTGCCTACAACGCCGCCCGGACGTTGGAGCGGACGTACGCCGACATCCCCCACGACCGGGTCTCCAGGATCATCCTGGTCGATGACGTCTCCCGGGACGAGACCGTCGAGGTCGCCCATCAGCTCGGGCTCGACGTGATCATCCACCGTCAGAACCGGGGCTACGGCGGGAACCAGAAGACCTGCTACGACGCGGCGATCGCCGCGGGCGCCGATGTGGTCGTGATGCTCCACCCGGACTACCAGTACGACGCGACCAGGATCCCCGATCTCATCGCGCCGATCCTCGCCGGCGAGCGCGACCTCATGCTCGGCAGCCGGTTCCTGGGCGATCCCCTGGCCGGTGGGATGCCCCGCTGGAAGTACGTCGCCAACCGGTTCCTGACGGGGCTGGAGAACGCCGCCTTCGGGCTCCACCTGAGCGAGTACCACACCGGTCTGCGCGCCTACAGCCGGCGGCTCCTGGAGACGATCCCGTACGGGCTCAACAGTGACGACTTCGTCTTCGACCAGGAGCTCATCGCCCAGGTGGTCGCCGCCGGGGGCCTGCCGATCGGCGAGATCGCCGTCCCCACCCGCTACTTCGAGGAGGCCAGCTCGGTCGGGTTCAAGCGGAGCGTGGTCTACGGCCTGTCGACCCTGAGGGTGGTCCTCCGCTTCCTCCTCCACCGGGCACGCGTGCGCAGATCGCCCAAGCTGATGTCCCGGCGATCACGATCGCGCCGGTGAGCCGCGGGGCGAGCAGCCTCGTTCGGGCGGTCCTGGGGATCGCCATCTCGATCGGCTCGCTCGCCTTCGTCCTCCGCGGGGTCGACCTGGCCTCGGTCGCGGACATCCTGCGCACCGCGATCCCGGCCTGGATCGGCGTGGCCCTGATCCTCCAGGCGATCGACGTGCTCATCCGGGCGGTCCGCTGGCAGCAGCTCGTGGCGCCGATCCGCCGGGTGGCGTTCCTGCCCATGCTGAGCTATCTGCTGGTCGGCTACCTCGCCAACAACGTCCTGCCGGCGCGGCTCGGCGAGCTCGTCCGGAGCCACTACCTGGGTGACCGCGAGGGGATCAGCCGGGCGTCGACCCTCGGGACCGTCGTGGTCGAGCGGGTCGTCGACACGGCGGTCGTGGTGGCCGTCGGGGCGGTCGCGATCCTCGTCCTCCAGGTCCGCGGGGTGGTGGCCAGTGCCGTCCTCGTCGGGCTGGCGATCACCGGCCTGCTGGTCCTCGTCCTCGCGGCCGGGATCCTGGCCGGCCGGCTGCCGGGTGCCGCGCGGGTCCTCGCGATCGCAGAGCGCCGTCCGCGGGTCGTGGAGCTCGCCCGCCGTCTCCACGAGGGTCTCGCGGTCGCCCGCCGGCCGCGCACCCTGATCGAGGCGCTCGGCCTGAGCGTCGCGGCCTGGGCGGCGACCCTGCTCGCCTGGGCCGCCGCCGGACAGGCGATCGGTCTCGAGCTGACGATCGGCCAGGCGGCCCTCTTCGCGAGCGGGGTCGCCCTGGCCACCGCGATCCCCTCGGGTCCGGGCTACCTCGGGACGTTCGAGCTCGCGGCGGTGACCATCGGCGCGGCGGTGGGCATCCCCCGCGACGAGTCGTTCGCCCTGGCCCTCCTGGTCCACGCGATGGTCCTCATCCTGACCTCGGTCGGCGGCGCGGTGGCGTTCCTGCGGCTCGGCTGGCGGCGGAGCGCGGGTGAGGTCGGCGAGGTCGCGCGGGGCGTGATGGACGGCGAGGGGTACGGCGAGATCGGCCTCGAGTCTGCCGACGCCGACCTCGCCGGGCCGGCCCGATGAACCACGACGCCGATGCCAGCGAGAACGCCGACATCGCGGCGCTCGGGGACCCGATCCGGTGGGTGGAGGCCGCCCGACGGCTCATCGCCGACCTCGGCTTCAGCCTCATCCGGAGCGACCGGCCCGATGCGCCCGGTGGCGCCCACCTGATCGTCGCTCTTCGGGCCACGCCCACCCTGCGCCATTTCGATCCCGAGGAGCTGAGCTACTGGTCGCCGGTCGCCGGCCGCGGCCGGATCGCGGTCCTGGACCGACGGACCGACCTCCCCTTCGAGGGGACGGTGTCATGGGGCACGATCCGGGTGGTGGACCGGCTGGGCGAGGAGAACCGGTTCCTCACCTTCGGCGGGACGATCCGGGCCGTCGCGATCGACGCGACCGAGACCGTCACGATGCACGCGTCACCCGGTCCGCTCGTCCGCTGGAGCGGGCACAGCCAGGGCCTCGATCCGCTGGCCGGCGAGATCGGGGCGTTCTTCGCCCGGCTGATGGTCCGGGTGGACTTCGAGCCAGGCGTCGAGGGCGTGCTGGCCGCCACGCCGCCCTTGGAGCTCTATGCGGCGTTCGTGCGCGACCGTCACGAGCGGCTCGACGCGGCGCCGCTCCTGGCCGACGGCGATCCGTCGTTCACCGCCCGGATCCGGGCGGAATCGAGCCGGCTCGAGACCCACGCGCCCGACGCTTGGTCGGCCGGTGCGGCACTCATCGAGGCGCTCGGCCTGCATCGCTGAGGCCCGGCGGCGGCGGCGGCCGGCGGCCGGCGGCCCGCCTTCGGGCCATTCCTGCCATTCGTTCTTGCTGCGAACGTTCGCCGGCCCCGACCCGACGTCGCCGCGGCGAGATGCACCAGCCCACGCTCGCCGCGGGACAAGGGGGCGGCCATCGAGACCCACCGGGCCCGTGATCGAGCCCAGGGACCCGTCGAGCGTCCCCACCGTGGGCGTATGACAGGAACGACGACCCGACGCCGGCGGAGGCGACCGGGCGACATTCACTCCCGTTGTCCAGGCAGTGAGGTGTCGGTGCACGGTGTGCCCGCCGGGGGACCCGCCTCGTTCGGACCGATACGGACACATGGTGCGGGCGGCGACCGACACTCGATCGGTCTCCGCCCGCTCCGGGTGATCCTGCCGCCGGAGCGCCAGGCGCTCGAGCGGCGGCTACTTCACGAAGCCGTTCGCCTGGAGCCAGGCCTTGGCGATGACGGCGATGTCCTTCTTGTCGAAGACGAACTGGGCGTTGAGCTTGAGGAGCTCGTCGGTCGTCATCTTCGCGGAGACGTCGTCGAGGACCTTCCCGAAGGCCGTCTTGTCGGCGAGCTTCGCGAGGTAGTCGTTCCGGACGAGGGGGGCGATGTTGTCGGCCGGCTGGGTGGACTTGTCGTCGGCCAGGGTCACCCAGCCGTTCTTGATGATGTCCGGCTGGGTCGAGCAGAGCTCGCCGACGTCGACCGTCTTGCCGGCCAGCGCGTCGACCATCGGCTGGTCGCAGGCCGACAGCGGGGTGACGTTCTTCGGGGCGAGCCCGTAGGCGTCCTTGAGGGCCTTGGCGCAGACCGGGTTCGTGGGGCAGTCGGTCGCCAGGCCCCACTTGAGCTGGTCCTGGACCGGCGCCACGTCGCTCAGCTTCGTGAGCTTCAGCGCGTCCGCGGTCTCCTTGCGGACGACGAACGCGTTGGTGTCCACGGCAGGGGTGTAGTCGAGGACGGTGATCCCGCCGCCCTTGCCGTCGAGGACGCCCTGGAGGGCGGTCCGGTTGGCGGCCGGGTCGCCGGTCTGCTTGCCCGGCTCGTAGAACGCCAGCCCGCTGCCGATGTACTCCGGCTTCAGGTCGATCTGGCCGCTCTCGAGAGCCGGCGCCGAGACCTTCCGGGCACCGATCCCGATCCCCGTCCGGTCGATGGTGAAGCCCTGCGCCTCGAGGGCCTGGGCATAGATCTCGGCCATGATCTTGGCCTCGTAGAAGCCGTCCGAGCCGACCTTGATCGTCGGGGCGCCGGCGCCGATGGGCGACGCGGCGACGCCGGCCGGGGCGCTCGGTGCGCCTGAGGTCGCGCTGGACGGTGCCGTGCTGCTTCCTCCCGTCGAGCAGGCGCCAAGCAGCACCAGCGTCGACGCCCCGAAAGCCAGCATGCGGGGAAGCCGCATGGGTCTCTCTCCTCTCTGATCCGCTCCGCGCCGGCGGGGTCGCTCGGCGTCGACGGACTATACCAGCGGATCCGCGAACGCCCGGTCGTGAGCCGCCCTGCCGGCGGCTACGTCGCCGGCGCGACGTCGGATCGCGCTGCCGACGGCTCGTTCGTGTCGCGACGGAGCCCTGGCGGCGTGGTCCGACGCTGGAGGACGGCGAGCGCCCCTTCGGTCGCCAGCGCCAGAGCGGCGACGAGCACGACGCCACCCCAGACCTGGCCGTCGTCGTTCTGGGCGATCCCGTCGACCAGGTAGCGTCCGAGCCCCCCGAACCCGAAGATCGCCCCAAGGGTCGCGGTGGCGATGACCGTGACCGACGCCGAGCGCGTCCCGCCGAGGATCACGCCGAGACCGAGCGGGAGCTCGACGCTCCGGTAGATCTGTCGTTCCCGCAGACCCATCCCGCGAGCCGCCTCGACGAGGTCGCGGTCGACCTCGCGGATCCCCGTGTAGGTGTTCACGAGGATGACCGGCAGGGCGAGGACGACCATCGCGACGAGGGTCGGGTAGACCCGGAACCCGGCCTGGGGGTCGATCGCCTGGGTGATCGGCACGACGATCCCGATGACGGCCAGGGATGGCAGGGCTCGACCCAGGTTGGCGAGGTTCACCGCCAGGCCGGCTCCCCGGCCGGTGTGGCCGACGTAGGATCCGGCCGGGATCGCGATGGCGATCGCGATCGCCATCGAGACGAGCGAGATCAGGACGTGCTCCTCGAGCCGGGTGGGGATCCCGTTCGGGCCCTGCCAGTTCGCGGGATCCGTCAGCCAGGCGACGGTCTGCTCGATGAGACTCATGTGGTCTCCAGCCCGGGCCGGGCCGGCGCCGGGGGCGTCGAGGGCGCGGACGGGCCCGATCCGGGCGTCCTCGCCGCGGTCCACGGGGTCGCCCGCCGCTGCGCTCCGACGAGGACGAAGTCGGCGGCCACCGCCAGCAGGATCGACAGGATCGCCCCGGTGTAGATCTCGGTCGGGAACGACCGGTGGTAGCCCTCGAG
The DNA here is from genome assembly GCA_963840375.1 of uncultured Chloroflexia bacterium. Lineage (GTDB taxonomy): Bacteria > Chloroflexota > Limnocylindria > Limnocylindrales > CSP1-4 > Chersky-267. The sequence continues at coordinate 150,423 of CAWIYR010000002.1, forward strand.
GATGAAGTACCCGAGGCCGCCGTAAGCGTCGCTGATCGTCCCCGTGATCGTGACCAGGCCGATCGTCGAGACCGTCACGACGCGGAGCCCGGCGACGATCAGCGGGATCGCCAGCGGGAGCTCGACCCGGCGCAGGCGAGCGCCGCGGCGGAAGCCCATCCCGTCGGCCGACTCGAGGACGTCCGGCGGCACCGAGTCGAAACCGGCGACCGTGCTCCGCACGAACAGGAGCAGCGTGTACAGAACGAGCGGGACCTCGGCCGTCACCAGGCTGAAGCCGGTGATCGGCACGAGGGCCGCGAACATCGCCAGGCTCGGGATCGTGTAGAGGATGCCGCCGATCGCGACGACCGGGCCGTAGACCCGTCGACGCCGGACCGACCAGACGGCCAGGGCGAACGAGATCGCGAACCCGACCGCGACGGCGATCGCGGTGAGGTAGAGGTGCTGGACCGTCCGTCCGGCGATCGCCGGGAGGTGGTCCACGATCCATCCCCAGTCGATCACGGGGTGCTCACCCGCCCGGCCTCGCCGCATCCGCGTCGTGCAACCAGCCGGCGATCGCGGCGGCGGTCACGAGGCCTTCGACCCGGCCCCGTCCATCGACGACGATCCCCGCCTGGACGTCCGCCCCGAGGAGCATCGAGAGGGCGTCCTTCAGGGTGGTCCGTCGATTGAGCAGCGGCGACTCGACGGCCGCGCGCTCCGAGTCCACCGGACCGTCGGGCGGGAGGTCGTCCGTCCGCACCCAGCCGATCGGGCGGTCGTCGCCGTCGACGACGAGCAGGTGGCTCTCGCCGGCCGCGTCGAGCCGGGCCCGGACGGGCCCGGCCGGCTCGCCCGACCGCGCCGTGACGGCCGGCCGGATGTCCAGGTCGTCGACCGTCGCGAGCGAGAGCCGCTTCAGGCCCCGGTCCGCGCCGACGAAGCGGGCCACGAACCCCGAGGCCGGAGCGGCCAGGATCTCGGCCGGCGGCCCGAACTGGGCGAGACGACCGCCCTCCTGCATGACCGCGACGAGGTCGCCCATCTTGATCGCCTCGTCGATGTCGTGGGTCACGAACAGGATCGTCTTCGCGAGCTCGGCCTGGAGCCGCAGGAACTCGTTCTGGAGCCGGTCGCGGACGATCGGGTCGACTGCTCCGAACGGCTCGTCCATGAGCATGATCGGCGGGTCGGCGGCGAGGGCCCGGGCCACCCCCACCCGCTGGCGCTCGCCGCCGGACAGCTGGCCGGGGTAGCGCGGCCCGTAGGTCGCCGGGTCGAGCCCGACCAGGGTGAGCAGCTCGTCCGCCCGTTCGCGCCGTCGGGTGGTCGACCAGCCGAGGAGGCGGGGGACGGTCGCAACGTTGTCGGCGATCGTCTGGTGGGGGAAGAGCCCGACCTGCTGGATGACGTACCCGATGCCTCGCCGGAGCTCGGTCGGGTCGCGCCGGGCGGCATCGTCGCCGTCGATCAGGATCTGGCCGTCGGTCGGCTCGATGAGCCGGTTGACCATCTTCAGGGACGTCGTCTTGCCGCAGCCGGACGGCCCCACGAGGACGCAGATCTTCCCCGCCGGCACCTCGAACGAGAGGTCGTTGACGGCACCAGGGACGTCCCTCGCGCCGGCGGCGTAGCGCTTCGTGACGTGACGGAACTCGACGGTCGCGGCCGGGGTCGGCGGTTCGGGCACGGGGCGGCTCCGCTGGCTCAGCTCGGCGGCAGGCCGTCGCGGTTGCGGTCGAGCTCCTCGGTGGAGGCGCGGCCGTAGTAGTTCAGGAAGTAGCCACCGGCCGTAGCGAGCGCGTCGCGCGCGGCGAGGACGGCGTCCCGATCCGTGGCGTGGACCGCGACGACTGCCCGGCCGTCCCGGATCGCCGCCTCGTACCGGGCGAAGTCCGGCATCTGGTCCATCGTCATGAACTGGACGAGGCGGAGGAGCCGGGTCGTCAGGCCGTGGCGCTCGCCGAGCCCATCCATCCGGTCGGCGTCGGCCTCGCCGGCGAGGAGCGTCACGTCGGCGGCCGGCACCCCGCCCGCCACCAGGGCGTGGGCGACCCGTTCGGCCGTCGGCTCGTCAGGGACGATCCCCAGGACGTGGTTCGTCGGGTAGGTGATGGCCCGCCGGCCGGGTCGGACGCCTGGCACCGGCCGGCCTCAGCCGGCGTCGACGAGCGGCTTCACCTCGCCGATGAACCGCTCGAACGTCTCGACGTCGTAGGGCGCCGGCTGCTCCGAGATGACCGTCCGGAAGCCGAGCGCCAGGTACGGGCGGAGCCGATCGGCGATCTGCTCGGGGCTGCCGTTCCAGAACGTGTCGTCGTCGTCCACCTCGGACAGAGGCGTCCGGTTGGCGGCCATCGCCGCTTCCTGGACCCGGCGCGCCTCGGCCTCGCTGTCGCGGATCGTGACCTTGATGCCGAGGGTGAACTCGATCTCCGAGATGTCCCGGCCCACGGCGGCGCAATGCTCCCGGAGGACGTCGACCTTGTGAGCGAGGAAGTCCACCGGCCCCATCGCGTTCCACAGGTCGGCGTAGCGGGCGACCGTTCGCAAGGTCTTCTTCTCGCCGCTGCCACCGATCATGATCGGGAGCCGGGACTGGATCGGCGCCGGATGATGGCGGACGGCGTCGAAGGCGTAGCGCCCGCCCGGGGCGGAGGTCACGGCGCCGCCGTCGAGGAGCCCCCGGGCGGCCCCGACCGCCTCGTCGAGCCAGTCGAGGCGCTGGCCGAAGCCCGACCCGAAGTCGATCCCGTGGGCCTGGTGCTCGAGCTCCATCCAGGCGCCGCCGAGGCCGAGGATCGCCCGGCCTCCGCTGATGTGGTCGAGCGTCGCGGCGGTCTTCGCCACCAAGCCCGGGTTGCGGAAGGTGTTCGCCCCGACGAGCAGCCCGAGCCGGGTCCGCTCCGTGGCCATCGCCCAGGCGGCGAGCGAGGTCCAGCCCTCGAAGATCGGCTGGTACGGGTCGCCGAAGATCGCGTAGAGGTGATCCCAGGTCCAGAGGTGGTCGTAGCCGAGGCGATCGACCCGGCGCGCAGCGTCGAGCATCTCCGGCCACGTGGCGGCCTGGCTCCAGAGCAGGATCCCGAGCTTGAGATCGGACACGTGGGCACCTCGACGTCACCGGTGGATGGGCTGTGTCTACCCTACTCGCGATGGCTGCGGACTGCGTGTCCTGTGACATCGCCTGCTGGGCCGTGTCGCCGGATCGCCCTCGATCAGCCGAGCTGCAGCGTCGCCAGGTCGCCCTCGATGAGCTCCCGGTCCTCGGCATCGGCGACCTCGGCCAGGAGCTCTCGGGCCCGGGTTCGCCAGGCCTCGGCCTCGACCGGCTCGCCGGCGACGGCATGGGCCCGGGCGAGCGCCTCGTAGACCGCCGGTCGGTCCCAGTCCTCGATCCCTTCGCCGCCACCGTCGAGGATGGCGAGGGCTCGTCGGGCATGCCACAGGGAGGGCTCGCCCCGACCCAGGACCGCGTACACCCTGGAGCACAACCACTCCCCGCGGGCGCGATTCGCCGGCAGCCCGATGGCATCCCAGTGGAGTCGCGATGCGTGGGCGGCATGGATCATCCGGTCGACATCGTCGGGAGTCCGGTCCTCCCGCTCGAGCAGCGTCCAGGTGTGGTTGTAGAGACCGGCCGCCAGCGCGCGCTGGGTGGCCGGGTCGAGATCGGGCGGCATCGGCGATCGGCTCACGATCCGGCGGGTCGCCCCATCAGGCGTTGTCGAGCTCGCGTGAGATCGCCCGGAGGATGAACCGGGCGGCCTCGGCGCTCTTGCCACCGAGCTTCTGGCCGTCATCCTGCTCGACCGCCACAGCGAGGTCGCCGAGCATCCGGTCGAGGTCCGGCGTCCGGGAGAGCGAACCCGCCGCGAACGCCTCGTCGAGGAGCTCCGTCGCGTGCCGGGCGTTGTCCACCGTGTGGCCCTTGGCGTCGATCGCCTCGCGGATCGCCGTTCGCGCGGCATCCGCTGCGGCCCCGCTGGTCGCCATGATCACGCCCTCCGCTCGATCCGCGGCACCGGCTCCACCTCGGCGCCGCCGGCTCGCCCGCGGTGGGAGCCGTCCCGCGGCGCGCCCGGCCCGGCCGGGACCCCGTCGACGGCCACCGCGAGATGGGTGGTGCCGTTGTCCCGACGAACCTGCCACTCGGCCTCGAGGACGCTCATCTGGAGCTCGTCCCAGTAGCGACCGTCGCGCCAGATGGACTCGCGCGATCGACCCTCCAGGACGAAGCCGGACTTGTCGTACGCCCGGATCGCCCGCTCGTTGAAGGCGAAGACCGACAGCGCGACCCGATTGAGGCGGAGGCGGGCGAAGGCGTGCTCGAGCATCAGCTCGGTCGCCTCCCGGCCGTAGCCCTGCCCCCAGGCGTCCTTCTCGCCGATCGTGATGTGGAAGAGGGCCGATCCGTTGTCGCCGTCGAGCTGGCTGAAGGCGCACGTGCCGATGAGCCGTTCGCTGGCCCGGACGTGGATGGCCAGGGCCAGGGCATCCGGGCCGATGACGCGGGCCTGGAAGAAGCGATCGATCTGGGGGACCGGCATCGGCCCGGCCCGGTAGCCGATGAGGCGGGCCACCTCGGGGTCGCCGTACCAGCGCCGGTAGGCGGCCAGGTTCGCGGGCACGTGCCGGCGGAGGACGACCCGCTCGCCGGTGATCGACTCGGGGAACCAGCCGCGATGGAGCATGGGCGACGAAGGTATACCATCCCGGCCATGCGCCGCTGGAGCGAGGTGGCCGAGCGGGTCGCCGCCACGACGCGAACCTCCGAGAAGACCGGGCTGCTCGCAGCCTACCTGCGCGACCTCCCCGCCCAGGACCTTCCGGTCGCCGCGGTATTCCTGGCCGGACGGCCGTTCGCCGAGGTCGACGGACGATCGATGGGGCTCGGCTGGGCCTCGATCGCCGGAGCCGTGACCACGCTCGCCGGGATGCCCGCGGGTGCGCTCGGCGAGGCGTACGACCGCTCGTCCGACCTCGGCCTGGCGGTGGCCGACCTGCTCGGTCGCCGGAACGGCGAGCGAGAGCTCGCGGGGGAGCCCCCGACGGTCCACGACGTCGCCGCGGCCTTCGACGCGATCGGAGCGGCGTCGGGTCCGGCCGCCAAGCGGCAGGCCTTCGGCGACCTGCTCGCCCGGTGCGACCCGCTGACCGCGAAGTACGTCGTCAAGATCCTGACCGGTGAGCTCCGGATCGGGCTTCGCGAGGGCCTCCTCGAGGCGGCCATCGCCGAGGCGTTCGGTCGGCCGCTCGACGCCGTCAAGCGGGCCGGGATGCTCACCGGCGACATCGGACGGACCGCCGTCCTGGCCCGGGACGACGCCCTCGCCTCGGCCCGGCTCCGGCTCTTCCACCCTCTCAAGTTCATGCTCGCCTCGCCGGCCGAGGACGCGGTCGAGATCATGGACCGACTCGGCCCCACGGCCTGGGTGGAGGACAAGTACGACGGGATCCGGGCCCAGCTCCATCGGGCCGGCAGCGAGGTCCGCCTGTTCAGTCGTGACCTCCACGACGTGAGCGGTCAGTTCCCGGAGGTGGTGGAGGCGTCCGCCGGGCTGCCCTGGGACGGCATCCTCGACGGCGAGCTCCTCGCCTACCGCGATGGGGCGGTGCTGCCCTTCGTCTCGCTCCAGAAGCGGCTCGGACGGAAGGCACCGTCGGCGGCGATCCGGGCCGAGGTCCCGGTCGTCTTCGTCGCCTTCGATGTCCTCGCGCTCGGCCCACGGGGCGGGACCGCCGACCCCTCTCTCGACCGGCCGCTCCGCGAGCGGCGGCAGCGGCTCGAGTCGCTGGGCCTGCCCCTCGTGGGCGATGGCGGGGGGTTCGCCCTGTCCCACCTCGCTTCGGTCGGATCGGTCGACGACCTCGAGCGCGCGTTCGCCGATGCCCGGGGCCGGAACAACGAGGGGCTCATGGTCAAGGACCCCGGAAGCCGCTACTCGCCGGGCCGCCGCGGCCTGGGCTGGCTGAAGATGAAGAAGGCCCTGGCCACGCTGGATTGCGTCGTGATCGGCGTCGAGGTCGGTCACGGCAAGCGTCACGGGGTCCTCTCCGACTACACCTTCGCCGTCCGGGATGAAGCCGAGGATCGGCTGGTCACGATCGGCAAGGCCTACAGCGGCCTGACCGACGCGGAGATCGCCGAGATGACGGCCTGGTTCGAGACCCACACCCTGGAGCGGTTCGGGCGCTACCGGACGGTCGAGCCGACGGTGGTGGTCGAGGTCGCCTTCGACGTCATCGTCCGCTCGTCGCGGCACCGCTCGGGGTTCTCCCTGCGCTTCCCGCGGATCGCCCGGCTGCGCCTCGACAAGCGCCCCGACGAGATCGACACGGTGGCCGGGGTGGAGGCCATCTGGCGCGGTCTCCAGCACGGGCCCGAGCACCTGGTGACCGCGCGCGCCGATGGTCCGGTGAAGGGCTGAGCGGAGCCGTCGCGGCGCGAGCGGCGGAGGGTATCCTGTCGCCATGTTCAACCAGACGACGCCGATCGCCCTGACCCTCTACACGGACTCCTTCATCGTTCGCGGCACGGTCGACACTCGCGAGCGCCGGGTCAGCGACATCCTCAACCACGCCGAGCACGAGTTCCTCGTCCTGCGCGACGTCACCCTGGACGAGTACGGATCACGGGCGCTGGCCGAGCGTGCCGAGTACGCCCAGGTGAACCTGGCCACGGTCCTCTTCGCGGTCGCCAACGACATCGTCGAGCCGGCCGCCGAGCTCCGCATGCCGAAGGTCTCCGAGATGGCGATGATCACGCTTCCGCCGTTCCGGATCACCGGTCGGATCCACCTCCTGCCCGAGCGGAACCTCGGCACGGCGCTCGCCGAGCTCACCGGACGGTTCATCCCGGTCACGGAGGCGACCTTCTGGTCCGACTCGGTCGCCGAGGCGCGCCAGACGGCCACGATGGTCGCGGTCAACCACGGCCGGACCCAGGTCCTGGCCCCGCACCGGGTCGTGGATCCGTGGGCGGGCCTCGATAGCGGGTCGAACGCCGAGCCGACGCGGACCCCGACGATGATCGGCGAGTCGGAGGCCGCTGATCGCTCGAGGCTCGTCGGCGAGTCGGAGATCGCGGGCCGCCCAGTCCCCCGCGACGACGCCGGCTGGATCGGCGGCTCCGAGCTCATCGGCGACGAGGACCGCTCGCGCTAGACGTCCACCGGCAGGTCCAGGCGGTCGCCCCACTCGGCCCAGCCGCCGTCGTAGACGGCCACGTCGTCGTGACCCAGGAGGGTGAGGACGAAGGCGAGCTTCGCCGCGGCGACCCCCGAGCCGTCGTAGCAGACGAGCCGGCGTCCCCGGGTGACGTTGGCCTTGAGGAGGATGTCGCGGAGCTCGTCGCCTGACCGGAAGCGGCCGCTGCCGGGATCCGTGGTCGCCGCGACCGGGACGCTGACCGCACCGGGGATATGGCCGAGCCGTCGGGTGTTGCCCTCCCAGCCGCGGTACTCGGCGGGGGACCGGGCGTCGAGGAGGAGCACGTCGGGCGATCCGAGGAGCCCCCGGACGTCGGTCGTGGTCACCCGCATCCTGGGCTGCGCCCTGGGCAGGTAGGTGGCCGGGGCGGGGGGCAGGATCGCATTCGAGAGCTCGTGACCGGCCGCGACCCACCCGTCGATCCCGCCGTCGAGGATCCGGATCGACTCCTGGCCGTAGGCCCGGAGACTCCACCAGGTCCGGGCGGCGAAGAGGGCGGCGGTGTCGTCGTAGAGCACGACGGTCGTCCCGTTGCCGATCCCCGCCCGACCCAGGCTGGCCGCGATCTGGTCCGGGCCGGCGAGGAGGAAGAGCGGGCTCTCGTCGTCGGGGTCCACGAGCTCGCTGGCCCAGTCGAGGTAGACCGCGCCGGGGATGTGGCCCGCGGCGTGGGCGGCCCGGCCGGTCCCGTCGGGTCTCCATCGGACGTCGGCGACCCGGACCTCGGGCCGGCCGAGGTTCTCGGCCAGCCACTCGACGCTGGCGAGGAGCTCGGGTCGGGGGAAGGCACGCATCCGACCCGTATCATACGAGCCCGTGGTGACCCCCTTCCTGCCCGACGACGAGAAGCTCGCCGCGGTCCGTGCCGCCCTTCCGGCGACCTCCGCCGGGATCTACCTCGACACGCCGTCGCACGGCCCGCTCCCGGCCGAGGTCCACCGGGCGATGAACGAGCTGGCCGAGTGGGAGCTCGCCTTCGGCCGGGGGTCGCCCGAGTACCACCTCGAGACGCTCCAGCGGATGGACGAGGCGCGGGCGGCCGTGGCCGCCGTCGGCGTGGCGGATCCCGCCGCGATCGTCCTCGCCCATTCGACGACCGACGCGCTGGACCTGGCGGTCCGCCTCATCGATTGGCGGCCCGGCGACCGGGTCGTGACCGTCGGGCCGGATCGCGCCGGGGCCCCGGCCGCGCTCGATGGCCTCCGCGAGCGGTCCGGCGTGGATCTCGTCACGGTCGACATCGACGGCGATGGCGACGACGACCGGACATCGATCGCGCTGGAGGCGACGCTCGCCCCCGGGACCCGGCTCGTCTGGATCGAGCACGTCGCACCGACCACCGGCACGGTCCGGCCGATCGCCCGGATCGCCGAGCTGGTCCACGCTCGCGGTGCGCTCGTCGCGGTCGATGGTGGTCAGGCGTTCGGGGCGATCCCGGTCGACCTTACGAGCCTCGGGGCCGACGTCTACGCGATCCCGGCCGAGCGCTGGCTCCTGGGACCGGACGGGATCGCCGCGCTCCACCTCGGCCCGGCGATCGTCGAGCGGGCACGGGGCATCTTCGACGCGCCGAGCCATCACCGGCCTTCGATCGTGGGTCTCGCCCGGAGCGTCGCCTGGCTCTCGATGTACGTGGGCTGGGAGTGGATCCATCACCGGGCCGGTCGGCTGGCCCGATCCGCGGCCGCTCGGCTGTCGGCCATCGACGGCGTCGAGGTCCTCACGCCGCCCGACCGGATGGCGACGCTCCTGGCCTTCCGGCTCCGCGGCTGGCCGGCCGATGTGGCCGGCGAGGAGCTGGCGAAGCGGACCTTCGCCATCCTCGGGACCGTCCCGGAGCTCGACGCGCTCCGGATCGGGATCGGCTTCTTCAACAGCGAGAGCGAGCTCGAGCGGTTCGCGGCCGGGGTGGAGCTTCTCGCCGGACACAGCCCGGAGACCCTGCCACCGCGTCAGCTCCTGGCGATCCTGGGCCAGGACTGACGTGGCGACCCGTCCGCCCGTGCGCAGGCGCGGGTTCGTGGAGGTCCGTTGGCGCCAGTTCCGCAAGGCGCCCCGACCCGTCGTCCGGGCGGTCCTCAGCCCGCTCATCGTGGCCATCGGGCTCGGCCTGCTCTATCTCGCCTACGACGTGGCGCTCACCCGGGGCGTCGCGCTGCCCGGCGGCGACCTTCGACCGTTCGCGGTCGTGGTGTTCGTGGGCATGGTCCTGGCGGTCGGGACGATCGTCACGTACCTGATCGTCCCGCAACCGGGTCCGTCCGGCGCCGGGCGGACCCGCAGCGGCTGGAGCGCGGCCCTCGGGTTCTTCGCCGCGGTGCCGATCGCCTACCTCATCCTGGTCGTGGAGGGTCAGGTCCTGCTGCCCCTGCTGACCTGAGCGCCGGTCGCCCGACCGGTCCGCGGCGCCGCCGATCGGGCCGGGTGTGGCGTGGACGCACCAGTTCCCGGGGGCCCGGGTCCGTCCGGGCCTAGCCCGTCCGTACCATTCCGCGCTACAGTTCCAGGGCTATCATCTGGCCCGGGCCGCCTGTCGACGGCCCGGTGGATCTCGAGGTTGCGCGTGTCCTCCGAAGAGCATCACGTCGCGCTGCCGAAACTGTACGGCGCGCCGGCCTACGCCCGACCGATCCGACCCGTCGACGAGGTCGAGCGCCCCGTCGACCCCGACGATCTCCCGCTGGAGACCCTGCGGACCCCCGAGGAGCAGGAGCTGGCGGCGCGGATCGTCGGCGCGGCGGGCTTCGACGGGTCCTCGAACGGGCACGACCAGAGCCAGCTCCAGGGTCGCCCGTTCCGGCTGCGCGCGCTCACGGGTCGCCTCTTCGGCAGCCAGGACTAGGTCCCTCGCCCGACATACCTAGACAATCCTCGTTCGCCATGTCCTAATACGTGGCATGGCATCCCGAGACACCCAGGATCATCTCCGGATCGGCGTGGCCGCCGAGCTGCTCGGGGTGGGCGTCGACACGCTTCGCCGATGGGAGGCCGACGGTCGCCTCGGGACGGTCCGTACGGCCGGCGGCCAGCGGCTCGTCCCGGTCGCCGAGGTCAGTCGGCTGCTGGCCGAGCGCCGGCGGACGACGAGCGATCGCCCCATCGTCGCCCAGTCGGCACGCAACCGGTTCGCCGGGATCGTCACCAGGATCGAGCGCGATGCGGTCGTGGCCGTGGTCGAGGTGATGGCCGGGCCGCACCGCCTCGTCAGCCTGATGACCGCGGAGGCGGTCGACGACCTGGGCATCGAGGTCGGCTCCGAGGCCGTCTGCGTGGTCAAGGCGACCCAGGTGATCGTCGAGATCCCGGCAGGCTAGCGGCGGGCGCACATGATGCCTGCGCCGAGGCGACTCGCGCTGCTCCTTCCGGTGGTCCTCGTCGTCGCGGCCTGCGCGGCCGTCGGCTCGAACGCCGAGCCATCCATCGCGAGCACGGCAGGACCGACGGCGGCGCCGCGGACCGCGCCGAGCGTACCCGCCGCGGTCGGTCTGACGGTCTACGCCGCCGCCTCGCTGAAGACGTCCTTCGCCGACATCAAGGCGGCGTACGAGGCCGCCCACCCGGGGGTCACCCTGACGATGTCCTTCGACGGGTCGAGTGTCCTCGAGGCCCAGATCGAGCAGGGCGCGCCGGCCGACGTCTTCGCGTCCGCCGACACCAGGAACCCGCAGGATCTGGTCGACGGCGGCCTCGCGACGGGACCGGTCACCCCGTTCGCCCGCAATGCGCTGACGGTCATCGTCCCGGCCGCGAACCCGGCCGGCATCACCGGCCCGGCCGACCTGGCGAAGGCAGGCGTCAAGGTGGTCGCCGCGGGTCCCGACGTCCCGATCACCAAATACGCCGAGCGGCTGATCGCGAACCTGGCCATGCAGGGCGGTTACCCGGCCGACTACGCCGCGAGGGTCGAGGCGAACATCGTCTCCCGGGAGGACAACGTGGCGGCCGTCACCTCGAAGATCGAGCTGGGCGAGGGCGACGCCGCGATCGTCTACGTGACCGACGCCCGGGACGCTTCCACGGTCACGTCCGTCCCGGTGCCGGACACCGCCAACGTGCCGGCGACGTACGGGGCCGTCGCGATCCGGGCCTCCAGAAACGCGGAGGCCGCTGCGTCGTTGGTCAGCTGGCTGGCCGGGCCGGACGGCCAGGCGATCCTGGCGAAGCACGGCTTCCTCCCGCCATCGTGAGCGCAGCAGCGGTCGATCGATGACGAGCCGAGCGGCCAGCGGGACCGGTCCGCGACGGCCGCCACGCGGAGCGGGTGGCAGGTCGGCGCAGTCCATCCCCGCCCCGGTCATCGTCGTGGCGGCGATCGCCGTCGGGCTGCTGGCCCTGCCGGTCGTCGCGCTGCTCGGCAGGGCCGTCCTCAGCGGAGCCCTGGTCGGAGCCCTGACCACGCCGGCGGTCGCCGATGCCCTGCGGCTCAGCCTCGTGACGACCACGGTCAGCCTGGCCATCACCATCATCCTCGGGACGCCGCTCGCCTTCGTGCTCGCCCGGCGCAGGTTCACGGGTTCGCCCCTCGTCGAGGCGATCGTCGACCTGCCGATCGTCCTGCCGCCCTCGGTCGCCGGGCTTGCCCTCCTCCTGGCTGTCGGGCGACGCGGCCTCCTGGGCGAGCCCCTTGGCGCCCTTGGGGTCGAGCTGCCGTTCACGACCGCGGCAGTCATCCTGGCCCAGACGTTCGTGTCGGCGCCGTTCTTCATCCGGGCCGCCCGCTCCGGCTTCGTCGGGGTCGACCCGGACCTCGAGGATGCGGCGCGGGTCGACGGGGGCGACGAATGGGCGGTCGTCCGGCGGATCACCGTACCCCTGGCCGGGGCCGCGCTCACGTCCGGGCTCGTCCTGAGCTGGGCCCGCGCGATGGGCGAGTTCGGGGCCACGATCATGTTCGCCGGGAGCATCCAGGGTCTGACCCAGACCCTGCCGCTCGTCGTTTACGCCGAGTTCCAGTCGAGCCTCGACGCGTCCGTCGCCGCCGCGGCGATCCTCGTCCTGGCTGCGCTCGGCGTCCTCGTCGCGGTCCGCCTCGTCCACTGGCGGACGGTCTTCGCCGTCGGCTCGCCGCTGCCCTGAGCGGATCGTCGGGTCACGGTCCGTCGCACGGTCGGTGCTAGCATCGGTCGCGGCGGGGGAGTAGCTCAGTCCGGTTAGAGCAGCCGTCTTATACACGGCCGGTCCCTGGTTCGAATCCAGGCTCCCCTACCAGGACCCGGGCGGGTCCGCTTCGGCTCGCCGAACGCCGTGAACGACGGCGTCGATCGGACCCCGGTCGCCGGCCCCCGGACGCCGGACGACGTCGGCTCGCTCGACCCGGAATCCGTCGGGAAGATCGCTCACGATCTCGTCCGGCGTGAACAGGACATCAGGGTCCTGCGGACCGCCGGCGCCGTCGGTCAGGTTCGAGCGGTCGTGGCCCACGACGAGGAGGGAGCCGCCCTCCGCCACGGCCGCCGCCGCCCGCGCGTAGATGCGTCGGCGTTCCTCGACCGGCAGGTGGATGAAGAACAGGGCGACGAGGTCGAACGACCCGCCCGGCGGTGCCCAGTCGAGGAGGTCCGCGCGCAGCCAGTCGACCTCGACCCCCGCGCTCGCCGCCAGCGCCCGGCCGCGTTCCAGGGCGACCGCCGAGAAATCGACCGCCGTCACCCGCCAGCCGTGCCGGGCAAGCCAGACGGCGTTCCGGCCGTCACCGGTGCCGAGGTCGAGTGCCCTCCCGGGGATCAGCGCAGCGACCTCGTCGGCCAGGGTCGGATCGGGGTCCGGCGACTCGATCGGATCCCCGGCCGCGTGTCGCTCGTCCCACATCGCGGCGCGGCTCGGGCGGAGCTCACCCGGCTCGGGGGGTCCCTGGCTCATGACCGCGCCCGACCCGGTTGCGCGTCGAGATGGGCCCGGATCCGCCCGGCGATCGCCTCCTCGACGACGGTGTCGGGGTCCCGCAGACCGCCGAGGCCCGCCTTCACCCCGACGAGCCCGGCATACAGGGGCGGACAGGTCGGACAGGCCTCGAGGTGGGCCTCGACCGCCGAGCGCGTGCCGGCATCGAGCTCCTCGTCGAGGTAGGCCGAGACGTGTCGTCGAGCGCGCCAGCAGCGCAGGGGCTGAGCGAGGCTCGCCCGGCGGCGTTCGTCGCCCTCGGCGAGCGCGCTCACCATCATCATCCGACCCCTCCGCAGTCGTTGCTTCGTCGCCGCCAGCCCGGTATCCATGGCGCCTGCGATCTCGACCGAGGTCCAGCCGAACACGTCGTGGAGCACGACCGGGACCCGATAGATGACCGGCAGGCGGGCGAGGGCGTCCTCCAGCTCGTCGCGCAGCTCGGCGCGCTCCAGGACCCGTTCGGGCGCGACCGAGTAGCGATCGTCGTGCCAGTCCGCCTCGACGGCGTCGATGTCCAGCTCGTCGCGGTGGACGCGAGCGCGATCGATGACCCGGTTGACCAGGCTCCGTCGGAGCCAGGCGGACAGCGCGGCGGGGTCGCGCAGCTGGTCCCGCCGACGCCAGGCGCCGACGATCGTCTCCTGGGCGCAATCCTCGGCCTGGTCCGGGTCGCGGACCAGGCGGGTGGCCAGCCGGACGAGCCGTGGGAGCTCAGCCGAGAGCGCGCCGGCGAACCCGTCGCCCCCGGCGCGCTCGTCGGCGGTCGTCTCGGTCGGGCGGGCCTCCACCGTCATCCTGCCTTCGATCGTGACCGATCAGCGTGCGGTCCGCTTCGTGCTGACCCGGAGCAGCGCGTACAGCGGGCAGAAGCCAACGATACCCGTGACGAGGGCGATCGCCGCCACGACCCAGACGACGTAGAGCAGCGGGGCGCTGACCGTACCGGCCAGGGCCAGGCCCCCGAGGCCGATCCCCAGCACGATCCTGATGACGCGATCCACCGGCGCCTCGTTGGTCGGGAACTTCATCTCGATCTCCTCGTGATCCCGAAGGGCGACTGTCCCTTCTATCCGAAGGACGAGATACCGTCGGCGATGGATACATCGGCCTCGCGGAGTCGCCGGCGTCGCCGGCCGGGTCAGGGTCCCGGCGGCCCGGCCGCCGGCCCGGCCGGATCGAGGTCCATCCAGAAGCGGGCGCCGCCGCCCCCGGCAAGGTTCTCGGCGCCGGTCGTTCCTCCGTGGGCACTGACGAGGGCACGGACGATGGCCAGTCCCAGGCCGGTCGTGCCGGCGGAACGATCGCGGGCGGGGTCCGCCTGGTAGAAGCGGTCGAAGAGATGGGGCAGGTCCTCAGGAGCGATCCCGGGCCCGGTGTCCCGGACCGCGAGCCGGACCCTCGGCCCGACGCGGCCGGCCTCGACCGCAACCGAGCCGCCATCCGGCGTGTGCCGGATCGCGTTGTCGAGCAGGGCGCCGAGTGCCTGGCTGAGCCGATCGACGTCGCCCCGGACGACCAGTCCGGACGGCACCTGGAGACCCAGGGCGATGCCCGCCGCCTCCGCCCGGGCGGTGAACGCCCTGACCGAGCCCCCCGCGAGGTCGTCGAGGGCGATGGACGAGACCCGGAGCGGCAGGTCGCCCGACTCGGCGAGTCCGATGGTCCGCAGGTCGTCGACGATCCGGGCGAGCAGGCGGGACTGGTCGCGGATCGTCAGGAGATGCCGGTCGTCGTGGTCGTAGACGCCGTCGAGGACGGCCACGGTGGTGGCATCGATGACCGCGAGGGGGGTCTTGAGCTCGTGGACGACGTCCTGGAAGAACCGCCGGCGGGCCGCCTCCGCCCGCTCCAGGTCGTCGGCCATCGCATCGAACGAGCGGCCGAGCGAACCGATCTCGTCGGACCGCTCGCCGAGGCCCGAGCGTCGGCCGAGCTCGCCGTGGGCGACCGCCGCGGCGGCGACGCCGAGACGGTCGAGGGGTTCGGCGATCCGGCGCGCGAGCAGGAGGCCGAGCAGCGAGGCGCCGGCCGCCGCCGCGATCGCGATCGCGATCAGGGTGACGGTCGTCTCCTGCTGGATCTGCTGGGCGTGGATCCCGGCAAGTGGTCCCGGGCCGCGCCCACTTCCCTGGCCGGGGCCGGGGGTGGCTCCCGTCTCGATCTGGGCGAAGCCGCGACCGACGATCACCGGTGTCGCCAGGGCGACCGCCGCAGCCGTGATGAGCGCGACGAGGGCGAACGCCGCCGCGAGCCGGAGGCGCAGGCTCACGGCCGGGCGGCCCGGTAGCCCACGCCCCGCACCGTCTCGACGTACGGCCCGCCGTCGGGACGGGGACCCAGCTTCCGGCGCAGGTTCTTCACGTGGCTGTCGATGGCCCGGTCGTAGGCATCGAATGCCTCGCGGAAGACCAGCTCGCCGAGCTGTTCGCGGGTCAGGACGATCCCCGGTCGATCCGCCAGGGCGGCCAGCAGGTCGAACTCGACCCGGGTGAGCTCGACCGATGCGCCGCCACGGGCGATCTCGCGGGCGCCGGCGTCGATCGTCAGGTCGAAGAACGACCGGGCCGACCCACTCGCCGCGTGGCCCGAGACCCTCCGGAGGACCGCACCGACCCGGGCCACGAGCTCGCGGGGCTCGAATGGCTTGGTCACGTAGTCGTCGGCGCCGATCTCGAGCGCCGCCACCCGGTCGATGACATCGTCCCGGGCGGTGAGCATGATCACGGCGCCCCCGAATCCGGTCGCGCGCAGCTCCCGGAGGACGTCGAAGCCGGACCGCCGGGGGAGCATCACGTCGAGCACGACGAGGTCCGGGGCAAGCGTCCGGACCGACTCGAGCGCGGCATCGCCGTCGGCGGCGGTCGTCGCCTCGTAGCCCTCCCGGACCAGGTAGGCGCGAACCACGTCCACGATGTGCGCCTCGTCATCGACGATGAGGATCCGGGCCATGGGTCGAGCATAGAGGGACGGTCGGGTCCGCGAGGGGTCCGACCGTCCGTGGATGGCAGGGAGGCTATGGGCGACCGAAGCCGCGGCCGGATCCGGCATGGATCCCGGTGCCGTTCGCGGCACGCACCCCGGCCCCGTTCCGAGCGCGGCTCGTCGTCCCGTCCGCGGACGCACCGGCGCCGGAGCCCGATGGGCCCGCACCGACGGCGGCGCCCTGCATCCCGCCGAGGGTCACCTTGTAGACCATGTCCCGGGCCCGCGTCTCGAGCTGGGTCTTCAGCGTCGCGGCCGTCCCGGCGCTGATCGCGCCGTTCGCCAGCCGCGCGTCGATCCGCTCGGCCCACTGCGCCTTGAGCGCGTCGACGAGCTTCTGCGGGTCCACCTTCTGGCGTTCCGCGATCTGGGCGAGCGAGAGTCCGTCATGGCGAAGGTCGTCGATCTGGGTCTGGCTGAGCCCGAGGATCGCAGCGACCGGGTCGGCGTCACCGGCCTGACCCTGATGGGCGCCGACCGCGCGCGGGCCGACCCCGACCGCGACACCGGCGACGACGAGGGTCACCAGGGCTGCCGCCCCGAGCGAGAGGATGAGTCTCTTCATCAGGCATGTCTCCGCGGATCCATCGCGCCCGCCGGGATCTCCCGGTCCTCAGGTCGTCGATCGATGCCCTCCGAGTGTCGCGATGATCGGTGGATGCCCGATGGAGGCCCGGTGGACGTTCCGTGGACGCCGGTCGTCGGACGACCGTCCATGGTTCTCCACACGAACCCCACCGCCCATCCATCTGGCGTCCACGGACCGACCGGACACTCCGGACGAGTCGGGTCGGATCCGCGACCCACCCCTCGTCTTGGAGGTCCCGTCATGACCACGACCCTGCTGGCCGTCGCCTCGGCGCCGACCTGGCGAGCGCGGCCGATCTTCTACGTCCGCGCCGTCGTCGCCCTGGCGGTGGTCGGCACATGGGTCGTGTCGGCCGTCAGCGGCCTCGTCGTCTGGCTGGCGCCCGACGGGCGGTGGGCGACCGAGTCGGTCGTCCTGTTCGGAGCGACGAAGGGCGGGTGGAGCGACCTCCACGTCGCGATCTCGTTCCTCGCCATCGCGTTCACGGTGGGCCACCTGGCGCTGATGCGGCGCGGCGTCGTCGCCTATGGCCGGCTCCTCCTCACCGGGCGGAGGCGTGGCACGCCGCGCCCGACGAGGCGCCCGAAGGCGATCGTCTACCGGCGCGCCATCGTCGTCGCGACGATGGTCAGCCTGGTGCCGATCGTCATCGCGAGCGGGCTCGTCCCGTGGCTCGCGGCCGATGGCCCACGCTCGGGGCAGCAGCTGCTGCTGTTCGCCGTGACGAAGCACGGCTGGACCGACCTCCACACCGTGATCTCGTTCGCGGCGGTGGCGGCCGCGGTTCTCCATCTCATGATCGTCCGCAGCGGGCTCGCGACCGACCTGCGACTTCTCGCCACCGGCCAGCGCCGAAGCCCTCGCCGGGTCGGGGGCTGACGATCGGCGCAGACGGAGGTGGGCGGTCGACCGGCCCCGGCGCCGGATGCTGCTAGGCTGCCGCTCGACGACATGAGGTCTCCATCGCCCCACTCGGTCCCGGATCGACCGAGGCTCACCGCTCGCGCCCTTCAGCGTTGGCTGCCGCAGCTCGCCCGGCGCGCGCCCGACCTCCTGTCCGCCTATCTCGTACCGGGCCGCCTGTCGCCGCGGACGCGCGAGGCCGCGATGCTCGGCGTCACCTCGATCAACCGCTGCCGGGCGTGCGCGACCGTCCACGAGCGGTGGAGCCGCAACGTCGGGCTCCGTCTCGACGAGCTCTCGTCTGCAGAGGCGTCGGCCTATGCCTTCGGACAGGACCTGGCGGTGACCGGGCCTCGCGCGCGACCCCCCGCGGAGTTGAGCCCGCGTCATCGGCAGGAGCTCAAGGCGGCGGCGATCCTCATGGAGCTGGCGAACCTGGCCGGCAACCGGTTCCTGCCAGACCATCCCGATCGGCCCCGCCTTCAGGTCGGGGACGTGCGTACGGCTCGTCTCCTCGATCTCGGGATGCGGGCCGCCGATCGGGCCGGGATCCGCCGGTCGCGCGCGAGGATCGCCGGTCGGTCCCGCGGGGACGTCCTGGAGATCGGGGTCGGGACCGGGTCGAACTTCGGGGTCTACCCGCCGACCGCCACGATCCACGCGATCGACGTCAGCGCGTCGGCGCTCGTGCTCGCCGGGGAGCGTGCCGACCGCCACGATCGAGACGTCCACCTCCACGAGGGCGACGCGGCGGATCTGCCGTTCCCGGACCGGTCCTTCGACACGGTCGTCGCGACCTTCGTCCTGTGTTCGGTCGGCGACGTCGATCGAACGCTCCGCGAATGCCGCCGCGTGCTGCGGCCCGGCGGCACGATCCGACTCCTCGAGCACGCGAGAGCGGATCATCCGGCGGTCGCCTCCGTCCAGCGGCGGGCCGCGCCGGCGTGGGCTCGAGCGAGCGGCGGCTGTCGGCTCGACCACGACGTGACCGGCGCGGTCCGGGATGCCGGGTTCGACGTGCTGCACGAGCGGCGTCGCGCCGGTGGGCTCCTCGTGGAGATCGTAGCGGCCTGAAGACCACTCCGTGGATGCCGCCAGCCGTCGCGTCGGCGGGCAGGACCCATGGACCGAGACGCGTCGAAGCCGTCCGGTAGGCGCAGGATCCTGCAGTACACTTGAGTCATGGCTCAACTGTTCGCGTCCGAGATCGACGCCGACGCCTGCTCGACCGAGTGCATCCATCCCGACGTGATCGCCCCGATGCTGGGGCGCTCGCTGGGCAGCGACGGGGCGCGGGCGGTCGGCGACCTGTTCGCGACCCTCGCCGACCCATCGCGGGCCCGGATCGTCCATCTCCTGGCGATCAGCCCGAACGATCTCTGCGTCTGTGACATCGCCCTCGTCCTCGGGATGAGCGTGTCGGCGCTGTCGCACCAGCTGCGATTCCTCCGCGAGCGCGGCGCCGTCGAGCGTCGGAAGGTCGGACGGATCGCCTACTACCGCCTGGTGGATGCGCATCTGCGCGACCTCGTGCTCGGTGCCGTGACCCACGTGGCCGAGGTCGTCTGATGTCGCACGCGCTCGGTTCGGCCGCGGCCGCGAACCGCGACCGGCTCGTCGCGGTCCTCGGGCTGAGCCTCGTCATCCTCGTCGTCGAGGCCGTCGGTGCGTTCGCTTCGAACAGCCTGGCCCTCCTCGCCGACGCCGGGCACATGCTCACGGACGTGTCGGGGATCGGCCTGGCGCTGCTCGCGATCTGGTTCGCCGGTCGGGCGCCCACCAACGACCGCACCTTCGGATACCTGCGGCTCGAGATCATCGCCGCGGTGACGAACGCGTTCCTGCTCTTCGGGGTCGCCGCGTTCATCCTCTTCGAGGCATGGCAACGCCTGTCCGCGCCGCCCGAGGTCGCCTCCGGGCTCATGCTCGCCGTGGCGCTCCTCGGCCTCGCCGCCAATGCGGTCTCGCTGTATCTGCTGCGCCAGGCCCAGCGCGAGAGCCTGAACATGCGCGGGGCCTATCTCGAGGTCATGGGCGACTTCGTGGGCTCGGCGGCGGTCATCGTCGCGGCGGTCGTCATCGCGACGACCGGCTGGAGCCAGGCCGATGCTGTAGCGTCGGTCGTCATCGCCCTGCTCATCCTGCCCCGGACGTTCGCGCTCCTTCGTGATGCGACCGACGTGCTCCTCGAGGCGACGCCGAAGGGGATCGACATGGACCACGTCCGACGGCACATCCTCGAGGCTCCCGGGGTCGAGGACTGCCACGACCTCCACGCCTGGACGATCACCTCCGGGATGAACGTCGTGTCGGCCCACGTCATCCTCACCGATGGCGCGGACCCGGCGACGACGCTCGACGCCCTGTGCGCCTGCCTGTCCGACGACTTCGACATCGAGCACTCAACGTTCCAGCTCGAGACCGCGGACCGCCGCCGGCTGGAGGAGCGGAGCCACGCGTGACGGCAGTCGCCGGATCGTGCGTCCCGAACCGGGCCGGTCCGTCTAGTTCTCGTTGACCGACGACTCGCCCGGCCGCCGGGTCCGACAGCCATCACCCTCCGGGCCGCCCGGCACGATCGCGCACCCGTCGCACTCGATCCCCGTGGTTCCCGTCGAGGGCCCGGGTCGGACGGGCGCCTGGGACGGGATCGCAACAGTCCGCCTGGCCCATGGCGTCGTGACTAGTGGCCCAGGGCCAGTATCTGTCTAAGACATACATTCACTCAGGACGAATAGTCGTCGTGAGCATGTAGTCGACCCGGCTGCCCACGGCCCGCCAAGGGAGCAGCGAATGCCAAGCGCCACGCACGACATCGATGAGCTCCAGGCGTCCATGCTTCGTTCGCTCGCCAGCGCGCATCGCCTCCGGATCCTCCATCTCCTGGGCGAACGGCCGTGCGAGGTCAACGAGCTCGCTCGGGAGCTCGGGATGAGCCAGGCCGCCGCCTCCCAGCACCTCGGGGCCATGCGCGCGGTCGGCCTCGTCGAGGCGACCCGCGACGGTCGCACGGTGCGCTACCAGCTCAGCGACCCGCAGGTCCTCGCCGCGTGCGGGCTCATGCGGGCGGTCCTCGTCCGCCGCCTGTCGCGGCTGGGCGACCTCGCCGCCGCGGCGCTCGAGCCGCCAGCGCTTCTCTCCACCGCCAGTCAGGAAGGCCACCCGTGAGCAACCCTCTCTCGATCGTCCTGTTCTCCGGCACGGACGACAAGCTCCACGCAGCCGCCACGATCACGGCCGGCGCCGCGGCCATGGGGCAGCCGGTCAGCATCCTGCTGATGTACTGGGCCCTGGACGCCTTCCGGGCCGACCGGATCTCGAACGACCACGGGCTCGCCTATGACGCCTCGCGACCGCGCTGGAACGAGCCCGTGGAGCACGTCGGCGCCATGCCCTGGCTGGAGACGTTCCGGCAGGCCAAGGAGCTCGGCGACGTGACGATCCGGGCGTGCGCCGGATCGCTCGACACGCTCGGCCTCGATCCGGCCCACCTCGATCCCCTGGTCGACGACTCCGGTGGGATCGCCACCTTCCTCCTGGCGGCCGAAGCCGGCCAGATCGTCTTCATCTGAGCGTCAAGCAGCACTCGGAAAGGAACCTCGCGATGGCAGACAGCGAAAAGCTCGTGATCATGGCCACCCACGGGCCCGACGACCCGGAGCTCGCGACGATCCCGTTCGTCATGGCCTGCGCCGCCCTGGCCTCGGACGTCGCGGTCGTCATGGGGTTCCAGGGCGATGGGGTCCGCCTCGTGCACGTGGGCGAGGCCGAGACCGTCCAGGCGCCGGACTTCCCGCCGCTGGCCAAGCTGCTGAACGACTTCCGCGAGCTGGGTGGGACGCTCCTCGTCTGCGCGCCGTGCGCGAAGAGCCGGGGGATCGGTGAGGCGCTCGTGCCCGGCGCCGAGATCGTCGCGGCCGCCCGGTTCGTCGCGGAGGTGACCTCGGCCACGAACGCACTCGTCTACTGAGCCGACATCGTCCGGCCGGCGATCCCGCCGAGGCCGGGCGGCCAACGAAGGAGATCATCGAGATGCTCACCGCCACGACCCCACTGAGCGACACCGACCTGATGGCCCTTGAGGTCGCCAAGGTCGTCGACGCCCGCGGCAGCGCCTGCCCGGGCCCGCTGCTCGAAGCCAAGAAGGCCATGAACACGGTCCAGGTCGGCCAGGTCATCGAGATCTGGTCCAGCGACCCGGCGACGAAGGGCGACATCGGGGCCTGGTCCACCAAGGTCGGCCACACCTTCCTCGGGTTCCTGCCCGGCGACGGCTACGAGCGCACCTTCGTGATGCGTCAGAAGTAGCCCGGCGGGCCGCCGACCGCGGTCCCCAAGGAGTCAGCTGCGATGACCACGCTCGCCCCGGTGAAGCCCGAGGAGTCGACGGGGACGTTCGTCCCCCGGATCCTCGTCTTCTCGACCAACAACATCTCGGATCCGGGCATCGACCTGGCCGGGAGCTCGCACATGACCTATTCACCGGGCGTCGTGGTCATCAGCATGCCCTGCACCAGCGGGATCCGACCGAGCTGGATCCTCCACGCCATCGAGCAGGGGTTCGACGGCGTCTTCATCGCCTCCGACGGTGACGAGTGCGCCTACCTCTCCGACTGCTCGACCCGCGCATCGCGGATCGTCGGCCGGGCCCAGGAGCTCCTGCAGGAGGCGGGCCACCAGGGCGGACGGCTGAAGATGGCGGCGATCTGCTCGGTCTGCGCGGAGCCGTTCACGAGGCACGTCCAGCAGTTCGGCCAGGCCCTGGCCGAGCTGGGTCCATCGGTGGTGAAGTCATGACCGACTACGACGTCCTGGTGGTCGGCGCGGGCATCGGCGGGATGGAATCCGCCCTGAAGCTCGGCGACATGGGCTACCGCGTCCTCCTGGTGGAGAAGGAGGCGAGCGTGGGCGGGAAGATGATCCTGCTCAGCAAGGTCTTCCCGACCCTGGATTGCGCGAGCTGCATCTCGACCCCGAAGATGGCGGCGTCGATCCACCACCCCAACGTGACGACGCTGACCTACAGCGAGGTCGAGGGGATCGAGCCTGCCGGCGAGGGCCGGTTCCAGGCGACGATCAAGCAGAAGGCGCGGTTCGTCGACGAGGCCGCCTGCACCGGCTGCCAGAAGTGCGAGACCGCCTGCACCGTCTCCGTGCCCGATCAGTTCAACGCGGACATGGTCGCCCGTCATGCGGCGTACATCGCCTTCCCCCAGGCCGTGCCCAAGAAGGCCGTCATCGAGCGGGCCGGCTCCTCGCCGTGCTCGTTCACCTGCCCGGCCGGGATCCAGGCCCACGGCTACGTCTCGCTCATCCGGAGCGGCGAGTACGAGAAGGCCTTCCAGCTGGTGCTCGAGGCGACGCCCCTCGTCGGCACGCTCGGGCGCGCCTGCTATGCACCGTGCGAGGTCGACTGCACGCGCGGCTCGCTCGAGGGCCCCCTGCCGATCCGTCGGCTCAAGCGCTTCATCGCCGACGAGCACTACGACCGGTTCGACGGTCCGGGGGTCGAGATCCCCCAGCCGAACGGGCACCGGGTCGCGATCGTCGGCTCCGGGCCGGCCGGCCTGACCGCCGCCTGGCAGCTGGCCCGCAAGGGCTACGGGGTCAAGATCTTCGAGGCCGCCCCCAAGGCCGGTGGCTTCCTGCGGCTCGCGATCCCCGCCTATCGGCTCCCGTCCGAGGTGGTCGAGCGCGACATCGCCAACGTGACCGCGCTCGGCGTCGAGATCGTGGTGAACACGCCCGTCGAGGACCTCGAGGGGCTCCACGGCGACGGGTACGACGCGGTGCTCGTTGCGACGGGCACGCCACTCTCGACCCGGATGGGCGTGCCGGGCGACCGGCTCGACGGTGTCCTGAGCGGTGTGGACTTCCTGCGTGCGGTGAAGCTCGGCGAGGGCGTCGACCTCAGCGGCCGACGCGTGGCGGTGATCGGCGGCGGCAACGTCGCGATGGACACCGCCCGGACCGCCCGACGGCTCGGGGCCCGGGACGTCACCGTCGTCTACCGGCGCACCCGGGCCGAGATGCCGGCCCATCACGTCGAGGCAGACGACACGGAGAAGGAGGGGGTCGGCTTCGTCTTCCAGGCGGCGCCGGTCGCCGTCCTCGACGACGGCAAGGGCGCGGCCCGCGGCCTGCGCTGCGAGCGGATGACCCAGGGCGCCCCCGACGCGTCCGGTCGGAGCCGGCCGGAGCCGGTCCCGGGCAGCGAGTTCGACATCGACTGCGACGTGATCATCAGCGCGATCGGCATGGCGCCCGATACCGCGACCTTCGCGGGTCAGGTCGGCGCCAACAAGAACGGGACCCTCCCGGTCGACGATCGGACCCTCCAGAGCGGCGTGCCCTGGCTGTTCGCAGCCGGCGACGTCGTCTCCGGCGCGTCGGACATCACCCGGGCCACCGGCCAGGGGCAGCGCGCTGCGTTCATGATCGACCGCTGGATCCAGGACCGGACGCTCGAAGGCTTCGACCTCCGGCTCCCCGTCGTCGACAAGGACGCGGTCCTCGCCCGACAGAAGGCCTACCGGCTGGCGATGCCGGCCGCCCCGAGCGAGGTCCTCAGCGCCGCGCCGACCGACTTCCGCGAGGTCGAGCTGCCGATGACCGAGACCGAGGCCCGGTATGGCGCCGGGCTGTGCCTCGACTGCGGCGTCTGCTCGGAATGCGGCGAGTGTGTCGACGCCTGCCCGGTCGACGACTGCATCGACCTGCGCGCTCGCGACAAGGTCATGGAGGTCGACGTCGGGGCCGTCGTCGTGGCGACCGGCTTCAAGCTGTTCGCCGCCGACCTCAAGCCGCAGTACGGCTTCGGCACGTTCAAGAACGTCATCACCGGCATGCAGATGGATCGGCTGCTGGCCCCGACCCGTCCGTTCAACACGATCCTGCGACCGGGCGACGGCAAGGTCCCGGAGCGGATCGCCTACGTGATGTGCACGGGCTCGCGGGACGAGACCGTCGGGAACCCTCTCTGCTCGCGGTTCTGCTGCATGTACTCGATCAAGCAGAACCAGCTGATCATGGGCGCCCTGCCGATCGCCGACGTGACCGTCCACTACATGGACATCCGGGCGGCGGGCAAGCGCTACGACGAGTTCTACGAGCAGGCGAAGGCGATGGGCGCCAACTACGTCAAGGGACGGGTGGCGAAGATCACCGAGAAGGAGAACGGCGACCTGGTCCTCCGCTACGAGGACATCGAGCACGGGGGTCAGCTGGTCGAGGCCGAGTACGACCTGGTCGTGCTCGCCGTCGGGGTCCAGCCCAACAGCGACGCCCAGGCACTGTTCCCGGAGGGCGGCCTGTCGCTCGACGAGTTCCACTACGTCGCCGAGACGGACGAGGACGCCAACCCGGGGCAGACCAGCATCCCCGGGGTGTACGTGGCCGGCGCGGCGTCCGGCGCCAAGGACATCGCCGACTCGATCCTCCACGCCGGCTCGACCGTCGCGCAGGTGGCGGCCTACCTGGAGAGGGCGAAGGTGCCGGCATGACCGAGCAGGAGCGCCGGATCGGCGTCTACGTCTGCCACTGCGGCGGCAACATCTCCGACTACGTCGACGTCGACCAGGTCGTCGCCGCCGCCCAGGGCGAGCCCGGTGTCGTCGTCGCCCGCCAGATGATGTTCGCCTGCTCGGATGCCGGGCAGCAGGACATGGAGCGCGACATCGAGGAGCAGCACCTCGACGGCCTGGTGGTCGCGTCGTGCTCGCCGAAGCTTCACGTCACCACGTTCCGCGGCGTGGCCAAGCGGGCCGGCCTGAACCCGTACGAGTACACCCAGGTGAACGTCCGTGAGCAGGCCTCGTGGATCCACTCCGAGGACGCCCAGGGGACGACCGACAAGGCGATCTACCTGGTCAAGGCGGGGATCGCCCGGACGCTGCTGACCGAGCCGCTCGAGCCGATCGTGGTCGAGACGACCCAGCGGACGCTGGTCGTCGGCGGCGGCGTGGCCGGGCTGCGGGCGGCCATCGGACTCGCCGACATCGGCCTGGGCGTCTTCCTGGTCGAGCGTGAGCCGGACCTCGGCGGCTGGGTGGGCAGCTTCGGCGCGATGTACCCGACCGGCAAGAACGGCCGTGAGCTCATCGCCGAGCTCGTCGAGGGGATCCGCCGGCGCCCGGCGATCCGGGTCTTCACCGAAGCCGAGATGGTCAGCAAGTCGGGCAGCTTCGGCAACTATCAGGTCGGCATCCGGGTCGGCGGGGCGAACCCGGAGACGCTGACCGTCGACGTCGGCTCGATCGTGGTGACCACCGGCGTCGAGACCTACGCCCCCGAGGTCGGCGAGTACGGCTACGGGATCGACGGGGTCGTGACCCTGCCCGAGTTCAAGACGCTCGTCGACGCCGCCGCGGGTCCCCTCGTCCAGGACGGTCGGCCGGTCCGCAGCGTCGCCTACATCTACTGCGTCGGCAGCCGTGAGCCGGCCGGGGAACCGGGTGCGAACGAGTACTGCTCGCGCTACTGCTGCGCGGCGACGGTCGCCACCTCCGTGCAGCTCGCGTCGCGCGACGCGATGGTCCACCAGTACCACCTGTACCGTGACATGCGCACGTACGGCAAGTTCGAGACCATGTACACGGAGTCCCGCAAGCTCGGATCCGTCTACCTCAAGTTCGCCGACGACGCGCCCCCGACGGTGGCCCGGAACGATGCCGGCGGACTGCTGGTGACCGTCAGGGACGTCCTCACCGGCGGCGAGGAGCTGGCCATCCCGGCCGACCTCGTCGTCCTGGTCACGGGCATGATCCCGCGCAAGAACGAGGACCTCATCGGCGTCCTCAAGCTGCCGGTGGACAAGGACGGGTTCTTCAACGAGATCCACCCGAAGCTCCGGCCGGTGGAGACCGTGGTCGACGGCGTGTTCATCGCCGGTGCCTGCCAGGGGCCGAAGAACTCGAGCGAGAGCGTCGCCTCCGGCCTGGCCGCCGTGACCCAGAGCGCGGTCATCCTCAAGAAGGGTTTCGCCGAGCTCGACCCGCTCGTGGCGATCGTCGACACCGATGCCTGCACCGCCTGCGGCGAGTGTCTCGACGCCTGCCCGTACGGTGCGATCGAGATGGCCGCGTCCGGCGACCGGTCCGTGGCCGTCATCAGCGAGACCGGCTGCAAGGGCTGCGGCGGGTGCGTGCCGGTCTGCCCCGAGAACGCCATCGACCTGCTCGGCTACACCGACGCCCAGATCACCGCGATGATCGACAAGCTGCTGGAGGTCCCGGTCGCATGAGCGCACCGAATCGCGAGCTCCGCGAGGTGATCCGCGAGGAGCCGGTCATGCGGGAACGGATCATCGAGCTGCTCGAGACCGAGCCCAGGACCGTCCCCGAGATCGCCGCCGCGATGGACTGCCCGACCCACGAGGTCCTCTTCTGGATCATGGGCATGCGTCGGTACGGCCGGGTCCGTGAGGTCAAGGGCGTCACCGACGAGGGCTACTTCCGCTACGAAGCGATCGCGAAGGATCCGTCATGACCGCCCTCGTCGACACGAACCTGCTGACCGATCTGCAGCGCTACGGCGCGGCCGACGTCTCCGCCTGCTTCAGCTGCGGGAACTGCACGGCCACCTGCCCCCTCGTCAGCAACGACTCGACCTTCCCCCGGCGGATGATCCGCTACGCCCAGGTCGGCCTGCGCGATCAGCTCCTCTCGAGCAAGGAGCTGTGGACCTGTTACGCCTGCGGCGAGTGCTCGGAGTCGTGCCCCACCCAGGCCGAGCCGAGCGAGTTCATGGCGGCCGCGCGTCGATACGCCATCGCCGGCTACGACCGGACCGGGCTGGCCCGGACGATGTACACCCGACCGCTCGTCGGGACCTTCGTCGCGGTCGCCCTGGCGGCGTTCTTCGCCCTGTTCATGTATGCCGGTCACGGCGTCCAGAGCACGGGCTCGCTCGACATCTTCGGGTTCATCCCCGAGGAGCTCATCCACAACCTCGGCATCGTCGTCATGATCGTCGTGTTCGCCGCGGGCCTGGTCGGGGTCGCGACGATGGCCCGGGCCGTGAGCCGCGGTGGCGGCGTGACGGTGCGGTCCGTCGTCGGCGGTCGGGGCGCCCTGCGGCGCTCGGCCGGAGCCCTGTGGAGCGCGCTCGCCGTGGAGACCCTCGGACAGCGTCGCTATCGCGAGGACTGCGACGAGGACGCTGCCGCGCAGCCCTGGTTCCTCCGTCGCTGGTTCCTCCACGCCGCCACGATGTGGGGCTTCCTGGGCCTGCTCGCGGCGACGATCCTCGACTACGGCTTCGCCCTCCTCGGGATCAAGGCCACCGGGACGCCCGTCCCGATCTGGTATCCGATCCGCCTCCTGGGCACGGTCGCCGGGATCCTCCTGGTCTACGGCGCCACGATGCTCATCATCCAGCGGTATCGCGGGCGGGAGCGCTCGGTCCGCCACTCGACCGGCGCCGACTGGACCCTCCTGGCGCTCATCTGGATCACCGGGGTGACCGGCTTCGCCCTCGAGCTGGCGCTTTACCTGCCCAGCGCACCCGCCTGGGGCTACTGGGTCTTCCTGTTCCACGTCGCGATCGCCATGGAGCTCGTCCTCCTTGCCCCGTTCATGAAGCTCGCCCACGCGGTCTACCGGCCCGTCGCCCTGTTCTTCCTGGCCCTGGCCGCGTCGCCGGTCGACGAGCCTCACAAGGAGGGGGCCGGTGGCTGACCACACGAACGGCGACCGGGCGTCCCGACACGCGTCCGCATCGATCTTCGGCCGGGCTCGGGCCCGAGCCACATCCGCGAAGCCGGCCGAACGCCGAGGAGGTCTCCGATGACCGCGAGCCTGCCCCAGGTCTCCGTCGAACACCATGAGCGACTCATGCACCAGGTCGACCGCATGCCGGCGGTCGGCGACATGGTCGGCGCCGCGCCGCTGGCCGAGCTCGGACCGAAGGTCGGCGAGCTGTCCGCGTTCCTGACCGGCCTCCTCGTCCCGCACATGGACACGGCCGAGAAGACGCTCTATCCGGAGCTCGAGCGACTGCTCCAGAACCGGCACTCGATGACCCCGATGCGCCGGGAGCACGGTGAGATCCGCAAGCTCGTGGCCGAGCTCGGTCGACTGCAGCACGGGCTGGCCGAGGGTCGACTCCCGACGGGTGAGGCGGTCGCCCTGCGTCGGGTGATCTTCCGACTCTATGCGCTGCTCAAGGTCCACCTGGCCGAGGAGAAGCTCTACCTCGGGATCATCGAGCAGGGCGTGTCGGCCGAGGGCGCCGAGGCGCTGGCCGCCGCGATGGAGCACGCCGGCACATCCGAGTTCTGACCCGTCGACCTGCCGCGTGGCCGGGCCCACGTGGCACTCGGACGTGCGCAGGGACTATGCTCCCGAAGCAGATGGATGCATCGAGCACTCACCGGGCGTCGACGCGAGGAGGACCGCCGGTCGAGGGGGGTGACGGTCCCGACCCCGCCGCCGGTGGGCCCGCGCCCGCAGCGGACCCGTCGCAGCTGGATGCCCTCGCCTCGGACCGGGACGCCGCCGGGGTCCCCGTCCATCGGGGATGGGCTCCGGTGGGTGGGCGCCACCGTTGGATGGAGCCGTTCGTGCTCGTCCTCCTGGCCGGCGGCGGCGCGCACGGATACGCCATCACCGCCCAGCTCGAGGAGATGGGGATCACCGGCGGGCCGGTCGACGTCGGGCAGGTCTACCGGACGTTGCGCGACCTCGAGGAGACGGGCCAGGTGACGTCGTCGTGGTCGACCGAGCCGGTCGGCCCACAGCGGCGCGACTACGAGCTGACCGACAGCGGCTACGCCGCCATCGACGCCTGGGCGGCCGTCATGAAGGAGCGCGCCCGGCTCATCGCGGAGTTCAACGCGCGGTACCTCGAGGCGGTCGCCGCCCCACGGAAGCGAGGCTGAGCGAAGCGGTCAGAGGGGTTCGGCGCTCGCGTGGTCGATGCCCCGGGCCAGCTGGTCCTTCTCGTCGGCGGACAGGTTGTGGTCGAGGACCCCGAGATAGAGCTCCTCCTCGGCGAGATGGACCTTCAGCATCGCGTACAGGCGATAGAGGACCCGCCGGAGGCCGATCTCGTCACCCGGGCTCATCGTGCCCGCGGCGACCAGCTCGCTGTACTCGCAGAGCGAGGCGAACAGCGCACGGAGCTGCTCGTGCTCGTGACGCATCGGGACCATCGAGTGGCGCCCATCCATGACCTGCTCGAGACGTCCGTAGAGGGTCGTCTCGATCGCCTCCATATGCGGCAGGAGGCGGCCGACGATGAAGCTGCACTCCTCCTGGAAGCTCGTCGAGAACGCCTCGGGCGTGACCCGGCCGATCATCTCGGCGAGCTCGGGCAGCCGGTCGACATGGGGCTCGATGATCCCGTGGTGCTCGTGCGACGTATCGGGGAGTGAGCGCATCGATCTCGCCACCATCTCGAGGACCATCGGCGGCCGCCGGGTCGGGGCCCGGCGAGTCCGCCCGCTCCGGTCCGGGAGCCTGACCGCCCCATGGTAAGCCTCGAACGCGCCTCCGGCCGTCTCCGGGGGCGCGACGGGACGAACCCGGGGCTAGGCGACCGGTGCCGGTCGTCGCTCCGGGACGAGACCGAGCTGGAGCATCATCCCGAGCTGATCGGCGACGCCCCAGTGCTCGACGACCCGGCCGTCCTCGAACCGGACGATGTCGATGACGTCGATCTCGACTGGCCGACCGGTCGGCGGGTTGCCCATCACCGATCCGGTGTTGATGCCCCGGGCCCGGTTCCGCGACCAGACGACGTCGCCGGCGACCGCCAGGTCCTCGACCGTCAGTGAGAAGTCCGACAGCCAGCGATGGAGCGTGGCCACGATCTCCTTCGCCCCACCGATGCCGGACCGGTTCCCTCGCTGGTGTTCGACGCAATCGGGAGCCATCAGCTCGTCGAGCACGCTCAGATCGCCTCCGCCGAAGCCGACCTCGATCAGCCTGCGCATCCGGGTGATGTCGTCGTCAACGGGCATCGGGATCTCCTTGTTCGCGGAGCGGTCCTGGGACTCTGAATAGAGTCCAACTCTACTGAGTGGAGTGATACTCTATGAAGATGGACGGTGTCAAGCCCCCGGTATCGCGTCCGAGGCTCACCCTCCGGGCCGAGCGCGCCGACGCCACCCGTCGCCGGATCGCGGCCGCGGCACGGCTCCTGTTCGCCCGCGACGGCTACGCTGCGACGACGCTCAAGGCCGTCGCCGACGAGGCCGGCGTCGCCGTCCAGACCGTCTACGCCGTCCATGGCTCGAAGGCCGGGATCCTCCGCGATCTGCGGGTCGTGGCCGTCTCCCAGCCGGAGGCCGATCTCGCCGTTCGGGAGGCCGTCCGCCAGACGACGCCGTCGCGCGCCCTGGACCTCTTCGCCCGCTCGATCCGTCTTCGCTGGGAGCTGGCCGGCGACATCGTCGCGATCCACCACGACGCCGCGATGTCCGATCCGTCGGTCCGGCCCGAGGTGGATGCGGTCCTGGCCATCCGCCGGAACGGGATCGCGGCCTTCGCCGGCTCGGTCGGGCCGGGGCTGCGGCCGTCGATGACCGTGACCCGCGCGACGGCCGTCATCGATGCCCTGACCCTCTACGAGCTGTATGCCGAGCTGGTCGACGTGCACGGGTGGTCGGCCGACGACTACGAGGCCTGGCTGGCCCGGGCCCTCCGAAGCGAGCTGCTCACGCGCTGATCGAGAGACCCGCTGGCTCGCCGGTCCGTCGGCACGTTGGTCAGTCACTTGCGCAATCACGCAATCAGTCGTAGGATCGTCGGCATGGACCCGATGACCGAGCCCGGGATCGAGCGATACCGGCTGCATGCGGACCTGTGCAAGGTCCTGACCGACCCGAAACGGCTGATGATCCTCGACGCCCTCCGGCGCGGCGACCGATCGGTCGGCGAGCTCGCCGAGGTCCTCGCGGTGACCCTGGCGAACGCCAGCCAGCATCTGGCGGTCATGCGCAATGCCGGCCTCGTCGACGGTCGGCGCACCGGGACCACGATCGTCTATCGGCTCGCGGAGCCGACCATCGTCGATGCCTGTGACATCGTCCATCGGATCGTCGAGCGCCGGCTGGCCCGCCGATCCGTGTCGCTCCCGTCAGCTTCGAGCCAGCCGCCCGCTCCAAGCATCCAGAGGTGAACCGATGATCGCCGACACGACCTTCACGTTCGGGACCCGCCTGCACGGCTCGGTCGCCGAGGTCCGCCCGCGGGTCGAGACGGCCCTGCGGGCCGAGGGCTTCGGAGTCCTGACCGAGATCGACGTCCAGGCCACGATGAAGGCGAAGCTCGGGATCGACCGGCCGCCCTACCTGATCCTGGGCGCCTGCAATCCGCCCCTCGCCAACCGGGCGATCGAGGCCGACCCGTCGGTCGGAGCCCTGCTGCCCTGCAACGTGGTCCTCCGCGCCGACGGGCCCGACACGATCGTCGAGGCGCTCGACCCGATGGCCGCCCTGGGCATCGTCGGCAGCGACACCGTGCGGGGCGTCGCCGAGGAGGCGCGGGCCCGTCTCGAGCGCGCGATCGCCTCTCTCGGGGGGCCGGCGTAGCGGCATCCGCTCGAACCATCCACCCACGGCGTCGTCCCCCGCCGCGCTCACCGTCACACGCCACCACCGGGAGGACGACCTCATGGCCACCAAGACCGCCAGCATCACCCTCGAGGGCGGGGACCTTCGCTTCCTCGCCCGTTCGGGCAGCGGGCACGAGCTGGTCCTCGACGACGGTCGCGGCGACACCGGCATGCGCCCTGCCGAGCTGATTCCGATGGCCGTGGCCGGGTGCACCGCGATGGATGTCATCTCGATCCTGCGCAAGAAGCGCCAGGTCGTGACCAGTTACGAGGTCCGGGCGAACGGCGAGCAGGAGGACGACCACCCGAACGCCTTCACCCGGATCGACGTCGTCCACGTGCTCGGCGGCGAGGGCATCGACACCGAGGCGGTGCGCCGGGCGATCGAGCTGTCGGCCACGAAGTACTGCTCGGTCGGGGCGACCCTCTCGAGCGGCTCGACCGAGATCCACCATGCCTACCTCGTCCGGGACGAGAGCGGCGATGAGCGGATGGCCGAGGTCATCGTGACCGGTCCACATCAGGGCGCTGCCGCACTCGACCAGCGCGAGGCGGTCGGGGCGGGGCTTCCGGGCTAGCCATCCCGCCGACCGACCGAAGGAGATCCCGATCATGGCCAACAAGCGTTCGACCCGTCGCGCGACGCCGCCGGTCAGCCGACACGCCGGGCTGACCTCGCGCCAGTGGGCCGCCGTCGGAGCCGCCATCGCCCTCGTCCTCGTCGTCCTCGTCGTCGGCTGGGGGCTCACCTCGGGCCGAACCGGCACGACCGCGGCCGCCGGGACGGGCGCCGATGGGACCGTGGTCCAGGCCGACGGCGGTCAGTGGTCCAACATCACCCCGGCCAAGCTCGCGTCGATGCTCAGGCAGAAGGACTTCACGCTGCTCAACGTGAAGACCCCGTACATCGGCGAGATCGCCGGGACGGACCTCTACATCCCGTACACGGATGTCGCTGCGCGTGCCGCCGAGCTCCCGGCCGACAAGGCGGCGAAGATCGTGGTCTACTGCCGGTCCGGGAACGAGAGCGCCGTCGCTGCCCAGACGCTGGTCGATCTCGGCTACACGAACATCGACAACCTCGACGGTGGGATGAACGCCTGGACCGCGAACGGCGGGCAGCTGGTCTCGGTCCAACGATGATGTGCGCCGCGGCCGGTCTCGACCGCAGGTTCTTCGCCTGGTCCGCCGCCTGGGCGCTCGCCTCGCTCGTGGTCTTCGGCCTGGTGGCTGCGATCATCCCGAACCCGGTCTTCGGGCGACAGATCCCGCCCGAGCCGTTCGCGATCGCCCTGTGGGTCCTGTCCGCTCCGCTGATGGGCCTCGTCGCGGCGACCTACACGACCACAGTCCCGCCGACCACGGCGGCGCTCGAGCTCGAGTCCGGGTCGTTCGGGCTCGCGACGCAGCCGCAGGGGACGACCATGGGGACGGCTGCCGGGATCGGCGTCTTCCTGGCGATCGGCTGTCCCGTCTGCAACAAGATCGCCCTGGTCCTGCTCGGCGCGAGCGGCGCCCTGACGGTCTTCGCGCCGCTTCAGCCGGTCATCGGGGTCGCCTCGCTCACCCTCCTCGCCGCGACGCTCGTCTGGCGGATCCGCCTGCGTGCCCGAGGAGGCGCCTGCTCCGTCCGCACCTGACCGCCGAACGCCGCGGCGGGCGGATCAGGGACGCCGAGCGACGACCTCGATGAGGTGGAAATGGTGGGGCTCGCCGAGCGCCGTGCGACCGTCCTCCTCCTTCTCCGACCAGGTCTCGATCTCGAAGCCGTCCAGGAGCGACCGGATGCGCTCCGGCGGCGGGCAGGTCATCGAGGGATCGGAGGCCGACTCGTCGCGGTCGCCGAAGAGCATCCCGGCGAACCGGCCGCCGGGGCCGATTGCGGCGGTCAGCCGCCGCCAGACCCGGTCGTAGGCGTCCAACGTGAGGAATGGGAGGCTCAGGCTCGCATTCACCAGGTCGCACGCCGGGATCTCCGCCGAGGCGAGGTCGGAGATCCGGGTCGCGAGTCGCGGCCGGTCCGTGGCCGGCGTCGCCGCCACCAGTGCGTCCACCGCCCCGGTCTCGCGATCGATCGCGAGGACGCGCCAGCCGCTCCGCAGCAGCGCACGCGCATCCCGCCCTGCTCCACAGCCGAGATCGACCGCGAACCGGGCCGGGCCCGATGCGCCGTCTTCGCCCTCGAACCGGGCCGGGCCCGATGCGCCGTCTTCGCCCTCGAACCGGGCCGGGCCCGATGCGCCGTCTTCGCCCTCGAACCTTCGGATCGCCTCGAGGACGGTCTGCCACGGCGGGCGATCGACGGTGACCGCGTAGTAGGCGGGCCAGTCGGGGTCGGTCATCGTCGGTGGATCCTCCTGCCCGCATGGTAGCGGTCGGCTCGCCTCCACCGATCTGCGTGATCAGCCCACCTGGACCCTGATCGCGTGGTGGCCGCGGGCTCCGTCCGGGGCCGGCGGGGAGACGGCGTCGGTCTGGACGGTGCCCGTCCCATCGGTCGCCCGGACCTCGACCGTGTGGTCGCCGGGGGTCGCCGTCCAGTCGATCCGCCACTGGACCCAGGTCGCCTTCGAGATCGGGGCCGACACCGTCGCCGGTCGCCAGGCGCCGTCGTCCACCCGGACCTCGACCGCGGAGATCCCACGGTCCGGGGCCCAGGCGACACCCGCGATCGTCAGCGGTCCCCCCGGGAGTCGCGTCCCGTCGCGGGGCACGTCGATCCGCGACTGGGTCAGGATCGGCGCCTCCTTCGACCAGCCGAGCGGGACCCAGTAGGCGTCGAACGCCTCGAGCGTGGTCAGCTCGATCTCGGCGAGCCATTTCGTCGCGCTGACGTAGCCGTACAGGCCCGGCACGATGAGCCGGGCCGGGTAGCCGTGCTGGATAGGCAGCGGCTCGCCGTTCATCCCGACCGCGATCATCGGGTCGCGCGAGGGATCCATCGCCCATGCCGTGGGGAAGCCCACGGTGAACCCGTCGACGGATCGACCGACGATCTGGGTCGCCTCGGGTCGCACGCCGGCCATCGCCAGGACGTCGCGGAGGTGGACGCCGGTCCACTTCGCGTTGCCGACCAGGTCGCCGCCCACCTGGTTCGAGACGCAGGCGATCGTCACGTACTGCTCGAAGAGGCCCATCGCCAGGATCTGGGGGTAGGTGAGGGTGACGGTCTGGTCGACCATCCCCCTGACCGTCAGGGTCCACGTCGAGACGTCGACCCGCGGGACGATGAGGGCCGTGTCGATCCGGTAGAAGCGGTCGTTCGGCATCACGATCGGGGTCACGCCGGCCACGTCGAGCGAGCTGCCCGGGGCGAGCGGTGGTGCCGCGCCGATCGCCGCGGGAAGGGCCGCCGGGCCACCCGAGCCGGATCCCGCCGCCCGGGCCGCGCCGCCATCGAGCAGCGTGCGACCCACGACCCCGACCGCCACCGAGGCGACGGCCACGGTCCCGCTCCGGATGAGGAAGGTCCGGCGATCCCAGTCGGGCATCGACCCGCCAGCGGGCGACGCCGCAGGATCCCCGCGGGCGGCCGATGCCGCCGGATCCCCGCCGACTCCGACCGGATCTCGCGACCACACCGGGCGCGTCGGAGCCAGCAGCAGGCGCAGAGCGAGGAGCGAGGCTCCCAGCGCCAGAACGATCGTGAGCATGGCGAGGGCCGGCTCGATGAGCGGCTCCCGAAGGGCCGCGTATAGGACGACCAGACCGATCACCACGAAGCCGGCCACCCCGCGTCGCCATCTCCGTCGGGCGACGACGCCGAGGACGCCGGCGATCGCCATCGCGCCGGCCAGCACCGCGAGGGCCAGCGCCGGCTTGTCATTCGTGCCGAACAGGCTCACCGCGACGTCCTTGGCCCCGGGGGGCTGGAGGTCGATGAGCAGGGTCCCGATCGCGACGACGAGCGATGGGGCGCCGGCGACGATCCCGGCGATGAGCTCGCCCACGGCGATCCCGACCAGGGCCGAGAGCGCACCGGCGATCGCGGCGGCGACGTCCGGCGAGCGGCCGGGACGGCGGCCGATGGAGCTCGAGGCGGTCGGGACGGGACGCGGCGTGGTCATGGCTCTCAGTCGAGTTTGACGGTCCCGGGCGGAACGCGCCGTGACGCCGTCACCGGGGCATTCGTCCGAGCGGCGGAGGTGGATGCGCGGGACGGGTGTCGGCGGCTCGCGGCGCCGATCGCTACCAGGGCAGGATCTGGCGGAGAGCGAAGAGGACGTTGGCCGGTCGCTCGGCGAGCCGGCGCATGTACCACGGATACCAGTGCTCGCCGTACGCGACGAGGCAGCGGACGTCGAACCCCCGGGCCGCCAGCCGGCGCTGCTGGTCGGCCCGGATGCCGTAGAGCATCTGGACCTCGATCCGGGCGGGCTCGAGTCCGATGGCCCCGCCGAACCGGCCGATCTGCTCGATGAGGGCGACATCGTGGGTGGCGGCCACGAACCGTGCCGCGCCGTCGCGGACCGCCGGGGCGAAGGTGGAGGCGATCGCCAGGAACGAGGCGTCGACCTCGCGCCGGGTCCGCAGCGCGATCGCGGCGGGCTCGTCGTACGCCCCCTTGACGAGGCGGATCGCGGGGCGGAGGGGGAGGAGCCGCTGGACGTCCGCCGGCGTTCGGTGGAGATAGGCCTGGAGGCACAGCCCGACGTTGTCGTGGGTCTTCCGGGAGCGCTCGTAGAAGGCGATCGTGCCCTCGACGTAGGGACTTCCCTCCATGTCGATCCAGGCCCACGTCCCGCGCTCCGCCGCGTGCCGGGCCAGCGCGTCGAAGTGGGCGAAGGCGGTCTCGACGTCGAGGTCGTAGCCGAGTTGGGTGAGCTTGACCGAGATCTCGCCGTCCAGGCCCCGGGCGGCGATCTCGTCGAGGATCCGGCGGTACTCGTCGGCCACGGCCTCGGCCTCCGAGAGGTCGGTGAGGTTCTCGCCGAGTTTGGTGAAGACGGCATCGACGCCGACCGCCCGGTTGGCCTCCGCTCCGGCCATGGCGTCCTCCAGCCGCTCCCCGGGCATGAAGCTCCGCACCGCCCGTCGCACGAACGCGAGCCGGGGCAGGCGCTCCTTGAGCCAGGGGTTGCGCGCCATCCACAGGAGCACCGTCCGCACCGTCCGCACCTCGCTGGATCCCCGGCCACGACCAGGCGGCCGACCGACCCACAGCGTACCGCGCAGGTCGCCGGCGGCGGGCTATCCTCCGCTCACGATGACCGATCGGAGTGCGCCAGAACGGACCGACCCGGCGATCCCCGGGCTCACCGACCATGCCGCCCGCAACCGGGCTTCGTGGAACGCCAGCGCCGACGCCTACCAGTCCCGATCCGGTGGCCAGCTCGCCGCGAGCGGCGGGCTGGCGTGGGGGGTCTGGCAGATCGCGGAGGCGGAGCTGGGCGTGCTCGGCGACGTGGCCGGGCGGGACATCCTCGAGCTCGGCTGTGGAGCGGCCCAGTGGTCGATCGCCCTCGCTCACGCCGGCGCCCGACCGGTGGCGCTCGACCTCTCGGAGCGCCAGCTCGAGCACGCCGCCCGACTGATGGCCGAGGCCGGGGTCGACTTCCCGGTCGTCCACGCCAGCGCCGAGGCGGTCCCGCTGGCCGATGCGTCCTTCGACATCGTCTTCTGCGATCACGGCGCGATGACCTTCGCGGACCCGTATCTCACCGTGCCCGAGGTCGTCCGTCTGCTCCGCCCGGGCGGCCTCTTCGCGTTCAACACCTCATCGCCGATCCTCGACATCGCCTGGCCCGTGGAGGCGGACCGAGCCGGCGATCGGCTCGCGATCGACTACTTCGGGCTGCGTCGGATCGAGGATGGCCAGGAGGTCTCGTTCCAGCTGCCGTACGGCGAGTGGATCCGGCTGTTCCGTTCGAACGGCCTCGAGGTCCTCGACCTCATCGAGCCGCGGCCGTCGCCCGACGCCGTGAGTTCGTTCCGCGACGACCTCGAGCGCGACTGGTCGCGCCGCTGGCCGGCCGAGTGCATCTGGCGGCTGCGGAAGGTGGCACAGCCGTGAGCGTGCAACTCGCGGTGGCCCGGCCGGATCGACCGCTCGACGGGCGGGTCGCTCTGGTGACCGGCGCGGCCGCCGGGATCGGGCTGGCGACGGCCCGTCGGCTCGCCGGCGACGGAGCCGCCGTGGGATGTCTCGACCGGGATGACGGCCGGCTCGCCGCGGCCGTGGCCGGGCTCGTCGCGGAGGGCCTGACGGCGATCCCCCTCGTCGCCGACGTGACCGATCCGGTAGCCGTGGCATCGACGCTCGCGGTCCTCACGGACCGGGCCGGCGTGCCGACGATCCTCGTGAACAACGCCGGGATCGGCGGTGAGGGCCGCTTCGTCGAGATCTCCTACGAGCAGTGGCGCCGAGTCCTGGACATCCATGTCGACGGGGCGTTCCACCTCACGAAGGCCGTCCTCCCCGGGATGATCGCCGCGGGCTGGGGTCGGATCGTGAACATCAGTTCCGAGTCGATCTGGCTCGGCAACACGAGCGTCCAATACGCGACGGCCAAGGCCGCCATCCTGGGGTTCACCCGGTCGCTCGCCCGCCAGCTCGCGCCGGCGGGGATCAACGTGAACGCGGTCGCGCCGGGCCCGGTCGACACCGCCATGCTCCGCGATTCGCCACCCGAGCACCTCGAGGCGGAACGCCGGACGGTCCTCGTCGGGCGGTTCCTGGATCCGGCCGAGATCGCTGCGACGATCGCGTTCCTGGTCGGTCCCGGTGGTGACGCCTACGTGGGCCAGGTCCTCTCGCCGAACGGCGGGACGGTCTTTCCGGGCTGAGCCAGGCTCAGACCGCGTTCTTGATCATCGCGACGATCGACTCCCGCCGGTCATCGGTCAGGCCACGCTGGAGCGGGAGCGACCGGAGGTAGGCGGGCACCTGGTCGCGGGTGATCACGGCACAGGCGGGAGTGCGCAGGATCCGCGCGTCCGGGGTGATGACCGCCGCGTGGACGCGGACCACGAAGTCGCGGTCGCCCGCGGCGAGCCAGCGCCTGACCCGATCGGCGCTCCTGACCGTGCGGTCCAGCGGGTTCTCGAGCGGGACCCAGCGATCCTTGCCGACCATGAGCTCCCAGGCGCCGTTGCGCTGGCGGGTGAACGCGGCCGGTGGCATCGGCTCGAAGACCGCCACGCCGTGGGGGCCCACGATGACCTCGGCGACGAGCCGGCCGTCGTCGAGACGGACGTTCGTGGCCGCGGTGTACTCGGGGCCGAGGACCGAGGTGAGGCTGTGGACCGGATGCGACCGCGGGCGGAAGGCCGCGTTGTGCTCGGCGACGCCCGCCAGCCAGGCGATGCCGGCGATCCCCGACATCGCCGGGGCCGCGATGAGCAGCGTCCAGCCGAGCGCCGCGGCGAAGGAGCTCGACGCGCTCGCTCGCGCCGACGGCAGGAAGCGCTCGCTGAACGGGGTGGCCACGGCCATGTAGGCGAGGACGGCTCCGAGCACGAGAAGCAGGACCCCGATCGACAGCCGCATGACGAGCGACAGCCGGGTGACGGGTCGCCGGGACGCACGCGGGTGGAAGACCTGCATGGCCAGAGAATCCGGTATCGCAGGGCCGGGCGCCATGACCACTTCGGCCTACCGCCGTCGAGGCGTCGGGACCAGCCTGCCCACCGCACGCCACCGGACCGACCTGGAACGTTGACCCGTGGCACCGACTCGGGACCGAAGGCGACGTCCCAAGAGAAGTCCGTACCATTGCCCTCGCTCGCGGCGCGGCAGCATCCTCCGTTCAGCACCGGGCGAACCATCATCTTCATCCGTGCCCGGGGCGGAGGACTCATCCGTTGTCGATCGTGGTCCGGTCGCCGTCGTGGCGTGCCGCTCGGTCGTGGCTGTCGCTGGCCGCGGTGCTCGCGCTCGTGTTCGCGGCCCTGGCTGGGCCCGCCGTCGTGAGCGCCTCGGACGATCACGACGGGTCGACCCGGCTGGTCGATCTCGCGGTCTCGGTCCAGACGTCGGACCCCACCTCCGCCACCGTCTTCTCGGCCGTCTGGATCAACCGCCAGGGCTCGGACCCCGACTACGTCAGGGTGACCATCGACGGCGCCGCGTTCGACCTGACCCCGACCTCCGATGCGCCGATCAAGGACGGCCGCCCGTACGCCTACGCGTCCGTCCTGGACCCGGGAGACCACCACATCGTCTTCTCGGCCGGCGGGCGCGATCGGTTCCAGACCGAGGTCGACTGGGGCACGATCACGGTCGGGGGGCCGGCGGAGCCGGGGATCGGAGGCTCGGGCGACGGCACCGGCCCGGGCGATCCCGGCAGCGGCGCCGGCTCGACCGGAGGGACCGGCGACACGTCCGGCGGTGGTGGGACCGGCGGAACCGACACGGGCGGCTCAGGCGACGCGGCAGGCTCCGGCGGCACGGGGTCCGCGTCGGGTGACAGCTCGGGCTCAGGCACGGGCTCCGGCGACACGGCAGGCCAGGGTGGCCAGGCGACGCCGCGGGATCCGGTTCGTCGGGTGACGGTTCCGGCGGCACCGGCTCCGGCGACGCCGGTTCCGGCGGCACGGGATCCGGTTCGGGCGGTGCAGACCAGGGTTCCGGCGGCACGGGCTCCGGCGACGCGGCAGGCCAGGGTGGCTCAGGCGACGCCGCGGGATCCGGTTCGTCGGGCGACGGTTCCGGCGGCACGGGCTCCGGCGACGCCGGGTCCGGCGCGGGCGATGGCACGGGCTCGGGCTCCGGCGGCACGGGATCCGGTTCGTCGGGCGACGGTTCCGGCGGCGCGGGCTCCGGTTCCGGGGGTGCAGACCAGGGCTCCAGCGGCACCGGTTCCGGCAGCGCGGGCTCGGGCTCCGGCGCCTCGAGCGGCAGCACCGGCGAAGCGGTCGAAGGGACAAGCACGAGTGGCGGCGGCCACGGGTCGCGATCGACCCGGTCGGGTCACACCGGCGCGGCCCCCGCGAACGGCAGCGGCGGCGCTACGGCTCCCGACGCCCGACCAGCCGGATGGGCGGGCCCGGAGGACCCCGCGGCATCGTGGCCGATCGGTGCGGTCGTCGGCCCGGGCGACGCCGGCGTCGGCCCGACCCAGCCGCCCGGCTCGAACGACGGCCCATCGACGGGCGCCGGCACCACCGCGGCGGGCACCGGTCCCGGTGGCGGAGCCGAGGCCGCTCCTGACGGGCTCTCCCTGCTCGGGCTCGGCCAGGGCTTCGCCGAGCGCACGTTCACCGCCGTCCCCGTCGCGATGACCACGACCGGAGTCGTCGTCGTCTGGGCCGCGTTCGTGATGTTCGGCAAGAAGCGACGCGACGATGAGCCGCCCGCCCCCGATGCGGTCCTGTCGCTCCACGCGGCGACGACCTTCGAGGCGCCCGTCTCCGCGCTCGTCCCGCCGCCGCTGCCCCCCGGCGTCGATCCGTCGGAGGCGGGCATGCCGCGCTGGCGCCGCCCCTCGCTCCTCGAGGCTCGCAAGAACGACCCCCTCCGGTCGGCCTCGATGGCCGTGAGCCTGACCTTCGCCCAGGGCGCGGTCGCGGCCGTTGCGGGCAAGGAGCGGCGCCGGATCCGGTATCGACTCGTTCGCCTCATGGACGTCCCCGATGAGCTCCGGGCGAACGAGATCGGCATCCTGGACGAGGGCGACGAGATCCAGATCCTCGAGACGAGCGGGGTCTATCGGCTCGTTCTCTGCCCCGACGGCAGCCAGGGATGGCTGCACAAGATGGTCCTCGGTGACGTCGTCGACGACGAGGAGGACGGTCCGTCGGAGCTGGTCCCGGATGGGATCGACGAGGACGTCCTGAGCGCCTACCTGGCCCACTGCCAGAAGACCGCCTGACCGTCGAAGGGGGTCTCAGCGGCCCCGGCGCAGCACCAGGATGTGCTGGTGGGCGATGTTCGGGACGAACGCGTTGGGATAGCCGTATGGACGAAGGCGGGTGCCCGCCTGGTACCAGATGAGATCGCCCTTGGGCACGAGTCCGACTCGCTCGGCCCGGGCGGCGAGGTCGGCGCCGGTGAACACGTAGCGTCCGTCCTGGTAGGCATCCCGGACGATGACGCACGCATAGCGACCCGGCCGGAGGACCCGCCGGCACTCACCGAGGATCACCTCCATCCGGTCGAGGAAGGTGGCGTAGTCGGGGCTGTTCGCAAGGTCGGCCGGGTCGTCGGTGATCATGGCGTAGTCGGTCCGCCGGTTGGCGTGGGTCGCGGCCAGCGGCCCTCCGGCCATCGTGAGGGGCAGCTGGACGTTGTACGGCGGGTCGGTCGCCACGAAGTCCACCGACCCCTCGGCCAGGCCGGGAAGGACGGCGATGGCATCGCCCCGGCGCATCTCCAGCCCGGACGGGTCGAACGACCGGACGCCGCCCGGGTCGCTCGGGCCCAGGTCGGCGAGCATCGGCCCGCCCCCGTCGCGTTCGACCGCGAGGTCGCCGATCACCGCGTCATAGATCCCGATCCAGCGCGGATCGAGCTCGATGCCGACCGCTCGTCGCGGTCCCTGGGCGATCGCCGCGCCCAGCAGCGTTCCGCCCACCCCGGCGAACGGGTCGAGGACCAGCTCGCCGGTCTTCGTGAAGAATTCGATGAGCCGGCACATCAGGCGGGGTGGCTTGTTCGCCCCGTGCGCGCGCCGTCGAGCGTGACCCAGCTCGGACGGATAGGCCGTGGTCCAGAGCGACTTCGTGAAGTAGAGCCACTCCTCGCCGGACAGCTCGTTGAGCGCGTTCGCGGGATGGACGGTCCCGCGCGGGTTCGGCGCCTGCTCGGTCATGCCTCCAGCCTAGCGGTCGCGCCCGGGCGGCGACGCATCGCGGGGTGATGCCGGGGGACGGCGCACCCCTAGAATGCGGGCATGTCCGCCGGCTTCACGAGCGCGCGGTTCATCGGACGGGAGCGCGAGCTCGTCCGGATCGCCGACGCGCTCGAGGCCGCGGCCGATGGACGCGCTTCCACCCTCCTCATCGCCGGGAGCGGAGGCCTCGGGGTCGGCCGCCTCCTCGACGAAGCGGAACGACGGATCCGCCTCCTGCCCGAGCCGATCGCCGTGACCCGCTGCCGGTCGCGGCCGGGACGGAGCGGCGACCCGTTCGGCACGATCGTCCCGAGCCTCGAGCGCCTCGTGGCCGGTCTCACCGATCCGGAGCTCGCCCGGGTGGCGGGGACCGGTGCCGAGGAGCTCGCCCGGCTCCTCCCCGACCTGGGGCAGCGGATCGCCGGTCTCGGGATCCTGCCGACGCGTCCGACCGTCACCGAGCCTGAGCGGCGCCAGACGCGCGTGCTCGAATCGATCCTGGGGCTGCTGTCCCGGATGGC
Organism: uncultured Chloroflexia bacterium; assembly: GCA_963840375.1. Lineage (GTDB taxonomy): Bacteria > Chloroflexota > Limnocylindria > Limnocylindrales > CSP1-4 > Chersky-267. The sequence continues at coordinate 193,826 of CAWIYR010000002.1, forward strand.
GGAGCGGACCCCGATGGTCCTGATCCTCGAGGATCTCCAGTGGGCCGACGCGGGGACCCGAGCGCTTGCGACGTTCCTCGCTCGAGTGTCCCGACCTGGGCGGATCCTGGTCCTGGCCACCTATCAGCCCGATGACCTGACCCGGAGCCATCCCCTTCGAACGGCCCTGGCCGCGATGGCGGACGGCTCGCAGCCGCCGGGCACCATCACCCTCCAGCCCTTCGACCGGGACGAGCTGGCCGAGTTCATCGAGGGCATCGAGGGCGAGCGTCCCTCGGCGTCGGTGCTCCTCCTCGTGGCCGAGCGCTCCCGGGGCAACGCCCTGCTGGCCGAGGAGCTCCTCGCCGCGCGTCGCGAGCTGGCCGGGGCCTCCCTGACCGGATCGCTGGACGAGCTCGTGATGGCGCGCCTGTCCGGCCGGACGCCCGAATGCCGGCGGATCCTGCGCCTGCTCGCCCCGGCCGGGGAGCCACTTCGGGTCGACGAGCTGGCCGCCGCCTCGGCCGCGTTCGAGCGGACGGCGGACCGGCCCGCCCCGCGCTCGAGCAGCGCCCCACGACGGGGGAGCGGGATCCTCGACCCGGACCTGGCCGTCGGGCTCGTCGAGGCGATCGAGCACGGCTTCGTGACCGTCGAGCTGCCCGTCACCGGTCGCGAGTCCGCTGCCCATAGCCCCCACAGCCGGCGCCTGACGACGGCGGGCGGCCAGCGACCCGACGCGTCGCCGGATGCCGGCGGACCCGAGCGGCTGTTCGCCCCCGCCGATGCGGTGGCCCTGCCGGCGGACGCCAGGCTCGGCTTCCGTCACGAGCTGATCGCCCGGGCCGTCGAGGCCGACCTCCTGCCCGCCCAGCGGCGCCGTCACCACTCCGCGCTCGCGGAGGGGCTCGCGAGCCGACCCGGTTCGCGCGCACGGCAACATCTCGCCGCCCACGAGCCGGGTCCGGCCCGGGTCGCGGCGATCGAGGCAGCCGCGCTCGCGGAGGCGATGGCGTCCCCGGGCGATGCCCTCGCCCACCTCGAGCTCGCCCTCGAGCTGGATGACCGGACCACGCCGCCCGGTGGACCCGCCGACCCGGGCGGTCCGGTCGGGCTCGCCGCCCGGGCTGCGGAGGCTGCGTTCGCCGACGGACGCCCGACCCGGGCTGCGGCCTTCGCCGAGTCGGCGATCGCCCGCCTCGACGAGCGGGCGGACCGGATCACCCTTGGTCTCCTCCACGAGCGGCTCGGCCGGTATCGCCGGGCGGCCGGTGACCAGGACGGCTCGATCGTCGCCCACCGTCGGGCGGTCGAGCTCATCCCGCCGGAGCCGACCAGGGAGCGTGCCCTCGTCCTCGCGTCGCTCGCCCAGGTCAGGATGCTCGAGGGGATGTTCAGCGAGGCGGAGGCCCTCTGCCGGGAAGCGATCGAGGCGGCTCGGGCCGCCGGCCCGGTCGCGCGGGGCGAGGAAGGTCACGCCATCTGCACGCTCGGGATCTCGCGCGCCTGGGGTGAGGAACCGGAGGCGGGCGTGGCGCTCCTGCGCGAGGCGCGGTCGATCGCCGAGGAGCTCGGGCGGATGGACGACCTCTTCCGCGCGACGGCCAACCTCACAACGGCGCTCGACCTGCTCGGTCGCCGGCGCGAGGCGGTCGACGTCGCCATGACCGGGATCGAGGCGGCTCGATCGGCCGGCCAGGAGGCGATCTACGGCAACTTCCTGCGCGGCAACGGCGCGGACTCGCTGTTCCTGCTCGGTCGCTGGGAGGAATCCCGCCGGCTGGGCGAGACCGCGCTCGAATGGAGCCCGGCCGGGGTGAACTTCGTCAACGCCGTTTCGAACCTGGCGATCGTCGAGATCGAGTCGCGGGCGGACGAGCGCGCGGGCCGCCTCCTCGGGCGCCTTCTCCTGGAGCTCGAGACCGTGCCCGACGCACAGGATTCGGTGCCCGCCTACCGGGCGGCGGCGGCGTTCGCCCTGTGGCGCGGCGACCTGACCGATGCCCACCGAGCCGCCGAGCTCGGCTGGGTCCGCGTCCGCGAGACCGAGGATTGGGTGCTCGTCGCGAAGATGGCCGCGATGGCCGTCGAGACCGACGCGGCGATCGTCATCGACGCCCGCGACCGTCGAGACCTCTCGGCCCTCGCGGCGGCCCGCGAACGCTCGGGTCGGGTCCTGGCCGAGGCCGAGGGCGCGGTCGCCTCGGCCGGGGTCGCCCGCACGATCGGATCGCGCCGCGAAGCCGATGCTCACCTCGCGACCGCCCGGGCATACCGGGCCCGTCTCGAGGGACGCGACGAAGCGGCGACCTGGGATGCCCTCGCCCAGACGTGGGACTCGCTCGGGATCCCCTACGAGGTCGCCCGGGCCCGCTGGCGCCAGGCGGAGGCGGCCCTCGGCGCCGGGGACGGCCGTCCGGGTCGGGCAGCGGCCCGAAAGCCCCTCCTCGAGGGGGTCCGGATCGCTCGCCATCTCGGCGCACGACCGCTCCTGCGTGAGCTCGAGGAGCTGGCCGGCCGGGCGCTCATCGCGATCCCGGCGGCATCGGTCGTGCACCCGGCCGGGTCGGGCGAGTGGTCGCCCGAGTCCCACCGGCCGGCGAGCGGCGAGCGGGTCCCGGTCGCGGTCGGAGTGGGCCCGCTCGTCGGCTCCGACGAGCGTGGCTCCGGCGCAGCGCGGGTCGCCGAACAGACGGCCGGGACGGGGCGCATCGCCCGCGAGTTCGTCGGCCCGGCGCGGCCCCGGACGGAGGCGTTCGGCCTGAGCCCGCGGGAGAAGGAGGTGCTCCTGCTCCTGGCCGAGGGACGGACGAACCGGGAGATCGGCGAGCGCCTGTTCATCAGCCAGAAGACGGTCGGGGTTCACGTCGGGAACATCCTGTCCAAGCTCGGTGTCTCCGGGCGGGTCGAGGCGGCGGCGGTCGCCATCCGCCTCGGCCTGACCGACCGCCGCTGACCGCCGCCGCACCGCGCTTGACGCTCCCGGGCCGCGCCCGTACGATGCGCCGACAACTGAAGAGCGCTTATCAAGAGTGGCGGAGGGACCGGCCCGATGAAGCCACGACAACCTACCGGCGTCGAGTCGGCAAGGTGCCAAATCCGGGCAGGTCCGCCTGCGAGATAAGGGAGCTCCCCGAGACCCTTCCTCCAGGAAGGGTCTTTCCGTTCCCGGTCCTGAGCCCCAGCCCATCACCGCGTCCCGAGAGGCGCGGCAGGACCGAGGACCCACGATGACGACCGAGCTGCTGACGACCGGATCGACGAGCACCGCCGCCCGCCCCGGTCGGGAGATGCCCGGCGCGCTCGGAGCGGCGTCGACCGCGGACGAGCGCGGCGACCCGCGGATCCTTGGCCTGCGCTGTCGAAGCTGCGGTCGAGCCGAGGCGCTCGGTCCGAACTACGTCTGCGCGGGGTGCTTCGGCCCGCTCGAGGTCGCCTACGACCTCGACCTCATCCGACCGCGCCTCACCCGGGCCACCATCGCGTCGCGACCGGCCGGGATCTGGCGGTATCTCGAGCTCCTCCCCGTCGCGCATCGCCCGGTGCGGAGCCTGGCCGTCGGGTCGACCCCGCTCATCGCGGCCGAGCGGCTCGGCCCGGCCCTCGGGATCGAGCGGCTGCTGCTCAAGGACGACAGCCGCAACCCGACCCTCTCGTTCAAGGACCGGGCGGTGGCGATCGCCGCGGAGCGCGCCGTCGAGTTCGGCATGGAGGCGCTGGCCTGCGCCTCGACCGGCAACCTGGCCGGTGCCACGGCGGCCGCCGCCGCGGCGGTCGGGCTGCCGGCGTACGTCTTCGTCCCGTCCGACCTGGAGCCGGCGAAGATCGATCACGCGCTCGCCTACGGCGCGACCGTGGTCCCGGTCGACGGCACCTACGACGACGTGAACCGGCTCTGCCTCGAGGTCGCCGACGAGCTCGGCTGGGGCTTCGTGAACATCAACCTCCGGCCGTTCTACGCCGAGGGCAGCAAGACCCTCGCCTACGAGATCGCCGAGGACCTCGGCTGGCGCCTGCCCGACGTCGTCGTCGCGCCGGTGGCGTCGGGTGCCCTCTACACGAAGGTCGCCCGCGGTTTCGAGGAGCTGATCGCCCTCGGGCTCGTCGAGGGGAAGCCCGTCCGGTTCGTCGGCGGCCAGGCGGCCGGCTGCGCCCCGGTCGCGACTGCCTTCGCCGAGGGCTCCGAGATCATCGCGCCGGTCCGCCGCCCGGACACGATCGTCCGCTCGCTCGCGATCGGGAACCCGGCCGACGGGCGATACGCCGTCGAGCTGGCCCGGTCGAGCGGCGGGTCGGTGGAGGCGATCCCCGACCACGCCACCGCGGAGGCGATCCGGCAGGTCGCCCGGCTCGAGGGGGTCTACCCCGAGACGGCCGGCGGGGTCACGCTCGCCGCCGCCGAGGCCGCCCGACGAAGCGGCGTCATCGGTCCGGACGACGAGGTCGTGGCCCTCCTCACCGGGAACGGGCTGAAGACCCCGGACGCGGTCCGTCTCGGGGCGGAGGGCGCGCTGGCGCAGCGCGGGCGGCCCGGCCTGGCTCCGACGATCCCGGCCCGGTTCAGCGCCTTCGAAGCGTGGCTCGAGGCATGAGCCACGTTCGGATCCCGCCGGTGCTCAGGACCGCCACTGGCGGTCAGAAGCAGGTGGACGTGGCGGGCGCGACGGTCGGCCAGGTGATCGACGGCCTCGTCACGGCCTATCCCGGACTGGAGTCGCAGCTCCTGGCTCCCGGGGGCGAACTCAACCGGTTCGTGAACGTCTTCCTCAACGACACCGACGTCCGCCACCTCCAGGCGCTCGAGACACCGGTCGACGACCGCGACACGCTCCTCCTGCTGCCGGCGATGGCGGGCGGATCGGGTGAGCCCCGACAGGGCACCTCCGGCGGACGCGGGGGGTGTCCCGGGCGGGTCGTCCCGGGCTGAGGGACGGGTCGGGTCGCTGTTGACGGGCCGGGATCCGTCGCCGGACGACCGCCGGGCGATCCCCGGTGGAGGGCCCCGGAGTACCGTGGGTTCTGATGACTCGGGATCCCCGTTGAGGTCGATGCGCCGGTCGCCCGGCGTGGCGACCCGGGTGCGATGGCTGGGTGTCCTCGTCGTACTCGTCGCCGCCTGCGGCGCGGGCCCGCTCGTCGACGGCGACGGGTCGTCCCCGGCGTCGCCCCGTGGCAGCGCGCGGGCCCCGGCGACCGACGCCCCGACGGCGACCGACGCCTCGGTCGCGGGCGACGGCGCCACGAGCCGCGGCCGGGTCGGGCTACCGGACCCAGGACTCACCCCCGGGGCGACGAACCCCGCGGTCACACCCGCCGACATCGCGGCGACGATCTGTCGGAGCGGCTGGTCGAAGTCGGTCCGACCCCCGGTGTCGTACACGGGGACCCTGAAGCGGACCCAGATCCGGGAGTACGGCTACGACGACCGCGATCCGCGTCACTACCAGGAGGACCACCTCATCCCGCTGAGCATCGGCGGGGCACCGCGCGATCCGGCGAATCTCTGGCCGGAGCCGCTCGCAGCCACCATGCCCGACGGCACGGAGGTCGGCGCCGAGACCAAGGACCGCTTCGAGCTCTACCTCCACGCCGCGGTCTGCGACGGCTCCATCCCGCTGCGAGCGGCCCAGCGCCAGATGGCCGGCGACTGGATCGCCGGCTGGGAGGCAGCCGGCCGGCCGTGATCGCCGCCGCCGCCGCGATCCCCAACCGCAACCGAGCCGTGCGCCGGCCGCGACCGTCCGGCCGCCGCCGCCGCCACATCCTGACCCGGTGACGACCCTCGCCGGCGACGAGACGCTGAAGATCCTGGTCGCCGACGACGAGCCGGCGATGGTCGGGGTGATCGGGGCCATCCTCGGCGCGGCGGGGCATCGGATCGTCGCCGCCTACGACGGCCGCGAGGCGCTCCGTCGCTTCGACGAGGAGGCACCGGACCTCGTCCTCCTCGACCTGTCGATGCCCGGGACCGACGGCGCCGACGTCTGCCGGTCGATCCGCGCGACGAGCGACACGCCCGTCATCGTCGTCTCCGGGGAGGCGGACCTGGCAGTGACCGTCGAGCTCCTTGACGCCGGCGCCGACGACTACATCCGAAAGCCGTTCCGGGGCGAGGAGCTGCTTGCTCGTACCCGGGCCGTCACCCGACGCCATCGCCGCGAGCCGGGGCGGAACGGCTGGTCGGTGGACCGGCGGCGCCACGAGGCCCGCTGGCGCGCGACGCCGATCGCCCTGACCGGGACGGAGCTGCGGCTCCTCGGCCGGCTGGTGGATCGTCTCGGGGAGGTCGTCGACCGGCGCGACCTGCTCGCCTACGCCTGGCCCGGGATCCCGGACCCGGATCCCCTCTGGCTCAAGCCCCACATGGCTCGCCTCCGGGCCAAGCTCGTCACGGTCGGTGCGCCGGTCCCGGTGCCGGTCCGGGGGGTCGGCTACCGCCTCGACGACGGCCTCGGTGACGGGACGGTTGCGACCGACGGATCCGCGCCGACACCCACGTCGCGGCAGCCGTAACCGCGGTGTTCCCGACGCGCCACCCGCTCACCGTCGAACCGGACGGCCGACCCGCCTAGCCTCGGCCCATCGGGCACGTCCCCCGCCCCAGCCTGACGACCGTCGGGCGCGGAGAGGCCCGGCGGAGTGAGGATCGAACGATGGACAGCGGCGATACCGCCTGGATGCTGGCCTCCACGGCCCTGGTCATGATCATGCTGCCGGGCCTGGCCCTGTTCTACGGCGGCCTCGTCCGGCGCAAGAACGTCCTCTCGACGATCATGCACAGCTTCTTCGGGCTCGCGATCGTCAGCGTCGTCTGGGTCGTCATCGGCTTCAGCCTGGCCTTCGGCAAGGACGTCGGCGGGCTCGGTCTCATCGGCGGGCTCGAGTACATCGGGTTCAACAACGTGGGCCAGGCGCCGAGCGACGTCTACGCGACGACGATCCCGTTCGTCCTGTTCGCCGGGTTCCAGCTGATGTTCGCGGCGATCACCCCGGCGCTCATCACCGGAGCGTTCGCGGAGCGGAAGCGGTTCGGGGCGTTCGTCCTGTTCACGATCCTCTGGTCGGTCCTCGTCTACTCGCCGATCGCCCACTGGGTCTGGTCGACCGACGGCTGGCTCTACAAGCTCGGCGCGCTCGATTTCGCCGGGGGCACGGTCGTCCACATCAGCTCGGGCGTCTCGGCCCTCATCGTCGCGATCCTCATCGGGCGGCGCGTCTTCAACGGCGAGAGCCATGAGCCGCACGACGTGCCGATGACCGTCCTCGGTGCCGGGCTCCTGTGGTTCGGCTGGTTCGGCTTCAACGCCGGCTCGGCGCTCACCGCCGGCGGGCTCGCCGCGAACGCGTTCGTCGTCACGAACATCGCCGCGGCGGCGGCGACGATCACCTGGGTCGGAGCGAGCTACCTCCACAACCGCAAGGTCAGCGTGGTCGGGGCCGCCTGCGGAGCCGTGGCCGGACTCGTCGCGGTCACCCCCGCCTCGGGCTTCGTGACGGTCGGCGGGGCGCTGGTCATCGGTCTCGTGGCCGGCGGGCTGTGCTACAGCGCGACGCTCCTCCGGGCCCGGAGCAAGGTCGACGACGCGCTCGACGTCTTCGCCGTCCACGGGGTCGGCGGGATGTTCGGGGCGATCGCCACCGGCGTCTTCGCGACGGCCGCCGTCCAGCAGGCCTACACGGGGCTCATCGATGGGAACCCGAGCCAGGTCCTGATCCAGCTCGTGGCCGTCGTCGCGACGGTGGGCTACGCGGTCCTGGCCACCTTCGTCATCGTGAAGGTCGTCGACGTCATCCTCGGGATCCGGGTCTCCGCGGTCCACGAGGAGGCCGGCCTCGACCTGGCGGTCCACGGCGAGGTCGCCTACCAGGCGTAGGACCCGGGGTCAGTCCCGGGCAAGGGCGCCCGGGTGGTTCACGGATGGTCCGTGCCGGCTCGTCGGTCTTCGTCCCCCGGCGAGCCGGCCGGTCCGTGCGAGGCAGCCAGCTCGAGGACGAACTGGCTGCCCACCGGGAGGCGGTCCTCGAGGCGCAGCTCGCCGTGCATCGAGCGGGCGAGGTGACGGGCCGCGAAGAGTCCGATCCCGGCACCACGGGGTAAATCGTCGCGGCGGACGAAGGGCTCGAAGATCCGCTCCCGCCATTCGGCCGGGATGCCCGGCCCGTCGTCGGTTACGGCCAGCATCACCCGGCCGCCCTCGCGCCAGCCGTAGAGCGAGATCCGCCCGCCCGCCGGGGCGTATTTCGCGGCGTTCTCCAGGAGGTACTCGAGGAGGCGCCCGATGAGCTCGGCCGACCCCACGGCCATGAGCGGCCGTTCGAGGAAGTCTGCGCCGAGGGGATGGCGTCGGAGGATCGCCCCGAGTGAGGCGAGCGTGGCCTCGACGACCGCGGCGAGGTCGGTCGGCTCGAGCTTCGGCGGTTCCTCGCGGAGCACGCGCAGGCTGGCCAGGATCGAGTCGACCATCGCGTCGAGCCGGTCCACCTGGCGGAGCGCCTCCTCCTCCCAGCGCGCCGCGTCGACGACCTGGCCGGCCCGCCCGGCGCTGCCCATCAGCTCCAGGCTGGCCCGGACGACGGCGAGCGGGGTCCGCAGCTCGTGGGTGACGATCGTGACCAGGCTCGCCCGGGCCGCGTCGATCGCCCGGAGGCTCTCGAGCTGTGCCTCGGCCTCGGTCTGGAGACGGCCCTTCTCGACGATCCCGCTGAGGAGCGCCGCGAGCGTCTCGAGGAACCGGACGTCGCTCGTTCGGAAGACGCGCCGGCGGACGGTCTGGACGTTGAGCACGCCGACCACATCGTCGCCCCAGATCATCGGGACGGAGCACATCGAGGTGAGTCGTGGCTCGTCGAGCCCCTGGAGCCAGGCGAACCGCCGGTCGCGCCGAACGTTCACGCTCACGACCGGGCGACGTGTCTGGGCGACCTGGCCGGTGATCCCGACACCGATCGGCAGCCGGGCCACGCCGACCTGCTCGCGGTCGAGACCGTTCGTGGCGGCGAGGGTGACGCCGGAGCCGTCGCGATCGACCAGGTAGACCGAACAGACCTCGGCGTCCACCGCCGCGGTCGCCCGGTCGATGACCGTGCGCATGAGCTCGTCCCAGGTCCGGGTGGACGTGGCCAGCCGGGCCACCTCCTCGAGGAAGGCCAGCTCGTGGATCCGGCGGGCGGCTCGGACGGCGTCGCTGGTGCGCACCGGTGGATGGTCGCGGGCCGGACGACGTTGGTCAACGGGCCTCCGCTCGAGCGCGCGCCGTGGCGCCCGAACGGTGACTCGGTCGCAACCCAGCCGTCTCCGCGGTGTCCCCGGCTCGTGACCGACAGCGTCGATCCGGCGACCTAAGGTGGCCGTCCGCCCATCCCAGGGAGGACCGAGCATGGCGCCCCCGCGACCCGTCCCCGTCCCGCTCTACGACGCCCGCTACGAGCACGATGCCTGCGGCGTGGGGTTCGTGGCGGATGCCGGTGGTCGCTCGGCGGCGCGGGTCCTGCCGTTGGCCCTGGCCGGACTCGGGTCGCTCGGCCATCGGGGCGCCTTCGCGGCCGACGGAGCCTCGAGCGACGGGGCGGGGATCGCGCTCCCGCTCGAGGCGGACGTGCTGGCCCGCATCGCCGGCGGCGTGCCGGGTCGACCGGGGGTGGTCTCGGTCTTCGTCCCACGTCGCCCCCGCGGGGCGGCGGTCGCCCGGGCTCTCGTGGAGCGCGCACTCGCGGAGGAGCGTCTGACAGCGCCGGCCTGGCGGGTCGTCCCGAGCGATCCCGGCGTGCTGGGTCGCGAGGCGGCGGCGAGCCGGCCGTCGTTCCTTCAGGCGATCGTCGAGCGTCCCGCCGGTCTCAGTGATGCCCGCTTCGAGCGACGGCTCGTCCTGGCCCGGCGCCGGATGGAGACGACCGCCAGGGCCGCCGGGGTGGAGCTTGCCGGGTTCGCGGTGCCGTCGGCATCCGCGCGGAGCGTCGTCTACAAGGGACTCGTCGCGGGCGACCGCATCGCCGGCCTCTACCCTGACCTCCGGCCCGGCCTCGCGGTCAGCCATGCCGTCTTCCACCAGCGCTACGCGACGAACACGGTCCCCGAGTGGCGGCTCGCCCAGCCGTTCCGCTCGCTCGCCCACAACGGCGAGATCGACACGGTCCGCGGGAACCGCGAGCAGATCCGCGGCCGGGCCTTCGATCGGGTCGGCCGGCCGGACGCGCTCGCGGCACGCCTCCTCGAGGCCGGGCCGCTCCTGTCGCCGGACGGCTCGGATTCCCTCTCGCTCGACGAGGCGGTCGAGCTCCTGGTCCTCACCGGGTGGAACCTCGATGCGGCGTTGCTCGCGCTCGTCCCGGAGGCGCCGGCGATGCGGACCGCCGGGCATCCTCTCGTGGCCGCGTTCGGGCGGCGGGTCGCCGGCTTCGTGGCGCCATGGGACGGGCCGGCCGCGATCGTCTTCAGCGACGGTCGACGGGTCGGCGCGCTCGTCGACCGGAACGGGTTGAGGCCGCTGGCCTTCGCGGTGACCGCCGACCGGCTGGTGGCGGCCGCTTCCGAGGCCGGGGCCGTCCCGCTCGGACCCGACGAGGTGGTCCGGCGCGGCCGGTTGGGCCCGGGCGAGCTCCTGCTGGTGGACCCGTCTCACGGGGCGATCCTCGAGGATGTCGAGGCGAAGACGGACGTCCTCCGACGGACCTGGCGCCCCGACGCGCCGCGGCCGGCCCATCTCGACCTCAGCGAGCGCGGCGCGGACGCGGCCGCCGCGGCCGGCCCGACGTCGACGGCCCTCCGCTGCCTGGCCGGGCTCGACGCCGAGCGGGCCCGGCTCGACATCCGGACGATGACCCTCGACGGCCACGAGCCGCTCTGGAGCATGGGTGACGACACGCCGACACCGGGGTTCGCCCGAGTGGACCGCCCGGTCTCCGATCACCTCCGGCAGGCGTTCGCCCAGGTCACGAACCCGCCGATCGACCCCGAGCGCGAGCGGGCGGTGATGGATCTCCACGTGGAGCTCGGTCGTCGGCCGGCGTTCCTCGCCGGGATGCCGACGGGCCCACGGTCGGTCCGCCTCGACCGACCGTTCGTGGCGGACCTGGCCTCGCTCGAGGCGCGCTACCCGGGCCGCCGTCTCTGCCGGCTCGATGCGACGTGGGAGGCGGCCGAGGGACCCGCGGGGCTCCGGCGCGCGGTCGACCGGCTGGCCGGGGAGGCCGTCCGGGCGGCCTCGGGCGGGTCGGTGGAGGTGCTGGTCGTCTCCGACCGGACGCTGAGCCTCGATCGACCGCCGGTCCCCTCGGTCCTCGCGGTCGGGGCCGTCCACGCGGCGCTCACCGACACGGGCCTCCGGGGCCGGACGGACATCCTCGCCGATGCCGCCGACCTCCTCGACGTCCATGCGATGGCGATGGTCATCGCCGCCGGTGCGACCGTCGCCCACCCGCGGCTGGCGATCGAGCTGGCGGCCGAGCTGGCGGGCGGTCGTGGCGCCGAGGACCGGACCCCCGCGGAGACGATCGCCCGGCTGCTCGACGCCTTCGAGGCGGGGTTGCGCAAGACGCTCGCCCGGATGGGCATCTCGACCGTGGGCTCGTATGTCGGCGGGGCGCTCTTCGACACGCTTGAGCTCGCACCCGAGGTCGTGGCGCGTTGTTTCCCGGCCGCCGCGGCGTGGCCCGGTCGGCTCACCTTCGACGACCTTGGTGCCCGGTTGCTGCGCCGGCTCGCCGCTGCGGCCGACCTGGACGGACCCGGGGCGAGGCTGGCCGACCCGGGTCTCGCCCGCTTCCGGGCCGACGGCGAGCACCACGGCTACGCGCCGGCGGTCGTCCGGGTCATCCAGGCGGTCGCGAACGGCGACGGCGTGGCGGCCGCGTCGCGGCTCCCCGCCGAGGTCGCGGGACCGGTCGCTCCGGCAGTCGTCCGCGACGGTCTGCGGGTCCGCCGCCCTCGTGGGGCGACCCCGGTCGACCTCGTCGAGGTGGAACCGGCCCGCTCGATCGCCCGCCGCTTCGTCGCCAGCGCGATGAGCGTCGGCGCGCTGAGCCCGGAGGCGCACCAGGCCGTGACGATCGGGATGCAGCGAGCGGGAGGCGCCGCCAACACCGGCGAGGGCGGCGAGGACCCGGCGTGGTACCGGACCGCTGCCGACGGCGAGCGTCGTGACGCCCGGATCAAGCAGGTGGCGTCGGCCCGGTTCGGGGTGACGGTCGAGTACCTGGCCCGGGCCGACCAGCTCGAGATCAAGATCGCCCAGGGCTCGAAGCCGGGCGAGGGCGGCCAGCTCCCGGCGAGGAAGGCCACCGCCGAGATCGCGGTGCTGCGCCGGGCCCAGCCCGGTCAGGCGCTCATCAGCCCCCCGCCGCACCATGACATCTACTCGATCGAGGATCTCGCCCAGCTGATCGCCGACCTCCGGGCCGTCAACCCGGCGGCCCGGATCGGGGTGAAGCTCGTGGCCGGTCGCGGGGTCGGGACGATCGCCTCGGGGGTCGTCAAGGCGGGCGCCGACTACGTCCACCTGGCCGGTCATGCCGGCGGCACCGGGGCGAGCCCGCTCAGCTCGATCAAGCACGTCGGCGCACCGTGGGAGCTGGGCCTGGCCGAGGTCCACCAGACGCTGCTCCGGAACGGTCTCCGCGACCGGGTGGTCCTGCGGACCGACGGCGGGCTGCGGACCGGTCGGGACGTGCTCATCGCTGCCCTCCTCGGCGCCGAGGAGTTCGGGTTCGGGACGGCCGCGCTGGTCGCCCTCGGCTGCGACATGGCCCGGCAGTGCCATCTCGATACCTGCCCCACCGGGATCGCCACCCAGCGCCCGGAGCTCCGGGCGAAGTTCACCGGGACGCCCGAGCAGGTCGAGCGGTTCGCGCTGGCCGTGGCCGAGGACCTTCGGACCGCGCTCGCCGCGGTCGGCGCCCGAACGGTCGGCGAGGTCGTCGGCGAGGGGGCGCGGTACCTGCGCGAGACGTCCGTCCCGTCACCGACCGACCTTCGACCGGTCATCGCCGCACCGCGCTGGGGGGCAGGCCCGGATCGCCGGGCGGACCCGGGGCTGGCCCGGCTCGAGGTCGCCCGCCAGCCGGCGTCGGCGACGGAGCACGCGCTGACGGCGCTCCGGCGGGGCGGTGCCGACCGGCGGATCACCGCCGCGTCCGTCCGCCCGCTCCCGATCGGCACCGGGGAGCGCTCGTTCGGTGCCGAGCTGTCCGGCGCCTTCGCCCGCGACGTCATCGAGGGGCGGTCCGCCGGACCGCTCAGGCTCTCGGTCGAGGGCGACGCCGGCCAGAGCTTCGGAGCGTTCCTGGCCACCGGGATCGAGCTGACCCTGGAGGGCCAGGCGAACGACTACGTCGGCAAGGGCCTGTCCGGGGGCCGGATCGTCGTGCGGCCATCCCGCCGCTCCGTCGCCGACCCGACATCGTCCACGCTGGCCGGAAACGTCTGCCTCTTCGGGGCGACCGCAGGCCGGCTCCACGTCGTCGGTCGGGCCGGGATGCGCTTCGCGGTCCGGAACAGCGGGGCGGAGGCCGTGGTCGAGGGCCTCGGGGCGCACGGCTGCGAGTACATGACCGGCGGGGTCGTCGTCGTCCTCGGGCCCGTCGGGGCGAGCTTCGGCGCCGGCATGACCGGTGGACGGGCGTATCTCCTCGATCCGAGCGGCCGGTCGGCCGCGGCGCTCGCCACGGCGAGCGTGGCCGCTACCCGGCTCTCGGCGGTCCACCGCGACCGGGCCGACGGCGATGACCGGGTGTCCGAGGTCCGCGGCCTCATCGACGCGCACCGGTCGGCCGGTTCGGAGCTCGCGGAGCGGCTCGTCCTCCTGGGCGGCCCGCGTCTCGAGGACGTCTGGGTCGTGGAGCCGGTCGCCACCGCAGCCGGGCCGGCCGTGGAGGACCGAAGCCCCACGGCCCACCGGCAGCCCGTCGAGCCGTCGCTCGCAACGGCCGGGCCCGTACACTCGTCCGGAGCCGGCCCGTCCTGACGGCTCGGATCGCCGTCCCGGAGAGACCCTCGTCGATGTCCGCCCGTCCGAACCCGGCCGTCCGTCGCGAGCCGCGGGGCATCGGTACCGCCGGCGCCCGGGACCCGCTGGCCCGGGAGGTCCGCCTTCTCGGCGCGCTGCTCGGCCAGGTCATCGTGGAGCAGGAGGGCCTCGAGCTCCTCGAGCTCGTCGAGCGGGTCCGCCGACGGGCGATCGCCCTCCGGCGGGCGGACGACCCGGTCGAGCGGGCGCGCCTGGCCGAGGAGCTCGACGCGCTCGACCGGCCCCGGATCGAGCAGCTCATCCGCGCCTTCGCGCTCTACTTCCAGCTGGTCAACCTGGCCGAGGAGCGACATCGGGTCCGGACGCTCCGGCGCCGCGAGCGGGCCGCTCGGGGCGGGATCCTCGACGATACGGTCGCCGAGGCGGTCCGGCGGATCTGGCGGACGGGCCGGGGCGTCGAGGAGATCGAGGCGCTGGTCGGTCGCCTGGCGATCACGCCGGTCCTCACCGCCCACCCGACCGAGGCCCGCCGGCGGACCCTGCTCGTCGCCCTCCGGCGGACGCTCCGGCTCATCGAGCGGCTCGACGACCCGCGCCTGACTCCGGACGAGGACCGCGACATCCGGCGGCGCCTGCGCGAGGAGATCGGCCTCCTCTGGCGGACCGCCGACCTCAGGACGGTGGCTCCGACCCCGCTCGATGAGGTCCGCACGGCGATGACCTACTTCGACGAGACCCTGTTCAGCGTCGTGCCCCGGCTCTACCGCGCGGTCGACGGTGCGCTCGACGGACCTGCCGCGGCCGAGCGTCGCCGCGCCCTGGGCCGGGCGGGTCGCCTCAGCGCCCCCGACCCCCCGGTCGGCGACGCCGACCGGACCGGGACCCGCCCGCCCCACGTGCCGGCATTCCTGCGGCTCGGCAGCTGGATCGGCGGCGACCGCGACGGCAACCCGATGGTGACGGCCGAGACGATGGGCCACGTCCTGCGGATCCAGGCGGATCACGTCCTGCGGGGCTACGAGGCCGTCGCGAACCGGCTGATGCAGACGATCGCGGTCGACGTCCCGCCGGCCCGCCTGACGACCGTGCTCGCCCGGCGGCTGGCGAATGACGACGAGTCGCTGCCGGAGACGATGCGCCAGCTGCGTCGACGCTTCGGCGACGAGCCGTACCGACAGCGGTTCGGGGCGATCGCCGAGCGTCTCCGGCGGACCAGGGCGCAGCTCACCGGGACCGGAGGGGCGCCGCTCATCGGCCGTTACGAGGCGCCGGGCGAGCTCCTCGCCGAGCTCGACGAGATCGCCGTGGGGCTCACGGCCGACCGGCTCGGGCGCGTCGCGTGGGGCGAGGTCCAGGACCTCCGCTGGCAGGTCGAGACCTTCGGGTTCCATCTGGCCGAGCTCGAGGTCCGCCAGCACAGCGAGGTCCACGAGGCCGCGCTCCGCGTCCTCCGCACGATGTCGGCAGCCTCCCCAGGGTCGTCGGCCGGCTCGACCGACGCCCTCACGGCCGACCTCCCCGGGGCACCGGGCGTCTGCGCGGCCGAGGTGCTCGCCACGTTCCGGGCCATCGCGGACGCCCAGCGTCGCTTCGGGCGGGCCGCCGTCGGACGCTACGTCGTCAGCTTCACCCGTTCATCGGCCGACCTCCTGGCCGTCCTCGAGCTCGCCCGGCTGGCCGGCCGCGAGGCCGTGCCGGCGGCGCTCACCGCCGGGCTCCCGCCGGCCGTTCCGGATCTCGACGTCGTCCCGCTCTTCGAGTCGGCCGATGCCCTCGAGGGCTGTGCCGCGATCATCGACGAGCTCGTCGGGGATCCCGTCTACCGGGCCCATCTCGCCGAGCGCGGCGAACGCCAGGAAGTCATGCTCGGCTACTCCGACTCGAACAAGGAATCCGGGTTCCTGGCCGCCAACCGGCTCCTCTACCGCGCCCAGGAGGCGCTCGTGGCGTCGGCCCGGCGGCACGGGCTGGAGCTCACCCTCTTCCACGGTCGCGGCGGGGCGATCGGCCGGGGTGGCGGACCGACGAACCGGGCGATCCTGGCCCAGGCACCGGGCTCGATCGACGCCAGGCTCAAGCTGACCGAGCAGGGCGAGGTGATCGCGGCGAACTACGCGAACCCGGCGATCGCCCGTCGCCAGCTGGAGCAGATGACCGCGGCGGTCCTCCTCGCCTCGACACCGGAGCACGAGGCGCTCGTGGCCGAGGCGGCTGCCCGTGGGGCCGTCGTGATCGATGAGCTGGCCCGGACCTCACGGGCGGTGTACCGCGAGCTCGTCTGGGACGACCCAGCCTTCCCGGCGTTCTTCCGCGACGCAACGCCGATCGCCGAGCTCTCGGCCCTGCGGCTCGGGTCCCGTCCGGCGGCGCGCGGGGGTCGGGCCGAGGTGGCATCGCCCGCGGTCGTCCCCGACCCGGCGCCGCCGATCGCCGCGCTGCGGGCCATCCCGTGGGGGTTCGCCTGGTCGCAGGCCCGGCTGAACCTCCCCGGCTGGTACGGGCTCGGGAGCGCGCTCGACGCCTACCACGCCGCCCACGGCGAGGCCGGACTCGACGAGCTGGGCCAGCTCTACCGGACCTGGCCGTTCTTCGAGTCGATCCTCGACAACGCCGAGATGGTCCTGGCCAAGGCGGACATCGGGGTCGCCCGCCTGTACGCCGCGCTCGCCCACGGGCCCGGCGCCACCTCGATCTGGGAGTGCATCGAGGTCGAGCACGGGCGGACGGTCCGGCTCCTTCTGCGGGTGACCGGCCGCGACCGACTCCTCGACGGGCAGCCGACCCTCCAGCGCTCGATCGACCTCCGGAACCCGTACGTCGACTCGCTCTCCGAGCTCCAGGTCCGTCTGCTGGCTCGGCTTCGCGCCCTGCCTCCCGACGACGCGACCCGACCCGACCTCCTTCGCCTCGTCCAGCTGTCGATCAACGGGATCGCCGCGGGGGTGCGCAACACGGGCTGAGCTCGAGCCCGCCGCGAGAACCCTCCTGCAACCCATCCGAACCGAACACGCCGCCGATTCGGCCCGCGTGCCGGGTCATCCTTCCGAGACTGCCCCGAGTCCCAGCGTCGGCAGCGGCCGATGAGCCCAGCACGATCGAGAGGCGCCCGATGATCCAACCGTCCGATCCCCAGCCCATCTGGCCGCGCCGCCAGGCCGACGTCGTCAGCGGCCCGGTGACCTGTGCCGCCTGCGGGTGTCGCCTCCAGGCCGACTCGGCGACCGATCCGTCGGTCTGGACCCACTTCTCGCCGCTCGGCGGTCGAGATGCCCGGGGCTGCACGGTCGACTGCGTGAACCTGGCCCACGACGCGAGCGGCCGGGCCTTCGCGAGCACCGCCGCCTGAGGCCGTGCTCGCGGCTCCTCGGCGGAGTCCGGCTCCTGAAGAAGCTCAGAACAGAAGGGGCGCCCTCCTCCAGGCGCCTCTTCTTCATGTCCGTATCGTCACGGACCGCGCGAGGTTCAACCCAGGCGGTCGGGTCGCCCGGCTCGCGGCCCTGGGGTCGGGCCTCGATCCGGGGTCAGGCCTCGATCCGGTAACCCACCGAGCGGACCGCCACGATCGCCGGTCCACCGGCCCGGTGGACCTTCGCCCTGAGGCGCGCGATGTGCGGCTTCAGCCAGAGCAGATCGGGGTCCGCCTCGGCCGGCCAGCCCGCCCGGACGAGGCGATGGTGGGGAACGACGTCCCCGCCCGCCCGGACGAGCGCCTCGAGGAGCCGGTACTCGGTGGCGGTCAGCCCCAGCACCGACGATCCGATCCGTGCCTCGTGACGACCCGGATCGATCGTCAGCGCACCGGCCTCGAGCGGTCCCCCGGCGCCCGGACCGCCGGCGCTCACCGACGCCGCGTCGGCCCGGCGCATGATCGCCGAGATCCTGGCCAGCAGCTCGGCCTTGCCGAATGGCTTCGTGAGGTAGTCGTCCGCGCCGATCTCCAGCGCCTTGACCTTGGCCGCCTCGCCGCTCTCGCCGGAGACGACGAGGATCGGCACGTTGCCGCTCGCCCGGATCTGGCCGGTCACGTTGAAGCCGTCGGGGCCGGGCATCGCCAGGTCCAGGAGGACGAGGTCGGGCGCCTCGTCGCGGAACCGCTTGACCGCGGTCAGCCCATCGTAGGCGGTGATGACCTGGTGGCCTTCGGTCCCGACGAGCGCGGTGATCGCCCCGACCATCGCCGGGTCGTCGTCGACGACGAGGATGCGCAGCGGGCGGCTCGTCGGCATGGGTGCTGGTTCTCCTTGGCTCAGACCGCGACCGCGGCCGGAAGGGCGATGACGAAGCGGGCACCGGACGGGTCGGCGGGCTCGCACCAGAGGTGGGCGCCCATCGACTCGGACAGTCGCTTCGCGGCGAAGAGTCCGATTCCCGAGCCCCGGGCAGTATGGGTCTCGCGTCGGGCGTAGGGCTCGAAGATCCGCTCCCGCCACTCCGCCGGGATGCCCGGCCCCTCGTCCGAGACACCGACCCGGACCGTGCCCTCGACAAGCGTGGTCGCGACGGTGATCGTCGTCCCGGGGGGTGCGTACTTGACGGCGTTCTCGACGAGGTGCTCGACGATCTGGCGGAGTCGCGGCGGATCGGCCAGCGCGAACCGCCGGACCCCGCCGTCCATGACCATCCGATGGTTGCGGAGAAGCGGCCGGAGCCCGCCGACGACCTCATCGAGGAGCGCGGCGACATCGACCGGGACGACGTCGGAGGGTCGCTCGTCGAGCGGTCGGACCGAGGCCAGGATCGAGTCGACGAGCCGGTCCAGCCGCTCGATCTGGTCGATCGCCCGGTTGTGCCATTCGTCCCGCGTCCGACGACGGATCATGTCCCGGCTCTCCCGACCGACGAGCGGCGGCTCTTCGGAGAGCAGGTCGGTGTACGCCCGGACGACGGCGAGCGGCGTCCGCAGCTCGTGGGTCACGAGGGCGATGAGCTCGGTCCGGGCCTCGTCGAGGGCCTTGAGCGCCTCGACCTGGGCCTCGGCCTCGAGCTGGGTCCGTCCCTTCTCGACGATCCCGGCGAGGAGATCGGCGATGGCGCTGAGCTGGGCGACGTCCGACGGCCCGAAGTCCCGGGGCTTCTCCGTCTGGACGTTGAGCACGCCGACGATCGTGTCGTGCCAGGTCAGGGGGACCGAGAGCATCGAGGCGATGAACCGGCGCTGGTCGATGCCGCGGACCCACAGGAAGCGGGGATCGTGGCGGACGTCCGGGATGACCGTCGTTCGACGAGTGGCGGCGACCCGTCCGGTGACGCCCTCACCGAAGGGGACCCGGGCGCGACCGATCTGGTAGCGGTCGAGTCCGTTCGTTGCGGCCAGGGTCAGGCCGGTCCCGTCCCGATCGAGCAGGTAGAGCGAGGAGACATCGGCGCGGAGCGCGTCGCGCGTCTCGTCGACGACCGTCTCGAGCAGCTCATCCCAGGTCCCGGCGGTCGTCGCCAGGCGCGCCACACGGTGGAGGAAGCGGAGTTGATCGAGCTGATCCTCCGCCGCGGCCGGTCCCGGGTCCGGCCCGGACGGGTGCGGGAGTGCGCGCGCCATCGCCGTCACGATACAAGCCTAGGCGCGAATGTGTCGGAAGAAGGTTGCGGAACGGTTGCGTCGCCTGGACGGGTCGGTGGCCGACCGGCTCAGGTCCGGGCCTGCGTCGGACGGCTCGGTGTCGGACAGCAAGAGACCCGGACGGAGGAGGGTCGGTCCGGGTCTCGTGCCATGGATCCCGCGGCGGGTGCCCGGACGGCTCCGGTCACGCCCGCGGGTGTGTCATCGCCGACGGTCGAGCCGCCGGTCGGCCGATCAGAACCAGCGGCGCCCGGCCTCCAGGCTCATGGCAAGGGCGACGAACGGCGCGAGCGCGGCGCCGATGCGCCACATCCGGCCCTGGAACCGAGCAGTCACGGGGGTCTCTCCTGGGTCATCCGGCCTTCGACGAGGACGATGACGCGCCGGGGGCGCCATCGGGACCGTGAGGCTACTCGCCGTTCGGGCTACCCGGGAAGCCGGACGAAGGTACGGGGTGGTGCATCCGGTCATAGCCCAGAAGTACTGGTCGGTGGTCCTCCGATCGGGCGTCGATACCGGCCCGCAGGGCCGGGGTCCTGCGCGGATCCAGAGCGCGGACCCGATGACGGTCGACCAAGACGCTCGAGGCGGTCGGGCGGTAGACTTCCGCTCGACCGACCGTCTCGTCGCATCGGCCCGCGTTCCCGGCGACGCCCCGCGCAGCGCACGTCCCGCCCGATCGCGATCCACCACCGTCATGAGGATCCAGCCCGACCATGCACCTGCGTCGTCTCGCTCCCGCGCTCGCCACGCTCGCCACGCTCGCCGCCATCGCCCTCGCCGTGTCGGCCTGCTCGTCCTCCTCCGAGGCCGGCTGGACGTTCGCTCCGCCGCCGACGCCCACGGCGGCGCCGTCGGTCTCGCCCGGGGCGAGCGGCGCCGCGTCGGCAGCCCCCTCGACCGAGGCATCGGCGGCCCCGTCGAGCGCCGCATCGGCGGGGCCAGGTGGTGGGACCGCGCTCAGCGTGGTCGCCCAGGGCGTCCAGTACCAGACGACGACCCTCGAGGCGACGGCCGGCCAGCCGTTCCAGATCGCCTTCGACAACCAGGACGCGGGGATCCCCCACAACATCCAGATCGCCGACGCCGGCGGCACGATGGTCTTCGAGGGCGACACGATCAACGGCGTCGCCCAGACCACCTACAACGTCCCGGCGCTCACCGCGGGTGTCTACAAGTTCACGTGCAAGTGGCACCCGAACATGGTCGGCGAGCTCACGGTCAAGTAGCCTCGGGCGACCCGGGCCGGCTTCGACCCGGCCCGGGCGCTCACGGGAGTCGGATCCATGACCGAGGCCGTCTGTTATCGGGACGCGTACGCCCGATCGATCCAGGCGACGGTGCGAGCGGTCGAGAGCCCGTCCGCCGCGGACGCCCCCACGGGGGACGCGGCCGCCGGTGCGTCGCTGATCGTCCTCGACCGAACGGTCTTCTATCCGGGCGGCGGCGGGCAGCCGTCGGATCGTGGCCTGCTCCTGCGCTCCGTCGACGGGCGACGGTGGGTCGTCCGGTCCGCCCGGAAGAGCGGCGGCGACATCGTCCACGAGCTCGAGCCCGGCGATGAGCCGCCGGCGGTCGGCGATCGCCTCGAGGTGGACATCGACTGGGCGCGACGCCATGCGCTGATGCGCACCCACACCGCGCTGCACGCCCTGTGCGGGGTCGTCTGGCGCGACTACGGCGCGCTCGTGACCGGCGGCAACATGGAGCCCGGTTCCGGGCGGATGGACTTCGAGTTCGAGCGGATGAGCGGCGACCTCGTCGACGAGATCGAGGCGACGGTCAACGCGGAGCTGGCCGCGGCCCGCGACGTCCGGGTCAACGTGCTCCCCCGGGACGAGGCATTCGCGATCCCCGACCTGATCCGGACGAAGGTCAACCTCCTGCCACCCGGGATCGACGAGATCCGGACGATCGAGATCGTCGGGCTCGACCTGCAGGCGGACGGCGGGACCCACGTCGCGAACACCCGCGACGTGGGCTCGATCCGGGTGACGGGTTACGAGAGCAAGGGCCGGATCAACAAGCGGATCAGGATCGCCCTGGCCGACCCCGACCGGGCCGGCATCGCCGCGGGGACCTAGTTGACGTTGCTCCGGTAGGCCCGGATGTGCACGTTACCGGTGAAGGTCAGCCCGGAGATGTTCGTGAAGTAGGCGTTGGCTTGATACGTCGAGCGATTGCCGGTGAACACGATGCTCCGATGGATGCCGCCGTAGCGGTTCTGGACGGTGGTCGTGAACCGGTCCGCGGTGTTGCCGGCGACCCGGATGCTGCTGATCGACCCGGCCTTGCCGTTGGCGGCGAAGGCGTACCCGGTGTCGGCCCCGGAGCGGCCATACCGACGCACGCTGGTTCGCTGGACGGTGACGCGTGAGATCACGGCATCCGACTGGTCGGGCTCCAGGTCGATGCCGATGAGGCCGACATCGGTGATCACGCTGCTCGTGATGAGGATGCCGTTACCGGCGACGATCGCCACCCCGTTGCGCCCGACCCTGGCGATGTTCACGTGATAGAGGGTGACCCCCGTGGGCGGCGCCAGGCGCCCGTCCTTGAAGCCGATGTAGATCCCGTCACCGTAGGTGTCGCGAACCGTGACGTGGTCCAACCTGATGTTGCTGCCACCGTCGATCCAGATCCCCGGCTCGTGCTGACGGCTCGCGTTCCAGCGTGTATAGGCCGGGTTGTTGCCGCGGATCTTGAGGTTCAGGATGACGACGTTCCGACTCGACTGGATGTAGAGCTGGCGACGATTGGCGGACGCGGACAGGCTCGGCCCGGCCTTCAGCGTCGCGTTCCGGCCGTTGAGATGGAGCCCGACCTCGTTCGTGACCCGGACGATCCCGTCGATCCGGTAGGTCCCGTTCGTCTTCAGGCACAGGCGCCGACCGCGATGGTTGTCGAGGAACCGGGTCAGGCTCGCCGTGACGTCACGGGAGCCCGTCGCGTTGCCGGAGAAGGTGAGCTGGCAGGTGGTGGCGGCCGCGACCGATGGGACGGCCGGCAGGAGCAGCAGGCCGAGCAGGCCGACACCGGCGATCGCTCGAAGGACGGGCCGCCGGACGTGCCGGCGGACGGTGGAGAATCGGGTGCTCATGGATGCGCCTCGCGGGTTTGCGGGAGTCGTCGTACACCGTTGCGGCGCACTCATCAACGTTCCGAAGAACCGGTGACTCCGTACACCGCCACCGTACACCGGGGTCGCCCGATCGGGCAAACCCCTCGTGGATCGAGCGTGAAGGGCGCTACTGCCGGGCGAGCAGACCGATGACGTTGGCCACGATCCGGGCGGCCGTCAGCGCGGCCAGGCCGTCCGGATCGCGATCCGGCGTGAACTCCACCAGCGAGAATCCGACCATCCGCGCCCTGGCCGCGACGCCCGCGAGCAGGTCGATGGTCTGCCAGTAGGTGAGGCCGCCCGGGGCCGGGCCGATGACGGCCGGCATGATCGACGGGTCGAGCGCATCGATGTCGAGATTGACGAAGACCTCGCCGCCGGCCGGGATCTCGGCCAGGGCCCGCTCCACCCCGGCTGCGTGGAGGTCGTGGGCCGACACGAAGCGGACGCCCCAGCGGACGGCGTCGGCATGGTCAGCCGGGCGGGCGCTGCCGATCCCGCGCTGGCCGACCTGGACCATCCGTCGCACGTGGGCCATCTCGGACGCGCGACGCATGTTGCTCGACAGGCCGAGGCGCTCCCCGGCGACCTCGTCGCGCCAGTCGATGTGGGCGTCGAGCTGGAGGATCGTGACCTCGCGGCCCGCGTAGGCCTCGAGGACCGGGATGGGGGTCGAGTCGTCACCGCCGAGGACGACCGGTACGGCACCCGCGGCCAGGATCGCCCCGACCGCCCGGCGGATCAGCTCGCGGTTGCCGACCGCGTCGTCCGGCCGGGTCGGCAGGTCGCCGAGGTCCACGACCCGGCGGCGACCGTCCGCGAGGATCGGGCCGCCGAGGTCGAAGTCCATGTGCCCGAGCGCGCTCGCGTGGCCGGCGACGGCTCCACGGATGGCCGTGGGCGACCCTTCGGCGTACGCGCCCGTCGCCGCGTAGGGCGTGGCATGGGGCACGCCGACGAGCGCGACGTCGGCCGCCATGGCCCCCAGCTCGGCCGTCGGCAGGCCCATGAAGGTGGTCGCGGAGGCGCCCCCGAAGATCCCGCTGATGTCCGCCATGGCGGGATGATATCCGTCCCCGGTCCGGTCCCGGACGGCGCGAAGGACGAGTCGACCGACCTGCCCTATACTCGGCCGGCCGGACCCGCCCTGAGTGCCCCCTCATACCGGGCGCGACAGCGGATCACGGCATCCCGCCGCTGCGCTTCGAGTGCGCGCTGGATCTCGCGGACGCCTCGTCGTCCGTTCCGACCGCCAGGGTCTGGCGACGCCATCTCCGACGGTGTCGGTCCCCCGGTCGGTCGATCGTGCTGACCGTCCGGGAACGGTCGCGCCTCCAGCCGCCGCCGTCGGGCCTCGTCGCCCGTCCACTCGTGCGCCGCGCCGGGCGCCGCCCCCGTCATCCCGCCGCTCGTCGCGGTCGTCCCGCGACGTCCAGGTCAGAGAGGAGCTCCGGTTGTCGCGCGTCCACCCAGGCGCCCAGCGGGCGTCAGTCCGAACCCGCCGATCACGCGGCCCACGTCCGCGATCGGAGGTCTGAACCATGGCCGATGCCGCCTACTACCGCGCCTGGCGCGCCGCCCACCCCGAGTATCGAGCCCGCCAGAACCAGATCCGCACCGAGCGTCGACGGCGGTTCGGCCGCGGTGACCGCTCCGCCGAATACGCCGGTCGCCCCAGCCGTGCGATCCCGTCGGTGCCGGGTCTCCACCACGGGCACGACCTGTTCGAGCGCGCGCGACGGATCGTGGGTCCCCGGCGGACCTCACTCGTCACGCTCCACGATCCGCTCTACGACGACCTCGTCTCGGAGGCGACCCTCGCCCTCATCGAGGGCCGCGATCCGGTCGTCGCGATCCGCCGGTACGGGGCCCGCGAGCGGGCGTTCGGTCGGTTGACCGCCCCCCTCTTCGAAGCGGCCTGAGGGGGCGCCGACGGACACCCGGGACCCCAGGTCGACGAGACCCGGGGCCCCGGGGTCCGGTACCGTGCTCGGCACAGGCACTACGCGAGGAGGGTGTCATGGCCCGGTCGGAGGTCGTTGTTCCGGGCGGTCGGCTCGCCGTCGTCGACGAGGGCAGCGGTCCACCGATCGTCCTGCTCCATGCCGGGATCGTCGACGCCCGGGCGTGGGATCCGCTCGTGCCGTATCTCGTCGAGGCCGGGTACCGCGCCGTCCGCCTCGACTTCCGCGGTTCCGGTGGGTCGACCACGGAGGACGTCGAGTTCAGCCATCGCGCCGACGTGATCGCCGTCCTCGACGCCCTCGGCATCGGCCGGGTCTGCCTGGTCGGCAATTCGCGGGGCGGCCAGATCGCGGTCGACACCGCCGTCGAGTCCCCCGATCGGGTCGCGGCGCTGGTGACCCTCGGCGCGAACATCGGTGGCTACGAGCCCGAGCCGACGCCCCAGGAGGCGGCCCTGTTCACGGAGATGGAGCGGCTCGAGGAGGGCGGCGGCGACCCGGAGATCGTCGCCGACTTCGACGTTCGGCTCTGGGTGGACGGCATCGGCCAGTCGCCGGACCGGGTCCCTGCCGGGATCCGCGAGGCCGTCCGGCTGATGGATCGTCAGGTCGCCGATCCGACCCGGGTCCGCGGCCGTCCGATCCGGCTCGATCCGCCCGCTGCGGTCGCGACTCGACGTCCTGACGATGCCGATCCTGGCGATCGCCGGCGCGCTCGACGTCTCGGACGTGTGGGCGACGGCGCAGCATCTCGAGCGCACCTGTCCCGACGCCCGGGCCGTCCTCCTTGCGGACGTCGCCCACATGATCGCCATGGAGGCCCCGGAGACCGTCGCCTCGCTCATCGTGGAGCTCATCCGGCCGCTCGGTCGGTTCGGCTAGGGCCGAGGCCGCGCGTGCGGGAGCGACGACGCCATCGAGCCGGCACGGACCGGGGCCCTCAGGCCTCCTTCACGGCCGCGTACCAGACCCGCTCGGCGACCTCGGTGATGTCGTCGCCGATCCGGGCGAACCGGCGGTAGAGCTCGCGACGGCCCATCACCTCGCGGAGGTCGGTCACCGCCAGGAGCCCGGACATCCCCTGGCGATAGACGCGCTCGAGCTGGCGCTGGGCCTTCACGGCCTTGTCCGCGGCATCGGTCGCGGCCGCGCCGTCGCCGTTGTCCTTCGACCCCAGCCGGTCGAACGCCTCGGAGAGCTGCCGGACGCCCTCGGCGAGGTGAGCCGCCATCCCGGCCACCGTGGCGTCCGGCGGCACGGCCATGACGTCCGATTCCCGTACCGCGTCTTTCGCCCCGTTCAGCACGGCGTCGAGGCGGCCCGACATCACGAACAGGTCCTCCGCCCCGATCGGGGTGATGAACGCGGTCCGCAGGAGGCCCCGGAGCTCCTTCTTGAGGTCGTCCGCCCGGTGTTCGGCGTCGCGGACCCGGTCGCTCGCGGTGGCATCACCGTCTGCCCACTCGACGAGGGCGACCATCCCCTCCATCGTCACCGCAGCCTGCCGCCGGAGGGTCCCGAGGACGTCGGGGTTCTCCGGCAGGAACCAGCTCATCTTGCCCGGCATCGGCTCAACCTCCCGGTAGGGACTTCCAGATCGGCAACGACAGGGCGGCGATCAGGCCCGCCGCGGGCATCGTGACCAGCCATGAGAGGGCGATCTCGCGGACAACCTCCCAGCTCACGTGCCGCCATCGGGAGCGGCCCACCCCGATCCCGACGATCGAGCTGGAGACGACCTGCGAGGTGCTCACCGGCGCCCCGACCAGCGATGCGGCGAAGATCACGCTGGCCGACGATGTCTGGCTGACGAGCCCGTCGAGGCTCCGGATCGGGAAGATCCGCTGGCCGACCGTCTTGATGATCCCCCAGCCACCGAACGCCGTCCCGACCGTCATCGCGATCGAGGCGCCGAGGATCACCGGCAGCGGAGCGACCAGGCTCGTCGCGTTGCCGCTGGCGAAGAGCAGGCCGGCGATGATCCCGACCGTCTTCTGGGCGTCGTTCGACCCGTGGCTGAAGGCGAGGAACGCCGACGTCGCCCATTGGACGCTCCGGACCGGACCCCGCATCCGCGCCGAAGCGCGGCGCGTCGCCCGGAGGAGGACCCGCTCGAGGACGAGGGCCACCGCGAACCCCAGGCAGGTCGCCACGACCAGCCCGACGAGGACCCCCAGGACGCCGTAGAGGTGACCCTCCTGGACCGGCCCGAGGTTCACCGAGTCCGTTCCCGAGTCGAGGATCGCGGCGCCCACCAGGCCGCCGACCAGGGCGTGGCTGGAGCTCGATGGCAGGTTCCGTCGCCAGGCGGCCATGTTCCACAGGACCGCTCCCGTCAAGCCGGCACCGATGACCGTGACGGAGTGGGACGGGTTCACGGTCACGAGCTTGCCGACGGTGTTGGCCACGGCCGCGCCCACGAAGAGCGGGCCGATGAGGTTGAAGACGGCGGCCATGACCACGGCGGGGAGCGGCCGGGCGATCCGGGTCGCGACGAGCGTGGCGATCGAGTTCGCGGCGTCGAGGAAGCCGTTGGTCAGGGCGAAGGCGAATGCCATGAGGATCGCCAGCACCAGGGTCGGGTCGGCCATCGCAGGTCACCGCCTGGGGACCGCGGACGGCGATGGGCTCGCCGACCGTCTGCGCGCCGATGATAGCCGCCGGGCGGCGCGCTAGACTCGGCGTCTGGCGAACTACGGGAGGCGTGTTCGTGCGCTCGGCGTTCCACCGACCACCGGTCAACCAGCCCTGATGCGCCGCCGCGCGCGCGGTCTGTTCGGCACGCTCACCGCCCGGTTCGGAGCGTCGCCGCTCATCC
Organism: uncultured Chloroflexia bacterium; assembly: GCA_963840375.1. Classification (GTDB taxonomy): domain Bacteria; phylum Chloroflexota; class Limnocylindria; order Limnocylindrales; family CSP1-4; genus Chersky-267. The sequence goes on from CAWIYR010000002.1 coordinate 221,226, forward strand.
GGCGGATCCGGTTCTACCTGGGGCGCGCCTCCGGTCAGGTGGATCGGCGCTTCTTCGTCAGCCTCGTCGAGGGGATCGTCGTCATCGTCGCGATCGCGGCGATCCTCATCACGCTCTTCGAGAAGCCGTGGACGATCGCCTCGTTCGGGGACTCGTTCTACTGGGGGATCACGACCGTCCTGGGCCAGGGCGACTCATCCTTCATCACCTCGCCGGCCGGCTGGGTCATCAGCTGGTTCCTCATCCTCTTCGGCGTTGCGCTGTTCGGGACGCTCACCGGTGCGCTCATCGCCATCGTCATCGATTTCCTGCTCAAGGAGGGCCAGGGCATGGGCGCATCGGGATACGAGGGTCACGTCGTGGTGTGCGGCTGGAACAGCACGGCCCGGGACCTCATCGCCGAGCTCCGGACGGACGACTTCAAGGTGAAGGTGGCGCTCGTCTACCAGGCCGACAAGAACCCGGCCGGCGAGGGCGTCTACTTCGTCAAGGGCGATCCGACCGAGACACCCGACCTGGAGCGCGCCGGCCTCGCCCAGGCCCTGGCGGCCGTCGTATTCCCGGCTGACGACTCGAACGACGCCGACATGCGCTCGATCCTGACCGTCATGGCGATCAAGTCGGTCGCGCCTCATGTCCGGACCGTCGCCGAGGTCAACAATCCCCGCCACGTCGAGCACTTCCGGCGGGCTCGCGCCGACGAGCTCATCGTGTCGTCGCAGCTGGGGGCCCGCCTCCTCGCTCGGACGGCACTCTATCCGGGGCTCATCGAGCTCGTCGCCGACATCGTCTCCGGCGGTGAGGGCTCGGAGCTCTACCGGATCGAGATCCCCGAGGCGTATCTCGGGCTCTCGGTCGACGAGGTCAGCGCTCGGCTCCGCGCCGAGCACCGGGCGACGCTCCTCTCGATCAGCCGCGGCGGGAAGGCCTTCGTGAACCCGCCGACCGACTTCCACATCGAGTCGGGGGACGATGCGGTGGTCATCGCCGAGTCGCTCGGGACGCTCGCGCCGCTCATCCTGTCGCACGGCGACGAGCCGGCCCCGTCGAGCGTCGCCGGACTCTGAGCGGGACCGTGACGACCGATCGCCCCGGGTCCGGGCCGCGATGACGGACCAGGATCCGACGGTCGGCGCGCCGCCGCCCGTCACCGCCGCCCCAGCCGACGCCGATCCGGCCGACGAGCAGCGGGGCACGACGCTCGGCCGTGACCGCTTCTGGTGGACCGAGCACGTCGCGGTCGCCCTCCTCGCGGTCACCAGCATCCTGACCGCCTGGAGCGCCTACCAGTCGACCCGCTGGAGCGGCGAGATGGCCCAGGCGTACAGTTCCGCGAGCGCCCTCCGCACCAAGTCGGTCAGCGCCTCCACGCTTGCCGGGCAGCAGCTGATCATCGACGTCCAGTCGTTCATCGCCTGGTCCGAGGCCGTCGCCGGCGACGACCCGGCGCTCGCGGTCTACCTGCGGTCCCGGTTCCGGCCGGAATTCCTGACCGCGTTCGACACCTGGCTCGGCAGGCCGCCCGGCTCGACGGTCTCGACGACCCAGGTCCCGTCGGGGTCGCCGTTCGATACGTACCGACCGGCCACCTTCGCCGAGGCCGATGCCCTCTCGGCCGACGCCGACGCGGCCGCCGAGGAGGCCCAGCTCGACAACCAGCGCGGCGACAACTACATCCTCACGACGGTCCTGCTGGCCGTGGTCCTCTTCTTCGCCGGGATCGCGCCGCGCTTCCGTACGGGCGGGCTCGCCGCGGTCATCATCGGCGTGGCCGGGGCGATGCTGGTCATCGGCGTCCTGGCCCTGGCGATCCAGCCGATCTCGTTCGGCGTCTGAAGCTCCGGTCGAGCCGTCCCGTCGAGCGCCTTCCGCGGCGCAGGCTCTCCGACTTGGTTCGACCCCGGTCGTCCCGGGGTCGAACGTGCGGCGGAGCGAGGGTGATCCCCGCTAGACCGCCTTGACCGCCGTGACGAGGGATTGGAGCCCGTCCTTGGCATCGGCGAAGAGCATCCCGGTCTTCGGATCGGTGTAGAGCTCGTTGTCGATGCCGGCGTAACCGCGGCCCATCGAGCGCTTGATGACGATGATCGACTTCGCGTGGTCCACGTCGAGGATCGGCATCCCGGAGACCGGCGACCCGGGCTTGCGGGCGGCCGGGTTCGTGACGTCGTTCGCCCCGATGACGAGGGCGACGTCGCAGCGATCGAACTCGGGGTTGATCTCTTCCATCTCCTTGAGCTGGGGATAGGGCACGTTCGCCTCGGCCAGGAGGACGTTCATGTGCCCCGGCATCCGCCCGGCCACCGGATGGATGGCGTACTTCACGTCCACCCCGCGGGACTCGAGCAGCTCCGCCAGCTCGCGGACCTGGTGCTGGGCCTGGGCCACGGCCAGACCGTAGCCCGGGACGACGATGACGTGCTGGGCGTAGGCGAGCTGGATCGCCGCGTCGTCGGCGGAGATCTCGCGGACCGTGCCCCCGGCCCCGGCGATCGCGGCCTGGGTGCCCTCGCCGCCGCCGAAGCCACCGGCGATGATGTTGATCACCGAGCGGTTCATCGCGTCGGCCATGAGCTTGGTGAGGATCCCGCCCGACGCCCCGACGAGGGCGCCCGAGATGATCAGCACGGGGTTCCCGATGACGAACCCGGCCATCGCCGCGGCCGTCCCGGTGAACGAGTTCAGGAGGCTGATGACGACCGGCATGTCGGCCCCGCCGATGGGCAGGACCATCGTGATCCCGAAGACGAGCCCGGACGCCACGACCACCGCGAGGATCGCCAGGGTCGCGCTGCTCGACAGGGTCAGGGCGCCGCCCGCGCCGAGGATGAGGGCGATCGTGCCGAGTGCCGCGATCGCGGCGAGGGCGAAGGTCACGATCCGGCCGCCGGGGACCATGATGGGCTTGCCGGCGATGACGCCCTGGAGCTTGCCGCCGGCGATGAGCGAGCCGGTGAACGTCACCGATCCGATGACCGCTCCGAGGACGACGAAGATCGTCGTGGAGAGGTTGGCCTCGGGCGTACCGGCGATCTTGATGAAGTCATCGATGGCGACGAGGGCTGCCGCGCCGCCGCCGACCGCGTTGAACAGCGAGACGAGCTGGGGCATCGCGGTCATCTTCACGGACCGGGCCATGTACAGGCCGGCCCCGCCGCCGATCGCGAAGCCGACGATGATGATCCCCCAGGCGGCCGCGCTCATGCCGCCCGGCCGGAGGACGAGCCAGAGCAGGGTCGCGACGACGGCGATCGTCATCCCGCCCGCACTCAGGCGGTTGCCGTTCCGGGCCGTGGCCGGCGAGTTCATCTGGTGGAGGCCCAGCACGAAGCACGAGGCCCCGACCAGCCAGGCCAGGTAGACGAAGGTGTAGATCCACTCCTGTGACATCGGCGCGCTCCTCGACTAGGACCCGGAGGCGCCGTCGGCGCCCTCGGACCCGGCCTTCGCGGCCGCTGGCTTCTTCCGGAACATCTGGAGCATCCGGTCCGTGACGACGTAGCCGCCGACGACGTTGGTGGCCCCGAAGACCATCGCGATGAACGCGAGGGCGTAGCTGGCCGGGTTGTCGGCCTGAGCTGCGATGAGCATCCCGCCGACGAGAACGATCCCGTGGATCGAGTTCGCCCCCGACATCAGCGGGGTGTGGAGGGTGGCCGGGACCTTGGCGATGACCTCGAAGCCGACGAGGATCGCCAGGACGAAGATCGCGAGTGAGTTGAGCAGTTCCGGGCTCATGCGGCACCTCCGGCGGCCGGCGCCGCGGGCTCGAGGAGCTTCTGCGTGGCCGCCTGGACCACCTGGCCGCCGTGGGTGATGACCGTCCCGACGGTGATCTCCTCCTCGAAGTCGTAGGTCATCGCGCCGTCCTTGACGAAGTGGAGGAGGAGGTTCGAGACGTTCCGGGCGTAGAACGCGGAGGCGCCGGCCGGCATCGTCGCCGGCAGGTTGTCCGGGGCGATGATCGTCACGCCGTTCTCGCTGACGACCGTCTCGCCGGCCTTCGAGAGCTCGACGTTGCCGCCCAGCGCCGAGGCCGCCATGTCGACGATGACCGAGCCGGGCTTCATCCCGCGGACGGCCTCGGCGGTCACAAGGAGTGGTGGCCGCCGGCCCGGGACCTGGGCCGTGGTGATGATCACGTCCATCGCCGCGATGTGGCCGTTGAGCTCGGCCTGCTGGGCCGCCTGCTCCTCGGGCGTGAGCTGACGGGCGTAGCCGCCCTCGCCGGCACCTTCCGTGACGGATTTCAGGACGATGAAGGTCGCGCCGAGGGACTCGGCCTGCTCCTTCGTCTCGGACCGGACGTCGTAGGCCTTCACCACGGCACCGAGCCGGCGGGCCGTCCCGATCGCCTGGAGCCCGGCCACGCCGATGCCGAGGATGAGGACGTTGGCCGGGCGGGCCGTGCCCGCCGCGGTGGTCAGGAGCGGGAAGTAGCGGCCGTAGGCGTTCGCCGCGATGAGCACCGCCTTGTAACCGCCCACGTTCGCCTGCGAGCTCAGGGCGTCCATCGTCTGGGCGCGCGAGAGCGTCCGGGGGAGGGCATCGAGGCTGATCGCCGTGACGCCCTTCGCCGCGAGGCTCGCCGCGAGCGCCGGGTCGATGAGGGGGGCGAGGAAGCCGATGACGGCCTGACCCTGGCGCATCTGCGCCACCTCGGCCGGGGACGGCTTCTGGACCCGCAGCACGACGTCCGACGCGGCATAGAGCTCGGCGGTCGGGACGATCGTCGCGCCGGCCTCGGCGAAGGCCGAGTCGGGGATGGCCGAGCCGGCGCCGGCGCCGGTCTCGACGAGGACCTGGAGCCCGGCAGCCGTCAGCTTGCCGAGCGCTTCGGGTACCAGGGCGACGCGCCGTTCACCGGCCGCGGTCTCCCTGGCGACGCCGACCTTCATGGGCACCACCTGTGGGATGTGGGTTCGGGATATCGTCCAGAAGGATACCCGGGCAGGTTGCGCCGCGTGCAGGGCCGAACGGTCGCCGCCGGGTCGCGAACCGGTCGCGACGGGGTGCCGGTCGGCCGGTCGACGGGTGGTCCGGATGGCCCTCGGAGCGCGCGGGGGCTCGGCGGCGGCCCGTCCGCCACGGCCCTGGCGTATCGTTCCGATCATGACGAAGATCGGCTACGCGGCGATGCTCGAGCAGTTCCATCCGACCGAGCTTCTCGACCACTGCGCCCGCGCCGAGAGCGCCGGCTTCTCGGCGGGGTTCATGGTCTCCGAGCACTTCCACCCGTGGACGCCGCAGCAGGGTCAGAGCGCCTTCGCCTGGAGCTTCATGGGGGCCCTCGGACAGCGCACGTCCCTGCCGTTCGGGACCGCCGTGACCTGCCCCGGGTTCCGCTACCACCCGGCGGTCATCGCCCACGCCGCGGCGACGCTCGGGGCGATGTACCCCGGCCGGTTCTGGCTGGGGCTGGGGGCCGGAGAGGCGCTCAACGAGCACGTCATCGGCGGCCAGTGGCCGGAGATCGGCGTCCGGAGCACGATGCTGTTCGAGGCGATCGAGGTCATCAACAAGCTCTTCACGGGCGCCGTCGTCAGGCATCGGGGGGAGCATTTCACGCTCGAGAGCGCGAAGCTCTACACCCGACCCGATGAGCCGGTCAAGGTCTACGTCGCGACCGCCGGGCCGGTCAACGCGAAGCGCACGGGTCGGCTGGCCGACGGCATGATCACCGTCGGCGCGGCCGACGAGAAGATCGGGATGCTCTGGGGCAAGTTCGACGAGGGAGCCCGGGAGGCGGGCAAGGACCCGACCGGGATGCCCAAGCTCCTCCAGATCCACATCAGCTGGGCCCGGACCGACGAGGCGGCGGTCGACAACGCGATGCGCGAGTGGCCGAACGGCGGGATGCCCTTCCCCAAGCAGGACATCCGGAACCCGGAGGACTTCGCGGCGATGGCGAAGCTCGTCCGGCCCGAGGACTTCACCGACCGCTGCCTGATGACCGCGGATCTGGGGACCCACATCCGGAACATCCAGCACTACGTCGACATGGGCTTCGATGAGATCCACCTCCACAGCGTCGGTCGCGACCAGGCCGAGTTCATCGACGTGTTCGGGCGCGAGGTCCTCCCGGAGCTGCGCCTCGGCTGACTCCGGCCACGCGGCGACCCGGGTCCGGACGGCGGGCCCGGCGACGGCCACGGCCCTCCGCCGGCACGCGCCGGTGGAGCGGCGCGATCGACACCACTGACGATGGTCCGGGCCCCGCGGGGGACCATCGGGCTGTGCAGCCGCGCACTTTCGTAATGCGGCGCGCAAGGTTCCAATTCCTAGACTTGGTTCATCAGGTCAGGGCCCCCGTGCGGGTCACCGCTGACCGGATCGAGCCAAGGCGGAGCCACCCGAGTGAACCGACCCACGATCGTCCGGCGCCGACGGCCTCCATCGGAGGGTCAGACGCTGGTCGAGTTCGCCCTCGTCTTCCCGATCTTCTTCCTCCTGCTCATCGCGCTCATCGAGTTCGGGCTCATGTTCAACGCCCTGCTCGCGGTGAACTTCGCGACCCGTGATGCCTCGCTCATCGCTGCGGAGGCCGGCAACGCCTCCGGCGCCGACTGCGTGATCCTCAAGAAGGTCAACGACACGATCGGCGCCCCGGCGAGCCCGACCCGCATCACCGAGGTCCGGATCTTCAAGGCGGACAAGAACGGCAACCAGATCGGCTCGTCCGCGAACGTCTACCTGCCCGGCTCGATGACCTGCACGATGGTCGACGGGACCACGCTGACCGTGCCGTACAGCCTGTCCGGCTCCGCCGGCTACCGGGACACGACCCGCTGCAACGTCCTGATCGGGTGCAGTGGGTCGGGCGGCGTCGACACCGTCGGCGTTCGAGTGGCCTATCACTACAGCTGGGTCACTCCGCTCTCGTCGTTCCTCAACCTCGCCGGGTCCGGCGCCGATCTGATCAAGGCGAACTCGATGCGGATGGAGCCGATCCTGTGACCGCCGTCGACACCGGGGGGCGCCGTCGCGCCGGGCGGAGCGGGCAGGCGCTCGTCGAGTTCGCCGTGGCCCTGCCGGTCTTCGTGCTCATCCTGTTCGGCATGCTCGAGTTCGGGTTCGTCTTCAACCACCACCTGACCCTCGAGTACGCGACCCGTGAAGGCGCCCGGACGGGCGCGGCGCTGGCGAACCTCGGCGGCGGGACGGCCTGCACGAACAGCAGCGTCGACGCCGACGCGGAGATCATCGCGGCGGTCCAGCGTGTCCTGACCTCGAACGGCGCCCCGGTGGCGATCGGCCAGGTGACCCGGATCCAGATCTACAAGGCGAAGGCGGACAACTCGGGCGACCCCAACCCCTCGTACATCAACACCTGGGTCCCCGGCGCCTCGACCCACGGTTCGCTGTCCCTGCTGTTCAAGCAGTCGGGGACCACGAACTGGACCGTCTGCAGCCGGGACAACGGCGTCTCGCCCGACTCGCTGGGCGTCTCGATCGACTACACGTACCAGATGACCACCCCGCTGGGCGCGCTCATGCGCGTCGCCAGCTACACCAGCATCCCGATGACGGATCGGACCGTCATGGCCCTGAACCCGAGCTAGGAGCCGACGCGATGACTCGTCCGGCCATTGCCATCGATCGCCTCGCCGGGGGCCTTCGTGCCCTCCGCGAGCGCGGTCAGATGCTGGCGCTGTTCACCCTCTCGATCTTCGTCCTGACCGGGATCACCGCGCTCGCGGTCGACGTCAGCTGGTACTGGGCGAACACCCTGAAGGTGCAGCGGACGGCCGATGCCGCCGCCCTCGCCGGGGTGGTCTGGCTGCCCGGACAGCCGGCGACGGCCTACGCCACCGCGAGGGACCAGGCCGCCAAGAACGGCTACACCGACGCGGTCGGCGGGGTCACGATCACGGCCCTGAAGGACGCCACGAACAACCGCCGGCTCAACGTCACGGTCAGCGCCCCGGTGGGGACGTACTTCATGCGGGTCTTCGGGATCAACACGATCCAGGCGACCCGCTCGGCCAAGGCCGAGTACGTCCTGCCGGTCCCGATGGGCAGCCCGGAGAACTACTACGGCGTCTTCGGCAAGCTGCGGACGCCCGGTGGCGGCACGACGATCACGACCTCGCACGACGACACGACCGCGAATCTCTCGCCGACCGCGACCGCGAACCCGTCGAACTGGACGACCCCGTCGAACGCCTACGCCTCCGACAACGTCTACGCGACCAAGGCGACGACGACGAGCCCGTACCAGGGGCTCCGCGGCTTCGCGATCCCGTCGCTGCCCTCGGGCTCCTCGGTGACCGCCCTGTGGGTCTCGATCGAAGGACGGGCCAGCACGACCGGCTGCCAGGTGGGCCTCGAGCTGTCCTCGAACGCGACCGCCTCTACCCCGACCTGGACCACGACGGGCTTCAAGGTGACGATGCCGAACGGTTCCGTGCCCGCCGCCGAGACGGTCCAGTCGATGCCGGCCGCCGGCAGCCCGAGCCTGTGGGGCCGGTCCTGGACGGTGGCCAACCTGAGCACGCTCGGCGTCCGCCTCGCCTATCTCGGCGGGACGGGCTGCACGACCTCGACGGTCTCGGTCGACCAGGTCCAGGTCTCGGTGTCCTACACGTACAACACGTCGGTGTTCGTCCCGGACGCGAACATCACCGACCCGTACAGCAACTCGATCAACCCGCGTGGCTTCTGGGGCACGATGATGACCCAGGGTGGGCAGAAGATCAACGGCGACGCCTACCTCCCGCAGTACGACGGCGGCACGAACCCGAACGACGAGTACGACTCGTCGAACTACTACAACTACGCGGTCGAGATGCCGGCCGGCTCGTCGAACGGGGAGCTGTGGATCTACGACCCGGTCTTCTGCGCGACGAACGGCAACGGCCAGTACGGGACCGGCGACCGGTATCTGGGCGGGTCGAACAACCCGGCCTACGCCTTCTACGACCTGTACGACACGAAGAACACGCCCTATGACCTCGCCGACGACACGATCGTCGCCAGCTCGGGCAACGACTTCAAGCCGCAGCACGCGCTGACCGACCCGGGCCTGAACGGCCCGTCCGCCGGCGGGAGCGTGGTCGATTGCCGGACGATCAACAGCTTCAGCGGTGTCGACAAGGGCGGCTACTACCACGACCGCTGGTATCAGCTCGCCAGCGGGCTGGTCGGCGGTCGCACCTACCGCCTCCACACGACTTCCGAGGATCCCTCGAACGCGGCCGCGATGCGGAGCACGAACGCCCACAACTCGTTCGCCCTCTGGTCGAAGGCGACCGGCGGGACGCCGAGGATCTACGGGATCGGCGCGATGGAGGTCTTCACCCCCCTCGATGCGTCCAGCCAGGCCACCTTCTACCTGGCCCAGATCGACGCGGTGAACGCGGGCAAGACGATGGAGATCAAGCTCTGGGACCCGGGCGACACGGGCGCCTTGTCGGCCAGCCTGGAGATCCTCCAGCCTACGGCTGCGGGCTACAGCCCGGCGACGTTCACCTACTCGGCCGAGCAGGTCGCCAGCGGAGCCGTCGCCTGCGGCAGTCGTTCCGGGACGACGAGCGCCCTCACCACGAACACCGGCAACAACTCGCTGTTCAACGGCTGCTGGCTCACCCTCGACATCACCCTGCCGAACACATACTCGGCACCGCAGCCGCCCGGCGAACCGGGAGCCGGCTGGTGGAAGATCCGCTACACGATGGGCAGCCAGTCAACGGCACCTGCCTTCGATCTCACGACCTGGCAGGTCCAGATCCGCGGCAACCCCGTCCACCTCATCGTGCCCTGAGGGCGGACGGGGCTCGCCCACCCGGCGTTGGCGAGCCCCGTCGCGCTCGTTCGGCTGTTTCGGCCCGATGACCCTGCCGCCCGAGTCCGCCGCCTCCTGATCGGTCAGTGATCGGCGCGGTGGCTGACGATGAGGATCGTGCCCGGCTCATCCCCGCGGACCTCGGCATCGTGGGGGATCGTGCCGTCCCAGCGGATGTAGTCGCCGGGACCGGCCTCGACGACGTGCTCGCCCTGGGTCAGCCGCCAGTGACCGCGCACGATCAGGTGGTGCTCGTCGCCGGCGTGGGTGTGGGCGCCGGTCCGCTCGCCCGGGTCGAGCGTCGCCTCGACGATCGAGAGGTCGCGTGACGTCCCGCCGTCGACCCGCTCGACCCGCGTCTGTCCGGGGCCCTTCGTGACCGGGCGCTCGCCGGCCCGGACGACCTGCGGCGTGGGGACCTCATCGATGAGGAACCAGGCGATCGGCACCTCGAGGGCATCACCGATCGAGGCGAGGCAGGCGAGCGAAGGCGACGCCTTGTCGTTCTCGATCTGGGACAGGTAGCCGACGTTCAGGCCGCTCCGCTCGGCGACGGCAGCGAGGGTCAGCCCGCGCTCCGAGCGCCAGTGCCTGACCTGGCGCCCCACCGCGGGACGCCGTCGCTCGTCGGCCGCCGGTCGCTCATCTGCCGTCATGATGTTGCTCTCCCAAAACAGGTATTGACAGCGGCCAACACCGTCGGCTATCGTTGTGCTGTCAACAAATCTTGCTTGACGTGAGCCAACTCGTCAAGCCACCAGGAGGATCTCCCATGACCGACATCGCGATCGTCGGCGCCGGCAACGTCGGCAAGGCTCTCGCCACCTCGCTCAGCCGGGCCGGCCACGCCGTGACCATCGCCTCGCGCGATCCACAGGACGCGGCCGAGGCCGCCGCGGCGACAGGCTCCGCGTCGAGCACGTCGGTCCGCGACGCCGTCGCCGGGGCCGAGGTCGTCATCATCGCCGTCGGCTTCGCCTCGAGCGGCGAGGACGTCGCCAGCGAGATCGCCCCGATCGTCGCCGGCAAGATCGTGGTCGACGTCACGAACCCGCTCAAGCCCACCTACGACGGCCTCGTGACCGAGGGTGGCCCGTCGGCCGCCGAGCGCTTCGCCGCCTGGCTGCCCGACGCCCACGTCGTCAAGGCGTTCAACACCCTGTTCGCCGCCAACCAGGTCGATCCGATCCTCGACGGCACCCGGCTCGACGGCTTCGTGGCCGGCGACGACGCGGCCGCCAAGGCGACGGTCCTCGAGCTCGTCCGCTCGATCGGCCTGCGTCCCATCGATGCCGGCCCCCTGGCCCGAGCCCGTGAGCTCGAGGCGCTGGCCTGGCTGAACATCGCCCTCCAGGGCTCGCTCGGCAACACCTGGCACACCGCCTGGAAGCTGGTGGGGGTCCCGGCCGGCGTGGTCGACGGTGAGAAGGTCGCCGCCTGAGATGACCGTTGCCACGCGTCCCGATCTGTCGGAGACTGCCCCGATGAGCATCCCCGTCGCCCGCCTCAACCACGCCGTCCTGTGGGTCCGCGACGCCGCGGCCGCCGCGGACTTCTACGCCCGCGTCTTCGGCTTCGAGGTCGTCGGGACGGAGATGGGCGGACGGGCCGTCTTCATGCGGGCCGCCGGCGGCGACAACCACCACGACCTGGGTCTCTTCTCGGTGGGACCGGCGGCGCCGAATGCGCCGCGCGGCTCGGTCGGGCTCTACCACCTCGCCTGGGAGGTCCCGACGATCGACGACCTGGCGGCCGCGGCGAGCCTCCTCGCGACCGAGGGGGCGCTCGGGGGGATGAGCGATCACGGCGTCTCGAAGTCGCTCTACGGCCGCGACCCCGACGGCAACGAGTTCGAGATCATGTGGCGCGTCCCGCGCGAGGCCTGGGGCGAGTACGAGCATCGCGGAGCGATCCTGCCGCTCGACCTCGACCGCGAGCTCGCCCGCTGGGGCGGTGAGGGAGCGAGCCGCGCCTGATCCGGCTGCACCATCATCCTGGTCCCGTCGACGCCGGGCCACGCGCCCGGCGTCGACGCGTCCTGCGCTCGATCCTCGAGCGACGTCAGATGACGGCTCCTCAGTCCGTGACCGTCGGCCCGCAGGTCACCGGGAAGTCCCGGTCCGCGGCTGACGGTCGGCCCGCGGTTCCGGTCCGTCCGGCCGTCGGCGTACGCGACGGGGCGGCGCACACTCGGGGCGTCAGGAGGTGCTTCGTGCACGGCCATCCCCTTCGTCGCGACACCGAGTCGGCCCCGGCCGCCGTGACCCTTCCCGCGCCGACCGGCGCGGTGGCCTGGATCGATCGCGACCGGGCCGTCGTGGCGCGATCCGCAGCCACCGGCAAGCCGGTGGTCCACGAGCTGTATCGCGTGCCGCCGCGCCCGGCAAAGGCCGCGGTGTCGACGGCCCCGGAGGTCGGGCCGTTCCTCGCCCGGGTGGTCGACGAGATCGGCGACCAGGATCGGGTCGTGATCCTCGGCCCCGACGCGATGCGCGTGGAGCTCGAGCGTGAGTACGTCGCGATCAATCGTCGACCGGACCGTCTCGTTGACGTCGAGGACGCCGCCGAGCTGGACCGCGAGGATCTCATCGGCCGGCTGGCTCGCCTGACCGTCGCCTGACCGTCGCGAGACCGTCGGCGCGGTCGCCGGCTCGGGGGCCGCGATCGATCCGCCCCGTTCGCCCCGCGGCAGTCGTCGGTATCCGCGCCTGCGGCGCAAGATGGGCGGATGGACGACCCACATCCCGCCGACCGGCTCGCCGGATCCTTCGCCACGCTCCTGGCCAGCGGGTCCGTCGTGGTGCTGGACGGCGGTCTCGCCACTGAGCTGGAGCGACGCGGGAACGACCTCTCCGACCGACTCTGGTCGGCACGTCTCCTCCTCGAGGCGCCCGAGGAGATCGTCGAGGCGCATCTCGCCTACTTCCGGGCCGGCGCCCGGGTGGCCACCACGGCCAGCTACCAGGCGAGCTTCGAGGGGTTCGCCGCACGCGGGATCGACCACGCCGTCGCAGCGGCCCTCATGGCCCGGAGCGTGGAGCTGGCGGCCGAGGCGCGCGGCCGCTATCTGGCGGAGTGCGCGGCCGCGGGCCGCGATCCCGGGCCGCTGTTCGTCGCCGCGTCGGTCGGTCCCTATGGGGCGGCCCGCGCCGACGGCTCCGAGTACACCGGGTCCTACGACGTGGGTCCGGCCGGGCTCCGCGACTGGCATCGCGAGCGGCTCGCGGTCCTCGCGGCTGCCGGGCCCGACCTCCTGGCGATCGAGACGATCCCGTCGGTCGAGGAGGGCCGGGCGCTCGTCGAGCTCCTGGTGGAGCAGAACGGTCCGCCCGCGTGGCTGAGCTACACCTGCGCCGACGGGGCGCGCACGCGGCACGGCGAGGCGGTCGAGTCGGCCTTCGCCCTCGCCGACGCCACCCCGCGGGTGGTCGCCGTCGGGGTCAACTGCACGGCGCCGGAGCATGTCCGCGAGCTCGTGCAGCGAGCTCGCTCGGTCACCGCCAAGCCCATCATCGCGTACCCCAACAGCGGTGAGGGCTGGGACCCGGTGGCCCGTCGCTGGATCGGCGACCCCGCACCGGGCGTGGACGCGGCCGCGGCTCGCGGCTGGGTCGCGGTCGGGGCCACGATCGTCGGTGGCTGCTGCCGGGTGGGGCCGGACCGGATCGCCGAGCTCGCCGCGGCCCTCCCGGGCTGAGCCCGGTCAGCCCTCGCGGATCTCCCGACGCGTCCGGCGGACCATCCCCACGAAGCTGGTGAAGTGCTTCCATGGTCGGATGTGGCTCGGCTCGCCGGCGTAGATCGTCCGGATGGGCACCCAGGCCAGGCCGTAGCCCCGGCGGATGCAGGTCGTGATCATCTCGATCTCGTACTCGAAGCCGTGCTCGTCGCTCACGGCCACCGCCTCCATCAGCCGGCGGCTCAGGAGCCGATAGCCCGACTGGTTGTCCGGGATCGCCTGACCGGCGGCCCAGGACATCGCCCAGCCGCCGACGACGTTGGCCACCCGTCGGCCCGGCGGCATCCGGCGGAAGTCCCGCCGACCGATGACGAGGTCGGCCTGGCCGCGTTCGAAGGCGGCGATGAACCTCGGGATCTCGGCCGGGTCGTGCTGGCCGTCGGCGTCGAGGGTCACCACCGCGTCGTGGCCGTGCTCGAGCGCCCAGGCGAACCCGGCACGAAGGGCGGCGCCCTTGCCGGCGTTCGGCTGCTGGACGATCACGGTGGCACCAGCCGCCTCGGCTGCAGCCGCCGTCCCGTCGGTCGAGCCGTCGTCGACCACCAGGACCGGAAGATGGGCGCGGGCGCCCGCGACGACCAGCCCGACGCGGGGCGCCTCCTGGTAGGCGGGGACGACGGCGAGGATCTCGGCCACCGGCCAACGATAGACGCCCGGGAGGGCGCCGGCCTCGCCCGTGGCCGGGCCGGCCTCGCCCGTGGCCGCCGACGACCCGACGCCCCTGTGGCACGATGAGCCGATGAACGATCGACCCGCCGGGGCGACCCCGGCCGCCTATCCCCTCCGGACGCCCCGGCGGGACGACCTCCGGGCCTTCATGGCCCCGCTCGAAGAGGCCTTCGGAGAACGGTTCGCGCCCGAGGAGTGGGCCGACGAGATGGCGGTCATCGAGCCGGACCGGAGCATGGCGGCCTTCGACGGCGAGTCGCCGGTCGGGTTCGCCTCGGCCTACTCGTTCCGCATGACGATCGCCGGGGGCGAGCTGCCGGTCGGTGGCCTCACGGCGGTCGGCGTCCTGCCGACCCACCGGCGGCGGGGGATCCTGCGCTCGATGATGGAACGTCACTTCGTCGACTGCCGGGACCGCGGCGAGCCGGTCTCGATCCTGTGGGCGTCCGAGGGGGCGATCTACCAGCGGTTCGGCTACGGCCCGGGTGCGCTCTCCGGCGGGTTCGACATCGCCCGCGGCCGGGCCACGTTCATCCGTCCGCCCGAGGGGGCCGGCCGGGTCCGGTTCGTCGACGCGGAGACCGGTGCCGGGCTCATCCCGCCGCTGTACGAGTTGGTTCGCCGGGCGACACCCGGTGCCCTCGAGCGGTCCGATGAGGACTGGCGGCTGCGGCTCCTCGCCGACGCCGAGTATCGCCGGGTGCCGGACGGCCCGAAATCGATCGTGATCTACGAGGAGGGCGACGCCGCGCTCGGCTACGCGATCATCCGACGCAAGGCGGAGTGGACCGACCGCGGTCCGAGCGCGGTCCTGACCGTGGTCGAGGCCATCGGGGTCAGCGCGCGCGCGACCCGGGAGCTGTGGGCCTGGCTCGTCGACGTCGACCTCACCAGCCGGATCCGGGGCATCCGGCAGCCCCTCCCGCATCCCCTGCAGCTCCTCCTTGCCGAGCCGCGTCAGCTCGGGTTAACGGTGTCGGACGGGATCTGGCTCCGGCTAGTCGACGTCCCGGAGGCGCTGGGTCGACGGTCCTATGCGGCGGCCGGGTCGCTCGTCCTGGGGATCCGCGACACCGCCTGCCCGTGGAACGTGGGGCACTGGCGGCTGGCCACAGACGGAGGTGCCGCGCGGAGCGTGGAGCGGACCGACGACCCGGTCGATCTCGAGTTGGACGTCGCCGACCTGGCGGCCACCTATCTCGGCGCGTTCCGGTTCGCCGATCTTCTGACTGCTGGCCGGGTGGACGAGGTGCGCCGCGGCGCCGTCGCGACCGCCGATCGGCTCTTCGCCACCGAACGCGCTCCGTGGTGCTCGACGATGTTCTGATCGCGGGGAGCGGCGGCCGGCGCCGGGCCTGACGACGCGCCGGGTGCCGGGCGATCGCCGGGAGCAGCGGCCGGCGCCGGGCCCGGACGACGCGCCGGGTGCCGGGCGATCGCCGGGAGCGATAGGTCGGGGCGGTCGGGTGGGAGACGGGCGGCCATCGATCCTCGAAGCCGTAGGATCTACCGCTCGCGGCGATGGTTCGTTCGGTACGGCCGCCTGGATCGGGGAGCTGCGGCGGTAACCGGCTCAACCTATCGCCTCGGGGGATGGCGGTCGGCGCCGGGGATGAGCGCCCCGGGAAGAGCGCCCCGGGACGAGCGGCGGCTCGGCTTGCGCCCCGGGACGAGCAGCGGCTCGGCTTGCGCCCCGGGACGAGCGCCGCGGGACGAGCGGACCGGCTCGCCGACCGGCGATCAGGCCCGGGTCTCGGTCAGCTTGCCGTCGCGCAGCTCGACGACCCGGTCGGCCACGTCGAGCATGATCGGATCGTGGGTGGCCACGATCGCCGTGACCCCCTCGGTCCGCACGATCGACCGGACCAGCAGCATGATCGCGTGGCCGGTCTCCGAGTCGAGCTGGCCGGTCGGCTCGTCGGCGAGCAGGATCTGTGGCCGGTTCGCGAGGGCCCGGGCGATGGCGACCCGTTGCTGCTCCCCGCCGGACAGCTCGTACGGTCGGTGCCGGGCGCGGGCTCCGAGCCCCACCAGGTCCAGGAGGTCGGCGACCCGCCGATCGCGCTGCGTCGGATCCGCCCGGACGAGCCGGAGGGGCACCTCGACGTTCTCTGCCGCGCTCAGGATCGGGACCAGCCCGAACGTCTGGAAGATGAACGCGACCGTCCGGCGGTGGAGCTCCACGAGCTCGGACTCGGGCATCGCGGAGACATCGCGCCCGTCGATGACCACCCGACCGGAGGTCGGCCGGTCGAGACCGCCGAGCAGGTTGAGGAGGGTCGTCTTGCCGCTCCCCGAGCGGCCCCGGACGGCCAGCAGCTCGCCCCGACCCACGGCCAGGTCGACGTGGTCGACGGCATGGATGACCCCATCCCCGGACGGGAACTCGCGGGCGACCTCGACCGCCTCGACCATGGGCCCGCTCCGAGGGAGGGCGTAGCCGGTCATCGATCCGGCTCCGGCCGATCGGTCGCCGCATCGTCCGCGGGGTGCGGCCCGGCGGCGGGTCGAGGGGACCCGGCGACCGTCCCGCCGCCGGGTGCCGTCTCGCCCCCGGGGTGGCGATCCGGCCAGACGCCGACATGGTCGTCCTCGAGGCGGAGCCGGACCCGCTCCGCGAGCTCGAGCTTCTCGATGTGGGCGCGGGGCAGCTGGAGCCGGCCGACCCGGTCGAGCAGGGCGAACTCCTCGGCGATGACCCGGTGGTCGCCGTCGTCGCCGAGCTCGGTCCGGCGGACGGTCTCGGTGCTCGTCCGGCCGTCCCGGATCCGGACGGTCCGGCGGACGTGCTCCGACACGAGCGGGTCGTGGGTCACCACCACGACGGTCGTCCCGAGGTCGGCGTTCACGCTCCGGAGGACGCCGAAGACCTCGGCCGAGGTCGCGCTGTCGAGCTCGCCGGTCGGCTCGTCGGCGAGGATGACCTCGGGGGCGTTGGCGAGGGCCACCGCGATCGCCACCCGCTGCTGCTCGCCGCCGGACAGGCGGTCCGGTCGATGGCTCGCCCGTCCGGCGAGCCCGACGACCTCGAGGAGCTCGAGGGCGCGGGTCCGACGCCCCTTCCGGCCCTCGAGGATCATCGGCAGCTCGACGTTCTCGGCCGCGCTCAGGTAGGGCAGCAGGTTCCGGGCGGTCTGCTGCCAGATCACCCCGACCACCCGGCGGCGGTAGGCCGTCCGTTCGCTCCGGCCCAGCTGGGTGAGGTCGTGCCCGGCCACGGAGGCTCGCCCGGCGGATGGGGTGTCGAGCCCGCCGAGGATGTTGAGGAGCGTCGACTTGCCGCTCCCCGAGGCGCCCACGATGGCCATCATCTCGCCGGCTCCGACGAGCAGGTCGAGACCCTGCAGCGCGACGACCTCGAGGTCCGCGACCTTGAAGATCCGGACCAGGCCGTCGCACACGATCTGGGCGCCCTCGCCGTACCGAGCCCTCGTCATTCGATCCCTCGTCGTATCGCGCCGGCCGCCACCGTACCGCGTTCCAGGACGATCCCGATCCCCATCCCGACCGCCGCGACCGCGAGGACCGCACCGAGCAGGAGGACGATCTGGCCCGCCGCGACGCTCAGCGGGACCTCGAGGGCGGAGCCCACCACGGCGGCGAGCCCGAGTCCGGGCCGGAGGGCCAGGAACAACCCGAGTCCCAGCGCGACCCCCACCCCGAAGGCGATGAGGATCGTCGGTCCGTGCTCGATCACGACGAGGACGACCCCCTCACGGGTCCCCATCCCGAGCGTGCGAAGGTGCGCGTCCTCGCTCGCCCGGGCGACTCCGGCCAGGGCCAGCGCGGCCGCGAGGGCCAGGGCGGCGTAGACCGCCGCGACGAGACCGGCGGCGGCGACCCCGGTCGAGACCGCGCCGATGACCGGCGCGTCGCGCAACTCGGCCGAGCGGGCCGCCCGCGACTCGAAGGTCGCCCCCGGGGCATCCTGGGCGGCGAGCGCGGTGAAGGCGTCGGCGTTCTCGTCCGGCGCCCGGATGAGCCACGACGTGGTCCGGAGCCGCTCGTCGACCCGGCTGGCCTGGAGCGTCGCCCGGTCGACCACGATGAACGGGCTGCCCACATCCAGGGTGGGGAAGGCCGCCTGCACCCCGGCGACCCGGAACGAGGTTGGCCGGCCGTCCACCAGGAGATCGAAGCGGTCGCCGACCCCAAGCGGGTCGCCGCCCACCGGCGAGACCGTCGAGACGATCGCGGGGATCCCGTCAGCAGCGCCGTTCCCGGCCGAGCCGCTCCCGCCGGTGCCCGTCGACGCGGCGAGGATCCCGGGATCCGGCACGGACGCCGCGGCCGGGGTGCCCGCCGCCACGTCGCCGTAGGTCCCGAGGTCGAGCGCGAGCAGCTCCGTCCGCCGGCTGTTCCCGCCGTCGACCGTCGTCTGGAACGCCGGGACCGCCGCCTCGACCCCGGGCCAGGCGACCGGATCGACATCCCGCGGCAGCGGGTTCGTCGTCTGGACGAGCCGGAAGGCGGCGCCGACGTCCTGCCAGGCGACCGCCTCGCTCGCCCGATCGAGATGGACGAGGGTCGCCAGGGAGAACGCCCCGACCGTCGCGGTGGCGAGGAGGACCAGGAGGACCGGCGCGGTGCTCGTCCCGCGGGTGGCTCGGCGCATCGCGAGGACCGGCACGAGATCGCGCCGGGTGGTCGCGAGGCGGCTGAGGGCTCCGAGCGGGATCGGCACGAGCCGGAGGGTGACGATCCCGGCGGCCACGCCGACGAGCGCGGGGACGGCGGCGATGAACGGGTCCGTCCCGATCGACGAGGCCGCCCCGGCGCCGGCCACGCCGCGCTCGCGGAGGAGCCAGGCGCCGAGGACGGCCACGATGACCACGAAGGCCTCGATCACGAACCGCCGCGGGCTCGACCGCCGTCCGCGGGCGGCGCTCCGTCCGGCGGGCCCGGGCGGCCCCAGCGCGGTCGGAGCCACGACGGCGAAGAGGAGGATGGTCGCGACGCCGGCGACGGCGAGCGGGATCGCGAACGCGACCGGGTCCGGTCCACCGCCGACAAGGACGATCGCCAGGAGTCCGGCGAGGATCGCGACCGGGACCGTCAGGAGGAGCCCCTCGGCCACGACCGCGCCGGCGGCCTGGGCGGGCGACGCGCCGCGGCTCCGGCTGAGCTCGAGACTCTCGCGGCGCCGTTTCGAGGCCAGGATCGCCAGGAGGGCGAGCGCCGCCGCCGCCACGATCGCCGGTCCGACGGCGACCACCTCGAGCACCGCCTGGGCCGACGACCAGCGCGCCTGCTGGGCGACCATGAACCCGAGCAGTCCGCTGCGCAGCGTCGTGGCCTGGGCGCCGCCGACCGCGCTGGCCGGGAAGGCCGTCTCGAGCCGGCGCAGATCGACCAGGACGTCTGCCACCCGGCCGCTGGCCAGGCGGTCCGGGTCCACGTAGTAGCGCCAGGCGTAGCGCAGCGGCAGCGCCTTCTCGTCGGTGATCGAGAAGAGCGCCGGGTACGCGTCCGGCGACATGAGGACCGCCGCGTTCACGAACACGTTGTCGGCGGACAGGGCCCGCTGGGTCGGGTGGATGAGGGTGAGGTCGCCCGACCAGTACGGATCGTTCTCGTCGGTCGCCTCGAACGTGCCCACGATGTCCACGGCGGCCCGATCGAAGCGGCCCCGCGTCAGCGGGTCGGTCGAGTCGAGCACCAGCGACAGCCGGTCACCCACGGCGATGCCGGTCTGGCGGGCCGTGTCGGTCGAGATCGCGCCCTCGTAGACGATCCGTGGCGCGGTCGGGTTCGGACCCGGGCCCGGATCGGCGGTCAGGGTGGTGGCGCCGGTCGGCATCCGGCCTTCGACCAGCCGAAGGCGGTCCTCGACGGACTGCTGGAATCGGAGCGTCGCGAGGCTCTGGGTCCGGATCTCCGAGGTCACCCGCCAGCGCGGCGTGTCGACGGTGAAGACGCGGTCCCGGAAGAGGTCCCGGACGGATGGCGGGACCCGCGACTGGAGATCGGCCCCGGCCGTGTCGACGTTGGCGAGCGGACCGGCGACGGACGGCCCGATCCGCCGCTCCTGGATGAGCTGGATGTTCCGGGACGCCGGCGCGGCCGAGGTCACCTCGGCCCGGAGGGCCTGGTCCGCGACCCGGACCAGCAGCCGCGGCCCCAGGGTGAACACGAACGCAGTGGCGAAGACGAGGGCGAGCAGACCCACGGTCGGCACCCGGTCGATGCGCAGACGGCGGAGCGACATCCTCAGCCAGGCCATCGTTCAGCCCTCCGTCGCGCGGAGCACGCCGCTGATCCGGTCGCCCGGCACCTGCCGGCTCATGACCAGGACGGTGACGACCAGGAGGATCCCCGAGAGGACGTAGAGGGGGAGGATCGCCTCCCAGGGAACGACGATCGTCGGCGGCGGCACGACCGCGCTGCCATCCACGCTGAGCGTGGAATAGGGCAGGACGAGCCAGGCCAGGACGAGCCCCAGGATTGTGCCGCCGCCGAGGCCCACGACCAGGAGGAACGTGCTCTCGATCGACAGCTGGCCCGAAAGCTGACGCACCGAGAGACCGAGGGCCCGGAGGAGGGCGAACTCGCCCCGCCGCTCGCTCGCCGAGACCGTGGCGCCCACGATGAACCCGACGCCGGCGAAGACGAGCGAGGCGATCGCGCCGAGGGCCAGCGCCCCCAGCACCCCGAGCGGCACCGGGTCGGTCGCGAGCGCCCGGGCGAGGGCGGCGCGACTCACGGCGCCCGACACCCCGTACGGCGGGCCGGCGACCGCCGCGACCACGTCGCTCGTCCGCGACGGGTCCGTGGTCAGCCACCACTCCTTCGTCACGAGCGGGTAGCCGGTGGCCCCGAAGTCCGCCGTCTCGAGGGTGGTCGCGTCGGCCACCAGGAACGGGACGGTGGGGTCGAGCGGCGGGAACGCCGCGGCGCTCCCGACGATCCGGAAGGTCAGCGGGCCGGCCGGCGTCGTCGCCGTGGTCGTGTCACCGACGCGGGCCCCGGTCCGCTCGAGGTAGAGCGCGCTGGCGATGACCGGGACGACGCCGTCGCCTCCGGTGGCAGCGAGCGATCGGAACGTCACCGCGGGCTTCTCGCTCGTGCCGAAGACCGAGCCACCCTCGGCGTCGACGCCGGTGCCGACCTCGAGTCGACCGGGCGCGTCGGTCGGCGGCCGGTACCCGCGCGACCCGTTCTGGTCGTCCCGGAACCACTGCCAGCCCTGGCCGCCCGGGTCCCAGCCGATGGACGTCGAGCCGGCTGCGCCGGCCGAGGAGCCGGCCGAGACGCCGGTGACGTCGACGGTCCCGAGGATCGGGACGTTGAGCGGTGGCGCGACCTCGACCTCCATCGCCTCGAGGGTCAATGGGAATGTCGGCCGCACGGTCACCCCGTCGACCGTGGACGCCAGGGGGATGTCGATCCGCTGGTCCGTCCCGACGAACGTGCCCGGCTCGCCGCTGAGCCGGTGAAGGCGGCCGTCTCCGTCGCGGACGACCACGGAGACCGCCAACCCCGGCCAGTCGGGCGCGATCGCGTCGCTCTGGAAGCCGGGATCCGCATGGATGTCGGCGTCGACCGTGACCGACAGGCGCTCGGGCTCGCCCGGGATCGCGACCCCGGCCGTCGTCGGTCGCCCGGCGAGCAGCTCATCGACGAGCACGGGGAGGTCCTGGCCGGTGACCCCCGGCGGATACGTCACCATCCGACCTGCGGCGGCCGGATCGAGCGCCAGCAGCTGGCCGTCGCGGACCGTCCGACCCACGTCGACGGTCGTCCGGACGACCGGGGTGGCCGCCTCGATCCCGGGCACGCCACGGAGTGCCGTGCCCGTGCCCCAGGCGGGCAGGGTGGGGTAGTCGGCGAGCGTGAGCCGGACGTCGGCCGCGGCCCGATAGGCGGCCTGGTCGGCCTGGGAGCGCGTCCAGGTCGCCGCACTCGTCACGGCGAAGGTGCCGAGCGCCGCGGCGAGGATCAGGAGGAGGGCGGACCGGGTGTAGCGCAGCGGTCGGCGGGCGAGCTGTCGGGCCCCGAGCGGCGAGACGACGCCACGGCCGCGTCCTGCGACCCGCTCGCCGATCTCGGCGAGGCGCGGGACGATCCGCGTCGCCACGACGGCCCCGGCGAGCAGTCCGATCGCGGGCGCGGCCACGAGGAGCGGATCGAGGCCCAGGACGCCGCGGGTGTTCCGGGTGATCGGCGCGCCGTAGAGGCTGAGCTGCCAGAGGGCGACGACCGCCACGACGACGAGCACGAGGTCGAGGCCCAGCCGCTGGGCGAGCGTCCGGCCGACCTGCCGGCCGAGGCTGGCTCGGACGCCGGCGATCGGGCCGCCGATCGACAGCGATGGCAAGGTCAGCACGAGGACGCCGCCGATCCCGGCGAGGATCGCGGCGACGACCGTGCCCTCCGTCACCCCGACGCGCGCCGCGACGTCCGTGCCGGCCAGGGGACCGAGCGAGCCGATGAGGCGGACGACCCCGACGGCGGCCACCGGGGCAAGGATCACCGCAGGGATCGCCAGGAGGATCGCTTCGCCGAGCGCGAGGCCGGCCAGGTGCCCGGTCGTCGCGCCCCGGGACCGATAGAGGGCCACCTCGGCCCGACGTCGGTCCACGATCATCCCGCCGACGAGCATGACGGCGTACCCGGCGAGGACCGCGAACTGGATCGTGAGCAGGGTGACCGTGCTCCGGCTCACGAGGATCGCTCGGCTCACGGCGGCCAGGATCTCCGGCAGCTCCGAGCTCACCGCCGCGTCGTGGAGCCCCGGCTCGGCGCGGATCCGGTCGGCCAGCCCGGCGACGTCGCGACCCAGCTCGTCGATCGCCTCGACCCGGAGGCCGTCCGGGTCGGGCAGGCCGCGCCACTGCAGCTCGAGCGACCCGGGCACGACGCCGCGGGCCAGGTCATCGCGGGCGACGACGTACGGTCCGCGCGTCGTCAGGTCGCCGGCCCGGGCGATGCCGTCGAGCTCGAGCGGGTCGCCGAGCCAGTACACGTCGTCGCGGTGCGGCGACCAGATGCCCACGACCTCCACCGGGACGGTCGTGTCGCCGCCGATCCCTGCCGCGAGCGTCACCCGATCGCCCACGCCGAGTCCGAGCTCGGCCGCGGCGCCCTCGGACAGGGCCGCCTCGACCGGCGTCCCGCCGGCGGCCGGCCAGCGACCGCTCACCAGGTCGGCGTGGTCGGCGATCCCCTCGAACGCGGCGAGCCGGGTGAGGTTGCGGGGCGCCTCGGTGGCATCAACCCCGACCGGCGCCAGCGACGCGGAGCGGACGACGAGGGCCACCTGCCCGCCGGTCGTCCCGAGGGCGGACCGGATCCGGGGTCCGACGGCCGCGTCGGTCGCGGTGACCGCCGAGGCGGGGGTGCTCGTCCGGACGATGACGCTGCGAGCGACGGGATCGGCATCGAGGAACGCCCGGCGCAGCCCGCCGAGCGCCACCGTGTCGCTGTAGAGGGCACCGGTGGCCAGCAGCGTGGTGGCGCACAGGAGGAGCAGGAACGCCGCGGTCTCGACCGGCCATTCCGCCCGCGCCCGATGGGTGACCGCGCGCCACAGGCCGACCGATCCGAGCAAGCCGCCTCCCCGCCGCCGCTTCACGAGCCCGAACAGGGAATAGCCGCCCGGGGCACGGCGGGTTCAGCCGCCGGCCCCGGGCAGGGCGCCTGTCGTCGGTCCGGGTCGGCGCGACCCCGACCCAGCCGGAGACTACATCAGGCCGACGACGTGACCCTCCGGATCCGCGAACAGGGCGATCGTCGTGCCCGGGGCGACCTCGGTCAGGGGCATGACGACCTTGCCGCCACGGGCCTCGACCCGCTTGAGGGTGCCCACCGGATCGTCGGTGTGGACGTAGAAGGTGACGTGACCGGGGCCGCCGTCGTTCGATGCGCCGATCCCGCCCGCCACGCCGTCCCCGTCGCGGAACATCCCGTAGCCGGTCGGGTTGTCGGTGTCGAGCTTCCAGTCGAACACGTCGCCGTAGAACCGCTGGAGGGCCGGACCGTCCTTGCCCACGACCTCGACATGGATCACGTGTGCCGCCATGGAGTACCTCCTGCCTGGTCTGAACGGTCCATCCGTGCCGTCCTCAGACGGGCGACGAACGACCGATGCCCGAATCGACATCGGTCGCCGTGTCACGGCGGCGGGGATCGTCGGGGGCGGCCGGGAGTCGCGGCGGCCGGTCGCCCCCGGGCGGGGCGGCGTGCTGGTCCCGGGCGGGCGGCCGGCGGGTCCGGGCGCTACCGAGCCATCGCCTCCGTCGCGGCCTCGGCGGCGTCGGCCTCCGACTTCGTCCGGTGGACCGTCCCCGGCGCGTGCTGGGGCGGGGCGTAGACCGTGTAGAGCTTCATCTCGTGCGGTCCGTCGTTGACGATGTTGTGGAGGGTCCCCGCCGGGACGAGGACGAGCCGTCCCGGGCCGACCTCGCTCCGCTCACCGTCGAGCATGGCATGGCCCCGGCCGTCGACGAAGACGAGCACCTGGTCGACGTGGTCGTGGGTCTCCTCGCCGATCTCGCCACCCGGGGGGAGGCTCATCACGACGACCTGGCTGTGGACACCGGTCGCCACCACCTCACGGAAGTACGGGTTCGCTTCGGCGCTGCCGACGATGTCGAGGTTGAATGCCACGGCTGGGCTCCTTTCCTCTCGACCGTGCCATCGTCGTCCGATCGTGCCTAGGGCCACAGGTCCCGCTACGCGAGTCGTGCGGGGCGTGCGTCGAGGGCCGGGCTCTCTGCTCGGACCGGCTGGCCGACGAGATGGGTCTCTTCCGGTCCGTGGGCCAGCGCTTCGGGATGCGTGCCATCGCCCCCACCGATCGACCGTGCCGGTTGACCCGGGCCGAGGGTGACCCCGAGGCACGTGCCTCCTGCGGTGGATCGCTCTCGGCGATCGTCGAGGCGGTCCCAGCCCTGATCGGATCGTTCGCGCCCCAGAACCGGCGGTACCGATCGGTCCGGGCGATGGCTCTGCCGGCGGTTCGGTCCAGGCGATGGCTCTGCGCGGTCGGTCCGGGCGACGGTGCAGCGCCGGGACCCCGGGCGGGCCTGCGTGACCCGCCGGCCGGTCCGGCACGGCAGGCGATCGCCGACTCTGCCACCATCTCCGGGATGCGCCCCAGCCTCAACGTCCTGAGCGACGACCTCGCGACCCGGATCGTCGACGAGGCGTTCCGCGTCCTGGCCGAGGTCGGGATGGAGATCCGCGGCCCGGAGATGCGCCGCCGTCTCCTCGAGCACGGCCTGCCTCTCGACTCGACCGGCGAGCGCGTCCTGTTCCCGCGCGCCGAGGTGGAACGGGCGATCGCCGCCGCCCCCTCATCCTTCATCCTGTACGACCGCGACGGCGCGCCACACGCGGATCTCGGTGGGGACCGCGTCCACTTCGTGCCCGGGTCGTCGGGTCTCAAGGTGCTCGATCATCGGACCGGTGAGACCCGTCTCGCCGATTCCACCGACTTCGTCGAATACGTTCGGCTCGCCGACGGCCTGCCCAACATCGCCTATCTCGCGACGGCGTTCTCCACGAACGCCGACATCGAGGCCCAGGTCTCGGATGCCTGGCGCCTCTATCTGTGCCTGGTGAACTCGCGCAAGCCCGTGGTCACCGGTGCCTTCACCGAGCATGGCGTCCCGCGGATGATCGAGATGCTCCAGCTCTTCCGGGCCGATCGGGCCGACCTCGTCGCCCGTCCGATGGCGATCTTCACGGTGACCGCCACCGGGAACTTCCGGTACGGCGAGGATTCCTGCCAGAACCTCATCGACTGCGTCGAGGCCGGCATCCCGGTCGAGATCGTGCCGGTGACCCTGATGGGGCTGATCGCCCCCGTGACGATCGTCGGCGCCGCCGTCTTCCACACCGTCGACGTCCTGGCCGGGCTGACGATGGCCCAGATCGTCCGCCCCGGCGCCCCGATCCTGTTCGGTGGCGCGCCCGCCACGTTCCACATGAAGGCGGCCAGCTCGCCGATGGCGGCCATCGAGGCGCTTCACCTCGACGTGGCCTACGTCGCGATCGCGAAGAAGCTGGGACTGCCCTGCCAGGCCTACATGGCCCTGTCCGACGGCAAGGCGCTCGACGCCCAGGCCGGTGCGGAGACGTTCGGCAGCGCGCTCCTGGCGGCGCTCGCCGGGGTGAACTCCGTCTCCGGACCGGGGATGCTCGACTTCGTCCTCGTGTTCAGCCTGGCGAAGCTCGTCTTCGACGACGAGATGTGCGGCCAGGCCCTCCACTTCGTGCGGGAGGTCCGGCCGCTCGACGACCTGCCGGTCACCGACCTCGTGGACCGGCTGATGGCCGACCAGCACCTGATCATGGCCGACCACACCATGACCCACTGGCCCAGCGAGCTCTACCTGACCGGCCCCGTGATCGACCGCGAGAACCGCGAGGCCTGGATCAAGCGGGGCGGCAAGGATCTCTACGGTCGCGCCTGCGACGAGGTCGAGCGTCGGCTCGCCGCGTATCGGCCGATCGAGACCGATCCGGCGGTCGACGAGGCGATGCGGACGATCATCCGGGCCGGTCTCGTCGACCAGACCGAGCTGCCCCGGCTGCCCGCGCCGCCCGCGCCGCAGGCGCCCACGACCGCCGGTGCCGGGGACCGCCGGCGCAACCCACGCCGCGAGCGACGCTGAGGTCCCAGCCCGGCTCCGAGCGGGGCTCGCCGCTCAGCCGGCGATCGTCACGAAGAGCTGCGGATCGTGTCGGCCCGCGTCCGGGGGACCGAAGGTCCCGCTCCGGACCGACGAGCGGTGGTCCGGCACGTGCCCGATGGCCCTGTCGCAGGAGTACCCCCGTCGACGGATAGTTGGGTCGCGCCCCGAGCCTGCGTCCAGGTTCAACCGCCACGGGTCGGATCCGATGGACGGGTCGTCGCAGGATCGTCAGCGAGGGAGTCGACGCATGATGCGGAACGGGCGGGAGATCGGCGGCGAGAAGCTCGGCGTCCTCCTCGCCGTGTTCGACTTCCCGGTCCTCAACGACGGATTCCGGGCGATCATCGACGCCCAGCTCGACATGCGGGTCGTGGGCGAGGTCGACGATCGCGAGGCGCTCCGCGAGGCCCTCGAGAAGACCACTGCCGATGTCGTCATCGCCGAGTGCCTCCCATCCGGGATCGGCTGCGCCACCTTCCAGACGATCGAGTCCATCCGCTCGACGAACCCGCGGCTGAAGATCCTCGCCCTGGAGTGTCGCTGCAGCAGCGAGCAGTTCTCGATGGCCCTCAAGGCCGGTGCCGACGGGTTCCTCACCCGCGAGGCGGAACCGGGCGACGTCGTCAACGCGGTCCGCTCCGTGGCGGCCGGCCAGACGTACGTGAGCCCGTCCCTCGTCACGAGGATGGTCAACACCTACGTGTTGCGGACCCAGGACGAGTCGCTCGAAGACCCATACGAGACGCTGAGCGAGCGAGAGCGGGACATCCTCCTCCTCGCCGCGCAGGGTCATACGAACCGCGAGATCGCTCATATCTTCCATCTCAGCGAGCAGACGGTTCACAACTACCGGGCGAGCCTCATGGAGAAGCTCGGGTTCCACGACCGGGTCGACCTGCTGAAGTTCGCCATCCGTCGCGGGGTCATCGACGTCGCGGACCTCTAGGCGGGCCCGGCCGCGGCCGATGGTCCGGGTCCGGACCGATCCGAGCGGACCGGCCGCGGACGCCCGTCGCCCCAAAGTCGACGGGCGTCGGTGTCGGATCCCTCGACCGTCGTCGGCATGCGACCGCCGTCGGGATCCATCCCCTCGACCGTCGCCTCGAGACGGGACGGGCATGTCGTTCCATCCTCGCGCCACTCGCGCCAATCTGAGTCTTGGCGGAGGCTCGCCAGGGCGGTGATCCGTCGCCAGCGGTGATGGCACCTTGGGCGGTGAAACCTCACCGGTCGGACGGGAGGTATGGAGATGTCGGTCGAGACCGTGGGAGGCGAGCTGCTCATCGCCTTCGCTCTTCTCATGATGGTCGGCGGCCTTGTCGCCGCCTACGAGTGGCGCCGTAATCAATGGGGCGCGCCGGAGTCGGCCAAGGTGGCCACCTGGGTCCTGCTCAGCCTGTTCGCGATGGGGGGCCTCGCCGTGGTCGCCTTCGTTGCGGTCCATGGCCTCCTGTTCCTGCTCGGCACCGCTGCGGCCTGGGTCGGCATCGCGGCGAGTGCCATCCTCCTGGTGATGATCCCGCTCCTGCTCGGCCGGGCGATCCTTCGACCGGCTCATCACTGACCGCTCGTCATCCGCCGCGACGGCATGCTCCTCGAGGTGCCACCCGACACGCTCCTCACCGCCCTCCTGCCCGTGACGGCGCCGTTCGCGACGCGGTCACGGGCAGGCCACCGGCCCGGGTCGCCCTGCGGGGGGTTCCACTGACGCGGAGACGACGCCGCGACCCGTTCGGGGCCGCCTGCATCCGAGGTGATCGAACGTGGCCCACGCGACGTCTGGCGGCTCCTACCAGCGTCTGACGGACCGCCTGAACCGGTTCCCCCAGGGGGCGCCACCGTCCGATCTCCTCTTCCGGATCCTCCAGCTCCTCTTCAGCGAGCGTGAGGCCGGGCTCGTCGCCCAGCTGCCGATCCGGCCGTTCGACGCGAGGCGGGCCGCGGCGATCTGGCGGCTGCCCGTGACCGAGGCGCGGACGATCCTCGACGATCTGGCCTCGCGGGCGATCCTCCTCGACGTGGAGGCCCCGATCGGGGACGGTCTACGTCCTGCCGCCGCCGATGGCGGGCTTCTTCGAGTTCTCGATGATGCGGGTCCGCGACGATGTCGACCAGCGGCTCCTGAGCGAACTGTTCTGGGAGTACATCACGGTCGAGGACGACTTCATCCTCAGCCTGTTCACGAACGGTGAGACACAGCTCGGCCGGGTCTTCGTCAACGAACGGGCGCTGGCCGAGCGCGGCGGGCGGCCGGGGCGCGGCCTGGTGACGGGCACGCCTCGCGACGGGGGGCTCCACGTCCTCGACCACGAGCGGGCGAGCGCCGTGATCGAGACCGCCGAGCACATGGGCGTCGGACTGTGCTACTGCCGGCACAAGGCCGACCACGTCGGTCGCGCCTGCGCCGCGCCCAGGGCGATCTGCATGACCTTCGGCGGGACGGCGGATTCCCTCATCCGTCACGGCTACGCCCGGCGGGTCGATCGGGTCGAGGGGATGGAGCTCCTCGAGGAGGCCTACGGCTGCAACCTCGTCCAGTTCGGCGAGAACGTCCAGCGGAGCGTGAGCTTCATCTGCAACTGCTGCGGCTGCTGCTGCGAGGCGATGATCGCCGCGCGCCGCTTCGGGCTGCTCGACCCGGTCCACACGACCAACTTCATGCCCCGCATCGAGGTCGAGCGCTGCAACGGCTGCGGCAAGTGCGCCAACGTCTGCCCGGTCGAGGCGATGACCCTCGTCTCGGCCAACGACCCGCACCGGCCGAACCGGCGCAAGGCCGTCCTCGACGCCGACCGCTGCCTCGGTTGCGGCGTCTGCACCCGCGTCTGCCCTACCGACGGGCTTCGGCTCGAGCCCCGCCCGGAGCGCGTCATCACCCCGGTCGACACCCTCCACCGGACCGTCCTCATGGCGATCGAGCGGGGCCGGCTCCAGGACTGCATCTTCGACAACCGGGCCCTGGCCAGCCACCGGGCGATGGCCGCGATCCTGGGCGTCATCCTCCGACTCCCGCCGACGAAGCAGGTCCTCGCCAGCGAGCAGATGCGCTCGCGCTACCTGGTCCGCCTCCTGGAGCACGTCCGGCCTTAGGGTCCGAGACGGGTCGTGGGGTCCGCCGTTGACCTCGTCATCGCCGGGGTGGCCGGCGGGTCGCCCTACGGTGTCGGCGTCGCGAGACCCGCGCCGTCGCCCGCGCTCCCCGCCGGCGACGGCTGGGCGCTCCCGGCCGGCGTGCCGAACAGCGCCGCCGTGGACACGTCCGTGTGGCAGATCCAGCAGTTCGTGCGACCGCTCATGTCGGTGGGCAGCGGCGCCTTGGACCCGTGACAGGTGATGCAGGCCGTGCCCGTGACGACGTGGTGCGGTCGCGGCAGGGCCGAGGAGGCCGTCGGGCTGGGCGGCTTGTGGCAGGCGAGACACTGGTCCTTGTGGATGCCGGTGTGACCCGGAGCGGTCTTCACCAGGCGATCGTTGGCGTGGCAGGCGGTGCAGTCCTTCCAGCCCTCGACCGGATGCGCCATCGTCGGGATGTCCTTGAGGCCGATCGCGCCGTCCGAGACGTGGCAGGCGCCGCAGTCGGCGTCTGCCGGGAGGGTGACGACCATCCCGGTGGCCCCGGACGGCGTCGCCGCGGGCGACGGCGACGGATCCGCGACCCCGGGGGCGGGTGCCGTGATCTCCGGCAGCACGATCGTCGCTCCGACCACGACCCCCGCGCCGAGCACCCCGACGGTGAGCACGCCCACGACGACCCAGTAGGCCGGTCCGTCGAGCCAGTGGCCGGTCATCGCGCGCTCCCGGTGGTGATCGCGATCGGATCCTCGTCCGTCGCGGGGGATCCGTCGACGGACGTCCCGCCGGTCGCCCGGCCGGGCAGCGCGCCGGCCACCGCGGCGGCGAGATGCCGGACCCGCTCGACCAGCGCGCCCAATCGGAACCCGGCGTGGACGTCCGTCTCGCCGAGGTCGAGATACCACTCCGCCAGCGTGTAGACGAAGGCGACGAAGGCCATCGCCCCGACGACGATGGCGATCTCGACGGGGCTCGGCGTGTAGCTCGCGTACGGGCTCGAGACGACCCCCGCCGAGGTCGTGATCGGGGTGATCTCGCCGCCGGCCACGAACAGGAAGCGATCGAAGAACAGCCCGGCCAGGGTGGCCGCCCCGGCCACGACGAGCCAGGCGTTCGTCCGGGTCGCCGGCAGGACGACGATCAGGAACGGCAGGACCAGTCCGACACCGACCCGCAGGCCCCAGAACTCCGGGGCGTACGGCCCGCTGAGGACGGCCTCGGTCGCCTCGCGCAGGCCGCGCTCGCCGCCGAGCAGCCCGGCGGCCATGTGCCGGGTGACCAGCGTGGCGACCACGACGAGGCCGATCCCGAGGAGCAGGCGCAGGCCGGGCATCGCCAGGCGGTCCGCTCGCTCGAAACCGGCGAGGCGCAGCCGGCAGACCAGGTAGAAGACGATGACCAGGAGCGACGTCCCGGCCAGGAACGCCGAGCTGACCATGAACAGCGGAGTGAACACGCCGTGCCAGTAGGGCCGGGCGACCAGGACCCCGAAGACCGCTCCGAGGGTGGCCGGCGCGACGATCGCCATGCAGGCGGCCAGGGTGCAGGCCCACTGGTGGATGGTGGGGTGGTCCCAGAACATCGACCAGACCTCGACGAGGAGGATGCCCAGGTAACCGCCGTAGAAGACACCCATCCACCACATCGGCGACGTGGGCGACGGCGAGAACACCGCCCCGAAGAGCATGCGGACGGGGTAGTGCAGGTCGAGGGCGATGATCCCGAATGCGGAGGTGAGGCAGAGGACGGCCAGGAGGGCGTGGCGCTTCTCGAGCGGCCGGAAGCGATCGATCCCGAAGACGGTCCCCAGCGAGCTCGCCAGGCACAGACCGCTGGTCATGATCGCGAAGAAGACGTAGCCGATGATCAGGAGGCCCCACTCGAACGACGGCGTCGTGCCGAAGACCTCCCAGCCCGGCGGCAGGGCGATCAGCGCGGCGACCGCGGCCACCGAGAGGACGACCAGGAGGCTCCCCAGCCAGATGCGCAGGCCCCGGGGCATCGAGCGGACGTCGGCGACGACGGCACGGGCGGCCTCGCGCGGGTCCAGCGGCAGGTCACGGCCGTGGACGGTGAGGGTGCTGCCGGTCAGCATCATCAGACGGTCTCCGTGGTGGCCGGCCCGAGGTAGAGCACCCGCGGCCGGGTGCCGTACTCCGGGTGGAGCATCTCCGGCTTCTGCTCGCGGACGATCTGGGCGATCTCGCTCTGAGCGTCGTTCCGGTCGCCGAACTTGCGGGCTCCGACCGGGCAGACCTCGACGCAGGCGGGCTTCAGGCCGCGGGCCAGCCGGTGGTAGCACCAGGTGCACTTGTCGGCCACCCCGGGCGTGCCGGCCGGTGCGGACTCACCCGCCGGGACGATGTAGCGCGCTCCGTACGGGCAGGCCGTGACGCAGTAACCGCAGCCGATGCAGCGCTTCGCGTCCACGAGGA
This sequence comes from uncultured Chloroflexia bacterium, assembly GCA_963840375.1. Lineage (GTDB taxonomy): Bacteria > Chloroflexota > Limnocylindria > Limnocylindrales > CSP1-4 > Chersky-267. Next base: position 253,566 of record CAWIYR010000002.1, read on the forward strand.
TGACTCCGTCGGGGGTGCGGTAGGTCGCCCCCACCGGGCAGACCACGGTGCACGGCGAGTCCTCGCACTGCATGCACAGGCGCGGCTCGAAGAACGACGAGACCACCGTCTTGCCGACGGCTCCCGGCGCCGTCGAGGTGGCCGGGAACCCGTGGATGCCGGCGTCCGGCGAGTCGACGTAGACCGCGCCGTCAATGGTCTCGACGTGGCGCTCGACCCAGGTCCGGTTCGCGTTCGACGCCTCGGGCACCCGGTTCTCCGCCTTGCAGGCGGCCACGCACAGCCCGCAGCCGATGCATCGGCTCGTGTCGACCACGAACGTCCAGGCCACCGTCTTCGGGTCGTAGACCGGCACGATGGGCCCGGGCTCGGCGGCCGCGACCGGCTCGAAGATCGGGAAGACCCGGCTCAGGACGGCCGCCCCCGCGAGCCCGGCCGCCACCGACAGCCCGAAGCCGATGAACCGTCGCCGGCTGACCGAGGCCGCCACGATCGCTGGCGCCAGCTCGGTCAGGGGCACCAGCGTCGCGTCGACGGGTGCCGTGTCCGACGAGGGGACGGTCGGCGTCGACGGGGTCGTCGCGTGCTCGTTGCGGGCGTCGCTCCGGTCAGTCATCGGTCATCACGGGTTGCCGTCGGACGGCCCTCGGCCGGCGAGGTGGCAGGAGAGGCAGACCTTGTCGTCGTTCGAGACGGTGGGGTGGCGCTGGTCGCGAGCCTTGAAGCCGTCGGGGCCGTGGCAGGTCACGCACGGCGGCAGGCGATCGAGCGGATGCTGCACGATCGGTGGCCGGCGCGAGATCCCGGTGTGCGGGTCATGGCACTGGAGGCACAGCGGCGTGTAGTGGTCCGCCGGCACGATCTGGCGGAAGCCGGCCGGGCGTCCGACGGCCGCGACGTGGCACTTCACGCAGACCGCGTCGGTCGGCACCGCGACCGCGACCTTCGCCTCCGCGGTCCCGGGGCTGGCGAGGGCGTGCGAGCCGAGCGGCCCGTGGCAGCTCTCACAGCCGATCCCCGCATGGGTCGCGCTCGTGAGCTTGCCGTACTCCGCGGCGTGGCACCGGGCGCACAGGCTGATGTCGCCGTAGGCCGGGGTGAGCGCGCGCCAGGTGGCGGCATCCCGCTCGGGGCGGAAGCCGTACTCGTCGGCGAACGAGAGGACGGCCGCGGCACCGACGAAGAAGACGACCGCGAAGATCGCGCCGAGCCCGGCGATGACGGCCAGCGCCCGGAGGGTGCCCCGGCGGCGCCTCGAGCCGAGGCCGGCTCGCAGGCGATCGGCGGTGCTCGCCAGGCGAGCCCGGATCGCGCTCACAGGTCGGCTGCCTCGAGGAGGCCCCGCCGGATGGCGAACTTGAGGAGCTCCACCCGGTCGTGGAGGCCGAGCTTCTCCATGATCCTGGCCCGGTGGTTGTGGATCGTCTGCTCGGACAGGTTGAGCGTCTCGGCGACCTGTCGGTTCGTGTGCCCGATCGCCGCCAGGAGGAGGACCTCGCGCTCCCGCTCCGAGAGCGTGTCGTACGGGTCGGCCAGACCCGCCTCGGGCGTCCGCAGGACGTAGGCGTTGACCATCTGGGTGACGATCGTCGGGCTGACGTAGGTGTTGCCGGCCGTCACGGCACGCACGGCGGCGACCACGTCGTGCTCGGTGGCCTCACGGGTCAGGTAACCGTCGGCCCCGGCCTTGAGCGCCATCCCGAACTGCTCCGCCCCGCAGCGACACTCGAGCGCGATGACCCGGACCCCCGGGCAGGCCGCCTTGATCGCCTCGATCGACGCGAAGCTCGAGCAGGTCGACGAGCCGAAGGGCTGGCACTCGCTGATGACGACATCGGCGTCCGACCGCCCGATCTCGGCGACGATCGTGTCCGGACTGCCGACCGATCCGACCACGTCGATGTCCGGCTCGACGTTCAGCGCCGTCCGGAACCCGGAGCTCAGCATCGGGAAGGCGAAGATGGCCAGCATCACGCGGAGCCGGCCCGGCTCGCGCGACTCGGTGACGTGCACCGTGGACTCCGTTCGCACGTCTGCAGCGGCCCGGCTATGCCCGGCTGGGGCTGTGGCCGGGCGTGCCCCGGCGGACGACGAGCGCCCAACCGATCGGCATCGTCAACATGAAGACGGTCGTCGCGACGAGGCCGGCCATGGCGGCCGTCGGACCGACGAAGAAGAGCAGCCCATGCACGGCGACGAACGCGATCGCCGATCCGAACCAGACCGTGAGCGTGGTCAGTCCGAGCCAGGCAGCGACTTGCGCCCAGCGACCGCCCGTCCCACCCGCGGCTCCCCAGATGACGGCCGCGAGGACCGCCTCACCGACGAGCAGGAGCGGGAGGATCAGCAGGAAGGCCTGGGCGACATCCGGGACCCGCATCTCCGTTTCCTCCATCCGTGGTCGGCATGGACGCATCCGTATGGACCGAGGCTAGGACGACCCGATGGCCGACGGAACACCACCGTCGGCACCGGATGCATCGACGGCGGTGTCGATTCACGGCAACGGCCGTCGGAATGCGACCGACGTCGGTACCGAGGACCCCCCGCTGCGGGCCGTCGGTGCCCGTCGACTCCCGCGGGATCGCCGGGCTTCCCGCCCTTCGGCACTGGTGGCGGGCCGCCCTCGGGGTCCAGCATCGGCCTGCTGAGAAAGGAGACCATGATGAAGCGGATCGTGCGGCTGTTCGAGGTGTCGATCGTCGCGATCGGCGTGATCTGGCTGGTCAGGGCGCGCGACCGGATGCGCAGGGAGGGCAGGTCGCTCGCTGACGTGGCGGGCCGGGACCTTCGCGGGTTCGTCACCCACCGGTTCGACCCCGTCGTGATGCGGCTCGGGCTGGCCGGCGGCGGCGGTACGCCGTGGGCGATCCTGGAGCACGTCGGCCGCACCTCCGGCACCACCTATCACACGCCGATCTACGCGAGGACGACCGGAGACCACGCGTTCATCCCGCTGGCCTACGGGACCGACGTCCACTGGCTCAGGAACGTCCAGGCGATGGGGCACTGCCGGATCCAGCTCCACGACACGATCTTCGAGCTCGACGAGCCGGCGATCGTGACCGCGAGCGACAACCCGATGGTCCCGCCGGCCCTGCGCGAGACGCTCGAGCTGACCGGTCGGACCTACCTGCGGCTCCACGTCCTCGACCGGGCGCCGGGGACGTTCGCCCGGCGCTGGCCCGAACCCACGACGAGGGTGTCGATGCCCGAGGCGCCCACCATCGAGATCGCCCACCTGACCGAGGTCGACTCGGAGGAGCCCGTCACCGCCTGAACGTAGTAGGCGTCGGGACCGACGCAGGACGATCTCTCGTGCCGTTCGCCTGTGCGTCCCTCTACACTGCCGCCCATGCCCGCCTGTCCCGGTTGCGGCGTCGACAACCCAGAACGCGCCCGGTTCTGCCTAGAGTGCGGTCTGCCGCTGGCTCCGGCGCGGCCTGAGGTCCACGGTTCACGACGGACCGTCACGGTCCTCTTCAGCGACATCGTCGGCTCGACCGCGCTCGGTGAGCTCCTCGATCCCGAGGCCGTGCACATCGTCGTGTCGAGCTACTTCGACGCGATGCGTGCCGTCATCGAGCGGCACGGCGGGACCGTCGAGAAGTTCATCGGGGACGCGATCATGGCCGTGTTCGGCCTGCCGACCGTCCACGAGGACGACGCCCTGCGCGCCGTGCGCGCAGCTCTCGAGATGCAGGCGACCCTGGCAGCACTCAACGTCCGCCTGAGCGCGGAGCGTGGCGTGACGATCATGACGCGGACCGGGCTCAATACCGGTGAGGTCCTGGCGGGCGATCCGTCGGCGCGGCAGACTCTGGTCACCGGCGACGCCGTCAACACCGCGGCCCGTCTCGAGCAGGCGGCCGGCGCCGGCGAGATCGTCCTGGGGATGGCGACCTGGCGCCTGGTCCGCGACGTGGTGACCGTCGAGTCGATCCCGGCGATCGAGGCGAAGGGCAAGGCCGAGCCGCTCCCCGCCGTCCGTCTGCTGTCGGTGCATCGGGGAGCCACCCGTCCCGATCGGACCGCCGCTCCGCTGGTCGGCCGCGACGGTGACCTGGAGCACCTCCGGATCTGGTTCGAGCGTGTCGCGGCGAAGCGCCGTCCGGCACTCGTCACGGTCATCGGGCCGGCGGGCGTCGGCAAGAGCCGCCTCGTCGCCGAGTTCGTCGCCGGCCTCGACGATCGGGCCACGGTCCTCAAGGGCCGTTGCCTGTCGTACGGCGACGGGATCACCTATTGGCCGCTGCGCGAGGTGCTGCACGCCGCGGCGGGGATCCGTGACGACGACTCTCCCGAGGAGGGTGGGGCCAAGCTCGCGAGGCTCCTTCGCGATGACGTGGACCGACCGTTGCTGGCCGCCCGACTGGCGAGTGCGATCGGGTTGAGCGCTGCGTCGTTCCCGCAGGACGAGTTGTTCTGGGCGGTCCGCCGGACCCTTGAAGACCTCGCGGCCGAGCGACCCCTGGTCCTTGTCCTCGAGGACATCCACTGGGCAGAGCCCACCTTGCTCGACCTCGTCGAGCACGTCGTCGACCAGGCATCGGGGGCGCCGATCCTCCTCGTCTGTCCGGCCCGACCCGAGCTCGTCGACACTGCCGCGGGCTGGATGGCCGACCGCGCGGATTCCACGATGATCGTCCTGGAGGGCCTGCCACCGGGAGCGATGAGCCAGCTTCTGGACAGCCTTCCCGGTGGCCCCGACGTGCCCCCCCATCTGCGCGAGCGGATCCTCGCCACGGCCGAGGGCAATCCCCTCTTCGTGGAGGAGATGGTCAGGATGCTGGTGGAGGACGGCATCATCGGCGGCGAGGCAGATGGTGGGGCGCGCGTGCTCGACGAGGTCCGTGTCCCGCCGACGATCCAGGCGCTGATGGCGGCCCGCATCGATCGCCTCCCGGCATCGGAACGGACGACCGCCCAGCACGCATCGGTCGTCGGCCGGGTCTTCGAAGAGGCGGCCGTCGAGGCGCTTCTCCCGGATACCACCCGGCCCGCCGTGGCCGAGGATCTCCAGGCGCTCGTGCTCAGGCAGCTCCTCGCCCCGGAGCTATCCGGGCTCAGTGAGGACGAGGCATTCAAGTTCCGCCACGTCCTCGCCCGGGACGCCGCATACGCGGCTCTGGCCAAGTCGGAGCGGGCGGTCCTCCATGAACGGTTCGCGGACTGGCTCGAGCGGGCCGTCGGCCCACGGGTCATGGAATACCAGGAGATCCTCGGCTATCACCTCGGGGAGGCCCATCGCTACCGATCCGAGCTGCGCGAGCCGGCCGAACGGACCGAAGCGATCGGCCGACGGGCCGCCGTCCATCTCGGGGTGGCCGGTGGGCGGGCCAGGGATCGCGGCGACGCCGCGGCCGCCGCCCGGCTCTATGCCCGCGCCGAAGTGCTGCCCGTCCCGGATCCGACGGCGAAGGCCGATCTGCTCCTGAACCACGGGCTCGCCCTGCTGGACCTCGGCCGCTTCGCCGAGGCCCGGACGCTGGCCGACGACGCCCTCGCCCGTGCGACCGAGGTCGGTGACGGGAGCATCGCGGCCCGCGCCCGGCTGCTTCGCCTGGACGTCTCCCGGGCCGTCGGCGAGATCGTGACCGCGGATCCGGCGATCGGGCGCGAGCTCGGGATGGCCTTGCGTGAGGCTGAGGCGTCCGGTGACCCAGGGGCCATCGCCGCGGCCAGGCAGGCGCTCGGCAACCAGGCGTGGAACGAAGGTCGGATCGAGGAGTCGGAGGAGCAGACGCGCATCGCCCTCGGTCAGGCGCGTGCCGGGCCCGATCGGCGGCTCGAGCTCGAGATCGAGACCAACCTGATGGTCGCGACCTTCGCCGGTCCCTTGCCGGCGGGCGACTTCGTGACGCTGGCTGACGACTTCGTCGGCCGTGCCGCCGCCTTCCCGACGGTCCGGGCGGAGGCCCAGGAGCTCCTGGCGGTCTCCGAGGCGATGCTCGGGCGGTTCGACGAGGCGCGCGCTCACGCCCGCGCCAGCATCGCGACGCTCGCGGACCTGGCGATCGTCGCCTCGCTGGTCAACGCCCGAACGTTCCTCGCCTGGACCGAGCGGCTGGCCGGAGACCTGCCGGCGGCTGAGGCGATCCTCCGGGTCGCGCTTGCGGAGGCGGATGCGATCGGCGAGCTGAGCTTGCGCAGCTTCGTCTCCTGCCGGCTGGCCGAGGTGCTCGTGGCCCAGGGACGGCTGGACGACGCCGTGATCCCCCTGGCCGAGGCCGAGCGCGATCCGATCGGGCCCACCGAGACGCGGATCCTCGGCATGCGAGCCCGGATGAAGGCGGCGCACGGGGACCTTACGGCCGCCGACGACGCGGCCACGCTCGCCGCGTCGGTCGCCGACTGGCCCTGGCTGAACGTCCGGGCCGAGGCGATGATCGATGCGGCTCACGCCCTGCTCGCGCTCGGCGATCGGGCGGCGGCAGACCGTTACGCGGGCGAGGCGCTTCGGCTGTGCCGGGCGAAGGAGAACCTCGCGCTCGCCCGGCGGGTCGAGGTGCTCATCGCGCGGATCGTCGAGGAGAGCCGCCACCCCGATGACCCCGCAGCGCCCGGGCCCGGCGCCGGGCGCTCGTGATGCTCACGAGACGACCCCTCGTCATGCTGGCCCGAGGAGATGCCATCGTGCATCGAGAAGGAGCGCCCCGCCGATGTCCCGATCTCGATCCGCGATCCTGCTGACGCTCTCGCTCGTGCTGGCAGCGTGCCAGACCTCGAACAGCTCACCGCCGACGCCGGCCGGTGCTTCGATCGGCCCGAGTGCTCAGGCCGCCACCCCAGCGCCGTCGATCCCGGTCGCGCCGACGCCGATCGACTACGACGCCCTGCTCTATGGGTCGACCTACGCGCCGAGCTCCGGGACCCCGGGCGGCAGGATCGTGGTGGCCGACTGGCAGTCGGCCAACCAGCTGAACCCGTACTTCTCGAACGCGTTCACCGACTTCGAGGTCCTGGCCGCGACGATGCGGACGCTGCTCACCGTGACCGACGACGGGCACTATCGGCCGGACCTCTCGGACGGTCCGATCACGTTCCGGGACAGCGTCAAGGAAGACGCCGACGGCAAGGGTGGATTCACGGTCCACGTGAAGATCCTCCCGAACCTCAAGTGGTCGGACGGTCAGCCCTTCACCCTGAACGACATGAAGTTCACCTGGCAGTGGGTGCTGGACAAGGCCCAGACAGGGATCACCACCCTGGGCTGGGAGCAGGTCGACCGGATCGATGTCGCCGCGGACGGCCTCTCGGGGGACATCCACTTCCCGGAGCCGTACGCCGGCTGGCTCGGCCTCGTCGGCTCCAGCGCCATCCTGCCGGAGCACTACATCAGGACGATCCCGGTCAAGGATGCCGCCGCCAGGACCTACCCGGTCTCGGAGGATCTGGGTAAGGCCGTGACGATCGGTCCGTTCAAGTACGTGACCGCCACCGCGGACACGGTCCAGCTGACGCGCAACGAGAACTGGACCCTGTCGGGCGCGTGCGACGGCCGACCGTGCCTCGACGGCCTCACCTTCAAGTTCTTCCCCGACAACAAGGAGGGCATGATCGCGGCGTTCCTCAACGGCGAGGTGGACCTCGCGCTCGGCTTGGCCCAGACCGACTACGACGCCATCAAGGGCGTCGACCCATCTATCGGCACGGCGATCCTCGAGCCCGGATGGCTCTACGAGCACTTCGACATGAACCAGGCCGGTCTCGGCCAGGGCAAGGGCCACCCGGCCCTCCAGGACATCACCGTCCGCAAGGCGATCGCCCAGGCGATCGACAAGAAGGCGCTCTGGGAGGCCGTCTTCCCGGGCTCCCCATACCCGGCTGACGACCCGTGCACGAACGCCACCCCCACGAACTACTGGCAGCTGCCCGATGCGGTCTGTCCGCCGTTCGATCTTGCTGCCGCCAACGCGGCGCTTGATGCCGTCGGCTACAGGAGGGGGGCCGACGGCATCCGGGTCGACCCCAAGTCGAGGCTACCGCTCGTGTTCCAGAACTGCACCCTGTCGAACGCCTTCCGCCAGGTCGCCGCCGACTTCCTCGCGAAGTCGCTCCAGCAGATCGGGATCAAGCTCGAGAACGACTTCGTCGACGGCTCGTCGGTGATGTTCGCCGGCTGGGCCGACGTCAGCGCCGACACGAAGTGCAACCTGGCCCACGGCAACTACGACGTCGCCGAGTTCGCCTATGTCCTGGGCTTCGACCTCTACGGCGACTACTACTACAGCTATCACAGCGAGCAGATCCCCACCGAGGCGAACAAGGGAAACGGCTACAACGTCGTCCGGATCAAGAGCCCGGAGATGGATGCGGCCATCGACGTCCTCGCGAAGGCGGTCCGGCCGACCGACCAGGTCGAGGCCGCCTATAAGATCCAGCAGGTCTACATCGACCAGGTCCCGGAGATCGCCCTGTATTACCGCAACGAGGCGCGGGGCGTGAACGCGAAGCTCCAGAACTTCAAGAAGAACCCGTCCACCGCATCCGACGTCTGGAACGCCCAGGACTGGTGGCTCAGCCCCTAGGCCCGATCCCACGGAGATCGCGGGGTCCGTGCCACAGGCCGTCCTGGTCGGTCCGGTTCCAACCGGGTCCCGGGGCCGCCGCTCGACGAGGCCACCCGCGTCGCAGCCGTCGTTCGATCCGGGGCCAGGCCGGCACACCGCTCGTGCCGTCGACCGCCTCGGTGCTGGCCCCGCCGACCGCGCAGGCGGCGGTGATCGCATCGCCGGGCGCCATCCCGGCGAGGAGCCCGAACAGGAACCCGGCGATCGTCGTGTCGCCGGCGCCGGCGGTCCCGGCGACCTCGGTCTCGAAGACCGTCGAGTACAGCTCGCGGTCGGCCCAGTCGGGCGCCAGCCGGCCACACCCGGTCGCCAGGCGCGCCGCGTCGGCCGTACGGATGTACAGGCCGTGCTCGCCGAGCTTGATCCCGGCGACCGCGACACCCATGGACACCATCTCCTCGGTCAGCCGGGCCACCGAGCCCAGCGCCGGTGCGCCGTCGCTTCCGCGCCGGAGGCGACGGCCCAGCAGGTGCACGGCCTCACCCAGGCTCGGCAGGAAGACGTCGACCTCCGGCAGGACCCGTTCGAGCAGCCTCCGCCAGCTGACCTGTATCTCGCCCGGCTCCAGGTTCGCGCTGGCCATGTCGAGCGAGGTGACGGCGCCGCCGGTCCTCGCCCGCCCGAGCAACCGACGGAGTTCCCGTCCGTCGTCGTCGATCATCGCCGCCATGAGCGGCGGGTACCCGACGTGGAGGAGGTCCGCCCCTTCGAGGACGTGCTCCGGGACGTCGTCAGCGACGAACGTGTCGTTGACCCCGCTGAAGTGCTGGATCGACCGGTCGCGCCCGGGCAGGTTGAAGACCAGGCTGTAGGAGGTCCGCCCGCCCGGGACCGCGACGAGATGGAGGTCGCGGCCCGGGACCCTCGCCCGGAGGAGCCCGGTCAGCACGCCGCCGAACGGGTCGTCCCCGACCCGGGCCACGAGGTGCGGTCGCAGGCCGAGGCGGCGCAGGGCCACGCCGGTGTTGCCCACCGAGCCGCCCACCGCCAGGGTCGCCGGACCGATGAGGTCGAGCGCGCCCGGCTGGAGCGCCCGCCGCCGCGGATCCGCCCACAGGCGCGGGATGACGTCGAGACAGACGTGGCCGACGACGACCACCCTGGGCGGGTCCTCGAGACGGCGCGGCACGACCGACATGCGGCAAGCATGGCACCGCCGGGGACCCGTGTCGGCGGCCCGAGGAACATGCCTCGCCCGCAGGAGCGTAGACTCGAATCGATGTCCGATCTTCAATCCGTCCGGCTCGCCGCCCTGCGTCGCGAATACCACGCCGCGGTCGCCGCAGCCCGGAACTGCGAGGACGTCGGGGACGCTCCGGGTCAGACCTTCTGGGAGGCCCGGGCCGCGGTCCTGCTTCGGAACCTCGCGGAGGCCAGGCCGCCCGTCACGAAGCCGCCGGTCGCCAAGCGCTGACCCGCTGGTTCAGTTCGCGAACCCGAGGGCGTCGACGGCGATCGTCGGGCGGTGGCTCGTGGCCAGGTTCACGATCGTCACGCTGTGCGAGCCTGCTGCCAGGCTCCGGCTGAAGAGCACGGCCCGGTAGTGGTTGCTCGTGGCACGGCGGCCTGCGTAGGTGCCGGCGTCGACGACCCATGAGGTCCCGTCGATCGTGACCCGCATCCGGCCGTACGCCGGGCCGGCGGTTCCGACGAGGTAGAAGCCCGTCCCGGTGAACGTGGTCGTCAGCTTCGACCCGGCCCGGCTCGTGGTCGTGACCGTGCCGCGGAAGTAGGACGGGCCCGTCCGTCGGACCATCCCCGACGAGAAGGCGAAGGCGCGATCGTCCCGGGGCACGATGACCCGGATCTCGCGCCAGTCGCTCCAGTTCCCGACGGCGTCACGCGCCCGCACGCCAACGTACCAGGATCCCGGGATGAGCTTGAAGACACGCGAGCGCGCCGTGGTCCCGGTCGCCGCTCCCCAGGTCCCGTCCGCGTTCCGCTTGAGGCGCCACTGGTAGGCGGTGGCGCCGACGTTGTCGCGGGCGCTCCAGCTGGCGGTGAACAGCCCGTTCGTGCTCCGGACGAGGCCCGAAGCCGAGAGCGCGGTCATCGTCGGCACCACCGCGTCGACGATGACCGTCGCGGTCCGCCAGGTCGACCAGTTCGACGCCGCATCGGTGGCCCGGACCCCGATCGTCCAGGTCCCGCTGGCGAGGGTGATGACCGTCCCGGCACCCGTGGCGGCCTGCGCTGCCGACCATGCCCCGGTGCCGAGTCGGCTCCGGACCTGGTAGCCGGTGACGCCCAGGTTGTCCTTGGCCGTCCACTTCACGGTCACGGCCGCGGCGCTCTTCGACGGCACCGTCAGCGAGGTCATCGACGGCACCGCGTCGTCGGGGAGGATCGACATGACGGCGGTGATGTTGTTGAGATAGGTCAGGTGACGCGAGCTGCCCTCGGTCGTGCCGAGCCAGTGGGCGCTGGCCGAGCTGACCGTCGTGTAGCCGCTCGCGTCGTACCGGCCGAGGAGCGCGACGTAGGCCTGGACGCTGGCGAGCCAGGTCGGGTACTTCGCATAGGTGTAGCCGTTGCCGGGCGCGTAGGGCACGGCCCCGTAGGCCGCCTCCCACGAGTAGTAGAGGATGTTCCCCCAGTTCTTCGTCGTCACGGCGTAGCCCCGGGTCCCTGAGTGGCTCTCGGCGTGGAACGTCCCCAGGGCGAAAGCGGGGTTGACCCCTCCGGCGATCATCGTCCGATAGATGGTGCGACCCTCGGCCAGCGCCGGCGAGCCCACCGCCCGGAGGCGGTCGACGAACGAGTTCTCGGTCAGGGTCGGGCCAGCGAGGATGCGGTCCCGGGCGTGAGGGACGTTCGGTGGCGGCGGACAGAGCGACCGATCGAGCGTGGCGGCGGCCCCGGCCGTATGGCCGGATCCATCCGTGATCGAGACGGTCAGGCTCTGGGTGGTGATCGAGCAGTTGTTCGTGAGCGTCACCGTCACCGATGCCGCGCTGCTCGTGCCGCTGGACACCACGGTGCCGCGCACCGCGATGGCGTACTGCCACGGGGCGACGAACCCGCTCGGGGTGGCGGTGACGCTGACGCGGGCGGTGTTCGCCGTCGCGTCGTAGCTGGTCGCCCGCTGGCTCATGGCCACCGTCGGTGTCGGCGCGGGCGTCGGCGTGGGCGTGGGGGTCGGATCCGCGGCGGGTGCCGGCGGGGCGACCGGAGCCACGGCCGGCATGGAGGTCGGCGCCGGGGTAAGCGTCGGTGTCGGTGTGGGGGCGGCCGTCGGGGTCGGCGTGGCGGTCGGGCTCGGCGTCGCGGACGGGTCGGGGGCAGGGGTGGCGGAGGGGACCGGCGACGGCGATGGATCGGAGACGGCGCCGACCGCGGGTGCCGGATCGGCCGACCAGGCCGGGTCGCCCGGCGAGGCGGGGATCGCCACGGCGGCGACCGGCGCCGACAGTCCCGCTGTCGCTCCGTCCGTACCCGCGACCGCACCGGCGGGGAGGAGCGACAGCGCGAGCACCGCCGCGAAGAGCGTCGGGACGACGCGTCGGGTGAGCGAGGCGGCGTTGGTCATGATCCGGCGTGGTCCATGGCGATGACCCTCGTTGAGCGGTCGAGGCGCCGAGGCGCGACCCGTCCGGGGTCCGCAAGGCTCCCGTCATGCGGGAGCACCGCGACTAACCATACCCTGCCTGTCACCCGGTGGCGATGGACCGCAGGTTCTTCCCGGGTGGTACGAAAGGGCCGACGCCCGCACGCCATCCCGCGAAGGCGCGTACGATCGGCGGACGCCCCGAGACTGGGACGACACGGATGAGGGACGATGACGAAGCATTCGAAGTCCGAGCGCGAGCGGCGCGCCGCCGACAACGAGCGGATCGCGGAGATCGAGCGGGCCTGGCAGGGCAGCGTCCCGCCGCAGGTCGCCCTCGAGTTCGCGGCCGCGGTCCAGGCGGCCCGGGATCGCGGGCCGCGGGTCCGCCCGCCCGACATGGCGCCGGGGACCAGGCCGCAGCCGCCCCGCCCGGGACGCGAGCCCAAGCCCGTGAAGGACGAGACGGCCTCGCGTCGCCGCTACTAGTCGCCGCTACCGACCGGTCGCCGGCGCCAGGGGATGGGAGGGACGGGATGGGCTACACCGAGCAGCTGCTCGCCACCAACGAGAAGATCGTCTACCGGACGAAGCAGCACTGGATGGCGCCGATCTTCGGGACGATCACCGGCGTGCTCATCCTCGTCGGTGGCGTCGTCCTGTTCGGGTTCCAGCTGACCCTGCCCACGGATGGGTTCACCGGATTCCTCCGGACCCTCGCGTTCTGGGCTTCACTCGTGCTCGTCGTCATCGGCGTGGCGAGGGTCGGGTTCTCGTACATCCTGTGGTGGGTCGAGGACTACGCGGTCACGAACCAGAAGGTGGTCAAGGTCGCCGGCCTCCTGAGCAAGCGGACCAGCGGCGCGGCGCTCGAGAAGATCAACGATGTCGTGATGGAGCAGGGCCCGCTCGGCCGGATGCTCGGCTACGGGACGCTCAAGGTGGCCACGGCCTCGGACACGACCGACCTCGTCTACGAGACGATGCGGGCCCCGGCGGACTTCCGGCGGGCGATGCTCGACCAGAAGGTCGTCTTCGAGCAGGCCGACGCCCGGGAGATCGCCGACGCGGTGCGCGCCTCCGCGCCGGCCCCCGCCCCGTCCACGCCGCCATCGACCGAGCCGCTGCCGCCCCAGGGGCCGGTCGAGCCGTCGACGGAGGACAAGCTCCGGAGCCTGGCCAAGATGCGGGACGACGGCCTCATCACGCCCGAGGACTACGAGGCCAAGAAGGCGGACCTGCTGGCGGATCTGTAGTCCGTCGCGTGACGCACACGTGACCCACCCCGCCGGCGGTCCGGATGGCTCTTGCCGCCCCATGGAGGACGGCCTAGCCTCGGCGATGGAGCGCAGGCGTGATGCACATCGCGTTCATCGCCATGAGCGGCGTGCGTGCCGCGAGCGAAGAGCTCAACCGGGCCGGCCTGACGATGCCCGGCTTCGTGGAGCGGAGCCAGGCGATCGCGTCGCTGCCGAGCCTCTCGCTCCTCACCCTGGCCGCCCTCACCCCTGACTCGTTCGAGATCAGCTATCACGAGATCGAGGACATCCGGAAGGTCGGTGAGCCACCGGTCTGCGACCTCGCCGCGATCGCTTCGTACAGTGCCCAGATCAAGGACGCCTACCTGCTGGCGGATCGCTACCGTGCGCTCGGGGTGCGGACGGTGCTGGGTGGAACGCACGTCACGGCGCTCACCGACGAGGCCCTCGGGCACGCCGACGCGATCGTGGTCGGCGAGGGGGAGCTGGGCTGGCCGGACCTCCTGGCCGACCTCGCCCGCGGGAAGCTCGAGCGCGTGTACGGTCCCGGCGGCCGCGAGTTCGACCTGGCCGACGCGCCGATGCCCCGGTTCGACCTCCTCGAGATCGACCACTACAACCGTCTCACCGTGCAGACCCAGCGCGGCTGTCCCTGGCGGTGCGAGTTCTGTGCTGCGTCGATCCGGCTGACCGACCGCTACAAGGTCAAGCCGGTCGCCAAGGTCGTCGCCGAGATCGAGGAGATCAAGCGTCTCTGGCCGGCGCCGTTCATCGAGTTCGCCGACGACAACTCGTTCGTCAATCGCCGCCACTCGAAGGACCTGCTCCGCGCTCTCGTCGGGGAGCACCTCCGCTGGTTCACCGAGACCGACATCGCCATCGCCGACGACCCCGAGCTGCTCGACCTGATGCACGCGTCGGGCTGCGCCGAGGTCCTCATCGGCCTCGAGAGCCCGACCCCCGCCGGGGTCGACGGCGTCGAGACCCGCCGCAACTGGAAGCGGAGCCGTCTCGACGACTACGCCGATGCGATCGACCGGATCCAGTCGCACGGGATCGCGGTGAACGGCTGCTTCGTCCTCGGCCTCGACGGGGACGGCCCCGGGGTCTTCGACGAGATCGAGGCGTTCGTCCGGCGGAGCGGTCAGTTCGACGTCCAGATCACGGTCATGACGCCATTCCCGGGCACGCCGCTGTACGAACGGCTGCTGGCCGAGGGCCGCCTGCTCGAGCCGACGGCCTGGGAACGCTGCAGCCTCTTCGACGTCAACTTCCGGCCGCTCCAGATGTCCCCGGAGGACCTCCAGTGGCAGACCCTGGAGCTCGGTCGGCGGCTTTACACCGAGGAGGAGCGGACCGCCCGGCGACACCGCTTCCACCAGCAGCGTCGACATCTCCTTCACGAGGAGCGGACCACGCGTCCCGAACCGGAAGCGAGCGTGGTGTGATGACGGCGTCGAGCACGGCAGTGGCCCTGGCACGCTATCGCGGCTTCTTCCTGGTGGCGGCCGTCTACGACATGGCCCTCGGCCTGGCCTTCTTCTTCCTCTATGACCCGATCTTCGCGTGGCTCGCGATGACCCTGCCGCCCCACGTCTCCTACATCCAGCTGTCGGCGGTGTTCGTGTTCGTGCAGGGGTTCGGCTACTGGATCGTCAGCACCGACCCGCTCGGCAACCTCGGCCTCGTCAAGGTCGGCGTCGTGTACAAGGCCAGCTACGCCGGGCTGGCGGCCTACTACCTCGTGACCGACCAGGTCCCGGCGATGTTCTTCATCTGGTTCGGGCTGTTCGACTTCCTGTTCCTGATCGGGTTCGCCTGGTTCCTGCGCTGGGCCGGTCGCGGAGCGAGAGGCTCGTGAGCCGTGCCGCAGACGCCCATCCGTACCGGGTGGAGCTGACCGCGGATCGACGCTTCGAGCGACGGGTCCGGCGGCTTGCCGTCGTCAGCGCGGTCGCGCTCGGGCTGATCTGGGCGCTCGTCGTCACGACCCTGGAGACGCCGGTCGCGGTCGACGTGGCCTTCGCTGCCGGCTGGCTGCTCATGCCGGCGATCCTCGCGCTGAGCCTCCGATCCCCGCGAGCGCGGTACGCCCTCGTCGCGCCCGCGTCCGCGGTGTCGGTCGGCCTGCTGGCCGTGTGCCTGGGCTGGCGCCCGGCGGACCCGTTGGTCGCCGCGGGATGGGTCCTCATGACCGCCGGAGTGGCCCTCGGTGGCGGACTCGGCCTGTGGCTCTGGTACCGCCTCATGCCGGTGCCACCTCGCCTCGACGATCCGTTCTCGTCGGGGCGTTGGGCGCTCATCGGGGTCCACGTGGCCCTGGTCGCGGTGGGGTTCGGCCTGGCCGCGACCGCGCTCTGGGGATGACACCGACCATCGGGGATCGGGTCAGGGTGGGTCCGGGGGAAACCTTTCCCACTGTTCGGTGCCTCAGGGATATGTGACCTTCGTCCTGCGCCGTTCGCCGCTCCGACGACCGGCGCAGCGACCGCGACCGACCGATCGACCGCGACCCGCCGCCGTGGAGCCGCCCTTGACCGCGAACGCCCCGACCGACCGACTCCTGGCCGGTCCTCGCCTCGACGGCGAGCCCGAGCGCCTCGATGCCCACCTCGCGAGGCTCGGGCCGCTGCCGCGCGGCAACGACCTCCGGGAGCTCATCCCGAACCTCGAGGCGAGCGGCCTCCTGGGCCGCGGCGGGGCCGGGTTCCCGGTGGGTCGCAAGTGGCGCGCCCTCGCGGAACGCAAGGGTGGTTCGGCCGTGGTCGTCGCGAACGGCGCGGAGGGCGAGCCGGCGAGCTTCAAGGACCGGACCCTGATGGCGTACCGGCCCCACCTCGTCATCGACGGGGCGATCCTGGCCGCCGACGCGATCGGCGCGGACGAGATCGTCTTCTACATCGGCCAGGAGCACGAGGCCGCGATCGCGGCGATGCGCCGGGCCATCGACGACCGGCGACGCGAGCTGCGGCCCCGAACACGACTCATCCAGGCGCCGATCAGCTACGTCGCGGGCGAGGCGTCGGCGGCCGTCCACTACATCAACAACCTGGACGCCCGGCCGACGACGACGCCCCCGCGCGTCTCCGAGCGCGGCGTGGCCGGCCGACCGACGCTCGTCCAGAACGTCGAAAGCCTCGCCTACGCCGCCCTCATCGCCCGGTTCGGCGAGCGCTGGTACCGGTCGGTCGGCCGGCTCGAGTCGCGGGGAACGGCCCTGATCACGGTCACCGGCTCGATCCGCGAGCCAGGCGTCCGGGAGATCGCGCTGGGGACCACCGTCGGCGAGATCGCTGCCGAAGCCGGCGCCCGGGCGGAGGGGACCCAGGCGGTCGTGCTCGGGGGGTACTTCGGGACGTGGGCAAGCGTCCGTGAGGCCTGGGACCTCCCGCTCGACCCGGCGGTGATGCGGTCCGCCGGGCTGACCTTCGGCTGCGGCATCGTCGGTCTCCTGCCGACCGACGTCTGCGGTGTCTCGGCGACCGCCCAGATCATGGGATTCCTGGCGAAGGAGAGCGCCGGCCAGTGCGGTCCGTGCCTTCACGGCCTGCGCGCCCTCGGGGACGCGACGGCTCGGGTCGCCCAGGGCCAGGCCCGCGCCGGCGAGCTCGCCCACATCGAGCGATGGACGGCGCAGATCGGAGGGCGGGGCGCGTGCCATCACCCGGACGGCGCGGTCCAGTTGATGGCCAGCGCCCTGAACGTCTTCGGCGACGAGTTCAGCATCCACGCCCGGACGGGATGGTGCTCCGTCACCGGGGCGCGGATCGCGGCCGCCTAGGATGGAGGTCAAGTTCCGGGTCGACTGGATCCGCTGCGACGGCTACGGCCTGTGCGGTGACTTCGTGCCCGATCTCATCGACCTCGACGAGTGGCGCTATCCGATCCTTCGCCCCGGTCCGGTCGATGCCGGCCGGCGCGACGACGCCCAGCGAGCGGTCGACTGCTGCCCGATGAAGGCCCTCATCCTCGAACCTGTCGGGGCAGGTCGCCGGCGCGCCTGACCGGCCCCACGCAGTCCGTCGATCGACGCCCCGGAGGCGCCGCGCCGACGCGTTCGCCCAAAGGGGCGTCGGACTAGGCCTCGGCGAGCTCGACGGCTGCCGCCTCGGCTTCGGGGGGTTCCGGCCGCCGGGTCGCCAGCGTCGATCCCGTGATCGCCAGGGCGAAGCCGACGAGCATCGCAGGCGTGAGCGTCTCGGCGAGGACGAGCACGCCGAGGATGGCCGCGACCACCGGGTTCACGTAGGTGATAACGGTCGCGCGGACCGGGCCGACCTCGCGGATGAGCGCGGCGAAGATGAGGAACGCGGCGGCTGTGCAGACCAGCGCGAGGATCACGATGGATGCCAGGACATCCCGGCTCGGCTGGCTCGCCGGCCAGCTCAGCCACGCCACCGGCGCGTAGAGGAGCGCGGTCAGGGTGAGTGAGATCGCCATGATCCCGAGGGACGGCACGTCAACGAGCCGACGCGACAGGATGAACGGACCGAGCGCGTAGCAGACGACCACGATCGCGACCTGGACGAGCGCGACCGCGTTCTCGGCCTCGAAGTCGCCACCGGCGATCGTTGCCACGCCTGCGAACCCGATGAGCAGGCCCGCGAGCTGGCGGCGTCCGACCCGATCCGGCCCGCCGATGATCGCTGCGATCGCCGCGCCGACGATCGGGACGCCGGCGATCAGGAGGCCGGCCAGCGAGCTCGAGATCGTCTGCTCGGCGGCCCCGAGCATCAGCCACGGGATGGCGATCTCGATCGCCGCGAACGCGACGACCCACGGCCAGTGACGCAGGACCGACCGGAGGTCGACCCGCAGGAGCGCGATCGGAAGCAGGAGGGCGGCCGCGACCGCCGTCCGCGAGAAGACGAGTACCGCCGGGCTGACCTCGGCGACGGTGATCCGGATCAGGAGGTACGGGATGCCCCAGATGATCGACATCGCCGCGAACAGCACCAGCCCGCGGCGGGTCACGGGTCGGACCTCGGGACGGCGCGCACCGCGCGATGATGGCACGTCGGCGGCGGCGCCCGGAGGGGGAGCCGGCATTGACAGGCTCGTCGTCGAGGCCTAAAGTTCACCACATGGTGAACCTTCATGGTGGGGATCGCGACGCGACGGACGTACCAGAAGACCTCGATCGCCCGTTCGCGGCCCTGGCCAACCACCATCGGCGAGCCATGGTCCACCTGCTGGCGTTTCAGCCGTACTCCATCAGCAGGCTGGCGGCGATCCGGCGGCTGTCGCTGCCGGCCATCAACAAGCATGTCCGGGTGCTGGAAGAGGCCGGCCTGGTCCGGCGGCGCAAGCTCGGACGGACCACCTTCCTCACCCTCGATCGAGTGTCGATCCGCAGCCTCCAGGCGTGGCTCGGCCAGTACCACGCCTACTGGGGCACCGAGAGCGAAGGCCTCGACAACTACGCGTCGTTCCTCACCCGAGAGCCATCCACCGAGAAGGAGAGTTCGTGAAGAAGTTCGTACTCCTGTTCCACGACGGCTGGGAGCCGAAGCCCGAGATCATGGCGGCCTGGCAGGCCTGGTTCGCCACGGTCGGCGACCGATTCGTCGACAGCGGCAACCCGTTCGCGAGCGGCATCGAGGTGACGCACGAAGGCTCGCACGAGCTGTCCGCTGCCGACGGTGTCGCGACGGGCTACTCGATCGTCTCGGCCGAAAGCCTGGAGGCCGCCGCGCGACTGCTCGAGGGCTGCCCGTACGTGTCGAGCGTTCGCGTCTACGAAGCGAGTGCGATGTAGCCCGTTTCGCTACCTCGCCCGTGAGTCGATGAACCGCAGCCAGTTGCGCAACTCGACTTCCCGGATCTGGGGGTCGATGATGTCCTCGCCCACGTCGAGCTCCGCTCGCAGCTCTGCCGAATCCGGGTCGGCGGCGAGTTCCTTCATCCTGGCTGCGTAGGTCGCGACGGCGGCCTCGTCGGGGAAGAAGCCTTCCCGCACCAGGGCCTTGGCTCGGGCCGCGATCAGGCGCCCCATCTCGTGCAGGTTGTACTCGGGGTGGTACTGGGTGGTCCAGAACGCGGCGGCCCCGCGCTCGATGATCGCGGCCTGGATGGGCGTGTGGGTGTTGGTCGCCAGCAGCGGCGTGCCATCGGGCAGGCGGGTGACCTCGTCCAGATGCATGATGAACGCGTCGAACACCGCCGGCTTCCCGACGTGCATCGGCGAGGTCCGCGCGGCTTCGGTCAGCCGGATGTCACGGGCGATGCCCCACTCGCGTCCCCTGGGATTCGCGGCCACGTCGCCCCCGGCCACGAGCGATGCCAGCTGGAGGCCCCAGCAGCTCCCCCAGCAGATCGCGCCCGCCTCCATCAGCTCGTTGGCGAAGGTGATCTGCGCGGCGACCCGGGGGTCGTCCGTGTGGTAGACGGTGAGATCGGATCCCGTCCAGATGAACCCGTCGAAGTCGTCGATCGACGTGCCGGGCGGCAGGGCGAATCCCGGGTCGGCGATGTAGACGATCTCGGTCGTCGCGTTGGGGGCTTCTCTCCGCAGCACGCCCTTGAACAGGTCGTGGGGGTGGCCGACGTCGGATCGGTCGAAGTTCTCGCGGCTGGCCGCGGGATAGCAGTTGACGATGAGGAACCGGTGCGGCGCCAGGGTGGTGGGTGAGGTCAAGGTCGTGCCACTCGCTGCGGGAAGTCGGTGATGAGGCCGGTGATCCCGATCCCGACCAGCCGGGAGATCTCCTCGGGTTCATTGACCGTGTAGGGGTTGAGTCTGACCCCGCGGGCCAACTGCTCCTCGATCTCTTCGATCGCGACACGGGTGATCCGGGGGTTGAACTCCTCGAAGAACGGGTCGCTGAAGTCGATGGGGTCTTCGGGGAAGAGACCCAGGATGGCCTGTACCTCGAAGTCCGGCCTGCGTTGCTTCAGGGCCTTCAGCCAGGCGTGCCGGGCCGACGAGAACAGGAGGTGATCGGGTCCGATCCCCACCTCGTGCGCCAGCGCGAGGACGGCGCCGACCACATCGAAGGCATCCTTGGGTTTGGGCTGAGCCTTGAGCTCGAGGTTGAGGAACCAGTCCAGCTCGAGCGTCAGCTCGAAGGCTTCACGCAGCGTCGGGACCTTCTCGCCGATGTAGGTGGACAGCTCTCCCCGGCCGACAGCGCCGGCGGCGATCTGTCCGAAGGGATCATCGCGCTCGAACGAGGACCCGGCATCGAGTGATCGGATCTCAGCCAGGGTGTAGGTCGAGAATGGTGCGGGAACGCGGTCCGGGAACTTGTCGGCGACGTCGGTCGTCCGCATCATCGAATCGTCGTGCATCAGGACGAGTCGATCGTCGGCGGTGACCGCGACGTCGGTCTCCCACAGATCGGCACCGACCGCATGCGCCTTGCGGGCCGCGGCGAGGGTGTTCTCCGGTGCGAGGCTCCGTGCGCCCCTGTGGGCGATGATGGCGACCATCCGGCTGTGTCGGCCTCTCCGGCCCGCTGTGAGGCCACGGTGGATCGAAGACGCGTGCGCGCGGAGGTGATTGTAGTGGTGCGGCCGGCCTGACCGGTCAGGCCCTCATGGACCAGGACGACGTCCGCGATCGATCGGTCGCAACCCTCCGCCCGGCCGTGCGGGCTGGTGGCTGGTTGGTCGTGCCGAGTCTGGAGCCCTGCTCCGCTACGACGCGGCCGGCTTGCGGCAGCTCAGGACCAGCGCGCTCTCATACAGAGGTTGGAGGCCCCGGTAGCGAACGGTCACGTCCGTGAACCCGGCGTCCTCGAACATCCGCCGATGGTCGGCCTCGTCGCACCACCGGACTCCCCAGCTGACGCTAGGCTCCTTCGGCGACCGCCGTGGGTCGGGATCCACGAACACGAGGCGCCCGCCCGGGCGCAGCACCCGGAACGCCTCGGCGTGCTTGACCGGCGCGTTGATGGCCGTCACCGCGGAGAACTCGCCGTCGTCGAAGGGCAGCTCGGCGGCGCTGCCGGTCACCAGCTGGGCCGTCCCGGCGGCGATCCGGTCGGCGAGCCGCCGCTCCGCCTCTCGCAGCATGACCCGTGAGAGATCGAGGCCGACGACCCGGCGCACGCGCTGCGCCTTCGCAGCCAGGAACGCACCCGGCCCGCAGCCGATGTCCAGCAGCTCGTCCTCGGGCTGGAGGTCGAGCATCTCGGCGACGGTCTCGTACAGGCCAGCCTCCATCCTTGGCATGGCCTTGGCCATCACCCACCCCACCGGCCCGTTACACCAGAAGGCGAACTTGCCACCGGGCGCGAACATCGTGAAGATGGCGTCATCGTCGGGCGGCATGGCCTCCGATCCGCGCCCCCCGAGCCGGCCGCGGAGGATGGCGCCGCCGGCGATGGCGGCCGTGGCACCGCCGGTGATGAGAGCAAGCGTGGCGACGCGGCGCATGGAGCGATCCTCCCAGGGACGCCTGCCCGCGGGTCGGTCCCGCCAGTGGCTCGGCGCGGTCCCGGCGGCGCGATGTGTGGACCGCGTGTCAGAGCCTCCCGCTGGGTATCACGATGACCGCCGCCCGGGGGATGCGCCAGAGCCGGAGGTCGTCCGCGGCCCGACGAGCGTGCACCCCGGACGCCCCGCGTCGAACCGGCCGCCCCAGCCCCTGTTAGACGGCGGGATCGTCCAGAGGCCGCGGCGCGACCGCCGCGGCCCCTCGTGTCTGGCGGGTGGCGGACTCCCGCCCCTAGACGTGGGCCGGGACTTCGGCCTCCACGAGCGCCTTGAACTTCGCCAGCGACTTGTCCCAGGACTCCGCGAACGACTTCTCGAAGAAGAGCTTGTTCGCGGCGTCACCGATGAAGCCGAGCGGCATCTCGTACTCGCTCTCGATGGTGACGTCCGTGCCGCCCGCCGCCGGCTCGAAGCGCCCGCGCAACGTCGCGGTCCCGCTGCCGGTGCCCTTCACCTCGAAAGACCGCGGCCGCTCGACCGCGGTGACGCTCATGTGGTTTTCCATCTTGCGCCCGGCGAACGTCGAGGCGGTGGTCCAGCCGAGGCCGACGGTGCCGGGCGTGCCCGTGATGTCCTTCACCTCGGCCGCCGGCACCTGCCACTCCCGGAGCCTCTCGGGGTTCGCGAAGCGATCGAACACCTGCTCCGGCGTCGCCTCGACGTGGATCGTCCTGCTGATATGACCCATGAGTGCGCCTCCCCGACGGGCCGAGGCGGGTCGGTCTCGCCAGTGGCTCGGCGCGGTCCCGGCGGCACGAGGTTTGGGCCGCGCGTCAGAGCCTCCCGCGTGTCCACCGCCACTCTCGCAGAGCCCCGCCGTCGCTGCCTAGGGGCGTTTGGCCCGATCGGCGAGACCAAGGCCGCCGGCGCGATCAGGCCCTCGATCGTCGGCGCTCGCCTGACGCCGGCGGCCTCCTCGAACGGCCCTGGCCCTCGCTCTGCCTCGGGTCGTCATGGCGCGCCCGGAGGGATTCGAGCACACGCCACCAACCATCGTGATCGAGGGCGTGGAGGAGTTGATCGAGGCCCTCCGAGCCGCGTAGTCCCAGCGCAGGCCAGAAGCCGGGCCACGCCGCCAGTCGTCGGGTCAGAGGAGCCGACGCCAGGTCACCAAGGTGTCGGCTCGTCATAACCTGGGCATCGACGAGGAGCTGCCTCGCCGCGCCCGGTCAGCGCCGCGGCGGCGTCAGCCCGTAGCGGGCGATCACGTCGGGCAGCCAGTCAGGCTCCGCAAACGGAAGCTCGTACCTGCCCGCCAGTTCGGCGATTGCCGCTGGGTCCGGGGCGCCGACGGCGGTCATGTCGGTCAGGTCGCGGAAGAACCGCTCGAATCCGGCAGGTGAGATGACCTCGATCATCCGGGCGGGGGTGGGACCAGCGTTCCACATCGCGTGGACTTCGCCCCGCGGCTTGACGATGTACCCGCCGGGGCCGAGGACCACCTCCCGGTCGTTCGACCGGAACCCGATCTCGCCCTGCAGCACGATCGAGTACTCGTCCTCGCGGTGGTGGATGTGCGGTGGCACCAGTGCGCCAACGGCGAAAGGATGCTCGACGATCGACAGGGTGCCGCCGCTGTCCTCGCCATCGATCTTGAATACGACCCCGACGCCGGGCGCGAGACCGCCGGCACGACCCTCACCGGGCTGAACGACCTTGAGCTGCGCGCCAGTCCTGACGGATCCGAGTATTGCCATTGCCCAACCCTTCAATATCGAGTGAACAGGACTGTACAATGAACTCTGAACGCCGATCTGTCAATATTGAGAATACATATGGTTGCTACGAAATCGCGGACGTATCGCATGCGCCGACGCGCGGACCTTGTCGACCAGACCCGGCTGCGCATCACTGAGGCCGCGGTCCGGCTGCACACGACGGTTGGGCCGGCCAGCACGTCGATCGCCTCCGTGGCCGCGGAAGCCGGCGTCACCCGCCTCACCGTGTACCGTCATTTCGCTGACCTCGACGCGCTGTTCGTGGCATGCACCGCACACTGGACCGCCAGGAACCCGGCGCCGGACGCCGCGGCATGGTCAGCGATCCCGGACTTGGAAGGGCGGGCGCGGCACGCGTTCGGGCAGCTCTACGGCTGGTACCGGGACCACGCCAGCGAGCTCTACCCGATCTACCGCGACATGGCGGCGATGCCCGTGTCGGCCCAGCGAGCGAGAGAGGCCGCGAACCGTGCGTTGGCCGATGCCCTTCTGGCCGGGTACGCCGGCGCCGATCGAGTGCCCGACGGCAACGGGCGGCTCCTTCGCGCCCTGGCTGGACACCTCGTCGACTTCCGGACGTGGCGCTCGCTTGCGATGCAAGAGGGCCTTGACGCCGGCGAGGAGATCGACCTCGCAGTCCGGCTGCTCACGACGATGCGGGGCTCGCAGGGGTCAGATCGGAGTTGAGTGCGGTGCCCGATCCCAGGTAGATCTTTGGCGCGCCCGGAGGGATTCGAACCCCCGACCTACTGATCCGAAGTCAGTCGCTCTATCCACTGAGCTACGGGCGCGCGGAGCGCGATGATACCGCGGCCTTCGGGAGAGACCCAGGACCTGCGGTCCGACGGACCATCGGCGCCCGCCATGGCGACCGATGGCACCGATCGGCGCCGACCTTCCGCCCACCTTCGGGCGGACCTTCGGCCCTGTCCCGTGCGGCCCCGTCGCACGACGCTGTGGGTTGACCGCTCCGTATCCGGGGGCATCCCGCGTGGCGGGTGGAGTCGGCCCGACTCGGAGCCCTGGAGGCAACCCGATGAAACGATTCCTCGTCCTCATGCTCAGCGTGCCGGTCGTCGCGCTCGTCTACCGCGCCCTGCTCCACGAGGCGATCCTGAACTGGGGCGCCCGACCTGACGAGCTCGCCGCCCGACTGCCCGGCGACGAACTCCTCGAGGACGCCGACATGGTCTCGACCCGGGCGATCACCATCGACGCCCCGCCGTCGGCGATCTGGCCGTGGCTCCTCCAGATGGGCCCGGGCCGCGGCGGCGCGTACACCTACGACTGGATCGAGAACCTGTTCGGGCTGAACATGCACAGCGCCGACGAGATCGTCCCGGACTGGCAGTCGATGAAGGTCGGCGACGTCTGGCGCAACCCGAATGGCGCGGCGATGCGGATCGAGATCGTCGAACCCGAGCGGGTCCTGGCGATGCGCGCCGAGGACGGCAGCTGGGTCTGGTCGTTCATCCTGGCGCCGGAGGGCGACCGGACGCGGTTCATCAGCCGGAACCGGTTCCCCGTCGACGGCGGCATCGCGAAGCGTCTCTTCTGGACGTACGTCATGGTGCCGGGCTCGCTCGTGATGGAGCGCAAGATGCTCCTCGGGATCCGGGACCGGGCCGAACGCCTCGCCGCTCGCGTCCGGACCGGGACGGCAGCCGAGGTCACGCCGGGGTCCGCCCACGAGATCACCCCGGAGGAGCCCGCGCTCGTCGAGCCGACGGAGCTCGTCACCGCCTCGGCCTAGCCGGCCGGGAACGTGAAGGAGGACCACGATGGGACCGGATGACCGTCTCGCCGACATCGCCGCCCGCGCCCGCCGTCGCCGCATCATCCGCTCTCTCGCTGCAGCAGCTTCGGTGGCCACCGCGCTGCTCTATCTCGGCATCGGCATCGGCGCGCTGTCGGTGGTCGACGAGACCGCGTCCGACGCGCCGCCGCTGCTCATCTTCGGCCTCTCGGCGGCGACCGCGTTCGCTGTCGGGGCGATCCTGCTGGTCGCCTACGACCGGCGGATCCTGTGGGTCCTCGGCGCCCTGCTCCAGGTCGGGGTCATCGTGATGTACATCCAGGTGGCTCCCCAGCGGACGCCGCCGTTCGAGCTGTGGGGGATCACGATCAAGGTCCTCCAGGTCCTGATCCTGGCGGCCCTGTCGTACCTGGCGGTCCGGCCGCAGGTGCCGGCGGCGGAGAGGGGACCGCGGGGCGTCACGGCCTGAACCGGGTCCGGCGGGCTCGATTGGACGGATCTCGTCCGACCGGGCCATCCTCGATCCGGTCTTGCGGCCCGGTCCGCCGGGGGCGGATCGGCACTGGCGGGGGGCGGATCGGCACTGGCGGCCGGCCGGCCCCGTCCCGGAGCATCAGTGTGCTGGACCGTCGGGCAGCCGACGTTCTCACGCGTTCCCGGAATGTCCCTGCGCGACTCCCCAACGTGATGTTGGCGGTGCGGGATGGCCTGCGAGGCCCGTAGGCCGAGGAGACGCGGCGATGGGACGTCAGTTCGTCATCCAGATGGATAATCGACCGGGGGAGATCGCCCACCTCGCCCGGGCGCTCGGTGCCCGGGGGATCGACATCACCCATGTCGCAAGCGTGGGCGCGGGTTCATGCGCCTCGATGTTCATGACGACGACGGACGCGGCGGCCACCCGCGAGGTCCTGCGGGGCCTCGGTCACGAGTTCATGGAGGGTGATCTCATCACCGTCGACGTCGAGGACCGGCCCGGCGGCCTGGCCGACGTCACTGAGCGACTCGCTCGAGGCGGGGTGAACATCGTCGGCGTCCTGACCGTCGGCCAACGGCCAGGCTGGATGGAGATGACCTTCGCGGTCGATGACGAGCCGAAGGCCCGGGCCGCGCTCGGGCTCGGCGATGCCGACCTGGTGATCTCGGGCGCCTGAGTCGTGCGGCTCGTCGGGGGACCGCCGGGCCGGCAGGAGCACTCGATGAGTGGAAACCCGATGCCTACCGCCGCGGCCGCCTACTCCGTCTCCCCGATGCCGGCAGGACCGCCATCGGACCCCCCGGGTCGCCCGGCCCGGTCGTTCATGGCCGAGGTCATCGCCGAGACGGCCACCGACCCGCGGCTCGACCGGTGCATCCAGTGCGGCACCTGCGGCGGGTCGTGCCCGTCCGCCTCGGCGATGGACCACACCCCCCGGATGCTCTTCGCGATGATCCGGGCGGGGATGCGCGACGAGGTCCTCCGCTCGAGCACGCCGTGGGCCTGCGTGGGCTGCTACTTCTGCGCGGTCCGCTGTCCCCAGGAGGTCCACATCCCCGACGTGATGTACGCGGTCAAGGGGATCGCCATCCGCGACCGGGTCTCGTGCGACCACACCGCGTCCGACTTCTCGACGACCTTCGTCTCGAACATCCGGCGCTTCGGGCGGAGCTATGAGGTCGGCCTGGTGGCCCGCCACTACCTCCGGCACTACCCCCTCCGGCTGCCCGGGATGACGCCCGGCGCGGTGGGGATGCTCGCCTCGGGCCGGATGGGCCTGGTGCCCCACCGGATCCGTGACACGAAGGGGCTCCGGGCGATCCTCGACCGGGCCGCCGAGCTGGAGGCCCGGGCATGACCGGCTACCTGTACTACCCGGGCTGCTCGATGGACGGCACCGGTCGGGCGTATGCCTCCTCGCTCGAGGCCATCCGCGAGCCGCTCGGCCTGGACCTCCGAGAGATCGACGACTGGAGCTGCTGCGGCGCGAGCGAGTACCTGAGCATCGGGCCGCTCCGGGCGTACGCCCTCATCGCCCGGAACCTTGCCCTCGCCGAAGCCCAGGTGAATGGGACCCGGACCGTTGTCGCGCCGTGCAGCGCCTGCTACCTCAACCTGGCCAAGACCGACCACTACCTGCGCGCCGACCCGCGCCTGAGCGCGCACGTCAACACGGCCCTCGACGCCGGCGGCCTCCACTACACCCCGGGCGCGGTCGAGGTCCGTCACCTGTTCGAGGTGATCGTCGACGAGGTCGGCCTCGACGAGGTGGCCCGCCACGTGGTCCGGCCGCTCCAGGGCCTGAAGGTCGCACCGTACCTGGGCTGCCTCGTGACCCGCCCCGACCCCGACGGCCGCTGGGCGACCCACGAGCACCCCCGCGAGTTCGACCGGCTGCTCGCCGCTCTCGGCGCCGAGGTCATCGACTACCCGCTCCGGACCGACTGCTGCGGCGGCCACCTGACCCAGATCGGGCCGGACACCGCCTACGCGATGCTCCGGCGCCTCGTCGGGACCGCGGACCGGCTCGGCGCCGACCTGATGGTCACCGTCTGCCCGATGTGCCAGATGAACGTGGACCTCTACCAGGGCGAGATGAACCACCACTTCGGGACGAGCTACCACATGCCGATCCTCTTCTTCACCCAGCTCATGGGCCTGGCCTTCGGCAGCGAGCCCAAGGCGCTCGGGATCGGCAGCGAGGTCGTCAGCGCTCGCGCCGCCCTCGCCCGGATCGGGGTCGAGGTCCCGGCCGAGGCCGAGGCGGCCGTCCCCGGCGTCCCGGTCCGACGACCGCGACGCGACAAGGGGCCCGCTCTGCCGATGCCCCGGATGCCCGAGGACGGGGAGGCGGGACGATGAGCGCGACGCAGCCGGACCCCGGCACTCCGTTCGATCCGACCCACGCTCCGGGCTCCGGCGAGTCGCCGGTCGACGGCGAGCGGATCGGCGTGTACGTCTGCCACTGCGGCAGCAACATCGCCGGGACGGTCGACGTCGAGGCCGTCCGCGACTGGGCGGCCGAGCGGCTCGCCGGCCAGGGCGTGGTCATCGCCCGCGACGCCAAGTTCATGTGCGCCAGCCTCGGTCAGGAGCTCATCGAGAAGGACATCGCCGAGCTCGGGTTGACACGGGTCGTGGTGGCCGCCTGCTCGCCGCATATGCACGAGCGGACCTTCCGGGGCGCCTGTGAGCGGGCGGGCCTGAACCCCTACCTGTGCGAGCTGGTCTCGATCCGCGAGCAGGTCTCGTGGGTCCACGCCGACCGCGAGGCCGCCACCGCCAAAGCGAAGGCGGTCGTGGCCGGGGGCGTCTTGCGGGTCGCCCAGGACGTCCCGCTCGAGCCGTTCCGCGTCCCGATCAACCCGACTACGCTGATCGTCGGCGGTGGGATCGCCGGGATCTCGGCCGCCCTCGAGATCGCGGACGCGGGGTTCCCGGTCCACCTCGTGGAGCGCGAGCCATCGATCGGCGGGCACATGGCCCAGTTCGACAAGACCTTCCCGACGCTCGACTGCGCCGCCTGCATCCTCACCCCGAGGATGGTGACGGCGGGTTCGCATCCGAACATCACGCTCCACACCTGGAGCGAGGTCACCGACGTCCAGGGCTACGTCGGCAGCTTCACGGTCACCGTCCGCCATCGCGCCCGATACGTGAACACGGAGCTCTGCACCGGCTGCGGCATCTGCCAGGAGAAGTGCCCGGCCCGCCTGGTCGACGACGTGTTCGAAGCCGGGATCGGCTACCGGAAGGGCGATCTACACGCCCTTCCCGCAGGCCGTCCCGAAGTACCCGGTCATCGATGCCGCCAACTGCATCTACTTCGAGAAGGGGACCTGCCAGGCCTGCGTGAAGTTCTGCCCGACCGGGGCGATCGACTTCGAGCAGCAGGACGAGGACGTGACCCTCGAGGTCGGCAACATCGTCCTGGCCACGGGCTTTCAGGCGTTCGACGCCCGGCGGATCGAGCAGTACGGCTACGGGCGCCTGCCCAACGTCTTCACCAGCCTCGAGTTCGAGCGGATGAGCAACGCGGCCGGACCGACGAACGGCCGGATCGTCCTGCGCGACGGGGTGACCGAGCCCAAGTCGGTCGGGATCGTCCACTGCGTCGGCAGCCGCGACCGGAACTACAACCCGTACTGCTCGGCGATCTGCTGCATGCAGAGCCTGAAGTTCGCCCACCTCGTCCGCGAGCACACCGAGGCGACCGTCTACGAGTTCTACATCGACATGCGCACGCCCGGGAAGGGCTACGACGAGTTCTACCAGCGGCTCGCAGGAGGAGGGCACGGTCTTCGTTCGCGGCCGGGTGGCCGAGGTGACCGACACGGTCCGCTACCCCGAGGAGGCGGCCGAGGACGGCCGGCTCATCGTCCAGGTCGAGGACACCCTGGCCGGCCGCCAGCGGCGGATCCCGGTGGACATGGTCATCCTGTCGGTCGGGCTGGAGCCGCCGGCCGACGCCCACGCGATCGCCCGGCTCTTCGGGATCACCTGCAGCTCGGACGGCTGGGTCATCGAACGCCACCCGAAGCTGGACCCCGTCGCCACGATGACCGAGGGCGTCTTCGCCGCCGGCTGCGCGCTCGGGCCGCGGGACATCCCGACCAGCGTCGCCAACGGCGCCGCGGCCGCGGCCCGGATCCTCGGGCGGATCCAGCAGCGGGAGATGGCGCTCGAGCCGATCAGGGCGACGGTCGACGAGGCGCGCTGCTCCGGCTGCCGGATCTGCAACGAGCTCTGCCCGTTCAGCGCGATCGTCTTCCACGAGGACCGGATGGTCACCGAGGTGAACCCGGCCCTCTGCCAGGGCTGCGGCGTGTGCGTCGCGGCCTGCCCGGCCGGGGCGATCAGCGGCAGCGGCTTCAGCGACGAGCAGGTCCTCGCCCAGATCGACGGCCTGCTGATGGACCTGGCCGGTCCGACCGATCCGCCCCCGACTCCGGCCGAGCGAGCGAGCGACGGTGCCGGCATGACCACGACCCTGTCGGACCCGGCCGCCCCGCCGCCCGTGGCCGCCGCCTTCGAGCCGGTGATCCTCGTCTTCACCTGCAACTGGTGCAGCTACCGGGCGGCCGACCTGGCGGGCACGGCGCGGATGAAGTACCCGCCGAACGTCCGGCTCGTCCGCCTGATGTGCTCCGGTCGGGTCGACCCGACGTTCGTCCTGCGGGCCTTCGCCGACGGTGCGGACGGGGTCGTCATCACCGGCTGCTGGCCGGCCGACTGCCACTACCGCGTCCAGAACGTCAAGGCGCTCCGGCGCTTCGTGCTCCTCCGGCGCGTGGTGGGTCAGCTGGGCATCGAGCCGGAGCGGCTCCAGCTGCTCTACGCCAGCGCCGCGGAGGGTCAACGCCTGGCCACGGAGTTCGGCCGGATCGTGGACGAGGTCCGTGCCCTCGGCCCGCTGGCCTGGGGTCGCGAGCCATGGTCGAGCCGACGCGCCGGTCGCGTGCCCCGTCCGTCGCCGGCGGAGGTGACGGGATGAGCGCAGCCGGGCGGCACCGCTTCGCGATGTACGGGGCCGGCTCGTGCGGTGGCTGCGACATCGCCGTCCTCAACCTCGACGAGGCGATCCTGGACGTCGACGAGCACTTCGAGATCGTCTTCTGGCCGACGGCGATGGACGCCAAGTACGCCGACGTCGCGGCCCTGCCGGACGGCTCGATCGACGTCACCCTCTTCTCGGGCGGCATCCGGACCAGCGAGAACGAGGAGCTCGCTCACCTCCTCCGGCGGACGTCGCGCCTGCTCGTGGCCTTCGGTTCGTGCGCGTCCGAGGGCTGCATCCCCGGGCCTGGCGAACCTGAGCACGACGACCGAGCTGTTCGACGCGGCCTACGAGGGCGTCAGCACCGACAACCCCGAGCATCTCCGGCCCACGGTCATCTGGCCGACGCCCGAGGGCGATCTCCGCCTGCCGGCCATCAGCCCACGGCTGCGGACCCTGGCCCAGGTCGTGCCGATCGACTACTCCGTGCCGGGCTGCCCGCCCGAGTCGGCCCGGATCGCCGAGGTCGTCGGCACGCTCATCGCCGGGCTCGAGGGCGTCGAGCCGCTGCCGCCCCGCGGCTCGGTCCTCGGCGCGGGCCACTCGACCGTCTGCGACGAGTGCTCGCGGGTCCGCCACGCGAAGCTCATCACGGCCTTCCGCCGGATCCAGGAGCTCCCGAGCATCGATCCGGAGCTGTGCCTCTTGGAGCAGGGGATCCCGTGCAACGGCCCGGCGACCCGGGACGGCTGCGGGGCGCTCTGCCCGGCGGTCTCCGCCCCGTGCATCGGCTGCTACGGACCGGCCGACGGAGTCATCGACGCCGGCGCCCGGCTACTCTCGGCCTACGCCTCGGTGGTCGACGCCAGCGATGCCGTGGGGATCGAGCGGATCCTCGACGGGATCCCGGACCCGGTCGGCCAGTTCTACCGGTTCGGCCTCGCGGCGTCGCTCCTGCGGTCCGGCCGGACGGTCCCCGGCGACGACCCGGATCCGGGCGCACCGGAGCCACTCCTCGTGGGCGCAGCGCGAGGAGACCACCGATGACCCGACTGACGATCGACCCGATCACCCGCCTCGAGGGCCACGGCAGGATCGAGATCTTCCTCGATGACGCCGGCGACGTGGAGCGGACGTACTTCCAGGTCCCCGAGCTTCGCGGCTTCGAGCGCTTCTGCGTCGGTCGGCCGGTCGAGGAGATGGCGACCCTGACGAATCGGATCTGCGGGGTCTGCCCGGAGGCCCACCACATGGCGGCGGCCAAGGCCGCCGACGCGGTCTACGGGGTCGACCCGCCGCGGCCGGCGAAGCTCCTCCGCGAGCTCCTGTACAGCGCCTTCTTCGTCGCCGACCACACCACCCATTTCTACGTCCTGTCGGGTCCCGACTTCATCGTCGGACCGGAGGCACCGGTGGCCGAGCGGAACATCCTCGGGGTCCTCCACAAGGTGGGGCTGGAGGTCGGGGCCAAGGTCATCGAGGCGCGCCGCAACGGGCACGCCGTGATCGAGATGATCGGGGGCCGGAAGGTCCATCCGTGCACGGCGATCCCGGGTGGGATGAGCCACGGGATCAACGAGGGGCAGCGCGCCGAGATCGAGCGGATCGGCCACTGGATGGTGGACTTTGCCGGATTCAGCCTGAAGCTCTTCGACGACCTGATCCTGGCCGACGGCGAGTATGCCGAGATGATGCGTGGGGACGTCTACACCCAGCGGACCTACTACTCCGGCCTCGTCGACGAGGCCGGCCGCTTGACCCTCTACGACGGACGGGTCCGGGTCGTCGCGCCGGACGGCGAGCTCCACGGCGAGTACCCGCCGAGCGAGTACCGCGACTGGATCGCCGAGCGGGTCGAGCCCTGGACGTATCTGAAGTTCCCGTACCTCCGGAAGGTCGGCTGGAAGGGCTTCGTCGACGGGAAGGATTCCGGGGTCTACTGCGCCACGCCGCTCGCCCGGCTCAACGTGGCCGACGGGATGGCCACGCCGCGAGCCCATGAGGCGTACGAGCGCTTCTTCGCGACCCTGGCTCCGACCGATCCGAACGGCCGCAAGGTGCTCGTCCACGGGCAGCTGGCGATGCACTGGGCGCGACTCGTCGAGATGATGTTCGCCGCTGAGCGGATGGTCGAGCTGGCGACCGACCCGGAGATCACCTCGGATCGGATCCGGGTCGTCCCGACCGGCATCCCGAGCGAGGGGGTCGGCACGGTGGAGGCGCCCCGCGGGACGCTGACCCACCACTACTGGACCGATGAGCGCGGGATCGTCACGGCGGTGAACCTCATCGTCGGGACGACGAACAACTACGCTCCGATGACGATGTCGATCGATCGGGCGGCCCGCAGCCTCATCCACGCCGGGACGATCGTCCAGGAGGGCCTCCTCAACCGGATCGAGATGGCCTTCCGAGCCTACGACCCGTGCTTCGGCTGCGCGACCCACTCGCTCACGGGCCAGATGCCGCTCGAGCTGACGATCCACGACGCGCACGGCGAGACGATCGATGTCCTCCGCCAGTCCTGCTGACGCCTCCGCGCCTCCGACGGCGGGCTCGCTGCCTCGCCCCGCGCAGGCGACGACCCTCATCGTCGGGCTGGGCAACCCGTTGCTCGGCGACGACGGGGTCGGCTGGGCGGTCGTCGACGACCTCGAACGCCGACTCGCGACCGCCTCATGTCCGCCAGCAGAGACCGACCGATCGGCCGTCGGGGGTCTCGGGCTCATGGAGCGCCTCGTCGGCCATGACCGGGTCATCCTGGTGGACGCCACCTGTTCCGACGACGCTGCGCCGGGAACCGTATCCTGGGGACCGCTCGGTTCCTTCCCGACGGCCCGTCCCGATCACCTCGACTCGTCGCACGACGTCTCGCTCCAGGTCGCCCTCGCGGCGGGCCGGGCGCTCGGCGCGCGGCTCCCGGTCGACGTCCACGTGGTCGGGATCGTAGCCAGCCGAGTCGATGTCTTCGGTGAGGGTCTCTCGCCCGAGGTCGCCGCAGCCGTGCCCCGGGCGGTCGAGGTGGTCCTCGGACTGCTCGCCGGCGACCGTCGCTAGAGGCGCCTGCCGGCGTCGAAGCGCTCCGCCTCCCGGGTGAGCTCGGCCTGCTCGTCGACGTCGAGCGCGAGGTCGGCGGCGGCGACGTTCTCCTCGAGCTGGGCGAGGCTGTGCGCCCCGGGGATCGCCACGACGTTCCCGTGGCCGATCAGCCAGGCGAGGGCGACCTGGGCCGGGCTGGCCGCGTGGGCGTTCGCGACCGCCGCGACCGCGTCGAGGAGCCGGGTCGCTCGCCGGCGTGACCCGTCCGCGAAGAGCGGGTTCCTCCGCCGCGCCCCGGTGCGTCCCCGGTCGGCGCTCGCGGCGCCGGCGAGGAACCCCTGGCCGAGGGGGCTGTAGGCGATCACCAGCCGTCCTCGCTCGCGGGCGTAGGGGACGAGGTCCCAGTGCGGACCCGGGTTCGCCAGGCTGAACGAGACCTGGTCACTCACGACCGGCCGACCGAGCGCTCGTTCGGCGGCCCGCCACCGGCCGAGCGAGTAGTTGCTGACCCCGACCCGCGCCACCCGGCCGTCGTCGAGCAGCCGGCGGAGCCCGCTCATCGTCGTCCGGAGCGGTACGAGCGGGTTCGGCCAGTGGAGCTGGTAGAGGTCGATCCGATCGACGCCGAGGCGGCGCAGGCTGCCGTCGGCCTGGCGCCCGAGGATCGCGGGCAACGGAAGGATCGGAAGCGCCTTCGTCGCGATCGTGACGCCCGCCCGACGACCCGCCAGGGTCTCGCCGACGATCCGCTCCGATCGGCCGAAGCCATAGGCCTCGGCCGTATCGACGAGGGTGATCCCGAGCTCGAGCGCCCGGGTCAGGATCGCGGGTGCCTCGCGGGACGCATAGTCGTCCCCGTAGCCCCACTCGCGGGATCCGAACTGCCAGGTCCCCAGGCCGATCGCCGAGACCCGCAACCCGTCGACCTCGACGTATCGCACGGGCGGAGCGTACTCCGCCGGGCCGCGGTCCCGGGATCGGATCGGCGCCGGGCGGCAAGCCGTGCCGGACGCCCGCGGGCGCCGATCAGGGCGTGGGTGTCGGCGCCGTCGGCGTCCCGGACCTGCCCGCGCCGACGCCGGCGGCCGGCAGGAGCCGGATGAGCGCCGCGGTGGCCGGACCCGTCCCGCCGCTCGGCGAGAGGACGGCGACCCGCGCCCCGACCTCGACGTCGGACAACCCGCGCCGCTGACCGCCACCGCGCACGATCGTGTCCGGACCCACGGCGAAGGTCGCCGACACCCCGTCCGCGCCCTTGACCACGATCGTCGTGGAGCTGAGGCTGACGACCGCCCCCCGCTCGAACCGGATGACCGCGGTGCTGCCATCGCGCTTGAGGACGGTCGCCTCGCCGCGCAGGATCCGGCCGAGTCCGCCGGCCCGTGCCGGCGCATCGGCGAGCGGGGCGGAGCTTGTGAGGGGTGGGGAAGACGCCGCCAGGATCGTGGGGGCCAGGACGAGGCCGGCCAGGGCGAGGGCGAGGATGACGATGAAGGTCCGAGGTGCGCCGAACGTCCGGATGCGATCGATCATGGTGCGATCTCCACGTGACGGGGGTCGGCGGCCGACGGGATCGGGTCGGTCGCAGCCTCCGGACCCGAAGCATCGCGTCGACGGCGACCGCCCTTCCATCGGCCGGCAGGCGCGCCGTGTAAGCGGAAGGCAAGCGACGAGCACCCCCCCGGGGACGACGGAACTTGCCGAATACCGGCCGATGCGGTAAGAACGGCGGGTGCGACGCCATCCCTCCCTAGCGCTGGTCGCGGCGGCCTTCGCAGTGGGTGCGGTGCTCGTCTGGCCGTCGATCGACCGCGACACGCGCACGCCCGTTCCGGCCGGTGCGGTCCTCCAGGCGACGGGCTTGCCGCCGGTCACCCCCGCCGCCGGTGCCTCGCCGGCGGTCGAGCCCGCCCCGACTGGGTCTCCGAGCGCCGCGCCGTCCGCCCCGATCGCGGATGCGTCGATCACGGCCTCGCCGTCGATCGCTCCGACATCGGAGATCTCCGGACTCCCGGTCACGATCCGCTCCCGACCGGTCGTCGTCCGGGGTCTCGATGCCGAACGGCCAGGCCGGGCCGAGCCCGACGCCGCTCCCGACCCGCGCACCCTGACCGGCTATCGCTGGCCAGTGGCGCAGATCCGCATCTCGAACCCGTACGGTCCCAGCTGGTTCGGCGACTCGATCGTCGACGGCCAGCGGTTCCACGACGGGATCGACCTCGCGACGTTCTGCGGCGACCGGGTGGTGGCCGCCCACGATGGGATCGTCCTCGCGGCCGGCCGCCGGTTCGACCCGTTCATCGGCTGGGCCGGGTCCATCGGGCCGCACACGGCCTACATGGACCAGACCCACCACTGGGGCGCCCTGCCGATCGTGGTGATCATCGACGACGGCAACGGCTACCGGAGCATCTACGCCCACTTCAACGCCCTCGCCACGAACCTGCGGCCGGGGCACCGGGTGCACGCCGGCCAGTTCCTGGGCTGGGAGGGCGCGACCGGGTTCGCCTCGGGCTGCCACCTCCACTACGGGCTGTTCAGCCCGTATCAGACGGCGCGGTTCCGGCTCCGGCCGGATGTCCAGCGGAAGACCCGCTACCCGGCCTACCAGATCGCCCGGATCGACCCGCTCCTCGTCCTCCCGCATCGGCCGCCGAAACCGGCCGCGAGTCCCTCGCCGAAGCCCTGACGGAGGGCTCGGACCGCACCCCTGCCGTCCCGTCGCCGGCGACCCTGGTCAGTCGGAGTCGGCCCTGTCGGTCCGTCGGTAGCGCCGGGCGATGAGGGCGTAGGCAGGCAGCCGGCCGAGCGACTCGTGGAGCGACGGCACCATCCGGCCGTCCCGGCCCTCGACGGCGAG
Source organism: uncultured Chloroflexia bacterium (assembly GCA_963840375.1). Lineage (GTDB taxonomy): Bacteria > Chloroflexota > Limnocylindria > Limnocylindrales > CSP1-4 > Chersky-267. The sequence goes on from CAWIYR010000002.1 coordinate 290,231, forward strand.
GAGCGAGTCGGTGGCGGTCGCGTCGGCGGGCCGGGCATCGACCACGGCGAGGTCGACGATCACCTGCCCGGGGGCGCCCCGACCGAGGGCCGCGACCGCGTCGTCGGGGAACTCGCCCGCCTCGAACTCGGCCCGGATCTCGGCGTCGGCGTGCCAGCGTGGGCGCCGCAGCAGGATCGCCCGCCAGGCATCGGCGACCGCCGGCTCGACGGTCCCGTCGCCGGGCCGCGGGTCCGCCGAGAGGGCCTCGCCGCGAGCCCACAGGGCGGCCTGGTGGAGGAGCGCGTACTCGTCGAGGTCGGCGTAGGCGGAGAGCGCGTCGGCCGGGGAGGCGTCTCCGAAGATCGCCCGGATGCTCGGCCCGAAGACCTCGGCGAGGTCGAGATCGATGGCCCGGACCGTCCGGTGGAAGTAGACCTGCCGGTACATGAAGAGCCGGGCCGTGAGGAACATCTCGAGGGCGCCGAGGCCCGGCTCGTAGAGGGTCAGGCCTCGCTCGCCGATGAAGCAGTAGCGTCGCAGCCGCTCCACGTCGACGGGGCCCGTGGCCACCCCCGTGAGGTAGGCGTCGCGACGGACGTAGTCGAGGTTGTCGACGGTGAAGACGCCCGACAGGAGCGGCTGGAGCCAGCGCAGCCAGCGGGGCATCGCGTCGTCGGCGAGCGCGGGCTTGGAGACGAGGAACGAGACCCAGCGCGGGTCGATCGCCTCACCCGGGGCGAAGGCGTCACGCTCCGGGAGCATCCCCGGCGCCCGGCGCAGGCTCCCGATGAGGTCCCCGAGCTCGCGCTCGATGATGAGCTGCGAGAGGTCTTCGTGGCTGAGCGCCTTCGGTCCGGTCCGGCGGTCGTCGGCCGGGGCGGGGAAGTCGCGCAGCACGTGGTCGTCGAAGAAGTGGGCGAACGGCCCGTGACCCACGTCGTGGAGCAGGCCGGCGACGCGAAGGGTCTCCACGACGAGGGCTTCGGACGGCACGGGCCCCCCGGGCTCGGCATCGCCGAGGGCGGTCCGCAGGCTGGGATAGAGATGCCGGGCCCAGAGGCCGGCCTCGTGCATGACGCCAAGGCCGTGGGTGAACCGGCTGTGCTCCGCCGTCGGGAAGACCCAGCGGGCGCTCTGGAGCTGGCTGATCCGTCGGAGCCGCTGGAGCCAGGCCGTGTCGAGGAGGTCGTCCTCGGCCCCGGCCTCGTCGGGCAGTCCGAGGGAGCGCGTCTCCGAAGGATCGAGCCGCTTCGTCAGCTCGATGTACCCGTGGATCGGGTCGCTGATGAGGTTGACCGCCGAGAACGGGTGACGACGCCCCGCGTGGGTCAGGGGATCGTGACCTTGTAGCCGATCGTCCATCCCGACAGGTTACCGGCCCGGTCCCGCGCCTGGACCCACAACGTGTACGTGTGGCCTCGCGCTCGGGACGGCAGGGTGATCGAATGCGCGGTGGTCCGGCTGCGGATGACGGTGATCGGCCCGTCGTCCACCTGGTAGCCGAGGTTGATGTCGCGGACCCCGGCGGTGTGGGTCTGGAGCCGCGGGTCGCGATCGGTCCAGCTGAACCTGATCGTGGTGTTGATCGCGGATCGCCTGGTGGCCTTGGCGACCGGCGCGGTCCGGTCCGGTCCCTCGAGGAAGACGATCGAGCCGAACGTCTGACGACTCGACGACCGGTAGGCGAAGCCGACCCCGACGTAGTTGAACCGTGGCGACATCATCAGCGACCAGTGGACCGGGCTGTGCTTCCAGAGCGAGTAGAGGTTCCGGGCGGCTCGAGCTCCCCAGGCCGCGGTGGTCCAGCCGATGTTCTCGCCGCAGCGGTACCACCGGATCGCCCGCTTCTGGAAGCCCTGGCAGGCGGTGCCGTCCACGCTGTTGTGGGTCAGCCTGGCGGTCGCGGCCATCCAGCTGGCCCGCTCACCTGCGAAGTCGGCGAGTCGCAGGTCGAACCGAAGGGGCTTGAGGCCGCGCGCCGCGCGATCGCGGTTCATCAAGGTCCGGACGATCGACTCCATGGTCGTGTCGGTGGAGGTCGTCGCGGCACCGGCGGGTGCGGGGGCGGCGACGGCGCTGACAAGCATCGCGACGAGGGCGGCGATCGCGGCAAGGCTTCGCCGAGGGTCCGTTCGAGGGGGTCGCATAAGGTCGGTATGGTATCGCAGGGTGCGGTCCGGTGACCTCCCGGAACGACTCAGATGGTTCCCGGACGCACCGGATTCGCATAGTTCTCGACGGCCTGGCGGAGGATCCCGGCGATCTCCTCGCGAAGCTCGACCGGTTCGACGACCTCGACGTCGGCGCCCCAGCCGAGGATCCAGCTGCGGATCTCCAGGGTCCCCGAGACCCGTGCCCGCCAGGTCAGCGAGCCGTCTCCGGCCGGCTCGACCCGCTCGCTCGGGTGCCAGCGTGTCTCTCGCACCCTCGCCCCGACGACCGGCGAGAAGCGGAGCACGACCTCCACCGCCGGCTGGTCGGCGATGATGTCCCAGGCCTGGCCGAGGGTCTCCTCGATCGTCCCGTCGGCCGGCGCCTCGAAGCGCTCGCCGGCGAGCCCCACCTCCTCGATCCGGTCGAGCTTGAACGTCCGCATCCCGCCCCGGGTCTCGTCCCAGCCGATGAGGTAGAGGGCCCGGGTCGCGAGCGAGGGCTCGATCAGGTACGGCCGGACCCGCGCCCGACGGGTGCCCTTGGCCGGGTCGTAGATGCCACCCCGATAGCGGATCTCGACGACCCGCCGCTCCGCCCACGCCTTCGTGAGCCGCTGGACCACGGTCCGCTCCGCTGCACCCTCCGGGGCGCGTCGGGCCATCAGGTCGAGGGTCCCCCGGACGTGGGCCTCCAGGACCTCGGGCAACCCACCGGCCAGCTTCTGGAAGGCGCCCGCGAGGTCGGGGTCGTAACCGTCGGCGTGGCGGGCCATCAGGCGAGCGGAGAGGAAGACCGCCATCGCCTCCGGCTGGGTCAGCCGGAGCGCCGGCAGGAGCCCTTTCTCGTCGATCCCGTAGCGACCGTCGGCCTCCCAGATCGGGAGCAGGAGCTCGTCCTGGATGGCGATGAGGTCGCGGTAGACCGTTCGCTTCGAGACGCCGACGCTCCGGGCGATCTCGGCCGGGCTGGCGCCGCGCTCGCCGCGACCCTCGAGGAACGACACGACCCGGTAGAAGCGGGCGGTCCGATCCCGTTTCGCGCTCAGCCGATCCCGATCGTCGCCCACCCCGTCCCTCCGCTCAGCCGACCGGGGGCACGATCGATCGGGCCCGGTCGCGATCCGTGGCCGTCATCTCGGCCCGGATCGTCCCCTGGATGCCGGGCTCGCCGACGGCGGTAGCCGGCCCGTTCGCGCTCCCGGCGACCCGGCCGAGCTCGCCGTCGCTGAAGACCCAGTAGTCGAGCTGGCCGCGCCAGCGATGGAGCGTATCGTCCCCGACCACCCAGCGGGTCTCCGGGAACGCCGCGACGAACGTCGGCCCGTCGACGGCCACCCGGCAATGGCGTGCCCGGGCTCCCTCCACGAACTCGAGCCCGCGGTCCTCGGCGGTGTCGCGGTTCGACTGCGAGAGGGCCGTCGCGGCGATCCTCGTGTCGACGAGGGCGTCGTCGGCGGCGCTCGTCGGAGCCACCGACCAGCCCCGCTGCGGGTCGCGGGTCCAGGCCCGGTCCCCGACCCGGGCCACGCCATAGCGCCCGAGCGCCTGGTCGGAGGCGACGTCGGCCGTCCAGCGGACGTCAGTCCCGGTCCGCTCGCCGACGAGGTTCACCGCCCCGGCCGGCCGGCCGTCCACGTCGGCCGTCAGCTGGAGCCCCAGGATGGCGCTCCGACCGACCACCAGCGGCCCACCGCACGGCGGCGGCTCGACGTCGCCGCCGGTCGGCCCGAACCGCGAGCTGGTGGCCGGTCGGTCGCGGAGGGCGAGGTCGTTGGCCACCGCAGCCGTCGTGAAGAGGAGCCCGGCGCCGAGCGTGAGGACGGACCCGATCGCGAGACCGCGGACCAGCCGGTCGCGCCGCAGGGCCGTCTCGCCGAGGAGACGGCGGGCGATGCCGAGACCGGCGAAGAGGCTCGTCGCGGCGAGCGCGAGGAACCACGGGTAGGTCGCCTCCACGGAGGGCAGGAGCGTCTGGGGCCCACGGCCCAGGAGTTGGTTGAGGACCCCGCCGAGCGACGGCACGAGGAGCAGGCCGGCCCCGAGGCCGAGCCAGACGATCGCAGCGAAGGCCCGGGGACCGCGGGCGATCGGCGGCCAGACGACCGCGAGGAGGGCGATCGCCGTCGGCGCCAGGGCGGCCACGCCAACCAGCGGGTCGATCGGTCCGCCCGGGCGATACCCCACCACGACATAGACGGCGCCGAGGAGCCAGAGCGCGGTGAGACCGACCGCCACCAGTCGCAGCTCGAAGGTCCGGACACGCACCCGCCGAGTCTAGCCCCGCCGCAAGTACCGGGCCGCCCGGGACCCTCGGCCCATCGTATCGGTCGCACCGCCGGTGGAGAGTGCCGGAACCGGGGGACCATCCCGGACGGCACCGGAGCGGACCCCATGGACCGGGGCCGCGAAGCGAGACCAGGAACGTGGGCCATGGCCGAACAGCGACCTCACGGCGGCAGGCGGCACACCGGAGCGAGGTCCCGGGCCGGGCGCTCCTGGCCGCCGGCCGGGGCGGCTTCCGGTCCCGCGTCCGGCCGGCCCTCGCCGGTCCGGGTACCGTCGACGGCCACGGACCGACCCTCCCGGCTCCCGGCGTCCGACCCGTGCCCGACCCCGGAGCCGGTCTTCCTACCCAGGACCACCGGCACCCGGGCCACCTACCGCCAGCTCCTCCTGCGGGGCCTGTCGCCTGAGGAGGCCGCCGACCTGACCGCGTTCCTGGCCGGGTTCGCGATCGGTTCGCGGCCCTGGAAGCTCATCGAGATCAACCGGATCCTGTTCCTCGGCGCGCTCGCCCGAAGCGGGACCTGGGGGCCGGAGGACGGGGCGGCCGGCCACTCGTCCTGATCGTCCCGCGAACCGGCCGGCGGTCGGCGTCGCATCGGACCCCGCTCGACCGTCGTCATCATGAATACCGTCCCCTGGAGCGGCGCCGATCCTCCTCCCGGCGCCGCTCCAGTCTTCCTCCCGGCCTCGGGTACACTCAGACGGTCCCTGGCACCACGAGGAGGAAGACCATGCGAGGCACCCGGCGCCTCGGCGCCCTTTCCCTGATCGCCCTGTTCGTCTTCGCGGCCTGCAGCTCGACCGGCGCGACCACGAGCCCTTCGGCGAGCGCCGCGCCCGCCTCCGCTGCCCCGAGCGAGGCGGCCAGCGCGGCTCCGAGCGCGGCACCGTCGGCCTCGGCCGACGCCTGCGCCAAGTCGAGCCTGGCCCTCCTCACCCCGGGCAAGCTGACGATCGGCACGGACAACCCGGCCTACCCGCCCTACTTCGCCCCCAAGGACGGTGGCAACACTCCACCCTGGGACAAGGACCAGGGGGACCCGAACACCGGCAAGGGCTTCGAGAGCGCCGTCGCGTATGCCATCGCCAATCAGCTCGGCTTCGCGGCGACCGACGTCAGCTGGGTGGTGGTGCCGTTCGCCAACTCGATCGCGCCCGGTCCGAAGGCCTACGACTTCGACATCAACCAGATCGGCTACAAGCCGGAGCGCGCCCAGGCCGTCGATCTCTCGGACGGCTACTACTTCGGCAACCAGTCCATCGTGGCGCTCAAGTCGAACCCCGTCTCCAAGGCGACCTCGGTCGCGGATCTGGCCAGCGCCACGCTCGGTGCCCAGGTCGGGACCACGAGCTACGACGCGATCATCAACGTCATCAAGCCGGCCGATCCGTCGAAGGTGAAGGTCTACGACACGAACAGCGCGGCGATCGACGCCCTCAAGAACAAGGCCATCGATGCGATCGTGGTGGACCTGCCGACCGCCGATTACCTTGCCAACGTCGAGCTGACCGGCGGGACGATCGTCGGGCAGCTGGACCAGGGCACGCCGGAGCGTTACAGCGTGGCACTGAACAAGGACAGCAAGCTCACCGCCTGCATCAACCAGGCGATCGGTGCGCTGACCGCGGACGGGACCCTGAAGGCGCTCGCCGAACAGTACCTGCCGTTCACCAGCACGACCCCGGTGCTCAAGCCGTGATGCCGGGGTACGCGCGCTAGACGACGCCGGTGGCCGGCCTCGTCTCTGGCCCGGGTGACTCCGGGGCTCTCCTCGGGCTCCCGGCGGCTGGGGGACCCTATCGCCGCAGGGAACGAGGGTCGGGCGCGCTGCGCTCGACCCTCATCGCGTTCATCAGCACACTCGTCTTCCTGACGATCGTCGGTGTCGTCGTCGTCAATGCGCCGGGCTGGCCCGCGGTGCAGCGCTCCTTCCTCGATGGCCAGGTCTTCGCCGACTCGGCGCCGCTCATCGTCCGCGCCTTCTGGGTCAACGTCCAGCTGTTCCTGGTGGCCGAGGTCCTCATCCTTGCCTTCGGGCTGGTGCTCGCGGTGCTGCGCAGTCTGCCGGGCCCGGTCCTGTTCCCGATCCGGCTCATCGCCACCGTGTACGTCGACGTCTTCCGGGCGCTGCCCGGGATCCTGATCATCTACATCCTCGGGTTCGGGATCCCCGGCCTTGGCTTCACCGGTCGTGATACCGAGTTCTTCTTCGCCGTGCTCGCCCTGACCCTCATCTACTCGGCCTACGTATCCGAGGTCTATCGGGCCGGGATCAACTCGGTCCACCCCAGTCAGGACGCGGCGGCCCGATCGCTGGGGCTCTCGCGGCTCCAGTCGCTGCGCCACGTCGTCCTGCCCCAGGCGATCCGGCGGGTCGTGCCGCCGCTCCTCAACGACTTCATCGGCCTCCAGAAGGACACCGTCCTCGTCACCTATATCGGGGTGGTGGAGATCTTCCGCCAGGCCCAGATCCGCCAGGCTGCCTCGTACAACTTCACGCCCTACATCGTGGTCGCCCTGGTCTTCCTGCTGGTCACGATCCCGCTCGCCCGCCTGGTCGATGTCCTGGTCGCCCGGGATCGGCGCCGCAGCGCGGCCATCGCGCGATGAGCGCCGACGGACCGGCCGCGGCCGGTCTTCCGACAGGCGGGCCGACGCCGCCGATCCGCCCGGTGGTGGAGATCACCGGCCTCCACAAGTCGTTCGACAAGCTCGAGGTCCTGCGCGGGATCGACCTGCTGGTCCGGCCCCACGAGGTCGTCTGCCTCATCGGCTCGTCGGGCAGCGGCAAGTCCACCCTGCTCCGCTGCATCAACCTCATCGAGTCGATCGACGCCGGACGGATCCTCATCGACGGCGTGGAGATCAGCGCCCCGAAGGTGGACGTGGACCGGATCCGGCGGAAGATCGGCATCGTCTTCCAGGCGTTCAACCTGTTCCCCCACATGTCGGTCGTCGACAACGTCAGCCTGGCCCCGCGCAAGGTGCTCCGGACCCCGAAGGCGCAGGCGGAGCGTGAGGCGACCGATCTCCTCGACCGGTTCGGGCTGGCCGACAAGCGGGACGAGTTCCCGGACCGACTGTCGGGCGGTCAGCAGCAGCGGGTGGCGATCGTCCGCGCCCTGGCGATGAAGCCCGAGCTCATGCTCCTCGACGAGATCACGAGCGCCCTCGACCCGGAGCTCGTGGCGGAGGTGCTGAGCGTCGTCCGAGAGCTCGCGGCGGGCGGCATGACGATGATCATCGCTACCCACGAGATGGGCTTCGCCCGCGACATCGCCGACCGGGTCTGCTTCCTCGACGCCGGCCGGATCCTCGAGACCGGCACCCCCGAGCGGATCTTCCGGGACCCGACCGAGCTCCGGACGCGGCAGTTCCTGGATCGGGTGATCGCCGCCGGCCGGCTCTGAGCCCGGCCGGCCGGGCCGTCAGCGGCGGTCGGCCGGCCCCCGGCAGGCGTCGACGAAGACGGCCCAGAGCCGCTCGAAGGCCGCCGGCGTCGACTCCCGGCGCTCGGGATGGCACTGGAGCCCGTAGATGAAGCGACCGTCGGCTGCTTCGACGCCCTCGACCAGGTCGCCCGCCGGGCTGGTCGCCCAGGCGTTCGCGACGAGCCCGGGGGCGAGGTCCTCACGCCGAACGGCCTGGTGGTGGTACGTGTTCACCTCGGTCGTGGTCATCACCCGGGCCGGCGAGAGGATCCGGGCCAGGCGGGTGCCGGGGACCACCCGGACCGCATGGCTGGTCGCCGGCCCGTGGCCCCACGGAGTCGAGGCATGCCCTCCGACGTCCTGAAGGAGCCGCCCACCGGCGAAGACGTTGATCGCCTGGAACCCGCGGCAGATCCCGAAGATCGGGACGGCCCTCGCGGTCGCGGCCGCCCAGGCCGCCGCCTCGAGCTCGTCGCGGTCCTCATCGATGTCCACCGATCCGCGGACCGGCTGCCCGTATCGCGACGGGTGGATGTCGGCGCCGCCGGAGAGGAGGAGGCCGTCCATCGCGGCGAAGGCCGCCTCGCGCCCGGCGGCCCCGCTCGAGGCGTCGAGGAGGATCGGATCCCCGCCGTGGCGGCTGATGCCGTCGGCGTACAGCGCTCTCTTGCGGGCCGCGACCCCCGGCTCCTTCTGGCGGGCGACGACGGCGAGCGTGACGACGATCCGGGGCCGGTCCATGGCGGGCAGGATAGCGCCGCCGCTCAGAGCCCGAGGAGGGTCGGGATCGTGACCGGGACGAGCCGGGCGTCGGCCAGGTCGGCGACGACCCGGGGCAGGGCCCCGAGGGTGTTCCAGCCGCCCAGGTGCATCAGGACGATCGAGCCGCCCTGGGCCGCTCCGTCGACCCTGGCCACGATGTCGTCCTCGGTCGGGCCGCCGTCGACCTCGGCCTGCAGGTCGGTCGTGTCGACGTCCCACATCACCGTGTACGGGTAGCCGGCCTTCGAGGCGGCGGCCCGGACTGTCGCGTTCTGCGTGCCGTCGGGCGGCCGGTAGATGGGTTTGGGCGAGGTCCCGAGCGCGCTGGTCAGGGCGGCGTCGGCCCGCTCGAGCTGGCTCGCGACGGCGTTCGCCGCGAGCGCCGTCAGGTCGGGGTGATCCCAGGTCCCGTTGCCCACGGCGAACAGGTCGGGATGGGCGCCGAGGATGGCGAGGATCGCCCGGGCGGTGGGGTCGCTCGACGCGAGCTGACCGGTCGCGAAGAAGGTCGCCGGTACGCGTCGGTCGACGAGCCACTGGACGATGGCCATCGCCGGGTCCGTCCGGCCGCCCATGTCGAAGGTGAGCGCGACCGCGTTCGATGCCCGGGGACCGTGGGTGAGCAGGACCCCGGGGCCACCGGCGACCGCGGTCGGCGAAGGGCTGAGCTCGAGGGTCGGCTCCGGGGTGACGTCCGGCGACGCCGTGGCGTTCGGGTCGACCGTCACGCCGGGGATGATCGTGAGACGCCAGCCGACCTCGATCCGGTTCGGGTCGTACTTCGGGCTCGTCGGATCCAGGCTCGGGTGGGCCGCCCGGTTCCAGACCCCGATGCTCTGCGGCGTGGTCTTGTAGCGGCGGGCGATCGCGATGAGGTTCTCGCCCCGCTTCACGACGTGGACGATCGGCGTCGGCGTCGGCTTCGGGGTGGCCGTCGGGATCGGGGTCGGGGCGGGGGTGACCGTCGGGACGGCCGTGGGCGTGGCGGTCGCGGGCGGGGCCTCGGTGGGCCGCCGGGTCGGGAGGTCGCCCAGCCCGCACGCCGACGCCGTGAGGGCGATGACGAGTCCGACCATGACCGGGACGACGAGCGAGCGTCTGCGGTGGGCCATCCGGGCCAGTGTGACGCCAGCACCCGCGGACGGGCAAGCGCCGGCGGTCAGTCGCGCTCGATCTCGACCGAGGGCGGGTCGACCGGGGTCGGCTCCTGGAGGGCGAACTCGGAGGCGAGCGTGAGCCCTTCGTCGGCCGTGGCGACCCGGTCGCGGCCGGTGCGCTTCGCCACGAAGCAGGCCCGGTCGGCAGCCAGCAGGACGGTCTCCGGGAGCCGCCCGTCGACCGGGAACGTGGCCACCCCGATCGAGGCGGACACGCGGGTCCGGCCGGTCGCCCACTCGCCGTGGGAGGCGACCCGCAGGACGGCCTCGCGGGCTCGTTCGGCGACCCGGAGCGCGCCCCTGCCGTCGGTCCCCGGGAGGAGGAAGGTGAACTCGTCGCCCCCATATCGGAAGACGTGGTCGCTGTCGCGACCGGCATTGAGGAGGGCGTCGGCGATGGCCCGCAGGAGCCGGTCGCCGGCCTGGTGCCCGAGCTCGTTGTTGACGTTCCGGAAGTCGTCCAGGTCGAGCATGATCAGGCTGAACGTGGCGCCCTCGTGGACCCGCTGGGCCAGCCAGGCCTGGAACGTGCCGTGGTTGAGCAGCCCGGTCAGGTCGTCGGAGCGGGCCCGGATCTCCACGTCGCGGTGGGTCTCGGCGTTGTGCAGGGCGATCGAGACCTGGGCCGAGAAGAGCTTCACCAGCTCGAAGTCCTCCTCGTCGAAGCGGTCGTCGGTGCCGAGCCGCTCGAGGGTCAGGACGCCGGTCACGCCCGCCCGGCCTCGGAGCGGGACCACGATCAGGCTGCCCTCCACCGGCCCGGTCGACTCGAACTGCTGGACCCGCGTGTCGGCGAGCTCATCCACGACCAGCTGGGGCTCATTGTGATGGAGCACCCAGGTGGCCAGGCCGACCTCGCCCGGCTGCCACGGCTCCAGGTAGTCGGCCGCGTTCACGCCCCGCGCGGTGAGCGGGGTGAGGACGTTCGCCCGGCGGTCGTACAGCTCGATCGAGATGTTGTCGTAGGCGACGAGGTTCCCGAGCCGGTCCGTGATCTGGTCGAGGACGGCCGTGGGGTCGAGCGTGGTGAGGATCGACTCGGTGATCTGGAGGAGCTCGCGCTGGCTGCGCAGCTGGCGCTCGAGGGAGGCCGACTGCTCCCGCAGGAGCTGGGTGGAGTCGGCGTTGGCGAAGGCCTGGGCGGCGAAGCTCGCGTAGATCTCGAGGAGGCGCAGGTCGTCGTCGCTGAACTGGTCGAGGCCGAGCTTCGAGAGGACGAGGACGCCGAGGACGTGGTCGTCGAAGACCATCGGAGCGAGGAGCATCGACTCGGCCATGTCGTCATCGGTGCCCGGGATCGTCTGGGCCCGCGGGTCGGCCGCGGCGTCGCCCAGGTTCTGGGCGACCCGGTTCGCGGCCACCCAGCCGGTGATCCCCTGGCCGACACCGATCCGGAGCTGGTCCGGGGTCTCGTCGACGTACTCGCCGACCTGCCCGCGGAAGGCGACCGGGACGAGGTCGGAGCCATCGATCCGGTAGACCCGGACGTTGTGGTAGTCGATCAGGTCGCGGAGCTCGGTGGCGATGGCGTTGCCGATGTCGCTCGCCACCGTCAGGCGGTTGAGACGGCTGCCGAGCTGCTGGATGGACTGGAGCTGGGCGGCCCACAGCGACATCCGGGCGAGGTCGGCCGCGGCCGCCGCGTCCTCGCCGGAGCGACGGGCACTCGCCGATCGCCCGGCCTCGGCGATCCGGGCGCGGCCGCTCCGCGTCACGCCGCCGATCGGATCGCGCGGCCAGTCGGCGCCACGGCGGGTACCGGCACGGTCCCGAAGGTGGACCACCTTGCCGCGCTCCGGGCGGGTGGGAGGGCCGACGTCCGGCCCGTGGTCGGACGCCTCGTCCGGGTCGATCTCGGCGGCTTCGAGGAACCGCTGGAGGTCGCCCAGCCGGTACCGCCGGTCGCCCCGAGGGTTGATCCGGTAGTAGCGCAGGCGACCCTGGTCGCTCCAGGCCCGGACCGTGTTCGGGTGGACCCCCAGCAGCCGGGCCGCCTTGGTCACCGACACCGTCGCGTCGGCGGGTCGTTGGATGAGCACCGTCGTCCCGTCTCATGAGGAAATGTGAACCTGAGACGCTCGGAGCCTACGGAACTTCACAGTCCGTCTCCATAGGACGAACGTACCCCGGCCGGACCGCGTCTCGGGTCCGCCCGGATCCGGGGCTCGGACCGCGATCAGTCCGCGGTGGGCGGTCGGGTCAGCCGGAGGTAGACGAACGTGACGGCGACGCTCGCCACGGCGATGAGCCCCACGGCTGCGAGGGCCGCCAGCGGCGCGCCGACGAGGCCCGCACCCTCGCCGCTGGAGCGGGTGTCGCCGACCGGAGCGGCGGACGGATCGGGCGAGGCGGCCAGGACCGGCCCGGGAGCGAGGGCCACGCCGACGACGTCGAGGACCGCCCAGCCGAGTCCGATCGCGAGGAGGACGAGCCCCGCGACGAGGAGGACCATCGCGACGAGCGGTCGGGTGCGCCGTCCACCGGCGAGCAGCTGCATCGCCTCGACCGGCTCCACGGTGGACAGGATGAGCGGTCTCCCGAGCCCGGGCCCGATGACCGGACCGCCGTCCGCCCCGCGGCGCACGACGCCCAGCACCGAGGCGTGCTCGACCGCGGAGACCTGCTCCACCCGGAAACGGACGGGGGTCGAGGCCGGGAGCTCGGGCGGCACCCGTTCGGGCACGTCGCCGGCGACCCCGACCGACTCCCGGGGCAGCACGACAAGGCCCTCGTCGAGCCGCTCGGCATCGACCCGGACGACGGCGAGCCCGTCGCGGACCTCGAAGGGGACGAGCCGGCGTCCCTCCTGGATCGTCGCCCAGCGGCCGCCGCGCTGGGTCTCCAGTCGCTCGCGACGGAACACCAGCGGCCGCTCGTTCTCGTCGGGGAAGTCCTCCGCAGAGTCGAGCCGGCCCTCGATCCTGACGTAGCGTTCCGGCCCGCCGCTCGCGAGGCGGTCGGCTTCCTCGAAGCTCACCAGGGGCGTACCGGCCAGGAGACGACCGACGCGATAGCCGGTCCCGAACGAGCGGAGGACGACCGCCCCGATCCCGAGCGCGGCGAGACCGGCGAGGATCGGCAGCAGGGGTCCCACGAGGCCGGATGATACCCGGGGCTGGCCCGGGGGCCGTCCATCCGGCCGGCCTCGTCGCCGCCGGACCGCGCCGCGCCCTGGGACGTCCCGGGCACGGAAAGGCCCGGAGGAACCTACCCGGCGCGTGGGCGTTGATGCGATCGCCGCCGTTAGCGCTGTTCGACCCCTCCGGGCTGCCCAGAACGGTAGACGTCCCCGGGCCCGCCGGTCAACGGGGGTTGTCCACGGAACGCAGCCCGTCGGGCAGGGTTGTCCACCGTCCGTCCACAGCCCCCGCGGGTGGCGCCGGCGGGCGATCGCCCCGGAGACCAGCGCATCGGGGCCGCTGCGCTCAGCCGGCCGACCGCCCGGTCCGCGCGTCGAGCGCGGTCAGCTGGCCCGTGTAGCTGGTGAGGACGAGACGGCCGCCGACCAGCTCGGCCTCCGTGACGACGTCCGAGTGGGCTACTCGCCAGGCGACCTCGCCATCGGGGCGGATCGCGAACGTCTCGACCTCCGCCTGGACCAGGACGTGCGGGAGGCGCGACGAGCCGAGCGCGGCGATCACCGGTGACCCGGACCGGTGGCTCCAGCGGAGCCCGCCGCCACGCGCCTCGAGACCGTAGGTCAGGAAGCCGTACTTCGCGACGAGGAGGCCCTCGCTGTCCCAGAGCAGCGCCGCGGGGTCGTCGAACAGAGGGCTGGCGAACCGTGCGGTCCAGGGTCCCGATGGCGTGTCGACCCGCATCTCGGCACGGCACATCCGCTCGTTGGCGGGTGAGACGAGCGGGCCGTGGTCGACGAGCGGCCCGCCGGCCTCGGAGATGGCGAAGACCGCGGGGCCCTCCCCGCTGCCGGCCCAGCTGAACCGGATCCGGATCCCGCCCGGATAGTCGACGACGGCGCGTCGGGGCTCGGCGGTCATCCAGCCGCGGTCGAGCTCGACTCCAGTCCCGCGAACGGGGCCGGCTCCCGGTCCTCGGCGATCGGCGCGACCGTGGCGTTGGCCAGCGTCCGGAGGGTGGCCGGCGGAACGGGGAAGACGGCGGTGGGGGTCCCGGCGGCCGCCCAGACGATGGGGTAGCGACCGAGGTCGGGGTCCATGACCACCCGGACCGGCCGGAGGTGACCGATGGGCGGGATCCCGCCGATGGTGAAGCCGGTGAGCTCGTTCGCTTCGCGGGCGGTCGCCCGGCGGACGTCCTTCTCGCCGGTCACCGCCGCGAGGCGCGAGAGGTCGACCCGATTGACCCCGGAGACGAGGCACAGGATGGCGTCCAGGCCCTCGCCCTCGGCCGGCGCGACGAAGACGAGCGATTTCACGATCTGGCCGAGCTCGGCGCCGACGGTCGCGGCCGCCTCCTCGGCGGTGTGGGTCGACTCGTCGAACGTCCGGATGTCGAGGGTCACGCCCTTGCGGGCGGCCGCCTCACGGACGCGTTGGACGGCCGCGGGTTCGAGGGGCTCGGGCACGGCGGGAGTCTACCATCGGGCGGTCGGGTAGCATCGCCGGATGGACGCCAACCCCCGCGATCGCGTCGGCTCCTGAGCCGGCCGATGCATGTCCTCGTGGTGGCCGCGGGCGACCCGCCCGACCGGCACGACCTGGACGGGGCGTGGCCGGGCTGGGCCGACGATCTCGGAGCGGTGGTCGCGGCCGACGGCGGGGCGACCTCGGCAGGCCGTCTCGGCCTCCGGCCGGACCTCGTGGTCGGCGACCTCGACTCGATCGATCCCGTCGAGGTCGACCGCCTGCGCGACGCCGGCATCCCGGTCGAGGTCGCGCCCGTCGCCAAGGACGAGTCGGACACCGAGCTCGCGGTCCGGGCGGCGCTCGCCCGTGGGGCGACAGCGCTGACCATCGTCGGCGGACTCGGCGGGCGGGTCGACCATCTCCTCGCGAACCTCGCCCTCCTGGCGCTGCCCGAGCTCGCCGGGATCGATGCCGTGATCCTCGATGGGCGGACCCGGATCGCCCTGGTCCGCGGGCCGGGCTCACGCCGGCTGGCCGGTCGGGTCGGCGATCTGGTCACCCTCCTGCCGTTCGGGCTCGGGGTGGAGGGTGTCCGGACCGAGGGCCTGGCCTGGACGCTCCGGGACGAGGCGCTGCCACCCGGACCGGCCCGCGGCCTGTCGAACGTGCGGACCGCCGCCAGCGCCCGGGTCGAGGTCCGGGCCGGGGATCTCTTCGTGATCGAGACGATCGGGATCGGTCTGATACGCTCCCGGCCATGAGCATGCCAGTCGCCGGTGACCGGGCCCCGGAGATCGCCCTGCCCGATGAGCGCGGGACGATCCACCGCCTGTCCGAGCAGCGCGACGGCTGGACGGTGATCTACTTCTATCCCGAGGATGACACCCCGGGCTGCACGACCGAGGCGTGCCAGTTCCGCGACCTCGACGCCGAGATCGCCGATCAGGGCGCCCGGGTCTGGGGGATCAGCCCCGACGGCGCGGCGAGCCATCGGCGGTTCAGCGAGAAGTTCGGCCTTCCGTTCACGCTCCTCTCCGACGAGGATCACGCGGTCGCCGAGGCCTACGGCGCGTGGGCCCTGAAGCAGAACTACGGTCGGGAATACCTGGGGATCATCCGCTCGAGCTTCCTCGTGGGACCCGACGGTCGGATCGCCCGGGTGTGGCCGCGGGTGAGGGCGGACGGCCACGCCGCGCAGGTCCTCGAGGCGATCCGGGCGGCGAGGGCCGCCACCCCGAAGGATCCGGCGGGGCCCGACTGAGACCCTGGGGCCCCGGGCGAGCCCGTCCGGCGGGATGCCGGGCGCGGAGCGAGGCCTCGCCCGTGGGGGGAGACGAGCGAGGCCTCGGGTCGATCGTAGCGGAGGACGCAACCATCTCGCAACCCAGCGATCCGGATCGCGACGCCACCCGGGCGGCCGAGGCGCATGCCTGGCGGCCGGACCGGTTCATGGTCATCGTGGCCCACCCCGACGACGCGGACTTCGGCCCGGCGGCCACTGCCGCGCGCTGGATCGACGCCGGGTCGAGCGGGTGGCTGGTCTGCTGCACGAGCGGTGACCAGGGCGGCGAGGACCCGGACCTGGACCCGCTCCGGCTCGCGGCCCTCCGCGAGGCCGAGCAGCTGGCCGCGGCCGAGGTCGTCGGATACGCCGGCGTCAGCTTCCTCCACCAGCCCGACGGCGCGCTGGCCAACGACCTGGCCCTGCGCGAGCTGCTCGTCCGTGAGATCCGGACCTTCCGGCCGGATGCGGTCCTGGCCCAGGATCCGGACGTGATCATCTATCCCGACGGCGGGATCAACCACACGGACCACCGGGCCGCCGGGGTGGCGGCGGTCGACGCGGTCTACCCGGCCGCACGCAACCCGATGGCGTTCCCGGCCCTGGCCCGAGCCGGGCTCGCGGCGCACCGGGTCCGCCGCCTCTACCTGTTCTGGACGACGCGCCCGGAGGTGACCGTCGACGTATCGGCCACGATCGACCGGAAGATCGCCGCGCTGCGCGCCCATGCCAGCCAGATCCACGACCCGGCCGGCCTCGGGGAGCGGATCCGGAGCTGGGCCGCCGAAGAGGGCGGTCGGATCGGGACCGCCGCCGGTGAGACGTTCCGGCTCGTGGTCATCGACGAGGACGAGGTCGAATCCCCGGTCGAGGTCTGACCGCCGGGTCCGGCGTCGACGCTGCTCCGTCCCGCCGGTCGCGCCTCGGAGCCGGGCGACCCCGGGTCAGGGCTGGAGGAGGAGCGGGCGGAGCCGACCCCAGGCGTTCCAGAGGTCGGTCAGCTCCTCGGCCCGCCCGCGGAGGACCGCGACCATCTCGCCGAGGGTGAGGTCGGGGGCCGCCCCGGCGATGAACTCATCGGCCGCGACCGCGACGTTGCGGTAGAGCTCGGGCATCTCCTGCTCGTTCGGCCAGTGACGCATCCGCATCGGGTCGAGCCCGGCATAGCCGATGGCCAGGGACAGGTCCCGCTGGCTGGGGACCCGGCCGTCGAGGAAGCCGCCCAGACCGTCGAAGCGATACCCGAAGGAGGAGAGGGCCGTGGCGATGTCCCGGCACTGGGCCTGGCTGAACGGCCCCCAGAAGGGGTCGTCGAGCGGGAACTCGAGCGCCGACGCCTCGATCGCCCGGGCGACGATCGCCTCGACGAGGCCGGCGATGCCCAGCTGCCAGCGCCGTCGCTCGCCGGCGTCGTCTCCGGCCAGGGCCGCCACGATCCTGGCCATCGCCTCCCGGTCGCCGTGAAGGAGCTTCAGGATGGCCGGTTCGTGATCGCCGAACACCCGCTTCGGGGCGCTCTCGTCGAGGGTCAGCTCGCCCGGCTCGAGCTCCGGTCCGCCGACGAGGACGACCCGGGCGACGTCCTCGGCCGCGGTCTCCCCGGCATCGCCGTCGCCGCCGGCTCGGGGCTGACCGGCGGCGCGATGGGTCTCGGCCTCCTCGCAGGCGGCGAGGGCCTCGCGCGCATGAAGGCAGGCCTCGGCGGCGGCCTCGGCGTTGATCCGGGCGACGTCGGCCTCGAGGCCCAGCCGCTCGAGGACCGCCACCAGGTGCACGGCGGCCTCGCGCTCGCGGGCCGCCACGGCGGCGGACTCGCGGGCCACCCGGTTGATATGGTCGATCTCGAGCAGCCAGTCACGGGCGGCCAGCTCGACGGCCTCGCGGGACATGGCGCCCGAGTCGGCCGCCCGGAAGGTGACGAGCGCCGTCTCCTTGGCGGCTCGGACGGCGCGTGGGTCGGCCGCGGCCGCGGCCCGGCTCGCCCGGTTCTCGTGCTCGTCGTAGGCCAGCTGAGCCTCCCGGTGCCGGTCGGCAGCGGCGGCGGATGCCTCGTGAAGCCGGTCGGCCAGGGCGCACTGCTCGTGGGCCGATCGTCGTTCGTCGGCGCAGGCGTCGACCCCGTCGACCGCCTCGAGCCCATGCCCGGACGTGTCGCCTGGGCCGCCCGGGTCCAGGCCCGGACCACCGGCGTCGGTGGCGAGGGGGCGAAGGTCGTGCCCGGTGGCCGTGCCGGACGTCGCTCCGTCGCGGCCGGGTCCCGGGTCCGATCCCGCATCCGACCGTGGGTCGGGTCGCTCGAGCACCGCCACGGCGGCGGCGGCCGCCCCGTCGGCGACGACCGGTACCCTCCCGGTCGCGACGCCGGCGCGGATGACGACCGGCTCCGGCTCGGGCATGGCGATGGCCCGGATGAGCGGATCCGGTTCGGGTCGGATCGCGACCGCGACCGGCGCCCGAGTGGGGACCGCGGCCGGCCCGACGGGCCGCGCGCGATCCTCCCTGGCGGCCGGGTCCCGAACGGGTGTTCCCATCGCCGATCCACCGGTCGGGGTGGCGGTGACGCCGACGCCCGCCGCGACGGGCGACGCCGTCCAGACGGCCGACGCCTCCTGGGAGCCGGGCGTGATCAGTCCCTGGAGGGTGGCCGAGGGTCGGGTCGGGACCGCCCCGGGTGCGACCGTCACCCGGACCTCGCGAGGCGCCGGGGGGCGAGCCCGGATCACGATCGAGAGGGCCGCGCCGCTGGCGACGCCGAGCACGAGACCGAGAGCCAGGAAGGCGAACTCGCTCGCGGTCACAGGCGTCCTCGCTCCTTGCGTTCACCCGGAGGTCGGATGGGTGGCACCGCGGTCGAGGGTAGCTGCGACGATCCGGGCCGTCAACTCGCGACTGGGGCCAGACTCGTGCAGGACGCCGCGGCGCGATGGTAGATTCCGTCCGGCGACGCCGCGCCGTCGAAGCGATACCTCGTGTCCGAGCCGACCCAGGGAAAGGGACGACCCCCTCTTGGCCATCGACCCGAACCAGGAATTCCTGGTCCAGCCCGTCGACGCGTCCTGGCTGCAATGCAACATCGAGTGCCAGGAAGCGTGCCCGGTCGGCACGAACTGCCGCGGTTATCTCAACCTCGCCGCCGAGGGCCGGTTCGAAGAGGGCTACATCCTGTCGCGCGACCCGAACCCGGTCGCGGCGATGTGCTCGTATGTCTGCTCCGCCCCGTGCGAGCGGGCCTGCCGCCGAGGCGACATCGACCGGCCGCTGGCGATCCGGGCGATGAAGCGGTTCCTCGTCGAGTGGCATGAGGCGTCGGGGATCCCGGACGTCATCCCCCAGATCACGTCGCGCGAGGAGCGGGTGGCGGTGGTGGGAGCCGGCCCGGCCGGTCTGGCCGTCGCCCGTGAGCTCGCCCTGAAGGGCTTCGGCGTCACGGTCTACGACAGCCTGCCCTACGCCGGCGGGACGATGCTCATCGGTGTCCCGGCCTTCCGTCTCCCCCGCGAGGCGATCGAGATGGACGTCCGCCTCATCGAGCGCCTGGGGGTGACCTTCCGGTTCAACACGACGATCGGCGTTGGCGTCACGTTCGAGGATCTCCGCCGGGACTTCGACGCGGTCGCGATCACCGCCGGCGCGATGGACGCGGTCGCGCTCGATATCCCCGGTGGCGACCTCGTCGGCGTGGACTACGGCGTCGACTTCATGAAGAAGGCGAACCTCGGCCAGGAGCTCGACCCCGGCAGCGATGTCGTCGTCATCGGCGGTGGCTACACCGCGATGGACTGCTCCCGGACCAGCCTCCGGCACGGCGCGGAGAACGTCACGATCGCCTACCGGCGGACCCGCTCCGAGCTCGTCGTCGACGAGGAGGAGCTCGGCGAGACCGAGCGCGAGGGCGTCAGGATGGAGTTCCTGGCCAGCCCGATCGAGGTCCTCGGCGAGGACGGCCACGTCACCGGCGTGCGGTTCATCCGCAACCGCCTGGGCGAGCCCGACGCCTCCGGCCGACGCTCGCCGGTGCCGATCCCCGGGTCCGAGTTCACGATCAAGGCGGACACGGTCATCCCGGCCGTCTCGCAGGCCGCCGATCTCTCGTTCCTGCCGGTCGAGGGTGCCTTCGAGGTCAACCGCGGCCGGGTGAAGGTGGATCCCGCCACCTACGCCACGAACGTCCGGGGCGTCTTCGCCTGCGGCGACTTCGTGACCGGCCCGACCACCCTCATCGAGGCGGCCGGCCACGGCAAGAAGTGCGCCTACGCGATCGATCGCTACCTGACCGGGCGGACCGACGTGACGGTGGCCGCCAACGTCAAGATCACCAGCTCGTGGCGCCACGACATGCCCGAGTTCTACGACGTCCTGCCCCGCCAGCACATCCCGATGGTCCCGCTCCAGGCGCGGATGCCCTCGACCGACCCGGAGGTCAACTTCACCACCCCGGTCGAGCTCGGCTACACGGCCAACCAGGCCGTCGCCGAGTCGACCCGGTGTCTGATGTGCAACTTCAACATCTGGTTCGACCCGTTCCGGTGCGTCCTGTGCGGAGCGTGCGCCGATGTCTGCCCCGAGGGCGTCATCCACATGGTCGACGTGAACCAGCTCAAGACCGAGGGCCTCCTCCCGGAGATCGAGGAGGCCTACGGCTGGGAGCAGGGGGCGGCGATGATCCTCGACGAGGAGCGCTGCATCCGGTGCGCCCTGTGCGTCAAGCGATGCCCGTTCGACGCCATTACGATGGAGCGGTTCGAGCTCCAGGAGATCTCGACGGACGGCCGGCTCTACAAGGAGTCGTACCGTGATGGTCAGCTCGCGGGCGTCGCGGGCGTGGCAGGAGGAGCCCGGTGAGTTTCCTCGAGCGGGTGGATCAGACCATTCGCCGAAGCCCCGTGTGGCGGTCGCTGTTCCGCCAGCCGTACCCCAACGACGAGCGGTCGCGGGCGTACGCGGTGATGAACAACGTCTTCCTGCACATCCACCCGGTCCGCGTCCGCCAGCACGCCGTGAAGTTCGCCTACACCTTCTGTCTCGGCGGGCTGAGCTTCTTCCTGTTCCTCGTGCTGACCGTCACCGGCGTCTACCTGATGTTCTTCTACGTGCCCTCGGAGTTCCAGGCGTACTCGAACATCCTGGCCATCCAGAGCGAGGTCACCTTCGGGCTGCTCACCCGGAACATCCACCGGTGGGCCGCCCACATGATGGTGTTCTTCGTCTTCCTCCACATGATGCGGGTCTTCTACCACGGGGCGTACAAGCCGCCGCGCGAGTTCAACTGGGTGGTGGGGGTCGTCCTCCTCTTCTCGACGATCTTCATCAGCTTCACCGGCTACCTCCTGCCGTGGGACCAGATCGCCTACTGGGCGATCACGATCGGCACGAACATGGGTGGCTACGCCCCGCTCTTCAACACCCCTACGAAGCTCCTCCTCCTCGGCGGTCTGGAGGTCGGCCAGAACACCCTGCTCCGCTTCTACGTGCTCCACATCATGCTCATGCCGCTGGTCATCGCGGTCTTCCTGGCCGTGCACTTCTGGCGGATCCGGAAAGATGGCGGGATCTCGGGGCCGCTATGACGATGCGTCCCTCCGTCCTCACCGTCGCCCCCGCGGGAGCCGCTCGTGTCTGACGTGAAGACGCCGCCGGAGCCGCGGGTCGTGCTCCCGGTCGACCCGACGCGACGCACCGAGATCGACAAGCAGCGGGTGCCGATGTCGGCTCGCCCGTACCGGCTCCTCGCGCTCGTCAAGCAGGACGCCGTCGTCCGGGTCCAGAAGGAGCCAGACGACACGGTCATGACCTGGCCGCACCTGCTCACGATCGAGTTCCTGGCGGCCGCGATGATGAGCCTCTTTCTGCTGGCGATGGGCCTCATGGTCAACGCCCCCCTGGAGGACCTGGCCAACGGCAACGTGACCCCGGCCGTGGCCAAGGCGCCTTGGTACTTCCTGGGGCTCCAGGAGCTCCTGGCCTACTTCCACCCGGTGGTCGCCGGCGTCCTCATCCCGGGCCTGGTCCTCGTCGGGGCGGCGCTCATCCCCTACGTCGACCGTGGGAACATCCGGGCGACCCGGCCGTCGGAGCGCAAGACCGCGGTCATCCTCTTCTCGATGTTCTGCATCACCGGGCTCGTCCTGACCTTCGTCGGGGTCTTCTTCCGGGGCCCCGGCTACGCCTTCGCGATCCCCTACATCACGACCAGCGGGCTGCACTTCAGCCTGTAGCCGAGGGACCTCGAACCGCCGATGAGCAACTACCACGTCGAACCCGCCTCTGAGCCACAGGCCCTCTCGAAGGAGGCGATCAAGTCGCTTCGCCACGAGCAGGTCCAGGGGATCTCGCGGCGGACCCTGATCCGGACCTCGCTCGGGGCGGCCATCGGGCTGTGGATCCTGGAGCTCGGGGCCGGGACGATCGGCTTCCTCTGGCCGAGCATCGCCAGCGGCAGCAAGAGCCAGGTCAAGATCGGCACGCTGGCCGAGGTCAAGGCCCAGAACTCGAGCCTGCCGATCGACCAGGGCTTCCCGGCCTACTACCAGCCGGCGAAGTCGTACGTGATGCTCATCGATCCGAGCCGGCAGGAGTTCGTGCCCGGCAGCGATCCGACCGGCGACGGCACGGCCCTCAACGTCCGGGCCCTCTACCAGCGCTGCCCGCACCTCGGCTGCAAGCCGAACCCCTGCCTCAAGAACTTCTGGATCGAGTGTCCCTGCCACGGCTCGCGCTACGACCGGCTCGGGACGAAGGCGAAGGGGACCCAGTTCGGGCCGGCCCCGCGGGGGATGGATCGCTTCGCGATCATCGTCAAGGATGACCAGGCGCTCTACGTCGACACCCTGAAGATCACCCTCGGTCCGCTCCCGGTCGCCCTGGGCGAACCGGGACTCATCCCGCCGAAGTCGCCGACCGGATGCATCTGATCGTCGTGCGCAGCGATCGTCGAGGAGACGCATGAGCGACCCGACCGGGCGCGACCCGGACCAGCGCCTGCCAGCGCCGCGCCCGCCGAGCGAGCCCGCTCCGGTCGAGCGCTTCGCGGCGCCGCCGAGCGCTCATCAGCTCGCGCTCACGCCGGAACGCGCCGCCGGGATCGTTCGCCAGAGCGCGAGCGCTCGGTGGGTGGGCTTCCTGGCCGTCCTGCTCGTCGTGATCTTCGTCATCGGCTACTACTTCTACGAGCTCGGCGTCCCGACGATCGCCGACTCGAGCCGCCTGGGCGCCGAGACGCAGGCGCAGGCGGTGACGAAGGTCGAGAACGGCTACAACCTGTTCCAGGCGAACTGCGCCCGCTGCCACGGGGACAACGGCCAGGGCGGGATCGGCCCGATCCTCAACGACCAGGCCAAGCTGTACACCCACCTGAGCTCGGCCTACCTCAACAACGTCCTCACGGCCGGCGGTCGGTACGTCTGCGGCAACCCGGACAGCCTGATGCCGGTCTGGGCGCAGTCCAACGGCGGACCACTCAACTACAAGCAGATCGAATCGCTCATCGAGTTCATCCGGGCCCCGAACACCACCACCTACGTGGTCCGGAACCCGGACACGCGGGAGCCCGAGCTCGACGCGAACGGCAAGGTCAAGACCTTCACCGGGTGGCGGGATCCGAACTACCAGCCGCCGCCCGGCGCCACCCCGGTCCCGGCCTGCTGGAGCGCGACACCGAAGCCGACCGCCGGCGCCTCCGCGGGCGCCTCTGCGGGAGCGTCGTCAGCCCCGTCCGCCGCCCCGTCCTCCGGGTCGACCGGCGGGACCGTCCTCACCGAGGTCGCCCAGGGCGTCCAGTACCAGACGACGACCCTCGAGGCGACGGCCGGCCAGCCGTTCCAGATCGCCTTCGACAACCAGGACGCGGGGATCCCCCACAACATCCAGATCGCCGACGCCGCCGGGACGCTCGTCTTCGAGGGCGACACGATCAACGGCGTCGCCCAGATCACCTACAACGTCCCGGCGCTCACCGCCGGCGCCTACAAGTTCACGTGCAAGTGGCACCCGAACATGGTCGGCGAGCTCACGGTCAAGTAGTCGACGCGCGGCACCGGGTCGACCGGACCGGGCCGGGGATGGAGGACGATGGCGGGACAGGCGCTCAGCACGGGAACCACGGGCCGGAGGCGGGTCGTATTCGGCCTGCTCGACGGTGACGGCTGGACCTGGGCTGGGCTGAAGGCCGCCTTCTGGTTCGTCGTCATCGTGATGATGCTCGGCTACATCCCCGATCGCGCGTACTACCTCACGGTCTTCCCCACGATCGACGTGGGCCTCATGGCCTGGTCGCCGATCAACTTCTGCCCGGGCGAGAACCGGACCGTCCCGTGTCCCGCCCCGGCCGGCGCCACACTGCCCTGGGACCCCTCGCCGGCCGAGCTGGCGCTACCGGCGCCCCGCACCGACGGGGCCGCCGTCCAGGTCGGGACGCGGATGCTCTATGTCGGCGGCAGCGACGGCAAGACAGCGACCGATGCGACCTATCTCGCGGATCTCTACAACGGCACGTTCGGGCCCTGGACGGACGGTCCCAAGCTGCCCGCCCCTCGGACCGGCGCGGCCACGATCTTCCTCAACCAGTCCGTCTACGTCATCGGCGGGGCGGATGCCGGCGGTGCCCCCACTGACACCGTCTTCGTGGCCACCCAGGATCTCGCGACGGGCAAGCTCGGCGACTTCACCGAGTCGACCGTCCTGAAGCTGCCCGAGGCGCGGGCCTTCGCATCGGTCGTCGCCACGAGTGACGGCCTCGTGGTCATCGGCGGCAAGTCCGCCGCCGGACCGCAGCCGACGGTGTGGAAGGCGACCCTCGACAAGACGGCCAAGCTCGGCAGGTGGGAGGCCGAGGCCGCCATGCCGACGGGCATCGCCGAAGCCTCGGCGGCCCTCGTCGGCGACCACGTCTTCGTGTTCGGCGGCAGCGATCCGAGCGGGCCGGTCGGCCTCGTGCTCCGGGGCAACCTGGGCAAGGAGGCCGCGAACCTCAACCAGATCGCCAGCTGGGATATCGGCGGCGGGACGACGAACCTGCCGGTCGCCCGGACCCGGGCCGCGGGCTTCACCTCGAACAGCTCGCTCTACGTGATCGGCGGGGCCGATGCCACCGGTCTCCACAACGAGATGTACTGGACGGCGATCGATGCCCAGGGCAACGTCGCCGGCTGGCAGACGATGGCCCAGACGGACCTGCCGGTCGGGGTCGCCGGGACGGCCCCGCTCATCTCGAGCAACCACGCCTTCCTGATCGGCGGCACGGTCTCCGACCAGCCGGCCGTCACCGGGAGCGCCCGGGCCAGTCTCGCGCCGTTCGCGCCGTTCTTCCAGCTCGGCCTGTTCGGGGCGACCGTCCCGGCCCTGAAGATCGGTGGTGAGATCGGCCAGCAGCTCGGCTACATCAATGCCGCGACCGTGGGCGTCGTGAACTTCGCGATCCTGCTGCTCATCGGGTGGGCGTTCAACCACAAGGAGCGTACAAAGGAGATCTTCGGGCGGATCCGAGGCCGGCTCCGGTCCTGATCGGTCAGCCGTCCGGCAGACGTCCCTCGTCCGCCTGAAGGGGTCCGCGGCGGACCGGGAGCCCGGCGCGCTCCCAGGCGATCATCCCGCCGGCCACGTTCGACGCCACGGTCCAGCCGTTCGCGAGCAGGTGCCCGGCGGCCATCCCGGACCGGTTCCCCGAGCGGCAGATGAGCAGGAGCGGGCGGTCCATCGGCAGCTCGCGGAAGCGCAGGGCGAACTGCGACAGGGGCATGACGACGACGTCCTCTACCCGGACCTGGGCGATCTCGCCGATCTCCCGGACGTCGACGATCAGCGGCGCCGGCCCATCGACGGCCTCGCGCCGGAGTCGTTCGGCGGTCACGACGTCCACCGTGGGGATCGTCGGTGGTCGATGGTCGGTCATCGGGCCGACCCCACGGTCCGCAGCGGAGGTGGGTCGGCGATCGGTCCGCCCGACCCGAGGGCACCGAGCTGCCGGTCGATGTCGGCCAGGAGACGGACCAGGTCGAGACGCCCGACGACGCCCGGCGCCGGTGGTGTCCGGCCGTCACCGGGGCCGCCGTCGGACGGCCCGTCGACGAGGGGTGCCAGGCGCTCCCTGGCGCCGCCAAGGTTGCGCGCCAGCCCGACCCGATTCCCACGGGCGGCATGGACGCCGGCAGCGGCCAGCTTGATGAGCCCGCTGTGGAGCGCCCGTTCCGCCGGGTCGTCGGAGCCCATCCAGGCCGGCTCGAGGAGCTCGTGGGCCAGGAACCAGTCGCCCCGGCGATAGGCCGCCAGGCCGCGTCGGGCCGCCTCCGCCCGGGCCGCCTCGGGGAGCGGTCGGTAGGCCTTCCGGCGGCCCCGCTCCAGGATCGTGGCCCCGGTCATCGGAGATCCGCCAGGGGGCGACGCCCGGCGACGCCCTCTTCGAGCCCGTGCCACCAGCCCACATCCACCTCGCCGAGGCGCCAGCACAGCCAGACCTGGCGTCCGCTGACGAGGGCCGGGAAGTCGACGAGACCGGTGTCGATGTCGCGCAGGGCGATCCCCCAGCCATCGATCCGGGCGACCGTCGCCTGCATCTGGTCGACCAGGCCCTGGATCCGGAGCCGGAGCCGGTGGCGATCGTCGGCGTCGGGCTCGGTCGCGTCGTAGGCCGCCTTCAGGCCGCGCAGCTCGTCGCGCTGGGCGCGCAGGGCCTCGAGCATCCCGCGCAGCTCCGGGAGGCGGTCGTTCGCCCGATCGATCGTGTAGTAGGTGGCCACGATACCGACTATACCGGGCCGGGCGCGACCGTCCGGGCCGCGGCCGGGCGCTCGAAGCTGATGCCCCGCCGGATCCTGGGCCCCGGCCCCGGGTCCGAGGCCCCCCGGGTGCCAGCGTGGCCGGCCTGTCCCGGGCTCGTCCGGCCGGATGCTAGACTCCGCCCGGGCCGTTAGCTCAGCGGTAGAGCAGCCGCCTTTTAAGCGGTAGGTCGTGGGTTCGAATCCCACACGGCTCGCCACTCCACCGATGATGACGACCCACCCGGGCGAGCGCGCCGATGACGCGTGGCCGATGGGTGGCGCGTAGACTGCGGGCCTCGCGGGCGACCCCGACCCCGCACCGTCAGGAGAGGTCAGATGAAGGGCTTCACGGATCCGGATGCGACCTACGGAGACGGCAACGCGAACGACACCGCCGGCTGGCACGAGATCGACCTCTCGATGCTGGCGCCGGCCAACGGTCCCGTCCCGTACCGGCTGCTGGTCAACCGGTTCAAGAGCAGCTCGCCCGACTCGGAGCGGTTCATCCACGATCCGCGGACCGAGATCATGAACGCCAGGGGAGACGTCGATGCGTTCACCGACGTCAACGAGGACTGGCACGTCTCGACGTTCGTCGTCAACCACCATCGCACGCTCTCGGTCCGGCACGTCTACGTCCAGGCGATCGTCAGCGACACCGAGGGCACGATCGGGCTGACGATCCTCAAGCAGGCCTAGGCGCCGCTCGGGACGGGGTCGGCGCGGCGGTCGTGACCGCGCTGAACCCGTCCTCGAGCCGGGCCAGCAGCGCGTCGGCCCCGAGTCCGACGAGGATCGTCCGTGACTCGTCGGCCATCGCGTCGACCCCTGTCGAGGCCTCGGGCAGCAGGCGGGCACCCTCCAGCTGACACAGCGCCAGCTGGAATGGCAGCTCGAGTCGGCGCCACAGCGCGGCCGCGTCGCCGTACCGGTCGAGCGCGGCCCGCGGCGACCCGCGGAGCGCCTCGAGACCCGCCTCGAGCGTCGCCAGGTACGCGCTCACGGTCCGTCCGTGAAGGCCCGACCCGGCGACCGTCGCGATCGCCACCTGCAGCCGCTCCGTGTCACCGGCCCAGAGGGCGGCGCGGCCGAGCGCCACCCCCGCGTCGAGGACCCAGGTGAGCCCGAAGGCCGACAGCACCGGCATCGCCGACTCGGCGTAGGCCAGGCCCGCGGCCGGCCTGCCGCCGGCCAGCTCCGCGAACGCCAGTCGCGCTTCGAGGAAGGCCCGGGCGAACGCGTCTCCCTCGGGCAGCCAGGCCCGGAGCTCAGCGAGCCCTGGGTCGCCGGGCGACCCCGACCGCCACGCCCGGATCAGGCCGACGGCGCCGCCGAAGTCGAGCCGGTCGAGCGCCGGGAGATCCTCGCGGTCGAGCTCGGAGGCGGTCTGGAGGATGGCATCCCACTCCCCGAGGTCGAGCGCCGGGACCATCCAGGTGCTGGCCAGCCGGATCGCCAGGTCCTCGAACCCGAGCCGCCGGGCGATCTGGAGCCCTTCGTGGGCGATCCGCGCCGCGCCTCGCGGGTCGTCGGCGACGAGCCCGACCGCCAGGCTGTTGCGGGCCCTGAGCCCCGGCACGAACAGCCCGAGCGTCTCGGACATCGCGAGGGCGGCCCGCAGGAGCGCGACGCCCTCAGCGGTCCGACCGCCCTCGATGAACGCGGCGCCCTTCGTAGCGAGGGTGTCCGCGACGAGGGGCTCCAGCCCGAGCCGCTCGGCGGCGGTCAGGGCGCGGTCGGCCCACTCGGCGGCCTCGCGGGTCCGCCCCACGGTCAGGTTCGCTCGGGCCAGTCCCGCCTGGAGGGCGACGATCGACGGGTCGTCCCGCATCGCCGGGTCGTCGCCCAGCTCGTCGAGGGCGCCCTGGACGACGGCGATCGAGGTATCGGACTGATAGCCGAAGATGAGGATCGTGCCGAGCCGCGCGGTCAACCGGGCGACCCCGGTCCGGTCGCCGGCGGCCTGGTGCCAGTCGAGCGCCCGGCGGGCGTAGTCCTCGGCCTCTCGGTAGCGGACGGCCGCCTGGGCGAAGACCGCGGCCCGTTCCCAGAGGCCGGCGCATTCCGCCCCGTCCACCGTCAGCGTCAGCGCGTCCTCGATGAATGCCAGGGCCTGCTCCTGGGAGTGGAGGGCCGAGGCGCGATCCGCCGCCGCGGAGAGGGCGGCGATCGCCCGGCCCGGAAGGGCCGCCGCTCCCGGGTCCGTCGGGCTCGCGGCGCCTGTCGACCCGGCCGGACCCGCGCGGCAGGCGGCGAGCAGATGGGTGGCCTGGGCGACGACCTGCTCGGGGTCGTCGAGCCGCTCGTAGTAGTCTGCCGCGGCGATGTGACGGGTCCGCCGGTCGCGCAGGGCGAGGGTGCCGTAGGCGATCTCGCGGACGAGCCACTCGGCGAAGCGATAGCGCTCGCCGCCCGGTCCATGCTCGGGCTCGGCCATGAGGAGCTCGCCACGCACGAGTCGATGGAGGGCCGGCCGGATCGCCTCCTCGGTCGTCCCGCCGATGGCCGCGAGCGCCGCCGGCGGGAAGGCCTGGCCCAGGACGGCCGCATCACGGAGCAGGGCGTGGTCCGCCGGCTGGAGCCCGTCCAGGCGCGCCGCGATGAGCGCGTGGAGGGTCTCCGGGACGGCGAGTCGCTCCAGCGGGCCGCGGACGGCGTAGGTCCCTTCAGCCGCCTCGAGGTCCCCTCGGTCGACGAGCATCCGGAGGATCTCGACGGCGTAGAGCGGGACGCCGGCCGCCCGGTCGAGGATCCGCTCGGCGAGGTCGCCGGGCAGACCCGGGGCGAGCCCGTCGAGGAGCTCGGACATCTCGTTCGCCGGCAGGGGATCGAGGGTCAGGCGCACATGGTCGCGGCGCCCGGACCCCCAACCGGGCCGACGCTCGAGGAGCTCGGGGCGGGCGACGGCGAGGATGAGGATCGGCCGCGAGGCGGCGTGCTCGGCGAGGTGCTCCACGAAGTCGAGGAGCCCCGCATCGGCCCAGTGGAGGTCTTCGAAGACGAGGACCGTGGTCCCCCGGTCGGCGAGCCGCTCGAAGAACGTCCGCCACGCGGCGAAGACCTCCTCGCGCTCCCCACCGGGGGCGGTCCCCAGGCCGAGGAGCGCGCTGAGATGGGGTCGCACCCATTCGCGGGTCGCCTCGTCGGAGATCGTCTCGGCGAGGGCGGTGGCCAGGCGGCGACGGCTGGCGGCCGGGCGGTCGCCTTCGACGATGCCGGTCCGGTGACGGACCATGTCGGCGAGGGCGCGGAAGGCGAGGCCCTCGCCGTACGCCGGCGAGCCGGCGCGATGCCAGAGGATCCGCTCGACCACCCCGTCGACGTACTTCTCGAGCTCCCAGATGAGCCGGCTCTTGCCGACGCCGGCCTGGCCGAACACCGTCACCATCCGGACCGCCCGCTCCTCGCGGACCGAATGGAGCAGCTCCTTGATGATCGTGAACGCGCCGTCGCGGCCGACCAGCGGTCCCTCCGGCAGCTCGCCCCGCCCCGCCCCACGCCGGAGGGCGACCACCTGTTCGGCCTCCCAGGCCTGGATCGGCTGGCGCTTGCCCCGGAGCGTCCGGTCGCCGGCCGGCTCGAACGCGATCGATCCCGCGGTGACCCGATGGGTGGTGTCGTCGACGAGGACCGTCCCGGGCCGGGCCGAGGCCTGGAGCCGGGATGCCGTGTTGACGACGTCGCCGGCGACCATGCCCTGGCCGACCGCGCCGACGGTCACGGCCGCCTCCCCGCTGACGACCCCGGCCCGCGCCGCGAGGTCCGCCAACCCGAGCTCGCCACCCAGCGTCGCCACCGCCGCGACCAGGTCGAGGCCCGCTCGGACCGCCCGCTCGGCGTCGTCCTCGTGGGCGACCGGAGCGCCCCACATCGCCATGACCGCGTCGCCGATGAACTTCTCGACCGTGCCGCCATACCGGGCGATGATCGATCGGCAGGTGGCGAAGTAGCGTTCGAGGAGGTCGCGGACCTCCTCCGGATCGCGCCCCTCGGCCAGGGCGGTGAAGGACACGAGATCCACGAACAGGATCGAGACGTGCCGGCGCTCGGCGACGGGCGCGCTCGGCGGGCCCGACCCGTCCGGCCGCGGCTCACGGACCGGGCCGCCGGGCTGCCCCGCCGCGTCGCCCGGCATCGACGGGGCGGTCGGCGAGCCGCACGAGCCGCAGAACCGGAACTCGCGGAGGACCGGTTGCCCGCACGCCGGGCAGCGAGCTCCGAGCGGGCTGCCGCATCCGCCGCAGAACCGCGACGTCGCCGGGTTCGCCGTGCCACAGGCATCGCACCGAGCCGTCATCGGCGCATCATCGCCCGTCGCGTCCCCGAAGGGTAGCCTCCTCATCGAGCTCGAACCGGAGCGCCTCGGCGAGCCGCTCGTACTCATCGGGGCGGTTGTAGGGCGCGGCGGAGATCCGCACGATCCTCCGATCCGGGACCCGCCCCGGGTCGAGCGCGGCCGGCACCGGGAAGCCACCGACCGGGACCTCGATCCGGTGACGTTCGAAGAGTCGCGCCCCGAGGGGGTCGCGGTCGGGCTCGGCCACCGGTCCGGGGATCGGGATGGCGACCATCGACCCGAGCATCTCATCCGGCGCCGGCGGGGCGATCCCCAGGGCGGCGCACAGCCGGTCGCGACCGATCCGGACCAGCTCCCGGTCGGCCTCCATCGTCGCCGGCCAGCCCCCCGGCCGGAGCGACGCTCCGAAGGCGATCGCCGCAGGGATCGAGAGATGGGCGGTCGGGTCCGCGGTCCCGGTCCAGTCCGCCTCCATCCGGAACCGCGAGCGGCCGTCAGGACGGGCGTTCGCGCCATGCGAGATGGCCAGCGGCCGGACCGCCGACTGGCGATCGCGGCGGACGTGGAGGAACCCGGTCCCCTTCGGGGCGCACAGCCACTTGTGCCCATTCCCGGTGTAGTAGGCGGCGCCGAGGCGGGCCAGGTCGAGCGGGATCATCCCCGGGGCGTGCGCGCCGTCGACGAGGGTATCCACCCCGCGCTCGGCGAGCCGGGCGACGATCTCGCCGACCGGCAGGATGAGGGCGGTCGGGCTGGTCACGTGACTGACCATCGCCAGCCGGGTCCGCGGCGTGACGGCGGCGAGCAGCGCCTCCACGACCGTCCCCGGGCCGGCGATCGGGAACCCGACCTTGGCGACGACGACCTGCGCCCCATCGCGGTCCGCCGTGAAGCGCAGGGCGTTGAGGGCAGCGTTGTACTCGTGGTCCAGGGTGAGCAGCTCATCGCCCGGCGCGAAGCGGAGCGACCGCAGGACGGTGTTCACGCCGGCCGTGGCGTTCGGGACGAGGGCGAGGTCATCGGGGTCCGCGCCCACGAACCGGCCGAGGACCACCCGGACCTCGGCGAGAAGGTCGTCGAGCTCGCGGGCGAGGAAGCGGACCGGCTCGGCCTCGAGGCGGTCGCGCAGGGCCGCCTGGACGGCCAGGACCTCCCGGGGACAGGCGCCGAAGGATCCGTGGTTCAGGAAGATGACGTCGGGATCCAGGCTCCAGCGCGAGGCGAGGTCCATCGCCGAAGGGTACCCGGACCCGGCCGGATCCGACCCCGCGTCAGGGGGTGACGAGGGCCTCAGCGATGACGAGGTCGAGCCGCTCGGCGGTGATCGGCCCGTCGAGGCGGATGATCCCCTCCGCCAGCTCGATCGGATCGAGCCCGCCGCTCTCGGCGTCGCCGGTCACCACGATGAGCGGCTTGTCCGCGTAGAGCGCCCGGAGCTCGTCGACGAGCTGGGTCTCGCCGCGCTCGTGGCGGAGCGAGGCCAGGTCGTAGACCAGGATGTCGGCTCGCTCGGTCCGGATGCACGGCCGACCGGCCAGCAGCGGGCAGGCGAGCACGTCCGGGCCGCGACAGACTTCCACGGTGTAGCCGAGCGAGGCGAGCGACGCGAGCTCGTACTCGGCGATCACCGAGTCCTGGTGGACCACGAGGGCGCGGGTCATCGGACCTCCTCCACGCCCGATGGTCCGTCGCGCGGCGCCGGGCTGGCCAGTGGCGAAGGTCACCTGGCTCGGGACCTCCGGACCTCGGCGCCGTCCCGGGCCGTGCGATGGCGCCCGTCCAGCCCGGTCGGCCCCGCTACCATGACCTCCCACCCGTCGTCCGAGAGCCCCGATGCCGGTCCCTTTCGCGTCCCGAACGAGCGCATGGCTGACCCAGTGGCAGCCGATCCTGCCCCTGTTCCTCGCGGAGTTCGTCGTCTGGCTGGGGTTCGGCGCCTTCCTGCCCGTCCTGCCGCTCTACCTGACCTCCCAGGGGATCGACTTCGCAACGCTCGGCCTCATCGTCGCCGCCTGGCCGGCAGCCCGGCTGATCGCCGAGCCGGTCTTCGGCTGGATCGCCGACCGGACCGCTCGCAAGCCGATCATGGTCGTCGCGCTCCTGGCGAACGCCGTCGTGATCCCGCTGCCGCTCCTCGCGAGCGGTGCCGCGGCCTTCGTCGTCCTGCGCGCGCTGGCCGGCCTGGCGACCGCCGCCTACGACCCCGCCGCCCGCGGCTACCTCGTCGACGCCACACCACGGGAGCGCCAGGGCGAAGCGTTCGGGCTCTACGGGGCCGCCCAGATGGGCGGGCTCCTGTTCGGGCCGGCCCTCGGGGCGCTCTTCGCGGGGTTGGCCGGCAACGAGCAGGTCGTGTTCCTGATGGCCTCGGTCGGGCTCGGCCGTCGCGGGGGTCATCCTCGCCGCTACGGTTCGGGAGCGACCGCGGATCGCCGCCCGCACCGGGATCCCGGCCGAGGGCGTCGCGGAGTTCCGCGGCGCCGGCCCGAACGCATCGGGTGGCCCCGGCCGCGGGCGACGACCCCGCACCGGCCGAGCGTCGGCCGCTTTCGCTGGCCAACCGGCTGCTCATCGCGGCGCTCGTGATCAACGCCGGGGGAGCCGTCGGGCAGGGCACCTACGAGGTCGTCTGGTCGCTCTTCCTCACCTCGCTGGGCGCCGGGCTCGACCTCATCGGGGCGACCTTCGCGACCTTCGCCCTGCCGATCCTCCTCTTCTCGCCGGTCGCCGGCCGCTACGTCGACCGCCGTGGGAGCCTGCCGTTCATCGTCATCGGCACGATCATGGTCGCCATGCAGCGGGATCGCGTACACGATCATCCGCGAACCGCTCCTTGCGGTGCCGCTCGTCTTCTTCGAGTCAAGCGGTTTCGCGATCAGCTTCCCGGCCCTGTACGCCGTGGTGGCGGCGGGCAGCCCGGCCGGCCGCTCGTCCACGGCCCAGGGCCTGTTCGGTGCCGCCGGGACCCTCGGGTTCATCGTCTCGGCCCTCGTGGCGGGCGGTCTGGCCGCGATGGACATCCGGCTGCCGTTCTGGTTCTTCGTCGTGACGATGCTCGGGACGCTGGTCATCGGCCTCGTCATCGGCGGTCGGCGGATCGCCGCGATGGGGCATCCGGGGACCTCTCGAGAGCCCGCCCCGACTGACGCCGAGCAGAGCCTGACCGCGGACGCCTGATCCGGTCCGGCCGGTCGCCGGCCGCGGGACCGGTATCCTCTCCGCCACCGCTCGTTCGAAGGGACCCACGTGACCGCCGAGCCGATCCACGCCGCGCCGGCGACCGACCGCCGGGACCCGACCGATCCCACCGTCCTGCTCCTCGGCGGCTTCCTGAGCTCGCCGCCGATCTACGGGCCGTTCCGCGAACGACTCCTCGAGCGTGGTGCTCGACAGGTGGTCGTCGCCCCGATCTGGACCCAGGACTGGGTCCTGTCGATCCGTCGGGGCGGCGGTCCGATCGCCACCCGGGCGGCGCGAGCCCTGCTCAAGGCCGTGGAGGAAGCGGACGGGATCCCGCTCCTCGTCGTGGGCCATTCGGCGGGCGGCGTCGTGGCCCGAGTGCTGACCGCCACCGAACCGTACGAGGGTCGTCGCTTCGCGGGCGCCCGGCGGATCGGGGCGATCGTGTCGCTGGGCTCGCCACACATCAACGCCATGGAGGCCGACCCGACCCGCTGGAAGGGCACCGGGAGCGCGACGTTCGCCAACGAGCACGTCCCGGGCGCGTTCTGGGCGCCGCGGGTCGGGTACCTCGCGGTCGGGTCGCGCTGGCTGGTCGGGCGGGAGGGCGACGAGGTCAACGGTCAGGAGCGGATGGCGCGCCGGTTCTACCAGCAGGTCTTGCCTCCGCCGTACCCGGCGGTCATCGAGGGTGACGGGCTCATCCCGCTGGAGGCTGCCCTGTTGCCCGGGACCCGGCAGATCGTCCTCGACGACGCGGCCCACGCGCCCGGCGCGGGCCATCGCTGGTACGGGTCCGAGGAGGTCATCGACGCGTGGTGGCCGGCGGCACTGGAGGTCTGGCGGGCTGCGCTCGCCGCTCGCGCGAACGAGGGACTCCCGGCGCCCGCCTGATCGCGTCCGACCTCGCTCCAGGCGAGGGCCGCCGGGGGCCTGTGGTATAGTCCCTTCGCGGGGTGGAGCAGCGGCAGCTCGTCGGGCTCATAACCCGAAGGTCGGCGGTTCGAATCCGTCCCCCGCAACCAAGACTCTTGTCCGAACCCCGGGTCCCGACCACCCGGGGTTCTTCCTTGTCGGAAACGGCCTGACTGTCGGGCGCGACCTCAGGATCTCGGCGACCGGGGCGTGGTACGGTCCGTCGGATCGGTCGACGCTCAGCTGAGCTGAGTCCCCGGTCTCAGCGCCGCCAGGAGACAGGCAGTGGAGCGTCCCACTCGTGAACCGAGACCCGAGGTGAGGCGCGATCCGGGGGGACGGCTGCTCCAGCTCGAGATGGACCGGCGGAGGTTCCTGGCGCTTCTCGGCTCGCTGACCGCCGCCGGGGCGCTCGCGGCGTGCGCGCCATCGGAGCCCCGGCCGTCTGCGACCGGGGGACCGGCGAGCACCGGTCCGGTCGCCTCGGGTGACGCGTCCCAGGCGGCGAACGGGAGTCCGGCGGCCCAGGGCCGATACGACCTCATCCGCCAGCTGCGCACGATCATCCAGGCCAGCCCGGATCACCTCGGAGCTGCGGCGGCGGCCGCCGTCGCCACCGGCGACCCTGCCCGGATCGTGGAGTTCGTCCGCGATCGCATCGCGATCCTGCCGGCCACGTCGTCCACCGCCGACCCGACCACCGACGCCCGCTGGGGAGCGCGCGGCGCGCTGCGCTCGGGATCCGGCACGCTGCGTGAGCGGGCCGATCTCCTGGTCGATCTCCTGGGCCGAGCTGGGATCACCGGGCGGGTGATGCGGATGCCGCGCCCGTCGTCGTACCCCGGTGCGGCGCTGGCGGCGCCGGTCTTCGGGCCGGACCTGGCCGCGCTCGGGGCGCTCTGGGACGTCGTCGACCGGGCTCACCCGGCACTGGACGTCGGTCACGACCCGGCCGGAGCCCTCGTCGAGACGACCACGGAGCGCATCCTGTCCGCGCTGCCGGCCGAGCTCAGGACGGCTCGCCTGACCGGGCCGGGGCTGCCCGAGGCGATCCCGATCGTCGAGTTCGACCACGGGGGTCGGACCCAGTGGGCCACCGCGCTCGGGGACCGGCCGGTGCTCGGCCAGGCGCCCGACGGCATGTTCGGGGCGAGCGAGACCGTCATCCCGCGCGTATCGGTCGGCGTGTCGGTCGCGCTCAACCCGCCTGCCGGAGCCACCCTGGACCGAACGGTCCTCCACGAGGTGCTTCGGGCGGAGTGGTCCGCCGCGGAGGTGGCGGGCCGGGCGCTCGTCCTGGGGTTCCCCGGTCCGGGGACCCCGACGGAGGCGGTCGGCAGGAGCCTGGAGTCGGCGGTCATCCGACAGCCGGTCCTCCGGCTCGAGACGAGCGAGCCGCTCGGCGACACGCAGCCCCTGGCCCTGGGCGACTTCCTGAGCAGCGCAGGCGGGGTCTTCACGCCGTCGCCCGACCGACCCGGGTCGCTCGTCGGTCCGCTCGGTCCGCTCGTCGACCCGGCCGGACCGGGGGCCGGCGAGCGGGTCGCGACGGTGGCCGGGCGGGTGAACGCCGCCGCGTTCCCGGAGATCGAGCTGTGGGTCGCGGCACAGGCTTCGGACGGGTCGGCGGTCGACGGGCTCAGCGCCGCCGACTTCGCGGTCACCGAGGACGGTCAGGTGCGACCCGTGACCCTCATCGCCAACACGGCGCCCAGGGAGGTCCGGGTGCTGGTCGTCTATGACACGAGCGGCAGCGTCACCTCGGCGCTCGGGACGCCGAAGAAGAAGGCTGCGCTCGAGGCGGGGATCGCCGCCGCCCTGGGTCGGGCTGCTCAGGCGTCCCCGTTCGTGGTCCAGGTGATCGGTGTTGGCGACCACGCGCGTGACGGCGGATGGATCGCGCCGGAGCCGACCGCCCTGGCGGCGGCCCTCGCCTCGACGGTCTCGAACTCCGACGTCTGGACGACGCTTGGTGACGCCGTCCCGGCCTCCGGAGCGTCGGCGGTCCTCCTGGTCAGCGACAACGAGGCACACGATCTGCCCGACCAGATCCCCGCCTTCCAGCGACGGTTGCGGGCGAGCGCCGTCCCGGTCGCCTGTCTGCCCCTGGGAAACGTCGACAAGGCCACCACCGCGGCGATCCTCGCCATCGGAGCAGGCCCCCGACTGGACATGACCGCCGGTGACTTCGGGGGGCGTCTCGAGGCCTTCGTCAGGGACCAGGTCGAGCGGACCGCCCGGGCCAACTACCGGCTGCGCTACCGGGCCGCGCCTGACGGCCCCTCGACCCGAGCGGTCGGCGTGGCGATCGTCGGTGCGGGGGCCGCGCCGCTGAAGCTGGGCTACGCGGTCCCGGCCGAGGTCGACCGGGCCGCTCCCTCGGGGATCGCCGGTGTCTACCTGACCATCCGGGTCGGCGACCACGAGGCCGTCCGGAGGCTGGCCGGCGTGCGGGCCTCGGCTCGGGGCATCCCCGAGGACACCTCCGACGCCGCCGCGATCGAGGCGGCCAGCGCGGCGCTGAACAGCCTCCACACGATCAGCTTCGAACCCGGCTCGCCGACGACCGCGCACCTGCTCGACGACGTGATCGGCGCCGTCCTCACGGTCGAGCCGGTCGAGGCGGCCTGGCCGGGCGGCCCGCCGGCGATCGTCGCCGCCGGTTCGGGCTGGCGTCGCTTCCCGGCTCCGGTCGCCGCCCTGACCGAGTCCGTTCTGGCGGAGGCGACGCCCCTGGCCGCGAGCCCGTCGGGGCTCCGGGTCACCATCCTGACCGAGACGGGCCGGGCGCCGGGCATCGTCGGGCTGGCCGATGTCGTGCCCGCTCTCAACATCGCTCGCGGAGTCGGCCCCGACCCGGTCGCGGCGTTCCGGGCCGCGATGCAGGCCACGCTGGGCTCGAGCGTCCGCGAGGGTCAGATCTTCCCTGCGAGCGCGGTCCACTCCCTCGGCGACCTGCCCCTGGTCTGTCTCCCCGCGTTCACTGCGGTCGACGCCGTGCCCGGTTGGACGGCCGAGCAGCGCCTTCGGCTGACGCCGCTGTTGACCGAGTACGACGACCATCACCGCCTCGTCCCGGCATCCGGCGAGGTGGCGGCGATGTGGGTGGTCGACCCGGACACCGGATCCGCGACGGCGGTCGGCGAGGACGGTCGCGGCGGAGCGGGCGGGAAGTTCCTCGACTGCCTGGTCCCCGACGACGACGGCGAGATGGTCCTCGCCTTCATCGGCTATGCCCTGGCCCTGATCTCGTCGGCCTGCCTCATGCTGAACCCGGGCGTCGGGACCGTCCCGTACTACCGCTGTGTCGGAGCCGACGTGTACGGCGCGGGGGTGGCCGCGCTGGGCGCCTTCGTCGCCCCGCCCAATGTGCCCGCGGCCGCATTCGGAGCCCTGTCCTACGGGATCGGGCTGGTGGCTCCGGAGGCGGCGGCCGGCCGGGGCATCATCATGGTGCTGCTGCTGATCGGCCAGCTCATCACCGCGGGGATGTGCTAGGGCGCGTCAGCCACGCCCCGGTGACGCCCGGTCACTCCCAGCGGAAGGTCCGGACCGCGATGAGGGACGTGACCAGGCCCCAGCCCGTCAGGATCGCCAGGGGCCCGGACGGGTCTCCGGGTGCCGCCCCGAGACCGATCCTGAGCGCCTCCGACAGGGCCGCCGCCGGCAGGATCGAGGCGAGGCCCGCCAGGGGCCCCGGCAGGTGGTCGAGGGGCAGGACCACCCCGCCGAGCAGGAGCAGGACGAGGAAGAGGCCGTTGGCGAGGGCCAGGGTCGCCTCCGCCCGGAGCGTCCCGGCCATAAGCATGGCCAGCCCGGCGAAGGCCAGCGTCCCGAGAGCGAACGCCGCCAGGCAGACGAGGGCGTTCGCCTCCGGGCCCACCGTCCAGCCGAACGCCACGGTCGCCAGTCCCACCACCAGGATGACCTGGACGACCTCGACGAGCAGCACCGTGACGATCTTGGCCACGAGCAGGCCGGAGCGCGAGAGCGGCGACCCACCGAGCCGCTTGAGGACGCCGTAGGACCGCTCGAACGCGGTCGAGATCCCCAGGTTCACGAAGCTCGTCGAGATGATCGACAGGGCCAGGATCCCGGGGACGAGGAACGTCACTCCGCCCCGGTCGATCGCCGGGACGAGCGAGAAGAAGCCGAGCAGGACGAGCGGGATGACGAAGGTGACGACGAGGTTCTCGCCCCGTCGACCGAGGAGCCGGATCTCCATCCCGACCTGGGCGAGGGTCGCCTGGCGCCGCGACGCAGCGTTGCCTCGCCGGGCGACCGTGCCCGGGTCGGCCGCCGCGCTCACGGTTCCTCCTCGGCGCCACGATCCCCGGTCAGCTCCAGGTAGCGTTCCTCGAGGGTGGCGCCGGTCGTGCGCACCTCGGCCAGGAGGATCGCCCGCTCGGCGCACCAGTCGGCGAGCCCGGCCAGGAGTGCCGGGTCGGGCGATCGGCCCTCGAGCCGGTAGCGGCCCGAGGCACCGTCCTCGGTCAGTGTCCCGCCGAGGACCGAGCCGAGCCCGGCCCGGTCGGTCTCGTCGAGCGCGGTGGCCATGCGGAAGCGAAGTCGGGCTTCGGCGCCGGCCGCCAGCTCGGCCGCCGTCCCCGAGGCGACGATCCGGCCCCGGTCGACGATCGCGATCGCGTCGGCCATGAGCTCCACGTCGGCCAGCTCGTGGGTCGTCAGGAGGACGGTGACCCCGACATCGCGCAGGCCGACGATCGTCGTCCTGGTGGACGCCTTCGCCGCCGGGTCCATCCCGGCCGTCGGCTCGTCGAGCAGGACCAGCTCGGGTCGGCCGACGAGCGCGAGGGCCAGGCCGAGCCGCTGGCGCTGACCGCCCGAGAGGACCTTGTAGCGAGTGTTGGCGACATCGGCCAGGCCGACCGTCTCGAGCAGTGCATCGGGGTCGAGCGGATCGCGGTAGAAGCGGGCAAACAGGCGGAGGATCTCGCGTGGCTTCGCCTGCGGGTAGATCCCGCCACCCTGGAGCATCAGGCCGATCCGGGTCCGGAGCTCGCCGGCCTGGCGGGTAGGATCGAGGCCGAGCACGCGGACCGATCCCTCGTCGGGCGACCGGTAGCCCTCGAGGATCTCGACCGTCGTCGTCTTGCCCGCGCCGTTCGGGCCGAGGAGCGCCGTGATCGAGCCGGCCCGCACGTCGAGGTCGATGCCGTCGACCACCGCCCGCCCACCGTAGCGCTTGCGCAGCCCTCGGACGACGATCGCCGGCCCGGGCGAGGTCACTTGAGGATCGCGTCCAGCTGGCGCTGGAGATCCGTCTCCGTCACCTGGCCGATCTGTCGCGAGCGGATCGTCCCGTCGCGGTCGATGAAGTAGGTCTGGGGCGGGGCCACGACCTTCCAGGCCCTGGCGAGCTTCCCGTCGGGGTCGGACACGCTGGGCCAGCCGGCGCCGGCGTCGGCGAGGAACGTGCGCGCCGCCGCATCGTCGTCGTTGAAGACGACTCCCACGATCGCGAGGTCGCTCGCGGCGCCCTTCACCAGGGCGTCCTTGAAGAGCGGGAACTCGTCCCGACAGGGGACGCACCACGAGGCCCAGAAGTTGACGATCACCGGGCGGCCCTTGAGCGCCGCGAGATCGAACGGCTTGCCCTCGAGGGTCGTGCCGGCCAGGGCCGGTGCCGGGTCGCCGGCCCCGGCGCCACCCCCCGCCGACGGACTCCCCCCGCCGCAGGCCGCGAGGAGCGTCACCACGAGGAGGAGCGCGAGGACACGGGTCGCCGAGGGGGAGGGAGGTCGCTGGGGTCGGGCGTTCCCGGTCGTGGCGATCGCCTGCCTACTGGACGGTGAGCTGGCCGACCATGTTCGGGTGCCACTTGCACTTGAACGTGTACGTCGCAGCCTTGAGCGCGGGTACCGAATAGACGATGGTGGCGACGCCGTTGATCGTCTCGCCTTCGAACAGGACCGTCCCGGCTCCGTCGACGATGTCGATGTTGTGGGGGATCGACGGATCGTTGTTGGCGAAGCCGATCGTGAACGGCTTGTCGGCGGTCGCCGTCAGGGTGGAGGTGTCGTACTGGATGTCCTTGGCGCTCACGGCCAGGTCGGCGGCCGGTGGGGTGGCCCGGTCCGGCTTCGCGCTGGCGACCGCACCCGAGCCGCCCGGCGCCGGTGACGCCGCCCCCGCGGGGGCGCCGCTCGAGGACTTCGGGGGCAGGATGCCGCTCGTCAGGATGAGCCCGAACACGAACAGCCCACCGAAGAGCCAGAGCGTCCCGCTCGGCACCTTCGGCACGGGCAGCGCATCGAGGTGGCCGGTGACGTCCGCGTGCTCGGCGAGGACGTACTCGGCGCGTGCGTCGCGGAGCCAGCCGACCAGGGTGATCACCAGCATGGCCACACCCACCGCGACCATCCAGCCACCGATGACGAGGCCGAGGAAGAGCACCGCCGTGGAGACCGCGGCGAGGAACGGGCGGAAGGATGGCGCCGGGATGTGGACGCCGGGCGGCGGTCCGCCGTGGACCACCGCCGGCAGCATCGTCCGGCCGCCGGCCAGGGCGTCGTACTCGCGCATGGACTCCGAGCCCCAGTAGAGGAGCGCCAGGACCAGCGCCGCGACGCCGAGGAAGACCGCGACCGGACCGACCACCAGCCCGAACAGGAGGAGCGCCGCGCCCACGGCCGCGAAGAGCGGAGCGATCGACGGCCCGGGCATGTGGATGCCCGGGGGCGGCGCCGGCTTCACCCGGCCGGGACCTCGACGCTTCGGCCCGAGGGTCGTGGTCCGCCAGCCGAGCCAGGCGAGGAAGAGGACGATGAGCAGCAGGATCCCGACGGGGATGAGCGCGATCAGCGATCCCCAGTCGGGAAGGATGAACAGCGAGGTCAGGCCCAGGACGTTGTTCCAGAGCTGTTCCATCGGTCGGCTGGTTCCTGGGCTGCCGGCGGTCGCGAGGCGCTCAGCCGCGCGGCGAGTAGGCGGCGAGGACCCAGGCCGCGATGCCCATCGCGATGGCCAGGGCGAAGATCAGCGTGGTGCCGACCATGTCGACCGCGCCGAACCAGGCCCTCGAGCCGACGGCGTAGGCGATCCCGATGACCGCGAAGACCAGGCCCACGAGGGCCGCGTTGCGGGGACGGGCGACCGGATGGTCCATGGGATCCTCCTCAGGCCGCGTTCGGGATGATGTACAGCACCGAGAACAGGACGATCCAGACGATGTCGACGAAGTCCCAGTAGAGCGCGGTCGCCAGGACCATGTCGTGGTGCTTCGCGGAGAACTGGCCGGTCATCGAGCGATAGAGCACCACCCCGAGCATGACCAGCCCGGCGATGACGTGGGCCCCGTGGAACCCCGTCAGCGTGTAGAACGTGGTCCCGTACGGCCCGGAGTCGAGACGCAGGCCCTTGCTGTAGAGCATCAGGTAGTCGAAGCCCTGCATCACGATGAACGTGGCGCCGAGGACGAAGGTGACCGCGATCCCTCGGACGAGGGCGCGATGGTCGCCCCGGGCGATCCCCCGCAGCGCCATCTGGCAGGTCACCGAGCTCAGGATCAGGAGGATGGTCGCGACCGTGACGACCGGGATGATCTCCTCGGCCGTGGGCAGCCACTCGAGGAACCCGACGAACTCCTTCGGCGGCCAGGCCGGCGCCTGGGCCCGGACGTTGAAGTAGGCGGCGAACAACCCGGCGAAGAACATCACCTCGCTG
This sequence comes from uncultured Chloroflexia bacterium, assembly GCA_963840375.1. Classification (GTDB taxonomy): domain Bacteria; phylum Chloroflexota; class Limnocylindria; order Limnocylindrales; family CSP1-4; genus Chersky-267. The sequence goes on from CAWIYR010000002.1 coordinate 332,661, forward strand.
GTGATGAACAGGGCCATCCCCAGGACGACGTTGCTGATCCCGCCCTCGCGGACGTGTCCGGTCGCGGCCGGCGCGGTGGTCAGGGCGCTCGGGGTCACGGCCATCAGTGGGCCCCCTCCGGTCGGCCGTGGCGCTGGTCGAACACCGGGCGCTCCGAGCGGATCTCCGGGATCCGGTCGAAGTTGTAGGGCGGCGGCGGCGAGGAGGTCGCCCACTCGAGGGTGTTGGCCTCCCACGGGTCGTCGCCGGCGGGCTCACCGCTGCGCAGGGTGATGAAGACGTTCCAGATGAACGGCAGCATGCTCAGGGCGATCGTGAAGCCGCCGATCGTGGCCAGCAGGTTGAGGCTCTGCCAGCCGGTCTCCGGGGCGTAGTTGGCGATCCGCCGGGGCATCCCCTCGAGGCCCAGGATGTGCATCGGGAAGAAGGTCAGGTTGAAGCCGATGAACATGAGCACGAACTGGATCTTGCCCAGCGTCTCGTTGAGCTTCCGGCCGAACATCTTCGGGAACCAGTAGTAGATCCCGGCGAAGACCCCGAAGACGGACCCGCCGAACAGGACGTAGTGGAGGTGGGCCACCACCCAGTACGTGTCGTGGAGGGCGAAGTCCACCGGCACCGCGGCGCTGAACGCGCCGTTGATCCCGCCGATGAGGAACATCGTCATGAACCCGAGGGCGTACAGGAGCGGCGTGTCGAAGCGCAGCTGGCCGCCCCACATCGTGGCGATCCAGTTGAACATCTTCACCCCGGTCGGGATGGCGATGAGGAAGGTCATGAAGCTGAAGAAGGGCAGGTAGACCGCCCCCGTCGTGAACATGTGATGGGCCCACACCGAGAAGCCCAGGGCCCCGATCCCGGCCGTCGCGAAGACGAAGGCCTTGTAGCCGAAGAGCGGCTTGCGGCTGAAGACCGGCAGGATCTCGCTGATGATCCCCATCGCCGGCAGGACCATGATGTAGACCGCCGGGTGGGAGTAGAACCAGAACACGTTCTGCCAGAGGATCGCGTTGCCGCCGTTCGCCGGGTCGAAGAAGTGGCCGCCGTAGTTCCGATCGATGAACAGCATGATCAGCCCGCTGGTCAGGACGGGGGTGGCCATGAGGACCAGGATCGAGGTCACGAGCATCGTCCAGACCATGATCGGCATCCGGAACATCGTCATCCCGGGCGCGCGCATCTTGAAGATCGTGACGAGGAAGTTGACGGAGCCGAGGATCGAGCTGGTCCCGATGAGGATGACCCCGATGATCCAGAGGTCCTCACCTACCCCCGAATACTTCGCCTCCGAGAGGGGCGGGTAGCTGGTCCAGCCGGCGGCCGCGGCCCCCGAGCTGGTGAGGAAGCCACTGGCGATCATGATCGCGGCCAGGGGCAGCATCCAGAACGACAGGGCGTTGATCCGGGGGAAGGCCATGTCCGGGGCGCCGATCATCAGCGGCACGAAGTAGTTCCCGAAGCCGGCCAGGACCGGGATGATGAACAGGAAGAGCATCAGCGAGGCGTGGATCGTGAACGCCTGGTTGTAGGTGCTCTCCTTGACGAACTGCATGCCCGGGGCGGCGAGCTCCAGCCGGACGACGAGGGCCAGGAGCCCACCGACGAAGAACATCAGGAACGAGTTGCCGAGGTAGAGGATCCCGATCTTCTTGTGGTCGGTGGTCGTCAGCCAGTCGTACAGGCCAGAGCGGGCTCCGGTGGCGGCTGGCGTCAGGGCGGTCGTCGCCATCAGGGCTCCTTACTTGACCGTGAGCGTGCCGGTCATCGTCGGATGGACCGAGCAGGAGAAGGTGTAGGAGCCGGCCGCCAGGGCCGGGACGGAGTAGGTCTTGGCATCGACGCCCGGGAAGATGTCCCCCGTGAACACCTCCTTGCCCGTGCCGTCCTTGATCACGACGTTGTGCTTGACGGAGGCATCGTTGTTCTGGAAATGGATCGCGAACGGCTTGTCGGCCGGAGCCTCGAGGGTGCTCTGGTCGAACGCGACGTCCTTGGCGGCCAGCTCCAGGGTGACCGCTGCCGGGACGGCGGCGCCGGCACTCCCCGATGGCGCGGGGGTGGCCTTCGCCTTCGCGATCTGGGCGGCCAGCCAGCTGTCGTAGTCGGCCGGGCTGAGCGCCTTGACCGTGAACAGCATCGCCCCGTGATAGGTCCCGCACAGCTCGGCGCACTGGCCGCGGAACGTCTGGCCGGCGTCCGTCGGGTTCACGGTGAACTCGAACGTGTTCTCGCGACCCGGGACCACGTCACGCTTGAACAGGAACTGGGGCACGTAGAACGCGTGGATGACGTCGTTCGAGCGGAGGCTCAGGTGGACCACCTTGCCGGCCGGGACGTCCATCTCCGGGGCGAGCTGCTCGAAGAGGACCGTGTTGCCGTCCGGCGACAGGTACTGGAAGGACCACTGGAACTGGGCCGCGACCGCCCGGATCCGGACATCCGTGGTGCCCTGGACCGCATCCACCTTGTTGAGGGTGATGAACGAGAGGACGAACATGACCGCCACGAGGGCCGTCGGGATGATCGTCCAGACGACCTCGAGGGCGTTGTTGCCGTGGACCTGCTTCGGGAGCTCGGTATCGGTCGAGCGCCGACGGAAGCGGATGACCGCGATGATGATCAGCCCCTCGACGAGGACGAAGACGCCGACCGCGATCAGGAACACGAAGTCGTAGAGGTCCCGGATCGACTGGCCCTGCTCGGTCACCGCGACCGGCGGACGCATCGCATCGCAGCCGGCCAGGAGGATCGTCGCGGCGATCAGGGCGACCAGCGTCCGGAGGCGCGAACGCGGGAGCCTGGGCATCGACATCGGATCGTGTCCTCGGAACGGTTGGCTCGGTGCTTCACAACTTCGAGCGGGTGGCTGCTCGGGACGAAGCAGGACCCGGGAACGGTCGCCGTCGTGGCCCGCGCCCTCCGCCGGACCCCCGGCTCCAGGGACAGGACCGCCGACATGATAGCCGCCTGTGCGGTCGCGTGCCGGACGGATCGTCTCAGTGCGGCGGCCGTATCGCCGGCCGATGCGACGCGGCGGCCGGTCCGATGATCCCGGGCAGAATGGGCCGGTGATCCCTTCCCCCGACCCGGACGGCTTCCGGGCATCGGCCGCCTGGTCGTGACGACCCTTGCGGTCGCGGGGGCGTCCGTCACCTGGCTGGCCCGCGCCGAGACGGCCCTGGGGCACGGCACCCCCGGGCCCATCCCGGCCTTCCCCGACACTCTGCTCGCCTGGTCCTTCGACCCGACCGTGGCCATCCCGCTCCTGTGGGCGGCCTTCCTCTACCTGTGGGCGAGCCGTCAGGTCGGCCGCGCTCACCCGCGCAACCCGAACCCGTCGATCCGGAACCTCTGCTGGCTGGCCGGCCTGGGGGCGATCTGGCTGGCTCTCCAGTCGCCCATCGAGCGCTATGACACGACCCTCTTCTCGGACCACATGATCCAGCACATCCTGCTGGCGCTGATCGCTCCGCCCCTCCTCGCTCTCGGGGGGCCGATCACCCTGCTCCTGCGCGTCTCCCGACCCGAGACCCGGCGGCGGGTGATCCTGCCGGTCCTCCACTCGTGGCCGGTCAGGGCGATCACCTTCCCGGTCGTCACCTGGGTCATCTTCGCCCTGACGATGTGGGGGACCCACTTCTCGCCGATGTTCAACCAGTCCCTGGAGGAGCCGGCCGTCCACCAGCTGGAGCACCTCCTGTACCTCGTCACGGGGTGCCTTTTCTGGTGGCCGGTCGTCGCCCTCGACCCGACCCCGTGGCGGATGAGCGAGCCGGTCCGGATCCTCTATACGTTCCTCCAGATGCCCCAGAACTCGTTCCTGGGGCTGGCCATCGTCAGCGCGACCGCTCCGCTGTACGCCCACTACGCCACTCTGATCCGCGACTGGGGCCCGGATGTCCTGACCGACCAGCAGATGGCCGGCGCCGCGATGTGGGTCATCGGCGATCTCGTCTTCCTGACGGCGATCATGGGCATCGTCCTGGGCTGGATGCGCCGGGAGGAGCGCGAGGCGAGGGTCTCCGACGCCCGGGAGGATGCGGCCCGGGCGGCGATCCGCGAGCGCGAGACGGTGCTGGCCGACCGGGTCGCCCGGGAGCGCAGCGAGGGCTGACGAGGATCAGGCCGGCAGCGGGCTCGCCAGGAGGGCCCGGTATCGGTCCGGGTCCACATTCCCGCCGCTGACCACCGCGACCACGGGCCCGGCCGTCCCGTCGAGGCCGGCCTCGGTCGCCCGGAACCGGAGCGCCGCCACGGTGAGCGCGCCCGACGGCTCGACCACGAGCCGCGATTCCTCGGCCGCCAGTCGGACCCCGGCGGCGATCTCGGCCTCCGAGACGGTCACGATCCGGTCGAGGAGGGCCGTGAGGTGGGCGAAGTTCCGCCGCCCGACCGACTGCGTCCGGGTCCCGTCCGCGATGGTCCGGCCGACCAGCTCCGCCGGCCACTCCACGATCCGGCCGGCCTCGAGCGATTCGCGGGCATCGGCCGCGAGCTCGGGCTCCACGCCGATGACCCGGGCCGCCGGGCGGAGGGCACGGACCGCGGCGGCGACGCCGCTGGCCAGCCCGCCGCCGCCGATCGGCACGAGGACCGCGGCGACGTCCGGCAGGTCCTCCATGATCTCCAGTCCGCAGGTCCCCTGGCCGGCGATGATCCGGTCGTCGTCGTACGGAGGGATGACCGACAGGCCGTGCTCGACGGCGATCCGTTCCGCGACGAGCCGACGCTCCTCGCTGGCGGTACCGACCACGACGACCTCGGCGCCATCGGCCTCCACCCGGGCGCGCTTGATCGCCGGCGCGTCGGACGGCATGACGATGATCGCCGGGACCCCGAGGATCCGGGCCGCCCGGGCGACCCCCTGGGCGTGATTGCCGCTCGAGTAGGTGATCACGCCGCGGGCCCTGGCCTCCGGACCCAGGCCGGCGACGGCCACGTAGGCGCCCCGGATCTTGAAGGCGCCGATCGGCTGGAGCGATTCCGCCTTGAGGAACCGGCGTCCTTCCGGAGGCCCGAACCCGACGAGCGGGGTGCGGGCCGCCACACCCTCGAGGAGCCGGGCGGCCGCCCGGATCTCGTCGATCGTGACGAGTCGCTCGGGGGTCGCCCCTAGACTCATCGACCCGCGCCGACGAGCTTCTGGCAGGCGATGCAGTAGGCGGCCCAGGGGAGCGCCTCGAGCCGGCCCTCCGCGATCGGCCCGCCACAGCGCAGGCAGCGACCGAAGGTGCCGGCGTCGAGTCGGGCGAGGGCCGCATCGACCAGCTCGAGCTCCTTCTCGGCCTTCTCGCGCAGGGCGAGGTCCCGCTGCTGGGCGAAGACCTGGCTGGCCGCGGCCGCCTGCGATCCGTAGGTCATCTGCCCGGGAGCGTCCACCACCTCGTCGAGCTCGGCTCGGAGGCGTGCCTGCTCGGCCCGCAGTGAGGCGCGGGCGGCGAGGTCTCGGTCGGGGTCCATCCGGGCGGCTCCTGTCTCGGGTGCGTGGATCGATGCTACGCCCGGCGGGCAGCCGCCGTTCCCCTCCGCGTATACTCCTGGGGAGTACAGATCCGGCGACAGGGAGACGATCCGATGCGCGACCAGCCCGATGCGGCGATGGCCACCGACCCGGTCTGCGGGATGCAGGTGGATACCCGGACCTCGCAGCTGTCGATCGAGCACGACGGGGTGACCTACTGGTTCTGCGGCAAGGGCTGCCTGCTCGAGTTCCGGGACGATCCGGCCAAGTATCTCGACCCGGACTACGTCCCGTCGATGTGACCGGCCGGCCGTGACGGCCGGCCAGGTGAGTCGCAGCTAAGCGCCGACGGCGAGACTGGTCGTCCGGCCGGTGGCGCGAGCACGGATGCCGCGCACGAGTCGCTCGAGGGGCACGACGGGAGTCGGATCATGCCCCTGCGTCGCTCGACCCGGATCGCCATCCTCATCCTCGCGCTCGCCGCGGTCGCGGCCGTCGGCGGTTCGACGGACCCGGTCGGCCCGGACGGCCAGGCCGGTCGTCGCTGGCGAGAGGCGCCCGGGGTGGTCCCCCCTACGACGGCATCGGCGCGGGCCGTCGTCGCCCTGGCGGACCACCCGGGCCGGCGCGGATCCCGACGCTAGGTCAGCGATGCCCCATCCTCGCCCGACAGTCGCTGGGCGATGAGGATCGGGACCGTCATCACCACCACGATCAGCACCGCGACCACGTTGACGATCGGCCGCTCGTTCGGAAGCCGGAGGTGGTCGAGGATCCAGATCGGCAGTGTCGCCTGGGTCCCGGCCGTGAACGTCGTGACGATGACCTCGTCGAACGAGAGCGCGAAGGCGAGCAGCGCGCCGGCGAAGAGCGCACCACGGAGAAGCGGGACCGTGATGTGACGGAACGTCTGGATGGGGCTCGCGCCGAGGTCGGCGGATGCCTCATCCAGGGACCTGGAGCCGCGCCGAAGCCGGGCGATCGCGTTGTTGTAGACCACCACGACGCAGAAGGTCGCGTGGCCGGCGATGATCGTCAGCAGCCCGAACGGGAGCCCTCCCACGTTGATCGTCGCATTCAGCGCCATGCCCGTGACGATCCCGGGCAGGGCCAGGGGCAGGACCAGGATGAACGAGATCGTCTCGCGCCCGAAGAACCGGAATCGATGGACGGCGAACGAGGCGAGGGTCCCGAGCGTGACGGCGATGATCGTCGCCCCGATCGCAGCCTCGACCGAGAGGACGATGGAGTCCCGCAGGCTCGAGTTGTCGAATGCGGCCCCGAACCATTGGGTGGTCCAGTTCGTGATCGGCCACGACTGGCCGCGGTCGCCGTTGAAGGCGTACAGGACGATGATCAGGAACGGGATGTGCAGGAACAGGATCACGAAGAGCACGGCGGCCTTCAGGAGGCGCCCACTGCCTCGTCCGGCCATCACAGGGCCTCGAACGCCCCGAGCCGGCTCGCGGCCCACAGGTAGACGGCCATGATGAGCACCGGGATCGTGGCGAAGGCGGCCGCGAAGGGCACGTTGTTGGCGACGCCCTGGCTCGCGTAGACCACGTTGCCGATGAACTGGCTGTTGCTCACGAGCTGCGGGACGATGTAGTCGCCGAGCGTCAGCGAGAACGTGAAGATCGAGCCGGCGATGACGGCCGGCATGACCATCGGCAGGACGACCCGGCGGAACGTGAAGGCGGCGTGTGCGCCGAGGTCGGACGACGCCTCGAGCAGCGACGTCGGCAGTCGCTGGAAGCCGGCATAGAGCGGCAGGATCATGTAGGGCAGCCAGAGGTAGCTGAACGTGATCCACATCGAGAGGTCCGAGTATCCGGGCGCGACCTGGCCCAGCCCGATCGCGCCGAAGGCCCAGTCGAGCGGCCCGTTGTCACCCAGGATCACTCGCCAGGCGTAGACGCGGACCAGGTAGCTCGACCAGAGGGGCAGGGCCACCAGGAGGAGGAGGATGCCGCGGGCCCGCCGACTGGCGACCCGGGCCATGAAGTAGGCGATCGGGAAGGCCAGGACGACGTCCGTCAGGGTCACCGCGGCCGCGACCACCACCGTGCGCAGCACGATGACGTGGTAGACGGAGCCGGTGAGGATCTTCTCGTAGTTCTTGAGCGTGAACGTGTGGTCGATGGCCGAGGTGAGCGGGTTGAGCGACCAGAAGGACGAGACGAACAGGATCAGGAGCGACCCCAGGTAGACGACACCCAGCCACCCGATGGGCAGCACCAGGAAGAGGGCCAGCTGGAGTCGCCGGTGGCGGTGGAAGAACGCCATGACCCGCCGGCCCGGTCCTCGGGTCGTCGGTGTCGCCTTCGTCGCTCCTGGCGCGGTCGTCGTCATCCCGTCTCAGCCCCGGTCACCGAGCGAACAGGGAGGCCGGCCCGGCCCGTGGCTGCCGGCCGCCCCGTCGATCGGCCGCGTGTCAGCCCTTGATCTCGGTCCAGGCTGACGTCCATTCCGAGTAGTCGACGCACTGTTGGCCGCGGCTATCGCCGCAGTCCGGCAGCGGGGTCTTCCAGAAGCTGACCTGGTTGTAGAAGTTCGGGTCGGTGACCCCGTAGGCGTTGCAGAAGTCCTTGATGCCGTACGACGCATAGGTGACATCGAGGTACTTGCAGGCCATCGGGTTCGCCGGCGCCTCGCCGAAGTACTCGGCGACCTGGGTCTGGACCTCGGGGGTCAGCATCCAGGCCATCCACTTCTGCATGCAGTTCGGATGCTGCGCATGCGCGGACATCATCCAGGTGTCCGCCCAGCCGGTCATCCCTTCGCTCGGGACCGTGACCGCCACGTCCACGTTCTCGGCCTTGAGCGTGTTGTACTGGTACGGCCACGTCGTCCCGACGACCGTCGACCCCGACTTGAAGTTGTCGATCTCGTCGGTGTAGGCGGCCCAGTACTTGCCCACGTTCGGGCGCTGCTGCTTGAGCAGGTCGACGGCGGCCTTGAACTGGTCCTGGGTGAGCTCGTACGGATCGGTGATCCCGAGCGCGGGCTGATGCGCCTTCAGGTACAACGCCGCGTCGGCGATGTAGATAGGGCTGTCGTAGGCGGTGACCTTGTCCTTGTAGGCGGCCGCCTTGGCCGGGTCGAAGACCACGTCCCAGCTGGTGGGGGCGGGCGTCACCGCCTTCGTGTTGTACATGAGCTCGTTGCCACCCCAGCCGTGGGGCACGCCGTAGTGGTCGCCGCCGACCGTGTAGTACGGCGCGTTCTGGAGGAACGGCGAGACGTCGGCGAAGCCCGGGATGGTCGACGGGTCGATCTTCGCCACGTCCCCGTTCGCGATCAGCCGCAGGGTGGCGTCACCCGACGCCGAGACGCCGTCGTAGACGGTCCCCCCACCCTGTCGGAGCAGCGTCACCATCTCGTCGGACGTATTGGCCGTCTTGGCATTGACCTTGCAGCCGGTGGCCGCGGTGAACGGGTTGACCCAGTCGTATTCCTTGACGTTTGCGCCGCTCTCCGCGTAGCCGCCCCAGATGATCAGGTTCAGGGCTCCCTCGCCCTGGCCACCGACCGTGGACAGGTCCACCGCCGGCTTGAGCGGGCTCATCGAGCCGTACCCAGCGCCGGGCGCGAAGTTCGCCCCCTGGCTGGCGGCTGCCGACGGGCTGGTCGCCGCCGATGCGCTCGCCGCCTCTGAGGCCGCCGGGCTGGCGGCGGCCGTGGCCGACGGCGCCGTGGTCGCCGTGCCGCCGCCGCACGCGGCGAACACCAGGGCCACGATCGCCAGCGGCGCGAGCCAGCGCTTGCCGTTCATCCGGATCGTCATCGTTTCCTCTCCTCCTTCCGGGCCCTTCCGGTCCCGACGCGATGCCCCCTCAGCTCCCGTGGCGGGTCTCGTCGACCAGCGCGTAGGCGTGCTCCCGCTTCCAGGCCAGCCGCACGGGCCGGCCCTGCAGGGCGAGTGCGTCCATGGATGACGTGTCCAGGTTCTGACGGGTGACCACGAGCGAGGCGCCCGCGTCGAGCGTCACCAGATAGCGGGTATCCGACCCCAGGTAGACGACCTCGTCGATCCGTCCCAGCGCGGTCCCCTCGTCGGGACCGACCGCGTCCTCGACGCCGGTCAGCCGGATCTTCTCGGGCCGGATGGTGAACGTCCCCGGTCGGCCGAGGACCGCCTCGGCCGCCCCGCCGCCCAGGAGGTTGGAGGCGCCGACGAACCCGGCGACGAAGGCCGTACGTGGTCGTTCGTAGACATCGGCAGGCGTGCCGACTTGCTCGATCCGACCACCGTGGAAGACGGCCAGGCGGTCGCTCATCGTGAGCGCCTCCTCCTGGTCGTGGGTCACGTAGATGAACGTGATCCCGACCTCCTTCTGGATCTTCTTCAGCTCGATCTGCATCTCCTGGCGGAGCTTCAGGTCGAGCGCCCCGAGGGGCTCGTCCAGGAGCAGCACCCGGGGGCGGTTCACGAGCGCACGCGCGAGCGCCACCCGCTGGCGCTGCCCGCCCGAGAGCTGACTCGGCCGGCGGTCGGCGTGGTGCTCGAGCCGGACCATCGCGAGTGCGTCGACCACCCGCCGCCGTCGCTCGTCCTTCGGGACCTTGCGCACCATCAGCCCATATCCGACGTTGTCGCCGACGGTCATGTGCGGAAAGAGCGCGTAGTCCTGGAAGACGGTGTTGACGTCGCGGTCGTACGGCGGGAGCGAGCTGACATCCTGGCCGTGGAGCAGGATCCGACCTGCGCTCGGCAGCTCGAACCCGGCGATCATCCGGAGGGTCGTCGTCTTCCCCGAGCCCGAGGGGCCGAGCATCGAAAAGAACTCCCCGTCGAAGACGTCGAGGTCCACACCGGCCACGGCCTCGACGTCGCCGAACCGCTTGTGGACGGCCTCGAGCCGGACGGCGGAGCTCTCCGGAGCGTCAGCCGATCGGGCGGTTGCACCGGGGTGGACCGGGTCGCCGGGTCGGGTCGCGTCGGCCAACTCTTCCCTCGGTCAACGCCCGCACCGCGATGGCGGGCGGTGATGGAGTGGAGCTCGGGCACGGGGCGGGGACGACGCGCGTCGCCTCCATCCACGCATCCACGGCGATCGGGATCGGGTCGTGCGCAAGGATCGTACCGATCGCCCGCACTGTGCCCCCGGGCCATCCGCGGTGTCAAGCGGAGGCAGGCCGTAGACTCCCGCCGTGATCCCCGCCGGAACCCGTGTCGTGCTGTCCCGTCTGGCGGTCCGTCCGGTCGTCCGCGTCCTGACCGCCGCGGTGCTCGCCGCCATCGTGGCCGCGGGCTGCTCGTCGGCGCCCGTCGCGACCCCGGCGATCGTGCCCGGGACGGCCGATCGTCCGCGCGAGGTCAACATCATCGCCAAGGACTACTCGTACCTGCCGTCGGCCGTGGACCTCGTGCCCGGCGAGACCGTCCTGCTCCACCTCGTCAACGGTGGCCTCGACGTCCACGAGGTCGTCATCGGCGATGCGACCGTCCAGGCTGCCTGGGAGACGGCGGAGGCGGCCGTGGCGGCCGCGGGCGGGCCCCCGGGGGCGACGCCCACGGTCAGGGTCCCGCCGGGTCTCGCGGGGCTCCGGGTGGTGATCCGCTCCGGGGAGCGGATCGATGTCACCTGGGCGGTGCCGACGTCTCCGTCGCCGGGTGCCACGGCGACGCCGCTGATCGTCGGCTGCCACCTCCCCGGTCACTGGGCGAAGGGGATGCAGGTGCCCGTCCGGTTCGTCACCCCGACCGGGGGCTGACCGGCGGACGTGGGTTCGCGCGGGTGGCCGCCCGGTGCCCGCCGGCGACCCGGCCGGCCCGGCACGGGCACGGGGCCGGTGATACGCTCTTGACCCCGGCTGGAAGGCGGCGGGCAGCGGTCGAGACCGAGAGACGACAGGGAGAAGACTCGAATGGCCTATGTGATCGCCGAGCCGTGCGTGGACGTGATCGACCAGGCGTGCGTCTCCGTCTGTCCCGTCGACTGCATCCACTTCGAAGAGGGCGTCGACCGCAAGCTCTATATCGACCCCGACGAGTGCATCGACTGCGGCGCGTGCGAGCCGGAGTGCCCGGTCACCGCGATCTTCCCCGAGGAGTCGCTGCCGCCCGAGTGGGCCGCCTACACCCAGATCGACGCGATCTGGTTCTCGGACAAGGCCGAGGCTCGAGCCCAGGTCGAGGCGCTCAAGCCGGCCTGAACCCCGACCCCGGCTAGACTCCGGGGATGCGGATCGTCTCGCTGCTGCCCTCGGCGACCGAGATCGTCTTCGCCCTCGGTCTCGGCGACGAGCTGGTCGGCGTCACCCACGGTTGCGACTGGCCGGCCGAGGCTGCCGACGTCCCGCTCGTCACCCGGAGCACGAGGGACCTGGCCGCCCTGTCGTCGCGTGAGATCGACCGGCTGGTCGGAGCGTCGGCTCACGGCGGACCCGCCCTCTTCGCCCTCGACGAGGCGGCCCTGGCTGCCGCCGAGCCGGATCTCATCCTGACCCAGGAGCGGTGCGCGATCTGCGCCATGACCCACCGAGAGGTCATCGAGGTGGCTCGCGCGATCGACCCCGAGATCCGGGTCGTGTCCCTCGAACCGAGCTCGATCGAGGGGATCCTCAACACGATCACCACGGTCGGCGCGATGGTCGAGGCGGAGGACGATGCGATCGACCTCGTGGCCGAGCTCCGGGAGCGGCTGCGCAAGCTCGAGACCCGTCTGGCGAAGCGGCGTGAGGGTGGCCAGCGGCCGGTCCGGGTGGTGGGGCTCGAATGGCTCGACCCGCCCTTCGCCACCGGCCACTGGGTCCCCGAGCAGATCCGCCGGGCCGGCGGCTGGGACCTCCTCGGGCGGGAGGGCGAGGCCTCCGTCCGCTCGAGTTGGGACGATGTCGCATCCGTGGACCCGGAGATGCTCCTCCTCATGCCGGGTGGCCTCCATCTCCGGGAGACGCTCGACGAGTGGGAGCGAGCGCCGAAGCCGCGCTACTGGCGCGAGCTCGAGGCCGTCCGCCGCGGCCAGGTCTTCGCGGTCGACGGCTCGTCGTACTTCTCCCGACCGGGCCCGCGGGTCATCGAGGGCATCGGGCTCCTGGCCGAGATCTTCGACCCGGATGGGTTCGTGGAGACCTCGCCGCTGGCGAGCTGGACCCCACTCCTGTAGGCCCGGGACCCACGCCGATGCCCTTCCGCGCTGCATTCGACTGCCTCTGGTGCGGGACGCGCTGGACGACCCGCGGCCCGGACGATCTGGAGGGCTGGGCTCAGCTCTGCCCGGACTGCGTGGGTCGGGCCGGTGACAACGGCTTCCTCCGGTTCCGGCTGCGGACCGCCCTCGACGAGCGTGCCCGGGCCGCGACCGGCACGCGGGCGCCGGGGCCGATCGGCACCGGTTCCGATCTCGGGGCCGAGATGGTGGCCTACTACCAGGCCCGGGCCGGCGAGTACGACGACTGGTACCTCCGCCGCGGCCGCTACTCGCACGGGCCGATCCACGACCAGGCATGGGCGGCCGAGCTGGACCAGGCCACCCTCTGGCTCGACGGGATCCCGATCGCCGGTGAGGTCGTGGAGCTGGCGGCCGGCACGGGCTGGTGGTCGCCGCTCCTCGCCTCGAAAGGGACCCTCTCGTGCTACGACGCGGCCGAGGCGCCGCTCGACCTCGCCCGGGAACGCCTGCTGGCCCATGGGCTGCGCGCCCATCTCCACGTCCGCGATGTCTGGGCCGAGCCGGACCGCGTGGTCGACGCGGTCTTCTGCGGGTTCTGGCTGAGCCACGTCCCGGGCGCCCGCCTCCCGGAGTTCCTCGCCCTCGTCCGGCGCTGGCTCCGGCCGGGCGGTATGTTCGTCTTCGTCGACTCCCGACCCGACCCGAGCTCAGGGGCCGTCGACCAGCCCGCCCGTGCCCCCGCGGACGGGTCGCCGGCGGTCGCTGCCGGATCCGGCGAGGTGGTCCGACGCCGCCTGGCTGACGGTCGTGAGTTCAGGGTCGTCAAGGTCTTCCATGAGCCGGCGGCCCTGCGGGACGAGCTCCTCGAGGCGGGCTTCGGATCGGCGGAGGTTGGCGCGACCTCGCGGTTCTTCCTCCTCGGGCGGGCGACCGCCTGAGATCGGGCCGCCGGTCCCCGTCGGATCGCACCGACAGGTGCCCGTATACTCGGCGCGATGTCACCCCTCTCGAACCGCACGATCGCCACGGTCGGCTCCGGGGTCATGGCCGAGGCGATGATCGCCGGGCTCCTCCGTGGTGCGCTGGTCGCACCCGACCGGGTGGTCGCCAGCCATCCTCGCGCCGAGCGCCGGGCCGAGCTCGAGGCGCTCTACGGGATCCGGACCGTCCCCGGCAACGTCGAGGCGATCACCGGTGCCGATGTCGTCCTCCTGGCGATCAAGCCCCAGATGCTCGACCGGGTGGGTCGCGAGATCGGGCCGCATCTGCGGGACGAGCAGCTCGTCCTCTCGGTCATCGCCGGCGCCACGACCGCGGCCCTCGAGGGCTACCTCGACCATCGACGGATCGTCCGGAGCATGCCCAACACCCCGGCCCGCCTCGGTCGCGGGATGACGGTCTGGTACGCGACGCCGGAGACGACCGCCGAGCAGCGAGCCCAGGCGAGCGCCCTCCTGCGGGCGCTCGGGGCCGAGCTCCAGGTGGACGACGAGAAGTTCGTGGCCATGGCGACCGCCGTCTCCGGGACCGGGCCCACCTACGTCTTCCTGGTCATGGAGGCGCTCATCGACGCCGCGGTCCACCTCGGCTTCCCGCGTCACGTCGCGCACGACCTGGTGGTCGAGACGCTCGAGGGGTCGACCTACTTCGCGAAGCAGTCGGGTGACCATCCGGCGGTCCTGCGGAACATGGTGACCTCGCCCGGCGGGACGAGCGCCGCCGCCCTCCACGAGCTCGAGTCCGGGCGCCTGCGCACCGTCCTGTCCGAGGCGGTCTGGGCCGCCTACCGTCGGACCGTCGAGCTCGGCGACCAGCTCGAGGCGAGCGCCGAGGAACGCGCCCGGTGACGAGCGGCGCCGACGGCCCACCGACGAGCGCGGCGACCCGACCGACGCCCGGCGATCTCCTGACGATCGAGCGGGCGGTCGCCGTCGAGGCCTTCCGCGAGTTCCGGGTCCATCCCCGCGACCGGGAGGTCGCCTACACGGCCGAGGCCGCCGGTGTGCGCCAGCTCTTCGTCCTGTCGCTCCGGGGCGGGACGGCCAGCCAGGTGACCGCGTCGGAGAAGCCGATCTCGGACCCGCAGTGGTCGCCCGACGGTCGGCGGCTCGCTTTCCTCCGGGACGACGCGATCTGGGTCGTGGATGCCGACGGATCCCGGCTCGTCCGGGTCACCGCCCACAAGGCCGGGCAGCGCGACGTCCGCTGGTCGCCCGACGGACTCCAGCTCGCCTTCGTGTCGCGGCGCCGAGGCTGGTCGCAGCTCTGGCGGATCGACGCGCCGGTGCCCCGTCGCGGCCGACCCGCGGCGCACCCGCGGCCGGCCGAGCCCGTGGCGGTCACCCCCGTCGGGGTGGACGTCGAGGAGTTCGACTGGTCGCCCGACGGCGGCCGGATCGCCTTCGCCGCCCAGCGCGAGGATCGCGGCTGGTGGTCCGCCGTCTCGGTCGTGGACATCGTGGGCGGCGACGAGCGGCGGATCCCGGCCGGCGACGCCTGGGAGTGCGGCCCGCGCTGGCTGCCCGACGGCGGGCTGACCCTGCTCACCGACGCCGATGGCTGGTTCCAGGTCGTCCGGCTCGACCCCGACCTGCGCGAGCGGACCATCCTCACCGCGGGGGCCGTCGAGCACGGCGATCCCTCGTCGCCCTTCGGGTTCGTGCCGCTCGTCTCCCCTGACGGCGCGCGCTTCGTCCACGTGGAGATCCACGACGGGGTCGTCGACCTCGTCGTCGCCCCGCTCGCGGCCGCACCGCCGGTCAAGCGTCCGCGCGGTCGTCCGCCGAAGCATCCTCGACCGGCGCCGGCGCCCGTCGGCGACCGGGTCGTCGTGAACCCCTGGCCGGGCGTCTGGCGGGCCGTCGGCTGGACCCCCGACGGGGCGACGATCGTGGCCCTCGGGGAGAGCGAGCGGCGCTCGCCGGACCTCTGGCTGCTGCCGATCCCGGGCGTGGCGCCGGACCGCGCGCGCCCCCGCCAGGTCACCGATTCCCTGCCGGCCGTCCTGCGCTCGGCCCGCTTCGCCGACGCCCAGCGGGTCCATCTCACCGCCCGCGATGGCCTGCCGATCGAGGGGAACCTGTTCCTGCCCGCGGGCGCCACGGGGAAGCGCGGCGGCGCCCGCGTCCCGACCGTCGTCGCACTCCACGGTGGCCCGACGGCCCAGAGCTACCGGGGCTGGCTGCCGTTCAAGCAGGTCCTCGTCCGCGAGGGCTTCGCGGTCCTCGACGTCGATTTCCGGGGGTCCACCGGCTACGGGCGGACCTTCCGTCGGGCGAACGCCGGCGAGTGGGGCCACGCCGACGTCCATGATTGCATCGACGCCGGCCGCTGGGCCGCCGCCCAGCCCTGGTCGGACGGCCGCCTGGCGGTCTACGGCGGGTCGTACGGGGGGTATCTCGTGCTGTGCGCGCTCGCCGAGGAGCCGGCGATGTGGCGGGCGGGCGTGGACCTCTTCGGCGATTCGGAGATCGCCGAGAGCTATCGGCACGGGGACCGGCCCGGCCGGCTCGATCTCCACCGGATGATGGGCGACCCGGACGACCCGGCCGCCGCGCCGCTGTATCGACGGGGATCGCCGGTCTACCGGGCGGAACGGATCGAGGCGCCCGTCCTCATCCTCCATGGTCGTCGCGACCGTCGCGTCGTCCCGCTCATGACCGAGCGGATGGTCGAGGCGTTGACCATCGAGGACAAGGTCCACGAGGTCCAGTGGTACGACGAGGAAGCCCACGGGTGGGAGCGACGCGAGAACCGGCGCGACGCCTGGACCCGCGTCGTCGCGTTCCTCAAGCTCCACCTCAAGGACGAGCCGGCGCCCGGCTGACCGGACGGCCTCCCCCGCCGGGACTGGAGGATGCACCGTGGCCGAACGTGGGGCCCCGCGCCGGCGAACGAAGCCGGTCCTCGCCGCCGATGTGAGCGGCCAGGGGATCAACGCCCCGATCGCACGGCGGGGGACCGCCGTGATCGGGACGATGTACGCGTTCTACGCGTTCGCCCTGGTCATGGCCGGCTGGATCCTCTGGCAGGCGTTCCTGAGCCCGAAGCCGTTCGACCCGTACCCGTTCGCCTTCCTCCTCTTCCTGGGTAACCTCGTCCAGCTCCTGCTCATGCCCCTGATCATGGTCGGCCAGAACGTCCAGTCGGCCCATGCCGACGCCCGGGAGCAGGCCGATTTCGACGTCGACCGGAAGGCCGAGGAGGAGGTCGAGGCGCTGACCCGCCAGCTCCAGGCGATCGACCGGAGGACGATCGAGATCCTCGCCCGGCTCGACGCGACCGCCGGGAGCGGCCGGGGCGAGACGGCCACCGTCTGACCGTCGAGGACCGGCGGACCCGCTCGTCCGGGCGGGCGGTTCGGCAGGGTCGGGCCCGGATCGCCGCGTGTACCATCGGGCCCGATGACGACCCTTCACGAGCTGCCCGAGCGGACCCTCCGATCCGGGCTGCTCGCCCTCTCCCATCGCCGCCGCCTCGGCGACCTGGCCACGCGGACGGCCATCACCCGGGCGATGGTCGCCCGGTTCGTCGCGGGCGAGACCCTGGCCGACGCGCTCGATGCGCTGGTGGTGTTGAAGGCAGCCGGGTTCGCCACGACGGTCGACGTCCTGGGCGAATCGGTCCGGGCGCCGGAGGCGGCGACGGCCGCGGCCGATCGCTACCTGGACACGCTGGCCGCGCTGCGCGATCGGGGCCTGGAGGGGAACGTCAGCCTCAAACTGACCCAGATGGGGCTCGACCTCGACCCGGCCCTGTGCCGCGCCAACGTCGAGCGGATCTTCGGGCGGGCGGCCGAGACCGGCGCCTTCGTCCGGGTCGACATGGAAGACCACGCGAAGACCGACGCCACGCTCGACCTCTGGCGGTCCGTCCGGTCGCTGGACCCGTCGAGCGGCGTCGTCATCCAGGCCGCCCTCCGGCGCAGCGCCGCGGACGTCGAGCGGCTGATCGCGGAGGAGGCCCCGATCCGCCTGTGCAAGGGGGCGTACAAGGAGCCGAGCTCGGTGGCGTTCGCGGCGAAGGCCGAGGTGGACGCGAGCTACGCGGCGCTCGTGGAGCGGCTCCTGCTCGACGGCCGGAGCCCGGCGTTCGCGACCCACGACGTCGCCATGATCGACCACGCGGTCCGGTTCGCCCGCGAGCACGGCGTGGAACGCGACCGGTTCGAGTTCCAGATGCTCTACGGGATCCGCCGCGACCTCCAGGATCGCCTGCTCCGGGCGGGATACCGCGTCCGGATCTACGTCCCGTACGGACGCGAGTGGTACCCGTATTTCATGCGCCGGCTCGCCGAGCGCCCGGCGAACGTCGCCTTCCTCGTCCGGGCCGTCCTGCGCGAGGGCCGACGCGGCACCGGGAGCCCGGACGCTGGCTGAGCGGTCCGACCGCCGCGACGCCGGAGGACGACGAAGGACCGCCGGTCACCCGGCGGTCCGCATCGTCAAGCCGGGCGACCTCGCGGTCGCCGTGGGCCTAGTGCCAGCGCCGGCCGGCCTCGAGCACGAGGGCCGAGGAGCCGATCGCCACGAGGGCGAGCAGGACTCGATAGGCCTGCGAGCGGACGAGATCCTTCACGGTTCCCACCTGATCCTTCTCGCCCCGGGTGAGCGCCGCGGCGCCGGTCGGCGCGTTGGCCATGGTGCGGCGCGCCAGGTTCGCGTCCACGATCCACCTCGGGCTGTTCCGCGACGGCAGTACCGGCAGCCGGGCGGTCTGCGGTCCCTGGCGGGTGCAGATCCCTGGCTTTGCGTCCCCGCCTCGCGGCGGGTTTGCCCTGGACGGAGTCCCATCGAGAGGCGCGTCTCGCCTCCGCGACCAACGCTAGGTCCGGCCCTGCGTCCGGGCCTATGGGCCGGTGGTACGGGCCCGGTCCATCACCCGGGGGATGTGCGTCCGGGCACCGGGCGACGCATCGCCGCCACGATCGCCAGGGCCACCCCGATGCCGATGAGCAGATCGCCGATGCTGAACACGTTCGCGAGCGGGAGCCAGGCCGGCAGGGCGAAGATGTCGGTGAGCGGGGCGAGGGCCGGGGAGGCGACGATCGCGCTGTTCGAGAAGCCGTCGGTCGGGTCGAGCCCGGCGGCCGTCATCGCCGCCGCGGTCGTCGGCATCACCCCGCCGTTCGCGACGATCGCGGCGAGGTTGAGGGCGGCTCCGGCGGCGACGATCGGCAGGCCGGTCAGGCGGACGTTGCGGACCACGAAGGCCAGCACCGCCCCGGTCGAGGCGACGTAGACGGCGGGTCCAAGGACGCCGGCGGCGTCGCCGACCGGTCCGATGAAGAGGACGAGCTGGACGGCCAGCCCGACGAGGGCCAGGGGGACCCAGCGCAGGCCGAGTCCGTCGAGACGCTCGAGTCGGCCCCCCGTCAGGAGGCCGATGACGACGCCGGCGACGAGCGCGTAGAGGACGAACACCGGGGGTCAGCCGGCCCCCTCGACCGGTCTGGCCGAGGCGGCCGCGGCCAGCGCCGTTCGAAGCTGGTCGAGGTGATCCTCGGCATGTCCCACCACGAAGCGCTCGAGGATCTCGCCGATCGTCATCTCGCCCCGGACGGGGTGGAGGCCGCGCCGGGCGAGGCCGGCGACGCCGAGCTCGGGCAGACGCCCGGCATAGCGAGCGACCGCAGCCCCGATCCGGTCGATGAGCTCGGCCGGCGGCAGGGTGCGGTCGCGGGCGATGGTCTCGGTCCGGACGGGATCGGCGATCGTCCTGCCGAATGGGACCGGCTCGACCGGACCGTCGACGACTCGTTCGATCTCGCCGAGCCAGAACGGCAGCATCTCGGCGACGTGGGCGAGGACCTCCGTGGGTCCCCAGGCGGACTCGGGGCCCGCGTCGTGGGCGACGTCGTGGAGCGGCCAGGGACGCCCGGCCTCGACGGCGGGATGGAGCGCGGCGAAGCCCGCCATCGAGGCGTCCAGCCGGGCGATCGCGTCATCGATCCCGATCATCGCGTCCCTCGCTCTCGTCCACTCATCGACCCGTCGGCGACAGTCTCGCACGACCGCCGGCACCATCGGCGCGGCCTCAGGCGACCCCCCGGGACCGGCGGATGGGGATCGGCTCGGCCGAGGCGTGCTCCCAGCCGGGGACGACGGCGTCGACGCGGCCCGCCCGCAGGAGCGGCTGGAGGGTCTCGCCGGGGAGCGGGCGGGCGAACAGGTAGCCCTGTGCCCGGGTACAGCCGAGCCGGCGCAGGGCGACGACCTGCTCGCGTCGCTCGACGCCCTCGGCCACGACCTGGAGACCGAGGGCCCGTCCGAGCTGGAGGATCGCCCGGGCCAGGACGGGTCGGCCGCCCGGCTCCCCGACCCCGTCGATGAAGGTCTTGTCGATCTTCAGGATGTCGACCGGGAATCGCTCGAGATAGCCGAGCGACGAGTAGCCGGTCCCGAAGTCGTCGATCGCCAGGCGGACGCCGAGGCGGCGCAGGTCGGCCAGCTTGCCGATCGTCGCGGCGGTCGTCTGCATCAGGACCGACTCGGTGATCTCGAGGATGAGCCGCGAGGGCTCCAGGTCGCTGGCCGCGAGGGCCGCCCCGACCTCGGCGACGAGGTCCGGGTGCTGGAACTGGCGGGCCGACAGGTTCACGCTGACCGAGAGGCCGTCGAGGCCGTACCGCTCGCGCCAGGCCTGGGTGTCGCGACAGGCGTGCTCCAGGACCCACCGGCCGATCTGGACGATGAGCCCGGATTCCTCGGCCAGCCCGATGAAGTCACCCGGCATGAGCATCCCGCGGCCGGCCGGCTCC
Organism: uncultured Chloroflexia bacterium; assembly: GCA_963840375.1. Taxonomy (GTDB): domain Bacteria; phylum Chloroflexota; class Limnocylindria; order Limnocylindrales; family CSP1-4; genus Chersky-267. Next base: position 352,999 of record CAWIYR010000002.1, read on the forward strand.
CAGCGAACGAGCGCCTCCACCCCGACGATCGAGCCGTCGCCGAGGTCGACGATCGGCTGGTAGTGGACCCGCAGCTCGTCGCGGGCCTCGGCACCGCGGAGCAGTGCCTCGAGCCGGGCGCGCTCGGTGGCCGCCTCGCGAAGGCTCGGCCGGAAGAGCTCGTACCGGCTCTTGCCGGCGCGCTTCGCCTGGTACATCGCGAAGTCGGCGTTCCGCAGCAGCTCGCCGACGTCGTCGCCGCCGGGTGTGGTGACAGCGATCCCGATGCTGGCCGCGATCGCCGCCGCGGTCTGGCCGATCCGGATCGGCGAGCGGAGCGAATCGAGCAGGCGCTGCGCCACGTTCGTGGCCTCGGTCTCGTCGCGGAGGTCCTCGAGGAGGATCGCGAACTCGTCGCCGCCCAGGCGGGCCGCCGTGTCGGACGAGCGGAGGCAGGTCCGGATCCGTTCGCCGACGGCGGCGAGGAGCTCGTCGCCGCCGTGGTGGCCGAGGCTCTCGTTGATCGTCTTGAAGTCGTCGAGGTCCACGAACAGGACGGCGATGACCCCGGCCGTGGGGCCCGGACGCCGGGCGACCGCGTGCTCCACCCGGTCGCGGAAGAGGGTCCGGTTGGCGAGCCCGGTCAGGCCGTCGTGGAAGGCCTGGTGACGGAGCTCGTCGTAGAGCCGGGCGTTCTCGAGGGCGATCCCGGCCTCGGCCGCGAGCGTCCGGGCGAGCCGGATGCGCCGCTCGTCGAAGAACCTTGGTCGAGCCGAGGTGGCCTCGATCGCTCCGAGGGAGCGGCCCTTCGCCACGAGCGGGACGATCGCCATCGAGCGCTGGCCGATGGACCGGAGGTAGGCCGTCTCGGCCGGGTCGGCCGTTGGGTCGTCGTCGCTCACGATGACCGCGACCTGCGTCTCGAGGACCCGCCGGCTCAGCGGGTAGTCGGCCAGGTCGTAGGCCTCGTCCACCGCCGAGCGTCGCTCCGCCGGGTAGTAGCCGAACGTCAGGACCTGGTCGGCCGGCTCGTCCCAGTAGCAGATCCCGCACTCGTCGGCGCCGATCGTCGCGGCCACCTGACGCGCCGTGAGATCGCCGATCTCGCGCGGGTCGAGGGTCTGGGCCAGCTCGTTCGAGAGGGCGACCACGCTGGCCAGCTCGCCGCTCGTGGTCCGCAGCCGGTCGGCGAACTGGCTGACCAGCAGGCACACGATCCCGAACGCGATGATGATCCCCGCCACGTGGAGCATCCCCCGGATGTCGGCCGGGATCGCGGTGCTCTGCGGGACCATGTCGCTGGTGACCGCCTGGAACGCGGCCAGGGCCACCACGAACACGGTCAACCGTCCGAGCGTCCGCCGATCGAGGTAGGGCAGGGCCACCGCGAGCGGGATGAGCGTCGCGATCGTCCCCGCGCCCGGTTGGACCATGCCCGCGAGGACGATGATGGGGACCATCGCCAGCACGAGCCGGATGACCAGGCGGTCGATCGGCATGTGGCCCAGCCGCGGCATCGCCCACCAGGCGACCCAGATCCCGAAGGCGATGAGGCCCGACCCCCCGGCGACCGCGATCGGGTCGCCGAAGCGCGCGCCGAAGATCGCCTCGGCCAGCCCGAACACGATCGAGGCCGGCACGGCGACGCGCATGAACAGGCGCAGCTCGTCGGCCGGGCCGTCGAGACCGAACGCGACGGCCTCCCCGGTCGTGCGCGGTCCGATCTCGCCGGCCGTCACCGCGACGGGATCGGCGGCGAGGCTCATCCGGCACAGGGTGCGCCCGGCTGGGACCACTGACCACGGGACGTTCGTACCGCCATCGGGTCCCGGCAGGGATCCCCGACGACCGGGTCGACGCGGGCCGGGGCGCGTTCCATACTGTCGGCCACTGCTCCGTACGGTGGCCAGGAGGACCCTCTCGATGACCGACACCGTCCGGCCGCCCGCGTCCCGGGCTGCCCAGAACCAGGCCGGAGCGCGGGTCGACCCCGGGGCCTACGCCCGGGCCGGCGACTTCCTGCCGCTGAACGGGATCGACCACGTCGAGTTCTGGGTCGGCAACGCCCGCCAGGCGTCGGCCTACTACCGGGCCCTGTGGGGCTTCGGGCCGGTCGCGTTCGCGGGGCTGGAGACGAAGGTCCGCGACCGCGCCTCGTACGTCATGGTCCAGAACGACATCCGGTTCGTGTTCACGGCGCCGCTCACCCCGGACGGCGAGATCGCCGAGCACGTCAGGGCTCACGGCGACGGCGTCCACGACATCGCCTTCGCGGTCGACGACGTGGAGAGCGCCTGGCGGGAGACGACCTCCCGCGGTGCGGTCTCGGCCCTCGTCCCGACCGAGCTCGACGGCGGCGAGGACGGCCTTCTCCGGAAGGCCGCGATCCGGACCTACGGTGAGACGCTCCATTCGTTCGTCGACCGAAGCGCCTACCACGGCGTCTTCGCCCCCGGCTACCGTCGGGTCCGGGACCCGGCCCGGGCGGCCGGCGGGCTGTCGCTCCTCGAGGTCGACCACTGCGTCGGCAACGTCGGCCTCGGCGACATGGACCGCTTCGTCGACTACTACCGGGACGTCCTCGGGTTCAGCCAGCTCATCCATTACGACGACAAGGTCATCCACACCGAGTACAGCGCGCTGATGTCGAAGGTGATGACGAACGGCAACGGGCGGATCAAGTTCCCGATCAACGAGCCCGCGACCGGCAAGAAGAAGAGCCAGATCCAGGAGTACCTCGACTGGTACCGCGCGCCGGGCTGCCAGCACGTCGCCCTGCGCACCGACGACATCGTCGCCACGGTCCGCCGGCTCCGGGACAACGGGGTCGAGTTCCTGGGTCTCCCGCACGAGTACTACGCGACCCTGGCCGACCGTGTCGGCGACGTGGGCGTCCCGATGGACGTCCTCGAAGACCTCGGGATCGAGGCCGATCGCGACGAGGAGGGCTTCCTCCTCCAGATCTTCACCCGTCCGGTCCAGGACCGCCCGACGTTCTTCTTCGAGATCATCGAGCGGCACGGCTCGCGGGGCTTCGGGGTGGGCAACTTCAAGGCGCTCTTCGAGGCGATCGAGCGCGAGCAAGCGAAGCGCGGGAACCTGTAGATGCCGGCAGCCGCCAGCCGGCTCGGCGAGCGTCGTCCCTGAAGGCGGATCCGGCGCGGGTCGCGGTGCCGCGAAGCGTCCGCCTCCAGCACGTAGCGACCTGGGTCGCCCTGGCCGGTTCGCTCGCGCTGGCCGTCCTGTTCGTCTGGGGTCGCGCGACCGCCCCGTCCGACGGCGCCCGGATCAGCTTCTACGGTGACGGATGGTCGAGCGCCGGGGTCCGGATCGCGCCCATCGACGCGCCGGCGGCCGGTCTCCAGGACGGCGACCTGGTGGTCGCGGTCGACGATCGACCGATGGACGACTGGCTTGCCGACGCGGCAGACCGATCGGTGGACCGGCCGACCGCCCGGACCCCGATCGCGTACGGGGTCGTCCGCGACGGGACGCCGCTGTCCGTTCCCGTGACGTGGGCGGCGCCTGCCGTCGGCGCGACCCTGCTCGAGGGATGGAGCGTGATCCTCTTCTCGTTGAGCGCTGCGGCCCTGGCGGCCTTCGTCTTCGCCCGCCGGCCCGACGAACGGGCGGCCACGGCGCTCATGCTGGCCGCCAGCGGGGCCGCCGGGAGCAGCGTGCCCTGGTTCCTGGGCACGACCGTGAGCGATATCGTCCAGGGGACCCCGTTCCTGCTCTATGCCCTCGTGACCGGCCCGCTGTACATGATCCTGTGGCCTGCCGGCCTGCATCTCGCGCTGGTCTTCCCGGCGCCGCTGCCGGTCGTGACGCGGCATCGGTGGCTCGTCCCCGGCGCGTACGCGATCGCGCTCGGGGCGTACGTCCTCGCGATGCTCGTCGGTCGGGTCGCCACGTCGACCGATCTCGAATGGGTCGGGACCTGGCCGACCGCCCAGGTCGCGGTCGTCGTGCCGATCCTCGCCCTCTCCCTGGCCGTGTTCGTCCGAAGCTACCGCCGGACCACGGACCTCGCCGCGCGGACCAGGATCCGGTGGGCGTGGCTCGGCGTCGTGGCCAGCGCCACGATCGGGCTCGCGTGCTTCATGGTCCCCGAGCTCCTCCTCCATCACCCGCTTCTGCCCGAGTCCTGGATCGGCCTGGTCGCCCTGCCCCTGCCGCTCGGGCTCGCTGCCGGGATCCTGCGTAACCGCCTCTTCGACATCGATGTCGTGGTCCGCCGGACCTTCGTCTACGGCGGGCTGACCCTGGGCGTGGTGGCGAGCTACGTGGCTGTGACGTCCGCGATCACGGCCCTCGTCGGAGGCGATCATGGCTTCGGGGTCTCGCTCTTCGCGACGGGAGTCGCCGCGCTCGTCGCCCTCCCGCTCCGGGACGGGCTCCAGCGTGCGGTCAACCGCCTGCTGTACGGCGAGCGCGACGAGCCCTGGCGGGCGATGCGCCGACTCGGTCAGCGTCTCGACCTGGCGGCGGACCCGGACCGGGTCTTCCCGGTCATCGTCGAGACCGTGGCCGACGCCCTGCGGTCGCCGTACGTCGGTCTCGAGGTCCTCGACGAGATCGGGCGCCCGGCGACGGTGGCGGAACGGGGAGCGCGGCAGGAAGCCGTCGTCGTCGTGCCCCTCGTCCACGGCGCGGATCGGGTCGGGACGTTGACGCTCGGCGTCCGCCATGGGGAGCGCGGGTTCCGGCCCGACGAGACGGACCTCCTTGGAGGACTGGCCCGGCAGGCCGGCGGCGCCATCCACGCGCTTCGCCTTCAGGCCGACCTGGCGAGGTCGCACGAGCGGCTGCTCGTGGCGCGCGAGGAGGAGCGTCGCCGGCTCCGGCACGACCTCCACGACGGGCTCGGGCCGTCGCTCGCCGCGATCGGGCTCCGCGCGGAGGCCTCCGCCGAGGTGCTGACGTCCGACCCTGAGGTGGCGAAGCGCCTCCTCGACGAGCTCGGCGCCGATGTCCGGGCGACCCTCGACGACATCCGGCGTCTCGTCGATGGGCTCCGACCACCTGCCCTCGACGAGCTGGGGCTGCTCGGCGCGATCGAGCAGCAGGCTGCCCGGCTCGAGGGTTCGACCGGCGCCGGCCCGGCCACGACGATCACCGTCGAGGGACGGCCGACGCCGCTCCCCGGTCTCCCGGCGGCGGTCGAGGTCGCGGCGTACCGGATCGCCGTCGAGGCGCTGACCAACGCGGTCCGGCATGCCGAGGCCCGGACCTGTGCGATCCGGCTGGACGTCGGGGACGAGCTCGTCGTCGAGGTCGTGGACGACGGCAACGGGCTGCCGTCGAGCGTCGCGCCCGGCACCGGGCTCGAATCGATGGAGAGCCGGGCCGCGGAGCTGGGCGGTTCGGTCCGCATCGAGCGGCGCCGAGGCGGCGGGACCCGACTCGAGGCGCGCCTCCCGATCGCCGGTCTGCGTCTGGCCGTGGATGCGCCTTCGGCTGTCTCCACGCAACCTGCCCACCCATGACCGAAGCATCGACCCCGATCCGCGTCCTCATCGTGGACGATCACGGGTCGTTCCGGTCCGGGCTCCGGGCGCTGCTCGAGACGGCCGGCGATCTCGAGGTCGTCGGCGAGGCGTCCTCGGGGCCCGAAGCCGTCGCGGGCTCCGAACGCCTCCAGCCGGACGTCATCCTCATGGACGTCACGATGCCCGGCGGCGACGGGATCGACGCGACCGGGCGGATCGTCGACGCGAGCCCGCATGTCGCCGTCGTCGTCCTCACCATGGACGGCGGCGACGAATCGGTCCACCGGGCCATCCGGGCCGGGGCCCGCGGGTACGTGCTCAAGGGCGCCCAGCGCCAGGAGCTGCTCCGGGCCATCCGCGCCGCGGCCGCCGGCGAGGCGATCTTCGGGTCCGGCGTCGCTCGTCGCCTGGCGAGCTACCTCGCCGAGCCGGCGATGCCGTCCGCCCGCCCGTTTCCCGAGCTGTCCGCGCGCGAGACCGAGATCCTCGATCTCATGGCCAGGGGGCGGTCCAACGCCGAGATCACGAACCTGCTCGGGCTGTCTCCGAAGACCGTCCGCAACCACGTGTCGAACATCTTCGCCAAGCTCGGGGTCCGGGACCGGGCCGAAGCGATCGTGCGCGCCCGGGAGGCGGGCATGGGCGGGGAGCCGCGGCGCGCCGACTGACCTTCGGCGCCCGATCGACCGTCGGTTCGGGACATCGTTCGGGACCACGGTCCCATGACCGCGGGACATCCCGTCCGGCAGGCTTCGAGCATGATCCGCTCGCTCTCCCGACAGGCCCTTCCGTTCGCCGCCGCCGCCTTCGTGGCCTGCGCCGTCGTCCAGGTCTTCCTGGCCGGTCTCGGCGTGTTCGACGACCCGAGCGCGTTCATCACCCATCGCGGCTTCGGCTCCCTGTTCGGGTGGTTGACGCTCGTCACCCTCGTGCTCGCCCTCCTCGGGCGGACACCTCGTCGGATCACCGGCCTGTGTGCGCTGCTCCTTCTCCTGTTCACGGTCCAGTCGGTGCTCCCTGAGTTGCGGGCCGACCTCCCGAAGATCGCGGCGCTGCACCCCGTGAACGGGTTCGCGATCCTCTTCGTCGGCATCACGATCACCCGGTCGGCGTGGGCCGTGCGCCGGGAGACCGCTCCGGAGGTCGCCGCGGCTGAGACCGTCGCGATGGCCGCGCCGCTCACGGCCAGCCGGGACCAGGGCTGATGGTCACCGTCGCCCGCTGGGCCTACGACCTGATGTACCGGTTCGGGGCCCCCTGGGAGGGCGCGGACCGGGTCGAGCTCCGGGCGCTGGTGGCCGACGGTCGCTGCGCGCCGGAGACGCTTCGCCGGCCGGGTGCACCCGCCGCCCGGGCCATCGACCTCGGGTGTGGAGCGGGCGGCGTCTCGCTCGAGCTGGCGGAGGTTGGCTTCGCGGTCACCGGGGTGGACTTCTCTCCGATCGCCCTGGCGAAGGCCCGGGGGGCAGCCGAGCGCCGCGGCCTCGGACCGGATCGGGTCACCTTCGTGGCCGGCGACCTGACGACGGGGCACGTGCCCAGCGTCGCGGGTCCGTTCGACCTGCTCGTGGACTACGGGACGCTCGACGACCTACCCAGGGCGGGTCGGCGAGCGATGGCCCGCTACGTCACCGGGCTGACCAGGCCGGGCTCGCGCTTCTTCCTGTTCGCCTTCTCCGGCCGTCGCGAGGACCTCCCCCGGATGAGCTTCGGCGGTCCGTCCAGGGCCTTCCCGGGACTCGAGCCCGGCGAGGTCGAGCGGCTCTTCGAGCCGGCGTTCCGGGTCGAGGTCCTGGACGCGCCGACGCCATCCCGTCACGTCGCCACCTACCTCCTCGAGCGCGGGGCGACGGCCGGTGACTGACGGGGTCACGGTCGGCGCGTGGCTGCTCGTGGCCGGTCCGGTCGTCGGTACGATCTGCCTGTTCTACCCGCCCCTCTTCAGGATCTGGACCGCGCCGCGGGAGGAGCACCTGGCCCTCGCCGCCGCGCACCGGTTCGCCTGGACGATGGCCAACGTCGGGTTCACGGTCGCGACGGTGGCCACCGCCGGGGGTCTCGTCGTCCTGGCCGCGTCCGCGGACGTGGACAGCGGATGGCGCGCAGTGCTGAGCGCGGGGGCGGTGGCGTACACGATCGCCGGCACGCTGTGGTGCGCCGGCCTGGCGATCCGGACCCGGCTGACGCCGGCCCTGGCGGCACTGGTCGCCGCCGGGCAGCCCACCGAACCGGCCGAGGGTCTGATCGGGAGCGCGACCGGTGGCCTCTTCGCGTCGTTCTTCGTGACGACCGGCCTGGCGCTGACTGCGATCGGGCTGGCCCTCGCCCTCGGCGGCGGGGTCGCGGTGCCGGTGGCGCTCCTGGCGACGCTCGTCTCGGTCCTGGCGCTCGCCGGGTTCGTCGCGTTCGACGACATGCTCCCGGCGGTCCTCTATCTCCCGACGCTCCTCATCGGGATCGCGCTGCTCCTGGGCTGGTCGTGAGTAGGGGCGAGATGGACCTGAGGGAGGACCGACCATGACGGAGCAGGGAGCGCTGATCTCGACGGAGCCGCGGACCGGCCGGCCGCTCGAGGTCGTCGCGCGGGCGACGCTCGTGAGCGGCGCGCTCGGCGCGGTCGGGATCGTCTTCCTCGTCCTGATGTTCGTGTCGTTCGGGCTCGGCGCGCGATCGGCCGGGATGGTGTTCGGCTGGATCAACGACGTCCTGGTCATGCTGTCGTACCTGCTCGCGGCGCCCGCCGCCCTCGCCCTCCGGACGCTGCTCCGGTCTCGGGCACCGGTCCTGGGCACCCTCGTGGCGCTCGTCGGACTCGGATCGATCGGGGCGATCGTCATCCTGCAGCTCCTCCTGGTGGTCGGCGCGCTGACGTTCGAAGCACAGATCGGTCCGGCCTCGATCGCCTTCGTCGGGCTGGCCGTCTGGTTCCTGCTGACCGGCCTGCTCGGCCGGTCGAGCGGCGTCCTGCCCCACGGGTTGCGCGACGGTCTGCTGGCGGCGACCTACATCGGGTACCCGGTCTGGGCATACTCCGTGGGGCGCCGGTTCCTGCGCCTCGCGGATCTCCCCGAGCACCGGCGATCGACGATCACCAGGGAGGGCTAGCCGAGTTGTACGAGCTCGTGAAGTACGTCCATATCCTGTGCGCGGTGGTCTGGGTGGGTGGCGCGTTCTACGCCCAGGTCCTGGCGATCCGGGTGATGCGCTCGAACGATCCGGCGGAGCTTCCCAACCTGGGCCGGCACATCGAGTTCATCGGGACGCGGATCTTCCTGCCGGCCTCGATCCTGCTGTTCGTCGCCGGCCTGATCATGACCAGCCAGCGGTGGGCGTTCCAGCAGACGTGGATCTCGATCGCGATCGTCCTGTGGCTCTTCTCAGCGCTCGTCGGGTCGCTCTATCTCGGCCCGCGGTCGAAGCGGGTCGCCGAGATGTTCGAAGCGGAGGGCCCGACGTCGACGGCCGGCCGGGCACTCCTCGGTCGGTTGTTCCTCGTGTCGCGGGTCGAGCTGGTCGCTTTCGCCGTCACCATCGCGCTGATGGTCGCGAAGCCGACGCTCGGCTGACCGCGAGCGCGAGCAGGCGCAGCGCGGGAACCTCTGACGAGGCTCCCGCGCGTTGCCTCGAGGGTCGCCGTCGGCGGCCGCCGACCCGGTCACGGTGTGAGATCGAACCTGAAGCTGTCCACCACTGACATGGCTGCCGCGGTGTGCGCCGCGAACGAAGCCGCATCCCGGCGGAGTCCTCGCAGGTCGCGCCAGGCGATCACCAGCGCGTCCTGGAGGGCGACCTCGGCTCGGTCGACATCGCGCAGGATCCGGTGCGCGATCGCGACATGCCGGTCGGCCCGGACCCGGACGAGGTCGATGAACGCCTCCCGGTCTCCGTGCTGCGCCGCCTCCACGAGATCGCGATCCATCTCTCCGCCCCTTGGAGCGCCCGTGGGGGACGCCGTCCGACTCTGATGGCGGAGTGTCTGGCGTCAGCGTTCATTCCTCGCGTCGGATCGGCGGTTGTCCCCGCCGACGGGCGCCTCGCGGGCCCTTGGGCTCGCGCTCGCCGTTGTCGCGGGAAGGGGTCGGGCGAGCCCGCGTAGACTGCCGCCATGAAGCTCGCCCACGTCCGTGAGCGGCATGCCCCGACCGGCACCTCGTACCGGCTGGCCGCCGCCTTCGACGACGCGGCCGAGACCTGGCTCGACCTCGAGCGGGCCCGCCGCCGGCTGGCCGAGGCGGATCCCCGCCGGGTCCACAACGACGCGCTCTATCGGACGCGCCTGAGCACCCTTGACGACCATCTCTCGAACGGGCTCAGGGTCGCGGCGCTCGGCGAGCTGCTCGAGGGGTTCGTCCCGGCCGGGGAGGACGACGAGGCGCTGCTCTCGGCAGGGGACCTGGCCTTCGGGCCGCCGATCCTCCATCCCCCGGGGTTCCGCGACTTCTACGCCTTCGAGCGTCACGTCGCGACGATGTGGACGCGCCGCGGGGGCGAGGTCCCGGAGGCGTGGTACCGGCTGCCCATCTTCTACTTCGGGAACGTCTCGGAGCTGCGCGGACCCGGAGAGGCCGTCTGGGCCCCGCGCGGGTCCGTCGAGCTCGACTTCGAGCTGGAGGTGTGCGCCCTCGTCGACACGCCCGTGCGGGACCTGCCGGCCGAGCGCGCCGAGGAGGCGATCGGCGGGTACGCGATCCTGAATGACTGGTCCGCCCGGGACCTCCAGCGCGAGGAGACGACGGTCCGCCTCGGACCGGCCAAGGGCAAGGATTTCGCGATCTCGATCGGTCCCTGGCTGGTGACCCCCGACGAGCTGGCATCGGCGCGGGGACCGGGGACGAGCGGGCCGGACCTGGCGATGACCGCCGAGGTACGGACCGAAGACGGCCGGTCGGTGGCCGTCAGCCGGGGCAGCTGGGCGTCGGCCCGGTTCTCGTTCGGGCAGATGCTCGAGCGGGCGTCGAGCGACGTGACGATCCGGTCAGGCGAGCTGCTCGGCAGCGGCACCGTCGGCACCGGCTGCCTCCTCGAGGTCCGGGACGAGACGCTCGGGCGGTATCTCCTCCCGGGTGACGAGGTCACCCTAAGGGTAGAAGGCCTCGGCGAGCTCCGGACGCCGATCGTGGAGCGACCCGGATGAGCGCCGACCCGAGCCGGCCCGGCGGCGATCCATCCGAACCCCCGGCGGGCGAGCCGGCTCCCGTCCGCGTCGAGCGGATGCGACCCGGTCACTGGCCCGCCGTCCGCGCGATCTACGAGGCCGGGATCGCGACCGGGGATGCCACCCTCGAGGTCTCGGCGCCGGACTGGGAGACGTGGGACGCCGGGCATCGTCCGGAGGGGCGGTTCGTCGCGGTCGATCGCGAGCACGTCCTCGGCTGGGTCGCGCTGGCCCCGGTCTCCGGACGGCGCGTCTACGAGGGCGTCGCCTGGGTCAGCGTCTACGTCGACCCGGATGCGCGCGGACGCGGGATCGGCCGGGCCCTGTTGAGCGAGGCGATCGAGGCGTCGGAGGCGGCCGGGATCTGGACGCTCCAGGCGGGGATCCTCGCCGAGAACGCCGCGAGCCTGGCCGTCCATCGCCGGGTCGGGTTCCGGCGGGTCGGCGTCCAGCGGCAGCTCGGCCGGGACGCCCATGGTCGCTGGCGTGATCGGGTCCTTCTCGAGCGGCGCAGCCAGACGGTCGGCGTGTAGACCTCGAAGGCCCATCGGCCACTGGTCAGGGTGTCGTCTCGATCCCCGAGATCTGGCTGCCGAGGAAGATGAGGGCGACGATGCCGACGAACCCGATCAACGCGATCACGCCGATGATCACGATGCAGCCGACGAGCAGCCCGTTCGAGGTCCCGCGAGGCTGGACGATCGCCGTCCCGGCGAACTTGTCGTGGACGCCCTGGTGGATGCCGTCCATCGCGACCGACACGAGCAGGACGACCGCCCACAGGAAGGCCAGGCCGTTTCCGAGGCTCGCGAGGGCGGGCGCGATGGCCAGCAGGTACAGCCACTGTCCGTAGGCGACCCAGCGCCTGACCGCCTGCTCGCCGGTCAGCGTCCGGCCGTCCACCGCGTTCCCGATCTGGAGCTTGAGCAGCCGCATCCCGAAGGTCGCCCGGCGGCGCCCGGTCCAGAGCAGGACGAAGTAGACCAGGTCAAGGGCGAGGAACGTGGTGGTCGCCGCCGCCGTCGCGAGGTCACCGCCACCGAGCGCGGCGACCATGACGACGGCCAGGATGATGCTGACGACCCCGAGGATCAGGCTGTCGAGGACGTACGCGACGAATCGGGCCAGGGTGCCCGCGTAGATGAGGTCCGGCGCGCCGGGGACCGCCACGCCCCCGCGGTCCTGCGGGGCGTCCCAGCGAACCGGCGGCTCGGCGACCACGCCGGGCGAGGGCGCGACCGGAGCGGGCTCCGGGGACCATGCGATCGGCGGCGGCGGTGGCGGGACATAGAGCGGGGGTTCGCTCGCCGCCGGCGATGCCGGCTGAGGCGGCGGCGGGACCGGCTCGGTGGCCGGCGGCGCGAACAGGGGAGGTTCGCCCAGCGGGGGACCCGACGGGATCGGTCCGGGCGGCGGCGGGACCGACTCCGGTCCGGGATCGGACGGTTTCGTCTCGTCCATGGCTCAGGCTCCCTCCTCCCACGCCCGGACGACCGGGCCGGTCAGGACGCTGAAGGTCACGCTACAGGACGGAAGCCCGTCGCGGTCGACCGTTTCGCGACGGCTACACTGGCCTGGCCGTCAGAGGGAGCCGCCGATGTTCTATGTCTCGCGCGGGAACGTCCCGCCCAAGCGCCACACCCAGCACCGTGCGCCCGACGGCTCGCTCTACGCCGAGGAGCTCTTCGGTGTCGAGGGCTTCGCCGGCCGGAACTCGCTCCTCTATCACGCGCAGCCGCCGACGCGGACCAACCGGATCGAGGCGGTCGGGCCGGTCCGGCTCGACGAGGCCGACGACGGCATCCATCGCCACCGGCTCATCGACGCAGCCGGACTGCCGGCGAAGGGTGACGCGGTCACGGGTCGGGTGCCGCTCTTCTTCAACGCCGACGTCACCCTCGGCGTGGTCCGACCGGCCGAGGCGATGCCCGAGACCGTCTTCTACCGCAACGGCGAGGGCGACGAGCTGCTCTTCGTCCACGAGGGGGAGGGGAAGTTCGAGAGCGTCTTCGGTCCGCTCCGCTACGGCCCCGGCGACTACCTCGTGATCCCCATCGGGACCACCTGGCGGCTGGCTCCCGACGAAGGATCCACCCAGCGCATGCTCTGGCTCGAGTGCCCGTCGGAGCTCGAGCCGCCGAAGCGCTACCGGAACGACTACGGCCAGCTGCTCGAGCACGCGCCGTACTACCAGCGCGACATCCGGGTCCCGGCCGAGACCCCGCCGCGGGTCGACGCGGGCGAGTTCCGGATCCACGTGAAGGCTCGCGGGCGGCTGACCGCGTACCACTACACGACCCATCCGTTCGACCTCGTCGGCTGGGACGGCTACCTCTGGCCGTACGCCTTCAACATCGCCGACTTCGAGCCGATCACCGGCCGGGTCCACCAGCCGCCGCCCGTCCACCAGACGTTCCAGGCGCACAACTTCGTGGTCTGCTCCTTCGTGCCCCGGAAGTTCGACTATCACCCGCTGGCGATCCCGGCGCCCTACAACCACTCGAACATCAACAGCGACGAGGTCATCTACTACGTGGCCGGGAACTTCATGAGCCGGCGCGGGGTGGGGGTCGCGAGCTTCACCCTCCACCCGGCCGGGATCCCCCACGGTCCGCATCCGGGCACGGTCGAGGCCTCGATCGGCAAGGAGGCCACCGAGGAGCTGGCCGTGATGGTCGACACGTTCCGGCCGCTGCGGATCACGAAGCAGGCGGCGGCTCTCGACGACGATCGCTACCCGTACTCCTGGCTGCCGAGCGCCGACGCGCCCGGCGAGGCGGAGGACCTTGCCGGGCGCGGACCGGAGGCGTTCCCCGATTGACGTCCGACGCCAGCGCCGGGAAGCCGTGGTCGAGCTGGTTGCGATCGATGATCGCGTGTTCTACTCATCCAAGAGTGTGATGCCCGCCCGTCTGTTCGATCTGTCACGTGGCGCGGTTCAGTCGGTCGCCGAGGAGCGGGCGCCCGGGGATCGCCGGGTGTCGCCGACGGTGGGATCCCCGCCCGGCGCGAACGGTCGCTCGCCGGTCATCGCCTCGACCCGGTCCCACAGGGCTCGCCGGGACGTCGCCGAGAGGCGGGTCATCGGGACCCGGTCGAAGGGCCGCGGCCGGCGGTCGAGGAAGAGCTTCCCGGTGACCCGCCCGGCGGCTTCGGCCGAGGCGAGCCAGACGATCGTGTCGGCTCCCTCGGTCGGCGTCCGGAGATAGCGGCCGACGAGGATGGCGAAGCCCGGCAGCGATCCTTCGAGCCCGGGCGTGTCGGCCCAGCCCGGATGCATCGCGTTCGCGACGACGCCCCGGGGGCCGAGCCGACGAGCCCACTCGCGCATCAGCGCCACCTGGGCGCGCTTCGCGCGGGCATAGGCGATCGTCCCCGAGTAGGTACCCTCGGCGAAGGACAGGTCGTCGAGGTGCAGCCGGGCGGCGTACATCCCGCCCGAGGTCACCGCCACGATCCGGCCGCCCGGCCGGGCGGTGAGCAGGGGCAGGAGCCGGCTCGTCAGCACGAACGGCCCGAGGACCATCGTGGCCAGCGTTCGCTCGAACCCGTCCTCGGTGAGCGCTCGCTCCGGGAACATCGCCCCGGCGTTGTCGACGAGGACGTCGAGCGCGGGCTCTTCGGCCAGGATCGCGTCGGCAGCGGCTCGGACGGAGGTCAGCGAGCTCATGTCGGCCAGGTACGTCGCGACCCCCTGGTGACCCGTCCAGGCCACGAGCTCGGTCCGGACCCGTTCGAGCCGCCCGGCGTCACGACCCACGAGGAGGATCCGGGCACCCATCGCCGCGAAGGCGCTCACCACCTCGCGACCGAGCCCCGAGGTGGGCCCGGTCACGAGCACCGTCCGACCGGCCAGCGAGCGATGTTCGTTCTCGTCCCAGGCGAAGAGTCGACGGCGAAGGTCGTAGCCGATCCGGCTGAAGCTCGGCGCGACGAGCAGCTCCAGGGCGTCATCGGCGAGATCGCGCGGGTCCATCACATCCTCGGTTCGGCGCGGCCCGGCGTCCGGATCGGGTTCTCGTCCGAACGGACCGGTGTACAACTCGATGATGCACCCAGGGAGAGGAACATGACGAAGCTTCACGAGGTCATCGAGACCTCGCTGCCGGTCGACCAGGCGTTCGACTTCATCGCCGACTTCGCGAACGCCCAGGCGTGGGATCCCGGTGTGGCGAGCTCGACCCGGGTGGGGTCGGGGCCGGTCGCGGTCGGGGCGCGCTACGCCCTCGATGTCCGCTTCCGCAACGGCACCCTCCCGATGGAGTACCGGGTGACCGAGTTCGAGCGACCGCGTCGGGTGGTCCTCGAGGGCTCCGGGTCACGCATCGACGCGACCGACACGATCGCCTTCGAGCCGACCGCGGCCGGTGGGACCCGGATCGATTACACCGCCGACCTTCGACTGCGCGGCGTCCTCCGCCTCGTGCAGCCGCTCCTCGGGGGGACGTTCGACGCGATCGGCAAGGCGGCCCTGTCCGGCATGCAACGGGCCCTCGACGAGCGCGCCCGTCCATGACCCGGGATCGGGCGGCCTACTCGTCGGCGACCCGGAGGGTGACCCCGCGACCGAGCGACGGCGGCGCCGCCTGGGCCAACAGGACCCCGCCGATGACCATCGCCCCCCCGACGAGCTGGAGCGGACCCAGGGTCTCACCGAAGAGGATCGCCGCCAGGGTGATCGTCCAGACGGGCTCGAACGTGGAGATGAGCGATGCCTGGGCCGCGCCGATCCGTCGCGCTCCGGCGTAGAACGTCTGGATCGCCAGGAAGGTGGCCACCACGCCGACCCCCAGCAGCCCCGGCCATGCGGCCGCGGGGATCTCCGCCGGAAGGACGGGTCGCCGCACGACGAGGGCCAGCGTCCAGAAGCCGACCGCGGTCGCGGTCATCATCAGGGCGGTCGCCGCGGCCGGTGACGCGCCATCGTCCGCCTCCGCGCCCACCCGGTCCGTGCGCTCGCCCGAGAGGCGGGCCGAGAGGACGATCCAGACCGCGTAGATGAGCGGCGAGGCGACCACGAGGATCAGCCCTGAGACCGGCGGCATCGCCCCGGTCGGGATCCCACCGAGCGCGAGCGCCACGCCCGCCAGGGCCAACCCGAGGGCGGCCCACGGTCGCCGGCCCACGAGCCGCTGTCCGACGCGGAGCGAGAGGACGGCCACGACCGGCGGGTAGATGTAGACGATGAGCGCCGCCAGCGAGACCGGGACCGTCTCGAGCGAGGCGAAGTAGGTGCCCGAGTTCCCGAGGTAGAGGACGCCCAGGGCCAGTGCCGCGGCGATCCGCCTGCCGGGCAGGCGACGGAGGCCGGCGCGTCGCTCCGCGGATGCGAGCAGCCAGAGCCAGGAGAGACCGGCCCCGATGAGGAACCGCCAGGCCAGCAGGGTCAGCCAGTCGACCCCCGCGGCGTAGACGGGCTGGGCGAACAGGCCACCCGAACCGAACGAGGCAGCCGAGACCAGGACGATCGCGACGCCCACGAGCCGATGGCGGTCCACCGGCCGAGCGTAGCAGGGCGCGGTCGGGGACCGCCCGGTCGGCGACCAGGCTCGGCCGCGCTCCTGCGTCCTCCCTCGAACGGATTACACTGGCGCCGTGGCTGGCATGACCGAACGCGCCGTCTCGAACCGGGTGCCCTCGCTGGCACGGGAGACCCTCCGGGTCGTCGACCGGCGCGACCCGCTGACCGTCCCGAAGGGGACCTCCCTGGGGGCCTGCCTCCAGCTCGTCGAGGACTCCGGGGTCGGCGACTCCGTCCTCGTCACGGACCTCGACGGGACGCTCCTCGGCGTCCTCACCGAGCGGGACATCTTCGGGGTCATCCTCGGCGGCTCGGTCAACCTCGACGCCCCGGTCGAGACGCTCATGAACCGGACCCCGCGGACGCTCCGACCGGAGCAGACGGTCCACGACGCGATCCGGCTCTTCGCCGACGGGCGCTTCCGGAACGTCCCCCTCGTGGACGACGCCGGCCGGGCGGTCGGCATCGTCCGCCAGCAGGACATCCTCAAGTACCTGGCCGAGGCGTTCCCCGAGGAGCTCCTGAACCTCCCGCCCCGACCGCACCAGCGGATGAAGGAGTCAGAGGGCGCGTGACCACCCCCACCACGGAACGTCAGCTGCCCGTCCAGGAGCTCGAGCGGGTCACCATCCGGTTCGCCGGCGACTCCGGCGACGGGATGCAGGTGACCGGGACCCAGTTCACCCGGACCGCTGCGGTCTTCGGCAACGACATCAGCACCTTCCCGGACTACCCGGCCGAGATCCGCGCTCCGGCCGGCTCGCTGCCCGGCGTCTCCGGCTTCCAGATCAGCTTCTCCAGCGCGGACATCCACACCCCGGGCGACCAGCCCGACGTCCTCGTCGCGATGAACCCGGCCGCCCTCAGGGCGAACGTCGGCGACCTCGCCCCCGGCGGCGCGCTCATCGTCAACACCGACGCGTTCACCGGCCCGAACCTGACCAAGGTCGGCTACGCGAGCAACCCCCTCGAGGACGGCTCGCTGGCCGCGTACACCGTCTTCGAGATCCCGATCTCCACCCTCAACGCCCGGGCGCTCGAGGGCCTCGAGATGACCAGCAAGCAGGTCGACCTGACGAAGAACTTCTTCGCCCTGGGGGTGATGTTCTGGCTGTACGAGCGGAGCATGGAGCCGACGATCAGCTGGATCGACGACAAGTTCGGCAAGCGACCGGTCATCGCCGAGGCGAACAAGCGGGCGCTCAAGGCTGGTTACGCGTTCGGCGAGACGACCGAGATCTTCCACACCAGCTACCGGGTCGCGCCGGCCCACCTCGCCCCCGGCACGTATCGCAACATCACCGGCAACGAGGCCACGGCCCTCGGGTTCGTGGCGGCCTCGATGAAGGCCGGTCGGCCGCTGTTCTACGGCTCGTACCCGATCACCCCGGCCAGCGACATCCTCCATCAGCTCGCCGGCTACAAGCAGTTCGGGGTGACGACCTTCCAGGCCGAGGACGAGATCGCCGCGATCGGGTCGGCCATCGGCGCCAGCTACGGCGGGGCGATCGGCCTGACCGGGACCTCGGGCCCGGGGATCGCCCTCAAGAGCGAGGCGATGGGGCTGGCCGTGATGACCGAGCTGCCGCTGGCCATCGTCGACGTCCAGCGAGCCGGCCCGTCCACCGGGATGCCCACCAAGAACGAGCAGTCGGACCTTCTCCAGGTGATGTTCGGGCGGAACGGGGACTCGCCGATGCCGGTCGTGGCGCCGGCGACTCCGGGGGAGTGCTTCGACCTCGCGTTCGAGACCGTCCGGCTCGCCCTGAAGTACATGACCCCGGTCATCTTCCTCTCGGACGCGTTCCTCGCCAACGGCTCCGAGCCGTGGGCCATCCCCGAGGTCGACTCCCTGCCCGACATCGGCGTCCCGAACCGGACCGAGGCCGACGGCTTCCAGCCCTACAGCCGCGATCCCCTCACGCTGGCCCGGCCGTGGGCGGTCCCGGGCACGCCCGGGCTGGAGCATCGGATCGGCGGGCTCGAGAAGGCGGACGTGACCGGCAACGTCAGCTACGACCCGGACAACCACCACCGGATGACCGAGCTGCGGGCGGCGAAGGTCGCGGGGATCGCCGCCGACATCCCCGCCCTCGAGGTGTTCGGGCCAGAGCAGGGTGAGCTCCTGGTCCTTGGCTGGGGCTCCACCTACGGCGCCATCCGTAGCGCGGTCGAGCACCTGCACGCCGAGGGGCGGAGCGTCGCGCACGCTCACCTGCGACACCTGAACCCGTTCCCGGCGAACACCGAGCGGGTCATCCGGAGCTATCGCCGGGTGCTCATCCCGGAGGTCAACGCGGGTCAGCTGCTGCTGCTCATCCGGGCGCGGTTCCTGGTCGACGCCGTCGGCTACGACCGGGTCCGAGGCAAGCCATTCAGGATCGCCGAGATCGAGGACGAGGTCATCCGCCTTCTCGATGAAGGAGGGGCCACGCGATGACCGACCCCATCGCCGCGGCCCAGCCGCCGCTCAGCACCGAGAACCGGCGGGTCCTCGACCAGCTCCAGGCGGCGGTGCCGCTCACCCGCAAGGACTTCGTCTCGGACCAGGAGGTCCGCTGGTGCCCCGGCTGCGGTGACTACTCGATCCTCGCCCAGGCCCAGAAGGTCATGCCGGACTTCGGCTATCCGCGCGAGAAGATCGTGTTCATCAGCGGGATCGGCTGCTCGGGCCGCTTCCCGTACTACATGAACACCTACGGGTTCCACTCGATCCACGGACGCGCTCCGACCCTGGCCACCGGGCTCAAGGCGGCCCGCCCCGATCTCATGGTCTGGGTGGTCACTGGCGACGGCGACGCCCTCTCGATCGGCGGCAACCACACGCTCCACACCCTGCGCCGGAACGTGGACGTCAAGATCGTGATGTTCAACAACCGGATCTACGGGTTGACCAAGGGCCAGGCCTCGCCGACCTCCGAGTTCGGCAAGGTGACGAAGTCGAGTCCGTCGGGGACGGTCGATCACCCGATCAGCCCGCTCTCGATCGCCCTCGCGGCGGAGGCCAGCCTGATCGCCCGGACCGTCGATACCCACACGGAGCACATCCAGGCGACCCTGGAACGGGCCGGGCGGCACCACGGCTCGGTCTTCGTCGAGGTCCTCCAGAACTGCAACATCTTCAACGACGGCGCCCATCGGGAGTTCACCGACCGCGAGGTGCGCCAGGACCGGATGCTCGTCCTGGAGCACGGCCAGCCGATGATCTTCGGCAAGGACCGCGACAAGGGGCTGCGCCTGAACGGACACCGTCCGGAGGTCGTGACCCTCGGCAAGGATGGGATCACCGAGGCGGACCTCCTCGTCCACGACGAGAGTGACCCGCTCATCGCCTTCATGCTCAGCCGGATCTACTGGCCGGAGTTCCCGGTCCCGGTCGGGGTCATCCGGGACGTCCAGCGACCGACCCACGACGAGCTCCTCACGGCCCAGCGCGAGGAGGCCATCGCGAAGCGCGGAAGGGGCGACCTGCGGGCCCTGCTCCACGCCGGGGAGACCTGGACGGTCGAGTAGCGACGAGACGAGGCTGAGGGAGGCCCCGATGATCCACTGCCCGGTCTGCGGCCACGACAACTACGCCGGCGAGGACGCCTGCGAGGCGTGCGGGGCGGACCTGCGCTCCGTCGACATCCCCCAGGACGCGATCGACTTCCACGGGCGCCTCCTCGGCGAGCACCTCGACGCGCTGGGGATCGAGTCCCCGCCGACGGTCCAGACCGGGACGAGCGCGGATGTCGCGATCGCCCGGATGAAGGACGAGGGTCTGGAGTGCCTGCTCGTCGTCGACGGCGACCGGCTCGTCGGGATCGTCACCTACCAGGACGCGATCGTGAAGCTCCGTGGACGCACCCTCGACGGCCTGGAGATCGACGAGTTCATGACCCGCGACCCGGTCGTCCTGCGGTCCGACGACACGACCGCCATCGCCCTTCACAAGATGGCCGTCGGCGGGTTCCGGCACATCCCGGTCCTCCAGGACGATCGCCTCGTCGGCCTGGTCCAGGCCCGGAACGTGTTCGGGCACATCCTCGAGGTCATCGGTTGAGCGATGCCCTGGCCGGGCTGCCGGGGACCGGCGACGCGATCGCCACCCGGATCGTCATCCTGGCCGACGATCTCATCTGGGCGACCCGGCTCGACCGGATCGTCCGGACCGCGGGCGCCGTCCCGACCACGACGTCTACCCTCCCGGCGTTCTTGACGGCTCTGGCCGCGGCCGACGCGGCCATCGTCGACCTTGCGGCACGACGGGCCGACCCGGTCGCGGCCATCGCCGCTGCCGCCTCGGCGGGCCGTCCGGTCGTCGCCGTCGGGCCGCACGAGGACCTCGACGCCCGGAAGCGCGCCCTCGCCGCCGGCGCCGGCCGGGTCTTCGCCTACAGCAAGCTCCACGACGACGGCCCGCGGACCGTCGCCGACTGGCTCCACCGTTCCGCCGCCGAGGTCGCCCGCCGATGACCGCCGCCCGCCCGACGATCGCCCCGGACCGGTTCGCCGGGCGTCTCGCCGCCGTCCGCGACCGGACCGCCTCGACGGGCCTCGACGCGACCCTCATCGGGGTCGGACCGGACCTCGCCTACCTCACCGGCTACGAGGCGATGCCCCTCGAACGCCTGACGATGCTCGTGGTGCCGGCCAGGGGCCCGATCACCGTGGTCGTCCCCCGGCTCGAGGCGACGCCCGCCCGACGCTCGCCGGGGGTGGCCGGGGGTCACGTCGACGTCGCGACCTGGGAGGAGACCGGGGATGCCGTCGACCTCGTCCTGGGTCTCGTGGCCGAGGCGCTCGGGATCGCCGTCGGAGGGATCCGACGCCTGGCGCTGAGCGATCGGCTCTGGGCCATGCACGTCCTGAGGATCCTGGACGCGGCCCCGGCGGCCCGCCTCGAGAGCGCAGGTGCGGTCCTGCGCGAGTCGCGGATGATCAAGGACCCCGACGAGATCGCCCTCCTGCGGCTCGCAGCCGAGGCCGCCGACCGGGTGGTCGCCCGGATCGCCGCCGGCCCGCTGGTCGGACGGACCGAGGCCGACGTGGCCCGGGAGGTCCGCGAGCAGCTCCTGGCGGAGGGCCACGAGCTCGCCGAGTTCTCGATCGTCGGGTCGGGCCCGAACAGCGCCTCGCCTCACCACGAGGCCTCGGACCGGGTCATCCGGGCGGGCGAGCCGATCGTCCTCGACATCGGCGGCAGCCTGGGTGGGTACGGCAGCGACATCACCCGTACGCTGTGGGTCACCGGGGGGGACCCGGCCGCCGGCCCCGACGAGGCCTTCCTCCACCTGTTCGCGGTCCTCCGCGCGGCCCAGGCGCGAGCGACCGCCGCGGTCCGACCCGGCGTGTCGTGCGAGGCGATCGACGAGGCGGCCCGCTCGCTCATCGCGGCCGAGGGCTACGGCGAGCGGTTCATCCACCGGACCGGCCACGGCATCGGCCTCGAGGGCCACGAGGAGCCGTACCTCGTGGCCGGGAACCGCGAGCCGCTCCGGCCGGGGATGGCGTTCAGCGTCGAGCCGGGGATCTACTTCGAGGGACGCTACGGCGCCCGCCTCGAGGACATCGTCGTGTGCGGCGAGGATGGCCCGATCGTGCTCAACCAGGCGCCCCTCGACCTCTACGTCGTCGACGGTCGGTAGGCGCCACCGGGTCGCCTCCCCGGCGGCCGGGGTATCATCGGACGATACCGACGCGCCCAAGCCAGGGCGCCCACCCGATGCTCGCGTTCGGATCAGATGCCACCGATCCTCTTCCGTCGCCATGGCGACGTCGCACCCGCGGGGGCCGGCCCCGATCGCCGTCCGCCGCTGCCCGGGACCCGATGAGCCGGCGAACGGGTCGCGGCGGGCGTCCGCGCCACGGCGATCATCGCGGCGGCCCCCGACCCCACGACCCGACCCGTTCGGCCCGACCGGTGACCGGACCTGCCCCGGGGTCGATCGCCCTGCCACCGTCGACCCTGCCGCTGGTCGCTCCGGTCGATGAGCCCGCCGGCGCTCCGCTCGAGTCGGTCCGGCGCGACGCACCCGCCCAGCCGGTGCAGACCGCCGCGCCGTTGCCCGTCGAGCCCTCGAACGGGACCCTCCGGAGCGCACCCCTGGCCGCCTTCGAGCGCGCCGGGGCCGGCGACCCGGTCGGCGCTGCACCGGCCGGAGGTGGCGCCGACCTCGCGGTCGTCGCGTCCGCCACGGCGGACGGGCCGGCCGGCCCGCGCGATGTCGCCGGATCGATCGCGACGGTCAGCGCGGGCCCGACCCGGGCTGCCGATGGCGCAGCTTCAGACTCCCGGCTCGAGCGTCCGCCGGTCGAGCGGTCCGGGTCCTGCACCACGGCCCAGCTCCGACGGTTCATCAAGAGCCGGGCGTATGTCCCGATGCACGAGATCCGACGCCGCTTCCTGATCGTGTCGGAGGACGACGACGTCACCGGTCTCACGGTCGACGGCGGCCGGATCTTCGTCGGCCTGCCCGAGCGCGAGGGCCAGATGCTCGGTGAGCTGTTCCGCAGCGGCGAGATCGGCTACGAGCTCCAGCTCGACCCCCGGAGCCCGGTGGTCGTCGGGGTCTATCCGATGCGGCCGGTCTCCCGGACCTGATCGATCGGCGGCGAGGGGTTCTGGCCCGCTGAGGTCGCGCTCGATCGCCGGCCGTGCGCTGCTCTTGCGCTGCCCGTGCGTCGGCGGAAACGTCGCATCGGTGACACCGGGATGGTCGCCCGGACCGCTGGACGCGGGCACCGGGCGCGAGCACTATGGCCCTGCTCAGCCATCGGCCGAGATCCGGGGAACCCACAAGGGAGTGACGAGATGCAGAAGCAGCTCAAGGCCAGCGAGCCCGAGGGCGTCAGCAAGCAGGCCCGCGCCACCGGCGACGAGGACGACGTCGAGGGGCACGGCGGCAAGGCTCGCGCCGCGGAGCCCGAGGGCGTCAGCAAGCAGGCCCGGGCCACCGGCGACGAGGACGACGTCGAGGGGCACGGCGGCAAGGCTCGCGCCGCGGAGCCCGAGGGCGTCAGCAAGCAGGCCCGCGCCACCGGCGACGAGGACGACGTCGAGGGGCACATGTTCCTCGCCAGCCCGAGCCTGAACCAGGAGATGGCCCGCGCTCGCGAGCGCGACATCCAGCGGAACCTCAAGACCCACGCCACGAAGGACGAGGCGCGCGTCCACAAGAAGTAGTCGGCCCCGCCGATGGCGCCGACGCGCCTCGCCCGGATCGCGGCTCATGAGGAGAGCGGCCCCCAGCGGTGCCGCTCTCCTCGATTCCACGTCGACGGGGCGACTGCCGCACTCTAGGATGTCGACCATGAGCTCCACCACGAGTCCCGGTGGGTCGACCGATATCGAGTTCGCGCTCGGCGCCCTGCGCCGGTGCGCCCTCTTCACGGCCGTCGACGACCCGACCCTGGAGCTGTGCGCGTCGTCGCTCCGCATCCGGCGCTACCGCAAGAACGAGACGATCTTCCACCAGGGCGACCCGGGCGACTCGCTCTACATCATCGGGTCGGGCTCGGTGAAGATCGTCCTGCCTTCGCCCGAGGGCGAGGAGGGGGCGATCATCGCCACGCTCGGTCGGGGCGACTTCTTCGGTGAGCTCGCCCTGCTGGACGGCGCCCCCCACTCGGCGACGGCGGTGGCCATCGAGGCGTCCGAGGCGATGGTCCTGCGGCGCGACCGCTTCGACGACCTCGTCGAGACCCAGCCCCAGCTCCGGCGCGCCCTCTTCGCGGGCCTCGTCGGGGAGCTCCGCCGGCTCACGGGTCACGTCGAGGAGCTCCACTTCCTCGATCTGCCGGGTCGACTCGCCAGCCGGATCGTCCGCCTCGCCCGGGAGACCCACCCCGACGAGACGAAGGAGGTCCGGCTCGACTGGCCGTTCACCCAGAGCGACCTGGCGGCGATGATCGGTGGGACCCGTCAGACGGTCAATCGTCTCCTCGCCGACATGACCGCGCAGGATCTCGTCCGGCTCGAGCGGGACACCCTGATCATCCCGGATCTCGACCGGCTCGCCCGGGCCGCGGAGCGCTGACCGCCCGTGGCTGACGCGGTCGACCCGACCGATCCGAGGCTGGGTCCGGAGGCGCTGGCCCTCCTCCGGGCGATCGCGGTCCGCGGCGAGACGGCCCGCCGCCTGGAATCCGAGAGCGCTCGGGCCGTCCTTCGCTCGGTCGTGGAGGCGACCGCTGCCCTCTTCGAGGCCGAGGCAGCCTCGATCGCCCTCTACGACCCGGGATCGGACCGCCTCGTCTTCGAGGTCGCGGCCGGGGAGCAGGGTCAGGGCGTCATCGGCGTCGCGATCCGCCCCGACCAGGGGATCGCCGGCTATGTCTACACGACCGGTCAGGCGCTCGCGCTGTCGGACGTCGCGAGCGACCCGCGCTTCGGTCGGAGCGTCGCGGAGAAGACCGCCTACGTGCCCCGCTCGATCGTGGCCGTGCCGCTCGTCGACGAGCAGGGGACGATCGGCGTCCTCGAGGTCCTCGACAAGCGGAGCCAGGCGGCGTTCTCGCTGCGGGACATCGAGCTGGCCGGGGTCTTCGCCCGCCAGGCGGCCGTCGCGATCCGGGCCAGCCGGGTGGAGCGCGACCTCGGGGCGCTGCTCGGGTCGACCATCCGGTCGCTCCTCGCTGCGACCGGCGAGGGCGGGGCCGATCCGGGCCCGGTCGTCGACGAGCTGGTGGCCGCAGCGACCTCCGACCTCGGTCGTGACGACGACACTCGTCTCTGGCCGCTCGTCGAGCAGGTCGCCCGGATCCGTCGGGCGGACCCGGAAGGTCTCGAGCTCGTCAGCGACATCCTCGAGGCGCTCGCCCGGCAGGTCGAGCGCGAGGCTCGCGGTCGCCGCCGGGGTCGCCCGGGTCGGGCGCGGGCCGCGAGCGACGATTGACCGACATCTACCTGCCCGCCTGGAGCGAGCCGTTCGTCGGTGAACGGCGAGCCGAGCTCGACCGACGGCTGCCGATCGCGGGGATCGACCGGGATGCGGCGTTCGGCGGTGCGGACGGGACCGGGGTGACGGTCGCCATCGTCGATTCGGGGGTCGAGCGCGATCATCCGGCGGTCGGCGGCCGTCTCGTCCGGAGCGTCCGGGTGGAGCCGGGCGAGGAGGAGCCGGTCGTGGTCGACGACCCGGAGGCCATCGACGTCGTCGGGCATGGGACCGCCTGCGCCGGCATCATCCACGCGCTGGCGCCGGGCGCCGACATTATCTCGGTCCGGGTCCTGGGCCCGGACAACCGGGGCAAGGGCACCATCTTCGCCGCGGGTCTCGAGTGGGCGGTCGCCCAGGGGGCGACCGTCATCAACCTGAGCCTCTCGTCGAAGAGCGAGGCCCTGTACGGGGCCTTCCACGAGATCGTGGACCAGGCCTACTTCGCGAACGTCCTCCTGGTCAGCGCCGCGAACAACGTCCCGGGCCCGAGCTATCCGTCGCTCTTCTCGTCGGTCGTCTCGGTGGCGGCCCACGATGTCGCCGACCCCTGGGTCTGGTACTACAACCCGCTGCCGCCGGTCGAGTTCGGAGCGTACGGCGTCGACGTCACGGTGGCCTGGAAGGACGGCGGCCGGATGATCGCCACCGGTAACAGCTTCGCGGCACCGCACATCGCCGGGATCGCCGCGCTCATCCGGGCGAAGCATCCCGGCGCGACGCCCTTCGAGGTGAAGTCGATCCTGGCCGCCACGTCGAACGGCGCGCTGCCGGGAGGTTGAAGGCGAGGCCCGGACCTCGGTGCATCGGTTCCGGGACGACGCACCGCCCGTCCGGTGGCCGGACGGGCGGTGGTTCGGTTCCGGGAAGCCGGCTCGAGGCCGGCCGCGAGAGCGTTTCTACTCGCCGCGGCTGCTCGGGCTCCTCATGGCGAATGCGTGACCCTCGACGTCATCCTCGTCGCCGGTCGCCCGGGCCTGCTTGCTGACACCCTCGGGCTCGACCGCCCGCACCTTCGGGCCGGCGTGACCCTCGACGTCATCCTCGTCGCCGGTCGCCCGGGCCTGCTTGCTGACACCCTCGGGCTCGACCGCCCGCACCTTCGGGCCGGCGTGACCCTCGACGTCATCCTCGTCGCCGGTCGCCCGGGCCTGCTTGCTGACACCCTCGGGCTCGACCGCCCGCACCTTCGGGCCGGCGTGACCCTCGACGTCATCCTCGTCGCCGGTCGCCCGGGCCTGCTTGCTGACACCCTCGGGCTCGACCGCCCGCATCTGCTTGTTCATCGCGTCACTCCCTTGTGCGACTTCCCGGATCTCCGCCGAGTCACCGACCCGCCATGTCGCGGACCGGGCCCGGCTCGGCTTGTGACCTACCGTACACCGCTGGACCGACCGCGCGGAACCCCATCATGTGACGCCGAGACCGTCAGATACGCGACACTCCCCGGCGTCCTGGTCGGGGGTGCCGGCTCGGTCGGCGCCCGGCTCCGAGGTCCGAGGTCAGCCCGCGACCCCCCCGCCACGGTGGAGCGCGAGGAGGCGTGGACCCAGCTCGCCACCCGAGCGGACGAGCTCGAGGAAATCGGCGGCCTCGAGGACCAGGACCCGGCCGTCGCCGAGGGCCGTGACCGTCGCCGTCCGCGGGGCAGCCGTCAACAGGCCGATCTCGCCGAAGACCTCGTCGGCGCTCATGACCCGGAGTCGAGTCGGTGTCTCGCCGGGCGCCTCGGCCCGGTCCACCGCGAAGTCACCGGCGAGGATGACGTAGAACCGGTCCGCGGCATCGCCCTGGCGGACGACCTCCGTCCCGGCGGGCACGGCCAGCTCGTTCGCGTGCCCGAAGGCGGCGGCCAGCCGCGCCTCGGGGACTCCGGCGAAGACCGGCAACGTCGCCACCCGGGCCGCCGCGGTGACGAGCTCGGCCGTCGGGCCCTCGTCGGCGGTCGGTCCGATGAGGATCGCCGCGGCCGCCACGCCCACGAGGACGATCGCGGCCGACGCGAGCAGGACCAGACCGAGGCCGATCCTCCCGGCGGCGACCGGGAGGACGAGCGAGCCGGCGGCGTAGGCGAGGGTGGAGATCGTCGCGATCGTCCCCAGCGCGCGGCCCCGGATCGTGTCCGGGACGATCCGCTGGAAGATCGTCGTGCTTGCCACCTCGGTCAAGAGACTGCCGGCCGCCGCGATCGCCATGGCCACGAGGGCGCCTGCCAGCGCCGTCGTCAGCCCGAGGGCGGCGACTCCGACGGCCAGCCCGATGGCGCCCACGATCAGCGGGACGCGGAGGGCCGGTCGGACCACGAACCCGCCGGCGCCGATCGCCCCGATGACCCCGCCCACCCCGACCGCGGCGTTCAGGTAGCCGGTGGCCGCCTCGTCTGCGCCGAGCTGATCGACGGCGATGATCACGGTCAGGACCCCAAGGCCCCCGAAGACGAACCCGGCCGCGACGTCGATGAGGCCGAGCCCGACGAGCGGTCGGGTGTACGAGCCGAACCTTGAGCGGCCGTCGGCGGCGAGCGTGCCCCCGGCCGGTCCGGGCGACAGGCGCCGCCGCGGCCGCCGAGCCGGGCTCTCCGGTGGTGGCTTCGACGGCCGGGATCACCTCGCCGCGCTTCTCCGGGGGCAGCCGCCAGAGCACGACGGCGACGATGGCGAACGAGACCGCGTTGAGGAAGAACGCGAGGCTGAGGCCGCTCGCCGCGATGAGCAGGCCACCGACCGCCGGCCCGATCACGAAGGCGAGGTTGTCGAGGGTGGACCAGGCGCTGTTGGCGGGGCCGAGCTCGCGCTCGTCGCGGACCAGGCTGGGCAGGTAGGCGCCGATGGTCGGGCCGAAGAAGCACGAGAAGCACGTCGCCAGGATCGCCAGCGCCACGATCGACCAGAGCGGACCACCGCCGGCCACCAGGAGCGCCATCGCCAGCATGATCACCCCTCGGGCGACATCCGTGACGAGGAGCACCAGCCGGCGCTCGAACCGGTCGGCCACCATGCCGGCCGGGATCGAGAGCAGGACGTAGGGCAGGACCCGGGCCGCACCGACGATCCCGAGCAGGAGCGGGTCGGCGCTCTCCTGGTAGACCACGATGAGCAGGGCGACCAGGTAGAGCCAGTCCCCGATCGAGCTGACGAACTCGCCGCCGAGGAGCCGGACGAGCGGCCCGTTCGTCAGCAGGGCGCGGTAGGCGCGCAGCGCCGTCATCCGACGGGATCGGTGACGAACCGGGGACGGCGCGCACTCATCTCGCGCAGTCTACGCAGGCGTCCCCCGGGTGCGAGCGGCGTTCCGGCCGACCGGGTCGACGATCGGCCGGCGACACGCGGTGGTCAGCGCCCTCGCAGCCGATCGATCGGGTTCTTCGACTGCTTGCGGATGGCCTCCCGGTTCGCCCAGGCGACCGCCTCGCGGTCGCGCTCCTGGGCGTGCTGGCGCGCGTAGTCGTAGGTCAGCGTCGAGTGGCCCATCGTGTCGTCGTCGTCGGCGTCGTCGTCGTCGGCCGGTCCCACCGGGTCGGCCTGCGGCTCCGGCTTCTCGTCCTTGGCGGTCATGTCGCTCTCCCTGTCCGATGACGACCGTGCGGGTCGGTGACCGGCACGATACCCGCCGTGCGTCTCCCCTGACAGTCGGTTGGATCGACCCCCCGACGTCGTCCGGGCGACAGTGACCGGCCGGCGTTCCCGGCCGTGATCCCGGGACGACGCATCAGGTCGCGGGGAAGACCGCCGGGATCGACACGCCCTCGATGGCGAGCAGGGTCCGCTTGATCTCGAGGAGGGTCTCCCGCTCGCCACCCCAGCCTCCACCGTAGCCGCCCAGCGAGCCGTCGCCGGCGATCACCCGATGGCACGGCACGACGAGCCCGACCGGGTTCCGGCCCACGGAGCCACCCGCCGCGCGGGCGGCTCCGGGTCGGCCGATCGAGCGGGCGAGCCGGCCGTAGCTCGTCACCTCGCCCCAGCCGACCCGCCGGACGCCCTCGAGCACCAGCCGGTCCCACGGGGACAGCCCGCGGAGGTCGACCGCGAGGTCGGTCAGCGCACGGGGCTCGCCGGCGAGGTAGGCCGCGACGGCCTCGGTGGTCGCGGCCAGGCGGCGTCGCACGGCCGGCGGGAGCGCGTCGTCGCCCGGGATCGCCGGCTCGCCCGTCCGGCGACGGACCGCGGTGGCGAACGCCTCCAGCGTGGTGAGGATCTCGAGACCCACGATGGCATCCTCGCTCGAGGCGAGGTGGATGGGTCCCCATGGTGCCCGGACGACGGCGATCCCGATCATGACGCCTCTGCTGCTGGGCCCGTCATCCTAGCGGGGCTTGCCGCCGTCGGCCTCTCGGCCGCGGAGGGTCGCGTCACCCCCGACGGTGGTATACTCCCGGGGAGTATGACGACCAGCACTCCACCCACCCGGATTCACGAAGAGCCCGTCGAGATCGCCCTGCCGATCGCCGGGATGACCTGTGCCTCGTGCGTGAACCGGATCGAGCGGTTCCTGGCCAAGACCCCGGGGGTCGAGGAGGCCACGGTCAACCTCGCCACCGAGGTCGCCACGATCCGCTACCTGCCGGACGTGGCCGGCCGGGGCGAGCTCGTCGGCGCGATCGAGGCCGCCGGCTACGAGCTCAAGGCGCCGCCGCCCGTCATCGCCGGGGCCGCCGAGCCGACGCTCGACGAGGCGATGGCCGCCGACGACGCCGAGCGGGCCCGGGAGCAGCGCGACCTCGCCGTCCGATCCGGCGTCTCGATCGCGGTGGCCGTCGGGATCATGCTCGCGATGTTCTGGCCCCAGACCGTCGTCCCGATGGAGACGATCAACCGGATCGTGCTCATCCCGGCCACCTTCATCCAGGTCTGGGCCGGCGGTCGGTTCTATCGCGCGGCCTGGCGCGCGCTCCGCCACGGCTCGGCGAACATGGACACGCTCGTCGTCGCCGGCACGAGCGCGGCCTGGGGCTACAGCGTCTTCGTCACCCTCTTCCCGGAGGTCATCCACGACGCCGGGATCCGCCCGGAGACGTACTTCGACTCGTCGACGATCATCCTCGGGCTCATCCTCCTGGGCAAATGGCTCGAGGCGCGGGCGAAGGGCCGGACCACGGGCGCGATCCGCCGGCTCGTGGGGCTCCAGGCGAAGACCGCCCGGCTCGTCCGAGGCGACGAGGAGATCGACGTCCCCCTCTCCGAGGTCCGCCCCGGCGACCTCCTCCGGGTCCGACCCGGCGAGAAGGTCCCGGTCGACGGCCTGGTCGTGGAGGGCGGCTCTGCGGTCGACGAATCGATGCTCACCGGCGAGGCCCTGCCGGTCGAGAAGCGAGCCGGGGACGAGGTCATCGGGGCGACCCTGAACACGACCGGGACGCTCGTCTTCCGGGCGACCCATGTCGGCCCCGACACGGCGCTGTCGCGGATCGTCGAGATGGTCCAGCGCGCGCAGGGCAGCAAGGCCCCGATCCAGCGGCTGGCCGACCGGGTGAGCGCGATCTTCGTGCCCATCGTCCTCGGGCTCGGCGCGCTCGCCTTCGTCCTCTGGCTGGTCCTCGGCCCGGAGCCCCGGTTCACCCTCGCCGTGGCAGCCTTCGTGACGGTCGTCGTCATCGCCTGCCCGTGCGCGATGGGCCTCGCGACGCCGACCGCGATCATGGTCGGGACCGGTCGAGGCGCCGAGGCGGGGATCCTCATCCGGGGCGGTGCGGCGCTCGAATCGGCCGGCCGGACCCGTGTCGTGGTCTTCGACAAGACCGGGACCCTGACCGTCGGCAGACCGGCGGTCGCCGAGGTGGTCGCGGTCGAGGGCGTCGATCCGGAGCACCTGCTCGACCTGGCGGGCTCCATCGAGAAGGGCAGCGAGCACCCGATCGGGGCGGCGATCCTCGCCCGGGCCCGGGAGGACGAGCTCGGGTTCCTGCCCGTGACCGGGTTCGTCGCGCTGGCCGGTCACGGCGTCGAGGGCTCGGTGACCGCGGCGGTCGAGAGCGAGTCCGCGACCGCCACGACCGACGCGGGCGGTGGCGCGCCCGCTGTGACCGCGTCCTTCGTGCTCGTCGGGAACGCCCGGCTGATGGGCGATCGCGGCATCGACCTCTCGGCTCTCGACGACGCCCGCGCCCGAGCCGAGGGCGAGGGCCGGACGGCCGTGATCGTCGCCATCGACGGGCATGCCGTCGGGCTGATCGTCGTCGCCGATCCGGTCAAGCCGGAGGCGGCTGAGGCCGTCCGGGCGCTGACAGCGGCCGGGATCGAGTCATGGCTGGTGACCGGGGATCACCGGGCCACCGCCGAGGCGGTCGCCCGCCAGGTGGGGATCCCGACGGAGCGGGTCCTGGCCGATGTCCTGCCCGGCGACAAGGCCGCCAAGATCGCCGAACTCCAGGCGGGCGGACGGGCCGTCGCGATGATCGGCGACGGCATCAACGACGCACCGGCGCTCGCCCAGGCGGACCTCGGCGTGGCCATCGGGACCGGGGCCGATGTGGCCATCGAGGCATCCGACGTCACCCTGGTGGGCGGCGATCCACGGCTCGTCGCATCGTCGATCGCCCTGTCCCGGCGGACGGTCGGGATCATCCGCCAGAACCTGTTCTGGGCGTTCGCCTACAACGTGGTCCTCATCCCGGTCGCGATGGGTGTCCTCTACCCGGCGTTCGGGATCACCCTGAACCCGGCGATGGCGGCCGGGGCGATGGCGCTCTCGTCGGTCAGCGTAGTCACGAACTCGCTCCGTCTGCGGGGCTATGACGCTCGTCCGGCCGCGGTCATGAGCGAGGCCGCCAGAGGGCGGATGGCACGGCTCCGGGACGCGGCCTTCCTGGCCGTGATCGCGCTCCTGGCCGTCGGTCTCGTGGCCGGCGTGACCGCGGTCGACCGGACGATCGAGGGCTCCGCGCTCCCCATCCGACTGACGGCCCGGGATCTCGCCTTCAGCCCCGCGGAGATCCACATCCCGGCCGGCCGTCTCGTCAGCGTCGAGCTGGTGAACGAGGACCCGGTCCGTCACGACTGGATGGTCGAGGGACTGGCGAACGTCGAGGCGACCGTCCGCGCCGGTGGCACGACCCGGACCCGGTTCCTCATCGACCGCCCGGGCCGCTACGCCTTCCTGTGCACCGTGCCCGGTCATGCCGAGGCGGGGATGCGCGGGGTCCTCGTGGTCGACCCGGCCCCGTAGCACCGACCGGACACGAACGAGCCGTCCCCTGCCGGGAACGGCTCGTGCGCGGGAGTGGGAGGGCCGCCTCGTGCAGCGGGACGGCCGGGAGGGTCAGCGGGTGTGGTGGCTCCCCGGAAGCGTCTGGGC
The DNA here is from genome assembly GCA_963840375.1 of uncultured Chloroflexia bacterium. Classification (GTDB taxonomy): domain Bacteria; phylum Chloroflexota; class Limnocylindria; order Limnocylindrales; family CSP1-4; genus Chersky-267. The sequence continues at coordinate 385,360 of CAWIYR010000002.1, forward strand.
GTTCGTGATCGTGTCGGCCGGCGCCGCGCTGCTGATGTGCGATGCGGGGAGCCTCGCGCCGGACGCGCCCTCGGGGACGGCGATCGGAGCGAGATCCTCGGCCGGGATCCGCGGGTTGACGAGCGGCTCGGCGGCGGCCGGCGCGGCGATCGGAGCGAGGTCCTCGGCCGGGATCCGCGGGTTGACGAGCGGCTGGGCGGCGGCCGGAGCGGCGATCGACACGACCAGGTCGTCGGCCGGGATCCGCGGGTTGACGAGCGGCTGGGCGGCGGCCGGAGCCGGGGCCACGATCGCGCCCGTTCCCACGCTCGTGGCAGTCATCGTGCCGGAGAGCTGGGCGGCGGTGACCCCGACGACGAGCGCGCCGGCCACGACCCCCGTGGCGAGGAGCCGCCGGCGGAACTCATCGGCCTTCCGGGCGTCCGGGAAGTGGAGGCTGAGCGCGTGACCCTCGACGTCGTCGTCGAAGTGGAGGGTGATGGAGACCGAGCTCGCATCGATCGAGTGCCCGGCGGTGTCGCCCTCATCGAGCTGGACGGTCACCCGGTGCTTGGCCCAGGTCGGACCGGCGTCCGCGCCCGGGAGCTTGCCCTCGGCGACGTTGGCGTCATCGTCGTCCAGGATGATCGTGAACGGCTGCTCGCTCGGGGTCATCGGGATCGTCCTCCGGGGGTTGCCTGCTTCATCGGCGTCATCCCGAAGGTACGGTCCCGGCGCTCGACGGTCAGCCGGGCCCGAGACAGGCCGACTGTCGTCCCGGCGACAGGGGGCCGGCCGCCGCAGGCCGGGTCAGTCGGCGACGCGCCGGAAGACCGCGACGGCGTTCTGGCCGCCGAACCCGAACCCGTTGATCATCACCGTCTCGACGCGCTTGGGTCGGGCGACTCTGGGCACGTAGTCGAGGTCGCACTCGTCGTCGGGGTCCTCGAGGTTCGCCGTCGGCGGGATGACCCCGTCACGGATCGCGCCGAGGGCGGCCAGGGCGCTGGCGATCCCGGCCGCCCCGACGAGGTGACCGATCATCGACTTCGGCGAGCTGATCGGGACCCGATAGGCCCGGTCGCCGAAGGCGCTCTTGATCGCCCGGGTCTCGGTCACGTCGTTCAGCGAGGTGGACGTCCCGTGGGCGACGATGTAGTCGATCTCGTCGGTCGTGACCTCGGCGTTGGCGAGTGCCCGGAGCATCGCCCGGGTCTGGCCGCGCCCGGTCGGCTCCGGGGCGCTGATGTGGAACGCGTCGGCCGTGAGCGCCCCGCCGATGACCTCGGCGATCGGCGTCGCGCCCCGGTTCCGGGCATGCTCGAGCGACTCGACGACGACCACGCCACCGCCCTCGCCCAGGACGAAGCCGTCGCGGTTCCGGTCGAACGGTCGCGAGGCGCGGCCCGGGTCGTCGTTGCGGCGGGAGAGGGCGCCCATGTTCCCGAGGGCGGCCACGGCCATCGGCAGGACCGGTGCCTCGGAGCCCCCGGTGAGGACGACGTCGCACTCACCGGTCTGGATGAGCCGGAGGGCATCGTGGAACGCGATGACCGACGTGGCGCAGGCTGCGACCTGGGTCATCACCGGGCCGGTCAGCCCGTACTCCATCGAGAGCATGCAGGCGCCCATCGAGCCGGACAGCGCCGGGACGGCGAACGCGGACACGAACCGGGGCCCCTTCTGGTCGTGGACGTGCGTCCCGTCGATGATCTGCTCGATCCCGCCGCCGCCGGTGTTGACCACTACCCCGACACGGTCACGCTCCTCCTGGCTCATCGCCGCGAAGTCGATCCCCGCGTCGGCGACGGCCTCCTTGCCGGCGGCCATCGCGAAGGCGACGAAGCGGCTCATCCGGCGGGCCATCTTCGCGTCCATCCCCGTGGCCGGGTCGAAGCCGATGACCTCGGCGGCGATCCGGACCTCGAAGGCCGACGGGTCGAAGCTCTGGATCGTCCGCGTGCCGGTCACGCCGGCCTGGAGGTTCGCCCAGTAGGTCGGGAAGTCGTTGCCGATCGGCATGACCGCACCGAGACCGGTCACGACGGCGCGGCGGGCGGGATCCTGGCTGGGCACGAAGCATCACCTCTGCGGAGCGATCCCCGGCGCACCGGGGTCGGGCTCGGATTGTAGCGGGCCGGTCCGGCGCTCCGGCCCGGCCCGAGCGGGTCAGTCGCCGTCGTAGCGCTTGAAGATCACCGCGCCGTTGTGCCCGCCCAGGCCGATGTTGTTCGACAGGGCGTAGCGGATCTCGCGCCGGTGGGTCTCGGTGGGGATGTACAGGTCGCACTCGGGGTCCGGGTCGCGGTAGTTGAGGGTGGCCGGGACGGTCTGCTCCACGATCGACATGACGGTCGCGAACGCCTCGAAGGATCCCGCCGCGCCCATCATGTGGCCGGTCATCGACTTGGTGGCGCTGATCGCGATCTTCGGGGTGTGGTCGCCGAAGACCGTCCAGATCGCCTCGGCCTCGCGCTTATCGCCGAGCGGCGTCGAGGTCCCATGGGGGTTGAGCAGGTCGACCTCGTCGGCCGGGACCCCACGCCGCTCGAGGGCCATCTTCATCGCTCGCGCCGAGCCGGCACCGCGCTCGATCGGCTGGATCATGTCCCAGCCGTCGGCCGCCGACCCATAGCCGACCACCTCCGCGTAGATCCGGGCGCCGCGAGCCTTGGCCAGCTCGAGGTCCTCGAGGAAGAGCGAGCCCGAGCCCTCGCCCAGGACGAAGCCGTCGCGGGTCGCGTCGAACGGCCGCGAGACGGTCCCGATCGGCTCGCCCGGCCGAGGGCTGCCGAGTCCGCGCATGTTCCCGAACCCCGCGTGCCCGACCTCGAGGAGGGGCATCTCGGTCGACCCGGAGATCACCGCGATGCAGTCGCCCCGGCGGATGACCTCGGCCGCCTCGGCCACGGAGTGGGTGCCCGTGGCACAGGCCGAGACGATGCACAGGTTGTGGCCGATCGCTCCCGTCTCGATGGCGATCAGCCCCGAGGTCGAGTCCGGCAGGGCGTTGGCGATGAACGTCGGGGCGACGGTCCGCGGTCCACGGTCGCGGAGCGCGAGGACGTTCTCGATCATCAGCGACTGGCCGCCGGCGCCGGTCCCGAAGATGACGCCGACGTCCTCGCGGTTCGCGTCGCCGATCTCGAACCCGGAGTCGGCGACGGCCTGTTTCGCGGCCGCCACGCCGTAGTGGACCGAGGTCTCGCTGCGTCGGGCCGCCTTCGGGTCCATCCAGTCGGCGGCCACGAAGTCGTGGACCTCACCGGCGTAGTGCTGGGCATAGCCGGACGCGTCGAACCGGGTGATCTCGCCGATCCCGGACACCCCGTTGACGAGATTCGACCAGGCGGTCTCCTTGTCGTTGCCCACCGGGCTGATGACGCCGAGTCCGGTGACGACGACGCGACGAGTGTGGTCTGGGGCTCGCACCTTGTGGATCTCCTCCTCGACCGGTCAGGCTGGAACGTCGGCGCCGGGGACGGTCAGGTCGTCCGGCGACGTCGGGGAATCGGTGGCGATCGCCTCGACGTCGGGGGCGATCCGCTTGATGAGGCCGGTGAGGACGCGACCCGGCCCGATCTCGACGAACCGGGTCACCCCGGCGGCGGCCATGATCTCGACCGCCCGGACCCAGTCCACGCCCGCGGTGAGATGCTCGACGAGCTCGGCCCGGGCCGCCTCGCCGGTGGTGATGGGTCGCCCGTCGCGGTTGGCGAGGAGCGGGACCGACGGGTCGCCGAACGGGACCTCGGCCAGCGCGGCCCGCATCCCTTCGGCCGCCTCGGCCATGAGCGGCGAATGGGCCGCCACGGAGACGGGCAGCTCGATCGCTCGTTTCGCTCCCAGCTCCCGGGCGAGGACCAGCGCGGCCTCGACGGCCGTTCGCTCGCCCGATACCACGACCTGGCCCGGCGAGTTGCGGTTGGCGACCCCGAAGACCCCGTGGGCCGCGGCCCCGGTCACGAGCTCCGGCAGGCGAGCGTCGTCGAGGCCGATGATCGCGGCCATCCGTCCCTCGCGACCGGCCCCGGAGGCCTGCATCAGCCGACCACGCAGGCGGACGAGACGGACCGCATCGCCGAGCCCGAGCACCCCCGCGGCCACCATCGCACTGTACTGGCCCATCGAATGACCGGCGATGAATGCTGGCTCGGGCACCTGCCCGGTCGCGTCCCAGCGCTCGTGCAGGGCCGCGTGATAAGCGATCGACGCGGCGAGCAGGGCCGGCTGGGCGTTCTCGGTCCGATCAAGCTCCTCGGCCGGGCCGCCCCAGGCGAGCGTGCTGATCGATTCGCCCAGGGCGGCGTCGGCGGCGGCGAAGACAGCCGCCGCAGCCGGGCTCGTCGCCACGAGGGCACGGGCCATGCCGACCGACTGGGACCCCTGGCCGGGGAAGACGAACGCGACCGTGATCATCGGGCTCCAACGAAGCGGGTGGGCGTGGCGAGCCGCCCATGGCCTGACCACGGCCCGGTGCGCGCTCACCGGGAGCGTACGGCCGTTCGTCGGGCCCACGCGGCGACCGTGTGCACGACTGCACGCATCGGCCCCTGCTGGAGTAGCCTAGCGGTGATGCCGAAGGACCCACCGGACCCGCACCCCGCCCGAGGGTCGTCCCGGCCGGTCGTCCGACCGGTCCGCCGGACGCCACCGAGCCGGACGATCGCCCGCACGTTCGAGGCGGCGCTCTCGGCGCCGGTCCTTGCCGCCGGCACCTCGTTCCAGAACCCGCGCCAGATCTCGGAGCGGGTGGCGATGGGTCGGGCACTCTGGCGCGAGCTCGTCATCGGGTTCGCCTGGCAACTCGGGGAGCTGCGGCTGGGCTTCACCCAGCTCGCCGCCCTCTACGTGCTCGCCGACTCGGGGACCACGACCGTCGCCGACCTGGCCGACGCGATCGGTCGTTCGCCCTCGGCGACCTCGCGACTCGTCGACGGCCTGGTCAAGCGCCGGCTGGTCGAGCGCCGGCAGGAGGTCGAGGACCGGCGCCAGCGCTCCCTCTGGCTCACCCAGCGCGGCCACGCGATCCTGCGGGTCGTGGATCGCGGGCGGGCCGACCAGTTCCTGACGGCGGTCCGGGCGCTCCCCGCCCCGGAGCGGAAGCTGATCGCGATGGGCGTGGCGGCGCTCGCGACCGGGGCGATCTCCCGGCGTGGCCGGCTCATCAAGGCTCCGCGCGACTGACGGACCGACCCGGTCCGCCGCCCGGCTACGGGAGGGCGGAGGGCGCCGGGACGGGTCGCGGTGCCGGGGTCGGAGCCGACCCGACGGTGACCCGGACCTGTGCGGGCGGGACCCCGGCCGCCGCCAGCGATCCGTGGAGCGGGCTGTCGATGTCGAGGAGGAGCAGGTAGTCGCCCGGGACCGTCGGGGCGATGAGGGCCAGCTCCACCGTGGTCTGGGCGCCCGGGTCGACCCTCGCCGAGGCGGAGACGGTGGGCGTCTCCGGCGCGACCGCGGCACCGATCCCGAGGGGCAGCCAGCGCGCCACCAGGCGGGCCGTCGGGTGGATCGTGACCACGCTCGGGTCGACGAGATCCTCGCCGAGGATCGGTCGATCGGCCCACGGCTCCGAGCCGTCGTTGGCGACCCGGACCGGCAGCCGGATGCTGCCGCCGGTCTCGACCTCGATGGTCGGGACCACGCCGTAGGCGACGGAGAGCGGTCGGCTGACCCGGACGGCAAGGGCCGGGACGAGGGCCTGGGTCGCGGCGTCGTAGGCGACGCCACCGGGGGCATGGACGGTGGTCACCAGGCGATACGCTCCCGCGGCCGCGGGGAGGTCGACGGTCACCACGAGGCGCCCACCGCGGATGGTCGCGGGGACCGAGGTGACCACGGTGCTCACGACCTCGGGCGCGACGAGGTCGATCGGAGGCGCCGCGCCGGCGGCCGGGATCGGGGTGGTCGTCGGGGCGGGCGACGGTGTCGGTCCGCCGCCCGGATCGGGGCTGGCCGACGGCACGACGCTCGCGGAGGGATCCGCGCTGAGGCTCGGATCCGGACCCCCGCTCGCCGACGGGTCGGCGGTCGGCGACGGCCCGGTCGACGGCGCCGGCGAGGCCGACGTCGAGGCGGAGGCGCCGGCCAGGTCGACCCGGATCGGATCCCAGCGGATGCCGAGCTGGACACCGCTCGGGATCTTGACGCCACGGGGGATCTTCAGCGGCAGGCTCAGGGTGGCCTTCGTTCCGACGACGAACCCCTGGCGGGTGCTCGCCGAAACTGCCAGGCCGGGCGCCTGGAACGTCACGCCCTGGGCGGCGAGCGAGGCCACCCCGGTACCGCCGACCAGACCGCTCCCGCTGCGGACGCCGGACGCGCCGGCCCGGACCTCGCCGGTGGCCAGGCCGGGCTGGACCACGAGCGAGCGATAGAACCCGGAGGCGGGGCTCGTCGGGTCCATCAACGCCCGGTAGCCGGGGGATCGCTGGCTGGTGAAGGCGATGACGTGGTCGTGGAAGGTCGGGGCCGCGCGCCAGACCTGCTCGATCGAGGCCTTGCTGCCGAGGACCGCCCGGATGTACCCGGCCGGGTCGCCGTACGTGTCGGCCACGACCGCCTGGGCGCCGGCCCGGATCCAGCCGGCCGCGTAGTTGTCCACCCGCTGGCGACCGACATCGAGCGAGCCTTCGGCCAGGCCGGGCTCGGAGTTGCCGCTCGCGTAGCAGAGGTGATGGAGCAGGACGACGGCGCCCTGGGCGAGGTGCGCCTCACGAGCGAGGAACGCCTCGCCGAAGTACTGGTGAGCCGAGTCGTCGCCACCGGCGACCGGGTTGAGGCCCAGTCCGTTCTGGGTCGGCGGGTAGAGCGCGTCGCGGTACGGCGACGGCCAGCCGTTGCCGTGGCCCAGGTAGACGACGATCGAGGCGCCCCGGAGGGCGGCCCTGACCCGTGGCCAGGTCGCGTCGGGGGAGAAGACGGTGACGACGTCGTCCGTCCAGCGCCGGGCCTCGCGGGCGGCGGCCGTGCCGATCGAGCGGTACATGTCGGTGAGGCTGCCCACCGGTCCGACGACGACCGCGACCTTGACGGCCGGGCGGGCGGCCGCGACCGGGCCGGCGACCATGCCGGCCGCAACGGCGGCTGCGACGATCATCGCGAGGATCCGGCGCACAGGCGACCTCCACCGCTTCGAACGGCGGTCTCGACCATCCTAGACCGTCGGTGTCGACGCGGCATCATCCGATCCCTCGCGGTGGTGCCACGACGCACCGTCACCCGGCCCGTGAGGAGTGGCCGCTCGGGATGCTCGAAGACCGTTACCCGGCGGACGGCCGTCCGGTTCGACCGCAGAAGCGGCGGACCACGTCGTAGAGGACCGGCAGGCCGAAGCGAAGGGCCTCGATCCCCACGCGTTCATCGACCCCGTGGAAGCGCTCCAGGAAGCGCTCCGCCGGGTCGAGTCGCAGGGGTGAGAACCCGTAGGTGGGGACGCCCAGTCTGACGGTGTGTTTCGCATCGGTCGCGAACGGGGCCATGACCGGCAGCGGGACCCCGTCCGGGTCGTGCTCGCGGAGGGTCCGCTCGAGGGTGGCGTACAGCTCGGTGTCGAGCGATGCCTCGACCGGCTCGCCGACGAGGAACGGCTCCACGTCGCAGACGGCCCACAGTTCCTCGCCGATCCGACGGCGGATCTCGGCCCGCATCGCGGGCTCGTCGGTCCCCGGCAGCGTCCGGCAGTCCACCTCGATCTCGGCCAGGCCGGGGACCACGTTGTACTTGACCCCGGTCCGGATGACGTCGGGCGAGACGGTGTCGCGGAGGAGCGCCCGAGCGGCCCGACCGTACATCGCGTCGCACAGCCGGTCGATCGCCGCATCGCTGGCGGCGCCATCGGGCGAGGCGATCCGGCGGACGAGGTCGCCGGTCGCGCCACCGAGCTCGTCGGCGAGGCCCCGGAAGAATCGGGTCATGGCCGGCGTCGGTCGTGGCGCACCCGGCTCGGCGAGACGGACCGCGATCGCGGCCGCGCGCACGGCGGCGTTGTCGGGTCGGGGCATCGAGCCATGGCCCCAGGTGCCCCGGACGGTGATCCGGTAGGCGACGTAGCCCTTCTCGGCCACGCCGATCGGGTAGAAGCGGCGACCGGCGACGTCGAGCGAGACGCCGCCGCACTCGTTCACGGCGCCGGCGGCGCGGACCCACTCGGGGTGATGCTCGACGATCCATCCCGCGCCCAGATGGCCGCCGGCCTCCTCGTCGGCGGTGCAGGCGAAGAGGACGTCACGGGTGAGCCCGGGGACGGGATCGACCGCGGGATCCCGTCCGACGGCGACCGCCTCGCCGGCGAGCAGGCGCAGGACCGCGACCTCCATCGCGACCATCCCCTTCATGTCGACCGCGCCGCGTCCCCAGACGTAGCCGTCGGCGAGATCGGCACCGAACGGGTCGTGGGTCCAGTCGGCCGGGTCCGCCGGCACGACGTCGAGGTGGGACAGGAGGAGGAGCGGGTCGCCGCCGGTGCCGTCCCCCCGGAGTCGGGCGACGACCGAGCCGCGGCCCGCGACGGGCTCGACGACCGTGGCCGGGATGCCGGCATCCTCGAGCCTCGCCGCGACGAGGCGCGCGGCCCGCGTCTCGCCGTCACCCTGACCGGTGGGCGGGTTCACGCTGGGGATCCGGATCAGGGCGCGGAGGTCCTCGACGAGCTCGTCATGGGCGCGCTGCCGGGCCGCCGGGTCGAATCGGTCGACCGGGCGCGGGTCGCCCAGGTCCACCGGTCAGTTCGCCCCGCCGTACCCGAGGGCGAGGGCGATGAGGCTGATCGTGAACCCACCGGCGACGATCGCCAGGACCATCCCCAGCAGGAGCTTGAGGTAGAACCGCTCCTCGCGTCGCGCGTCCTCGGGCTCGGGGTCGTCGCCGCCGGGTGGATAGGGCGAGCTCAGCCCGCGCTGGTCGGGCCCTGGCGGCCAGGGGACCGCCCGGCCGGGCTCGGGGTGGATCGCGGCGAACGGGTCGCGATCGGCGGTCGTGGTGGTGCGATCGTCATCCGTCACCCGACCATGATGCCCCGTCCCGGGCCGATCCGCCCGGAGCCTCGATCCGATCAGCCGATCGTCGCCCGGAGCGGCTCGGCGATCTCCCGGGCCACGGCCCGGAGTCCGGCCGGCCCCAGCGGCGCGGGCATCCCCAGGATGACGTGCCCGGCGCCGGCCGTGACGAACGCCCGGGCGGTTTCGAGGGCGACGGCGCGGTCGTCGGCCGTGCTCCCGGTGCTCAGCTGCGCGGCGAAGGTGAAGGTCGCCGGATCGCGGTCCAGGGCGTCGAGCTCACGCAGGATCGCCCCGCGGCGCTCGACGAAGGCGGCGAGGTCCTCGTCCGGTCCGGCCGGCAGCACCCAACCGTCGGCCAGCCGGGCGGCCATCCGGAACCCCCGGGGCCGCTGGCCGCCGAGCCAGATCGGCGGACCGCCCGGCGTCGTCGGGGCGGGCAGGTTCACGGCCCCGCGGAGGGGATGGAAGGGGTCGTCGCGGGTCACCCCGGCCGGCTCCCCGGCCTCGTCGGAGAAGAGTGCGCGGAGCGTCCGGACCGCCGACTCGAGGCGCGAGATCCGCTCGCCGATCGGGGCCAGGCCGATACCGAAGGCGTCGTGCTCGCCTTCGTGCCAGCCGGCGCCGAGACCGAGGATGAACCGGCCCCCCGTGATCGTGTCGAGGGCCGTCGCCTGCTTGGCCAGGATCGACGGATGGCGGAACGTGTTCGAGAGCACCGCGACGCCGATCGACCGTCCCGGGACGCGGTGGGCCAGGGCAGCGGCGAGGGTCAGCGGCTCCATGCTGGAGCCTCCCCGATCCAGGCCGGGGTCCGAGAGGTGGTCGTTGAGCCAGCCCGCCTCGAGGGCGTCGAGCTCCCCGGCCGCGGACCAGGTCTCGTCGAGGATGGACCAGTCCACGCCCTGCGGTGACGTCTTGAAGCCGATGACGACCCGGCTCATCCCCGGCGGAGCCCGGCCGTCATCCGGTCGCCGGTCGTCACGGCGCCCTGGGACGCCGAGCTGACGAGGGCCGCGTACTTGGCGAGGACCCCGCCGGCGTAGCGCGGCTCCGGCGACGTCCATCTGGCGCGTCGACGCTCGAGCTCCTCGGCGGGCACGTCCAGGTCGAGCGCCTTCCGGTCGACGTCGATGACGATGGCGTCACCCTCCTCGACGAGGGCGATCGGTCCGCCGAGCGCGGCCTCCGGCGCGATGTGGCCGATCATCAGGCCGTGCGTGCCGCCCGAGAACCGGCCGTCGGTGATGAGCGCGACCGTATCGCCGAGCCCCTCGCCGACCAGTGCCCCGGTGACGCTCAGCATCTCCTGCATCCCCGGCCCACCGACCGGGCCCTCGTAGCGGATGACCACGACGTCCCCGGCCACGATCCGCTGCGCGCGGACCGCCTCGTAACAGGCCGTCTCCGAGTCGAAGACGCGGGCCGGACCGCGGTGGAAGCGACGCTCGTGGCCGGCCAGCTTCACGACACAGCCGTCCGGGGACAGGCTGCCCCGGAGGATCGCCAGGCCGCCGACCGGCTTGATCGGTCGGTCGATCGGCACCACGACCTCCTGGCCGGGGGTCTCGACGACCGCCGCGGCGATCTCGGCGATCGTCCGGCCGTCGACGGTCCGGGCATCACCGTGGAGGAGGTCCCGCTTCAGCAGCTCGCGGATGACGAGGGCGACACCCCCGGCGTCGTAGATGTCGGATGCGGTGAAGCGCCCACCAGGCTGCATGTCGGCGACGATCGGAGTCGCGTCGGCGACGGCCCCGAACCGGTCGATGTCGAGCTGGAGCCCGAACTCGTGGGCGATCGCGAGCATGTGGAGGACGCCGTTCGTCGAGCCGCCGGTCGCGGCGATCGAGGCGATCCCGTTCTCGAGGGCGTCTCGGGTGACGATGCTCGACGGGCGGACATCCCGTCGGACGAGGTCCATGACCAGCTCGCCGGTCCGGCGGGCCGCCGCGTCCTTGGCGGGATCCTCGGCCGGGATCCCGTTCAGGCCGGCGGGCGAGAGTCCGATGAACTCCATGACCGTGCTCATCGTGTTGGCGGTGAACTGGCCGCCGCAGGCGCCCGCGCCGGGACAGGCCACGCTCTCGACCTCGTAGAGCTCGTCGAGGGTGATCTTGCCCGCCCGATACGCCCCGATCGCCTCGAAGACGCTGACGACGGTCGCGTTGCGCTTGCCCTTGTAGGTGCCGGGGTAGATCGTCCCGTTGTAGAGGACGACGCCGGGGACGTCGAGCCGGCCGAGGGCCATCGCCGCCCCGGGGATCGTCTTGTCGCAGCCGACCAGGCAGACGACCCCGTCGAGGAGGTGGCCGCGGACGACGAGCTCGATCGAGTCGGCCACGACCTCGCGGCTGACGAGGCTCGCCTTCATCCCCTCGGTGCCCATCGAGACGCCGTCGCTCACGGCGATCGTGTTGAACTCCATCGGCGTGCCGCCCGCCGCCCGGATGCCCTCTTTGACGAACTCGGCCAGGCGGCGCTGGTTGTAGTTGCAGGGCATCGTCTCGATCCAGGTCGTCGCGACCCCGACGAGCGGCTTCGCGAGATCCTCGTCGGTGAAGCCGATGGCCTTGAGCATCGCTCGCGCCGCGGCTCGGTCCGGTCCGTCGGTCAGGCGGGCCGACCGGCGCTTCGCCGGATCGCTCGGGCGGTCGTAGGGATGGGCGGGCAGGTCGGGTGTCGGGCGGTCGGTCATCGACGGGATCCTCGGATCGTGCGCTGGGGGATCGGCGGAGCGGGCGGGCTCCAAGTGTAGGCGGCGTCGACCGCCGGGGTCGCCGGTCCATGGGTCGCTGCCGGACCGTCGCGGCGCGCTCGTCGCGCCGTACGATGAGCCGATGACCGCCACCGACGCGAGCACCGACCGGCTCCCCGCGACCGCCGACGTCGTCATCGTGGGCGGTGGCGCGGTCGGCGTGAGCGCGGCGTACCATCTCGCCGCGGCCGGCGCCGGTCGGGTCCTCCTGCTGGAACGGGAGCCGGCCCTCGGCACCGGATCCACCGGGCGCTGCGCCGGCGGCTTCCGCCACCAGTTCTCGAGCCGGATCAACGTGGAGCTGTCGCTCGCCAGCATCCCCCTGATCACCGGGTTCAGCGAGACCCACGGACTGCCGCTCGACGTGGTCCAGCACGGCTATCTCTTCCTCGTCCGCGACGAGGCCGACTGGGATCGGTTCCGGGCCGCCGCGGCCATGCAGCGCGAGCTCGGCATCGACGCCCGGATCCTCGACTCGGCCGAGGCCGCCGCCCTCGCCCCCGGCGTCGACGTCGGCGGCATCATCGGCGCGACGTACTGCCCGGACGACGGCATCGCCGATCCGTCCGGGCTCACCCAGGGTTATGCCACCGCGGCTCGACGCGCCGGGGCCACGATCCGGACCGGCGTGCGGGTGGACCGGATCGAGGTCCGGGACGGCGCGGTGGCCGGGGTCGTCACCGATTCGGGCCCGGTGGCGGCCCCGATCGTCGTCAACGCCGCCGGCGCCTGGGCCGGCATCCTCGCCGCGACGGCCGGCGTCGCAGTCCCGATCGAGCCGATCCCGCGGGCGGTCCTGGTGACCGGACCGTTCACCGGTCGCCCTGAGCGCCGGACCCTGGTCATCGACGCGGCCACGAGCTTCTACTTCCATCGCGAGGGCGAGGGCGTCCTGATGGGCATGGGCGATCCCGACGAGCGACCGACCTTCGAGACCCGGATCGACGATCGGTTCGTCGCGGAGCGACTCCTGCCGACGGCCCTCCGGATCCTGCCGGCGCTCGAGGACGCCGCCATCGCCCACAGCTGGGCGGGCCTCTACGAGATGACGCCCGACCGCCACGCGATCATCGGCCGGGCCCCGGGTCTCGCCGGTCTCGTCCTGGCGAACGGCTTCAGCGGCCATGGCTTCCAGCACGCCCCGATCGTGGGTCGCCTGCTCGCCGAGCTCATCGTGGACGGCGCCGCGCGCACGGTGGACATCTCGTCGCTCGGTCTGGAACGCTTCGCCGCCGCTCGCCTCGCCGGCGAGTCCCACGTGGTCTGACCTCCGCCGATCGAGACCCCGGCGACCCGCCGTCCGCGGTCAGCGGGTGCAGGCGCCCGTGGCCACTCTGCGCGTCCGACCGATCGCCGGCGCGACCGCCGCCGCCACCGCGGTCGGTCCGAGGGCATAGCCCACCGACGAGTCGCTGAGCGCCTCGGCGTAGACCACCCCGCCCACGGAGCCGTCGGTGAGGATGACCGGCCCACCGCTGTCGCCGCGCTCGATCGCGGCCCGCAGCTCGACGATGCGGCGGGTCACGCGGCCGGTCCCGTAGATGTCGCGCCCCTCGGCCTGGTAGCTGTTCGCGACGGCCGCCGGGATGATCCGCAGGGCGCCGCCACCGGGATGACCGAGCGCCGCGCCGACCTCGCCGCGCTTCGGGTCCTGGGCGGCGAAGGTGAGCGCCGGCGCCCGGAGCCCCGGTGCGTGGAGGACGGCGACGTCGAGGGTCGGGTCGAACAGGACGACGTCGGCATCGTAGGAGCGCCCTCCGTCGAAGCCCACCACCACCGCGCTCGACCCGGCGACCACGTGGGCATTCGTGACGAGGTAGCCGCCGGGTCCGACCACGAACGCCGTCCCGGTCGAGATCCGGTCGCAGGCGGTCGCCCGCACGGCCAGGGTGCTCGCCGTGGCGGCCCGGGCGATCCGTTCGGCCTGGGGGTCGGTCGGCCGGTCGACCGGCGCCGCCGGGAACGGCTCGAGACCGATGAACACCTCGGGCAGCCCGGTCGCGTCGAGCCAGCGGGCGAGCTGGTCGACGTAGGAGGTCGGCGGCGGGACGACCGTCGTGATCGACCGGATGATCGTCGACCGCTGGGCCTGGGCCGCCATCGCGGGGACGGGGCCGGCCGCCAGCAGCCCGCCGACGAGCCACACGACCAGCATTCCCTGGGCCAGGCCGACGACCGCTCCGCCCAGGCGGTCGAGGCTGCTCAGGAACCCGTCGCCCAGCCGGCGGCCGATCGATCCGCCGATGCTCGAGCCGATCGCCTCGCCGATCCCGATGGCCAGGAGCAGGCCCAGCAGCACGCCCAGGGCCCGGAGCGTCGGCTCCACTCCGTCCAGCAGGCCGCGAGCGTAGGGCAGGGCGAGGATGGCGACGACGAGACCCACCGCAGCGCCGGCGAGGCCGAGGATCTGGGGGAAGAACCCGGAACGCCAGCCGGCGATGAGAGCGAAGCCGAGGAGCACGATGATGCCGACGTCGATGAGATTCACCGACGCCAGTATCCCCGAGGCGGGCTCAGACGGCTTCGGACCGGCCGGACGGGGCCCCGCCGCGCTCGTCGCGATGGTCGTAGACCGACGTCAGCGGACCGCCGGACCCGAGGGCGAGCCAGGTCACGACGGCACCGGCCAGGGCCACGATCCCGACCAGGGCCATGCTCGCGCTGACCCCGGCGGCGTAGGCCGCCGCGTAGTCGACCGCAACACCGCCCTCGAAGGATCCGAGGACGTCGCGGAACTGGGAGGTCCCGACCGCCGCCAGGAACGAGCCGAACCCGTCCATCGCGGCGGCGACGTCGGCGGGCGCCCGTCCCGCCAGCGACGCCCGGAACGTGTCGCCGGCCACCTGCGCCGCGACCGTCGTCGCGGTCAGGATGCCGAGCTGCGTCCCGACGAGGATCGAGGTCTGGTTGAGGGCGGCTGCCGTCGCCGGCAGACGCCGGGGGACGCTGGCGAAGATGACGGCCGTCCGGATCGTCGTTCCGACGACGAAGCCGGCACCGATGGCGATGAACGGCAGGATGAAGTAGAGGTAGCTGGTGCTCGGCGAGGCGAGCGCGAAGGCGATGTCGCCGACGCCGACGAAGAGGAGGCCACCGGCGATGAGGACGCGCGGGCGGACCCGTCCGAGCAGGATCCCGGCGGCCGGTCCGGCGACCACGAGGGCGATCGCGAACGGGGCGATCGCCAGGGTGGCGAGGACCGGTCCGTAATGGGTCACGACCTGGAAGAAGAGCGGCGCCTGGAGCAGCGCGGCCGACTGGCTGAACGCGATCACCACGCCCGCCCCGAGCGCGACGGCCACCGGTCGAAGTTCGACCCGGGCGTGCCCGGCGTCGTCCCCGCCCCGTCGCCGGACGAGGGCGAACGCCCCGAGGGTGGCGAGTCCGACGACGAACAGGACGGCCCGTACCAGATCACCCGGCCCGCTCCCCAGTCCGACCGCCCCGGCGGTCAGCGCCAGCAGGCCGAACGCCCACAGGGCGTGGCCGCCGACCTCCCGTCGGGTGACCCGGATCTCCTCGCGGTCGCTCACGATCCGGCGTCGGACGAGCCACAGCGCCAGTGCCCCGGCGAGGACCGGGAGCAGGAACGACGGCGCTCGACCGACGACCGGCTCGAGCGTCGTGAGGACCGCCGGGGAGATCGCGGTCGCGGCGCCGTAGCCGGCGTAGGCGACACCGATCGCCGTCGCCCGCGGGACGCCGTCGTAGGCCATCGCCACGATGGCCAGGGCGACCGGCACCGTGAGCCCGACGGCGGCGGCGGCGGTGACCCGCCCGAGGGCGAATAGGAAGCCATCCTGCACGACGGCGCTCACCAGGTCGACGACGAGCAGCACGGCCAGGCCGACGAGCAGGAGGCGACGTCGTTCGGACAGGTCGCCGAGCGCCCCCCCGACGAGGTAGAACGCGGCCGTCGCGATCGTCGTCGCCACGAACAGGGCCTCGAGCGACGGCCGCTCCCGGAGGACCGACTGGACATTCGGAAGGTTCGGACCGAAGACGTGCGGGTCGAGGCCGGCGGCGAAGAGCGCGGCGGTCGCCGCGACGAGGGTGCCGAGGGCGCCGGGTCGGTCGAGCTCGAGCAGGACCGCCGGGATCCGCGACCGGTCCAGCCTCACGTCGGGCACACCACGCGTCGATGGTACGTCAGGCCGTGGCTCGCCCGGGATGCCGCCGCCCGACCCGCCGCGTCACCGGGTCAGGGGACGGTGACGGTCACCGGCGGTGCCTCCCCGTAGGCAGTGATGGTCCAGACACCCGGGTCGAGGACGCCGAGGTCGACATCGCTCGCCTTGAGCATCGCGATCTCGATGCACGCCACATCGAGCCGGTCCGCGCCCTCGACGATCGTGAGCCTGATCCGACGCTCTGCCCGCTCCACGATGATCGAATCGAGCACGTTGCACGGCGCGACGCCGCTCCACCAGGTGAGCCGGGCGCCGACCCGACCGCCGACGACCCTGGCCTCGACGGCCGTGGCCCCGACGCGATGGGGCTGGAGACGTCCCGGGCTCGGCACGACCAGGGTCGGCGATCCCGGCTCGGGCAGGACGCCTCCGACGGATGCCGACGGCTCGACCCCCGGCGAGCCGGTGCTCGAGCCGCTGGTTCCCGAGGTCCCGCCGCCCACCGGCGTGTCCGTCACCGGTGACGCCCCGGGACCGATGGTGCAGGCCGGCAGGGCGAGCAGGAGGAACCCGGTGAGCGCGATCCCGAGGGCGGTCCGGATCGGGGTGGTCATGGCCGCTGGACGCTGATGGGCGTCGGTCGGTTCCCACGACCGCGGGCGGGACATTCGTCGAGCATCCGACTCGACATCCCGCCGATGCCGCAGGGGTCGGGTCGCGCGCAGTCTGGAGCCACGTCCACCGGGGCGGATCCACCACCCGAAAGGAGGCCGTCGATGCCTTCGGCAGCCGCGTACTTCGTCCTTGCCAGCCAGCCGGTCCCGACGGCGCCGTTCGCCATCACCATGCCACGGGCACCCAGGGCCGCCGTATCGGTTCGGGCGGCCGCCGTCGTCGCGGCCATCCGGTCCGTCGGCCACGCCGGTCGGATGCAGCCGGATCCCGAGATCGCGATCGGCCGCGCGACCGGCGCCCGGGTGTGACCGCACGCTCCCGTTCAGCCGCGGGCGAGCGTGTCCACCCGGCCGGGATGGGTCGCCTCGAAGGCGTCGATCATCGCCGTCCGCGCCAGGAGCCAGCCCATCTCGTCGGTCCCGGCGAGGAGCATCTGCTTCGCGAACGGGTCCACGTCGAAGGCGAGATCCTCGTCGCCCGGCAGGTGGACCAGCTGGGCGTCGAGGTCGACGGTGAGCTCGGCGTCCGGCTGGGCGGTCACCAGCTCCAGGAGCTGGCGGTGCCGCTCCGCCTCGACGACGATCGGCAGGAGGCCGTTCTTCAGGGCGTTGTTCCGGAAGATATCGGCGAAGCTCGTCGAGATGAGGGCCCGGATCCCCCAGGCCACCAGGGCCCAGGGCGCGTGCTCCCGGGACGACCCCGTCCCGAAGTTGTCGCCGACCAGGAGGATCCTCCGCTCCGACATCGCCAGGCGGTCCATCACGAAGAGCGGCTCCCTGAGTCCGCCGTCCGGGTCGTACCGCCAGTCGTGGAAGAGGGCGTCGCGGAGCCCGGCCTTGTCGGTCACCTTGAGGTAACGGGCCGGCACGATCTGATCGGTGTCCACGTTCTCCGCCGGGAGGGGGATGACGGCGCTCGTGAACGTGCCGTAGGGCTGGGCCATCTCAGCGGCCTCCCAGGCCGGCCGCGGCCTCGATCCCGGGGAGCGTTCGCGGATCGGTGACCACTCCGGTCAGCGCCGAGGCGGCGGCGGTCAGCGGTGAGGCGAGGAAGGATCGCCCGCCCTTGCCCTGGCGTCCCTCGAAGTTCCGGTTCGAGGTGCTGATCGCGTACTGGCCCGGGCTCAGCTGGTCGCCGTTCATGGCGATGCACATCGAGCAGCCGGCCTCGCGCCACTCCGCGCCGGCCGAGCGAAAGACGTCGGCCAGGCCCTCGTTCTCGGCTTCGCGCTTCACCTCCTGGCTGCCCGGGACGACCATCACCCTGACCCCGGCGGCGACCTTCCGGTCACGCATCACCGAGGCGGCCAGCCGGAGGTCGCTGATCCGACCGTTCGTGCAGCTGCCGATGAACACGACGTCGACCGGTCGGCCCAGGATCGGCTCGCCGGGACGCAGGTCCATGTACTCGAGGGCGTGCTCCAGGGCGCGACGCTGGGCCGGGTCGGCCTGATCCTCCGGGGAGGGGACCAGGCTCGTGATCGGGATGCCCATCCCCGGGTTCGTCCCGTAGGTGACCATCGGCTCGAGCGTCGTGGCGTCGATCGTGATCGTCCGGTCGTAGGTCGCGCCGTCGTCGCTCGGCAGCCGGCGCCAGCGGGAGACGGCCTCGTCCCAGGTGGCCCCGGCCGGCGCGAACGGCCGTCCGGCGACGTATTCGAAGGTCGTCGCGTCCGGGGCGATGAGCCCGGCGCGGGCGCCGCCCTCGATGCTCATGTTGCAGACGGTCATCCGCTGCTCCATCGTCAGGGCCCGGATCGCCTCACCCGTGTACTCGAAGACGTGACCGGTCCCGCCGCCGACGCCGATCCGGGCGATGAGGGCGAGGATGATGTCCTTGGCGCCCACCCCGGCAGCGAGGCGGCCGTCGACCCGCACCTCGTACGTCTTCGGACGGCGCTGGAGCAGGCACTGGGTGGCGAGGACCATCTCCACCTCGCTCGTCCCGATCCCGAAGGCGAGCGCTCCGAAGGCACCATGGGTGGCGGTGTGCGAGTCGCCGCAGACGATCGTCATCCCGGGCTGGGTCAGGCCGAGCTCCGGCCCGATGATGTGGACGATGCCCTGGTTCGGCGAGCCCAGGCCGTGGAGCGGGATGCCGAACTCCCGGCAGTTGTCGGTGAGCATCTGGACCTGGGCAGCGGCCATCGCGTCGGCGATCGGCAGGGAGCGGTCGTGGGTCGGGATCGAGTGGTCGGCGGTGGCCACGGTCCGTCCCGGGTGGCGGACCCGCAGGCCGCGGGCACGCAGCCCGGTGAACGCCTGGGGGCTGGTGACCTCGTGGACGAGGTGGAGATCGATCGCCAGGACCGTCGGGGCTCCCGGTTCGTCGATGACGACGTGGTCGTCCCAGATCTTCTCGACGAGGGTGCGTGGGCGCTGGGCGGTGCCAGGGGTCGGGTCGGTCATGGGTCCTTCTGCGGTCGCGGTTCCGATCGGACGAGGAGCGTAGCAGAGGCTCGCGGCGGCCGGTCGCGGGCGGGCAGCCGGTCGCTCCGGTGGGGCCCGGTGCGGTGGGGATGGTTGCGGAATCGACGAAGGCTGGTAGACTGCCGGGACACCGCCCGGGCCACCGGTCCGTGCGGACGCCTACGGAGACCGACTTGGGTCTGTTCAACGGCCGGGATCGCCAGCGCGTCGCCGTCGTCGCCACGACCGACGGTCGACGTGTCCACGTGCCGCTCGACGACGCCGGGCCGATCGACGTAGCGCTCCTCGCCATTCTTCGCTCGCTCCTCCTTGGGCTGGACGGCCTTCTCGGCCTTATCACCGGCTCCCGGCGGGAGAACGGAGGATCACGGAGGTAGCGACAAGCGCCACCGAGAACCGAAGGGACCCTCGCCGGGAGGCGAGGGTCTTGTCGTATGTCGGGCGCGGAGATCCGCCCGACCCAGGACACGGAGAGCCGACGCGATGACGATGACGAAGGGGACACCGGAGCGCGGTACCGGTCCGGCCGCGGGTCGAAGCGCCCCGGCCGAGACGCAGGCAAGCACCGGGACCGCCCGCCGGAGCCACGTCCCCGCGGACGGAACGGCGGCCGCGACGGCGGTGGAGCGGGCCCGGTCGGCGATGCTCCATGACGTCGCACCGCGGAAGCGGACCCGGATCGGCGCCGACGTGCTCTGCGAGGCGCTCCTCAGGCAGGGTGTCGACGTCTTCTTCAGCTATCCGGGCGGGGTCATCCTCCCGCTCTACGACATCCTCGGCGACTACCCGGAGCTCCGCCACATCCTCGTCCGCCACGAGCAGGGGGGCGCTCATGCGGCGGACGGATACGCCCGGGTGACCGGCCGGGTGGGCGTGTGCATGGGCACCTCCGGCCCGGGCGCCACGAACCTGGTGACCGGCATCGGCACGGCGCTGCTCGACTCCGTCCCGGTCGTCGCGATCACCGGCAACGTCCCGGCCGCCCTCCTGGGCAAGGACGCCTTCCAGGAGATCGACATCACCGGCATCACCCTGCCGATCACCAAGCACAACTACCTCGTCCGCGACGCGGACGACATCCCGCGGGTCATCGCCGAGGCGTTCCACATCGCCCGGACCGGTCGCCCGGGACCGGTCCACGTCGACATCACGAAGGACGCTCTCCAGCAGGAGACCGCCGCGATCCATCCCAGCCAGGAGGAGGTCGAGGCCGGACTGCCGGGCTTCCGGCCGACCTTCGACGGACATCCGAAGCAGCTCAAGCTGGCGGCGGCCGAGATCGCCCGGGCGAAGCGACCGGTCATCCTGGCCGGCCACGGCGTCCTCCACGCCCGGGCCTGGGACGACCTCCGGGCCTTCGCCGAGAAGACGAGCATCCCGGTCGCCTGGACGCTCCTCGGGATCGGAGCGATGGACGAGACCCACCCGCTGGCCTACGGCTACATGGGGATGCACGGCTGGAAGCACGTCAACCGGGCGATCCAGTCGGCCGACCTGCTCATCGCCCTGGGGATGCGCTTCGACGACCGGGTCACCGGTAACGTCCGGACGTACGCCCCGTACGCCCGGATCGTCCACGTCGACATCGACCCGGCGGAGATCGGCAAGAACGTCGCGGTCGAGGTGCCCATCGTCGGTGACGCCGGTCGCGTCCTCCGCGATCTGCTGCCGATGGTCGAGCCGACGGAGCCGGTCGAGCGGGCCGACTACCTGGCCCAGCTCGCCGAGTGGAAGCGGGAGTCCGAGGCGAGCAGCTGGCACGGCTCCGGCGCCTGGCGTGACGGCCTGCTCAGCGCGGACTACGTCGTGGAGCGGATCGGCGAGCTGACCGACCACCGGGCGACCTACGTGGCCGACGTCGGCCAGAACCAGATGTGGCTGGCCCGTTACACCGGGTTCACCGAGCCGAACAGCCACGTCAGCTCGGGCGGGCTCGGGACGATGGGCTTCAGCGTCCCGGCGGCCATGGGCGCCGCCCTCGGCCGGCCGGACCGGGAGACCTGGGCGATCACCGGCGACGGTGGGTTCCAGATGACCTTCCAGGAGCTGATGACCCTGGTCCAGGACCGGATCCCGGTGAAGATCGCCCTCCTCGACAACAAGAAGCTCGGGATGATCCGCCAGTGGCAGGAGATCATCTACGCGGGCAACTACCACTCCTCGCACCTGATGGGCCCGGACTTCGCCAAGCTCGCCGACGCGTTCGGGATCCCGGCCTTCCGGGCACGGACCCCCGACGAGGTCGATGACGCGGTCCGTTCGGCCCAGGCGGTCGACGGCCCCGCCCTCGTCTGGTTCGAGATCGCCGAGGAGCAGAACGTCTTCCCGATGATGCCCGCCGGGAAGGGTCTGTCGGACCTCATCGAGCACTGGGATGGGGCGGACGAATGAGCGACGAGACGACCGCCGCGACGAGTCCGGCCCCGCCGCCGCGAGCCCTGCCCGGGACGGGCGCCCAGCACCGCCACGTGCTGGTGGTCCTGGTCCTCGACAAGCCGGGGGTCCTCAACCGGGTCTCGAGCCTCATGCGGGCCCGCAACTTCAACATCGAGTCGCTGGCGGTCAGCCACACCGACCAGCCGGACATCAGCCGGATGACGATCACCATCCACGGCGACGACGTCCTCGTGGAGCAGGCGATCAAGCAGCTCTACCGGCTGGTCGACGTCCTCAAGGTCCAGGACTTCACGGCCGAGCCGACCGTGGAGCATGAGCTGGCCCTGGTGAAGGTCCGGGCCGGCGACGCGAACCGGTCCGAGATCGTCAAGATCGTGGAGCTCTACCGGGCCCGCGTCGTCGACATCTCCGACGCATCGGTGATCGTCGAGGCGACCGGCACCGAGGCCGAGGTGGATGCCCTCGTCGCGCTGCTCCGCAGCTTCGGCATCAAGGAACTCGTCCGCACCGGGACCGTGGTCATGGCGCGCGGCCCGCGATCCATCGAGGAGGCGATCAAGCGATGACCGCGAAGATGTACTACGACGACGACGCCGATCCGTCCGCCCTGTCCGGGCAGACCGTCGCGATCATCGGCTACGGGAGCCAGGGCCACGCCCACGCCCTGAACCTCCACGAGTCCGGGGTGGAGGTCATCGTCGGACTCGCCCCCAGGAGCCAGAGCCGGCACCTGGTCGAGGACGCCGGGATCCGGGTCCGCGACGTCGGCGAGGCCGTCGGGACGGCCGATGTGATCATGATCCTCGTCCCCGACACCGCCCAGAAGGCGCTCTACGACGCCGAGATCGCCCCGAACCTTCGGCCCGGCCAGCTCCTGATGTTCGCCCACGGCTTCAACATCCACTTCGGCCGGATCGACCCGCCCGCGGGGATCGACGTCGGGATGGTCGCCCCGAAGGGCCCGGGGCACCTGGTCCGCTCCGTCTACCAGGCCGGCGGCGGGGTGCCCGCCCTGTTCGCGGTCCATCGCGACCCGAGCGGCACGGCTCGGGCCCGCGTCCTCGCCTACGCCCGGGCGCTCGGCAACACCCGCGCCGGGGTCCTCGAGACGACCTTCGCCGAGGAGACCGAGACCGACCTGTTCGGCGAGCAGTCGGTCCTCTGCGGCGGCACCGCAGCGCTCGTGAAGATGGCCTTCGAGACGCTGGTCGAGGCCGGCTACCAGCCCGAGCTCGCCTACTTCGAGACGATGCACGAGCTCAAGCTCATCGTCGACCTGATGTATCGGGGCGGCCTCAACTTCATGCGCTTCAGCGTGAGCGACACGGCCGAGTACGGCGACTACGTGAGCGGCCCGCGGATCATCGACGACCACGTCCGGGGGACGATGAAGCAGGTCCTGACCGAGATCCAGGACGGGACGTTCGCCGCGAACTGGATCGCCGAGAACGACAGCGGGCGGGCGGACTTCGAGCGTCTCCGCGAGCAGGACCACGACCACCTCATCGAGCGGGTCGGTGCGGAGCTCCGCGGCCAGATGGCGTTCCTCGACCCGGTCGTCGTCCAGGCCGGTCAGGCCCAGGCGGCGGCCGGCGGGACTCGTCGGCCCGGCGGGTCGGCCCGATGAGCGCGGTCGGCCCCGGGGGCCTGGGCGTCCCCGCCGGTTCGGTCCGGATCTTCGACACGACCCTGCGCGACGGCGAGCAGGCGCCGGGGGCGGGTCTGACCGCGGCCGAGAAGCTCGAGGTCGCCCGCCAGCTCGTCCGGCTCAAGGTCGACGTCATCGAGGCCGGCTTCCCGGCCGCCTCGCCGGGTGACTTCGAGGCCGTCCAGCGGATCGCCCGGGAGACGAAGGGCGCGGCCGTGGCGGCCCTCGCCCGCTGCCGGGACGGCGACCCCCAGCGGGCCGTCGAGGCCATCCGGGTCGCGGAGCGGCCGCATCTCCACGTCTTCATCGCGACGAGCGACATCCACCTCAAGCACAAGCTCCGGATCGATCGCGCCGAGGCCCTCCGCCAGGCGGTGGAGTGGGTCCGCTACGGGCGGAACGCCCTCGGCCGGGACGCCGAGATCGAGTTCAGCGCCGAGGATGCCAGCCGGACCGACGTCGACTACCTGCTCGACGTCTACGAGGCCGTCGTGGCCGCCGGCGCCTCCACGGTGAACATCCCGGATACCGTGGGCTATGCGATCCCGGCCGAGTTCGGCGCGCTGGTCGTACGGGTCGTGGATCGGGTCGGCTCCGACGCGACCGTCTCGGTCCACTGCCACAACGACCTGGGCCTGGCCACGGCCAACACCCTGGCCGCCGTGCAGGCCGGCGCCCGACAGGTCGAGGTGACGATCAACGGCCTCGGCGAGCGAGCCGGCAACGCGTCGCTGGAGGAGGTCGTCATGGCCCTCCGGACGCGGCCGACCCAGTTCCCCGACCTGGGCTCGGGCGTCCAGACCGAGCAGCTCACGGCAGCCAGCCGGCTGGTCAGCTACCTCACCGGGTTCGCCGTCCAGCCCAACAAGGCGGTCGTGGGCGGGAACGCCTTCGCCCACGAATCCGGGATCCACCAGGACGGGATCATCAAGAACCCGCTCACCTACGAGATCATGACCCCGCAGTCGGTGGGGCTCAGCGGCAGCCAGCTGACGATCGGCAAGCTGTCGGGCCGGCGCGGGCTTCAGGGCAAGCTCCGGGAGCTCGGCCACGACCTCGACGGCGAGGCCCTCGACACGGTCTACCGCCAGGCGATCGCTCTCGCCGACGCCAAGAAGGAGGTCACCGACGCCGACCTGCTGGCGCTCGTCGAGGCGCGCACGTCGGAGGTCCCGGCCTCGATCACCCTCGAGGGCTGGAGCGTGACGAGCTCGTTCGGCGGCAACGCGACCGGAACGGTCTCGCTGTCGATCGGCGGGGAGGTCCGCAACGCCGAGTCGACCGGCAACGGCCCGGTGAACGCCCTCTACAGCGCCGTCGACAAGGCGATCCAGCCGACCCTCGCCTGGCGACCGGTGCTGACCGAGTACGAGATCAAGGCGGTCTCCGGCGGCGAGGACGCCCAGGGCCAGGTCTTCGTCCGTTGCCGGCGCTCGTCCGACGAGGGCCCCGGCGCGCTCATCGTCAGCGGGCACGGTCTCTCGACGAACATCATCGAGGCCTCGCTCGAGGCGTACCTCGTCGCCGCGAACAAGCTCCATGGGGCCGAGATCAACGGCGTCGACGCGGCGTTCGCGACCCGCCACGGGATCGAGGAGCTCCCGTGACCGAGGGCCGGCCCGGGTCCGCGGCCGACGGAGCGACGACCTTCCGGGTGGCCGCGATCCCCGGCGACGGTGTGGGGCCCGAGGTCCTCGCCGCCGGCCGGCGGATCCTCGATGCGGTCGGAGCGGCCGACGGCTTCGCGATCGAGTGGGTCGAGCTGATCGTCGGCGGCGCCGGGATCGACGCCTACGGGGTCGCGATCCGGCCCGAGGATGTCGCCGCCTGCGCGGCCGCCGACGCCGTGTATCTCGGCGCGGTCGGCGGCCCGAAGTGGGACGACCCGACCTCGCCGGTCCGCCCGGAGCAGGCCCTGTTCGCGCTCCGGGGCGGTCTCGGGCTCTTCGCGAACCTCCGGCCGGTCACCGTCCACCCGACCCTCGTCGACGCCTCACCGCTGCGACCCGAGCTGCTCGACGGGGTCGACATGCTCATCGTCCGCGAGCTGACCGGTGGGCTCTACTTCGGCGACCGGACCGAGGCCCACGGCCCGACCGGTCACCGGGCGGCCAGCGACACGCTGCCCTACAGCGAGCAGGAGATCGCCCGCGTCGTCCGGCTCGCCTTCGAGCTCGCCCGGGGTCGGCGCGGCCGGGTCACCAGCGTCGACAAGGCGAACGTCCTGGC
The DNA here is from genome assembly GCA_963840375.1 of uncultured Chloroflexia bacterium. GTDB lineage: Bacteria > Chloroflexota > Limnocylindria > Limnocylindrales > CSP1-4 > Chersky-267. Next base: position 410,604 of record CAWIYR010000002.1, read on the forward strand.
GACCTCGCGGCTGTGGCGGCGGGTGGCCGCCGAGGTCGCCGTGGGGTTCCCCGACGTGACCCTCGACCACCGGCTGGTGGACGCCTGCGCGATGCAGATCGTGAAGTCGCCGGCCGGCTTCGACGTCCTCGTCACCGAGAACCTCTTCGGCGACATCCTCTCGGACGAGGCGTCCGTCCTGGCCGGCTCGCTGGGGATGCTGCCGTCGGCCTCGGTCGGTGAGACCAGGACGCTCCACGGCCTCCACGGCCTCTACGAGCCGATCCACGGGTCCGCCCCGGACATCGCCGGCCGGGACCTCGCCAACCCGATCGGGACGATCCTGTCCGGGGCGATGCTCCTGCGCTGGTCGCTCGGGCGGTCGGCCGCCGCCGACGCGATCGAGGCGGCGGTGAGCGCGGCCCTCGACGAGGGCTATCGGACGGCGGATCTCTGGCCGGCCGCCGGGGCCGCCACCGACGGCCTGACCCGGACCGGGACGACCGGCATGGCCCGGGCCGTCGAGGACCGGATCGCGATCCGCCGGGCGGCGCCGGAAGCGGCGGCCGCCCGAACCTCCTGACCCGCCCGCCTTCGACGAACCACCTGGGAGCCTCCCGTGACCGACCCCGACCTCAGGCCCGCCCCCGACCCCGGACCCACCGCCTCCGCGCCGATCGCATCGGATCGACCGGTGGTGCTCTACGACACGACCCTCCGCGACGGGACCCAGGGTGAGAACATCATCCTCTCGCTGGCCGACAAGCTCCGGATCGCCCGCATGCTCGACGAGTTCGGGATGCCCTACATCGAGGGCGGCTGGCCGGGCTCGAACCCGAAGGACGTCGAGTTCTTCGCGGCGGCCCGCACGATGCGCTGGGAGACGGCCCGGCTGGCGGCGTTCGGGTCCACCCGTCACCGGGCGAACCGGCCCGACGACGACCCGAACCTCCGCGAGCTCGTGGCCGCCGAGACGCCCGTCGTCACCATCTTCGGCAAGAGCTGGCTGCTCCACGTGACCGAGGTCCTGGGCGCCACCCCGACCGAGAACCTCGACATGATCGCCGACTCGATCGGGTTCCTCGTCGAGCGCGGTCGTGAGGCGGTCTACGACGCCGAGCACTTCTTCGACGGCTACAAGGCCGATCGCGCCTACGCCCTGGACACGCTGCGGGCTGCCCGCGGGTCCGGTGCCCGGACCCTGGTCCTGTGCGACACGAACGGCGGGACGATGACGGACGAGCTCCTCCGGATCGTCGCCGACGTCCGGACCACCCTCGAGGCCGACGCCGGGGCGCCGGGCGTCACGTGGGGGATCCACACCCACAACGACGCCGAGCTCGCGGTCGCCAACTCGCTCGCCGCCGTCGGAGCCGGGGTCCGCCACGTCCAGGCCACGATCAACGGCTACGGCGAGCGCTGCGGCAACGCGAACATGGTCAGCATCCTCGCCAACCTCGCCCTGAAGACGGACCGTCTCCTCGTCCCGACCGGTGGCGGCGACCTGGCCGACCTGACCACTCTCTCCCGGGGGGTCGCCGAGATCGCCAACGTCGCCCCGGACGACTACCAGCCCTACGTCGGGCGCTCGGCGTTCGCCCACAAGGGCGGCGTCCACGGCGCCGCCGTGGCCAAGGTGGAGCGCAGCTACCAGCACGTCGATCCGACGACCGTCGGCAACGAGGGCCGGCTCGTGGTCTCGGAGCTCGGTGGCCGGGCGAACACGAAGCTCCGGGCCGAGCAGCTCGGCCATCGGCTCGACGGGGTCGATCCGCGAGAGCTCTCGAAGGTGATCAAGCAGCTGGAATCGGAGGGGCAGGCCTTCGAGGGGGCCGAGGCCAGCTTCGAGCTCCTCATCCGGCGCCACTCGACGGGCTATGCGGCCCCGTTCCGGATCGTCGACTACACCTGCCTGGTGGAGCAGCGCGACGGCCGCGAGCTCCTCGCCGAGGCGACCGTCAAGGTGGAGGTCGAGGGCGAGGTGCTCCACACCGCCGCCGACGGGAACGGCCCGGTGAACGCCCTCGATGCGGCCCTGCGCAAGGCCCTCGGGGCCTTCTTCCCCCAGCTCGACGGGGTCCACCTCGTGGACTACAAGGTCCGGATCCTCGACGGTGACGCCGCCACGGCCGCCCGGACCCGGGTGGTCATCGACTCGGCCGACGGGGCCCGGACCTGGTCCACGATGGGCAGCGACACGAACATCATCGCCGCCTCGGCCCGGGCCCTGGCCGACTCGCTGGAATACGCGATCTGGAAGGCCGGCGCCGAGATGCGCCGGCGGGATGAGCGCCACTTCACCACCGCCAGCCGTGAGCCGGCCACGAACCCCGCGCCGGGGCCGGCCGCTGCGAATGCCGAGAGGACGACCCGATGACCGCCGAGACCGCCACCCTCCATCTCGACCGCTGGACGGTCACCTCCGGCTCCAACGTCCAGAGTCGGGGCGCCGTGGTGATCGGTGCCGGGGACCACCAGTGGGACGGTTCCGCCGAGGGCAACGGGCCGGTCGACGCCCTCTTCCGGGCGGTCGACGCCGCGCTCGCCCCGGTCCTGGAGGGTCGGCCCCGACTCATCGCCTACGACGTCCACGCGGTCGCCGAGGGTCCGGACTCGGAGGGCCTCGTCACCGTCCGGATCGCCCCTCCGTCGAGCGCCGAGGGGGAGCGGGCCGCCGGCAAGTACACCGGGTCGTCGAGCGACGTGAACATCATCGCGGCGTCGGTCGAGGCCTACATCCAGGCCGTCGACCGGCTGCTCGCCGATGCCCAGTGGCAGGGCGCGACCGAGGCCGCGGGCAACCGGCGGCGGGCCCAGGCCGCCGCGGTCGCGAGCGCTCCCCGACGGGCGGAGTTCGACGAGGACGTCGCCGACCCCGACACCACCGCCTGGTTCGAGCGCTGATCGCGGCGTGAGCGTCGTCGCCTACTCGGGCGAGCCGGGCGCGTTCGCCGAGGATGCGGTCGTGGCCGCGTTCGGCGACATCGGCCGGGTCGGGCTGCCGGGCTTCCGGCAGGTCTTCAGCGCGGTCACCGGGGGCGACGCGGTCGCCGGCGTCGTGCCGATCGAGAACAGCGTCCACGGGACCGTCCGCGAGAACTACGACCTCCTGCTCGAGCACGAGCTCGAGATCCGGGCGGAGGTGGTCGTCCCGGTCCGGCTCTGCCTGGCGGCCCTGCCCGGTCAGCGTCTCGAGGCGATCGAGCGGGTCTACTCGCACGTCCAGGCCCTTGGCCAGGCGGAGGCCTTCCTGCGCACCCGGCCGTGGACCCTGCTCACCACCTACAACACGGCCGGAGCCGGCCGGCTCATCGTCGACCGCGGCGAGGTCGCCGCCGCGGCGGTGCTCTCGCCCCGGGCCGCGGGGCTCTTCGGGCTGGCCATCCTGGCGGAGCCGATCCAGGACGTCGCCGACAACCGCACCCGCTTCCTGGTGATCGCCCGGCCGGGCGCCGGGCTGCCCGCGATGCCCGGGCTCGAGCCGACCGGGACCGGGCCGGGACCGTCGGGCCCGGCGATGCGGACGACCCTCGTCGTCGCCGTCCGCAACGAGCCGGGCGCCCTGCTCCGGGTCCTTCGCGTCTTCGCCGAGCGTGAGCTGAACATGAGCACGATCGAGTCCCGGCCGAGCCGTGAGCGGGCCTGGGAGTACGTCTTCTGGGTGGACCTGGATGCGCCCGGCGACGACCCGGCGATGCGGGCGGCCCTGGGCGACCTGGCGACGGTCACCACGATGGTCCGGGTCCTCGGCTCCTATCCGAGGTCGACCGCCGCCTGACCGGGGCGCCGGGCCCTCAGAGCGCCGGCCTGGAGCGCAGCCTGAGCATGGCCGGCACGTCGCCGCGCAGCTCCGCGTACGCCAGCTCGCCGTGCCGGCTGGCGTACCAGTCAGCCTCCCGGATGGCCTCGGTCGAGACGCCCAGCTGGGCGGCCAGCCCGGGGTAGGTGAGCTTCTCGTCGTTCAGGCGCGCCTGGACCCGGGCGGCGGAGAGTCCGGTGCCCCGGACGATGCGGGTCCCCGGGCCGGGTGCCGGGTCGAGCGCCAGCCAGGTTCCCGACCGACCTGCCGCGACCCAGTCCACCGTCCCGACCTCGGGCTCGATCGCGAACGCCCGCTCGATCGCCTGGGACGCCTTCCGGAGGCGGTGGTCGAGCTCGCCGCCGATCGGGATGGCCGTCTGACCGAGCTCCTCGAGCCGCTCCTTCAGGGCGGCCTGCTGGCGGAGCCGCGCCCGGTCCGAATCGCGCATCCCGTCCTGGCGCCAGGCGATGTCCGGCTCCAGGATCAGGCTCAGGTCGTAGTGCCGATCCGCGCCGAGCGCCTCGACGTCCGGGTCCCGACGACCCAGGTACTCGACATGCCAGATCCCGGTGGTCATCGCATCGGTGTCGCAGAAGAGGACCCGGACGGCCCGGACCGCGGTGACGTCCTCGAGCTCGTTCTGGCGCCGGGCGATCTCGATGAAGTCGGCGGTGACCCAGGGTTCGTCGCGGTGATCCTTGGGATCCGAGTACGGGCGCCCCCATTCGAGCACCCAGGCGGTCCCGAACCGCCGGGCCAGGAGATCGGCCAGGGTCGACTTGCCGGTCGATTCGCCCCCGAGCAGCCGGACCCGGCGGGCGACTCCGGTGGGCCCGACCGGGGTCACCATCGGGCGCTCCGTGGCCGGACGACCCGAGGCCCGGGTCGGCGCCGACGCCAGGCCCGGGCCCCGTTCTTCGTCCGGACCGGCGCCGAGGCGCCGATCATCAGTGCTCGACGACCTTCGGCAGGTCCTTGGCGGCCGCGATCCACTTCTCGACGGTCTCCTGGGAAGGGACGCGCCGGACCATGTCGGGGCGAGCCGCGTCGACCTCGGCGAAGGTCTTGGCCAGGTTGGCCGCGTTGCGCTGGGCGAGCTCGGCCGGCGAGTCGACCCCGGCGGCCTCGAGGAGGTCGGAGTACTCCGAGCCGACACCCGGGATCCGCATCAGGTCGACGTGGTTCACCCACTCGAGGAGGAGCTTGCCGCTGATCCCGGTCGCCTCGGCCAGCCGATCGCGGCCGCCCGGCTTGGCGCCCCGCTCGAGCAGGTCGTCGGTGGTCGCGACCCCGGCTTCGGTCAGCTTGGCCGCGAAGGCCGGACCGATACCCTCGACCTCGTCGATGCGCATGACGGTGCTCCTTCCGTGAGGCCCCCACGGATGCTGTGGGCTGGGATGCCGGAGGTCATCGTGGCCGCCGGTGCCATCATGGATGGTACGCTCGCGGCGGCCGCGTCATCCATCGTCCGATGATCGTCCCGGCGCCCCGATCCGACCGGGCCGGCGCGGTCGTCCCGAGCCGGCGAGACCACCAGGAGGACCCCGAATTGGACCAGGCCTTCCGCGACGCGATGACGGCCGGTTACGCCTCGAAGGAGCCGACGATCGTCCTCGGCAGCCCGATCCGCGAGGGCGAGGTCGCGAGCGACGTCCGGGTCCAGGTCGCGCTGTCGATGCTCAACCGCCACGGGCTCGTCGCGGGGGCCACCGGGACCGGGAAGACGAAGACCCTCCAGATCATGGCCGGGGCGCTCTCGAAGGCCGGCGTCCCGATCTTCATCGCTGACATCAAGGGCGACCTGACCGGCCTCGCGGCCCCCGGCGACGCGACGAACCCGAAGATCGTCGAACGCTGTGCCAGCCTCGGCTGGACGTTCGAACCGACCGGTCATCCGGTCGAGTTCCTCTCGCTCTCGGGGAAGCTGGGCGCCCAGGTCCGGGCGACCGTCCACTCGTTCGGGCCGCTGCTCCTCGGTCGGGTCCTCGGCCTCAACGACACGCAGACCTCGGTCCTCAGCCTCGTCTTCAAGTACTGCGACGACAACGCCTTGCCGTTGCTCGACCTGCCGGACCTCATGACGACCCTGAAGTACCTCGGCTCGGACGCGGGCAAGGACGTCCTGGCCGACTACGGCGGGATCGCGCCGGCCACCCTCGGGGTCATCCTCCGGGCGATCATCGGGATGGAGCAGCAGGGCGCCGACGTCTTCTTCGGGGAGCCGGAGTTCGACGTGATGGACCTCATCCGGACCGGTCCGGACGGTGCGGGGATCGTGTCGGTCCTCGAGCTCAGCGACGTCATGGACAAGCCCGCCCTGTTCAGCACGTTCATGCTCTGGATGCTGGCCCAGCTCTATCACGTCCTGCCCGAGGCCGGTGACCTGCCGAAGCCGAAGCTGTGCTTCTTCTTCGACGAGGCCCATCTCCTGTTCGACGACGCGAGTGACGCCCTCCTCCAGGCCGTGGAGCAGACGGCCCGGCTCATCCGTTCGAAGGGGGTCGGCGTCTACTTCGTCACCCAGGCCCCGACGGACATCCCGGCCTCGATCCTGGCCCAGCTCGGGAACCGGGTCGAGCATGCCCTCCGGGCGTTCACCCCGCAGGACGCGGACAACCTCAAGAAGACGGTCCGGACCTTCCCGATCACCGCCTTCTACGACGTCGAGTCGACGATCACCTCGCTGGGCATCGGAGAGGCCCTCGTCACGGTCCTCTCGCCGAGCGGCGTTCCCACGCCGCTCGCGGCCACCCGGCTCATCCCGCCGGACTCGCTCATGGGGGCCCTCGACCCGGTCCAGTTCCAGGGCCGGATCGCGACCAGCGGGCTCACCGCGAAGTACGGCCGGGCCGTCGACCGGGAGAGCGCCCACGAGATGATCAGCGCCCGGATCGCCGCGGCCCAGCAGGCGGCGATCGCGGCCGCCGGGGGCTCGGCCGGTCCTGGCGCCGTCGGTGCCGGAGCCGCCGGCGCCGGGGTGCTCACGCCGGCCCAGCAACAGCGGGAGATCCAGCGCCAGGCGCGCGAGCTCGAGAAGGCGCGCGAGGCCGCCGACCGCGAGGCGAGGGCTCAGGCCCGGGCCGAGGCGGCGGCCGAGCGCGAGCGCAAGGCCGAGGAGCGGGCCCGGCAACGCTCGCTCGACTCGGCCCTCCGGACCGGCGGCAAGATCGTCACGTCGCGGGCCGGCCAGGACCTCATCCGGGGCGTGTTCGGGACGCTCTTCGGGGGCAAGCGCTAAGCGGTCCCGGCGGGGCCGAACGGGGCGGGCGCGGTCGACGGGTATCATGGCCCGAAGACCCCCCGATCCCGGGCGACCCGCCGCGGTCCACGCTGCCGGCGCGCCCGACTGGAGAGCGACGCATGGCTACCGCCACCCGGACCACCCCGCACCCGATCCTCCTCGCCGGCCGCTGGGTCGACTCGCCGGATCCGCTCGTGGTCGCCAACCCGGCCGACCCGGCGAACCCCGCCGGCGCCACCTACAACGCGACGCCCGAGCAGTACGAGGAGGCGGTCTCCGCGGCGGTCGCTGCGTTCGGCGAGACCCGCCGCCTGCCGGCCTTCGAGCGCGGGCGCATCCTTCGCCAGATCAGCACCGGGATCGCCGCTCGGCGCGAGGAGCTCGGCCGGCTCATCTGCCTCGAGGCGGGCAAGCCGATCCGCGACGCCCTGGTCGAAGTGGACCGGGCGGTCCTCACCTTCCGGCTCGGCGCCGAGGAGGCGGAGCGGATGACCGGGGAGATGATCCCGCTCGACCTCCTGCCGTCCTCGAAGGGCCGGATCGGCATCACCCGACCCTTCCCGATCGGACCGGTGGCCGCGATCAGCCCGTTCAACTTCCCGCTCAACCTGGCCGCCCACAAGCTCGCACCGGCGATCGCGGCCGGCTGCTCGATCGTCCTCAAGCCACCGTCGAAGGACCCCCTGACGATGCTCACGGTGGGCGAGATCGTGGCCGAGGCCGGCCTGCCGGCGGGTGCCGTGAGCATCCTGCCGATGAGCCGCGAGCTCGGCGACCGGATGGTGGCGGACGACCGGTTCAAGCTCCTGACCTTCACCGGGAGCCCGGCGGTCGGCTGGGGGATGAAGGCCCGGGCGGGCAAGAAGAAGGTGGTCCTCGAGCTCGGCGGGAATGCCGGCGTGATCGTCGACCGCTCGGCGGACCTCGACTGGGCGGTTCGCCGGATCCTCGTCGGGGCGTTCGCCTATTCCGGCCAGGTCTGCATCAGCGTCCAGCGGATGTTCGTCCACGAGGAGATCTGGGAGCCGTTCATGAGCCGACTGGTCGAGGGGGCCCGGGCGCTGACGGTCGGCGATCCGGCCGATCCGCGGACCGATGTCGGACCGATGGTCGACGAGGCGGCGGCGGCCCGGACCCAGCGCTGGGTCGACGAGGCGGTCGCCCTCGGTGGCCGGCTCCTGGTCGGCGGTCGCGCCGACGGGACCTTCTTCCCGCCGACGATCCTGGCCGATACGCCCGTCACCGCCCAGGTCTGCTCGAACGAGGCCTTCGCGCCACTCGTCGTCGCCTTCCCGTTCCGGGACTTCGGCGATGCGATCGGGCAGGTCAACGACAGCTTCTTCGGCCTCCAGACCGGCGTCTTCACGAACGACCTGGCCAACAGCTGGCGAGCCTTCGAGGAGCTCGAGGTGGGCGGGGTCATCGTCAACGACATCCCGACCTACCGGATCGACCACATGCCCTACGGCGGGGTCAAGGACTCCGGGCTCGGGCGCGAAGGACTCCGCTGGGCCATCCAGGACATGACCGAGATCCGGATCATGGTCGTGGCCCAGCCGACGTAGGCGGTCGCCCGGTCGACTACAGGTCCTCGGAGTCGTCGTCCTCGTCGAGGTCGTCCGAGAGGGTCATCTTGTGGATCCAGCCCTCGGTCCCGTCGGCTGCCCGGACCCGCCGGTAGGCCCCTGACGATTCGAGGATCTCGACCTGGTCGCCGCGGTCGAGCCGGCCGACCTCGTCGCCGAGGAGTTCGTCGGGCACCGAGGCGACCCGGACGAGACGGTAGCCGATGCGGGCCCGGACGACACCCGCCCCCGCCTCGTCGCGGAAGGCGACCGGGACGTGGGGCAGCTCGGGTCCCCGTGACGACGCCTGGCGGGCCGCCTGGACCGACGGCCGGCGCCAGCGTGGGATCTCGGCCTCTCCGAAGGGGATGTCGAGTGTGGCCGCCGTTGCCGCGGTGGCGGCGGCTCCTCCGGCGGACGGCCAGGTCGGGGCAGGCGCCGCCGGGCGCGCTGCGGCGACGGCGAGCGCCGGGGCCGGAGCGATGGGGATGCCCGGCGGGTCGGTCGGCGCGGGGCCGTCCTCGTCGTCATCTCGCCGGCGTCGGCCGAGGATGAGCCAGCCGGCCCAGATCCCACCCACCGCCGCCCCGAGAAGGACGAGCGGCGGGACGATCCCGCCGAAGCCCGCTCCGGACGAGCCGGACAGCGGCCCGTCGGCCTGGCCGCCCGGCCCGGTCCCGCCGGAGCCGTCCCCGTTCACCTGCCCGATCGCCCCGAGGGCGCTCTGGCCGGGCGACGCCGTGGCGGACGGGACGTCACCGCCGGAGGCCGCGGCGGTCGGCTGGTCCGTCGCCGTGGCGGTCGGCTTCGCTGTCGCGGTGCTCGTCGGGTTCCCGGCCGGCCTGGCCGTCGGCCGCGCGGTGGGCCGGGCCGTCGGTCGTGCGGTCGGTCGCGCGGTCGGCTCGCGCGGTCGGCTTCGGCGTCGGCCTGGGCGTCGGCTTGGGCGTCGGCTTGGGCGTGGGCTTGGGTGGGCTTGGGCGTGGGGGGCGGAGTCGGTGCGCTCACCGTGACGGGGGTAGACGATGTGAACGTCACCGTGCACGTCGGCATGCCACCGCTGTTGGTGCTGCCGCGGCCTGTCGCGCTGAACGAGTAGTTGTGGCTCCCGGCAGGCAGGGTCCTGCTGTACTGGTAGGTGACGCCGGCGCCGTAGTTGCCGCCGCCGCTGCTCATCTGGAACGATCCGACGCCGGAGATGTCGACGGTCGACCAGGTTCTGATAGGGCGGGCGGCCGCGGTTGTCGCTGAAGACGACCTGGAAGGTGAAGGTGTCCGAGGTGAGTCCCGATGGTGGGCTCACCGATCCGTTGTTCAGCGACGTGGTGTGAGTGCTGTTCGTCTGGGTACAGGTCGCCGCGGACACCGGTCCGACGAACGGCGCACTGAAACCGAGCACCATCGTCACGAAGAACGATGGCACGAGCATGGCGAGAAGCGGCAGGCCGCCGCGGCGCTTCGTATCCACTTCACCCGACCGTAATCACGACGGTCCTCCCCGTCGATGGGTCGTTGGTACGGTTCGGTGCGGTCCGAACGGGCAGTGCCGGTCGCGCGACGGGCAACGTCCCACCGGTCGGGACGCGCGGGCCGGCGGGGGGACCGGGGGGTGACCATCCGCCCATGGACCTCACCCTCGACCCCGCCGCGATCGCGCTGCGAGACCGCGCCCGGGCCTACGTGCGCGACCACCTCCAGCCGCTCGAGGTCGAGTTCGAGCGATCCGGGGGCCGGTTGCCCGCCGACACGGCCCGCGAGCTCCGGAAGGCGGCGATCCGGGCCGACCTCCACGGCGGCTCGACGCCCCGCTCGCTCGGCGGGCAGGGCTGGACGGCCCTCGAGCAGGTCCTGGTCCAGGAGCAGTTCGGCCAGGTCACGGGCGGGCTGTGGTCGTACGTCCCGGGCGGGTACAACGCCCTGATCCACTGCGACCCCGACCAGCGTCGCCGCTACCTGGACCCGTGCCTCCGGGGTGAGCGCAGCGGCTCCTACGCCATCACCGAGGACGGCGCCGGTTCCGACGCCCGGACCCTGGCGGCGACCGCCGTCCGGGACGCGGCCACCGGCGAGTACGTGCTCAACGGCGAGAAGTGGTTCGTGACCGGTCCGGACGACACCGACTTCATGATCTTCCACTGCCACCTGCTCGACGGCGAGCGCCGGCTGCCGACCCTCTTCCTGGTCGACTACGACACGCCGGGCGTCCGGCTGGCGCACGATCCCGACTACACCCACACCTTCGCCGACCGACACCCGCAGTTCGTCCTCGAGGATGTCCGGGTGCCGGCCACGGCCGTCCTCGGTGGGATCGGCGAGGCGGACGAGCTGACCAACGACTGGTTCGTCGAGGAGCGGATCCACATCGGCGCGAGGTGCAGCGGGGCGATGGAGCGGCTCCTCGGACTGGCCGTCGAATGGGCGACCGGGCGGGTCCAGTTCGGCGAGCGGATCTACGACTTCCAGGGGGTCGCCTTCCCCCTGGCCGACTCGGCCGCCGACGCGAGCGCCGCCCGACTGCTCACCCGCGAGTGCGCCTGGCTCAGCGACCACGGCGAGGACCGCAAGGTGGTCCATGCCAAGGCCTCGCTGGCCAAGCTGTTCGCCTCGGAGGCCGCCTTCCGCTGCGCCGACCGGGTCGTCCAGGTCTTCGGCGGCCGGGGCTACATGCGCGAGTACGCCGCCGAGCGCTACTTCCGGGAGCTGCGGGTCGACCGGATCTGGGAGGGGACGAGCGAGATCCAGCGGGTCGTGATCGCCCGCGCGCTCGAGAAGCGCGGCGTCGGTCGGGTCGTCGGCCAGGGATGACCGGACCGACCGTCGCGGCCACGGGTCGCCCGCCGATCGACCTGCGACCGCTCTTCGCCCCGCACTCGATCGCCGTCGTCGGGGCGTCGCCCCGGTCGGACCTCGCCAGGACCGTCCGCGACAACCTGACCGTGATGGGCAGCGCGACCCGCTGCCACTTCGTGAACCCGAAGTACACCGAGACCTGGGGCCAGCCCTGCTACCCGGACCTCGCCGCGCTGCCCGAGGTCCCCGAGGCGGTGCTGGTGGCCCTGAACCCGCTTCGGGCCGCCGCAGTGACCCAGCAGGCCGCCGACGTGGGCGCCCGGGTCGTGCTCATCCCGGGTGGCGGGGTGGTCGAGGGCGGCGAGGCGGCCGCCCGGATGCAGGCCGACGTCCGGGAGATCGCCCTTCGCCACGGGCTGGCGGTCCTCGGGCCGAACTGCATGGGCATGGTCGACCTGACCACGAACTCGGCGCTCTACATCGGCGACGTCAACCCCTGGCTGCCCCGCGGCGGGGTGACCGGGATCGCCCAGAGCGGCAGCGTCACCGACGCGTTCATCCATTCCGGGACGCGGATCGGCTTCAGCCGGATCGTCGGCTGCGGCGTCGGAGATCGTCCTCGACGTCTGCGACTACCTGGCGTACGCGCTCGACGACCCCGAGACCCACACGGTCATCCTCTTCGTCGAGGGCTTCAAGCGTCCGGAGCGGTTCCTCGCCCTGGCCGACCGCGCCCTGGAGCTGGGCAAGCCGATCCTCGCGGTCAAGGTGGGTCGCTCGGCCCAGGCCCAGGCCGCCGCGGTGGCCCACAGCGGCTCGCTGGCCGGCGAGGACCGGGTGACCGACGCCGCCCTGGCGGCGGCCGGCGTCGTCCGCTGCGCCGACCTCGACGAGCTTCTCGAGGCGGCCGAGCTCCACGCCGGCTGCCATCGCCTGGGCCGGTCGGTGGGACGGGGTCGGACCGGGATCGTGACCGTCTCGACCGGTGAGGCCTCGCTCATCGCCGACCTCGCGACCGAGACGGGGCTCGACCTGCCGGCGGTCCCCGAGGCCGCCCGGACCGCGATCCTGCGCGACCTCCCGACGATGGGCTACGTCGGCAACCCGATCGATCCGTGGGGCGCCGCCGACGAGGCGACCTGCTACCCCGCCGTCTTCCGCGGCTTCGCCGAATCGGACGCCTACGATGTCCTCGCGATCGTCCACGACTTCCCCTTCCGGTCCCTGCCCTCGGAGGTCGAAGTGGCCCGGACGGTGGCCGGCGCGCTCCTCGACGCCACCCGTGACCGTCCGGATCTCCTGCCGGTCTTCATCTCGCTCACGAGCGGCGATCCCACCCCCGAGATCCAGGCGCTCCTCGACGAGGCGGGCGGGGTACCGCTCCTGCGCGGCGCCCGCGAGGCCGAGCTGGCGATCGCCCGTCGGGCCTGGTGGGAGCGCCGCCGGGCGGCTCGGCTGCGGGACGGTCCGGCCCGGCCGACCTGGCCGGCGCTGGCTGCCGATCGGACGTTCCTCGGGCACGACGACGAGCCGGCCACCGCCCCGGAGCCGGGCGGCGCTCCGACGGCCGCAACGGCCGGGGTGGTCCGGGCGCTGCCCGAGCTCGAGAGTCTCGACCTGCTCCGGGCGGGCGGCCTGGCGGTCGTCGAGGCCCGGCCGGCAGGGGACGCCGCCGCGGCGGTCCGGACCGCCGCGGCCTTCGCCGGCCCGGTCGCGCTCAAGCTCGACGCGGTGGGGCTGACCCACAAGACGGACGTCGGCGGAGTGCGCCTCGGCCTGCTCGGCGATGCGGCCGTGCGGACGGCCGCCAGGGAGCTCCTCGAGCTCGCGGCCGCGCGCGGGCTGAACGTCCGGGGCCTGCTGGTGGAGCCGATGGCCGAGGCCGGCGTCGAGCTGATCGTGGGGATGACCCGTGACCCGCTGTTCGGCCCGGCGGTCATCGTCGGCTTCGGCGGGGTGTTCGCCGAGGTCCTCGACGACGTGGCGATCCGTCTTGCGCCGGTCGGCCACGACGACGCCCTGGCGATGCTCGAATCGCTCCGCGGCGCCCCACTCCTGGTCGGCGCGCGCGGTCGCCAGCGGATCGACCGGGGCGCCGTGGCCGAGCTCATCGCCGGGCTGGCGCGGCTCGCCTGGGAGCGTCGGGACGTCGTGGCCGTCGACCTCAACCCGGTCGTCGCGGGGCCGCGTGGAGCGCTCGCCGTCGACGCCCTGGTCGTCCTGCAGGAGGCCCCCGATGGCTGAGCGGCCGGACGCGTCGTCGGTGCCGCTCCGGGTCGTCCGGACGCCCTGGGGCGTCCGTCTCGTGCTCGACCGCCCGGCCAAGCTCAACGCCCTCGACCACGCCCTCGTCGTCGCGCTCGAGTCGGCGATCGGGGCCGCGGCCGACGACCCCGACGTCCGGGTGGTCGTCATCGAGGGTGCGGGCCGGGCGTTCAGCGCGGGCTACGACCTCAACGAGGAGGTCGACGAGGTGATCGAGGGTCCCCTCGCCTGGCGCGACCTCCTGGCCCGTGACGTGGCGATGACCCTCCGGGTCTGGTCGTGCCCGAAGCCGGTCATCGCCCAGGTCCACGGCTACTGCCTGGCCGGGGCCCTCGAGCTGGCGATGGCCTGCGACCTCATCGTGGCCGCCGAGGGCACGAAGCTGGGCGAGCCCGAGATCCGCTACGGCTCGGCGCCGGTCACCCTGCTCATGCCGGCCCTCGATCGGTCAGAAGAAGACCCGCGAGCTGCTCCTGACCGGCGACCTCATCGACGCCGTCGAGGCCGAGCGGATCGGCCTGGTCAACCGGGTCGTGCCGGCGGACCGGCTGGCCGAGGAGGTGGACGCCCTCGCCGATCGGCTCGCCCGGACCCCGCCCGAGGTGATGCGCCTGACCAAGCGGATGCTCAACCGGGCGATGGAGGCCGCCGGGCTCCACGAGGCGATCGAGGCCGGCCTGGACCTGGGCTCGATCATCAACGCCGCCGACACGCCCGAGCAGCGCGAATGGGACGCGATCGTCCGGACCGAGGGGCTGAAGGCCGCCCTCGCCTGGCGCGATCGCCGCTACGAGCAGCGGCTCGCCGGTCGCACCGAGCCAGACGCCGGCACGGAGTCCGCGCCCTCCGCCTGACCCCGGCCCTCTGCCCGACGCCGGGCACGCGTCCGCTCGGCGGTGTCCCCGGTCACCGTCCTGGGGGGTTCGCCGGCCGGTGTGCGTCGGCACCGTTCGTGCCCGCCGGGTGGCCCGTCGGAACGAAGGTACGGGGCCCCCGTGACCTTCTCGGCTCATGGCCGGAGGCCGTGTCCGTCGGGTCCAATACCGGAGACCGCCGACGGCGCTCTCGGACCTGCGAGACCCCGTCCAGCCCGAGCGTCGGTCGATGGAGGAATGATCCACCGGCGCGGCCGTCATGGCGTGTCCGGACCAGCTATGAGGTCGATCGACGATGGAGTTCACCCCGAACGCGGTGCAGATCGAGCAGGACCGACGGCAGCGTCGCCGTCGCCGCGGGCTCATCGCCCTGCTCCTCACGCTGTCCGTCGCGACGGTCGGAGCGGGCGCGTTCTCGCTCGCCTACTTCACGGACACGGACAACGGGACCGGCTCGTTCACGGCCGGCACGATCATCCTCGGGATCAACCCGACGACGGTCTACAACGTGACGAACATGTTCCCCGGCGACGTCCAGAACGCGACCGTGACCCTGACCAACTCGGGCACCGGCCAGCTGCGCTACTCGATGACGACGGCGGTCAACACCGGTCCGACCCTCGCCGGTCAGCTGACGGCGGTCGTGAAGAGCAAGGGCACGAGCTGCGCCACGTTCGACGGCACCACGCTCTACACGGGTGTCCTGTCGGGCGCGGCGTTCGGCAACCCGGCGGTGACCGGCGACGTCGGCGACCCGACCCTGAACTCGGGCAGCAACACCGACGTGTGCTTCCGGGTCACGATGCCGACCGGGACCGGCAACACGTTCCAGGGGGCGACCACCACCCTGACGTTCACCTTCGACTCCGAGCAGACCGCCAACAACCCGTAATCGCGATCGGCTGCACCGGCTGGCTGCGGTCCGCCCGATCGGGGTGGTCCGCAGCCAGTCGTCGTTCCTCGACCGTTCGCTGATCCAGGGAAGGTCCCGGCCATGGTCACCAGGCGTCGCGCGATCCTGATCCTCCGGCGCACCGTCGACGTCCTCATCGTGGGTCTCGTCGCCCTGGTCCTCCTGGCCCTGTTCCTCGGTCGGATCGTGCCGCTCACCGGACGTGAGACGCTGATCATCGCCGGCAGCTCGATGGAGCCGACCCTGCCGATCGGGTCCGCGGTCGTCATCGAGCCGGTGCCGGTCGACGCCCTCGCGGTCGGCGACATCGTGACCCTGAAGGTCGGTTCGAAGCCGTCCATCTTCACCCACCGGATCGTCCGGTCGCTGACCCTCGACGGGGTGCCCTACATCGAGACGAAGGGCGACGCGAACGCCGCTCCGGACGGGGCGACCACGCCCGCCGCGGCGGTCGCCGGACGGGTCGCCTGGTCGATCCCGTTCGCCGGGTACCTGGTGGCGCTGCTGTCGGTACCGATCGGCGTCCTCTTCGTCCTCGTCCTCGGGGCCACCCTGGTCCTCGCCGCCTGGCTTCTCGACACGGGCGAGGTCGTCGTCCCACGGCCGGGTCCTGAGCCGGCCGGTGAGGACGGTCCCTCCGTCGACGGGCGAGTGCCCCGCTACCTCGCGGCCCGCGGCCCGCTCGATGCCAAGGCCCGACGGGCCGCCCGACCGGGTCGGACCGGATGACCTCCTCGGTGGCGTTGGTGCTGCCGCCCCGGACGTCCGTCCGGCGCTCCCTGGGTGCCGCCCTGGGGGCCATCGCGCTCCTCTGGGCGGTCGGGACGGCGCATACGTCGATGGCCTGGCTCACCTCGAGCCGGGCTGCGACAGCGACGATCGGGGCCGACACCCTGTCCCCGCCGACCGCGCCATCGGCGACCGGCGGCGCGACGATCAGCCTGTCCTGGACGGCCACGCCCAAGACCTGGGCCGCCGGCTACCACGTCTACCGGGCGACGGTCCTGGCGGGGCCCTACAGCCAGATCGCCACGGTCACCCCGCGGACGACGCTCACGTATCTCGACTCGCCGTCCGCCGGGACGTACTACTACACGATCCGGGCCTACTTCCAGAGCTGGGAGAGCGTCGACGCCGGTCCCGTCTCGGCCACGGTCGCGTCGCCCGACACGACGCCCCCGTCGATCGGCGCCAGCGTCATCTCGAAGACGACCCAGTACCTGCCCGGCTCGATCAAGCCGAGCGCCGCGTTCTACGTCTACGCCAACGTCAGCGACCCCGGACCCGGGGCGAGCGGCGTCGCGACCGTCACGGCCGACGTCAGCTCGATCAAGGCGGGCAGCACCGCCGTGGCCCTGACGGCCGGGTCGTATCCGGTCGGCGGCGTGACCTACGGGTACCGCAGCGCCGCGCTCACCGCGGACGCCAAGCCCGCCGGGACCTACGGCTACTCGATCCGGGCCGTCGACAGCGCCGGCAACGTCGCGACGAACAACACGTTCACGGTCCGCGTCGACACGACCGCCCCGTCCGCCGCCGACATCCAGACGACGAACACCGGCGTCGCCGGCCGCCCGTCGTCCGGCGACACGATCGTGTACACCTACGGCGAGCAGATCGACCCCGAGTCGATCCTGACCGGGTGGACCGGATCCTCGACGGCCGTGACCGTGCGGATCACGAACAGCGGCTCGAACGACTCGGTCGCGATCTGGAACGCCGCGAACGCCGCCCAGCTCCCGCTCGGCACGGTGGCGACGAACGGGAACTACGTGACCGCGAACTCCGTGTTCGCCGCGACCATGGTCCAGAGCGGGGCCACGATCACGGTGACCCTGGGGGCGCTGAGCAGCGGCACCGTCCGGACGCAGACCGTCAATACCACGATGGCCTGGACGCCCAGCGCGACCGCGACCGATGCGGCCGGGAACGCCTGCACCACGACGACCAGGAACGAGACCGGCGCAGCCGACATCGACTTCTAGGGTCGGGCCCGGGCCTGTGAGCACCGAGTCGGGTGGGTCCGCGGGTCGGATCCGTTCGTCCGGGCTCGGCCCACGACCGACCGCTACACTCGCCGCCATGACCTCGCCCACCGACCGGCCCCGGAACGCCGCCGACCTCCTGGTCGCCTCGCTCGAGGCCGAGGGCTGCCGCTTCGTCTTCTCGGTGCCGGGCGAGGAGACGATGGACGTCCTCGACGCCCTGAGCCGTACGGATCGGGTTCGCCACATCACCACCCGCCACGAGCAGGGTGCGGCGTTCATGGCCGACGTCCACGGCCGGCTGACCGGAAAGGCGGCGGTCGCGATGGCCACCCTGGGGCCGGGTGCGACGAACCTCGTCACCGGGGTCGCCGACGCGTACCTCGACCGGGCGCCGATGGTCGCCCTGACCGGCCAGACGGGCTCGGACAAGCTCCACAAGGAAGCCCACCAGCTCGTCGACATCGTCCGGATGTTCGAGCCGGTCACGAAGTGGAACACCCGGGTCCAGCGGGTGGACGCCGTCCCGGAGATCGTCCGCAAGGCGTTCCGGGTCGCGGAGCTGGAGAAGCCCGGGCCGACGCACATCGAGCTGCCCGAGAACCTCGCGGCGATGGCCCCCGAGTCCGGCGACGTGATCCGGCCGCTCGAGCCGACCCGGACCTACCTGCCCGCGCCGACCGACGAGGCGATCGCCCACGCGGCCCGGCTCATCGCCGCGTCGGGCCGGCCGATCGTCCTGGCCGGCAACGGCGTCCTCCGGCGACGGGCCTCGGACGCGCTCCGGTCCTTCGCCCGCGGTCTCCACGTCCCGGTCGCGGTCACCTTCATGGGCAAGGGCGCGGTCGACGACCGGTCGCACCTCTCGCTCATGGCCGTCGGGCTCCAGGCGCGCGATCACGTCCTGACCGGCTTCGACCGGGCGGACCTCGTCGTCTCGGTGGGCTACGACCTGGTCGAGTACGCGCCCAGCCACTGGAACCCGGCCGGGACGAAGCCGATCGTCCACATCGACACCCAGCCGGCCGAGGTGGATGCCGACTACCAGCCGACGGTGGAGCTCATCGGGGACATCGGCGGGACGCTGGAACGGCTGCTCGAGGCGCTCCTGCCGCTCGGGATCGGCGGCCGGAACGCGACCCAGCGCCACGAGTCGAAGGAGACCCTGGTCAACGCCGATCTGCGGACGGCCCTCCTCCGGGACCTCGAGGCGTTCGAGACCGACGATGGCTACCCGATCCGGCCGCAGAAGGCGATCGCCGAGCTCCGCCGGGCGCTCGAGCCGGACGATATCGTCGTCTCCGACGTCGGCGCCCACAAGGTCTGGGTCGCCCGGCTCTACCAGGCCTACCAGCCGAACACCGTCATCATCTCGAACGGCTTCGCGGCGATGGGCATCTCGCTGCCGGGGGCGATCGCGGCC
The DNA here is from genome assembly GCA_963840375.1 of uncultured Chloroflexia bacterium. Lineage (GTDB taxonomy): Bacteria > Chloroflexota > Limnocylindria > Limnocylindrales > CSP1-4 > Chersky-267. Next base: position 429,439 of record CAWIYR010000002.1, read on the forward strand.
AAGCTCGTCCACCCCGCGCGTCGCGTGGTGGCCCTGTGCGGCGACGGCGGCTTCCTCATGAACAGCCAGGAGCTCGAGACGGCGAAGCGGATCGGGGCGAACGTCACGGTCGTGATCTGGCGGGACGACGGGTACGGGCTGATCGACTGGAAGCAGCGCAACGAGTTCGGCCATGTCTTCGGCGTCGAGTTCGGGAACCCCGACTTCGTGGCCTACGCGGAGAGCTTCGGGATCGCCGGGTTCCGGGTGGACTCCGCCGCCCATCTCTACCCGACCCTGATGCGCGCCCTCGAGGTCCCCGGTCCGTCGCTCGTCGAGATCCCGATCGACTACCGCGAGAACCTGCGTCTCACCGAGCGGCTCGGGGCGCTGTCCGGCGGCGCGTCCTAGGCGCCCGATGCCGGAGCGCCGGATCGGCGATCAGCTCCTCGCCGTGGTCCAGGGCGACATCACGACGATCCCGGCCGACGCGATCGTCGCTGCGGCGAACTCGGCCCTGGCCGGCGGTGGCGGCGTGGACGGGGCGATCCATCGGGCCGGTGGCCAGGCGATCATGGCCGACCTCAGGGACCGGTACGGGACCGACCGCTGGTGCCCGCCGGGGAGCGCCGTGCTGACGGTCGCCGGAGACCTGCCCGCCCGCTGGGTCATCCACGCCGTCGGACCGATCTGGCACGGCGGCGGGCACGGCGAGGCCGCGCTCCTGGCCTCGGCCCATCGGTCCTCACTCGACCGAGCCCGGGAGGTCGGTGCGCGCTCGGTGGCCTTCCCGGCGATCAGCACGGGGGTCTACGGCTACCCGGTCGAGTTGGCGGCACCGATCGCCCTGGGCGTGGCTCGCGACCACCTCCTCGAGGTCACGCCGGTGGAGCGGATCACCTTCGTGCTCTTCTCGCGCGATGCCCTCGACGTCTTCGTGCGCGCGCTCCAGGACATGGACCGGGATTGAGCCCGGACGCTCGGGCGCCGGCGCTACAGGCCGAAGCGCTGCAGGGCGCGCTCGGCGACCTCGGCCCCGATCGCCAGCGAGGCCGTCGCCGCCGGTGAGGGCGCGTTGACGACGTGGAGGATCCGGTCCGTGCCGCGGAACCGGAAGTCGTCGACCATGCTGCCGTCGAGGTCGACGGCCTGCGCCCGGATGCCCGACGGGCCGAACGTGATCTGGTCGGCGCCCAGCTCGGGCACGAAGCGGCGGAGCTCGGCGAGGAACGCCGCCTTCGACCAGTCGCGCCACATCTCGGCCGCGCCGGTCCGCCAGAACCGGCCGGCCAGCCGCAGGAACCCGCGGCTCCCGGCGATCGCGACAAGGTCCCGGACGTCGATGTCGCGGCGACGGTAGCCGGTCCGGGCGAAGGCCAGCACGGCGTTCGGGCCCGCCCACACCTCGCCGTCGATCCGCCGGGTGAAGTGGACGCCGAGGAACGGGAAGCGCGGATCCGGGACGGGGTAGATGAGGCCGCGCACGAGGGAGCGCGCCTCCGGCGTGAGCGAGTAGTAGTCGCCCCGGAACGGGATGATCCGCTCCGTGCCGGCGGTGCCGCCCATCGCCGCGACCCGATCGGCCCACAACCCGGCGCAGGCGATCACCCGACCGGCCACGAGGTCGCCCCCGGTCGTGGCCAGGACCAGGTCGCCGCGCGTCTCGCGGATCGCGCGAACCTCGTGGGCGAGGTGGATCGTCCCGCCGGCCCGGCGGACGTCGTCGGCGAAGGCACCCGCGACCGCCCGGTAGTCGATGATCCCGGTGCCCGGGCTCCAGAGCCCGCGGATCCCGGCGGCATGGGGCTCGATCTCGCGGATCCGTTCCGGACCCACGACCTCGAGCCCGGGCACGCCGTTCGCCTCGGCGCGCTGCTGCAGGGTCTCGAGGGCAGCCAGCTCGGATGGGTCGATCGCGACCACGAGCTTGCCACAGCGCCGGTAGGGGATCGCCCGCTCGTCCGCGTAGCGCTCGAGGGCGTCCTTGCCCTGGCGCGTGAGGCGAGCCTTCAGCGACCCCGGGGCGTAGTAGAGGCCCGCGTGGAGGACGCCGCTGTTGCGGCCGGTCTGGTGGGTCGCGAGCTCCGTCTCGCGCTCGAGCACGGCGACCCGGAAGTCCGGCCGGCGCTCGAGCAGCTCGCGTGCGACCGCCAGCCCGAGGATGCCGCCCCCGATGATCGCGACATCGACGCGCTCCGGCAGGGCCGGTCCGGACGCCGGACCCGGGCCGCCGGCGGGACCGGCCGTGGTCGTCACGATGCGGCGATCAGGCCACGCCCCGGCGCGTCGCCGAGGCCAGGATCCCGCCGAGGGTCTCGACGACCCGGTCCACGTCCTGGTGGGTCATCCCGGGCCAGAGGGGCAGGGAGACCACACGCTCGTACTCCGAGCCGGCGACCGGGAACTGCTCCGGCCGCCAGCCCAGCCGGCGGTAGTACGGGTGGCGGTGGAGCGGGATGAAGTGGACGCTCGTCCCCACCCCCTGCTCACCCATCGCCGTGATGACGGCGGCCCGGTCGGTGAGGAGACGGTCGAGGTGGAGCCGGATGATGAACAGGTGCCAGGCATGCGACCCGTCCGGCTCGTCCTCGGGCAGGTCGACCAGGTCCGCGGCCGGCGAAGCCGCGAACGCCGCGCGATACCAGCCGACCAGCTCGCGACGCGCCGCGAGCAGCTCGTCCGCCCTCGCCAGCTGGGCCAGGCCCAGCGCGGCGGCGAGGTCGGTCAGGTTGTACTTGTAGCCGGCATCCTCGATCTCGTAGTACCACGAGCCCCCCGCCGCGTAGCGCTTCCAGGCATCCCGTCCGATGCCGTGGAGCGACATGAGCCGTGCCCGGGCGGCCAACGCCTCGTCGTCGGTGACGAGCATGCCCCCCTCGCCGGTCGTGATCGTCTTCGTCGCGTAGAACGAGTAGGCGCCCAGCGTCCCGACGGTCCCGGCCATCCGGCCGTCGGCGCCGATCCGACTCGGGAAGGCGTGGGCTGCATCCTCGACGACCGCGATCCCGAGGGGTGCCATCGCCGCGACCAGGGCCTCGATGGCGACCGGCCGGCCGGCGACGTGGACCGGGATCACGGCCTTCGTCCGCGGCGTGACCGCGGCCATGACGCCGTCGACGGTCAGATTCAGGGTGGCGCGGTCGACGTCGATGAGGACGGGGCGCGCACCCAGGTAGACCACCACCTCCGCGCTCGCCGCGAACGTCCAGGTGGGGACGATCACCTCGTCGCCGGGCCCGACCCCGAGGGCCTCGAGGGCGAGATGGAGGGCCGCCGTCGCCGAGTTGAGGGCGACGGCGTGCGTCGTCCCGACGAACCTGGCGAACTCGGCCTCGAACGCCTTGGCCTTGGCCCCGGTGGTCAGCCAGCCCGAAATCGAGCACTTCGAGGACGGCCGAGCGCTCCGCGTCGGTGATGGACGGTCGAGCGAACGGCAGGTGCGGTCGTGCGCTGTCGGATCCCATGTCGGTGCCAACGATAGGTCGTCTCGGGCAGGGCTGACCAGCACCATGGTGCCTGTCGGCACCGCCTGCAGTCGATCCGGCATCCTCGCGCGCTCAGACGCCGGCCGGCGTAGGCACTCCCGGGGCGATGTACCCCTGCTCCGTCAGGTCCGACCAGAGCTCCGCCGGGATCGGGGCCTGGAGCAAGGCCAGGCATTCATCCAGCTCGTCGGCGGAGGTCGCACCCAGCAGCAACGTCGACAGGGCCGGGTTCGCGAACGAGAACTGCAGGGCGGCCGCCTTGACGTCGACCCCGTGGTGCCGGCAGATCCCGGCGATCCGCATCGCCCGCTCGCGGATGTCGGCTGGGGCGGGACCCCAGTTGTACGTCTCGAACGACGCAGGGTCCGCGAGGAGGCCGCCGTTGAAGACGCCCGCGACGACCAGCCCGATCCCGCGCGCTGTCGTGACCGGGAAGAGGGTCGCCGCTCCGGACTGGTCGAGCAGGGTGTACCGACCCGCGAGCAGGAAGACGTCGAAGTCCCCCTCGTCGGCGAACCGTGCGAGGGTTCGCCCGTCGTTCAGGCTGGCCCCGACCGCCCCGATCGCCCCGGCGCGGCGCAGGCCGTCGAGCGCCCGGTAGGCGCCGCGCATCGCCTGGCGGCGATGGATGTCCGGATCGTGGAGGAAGACCACGTCCACCCGGTCCGTCCCGAGGCGCCGGAGGCTCTCCTCCACGGAGCGCATCGCGCCGTCGTACGAGTAGTCGCAGACGGGCACGAGTGAGCCAGATCGGCTCGTTGCCGCCCCCTCGGGCTTCGCCGCCCCCTCGGGCTTCGCCGCCCCCTCGGGCTTCGCCGCCCCCTCGGGCTTCGCCGCCCCGGCTGACGGGGTCCCCGACCTCGAGCCGGCCACCACCCGCGACCCTGCCCCCAGGGCGCGACGGGCCCGGCCGGCGGCCATCCGCAGACCGGCCTCGCCGCCGGTCACCGTCTCGTTGAGGACGTGGAACGCCCGCTGGCGCCCGGTCTGCGGGCGGAGGAGCTGACCGGCCTTCGTGGAGACGACGAACCGGGCGCGACCGAGCTCGGCCAGCGCCTCACCGAGCCGTTCCTCGGCGATGCCGCGACCGTAGCTGGGGGCCACGTCGAGGTAGCGGATCCCGATCTCAGCGGCCCGCTCGATCAACCGTCGGCTGCGCGCCGGATCGCGGCCGATCTCGCGCAGCCCCAGACCCAGCCGCCCGACGTCGATCTTCGTGCCGCCGAGCGGCCGCGTCTCCAGCCAGGCGTCGAGCGGGGACCGGCTCGCCTCGTTCATCGAGTCTCCCTTGCGCTGGTGTTCGGTCGTCGTCCGAACCATCGCGGTCAGCCGCGGTCGAGGATCGCCCTGATCGTCGAGCCCACGATCGCCAGGTCGGTGGCGACCGATCGTCGCCGGAGGTAGTCCGCATCGAGTCGCAGCTTCTCGGGCAGGATGACCCGTCGATAGTGGTCGTCGGGGTCGGCCACGACCAGGAGCCGCTCCTCGTGCCGGAAAGCGATCTGGCTCGGGCCGGTGATGCCCGGTCGGGCCGAGAAGACGAACCGGTGGAGCGGGTCCGACCAGTCGACGTAGCGCGGGTCCTCGGGACGCGGGCCGACCACGCTCATCTCCCCGCGGACCACGTTGAGGAACTGGGGGAGCTCATCGATCTTCGCTCGCCGCAACCGTCGACCGACGGGCGTGATCCTGTCGTCCTCGCCGTGGGTGATCCCCGGGCCCATCGATGCGACCCGCATCGTGCGCAGCTTGTAGACGACGATCTCGCGCCCGTCTTCGCCGACGCGCCGGGCGCGATAAAGGAGCGGCCCCCGGTCGCCGGACGTCCGCATCGCGATCGCGGCGGCGGCGACGAAGGGGGCGGCGAATAACAGCCCAGCCAGGCCCAGGGCCAGGTCGAAGGCCCGGTTGGCCGGTCGTGGTCGCCCCACGACGGCTGCCTCAGGCTGGACGCCGACCTCTGGTCGGGGCACGACCGGGCTCAACCCCACGGCTCGGGCGCCCGAGGCGACGGGCTCATCGCTGGTCGATCCCCACGTTGCCGGTGAAGGTCACCGTGCCGCAGCCCGGGAAGTCTGCCGAGGTGCTGGTGTCCGACACGTTGTTCCGGACGGTGACGCTCGCGGTATTGCGGATCGTCATCCGGAGGTCGTCGCCGGACACGTTCTGGATGAGCATCGAGGGCTTGGTGGCGTCGCTGTACCCTCCGGCCGCGACCGCGTAGCTCTCGCTCTGCCCTTCGATGACGAGATCTCCATGGTGGCGGATGTCGACCCCGTCGACGACCCCCCGGATGCTCGCGGCACCTACCTCGTCGTTGACCTCGAAGTCGATCCCGAAGAGACCGGTGTAGGCGATGTGGCCGTTGCGGATCGTGACCTGGCCGGCGACCGGTGAGATCCCGTTCCGCGACGCGCGCTCGATGTCGGGGTCGTTGATGACGACACCGACGGGCGGGGCGTTGCGGCCTCGCCGATAGCCGGTGTAGATGCCATCGCCCCGGGTGTTCCGGGTCGTCGGGTGGTTGATCGTGATGTTCGAGCCGCCGTCGACCTGGATGCCGTGCTCGTTCTGGTCGTCCGGCGACCAGGCGTAGCCGGTCCCATAGACCGTCGGGTCGTTGAGCACGATGTTCGTCGAGGTCTGGACTCGGAAGATGCCCCGAGCACCTCTGAGGCTGCCCTGGATCCGCGCCCCGCGGAAGTCGACCGTCAGGTCGCTCGCGGTGAAGGACAGCTGGGTGACCTTGTAGACCCCGTTCACGGCCAGGGCCACGCGCTGCCCATCGTGGGACTCCAGGAAGATCGTCAGGTCCTCGGTCACGTCCGTCGAACCGGTGGCATCACCCGCGAAGACCGCGGCGTACGCCGCGGGGAGGGATGGCGCCGCAGAGGGCGCACCGGGCGGTGACGTCGTGGGTCGCCCCACTTCCAGCCCCGGGCTCGTGCCGACCTGCCCGAGACCGACCACGCCGACGACCGCCGCCAGCCCGGCGATGGCCAGCAGGCGGCGCCAGCGGGGCACCTTGCGATAGCCGTCGAGCGTCTCCGTCGGACCGTCGACGGTGTACGTGTGCGTGCGTTGGATCCCGGGCTGGCCCTCCGGTTCGATGGTGCCGATGGGATCCTCCTCGTATTCGTCGGTGGTCAGCTTCGTGATCGCCGACAGCACGATGCGGCGTCCGTACGCCTCCGAGCAATCCTGGCCCGGTCGGACCAGGTCGTCGCCCCGATGGACGATCCGGCCCGCCGGACGAGCGCGCCGGACATCGGCGACCACAGGGTTGCGGGGGTGAGGATGCCATGTTCCGGTGATCGACGCCGCGCTGTACAGGTGGAGTTCGTCCCACGGACTCATCCCGTGTCCCGTCACGGTCACGAAGAGCCAGAAGCGGGAATCGTGCCACAGGAGCGTGGGGTCTGAGGCCGGGATTTCGTCCAGGCAGTGTCCGATGCGCTCGAGGCCGACCGCTTCTCCGCGATCGATGAACAGGTCGACCCCACCGCTCCGACCACTGTCGGGCGTGACCAGCAGACCGGCCTCGGTGCGCAACACGTGCGGGTAGGCGCGGTGCTCCAGGTCGTCCAGGGCGACCCGCTCGAATGCCCAGCGCCCGTCCGAAGCGAGTCGCAGGATGCTGATCCGCCCTCGGTGGAGGCCGTCCGGGCAGTCCTCCACGTAGAGGCGTGCTCCGGTGTCCGTCTCCGTGACGAAGGGGTCGGCATAGAACCGGCCTCGCGGCGGCTCGATCGGTTCGAACCCGGTGAGGTCGCGCGGCGGCCCCTCGTCCGGTTCCCGCCGATGAACGAATACCACCCAGCCCGTCCGGAAGAACAACCGCTCGACGACCTTGGCGACAACGGTGACGGTGAGCCTGCCGAACGGAGGAGCCGCCCACGGCTCTCGTGCGGGTGACCGGTCCTGGCTTCGCGGCACGGCCGAGGCATCGATGCCAGCCGACGGGACGGCCTCCCCGGCGACCAGACGAGCCAGCCGCCGAGCCGGCAGCAGCGACGATCGCCAGTGGACCGCGTCGCGGTCGCGGAGAAAGCCGACCCGTCGAAGCGCGCTGACCCCGGCGCCGGTCTCGAACCCGGGGCCAGTCCCCAGCTCGATCCAGAGCAGCGACTCCGCCAGATCCGCCGACGCCGTGGGCCGAGACAGTCGCGGTCGCCGGGCCCCGCCGACGCCGACGGCGTAGCGCAGATGCCATCGCCCGGCGGGCGGGACCGGCAGCGGTACCGGATCGTCTTCGTGGGCCAGGTCGATCAGGACATCGACGTCAGCCGCCTGAAGGGCCCTCATCTGCGCCGCGGGGGAGTCGTCTCGTTCGACGAGGACGCCCTCGGGCAGGTGGACCCGCCGCGACTCCAGCGCCGCCGGACCGCCACGCAGGACCCTTCGCTCCAGCCAGGCGTAAGCGGAGTCGATCCGATCGAGGATGCGCAGATGCGCAGACGACCGGACGTGCACACGCCTGACGGCGAGGACCAGCACCACCTCGACGCCCGCGACCTGAAGGACGGCCTCGGCCGCGGCGGCCAGATAGGCTGGGCCCGGGCCGTCCACGATGCGCAGGGCGACCCGGGTCGCTGATGACGTCGGCGGATCGCTCATAGGTCGACAGGGTATCGTCCGCCCCCGATGGAGGCGAGGACCCGGCCGGGAAGGGGCTGTTCATCGGTGGTGGGTTCGTCTATCGTCGCGGATATCATCGCGAGCCTGCGGCTGGAAGGTTCTCGCTGAGCTCCCGGCCTTCGGAGTCTCGCCAGGAAGGTCCGCGCCCGAGTGTGGTCGGCGCACGGCCGCATGTCGGATCCACTTGCGCGTGAGTGGGAGCGCTGAGACGCCGTGTCGCTTGCATCAGATCCCGCCGCCCGAGACCCGAGACCCGTCGACGACCCTCCCGCCGACGCCAGACCGCACCCTGACGTCGTGCAGCTGCTGCCCGACGGGAGGATCCCATCGCTGGACGGTCTTCGCGCGGTCTCGATCGCGGCCGTCGTGCTCGGCCACCTGGCCGGCACCCGCAATTTCCCGGCGGTGATCGGCGATCCCATCCGGAACAACGAGTTCGTGAACATCGCGGATCTGGGCGTGCGCGTCTTCTTCGTGATCTCGGGGTTCCTCATCACCGGGATCCTGATGAAGGAGAGCCGGCGTCCGGGCGGCATCAGCCTCAGTCGTTTCTACCTCCGCCGCACGATGCGGATCTTCCCTGCCTACTACGCCTTCGTCGGCACCGTCCTCATCCTGACGGCGGTCGGCGTGTACTCGGTCACGTCGAATGACTTCGTGCGCGCGTTCACGTACACGACGAACTACGACCCGGACCGCGCCTGGGAGGTGGGACACCTCTGGTCCCTGGCCGTCGAAGAGCAGTTCTACCTGCTCTGGCCGCTGACGATCATCCTGCTCGGGCTGCGCAACGCGAAGGCCGCGGCTGTGCTCGTCGTCCTCACGGTCCCCCTGTTCCGAGCGTTCGAGTACGCGTTCGTCCCAGGGTGGCGGGAGATCGTCAGCAACACGTTCGAAACAGCCGCCGACTCCATCGCCCTGGGTTGCCTCCTCGCGCTCACGTTGGATCGACTGGTCGTCAGGTCCTGGTTCCAGAGGATCATGGCCTCGCCGTGGATCATCGTGGTCGTGCTCGGCGTGGCGCTTGCGCTGGGCCAATGGGGCGTGACACGTCTTCTGGTCTCGATGTCGCTCATCAACGTCGCGGTCGCACTGGCCATCGCGTACTGGGTCCTTCACCCAGGGGGTGTCACCGGTCGGTTCCTGAACCTCCGGCCGATCGTCTACATCGGGACGTTGAGCTACTCGATCTACCTGTGGCAGCAGATCTTCGTCAACCGGAACTCGACGCTCATCATCTCGACGTTCCCCCTCGATCTGATCCTGGTGGCAGCCTGCGCGTTGGCGTCCTACTACCTCGTGGAGCGTCCGTTCCTGAGATTGCGTCCGAGAGTCGAGGAACGACTTCTGGGAGCGCGACGAGGAGCTCAGCCGGCCACTCACGAGGGCAGCGATGCCCCGGCCCACGTGTCGTCCGGAACTTGAGCGTCACCGCCCGACGGGCGCGTCACCGCAGGACGTACCGGGCGATTGCCGCGATCTGTCCTGCGGTGAGCCGCTCAGGGGCATCCAGCGCGCGATCGCCGGGCGCTGCCCGTGGCAGCTGAGGCGTCGCCCGGTCCGCGCTACTGCTTGACGATCCCCACGTTGCCGGTGAAGGTCACCGTGCCGCAGCCCGGGAAGTCGGCCGAGGTGCTGGTGTCCGACACGTTGTTCCGGACGGTGACGCTCGCCGTGTAGCGGATCGTCATCCGGAGGGAATCCCCGGTCAGGTTCTGGATGAGCATCGAGGGCTTGGTGGCGTTGCTGTACCCTCCGGCCGCGACCGCGTACGCGGTGCTCTGCCCCGGGACCGAGAGGTTCCCGGCGCGGCGGATGTCGACCCCGTCGACGACCCCCCGGATGCTCGCGGCCGAGGCGTCGTCGTTGACCTCGAAGTCGATCCCGAAGAGACCGGTGTAGGCGATGTGGCCGTTGCGGATCGTGACCTGGCCGGCGACCGGTGAGATCCCGTTCCGCGACGCGCGCTCGATGTCGGGGTCGTTGATGACGACACCGACGGGCGGGGAGTTCTTGCTGGCCTGGAAGCTGGTGTAGATGCCATCGCCGTGGGTGTTCCGGGTCGTCGGGTGGTTGATCGTGATGTTCGAACCGCCGTCGACCTGGATGCCGTGCTCGTTCTGGTCGTTCGGCGACCAGCTGTATCCGGTCCCATAGACCGTCGGGTCGTTGAGCACGATGTTCGTCGAGGTCTGGACCCGGAAGATGCCCGGGGCGCCGGTCTGGCTGCCCTGGATCCGCGCGCCGCGGAAGTCGACCGTCAGGTTGCTCGCGGTGAAGGACAGCTGGGTGACCTTGTAGACCCCGTTCACGGCCAGGGCCACGCGCTTGCCGTTGTTGCTCTGCAGGAAGGTCCGGAGCGCCGACGTCACGTCGGTGGAGCCGGTGGCATCACCCGCGAAGACCGCGGCGTAGGTCGGGGCGCTCGTCGGGGCCGCGGTGGGCGCCTGGGTCGGCGCGGCGGTCGGAGCCTGGGTCGGGGCCGCGGTGGGCGCCTGGGTCGGCGCGGCGGTCGGGGCCTGGGTCGGCGCCTGGGTCGGCGCATTCGTCGGCGCGGCGGTCGGGGCCGTCGTCGGGGCCGTCGTCGGGGCCTGGGTCGGCGCGGGTCGGGGCGCTCGTCGGCGCTGGGTCGGCGCCTGGGTCGGCGCTGGGTCGGGGCGCTCGTCGGCGCTGGGCGGCGCCTGGGTCGGGGCCTGGGTCGGGGCGCTCGTCGGCGCCTGGGTCGGCGCGGTCGTCGGGGCCGCGGTCGGCGCCTGGGTCGGCGCGGTCGTCGGGGCCTGCGTCGGAGCGGTCGTGGGCGCCGGGTCGACCGCGGCTGAGCCCGTCACGTCGAACGATCGGGTGACGATCGTGGCGCCGTTCGAGGCACGGGCGCCGATCTCGTGGCGGCCGGGTCCGGCGTCGCCGGGGATCGTGATCGAGACGTTCGCGTTGCCGCCGGAGTTCGTGGTGTAGTCCGGCAGGCCGTTCGTGGAGCCGTCGAAGGCGATCCGACCGGTGGCACCGGCGGCGAAGCCGGTCAGCTTGAGGGTTGTCTGCGAGCCGGCCGGTCCGGCATCGCTCGTGAGCTGCGCCCTCGGCGTACCGGTCGACGAGCCGCCTCGCGAGGACTGGGTGGTGGCCTGGATCGAGAGCCCGGCCGAGGTTCGCACGAGGAAGGCGTCGATCGCGACCGCGGGATGGCCCTGGGTGCCGACCACGCCGATCGTGATCCGGTGGCGCCCGATGCCCTTCCAGGCCATCTTGAACAGGACCCTGGTCGACCGCGAGGTGGCCGAGTACGTGTTGACGGTCTTCAGCTTTCGGCCGTCGATCCAGACGATCGCCTTGCCGCGCGTCGGGCCGACCGGTCCGATCCAGGAGACCGCGGAGCCGACGAAGGTCAGCGATGCCTTCGCGTTGGGCCGGGTCGAGTAGCGGATCTGGCCGCCGATGGAGCCGCGGCGGGCGACGCGGTGCCACGCGCCGGTGTAGCGGATCTTCGCGTTCGTCTCGGACACGGTCCGGACGGTCGCCGTGCGCGCCCAGGCGGTGGCGAGCTTGGAGCCGGACGGGAAGCTGGCGGCGGACGTGCTGACGATGGGGACGACGAGGCCGACGAGGCCGATGAGCATGACTCCGGTCGCCAGCCAGTCCCTGATGTGTCGTCGTGGGCGGGTCGGGGTCGGCGTCCTGGGGCCTTCCTCGATCCAGCGCGTTCCGTCCCAGAAGGTCATGTCGATCGTGACTCCATTCGGTAGCCCGGCTGACTCGGTGTGAGTCCCGTGGCTTTGCGGCCCCGCCTCGCGACGGGTGTGCTATTTCGTGGGTCGATCGCTGGCGCGTGGTCTGCGACCGGTCCCGAGAGTCTGGGCGCGCAGACCGCAGGTGACCATGGGGAGAAGGTCCCGCTTCGTGTGGGGACCCGGGTGCCCGATGGTCCAGGCCCCGGGTCGTGCGGGGAGACGTCCGGTGCGCTCTCGATGGGTCCGGCCCGGTGCGCGGAGGCACCCCCATTCCTCGCGCCCAGGCACGCGATGCCCTTATGATGGCTGTCGGGCGTCCCCGTCTGGCTTCGGCACCTGGGCCGAGGCCAGCCCGGATACGCCGCGGCGGTCGACGCTCCCCACGCCGCCACCTGAGGACGCATGGGTCACGACTGCCGGTCCTGTGGAGCGCCGCTCGAGCACGTCGTCGTCGACCTCGGCGTGAGCCCGCTGTGCGAGAGCTTCCTGCGGGCCGACCAGCTCGACGAGATGGAGGCGTTCTACCCACTCCGGGTGCATGGTCTGCGACCGCTGCTTCCTCGTGCAGCTGCCGGCCTATGTGGCGCCGACCACCATCTTCTCGGAGTACGCCTACTTCGCGTCGTTCTCCGACTCGTGGCTCGAGCACGCTCCGTCAGTACACCGAGGAGATGCGGCGATCGCTCGACCTCGGCCCCGACAGCCTCGTCGTCGAGGTCGGCAGTAACGACGGCTACCTGCTCCGCAACTTCGTCGCGATGGGCATGCCGGCGTTGGGCATCGACCCGGCCGAGAACGTGGCCCGGGCGCCGAGGCGGTCGGCGTGCCGACGCTCACCCGGTTCTTCGATCGCGAACTGGCGATCGAGCTGCGTCGCGAGGGACGTCGGGCCGACCTCCTGGTCTGCAACAACACCCTGGCCCAGGTGCCCGGTCTGAACGACTTCGTGGCGGGGATGGCTCTCCTCCTCGCGCCCGACGGGACGCTGACGATCGAGGTCCCGCACCTCCTGCGACTGCTTGCCGGGAACCGAGTTCGATACGATCTACCACGAGCATTTCTCGTACTTCTCGCTCGGGTCGATCCGCCGGATCCTCGCCGGCACACGGACTCGAGGTCGTGGACGTGGAGGAGCTCCCGACCCACGGTGGGTCGCTCCGGGTCCACGTCCGCCACGCCGCCTCGGCGATCGTCCGGCCGCGGGTCGAGGCGCTCCTCGCGCGGGAGCAGCGAGGCCGGGCTGGAGGACGTCGCCACGTACGCCGCCTTCGGCGCACGGGTGGCCGAGCTGAAGCGATCGGTCCTCTCGTTCCTCATCGGGCTGCACCGGGACGGCCGGACGGTCGCCGGCTACGGTGCGCCGGGCAAGGCGAACACCCTGCTCAACTACTGCGGGATCGGGCCGGACCTGTTGCCGTACACCGTCGATCGGAACCCCTACAAGCACGGCCGTTTCACGCCCGGCACCCGGATCCCGATCCACCACCCGGACCGCCTCGTCGAGACCCGACCCGACTACATCTGGATCCTGCCCTGGAACCTGCGCCGCGAGATCGCCCTCGAGCTGTCAGCGGCTCGCGACTGGGGCGCTCGCCTCTTCGTGGCGATCCCGCGGCCCGAGGTCTTCGACGTCGACGTGGCGGCGGCCGAGCCGATCGGGCCCGCCGTCGGCGCAAGCTCGGCCTAGCCGGGGCGTCGGCGCTCGGTCCGGAGCGCGTCGACGGCGGTCAAACCGTCGTCGCTGTTGATCGTGTGGGTCGCGATCAGGCCCGCGGCCCAGTCGGGTCGGATGGCGTCCACCACGGTCTCGCGGTAACCCTCGGGGTCGATCCGGTCGATCCGGACGATGGCGATCGAGTGGCCGTAGGTGATCGCTCCGTCCTGCGCGACCCGGTGCCAGACGCCGTCGCGCTGGTGGACGCGGCCGGCCGGTCGAGCCGAACGGACGTCGGAGACGACCGGGTTCCGGGGATGCGCCGTCCAGGGTCCGAGCGGGGTCGGGGCATGGAACAGGTGAAGCTCATCGGCCGCGGTCCCGCCGGCCACCGAGGCCGCCGCGAACAGCCACCAGCGACCGTCGATCTCGGCGAGGGTCGCATCGGCCGCCGGCAGGTCGAGGACCGTCGAGTGCCAGCGCCACCGGGTGGGAAAGGTCTCGGCCACGTAGAGCTGGAGACCGCCGGTCGCCGCCTGCTCGGGCATCAGGTACCACGCCCCGGACCATTCGAAGACGAACGGATACGACAGGTGGGTGGGCAGGTCCAGGATCGTCTCGACCGAGCGCCACCCTCTCGGGCTCTCGTCGAGCTCCACCACCGCGAGCCTGCCGCGATGGGTCGCCCTGACGTACTCCTCGATGAACAGGAGGTCGGCGTCGGACGTCCGAACGGGGAAGGGATCCGCCCACTCGACGTCGGCCGGGGCGTCGAGGAAGCGGAAGGGTCGGTCGTGGGGCCCACGAGGGTCGACCCGTCCCCGGGCGATCGCGACGACCCACCGTTCCGGGGTGAGCTTGCGCCGGATCAGGCGGCGGACGTATCCAAGGGGGATCCTGGCCAGGCCCAGCGCGATCCCGAACGAGTCGAGACGCGAACGCTCGGACGGTGCACGGTCGGCGGGCGCCGCGGCGATCGCGTCCGGCAGCCTCCCGTCAGAGCCCACCACCGACACGGCCCGGGCCACGAGTCCGGGCAGCTTGCGGAGGTGGCCGCGCGAGCCCCGCCGCAACGAGAGACGATCGACCCCGCTCACGACTTGGCCGATGACGCGGCGCTCGCCTTCGACGGTGGCGACCAGCTGGCTGATCGTGAAGGCCTTCCCGAGCAGCATCTCCGGTCCCCCGGGAGCGAGCCCGAACCGCTCGGGTCGAGTGGCCGGCGGCAGGCTCATCCCGTGCTCCACCGTCCAGGTGCCGTACCGTGGCGTCGGCCAGCGTTCGAAGGCGCGCGGATCGCCGTCGAGCCTGAGGACGATGTCCGGCTCCGAGTCGCCCGCCGCGGCGCGCCTCCCGGACCCGGCGGCGGGTTCTCCGACCGGCCGGAGGTCGACGACCCGGGTCGGCTCGTCGGGCCGCTCGAACACCCGGCGGTCGAGCCACTCGTAGGCCCGGAGCAGGACGCGGCCGGGCCGCACTCCGCCTGGAGGGCGGGCGCTGCCGCTCACGACCACCTCGGTCAGGACCGCGTCCTCCGAGGCCCCGACGGCCGCGATCGCCCCGGCCAGCCAGGCCGGGCCACGCCACGCCGCGACGACGACCCCGACCGACACGGGCGGTCTCGATCCGGTCTCGATCGGGTCCCCTCCGGCCGTCATCCGTCGCGATCCGACGGCAGGTCGGCCCCGGCGGGTAGAATCGGGATCTCGCCACGAACCGATCCCCGCCCGAGGACCTGATGGCCGACGACGACGCGAAGCAGCACTTCACCTTCACCGTGTACACGGGGACCCGGAACCGGGCCCATACGCTCAACCGACCATACGACAGTCTCCGGTCGCAGACGTTCCGCGACTTCGAGTGGCTCGTCGTCGACAACGAGTCGACGGACGGGACGCCGGAGCTGATCGCCAGGTGGCAGGCCGAGGCGGACTTCCCGATCCGCTATATCCGTCACGCCAACGAGGGTCACCACGGGTCGTCCAACGTGGCCGTGCAGGAGGCTCGCGGCGAGTTCTTCCTGACCCTCGACTCGGACGACGCGGCGATCCCGGAGGCTCTCGAGCGATTCCTCGCGATCTGGAACGACATCCCGGCCGACCGGCGGGACCGCTACTCGGCGGTGACCGGCCTGGCGGTCGACGAGAACGGCGACCCGACCGGGGACCGGTTCCCGACGGACATCCTCGACTCGAACACGACCGAGATGCGCTACCGCTACAAGGTCATCGGCGAGAAGTGGGGCTTCCAGCGCACGGACGTCATGCGGGCCCACCCGTTCCCGACCGTCCCCGGCTACACCGGCATGATCTC
The DNA here is from genome assembly GCA_963840375.1 of uncultured Chloroflexia bacterium. Classification (GTDB taxonomy): domain Bacteria; phylum Chloroflexota; class Limnocylindria; order Limnocylindrales; family CSP1-4; genus Chersky-267. Next base: position 445,233 of record CAWIYR010000002.1, read on the forward strand.
GAGCCACATCGATCTGGGGAGCGATCGGCCGGGAGTACCTGACGCGCTACGTCAACGAGTACCTCGGCATCGTCTTCTTCGACCAGCCGGACACGCTGACCAAGGGCGTCAGCGATCCGCGCCGCGACGCGCTCGGCGAGCGCATGGAGGCCGGTGCCATCATCGACGACCATCTCAGGTACTTCCGGTACGCCCCGGTCGACTACTACCTGAAGGCGGCCAAGTACTCGCGTAGCGCGCTGTGGGCGGACGAGGGGTTCGGGACCCAGGTGCGCCTCCTCAAGCGGCCGGCGGCGAAGGCGCTCTGGTTCGCGGCCCTGCCGCTGGGGCTCGCCGTGTACACCGTCGAGCGCCTCGGTCTCGCCCGCTTCATCCCCGGTCGCGAACGGCGGGGCATCGCCCGCTGAGGGTCGGACGGGTCGCTCAGCGGATGTCGAGCAGGTCGCGGTAGATCCGCTCGAGGTCGTCGACGAGCCGCTCGATCCCGAAACCCTCGGCGGCCGCCGGTGCGGCAGCGCCGAGCCGGTCGCGCAGGTCCTGGTCGTCGGCCAGCCGGATCATGGCCTCGGCCAGGGCCGCCTCGTCGGACAGCCGGGGCCAGCAGCCCCGTCACCCCGTCGGTGACCACGTCGGCCACGCCTCCGACCGCCGTCGCCGCGGCCGGGCGTCCGGCGGCGGCGGCCTCGATCAGGGTCAGGGGCGTGCCCTCGTTGTCCGAGGAGAGCGCCACGAAGTCGGCCGCTCCGTACCAGGTCGCCGTGTCCGACCGCCAGCCGCAGAACGTCACCGCGTCGCCGAGCCCCGCCTCGACGGCCTGCGCCTCGGCCGCCGGTCGCTCGGAGCCGTCCCCGATGATGTACAGCCGGGCGTCGGGTCGTCGGTCGTGGAGCCGGGCGAAGACGCGCACCAGCCGGTCCACCCGCTTGATCGGCACGAGCCGACCGACCATGACCACGATGAGGGCATCCGGCGGCAGGTCCAGCCGGCGGCGTGCCTCCCCGCGATCGATCGCGCGGTAGCGCTCGAGGTCGAGGCCGAGCGGGACGACCTCGAAGCGGTCCGGCCGTCCGATCCCGCGGGACAGCAGGTCGTCGCGCTGGAGCGGCCCCAGGGCGATCAGCCGCGACGTGCGCATCGCGAGGAGCCGCTCGGCGGTCACGATCGCGGTCGACGTCCGCGGACCGAAGTAGCCCTCGAAGACATGGCCGTGGAAGGTGTGGACCCGCGGGACGTCTGCAAGGATCGCCACCGACCGACCGAGGAGCCCGGCCTTCGAATGGTGGGTGTGGATGATGTCGGGCCGGTACGAGCGGACGATGTCGAGCAGGCTCGCCGTCGTCCGGAGGTCCGCCAGGGGATCCACCGGTCGAGCCAGGGTGTCGATCCGGCGCATCGCGACACCGGCGATCGGCAGGTCGATCTCGAGCTCGTCCGGTTGGACGCGGCCGTGGACCAGGAGCGTGTCCCAGCCGCGCCGGGTGAGGACCTGGTTCGCCAGGGTGACGTGGGTGGACACGCCGCTGACCGCCAGCCGGGTGATGATCCGCAGGACTCGCGGCCGACGCCCCCGGCGTCCGCGTCCGATCCGCTCAGCCGTCATGTCGTCGCGCCATCTCCTCGTACAGGGCCGCCGTCTCGGCCACGAACCGCTCCAGCCCGAACGTCCGCGCGACGTGCTCGCGGGCGGCGCCACCGAGGCGACCGGCCAGCGCCCGGTCGTCGACGAGATCCGCCCAAGGGCCCGTTCGAGGCCGGCGTCATCGCCGACCGGCACGAGCAGGCCGGTCTCACCGTCGACGACGATCTCGGAGGTCCCACCGGCGGCGGTCGCGACGATCGGCCGCCCCGCCGCCGCGGCCTCGAGCAGCACGTTCGGGAGCCCCTCCGCATCCGACGCGGAGACGACGACGTCGAAGCCATCGTAGAGGGTCCGCGCGTCGGGCACGAGCCCGAGGAACCGGACCCGCTCCAGGCCGGCCTCGCGGGCCTGGCGCTCCACGGCGGCGCGCTCCGGTCCGTCCCCGACGAAGACGAGCCAGGCGTCCGGGTCGCCGCCGGACCAGGCGCGGCCATCACGGCGATCACCTGGTCCTGGCCCTTGCCCCGCTTGAACGTGCCCACGCAGCCGACGACCGGACCGTCGGCGCCCGACACCGAGTGCCGCCCGCGTCGCCCGCCGCCGCGTCTCGTCCGGCGGCGGCGGGACGACCACCCCGTTCCGGATGACCCGGATCCGGCCAGGGTCCACCCCCTCCCGCCGGATGACGTCGTCGGCGACCGCCTCGGGAGTTCGCCACGATGAGGTCCGCCGAGCGCCGGGCGATCGCGTCGACGGTCCGGTCGACGGGCCCGAAGTCGGTCTTGAACGCGCTCAGGCTGCGCCGGCCGGCGATGAGGACGGGGACCCGGGAGATCGGCCGGGTGACGGCCGCCAGGCCGTACCCGAGGTAGAGCCAGGCGTCGACGATGTCGTACCGCTCCCGCCGGCACAGCGCCACATAGGACCCGACCCGGCGGGCGACCTTCGCGGCGAACACCGGCATCGGCTGGCCGGCTCGTCGCGGGGCACCGAGGGCGTGGACGGTGGCCCCGAGGCGCGCGCGCTTCGCGGGCCATCTCGGTCATCCCGCCGAGGAGCACGAACGACACGTCGAACCGATCCGCGGGGCAGGTGCTCCGTCAGCAGGAGCATCTGGCGCTCGGCTCCCCCGGGCGTGAGCGAGGCCGGGTACATGATCCGAAGCGGCCGGTCGGCGCTCACCGGGCTCCCGGCCGGAGACGACCGCGGCGAGCGACAGGAGCGTCCGAGCGACGATCCACGGCTCGTTCAGCCCGATGAGCCGGCTGAGGGCGATGTACCCGACCATCCCCGCCGAGGCGAGACCCACCAGCAGGGCGAGCGCCTGGGGCAGGCCGAGACCGTGCGGCAGGGTCCAGCTGACGAGCGCGATCGGCACCGCGACGACCAGGCTCGCCGCCAGGGAGCGGCTGCTCACGACGAGCAGCCCGCCCAGCGGGAAGGCCTCGTCGAGCCGGCCCAGCCGCCAGGCCTTGATGAACTGGACCAGCCCGACCGTCAGCGACGTCGAGAGGGCGATCCCGGCGACGCCGATCGCACAGGCCGAGCCCGACGTTGAAGACGGCATTCAGGAAGGCGTTGAGGAACCCCATCGACATGAGGAACACGCCGCGCTGGCGGGCGTTGTGGGCGCCGGTCAGGACCGAGTTCGCCATCGTCAGGAAGAGGAGGGGAGCGAACCCGGCGAGGGCACCCGCGGTCAGCGCCGCGGCCCGCTCGTCGAAGGCGCCGCGGACGTAGGCCACCTCCACGATCAACGGGCGCCATCGCGGCGGTCGCCACCGAGATGGGCACGAAGATGACCGTCACGTAGCGCATGGCGCTCGCCGCGGCCTCGCCGAGCGAGCGCGACTCGCCCAGGAGGGAGGCCCGTACGAGCGCCGGGTAGATCGCCGCCGACCAGCGCCGGTCCGATGGCGTTCATCGGGATGCGGATGACGCCCTCGGCATAGCGCAGGGCGCTCACCGCGCCGGGGGTGATGAGCGAGGCGACCGCCCGGTCGGTCAGCAGGTTCAGCTGGAGGACGGAGGCGCTGATCGTCAGCGGCATCGCGTGGCGGATGAACCGGACCGACTCGGCCCGGTCGGCCCGGATGGTCACCGGCGGGAGGATCCGGAAATGGAGCGCCAACCCGATCAGGACGATGTCGATGACCGCTTGCTGAACGGTCATGGCCAGGGCGAGCGCGGTCAGGCCGAGTGAGTTCCAGAGGGCCACGGTCACGATCACCGACGCCACCGGACCGGCCGTCCAGGCCACCGCGATCGCCCGGGTCCGGTCGTGGATCTGGAAGGCCGCGGCCAGCAGGCCGCCAGCCGCCGCGAACACCAGCATCGGGGCGAGGAGCGGGACATAGGCGACGGCGACCGCCTGGGCGGCCGGTCCGAGGCCCGGTCCCGCGATCTCCACCGCCACGCTCGCCCCGGCGACGATGATGAAGCCGAGGACGATCCCGATCAGGACGGTCCAGGTGAGGGTCGCGCCGAACAGCCGCTCGGCCGCCGGCTTGCCGTGCTGCCGCCGGGCAGCCAGATACGAGGGGACGATCGCCGCCGTCGTGCCGCTGGCGAGGAGGCTGGCGAACATGATCGGTGCGACGGAGGCGACGAGCAGGGCGTCGAGATCGCCCGAGACGCCGACCTTGGCCGCCACGAACAGCTCCCGGACGAGGGTGAAGACCTGGCCGACGACCCCGGCCACGGTCAGGAGCACGGCCGCCCGCGTCGCTCCGCGCAGGACGCTGTCGGGGTTGTCGCCCTCGTCGAAGGCGTCCTCGGGCAGGATCGGCTCGTCGTTCACGAGCGTGGCGCCGGCCGCGCGTCATCTCGGGCGTGGTCGACCAGGTCGGACCAGCGGCCGAGGATCGTTCCGAAGGCGAATCGCTCGCGGACCGCGGTCGCCCGGACGCCGAGCGCCGCCGCTCGCTCCGGCGAGGTGAGGAGGTCGGCGATCGTGGCCGCGAGGCCGGCGACGTCCCCGGCCGGGACGAGCCGTCCGTCGACGTCATCGCTGACGATCTCGGCAGGCCCGAACGGGCAGTCGAAGGCGACGACGGGACGGCCCAGGGCCATCGCCTCGAGGAGGACGTTCGGGAAGCCCTCGACCCGCGAGGACAGGACGAAGACGCTCGCCCGGCCGAGCGCCGTCGCGGGGTCACGCGTCTCGCCGGCCAGGGTCACGCTGGCCTCCAGCCCGCGCTCGCCGACGAGGGACCCGAGCCGGTCCGCCTCGGGCCCATCGCCCCAGATCTCGAGCCGAGCGGTCGGCGCCCGGTCGACCACCGAGGACCACGCGTCGATGAGCAGGTCGAAGCCCTTCTGCGGGACCAGGCGTCCGAGGGCGACGACGAGCCCCGGCTCCGGGGCGGTCCCGGCTCGTCCCGGGCCGGCATCCTCGAGGACCGGGTTCGGGATCGCGATGGCCCGACGACGAAGGCGCTCCGGAAGCGCCGTCACGCTGCCCCGGGTCTGCACGACGACCCAGCGGGCCCGGCGGTAGGAGATCCGCCGGAGAGTGCGCCAGATCCGGCCGCTGCCCGGATCGGCGGCCGTGCGGTCGGCCACGATCACCGGCCAGGGCGCCCCGATCGTCGCCAGCAGGGTCAGGACGTTCGTCCGGTCCATGAACGAGACCACGACATCCGGCCGGGTCGCGGCGATCGCTCGACGCAGCCGGACCAGCCGCCGGACGTTGTTCGCCACCGCTTCGAGGCGATCGCGGGAGACCCCGGCGAGTCCCAGTCGGCGGACCGTCACCCGGGGGTCGACCGGGAAGAACGGCGGCCGGTCGGGTGCGTCGAGCGCCAGGATCGTCACCGGTCGCCCCGAATCCACCCAGCCGTTGGCGATGGCGGTGAGGATGCGCTCGGCGCCGCCGACGACGAGGCCCGAGATGACGAAGGTGACCCGGGCCCGGTCGGCCGTGGCGTCGACGGTAGCTGCCGTCGCACGGTCGCCGCCCTGGGTCACGCCGATCGTGGCTCCGCGGCCGCCTGCGCCACGTACCACTCGACGGTCCGGCGCACGCCGTCGGAGAACGGGACGAGCACCTCGTAGCCCAGTCGCTCGCGGGCCACCGACACGTCGGCCTCCGAGTCGCGGACGTCGCCGGCCCGGGTCGGGGTGAACACCGGCGGCCGCATGGGGCCGAAGGCGGCCCGGATCTGGTCGAGCAGCTCGAGGAGGTCGTACCGGCCACCGCAACCGATGTTCGCCGTGAGACCCGACACGCCGGGGACGCTGCCGGCGAGGAGGTTGGCGCTGACGACGTTGTCGATGTAGGTGAAGTCGCGCGACTGGCGGCCGTCGCCGTGGACCGTCGGGGCCGTGTCCTCGATGGCGGCCTTGACGAAGAGGGGCACGACCGCGGCGTACTGCGACGCCGGGTCCTGGCCTGGCCCGAAGACGTTGAAGTAGCGGAGCACGACGGTCTCGATCCCGTGAAGGGCGCCGAGGGTGTGCACGTAGTGCTCGGTGGCGAGCTTGCTCGCCGCGTACGGCGAACGCGGATCCGGGCGCTGCGTCTCGCGTCGCGGCAGCTCGGGGCTCGCCCCGTAGACGGAGGACGAGCCGGCGGCGACGACCCGTCGGACCCCCGCCGCGGCACAGGCGAGCATCAGCTGGATCGTCCCGTCGACGTTGACCGAGTTGGACCGGAGCGGGTCGGCGACCGACCGGGCCACGGACGGGATGGCGCCCTGGTGGAGCACCAGCTCGCAGCCGGCGGTCGCCCTCGCCGTGGCCGCCGGATCGCGCAGGTCGCCCTCGACGAGGTCGATCGAGTCGAGTACCGGCGCCAGGCGCTCGCGCAGCCCGGTGCTGAAGTCGTCGAGGACCGTGACGGCATCGCCGCGCTCCAGGAGTGCCCGGACCAGGTGATGGCCGATGAAGCCGGCGCCGCCGGTGACGAGGACTCGCATGATCAGGTCTCCTGTGCCCGGACGACCGGGCGGCCGGGGATGGCGCTCAGGGCTGCCGCCAGCGTCAGGCAGAGCAGCCCCGAGATCTGGATCGATGTCGTCGAGTTGATGAAGAACGACTGGACCAGGTAGGCGCTCCCCATCGCGAGCGCGGCGTTCCGGAGCGGGTGGGCCGACCGGATGAGGGCGTACGCCAGGGAGACGAGGATCCCGGCCACCATGATCACCCCGACCAGGCCCTGCTCGGCGAGGATCTGGATGTAGGCGTCATGCGAGTAGGTCGCCGGGCTCGCCCCGATGAAGGCCGGGCTCACGTGCTGGAAGACGCCGTAGCCGACGCCGAAGAACGGCTCCGCGAGGAACATCGTGACGCCGGCCGCTGCTGCCAGACTTCGCCAGTTCTCGCTCTGGGCGCGTTCGAAGATCGAGGTCGGGTTCAGCACGTCGCTGCCGGCCAGCCGCGCTTCCAGGAAGGTGGGGTAGAGGACGACCGCGCCGACGACGGCGAGGATCGCCAGCAGGACCGCTGCTCGTCGGCTGCGCAGGAAGGTCAGGACGAGGATCCCGACGATCGTCCCGATGTAGGCGCTCCGCGAGAAGCTCACCACCGTGGCCGCGATCAGGCTGGCGATGACCAGAGCGAGGAGCGGCCGGTAGCGCGGACTCGCGACCGTCCAGCAGCCGATGGCCAGGAGGCTGCCCTGGGTCGTGAGGAAGCCCAGGTAGTTCGCGTTCGAGAAGCCGCCGCTCGCCCGGTCGCCACCTGCCGGCGTGAGCAGGCCGGCCAGCGATCCGATCGGGCCGACGTTCCAGAACGACACGAGGGCCAGGGCCGCCGCCAGGAAGGCGCCGAGGAGGGCGATCGCGACGATGGGCTTCCACGGGATCGTTCGGAACAGATACCCCGCCACGAGGAAGATCCCGAGCCCGCTCACGATCTGGAGCGCCTCGAGGGCCGCGCTCGGTGCCCAGGCGATCGGATGACCGCTGATCACCGGCGCGGCGCCGAGCACGGTGTACGCCGCGTAGCCGATGGCCAGGACCACGGCCGGATGGACGGGCAGCGGGCGCGGGTCGCCGGGCAATCGCAGAAGGCAGCCGAAGGCCGTGGCCCCCACCAGCACCGCCACGATGTAGAACGGCTGGAAGAGATCGAGTTCGGGCATCGGCAGGATGAGGGCGAGCGTGGCGAGCCCCGCGGCCGGCCAGACGAGGGCGACGACCACCGCGGCCACCGCCAGGACGAATGGGGCCTGGTCGGCCTTGATGGCGGTCGCCCCGAGGTAGCCGAGTCCGAGGGCCAGCCCGACGGTCAGCTGGGTCCCGACGCCCCGGTTCGCGAACTCGAACGCGCGGGTCCAGACGACGCGCGGGTCGCTGACCCCCCCGGCCAGGTCGCCCTGGAGGAGGCTCACCCCGGGCGTGGGCCGGACGGCTGGGTCGGATCGCGGCGGAGGGTGGCCACGAGGGCGACGATCACGAGCGCGATGACCAGGGCCGCCACGGCCGCCAGGAGCGTGTTGAACAGCACCCGCGGCCCGGACGCATCGCTCGGGACGGATGCCCGCTCGACGATGGCGAGGAGGTCCCGACCCGGGGCCGCATCCGTCGGCGCGACCTTGGACATCTCGACGAGGACATCGCCCAGCGCGTTGGCCGCCCCGGCGGCGACCTGCGGGTCCTTGTCGGACATCGTCACCACGACGAACGGCGTGTCGAGATTGGCGGTCACGCGTCAGGTGGCGCATGAGCTCGACCGGGTCGTACGGCAGCTTGGCCCGGTCGATGACGCTCTGGAGGACGGGCCGGGTGGTGGCGAGGACGGCGTAGGTCTGACCGACCCTTGGCGCCGCAAGGACGTTGTCGGTGCCGGTGCCGTCGGTGCCGAGTCCCGCGGTCACGACCAGTCTCGACTCGGCGGAGTAGGTCTTCTCCGAGCTGTTCGAGACGAAGAACGCGATCACGCCCACCAGCAGGACGGCGCCGATGATGAAGAACAGGTAGCGCCAGACCTCGCGCAGGAAGGTGCGCAGTTCCATCAGCGAAGAGATCTCGTATGCATGATGACTCCAGTGGGAAAAATCGGCCCGGAGTATATCCCCGCCCGCCGGGGACCGATCCGGTCTCGGTCGATGGTCAGATCACGAGCTTGCGGCAGTAGAACCCCTCCGCATGTCGAGTCGCCGCCTCGATCCCCCGCAGCCGCAGGATCGCGCGGAAGGTGTCGGCACCCCACCAGGTCCGGTCGTGCTGGGACGGGTAGTGGGCCTGGAGGAGGTCGATCTTGCGCTGGACCGTCTCCTCGTCGAGGTCGACGAAGAGGTTCGGGCGTCCGAGGTCGCCGTCGTACTTGGGGATCTCGTACGACGCGACGAGGTGGTGGCGGAACGTCTGCCACACGGTCTCGGCGACGAGTCGATGATCCTGGTGGGCGTCCTCGACGTGGGGTGCCAGGATGACGTCGATGGGTCGGGTCTTGAGGGACTCGAGCAGGTCCTTGACCGCATCCGACGCCGCCGGCAGCCGTCCGTCATCGAGGTCGCGGACGATCACCTCGACGGAGGACGCGTCCGCCGAGAAGGCCGCCGCGCTGGCCCGCGCCTCGGCCGCTCGCTCCGGGACGGCCGAGGCGACCACCCACAGGATCGAGCTCCCCGGGTGCTCGGCCAGGAGGCGCAGGACCGTCCCGCCGGCGCCGATCTCCACATCGTCGGCGTGGGCTCCCACGACGAGGAGATGGAGTGGCCCGGCCGGTCCCAGCGACAGGCGCCGCATCCCGGTCACGTCGGTTCCGTCGCCTCCCACACCGCCCAGGGCGGTCGACCGGTGTCGAACGCGTTCTGCAGCGCCTGGACGTCCTTGAGGGTGTCCATCGGGGCCCAGTAGCCCTCGTACGGGTCACCCTGGAGCTTGCCCGCCGCGATGAGCCGGGCGAACGGCTCCTCGACGAGCTCCTCGCCCGGTCCGATGGCGTCGAAGATCTCGGGACGCAGGATGAAGTAGCCACCGTTGATCCACAGGTCGGACGTGCCGACGTCGTCGATCCGGGTGACCAGGTCGGAACCGCCCAGCCGGACGATGTGGAACGAGTAGCTCGTCGGCCGAACGCACATGAAGGCGGCAGTCGCATCGCCGGCGAGGAACTTGTCCACCCGCTCGTCGAGCCGGGCGTCCGTCAGGACGTCGCCGTAGTTGGCCAGGAACGGCTCGTCGCCGACGTAGGGACGTACCGCCCGCAGGCGCTGCCCGACGTTGGCATGGAGGCCGGTCTCAACGAAGGTGATCCGCCAGTCGGCGATGTCGCGCCGGAGCAGCTCGACCGCCCCGGTCTCGCCGGACAGGACGAAGTCGTTCGAGAGCGCCTCCTCGTAATGGAGGAAGTAGTTCTTGATGACGTCGGACTTGTAGCCGAGGCAGAGGATGAACTCCTTGTGCCCGAAGTGGGCGTAATAGCGCATCACGTGCCACAGGATCGGCCGATAGCCCACGGTGACCATCGGCTTGGGCAGGAGCTCCGAATGGTCCCGCAGGCGCAACCCCTGGCCGCCGCAGAACAGAACCACCTTCACGTTCGCGATTCCCCGGTTTCTCGCTGAGCCGGATCTGAGGAGCCCGGCCGACCGATGATAGTCGCCCGAGGTCCGCGGACGATCCCGGACGTTGCCCCCCGGCACCGGAAGCGCGCGGTCTTCGTGCGGGAGGAGCGTCGGACAGGCCCATCGGAGGTACCATCACTCGAAGGTACCGGTGGCGATGGAGGCCCTGGAGGCCCGCCGCCCGTCGCGGGTCGCAGACACTCTTCGGGCTCCGCCGTCACCGATCCCACCCGCCTCGAACGACCCCGCGGGCCGGCCGACGCCCCGGCGCCGCGAACCGCCCTGGAGGACATGGAACCGATGCGAGTCCTGGTGACCGGTAGCGAGGGCTACATCGGCACGGTCCTGTGCGCCTATCTCCTCGACCGTGGTCACGACGTCACGGGACTCGACACGGGCTTCCATCGGGTCGGCTGGCTCTATCACGGGGTCGATCGCTCGCCGGCCTGGATCGCCAAGGACATCCGACAGGTCACGGTCGAGGACCTGGTCGGCTACGAGGCGGTGGTCCACCTCGCCGAGCTTTCGAACGATCCGGTCGGACAGCTCAACCCCGAGATCACCTTCGAGATCAACCATCAGGGCAGCGTCCGGCTGGCCAGCCTGGCCCGGGAGGCCGGGGTGGAGCGGTTCATCTACATGTCGTCGTGCAGCGTGTATGGCTCGGCCGGCGCGACCGACAGCACCGAGACGTCGGAGGTCCACCCGCTGACCGCCTACGCGCAGTGCAAGGTCCTCGTCGAGCGCGACGTGCCCGCCCTCGCCACCGACGACTTCTCGCCGACCTTCCTGCGCAACGCCACGGCGTTCGGCGCCTCCCCGCGGATGCGCTTCGACCTCGTCGTCAACGACCTGGCCGGCCACGCCTGGACCGAGAAGGTGATCCGGATGGACAGCGACGGCCGGCCGTGGCGCCCGTTCGTCCACATCCTCGACATCAGCCAGGCGATCGACCTGGTCCTGCGGGCGCCCCGGGACGTCGTCCACCGCCAGATCTTCAACGTCGGGAGCAACACCCAGAACTACCAGGTCCGCGAGGTCGCCGAGCTGATCGCCGACACCTTCCCGGGCTGCCGGACCCAGTTCGGCGACAGCACCGGCGACCACCGCGACTACCGGGCGAACTTCGACAAGATCCGGGAACACCTCCCGTTCGAGACCCGCTACGACGTCGCCCGTGGGCGCCCAGCAGCTGCTCGAGGTCTTCCGGGCCGTCGACATGAGCACGGAGCTGTTCGAGTCGCGCGGCCATACCCGGATCAAGCAGATCCAGCACCTCCTCGCGAGCGGGCAGATCGACGCGCGGTTCTTCTGGGTCCGTGCACCGTCGACCGCCGACCCGGTCGCCGAGTCGCCGCCGGCGCCCGGCGTGGACCCGGCGGTCCCGGCATGAAGCTGTCGCCGGCGGGCCTCCACGGTTCGCACCTGATCGATCTCACCCGGATCGGCGACGATCGCGGCTTCTTCGCCCGGATCTGGGACGAAGCCTGGTCCGAGCAGCTCGGGGTGGAGATCCGGAACGTCCAGACGAACATCTCGACGAACCGGCATCGGGGGACGATCCGGGGTCTCCACTGGCAGGCGGCGCCGTACGGCGAGTCGAAGCTCCTGCGGTGCACTCGCGGGGCGATCTTCGATGTCGCGGTCGATCTCCGACCGGACTCCCCGACCTACCGCCAGTGGCAGGGCCATGTCCTCGATGCCGTGGACCGGCGGATGGTCTTCGTGCCGGTCGGCTGCGCCCACGGGTACCAGGCCCTCGATGACGACGCGGAGGTCAGCTACCAGGTGTCACATCCGTACGTACCGGACGCTGAGCGAGGGATCCGCTGGGATGACCCGTCGCTCGCGATCCGCTGGCCCATCACCGACGGCGTGTTCGTGTCCGATAAGGACGCGGCCTGGCCCGATCTCGATCCGGAGACCCACGCATGAGCGCCGTCCTTCGCGCCCTCGAGGCTCGCGCAGCCGCGGGCGATCCGATCCGCGTCGGCCTGGTCGGGGCCGGGTACGCCGGTCGCGGCTTCGCGGCCAGGATCATCCGGCGCACCCCCGGCATCGAGCTGGTGGCCGTCGCCAACCGGACGATCGGCGAGGCCGAGCGCGCCTACCGCGAGGCCGGGGTCGACGCGCCCGGCCACGTCGCATCGGCCGCCGAGCTCGACGTCGCGATCCGCAACCATCGCCCGGTCATCACCGACGACCCGACCGTCCTGACCGACGCGGCGGGCATCGAGGCGATCGTCGAGGCGACCGGCGAGGTCGAGTTCGGCGCGGGCGTCGCCGTCCGGACGATCGATGCCGGGAAGCACCTCATCCTCGTCAACGCCGAGCTCGACTCGTGCCTCGGGCCGCTGCTCAAGCGGCGGGCCGACGCGGCGGGGGTGGTCCTGACCGACATGGCCGGCGATCAGCCGGCGGTCATCATGGATCTCATGGACGAGGTCCGGCTGCTCGGCTTCCGGCCGATCCTGGCCGGCAACATCAAGAGCCTGCTCGACCACAAGCGGACCCCGCTGACCCAGAAGGCGTTCGCCGACGCCCACGGCCAGCGACCGAAGATGATCACCTCGTTCGCCGACGGCACGAAGATCGCCGCCGAGATGGGGGTGGTCGCCAACGCCACCGGGTTCGGCGTCGCCGAGCGCGGGATGCTCGGGCCGCGGGCCGAGCGGGTCGAGCAGGCGCCCGAGCGGTTCGACCTCGAGGCGTTGCTCGAGCGCCCGATCGTCGACTACCTCCTCGGGGCCGAGCCGAGCTTCGGCGTCTTCGTCCTCGGCCATGAGGAGGACGCCCTGTCGCGGGCCTACATGAAGTTCTACAAGATGGGCGACGGCCCGGTGTACACCTTCTACCGGCCGTTCCACCTCGGCCCGATCGAGACCGTCCAGTCGGTGGCCCGGGCCGTGCTCCTGCGGGAGGCGGCCGCTGCGCCGCTCGGCGGTCCCGTCACCGAGGTCGTCTGCCACGCCAAGCGCGATCTCAGGCCCGGCGAGACCCTCGACGGGATCGGCGGCTTCACCGTCTACGGGATGCTGGAGAACGTGGCGACCGCCCGCCGGGAGCGCCTCCTCCCGATGGGCCTGGCGGACGGCGCCGTGCTCCGCCGGGACGTCGCCGAGGATGCGCCGCTGACCTTCGACGACGTCGACGTGCCGGCCGAGCGGCTCGCCACGCAGCTGTGGCACGAGCAGGCCGCCACCTTCGACCTCCCGGCCGGGTAGGCCGCCGCTTCGTTCGGGCGAGACGTTCCGGCGGCCCTATCTGTTGCCCCGGCGCACCGAAAGCGCCATTTGTACTGGCCTTCGGGGTACGGATTGCCTACCCTAGGGGCACGCGGTGGCGACCCGCGGTTCATCTTTCATCTGTCGTCTCAGGGGGCACTCATTGCCGGATCTCGCCGTCTCATCGACTCCGCGTGGCCCGCGCCGTCTCGGCGTCGAGCGCTTCGCCGGTCGTCCCGCCCTGACGTCCACCGGCGCCCGAGCCTGATGGCCCGCGCCGCCTCGCCCCGCGCCCATCGGGTCGCAGCCGGCCCGCGACGTCTTCGCGTCGTCCGCTGGAGCCTGACCGCGTGGGCGGCCACGCGGGCTCGCCACCTCCGGGGTCGACACCTGTTCGTCCTCGACCTCATCGGCACGGCGCTCTCGATCTACCTGGCCCTGTCGCTTCGCCTTGACGGCCTGCTCGGCGTCGAGGGGATCGCGGTGTACCTGCCGGCGGCCCTGCTGCCGCTCGTCGTCCGCCCCATCGTCGACTCCCGGTTCGGCCTCTACCGCCGCGTCTGGGGCCACGCCAGCGTTCCCGACCTCACCCAGATCCTGCGCGCGGCGTTGGTCGCGACCGCACTGGGCATCGCGATCTTCTACCTCGTGCTGACCCCGCTCGGCGTCCGCGGCACGGCCGAGTTCCCACGCTCGTTCTGGGTCATCGAGCTCCTGATCACCCTGGCCTTCACCGGTGGCACGAGGTTTGCGATCCGCGCCCTGTCCGATGCGGCCGCGAACCGGCGCGTCGCCGGCGCGACGATCAGCCTGACCCCGGCGCTCCTGTACGGCGCCGGTCGCGCCGGTGCCACGATGGCCCGGTCGGCGCTGCGGGAGCCGCGCTCGGGTGTCAATCCGGTCGGGTTCCTCGACGACGACCGTTCGCGCTGGGGGAGCACCGTCGCCGACCTCCCGGTCTTCGGCGACCTGTCGCGGATCGACGACGCGATCCAGGCCACGGGCGCCAAGATGCTCCTCATCACGATGCCGGCGGCGCCCGGCTCCGCCGTTCGTCGGGTCATGGACCGGGCGGTCCTGGCGGGTCTCGAGGTGCGGACCGTCCCCGGCGTCCACGAGCTCCTCGACGGCAGTCTCGACGCGTTCCGGACCCGTCGCGTCCGGGTCGAGGACCTGCTCAGCCGGGAGCAGGTCACGATCCACGCGCCCGGCGTGGCCGAGGCGATCCGCGACCGCGTGGTGATGGTCACGGGTGCCGGCGGCTCGATCGGTTCGGAGCTCGCCCGCCAGATCTTCGCCCTCGAGCCGCGGACGCTGCTGCTGGTCGACCGCGCCGAAAGCCCGCTCTACATGATCTATCGCGAGCTCGAGCTGCGCCGGCTCGGCGGCCACGGCAGCGGCGACCTGGCGATGCATCTCGCCAACGTCGCCAGCAGATCGGTCATCCGTCGCCTGATCGACGACACCCGGCCGGACGTCATCTTCCACGCCGCCGCCTACAAGCACGTGCCGATGATGGAGGAGCATCCCTCCGAGGGCGTCCAGGTCAACGTGGGCGGGACCCTCGCCGTGCTCGAGGCGGCCGTGGCCGCCGACGTCCCGCGCTTCGTCCTCGTCTCGACCGACAAGGCCGTGGAGCCGAGCAGCGTCATGGGTGCCACGAAGCGGGTCGCCGAGTGGCTGGTCGCCGACGCGGCCCAGCGGACCGGGCGGCCGTACGTCTCGGTCCGGTTCGGCAACGTCCTCGGCTCCGCCGGCAGCGTCCTGCCGCTCTTCCAGCGCCAGCTCGAGAACGGCGAGCCGCTGACCGTGACGGACCCCGAGATGACCCGCTACTTCATGACGATCCAGGAGGCCGGCTGGCTCATCCTCGATGCGGCGGCGATCGGTCAGCCCGGCGACGTGCTGGTCCTCGACATGGGCGAACCGGTCCGGATCATGGACCTGGCCACGGACCTGATCCGCCTGTCGGGCCGCGAGGTCGATCGCGTCCCGATCCAGATCACCGGGCTCCGGCCCGGCGAGAAGCTCCACGAGAAGCTGTTCTACGAGTTCGAGACCGTGGAGCCGACGGACGTGTCGAAGATCCTGCGGGTCCACGAGAGTGTCGTACCCGCCGACATCGTGGACCAGTCCCGCCGACTCCTGGCCAAGGCGCTCGGCGACACCGAGCTTGAGCTCCGGGAGACCCTGTTCGAGACGATCGCCCTGCGCGACGAGCCTCGGGCCGCTGTCTGGGCGATGCCCGTCAGGCGTGGCGCAGAGGTCACCGTCGCCTCGGCCTGACGTCGCCGACTCGATGGAGCGCTCCGCCGAGCATCGGTGGCGCCGGGTGGTCGACCCGGCGCCGGACCCGCTACGCCAGGGTCTCGCCGGGTGCGAGCTCGTGGACCATCACGGTTCCGAGTCCTCGAGCGCCGAGCTCCGTCCGGAGCTCGGCCGGTGTGCCGGCGAGGAGCGGGAACGTCCCGTAGTGGATCGGCAGGACGTGCTGCACCCCGAGCAGCTCCACCGCCAGGGCCGCCTCCCGGGGACCCATCGTGTAGTGCCCACCGATCGGCAGGAACGCCAGGTCGGGGTGGTAGAGGTCCCGGATCAGGGTCATGTCGCCGAAGACCGCGGTGTCGCCGGCGTGGTAGACCCGGAACCCGTTCTCCATCTCGACCACGAAGCCGGCCGGCTCCCCGAGGTAGAGCGGCACACCGCCCTCGGCGTTCCAGTCGCCGGCCGAGTGGTCCGCGGACGTCATCGTCACCCGGACCCCGGCGGCGGTCACCGTGCCCCCCTTGTTCATCCCCGTGAGCTGGTCGTTGCCGCCGGGCAGCCGCCGGCCCAGCCACAGGCTCATCTCGTGGATGCACGGCCAGGCGGGTCGGAGCCGCGAGGCGAGGGCGACGGCGTCGCCCATGTGGTCGCTGTGGCCGTGGGTGACCAGGAGGAGGTCGCACCGCTCGATCGTATCGGCCGAGCGTGGGCTCTTCGGGTTCCCGAACCAGGGGTCGATGAGGATGGTCTGCCCGCCGGGCGTGGCGATCCCGACGCAGGCATGGCCGTACCAGGTGATCCTCGTGTCGCGGTCGATACCCATCGGCGCACCTCCTCGCGCCATCGTAGTCGTCACCCGCTGCCTCCGGAACGCCCGTATGATGCGGGCCCGGTCAGGCCGCCGTGGGGGGTCGCCGGATCCGCGGTGGTGCGATGAACAGCGCTCACGACGTGGTCTCGGCGGACCTGGCCGACATCGCCGACGCTCTCGCCCCGGAGTGGCCGGCCCTCGCCGGCTCGCGCGTGCTGATGACCGGCGGCGCCGGCTTCCTCGGCTACTACATGGTCCAGGCGCTGACGCACTTCAACGAGTCGGCGCCGGCAGGCGACCGGATCGACGTGACCGTCTGGGACAACTTCGCCAGGGGGGTCCCGGACTGGCTCACGACGCTCCGGGACCGCCGGGCGGTCACCCTGCGGGAGCTCGACATGCGGTTCCCGCTCCCGGACGACGCCGGCGAGTTCGACTGGGTGATCCACGGCGCGTCGATCGCGTCGCCGATCTACTACCGGCGCCACCCGGTCGAGACGATGGACGCGAACGTGAACGGGCTGCGCAACCTGCTCGACCACGCACTGCGGCAGGCACGCGCCGGCTCGCCGGTCAGGGGACTCCTCTTCTTCTCGAGCAGCGAGATCTACGGCGATCCGGACCCCGCCCACATCCCGACCCCGGAGACGTACCGCGGGCTCGTCTCGTCGACCGGACCGCGGGCCTGCTACGACGAGGCCAAGCGCTACGGCGAGACCCTCTGCACGGTCTTCGCCCATCACCACGGCGTGGAGACCCGGATCGCCCGGCCGTTCAACAACTACGGGCCCGGGCTCAAGATCACCGATCGTCGGGTCATCCCCGACCTCGCCCGCGACATCCTCGCCGGACGGGACCTCACGCTCCTCTCGGACGGGTCTGCCCGGCGCACCTTCTGCTACGCCGCCGACGCGATCGCCGGCTACTACAAGGTCCTGGTCCGGGGCGGCGCCGGCGAGCCGTACAACATCGGGATCGAGAGCCCCGAGGTGTCGATGCGCGACCTGGCCGAGCGCCTGGTCGGCCTCGGGAGCGAGCTCACGGGCTATCGGGGCCGGGTCGTGGTCGGGCGGAGCGAGGACCCCGAGTACCTCATCGACAACCCGAACCGCCGCTGTCCGATCATCGCAAAGGCCCGCACGGAGGTGGGCTACGAACCGCGGATCGGGCTCGACGACGGGCTCCGTCGGTCGCTCCTCTGGTATCGCGACAACGCCGAGGTCCAGGACGAATCCTGGGCGCCTGCGGGCGGACCGGGGTGATGAAGGTCGCGATCATCGGGGCGGGTTACGTCGGGCTGGTCTCGGGGGCCTGCCTCGCCGAGAGCGGTCACGACGTGGTCTGCGTCGACCTCGACCCCGGCCGGGTCGCCTCGATCAACGGCGGTCATGCACCGTTCCACGAGCCGGGCCTCGATGCGCTTCTCGAGCGTCACGCCGGACGAGGTCTCACGGCCACCTCGGACATCGCCGAGGCGGTGACGGGCAGCCGGCTCACCATCATCGCGGTGGGGACGCCATTCGACGGGACGAGGATCGACCTCGGGCAGGTCCGGGCGGCCGTCCGGGCCGTGGGCGAGGCGCTGCGAGGCGCGACGGAGTACCACGCCGTGATCGTGAAGAGCACGGTCGTCCCGGGGACCACCGAGGATGTCGTCGCCCCGATCCTCGAGGAGTCGTCGGGCCGGCGGATCGGCGGCGACCTGGGTCTTGGCATGAACCCCGAGTTCCTCACCGAGGGTGAGGCCGTCCGGGACTTCCTGCGGCCGGACCGGATCGTGCTCGGCGGGGTCGACGAGCGTTCGATCTCCGTCCAGGAGGAGCTCTACGGCGCGTTCCCCGACGTCCCGGTGATCCGGACGAACCCCCGGACGGCGGAGATGATCAAGTACACCTCGAACGCCCTGCTCGCCACGCTCATCTCGTTCTCGAACGAGATCGGGAACCTGGGTGTGGCCCTCGGCGGCATCGACGTCGCGGACGTCATGCGCGGCGTCCACGCGAGCCGCTACCTGACCTCGTACGCGGATGGGGAGCGGGGCGCCATCGCCCCGATCGCGTCGTTCCTGTGGGCCGGCTGCGGCTTCGGCGGCAGCTGCCTGCCCAAGGATGTGAGCGCGCTGGCCGCACAGGGCCGGTCGGTCGGGCAGCCGATGCCCATCCTCGAGTCCGTGCTCGAGGTGAACCGGGCGCAGCCGGAGCGGATGATCGAGCTGATCCGCCGTCGCCATCCGTCATTGCGCGGCCTGCGCGTGACCGTGCTCGGCCTGGCGTTCCGGCCCGACACGAGCGACATGCGCGAGTCGCCGGCGATCCCGATCGTCCGGACGCTCGTGGCCGAGGGCGCCGAGGTCGTCGCCTACGATCCGCAGGCGATCGACGAGGCCCGGCGCATCCTGGCCGACCTGCCCATCCGATACGCCGGGTCGATGGCGGAGGCCGTGGCTGGGGCCGAGGCCGTCCTGCTGGTCACTCGCTGGACGGAGTTCCGGGACCTGCCGGCGATCCTCCGGGAACGGAACCCGGACGCCCTCGTGGTGGACGGCCGGCGCATCCTCGACCCGGGCGACGTCCGCGCCTACGAGGGGATCGGGCGCTGAGAGCGTCGGGCGGGCCGGGCCGGTCCTCATCCGGTCGCTGAGCGACCCGCTCCACCACCACCCGCGGGCGTCCCCCGGATCGCCCGGCTACACTCCGGCGGTGGCCGCCCAACGGATCGCCGAGAACCTCGCGTTCATCAACTGGACGATCCTTGCGGCGATGGGCGTCGGGGCCTTCGCGACCGTGGTCCTGGCCCGGCTTCGGACCGAGGCGACCCGCGGCTACCTCGCCTTCACCTCGCTGTGCGCCGCGGTCTTCGGCCTGCTCGCCTACGCCTCGGACGGGGCCCTCCCGACGGGGGTCGGGGGGACCGCCGTCATCGCGATCGATCCGACCTGGGACGTGGCCCGGAGCACGTGCCTGCTCGCCTTCACGGTCATCGCCTTCGCCTACACGGTGGCTCTGTCGCGGGGTGCCCGGGCGCCCTGGCTTGGACTCGCCGGGCTCGCCGCGGGGGTGGGGGCCTTCGTCTTCGGGGCCTTCGGCTGGGGTGGACCGTTCCCGGCATTCCTGCCGCTCCTCGCCCAGAGCCTCCTGCTCGCGGCGGCGACGGGGGGCGTCTTCGCGGCGATGATCCTGGGCCACTGGTACCTCGTGACCCCGAAGCTGCCCGAGGGCCCGCTGGTGATGATCGCCCGGGTCCTCCTGGCCGTCGTCGCGCTCCAGCTGGTCTTCTTCGTCATCTCCCTCGCCGCCGGAGCCGGTTCGGGCGGGGGCCCGTTCGCACCCCTCACCGGACCCTGGGCGCTGTTCGTCTGGCTCCGGCTGCTGGTCGGCCTCATCTTCCCGCTGGTCATCTCGTGGGCCGCGATCCAGACCGCCCGGACCCGGTCGATGGAATCGGCGACAGGGCTCCTCTACATCAACGTCGGGATCATCGCCGCGGCCACGATCGTGGCCTCGGGGCTCTACTTCGGCGCCGGGCTGCTGGTCTGATGGTCGCCGCACCCGGCTATGTCCCGAGCCGGGCAGACCGGGCCTATGTCGAGACGACCGCAAGGCCGGTCCACCCGGCCCTCCTGGCCATCGAGGCGGCCGCCGAGCCCGGCGACATCCCGATCCTCGACCGCGAGGCGGGGCGGGTGCTGTCGGTCCTGGCCGGTGGTCGCCGCAGGATCGTCGAGGTCGGGACCGCCTACGGCTACTCGACCCTGTGCCTGGCCCTCGGCGCCCCGCCCGACGCCACGATCGTCACGATCGACCCGGACGGGGCCCGGACCGACCTCGCCCGGGGGTTCTGGCGCGAGGCGGCGATCGACGACGCGCGGATCGTCGTGGTGAACCGGCCCGCCCTCGAGGCATTCGCCGCCGGGGACGCCGAACCCGCCCTGGCCGGTCCGTTCGAGCTGGCCTTCATCGACGCGCTCAAGGGCGAGTACCTGGCCTACCTTGAGGCGCTGATCCCCAGGCTCGAACCGGATGCCCTGGTCGTGGCCGACAACGTCCTGTGGTCCGGTCGCGTCTCCGGGGAGCGTCCTGCGTCGCCGGGCGATGGGACGGACGACCTGCGCGCCTTCAACGAGAGCGTCCTGGCCGACCCCCGGTTCGTTGCGACGATCCTGCCGGTCGGCGACGGCCTCCTCGTCGCGACGTTCCGGGGCTGATCCGCGATGCGCATCCGGGTCCGGCTGTTCGCGGTCCAGCGGGAGCTCAGCGGGACGCGCGAGGTCGCCCTGGACCTCGCCGGGGGGGCGACGATCGAGGACGCCTGGGCCGCCCTGGTCCGCGCCTTCCCGGTCCTCGCGCCCGGTCGGCCGTCGATGGCGTTCGCCCGGAACGGGGAGTACGCCGACCCGGGCACGGTCCTCGAGGACGGCGACGAGGTCGCCTGCATCCCGCCGGTGAGCGGTGGGGCGTCCGGCGACCGGGCCCGTATCGTCGAGGTCCGTGAGGGGGCCTTCCCGGCCGGGTTCGGGGACGAGCTGGCGGCCCGGCTGGCGACCCCGGAGGACGGGGCGGTCGTGGTGTTCGTCGGGCGGACGCGTGTCTCGCCCGGGACGCCCGCGCCCGGCCAGGAGGTGGAGGCCGCCCGTCATGCCGGGCGGACCGTCGAGGCGCTGGAGTACGAGGCCCACGAGACGATGGCGGAGCGGGTCCTCGGGGCGATCGCCGACGAGGTCCGCGAGCGGTTCGGCGTGGAGCGCCTGGCCATCGTCCATCGGGTGGGTCCGGTGCCGCTCGGCGCGACGAGCGTGGTCGTGGTGGCGGTCGCGCCGCACCGCGATGCGGCATTCGCGGCCGCCCGCTACGCGATCGACGAGACGAAGGCGCGAGCCCCGATCTGGAAGGCCGAGCGGTTCGCCGACGGTCACGTCTGGATCGGGCACCCGGCCCGGACCGGCCCCGAAGGGCCGGGCTGAGCGACCCACCGGTCGCGCCGCGTCGCGGCCGGGCGTCGGTGCAGCCGGTGGGCCGACTATCATCGAGCCCTGACGCGGGACGGGCACCCGGGCCCCGACGATCCACCAGCGAGGCGATCCGATGAAGGTCTACATCAGCGTGGACATGGAGGGGATCGCCGGGATCAGCCATCCGCATCCCACCGAGCGCGGCGACCGCGGTTACCCCGGTGCGGTCGAGCTCATGACCGGCGAGGCGAACGCGGCGATCGCCGGCGCCTTCGACGGTGGTGCCACCGAGGTCCTCGTCAACGACAGCCACGGCGGGATGTACAACCTCGACCAGATGGGGCTCGATCCGCGGGCCCGCCTCCTCCAGGGGCAGAAGGCCTGGTCGATGGTCGAGGGCGCGGGTCCCGCTCGCGGGTTCGGCGTCGCCCTGTTCATCGGCTACCACGGTCGGGCCGGCGATCCCCGGGCCACGATCGCCCACACCTACTCGTACCGGCCCGTCCGGTCCACGCTCAACGGCGAGTCGGTCGGGGAGAGCGGCCTGAACGCGATCGCGCTCGGCGCCTGGGGGGTCCCCGTCGGGCTCGTCACGGGCGACGATGTCGTGGCCGTCGAGACGGCGGCCTGGTTCCCCTGGGCCGAGCGGGTCGTCGTCAAGGAGGCGATCGGACGCAGCGCGGCGGCCTCGCTCCACCCGAGCCTCGCCCGGGATCTCGTCCGGGCCGGGGCGACGACCGCCGTCCGCCGGGCGATCGCCGGTGAGCTCCGTCCGCTCGTCCTCGAGCCGCCATACGTGGTAGAGGTCACCTACCAGAACGGGGCCCAGGCGGACTACGCTGCGGTGGTTCCCGGCGCCGAGCGGATCGGCGACACCTCGGTCCGGTTCGCCGCGGACGACCCGGTGGTCGCCTATCGCGGGTTCCTGGCCGGCGTCCGCCTGGCCGGACTCGTCGAGTGACGAAGCCGACGGCGCGCGTGGACCTGGGACCGATCGACCGGCTGGTCGACCTTGCCGGGACGCTCGCCGGGGCGTGGGGCGCCCGCGCCCGGACCTGCACGACCGCCGGTCAGGAGCGGGCGATCCTCCGGATGTTCGGTGTCGCCGGGCTCGATCGGACCGGCCAGCCGCTCGCCTCGGAGGTCGTCGAGCGTTACGTCCTGGGTCGCCCGGATCGGCTGGCCGGCGGGATCGCCCTGCCGTTCGCCGCCGCCCTCGTGGAGTACGAGACCACTCCGCAGGAGCTCGCCCTCGACGTCGCCTCGGGTGCCGTGGACCTCGCCCTCGAGGCGGAGGTGCTCCGCGACGGTGGTCGGCGGGCCTCGGCCGAGGCGATGGCCCGGAAGCTCGGGGCGGCCGCGCTCGAGCGGATCGACGCGAACCGGACGGCGCGGCTCGAGCTCCTCGACCTCCTCGGCGACCCGGAGCGCCCGTGGGTCGGCGCCGCGCTCACCGCCCCGGATCTGCGGTCGGCGGGACGGGAGGCGACGATGCTCGCGACGAGCGGGGTCGACGTGGTCCAGGTCAGCGTGCCGGCCCTCCGAGAGCTCGCGGACCACCTCCACGACCAGGGGCTGGACGTCCCGTTCTGGCGGCCGCGCCGCGGCGACGGCTCGCCGTCTCCCGAGGTCGTGGAGCCCGCCCCGGCGGGCAGCCAGCGCGGGCTCGCGGAGCTCCGACAGGCCGTCGACGCGGTCGCCGCAGAACGACGTTCCTACGCCCGGCTGGCGACCGTGGCCCTCCCGCTCGCGGCCCCGGAGCAGGCCCTCGTCGCGGCCTTCGAGCGGATCGACGTGGTGGCCGCGGATGTCGTCGCCGAGATCGTGGACGGGCGGGTGGATCCCGACCGGGCCCTCGCCGACCACGCCTTCGCCCAGCGGATCGTCGCACGCTCCGGCGCCGCGCTCCTCGTGGGGCCCGGTCCCCTCGTGGTCGCGCCCGACCTCGCCCGCGGCGTGCCGTCTGACGGGGCCACCCGGGCCGGACGGGCACTCGCGCTGGAGCTGGTGGGGGTCCGGCTCGCCGCGCTCCAGGGTCTGCCCGGCGTGCGGCTTCTCGCCGGAGCCATGCCGCCCTGGCTCCTGGAGGAGCGCGACGCCACGGTGGCGGCGATCGCCCAGGTCGCGGTCCGGCGAGCGGCGATGCCCGATGTCCCGCTCGCGTTCGAGGAGCCGTCGGCCGGGACGATGGCCGCGGTCGTCTGGCCGTCGGTCCTGGCGGCCGTGCTGCCACTGACCGGCGGCGCCGGCATCGTCGTCCGGGCCACCGGCGGGGACGGCGCCCAGGAGGCGGCGACGGCGACCCGGGCCGCGGCCGCGACGGCGGCCGAGGCGGCCCGCTCGCTCGGCCCGCTCGAGCCGCGCGGCCCCGCCCTCGACCATGCCAGGGCGACGGTGGCCGCGGCGCTGGAGACCCTGGAGCGGCTGGCGTCGCGGGGCTGGCCGTCGGTCCTGGGCACGACCCTCGCCGGTGTCGAACGGGGCCGGCTCGGCGCGGACGCCGTCGTCGAGCGGACGGAATCGTTCGACCCGTTCGAGCCCCGATGAGGGACCCGTCGAGGTGAACCGGTCATGACCATCGATCCGCTCGGGTACGGCGCGACGAGCTTCTGGCTCGAGACCTCCGACGACGACCTCACGCCGCGACCGGCGTTCGACGGGTCGGCCGACGTGGACGTCGCGATCCTGGGTGCCGGCTACACCGGCCTCTGGACGGCCTACGAGCTCCTTCGCCGCGAGCCGGGCCTGAAGGTCGCGATCCTCGAGCGCGAGATCGCGGGGTTCGGGGCGTCCGGACGGAACGGCGGCTGGCTGACCCCGGACCTGAACGCGTCGCCGGAGAACCTCGAGCGCCGCTTCGGTCACGCCGGGATGCGGGCGATCGAGGACGGCGTCTCCGACGCCGTCGACGAGATCGGGCGGGTCTGCGCTACCGAGGGCATCGAGGCGGACTACGTGAAGGGCGGCAGCCTGGTGGTGGCTCGCGGCCCGAGTCAGCTCCCCGCCCTGGAAGCGCATTGGGCGTCGCTCGACGCGCACGGGCTGACCGACCGCTACGAGCGGCTCGATGCGGCAGGGACCGCGGCCCGGGTCCGGGTCGAGGGCGCCCTCGGGGGGATCGCCGGGACGCAGTACGCCCACGTCCACCCGGCGAAGCTCGTCCGCGGGCTGGCCCGGGCGGTCGAACGGCGCGGCGGCGTCATCCACGAGCGGACGGCGGTCGTCGACGTCCTGCCCGGCGCCGACGGCGGTCGGCTCCGTCCGGCGCTCCGGACCCAGCGCGGGGAGCTCCGCGCCGACACCGTCGTGGTCGCCGGCGAGGCCTACCTGACCCAGCTCCAGCGCTATCATCGGACGCTCCTGCCGACCTACTCGCTCATCGTCCTGACCGAGCCGCTCAGCGACGAGCAGTGGGCGGGGATCGGCTGGCGGAACCGCGAGTGCGTCGCCTCGTACCGGCTCTCGATCGACTACCTCGCCCGGACGCCCGACGGGCGGATCCTCTTCGGGGGTCGCGGTGCGCCGTACCGGTTCGGGTCGCGGATCGAGCCGGGGTTCGATCGGGACGCCCGGACCCACGCGATGCTCCGGGCATTCGTGGAGGCCTGGTTCCCGAGCCTCGTCGGGATCGGCTTCAGCCATGCCTGGGGTGGGCCGCTCGGCTTCCCGCGGGACTGGCTTCCGACGTTCTCGTACGACCCGCGGTCGGGGATCGCGTCGGCCCGCGGCTACACCGGCCACGGCGTCGCGACGACGAACCTGGCCGGCCGGATCCTGGCCGACCTCATCACCGGCGCGACGACCGAGCTGACCGAGATCCCCCTCGTCAACCATCGCTCGCCGGACTGGGAGCCGGAGCCGTTCCGCTGGCTCGGGGTCAGATTCGTCCAGGAATCGCTGCTCCGCCTCGACGCGACGTGCGAGCGGACCGGTCGCCCGCCGAGCGGGCGAAGCCTCGCGGAGCGTCTCGCCTCGCGCTGAGGCGTCGGACGCCTGGCGAACTCGATCAGCAGCCCGAGATCGGTCAGCCGCCCGACTTGAACGGGTAGACGACCCAGCGATCGGTCGAGGCGGCGAAGTGATCCGGGACGGCGGTCACGGTCGACCGCTCCGGTTTGTAGTGGAGGACCGCCGTCGTCGGGAGGCCGCCGGCCTCGCGGACCCGACCGATGACCGCCTGGATCGTCGTGCCGCTGTCCCACACCTCGTCGACGATGAGCACCCGGCGACCGTGGAGGAGGGGGTCCGCCGGGAACTGGAAGAAGGTCGGCGCGGCCGCCGGCTGGCCTTCGTCGTCGTAGTACGCGACGGCCGCCACGAGGATGTCGCGGATCCCGAGCCGGTAGGCGAGCATCCCGGCCGGCACGAGCCCGCCGCGGGTGATCGCCAGCATCGTGTCGTACTCGCCGCGGACCTGGTCGGCGAGCACGGCGACGAGCCGCTCGAGCTCCGCCCAGCTGACGATCTCGCGCGCGGCTCCGGTCATGGTCACAGCGTACGTCCACCGGTCCCGGCTCGCCTCGACGGGCGCGCGGCCGGGTCCTGCAGCCGGGATCCGGCCGGACTTGAAGGACCGGCGCCGGGCACGCTGCCCGACGCCGGTCGGTCGGAGGTCCTCACCCGGCGGGAAGCGTGGCCACGGCCTGGCGCGACCCGTCGGAGATCGACACGACGATCCCGGACTTCGCCTGGTCCTTCGCGAACGCGTCCATCTCGGCCCTCGTGAGGTGGATCGTCAGGGTGTCCGTGCCGGTGCGCACGACGTCCGCCCCGGATCGCTCGGCGATCTCGTCGGTCTCGATCGGCCGGGCGGCGGTACCACCTTCGACGTCGACGGACCAGGCGGCGTCCTGGCGCATCCCGTCGAGCTTCAGGGTCAGCACGCCCGT
Organism: uncultured Chloroflexia bacterium; assembly: GCA_963840375.1. GTDB lineage: Bacteria > Chloroflexota > Limnocylindria > Limnocylindrales > CSP1-4 > Chersky-267. Next base: position 471,464 of record CAWIYR010000002.1, read on the forward strand.
CCCGTCGGTCGCCCGGCTGACGGTCAGCCCGCCGGTGACCGCGTCGAGCGGTCGCACCTTCGCGGACCAGCTCGTCGCCGTCGTGCTCGCGGTCGACGCCGCGCCCGCTGCAGACGACGAGCCCGGCGTCGACGATGCCGGGCTCGCGGCCAGGGTCATCCCCGCTCCGAGCGTCAGGACGGCGACCGGGGCCAGGATCGAGAGCTTGCGCATCGCGCACCTCCGGTGATGGTCGAGGTGGCGTCCGTGGACGGCCGCCCCGTTCGTGCGCCGGGCCATGTGACCCGGTCGACGCTCCGGAGGTTGGCAGGGGGGCGGTGAGATGACGGTGAATACGGCGGCCGTCCAGGTTCATCCGGCCTTCATCCCCGCGTCAGTCCAGGTCGCCGGCCGCCATGAGCATGCCGACGATGACCTCGGGGGGCAACGCCGACCGATGGGCCACGAGTCGGGCGACCCGCTGGGGATCGCCCGAGGTCCGGGCGAGACGCGCCGGGTCGAGGCGCGGCCACAGGAGCAGGGCTCGCTGCCGGACACGCCGGCCGACCTCGCACGAGGGCCCGGCCGCGGCCCCGAGCCCGAACTCGAGCGGACGCCCGCGCCGGGCGCGATCGCCGGCCGCGGGCGCCGGCATGCCGCGGGCGGCCGGCTCGAGCAGCTCAGTCAAGTCCGAGCTCCACGCGTCTCCGCTCGTCGTCGTATGGTGCGTCGAGGGACAGGGCCGCGCGACCGAGGGTGCTGGTGAGCTCGGCTTCCAGTCGGTCGATCGCGGCGCGGGTCGCCGCCGCGACCGGACCGCCGACCACGATCCGGACCCGCCGCGCTTCCTGGCGCTCGAGCCAGCGCGGCGTCTCGCGCTGGAGGGCCTCGATCGCGATGGCCTCGAGGACGTCGCCCAGCGAGTCGAGCTGGTCGCGGTTTCGGATCGTGCCGTCGCCGGCGCCGATCCGGGTGGACGGGTCTGCAGCGGGGTGCAACATCGCGACGCCTCGGCTGGTACGGCATCCGCGGCGGGAGCCGGATCACGAGTCGAGTCTGCGCGGACCCAGATGAACGGACGATGAATCGAACGCTAGGCCGGGACCCAGAACCAGAACCGTGCGCCTCCGTCGGGCCGATCCTCGTAGCCGATCGCGCCGCCGTGCGCATGGACCGCTGCGGCGGCGGTCGCCAGCCCGAGGCCGCTGCCGGGTGAGCGCGCGGTGCGGGACCGGGCGAACGGCTCGAAGAGCGTGTCCCGGACGTCGGCGGCCACCCCCGGGCCGCGGTCCTCGACCGCGACCCTCAGGACCCGCGGCGTCTCGTCGGAGGCGACGGTCACTCGGAGCGCGACCGTCGTGGTCGGCGGGGCGAACCGGATGGCATTGCCCAGCAGGTTCACCACCGCCTGCTCGAGCCGGGCCCGGTCGACGCGGACGACGGCCTCCGGAGCGCTGGCGTCGATCGCGACGAGATGCGCCGATGCGTCCTTCTCGACGAGGCCGACGCAGTCCGCGATCACCGACGGGAGCGGGACCTCCTGGGTGTCCATCGGCCGGCCGTCGGGCTCGGCGGCGGCGAGTCGGAGCAGGCCGGTCGCCAGCTCGCTGAGCCGGACCGCATCGGTATGCGCGTTCTCGACCGCGGCCACGAGGGCACCGCGGTCCATCGGTCCGGTCATCGCCAGCTCGAGCTCGGTCCGCAGGCTCGCCAGCGGTGTCCGGAGATCGTGCGATGCGCCGATCACGAAGGCGCGCTGCCGGCGGGCGGCCTCCTCGACGCGGCCGAGCATCCGGTTGAGCGTCCGGGCGAGCGCCCCGAGCTCGTCCTGCCGCGCCGGCTCGACGAGGCGCTTGTCGAGGTCGCTGGCTCCGATCGCGTCGGCCGCCCGGGTCAGCTCCGCCACCGGCGCGAGGGCCCGGCCCGCGAGCCACCAGCCGCCGAGGATGAGGATGACGGCACCGGCGGTCCCGACGAGGACCATGGTCCGGAAGAGGCTGTCGAGGTTCCGGTCGATGTCGGCGACGGAGCTTCCGGCGACGACGGTCTGACCCCGGTTCCCACTCACGGCATAGAGCTCGTCGCGGATCGCGGATCCCACCCCCAGGGTCGAGGTCCCCACCTCGGGGCGGGCGAGCGTCGGCGCCCCGGGACTCGCGTAGGTGATCGCTCCCGAGGGTCCGAACACGACGATGAAGAGCCCGCGCTCGAGCGACCCGATGTCGGGTGACCCACCGGGGCTCGACTCGACGATCTCGCGGGTGGCATCCGCCTGGGCCTGGAGGACCTCGTCGAGCGAATGGCGGAGCGAGGCAGCGTACTGGACCCAGACGACCGCGCCGAGCACGAGGAGCGTCACCGCCCCGACCACCGCGTACCAGGTCGCCAGGCGGACCCGGACGGTCATGACGGACGGATGCGGTCGGTCGCCCCGCCACCCCGCACCAGGCTCATCGCCTCGCGGATCCCGGTCCGGCCTCGATGCTCGCGGAGCACGTAGCCGACCCCCCGGACCGTCTCGATCCGCGGCGCCGAAGGGGCGTCGCCCATCTTGGCCCGGAGGCTGCGGACGTAGACGTCGATCACGTTCGAGGTGCCGTCATAGGCCCAGTCCCAGACCCGCTCGAGGATCTCCGTCCGGGTGAGCACGTCGTCGGCTCGACGGACGAACAGCTCGAGCAGGGCGAACTCCCTGGCCGTCAGGTCGAGGTCGCGTCCGTCGATCGAGACCGAGCGGGCGGCCGGGTCGAGGAGGAGCGATCCGATCGCCAGGACCGTCGGCCGCTCCGACGCGCCCCGCCGGGCCAGCGCCCGGAGGCGTGCCGTCAACTCTGGGAATGCGAACGGCTTCACGAGATAGTCGTCCGCCCCGACGTCGAGGCCGCGGACCCGGTCGGTGATCGCGTCCCGCGCCGTCAGGAGGAGCACCGGTGTCCACGTGCCGCCGTCGCGGAGCTCCGAGCACAGGCTGAACCCGTCGCCGTCCGGCAGCATGACGTCGAAGACCAGGACGTCATAGGGGTTCTCGGTCGCCAGCCAGCGGCCATCCTCGATCGACTCCGCGCGGTCGACCGCATGGCCTTCCGCCCGCAGCCCCCGGGCGAGGAGACCCGCCAACCGGTCGTCGTCTTCCATGAGCAGGAGGCGCATCGATCCGACCTTTCGCCCGCCATCCTGGGGGCGCGGGATTCAGTCGGAGTGTCCCGGCGGTGAAGTCTTCGACACCCGGTCCCGTCGCGGGATCGCGCCGCCGGCGACCGCCGGGATCACGTGGACGGTGGACCCCGGCCCGACCGGGGTATCGAGCGAGCCGACGCGTTCGCCGTCGACGAAGACGTTGATGTGCTCGCGGATGGAGGGCCCGGCGTCGCAGATCCGGTCGGCGACCCCCGGCCAGCCGGCCTCGAGACCGGCGATCAGCTCGGCCACCGAGGCCCCCTCGATCTCGGCCCGGTGGGGCAGGCCCGGGATGAGGGCCGCGAGCGAGCGGGGCAGGATCACCATCGCCATGGCCGTCACCCGTCGCCGGCTCAGCCGACGACGATCGCCTCGACCGAGTAGATCGGCGGCAGCGTCGTGACGATGGTCGACCACGAGACCCCGCCGTCGGCGCTGGCGAACAGCTGGCCGGTCCCGGTGCCGAAGTAGACCCCGACCGGATCGTGCTCGTCACGTGCCATCGCCTCGCGGAGGACACCCAGGTAGGCGTGCTCCTGGGGCAGCCCCTCGCCGGCCCGGATCCAGCTGTCGCCGCCGTCGTGCGTCCGCCAGACCGCGGCGCGTCCGTCGGGCATGTGCCGCCCCCGGTCGGGGGCGGTGTGCGGGATGACCCAGGCGGTCGACGGGTCGCGCGGGTGGGCGACCATCGGGAAGCCGAAGTCGGACGGGAGGGCGCCGGTGATCTCCTGCCAGGCGACCCCGCCGTCGAACGAGCGGTAGACCCCGCAGTGGTTCTGCTGGTAGAGGTGCTCGGGCTCGCCCGCGGCCATGACCAGCTTGTGGACGCAGAAGCCGGTCTCGGGCCACGGCTCGGGCATGAAGTCGGCCCGGACGCCCTTGTTGCGTGGCTCCCAGGTCGTGCCGCCGTCCCGCGTCTCGAAGGTCCCGACGGCCGAGATCGCGACCCACATCCGGTCCGGGTCGGTGGGGTGGGGGACGATCGAGTGGAGGATCAGCCCGCCGGCGCCCGGCTGCCAGGTGGGTCGGGTGGGATGGTTCGTCAGGCCCTCGACGTGGGCCCAGGTCCGTGCACCGTCCTCACTCCGGAAGAGTCCGGCCGGGCCGACGCCCGCGTGGACCACGCCGTGGGCCGCGGTGACGTTCCAGACCCCGGTGATCTTCGGACCGTCGTCCCCGTAGGTCAGCCCGGCGCTCGACTGGGTCCAGGTCCGGCCCAGGTCGTCGCTCCTGAAGACGGTCGGCCCGTACCACGACGCACCGCCGCCGGCGTAGAGCGTGCCGGTGACCGGGTCTCGGCTGATGTCCTGGAGCGGGTAGCCCTCGCAGCGGGGCTCGCTGATCGACCAGGACCGTCGCCCGTCGGTCGACTCCAGGATGAAGGCGCCCTTCTTCGTGCCCACGAGGAGCAGGGTCCGCTCGGCCATCGCAATCACCCTCCGGTGCGTCGACGGCAGCTGGGACGCCGTCGACGCCTAGGGTAGCCCGATGGCCGGGCACGGGTTCAGCGGCCCGGGTCCAATTGCCCGGGATCAGCGGCCGGGCGTCGGGCCCTCGCCACGCGCGACCTCGACGGCGCCGAGCGCCTCGCGGAGCCTGGCGATCCAGTCCCCCTGGTGGTCGGCCACGAGCCGGACGCACCAGGCCAGGGCCTCGCTCCGACTGCGCGCGACACCCGCCTCGACGAGCGTGTCGAGGACCGCCCGCTCGCGCATCCGGAGCCGGGTCATCACCGGCACGCTGAGGGTGGTGAAGTGCGTCTCTTCGCCCCCGATCCGGACGCCCCAGGCGACCTTCCGTCCGAAGCGCTGCTCGGCATCGTCGGCGATCCGCATCCGGGCGCCACGGGTCTCCTCCCGGAACGCCTCGATCCGCGAGGCGCGGGCGGCGGCACGCTCTCCGTCCGAGGCGTCCTTCGTCAGCTCGACGTCGGGCAGCTCGCCCACGACGAGGATCTCCTCGCGGTCGGCGGTGACGCTCGGCGTCCCGGTGAACCAGCTCTCGGTGAGTCGGCCGGCGAACCAGCCCCGCAGCTCGTCGGGTGCCTCGTGGTGTCCCATCGGACCCTCCTTCATTCAGGTGGCTTACGTGATTACATGATTACATCCATGTCAACCGACCGGCTCGGGCGGTACGAAAGGGTGTCGTCGGACGTGACCATCCGACGGTAACCAGCCATGGCGATCGGACCCTCCGAGGCCCGATGATCGGTCGATCGGTGCAGCCCGACTCCGAGAGGCTCGATGATCCCTCCCGCGGCGTCCCTTCGGTCGCCCCATCCCAGCTCCACGGTCGTCCGACCATGCGCCTGAGCGGACGGACGATCGCCGTGCTCTGCGCGGTCGTCGGGATGGTGGTGATCGCCGCGACCGACCAGATCCTGCCGGCGACGAGCGTCTACCAGGCCCAGATGCGGATCTGGCTCGCGGCCCGTGCCACGGGGATGACGAGCTATGTCGTGCTGACGGTGGTGGTCGTCCTCGGTCTCGTCCTCAGCCACCCCGTGAACCAGTCGACGTGGAAGCTGTCGAAGCGGCTCTTCCCATGGCACGAGAACCTGCTGGTGTTCCTGGTGGCCTTCACGGCGGCCCACGTCGTCGGGATCCTCCTCGACCCGTATGCCGGCGTCGGCGTCCTCGGAACCGTGATCCCGGGCCTGTCGAGCTACCGGTCGGTCCCTGTCGCGCTCGGTTCGATCGCCCTCTATGCCCTCCTGCTGACCGGCATCACCGCGAGGTACACGAAGCTGCTGCCGGCCGGGTGGTGGTTGAAGATCCACCGGCTGAGCCTCGCGGTGTTCCTCCTGGGCTGGGCCCACGGGATGCTCGCCGGGACCGACTCGGATGCCTTCCGGATCGTCTACGCGACGAGCGGCCTCGCGGTGGTCGGGGCGGCGGCCTATCGCTACTGGGTGGGCCGCAAGCGCCGGCCGACGTTCGCCACCAGTCTTCCCGCGGGCGTCGGCGGGCCGGTCCCCGGCCGGGCGCACCCGGTCCCCGGTCCGCCCCGGCTCGCCGGGTCGCCGGGCGGACCGCGACTGCAGGAGGAGCCGACCCCATGACCTCGGATCTCACGGTACGGCGCGCGCTCGTGATCGGCGGGGTCGTCCTGGCCATCGCCGTCGGGGTCGGGTCGATCGGGGCAGCGGCCGCGATGACCGCCGCCGCTGCCCCGCCACCGGCTCCGCCGGTGTCGATCGAGTCACTCCGCCAGGCCCTCGCGGCCGAGCAGGACCGCGGGGCCGCCCTCCAGGCCCAGCTCGACGAGCTGGACGGGTTGACGTCCAGCCTGTCCGACGCGCTCGCCGGGACGAAGGACCGGGTCACCACGGACGGCAAATCCGCCAGCGCGCTCGCGAAGCAGCTCAAGAGCGCCCAGTCGAAGCTGGCCCAGGTCAAGACCCTGCTGGCGAAGGCGCGCTCGCGTCTGCTCGCCCTCGGCGACACGAAGGGAGCCGCCGCGGCCACCGTCGGTGGCAGCAGCAGCGGATCCGGAGGTTCGAGCGGTGGAGCGACCGGTGGGACGACCGGCGGGACCGCCGGCGGGGGTTCGTCCACGTCGATGAGCCTCTCGCTGAGCCTCGCCGGGGGCGGTGTCCGGGCGGACTGGACGGCGTGCTCGACCTCCGGGTTCTCGGGGTACGCCCTGGTCCGGTCCACCGACCCGGAGATCCACTGGCCGCCCGAGGACCACGATACCGAGGTGGCCCGGGTCACCCCGGCCTCCACCACCCAGGCCACCGACGGCGCCGCGCCGTCCGGCACGCTGACGTACCGGGTCTACTGCCTGCGGACGTCGGGCGGCGAGACGAAGGCCGCCCTCTCCAGCCCGGCCAAGCAGATCAAGGTGCCCTGATGAGCGACCGGACCATCCCCGCCTCACCCGTCGCCGGGCGTTCGTCCGGCGAGACCCGCCGGCCATTCCACGTCGGCGTGGCGCTCGGCCTGACCGCCAGCGTCTACGCCGGCTCGCTCGCGGCCGTGTCGCTCCTGCAGATCGATCGCGACCGGGGCCTCACCGCCGACCGTCAGCCGGTGAGCGATGCCATCGTCATGCTCGGTCGCCACCATGACGAGATGGCCGCAAGCCTCGAGCGGGCGGGAGCCGCCTTCGAGGCCGCCTCGACCCGCTACGACCAGGTGGCCGCGGACTACCAGGAGCTCCACACGGCGCTCGTCAGCCTCGGTCGGAAGCTGAAGGCGATCGACGCTCTCACCGCCGTCGACGGGTCGGGCCTGGGCTCGGTCTCCCTGAGCTCCGGTGGGGGCAGGCTCCCCTCGGTCTCGAAGGCCGCGCCTCGATCGAGTGGGACGACCTCGGCGCCGGCGACGAGCGCGACCACGGGCGCCTCCGGGGCTCCCTGACCGGTCGGCGGCCCGGGCTGCCGGCTAGGGCGTGCTGGTGGTCAGGATCGAGAAGAGGGGCGCCATCACGAGGAGCACGATCACCACGATCGTGGCGACGATGAGCAGCTTCGAGGGGCCGCTCTTCTTCGTCGTCTTGCGTTTCGGACCGGTCATGGACCGATGATAGTCAGGCGGCCGGTCCGACGTGGTCGGCCCAGTGGTGTTCGGGCTCGTAGCCGATGAGTCGGCGGGCCCGATCGATCGAGAGGAGCGTCTCGCGGCCCTCGAGCGGCCTCCGGAGGGGGACGGCCGGGAAGACCTCGGCCATCAGGTCGGCGCTCCGTCGGGTCATGACCGTGTCGGCCGCGGCCACGATGCAGACGTCCGCGCCCTCGGTGCTCGCCTCGAGCCCGCGCCGCACGGCCTGGGCGACGTCGCGCACGTCGACGTAGCCCCACAGGTTCCACTTGCGGAGCCGTGGATCGTCCCAGTATCCCGGGAAGGCGGCGTAGTCCTCGGGTTCCATGATGTTCGAGATCCGGAGGCCCAGGAAGGGGATCCCGCTCCGGCGGCTGGCCTGGCGGGCCATCTCCTCGCCCAGGAGCTTGGCCAGCGCATACGACGATTCGGGGCGGGGCTCGATCGTCTCGTCGACCGGGGCGAAGAGCGGCGGGTGCGGGTCGAACGGCAGCCCGAGGACCGTCTCGCTCGAGGCCCAGACCACGCGCCGGACCCCGGTCGCGACCGCGGCCGCGAACACGTTGTAGGTGGACTGCGCGTTCACCCGGAACGTCTCACCCTCGGGTCGGAGCTCCGGGGCGGGGATCGCCGCGAGGTGGACGACCGCCTCGGCACCGGCGATGACGTCGTGGCACTGGCCGAGATCGGTGAGGTCGGTGACGACGCACAGGCCGTGGGCGCTGCCGTCGCGGACGAGGTCCACGTTGAGGACGTCGTGGCCACGCTCGCGCAGGTCGCGGACGACCCACCGCCCGGCCTTCCCGCTCCCCCCGGTGACCACGATCCGGCTCATGCCCGGATGATAGGCCGACGGGGCCGATGGAGTCGGTCCGCGGGTCGTTGGGCGAGGTCCGGGTCGAGCATCGTGATCGCGACGGCGGCCAGGATGCCCCCGATCCCGATGGCCAGGGCCGCGACGAATCCGGCGGCCGCCATGACCGGCGCGCCGCCGATGCTGCCGAGCGAGATCGCCCCGGCCAGGGCGCCCGAGAAGAGCGAGAAGGCGCTGCCCCGGTCGGCGGCGCCGCTTCTCCGCGACAGCTCCAGGAGGATCGGGGTGAGCACGAGCCCGCCACCGAGGCCCCCGGAGATGCCGGCGGTGACCAGGAGGATCGTGGTCGGCTCGGGCAGGAGCAGGACGAGCGCGAAGGCGGTCATCAGGAGGCCCGTCGCCATCAGCCAGCGCGACGCGATCCGGTCGGCGAGCCATCCCGACGGCACGCGGATGAGGACGATCCCGATGCCGTCCGCGACGAAGAAGAGCCCGACGTCAGCTCCAGCGGCGGCCGCTCGCTGGGGCAGGTAGGCGGTCACGACGCCCCAGTGGGCGACGTAGAGGAGGGTGACGAGCAGGAGCGGGCCCCAACTGGGCCGGTAGGCGAAGCCGAACCGGCGTCCGGCCGGCGGCAGGCCCGAGGCGGCCTCGGCCGCGTCCTCGGCGGCGACGGCGGCCCCGGTCCGGAACGGGAGGCGGACGACCAGGACGATCGCGACGAGGACGAACCCGATCGCCACCAGGGCCACCCCGCTGAGCGACGAGCTCCGAAGCACCACCAGTGACAGCGGCGGGAAGACGAGCAGGGCCAGGTTCTGGGCGCCGCCGATGAACGACAGGCCGAGACCCCGGCGGGCCGCCTGGATGAGCCGCGGCACGAGGGACAGGGCGGCCGGCAGGCAGAGCGCCAGGCCGATCCCCTGGAGGAAGCGGACGAGGACGATCGCCGGGACCGACTGCCCGGCCGCCACGGCGGGGACGAGCATGATCGAGGACGCGAGGATGTACATCACGGCGCCGACGCGGAAGAGCCGGACACCGCCGAACCGGTCGAGGAGCGACCCGCCGGCGAACGCCGCCGGGACCTGCACGAGGGCCGACACGCCGACCAGGAGCCCGATCGTGGGATCCGGCATCCCGTCCTCGGAGAGGGCGAGCGGCAGCGACGCCGTGTACATGTGGAAGCCCGCCTGGACCGCGAGGATGGCGAGGGCGAGGCGGAGCACGGTCCAGAGGATAATCGCGGCGGGGCGGCGTCCGGGGGACCTCGCGCATCGCCCTGCGCCCGGGCTCGCCGGGTCGCCCGCCGTTGTGTACGCTTCGGCCTTCGGCGCGTTGAACCCATGCAGGTGGTCGATTGGTCTGCTCGAGCTGCGGGACTCCGAACCCGGCCGGTGCGAAGTTCTGCACCGAATGTGCCACCCGCCTCGCGGTCGCCTGTCCGGCCTGCGGGACCGCCAACGCCCCGACCGCGAAGTTCTGCGCCGAGTGCGCGACGCCGCTGAGCGCGGCCGCGGCCGCGAGTCCACGCCCAGGAGCTGGGGCGCCCATCCCGACCAGCGTTCCCGTCGCCGAGCGCCGCCTGGTCTCGGTCCTGTTCGCCGATCTGGTCGGCTTCACGCCCTTCGCCGAGGAGCGCGACGCCGAAGACGTCCGCGACACGCTGACCCGTTACTTCGACCTCGCGACGGACGTCATCACCCGTTACGGCGGGACCGTCGAGAAGTTCATCGGCGACGCGGTCATGGCCGTCTGGGGAGCGCCGGTCGCCCGGGAGGACGACGCGGAGCGGGCCGTCCGCGCGGCGCTCGAACTCGTCGACGCCGTCCGCTCGCTCGGTCAGGGTATCCAGGCCCGGGCCGGGGTCCTGACCGGTGAGGCCGCCGTCACGATCGGGGCCACCAACCAGGGGATGGTCGCGGGCGACCTCGTCAATACCGCGTCGCGACTCCAGTCGGTCGCCCCGCCGGGCGTCGTCCTCGTCGGCGAGACGACCCAGCGAGCGGCCAGCAGCGCGATCGCCTTCGAGGCCGCCGGCGAGCAGGTCCTCAAGGGCAAGACCGCACCGGTCCCGGCCTGGCGAGCCCTGCGGGTGGTCGCGGAGGTGGGCGGCCGCAATCGGGCGGACGGCCTGGAGGCCCCGTTCGTCGGTCGCGACGAGGAGTTCCGGCTCCTCCGCGACCTGTTCCATGCCACCGGCCGGGAACGCCGGGTCCGCCTCATCAGCGTCACCGGGCCGGCCGGCATCGGCAAGAGCCGGCTCGCCTGGGAGTTCCTCAAGTACATCGACGGGCTGGTCGAGGACACCTGGTGGCACGCCGGTCGCTGCCCGGCATACGGCCAGGGCGTCACCTTCTGGGCGCTCGGCGAGATGGTCCGGGGGCGATGCGGGCTCCTCGAGACCGACGACGAGCCGACGACCCGGGCGAAGGTGGCGGCGTCGGTCGCCGAGTGGATCCCCGAGGAGGCCGAGCGGCGATGGGTCGAAGCGGCCCTGCTCGCCCTGCTCGGCCTCGAGACCGGCGCGAGCCCCGATCAGCTCTTCGCCGCCTGGCGGACGTACTTCGAACGGATCGCAGCCCACGGCATGGTGGCCATGGTCTTCGAGGATCTGCATTTCGCCGACAGCGGCCTGCTCGACTTCATCGATCATCTCCTGACCTGGAGCAAGGGCCTGCCGATCTACATCGTCACGCTGGCCCGGCCGGAGCTCCTCGAGAAGCGGCCCGACTGGGGCGCCGGGAAGCGCAACTTCGTCTCCCTCACCCTCGATCCGCTGCCGGTCCCGGCGATGCGCCAGCTGTTGGCCGGGCTCGTGCCGGGCCTGCCGGAGGAGGCGGTCCGGGCGATCGTCGCCCGCGCCGATGGGATCCCGCTCTATGCGGTCGAGACGGTCCGGATGCTCCTCGCCGAGGGCCGGCTGGCACGCCAGGACGACGTCTTCGTACCGGTCGGCGATCTCACGACGCTCGCCGTGCCGGAGACGCTGACGGCGTTGATCGCCGCTCGTCTCGATGCGCTCGACCCGACCGACCGGGCCCTGGTCCAGGACGGCGGCGTGCTCGGGCAGAGCTTCACCCCCGCGGCCCTTGCAGCGGTGTCCGGGGTGGACGCCGCGTCATTGGAGCCGCACCTCGCGACGCTCGTCCGGCGCGAACTGCTCGTCCTGGAGGCCGACCCACGCTCTCCGGAGCGGGGTCAGTACGCCTTCGTCCAGGCGCTGATCCGCGAGGTTGCCTACAGCACGCTCGCGCGGAAGGATCGCAAGACGCGGCACCTCGCCGCCGCCCGCTTCTTCGAGACGATCGGCACCGACGAGCTGGTCGGCGCGCTCGCCGGCCACTACCTGGCGGCGCACGCGAACGCGGCCGAAGGTCCCGAAACGGACGCCCTGGCCGGGCAGGCGCGGATCGCCCTGCGAGCCGCCGCGGAGCGCGCCGCCGGTCTGGGCGCCCACGACCAGGCCGTCCATTTCTACGAACAGGCTGTGACGGTCACGCCGGATCCGGCGGATCGGGCCGTGCTCCTCGAGCGGGCCGGCGACTCCGCCACCACCGCGGGTCGCTACGAGGCGGCGGAGACGCTCCTTCGGCGAGCGCTGGAGCTCCGCGAGGCAGGGCCCGACCGACGCGCGACCGTGCGGGTCGTCGCAACGCTGGGCCGGACCCTCCTGGCTGGACGACGGACTGACGCGGCGTTCACGCTGCTCGAGTCGGCCGCGGGTGAGTTCGCCGACCTTGCCGGCGATCCGCTGCACGTCGCCCTCGAGAGCCAGCTGGCCGGGGCGTTCCAGTTCCGCGACGAGAACCGCCGAGCGATCGAGGTCGCGGACCGGGTCCTCGAGGTCGCTGAGCACCTCGACCTCGTCGAGATCCTCGCCGATACCCTGCTGACGAAGGGCAGCGCGCTGGCCAGCCTCGGCCGGCTTCGCGAAGGGATCGGAATCCTCCGGGTGGGCGAGGAGATCGCTCGCGAGCGAGGGTTCCACGCCATCCTCCTCGGTGCTCTCATCAAACGGGGCTTCTACCTCGGCGAAGTCGACCTGCAGGCCGCGCTCGAGGTCTATCGCGAGGGCCTGGCCCTCGGTCGTCGGCTCGGTCAGCGCGCCCGGACGATCATGTTCATCAACAACGTCGGCTATACGGGCTACCTCGTCGGAGACTGGGACGCCGCCCTCGCCGAGCTCGACGGCGCGCTCGCCGACGACCTCGACCGACTCGATCGCCTGGCCCTCCTCAGCAACGCCCTGATCATCCGGGCCAGCCGAGGCGAGCCGGTCGACGACGGCCTGACCGAGCTGGATGGGCTCCACCTCGACGCCGATGACATGCAGATGCTGGCGATGATCCTGGATGCGCGGGCCAGCACGGCCCTGGCCGAGGATCACCTCGCCGACGCCCGGTCGATCTGGCTGACGGCGGCCGATGCCGTGCTCGCCTTCGCCCCGGCCTCGATCTACCAGGGCGCCCGGGGAGCCCTGTGGGCGGGCGACCTCGAGGTCCTCCGGGCGGACCTCGCCCGACTGGACGCGACCGGCGTCCACGGGTCGGTCGTCGAGGTCCGTCGAACGACCCTTCGGGCCGGGGTCGCCGCACTGGAAAGCCGGACGAGCGACGCGCTCGCGCTGTACCGGGATGCGCTCCGCGGCTGGCGGGAGCTCGGCATCGTCTGGGACGAGGTCCTGACCTCGATCGACATGGCGGCCGTGCTCGATCCATCCGAGCCGGAGGTTCGCGAGGCTGCCGGGCTCGCCCGCGAGACTCTCGTCCGCCTTCGGGCGCGCCCGTTCCTTGAGCGCCTCGACGCCTGCCTGGCCCGTGCCGGCGTCAGCGAACCCGGTGCAGACTCGTCGGGTCGACCCGCGGAGTCGTCGAACCCGGCGCGCGTTGACGCCTGACCGGGTCCGACACCGCCCGCGGCGCGTCGCCGGCGGGATCGACCAGCTGCCCTGGCGCCAGCTGGTCAACCCGTACCAGCCGCTCGAGATCCTGAGCGCGGACCAGGTCGAGACGATCCACCACGCCTCCCTACGGATCCTCGCCGAGCTCGGGATGCAGGTCTGGGGGGATCGGGCGCTCGATCTGCTCCGGGCGGCCGGGGCGGATGTCGACGCCGCGCGGAAGCAGGTACGGCTCGAGCCCGGGCTCGTGGAGGGGCTCGTCGCCACGGCGCCGCCGTGGTTCACCCTTCACGCCCGGAACCCGGCGCGGACCCTGGCCATCGGCGGCACGCACCTGGTCTTCGGTGCCGTCGGCGGGCCGGCCTTCGTGACCGACCTCGACCGGGGCCGACGGCCGGGGACCCTGGCCGACTTCCTCGACTTCGTCCGGGTCATCGGCGCGCTCGAGATCGTCCAGCAGGAGGGCGGAGGACCGCTGGAGCCGATGGACGTTCCGGTCCCGATCCGCCACCTGGAGATGTACCGGGCCCTCGCGACGCTGCTCGACAAGTCGTGGCAGAGCCTGGGCGCCGGACGTGTCGTGGTCGACGATGCGATCGAGGTCCACTGCCTCATCCGCGGGATCGATCGCGACCGCCTGGCCGCGGAGCCGAGCGTGATGACGGTCATCAACTCGAACTCGCCGCTTCGCCTGGACGGCCCGATGTCCGACGGGCTCATCGAGATGGCCCTCCACGGCCAGCCGGTGGTCGTCACCCCGTTCACCCTGGCCGGGGCGATGACCCCGGTGACCCTCGCCGGGGCCCTCGCCCAGCAGAATGCCGAAGCCCTCTTCATGGTGGCCCTGGTGCAACTCGCCCGGCCGGGGGCACCGGTGGTCTACGGCGGCTTCACCTCGAACGTCGACATGCGCTCCGGCTCGCCGGCATTCGGGACGCCGGAGTACGTGAAGGCCCAGCTGGCGACCGGGCAGCTGGCCCGCCGCTACGGGCTGCCGTGGCGGTCTTCGAACGTGACCGCCTCGAATGTGGTCGACGCCCAGGCGGCCTACGAGTCGGAGATGTCGGTCTGGGGCGCCCTCATGGGCGGGGTCAACCTGCTCTACCAGGGCGCCGGCTGGCTCGAGGGCGGGCTCACGGCCTCGTTCGAGAAGCTCATCGTGGACGCCGAGATCCTCCAGATGATGGCCGAGACGCTCATCCCGTTCCCGGTCGACGAGGCGAGCCTGGGCTTCGACTCGATCGCCGAGGTCGGCCCGGGTGGTCACTTCTTCGGAACGGCCCACACCCTGGAGCGCTACGAGACCGCGTTCTACCGGCCGCTCGTGTCCGACGGCCGGAACTTCGAGACCTGGCAGGAGGATGGGGCGAGGACGGCCACCGAACGGGCGAACCGGGTCTGGAAGCAGCTCCTCGCCGAGTCCACGCCACCGGCGATGGATCCCGGAGTGCTCGAGGCCCTCGATTCCTTCGTCGACCGGCGCAAGCGGGAGATCGCGGCGGGCTGAGGCGGACGTGCCGAGGCGACGTGCCGAGGCGACGTGCCGAGGCGGACGTGCCGAGGCGGAGGTGCGGCCGCCGCGGAGCCCATGACCCGTGCTCGCCATCGCCACGGGCGATCGGTCCAGCCGGTACGCGAGTCCGGCCGTCGAGGGAGGCGGTCGAACTGGCCGATCCATCGCCATCGACCGATGGATCTGACGGTTTCGCGGTCTGAGCTCGGGCCTTGGGCGCGGCAACCGCCCGAATCGATCGCTCGCAGCGATAGCCGCTGGGGTTCGCCGCTCCGAGGGGCGCCGCCGGACACGGCGTCGGCCGCCCGGCCCGAACACGCCGTCGGCCGCCCGGTGGATCCGAGCGGCCGACGAGTCGGCGCGGCGGTGGGTCGGTGGGGGGTCGGCTCAGGCGCCGGGCGGGCGGTACTCCGCGCGTCGCTTGGCGATCTTGTCCACGTCAGAGGCGCTCAGGAGCTGCGACGTGGTCACCGATGCGGCGCCGCTCGCGCCGACGGTCAGGCTGCCGGCGGCCGCCGACTCGACATCGGGCAGGTCCGCGATGAGGAAGTAGTCGTCCTCACCCATCGCCCAGTACTGGGCGATGACCTTCCCGCCGACGCTCCCGATCATCTTCTCGATGGCGGCCGCTCGGCCGCTGCCACCCTCCTTGAGCACGCCGGCGGCACCGGCGGCCGTGTACCGGGCCCGGAACAGGAACAGGGGCATGGGCCACCTCCTTCGACCGGTCGACCGCCCGTGGGTCGGGGGAGACGCCCATCGTCGGTCACCGTCGATCAGCGAACCGTACACCCGGGTCGTCACTCCGGAGCCGGTCGTTCCCGATGCGGTCGCATCGCCGGCCGCCGGCCGTTGCCGGCGCCCGGGTCAGATCGCGCTGGCGACCTTCAGGCCCTCGAGGACGGCCTCCTCCACGGTCCTCGGCGCGAGGCAGTCGCCGATCCCGTGGACCTCCCCGTCGAAGGCACCGGGTGCCTCGAGCGCGACGAGCAGCCCGTCGACGGGATCGTGGCCCTGGGCCAGGACGAGGGCGGCGACGTCCTCCACCACGACCGCCTCGTCGGTCAGGACGTGCTGGAAGAAGACCGCCGACCCGTCATATCCGAAGAGCCGGACGAGCGGGATGACCTGGACCCCCAGCCGTGCCACCGCGCCGGTCATCGCGTCGCGGACGTACTGCTGGATCCGCTGCCCGGGCATGTAGCCGTCGACACCCAGGGTGACCTTCCGGCCTCGCTCGGCGAGGAGCTCGGCCAGCCCGAGACCGATCCAGTCGCAGCGCCAGTCGGCCACGACGACCCGGCCGTCCGGGATCGCCGCGCCCAGGAGCACCTGCCAGGCGTCCAGGACGACGGCGTCGCCGGTCAGCTCGATCGGCGGCCTGCGGACACCGGCACCGGTGGCCACGATCACGACGTCGGGGCGCTCCAGGCGGACGAGGTCGAGGTCGACCGTCGTCCCGGTCACGAACCGGACACCGGCCCGCTCCGCCTCGCCGGCGAGGTTCGTCACCACCCCGCCGAACTCCGCCCGACCGGGCAGCCGCTCGGCGAGGAGGACCTGGCCGCCGACCCGGCGGGCGGCCTCGTAGAGGGTCACCTGGTGGCCGCGCCCGGCGGCGACCGTCGCCGCCTTGAGGCCGCCGGGACCACCGCCGACGACCATGACGCTGCGAGTGCGGGGAGCCCGGGCTCACGCTCCCGTACTGCAGCTCGCGACCGCTCTCCGGGTACTGGATGCACGAGATCGGGTAGCCCGCGTGGAAGTGGCCGATGCAGGCCTGGTTGCAGCCCACGCAGGCGCGGATCTCGTCGGTCCGGCCGTCCGCGGCCTTCATCGGCAGGAGTGGGTCGCAGATGAGCGCCCGGGTCATCACGCAGGCGTCCGCCTGGCCGAGCTCGATGACCCGTTCGGCCTCCTGGGGCTGGTTGATCCGACCCGGCCACGATGACCGGCACGTGGACCACGGACTTCGCCCTGGCCGCGAGCGGCGCCGTGTAGGCGTTCGGGATCGTCATCGGGGGGACGATGTGGTCCGAACCGGCCAGGGTGGCCGAGGTCCCCGCGACCACGCTGACGTAGTCGATGAGCCCGTCCGCGTCGAGGGCGGCCAGCGCCGGCAGGACCTCTTCCGGGGTCAGGCCCTCGGGCGTGATCTCGTCGATCGAGATCCGCAGGCCGACGACCGGCTCCCGTCCGACCTCGTCCCGGATCGCGGCGATCGTCTCGCGCAGGAAGCGCAGCCGGTTCTCTGGGCTGCCGCCGTACCGGTCGGTCCGCAGGTTGACCCGCGGGATTGAGGAACTGGGCCGGGAGATAGCCGTGACTCGCGACGATCTCGACCCCGTCCAGCCCCGCGTCCCGGAGCCGCCGCGCCGCCGAGGCGTAGCCCGCCCGGATCTCCTCGATGAGCGGCGATCGGCATCGCCCGGGGCATGACGTGGAACCGCTCGTTGGGGACCGCCGACGGTGCGAGGGCGACCGGCAGGGTGCCATCGAGCGACTCCATCAGCTCGCGGCCGTCGTGGAAGACCTGCCCGACGATCGCGGTCCCGTGGGCGTGGACGGCCTCGGCCAGGCGCCGGTAGCCGGGGATGCAGGCGTCCTCGGTCGCCATCAGGACGTGCGAGGTGTAGCGCGCGCTCTCGTGGACGCCGGCGACCTGGACCACGATGAGTCCGACGCCACCGGCCGCCCGGGCCGCCTGGTAGGCGATGAGCTGGTCGGTGACGAAGCCGTCGACGGCCATCACCGTGTCGTGCCCCGACGAGACGATCCGGTTGCGCAGCGTGACGCTGCCGATCCGGAGCGGTTCGAAGAGGTGCGGGAACGGACGTCCGGGGGGCATCGCGGGGGAAGAGGGGGTCGAGGGGTCGGTCATCGACGGGCGCTCCGGGGCGGGTCCTGCTGCACGATCCACTCTAGCGCCGGGCGAACGCCCGGTCGGGGTCGAGCCCGGGCCGTGGAACGGGCCCGCGGCGGACGACCGCTCGCGGTCGCCGGTCGGCTAGGCTGGGGTCGCACCCGTGGTCGCGCAGGAGGTCGGCAGGGCATGGTCGAGACGACCGACGTCATCGTCATCGGAGCGGGCGTCCAGGGGGCGAGCCTCGCCTTTCACCTCGCGCGACGCGGGGTCGGTGTGACCGTGGTCGAGCGAGGCTCGGTCGCCGCCGGCGCCACCGGTCGATCGAGTGGCCTCGTCCGGATGCACTACGACCTCCTGGCCGACGCCCGGAACGCCCACGCGTCGCTGCCCTGGTTCCAGGAGTGGGGCGAGCGCGTCGGCGGCGACTGCGGCTTCACGACGACCGGGTTCGTCCAGCTCGTTTCGGCGGCCAAGTCGGAGCTCCTCCGGGCCAACGTCGTCGCGCAGCAGGCGATCGGGATCCGGACCGAGGTCGTGACCGCCGACCGGATCCGGGAGCTGGCGCCGGTCCTCGACGTCGCCGAGGACGAGGTGGGCGCCTACGAGCCGGATTCCGGGTACGCGGACCCGTCGGCGACGGCCGCCGGCTTCATCCGGGCGGCTCGCGAGTCGGGCGCGCGACTCGTCCAGGGGGCCGAGGTCCTCGCGATCGGGACCGCGGCCGGCGCGATCACCGGGGTGGCGACCAGCAAGGGGTCGTTCTCGGCGCCGGTCGTGGTGGATGCGGCCGGTGCCTGGGCCGCCCGGGTGGCGGGCCTGGCCGGGATGACGATCCCCGTCGGGGTCTGGCGCCACGACGTGGCCTATCTCGGCGCGCCGCCGAGCGTCCCGATCCCGTTCCCGGTGGTCATCGACGACGTGAACGCGATGTACTTCCGGCCGGAGGGCTCGGAGCTCGTCCTGGCGGCGCTCGAGGACCACACGGAGAACGACGGCTCGCCCGATCGCGAGACCGACAGCGTCGAAGCCGCCTTCCCGGAGCGGGTCACCGACCGGATGATCCGGCGCGTCCCGGGGCTGCGGGACGGGACCTACCGCTCGGCCCACAGCGGGCAGGACGGTCTGACCCCCGACGAGCACCCGATCCTCGGGTCGGTCGGCACGGCGGGGCCGGCCGGCTTCTACCTCGATTGCGGGCACAGCGGGACGGGCTTCAAGACGGCGCCGGCCATCGGGCTGGCGATGGCCGAGCTGATCCTCGACGGCGCTCCGCGGACGGTGGACCTCGGCCCGTATTCGCTCGAGCGCTTCGCCACCGGGAGGCTCCTCGTGGGCGAGCACTCGTACGGAGCGATCTGGCGCTGAGCCGGGTTCGCGTTCCGGCGTCCATCGGCTACCCTCTACCGATCCACTCCGCCCTGAGGGGACGACGCGGGTGATCTGCTCGACGTGCGGATCCGAGAACGACGCCGACGCGCGGTTCTGCGACGCCTGCGGCACGTCCCTCGCTGCCGGTTGCCCGAGCTGCGGCACCTCGAACAAGCCCGGCGCCAGGTTCTGCCGGAGCTGTGGAACGGCGCTGGCCGGCTCCGGCCCGCCGCTCGCCGCCCCCGCCGCCCCGCCTGTGCTCGCCGCGGCCGTCCGCCCGGCGTCTGCCGCCGCTCCCGTCGCCGAGCGCCGGCTCGTGTCGGTCCTGTTCGCCGACCTCGTCGGCTTCACCCCGTTCGCCGAGGAGCGCGACGCCGAGGACGTCCGGGACACCCTGACCCGCTACTTCGACCTGGCCTCCGACGTGATCACGAGATACGGCGGCACGGTCGAGAAGTTCATCGGCGACGCGGTCATGGCCCTCTGGGGTGCGCCAGTCGCAAGAGAAGACGACGCCGAGCGAGCCGTCCGGGCCGCCCTCGATCTCGTCGACGTGGTCCGCACGCTCGGCCCCGGGATCCAGGCCCGGGCCGGGGTCCTGACCGGCGAGGCTGCGGTCACGATCGGGGCCGCGAACCAGGGGATGGTCGCGGGTGATCTCGTCAACACGGCAGCGAGACTCCAGGGTGTCGCGCAGCCGGGCACCGTCCTCGTCGGCGAGGCGACCCACCGGGCCGCCAGCAGCGCGATCGCCTTCGAGCCCGCCGGCGAGCAGGCGCTCAAGGGCAAGCAGACCCCGGTCGAGGCCTGGCGCGCCCTGCGCGTCGTCGCTCAACGCGGCGGCCAGGGCCGGAGCGACCTGCCCGAGCCCCCGTTCGTCGGTCGGGACGAGGAACTGCGGCTCCTCAAGGACTCGATCGGCGCGACCGGCCGGGAGCGACGAGCCCGTCTCGTCTCGATCACCGGACCCGGCGGGATCGGCAAGAGCCGCCTCGCCTGGGAGCTCGAGAAGTACATCGACGGGATCAGCGAGACGATCTGGTGGCACCGCGGTCGCTCGCCCTCCTACGGCGAGGGGATCACCTTCTGGGCCCTCGGCGAGATGGTCCGGCGGCGGGCTGGCCTTGCCGAGACCGACGACGAGGCGACGACCCGGGCGCGGATCGCGGCCACCGTGGTCGAGTACGTCCCGACCGACGAGGATCGTCGCTGGGTGGAACCTGCTCTGCTCACCCTGCTCGGGCTCGAGCCGGCGCCCGCCGGCGGGCGCGACGTCCTGTTCGCCGCCTGGCGGATCCTCTTCGAGCGGATCGCCGAGCGAGGCACCACGGTCCTCCTCTTCGAGGACCTCCAGTGGGCGGACACCGGGCTGCTCGATTTCATCGAGCACCTCCTCGAGTGGAGCAAGAACGCCCCGATCCTCGTCGTCACCCTCGCCCGGCCGGAGCTGATGGATCGTCGGCCCGACTGGGGCGCGGCGACCCGGAACCTCACCAAGCTCGCCGTGCAGCCGCTGTCGGATGGGGCGATGCGCGAGCTCCTCGCGGGCTTCGTGCCCGGCCTGCCCGAGACGGCCGTGGCGACCATCCTCGGCCGGGCCGAGGGGATGCCGCTCTACGCGGTCGAGACCGTCCGGATGCTCGTCGCCGAAGGGCGGCTCGTGCTCGTCGACGGCGTCTACCGCCCGGCCGGCGAGCTGGGCGAGCTGGCCATCCCCGAGACCCTGCGCTCGCTCATCGCGAGCCGCCTCGACGCGCTCGATCCCGCCGATCGGAGCCTCGTTGCCGACGCCTCGGTCCTGGGTCAGACCTTCACCCTGGTCGGTCTGGCGGCCGTGAGCGGGCAGTCCACCGCCGCCCTCGAGCCGCGCCTGCGGACGCTCGTCCGTCGGGAGCTGTTCGATCTCGAGCTCGACCCGCGCAGTCCCGAGCGCGGCCAGTACCGCTTCGTCCAGTCGCTCATCCGCGAGGTCGCCCACTCGACCCTGGCCCGACCCGAGCGGCGGGCGCGCCACCTCGCCGCCGCCCGCTTCTACGAGAGCCTGGGCGAGGACGAGCTGGCGGGAGCGCTGGCCAGCCACTATCTCGCTGCCCACGAAGCGTCGGCTCCCGGCCCGGAGGCTGATGCGGTCGCGATCCAGGCCCGGATCGCACTGCGGGCCGCCGCCGACCGGGCGGTCTCGCTGGGTGCCAACGACCAGGCGGTGACCTATCTCGCCCAGGCCCTGGAGGTCACCGCCGAACCGGCCGAGCGGGCCGAGCTGGAGCTGCGCGCCGCCACCGCGGCCGATCGGGCCGCCGACCACGATCGGGCAGAGACCTACGCCCGGGCGGCGGTGGCCGACTTCCGATCGATCGGCGACGCCGACGCCGTGGCCCGGGCGACCGCCGAGCTGGGCGTCGTCCTGCTCGACGGGGCCCAGCCCGGCCCTGCCGTGGAGGCGCTCGAGACCGCCCTGGCGGAGCTGTCGTCCGACGCCTCGGACGAGGTCCGGGCCCGCCTCCTGGTGAGCCTGACCCGGGCCCAGTACCGGAACGACGACCCGGAGCGGGCGCTCGTCGCGGTCGAGCAGGCCCTGCCGATCATCGAGCGGCTCGGACTCGAGGACCTGGTCGCCGACGCGTTCAACAACAAGTCGGCGGCGCTCGGATACCTCGGACGCCGGCGCGAGGCGACCGCCCTGATGAGCGCGGCCATCGACGCGGCGGCCGCGACCGGGTCGGTGGCGGCGGAGCTGCGGGCGCGGTCGAACCTGGCCAGCACGATCTGGTCGATCGAGCCGCGCCGGGCGCTGGAGATGCAGCGGACGAACCTCGAGCTCGCTCGCCGGGTGGGCAATCGCCAGATGGCCGACTGGATCCTCGGCTCCGTGGCGGGCGGCTCGTGGCAGGCCGGGCTGGACTGGCAGGACGCGCTAGCCCAGCTCGACGACGCGCTCGCCAGCGTCCGCTCGACGGCCGAGGAGGCCGGCCTGCTGGGATCGCGCCTGCTCCTCGCGGTCCCTCGCGGCGAACCGGTCGACGACGCCATCGATCGGCTCGGCGAGCTGGCCGCGACGGCCTCGGATCCATCGGTCGTCGCCGCCTGGAACTACGCCGTCGGCGACCGGGCGCTCCTGGCCGGCGACTACGTCGAGGCGTACGAGCGAATGGTCAAGGCGACCGACTTCCGGCCGCTGGCCGCGATCTACCTCGACATCGCGATGCGGCCGGCGCTCTGGCTGCGGGACCTGGACCGCGCTCGATCCGTGGCGGATCGCCTGGACGCCGTGCCGGACGCGGGTACACCAGCCGGGTCGGCCGCCCGGGCGACGGCACGGGCGGGGATCGCCGCCCTCGAGGGCCGGCGCGAAGCAGCCGTCGCAGGCTATCTCGAGGCGTTCGGACGGCTCGGAGAGCTCGGTGCCGATCTGCTCCGCGCCATGGCGGTCCTCGATGCCGTCCTGCTCCTCGGTCCGGACATCCCCGACCTGGCCGCGCTCGTCCCCGAGGCGCGTGCGGTCTTCGAGCGCCTCGGGGTCGACGGGTATCTCGCCCGGCTGGACGAGGCGATCGGCGCTCACCCGGCGCCCGGTCGGCGCGAGGCGCTCGAGGGGGCTCGTGGCGCCGGTACCGAGGTCCCCGGGTCGATCCCTCGATAGGGCCGTGCGTCGCGGCCGGTCGGCCCGACCGATCCGCTGCTAGCATCGCCGGAACGACCGATTCGCGGTCGCACCGGGCGAGGAGCGCATGACCCCGAAGGACTTCGACTTCGTCATCGTCGGGGGAGGCTCGGCCGGGTGCGCTCTCGCGAACCGTCTCTCGGCCGACCCGGCGACCCGCGTCCTGGTCCTGGAGGCCGGGCGTCCCGACTACGCGTTCGACGTGTTCATCCACATGCCCTCCGCGCTGGCCTTCCCGATCGGGAACCCGCGTTACGACTGGCGCTACGAGTCCGAGCCGGAGCCGTTCATGAACGGTCGCCGGATCTACCACGCCCGGGGCAAGGTCCTCGGCGGCTCGAGCAGCATCAACGGGATGATCTTCCAGCGGGGCAACCCGCTGGACTACGAGCGGTGGGGCGCCGACCCGGGCATGGAGACGTGGGACTACGCTCACTGCCTGCCCTACTTCCGGCGGATGGAGGACTGTCTCGCGGCGGCGCCGGACGACCCGTTCCGCGGTCACGGCGGACCGCTCGGACTGGAGCGCGGCCCGGCTACGAACCCGCTCTTCGGGGCCTTCTTCGAGGCCACCCGCCAGGCCGGCTACCCGTCCACGGACGACGTCAACGGCTATCGCCAGGAGGGGTTCGCAGCCTTCGACCGGAACATCCGACGCGGCCGTCGGCTGAGCGCAGCCGGGGCTTATCTCCACCCGGTGATGAAGCGTCCGAACCTGGTCGTCGAGACGAAGGCGTTCGTGACCAGGATCCTCTTCTCGGGGACGCGAGCGGTCGGCGTCGAGTACCGGAGGGGGAAGGGCCGGACGGAGCAGATCCGCGCCCGGGAGGTCGTCCTGGCCGGCGGCGCGATCAACTCGCCGCAGCTCCTCCAGCTGTCGGGCGTCGGCGACGCGGTCGAGCTCGAGGCCCTCGGGGTCGACGTCGTCCACGACCTGCCGGGGGTCGGCCGGCATCTCCAGGACCACCTGGAGGTCTACATCCAGTACGCCTGCACGCTGCCGGTCTCCATGCAGCCGTCGGCCACCCAGAAGTGGCGCCGGCCGTTCATCGGCGCCGAGTGGCTGTTCCTCCGCCGCGGGCCGGGTGCCACGAACCACTTCGAGGGCGGGGGCTTCGTCCGGAGCAACGACGACGTCGCCTATCCCAACCTGATGTTCCACTTCCTGCCCCTGGCGATCCGCTACGACGGGTCGGCGCCGTCCGGGGGCCACGGCTACCAGGTCCACGTCGGGCCGATGTACTCCGATGCCCGGGGCTCGGTGAAGATCGTCTCGAGGGACCCGACCGTCCATCCAGCGCTCCGATTCAACTACCTGTCCACCGCCCAGGACCGGCGCGAGTGGGTGGAGGCGATCCGGGTGGCCCGGCGGATCCTCGGCCAGCCCGCCCTCGAGCCGTACAACGGGGGCGAGACGTCGCCCGGCCCTTCGGTCGATACCGACGAGCAGATCCTCGACTGGGTCGCCCGGGATGGCGAGACCGCGCTCCATCCGTCGTGCACCTGCCGGATGGGCACGGACGACGAGTCCGTCGTGGACCCGCTGACGATGCGCGTCCACGGGGTCGACGGTCTGCGGGTGGTCGATGCCTCGGTCATGCCATACGTCACGAACGGGAACATCTACGCCCCGGTGATGATGGTGGCGGAGAAGGCGGCCGATCTCATCCTGGGCGACACCCCCCTGCCGCCCGAGCCCGTTCCGTTCTACCGCCACGGCTCCGCGCCGGGGGCTGCGGGCTGAACGACAGCCGGCGGACGGCGGCCCCCGTCCACGCGAGGCTCGCAGCCGGGGGCGTCGGGGCGATCGGCTTCGTCATCTACCTGCGCACGCTCATGCCCGGGGTGGCGTTCGCGGACTGGGGCGAGATGCAGGTGGTGCCCCACGTCCTGGGCGTGGCCCACCCGACCGGCTACCCCACCTACATCCTGCTGGGCTGGCTCGCCCAGCTCGCCCCGATCGGCTCGGTGGCGTTCCGGGCGAACCTCCTGTCGGCGATCCTCGTGGCGGCCACCCTCGCGACGGTCGTCCTCATCTCCGTCCGGCTCGGCGTCCGGCCGCTGATCGCCGCGGCCGGCGCGCTGGCCCTCGGGGTCGTGGGCACCGTCTGGGCCGCGGCGACCGTCGCCGAGGTGAACCCGCTCCACCTGCTGCTCGTCGCCCTCATCCTCCATCGGGCTCTCGTCTGGGAGGATCGGCTGGCCGCCCGCGACCTGGCGATCGGCGGGCTGCTTATCGGGCTCGCCCTCGGGAACCACCTGCTCACCCTGTTCATCGCCCCGTTCGTCGTCGGCTTCGTCCTGTGGGCGGGGCGCCGGGCGATCCTCGAGCGGCCGTGGATCGTCCTCGTCCCGGTCGCGACCGGCGCCCTCGGTCTGGCGGTCTACCTGTACATCCCGCTCGCGGCGGCGGCGTCGCCACCGCTCGCCTACAACCACCCGCTGACCCTCGACGCGGTCCTCTGGCTGGTCACCGGCGAGCAGTTCCGGAGCCAGTTCGACTTCCTCTCGTCGAAGGGACCCGCCGACTTCGTCGCCTCGCTCCCCGCGCTCTGGGAGCTGCTCGGCGCCCGGGCCACGCCGCTCCTGCCGCTGCTCGGCCTGGCCGGGCTGCCGGCGCTCGTCCGGCGTCGCCCGGCGTTCGGGCTCACCGCCATCGCGCTCCTCGTCCTCGGCGGCTACCTCTGGGCGAGCTACCTGCGACTCGAGCATTACCTCCTGGTCCCGTGGCTGCTGCTCGCCGTCTCGGCGACGGTCGGCGTGGACAGCCTGGCCGACGCCATCTCAGCCCGCTGGTCGGGGGTCCGGAGGCTCGACGCCGGGACGATCGTCGGTGGGGTCGCGATCGGTCTCGTGGTGCTCCTCGGCGTGCGCGACCTGCCCGCTGCGGACCGGAGCGGCGATCGGTCCGGCCCGGCCTTCGTCGACGCGATGTTCACGGCCCTCCCGGCGGACGCCGCGATCCTCACGCCCTGGGATGCGTCGACGGCCCTGTGGTACGGCCAGCATGTCGAGGGACGGCGGCCGGACGTCCTGATCGTCGACGACACGAACATCGTGTACGAGGGCTGGGGGACCCGCGAACGGCGGATCGCGTCGCTCGTCTGCGAGCGCCCGGTCTACATCCTTCGTCTCGCCGATGGGGACCTCGTTCCCGTGCTCCGGTCGTACCACCTCGAGCCGGTCACATCGGTCCGGGTGGGTGCCGGTGGCCCGTCCGCGACCCTCATCCGGACCCTTTACCGGGTCACCCCGCTCGATCCGGCCGCCTGCGGCAGCTGAGTCGGACCCGGCGACCGGCCCTCCGGCGACGGTACCCTTCGCCTCTTGCTCGGCGGTCTCCGACGGCGCACGATGCCGTCAGGCCCGGTCACCGACCGGGCGTCGCTGTCGCGGGTGGATCGGATGGGACGCGTGAGGGCAGCGCCGTTCGCCGCGACGCTCTCGTTCCTGTTTCCAGGTCTCGGCCAGGCGGTCCTCGGCCGCCCGGGGCGGGCGCTCCTGTTCGCCCTGCCGGTCATCTTCACGGCCGGCGTCGTCATCACCCTGGGCTGGTCGGTCGCCTCGGAGCCGGACGAGGCCCTCGACATCCTGCTCCGGCCCGAGACGATCGTCGTCGTCGTGGTCGTCGACGCGGTCCTGCTCCTCTGGCACCTTGCGGCCATCGTGGACGCCGAGCGTCTCGCCCGGGCCGTCCGTCCCGTCAGCGGCGGCGTCCGGGTGCTGGCGACGGCGGTCCTCGCGATCGTCCTCGTGGCGACGGTCGCGCTCCACGGGACCGTCGGCGTCGTCGGTGCCGAGGCCGGCGACACGCTCGGCGCCGTGTTCATCGGCGACGGACCCGACGCGAGCTTCGCCATCCCCGAGCCCAGCTTCGAGATCCCGGAGCCCAGCTTCGCGTCGGACGATGGATCGGTCGCGAGCGCGACCCCGGCGGCCGCCCCCGCCGCCGCGCCGTCGGCGACCCGTTCCGCTCCGGCTTCGGCCGTCGCCGGCGCGACCCCGGTCGGCTCGGCGAGTCCGGGTCCGCCCGGATCGGGCGCCATCGCGGCGAGCGGCAGCCCGAGCGTGAGCGGGGATGCCAGCCCGAGCGCGAGCGGTGGCGCGTCGGATCCGGCCGGTGCCTCGGCATCGCCCGGCGCTTCGGCGACCCCGGGTCCGTCGGCGACGCCGACCCGGACGGCGACGCCCGTCGCGGCCACCACGCCACGGTGGGCGCGGGACGGCCGGCTGAACCTGCTCCTCATCGGGAGCGATGCCGGGCCGGATCGGTGGAGCCTGCGGACCGACACGATGATCGTCCTCAGCGTCGACGTGAAGACGGGACGCGCCGCCCTCTTCGGCATCCCCCGCAACCTCGTCGGCGTCCCGCTCCCGCCCGAGAGCGCGAAGGCCGTCGCCGGCGGCCGCTTCCCGGGTCTGCTCAACGCCCTGTACGTCTACGCGATGTCCCATCCGGCGTCGTTCCCCGGCGGCGACGCCCGCGGGATGCGAGCGGTCTCCGGGGCGGTCCAGGAGCTCGTCGGGGTCCGCCTCGACGGGATGGCGGTCGTGAACCTGGCCGGGTTCGTCCGCCTCGTCGACGAGCTCGGCGGCCTGTGGATCGACATCCCCGAGCCGCTGGTGGACCGGTACTACCCGCTCGAGGACGGGAGTGGCCTGATCACCATCCGGTTCGCGGCCGGTTGCCAGCACCTGGGCGGGAAGATGGCCCTCGCCTACGCGCGGTCGCGCCACCAGGACTCGGACTACGGCCGGATGGAGCGCCAGCAGACGGTGCTCCTGGCCCTCCGCCGTCAGCTCGACCCCGTCGCGCTCGTCCCGAAGGTCCCCGGGCTCCTGCGGATCGCGCGCGACACGCTGTGGACCACGATCGCGCGGTCCGACATCCAGGGGCTCGCCCGGCTGGCCGCCCGGGTCGACCCGCGGCGGGTCGCCAGGGTGCTCTTCGTCCCGTCGCGCTACTCGTCCCATCTCGACACCGCCGAGATCCGGGCGATCCAGGCCCGGGTCAGGACCATCTTCGACGGACCGCTCCCGGCCCGCGACCCGGATCTCGCCCCGGGCCACTGCCCGTCCCGGTGAAGCCGCCGGCCCGGTCGCGAGCGTAGACTCCTGCGACCGTCCGAACCGGAGGAGCAGCGATGGCAGCGACAGACGTCCACGGCGCCGGCACGAAGTCCGATCCCTGGGTCCTGCGGACGCCGCCGGGGACCGCCGAGTACCAGATGTGGCGCGACGAATCGGCCGACCCGCCCGCCCTGGTCTGCCAGGTGGGCTCGACCCAGCTCCGCTATCACCTCCGCTGCGTCGAGGATCTCGCGGCGATGCTCCGGGCCCACGGCGACTGGATGGCGCTCGGCGCGGCAGACGAGCAGAAGCCGGCGGCCGACGGCACGGTCGAGGCGTGGGGCCGCTCGGCCTCGAACCCCGTCGGCGGCTGGTACGGGCTCCGCAAGGGCTACCGGGGCCGCTTCGGGATGTACGTTCCGCCGCTCCTCGAGGCGCTCGGCCTGGTCGAGCTGACCCACGAACCGAGGAACAATCGGATGCGCGCCCGCTGAGCGCGAGCGTGGGCGGCGTCAGCCCGGGGCTCAGCCCGGTGGGGTCCCCGTCAGCATCGAGAGGATGACGTCGATGTCGGCGCTGCCGACGACGCCCTGGTACTTGGCCACCACGGTGCCGTTCCCATCCACGACGAAGACCCACGGCACCGTGGTGGCGGTCCACGGTTCCGTGCCCAGGCCCCAGGCCGCCGCGACCGGCGTGACCGGCGGGTCCGACAGGATCCCATCGAGGACGGCCGTATCGGTGACGACGGAGTAACGGAACGGCTCCAGGTGGATGAACGCCACGTCCGGCCAGCGATCCGCCAGGTAGCGAGCCATGATCAGCGCCTTGCCGCAGACCGGCGAGACCTTGAACCGGTACGAGTCCACGATGAGGACGTACGGCTTGCCGCCCGCCCGGGCGTCGGCGGTCGATGTCCGGGAGAGACGCAGGTCCGGCGCGGGATCCGTCGTCACGAGCTTCGGATCCCCGCCGACGTCATCGACCGTCGGGGTCCGGACGTCGGGCGCAGGTCCGCCGAGGCGCGGCGTGGCTCCCGGGTCCTGGGCCACCACCCCCACCGAGCCGGTGGCATCCGATCCGCCGGCCTCGCTGGTGACCTGGAGGGTCCACAGTCCGGGCGTCGGGATGTCGACCTTCCCGACGAACCAGACCTCGCTGACGCCCGGTGGCTGGACGGCGACCGCCGCGACGGCCGGTCCGCTCGGTGCCCCGTCGCTGCCGACGAGCTGGAAGCTGGTCCGGGCGGTCGGGTCGGCGACCGGGATCCCATCCCGGAACAGGTTGACCATGACCGGGCTCGCGCCGCCGGCCCAGACCGAGGTCGAGACGACGACCGGGGTGAGGCGGGCCGAGCCCACCGCCGCAGAGGCGACCGGGGACGCAGCGCCCGGTACCGGTGTCGCGCTCGGGATCGGCCCACCGGCCGATGCTCCCGGGGTCGGCGCCGCGGGCGCGGTCGAGGATGTGCCGACCGAGGCGCTCCACGCGGGCACCGTCCGGACGACGGAGAGCATCGCATCGGACGTGGTCCCGAACGGGAAGTGCGCCCGGAGCCGGCCGCGGGCGTCGACGAGGTAGACATCCGCGCTGTGGGTCATCGAGTAGGCGCCGGGCGTCCCGGTGTCCACCTTGGCGTAGCGGACGCCCCAGGCGTCGGCGACCGAGCGCACACCCGTCACCGAGCCGGTCACGGCGGTGAAGCCCTTGGGGATGTACTTGACGTACTCGTTGAGCCATCGAGGCGTGTCCCGCTCCGGGTCGATCGAGACGAACACGGCCCGGGTCGAGGGCCCGGCGGCGGCGAGGACCTTGCCCACCGTCCCGGTGGTCGCCGGGCAGACATCGGGGCAATGGGTGTACCCGAAGAAAACGAGGACCCGAGAGCCGCGCATCGAGGCCAGCGAGAACGGCCGACCGTCCTGATCGGTCAGCTCGATCGGCGGAGCCTCGCGGACGTCGTTGTAGAGGAAGCCGCCGGCTCCGTCCCCCGTCGGCAGCCAGTCCCGACCGACGGTGACGAGGAGGAGCACCGCGCCGACGACCAGGCCGATCGCGAGCAGGGCGATCCCGCCGAGGATCGCCCAGGCGCGGTCGTTGGCCCGGGCCGGGGACGCGGTGCGCTCGGCCATCTCAGCCCTGGCGGACCTCAGCCTTGACGACGACCGGCCCTGCCTTCTCGAAGGTCAGGGTGAGCTCGATCGACTCGCCGACGTTCAGGGCGTTCGTCAGCTCCATGAGCATGATGTGGTACCCGCCCGGCTTCAGCTCGACCTGTCCGCCGGCCGGGACATCGATCCCGTCCACCGGCTGCATCCCGGTCATCCCGCTCGGGTCGGCCATCGTCTCGTGGATCTGGACCGTCTTCGCGGCCGGGCTCGACGCGCTCAGCAGGCGATCCGCCTGGGCCCCGCCGTTCGCGATCGTGAGGTAGGCGGCGCCGGTCC
The DNA here is from genome assembly GCA_963840375.1 of uncultured Chloroflexia bacterium. GTDB lineage: Bacteria > Chloroflexota > Limnocylindria > Limnocylindrales > CSP1-4 > Chersky-267. The sequence continues at coordinate 501,806 of CAWIYR010000002.1, forward strand.
CGGCCTGTGCCGCGGCCCGCGCCCAGGCTCCGCTGACCGTGATGCCGGTGCCCGCCGATGCCGCCGCCGGACTCCCGCTGGCTCCACCGCTCGAGCATGCGCTCAGGGCGGCGACCAGCCCGACGATGAGGGCGACGACGACGATCCGGGCGCGCACGATCCACCTCCGAGTCGGGACGATCCGATGACGACGATAGTCCAGCACGGCCGTTTCGTCCGGCGACACCCCCCAGCGGCCCGATGTCGCGGTCCGGACGGCAGGTCCGGGCCATGACGGCCGGCGCACGGACGGGTCGTCGAGCGCGGTCGACCGACTAGAATCGCCCGAGGCCCCGGCGGGTCCGGTCCGGGAAGGAGCGCAGGGCGATCATGAGGCGCATCAGCGAGGCGCTCTACCGTGCCGTCTACGCCGAGGTCGCAGCTGGCGGCCCATCCGAGCATCCCGTCTACCCCACCTTCGCCGACGGCCACCGCGGGATGCTCGTCGCCGACGCCGTGGCGGAGAGCGCCCGGGCCGGTCGCTGGGTGAACGTGGTCCCCGACCCATGACCATGCCGCCACGACCCGGCGAGGGGCTTGTCGGCGGCGATGGCGTCGTGTCCGGCCGGCTCGTCCTCGAGGATCGGGTGGCGCCCGGACGCCTCATCGTGGAGGGCGGGAGGATCGTCGCGGTCGAGATCGACCGGGCCGGGGGCGACGGTCCGCTCGTCGCCCCCGGGTTCGTCGACGTCCACGTCCACGGCTGGGGCGGCCACGACGCGATGGGCGGGGTCGCCGATCTCGACGGCATGGCCCGCGGGCTGCTCCGCCACGGCGTGACGTCGTTCCTGCCGACGGCGGTCACGGCGGCCATGGACGATCTCGTCGCCTTCGTGGCGACCGTGCGAACGTGGATGGCCCATTTGCCGGCTGACGGGTCGTCGCCGCTCGGGTCGAACCTCGAGGGGCCGTTCCTCGCGGCCGCCCGACACGGCGCCCAGGATCCCGACCATATCCGCGACCCGGCCGACGTGCCGCCCGACCGGCTGGAGCCCCTGGTCGACGGGGTCCGGCTCATGACGATCGCCCCGGAACGACCGGGTGCCATCGAGCTCATCCGGTGGTGCTGCGAACGGGGGATCCGGGTCTCGCTGGGGCACTCCGCGGCCGACCTCGCGGCCGCCCGGGCGGGGTTCTCCGCCGGCGCCACCAGCACCACGCACCTGTTCAACGCGATGACCGGGGTCGACCACCACGCTCCCGGGCTCGCCGTCGCGGCGTTGACCGACGATGCGGTCCACGTCGAGCTCATCGCGGACGGCCACCACGTCGACCCCTCGCTCTGGCCGATCGTGATCCGGTCGAAGCCGGCCCACCGGGTCGTCCTCGTGAGCGACGCGGTGGCGCCGGCCGGGACGGACGCCGTCCGCGCGGTCGTCGGCAGCCTCGAGGTGACGATCCGGGGCGATCGCTGCACGCTCGTCTCGAGCGGGGCCCTCGCCGGCTCGGTCATCGCCCTCGACACGGCGCTCCGCAACCTCGTCCGGTCCGGGGTCGACCTGGCCGCCGCCTCGGCGGCTGCCTCGCGCAACCCGCTCTCCCTGCTGGGGGTGACCGACCGGGGCCGGATCGCCGTCGGCCAGCTGGCCCATCTCGTGGAGCTCGACGACGACCTCGCCGTCCGGCGGGTCACCCTCGGGGAGGCGTGGTTGCCGGCTGCCGGTCGCTGATCCGGGTCAGGGTTTCGCGAACGTGAAGCTCTTGAGGATCGGGTCGGCCGCAGCCAGGAGACTGTCGATGACCGACCCGTCGAAATCGTCGACGTCGACCACGACCGTGCCGGATGGGGCGTCGAGCACGGCCAGCCGGAGCCGCTCGTTCCCGGCGATGACCCACCGGTACTCACCCTTCGCGCCGACGAACAGGGGCACCGTCGGCAGGCCGTTCGCGAACGGGCACGAGGCCGTCCAGCCATCCTTGATCCCGAGGTCCATCGTCACCCCGCTCAGCCCGCCGATCGTGATCGGCGTCGGATCGCTGACGACCAGCCCGGGCAGCCCACGGATCCACGCGACGAGATCCTTCGAGGTCCCGCTCGTCACGCCGGCCTGGGCCGTGTCCGGACAGCTCGTATCCTGGGACGCGGGCTTCGGGTCGCGGAACAGGTGGATGCCGGCGACATCCGAGCCCGCCGGCCGGATCTGGAAGTAGACCGCCGAGTCGGCCGGGTTGTCCCAGCCGGCCGGCAGGGTGAAGGTCACGGCCGGCTGGAAGACCCGCGACGTGTAGGTGCCGGCCGGCAGCGCAGAGGCGGCGGCGCTCGCCTGGGGCGAGGCACCGGACGACGAGCCGCAGCCGGCGACGAGGAGGGCGGTCGCGACCCAGCGCCCCGAGGTGACGGCCGTGCGAGAGGCCCGGCGAGGCCGGCCGAGGTCGATGGATCACCGGGTCGATCTCCAGTGCTGGGCCGGGGACGGCCCCACCAGTCTAGCGGCCGCGTGCGGCTGCCGACCCGGCGTCCGCTTCAGCGATCGGCCATCGGCACATAGGCGCGCTCGCGGGCCCCCGTGTAGAGCTGGCGAGGTCGGCCGATCCGCGATCCGGGGTCGCGCATCATCTCGCGCCAGTGGGCGATCCAGCCGGGGACCCGACCGATCGCGAACAGGACGGTGAACATCGAGGTCGGGAAGCCCAGGGCGTGATAGATGAGCCCGCTGTAGAAGTCGACATTCGGGTAGAGCTTGTGGGAGATGAAGTACTCGTCGCTGAGCGCCACCTGCTCCAGCTCGATGGCGATGTCGAGCAGCTCGTCCTGGACCCCGAGCCGTTCGAGGAGCCGGTCCGAGGCCTCCTTGATGATCCGGGCCCGCGGGTCGTAGTTCTTGTAGACCCGGTGGCCGAAGCCCATCAGCCGGAACGGATCGTCGTGGTCCTTCGCCCGGGCCACGTACTTCGAGACGTCGCCGCCGTCGGCGGCGATCGCCCGGAGCATCTCCAGGACCTCCTGGTTGGCGCCGCCGTGGAGCGGCCCCCACAGGGCGGAGATGCCGGCCGAGACCGAGGCGAACAGGTTGGCGTGACTCGACCCGACGAGGCGGACCGTGGACGTGGAGCAGTTCTGCTCGTGGTCGGCGTGGAGGAGGAGGAGCGTCCGGAGGGCCCCGGCGACCACCGGATCGGCGACATACGGCTCGGTCGGGACGGCGAACATCATCCGCAGGAAGTTGCTCTCGAAGTCGAGCGCGTTGTCCGGATAGATGAACGGCTGGCCGATCGACTTCTTGTACGCCCAGGCCGCGATCGTCGGCATCTTCGCCATCAGTCGGATCGTGCTGATCTCGACGTCCTCCGGGTCGAACGGGTCCTCGGAGTCCTGGTAGAACGTCGACAGGGCGGCCGTCGCCGAGGCCAGGATGCCCATCGGGTGGGCGTCCTTCGGGAACCCGTCGAAGAAGCGCCGGAACTCCTCGTGGAGGAGGGTGTGGCGGCCGATCGCGGTCGTCCAGGTCTCGAGCTGCGCGGCGGTCGGCAGCTCGCCGTAGATGAGCAGGTAGGCCGTCTCGAGGAAGGTCGAGCGCTCGGCAAGCTGTTCGATCGGGTAGCCCCGGTAGCGCAGGATCCCGGCATCGCCGTCGATGAAGGTGATCGAGCTCCGGGTGGCGGCCGTGTTCGCGAAGCCGTAGTCGAGGGTGACGACCCCGGCATCCTTGAGCAGGCTCGACACGTCGACGGCGGACTGGCCCTCGGTCGCCTCGACGACCGGCAGGTCCATGACGCGCTCGCCGAGATGCAGACTGGCGGTCTGGACGGCATTCAAGCTGGCGGTCTGGTTCATCGGATCGTCTCTCCTCGCCCGAGCGGGCATCGGACACCGGGCTGGCGGCGCCGATCCCGATCCGGGTCAGCCTAGTCACCGGACCCCGCCGTCGTCGCGGGCCGAATGGACCCGTCTCCGGTCCATCGGCACTACCGTGGAGCGTCCCGGGGATCGGACCGCCTCCTGGAGCGGGCAGCAGGAGCCTCCGCGACCATGGGGCGGATCGGACCTCGGGGCAGACGTGAGAACATCCACGTGACAGGGTTGACGTCGGGAGGCATGCGGTGATCAGCGAGCACGTGGCGAAGCTCCTCGTCGAGCAGATCGGGAGTGAGCTCGGCGCCCACCAGAAGTACCTCGGGATCTCGATCTACTTCGAGCGCCAGAGCCTCTCGGGCTGGGCCAGGCTCTTCCGTGGACAGGCGCTCGAGGAGGCTCAGCACGCCGAGAAGATCATCGCCTTCCTCATCGACAACGATGTGAAGTTCGACCTTCCGGCGCTCAAGTCGGCTACTACCCGGTACCGCTCGGCGAAGGAGGCGGTCGAGGCGTCCCTGGCCAGCGAACTCGCGGTCACGGCCCGGTTCGACAAGCTGGCGAGCGTCGCCCTGGACGCCGGCGATCACCGGAGCCTCCAGTTCCTGCAGTGGTTCATCGATGAGCAGGTGGAGGAGGAGCGGACGGCCCGCAGCCTCCTCGACCTCATCGAGAGCGGGATCAACCTCTTCCAGGCGGAGACGCTCCTCCCGCACGACTGACCGGCGCCCGATCCGGGACGATCGTCAGCTGAAGTCGGCCCCCGGGCGTGGGCTCGATCGCTCGTTCGCTGGCGAAGGGCGCCATCCGCCCCATCGCCACCAAGAGACCATGGATGAGGGCTTCGGGGCGGGGCGGACAGCCGGGCACGAAGACATCGACCGGCAGGACCTCGGCGATGCCGTCACGGCCGGCGTAGGTCCCGGCGAAGACGCCGCCGCTGATCGCGCAGGCCCCGGTCGCGACGACCAGCCTCGGCTCCGGCATCGCCTCGTACGTCCGTAACGCGGCCTCCTCGAGGTTGCGGGTCATGATCCCCGTGACGAGGAGCAGATCGGCATGACGTGGCGAGGCGACGAAGTCGATCCCGAGACGCTGGACGTCGTGGTACGGATTGAGCAGGGCGGCGATCTCCCAGTCGCAGCCGTTGCACGACCCGGCGTCGAGGTGGCGGACGTGCAGGGAACGGCCGAGCGTCCGCTGGATGGCGACGCGCAATCGACGGGCCGCCAGGACCTCGTCGGACGGGATGACGGATGGGCTCGGCCCCGTCATGGCGCGACCCTCCGATCGTGCTCGATCACGAGGTCGGCGCGCTCGCGGACGGCCAGCTCGAACCGCGGGCCGAGTCGGATGGCGTCGCGAGGACAGGCCCGGGCACAGGCTCCGCAGAACACGCATGCTCCGGCGTCGAGCGACCAGGCGACTCCGGTCATGCGGATCGCCCCGGTGGGACAGACCGTGACGCACGCGGTGCTCCCGTCGCAGCGCGCCGCATCGAACTCGGGCAGGCCGCGTGTCGCCGGCGGCACATCCGCCGGACGGGTCGGATAGCGACTCGTGACCGGTCCGCTGCGGAGCGGGCGGAGGATCCGATCGAAGAGGTCGAGCGGCATCGTCAGCGATCCGTGCAGGCATAGCAGAGCTCGAAGCTCTTGTTGATCAACGGGAAGTCCGGCACCAGGTTCCCTGGGACGGCGGCGGCGACGACCGGCCAGTCGGCGAACGAGGCCGACCGCAGGCGCAGGCGGTCGACGGTGCCGTCCGCACCTGCCCGGAGCCAGATCCAGGAGGCGCCTCGCGGGCCTTCGACGGCGCCGAGAGCCGTGTCGCCAGCGACGGGCATCCGGCCCATCGGTCTGCTGACGGCCCCCTTCGGAAGCTGCCTCAGCGCCTCGCTGAGCAGTCGGAGCGATTCGTGGGCCTCCTGGGCGCGGACGTGGAAGCGGGCCGCCACGTCGCCGGTAGACGCGGTCACCAGGGCCACGTCCAGCTCGTCGTATGCGTCGTACGGCCGGTCCCGCCGGAGATCGATGCCGAGCCCGCTGGCTCGAGCCGCGACACCGACCGCGCCCAAGGCGACCGCCGCCTCGGCGGTCACGATGCCCGTGCCGTGCAGTCGCGCCATCACACCCTCGGAGCGGACGACCGCGCGAACCGCCCCCGAGAGCTCGGAGCCGATCGCATCGAGCGCATCGGGCAGGGCCGCCAGGCCGCGCGGATCGAGGTTCATCAGGAGCCCACCGGGAGCGACGACCCCGGTCAGGTAGCGGTGGCCGGTCAGCGAATCGTTGACCCTCAGCAGCCGCTCCTTGAGCCAGCCGATCCGTGAGACCGCGGGCTGGAAGCCGATCCCGGCGCAGATGTTCCCGAGGTCGCCGACATGGTTGTAGAGCCGCTCCAGCTCGGCGAGGACCACCCGGGCCCAGCGAGCCCGGGGCGGGATCTCCGTGGCCGTGAGCTGCTCGACGGCCTGGGCATACGCGAGCGCGTGGGTGACGGTGCAGACGCCACAAGCCCGTTCGACGATCGGCAACGCCGCGTCGAGCGAGCGGCCTTCGACCAGCTTCTCCAGGCCGCGATGAGTGAAGAAGAGGCGAGCGTCGAGGTGGAGGACTCGCTCGCCGATGGCTGAGAAGCGGAAGTGCCCGGGTTCGATGACGCCGGCGTGGATCGGCCCGACCGGGAGCTGGTAGACGCCCTCGCCGTGGACCTCGAACGGAACGAAGTGCCTCTCGGCCTCGGCTGGCCGACGATCACCCGGGACGTCCTTGCGGAGCGGATGGTAGCCTCGCGGCCAGCGCTCGTGGAGGACGAGCCGGCGCGGGTCGGGGTGTCCGACCGGAACGATCCCGAACAGATCCTTCGCCTCGCGTTCGTCCCATTGAGCGGCCGGCACGAGCGGCGTGATCGACGGATACGCCGGCTCCTCGAGCGGCAACCGGATTCGGAGCCGGGCAAGGCCCCTGTCAGGGCTGGCAACGACGGCCTCGACTGCCAGGCCGTCACCACCGACCGAGCGTTGGTCGAGCCCGACAAGCATGACGAACCGTCCACCGACGGCGACGAGCTCGGCGACCCGCGGCCCGAGGGACTCCGCCTCGACCCACTCCACGGGCTCGCCACCGGCGAGCGAGCCGCCGGCGGTCGGCTCAGCCACGACCGCCACCCAGCACCTGGGCCACCTGCTCGAGCGCTGCGGCCAACGGCGACGGCGTCCAGATCCCGGCCACCACGACCGCGGTCAGGGGCGCCGCGAGGAGGATCGCCCAGCGTCCGCTCCCGCCCTGATGTTCGGCCGGGGACGTCGACGTTCCCGTCGAGACCCGGACCACGTGGAACAGGAGACCGGCCACGGCAAGGGCCAGGAGGAGTGCCGCCGCGGCGGCAGCGAGGCCCCAGCCCATCTGCACCCCGCCCAGGATGATCGCCAGCTCGGCCACGAAGATCCCCGACGGCGGCAGACCGGCGAGCACGAGCGCGGCCACGACAAGGGCGCGCCCGTCGACCGGTGAGCGTTCGAGACTACCTCCCAGTCGGCCCATCCGCCGGCTTCCCCGCTCGCTGACGAGGCGTCCCGCGGCCAGGAAGACGGTCGACTTAGCCAGGCCATGGCTCAACAGGTGGAGGCTGAAGCCCAGCAGTGCCAGGTGGCCGCCGAAGCCGAGGGCAAGGGTGGCGAGCCCGAGGTGCTCGATCGACGAGTAGGCGAGGAGGCGCTTGAGGTCACCTTGGGCGACGATGAACGGCAGGGCGATGGCCAGGCTGAACAGGCCGAAGCCGACCAGGAGGGTCGAGGAGAAGTCCGGCCCCAGAGCCCCCACGGTGACGAGGTGGAAGCGAGCCAGCGCATAGAGGGCGACGGCCAGCGCGGCGCCGGAGAGCAGGGCGGAGATCGGGCTCGGCGCCTGGCTGTGGGCGTCGGGCAGCCAGGTGTGGAAGGGAGCCAGGCCGGCCTTCGTGCCGTAGCCGGCCAGGGCGAACAGGAACGCGAGGCGGGCCAGACCCGGATCGAGATGGGGAGCGATCTGGATGAGGCGGGTCCAGGCCAGGGCGTCGCTCGTCTCCCCCAGGACGCCCACCGACGAGGCGTACAGCAGGAGCGTTCCCAGCAGGGCGAAGCCGATCCCGACCGTGCCCAGGATGAGGTACTTCCAGGCGGCCTCGATGGCCGCCGGGGTCCGGGCGAAGCCCACCAGCAGGGCCGAGACGATCGTGGTGGCCTCGATGCCGACCCAGACGAGCCCCAGGTTGTCCAGCAGCGGGACGGCCGCGAGCCCGGCCGCGAACCACAGCAGGAGCGCGTAGTAGCGGCCGACGTCGTGATCGTCCAGAGTCCCGGCTGCCAGTTCGTGTCGGAGGTGACCGGGCGACCCCGCCCCGGCGATCGCCGCGACGACGACCACCAGCACCAGGAAGTACGCCCCGAGGGCATCGACAACGACCAGGCCTTCGAATGCATGCACCGGCCCGCCGTGGAACACGTCGACGGCGATCGCGAGCCCGCCGGCGAGCATCGTCCCGAGCCCGGCCGCGCCGAACGCCGACGCGCGGCGTCCATCTGCGAACCAGGCCCCGAGCCCGGCCAGCGTGGGCACGACGACGGTGAGCAGGATCAGCACCTCGATCATCCGCGCAGGCTCCGCAGGTGATCGGTCGAGGTGCTGCCCAGGACATCGAGCATCCGCCGGGTGTACACCCACGCGACGACGACCACGATGAGCAGGTCGAACAGGACGCCGAGCTCGATGACGAGCGGCATCCCGTAAGTCAGCGAGAACGCGGTCAGGGCGATCCCATTCTCGAACACGAGCAAGCCAACGACCAGTGAGAGCGCCTTGCGCCGGGTCATCACGATCAAGAGGCCCGTGAGCACCTCGGCGATCGCCGCTGGCAGGGCGCGCCCGGCCGCGACGCTCGTCCCCAGGGACGCCCCATCTGCGGCCGCGGTCGCGGCGAAGATGATCGCGACCGCCGCGATGAATGAGACACGAGGACCGAGCAACGGATGTCGCTCGCGCCGGACCGCGGACTGGCGCAGGATCGAGCCGAGGACGAGCGGCACAACGACGCCCTTGACCCCGATCGCCAGCATCCCCCCGATGACGAGGTGGCCCGCACCCGTGGCCAGGCCGACACTCAACGCCGCGGCACCGGTGAGCGCGGACTGGATCGCGACGAGCCAGATCGCGCGGCCGATGGACCGGGTCGTGGCAAGCCAGACGCCGAGCACGACGATCCCGGCCGCGCAGACGTCGACGAACTCGCTCGCGGACCGTGGATCCAGGATCACGTCGGCAGCCAGAGGCGAGTCGCGAGCCCGACGACCGCGACGATCGATGCGATCGCCAGGAGACCGGGCAAGGCGAGGATCCGAACCTTCGCGAAGGTGGCATCGAGAACGCCAAGGAGGACCGCGGCGCCCGATAGCTTGACGAGGGCCGCGGCGATCGCGATCAGGAGTGTCAGCGGCGTCAGCTCGGCTGCCATGCCGACCGGCAGGAACGCGGCAGCCAGGAGCCCAGCGACCAGGACGAGCTTGAGCTCGGCGGCATACATCAGGACCGCGAGGCGGGGACCAGACGCCTCGAGCAGCATGGCCTCGTGGATCATCGTCAGCTCGAGGTGCGTATCCGGGTTGTCGACGGGCTCGTGGCCGGTCTCAGCCACGGCGACGAGCGCGAAGGCCCCGGCGGCGAGGAGGAGCGCGGGCGTGTACCACGAGACTCCGGACGCGGCTCCGATCGCGGCGATCGCGCCCAGATCGGTGGATCCGGCCGCCAGCGCGGCGCCCGTCAGGGCCAGCAGGAGAGCCGGCTCCACGAGCGTCGCGATCGCGACCTCGCGGCTGCTGCCCATCCCGCCGAACGCGCTGCCCGAGTCGAGCGCCGATAGGGCGAGGACGAAGCGTCCGAGGGCCATCAGGCCGACGACGACCAGCAGGTCGCCCCAGCCATCGAGTGGCGGTCGCAGACCGACGATCGGCACGAGCATCGTGGCGACGAGCACCGCAGCGAGGACGATCGCCGGAGCGGCCGACGTCAACGGGCTCGCCGCATCGCTCTCGACCGATTCCTTTTGCCACCACTTCGCGAGGTCGCGGTACGGCTGGAGGAGTGATGGCCCACGCCGATACTGGAGGCGCGCCTTGACCCTCTTCGTCACCCCAAGCAGGAGCGGCGCGATGAGCAGCGTGAGCACGACCTGGGTCAGGCCCAGGACGACGGTCGGGATGACGGTCGCGTCGATCATCAGCGGGCGAGGAGGAGCAGCGCGACGAGCGCGACGACCGAATAGGCGAGGTACAGCTGGAGGCTGCCCGACTGGAGGCGGCGGATGAGCTCGGCGGCGCCGACTGCCGTGCGATGAAGCGGGTGATAGAGACGCTCGTCGATCACGTGGCTGACCTCGCCGTGATATCGGATCGTGCGCGGGAACGGCGTACCCGGGTGGAGCTCGACGGTGACCTCCCGCGCGGGCCGGAGAACGGACCCGAAGTACAGCCGGATGAGCTTCGCGTAGCTGGTCGCGGTGTATTCGAACGCCGGCTCGGGCACGATCCCGCAGGTCCACGTCGGGGCCCGGCGGGTCTGTCGTCCTCGTACGGCGACGTACCATACGGTGCCCGCCACGATGAAGAGCAGGACAGCGAGTCGGCCGGCGGCGTAGACGGCATCGATGCCGATGACGGGTACGGCCGGCCCAGTCGAGGTCACCGGTCGCTGCCCGACCACCCCGCCTGAAATGCCCTCGATCGCTGCGGCAACCGGGCCGGCCGCGATCCCGACCCCGACGCACGCGATCGCCAGGCTCGCCATGGCGAAGCGCATCGGGCGAGCCGACTCCTTCGCGTTCGCGGCACCCGGGCTGCGCGGCAGCGCGAGGAAGGTCATCCCGGTGGCCTTGACGAAGCAGGCCACCGCGAGTGCCGCGGTCAGCCCGAGCGCACCCACGGCGAGCAGGACCGCGGACCGCGCCACGAGCGATAAGTCGCCGTCTCCCCCGGCCCCGATCAATCCCTGGAACGTCAGCCACTCGCTGGCGAACCCGTTGAGCGGCGGCAGACCGCTGATCGCCGCCGCGCCGATCCCGAACGCGAGGGCGGTCACCGGCATCGCGCGAGCAAGCCCCCCGAGTGCGTTGAGGTCGCGCGACCCCACGGCCGACTGGATCGAGCCCGTGGCGAGGAACAGGACCGACTTGAACAGGGCGTGGTTCAGGGTGTGGAACAGCGCCGCCGTGAGGGCGACCCCGGCGACGGCGGTCGCTCCCTCGCCGAAGGCGAGGATGGCCACCCCGACGCCGATCAGGATGATCCCGATGTTCTCGATGCTGTGGAAGGCGAGGAGTCGCTTGAGATCGTGCTCCATGAGCGCATAGAGCACCCCGAGCACTGCCGATGCCACTCCCATGGCCAGGACGAGGAGGCCCCACCATTGAGGACCTGGACCGAGGATCTCGAGCCCGAAGCGCACGATCCCGTAGACGCCGGCCTTGATCATCACGCCCGACATCAGCGCCGAGACGTGCGATGGTGCGACCGGGTGGGCTCGCGGGAGCCACACGTGGAAGGGGATGGCTCCCGCCTTCGTGCCGAAACCCACGAGCAGCAGCACGAACACGAGACTTCGCCCTTCAGGGCTCAGGCCGGCCGCCGCCGAACCGAACGAGGAGAAGGCGATCGTGCCCGCAGTCGAGGCGAGGATCGCGAACGCCACGATGAGTGCGGCCGTCGCGAGGTGGGTGATCGCAAGGTAGAGGTACCCGGCTCGAGCGACCTCCCGGTCAGGCCGAGACCCGAGCACGAGGATCGCGGAGCTCAACGCCATCAGCTCCCAGGCGAACAGGAATGCGAACACGTCGGCCGCGCCGAAGACAAGCGCGAGACTGGCGACAAAGACCGGGTAGGCCGCGGCTGTCCGATCTGGCACGGTCCCGCCGTGGCCCCGGTAGCCGATCCCGAAGACGGAGCTGGCGACCCCGGCCGCCCCGAGCGCGATCAGGAAGAGCCCACCGAGCGAGTCGTAGCGGACGTCGATCGGGGCGAAGCCGAGGACGTCCCCGGCGTTCGCGACCACGGGGATCCCGGACGCCACGGTCAGGACTCCGAGGACGAAGATGCCGACGCACGCCATGGCCGACAGACCCAGCGACAGTCCGAGTGGATTCGCCCGCCGTCGCGGACCGATCGCGGAGATGGTCGAGAGCGCCAGCAGCCCGGCGATCGCCGTCAGGAGCGGCCCGGAGGTGGCCTCTCCCAGTGCGCTCGCGATCGACATGCCGGCTCAATCCTCCGTCTCGCTGCGGTCACCCGCGAGAACGAGATCGCGGCGCCGGCCTTCCTACTATATCTTCAAAGTCTTGAAGTCTGCAGAACGCGGCAGGACGAGCGATTCGACGAGGGATCGTTGATCGCTCGGGCGCATCTGGCCGCCGGGGCGAACCGTCTCCCACCATCCGCTCGAGCGTCGACCGCGCCGACTCGCTCTTCGCGCGTCACGTGGCTCTTCGCGCGTCACGCGGCCGTGTCACGCGGCGAGGCCGAACGTGTCGGTCGCGTCAGGCACCTTCACCGCTCCCTCTCGATCGCCGGGTGACTTCTCGGGCGAGCGCGGTCATGTCCGGGACGACGATGAGCCGGTACCGGCCCGAAGGGCGATGGGGTGCCGGGGCCTCGCCGCGCGAGCTCCCAGTCTGCTTCGGCGACGCCGACCGATCGTTCGTCGCGGGAGTGGCAGGTCGAGCGCCGACATCGGCCCGCCGTTCACTGTCGGTGCGGTTCATGTCGACCTCACGCATCTCGTGGCCAACCGTCGGATCGTGCGCGGAGGTGGGGAGAGTCCGGCAAGCGAGCGGTCTTCCATCGCGACAGCCGAGTCAGCGGGCGCGTCGGCGGGCGACCACCGTGGACAGATACGGACGCTGCCGACGAACCGGCCTGGCGACAGAGGGGGCCAGGGATGGAGACGCGCTCCGCGGCACGGGGCCGTTCGCCCGGAGACGCAGCCGCTGTAGGGCCCAATCCAGGTCGCCCATGACGGCCGGAGGGGCGGTGGAACGCGAAGAACGCAGGACCTGCGCGGCGAGAGCGGCTTCGCCGTTCGTGCCGGCGCGCTCGACCACCCGGATCGCGAACGCCGCGAGAACCGGGTCCGCCAGCCAGGGTCGGACACCCTCGATGGCTCGAGCGCCGTGGGCCGCTATCGGGTCACGCCACTCGATGCGGTGCATGGGCGATGCCGCGCCTGCCTCCTTGAGCAAGGTCGACAGTCTCATCACGCCTCCTTAGGCAGACTCGTCCTGATCGGATCGACCCTGGAACCCGCGCCCGTTCCGGATCGCGAACCTGAAGACCCATGGTCCCGGCATGGCCACCTGAACCACACCGCCGGCGCGATAGGCGAGTTCGATGCCGTCGATCCGGCCCTCGTACTCGGTACAGACCTGCGCTGGTCGCTCGTAGGTCCAGGACACCCAGACCTTCCTGCCATTGGGCAGCACGTGCGCCCCGAGCAGACCGAGCGGTGGGCCATCGAGCGGAGCCAGGATCAGCGCCGGGATGTTCGAGAACCGAACATCGGGGCGGCGGATGACCTGGATGATGCCCGAGATGCGGATGATGTCGTCGACGACCGCGAGCGCGAGCAGGGTCACCTTGACGTCGTCGGTAGCCGCTGTCTCGTTGAGCGCGACTGCCCACGGACCTCCAGCCACACGACGCTTCGGGACGAAGTCGATGTCGATGTCGCGTGCGCCGTCCTGCATGGCCACCTACTCTATCGCAGTTTCCGTTGTTCTGCAAGATAGCAGCTAGACAATCTTCAGGAATTGTAAGATACTCGAGCCAGCACCCGCCAGGCCATGTCGCCGGGCGGTGATCCAAGACCGCACCGTTGCCCATATCTTCTAAAGTTGCAAGACACGCATGATCTTGGGTCGATTGACAGAGGTGTTCCGACGATGGCACGAGAACGGTCGCGCGGTGAGGACGAGGAGCGCCTCCGCCAGTTCAAGGCCGAGTTCTTCAAGGCGCTCGCCCACCCGCTCCGGATCCGGATCCTCGAGCTCCTGCGCGGGGGCCCGCTGAGCGTGACCCAGATCCAGGAGGCGACCGGCGCGCCGGGCTCGTCGGTATCGCAGCAGTTGGCGGTCCTGCGAGGGCGGAGCATCCTCGCCACCGAGCGCCGCGGGACGACCATCATCTATCGCGTTCCCGACCCCGAGCTCTTCGAGCTGCTGGACGTCGCGCGCCGGATCTTCAACGCCCACCTGAGCGACACCATCGACCTGCTTCGCCTCGTCGACGGCGAGGCCGCCGCGATCGGGCAGCGCTAGGACGCCGATCGCAGGCGGGTCGCACTGACCCGACGTCCCTGGCCACTCCATCGGGCGCACGCGGGCGCCGGCTCGATACGGAGGCGTCCGAACGCCCCGACTTTGGGATGCCGTTGGGCTCCCGGGACGGGGCGGTGTGGCTCGTCACCGACGGCCGGCATTCGTCCATAGTCGACGGCAAGGGAGCGAACGGCGCCCCCCGGTGACGCGTCTCGGTCGCAGCCTCGTCAGGCTGCCAGCCGCGAGTAACGAGCTTGAAGACGGGACATGACGACGGCCTCTACGCCGCGATGGTCCAGCGCGGGATGTCCCGTCGCACCTTCCTCAAGTTCTCGGCCGCGATGGCCACGACCCTGGCCCTCCCGATGTCCTACGCGCCGCGGATCGCGGCGGCGGTCACCGCGGCGCCCAGGATCCCGGTGATCTGGCTCCGTGGCCAGGCCTGCGGGGGCGAGACCAGGGCGTTCATGCAGGCGTCGGACCCGACGACCGCCGAGCTGCTCCTCGAGGTCCTGTCGGTCGACTACGACCAGACGATCATGGCCCGGTCCGGAGCCTCGGCCGAGCTCGCCCGGGTCCGGACGATGGAGGCGGCGCCGAACGGCTACATCGCCGTCATCGAGGGGGCCATCCCGCTCGGCGACGACGGTGTCGCCTGCATGGTGGGCGGGCGTGCCTTCGGCGATGTCGCCCGCGAGGTCTGCGGCGGGGCGATGGCGACGATCGCGGTCGGCTCGTGCGCCTTCGATGGCGGGGCCCCGGGAGCCTCGGGCGGAACGACCGGGGCGGTCGGGGCGGGACAGGTCGCGTCGGACGCCCCGCTCATCAATCTTCCCGGTTGCCCGATCAACGTCGCCAACCTGACCGCCACCGTGGTCCACTACCTGACCTTCAAGGCCTGGCCTGCCACCGACGCTCGCCATCGGCCGCTCTTCGCCTACGGCGGCCTCATCCACAACCAGTGCGAGCGGCGCGCCTATTTCGAGTTCGGCGAGTTCGTCAGGGCCTGGGGCGACGAGGGGTCACAGAAGGGCTGGTGCCTCTACAAGATGGGCTGCAAGGGCCCGGAGGCGTTCGCCAACTGCCCGACCGTCCGGTTCGCCGATGGCACGAGCTGGCCGGTCAAGGCCGGTCACGGCTGCATCGGCTGCACGACCGCCGGGTTCTGGGACGCGATGGGGCCGCCGTACGCGCGGCTGCCGTCGCCGCTGCCCTTCGCGCCGTCGATCTCTGCGGACCAGCTGGGCGTGGCGCTCGTCGGCGGGGTCGCGGCCCTGACCGTCGTGCACGGTGGCGCGAGCGCCGTCCGGCAGCATCGGACCGGCGTCGCGGGGCAACGGATCGCCGGAGCCACGGAGGTCGCCGCGGGACCGGCCGCTGCCGACGACGTCGAGGCCTCCGCCCCCGTGGGCGGAGCGCCGGGCTCGGTCCCCGACCCGGAGCCCTCCGTCGTCGCGGAGCCGGGACCAGGCGGTGGGTCGGCGTCCCTCGCCGAACCCGGAGTCTCCGAGGCCGGGACGCAGGCGAGTCCGCCACTGACCGACATCGAGCCGGCGACCGCCGATGCCGACGGGACGGTCGAGCCCGCCGGCGATCCGGAGGTGGGCTGAGATGACCCGCCTGGCGATCGACCCGGTGACCCGCGTCGGGGGTCACCTGCGGATCGAGGTCGACCTCGCCGATGGCGTGGTCCGTGACAGCTGGAGCTCCGGCACGATGTTCCGGGGCATGGAGCCCATCCTGCGAGGCCGCGATCCGCGCGGGGCCTGGCTGCTCGCCCAGCGCATCTGTGGCGCCTGTTCGGGCGTCCACGCGCTCGCCTCGGTTCGTGCCGTGGAAGACGCCCTCGACGTGACGATCCCGCGCAACGCGCGGTCGATCCGGAACCTGCTCATCGGCTCCGAGTTCGTCCTGGACCACGTGGTCCACTTCTACCACCGGCACGCCCTCGACTGGATCGACCCGACGTCGGCGCTGACCGCCGACCCTGCGGCGACCTCGACCCTGGCCCGATCGACCAGCACCCGTGGACGATCGGACACCGCCTACTTCAAGGCCGCCCGCGACCGCCTCGCGGCCTTCGTCGCATCCGGCGGGTCCGGGCCGTTCGTCGACGACGGACCCGGCCGCTCGTCGGCGCGGACATCACCGGAGACCGCCCTGCTGGTGATGGCCCACCATCTCGAGGCGCTCGACTGGCAGCGTCGGATCATCCAGATGCAGACGCTCCTGGGAGGCAAGAGCCCGCACCCCCAGACCTGGCTGATGGGCGGCGCGGCCGTCCCGGTCCCGTGGGGTGGGCCGCCCCCGGTCCAACCCGGCGAGCATCCGGCCCAGATCGATCCGCGCGCTCCGTCCGCGCTGAGCACCGAGGGCCTGGCGCTCATGTCGGCGGTCGTCGCGGAGGCCAAGGCCTTCGTCGACGAGGTCTACGTCCCCGATGTCCTGGCGATCGCTCGCGCCTACCCGGACTGGGCGCGGATCGGTCGGGGCATCGGCAACTACCTCTCGTACGGCGAGTTCCCACTCGACGACGGTGCGGCGCCGCGGCTCCTGCTGCCGCGCGGTCGGATCATGGGCGGCGACCTGGCCAAGGTCGAGTCGGTCGACCAGGTCGACGTCGGCGAGACGGTCGCTCACTCCTGGTACACCTACGGCAGCGATGACGGAGCGCTCCTGCACCCCTCTGTCGGGCTGACCGATCCACGGTACGCCGGGCCGAAACCACCATTCACCACCCTGGCGGACTCCGACCGGTACAGCTGGCTCAAGGCGCCGCGCTACCGCGAGGAGCCGATGGAGGTGGGTCCGCTCGCCCGGATCCTGGTGGCCTACGTCGAGGGTCGGGGCGACGTTCGGGACCGGGTCGACGACGTCGCGGCCCGCCTGGGTCTCGGGGCGGAGGCCCTGTCGAGCACCCTGGGCCGGACCCTCGCCAGGGCCGTCGAAGCCCAGGTGGTCGTCGACCAGCTCGACACCTGGATCCGGGAGCTCAAGGCGACCCTCGCGAGCGGAGACCTGGCCGTCGCCGATCTCCGCCGGTGGGAGCCCGCCACCTGGCCGTCGTCGGCGACCGGCTGGTCGCTCGGCGAGGGGCCACGAGGCGCCGTCGGGCACTGGGTCTCGATCGCCGACGGGCGGATCGCCGACTACCAGGTCGTCGACGCCAGCACCTGGAACGCCTCGCCCCGCGATGCCAGCGGCCGGCGCGGGGCGACGGAAGAGGCGCTCATCGGCACGCCGGTGAGCGATCCGGACCGGCCGGTCGAGATCCTGCGGACGGTCCATTCGTTCGATCCCTGTCCGGCCTGCGCCGTGCACGTCTATGACGGGACCGACGGGGGCCCGGTCGAGATCCGAGTGCGCGATGGAGGCCGACGATGACCGCTGCGGCCGAACCCCTCCGGGCGCCGGCACCGGGGGACCGTGCCCCGGATCTCGCCCCGGACGAGGCTCCGACCGCCGCGGCGGGCGTGGCTCCGGAGCTGACCGAAGGACGACGCCGGGTCTACGTCTGGCAGGTCCCGGTCCGCGTCACCCACTGGCTGACCGCGACCTGCATCGTGATCCTCAGCGTCACCGGCGTGTACATCGCCGATCCGTTCCTGATCCCGCCGGGCGGCTCGGTGATGACCACGATCCGGACCGTCCACATCGTCGCCGCGATCGCCCTGCTCGCCTCGGGGCTCGTCCGGACCATCTGGCTGCTCGCCGGCAACCGGTTCGCGCGCTGGACGGCGTTCATCCCGACCAGCTGGTTCCAGGCGACCGAGATCTTCCGACAGGCCGGGTTCTACCTGTTCGTCCGGCGTGAGATCCCCAAGGTGCTCGGCCACAATCAGCTGGCCGCCGCGGCCTACCTCATCCTGTTCTTCCTGCTGCTCGTCGAGGTGATCACCGGCTTCGCCCTCGACGGCCTGCTCGGCGCCGAGCCCGGGGCGTCGATGTTCGGCTGGCTCCGCGACCTGGTCGGTCCCCAGGCGATCCGGCTGGTCCACCACCTGGCGATGTGGGCGATCCTGGCGATCGCCCTCTTCCACGTGTACAGCTGCATCCTCGTCGACCACGTGGAGCGGAACGGGCTGATGTCCAGCATCGTCAGCGGCTACAAGTTCGCCACCCCTGAGGAGATCCTCGAGTCGCGCGACGGCGGGCCCGAGCTCCTGGAGGACGTCGGATGACCGAGGCCCGGCGACCCCGCGGTCGGCGCTTCATGGCCAGGGCCCACCTGGAGCGCTGGATCGCGATCCTGATCGTCTTCAACGTCCTCGCGGTGGGCGCCCTGCTCGCGACCGTGATCATCGACCAGGTGAACTCGACCGCCGGGCATCCCGCCCAGGCGGGGGCATCGCCGTCGGCGTCGCTCGAGCTCATCGCCATGGGACCCGCCCACATCCCCACGAGCAACAGCTGCGTGCTCTGCCACGAGAGTGGCGGCTCGGCCGGGGTCAAGGTCATCCCGGCGCTGGCCCATCCGCTCGAGGGCTGGCGGCAGTGCGTGGTCTGCCACACGAACGAGAAGCTCGGCCGGACGGCCCCCGGGCATGCGGGGATCCCGGAGGCGGAGTGCCTGAACTGCCACAAGGTCGCCCAGCCGGGGCCGGCGATCACCCAGCCGCACGCCCGGGTCCAGGACCAGCACTGCCTCGACTGCCACGGCACCTACGCCCACCTGCCCTCCAGCATGGCCAGCCGGGACGAGGACACCTGCACGCTCTGCCACAAGCCGACCGCCCTGCCCCCGCCGGAGTACCCGCACGCGATCAACGACCGCCTCGGCTGCCGCGACTGCCACAAGTCGTCCGAGGTCGGCAACATGCCGATCGACCACGCCCTTCGGGCCGACAACACCTGCCTCCTCTGCCACGAGATCAAGCGGCTCGGCGCTCCGAGCCCGACGCCGGCGGGAGGCTGAGCCCGGTCCAGCCGTGGGCCGATCGATCGGCCCGGACCAATCCGAAACGGCGCCCGGCGAGAACTGTCCGGTGACGGGGTCTCGTCGGTGTCGAGCAGGTCGACGCCAGGGACCCGCACCTTCGGAGGCAGCGATGTCGGCGGCAGGCACGACGGACGGGCGCGACGCGGCATGAGGATCGGCATCGTCGGAGCCGGGATCAGCGGGCTCACCGCGACCCATCTCCTGGCCCGGGAGCACCAGGTCCGGCTGTTCGAGGGCGATCCCACGCCGGGCGGTCATACGCGGACGGAGACCGTCGTGACGCCCGCCGGGCCGCTCGCCGTCGACACCGGGTTCATCGTCTACAACGAGCACACCTACCCGCGGTTCGTCGGTCTGCTGGCCGAGCTCGGTGTGGCGACCCAGCCGAGCGACATGTCCCTCGGCTCGACGTGCCGGGCCTGCGACCTCGAGTTCAGCTCGCGCGGGATGCCCGGGTTCTTCGCCCAGCCGACCGCCCTGGCTCGGCCCGCCCATCTCCGGATGTTCGCCGACATCCTGCGGTTCTACCGCGACGCCCGGGCGACCCTCGACGCGCCCGAGCCCACCCGGGCGACCCTGGGTGAGTACCTCGCGGACCGCGGGTTCGGGGCCGGCTTCCGCGAGCATTTCCTCGTCCCGATCACGTCGGCCGTCTGGTCCACCGCGCCCGGGCGGATCCTCGAGTTCCCGGTGGATTACCTCCTCCGGTTCCTCGACCACCACGGGCTCATCGGCTATCGGCGGTCGCTCGAGTGGCGGGTGATCCGGGGTGGCTCCCGGACCTACGTCGACCGGATCGTGGCCGGCCTGCCCCGCGGGACCGTTCGGTCCGGCTCGCCCGTCGTGCGGGTCGCCCGGGACGATCTCGGCGCGACCGTCCACACCGCGGACGGGGCGAGCGAGCGGTTCGATGCCGTGGTCATGGCGACCCATGCCGACGACGCCCTCCGCCTGCTCCGGGATGCCGACGACCGCGAGCGAGCCGTGCTCGGGGCGTTCGAGTACTCGACGAACCGGGTCGTCCTTCACACGGATGAGGGGGTCATGCCCGGCCGGCGGCGGGCCTGGGCGTCGTGGAACGTCGACACGGACGACCACCGCCGACCCGCCGACAGGCTCACGATGACCTACCACATGAACCGTCTCCAGTCGCTCGGCGGTCCCGTCGAGTACTTCGTGTCGGTGAACCCGGGCGATCGGCTCCGGACCGAGCGGGTCATCGTCGAGCGGGCGATGAGCCATCCGCTCTACACGTCCCAGACGCTCGCGGCCCAGGACGGGATCGCCGGCCTCCAGGGTCGGCGCCGGACGTGGTTCGCGGGCGCCCATCTCGGCTACGGCTTCCACGAGGACGGCTGCCGCTCCGGCTACCAGGTCGCGGAGATGCTCGCCGGGGCAGCGGAGGAGCGCGCGGCGTGAGATCGCATCTCCTGGAGGGCAAGGTCCGTCACCGACGGTCGAGCCCGTTCACCTACGAGCTCGAGCACGACGTCTGGTATCTCGCCCTGGACCTGGCCGAGCTCGACGAGGTGCCGCGCCGGGTCAGGCTGCTCGGCCGCAATCGCCCGGGCGTCGTCGCCTTCCGGGACCGCGACCACCTGCCGACGCCGGCCGACGACCTCCCCGCGGCGATCCGCGCGCACCTCGCCGGACACGGCCTGGATCCGGACGGCTGGCGGATCACCCTCGTGACGAGTCCGCGGATCCTGGGCTACGTCTTCAACCCGGCGAGCTTCTACCTCTGCCGCGATGGCGCCGGGGTCCTCCGGGTGGTCGTCGTGGAGGTCCACAACACGCATCTCGAACGGCACCTGTATACGCTCTTCCCGAGCGCGGCCGAGCCGCGAGCCGCCGAGCCGAGCCTGGGCGAGCCGCGAGCTACCGGGGCGCGGCCGAACGACGGCAGCCGGTTCGATGGCGCGATGGCGAAGGCCTTCTACGTGTCGCCGTTCATCGACATGGAGGCGCAGTACACCGTGCATGTGCGCGACGAGCCGGGCCGACTCCGGATCGCGATCAACGAGCGACAGGACGGTCGTCCGCTGCTGGCCACCAGCCTCGTCCTCGACCGACGACCGCTGTCCAGCCGTACGCTGACCCGGATGCTGGTCCGCCACCCGCTGATGACCCACCGGACGGTGGCCCTCATCCATTGGCACGCCCTCCAGCTGTGGCGCCGGGGAGCGCGGTTCCACCGGCACGGCGAGGCCGTCCGGCACGGCGAGGCCGTCCGGCACGGCGAGGCCGTCCGGCATGGCGAGGCGACCCGATGACCGCCCGCCCACGGCTCGGACTGAGCGGCGTCGGACGGGTCGGGGCGATCCCCGACCACCTGCTCGCTCGAGCGGCCGAGCGGATCGTGCTCGCGGCGGCGGCCAGGATCCGGGTCGGCCGGCTCGACGTCGTGCTGCCCGACGGGTCCCGTCGCGTCTTCGGCGACCCGGGCTCGTCCCGGGCCGCCGAGATCCGCGTCCACGACCGCGAGGCGGCGGTCCGGATGCTCTTCCACGGCGAGACCGGGGCGGGGGAGGCGTACACGGACGGCCTGTGGAGCAGCCCGGATCTCGAGGCGCTGGTGGAGCTCGCGGCGATCAACCGTTCGGCGCTGGCCCTCTCCGAGGGATGGTGGCGGGTCCCGCTCCAGGTCCCGCGGACGATCGCCCACCGGGCCCGCCGGAACACCCTCGCCCAGAGTCGGCGGAACATCGCCGCCCACTACGACCTGGGCAACGACTTCTACCGGCTCTTCCTCGACGAGACGATGACGTACTCGAGCGCGGTCTTCGCGACGCCGGAGCAGTCGCTCGGCGAGGCCCAGCGGAACAAGTACCGGATGATCGCCGAGGGCGCCCGCCTGACGGCCGGACAGCACGTCCTGGAGATCGGCTCCGGCTGGGGCGGTTTCGCGCTGTATGCCGCGGGGGAGCTCGGCTGCCGGGTCACCTCGATCACGATCTCCCAGGAGCAGCACGACCTCGCCCGGGAGCGGGTCCGGGCGGCCGGCCTGGAGGACCTCGTCGACATCCAGCTGCAGGACTACCGCGAGGTGACCGGAACCTACGACGCGATCGTCTCGATCGAGATGCTCGAGGCGGTCGGCGCCGAGTACCTCGCGACGTTCTTCGAGACGTGCGACCGCGCCCTCGTCGACGGCGGCCGGCTCAGCCTCCAGTCGATCACCTTCCCCGACGTCGCGTACGACGCCCAGCGGCGCGGCGCGAACTGGATCCAGACGTACATCTTCCCGGGCGGCCTGTGCCCGTCGCTGGCGGTCATCGAGCGCGCGACCCACGGGACGCGGCTGCTCGTCCGGAACGTCGAGGACATCGCGCCCCACTATGCCCGGACGCTGCGCGAGTGGCGTGTCCGCTTCCTCGCGCAGGCCGACGCGGTCCGCGCGCTCGGCTTCGACGAGCGGTTCATCCGGACCTGGGAGTACTACCTCGCCCTGAGCGAAGGAGGGTTCGCGACCGGCATCGCCCAGGACCTCCAGATCGTGTTCGAGAAGGGACGCGGGATCGGCTGAGCGGAGCGGCCAGGAAGTGCGAGGCCCCGCCCGATGGGAGGGGCCTCGCGGTCGTCCGTGGGGGATGGTCGCCGGCTCGGCCGGTGGGTCTCAGGCGGGCTGGCCCGCCATCTCAGCGGTCGCGGCCTCCTTGTCGGGGAGGAGCTTGGTCAGGAGGCCGTACAGGACGAAGGACACGAGCAGGCCGACGATCCAGCTGTAGTCGGCGAAGCGGATCGGGTCCTTGAGGAGCCCGATGATCCCGGCCGCCGGGAACGGGCCGTCGGTGCCCGGGGTGGTATAGGAGCCCCCGATCGCGAAGAAGATACCCACCAGGAGCGCGACCACGGCCCGCCAGTTCCAGCCGTGGGCGTAGCGGTAGGCCCCGTCGGACTTGTACAGGTCGCCCAGCTTCAGGGTATTGCGGCGGATCCACCAGTAGTCGGCGATCAGCACGCCGGCGATGGCTCCGGTGGCACCGCCGTACGTGTTGAGCCAGGTGAAGATGTACGCGTGGGGATCGTTGTACAGGTTCCAGGGCTGGATCAGGATGGCGACCACGCCAGTGATCAAGCCGCCGGTCCGGAAGCTGATCCGCTTCGGCCACGCGTTCGAGAAGTCGTACGACGGGCTCACGGTGTTCGCCGCCACGTTGACCGACAGGGTCGCGACGGCGAGCGTGAACAGCGCGAGGACGACGACGAGCGGGTTGTCGAACTTGCCGGTCAGAGCGACCGGGTCCCAGATGGGCTCGCCGTAGACCTTGATCGTCGCGGAGGTCACCAGGACGGCGATCAGCGGGAAGATCGTCATCGTGGTCGGCAGGCCGATCGTCTGGCCGATGGCCTGCTGGCGCTGGCTCCGGCCGAACCGGGTGAAGTCCGGCATGTTCAGGGACAGGGTCGACCAGAACGCGATCATGCCCATGAGCGCCGGCGGGAATACACCGAACCAGAACTTGTCGAGGCTCCAGCCGACGGTCCCGTGATCCTCGACGAGCGGCCCGAAGCCGCCGGCCTGGATGGTCATCCAGATGAGCAGGAACACGGCGACGATGAGGACGAAGGGGGCGGCCCAGTTCTCGAAGTGCCGGACGGCGTCCATCCCGCGGACGATGATGAGCATGTTGAGGCCCCAGAAGATGGCGAAGCTCAGCCACATCGTCCAGGGTTGTGAGGCCGCGGGTCCGAAGCCGATCGAGAGCGGCGGCGCATTCTTCCACCAGTCGCCCAGGATCGCGCCCATCAGCACGAAGATCGCGCCGCCGCCGATCCAGGTCTGGATGCCGAACCAGCCGCAGGCGACACCGGCCCGGATCAGGGCCGGCAGGTTGGCCCCGACCACGCCGAACGAGGCGCGGGCGAAGACCGGGAAGGGGATGCCGTACTTGGTCCCGGAATGGCTGTTGAGGAGCATCGGGATGAGCACGATCACGTTGGCGATCATGATCGTGAAGATCGCCTGGTACCAGGCCATCCCGAGGGCGATGAGGCCCGCCGCCAGCGTCCAGGTCGCGACGTTGTGGGCCATTCCGATCCACAGGGCGACATAGTTGTATGTCGTCCACACGCGCTTCGCGATCGGGACCGGCGCGAGGTCCTGGTTGTGGAGTGCAGAGCCGTCGAGTGCCGCGTCCGCCTCGGGCGTCAATTCGACGCGGCCATCAGGTCGGTAGATCTCTCCCGGCATCGCCGCCGACGTCATAGTCTCCCTCCCTGGGATGTCGTCAGAGCGCATACGCGCGGAACCGTGGGCGACCGCGCATGGTCGCCGATGCGTCGTCTCCTCCAGACACCTCCTCCTCCGGATCGACCGGCGGGCCCCCTGGGCGATGGGCGCTCCCGAGCATACCTTCCGGTGGAAGGGGCGGGGCAGCCCCTCGGCTCGCCGGTCGGTTCGCATCACCCGTCGAATGGGTCGTGGCCATCTCCATCGGCCGTCCGGGACGCGAGTGATGGCCGATTAGACCACCTGCCGGCTGGGCGACGGAGGGCCGCATGTCCCGAATATCTCCAGCCGTTTGGGCCCCCACCCGGCGGATCCGCCGTCTGGGCGGACTCGCCGCGGACCGGACGCGGCCTCGTTCGTCGTCCTCACCGGGGTCCGGCCCGCCCGGTCTTTCAGGGCTTCCGGCTCGTGTCACCGGGTTCGGCGTCGCGGCACCATTGGCCGGTCCGTTGATCCCCGGCCGCTCGGCCACCCGGCCACCCGGCCCTTCATCGTCGTGAGGAGGTACCTCTATGCCCCGCATGGTGCGAGGCGCGCTGCTCCAGGCGACCTGGACCGGCGACCAGGAGTCGATGATCCAGAAGCACGAGGGCTACGCCCACGAGGCGGCCAAGGCCGGCGCGCAGGTGATGCTCTTCCAGGAGCTCTTCTACGGGCCGTACTTCTGCCAGGTCCAGGATCCCCAGTACTACGCCTACACCGAGCACATCCCCGACGGCCCCACGACGAAGCGGATGGGCGACCTCGCCCGCTCGACCGGGATGGTCCTCATCGTGCCGATGTACGAGGAGGACGCGACGAGCGGGATCTACTACAACACCGCCGCGGTCATCGACGCCGACGGGCGCTACCTGGGCAAGTACCGCAAGACCCACATCCCCCACGTCAAGGGCTTCTGGGAGAAGTTCTACTTCCGCCCGGGCAATCTTGGCTACCCGGTCTTCGAGACCGCCGTCGGCAAGGTCGGGGTGTACATCTGCTACGACCGCCACTTCCCCGAGGGGGCCCGGGCGCTGGGCCTCAACGGGGCCGAGATGGTGTTCATCCCCTCCGCGACCTCCCGGGGCCTGAGCGAGTACCTCTGGCGGATCGAGCAGGTCAGCCACGCGGTCGCCAACGGCTACTTCGTGGGCACGATCAACCGGGTCGGGATCGAGGCCGAGATCGGCGACGACGACTTCTACGGCCAGAGCTACTTCTGCGACCCGCGCGGCCAGTTCATCGGCGCCCTCGGCGACGCCCACGCCGAGGAGCTCATCGTCCGGGACATGGACCTCGACATGGTCGAGCAGGTCCGCCAGACCTGGCAGTTCTACCGCGACCGCCGGCCCGAGGCCTACGGCGACCTCGTCCGGCCCTAGGCGCGACCAGCCACCACGACCGAAGGCCGGCTCCGCCGCCGGCCCCCGGTCCGTACCATGAGCCGGTCCGCCGACGAGCGGACCGATCGGAGGTAGCGATGCGCACCCTCATCAAGGGAGGCACCATCGTCAACGCGGACGCCACCGCCCGGGCCGATGTCCTGGTCGAGGGTGAGCGGATCGCGCTGATCGGTGAGGCCCTCGACATCCCGGCCGACAAGACGATCGATGCGACCGGCAAGTGGGTGATCCCGGGCGGGATCGACCCCCACACCCACATGGAGCTGCCCTTCGGGGGCACCTTCGCCAAGGACACCTTCGAGACCGGCAGCCGGGCCGCGGCGTTCGGTGGCACCACGACGATCATCGACTTCGCCGTCCAGCCCCGGGGCGGCACCTTCCGCCAGGGCCTCGACGTCTGGCACGAGAAGGCCGACGGCAAGGCCTGCATCGACTACGGGTTCCACGTCATCGTCTCCGACATGCGGGACGACCTCCTGCCGGAGATGGACGCGCTCGTGGACGAGGGCGTCACGACGTTCAAGCTGTTCACCGCTTACCCGGGGGTGTTCCTCAGCGGCGACGACGCGATCTTCAAGGCCCTCAAGCAGTCCGCCCTGAACGGCGGCCTCATCCTGATGCACGCCGAGAACGGGCCCGTCATCGACGTCGTCGCGGCCGACATCGTCGCCCAGGGCACGACCGACCCGATCGGCCACGGCCTCGCTCGCTACTCGATCTTCGAGGGTGAGGCGACGAACCGGGTGATCAGGCTGGCCCAGGCCGCCAAGGCGCCGGTGTACTTCGTCCACATGTCCGCCAGGGAGGCGCTCGACGCCCTGCGGCAGGCACAGGACGAAGGCCTGCCGGCGTTCGCCGAGACCTGCCCCCAGTACCTGTTCCTCTCCCTGGATGACCTCGGGCACGGGTTCGAGGGCGCCAAGTTCGTGTGCTCGCCGCCGCTGCGCGACACGGCCGGCGGTCACCAGGAGGAGCTCTGGAAGGGCCTGGTCATGGGCAACCTGTCCCTGGTCGGGACCGATCACTGCCCGTTCGACTTCCACGGCCAGAAGGAGCTCGGCCGGGGCGACTTCCGGAAGATCCCGAACGGCCTGCCTGGTGTCGAGGACCGGGTCGACCTCATCCACGACGGCGGCGTCGTCGGTGGGCGGATCTCGCCCAATCGGTTCGTGGAGATCGTGTCGACGGCACCGGCCCGGATGTTCGGCCTCACCCGGAAGGGCGTCGTCGGCGTCGGCTTCGATGCCGACATCGTGGTCTACGACCCGAACCGGAAGCACACGATCAGCGCGGCCACCCACCACATGGACGTCGATTACTCGTGCTACGAGGGTCGCCAGGTCCAGGGCGGCTCGGACGTCGTGATGTCGCGGGGCAAGGTCATCGTCGACGGCGGGCAGTGGCTCGGTGCCGCCGGCGACGGGCGCTTCATCAAGCGCGAGCGGAGCACGTTCATGCGCTGAGCGTTCATGCGTTGAACGGATCCCGATCCGGAACGCGAGAGGCCCGGCCGCCGACGGGCGGCCGGGCCTCTCGCCGCCGAGGGCCTAGACCGAGGTGAGCTCGGTCGCGTAGCCCTCGGCATCCTCCTCGTACCCACCGTGGTACCCGGCAGCATCGGGGCGCCGGATCTCGGAGTGCGCCACGATCCGTCCCCGACGCAGGCCGCGGAAATCCGCCAGCGAGGTCCAGCCGCGCTCGGCGTTCCGGTCCAGGAACGCGGTCATCCCTGTCGTCAGGTCGTCGATGACGTTCGGCCCGATCGCGTGGTCGAGCATCGCCGCGGTGGCGACCTGGACGGTGCCGCAGCCGAGGAGGAAGTAGTTCAGGGCGTGGGCGAAGGTCGAGACGCCGCCGATCCCGGAGAACTCGCGATCCGGGAACGCCTGGGTCATCTCGGACATCTTGGCCAGCGACTGGAGCAGGATCGCCGGCCCGCCCAGGCCGCCCGACGAGACGTAGCCGTCGACGTTGACCTCGAAGTCGAGCGTCTCCGGATCGATCAGCGGGACAGACGGGAAGGTGTTCGACGACGAGATCGCGTCGGCACCCCCGATGAAGGTGGCCTCGGCCTCCTCGACGATGTTCGCCGTGGCCGGGGTCAGCTTCACCCACACCGGGATCCGGGCTGCTGCCTTGACGGCCTGGGTCGAGACGGAGCAGAGGACGGCGTCCTTGCCGACGTTCGAGCCCATGTCGATGCGATCCATGTGCGGGCAGGAGAAGTTGAGCTCGATGGCGTCCGCTCCGGCGTCCTGGACCGCCTCGGTCAGGGTCTGCCAGTTGCCGAGCTCCTTGTCGTTGCCCGAGCCGGCCATGATCGAGGCGACGAGCACCCGGTCCGGCCATTGCTTCTTGATCGACTCGATCCGCGGGACCCACCAGTCGATCGGCTTGTCCGAGATCAGCTCCCAGTTCCACGACGCCATCAGGGTCGAGTCGGGGCGCTTGGCCATCGACAGCCGGCTCCCGCCGTTGTCGGCCCGCAGGAACTTCGTCTTCGGCCCGGCCACGTTGACGACCGGGTGGAGGCCGATCGTCTTCGTGACGACGCCGCCCCAGCCGGCTTCGTACGCACGCAGGATGTTCGATTCGGACTCGGTCGGCGGGGCGGAGGCCAGCATGAACGGGTTCTGGAACCGGATCCCCGTGAAGACCGTGGACAGATCGGCCACTGGGCTACTCCTTCACCTGTTGAAGCCGGCATGGTCGTCGGCGGTCGGAAACGGGCGCTAGGGCCGGTCGTCACGAATCTCCGGCCCCTGCCGGACCGGCGGCGCGTCCCGCAGCGTGGGCTTGACGCCCGGCCCGGCGATTGGGGCCGGTCAGCCCATCGGGTATGACCATCCGGACCCTGTCCCACGGTGCCGGGAATGCCGACCATCGGGGAAGTCGTGCGAGCCATCGTCCGCCGTCTCCGGCTGCCCGGCCGGGAGGGACGGCGACGGGTGGCGCATCCACAACCAGGAGGCCCAGGGTGACAACCGAAGCGACCCGCGTTGGCGTCGACGGGGGAGCGACGCCACTCCCCATCCTTTCTCACTGGATCGACGGACGACCGGTGGAGGTCCTGCCGGAGCAGACCGGGCCCGTCTACAACCCGGCGACCGGACAGGTCATCAGCCGGGTCCCGCGAGGTGGCAGCCCCGAGGTCGATGCGGCGGTGGCCGCGGCGCGGGCGGCCTTCCCGGCCTGGCGGGACACCCCGCTCATCGCCCGGAGCCAGATCTTCTTCGCCTTCCGGGAGCTGATGTGGCGTCACCGCGAGGAGCTGGCGGCCCTCGTCACCCGCGACCACGGCAAGACCTTCCCCGATGCCCTGGCCGGGGTCACCCGCGGCATCGAGACGATCGAGTTCGCCTGCGGCCTGCCGGTCCACCTGGCGGGGATGAACACGCCGAACGTCGCGACGAACGTCGACGCGGTCACGCTCCGGCGCCCGCTCGGCGTCGCGGCGGCGATCACCCCGTTCAACTTCCCGGCGATGGTCCCGATGTGGATCTACCCGATCGCGATCGCCTGCGGCAACACCTTCGTACTCAAGCCCAGCTCCCACACCCCGGGGGCGACCCAGCTCCAGGCCGAGCTGTGGAAGGAGGCCGGTCTCCCGGACGGCGTCTTCAACATCGTCTACGGCGGGCGCGAGGCGGTCACCGCGATCGTCGAGCACCCCGACATCCAGGCGATCCAGTTCGTCGGCTCGACCGACGTCGGACGCTACGTCTACGAGGAGGGCACGCGCCGCGGCAAGCGGGTCGGGGCGTTCACCAGCGCGAAGAACGCGATGGTGGTCCTCCCGGACGCCGACCTCGAGATCGCCGCCGATGCCGCCGTCGCGGCCGGCTACGGCTCGGCCGGCGAGCGGTGCATGGCCCAGACGCTGCTCATCGGCGTCGGCGGGGTGACCGACGCCCTCCGGCCGATGATCGAGGAGCGGATCGCCAGGCTCAAGATCGGCCCCGGGATGGAGCCCGGCGTGGACATGGGCCCGATCTACACGCCCGAGCACCGCGAGTCGGTGATGCGCTGGATCGACAAGGGCGTCGAAGAGGGCGCCGAGCTCGTCGTCGACGGCCGGCCGTTCCGCCATCCGGAGTACCCGGACGGCTTCTATCTCGGCGTCAGCCTGTTCGACCACGTCACCCCGGAGATGGAGATCTACAAGGAGGAGATCTTCGGGCCGGTCCTCGGGATCGTCCGGGTCGACACGTACGACCAGGCGCTCGCGCTCGTCAACGGGCACCAGTACGCGAACGGGACCGCGATCTTCACGACCGACGGCGGGGCCGCGCGGCGCTATCAGCTCGAGGTCGACGTCCCGATGATCGGCGTGAACGTGCCGATCCCGGTCCCGGCCGGCTACCTGAGCTTCGGCGGGTCGAAGAAGTCGTCGTTCGGCGACCTCGCGATGCGGGGCGAGGACGGCATCCGCTTCTTCACCCAGCGCAAGGAGGTCACGGTGCGCTGGCCGGAGCCCGGCCGCCGCGCCGCCCTGAGCCTGGTCTTCCCCGGCAACAGCTAGACCGTCACTCGCGGGAGTCCCTCGCGATCCGCAGCCCCGTCGGCGCTCCGCGCGCCGGCGGGGCTGTTCTGTGCCGGGGCCGGGTGCGGGCACGACCGGGGTAGGCTATCCGGGTGGATCGCCCCAAGGAATCGGTCGCGACGACCCGTCCCGACAACCGTCTCGCCGCTCTCCCGGACCGGCCGCTCCGGCTGAGCCCGATGCGGCTGGGCCGACCGTGGGGCGGTGGACGGTTCGGGGTCGTGGACGGGGGGCCCATCGGCGAGGTCTGGGTCACCGGTGACGACGCGACCCTGCCCGACGGCCGGACGCTCGCGGCGAGCGGGCTCGCCGAGCTCGTGCCGCTCGTCAAGCTTCTCGACGTCGATGGACGGCTGTCGGTCCAGGTCCATCCCGACGACGCGGCGGCCGTGGAGCTCCGCGGTCCCGACGCGGTCGGCAAGCACGAGTGCTGGGTCATCCTCGAGGCACCCGCGGGCGCCACCGTGGCCCTGGGGATGGAGCCCGGTGCGACCGTCGACGACCTGTTCTCCGGCGACGATGGCCGGGTCGCCGCGGCGCTCCGGATGCGGCCGGTCGCGGCCGGGACGATCCTCGACATCGCACCCGGGACCGTCCACGCCCCCGGAGGCGGGCTCCTCCTCTACGAGGTCCAGCAGAGGAGCGACCTCACGTTCCGGATCTGGGATTGGGGCCGCCCGCGGCCACTCCACCTCGACGAGGCGCGCCGTTGCCTTCGGCCGGAGGCGGAACCGCTGGTCGGCGCGCTTCCCGTCGATCCCGGACCGGTCACCGTGAGTGCGCCGGGGGCACCATTCCGGCTGGCGTCGTGCCACCTCGACGGGACGGGGGGGCCGGCGGAGATCGCTCTCGATGGGGTCGGCGTCCTGACGGTGGCTCGCGGGACCCTGCGCCTCGTCGCCGGCGGGGCCGGACCGATCGCCGGCGTCGACCGGGTTTCCGACGCCGGCCGGGACGCGATCGCCCTCGAGGCCGGCTCGCACTGGCTCGTGCCGGCCGGGCCCTGGAGCCTCAGCGGGTCGGGCGACGCGCTGCTGGCCTGGGACCCGACATCGGGCGGCGCTACCGCCTGAGCGACGAGGTCGGACCGCCGAGGTGCTCGCCGAAGAACGCGGCGAGGCGGCGCTCGTACTCGGCCGGGGCGACGATCGGGCCCCAGGTGTGCCCGGCGTACGGGATGATCCAGAGTCCCGCGTCGACCCCGGCCCGGACGGCCGCGTCGTAGAGGTCCTGGGCGTGGTGGGGGCGGGTGTAGACGTCGCCGGCGCCGTGGACGATCTCGAGCGGCCGACCGGCCATCGCGGTCATCGCGGTGAGCGGGGTCTCGCCGTAGATATCGATCCCGGCCGCGAGCCGGGCGGCGATCCCGCCCGCCGGAGCGAGGAACCCCAGCGGCAGCCCGGTCTTGTACTCGATCTCCTCGGCTGCCCGCTGCTGGATGTCGGCGTAGCTGCTGTCCTCCCAGACCGCGGCGACGCGGGGCTCGTGGGCGGCCGCGAGCAGGACCGAGCCGGCCCCCAGTGACGTGCCGACGAGGCCGATCCGGGACGGCGCGATCCCCCGGTCCTGGACCAGCCAGTCCCACGCGCCGAGGACGTCGAGGTACTCGACGACCCCGGCGTAGTAGCGCCCACGGGTCGGCCCGCTCGTCAGGTCGGAGTCGCCGTGGTTGCGCAGGTCGATCAGGAGGGTGGCGAAGCCGGCCCGATGGAGCATCGCCGCGGGGAGGAGGACATTCCAGTCCTTCCGGCAGGAGTCGCGGCCGTGGACGAGGATCACCGCGGGGGCATCGGCGGTCGGGCCGGGGACCCACCAGCCCCGGATCGTGGCCGACGGCGTTCCCGGGGCGGTGCGGCTCGGGAAGCTCACGTCCTGGTAGTCGGGCATCCGAAGCGCCGCGACGTCCGTCTTCAGGACCATCGATGCCGTCAGGTCGCCGGCGCCGAAGTCGTTCGCGGTGTAGTCCAGGGTCGCCGGGGTCACGGTCGCGAACCGGGGGCCGCCGCCGGTGTCCGCGGTGCCGCAGCCCGCGGTCACCTTGCTCAACCCGTCGTAGAGCGAGAACCCCGCACCGAGGTAGGCGACGCCGGCCACGAGGGCGAGCCCGAGCGCCAACCCGGTGACGACGATCGCTCGACGATGCCTGCGCATGCCAGTCTCTCCGGAGTCGAACCGTCCCTTCACCTGGGGGACGCGCAGGTCCACGTCGCGTTACGGGATACCCACCGGGATGACGACCGACCGCTTGACCTGCAAGTGACTTGAAGGTGTAGCCTCGCCGGCATGAACGTCTCGGAGCTCGCCCACCGGGCCGGCGTGGCGGCCTCGGCCGTCCGCTGGTACGAATCCGCCGGGGTCATCCCTCCGGCGGCGCGACGGCCGAACGGCTACCGCGAGTACGGTGAGGGGGACCTGGCGAGACTCCGGCTCGTCGTCAGCCTCCGGCGGCTCGGGCTCGGCCCGGAGGATGCCGGCCGCCTCGCGCGGCACTGCCTCGAGCGAGGGGCAGCGGACCTCGATCTCGCCCCGCTCATCGCCCGGCAGCGGGCTGCCATCGAGCGCCAGCGCGCGGACCTCGACGGCCTCGACGCCGAGCTCATCGACCTGGAGCTGACCATCGCCGCCGCCGACCGTGCGGCCAGGGAGACGACCGACATGTCCGACCAGCCGATCCGCGTCCTGTTCGTCTGCACCGGCAACTCCGCCCGAAGCCAGATCGCCGAGGCGCTCCTGGGGCACATCGGCGGACCGGACTTCTCGGTGAGCTCGGCCGGCACCGAGCCGAAGGGCGTGAACCCGTACGCGGTTCGCGTCCTGGCCGAGCGCGGAATCGACTGGTCGACGGCGACGAGCAAGGGCGTCGAGACGTTCCTCGACCGGCCGTTCGACTATGTGATCACGGTCTGCGATCGGGCCCGCCAGTCGTGCCCGGTCTTCCCGGGCGAGTACAACTCGCTCCATTGGGGTCTCGAGGATCCGGCCGAGGTGGAGGGCACGGACGCCGAGAAGCTCGCCGCGTTCGAGCGCACGGCGATGGCGCTCACCCAGCGGATCCGGCCGTTCGTGGAGGTCGCCCTCCGCGCGGTCGGGAGGACGCGGCGCCCGGTCGTCACCGGCTGAGGCGACGCGCCGGGTACGCGTCCTCCGGCACGGCTGCCAGAATGGCGCTCGGCGCCGCCACGATGGCGGGGCGCACCTCGCATCCCCGCGCTCGTCGCATCCCCACACTGGAGGTCCGGACCATGACCACGCCGGCGGCCGCCGGGTTCGCGATGCCCGCAGAGTGGGCGCCGCACGCGGCCTGTCTGATGGCCTGGCCGTGCCGTCCGGAGCTGTGGAAGGATCGTCTCCCCGAGGCGAAGGCCGACTACGCGGCGGTGGCCCGGGCCATATCGGACTTCGAGCCGGTGCTCATGGTCTGTCCCCCGGGGCTGGCCACGGAGGTCCGGGACCGGTGCGGCGCCGCCGTGGAGGTCCTCGAGCTGCCGATCGACGACTCGTGGACCCGCGACAACGGCCCGGTGTTCGTCCGCGACGCGGCCGGGAGGGTCGCCGCGGTCAAGTTCCGGTTCAACGCATGGGGAGACCGCTGGCATCCCTACGACGACGACGCGCGGCTCCCCGAGCGGATCGCCGGGCACCTCGGGATGCGGCTCTTCTCGGCGCCGTTCGTGCTGGAGGGCGGTGCCTTCCTCGTCGACGGGGAGGGCACCCTGATCACCACGGAGCAATGTCTCCTCGACCCCAACCGGAACCCCCGGATGACCCGTGACGAGATCGAGCAGGGGCTGAGGGACTACCTCGGGGTCACGACCGTGGTCTGGCTCCCGCTCGGGCACAGCCTGGACGTCGGCCCGGAGGGCACCGACGGCCATGTCGACGGCATCGCCCAGTTCATCGGCCCGGGCAGCGTCCTTCTCGAGGCCCCGGCCGACCCGGCCGCCTCGGAGCACGCCTCCGGTCGGGCGAACCTCGCGCGGCTCCGGGCGGCGCGCGACGCGCAGGGCCGGCCGTTCGAGGTGAGCGTCCTCGATCCGGGTCCGAAGACGAGCCTTTCCTACGCCAACCACTACCTCGCGAACGGGGCCGTCATCGTCCCGACCGCGGGCCACCCGGCCGACCGGCCCGTCCTCGCGTACCTCGCCGGCGTCTACCCGGATCGGGAGATCGTCGGAGT
This sequence comes from uncultured Chloroflexia bacterium, assembly GCA_963840375.1. GTDB lineage: Bacteria > Chloroflexota > Limnocylindria > Limnocylindrales > CSP1-4 > Chersky-267. Next base: position 536,247 of record CAWIYR010000002.1, read on the forward strand.
GCCGGGGACGACGCTCGCGTTCGGTGGCGGCGGGCCCCACTGCATCACCCAGCAGATCCCGGTGGGCGCCCCCGCCGCGCCCTGACTCGAGATCGACGGTCCAGGCGTGGCCGGCCAGGCGCTGGGCGGGGCCTCAGCCCGTGGGCACCGGGCGGAGCTCGTGGGCGATCCCGTCCGCCCACGCCTCGATCTCCGGCCAATCCCGGAAATCACCCACGGGGAAGGCGTCGCGGGCGGCGGGCATCAGCGCGACGAGCCGCTCCCCGAAGCCGATCGGCTTGCGGTCGCGCTCGTACGCGCCGAAGAAGACCCGATGGTCCCGGGCGTGGACCGCCTCGCTGAGCTCGGGGATCTCCTTGGGGATCGTGGCGACCTTCTGGTCCCGCCCCTCGGCGTCGACGGCCTCCGTCCCGAGCGGGCCGCTGCTGAACAGCCAGACCGGCTTCGCGGCCAGGGCCGCACGGTTCCTGTGGACGAGATCCTTGGCGTCCTTCAGCCAGTGGAACAGGTAGGCCGCGCTCCCGATCACGAAGGCGTCGTACCCGGCGAGGCTATCGACCGAGTCCGCGGGTCGGACCTCGGCATCGAGACCGTCGGTCCGGAGCGTCTCCGCGATGCGTTCGGCGATCCCTCGGGTGGCCCCGTGCCGGCTCGCGTACGCGACAAGGACGTGCATGGCGATGATGGTGCGGCGGGCATGCCGCCGGGTGAAGTGCCGTCGGTCATCCGATGCCGGGCCGGCTGCATCCGCGAGGCGTCGTTCAGCCGCCGCCGGGCTGGGCCCCGAACCCCCTGTGGTATGGTGGGTACTCGCCCCGCTCTTGTGGCGATGCTCCGCGTGGTCGATCCCCTTCTCGAACGGACCGTGCGTCTGCCGTTCTTCGTTCGTGAAGCGTTGGAGGTCATCATGACCACCGGTACCATCAAGAAGGTCGTCGCCGATCGCGGCTTCGGCTTCATCGCTGCCGAGGATGGGAAGGAATACTTCTTCCATCGCGGCGGTCTCGACTCCTCGCTCGACTTCGACCGTCTCGTCGGCGGCGAGCGCGTCGATTTCGAGATCGAGACGAGCCCCAAGGGTCCGCGCGCCTCATCGGTGCACGCCGCCTAGCCGTATCGGACGGCCCGTCTCTTGGCGGGCCGTCCATTCGGATCCGCGGGGACCCGATCGAGAGGACGCACCCCATCGCCAGGACTGCATTCGTTTCCACCTACCCACCGCAGCGCTGCGGGATCGCGTCGTTCACGAGCGATCTGTCCTCGGCGGCCGGCGGTCGCGAGATCGTGGCCCTGCTGCCCCCGGACCGCGGGATGCCCTACCCGCTCGAGGTCCATCATCGGATCCGACGGGACGAGCGCCCGGACTACATCCACGCCGCACGCGCCCTCCGGCGGTGCGTCGACGTCGTCTCGATCCAGCACGAGTATGGGATCTGGGGTGGCGAGGACGGGGCGTACGTCCTCGACTTCGTCCGTGCCCTCGACGTCCCCGCGGTCGCCACGCTCCACACCGTCCTGCGCCGACCGACGCCGGGCCAGCGGTCCGTCCTCACCGAGCTCGTCGCCAGCGTCACGAGGACCGTGGTCATGTCGCAGTCGGCGGCACGGCTCCTGGCTACCGTCTACGGCGTCGACGCCGCCCGCCTGGAGGTCATCCCCCACGGCGTGCCGGACCTGCCCCTCGCCGACCCGGCGACGATCAAGCCGCTCGTGGGCCTCGCAGGGCGCACGGTGATCCTGAGCTTCGGCCTCCTCGGCCCGGGCAAGGGGTATGAGCTCGCGATCGACGCGCTCCCGGCGGTCGTCGCGGCGCACCCGTCCACGTGCTACGTGATGGTCGGGGCGACCCACCCGGACCTGGTCCGGCGCGAGGGCGAGGCCTATCGGGAGTCCCTGGTCGCCCGGGTGGCCGCCCTCGGGATGGGCGAGCACGTCCAGTTCGTCGACCGCTTCGTCAGCCGGGTCGAGGTGACCCGCTGGCTGGAAGCCGCCGACGTCTTCGTCACGCCGTACCCGAACCTCGACCAGATCGTCTCGGGCACACTCTCGTATGCGATGGGCGCCGGCCGGGCGATCGTCTCGACGCCCTACGCCTATGCCACCGAGCTGCTCGCCCGTGGGCGTGGCATCCTCGTCCCGCCCGGATCGCCGGCGCTGTTCGCGACGGCCCTGAACGAGGTCCTCGGAGATCACGATCTGCGCGCCGCCATCGGACGCCGTGCCTACGAGCACAGCCGCCGGATGATCTGGTCCGAGGTCGGAGCCGAGTACCGCCGCCTGTTCGAGCGCGTCGGGACGAATGCCCCGCTGCCTGCCCTGGCGACGTCGTTCGCGGCCGTCAATGTCTGAGCCGTGGCCGCTTCATCCGGTCAGCCGTCGCCACCTCGAGGTCCTGACCGACGAGATCGGGATCATGCAGCACGCGATCGGGCCACGGCCGGACCCGGCCCACGGCTACTGCACCGACGACGTCGCGCGGGCCCTCCAGGTGGACATCCTCCACGGGCGGGTGCTTGGCTGGTCCGTCGTCGCCGCCAGTGCCTGGCGGAGCGTCCGGTACCTCGGTGAGGCGTTCGACGAGGCGACCGGCCGGTTCCGGAACTTCCGGCGGGTCGACGGATCGTGGCTCGAGGGTGTGGCCTCCGAGGATTCCAATGGGCGGGCGATGCTGGCCCTCGGCGAGACGATCGCGCGTGCCGCCGACCCGCGGATGGTCCAGACCGCAGCCTCGCTCTTCGAGCGAGCCCTTCCGGCGACCCAGCGATCGGCGGCCGTGCGCGCGCAGGCTTCCGTCCTGCTTGGCTGCGACGCGGCGATGCGACGGGCCCTGACCGAGCCCATCGCCGAGGCCTGTCGGCTCCTGGCCGGCCAGCTGTGGTCGACCTTCGAGTCGAGCCGGGCCGCCACCTGGCCGTGGCCCGAACCCAGCCTGACCTACGAGAACGCTCTGCCGGTCCGGGCGCTGATCGTCGGCGGCCGGCGTCTCGGCTCGCAGCCGATGGTCGAGGCCGGACTGGACGCGCTCGACTGGCTCATCGCCGCCCAGACGGCGCCCGACGGTCACCTCTCGCCCATCGGCAACGGATGGTGGCCGGCCGACGGCGACAAGTCGCGCTTCGATCAGCAGCCGATCGAGGCAACGGCCCTGCTGCTCGCGGCGGAGTCCGCCTTCGAGGTGACCGGGCACGAACGCTATCGAGCCGCGATGGAGCGGGCGTACGCCTGGTTCCTGGGCGGCAACGATCTTGGCCTGGACGTGGCCGACCCGGTCCACGGCGCGGGCTTCGACGGCCTCACCCCGGGCGGGGTCAACACGAACCAGGGCGCCGAGTCGACCCTGATGTGGCTGATCGCGCTCGAGCATGTCCGGGCGATCCGCGAGGGGGGGAGGTCCGCGGTGGCTGCGGAACCCGAACGTCCGTCCGAGCGTCCCCTGGCGGCGGAGGCCCGATGACCCGGCCGCAGGACACGATGCTGTTCCAGCGATCCGAGGCGAACCCGATCCTGACGGCGGCAGACGTTCCCTATCCCGCGAATACCGTGTTCAACCCTGGTGCGGCGAGGGTCGGCGACGAGACCATCCTCCTCGTCCGGGTCGAGGACATGCGGGGCATCTCGCAGCTCCATGTCGCTCGCAGCGCCGATGGCGTCTCGGACTGGCGCTTCGACCCGGAACCGCTGCTGCGCTCCGACGTCGAGCACTACCCCGAGGAGATCTGGGGGTGCGAGGACCCGCGGCTGACGTGGCTCCCGGAACGCGAGGAGTGGGCGATCGCCTACACGGCGTACAGCCGGCGCGGACCCCTCGTATCGCTGGCCACGACACGCGACTTCCGGACCGTCAGGCGGCTCGGGCCGGTCATGCCGCCCGAGGACAAGGACGCCGCGATGTTCCCGCGACGGATCAACGGCCGCTGGGCGATGATCCACCGCCCGTCGCCGCTGCGCGGCGGCGCCCACATGTGGATCTCTTACTCGCCCGACCTGCGCCACTGGGGCGATCACTCGCTCCTCCTCGAGGCCCGTGACGGCGCCTGGTGGGATGCCGGCAAGATCGGTCTCGGCCCGCCACCGCTCGAGACGGCCGACGGCTGGCTGGTCCTCTATCACGGCGTTCATCTGACCGGTGATGGCCCGATCTACCGGGCGGGTCTCGCGTTGCTCGACCTCGACGACCCGACGAAGGTGCTCCGCCGAACGGACGAATGGGTCTTCGGGCCGTCGGCGCCCTACGAGATCAGCGGCGATGTCGGCCGGGTCGTCTTCCCGTGTGGCTGGATCCGCGACGAGGCGACCGACCAGCTCCACATCTACTACGGCGGCGCCGACACGGTGGTCGGCGTCGCGACGGCGCGATTCAGCGATGTCCTGGCGCGCCTCCTCGACGCGCCGGCGGGCGATATCGACGTCTGATCCCGGCTCGCCGGCACCGGGCGACCAACGGCCGTTCCGCTCTCTCGTGGGCGCGCCTACGATGGACCCCGGGAAGGAGGGCCTCCCGTCCGCCGTGCTGGGGCCGGCCTCGAGCTGATGGCCGGCGGCCTGGGGAGGGAACGATCATGAAGGCGCATCTGCTCAGGTTCGGCCTCCTCGAGATCGACGGGGAGCGCTTCGAACGGGACGTGGTGATCCGCCACGGGCGGGTGGCGAAGCGCCACAAGAAGGCGTCCCAGCCGCTGCGCGACCGCTACGGTCACACGCCGCTGAGCCTGCTCGAGCCGATCCCCTGGGACTGCGACCGGCTCATCGTCGGCACCGGGGCCGATGGGGCCCTCCCGATCGACCCCGACGTCCTCGCCGAGGCCCGCCGGCGGAAGGTCAGGCTGGTCGCACTGCCCACGGCCGAGGCATGCGCGCTGCTGGCCGATGCCGACCTCGACACGACGAACGCGATCCTGCACGTCACCTGCTGACCGACCGGGACGTGGCCGGCCGTCAGCCGGCGCCTTTTGATGACCGGATCGAGCGCCGAGTGGCCCTTGCCGGGCCGCGTCGTCGCCCGGAGACTGGGCGGTGGTGCGGGCGCCCGAGCTGCCCGCTCGCGACGCACCGCAGATCCCGGAGGCCGGTGATGGCGACCGTGACCCTGGACCACGTCTCGAAGGCCTACCGGGACGTGGTCGCGGTCCGCGACGTGAGCCTCGACATCGCCGACGGTGAGTTCCTGGCCGTCGTCGGGCCGTCCGGCTGCGGCAAGACGACGCTGCTCCGTCTCATCGCCGGGCTCGAGGTCCCGGATCGCGGGACGATCCTTATCGACGGGACGGTGGTCGACCACGTCGCGCCGAACGCCCGCAACGTGGCGATGGTCTTCGAGGATCGCGCGCTCTACCCGAACCTGGTCGTTCGGGAGAACCTCGGCTTCCCGCTCCGCATCCACCGGACACCGGCGGCGGAGATCCGGCGTCGCGTGTCCGAGGTCGCCCATTCGATGGACCTCGATCTCCTGCTCGAGCGGCGGCCGCACGGACTCGCGGCCGGCGAGGCCCAGCACGTCGCCGTCGGGCGGGCGCTCGTCCGTGAAGACCCGGCCGTGTTCCTCCTCGACGACGCCCTCGCCCATTTGGACGCCCGGCAGCGCCACGAGGCCCGGGCGGAGCTCGGTCGGCTCCACCGGGAGCTGCGGACCACGATCGTCTCGGTGACGCACGACCAGGCCGAGGCGCTGGCCCTGGGCGACCGGGTGGCGGTGCTGGACGCCGGGGCGCTTCAGCAGGCCGGGCCGCCGCGCGCCCTCTACGACCATCCCGCCAATGTCTTCGTGGCGGGGTTCATCGGCAGCCCGCCGATGAACCTGGTCGAGATGAGCCTCGAGCGTGATGGCGAGCGTCCGATCCTCCGGTCGGGCGAGCTGACGCTGCCGGCTCCGGCGTGGATCGTCGATCGCGCGTCCGGCGAGGTCGCGGGGGCGGTGACCGTCGGCATCCGACCCGAGCACCTCCGGATCGGCGGCCCGACCGGCGATGGCGACGCCACGGTCCGGGGCCGGTCCGACCTGGTCGAGTTCCTCGGCCACCACGTCCTCGTCCACGTGCGGGTCGGCGAGCTGGAGCTGCGGGTGTTCGATGCCGGCGCCGGGCACCACCGGGTGGGGGACATCGTCGACGTCACCATCCCGCTCGACCGGCTGCACCTGTTCGACGGCCGGACGGGCCGGTCGCTCGGCGGGATCTCCCCCTGAGATCGAGCGGCCGGGGCGCGTCGCCGTTCAGCGCCGGCGCAGGAACGCCGCGCCCATCAGGTGTGGCCCGAGATGCGGGCCGGTCGAGGCGCCGAGCAGGCTGATCGACACCTGGGCCGGGTCGATGCCGCCCGGGACCCGGGCGAGGAGCGCGGCCCGGAACGCCTCGACCTCCTCGGGCGTGCTGGTCGGGGTATGGACGATCGCCAGGCGTTCGAGCGGCGCGGCGGTGATGAGCTCGACGACGCGCTCCCGCGCCCTGCCCCTCGTCCGCTGCCGCTCCGCCATCACGACGAGCCCGTCGCGGACGGTGACGATCGGCTTGATCGACAGGATGGTGCCGATGGCCGCCTGGGCGTTCGAGAGCCGGCCGCCCTTCCGCAGGTACTCCAGGGTGTCGACCGCCACGTAGAGGTCGACGTCGGGCAGGCGGTCCCGGACGGCGTCGGCGATCGCGACCGCCGGGGCGCCGGTCGCCGCCATCTCGGCCGCGAGCAGCGCCGGGATGCCGGTCCCCATCGAGGTCGACCCGGTGTCGAGGACGTGGACCTCCCGGTCCGGCATCGTCTCGGCGGCCAGGGTCGCGCTCTGGAACGTGGCCGACAGCTTCGAGCCGATCGTGGGGCAGACGATGGCGTCGGCGCCGTCGGCGAAGCACGCCTCGAACGCCTCGAGGAACATGCCCGGCGACGGCGAGGCGGTCGACGGGATCGGCGCATCGGGACCCAGCATCCGCGCCCAGAATCGCTCCAGGGACAGGTCGACCCCCACCCGGAACTCGGCGTCGCCGAACCGCACGAACAGCGGCACGACCCGGATCCCGGTGGCGGCGATCGCCTCGGGCATCAGGTCGGCGGTGGAATCGGTGACGACGGCGACGCGGCTCGTGGTGTCCTCCCGGCCGATGCCGATCGGCCCTCCGCCCGGCCGCGCCACGATCCGACGCGGGAACGGCGGACGGTCCGGCGTGTGCGTCCGACTCTACGCGAACCGGGCACATGCTCGCCTCGGCGTTCCGGCGACGACCGTTTGACACGATCGCCCGACCGGCCGACCCTACCGTCGTGACCGAGATGATCTTGACCCGCCTGCGTTCGATCCGACGTCGGTCCCTGCCGAAGCGCCGGGATCCGGCCGCCAGGTACGGATGGCCCGAGACGAGTCGGACGACGGTCCGCGGCCTCGACGCCGGCTGGTCGCGACCGAGACCGTCCGGTCCGGAGGGCGGGCCCGATTGCCCGTGCGACCTCGGGTCGCGTCTTCGTCGGTTCTGACCGGGATCAGGCGGTCCGGGGCCCCGGGATGCCGAAGCGGGCCGGATCGAGCTCGGGTGGGATCGCCGGCGTCAGACCGAGGATGAGGTCGGCGACGAGGCGCGCGGATGCCGGGCCGGTCGAGATCCCCCACGGTCCGTGACCGGCACAGACATACAGGTTCCGCCGGCCGGGGACCCGCCCGACGAGCGGCCGGCCGTCGTGGCTCTGGGGCCGGGCGCAGGCCCGGACCCCCCGGATCGGGGCATCGGCGACGGCCGGCACGAACCGGGTGGCGCCGATGAGGATCGGCTCGACCCAGGCGTCGGGGTCGGGCTCGCGCTCGAGGAAGGTCGACCCCACCGACGCCGCCCCGGACCGCGGCACAAGGCTGAACTCCACCTCGTCGGCGCGAGGTCCCTCGTCGGTCGCGCCGGGTCCGGCGGTCTCATCCGGGACGCCGATCGCCGCGTCGATACCCGCCTCCTCGAGGACGTGCCGCGGCTGGACGGCCAGCTCCGCCTCCACGACCACGCCCCAGCGCGCTCGGATCGGCGCCCAGCTGCCGGTCGGGTCGAGCAGCTCGGGCGTCCACGGGCCGGCGGCGACGAGCACGGCCCCGGCCGGGACGAGCCGTCCATCGATCCGGACGCCGACCGCGGCGTCGTCTCGGATTTCGAGTGACGCCGCCCGGCCCATCCGCAGCTCGGCACCGCGCGCTTCGGCCAGGGTGGCGTAGCCGTACGTCGAAGCCCCGGGCATCACCGGGTAGCCGATCCCGACCCGGCAGGCCCAGATCCCCGGCCCGATCGCCGGCTCGAGCTCCCGGAGGGCGATCGGGTCGACGACCTCGGGACGAAGGGCCGGGAACGCGTCGTCGATCGTCGCCGCCTGGCGGCGGACCGCCGTCTCCCGCTCCGACACGAAGAGCATCCCGGCGGCCTCGGTCGGCAGATGGAAGCCCGTCGAGACGGCCGAGAGATCCCGGTACATCCCGACGGTCTCGTGGTAGAGGGCCACGAGGGTCGGGTCGAACGGGTGCTGGACGACACCCGAGTTGGCGCCCGAGGCGCCGGAGGCGAGCCCGTCGCGCTCGACGAGCACCACCCGGGCGCCGGCGTCGGCGAGGCAGGCGGCCGCCGCCGTCCCGACGATCCCGCCGCCGACGATCGCGACGTCGACCGGCGCCGAGCTCGATCCGTGCATGCCCAGAGACTAGCGCTGCCACCGAGGCGGGGCGGGCGCGTCAGGACGCGGCGTCGCGCAGCCGAAGACCTCTCGGGTCGTACGGGATCTCGGGCAGGATCCGGGCCGGCCTCGACTCGCCGACGACGTCGACGAGGAGCTCAGGTCGGGCCGCCGCGACGTCCCGGTCGAGGTAGGCGAGGGCGAGGCTCAGCCCCACATGGTGGCCGTGCGCGCCCGAGGTCACGACGCCGACGAGCCGCCCGTCGAGCCAGATGCCGTCATCCTTCGCAGCGTCCGCGTCGGCCGCCTCCACCGCGAGCAGGACGAGCCGGCGGGCGGGAGGGAGCTCCCGCTCGCGCAGGGCGGCGTCGCGACCGATGAACCCCGGCTTGTCGAACGCCACGAAGCGGTCCAGCCCGGCCATCGCCGGGCTGACGTCCTGGCGGAACTCGGCCGACCAGATCCCGTAGCCCTTCTCGAGCCGCAGGCAGTCCACCGCCCGGTCGCCGATGAGGCGCAGGTCATGCCTCCGTCCGGCGTCCTGGAGGGCGTGGAGGAGGTCGAGGTGCCGGTCGGTCGGGACGACGATCTCGTAGCCGAGCTCGCCGGTCAGTGAGATCCGCCCGACGACCGCCTCCGAGCCGGCGACCGGTACCGTGCGGATCGCCAGGAACGGGATCGCCGGGCCGGAGACGTCATCGGTCGTGAGCGCGGCAAGGATCGCCCGCGACGCCGGTCCGGAGACCGCGAAGCCCATCAGGTCGTCGGTGCGGTTGCGGAGGTCGACCCCGGCGGCCGGCAGGTGGCTTCGGAACCAGCGGAGATGCCAGTCCTGGAGGTGGTAGGAGCCGGTCAGCCAGAACCGTTCCTCGGCGAGCCGCGAGACGGTGAGGTCGCCCATCAGCCGGCCGGCCTCCCCGAGCATCGGCGCGAGCCGGATCCGCCCGACCTCCGGGAGCCGTCCGGCGAGGAGGTGGTCGAGCCAGACCGGCGCCGCCGGTCCGCTCACCTCGTACCGCGCGTACTGGGCGATCTCGTACGCGCCGGCGGCGGTCCGGACCGCTGCGACCTCGGCGGCGACGATCGGCTCGGCGTTCGACCGCCCGAGCGCCTCGGTCTCCACGAAGTCGGGACCCGGCGCGAAGTAGAGCGGCACCTCGAGTCCCCAGTTCACGGTGTACCGGGCACCGGCCGCGACGAAGGCCTCGTGGCAGGGCGTGGTCTTGAGCGGCCGCCCGGCCGGCAGCTGCTCGTTCGGGTAGGCCATCACGAACCGCCGGGCGTAGAACTGGGCCGTCGTCGCGCGCAGGTAGTGGTCGCCCGCCGCGTAGGCGCCGAAGCGGGCCACGTCCATCCCGAAGACGTCGTAGCCGGGGTCGCCGTCCACGATCCAGTTGGCGAGCGCGAGCCCGATGCCGGCACCTTGCGAGAACCCGGCCATGCAGCCGCAGGCGGCCCAGTAGCCGGGGATCCCGTCGAGTGGCCCGACGAGTGGGTTCCCGTCCGGGGTGAACGTGAACGCGCCATTCACCCACTTCCTGATCCCGACCTCGTGGAGGACCGGGAAGCGGTCGAAGCCCATCCGGAGCTCGGGCAGGATCCGGTCGATCTCCTCGGGAAAGAGGGTCATCCCGAAGTCCCACGGCGCGCCCTCCACCTCCCAGTGGACCGGGTGCTGTTCGTAGACCCCGAGGAGCACGCCATCGCCCTCGCGCTGGAGATAGGTGAAGCCCTCGAGGTCGGTGACCGCCGGCATCAGCCCCTCGATCGCGGCGACCGCGGGGATCGCCTCGGTGACGAGGTAGTGGTGAGGCATCGGCACGAGCGGGTGGTCCACGCCGACCATCCGGCCCACCCGCCGGGCCCACAGCCCCGCCGCGTTCACCACGTGCTCGGCGACGATCGTGCCCTGCTCGGTGGCCACGTCCCAGTCGCCGTCCGGGCGACGCTCGAGGGCCAGGACGCGATTCCCCTGGATGACCTCGGCGCCGCGGGCCCGGGCCGCGGCGGCGTAGGCGTAGGTGGCGCCGTTCGGGTCGAGGTTGCCCTCCTCGGGGTCGTAGAGCGCGCCGTGCAACCCGGCCGGGTCGATGATCGGGACCCGCTCGACTGCCTCCTCGGGCGTCAGCAGCTCCGCTCCCTCGTGGCCCTGGCTGCGCATCCAGGCGAGCTCGGATCGGAGCCAGCGCCAGCGCTCGGGGGTCCCGGCCAGCTCCAGCCCGCCCGACATCTTGAGTCCGATCGCCTGGCCGCTCTCCAGCTCGACCTTCGGGTACAGGCCGATCGTGTAGCGCTGGAGGGCGGCGATCCGGGTGTCGGCGTTGATCGCGTGGAAGCCGCCGGCCGCATGCCACGAGGAGCCGGCGGTGAGCCGGTCGCGCTCGACGACGGCGACATCGGTCAGCCCGCGCAGGGTCAGGTGGAAGGCGACGCTCACCCCGACGATCCCGCCGCCGACGACCACGACGCGGTACTGGCTCCTCACGCCGGTCAGGGTACCCGGCGGCTCATCGGCGAGCGATGTCGACCCGCGGTCCGGGCCGCCTCCCGTGCCCGGCCGCGTCGGCGACGATCCGTCACTCCGGTACGTTCGGGTGATTGCGTGCCGTGAGGCGGGGCCGTAGCGTGGCCAGTCGATGCTGCCCCAGGCGCCTCCGGGTCGTCTCCATTTCATCCTCCAGCGCACGCGCGAGGAGGTGTTCGAGCCGGACTATGTACCAGAGGTGCCCCTCGTCCGGTTCGACGCCTACGGCAGGCACGATCGGGTGTTCGGGTGGGTCGGCCTGCGGGCCGATCGGCTGACGGACCTGCTGAACGCTCACGAGGAGCTCCTGCTCACCGACGTCGAGATCGAGGACCTCGAGGACGGGGTGACGCGATCGGTCGATGAGATCCTCATCCGCTGCAGCGACCTGATCGCCGTCCACGCGAGCGGGCCCCGGGGGGACGCAACGCGCCGCCGGCTGACCCGGTCCCATCCGATCGCCCTCCAGTCCGGCGCCTATCTGATCGGCGGATACCTCCACGCCCCCCCAGGCAGGGACCCGATCGCGAGCGTGGACGAGCGTCCGTTGATGGTCCCGCTGACCGATGCCTGGATCGAGTACTGGTCGGGTGGTGAGAGGACCAGGCAGGCGAGCGGAACGATGATCGTCAACCGCGAGCAGGTCGACTGGATGCGGGTCGTCACCGACGAGGACCTGGTGGACGGCCTGCTCCGCCCTTCGCCGAGCCGGGATCGAGTCGCGTCCTGACCTGCTAGAGGGTCCGGCGGCACGCTCGGATCCTCGCGATCCGGGAGGCGTCGGCCCGGAGCCCCACCTCGGCGAGAGGGCGACACCCATCGACGACTGCTCGCTGGCGTCGCTATCGTTCGCTGACCGGATCCGGCCTACGCGAAATCCTCGAGGAGACGCCCCATGACCTGGCAGCCACCGCAGGTCGGAGCGACGGCGACCTGGACCCGCACGTTCACGACCGACGACGTGGAGGCGTTCGCGACGCTGTCCGGCGATCGGAACCCGCTCCACTTCGACGCGGCGTTCGCCGCGCGGACGCGGGTCGCCGGGCTGGTCGTTCAGGGCGGTCTCACCACGGGGCTGTTCAACGCGCTCGTCGCGATGCGGCTGCCGGGCCCGGGGAGCGTCTTCCTGCACCAGGAGTGGGACTACCCGGCACCGGTCTACATCGGCGATACCGTGACCGCCGAGGCGGAGGTCCTCGAGACCAGGTCCGACAAGCCGATCACCCGGCTCCGCTGCGTGGCTCGACGGGCGGACGGGACGGAGGTCCTGCGCGGCGAGTGTCTCGTCTACACGATGTCGCCGGACGCCCCCTGACCGTGACGGCCGACACGTCGGACGAGCCGGCGGGACGCTGGCGCCTGCTGGCCCTGCTCGGGGTCGGCGAGCTGCTGGCGATGTCGCCCTGGTTCAGCGCCTCGGCGGTCGCCCCGTCGATCGTCGAGCGGTGGTCACTGTCGGGCCTGGACCTCCCGCTCCTGACGATCGCGGTCCAGCTCGGCTTCGTCGTCGGAGCCCTGCTGCTCGCCATGACCGGGGCCGCCGACGTGCTGCCCGGGCGGGCCCTGTTCCTGGCCGGCGCCCTCGGCGCGGCCGCGGCGAACCTCGGGTTCGCCTACCTCGCGTATGACGAGGCGAGTGCGATCGTCTTCCGGGTCCTCACCGGCTTCGCCTTGGCCGGCGTCTACCCGGTGGGCATGAAGATCGTCACGGGCTGGTTCCGCCGGGAGCGCGGGTTCGCGATCGGGACCCTCGTCGGAGCCCTCACCGTCGGGGCGTCGCTGCCGTACCTCTTCCGCGCCGTCGGGACGCTCTCGGGTCTCGACTCGCAGGCGATCGTCGCAAGCGCCAGCCTGGCCGGGGTGGCGGGCGGGCTCCTCGTCGCGGCGTCGGTATCGCGCGGACCGTTCGACGTCCCGGCCCCCCGGTTCAGCCTCGCGGTGGCGCGCGCGGCCTTCCGCGAGCCATCCGTGCGGCTCGCCAATCTCGGGTATCTCGGCCACATGTGGGAGCTCTACGCCATGTGGACCTGGATCCCGCTCTTCTTCGCGGCCAGCTTCGCCGCGGCCGGCGTCGCCGACCCGGCGGCCGCGAGCCTCGCGGCCTTCGGGGTCGTGGCGGCCGGCGGCATCGGCTGCGTGGTCGCCGGGCGGCTGGCCGACCGGGTCGGGCGAACGACGCTGACGATGGCCGCGATGGCGGTCAGCGGTTCGTGCGCCGTCGCGATCGGTCTGCTGTTCGGTGCGCAGCCGATCCTCACCTTCGCGCTCGGGGTCGTGTGGGGGGTCAGCGTGGTCGCCGATTCGGCCCAGTTCTCGGTCGCGATCACCGAGCTCGGTCCGCCCGGGACGGCGGGGTCGGCGCTCGCTCTCCAGACGGCCACGGGGTTCCTGCTGACCGGGATCACGATCAGCCTGGTGGGCCTCCTGAGCGCCTCGGACGCGCTCGGGTGGCGCCTCGTCTTCGCCCTCCTCGCGGCCGGGCCGCTCGTCGGCATCCTCGCCATGGGACGGCTCCGCGGTCGACCCGAGGCCGTGCGCATGGCGAACGGCAACCGCTGACCGGCGACCGCTGAACGGAGATCAGGCGGGCGGGATCGGCAGCACCGCGTGGATGACGGTCGGTCCGCCCGGCGGGCTCGAGACGGCCAGTGAGCCGTCGAGCGCCTCGACCCGGTCGCGGAGGCCGGCGAGCCCGCCCCCGGCCGCGGTGGTCGCACCGCCCACCCCGTCGTCGCGAACCTCGACGACGACCCGGTCGGGATCCCGGCGCAGGCGCACCTCGCACCGGGTCGCCGAGCTGTGCTTCGCGACGTTCGCCAGCAATTCGGCGACCACGAAGTAGGCGGCACGCTCGATGGCGGCGGGCAGGCGCTCGCCCGCGGCGATCGCGCTGTCCAGGGTCGTCGGCACCGGACAGCCGCCGGCGAGGGACCCGAGCGCGGCGACGAGGCCGCGATCGAGCAGGATCGCCGGGGCGGTCCCCCGGACGAGGTCGCGCAGCTCCGCGAGCGCCAGGCGCGCCTGCTCCCGGGCCCCGGCGACCAGCCCCTTCGCCGACGCCGGGTCCGAGTCGATCCGATCCTCGGCCAGGCCCAGGTCGATCGCCAGCGCCACGAGGCGCTGCTGGGCTCCATCGTGGAGGTCGCGCTCGATCCGGCGGAGCTCGCTCGCCTCCATCTCCAGCGCGGCCGATCGGCTTCCTCGCAGGCGCTCGACGTCACGGCGGAGCGCCTCGGTGGGGTCGACGCACAGGAGACCTTCGACGACCGCCCGGTGGAGGATCACCATGCCCCGCGAGACGGAGGCCGCCACGGGCACGAGGACGAGGCCGACGAGCACGGCGACGACCGTCAACCCCGTCCAGGCGGACGGGACCACCGCGGCGAACGTGGAGCCGCCGAGCGACCGCAGGCCCTCGATCAGGAGGGGCGTCGCCACCAGACCGATGGCCGAGGCCCACAGGCCCACGGCGACCGTGAACTCGAGGATCGCGAGCGGGAAGAGGACGAGGACGTAGACCACGTCGCGCCAGCGGTTCGCATCGAGGAACTCGGTCTCGGCCCAGCCGCGGACCCACGTCCCATAGGGCCGGCGGGGCGGACCATCGAAGGTTCGGTAGGGGTGCGGTGCGAGCGGACGCCGGTCGACGTACGTCATCCGCCAGCGCTCCACCCGGGCGAAGACGCGGCTGGCCTCGATGCCCAGGCCGATGATGGGGATCCCGACCAGCCAGATGAGGAGCGAGCCGCCGGCCGAGAAGCAGGCGCTCAGGACGCTGATCGAGAGCAGCGCCACCCCGAACCCGAGGAGGATGGCCAGCGTCGCCCGCCAGGTCGCCGGGTCGACCGGCGACCGGACGAAGGCGCGGACGAGATCCGACCGACGCCCGGCGGTCGCGGCCGGCGCAGGGCTGCTGGCGCTCTCGATCATCGGGCGGACCCTACCACCCGCTCGGTCCGGGCGACGGTGTCACGGCGGCGTCGGACGGCGCCAGACCCACCGCGGTGGGCAGGGTCGGGAGCGAATCGTCGCGCACCCGGCCGTCGCGCATCCGCACGACCCGGTCGCACGCGTCGCCGACCTCGGGATCGTGGGTGACGAGGACGAACGTCTGGCCATGCTCGCGGTTGAACCGGCGGAGGAGGGCGAGGACCTCGGTCGAGCGCTCGGAGTCGAGGTTGCCGGTCGGCTCATCGGCGAGGATGAGCGACGGCCGGTTCACCAGCGCTCGGGCGATCGCCACCCGCTGTTGCTCACCGCCGGAGAGCTCGGTCGGGCGATGCTCGCCTCGACCGGTTAGCCCGACGAGGTCGAGCGCCTCGTCGCTCGCCGACCGTGCGGCGGAGCCACGGAGCGCCGCGTACTCGCAGGCGAGCATCACGTTCTCGTGGGCGGTCAGGGTCGGGACGAGGTTGAAGTCCTGGAACACGAAGCCCATCCGGCGGGCCCGGATCCGGGTGCGCTCGGCGTCGCCGATCGCGACCATGTCCCGCCCGTCGAAGGTGAGCTCGGGTCGTGGGCCGTGGTTCAGGTCGGGGGCGTGGAGCAGGCCCAGGATGTGCATGAGCGTGCTCTTGCCCGACCCGGACGGGCCCATGATCGCGACCATCTCACCCTGGTCGATCCGGACGTCGACGCCCCGCAGGGCTTCGACGTCGGTGTGCCGTCCAAGGCGGTAGGTCTTGCGCAGGTCGCGGCCTTCGAGGAGTGCTGTGGCGGTCATCGTTGGTTCTCCGATGCGTGGGGGTGCTGGATACCCGCGAGTCATTCGAAGCGCAGGGCGGCGACCGGATCGAGCCGGGCCGCGTGGAGGGCGGGAACGAAGCCGGCGATGGCGCCGAGGATCGTCGAGAAGGCCACGGCGTTGATGGCCGTGCCGGGCGTCAGCTGGAAGAGCACGGTGCCGGACGTCCGTCCCGCCTCGTTCGCGAGCGTGACCAGGGCCGCGCCGAGGGCGAGACCGATCGCGCCGCCCAGGAACCCGATGAGGGCGGACTCGGTCACGAGCTCGCGGACGATCCGCCGCCGGCTGCCGCCGATGGCCCGCTTGATCCCGATCTCGCGGGTCCGCTCGGCGACCGACATCGCCATCGTGTTGATGACCGACAGGCCGCCGACGGCCAGGCTGATGAGGGCGATCCCGATCAGGATCGAGTTCAGGATCGCCGTGGCCGACCCGATCCGGCGGTCGAAGTCCGTCGGGGTCATCGTCGTCAGATCTGGCTCCGCGGCCTTGATCTCCGCCGCGACCTTCTCCGGGTCGACGCCGACCTTCGGGTAGACGATGAGCCCGCTGACCGTCGTCGTCGGGTCGAGTTTCGCCGACACGAGTGCCGGGAACGTCCTGGCGTACAGCCGCTGCCCGGCGGCCAACGGCACGACCGCGGTCGTGTCCGGCGCCGTCAGCGTGGGCTCCTGGATCCCGACCACCACGAACGGCTCGCCCCGCAGGGTCACCGTGTCGCCGACCTTCGTGTCGTTCTGGCGTGCGATATCCGAGCCGAGGACGGTCACGTCCGAACCCTCGTCCGAGGGGGTGAGCGCGCGTCCGCTCGCGATGCCGACCGGGAACGTCTCGCGGCCGCGGTCCGCGCCGGCGACCTGGCCGATGATCATCTGGGGCACGCCCATCGAGACGCCACTCACCTCGTCGGACATCAGCATCGAGACGCCGGGGACGACGACGTCGACACTGCCGAGGCCGGCGATCCGGTCGGCCGTCGAGAGCGCCATCGGGCTGCCGAGGGCCATCGACCCCGACGCCGAGACGGTCACCTTGCCGGCGTAGAACTCGCTTCCGCCCGCCACCAGGGCGTCGATCTTGTTGGCCATCGAGCCGAAGACGACCAGGGCCCAGATGCCGATGGTGATCCCCAGGATCGTCAGCGTGGTTCGGACCTTCCGTCGTCCGAGGTCGCGGAGCAGTCGCATCGTTTCCTTCCCTCATGGGTGTGGGCCGCGACCGGGTCGGTCCCGGTCGGCGGCCCGCTGAGTGGATGCGCTCAGCCGGCGCTCGGGACCGGCTGGGGCGAGCCGGCGTCGCCGAGGGGCGGCGCGTCGTGGCGGAAGGTCCGCCAGGCCGCCAGGAGGAGGGCCCCGAAGCCGAACAGGGTGGCGATCGCGGTCACGAAGGGGATCACCCCGGCGACCGCGAGGGCGACGACACCGAGCGCCGCCGCCAGGTACGGCCGGTCCGGCTCGACGTTGCCGCGGAGCCGGGCGACGATCCAGTCGCCGATCCAGATCGCGGCCACGATCCAGGCCAGGAAGGCCAGGGCCGGCAGCACGATGAACAGCACGGCGAGACCGATCGGGGCGCCGACGATCGTCGCGATCAGCACGATCGCGCTGAGCGGCAGGACCACCGACCCGACGATGCCGGCGAGGAGCACCTGACCGGGTTCCCGACGGATGAGCTCTTCGACCGAGCGGACCTGGCGCGCGCCGAAGGCGGCGACGAGCAGGGCGATCGCGACCGCGACGAGCCCGAACCCGATGGCCAGCAGGATGAAGGCGGGGATGAGCAGCACGCCGAGGGCAGCGAGGTCGCCGTCGAGGGTCGTGACCGACCCGCGGACCGTGGCGCCCGCGGCCTGGGTCACCGTCCCGTCGAGCGTCCGGACGTCGCCCTGCACGGTCGTCCCGGCCGCCAGGTCGGCATGGCCGTCGACGACGAGGAGGGAGCCGGCCGTGGCGCCCGAGAGCGTCGCGGTACCCCGAACGAGGACGATCGTCCCGACGTCGCCACTGATCCGGGCGTCGCCGTCGATCACGACCAGCGTGTCGAGGTGATCGCCCGCCGCGACGGTCACCGGGCCGGTGACGGAGATGAGGACGCTCTCGGCGTTCGGTCGGGGCGGGTCGGCCGCCAGGGCGACCGGGGCGCCGAGGCCGAGGAGGAAGGCTGCCGTTGCCAGGATGGCGAAGAGGCGTTTCACGGTGTCCCCTTTCAGGAGTTCGTTTCGTCGCCCTCGACGCTACGGTCCCGACCCCTCCCGTCCAAGCCGGGCAGCCGGTGTCCTGCGGGTGGGGTTATCCCCACCATCGGTCGGCGTGGCGCTACCACTCACGGCCCGGCGGTGCATCATCGAGGGGTGAACGACGCCGGGCTCCGGGTGGTCATCGCCGAGGACTCGGTCCTCCTGCGCGAGGGTCTCGTCCGGCTCGTCGAGGATTCGGGCGCGACGGTGGTCGCCCGGGTCGGCGACGGCCCGTCGCTCGTGGCGGCGGTCGTCGACCTCCGACCGGACGTCTCGGTCGTCGACGTCCGGATGCCCCCGACCCAGCGCGACGAGGGGCTCCGCGCGGCGATCGAGGCGCGCCGCAGGGTCCCCGCCTCGCCGGTCCTCGTCCTGAGTCAGTACGTCGAGCGGCAGTACGCCAGCGAGCTCCTCGCCGACGGAGCCGGTGGTGTGGGCTACCTGCTGAAGGACCGCGTCGCGGACGTGCGCGAGTTCATGGAGGCTCTCCGTCGGGTCGCCGCCGGCGGGACCGCGCTCGACCCGGAGGTCGTCGCTCAGCTCATGGTCCGGCGCCGCCAGGACGACCGGCTCACGGCCCTGACGCCCCGGGAGCGGGACGTGCTCGGTGCGATGGCCGAGGGCCGGACGAACGTGGGCATCGCCGCGGCCCTCGGGATCAGCGAGGGCGCCGCCGAGAAGCACATCAGCAACATCTTCGGCAAGCTCGACCTGCCCGACTCCGAGAACGACCACCGCCGGGTCCTGGCGGTCCTGGCCTACCTCGGCGCGGACGCCTGACCCGGGCTCACTCGCCCCGGGCGCGCGGGCCGCGCGTCACGACTCCGGCTGGACCGGGCCGCCGTAGTCCACCGCGGCCGGCGGCAGCTCCTCGTCGGGCGGGGCACCTCGAAGCGTCATCAGGCCGCCCGCGGCGATCGCGCTGGCGCCCACCACCGCACGGGCCTGCAGCGGCTCCCCGAACACGAACGTCCCGACGAGGAACGACCAGACGATGGACAGGTACCCGAGCGGCGCCATGTCGCTGGCCCGGCCCCAGCGGTACGCGGCGACGAGCATCCGGTGCCCGGTCAGGGCCGCCAGCCCCACGACGCCGATCGCCCCCCACTCCCACGCCTCCGGCATCCGCGGCGTCGCGACGATGAGCTCGAGCACGATCGAGGCGGCCAGGCCGACCAGCCCCGAACAGAACACCGTCACATCGGCGGACTCGGTGTGCAGCCCGCGGGTGAGCAGGCTGAACAGGGCGAACGAGAAGGCCGACCCGAGCGGGACCAGCATCGTGGGGTCGAGCTGGCTCGGATCGATGCCGATCAGGGTGACCACACCGGCGAAGCCGATGAGCGCCCCGCCGATCGCGAACCGGGTGATCCGCTCGCCGAGCAGCGGCCCGGCGAGCCCGACCACGATCAGCGGGGCGGTCGCGCTCAGGGTGCTCACCTCGGCCATCGGCAGCAGGGACAGGGACAGGAAGAACAACGCCGTCGTGCTGAAGCTCGCCAGCCCGCGCGCGACCTGCGTCCATGGATGCTGCGTGGCGACGAGCCGCAGCGGGTGCCTCCGGCCCGCGATCGCGAGCATGCCCAGCAGATAGGCGACGTGGCGACCGAAGACGACGTGGACGACCGGCACGTTGGAGACCAGGGACTTCGTCAGCG
Organism: uncultured Chloroflexia bacterium; assembly: GCA_963840375.1. Classification (GTDB taxonomy): domain Bacteria; phylum Chloroflexota; class Limnocylindria; order Limnocylindrales; family CSP1-4; genus Chersky-267. The sequence goes on from CAWIYR010000002.1 coordinate 556,031, forward strand.
AATCGGTGGCCACGAACACGAGCCCGGCGACCACGTAGATGAGGGCTCCCCGTCGCGCCGGGGTGAGCCGCGCCAGGAAGGTGTCCCAGGGGCGGGCGGACGCCGGCGTCCCGGTCATCCGCCGGGCAACGGGTCGGTGAGCTCTCCGGTGGCGCTGAAGCCGATCCGGGCAAGGGGACCGGCGACCTCGCACGACCCGGTGGCCAGGAGCTCCGGGAGCAGGGGCTCGGATGCGTAGAACCACTCGAGATGCTTCGTGTCGAGCAGGCGGACGATCCGCGCGCTCTCGGCGTGCACCTTGAGACAGCAGGCGATCGCGACGTCGAGCGCCTGGCGGTCGGTGTCCACGGTCATCGCGACCCGGGCGCCCTCCGGCGTCTTGGCGGTGATGCAGTTCATGTAGGTCTTCGCCGGATCCATCCGGGCGGTGGCGCGGCGCAGGACGACGTCGGCCATGCCGATGCCGACGGCGTTGCCCTCCGTCTCGTCGGTGAGGTCCCGGACGACGATCCGCTGGATCGAAGGGCCGTGGCCCGTCGGGCCCGTGTAGTACCGCCCGACGACGTTGGAATCCATGCCGAGGCCACTCACGTCCTTGCCGATCCGGTCGAGGATCAGGACGTCGACGGCGGCCACCGGGAGTCTGGCCAGGTAGCGGTCGGCCTCCGCGAGGAGCTCCCGCTCGCGCTCGAACATGGTCTCGGCCGGCACCGCCTCGATGCGCCGGATCCGGGCGTGGCCGTTCTCGAGCAGGGCCAGTCCGAACGGGATCCGGAGACGACCGAGCGTGAAGGCGGCGACCGCCGGGATGAGCTGGGCGAACGTCGCGAACCCCTCCCCGTGGAACGTGTCGGCCCCGCGCTGCTTGCCGAGTCCGATCGCCACCATCTTGAGCAGCCCGCTCTCGACCGGACCCGAGAAGTCCGTGTGCGGCTTGACCCGATTGATCGGGATCACGAGGTCCGCTTCCTCGAAGGCGTGACGGTCGACGAACACCGGCACGCCGCCCTCGACCTCGCCGATCCGGACCGTGTCCATGCTCGACCGGATCTCGCAGCCGATCGTGGCCTCGCTGATGCCGAGCGAGGCGAGCACCTCGAGCTGACCCTCCGCGGTCGCGCCGCCGTGGCTCCCCATCGCCGGCACCGCGAACACGTCGATGCCCCGGGCACGCAGGCTGCCGACCGTCGCCCGGGCGACCTCGGCGATCCGGTCGATGCCACGGCTTCCCAGCGCCAGGCAGACTCGTCCGCCGGGCGGCAGCCGGTCCTCGACGGTCGTGAGGGCCGCGGCGACGGCAGCCTCGATGTCCTCGACCTCGGCGGGGTCGAGCCGGTGTCGGACGAGCGCCCACGCCGGCAGGTGCTCGTGGCGGAATACGGCGAGCGGATCGGCGCCCGCGACCGCGCCCGGCGGGGGCGTCGGCTGGTCCTCGTCTCTCCGGGTCCCCATCCGTTCCCTCAGATCGTCATCGCGCTGAAGCCGCCGTCGACCCGGACGATCGAGCCGGTCACGAACCCCGACGCCTCATCCGAGGCGAGCCAGACCGCCGTGCCGACGAGCTCGTGCGGCTCGCCGAGCCGTCCGGCGGGCGTATGCCCGACGATCGCCCGCAGGCGCTCCTCGGAGAGGAGGGTCCGGTTCTGTTCGGCCGGGAAGAACCCGGGAGCGATCGCGTTGACCCGGATCCGGTACGGCGCGAGCTCGCGGGCGAGGTACTGGGTGAGGTTGTTCAGCCCGGCCTTCGCGACCGAATAGGTGAGGACGCGGGAGAGGGGCGGCCCGGACGAGGCGGACGAGATGTTGATGATCGAGCCGCCGCGCCCGCCGGCCACCATCGCCCGGCCGAAGACCTGGCAGGCGACGAAGACGGCCGTCAGGTTCGCGTCCAGCAGCCCGTGCCACTCATCGAGGCCGATCTCGAAGAAGGGGGTGGAGCTGTTGACCCCCGGCGCGTTGACGAGCACGTCGACCGGGCCGAGCGTGGATCCGATCTCCCGACAGGCCGCCTCGACCGCGGCCGGGTCGGTGGCATCGACGAGCACCGCCGTCGCGCGCACGCCGGCTGCCTCGAGGGCCGCCACGCGGATCGCGGCGCGCTCCTCGGACCGGCCCAGGACGGCGATCGCGGCTCCCGCCTCGCCGAGCCCGTGGCAGATCGCGCCACCCAGGACGCCGGTCCCCCCGATCACCGCGGCGACGCGCCCGCCGAGGTCGAACACGTTCGTCCTGGTCATCGGCTCGCGCCTTTCGTGCTGGTCGCCCCGGACGCGGCGGGAGGTCATCCCCTGTCCCGGGGGCGTTCGTCCGTCATCATGCACCGGAGCGAACTTGCGGCCCGCGTGTCCAAGGGTCTACTGTAGGACAATCAACCGTAGGTCGCAGGGGGGATCGAGGCGCCAGTCGTGACCCAGTACGTCTTCGACGCGGGGCAGGTCGTCCGATACCGGTATCCCACCCACACCAACGATCTGATCATGGACCGCAAGGACGCCTCGGCATCGGAAGCGTTCTTCGTGATCCTCGAGCCCGGCGAGGCGCCGCCGATCCACGTCCACCCGGACGCGGAGCAGGTGTTCTTCATCATGGAAGGCGAGGGCGAGCTCGGCATCGGGCCGGAGGCCGCGGAGCGATATCCGCTCAAGGTCGGCGACTTCGTCCGCACCCCACCGGGCGTCCCGCACGCCGTGCGGGCGACCGGGCCGACCCGGTTCGTGTACCTCAGCATCGACTGCTTCACCGCCGGTCCCGACCCGGCCGAGCCCACCTGGGACAGTCACGTCCGGCAGATGTGCCGGGACAACGGCTGGGACTTCGACGCCGTGAAGCTCGGCCCGGTCGCCGACGGGAGCGGAGCGGTCAGGCGCTGATCCACCAGCCACGCACCACCCATCCGCGTCCCGCAGGCCATGACATCGGAGGAGCCATGATCAGGCAGTTCGCGGACCTCGCCGTCGCGCCGGAGCCCTATGCGGACTACCGCCCGATCTTCGAGACGGGCCGGCTCAACGTCACGCACGTGCGGATCCATCCGGGCGAGACGGTCCCGACGCACACCCACACCGACGAGGACCAGGTCTACTTCGTGGTGAGCGGCACCGGCTTCGTGGTCCTCGACGGCGAGCGCACCGACGTCGGTGCCGGCAGCAGCGTCCTCATCCCGATGGGCACCGAGCACGAGATCACGAACACCGGCTCCGAGCCCCTCGACTACGTGTTCTTCGTCGTGTTCATCCCCTCGCGCCCATGACCGAGCTCGTTCGGGACCGGCTCCGGACGGTCATCCTCCCGGACCGGGCGACGATGGGCGCCGCGGCGGCTGCGTCCGCGGGCGACCGCCTGCGCCGGCTCCTTGCCGGGCAGCCGCGGGTCCGCGTCATCTTCGCCGCCGCCGCGTCGCAGGCGGAGTTCCTCGCCTCGCTCGCGGAGCTCGACGGCATCGACTGGTCGCGCGTCGACGCGTTCCACCTGGACGAGTACGTCGGCCTGCCGCTCGGCCACGAGCGATCGTTCGGGACCTGGCTCGACCGCCACATCTGGTCGCTCGTGAAACCCGGTCGTGTGGAACGGCTGGACGGCGGCGATCCCGCTGGCGCGGAGGCCGAGGCGGCCCGCTACGGCGCCCTGTTGGCCGACGGCGGCATCGACCTCGCCCTCGTCGGCGTCGGAGAGAACGGTCACGTCGCGTTCAACGACCCGCACGTCGCCGACTTCGACGACCCGCTCTGGGTGAAGCCGGTCGAGATCGACGACACCAGCCGTCACCAGCAGGTTCGGGACGGGGCGTTCGACCGGTTCGAGGACGTCCCGCGCGTCGCCCTCACCGTGACGATGTCGACCATCCGGGCCTGCCGCGTCATCTCGCTCGTCGTCCCGGGACCCCAGAAGGCCGCGGCCGTCGCGGCGATGCTCGATGGACCGGTCACCACGGCCTGCCCCGCATCCGTCCTGCGCGCCCATCCCGACGTCGTCCTGTTCGTGGACGAAGCCGCTGCATCACTCGTCAGTCGCTGATCGCTGCGGCATCGCGGTCCGACGCCGCGAGCTGCCTGCCCAGGATAGGAGTCCGCGATGTCGACACTCGCGATCGACGGGGGAACGCCCGTCCGGACGACGCCGTTCGGCGGTTGGCCGGTGTTCGGGCGCGAAGAGGAGGAGGCGCTCCTCGGTGCGCTCCGGTCCGGCGTCTGGGGCTCGATCGACGGGACGTACGTGAAGCGCCTGGAGGTCGAGTTCGCGGAGCTCCAGGCCGCCCGCCACGGGATCGCCTGCGTGAACGGGACGATGGCGCTGACCGTCGCGCTCAAGGCGCTGGGCATCGGTCCGGGCGACGAGGTCCTCGTCCCGCCGTACACGTTCATCGCCACCGCCAGCGCGGCGTTGATGATCGGGGCCGTCCCGGTGTTCGTCGACGTGGAGCTGGATACGCTGCTGATCGACCCGACGCTGATCGACGCCGCGGTCACCCCGCGGACGAAGGCGATCATCCCGGTCCATCACGGCGGCTCGCCGGTGGACATGGACGGCGTCATGGCCGCGGCTCGGCGGCACGGCCTCAAGGTCGTCGAAGACGCGGCGCAGGCCCACGGCGCGGCCTGGCGCGGCACGCCGGTCGGTGCGATCGGCGACGTCGGCACGTTCAGCTTCCAGTCGTCCAAACCGATCAACGCCGGCGAGGGCGGGATGATGCTCACCAACGACGACGCGCTCGATGAGCTGCTCTGGTCGTACCGGAACGTCGGCCGTCGCCGGGGCGGCGAATGGTACGAGCACGTCCGTCTCGGCTGGAACCTGCGGATGACCGAGTTCCAGGCCGCCCTGATCCTGGAGCAGATGAAGCGGATGCCCGCGCAACAGGCGCACCGGACCGAGGCCGCCGCCTACCTGTCCTCGCGTCTGCTCGAGATCCCCGGCGCGGTCCCGCTCCGGGTGCCGGACGGCGTCACGGCCCACAGCTGGTACACCTATCACTGGCGCTGGCTGGGCGAGCCGGACGGCGGCCTGCCCAAGAAGCGGTTCGCCGAGGCGCTGCGCGCCGAGGGGGTCCCCGTCTTCCACGGCTACACCCCCCTCAACCGGAACGACGCCGTCCGCGACGAGATCGCAAGGCTCGGCGGGCCGGAGCCCGTGCCGTGTCCGAACGCGGAGAAGGCGGAGGCGGACGAGATCCTGATGTTCTCGCTGCCGATCCTGATGGGCACCCATGCGGACCTGGACGACGTGGCCGAGGCCGTCGCGAAGGTCGCCGCGGTCCGCGGATGAGCGCCCCCCGGCCGATCCGGATGGGCCTCGTCGGCTGCGGCGCCATCTCGACGCAGCACCTCGAGGCCATCTCGGCCCTGCCGGACCTCGCGCTCGTCGGCGTGGTGAGCGCCTCGGAGGCGCGCGCCCGGAGTGTCGGCGAGCGCTGGGGCGTCGCCTGGACGACCCGGCTGGAGGACCTCCTCGGCCGCGACGACGTCGACGCGATCACGATCGCCACGCCCTCGGGGCTGCATCCGGCACAGGCCCTTGCCGCCCTGCGGACCGGTCGCCACGTGGTCGTCGAGAAGCCGCTGGCCCTCACGGTCGCCGACGCCGTCGCGGTCGTGCGCGAGGGCCGGGAGCGAGGCCTCGTCGTGGCGACGATCTCCCAGCGCCGGTTCGAGCCGGCCGTCCGGGCGCTCCGGTCGGCGGTCGAGGCCGGAGCCCTGGGCCGGTTGTCCCTGATCATCGCGGAGGGCCTGTACCACCGCCCGCAGGCGTACTACGACAGCGCCACATGGCGCGGCACCCGGGACCTGGATGGCGGCGTCCTGATGAACCAGGCGATCCACCTGATCGACCTCGTCCGCTGGATCGGTGGACCGGTCACCTCGGTCGCCGCCCACGTCGCGACGCTGGGCCACGCGATGGAGGCGGAGGACACCGCCTCGGTGAGCCTCCGGTTCGCGAACGGGACGCTCGGCGAGATCGTGGCGACCACGTGCGCCACGCCGGAGTCCCCGACCGAGCTGCGTGTCTACGGCGACCTCGGCCACGTGCGGATCGTCGGCGAGGTCGCGGCCGAGTGGGACGTCCCCGGCGTTCCGGCGCCCGTCGACCCGGCCGACGAGGCCGAGGGGCAGCAGCCCGGTGTCGGGGCGACGCAGACCTGGGGGACCAACGCGATCGGCTATCTGCGGCAGTACGCCGACTTCGTCGAGGCCGTGCGCACGGGGCGGCCACCCGCCGTCACGGGCCAGGATGGGTGCAACGCTGTCGAGATCATCACCGCCGCCTACGAGGCGGATCACCTGGGACGAGTCGTCCGGCTCGGAGGAGGGCAGGGATGAAGGTCGGGGCGGCGTCCGTCGATATCACCCCCCCGCTGGGCCAGGTGATGGAGGGCTACGAGGTCCGTGCCAGCGGGGCCATCGGCATCCACGATCGGCTCCACGCGCGCGCCCTGGTCGCGGAGGGAGCGGATGGGACGATCGTGGCGCTCATGGTCGCCGACCTGATCCAGGTCGACCCTCACCTGCAGGAGCTCGTGTCCGCCGAGGTCCTCGAGCGAACCGGGATCCCACGCGAACGCCTCCAGCTCGCCGGCACCCACACCCACAGCGGTCCGATGCTGCGCGAGCCGTCCGAGGTGGAGACGACCATCGGCCACGGGATCGCCGAGGCCATCGTGCGCGCCTGGACCGACCGGCGCGACGCCGTCGCGGCCGTGGGCATCGGCGAGGTCACCGGCATCGGCGCCAACCGGCGTCCGAACGGGGGCCCGGTCGACGACCGGGTGACGGTGACTCGCTTCGACGGCGTCGATGGCCGCCCGATCGCCACCCACGTCAACTACGGCTGTCATCCAACGACGCTCGGGCCGAACAACCTGCTCTACAGCGCGGACTACCCGGGTGCCCTGTGCCGGCTGATGGACGAGGCCGTCGGCGGCGTCACGCTCTTCTCGACGGGTCCGCAGGGCGACGTCAACCCGGGCGGCTACTCGCCCGAGGGCAGCATGGTGGGCGTCGTCGTGCCGTGGCGGACGTTCGAGTCGGCCGAGCGCTACGGCCGCATCCTCGCGGACCGTGCCATCGAGGTCCGGGCAGGTCTCCGTCCCATGCCGGCGGACCGGGTCTGGGGGGACGCCCGGGTCGTGGAGCTGCGCCGCAAGCGCCTGCCGGACCCGTTGGTCGCGCGCCGAGCGGCCACGGTCGCCCGAGAGGCTGCCGGCATCGTCACAGCGGCCGACCTCACGCCGGACGCCACCTACCACGCGCTCGTGGCCGCGGCCTACGCCGAGCTGCTCGCCGAGCAGGCTGAGGACCCGGAACGGGACGCCCCGGTCCGGATCCGCGCCAGCGCTCTCGCGCTCGGTCCGCTCCTGCACATCGGCATCTCGGGGGAACTGTTCGTGGCGCTCGGCCAGCGGATCCGCGCGGCGCTGGGCGAGGACCGCACCTGCGTCGCCGCACTGTGCGACGGGACCGTGGGCTACATCCCCACGGCGGACGCGTTCGCCGAGGGCGCCTACGAACCGAATGCGAGCGTGCTCCAGCCCGGCGAGGGGGAGCGGCTCGCGGATGCCGTCGTCGCCCTCGCGCTCGCGGCGCCTGCCCATTGACCACTCGATCCCACTCCGCCGGCCAGCCGGTATCGGCCACGCATCACCCAGGAGGCATCTGATGACGACCCCGGTCCACGTCGACTATCTCGACCAGGCGATGGCCCTGCTCGCCCGGATCCGCGATGAGGAGGGCGCCGCGATCGGGCGTGCCGGAGCGGCCGTGGCGGACCGGATCGCCGAGGACCGCCTGATCTACGTGATCGGGCCCGGCGGGCATTCCCAGATCGGGGCCGAGGAGGTCTTCTCTCGGGCCGGTGGCCTCGCCTGCGTCGTGTCGTTCATCGACGACGGGTTCTACCTCGGGAACGGGGCCGCCCGCTCGATGGCCATCGAGCGCACCCCGGGATATGCCCGCGCCATCCTCGGCCAGGCGGACATGGGGCCCGGCGACGTCCTGATCATCGTCAACGCGTACGGGATCAACGCCGCGACGATCGACAGCGCCCTGTACGCCCGGGAACGGGGGATGACGAGCATCGGCGTCACGTCGGTCGCGAACCAGCGAGGGCTGCCCCAGGGCCACCCGAGCCGTCATCCCAGCGGCCAGGACCTGTGCGACCTCGTGGACATCGTGGTGGACACGAAGATGCCCCTGGGCGACGCCGTGCTCAAGCTGGACGGCGTCACCGAGAAGGTCGGGCCGGTCTCGACGATGGTGAACGCCTACGCCATGAACTCGATCATGCTCGAGGCGATCGCGCTGCTCGCCGAGCGAGGGATCGAGCCGCCGGTCTGGCGCAGCTCGAACAGCCCGGGCGGCGACGAGGCGAACGTCGCGGTGACCGAGCGCTACCGACACCGGATCCCGAACCTCTAGGCCGGCCCCGGACCCGCAGCCCGATCGATCCATGGCGCCACTCGCAACGCCCACGAAGCCCATCCCGGAGGTGCCGGTCGGCCTTGCGCCGCCGCTGTCTGATGACCTATTGTCGGACAATCCAGGCTATGGAGGAGCCGGTCGACCCGTGAGCCTGCGACGACCCGAGACGCTGACGACCGCCGTCGCCGCCTACATCCGGGACGCCATCGTCCACGGTGAGTTCACGCCCGGTTCACGGCTGCCGGAAGTCGCCCTCGCTGCCCAGCTCGAGACGTCGCGCGGCACGGTCCGCGAGGCGCTTCGGACGCTTGCCGACGGCGGCCTGATCCAGATCATCCCGCACCGCGGGGTCTTCGTGTCCCAGCTGTCGGTCCGGGCGACCTGGGAGATCACGAGCCTCCGTGCCCTGCTCGAGCCCTACGCGTCGCGGCTCGCGCTCGAGGCGAGCGGCTCGGACCCTGCGATCCAGCAGGAGGTGAAGACCGCGTTCGAGGTCCTCAAGCTGGCCGTCACCACCGGCGATCCCCTCACGGTGGCGGACGCCGACGTCGCGTTCCATCGTGCCACCTTCGCCCGATGCGGCCACGAGATGCTGCTCAGCCAGCTCGACACGCTCCAGGCCCTCTCGCGTCGGATCGTGCTCACCAACCAGATCTCGTCGGCCGACGCCCCGACGCTCATCGCGCAGCATGCCCCGATCGCCGAGGCGGTCGGGCTGCGTGACCCGGAGCTGCTCGAGGCGGCCGTCCGCGCCCACGTCATCGAGGCCGGCGAGCTGCTGATGACCCGCATGGCCGCCCTCGAGCCCGCCCGGGCCAGGCGTCCCCAGTCCACCACCTTCGGTCTCGGACGCTGGCCCACGGGCGCCAGTCCCCATCCGAGGCCGTCTGGCACGCGATCCCGCACGCAACCTCCGGTGGAGCCGGTGACCGCCGGTTCCGCGCACCCTGGTCCTGTCGCGACCGGGGTCATCATCCGACGCTCGATAGCGAAGACAGGAGGCGCCTGCCCTTGAGATTGCAGCATCCTATTCGCGAGGCCAACGCAACCTGGAGGAGGAACATGAGACCTACGACGTGGCTCAAGACCATCGCGCTGGCGGCCTCGGCCGTGATCGTGTTCGGCGCCTGCAGCTCGGGGACCGCGACCACGGCACCGGCCGCATCCGCCGCCGCCAGCACCGCCGCCAGCACCGGCGCATCGCCCAGCGCGGCCGCCGTCGACCCGTGCGGCACTGACCCGATCACGCTCAACGTCTGGGGTGGCTACCCCGAGGTCGACGCCGTCTACAAGGCGGCAGGCGAGGAATTCACGAAGCTGCATCCCAACGTCAGCTTCACGGTCTTCAGCACCGACCTGCGCGGCTTCGAGCAGAAGCTGACGACGGCGATCCCGTCGGGCACGGCCGGTGACGTCGTCGTCCGCACGACGAACTTCCTGGCCCGGTTCATCGACCAGAAGTTGCTGCTGCCGTTGCCCGACGACCTCAAGACGGCCATCACGACGACCGGCTACGCCAAGGAGGTCCTCGCGGACAACACGTACGCCGGCAACATGTGGGGCCTGCCGATCTTCACCGGCGGCACCGGCATCTACTACAACACCGACATGTACACGGCAGCGGGCATCACGAGCCCGCCGAAGTCCATGGACGACCTCATCGCGAACGCGAAGAAGCTGGTGGTGAAGGACGCGTCCGGCAACCCGACCCGCTCCGGCTGGAGCCTTCGGCTCAGCGGCCAGGGCAGCGGCGTCGCCGAGAAGTTCTGGATCCTGCTGCTCCAGTACGGCAAGACGCTCATCCGCGAGACCGCCGACGGCAGCGGCAAGTGGCATGCCGAGTACAACGGCCCCGAGGGCGTCAAGCTGCTCCAGATGTACGTCGACATGCTGCGCGACGGCATCACGTCCCTGAACCTCGACGCCGACGCCAAGGCCTTCGAGACGAAGCAGACCGCGCAGTTCCTGCGCGAGTCCTGGGTCATCCCCGAGATCGCAACGACGGCTCCGGACCTCGTCGGCCACTACGCGACGATCGCCCCGCCGGTCGCCGACATCCTGACCACCGAGTCCATGTTCGTCCCGACGGCGGCCCCCCATCCCGACTGCTCGTGGGAGTTCATCCGGTTCATGCGCGACCCGGCGCAGCAGATCAACCTGGTGAAGGTGTCCGGCTGGCCGCCCGCCCGCCAGGACCTCGGGGCGGACCTCGACACGTTCCTCGCCCAGAACCCGACCTACGAGGGGTTCCTCAAGAAGCCTGCCGACTTCTCGCTCACCGTCACCCCGCCGATCTCCGAGTTCGACGAGATCGAGACGAAGCTCGCCACCCATCTCGTCGAGGCATACGCGGACTTCAAGAACCTGGCCGGCAATCCCGACAAGATCCAGGCGCTCCTCAACACGTGGGCCGCCGAGACGAACGACATCCTCAAGAAGAACAACCACTACGGCGAGTAGTCGCCCAGCGCGCGGGCGCCGCAGGCAACCGCCTCGGCGCCCGCGCGACCACCGTACCGACGGCTAGACGAAGGGTCCACGGATGACGAGTCCGCTGGCTGCGGTCCGACGCGTGCCCCGGCGAACGTGGGTCCGCTATCGTTTCGTGTTCCTCGCCCTGGCGCCGGTCATGGCGCTCTTCGTCTACCTCCGCGTGGTGCCGACCGCGCAGGCGTTGCTGATGAGCTTCTTCAAGTGGGAGCTCATCAAGCCGGCCGATCAGTTCGTCGGCCTGGACAACTACACGAACCTGCTGAGTGACGACAACTTCCGGCAGGCTCTGTTCAACACGACGATCTTCGCCGTGGCCACCACGATCTTCTCGGTCCTCATCGCGCTGGGACTGGCAGCCCTGCTGGCGCGATACGTTGGTGGCCGCCTCGGCGGAGCCATCGAGCTCCTGTACTTCGCACCGGTCCTCGTGCCGATGGTGCCGGTGACCCTGGGCTGGCGGATCATCTTCAACTACCAGCACGGGATCCTGAACGCCGCCCTGGGGCTGGTCGGCATCGACAAGGTGCCCTGGCTCAGCGACCCGAACATGGCGCTGGTCGCGGTCGTGATCCTGTCGGTCTGGAAGCAGGTCGGCTACAACATGATCATCCTGATCGTGGGCATGCGAGCGATCCCGATGGTCTACCACGAGGCCGCGGCCGTGGATGGCGCCGGCGCATGGCAGCAGTTCCGGCGGATCACCCTGCCCCTGCTCGCGCCGGTCACCCTGTTCGTGGTGGTGATCACCACGATCTCGTCCTACAACGTGTTCACCCAGGTCTACGTCCTGGCGTCGGACGTCCAGGGGTCGCCGGGACGCCTGGTGCGGGTGCTCGTCTACGACATCTTCGAGAACGGGTTCCGATTCTTCAACATGGGCTACGCCGCCGCGGAGGCGATGTATCTCTTCTTGATCATCCTCGCCCTGACGGTCATCCAGTTCCGATTCCTCAGGGGGAGCGCGCAATGAGGATGAGACGGCGCGGACTCCGCGCCAACCTGCTCTATTGGCTGGTCGTCGCGCTCCTGCTCATCGGCGGGATCATCATGGTCTTCCCGCTGTTCTGGCTGGTGAGCACGTCGCTGCGGCCCGCGCCGGAGCTGAACCTGGTGCCGCCGCCGTTGCTCCCGCAGCACTGGACGATCGCCAACTTCGAGAAGGTCTTCGCCAAGGCGCCGATGCTGTCCTACCTGTGGAACAGCCTCGTCTTCGCCACGATCTCGACCGTGTTCATCCTGATCACGTCGGTCATGGCCGGCTACATCTTCGCCAAGTTCCGGTTCCCCGGGAACAACCTGCTGTTCATGCTCGTGCTCGCGACGGCGATCGTGCCGTTCGAGATCTACATGGTCCCGCTGTTCCTGCAGATGAACGCGCTGCACCTCGTGAACAACCCGATCGGCCTGTTCCTGCCGTTCCTCGTCCTGAGCTACGGGATCTTCTTCATGCGCCAGAACACGATGACGAGCGTGCCCGACGAGCTCCTCGACGCGGCCCGCATCGACGGGATGGGGGAGTTCGGGATCATGCTCCGCTTCGTCCCGCGCCTGCTCGCCCCGGCGATGGCGGCCCTCGCGATCCTCGCCTTCATCCAGGCCTGGACCGCGTTCATCTGGCCGCTGCTCATCCTCAACGATCCCAAGTACTTCCCGATGGAGCTGGGCCTGTCCCAGTTCGCCAACAACTTCTCCGTCGACTTCGGCGTGACGAGCGCGGGCGCGGTCATCGCGATGGCGCCGACGATCATCGCCTTCCTCTTCCTGCGCCGACGGATCGTCGAGGGCATCACGCTCACCGGCCTCAAGGGCTAGCGCGACCCTCGCGGGAAAGGTCAGACCATGGACGCCACGACCGCGGCCGCCCGGGGCGGCAGCTCCGATCCGCGGGCCGGTCTGTCGCTTCTGGGCCGCTCGGCCGAGGATGGGCGGGCGGTCCGGGTCACCCTGGAGGGCGGTCGGATCCGCGCCGTCGACCACGTCGGTGAGGACCCGGGCGCGACCTGGATCTCGCCCGGCTGGATCGACATCCAGATCAACGGCTACGACGGCCACGATCCCAACCTGGCGGGCGCGGGGCCCGAGACCACGACGGCGATGGTCCGAGCACTCTGGCGGGAAGGCGTCACCGGCTCGTGCGTGACGATCTGCACCGAGTCCGAGGCGCACATCGTCGAGGCCCTGCGCGCGATCGACGCCGCCTGCGCGGCGGACCCGCTGGTCGCCGCGTCCGTCATCGGGATCCACGTCGAGGGCCCCTCCATCTCGGTCGAGGACGGGCCACGGGGCGCCCACCCGCTCCGGCACGTGCGGCCCCCCGACGTCGAGGAGTACCGGCGCTGGCAGGAGGCGGCGGGTGGTCGGATCCGCATCGTCACCCTCTCCCCCGAGTACGACGAGGCCGTGCCGTACATCCGCGCGGTCGTGGCCGACGGTGTCCTCGCCTCGATCGGTCACACGGTCGCGACCGGCGACCAGATCCGCGCCGCCGTGGACGCGGGCGCGCGCTGGTCGACCCACCTCGGCAACGGCGCCCACGCGATGATCCGCCGGCATCCGAACTACATCTGGGACCAGCTCGCCGAGGACCGTCTCAGCGCGGGCTTCATCTTCGACGGCCACCACCTGCCGCCGGCCGTGATGCGGACCGTCGTGCGGGCGAAGGGGATCGAGCGAACCGTCCTCGTCAGCGACGCGGTCTCGATCGCCGGGCTGCCTCCGGGCCGCTACCAGCTCGCCGACGGCGCCGAGGTCGAGCTGCAGGCGACCGGCCGGCTGGAGCTCGCGGGAACGCCGTACCTGGCCGGCGCCGCGACCGCCCTCCCGGCCTGCATCGCGAACGCCGTGCGCCACGCCGGCGTCACGCTGGGGGACGCCGTCCGGATGGTCACGACCAACCCGTCACGCCTGCTCGGCCTGCCGATGTCGGCCGGGCGGGAGAGCCTCCGCGCCGGCGTCGCCGCGAACCTCACGATGTACCGCCGCTCCGAGGCCACGGGCGACATCGACGTGCGTGCGCACGGTCGTCGACGGCACGCTGACCTACGAGGCGCCCGACGCCTGATCCGGGCGGGTCCGGCCGGCCGCGACCCGGGAAGGGCCGGGACGGCCCGCGGAGGCGCCCGCCCCTAGCGCTGGATGCGCGCCGACCCACCCGCCGCGAGCGCGCGGACCTGGTCCGCGGTCGCCATCGTCGTGTCGCCCGGGAATGTCGTCAGCAGCGCCCCGTGCGCCCAGCCGAGTCTCAGGGCGTCCGCCGGCTGTTCACCGGCGAGCAGCCCGTAGATGAAGCCCGAGGCGAAGCCGTCGCCACCGCCGACCCGGTCGAACACGTCCAGGTCGCAGGTGGGCGCGACGAAGGACTGCCCGTCGACCCAGGCGACGGCGCTCCAACGATGCCGCGACGCCGACCGGACGTCGCGCAGCGTCGTGGCCACGACCCGTACGCCCGGATAGCGCGCGGAGACGCGGTCGATCATCTCGAGGAACGGTGCCGGATCCATGCTGCCGCCGACCGCCTGGACCGCCGGTCCGGCGATCCCGAGGCCCGCCTGGAGATCCTCCTCGTTGCCGACCAGGACATCCACGTGCTCGACGATCCGCTCGAGGACGCCCTGCGCCCCGGCCTCGCCACCGAACGCCCGCCATAGCTTCGCCCGGTAGTTGAGGTCGAACGAGACGACGGCTCCGGCGTCGTGGGCGGCCCGCATGGCCTCGATGATCAACTCCGAGGTGGTGGCCGACAGCGCTGCGAAGATCCCGCCGCTGTGGAACCAGCGGACACCTCCGCCGAAGATCCCCGGCCAGTCGAAGTCGCCGGGTGCGAGCCGCGCCGCGGCCTCGTTCGCGCGGTTGTAGAACACCACCGGAGCACGCACCCCGTGCCCGCGGTCGCTGTACACGGTCGCGATGTTCGGGCCGGTGACGCCATCGTGCGCGAAGTGGCGATAGAACGACGCGACGCCCATCGACCGCACGCGCTCGGCCACCAGGTCGCCGATCGGGTAGTCGACCATCGCGGTCGCGATCGCCGTCCGCATGCCGAAGGCATCGGACAGGTCCGCCGCGACGTTGAACTCACCGCCGGACACGTGGACCGAGTAGCTGGTCGCCTTCCGGAACGGGACGGTCCCCGGGTCGAGCCGAGTGACGACGGCACCGAGGGCCACGAGATCGAGGGCGCCATCCGGGCGGATCGTCAATGGGTCGGCCATCGCTCCACCTCCTCGCGGCTGGCTGCGGCCGCGTCGGCTCCATCATCGCAGGACCGTCGTCGGATTGTCCGATTGACAGACAATCCTGCCCTCGGTAGCGTCAGCCACGGGCACACCGGTGCCGCCGACCCAAGCATCCAGAGGAGTCCGACCATGTCCGGCGATGGTGGTCCGATCGGCTCGTGGGATCTCGTGGCCGACGGTCGGGACGGATCCGTGAACGGGCTCGATGCCGTGGCGCGCGGTGCCGTCGAGTTCGGGACGTCGTCGGACCCTTCGTTCGGCCGGCCGGTCGCCCGGTTCCGCGGCGCGGGCCGCCTCGAGGTGGCCGGGCCGCTCTCGTGCAGGGGAGGGGATGTCACGGTGGCGGCATGGGTCCATGCCGCCGCGAGCCCCACCACCGTCCTCGGTGACGCCGTGTCGTGGTTCGACCCTGCCGCGCGCCACGGGTTCACCCTCGGCTTCGAGCATGGCGCCCCGTGCGGCAGCCACGGCAACGACCGGACGGCCTGGTTCGGCGTCGATGCCGGCACGGTGCCGGAGTTCACCGATCACGGCCGGCCCGGCGAGGCGACGGTCATGGTCTGCTCGCTGGCAGCCTGGGACGGTGACCTGTACGCCGCCACGTGGGAGCAGGGGCCGGCGCCGCGCGGCCGGGTGTGGCGTCTCGACGCGTCCGCCTGGGTGGACTGCGGATCGCCGTGGGACGCGAACGCGGTCACCCGGCTGGCCGTCCATCGTGGTGCCCTGTACGCAGGGGTCTCCCGCCTGCGGGGTGGCGGCTCGGGCC
Organism: uncultured Chloroflexia bacterium; assembly: GCA_963840375.1. GTDB lineage: Bacteria > Chloroflexota > Limnocylindria > Limnocylindrales > CSP1-4 > Chersky-267. The sequence goes on from CAWIYR010000002.1 coordinate 571,936, forward strand.
TGGAGGACTCCGCGAACCAGCATCCCGGTGGCCGGATCCTGCGATACGAAGGCGGGGACCGGTGGTCGGACGTGGGCCAGCTCGAGGGTGCCGACTCCGTCGCGGCGCTCGTGCCGTTCGCGGGTGCGCTGTACGCGGCGCCGATGTACTCGGAGGGGCTCTTCCGCCTCGAGGCACCCGGCCGCTGGGCCTGGTGCGGTTCGCCCGGACGGCGTCTGCTCGCGCTCGGCGTCCACAGCGGCGCCCTCTACGGCGCGGGGAACGACCACGCCCACGTGGACAGCGCGATCGCGATGACCAGGGCGGGCGTGGTGGTGCCGCCACGCGAGGCCCTGGGTGGCGGCGGGGTCTTCCGCTACGACGGCGATGAGCGCTGGACCGCCCGCGGACTCCAACCCGACACGACCCAGCTGTACTCGATCGAGACGTACGACGACCGGATGCACATCGGCACGTGGCCGACCGGCACGGTGTTTCGCGCCTCGGGGCTCGATGGGCCGGGCGATGCGACCTGGGAGTCGATCGGCCGACTCGGCGACGAGACCGAGATCATGAACCTGCAGGCATACAACGGGATGCTCTACGCAGGCACGCTCCCGGGGGCGTGGATCTTCCGCTACGACGGCGACGACGACTGGACGCCACTGCGCAGGCTCGACGAGACGCCGGACGTCCTGTACCGCCGGGCAGCCTCGATGGTGGTGTATCGCGGCGAGTTGTTCGTCGGCACCCTGCCGTCGGCGCACGTCCACTCGATGCGCGTGGGAGCCGTCGCGAGCCATGACGGTGCGCTCACGGCCGGCTGGCATCACCTCGCCGGTGTCCGGCGGGGCGGGGCCGTGACCTTGTTCGTCGACGGGGCTCCGGTGGCCGCGGGGACCGGCATCCCAGCCGACGTGGCGATGACGCCCGACGCCCGGGCACCGCTCGTGCTCGGAGGCGGCCCGCGGGCGAGCTTCGAAGGCGAGCTTGCCGAGGTCCGACTGTGGGACCGCGCGCTGGGGGCCGAGGAGATCTCGGCCCTGCCCCGCCGGTCGTGACCGACGGTCCGCTGATCGGCGTCGAGGGTGTCGAGGGAGCCATCGTGCTCGCCCTCGGGACGTTCCGGCCGACCGACGTCGAGGCGACCCACGCCCTGGTCCGCCGGTTCCGGGCGGGCGAGGCGGACGCCTTCCTGCAGGTCGCCTCGGCCGCCCGGGCCGCGATCGAGTGCGACCCCGATCTCCGCCGGCAGCAGGTCATCGTGGTGCCCGTGCCGGGTCACGTCGCGGGCGCCGTCGCCGGTCCTGGCCTGGCGCTCGCCGGTGAGCTGGCGCGCGCCTTCGGATGGGACCTGCCGGCCCCGGTGCCCCTGCGACGGGTGGCCGCGGTGCCGTCGGCGAAGGAACGGGGGCCACGCGACCCCGAGGTCGAGGAGGCGAGCCTCGCCTGGGACGAGTCGGGGCTCCGGCCGGGGGCCACCATCGTGCTCCTGGACGACGTCGTCGCCTCCGGCCGCACGCTCGAGGCCTGCGTGTCGGCGATCCGCCGCGACGGCTCGACGCGACCGGTGCGCGTCGTGGCCATCGCACGGGCGATCCTCGACCCCCACCGGTAGCGGGGTCGATCCTCGGGGCGGATCGCGCCTGCCTCGGGGCACCTCGGAGGGTCGCGCCGCCGTGCCAACCTGCGGCCGGGCGACCGCCGTCCGGGTCAGTTCAGCGGGTCGTCAGGCTGACGTCGGGAACCCCGTGCTGCGTCGCCGGCCGGGGTCGCCCGGTCGGGTCCGGGGGCTGGGCCAGCGCGGCATCGAGCAGGTCGAGGAACGGTCGCGCCCCGAGCCGGCTGAAGGTCCCGCGGGCGGTCTCGGCCATCTCCCGGACCTCGGTCTCGGCCGCCCCGACCAACGTGGTCAGCAGGAGGGCGACGAGGGCCTGACGCCAGACGAGTCCGAGATCGCCGTAGTCCGCCAGGACGGCCCGGCCCTCGCGGACCGCGTCCGATCGCCGGCCGTCGAGCGCGGCCAGGCCCAGCTGCAGGAGCCGCCGATCGAGGACGAGCATCCGGCTGCGACCCGGAGTGACCTCGAGCGCCGTCAGCACCGCCGCGGCGCGCTCGCGGTCGGCCGCGAGGAGAGCGGCCAGGCCGGCGTAGAGCAGCGCGCCCGGCGCGTTCAGGGGATCGCTCGGGGCGAAGTCCATCCATTCGTCGCAGGCGGCCCGGAAGTCGCCCGACCGGAAGTCGACCTGGGCGCGCAGGTCCAGGATGGCCTCCCGCGCCCCGGATTCGTCGAAGCTCTCGGCCCAGGTGGCCAGCCGGTCGAGCTCGGGTGACACGTCACCGCCGCGCCAGGCCGTGAAGGTGAAGAGACCCCAGCTGAGGTGGTTCCGGGCGAGCTCCTCGGAGCTGTCGTCCCGGGCGGCGGTCACTTCGCCGATCGCCCGGTCCCACTCCCCGATCTCGAGCGCCGCACCGGCCGCGTTCACGACCAGCGTCCGGATGAACCCTCGGAGGCCGAACCTCCGGGCGATCTCGAGGGCGGCCTCGGCGGCCTCGAACGAGGTCCGCGGGTCGGTCGCCAGCACCCCGAGGTTCAGCCGTCCCCGGAGGGCGGTCGAGACGAGGCCGCGCTCGTCGGCGAGCTCGATCCCCGCCCGGATCGCGCCGAGGCCTTCGTAGGCTCGACCGAGGTGGCAGAGCGCCGAGCCCCGGGTGATCAGCACGTCGCTGACGATCGGCGCGAGGTCGAGCCGCTCCCCCGCCTCGAGGGCCCGATCCGCGATCTCGATCGCCCGGCGCTGGTCGTCGTTGAAGAAGAGGGCCCGCGAGAGCTGGGCGAGGAGTGCGACGCCCCCCGGGCCGGTCGGTGCCAGGTCGTGACCGATCAGCTCGTCGACGGCGGGCTCGAGCAGGGCCAGACCGGCTTCGTGGCGGAGCGAGGTGACATGGACCGCCCCGAGCTGCGCGATCGCCCCGGCGGTCGCGTCGGCATCCCCGAGCGCGCGTCGGAGGTCGACCGCCTGGCGCAGCCGATCGACCGCGATATCCTCGAGCCCCGCGAGGCTGGCCGCCGAACCGGCTCGTTCGAGGAGGTCGGCCAGCTCGGCATCGACCCGGGTCACGGCGCGGGCCTGGTCCAGGAACCCGACCCCCTGGGCGAGGGAGCCGAGGCCGATCGCCCGCTCGGCGGCGGCCTTCAGGGTGATCCGGGCCTGGGCTGCCAGGACGTCGGCCTCGGGGCCCTCCCCGGCGCTCTGGTAGGCGGCGAGGTAGTGACCGGCGAGGGCCCCGGCCAGCTCGTCGGAGCCGAGGGCCTCGAAGAACCGGGCCGCGGCGAGATGGCGGGTCATCCGGTCGCGCCTGGCGAGGGTCCGGTAGGCGACCTCGCGGATGAGCGCCTGGACGAACGCGTACTGGCCGCGCTCCGGGGAGCGCGGGTCGACCTCGAGGGTGAGCAGCTCCCGTCGGACGAGCGCCCGCAGCCGAGGTTCGAGCTCGGTCTCGTCGACGCCCGCGACGGCCGACAGGCCGGCGAGCGTGAAGCTCTGCCCCAGCACCGCGGCGTCCGAGACGAGGGACCGGTCGTCGGGCCCGAGGCCGTCGAGCCGGGACGCGATGAGGGCGGTGAGCGTCTCGGGCACGGCCAGGCTCGTGAGATCGCCGACCGGGACGTGGCGATCGCCCTCGGGCGTGAGCCTGCCCTCGGCCAGCAGCATCCGGACCGTCTCCACGGCGTACAGGGGGATCCCGTCCGCCCGGGCCACGATCGCGTCGACGGCGGTCCGCGGCAGGCCGGGGACGAGCCCTGCGAGGAGCTCGCGCATCGCCTCAGCCCCCAGCGGCTCGAGATAGAGCGAGGTGAAGTTGCGCTTCCCGGCGCCCCAGTCGGCCCGGCGCTCGAGGAGCTCCGGCCGCGAGAGGGTCAGGACGTAGACGGGCACGTTCCGGCTCCACTCGAGGAGGTGGTCGACGAAATCGATGAGGCCGGAATCGGCGAAGTGGAAATCCTCGAAGACCATGACCACCGGGGCGGTCGCGGCGAGGCGCTCGAAGAACGTGCGCCAGGCTCCGAACAGCTGCTCGGAACCCATGCCGGTCCCGATGCCGAGGAGCGCGAGCAGCGCGGGCTCGATCCAACGGCGCTCGTCGGGGTCGGGGACGTGGGTCGCGAGGGCCGTGGCGACCTTCGCCCGGGTCGTCGTCTCGTCGTCGGTCTCGAGCAGCTGGCAGCGCTCCCGGATCATCTCGCCCAGGGCCCAGAAGCTGATGCCGTCGCCGTACGCCGGCGACCGGCCGTCGTGCCACCAGACGGTGTCCACGAGACCGTCGACGTACTTGAGGAACTCCCAGGCGAGGCGGCTCTTGCCGATCCCGCCGGGACCGATGACCGAGACGAGGCGCGCCCGTCGGTCCCGGCCCGTCGCGTGGAAGAGGTCCTTGAGCTGGCGGAGCTCATCGTCGCGACCGACGAACGGAGCCTCGAGGGTCTCGGTCCGGTTGCGGCCGCCGACCTCCGCGACGACCCGGAGGGCCCGCCAGGCCGGCACCGGCGCCGTCTTGCCCTTGAGCGCCTGCTCCCCGGCCGGCTCGAAGGCGATCGCCCGGCTCGCCGCCCGTTGCGTCGCCTCGCCGACGAGGACGGTGCCCGGCGACGCGACGGACTGGAGCCGGCTCGCGGTGTTCACCAGGTCGCCGGCCACCATCCCCTGGTCGGTGGCCCCGATGGTGACGGCCGCCTCGCCGGTCAGGACCCCGGCGCGAGCCTCGATCGGCCCCAGCGAGCGCACGGCGTCGACCAGCTCGAGCGCCGCCCGGACGGCACGCTCGGCGTCGTCCTCGTGGGCGGTCGGTGCGCCCCAGACGGCCATGACCGCGTCGCCGATGAACTTCTCGACGCTGCCGCCGTACCGGCCGATGACGTCCCGGGCGAGGTCGAAGTAGCGCGAGAGGAGCTCCCGCGTGTCCTCGGCGTCGCGGCCCTCGGCCAGCGTCGTGAAGCCGACCAGGTCGGCGAACAGGACCGAGACGACTCGACGCTCGGCGACCGGAGCACGTTCCGGGACGGCGGGGCCGGAGCCGGCAGCGGTCGCGGGTGCCGGTGTCACCCCCGCGATGAGCGGGGCCGCGCATTCGCCGCAGAACCGCGCCGTCGGGGAGTTCGGGGCCCCGCAGGTGGGGCAGACCGCGGCCAGTCGCGCCGCGCACTCACCGCAGAACTTGCGTCCCGCCTCGTTCTGTGCCCCGCAGTTCGAGCAGATCACCGGCACCTCCGCTCCCGCTGAAGGCACGAGGGTACAACGCCCTCGTGCCCGCGAGCATACTCACCCGACCGACGCATGGGAATGGAGGTCGACGATGGACACGGCGCTCGTCGACGAGGTCAGCCGGAGCCGCCGCCGACCGGGTCGCGTGTCCTGAACAGCCAGGCGAGCAGTCGCGCCAACCCGTAGCCGATCACGACCGGCGTCAGGAACCACACGGTGGCGATGAACCCGGAGATCGGGTCGAGCGGCACCGGCCGGTCGACGGCGTAGGTCAGGACCAGCAGGGCGGTCATCCCGATGGCCACGCCGACCCACATCAACAGCAGCCCGATCCAGCCGCGGGTCACCAGCCCGGCCACGAGGCCCGCGGCGAACAGGACGATGGGCGAGATGAAGACCGCGCTCAAGGCACACGTGGCGTTGAACCCCTGGCCCACGCAGCCGACCATCGAGCCCCCGAAGAGCGCGACCGGGCAGGCGATCGCCACGATGAGGGTCGCGACCAGGTCGCGCGGCAGGCTGTGGCCGGGTGGCTGAGCGGTCACGCGGGCTCCTCCGTGTCCCCGGATGATGCGCCCTTCGCGGGACGGGCGTGGCGTGCCGGAGGGTGACCGGGTCCGCGCACCGTCGGGGCCGATGACGCATCATCGCGATCACGCGCCCCGAACGGACGGCCCGCGAGGTGGGACGCGCGGCGTGAGGACGAACCCGTGGCGCGTCTCCAGGCGAAGTCGCTCGAGGATCCCGACGAGGTCCGCCCGACACCGTTCGGGCATGTCGACATCTACAACCTCGACGACCTCGTGATCGGCAGGATGGTGTTCGAACCCGGCTGGCACTGGATGGAGCACGTCCGGCCCATCGCAGGCACGAGCCTGTGCCAGTACCACCACGTGGGCATCTGCATCTCGGGGCGGCTCGGCAATCGGCTGGAGGACGGCACGACCAGCGAGATCGGCCCGGGCATGGTGTTCGAGATCCCGCCCGGTCACGACGGCTGGGTCGTCGGCGACGAGCCCTTCGTCGCGTATGACGTCGCCGGCGTCCGCTCGTTCGCGAGAGTCGACGAGACCACCCAGCGTGTGCTCGGCGCCCTGCTGTTCACCGATATCGTCGATTCGACGGCCCTCGCGGAGTCGCTCGGTCCGGCCCGCTGGCGGGAGCTCGTCGGGACGCACAACGAACGCATCCAGTTCGAGCTGGATCGCTACCGCGGACGGCTGGTGAAGACGACGGGCGACGGCGTGCTCGCCCTGTTCGACGGCTCCGAGCGGGCGGTCCGCGCGGCGGCCGCGATCTGCCTCGCGGCGAAGTCGCTCGGGCTGACGATCCGGGCGGGGATCCACACCGGCGAGGTCGAGATCGCCGCCGGCGACGTCCGCGGGCTGGCGGTCCACGTGGCGGCGCGGGTCATGGCACTCGCCGGACCAAGCCAGGTCTACGTGTCGGCCACGACCCGGGAGCTCGTCGCCGACTCGGGACTGGTGTTCGTCGACGCCGGGGCCCACGAGCTCAAGGGGGTCTCCGGGGCGCGACAGCTGTACTGCCTCGCGGACGCTGGAGGCGGGGCGTGAGCCGGGAGGCAGCTCGAGCGGCGGGTCATCGCCCGACGGACTGACCGGTCGTTGTCGCCGAGGCGGCTCCATCGCCGTACCAGCCCGCCTCCTCGATGGCCGTCCAGAGCGCGACCACGTTCGCGGGCGGCACGTTCGGCTGGACGTTGTGGATCGAGGCGTACACGAAGCCGCCGCCGGGAGCGAGATCGGCGATGTGCCGGCGGGCATCGGCGGCGACCTCGACCGGGGTGGCCCGGTCGAGGATGTGCTGGGAATCGACCGCGCCGCCCCAGAACACCAGGTCGCGTCCGAAGTCGCGCTTGAGACCACCGGTCTCCATGCCCTCGGCCGAGACCTGGATCGGATCGAGCACCTCGACGCCGATCTCGATGAGGTCGGGGATGAGCGGGCGGATGGCACCGCACGAGTGGAGGAACACCTTGGCGTTCGTGTTGGCCCGGAGGTAGCTGAACAGCTCGGCGTGGAGCGGCTTCACGACGGTCCGGTACGTCGTCGGTGAGAAGAGCAGGTTCTTCTGGCCACCGAGATCGTCGGCCTCGCCCACGATGTCGACCGAATCGCCGACCGCCGCCAGCGCCCGTTCCCAGTAGCCGAGCTTGACCTCGAGGATCCGCTCCATGATCCGGCGAGCCATGACGGGGTCGCGAGCCAGGTCGACATAGCCGTCCTCGTAGCCTCGAAGCCGGAAGTAGACCTCGGTGATGCCGGCACAGATCGAGCCGACGAAGACGGCTCGACGTTCCTCGCCGACCACCTGCCGGGCTGTCTGGCCCATCCCGTCGTAGCGAGCCGGGTCGGCGGGGTCGGGCCAGCGGAAGGAACGGACGTCCGCCTCGGAGATGACCCCGGCGAGCGGCGCCCGGGTCGTGTCGTAGTAGAGTCCGCGGTCGCGCGGCATCGACCAGACGACCCCCCATTCGTCGCGGAACGACCGATGGTCGCCATCGTCCTCGATGACGCGCCGCCAGGTCGACGGCAGCCGCGGCTCGACGTCCCGGACGTCAGCACCTACGCGTTCGAGGACATCGTCGTCGATACGCGCGAGCTGCTGGATGACGTCGGTGACGACGGGCTCCACCGGCGGCAAGCCGAGGGCAGCGCGGAAGGCGGGGTAGAGACCGACGTGGATCCCCGTGTACCGAGTGCCACCGAGGTCGCGCGGGACCCGGTCGGCCTCGCGGTGCTCTAGGGCCAGCCGAAGGCGGCTGCGCGAGTCGAGGGTCGGCCGGGCGATCATGGCACGAGACCTGCGGTTCGGAGGGTGGCGTTTCGAGGCGGCGGGGGCGCGGCCGCCGCACGGAGCATGCGCCCGGGCCGCCAGTCGAATCAACGGTCCCGGAACGAACGCGCTCATGACCCCGAGCCGCCGGGGTACTGTCCCGGCGGGCGGACCATCGAGTCCGGGCGGAGGACCCGCCGCGGGTCCTACAATCGATCTCGTCCTGGCGTCCCGGGCAAGCTCGTGGAGGCGTAGGTCATGTCCCTCCTCCGACGCGTCGAGCAGGCGCAGAAGGGGAACACCACTCAGGGGGACGGCACCGACGCGCCCGTCGTCCCGCACGACGCCGGCTACACCGGCCAGCGCGGCCACACGGCCCAGGTCGCGGCCCGCGAGGAACTGCTCCACCACATCCGGCTCCGCCTGCAGGACGAGATCGGCAACGTCTCCACCTCGCTGCTCGACCCCTCGGCGACCGACATCCACGGCACGATCGAGGAGATCGTGGACCGGTTCCTCCGGGCGAACGGCTACGCCCTGACCGGGGCCGAACGCCACCACCTGGTGGACGATCTCGTCGGTGAGGTCGAGGGCCTCGGCCCGCTGGAGTCGCTTCTCCGCGACGGCACGATCACGGAGGTGATGGTCAACGGTCCGGACCAGATCTACATCGAGCGGCGCGGGAAGCTGGAGCGGGTCCCGCAGACCTTCCTGAACGACGAGCACGTCCTGCGGATCATCGATCGGATCATCACCCCCCTCGGCCGGCGCATCGACATGTCGAGTCCGAGGGTCGACGCCCGCCTGGCCGACGGCTCGCGGGTCAACGCGATCATCCCGCCCCTGTCCCTCGTGGGGCCGGTGATCACGATCCGCAAGTTCTCCACCACCCCCTACACCGTCGACGACCTCGTTCGCTTCGGGACCGCGACCCCGGAGATGTTCGACTTCCTGCGAGCCTGTGTCGAGGCGCACCTCAACGTCTTCGTCTCCGGCGGCACCGGCTCGGGCAAGACCACGACGCTGAATGTCATCTCCTCGTTCATCCCCGAGGAGGAGCGGATCGTCACGATCGAGGATGCGGCCGAGCTCCAGCTCGACCAGGACCACGTCGTTACGCTCGAGGCGCGGCCGTCCAACCTCGAGGGCGAGGGCGAGATCACGATCCGCGACCTGCTGCGCAACGCCCTCCACATGCGCCCGGACCGGATCGTCGTCGGCGAGTGCCGCTCCGGCGAGGCCCTCGACATGATCCAGGCGATGAACGTGGGGCTCGAGGGCTCGCTGTCCACCGGGCACGCGAACACCCCGGAGGACATGCTCCGCCGCCTCGAGACGATGGTCCTGATGGCCGGCATGGACATGCCGTTGCGCTCGATCCGCGAGCAGATCGCCTCGGCCGTCGACCTGATCGTGCATACCGCCCGCCTGAAGGACGGCTCCCGCAAGATCGTCAAGATCACCGAGGTGTTCGGGATCGAGGACGACAAGATCCTGACCCAGGACATCTTCGAATTCGAGCAGACGGGCGTGGTCGACGGGAAGGTCGACGGCCTCCTCAAGTCCACCGGCCTCCGACCCACGTTCATGCCGCGGTTCAAGGCGCGCGGGATCCAGCTGCCACCCGGCGAGTTCGGGATCCCGCCGGAGGACCCGAAGAACCCGACCCGTGCCGGGAAGCGCCGGTGGATCATCGGCGAGGCGCCGCCGCTGCCCCAGGCGTCGCGCCTCGTCGTCGGGTACGGCCGCGCCGTCAAGGCCGGCGGGATGATCTACATCACCTCGATGGGACCCGTCGATCCAGAGACCGGGCGGGCGGTCCCGGGTGGGATCATCGAGCACGCCCGTCAGTGCCTGCACAACCTGCAGGCCAAGCTCGAGGCGGAGGGAAGCTCCCTGGAGAAGGTGGTCTGGGCGAGCTGGTCGCTGCGCGACCCGGCTGATTTCGAGACGTTCAACGAGGAATGGGTGCGCTGGTTCCCGGGCGACACGCCGGTCGGCCAGGGCACCCTGATGCCGTCGCTCCAGCGACGGGCCGGCTTCCAGATCTCGATCGGGGTGATCGCCGAGGCCTAGGCGTGCGGCGTTGACGCGGGGCTGGTCGCCCGACTGGTGTCCCGGGCGTGACCGACGGACAATGCGGCGGTGTTCGACCGCCCGGATCGCCGCCGCCTCGACGTCCGTCCGGCCGAGCGCGACCCCGGGTCCCGCGCGGCGCGCGTCCTCCGGGCCGACTGCGAGCGCTGTGTCGGGCTGTGCTGCGTCGCGCCTGCCTTCTCGGCGTCCGCGGACTTCGCGATCGACAAGGCCGCCGGGCAGCCGTGTCCGAACCTGCAGGCCGACTTCCGATGCGGGATCCACGCCGGCCTCGCCGACCTCGGGTTTCGCGGGTGCGTCGCCTACGACTGCTTCGGCGCGGGACAGCGGGTCTCCCAGGAGACCCTCGCCGGAGCCGACTGGCGGGCAGATCCCGAGATCGCATCGGGGATGTTCGCGGCCTTCTCCGTCGTGCGGCAGCTCCACGAGATGCTCTGGTACCTGACCGAGGCCCTCGGGCTTGCTGCGACGAGGCCGCTCCATCGGGAGTTGCGGGCGGCCCGTGAGGAGACCGATGTCCTTGCGGGTGGTGACGTGGCCGCGCTGGGTGCGCTCGACGTGGCGGCCCATCGGCTGCACATGAACGTCCTCCTCAGAAGCGCGAGCGCGCTCGCGCGCGCCGGATCCCCGGGGCCCGCGCTCGATCGACGCGGGGCGGACCTCGTCGGGGCGGATCTGCGCGCCGTCGACCTCCGCGGCTCCGACCTGCGCGGTGCCGTCCTGATCCGCGCCGACCTGCGTGGCGTCGACCTCGCGCTGGCCGATCTCACCGGAGCCGATCTCCGGGATGCCGACCTGCGCGGCGCCGACCTGCAGGACGCCCTCTTCCTGACCCAGTCGCAGCTCGACTCCGCGCGTGGAGACGGTCGGACGGGCCGCCCCGAGCCTGAGCCGTCCAGCTGACTGGTCGTGAGGGGCCGCCTCGGCCGAGGCGGCCCGCATCCGGGCGACCGAGGTGGTGATCGCGTCATGACCTCGGCGAGGATCGAATCGGTCGGCGGCTCAACCGGCGAGCCGCTTGTACCGGATGCGGTGCGGCTGATCCGCGGCGACGCCGAGCTCGCCGTGCCGGTATTCCTCGTACTCGGTGAAGTTCCCCTCGAACCAGCGGACCTGGCTGTCGCCCTCGAACGCCAGCACGTGGGTCGCGATCCGGTCCAGGAACCAGCGGTCGTGGCTGATCACCACGGCGCATCCCGGGAACGACTCGAGCCCGGTCTCGAGCGCGCGGAGCGTGTCGACATCGAGGTCGTTCGTGGGCTCGTCCAGCAGGAGGACGTTGCCGCCCGACCGCAGGACCTTGGCGAGATGGACCCGGTTCCGCTCACCGCCGGACAGCTTGCCGACGGGCTTCTGCTGGTCGGTGCCCCGGAAGTTGAAGCTCGACACGTAGGCACGCCCGTGGATCTCGCGGTTGCCGATCTTGATGATCTCGTCGCCACCGGTGATCTCCTCGAAGACGGTCCGGTCGCCCTGGAGATCGTCGCGGCTCTGGTCGACATAGCTGAGCTGGACCGTGTCGCCGATGACGATGCGGCCGCGGTCGGGCTTCTCCTGGCCGACGATCATCCGGAACAGGGTCGTCTTCCCGGCGCCGTTGGCGCCGATGATGCCGACGATGCCGGCCTTCGGCAGCGAGAACGTCAAGCCGTCGATGAGGAGCTTGTCGCCGTACGCCTTGCCCAGGTCCTCGACCTCGATGACGGTGTCGCCGAGGCGTGGACCGGGCGGGATCGCGATCTCGAGCTCGCGCTCGGCGCGTCGCGCGTCGTTCGCCTCTGCCAGCAGCTGCTCGTAGGCCGACAGACGGGCCTTGCCCTTCGCCTGGCGGGCCCTGGGCGCCAGCCGCACCCACTCGAGCTCGCGAGCGAGGGTGCGCTGGCGCGCATCGGTCGCCTTCGACTCGTGGGACAGGCGCTCCAGCTTCTGCTCGAGCCAGCTCGAGTAGTTGCCCTCGAACGGGATGCCCCGGCCGCGGTCGAGCTCGAGGATCCACTGGGCGACCTGGTCGAGGAAGTACCGGTCGTGGGTGATCGCGACGACGGTGCCCGAGTAGTCCTGCAGGAAGCGCTGCAGCCACTCCACCGACTCGGCGTCGAGGTGGTTGGTCGGCTCGTCGAGCAGGAGCAGGTCGGGGTGGCTGAGGAGCAGGCGACACAGCGCGACGCGGCGCTTCTCGCCGCCGGACAGGGTGGCGACGTCGGCATCGTCCGGCGGGCAGCGCAACGCGTCCATCGCGATCTCGACGTTGCGTTCCAGGTTCCACGCATCGGCCGCGGCGATCCTGTCCTCGAGGGCCGCCTGCTCCGTGCCGATCGCGTCGTAGTCGGCGTCGGGCTCGGCCCACCTGGCCATGACGGCGTTGTACTGATCGATGAGCGCCTGGACCTCGGCGACCCCGTCCATGACGTTGGCCCTGACGTCCTTGCCGGGGTCGAGCTCGGGTTCCTGGCTGAGAAAGCCGACCGTGAACCCGGGCGTCAGGCGGGCCTCACCCGTGAACCCGTCGTCGAGCCCGGCCATGATCCGGAGCAGGCTCGACTTGCCGGCTCCGTTCGCGCCGATGACCCCGATCTTGGCGCCCGGATAGAACGAGATCGAGATGTTCTCCAGCACCGTCCGATCGGGCGGGTAGTGCCGGGCAAGCCGATAGGTGGTGTAGATGAACTCGTGGGCCATGCTCCGTCAAGGGTACCGGGCAGGAGCCGCGGGCGGTCCGCCGCGCTCAGCCGGGTCGATGCGCGGCGTGCAGGCGCATCGACCCGGTCACGCCCTTGAGCTCGACCGGCGGGACGGAATCGGGCCTCGACCGCCATCTCGATCCAATCGGCGTACGGGAGCTCGTCGTCCCGCATCCGATCGTCGGGGCGCGGCGCGACGGAGCCGGAGGCCTCACGGATGAACATGAGCAGCTGGACCGACACGCCGGTCCGCTCGGCCATCTGCGCGAACGTGACGCCGCTGAGCGCCGAGAACCGCTCGAACGCCGGTGCGTCGAGGAAGTCGAGCGAGACCTGGCCGCTCCGGATGGCCGCGCCCAGGCCTTCCAGCGGGATGCCCGCGGCCGTCAGGCTCATCACCAGTCCGCTCGGCGGCCTCGGCCAGGTCGTACGTCGCCACGAGCCTACTGTAGCGGCGGAGCCCCGCGATGGGCGCTTTGCCGGGCCAGGTCGTCCCGGAGCAGCTTTCCCACCGCGTTGCGGGGGAGTTCGCCGACGAACGAGATGGAGGTCGGGACCTGGTGCACGGCGAGCCGGCCGCGACAGAACCCCAGGAGTTCGTCCTCGGTCGCCGCGGCCCCAGGCCACAGGACGACGAAGGCGGCCCCGACCGTGCCGCCGTGCGGCGCAGGGACCCCGACGACCCCGGCATCGGCGACCGACGGGTGGGCCAGCAGCACCCGTTCGACGTCGCCGGGATAGACGACCTCGCCGGCTGAGACGAACCGGGCCTCCACGCGATCGACGATCCAGACGTAGCCGTCGTCGTCCATGCGCGCCGCATCGCCTGTGCGCAGCCATCCACCCTCGATGAGCGCCTGGCGGGTCTCCGCGGGCCGATCCCGGTAGCCGGCCATCACGTTGGGACCGCGAACCAGCAGCTCGCCGGTCTCGCCCGGCGCGACATCGGCTCCGGCCGCGCCGGTGATCCGAACATCCACCAGCAGGGGCGGCTTGCCGGCCGAGCCGATCTTCTCGAGCGCCTGCCCGGCGTCGAGCAGCAGCGCGAGCGGTCCCGCCTCCGACAGCCCGTACCCCTGCAGCAGCGTCACGCCTCGCTCGAGATAGGCGCGGATGAGTCGTTCCGGCACGGGAGCGCCGCCGGTGATCACGAACCGGATGCTGGAGAGGTCGACCGAGGACCACCGATCGGCCTGGGCGAGCGCGTCAAGGAGATCCGGGTTGCCGAAGCCCACCGTCACCCGGTGCCGCTCCATGAGCCCGAGGAGCCCGTCGGGCCTGGGATCGTCGGGCACCACGACCGTTCCGCCGACGAAGAGGACCGGCAGGACGTTCACGCCCGTCCCGCCGACCCGGAAGAACGGGGCGATCGCGATCGTCACGTCGGACTGACGGAAGTCCGCGCTGGTGAGGAAGTTGACGGCATTCCAGGTCACGTTGCCGTGGGTGAGCATCACGGCCTTGGGGTTGCCCGTGGTGCCCGAAGTGTGGGGCAGGAGGAACAGGTCATCGAGGCCGACCGATCCGTCGATCGGGTGCGCCGGCGACTCGGCGACGAACGCCTCGTACTCGATGGTCCCCTCGAGCGAGCCGCCGACCATGAGCCGGTGTCGCACCGAACCCGTCGTGACCGGCTCGGGCAGGTCGTGCTGGATCAGCACCACCGGCTCGGTCTGCGCGAGCACGGACGCTCGCTCATCCGGCCCGAGCCGGTGGTTCACGGGCGCCAGCACGGCTCCGAGCTGGCCCACCGCGAACAACGACTCGAGGAAGGCGGTGTGGTTCGGGCCGAGCCAGGCGACCCGGTCGCCTCGCTCGACGCCGAGGCGGCGCAGGCCGTTGGCCAGGCGTCGGATCCGTTCGGTCAGCTCCGCGTAGGTGAGCGTTCGGGCGCCGGAGATGAGGGCAGGGTGATCGGGGGTGATCCGGGCTCGCCGCTCGACCCACGAGCCGACCCCGAGATCGCCCCTCGTGACGTCGCTCATCGGGTCAGGATGACACGCCGAGTCCAGCGCCACGGACGACCGGAGGGTGAGATGCTTCCGGGATGAGCAAGAACCGGATGGAGGCGTTCAGCGACGGCGTCGTCGCCATCCTGATCACGATCATGGTCCTCGACCTCAAGGTCCCACAGGGTTCCACCCTCGCAGATCTCGTTCCGCTGGGTCCGGTCTTCCTGTCGTATGTCCTGAGCTTCGCCCTCCTGGGGACCTACTGGAACAACCACCATCACGTTCTCCAGGCCGCCCGGGTCGTCGACGGACGGGTCCTCTGGGCGAACCTGGGACTGCTCTTCACCCTCTCACTCGTCCCCTTCGCGACGGCCTGGATGGGCGAGACGGTCTTCGCGCCGGTTCCGACGGCCGCCTACGGCGTCGTCTCCCTGATGGCGGCCATCACGTACTTCATCCTGGTCCGTGCCCTGATCCGGGCCGCCGGTCAGACGCCGACCCTGGCTCAGGCCGTGGGCAGCGATCGCAAGGGCATGATCTCGCCGCTGCTCTACGCGGTCGCCATCCCGATCGCGCTCGTCGCGCCCGCGATCGCCTTCCTGCTCTACGCCACGGTCGTGTCGCTGTGGATCATCCCGGACCTTCGGATCGAACGAGCCCTGGCGGAGTAGGACTCCGCTCCGGGCGAGGAGGACGCCATGATCACGACGGCCATGCGAGCGAGCCTCGCTCGCTCGTTCGCGGGGGAGCTGATCGGCCCGGGTGACGAGGGCTACGACCCGGCCCGCAGCGTCTGGCACGCCGACGTCGATCGACGTCCGGCGTTGATCGCCAAGGCGCGCGACACCGCCGACGTCGCGGAGGCCGTGCGGTGGGCGCACGACGCGAGCGTGCATCTGTGCGTGGCCGCCGGCCGGCACGGGTTCTCCGGCGATGCCGTCACCGATGCCGGGCTCGTGCTCGATCTCTCGCTCCTGCGCGGGATCGACATCGACACCGGGACGCGGACCGTGACGGCGGGTGCCGGGCTCACGGCGGGCGAGCTCACGGCGGCGGCGTACGCGCACGGGTTCGCGATCCCGTTCGGCGACACCGGATCCGTGGGCATCGCGGGGATCACGCTCGGCGGTGGGATCGGATGGCTGGTCCGCCGATACGGCGCGACGGTCGATCAGCTGCGTTCGGTGGAGGTCGTCACCGCCGACGGGCGGATCCGGAAGGCGAGCCCGGAGGTGGAGCCTGATCTCTTCTGGGCCCTGACCGGAGGCGGCGGGAGCTACGGTGTGGTGACCGCGTTCGAGTACGCGCTCAACCCGATCGGCCGCGTGTCCCACGGGAGCATCGTCCTTCCCGCCACCCCGGAGATCGTCGAGGCGATCGTCCCGCTCGGGCTCGCCGCACCCGAGGAGCTGACGATCATGCCGCTGGTCATGCGCATCCCGCCGATGCCCGGGGTCGCCCAGGACCTGGTCGGAACGGTGGGCGTCTTCGTCCAGCTCGTGTACTCCGGGCCGGAGTCGGAGGCAGCCCGATCGATCGCGCCGTTCCGTGAGCTGGGCCGCGTCCTCCTCGATTCGGTCGCCGAGATGTCCTACCCGGAGGTCTACCCGCCGGCCAGTGACACCCGGTGGGGGATCGCCAGCGAGGCGATGTTCATCGACCGGCTGGACCGGGAGATCGCCGACATCGTCATCCGCCGGATCGGATCGGCCAGCGCCGCCGAGGCCATGGTCCAGCTCCGCGTGTTCGGGGGCGCATTCGCTCGCTCGGCTGATGGTTCGACCGCGTTCGGGCACCGCAGCCGACCCGCGCTCATCTGGCTGCTCACGCCGTACCAGGATCTCGAGCACGGGGCCGAGCACCACGCCTGGACCCGATCGTTCCGCGATGAGCTCGTCTCGAGATCACGGGGCACCTACCTCAACTTCCTCGAATCGCCGGATCCTGCCGAGATCGCCGCCGCCTACGACCCCGAGACGCTCGCGCGGCTGGCGTCGATCAAGCGGACGTACGACCCGGACGATCTCTTCCATCCGGCCGCGAACATCGGACCGGCGACCAGCACGTGACGAGGACCGCGGATCGCGCGACGCCCGGGCGTACGACGACGCGGAGGGCCTCGGAGCGTAGGCAGCGCATTGACGCCTGACGCCCTTCAGCGCCTGGCCGCTCTCGGTCGGACTCCCTCCGACCGAGCGCTGCTGGGCCGCGCTCTCCGGGAGCTCGACGTCCGGGATCGCCTGGCGTCGAAGATCGCGGCGGAGCCGAACCTCGGGGCGATCATGGCGGAGTTCGTGGGTCGCCTGATCGACGCCTTCGGCCCACTCTCGACGATCCGCGGACAGACCGTCCTCGACATCGCCTGCGGGTCGGACTCGAGCCGGTCGCCGGCCACGGGCCGACCGACCGCAGCGTTCGAGCCGTGGATGTGCCGATTGCTCGGGGAACTCGGGGCGCGGCCCGTCGGGATCGACATCGGAGACCTCGCCGACGAGGCGTTCGTGCATCATCGGGTCGACCTGGGTGTCCCCGGCTCCCTCGACTTCCTGGCGACCGGATCGTTCGACGCCGTCCATGAGAGCCGCCTCTTCGGTTCACCCGAGTTCCGTGCCGCGCACGGGCGAACCACCGAGCGTATCCGCCGCGAGATCCATCGCCAGGAACGGCGGCTCCTGCGGCCGGGCGGGATCCTCATCCACAGCGACGGTCGCCCCGGACAAGCGGGACACGGGCGAGCTCGGTGACTGCCCGTCTCCGGGCCGTGTGGCCTGGCGGAGTGGGGAAGACCGGGCGATCAGGCAGCGAGCGTTGCGGAACGGGCCGGGGGCCGGCGCAGGTGGTGGTCAGCGCCGATACGTTCCCTCGAGCTTCGTCTCGCCGAGCGTCGTTGCGGCCGCCTGACGGCGCACGGCGGCCAGATCCGCGCCGCGCGGGAGCCCGAGCGGCGCGGGCAGCGCCGTCAGCGTGAACACGTAACGATGCGTGCCCGACGGCGGGCACGGGCCGCCCCAGCCGATCCGCCCGAAGTCATTCCGACCTTCCAGTGCGCCACCCGGCAACGCACCCGAGGCGCCTTCCGCCAGGGCGCCGAGATCGGGCGCCAGGTCCCAGGCGACCCAGTGGACGAAGCCGCGCGCATCGGGGTCGGTGACGCTGAGCAGCAGCGTCGTGGTACCCGCAGGCACGCCGGACCAGGCGAGCGGCGGCGACACGTCGCGACCGTCACACGAGTAGCGGCCCGGGATCGCGGCGCCGTCGGAGAAGGCGGGGCTGGTGAGCGTGAACGGGGCCGGTCCCGTCGAGTCGGTCGGCATCGAGGTCGCCTCCGCGGATGCGGGGATCGGGATGGTCCCGCCGGCGCCGGTGGCGCAGCCCGTCACGAGGAGTGCCGACAGCACGAGGACGACCGCGACCCGCACCGATCGATCCTACGTCGGACGGCCAAGGGACGTGCGCCGCCTCGTGCCCGGGCGAAGTCTCGGAAGCTTCGTCACCCGCAGGACGTCGCGCCCGATCGGTTCCTGGGGTCGGCCGATCCCCGGATCGGGTCCGAGCGTCTAGGCCGCTGCCGCGATCAGCCGATCGAGGAGCTCGAACGCCGCCGACTCCATCGATCCACGCCCTGCGGATCGAGCCGCGGCTTCCGCCGATTCCGCCGCCCGCGCGGCCGCTCGCGCCGCCGCCTGCGGCGACTGAGGGACCGACGATGCCGCCCGTGCCGCCGCGCGTGCCGCCTCCGCCGCCGAGCGCATCGATTCCGCCGTCGACCACGCCGACAACGACGCTGCCACCCGCGCCTCCGCCTCCGCCGATTCCGCTGCCACTCGCGCCGACCCTGCAGACTCGCCGTCCACGGGTGCGAGCGCAGCGAGCTTCGAAGCCTCCTCGACGAGGCCGGCCGCGGCGAACGCGAGCGAGGCGAATGTTCGGACCGCCGCATCCGCGCAGATGAACCCCCGGCGAAGCTCGAGATCGGACGCCGTCGTCCCGATGAGTCTTGGGATGTAGGCCCGGAGCCGCTGGCGTTCATCGTCCGCGAGCCAGTCGTTGAGGCTGCGCGCATACACCGCGATGACGGGGCTCGTGCAGGTCGGGCTGGTCGACCATGGCTCGCCGGCGAGCAGGCTGACCGCCTCCATGACCGAGACGCCGTCTGCGGCTGAGGCATGGGCCCCGGCGTGGAGGACGAGGGTGTCGAGATCGAGCGTCATCGGATGGGGAACCTCACTTGGCGAGGCGGGCCGAGCCTGGGTACGGTAGCGTAGCGGTCCCCGGCGGCCCGGACACGGTCCGCAGGCAGCGTCGATCGCGACGAGTGCCTCGGCCGACCGAGAGCCGTCGACGGTTCGCCCCCTCCTCCGCCTATGGGGCTGTGCCGAGGACGACCCGGATGCGGTGCGTGGCGCCATCGTCGACGAGCGGGATCGCGGCGTCGCCGCCCGGCAGCGTCTGCCCGTCGAGCTCCGCCGATGCCACTCCGCGGCTGACCCCCTGGGGGTTCTCCACCACGATCTCATACCGGGCGGTGTGATAGCTGAAGTCGATCTCAAAGCCCGGCCATGCGCGTGGGATGCAGGGATCGATCCGGATCGTCGCGCCGCGCAGATGGAACCCCAGGATCGACTCGATCCCGGCCTGGTACATCCAGCCGGCCGACCCGGTGTACCAGGTCCAGCCGCCGCGACCGACGTGCGGCGGTTCGGTGTACACGTCGGCCGCCATCACGTACGGCTCCACCTTGTAACGCTGGACCCCGGCCCGGGTGCTGGCATGGTTGATCGGGTTGAGGATGGAGAACAGCTCGCCCGCCTTGTCGCCGTCCCCCAGCGCCGCGAAGGCGAGGACGGACCAGATGGCGCCGTGGGTGTACTGGCCACCGTTCTCCCGGATGCCCGGGAGATAGCCCTTGACGTACCCCGGGTCGACATCGGAATGGTCGAACGGCGGGGTGAACAGGAGGACGAGACCATCGCCCCTCCGGACGAGGTACTCCTCCACGGCAGCCATCGCCCGCTCCGCATGTGGCGGGTTCGCGGCCCCGGACAGGACGCTCCACGACTGGGCGATCGAGTCGATCCGGCATTCGACGTTCGCCGCGGAGCCGAGCGGCGTGCCGTCGTCGAAGAACGCTCGGCGATACCAGTCGCCATCCCAGCCATCGCGCTCGAGAGCCCGCCGGAGCGACTTCATGTGGGCTCGCCAGCGCTCAGCCCGGGGACGGTCGCCGCGGGCCTCGGCGATGGGCGCGAAGGCACCCAGGACGATGTGCAGGAACCAGCCCAGCCACACGCTCTCACCGCGACCCTCGTGACCCACCCGGTTCATCCCGTCATTCCAGTCGCCGGACCCGATGAGCGGCAGCCCGTGGGCGCCGACCGCGAGGCTCACGTCGATCGCTGCCGCGCAGTGATCGAACAGCGAAGCCGACTCCCCTGAGCGTTCCGGCTGGAAGTAGGCGTCGGCCTCGCCCGGTCGGAGCGGGGGTCCCTCGAGATACGGAACGATCTCGTCGAGGACCGTCGAGTCGCCCGTGACCGCGAGGTAGCGCTCCACCGCGTACGGCAACCAGAGGCGATCGTCGGAGATCCGGGTCCGGACGCCCCGCCCCGAAGGTGGATGCCACCAGTGCTGGACGTCTCCCTCCGTGAACTGGTGGGCTGCGGCCCTCAGGAGGTGCTCCCGGGCCAGCTCACGCCTCGGTGTCAGCAGGGCGATGACGTCCTGGAGCTGGTCGCGGAACCCGTAGGCGCCCCCGGCCTGGTAGAAGGCGGTCCTCGCCCAGAGCCGGCAGGCGAGGGTCTGGTAGAGGAGCCACCGGTTGAGCATGATGTCCATCGAGCGGTCGGGCGTCCGGACCTGGACCGCGCCACTGACCTCGTCCCAGTACTCGGCCACGCTGCGCAGGAGGGCCGCATGGTCGGCGGTCCGCCCGCGTCGGATGAGGTCGGCCGGGTCCGTGGCCGCATCCGCCTCGCCGAGCAGGACCACGATCCGGGTCTGCGCCCCCGCGGCGAGCTCGATGCCGGTCTGCAGGGCGGTGCACGGATCCATCCCGGCGCCGACGGACCCCTGGAGCCGGGATCCGCGATCCAGTCCCGCAGGGCGCTCCGGGCTGCCGTTCCGACCAAGGAACTCGGTCCGATCGGCCGTCCACGACGTCTGCCGACCGCCCAGGTCGAGGAAGGCGGCCCGCCCGCCGAACTCCGTGTTCCACGGGTTGCGGACGAGGAGCGCCCCCGTCTCCGGCTCCACCGAGGTCACGATCCGCGGGCCGCTGTCCCCGCGCGACGTTCCCAGCGCCCACTCGGCGTAGGCGGTCAGCGACAGGCGCCTGGTTCGTCCGGAGCGGTTCTCGATGGTCAGCACCGAGATCTTCATCGGCTCGTCCAGCGGGACGAACTGGACGAGGTCGAGGCCGATGCCGTCGTGGACGTGCTCGAACCGGCTGTAGCCCGCCCCGTGATGGGCCACGTAGGTCGATCCCTCGAGGCGGATCGGCTGGGCGGTCGGGCCCCACAGCTCACCGCTCTCGTCATCCCTGATGTAGATCGCCTCGCTCACCGGGTCGCTCACCGGGTCGTTCGACCAGGGCGTGAGCTGGTTCTCGCGACTGTTCCCGGACCACGTGTAGCCGGAACCGGACTCGGAGACGAGGAACCCGAACGATGGGTTCGCGATCACGTTCAGCCACGGCGCTGGGGTGGCCTGTCCCGGGCCCAGGACCGCGACGTATTCCCGCCCCCTATCGGCGAAGCCTCCGAGTCCGTTGAAGAACTCGAGATCCGGGCGTGGCACGACCGCGTCCGGGACGGTGGGTCTCGCGCCGGTCGGCGCCGGTGGTGGAGCCGCCCGCTTCGGGCGCTCCAGGCGGATGACCTGATCGGCGAGACTGCCCCGACGGCTGAGGAGGACGGCCCGGGCGGCGGACTGGAGGAGCGTCCGATCCTCGGCGGAGAGCTGGTCGCCGCGCAGGATCGACACCCCGCCGCGGCCCGGATGACCGTCGCCGACCAGGACGGACTGGCTCGTCCGGACGAGCGTCTCGAGCGACCCCTGGAGGTCCTGGGCGTACGACGCGCCGTGTTCGTTGAGGATCACCAGGTCCACGTCGAGGAGCTTCAGCCGCCAGTACTCGTGCGCGCGGAGCAGCTGCCGGACGATGTCGAGGTCCTCCGCCTCGTCGATCCTGATCAGCACGATCGGCAGGTCACCCGAGATGCCGTGGGCCCACAGGCCGGGTGCCCCCCGTTCGTTGCGGGCCAGGAGGCCCGCCGTCGGTCGGAGCGACGGATCCGAGTAGAGGATCCGGTTGGCCAGGCGTTGGAAGAGATGGGCCTCGTCCGACTCGATCCCCAGGTGATGGAGCTGGACCTGCGCCTGCGTCCAGGCGAGCGTCACCGCCCGTTCGAAGGTGGCCGGCTCCCGGTACTTGTCGGCCAGGTCCAGGACCTCGTCGCGCGACTCGGCGACCACCGTCGAGAAGATCGCGTGGACGGTCGCACCGGGGGCGACCTTGACCCGACACCGGAGGCTGAAGATCGGATCCAGGACCGCCCCGACCGTGTTCGAGAGTGGGCGTCCATCGATGACCGACACCGGCGAGCGGACCGACCGACCCCGACCGATGAAGCGGGCTCGATCGGTCTCGTACTGGATGACTCCGCCGTCCGCTTCCTCGACCGCCGCGACGTGCGCCGCCCACGGCGGCCGCTCCTCGCTCGATCTCGGCCGGCGGGTCGCCACCAGTGCGCCGATATCGGGGAGGAACTCCGTCTCGACGAACAGGTTCTGAAAGGCGGGGTGAGCGACGTCGGCCGCCTGCGGTGCGAGCGCGATCTCGGCATACGAGGTCAGCTCGATCTGGCGGGCGTGAGAGCCGAGATTGGTGAGCGTCACCCGCCGGATCTCCGCGTCGTGCTCCGCCGACACGACGATGGTCAGGCCGGTCACGATCGAGCCGTCGCGACGGGAGAACGCGGCCTGATCCTCCGAGTAGGTCACCTCGTAACTGTCCGCCTCCGCCCCGCTGGGCTGGTGCCCTGCCGACCACACCGCACCGCTGTGCATGTCGCGCAGGAACAGGTAGCTGCCCCATGAGTCCCGGGTCACGTCCTCGCGCCAGCGGGTCACCGCCACGTCCCGCCAGCGGCTGTACCCGGACCCGGCCGCCGTCACCATCACCGCGTAGCGCCCGTTCGACAGCAGGTGGGTGCGGGGGATCGCGTCGTCCGGCGAAGTGAACCGACGCAGGATCGGCGGCACGAGGTCGCGGACGTCGGCGGCGCTCTTCACCTCCTCGGCCCGTGGTCGGGCGACGAGCACGTCGCGCGGCATCCGCTCCTGGAGGAGCAGCTCCGTGGCCACGACGATCGGGTCGCCATGGAATCGCTCCACCATCGCCCGCGCGTTGAGGACGTTGCCCAGCGCGACCAGCGCCATCCCCTGGTGATGGGCCATGTAGCTGCTCACGACCGCGACCGAGGCACCCTCGGGGAGCCGGCGCGCCGTGTAGTCGAGCGCCTCCCGGAAGCCGTATCGACCGCCCCCTCCCGCTGCGCTCAGCCGGGCGAAGTTCCGGACGGCGGCCTCGGGCTGGATCATCGCGCCGAGCGCGGTCGCGTACGGAGCCACCACGACGTCCTCGCTGAGACCCCGCTTCAGGCCCAGGCCGGGTACGCCGAAGCTCGAGTACTGGTAGGTCTGCTCGAGGTCGCGCGCATTGAAGGCCGATTCGGAGATGCCCCAGGGCACGCCGCGTTCGGCCGCGTAGCTCATCTGACGGGCCACGACGAGCCGGTAGGTGTGGTCCAGCAGGCTGAGGGCGGGGGCGCGCATCACGAGGGCGGGCATGAGGTATTCGAACATCGAGCCGGACCACGAGATGAGGGCGGAACCGCGGCCGACGGGGGTGAGCGCGCGGCCGAGCCGGAACCAGTGGTCCGGCATGACATCGCCCTTGGCGATCGCGAGGAAGCTGGCGAGGCGGGCCTCCGACGCGAGAAGGTCGTAACAGCTCGGATCCAGGGTGCCGTCCCGGGTCCGGAACCCGATCGAGAGGAGCTTCCGCGTCGGGTCGAACAGGAAGCTGAAGTCCATCTCCCGGAAGAGCTCCTGAGCCCGGTCGGCGATCGCCTCCAGCCGCCGTACGAGCATCGCCGCCGCGGCCGAGCCGTCGCCGGTCGCGCCGACCGGCGGATCGGACAGCTCGGCGACCGTCGGGAACGCCGACCCGTCCGGGACGGGTCGGAACAGGGCGAGGTCCCGGACGTGGCTGTCGACGGCCAGTCGCGCCGACTCGGCCCAGGCCACGAGATCGCCGTCCGCACGTTCGCCGCGCTCGGCGGTCAGCGCCGCGGCGACGTCCGAGAGGGTCCGGACCTGCGCCGAGAGCTCACCCAGGCGGGCCGCCCATGCTTCGGGAGTCTCGGGGAGGACGACGCTGGCCGCTGCGGGCAGCTCGAGGGCCTCCTCGAGGTCCCGCCGGCTGAGGGTCTGACTTCGTCGGTCGTCCCCGATCGTACCGGCCGCCTCGCGGGTCAGCGCGATCGCATCGCCGATCCCCGCCAGCGCGACGGCGACCGGAAGCGGCTGGTCGACCATCTGGCGGCACGCGTTGGAGAGGGTCAGCAGATGGCCCGCGAGGTTGCCGCTGTCCACCGACGACACGTACGCCGGCTCGAGCGCGTGGAGATCGCGCGTGTCGTACCAGTTGTAGAGGTGCCCGCGGAACCGATCGAGGCGGCCGATGGTGGCGAGCGTCTCCTCGATCCGCTCGACCATCTCCCACGTCCCGATCCAGCCGAAGTCGCGAGCGGTGACGGTCGAAAGCAGGTACATCCCGATGTTCGTCGGCGAGGTGCGGTGCGCGACGACCGGGCGGGGATCGTCCTGGAAGTTGTCCGGCGGCAGCCCGTGGTCCTCGGGCCCGACGAAGGTCTCGAAGAACCGCCAGGTCCGGCGAGCGATCAGGCGGAGGGCGTCCACGTCGGCAGCCGGGAGCTGTTCCGCGGCCGTCTCCGCGGGCCGCAGGCTGACCCACCTCGCGACGGCCGGCGCCAGCAGCCACAGGCCGATGAACGGTGCAGCGATCCAGAGGTCACCCGGCTTCAGGAGGAGGACCAGGGTCGCCGTGACGGCCGCGATCGCCACGCTGCCCGCCATCTGACGGTAGAACCCGGCGAGGTCGAGGTCCTGGCTGGCCTTGGCCTGTGCGGCGGTCGTCCACTCGAGCAGGTTGCGCCGCGTGACATAGATCCGGGCCAGGGTCCTCAGGATCGCGTCGACCATCAGCCACGACTGGTGGGCGAGGAAGGTGAGGCCCAGCCCCACGTGGGCCGCCGCGAGGGCGACATCCTCGCCCACGGCTCGAAGGTGGCTGCGCTTGGAGATGCCCTTCCGCCGGGGGAGCAGACCCGCCGCGACGGGCAGGGCCGCCGGGATGATCACGGCGGCGAGGACGAACGCGGTCCACGAGCCGGCCGGGATCGAAGGGAGCG
Organism: uncultured Chloroflexia bacterium; assembly: GCA_963840375.1. Classification (GTDB taxonomy): domain Bacteria; phylum Chloroflexota; class Limnocylindria; order Limnocylindrales; family CSP1-4; genus Chersky-267. The sequence continues at coordinate 597,201 of CAWIYR010000002.1, forward strand.
TCCAGGCCGCCACCAGGGTGGCCAGCGTGAGCGGAGCGGAGGCGGTCCGGCGCAGGTTGTCGACCATCTTCCAGCGGGCGATCCCCGGGATCGAGCTCAGCGTCCGCCGACCGGTGGCGTCGCGCGCCCGACCGAGGATCCAGGGCAGGAGCTGCCAGTCCCCACGCGCCCATCGATGCTGACGGGCCGCCGAGACGAGGTAGTTCGATGGGAACTCGTCGAAGAGCTCGACGTCGGTCACGAGTCCGGCTCGCGCGAAGGTGCCCTCGAACAGGTCGTGACTCAGGAGCGCGTTCTCCGGGACCCGGTCCGCCATCGCCGCGGCGAAGGCGTCGACGTCGTAGATCCCCTTGCCGGTGTAGCTCCCCTCGAGGAACAGGTCCTGGTAGACGTCGGAGACGGCCGCCGCGTACGGGTCGATCCCGGCCGACCCGGAGAAGATCCCCTGGAAGATCGACGCCTCGTGCTCGGCCGGGAGGGTGGAGGTGATCCGCGGCTGGAGGACGCCATAGCCCTGGGTCACCTTGCCGGCCCGCGGGTCGACGATCGGCCGATTGAGCGGGTGGGCGATCGTCCCGACGAGATGGCCGACCGCACCCCTGGGCAACCGGGTGTCGGCATCGAGCGTGACCACGTAGCGCACATCGGTCGGCGGCGTCGAGGCGGCCCGCCCGCTGGTGAGGATGCCCGTGGTCGTGGACCCGCGCAGGAGGTCATTCAGCTCGTGGAGCTTGCCGCGCTTGCGCTCCCAGCCCATCCAGACGCCCTCGGCCTCGTTCCAGGTCCGTTTCCGATGGAACAGGAGGAACCGGGCGCCTCCGCCCGGGGCCTCGCCGTGGCGCTCGTTGAGGCGGTCGATGGCCGCCGCCGCGGCCGAGAGGAGGTCATCGTCGCCCTCGACCTCCTCGGTCGGGGCGTCGAGCCAGTCAGAGAGCAGTGCGAACCGAAGATCCCCTTCGCGGTTCCCCAGGTAGTGGACCTCCAGGCCGGCGACCTGAGCCTCGGCGTCTGCGACGCTGGTGAGGAGCATCGGCACGACGACGAGCGTCCGGAGCTCGGTCGGCACACCGGTGTCGAGGTCGAGCCTCGGCAGCGTCCTCGGACCCAGCACCCACGTCACGAAGCGATTGACCAGGGCGATCGCCAGATCCGACGCCGGGCCGAGCGCGAGGAGCGCGACGAGGATCCCGGCCCACGCGACGCGTCCATCCCAGCCCAGCAGGAGCGGTACGGCAAGCACCAGGACGGTGACCGCCGCGATCGTCCCGAGATATCCGAACGCCGCGGTCCGGACGTAGGCCCGCCGCAGCCGGACGGTCCTGGGCACCCGGACGTGGAGGACGCGCTCGAGCGCGGCCCGACCATCGGAGACCAGGTAGTAGCCGGGATCCCGGTCCACGACCGTCGTGGTCGGTGCCGCGCCTTCCGCGAGCGGGATGTCGTCGGCCATCGCCTTGGCTCGCCGGGCGACCTCGACCTCGGTGAGCCCCGATCCGCGGGCCAGCTCCTCCACGGCGTGTCGGTAGCGATCCCGGGTCGCGAAGTCCTCGTCCCCGAACGGGTTCGGGGTGCGCAGGATCTCGTCGACCAGGCTGACGCTCTCGACGAACTGGGCCCAATCGAACCACGAGATGTGGCGCATGCTCGTGATCACGTTGCGGACGGTCACGTTCATCGTCGCCTGGCGCTGGTGCTCGATGCGGACCGTTTCCTCGGGGCTGATCCCCTGGGCGGCGAGGCGCTCCTCGAGCCAGCGCAGGGCGGGGGTGGTCGCGGGATCCTGGTCGCGGAGACGTTGGAACAGCTGGACCCGGGCGGCGGTCGGGAGTGCGGTGGCCGACAGTCGACGGAGGGCCGCCATCGCGGCGTCCGGACCCTCCGGGCCGAGACCCACGAGACCGTCGGCGAGCCGGTCGGCCGTCTCCCGGGCCTCCCGGCTGCGGACGATCTGCTCCGCGAGACGGCGGAGGTTGTCGACGAGGAGGATCCGCAGGCTGATGGCGATCGCCCAGAGCTCGCCGATCGTCAGCGGCTCCACCTCCTGGTAAGCCCGCACCATGCGCCGCAGGCTGTCCGGGTCGAACCGGCTGTCCGTGTGCGCGATGTACGCCCAGGCGAGCCCCATGACGCGGGGATAGCCTGCGAGATGGCCTTCGGCCAGCTTCGGGAGCTCGCGGTAGTAGTCCGGGGGCAGGTCGTCGCGGATCTCGCGGAGCTGCTCATCGACGATCGGGAAGTTGTCGACGAGCCATTCGGCGGCCGGCGTGATCGCGCGCTCGTCCTTGATCGCGCGAGCGAGGATGCGGTACGACTCCAGGAGGATGCGGCCGTTCTCAGCGATCCGGGGTTGGACGGCGTGTCCCCGGTGTGGCGCATCGGTGATCGCCTGCGCGGCGGCAAGGGTCTGTGCGTGCTGCTCCAGCCGTTCCACGCTGAAGAGCTCCGCGAGGATCGGCTCTTCGAGTCCGGCCGGTCGGCGGATCCGTCGGCGGTCGCGACCCGGCGGGTCCCGGAGGGCCTGGTCCGAGGTCATGTCCCGCGCTCGGTGCGCTCCCGCGCGCTCAGGAGATCCGGCGGCCCCGTCCGGCCTGCCTCGACCGGCGCGCCCGGAGCCGGTGACTCCAGGCGGCGGCGTGCGATCGGCGGATGAGCCATGCCGTCAGGCTAGCATCGGCTCCAGACTCGGGAAGCCCGGATACGACCGACTACGACGCCGACGCCTCCGCCACGGCGGCCTCGAAGCTCAACCGCTGCCCGGCCTGCCACGCCGCATCCGCATCTGCGCCCAACGCCGCGCGTGCCTCACCCAGATACCGGTCGAGCAACGCCGTCCAGAAGGCGACGGAGAACTGGTGGCCGAGCGACCGGAGCTGTGCCTCCGCGGCGCCCGCGATCCGGAGCGCACGCTCCGGCCGGCCCAGGCCGGCGCTGGTCATCGCAACGCCCTGCAGCTCGAAACACGTCTCGATCCGATCGCCCGACCGTGCCGCCGCGTCCAGGCTACGGGCGTAGTGGGTGGCCGCCGTGGCGTGGTCGCCCTCGATCAAGGCGCAATCGGCCAGGTAGTGGTGGGCGAAGTGTTCGGCCCAATGGTCGCCGAGTGCGCGGGAGAGCTCGAGCGCCTCGGCCCCGAGTGACGGCACGGACTCGAGCTCGCCGCTGGCGACGAGGAACTGGAGCAGCCCGAGCTGGGCGCGGTTGACGAGCGCCGGCTCCTCGAGCCGCCGGCCGATCGCGAGCGTCTCCTCCATGCACCGACGGCCGATCTCGAGCTCGTCCACGAAGAAGCAGCCCCAGCCGAGGTCGAACAGCGTCTGCCCCAGGTCGCGCTCGCGTCCGAGCTCGCGCCAGATGGCGATGGCCTCGTCGAAGATCGGGCGGCCCGCGACGAGGTCGCCGCTGTAGCCGGCGAGGGCGGCGGCGGCCGACAGAGCCCGCGCCCGGTCCGCGTCGCGGCCCGCGCTCTCCGCCAGCGCCTCGGCCAGCCGCGAGCGGCCCTCGCTGAGATGTGAGTGGGCATGCCAGAACCAGCCCAGCTTGCCGGCCATGCGGAGTCGACGGTCGGGATCCGTGGTACCGAGTCGCTCGAGGGCTGCCCGGAGGTTGTCATGCTCCCGCTCGAGCTCGTCCGCCCACTCGGCCTCGCGTGACGCGGATCCGGCGAAGGCGACCGCGGTGAGCGTCTCGAAGAAGGTCGCATGGCGGTCGCGGGAGACCGACTCGTCGCCGGACCGGGCGAGCTGGTCGAGGGCATAGCCGCGGATCGTCTCGAGCATCGTGAATCGATCGCCGTCCCGCCGGACGAGGCTCTTGTCGACGAGCGAGCCGAGCGTGTCGAGCTCGGCGTCGCCGACGGCCTCGGCCGCTTCCAGGGTGAAGCCGCCGGCGAACACCGCCAGCCGGACGAAGAGGCGGCGCTCCTCGTCATCGAGCAGCTCGTACGACCAGGCCAGCGTCCGCTCGAGCGCACGGTGACGTTCCGGAGCATCGCGATGGCCGCCCTTGAGCAGCTTGAGCGGCGCGCTCAGCCGGGCGAGGATCGCGTCCGGCGAGAGCAGCCCGATCCGGGCCGCGGCGAGCTCGAGCGCCAGCGGCAGCCCATCCAGGCGGGCGCAGATCGCCATGATCGTGGCGGCGTTGGCGTCGGTGACCTCGAACGATGGTTGGACCGCCCGAGCTCGCTCGACGAAGAGGGCGACCGCGTCGGAGCGGGCGATCTCCGCGGGGTCGCCGACCGTCCGCGGGTCGGGCAGCCCGAGCGGCGGGATCGGGTAGACCCGCTCGGCGGCCACGTGGAGTGGCTCGCGACTGGTCGTGAGGAGGCGCACGCCCGGTGCGGCCGCCAGGACTCGAGCGAGATCCGGAGCCGCCTCGACGACCTGTTCGAGGTTGTCCACGACCAGCAGGAGCTCCTTGGTCGCCAGGTAGGCATGGAGATCCTGCCCCGCGCTCTCGTTGACGCCGAGCGCCTGAGCGACCTGGGCGATCACCAGCGCTCGGTCGGTGATGGCTGCGAGCGAGACGAAGTACGCGCCGTCGCGCACGTCGTCCACCAGCTCCGCGGCAGCGGACAGCGCGAGCCGCGTCTTGCCCGTCCCGCCCGGCCCGGTCAGCGTCACGCAGCGGACGTCGGGGCGGCGGAGCAGGGCCACGATCTCGGCCAGCTCGCGATCGCGGCCGACCAGCGCCGTCGCCTGGGTCGGCAGGTTGGTCGGTCGGGCGTCGAGCGTGCGCAGCGGTGGGAAGCGATCGGGCAGGTCCTCGACGTTCAGCTGGAAGAGGTGCTGGGGGCTGGTGAGATCCTTGAGCCGGTGCTCGCCCAGGTCGACGAACGCGTGGCCGGTCACGTCGTCGAGGAGCAGGTCGTGGGCGGCCTGGGAGATCAGGACCTGGCCGCCGTGCCCCGCGGCGCAGATGCGGGCTGCTCGATGGACGCCGACGCCCACATATCCGTCGGTCGTCAGCGTCGCATCCGACGTGTGGATGGCCATCCGGACCCGGATCTCGGCGCCATCCGGCCAGCGCTGGTCCGCCAGCGCACGCTGGGCGTCGATGGCCGCGGCGACCGCGTCCCGCGGCCGCTCGAAGGCGACGAAGAAGGCGTCGCCCTGGGTGTCGACGACGTGACCGCGGTGCGAGCCGATGGCCGAGCGGATCAACTCCTGGTGGAGACCGAGCAGCTCGCCGTAGCGCTCCGGCCCGATCGCGCTCAGGACTCGGGTCGAGCCCTCGATATCGGTGAACAGGAAGGTCACCGTGCCGTGCGGGCGTTCGCTCATGCGCCGAAGGATACGAGTCCGCGTCGCCGATGACGCGGCCCGTCGGGTGGCACAGATCCCTGGCGTCCGAGAGGCCATAATCAGACGCGCGGTGGCGCCCGGGACCCCTCGACCGGCGGTCGAGGGCGGCTGCGGACCCGCGCCGAGGATGCCATGTCCCCCCGGTACGCGATGAGGCTCCGCCGTCCGCGGTTCCGCGGCATCAGAACGCCGCTCGTGACTGCGCGCGGGAGTGCCGGTCGACTGGTCGTGCTCGGGTTGGGATCGACCGCCCTGACCGTCGCATTCTGGCTGGCTACCACTCAGACGCTCGCCGGCCAGCGGATCGCCGACCTGATCCTGTACGGTCGGCCGGCTGCCGATGCTGCCCTCGCGGGGATCGCGAACGAGACCCTCGCCACGGTGAGCCTCGTGTTCGTGGTGTTGGCCGTCCTCGGGCTCGCCATCATCGCCCTCGCTCGCGGCGGATTCGGACTTGCCACTGCCGTCGTGCTCATCGTCGTCGGGGCGAACCTCACGACCCAGAGTCTGAAGCTTGTCCTCGAGCGCCCCAACCTCCTGGGCGACGTCGCGTACGCCACTGGCAACAGCTTTCCGAGCGGTCATGTCACGCTCGCATCGTCGCTTGGGCTGGCCTGCATCCTCGCGGTGTCTCGCCGGGTTCGAACAGCCGTCGCACTCGGGGCGGCGATCCTGATCGCCGCCGTCGGTGCCAGCACGATCATCGCGGGTTGGCATCGCCTGGCTGACGTCGAGGGCGGCACGCTGATCTCACTCACCTGGGCGGCCCTGGTCACCGCCATCCTGGTCCTGGCTCAGGGCTGGATCCCGAGACGGACGTGGGGACGTGGGCTCGGCGGTCGAGCGACAAGGATCGCCGGAGTCGCCGGGGTCGTTGCCGTTGCCGTCGGCGCGGCCGGAGTCGCACTCGCCGTCGTCGATCCCACGCCGCTGGCGGACCTGATCGAGGACGGCGTTCGGGCGCCTGAAACGTTCGCCGCCGCGCTCGCCATCGCGCTGGGGACATCGCTGATCGCCTGCGCGGCGTACGTTTGGGCGATGCACGGAGTCGCCCTCGAGCGGCCGGGCTGATCGATCCGCCGAACCGTCGCCTCGCAGGAAACGAGGAAGGCGCGGACGATGGCCGGGCGACGCCCGAGAGGCCGTTCGCCTCTTGAGTATGGGGTGTCGAGCCGGGGACACTCCTCCTGTGAAGCGGATCGGGGTCCTGGCGGGAGTCGGGTCGCTGGCGGCCATCGGGATCGTCGTGGCGGCGCCCCTGTGGCGACGCCGGCCGCCGGTCGGTCTTCGCGATCGCTCCGAAGGCATGGTCGCCGCGGCGACAGGCGCGTCCCTGAGGACCGCCGGCACCACCGCCACGGAGATCGCGCCGGAGGTGTACCTCCTCGGGCCGTGGGGTCGCACCCAGACCAACGCCTACCTGGTCAGCGACGGGTCGTCGTGGATCCTGGTCGATGCCGGCTGGGAGAACGACGGACCGCGCATCCGGGCGGCCGCGCGGTCGCTGCTCGGTCCCGGGCTGGCCCCCTCGGCCATCCTCCTGACCCACGCCCATCCCGATCACGCCGGGTCGGCCCGCGAACTGGCCCGAGCCTGGGGCTGCCCCGTCTTCGCGCACCCGACCGAGCTCCCGCTCGCCACTGGCGACTTCGCGGCCATGGGCACGTACGCCGGGCCGCTGGACCGCCGGCTGGTCCTGCCCGTCATGCGCGCCATCGGCGGCCGCCGCCGGGAGGCGATGCTCGCCCGCTCGAGCCTGGCCGGGGTCGTGCACCCGCTCGGACCCGGGGGCGCGATCCCGGGCGTGGAAGGCTGGGCATGGATCCCCACGCCGGGCCACACTCCGGGGCACGTCGCCTACGTCCGGGCACGCGACCGGGTCGTCCTCAGCGGCGACGCCCTCCTGACCATGGAGGTCAACACCTGGGCGGGCCTCCTGCGGCAGCGCCAGGGCCTTTCCGGTCCGCCGTGGTACACGACCTGGGATCGGCAGGCCGCGATCGCCTCGATCCGCGCGATCGCCGACCTTGAACCCTCGGTTCTCGCCTGCGGTCACGGGCTGCCGCTGGCGAGGCCGGGGACGGCCGCCGCGGTCCACGCGTTCGCCGAGCGGACGATGCACTCGCGGCGTCGGAGCGGACCAGAGCGGCGGATCGAGGATGCACGCTCTACCGATCCCGAGCCCGCGTGGTTGCTCAACCTCCAGGTCGACCCGGACACGAGCGTCGACCTTGTCGGGGCCCGCACCAACTGGAGGGATGGATGAAGGCGATCGTCAATCACGAGTACGGCCTACCCGGTGATCTCGAGCTCGAGGACGTCGATCGCCCGGCCCCAAGAGGCGATGAGGCGCTGGTGCAGGTTCTCGGGGCTGCGGTCAATCCGGGTGACTGGGACGTGATGCGTGGAACGCCCTACGTTCTCCGTCTCACGACCGGACTCCGCAGACCAAGGAACAAGGTTCTTGGCCTCGCGATCGCCGGGCGGGTCGAGGCGGTCGACAGCAGCATCTCGGAGTTCAGACCCGGTGATGAGGTCTATGCCGAGATCGGCAAGGGAGGCTTCGCCGAGTACGCCTGCGTGCCAGAACGCGCACTGGCGCCGAAGCCCTCCAACCTGACGTTCGAGCAGGCGGCGGCCGTACCGGTGGCGGGGGTCACCGCACTGCAGGCTCTCCGCGACATCGGACGGGTTCAGCCAGGTCAGAAGGTCCTGATCAATGGTGCGTCCGGAGGTGTGGGCACGTTCGCGGTGCAGATCGCCAAGACCTTTGGAGCAGAAGTGACCGGCGTCTGCAGCACGGCGAACGTGGACCTGGTTCGCTCGATCGGCGCCGACCACGTGATCGACTACACCCAGGAAGACTTCACCAGAAATGGGCAGCAGTACGACCTGATCTTGGACAATGTGGGGAACCGCAGGTTGTCGGAGCTCAGGAGAGCCCTTACTCCCAACGGCATGCTCATACCCAACAGCAACAAGGGCAGCGGTCGTTGGATGGGAGGTTTCCTGCGCCGCGCGGTCCACGCGCTCGTGGTGTCACCGTTCGTGCCCCAGAAGCTCCGCCCGTTTGCAGCCACCGGGAAGCGTGAGGACCTGGTGGTGCTGAAGGGACTCATCGAGTCCGGAAGGGTCACCCCGGTCATCGACAGAACGTATCCGCTGAACGAGGTCGCCGAGGCTCTGAGCCACTACGGAGCTGGGCACGCCCGAGGAAAGGTCATCATCACCGTGAAGCAGAACAAGGCTCAGGAACGAGGCACCTGACACATGGCGGATGTGAGGATCATCCTCTCCGGGCTGTGGGTGGCCGTGATGCTGACCTACCTCCTGGGGGATGTCCTGCGCCTGTTTGCCGGTGATATCACACCGGGTGAGATCGAGGGCCGGAAGGCAAGCCAGGGAATGTGGCTGGGAATCGCGGTGATCATGCTGGTCCCGATCATCATGGTCGTCCTGTCCCTGGCGTTGCCGTACCCCGCCATCGGCTGGGTCAACATCGTCGTGGCCGTGCTCGTCGTCGTCTTCAACTTGTTCGGCCTGCCCTACAAGGGCCTCTACGACAACTTCCTGATCATCGTGAGCTTCGTCTTCAACGCAATGATCGTCTGGTCCGCATGGACGTGGGTCTCTACAGCTGCCTAGCCTCGTCGCCCGAGGGCGATGGGTCCTCAACGGGTTCTGGGGATCGGCCTGGCGGTGAGCAAGCAAGGTACGAGGGAGCGCGTCTCCGCCGCAGCACCGACCCGTCTTGACGTGTATGCGTATACTTGTACGCATGTTCACATCGCTCGATGGGAGTTACGATGCTGCGGTGCCAAACAAGACGATCTACGTCTCCGATGGAGACCTCCCCCTCTATCAACGCGCGCAGGAGCTGGCCGGCGACAATCTCTCGGCCGCCATCTCGGCCGCGCTCCGCCGCTACGTCGATGTCGAGGAAGGTCGGCGAAGCGGCTTCGACGAGGTCATCGTTCGGGTCGGGTCCGGCAAGGGCAGGAAGGTCCGGTTCGTCGGCGTGCTCCTCGGGGAGTGGTACTCGTCGCAGGGTCGGGTCGAGACCTTCCGGGTCTACCGCGGCCGTACCGGCAAGTTCGTCCTCCACATCGAGCGAAGCGCCGACTGGACGATGGTCGACGGGGAGGGCAAGCCGGCCGGTTGGCGCGGATACTTGGGCCTCGGAGACGTCAGCTATGGGTCCACGCCCGCCGAGTCCACCCTCGAGGTCGTGGAGTCCCTCGAGGAGCTTCGCGCACGGATCCCACCACAGCTCTACGACATGGTGGTCGGCTCTGCCCAGCAGCCGGTCGTGGAAGACCTCGACATCTGAGCCTCGCCTTCGTGGGCTCCTCCGTCGAGGCGGTGAGGCATGACGGCCACCGAGGTCCGGCCGGCGATCCGTGCCGTCGGGCTACGCAAGTCCTACGGCACGCAGGTCGTCCTCGATGGCATCGACCTCCAGGTCGCCGAGGGGACGGTCTTCGCGCTCCTCGGGCCGAATGGCGCCGGCAAGACCACGACGGTCCAGATCCTGTCGACCCTGATCACCGCCGACGGCGGCGAGGTGCAGATCGCCGGCCATGACGTCGCCAGCGAGCCGGGCGCGGTCCGGGCCGTCATCGGTGTCACGGGCCAGTTCTCCGCCGTCGACAGACTCTTCACCGGCGAGGAGAACCTCCAGCTGATGGCAGACCTGCGGCATCTCGGCCAGCGCGAAGGTCGCCGACGAGTCGATGAGCTGCTCCAGCGGTTCGACCTCGTCGACGCCGCCAAGAAGCCGGTCGCCACCTACTCGGGGGGCATGCGACGGCGTCTCGACCTCGCGATGACCCTCGTCGGCGATCCGCGGATCATCTTCCTCGACGAGCCCACGGCAGGACTCGATCCCCGCAGCCGCCGAGGCATGTGGCAGACGATCCAGTCGCTCGTCGCGGGAGGCGTGACGATCTTCCTCACGACACAGTATCTGGAGGAGGCGGATCGCCTCGCCCATCGCATCGGCGTCCTCGATCGCGGGGTGCTGGTCGCCGAGGGGACACCGGACGAGTTGAAGCGGCTGGTGCCCGGTGCTCACATCCAGCTGTCGTTCACCGATGCCGTCGAGTTGGAACGGGCGGCCCGCGCGTTCGACGGTTCATCCCGCGACGACGAGTCGATGACCTTGCAGCTCCCGAGTGACGGAGGGATCGGCTCGCTCCGTGCTCTCCTCGACAAGCTCGAGGCTGAGTCGATCGTCGTCGGCGCGTTCTCGCTGCAGACCCCCGACCTCGACGACGTCTTCCTCTCGCTCACCGCCCATCCCGACGAACAGGAAGTGAGCGTCCGATGACGACGTACCCGCTTGCCATCGCCGACTCGGCGACCATGCTCCGGCGCAACCTCCGCCGGATGCGCCGCTATCCGTCCCTCACGTTCTTCATCGCCGGCATGCCGGTCGTGTTCCTGTTGCTGTTCGTGTACGTCTTCGGCGGGACGCTCGGCGCCGGCCTGGGCGGCGTGGCCGGCGGGCGGGCCGAGTACACGGCCTACGTCCTTCCGGGGATCCTGCTGGTCACCGTCGCCGGCGCGGCGCAGGGCACGGCGATCTCGATCGCGATGGACATGACCGAGGGGATCATCGCCCGGTTCCGCACGATGGCCATCGGCCGTACTTCGGTCCTGACCGGGCATGTCATCGGCAGCGTGATCCAGACGATGCTGGCCCTGACGGTCGTCATGGTCGTGGCCGTGCTGATCGGCTTCCGGCCCACGACGGGTCCGGCTGAATGGGTCGCCGCGGCGGGCCTCCTCGCGCTGGCTGCGCTGGCGGTCTCCTGGCTTTCTGTCGCCCTGGGCATGGTGCCCAAGGATGTCGAGACCGCGAGCAACCTCCCGATGTTCCTGGTGCTGCTGCCCCTCCTGAGCAGCGGCTTCGTGCCGACCGACTCGATGCCCGATGGCCTGAACTGGTTCGCCGAGCACCAGCCCTTCACGCCGCTGATCGAGACGGTTCGGGGCCTCCTGCTCAGCACCCCGATCGGCGACAGCGGCGTGCTGGCGATCGGCTGGTGCGTCGGGATCTCGGTCGGCGGGTATCTCTGGGCGAGGAAGCTGTACGACCGCGATCCGACGTCGTAACGGTCAGGCCACCGGCGATCTCGTCCAGCAGCAGGACGGTCGGTCCCGCCGCGAGCCCTGGCGCGCGATCCCTGACCCGGTGGCGACCATCCTCACGCGATCCGGTCGGCGCCGATCCCGGGCAGCATCCGGTCGGCGTCGGCCGGGTCCAGCTCGCCCTGGCCGGGAACCAGGGCGTTCGCCGCACCGACGGCACCGCCGCGTCGCGCCGCCTCGACCAGCGGGAACCCCGCCGCGAGGGCGACGAGGAGTCCGGCGAGGAGCGAATCGCCGCTGCCGACCGGATACCGGCCGCGTTCCGGCGGGCCGCCGATCCGCCAGACGGAGCCGTCGTCATCCAGGAGGATCGCGCCGTCGGGGCCGCGCGTGACCAGGACCACACCGTCCGTTAGGGCCCGGATCCTTCGTGCCGCCTCGACGGCGGTCGCTTCGCCGACGCCGCCCCTCACCGTGCCGGCGTCCCCGGACGCCGCCGAGCTCGCCAGGCCTGCCGCGGCCGCCGCCTCCCCCGCGTTGACCTTCACGAGCCAGGGACGCGCCGCCAGCGCCTCGACGAGCGCGGTGCGATCGGCGTCGACGACCGCATGGGCTCCGGCCTTGCCGACGGTCGTCACCAGGCGGGCGTAGCCGTCATCCGGCGCGCCGGGAGGCAGGCTCCCGGCGAGCACGACCAGGCTCCCGGATGGGTCGTCCGCGAGCTCGGAGCGTAGCGCCGTCTCCACGGCGGTCCAGCCGGTCGTGTCGAGGGTCAGGCCCGGCTCGTAGAACTCGGTGAGCGTCCCGTCGGCGTGGTCCAGCACGGAGAGGCAGGTCCGCGTCTCGCCGTGGGCGTGGACGACGTGGGTCGCGATACCCCGCGCGCGAAGCGCGTCGTCCATCCAGTCGCCGGCGTGACCACCCAGCACGGCGATCGCGCGGACGGGCATGCCGAGGGTCACTGCCGCCCGCGCGACGTTCAGCGCCTTGCCACCCGGGACGACGGACAGGACCTCGGGTCGGTGGACCTCGCCGGGCACGAGGCGGCCCACCGCCGCGATCTTGTCGATCGCGGCGTTGATGGACACGCACACGAGCCGGCGTGGCCAGGCGTCGGGACCCGGTGCCGCGTCGAGGGAGACCCCCCGCGTCACGGGATCCCGGTCACGAGAGCAGGCCCGCCGCGCGGGCTGCGGCCTCCGCGGCCGCGAGCGTCGGCTGCGCCCCGGTCCCGCCGATCCCGAGCGTCGAGAGCGAGCCCGCGGCGACCCCGAGTGCGAGGCAGTCGCGGACCGAGCGCCCGTCGAGGAACCCGGCGATGAAGCCGGCGTCGAACGAGTCGCCGGCGCCGGTCGTGTCGACGGCCTCGACGGCCAGCGCCGGGACCCGGGTCAACGTGCCGTCCCGCTCGACGGCGAATGCGCCATCCGTCCCGTACTTCACCGCGACGAGACTCGGTCCGGCCGCGACGAGTGCCCGGGCCGCGGCCTCGACATCGTCGGTGCCGGCGATCCGTGCCGCCTCGGCGGCGTTCGGCAGGAATACGTCGGTCTCGCGGAGGACATCCCACAGCCCCCCGTCCCAGGTCTCGCGGGGATCCCAGTTGCAATCCGCCGAGGTGGTCAGCCCCGCCCGGCGAGCGGCCGCCAACCGGCCGGCGAGTCGGGGCCGAAGGGCGTCGAGGAGGAACACGCTGCCGACGTGGAGGTGGCGGGCCCGGGCCACGAGCGCCTCGGGGATGTCGTCGTCGCGGAGGAGCGGCACCGTGCCGGGCGCCGTGAGGATCGCCCGGTCCGTGCCGCTCGTGAGGATGACCGAGGCGCCGGTGGGTACCGCCCGGTCCACCCGGCAGCCCGTCACGTCGACGCCGCGCGCCCGCATCGCATCGAGCATGAAGCGCCCCATCGGGTCGTCGCCCACGACCCCGACGAACGCCGTGCGCAGGCCGAGTCGGGCCACGCCACAGGCGAAGATCGCCGACGAGCTGCCGATGACGAGGCCGATCGAGTCGACGAGCCGCTCCACCTGGCCGAACGTCGGCCTCGGGTCCACCGCCCGGACGATCACGTCGGGATTGATCTCGCCCAGGACGAGGACATCGATGTCCCGTTCGGCGTCCCGCTCCCCGCGTGTCCGATCGGTCATGGTCTTCAGTATTCCCGGTACCAGCCCTCGGCGGGCGCCGGCGCCGCGAGGAGCGGGTTCGGCCGCGCATGCCACGGCGTCCCGAGCTCGTCCACGAGCCGGGCCAGGGCCTCGAGGCGGGTCCGTCCCTCGCTCGCCAGCCAGGCATCCCGATCGTCCGGGGGCATGTCGGCGGCCTGCGCCCAGACCGATCGCCCGACGAGCACGCCGGACGCGCCGGCGCGGCAGGCGACGGCGACCTGGCGCTCGAACGTCGCGTCGTCCACGCCCCCCGACAGCAGCACCCACGGGACGGTCGACGCCTCGTCGAGCTCGGCGCATGCGTCCGCCCATGCGGCCTGGTCGGTGACGGCCGCGTCGTACGGGAACTCCGTCTTCAGCACCGTGCCGCCGAGGCGGGTAAGGCGGCGGGCGGTCTCGATGGCACATGCCCGTCGTTCCTCGCCGGTGAGCCGGCCGCCCGTCGCCGGGTCGTAGCCGAGCGGTTCCACGAACAGTGGCAGGTCCAGCCGGACGCACTCCGTGGCGACATCGGCGACCAGCCGCTCCTGCTGGACGGCGTTCGCCGCGGCCGGGTGGTAGTACACGAGGAGCTTCGCGGCCGACGCCCCCATGCGCTTCGCCTGCTCCACCGACCAGCCGGGAAGGATCCGCGACACCCGCGCACTCGGCGGTCCCTGGTACCCCGTCGCCTCGACCGCGACGATCAGGCCGGCGCGACCGGGGAGCGAGCCGTCGGCGATCGCCTGCGCCGCTCCGATCTCCGGATCGAGCAGCGTGCCCGTCGCGAACGGCGCGAGGGCGCGGACGACCGCGCGCTTGAACTCGACCATCTCGTCGTACGTGGTCGCCTCGGGTGCCTCGGGGTGCAGCTCACGCCGCAGGTTCTGCCGGTGGTCGAGCGCGAGCACGGCGAACGTCCCGCGGGCCGAGGCGCAGGCGTCGAGCCCACGACGCGTGCCGGGCAGGAAGGTCATCGATCTACCTCGGGATGACGGAACGGCACGATGCTACCGCGCGGTATGCGCGACGGCAACCCATTCTCGACGCCTAACGCGCAACGTGACTTGACATCTTGCGCGAATCATGCGCAGCATCCGCGCATGCTGAGCAGCGAGCGCCGGGCACAGCTGCTCGCCCGCCTCGACGAGGAAGGGCGGGCGAGCGTCGACGCGCTGGCCCGCGATCTCGGGGTCACCCCGTCCACGATCCGCCGCGACCTGGCCCGGCTCGCGGCCGACGGCGCGATCGTCCGGACCTACGGTGGCGCGGCCGCCGGGACGACCCTGCCGGGACGCGATCCGCTCGATCCCCGGATCGGGGCGAAGCGGGCGATCGGCGCGGCGGCGGCGACCCTCGTCGAGGACGGCCAGACGATCGCGATCTCGAGCGGGACGACGGCGCTCGAGTTGGCCAGGCGCCTGGTCGACCGTCGGCTCACGGTGATCACCAACGCACTCGACGTCGCCGGCGTCCTCATCGACCGGCCGGCGATCGAGCTGGTCGTGCTGGGCGGCGTGGTCCGCCCCGAGATGCACTCGATGCTCGGCCATCTGGCCGAGCTCGCCCTGCTCGAGCTGCGCGCCGATGCGCTGTTCATGGGCATCGGAGCGCTCAGCGCCGAGCACGGCCTCATGAACGACTCGATCCCCGAGATCCTCACGGACCGCGCCCTCCGTCGGGCCGCCCGGGCCTGCGTCGTCCTCGCCGACAGCTCGAAGCTCGGCGCGGTCGCCCCGGCCTACGTCTTCGGGATCGACCAGGTCGACACCCTCGTCACCGACGCGGATGCCGACCCCCGGGAGGTCGCCGCGCTCGAGGCGCGAGATGTCCGGGTGATCCTCGCGGCGTCCCCGGAAAGGAGCCTCCTCACAGCATGATCGAAGGCATCATCCCGGCCGAGATCGCGGCCGAGCCGGCGGCGATCCGCAGCACCCTGGACGGGAGCCTCGACGCGGCTCGGGCGGCCGCCTCGGCCCTGCGCCATGGTGGCGTCCGGCGCGTCCACGTCATCGGCAACGGGACCTCGTACCACTCGTCGCTCGCCGCCGCCACCCTCTACCGTCGCCACGCCGGCCCCGACGATCCCGTGGTCATCCCGCTCACCGCCGGCGAGTTCCGGACCTACCCGCCGTCGCTCGGACCGGGCGACGCCGTCCTGGGCATCTCCGCCTCGGGCGAGTTCCGGGACGTCGTCGGCGTCGTCGAGACGCTCCGCGGCCGGGTCCCCACCGTGGCGGTCGTCCACGTCCCTGGGAGCACGCTGGACGGGCTCGCCGACCACGTCGTCCGCTCCGCGGGCGGGCCGAGCCAGGTCCCGGTGATGACGAAGACCTTCGCCGCGACCCTCGTGGCGACCGAGCTCATCCTCGCCGAGCTGCTCGGCGGGGAGCGCGCCGAGGCCATCCGCCGGGCGATCGGACTGGCCGCCGACCACGCCGAGGCGGCGATCGAGGCCGCCCGCCCGCTCGTCGCCGACCTGGCCGGATCGCTGGCCGGCGCCGGCCACCTGTTCGTCGTCGGCAGCGGGGCCGCCTATCCGGCGGCGCTCGAGGCCGCGCTCAAGCTCAAGGAGATGGCGATCGTCCATGCCGAGGGCACGGAGTCCTGGGAGATGGCCTCGGGGGTCGCCACGATCGTCGACGCCGACTCGGTGGTCGTCGCCCTGATGCCGGACGGGCCCGGTCGGGCGGCCACGCTGGACGTCGCGGCCCATGCGGCCGGCTGGGGGGCGCGGGTCATCGAGGTCGCACCGCGGTCATCGATCGAGGGCGCGACCCTGCTGCCGATCCCGGAGGCGGCCGCCGAGGATCACGCGCCGCTGACCGCCGTCCCGTCCGTCGCCCTGCTCGCCTTCGCCCTCGCTCGCCGGCGGGGCCACGACCCGGACCACCCCGGCTGGGTGGAGCGCTACCACAGCCAGGGACTCCGGCACATCGTCGGGGTCGGGGAGGGGACCTGATGCCACGGATCGTCCTGGTCGGCGCCGGCAGCGTCGAGTTCACCCGCAACCTGCTCGGCGACATCCTGTCCTACCCGGAGCTGCGCGACGCCGAGATCGTGCTCCACGACATCGACCCCGACCGCCTCGCCACCGCCGAGCGGATGGCCCGCTGGACCGCCGACGCGCTCGGTGCTGCCCCCGTGGTGCGCGGCTCCCTCGACCGGCGCGAGGCGCTCGAGGGAGCGGACTTCGTGATCAACACGATCCAGGTCGGCGGCGCGCGGGCGACGCAGCTCGACTTCGACGTGCCCGGCCGCTACGGGCTTCGCTACACGATCAACGACACGATCAACGTCGGCGGTGTCCTCCGCGGCCTGCGCACGATCCCGGTCATGCTGGGCATCGCCGTCGACATGACCGAGGTCTGCCCGGACGCGCTCTTCCTCAACTACACGAACCCGATGGGGATGCTCGTCCGGGCCGTCGACGAGGCGGTCGGGCTCCCGACGATCGGCCTGTGCCACTCGGTGTACTGGACCATCGACACGCTGGCCGGCTACCTGGACGTGCCGGCGAGCGAGATCTCGGCCGAGTCGGCCGGGGTCAACCACCTGGCCTGGATCACCCGGCTCGAGCATCGCGGCGTCGACCTGTACCCCGCCCTGCGGGCGTTCGTCGACGCCGGCCGCGTCCCCGACGAGGACCTCGTCCGGGCGGACCTCTTCCGCCGCTTCGGCCGCTACCCGACGGAGTCGTCGGAGCACCACGCCGAGTACAACCCCTGGTTCATCCCGAAGGGCGATCTCGTCGAGCGCTTCCACGTCCCGATCGGCGAGTACCTCGACCGGGTCGCCCACAACCTTGACGAGTACGCCGAGACGAAGCGCCGGCTCGATGCCGGCGAGCCGTTCGAGATCGAGCGCAGCGGCGAGTACGCCGCGGTGATCGTCCACTCGATGCTGACCGGCGAGCCGTCCCGGATCATGGCCAACGTCCCGAACGACGGCGGCCGCCTCATCCCGAACCTGGCCGGCGACGCCTGCGTCGAGGTGCCTGCGCTGGTCGATGGACTCGGGGTGCACCCGACCACGGTCGACCCGCTGCCGCCGCAGTGCGCGACGTATACGCGTCCCGCGGTCGACACCCAGGACCTGACCGTGCGCGCCTCGCTCGGCGAGGATCGCGACCTCATCTACCACGCAGTGATGACCGATCCGATGGTCCAGGCACGGCTCACGCTCGACGAGGCCTGGCGGATGACCGACGAGCTCATCGACACGGAGGCGGAGTGGCTGCCGGGCTGGCTCGGCGGCACCGCCCCCGACTGGATGTCCTGACCAAGGAGGAATGGCTATGCGCATGATCCGAGTCGCCCCCCGCCCGCGGCCGATGGCCGCGCTCGCATCGACCTTGCTGACCGTGGCCCTGCTCGCAGCGGCCTGTGGCGGGACCGGCACGTCGGCGAACCCATCGGCATCGACGGCGGCCGTCGACCAGCCCTCGGCGGTCGCGAGCGCGCCTGCGGCCTCCGGCGCGTCGGTGGCACCGTCCGCCGCCGCGGCCGCCTGCGGGACGTACGCCGGCCCGCCGGCCAAGATCACCTATGCGATGTGGGGCGACACGACCGAGCTCGCCAACCAGCAGAAGATCGTCGACGCCTTCCAGAAGATGAACCCGAACATCACCGTGAAGGCGACGGTGGCCGACTGGACCACGTACTGGCCCAAGCTGCAGACTGACCTCGCTGCGGGCAACGCGCCCGACGTATTCCTGATGGACGGGCCCCTGTACCCCGACTACCAGACCCGCGACCAGCTGCTCGACCTCAGCCCGTACATCGCCAAGGACGGCTTCGACACGGGCCAGCTGGTCGACCTCGCCGTCCAGGACTTCACGGCCCCGGACGGCCACCTCTACGGGCTGCCGCGCGACCTGAACACGATCGCCCTGTTCTACAACAAGACGATGTTCGATGCGGCCGGCCTCCCGTACCCGGACGAGACCTGGGACTGGAACAAGCTCCGCGAGGTCGCGGCAAAGCTCACCAAGACGTCCGGCGGCAAGACCTCGCAGTGGGGCTTCTACACCGAGACGACAGACATGGAGAACTACTGGTCGTCGCTCGTCTGGCAGGCCGGCGGCGACATCCTCAGCCCGGACAAGAAGACCGTGGCCATCGACACCGAGCAAGCGGCGGCCGGGATCCAGTTCCTCCAGGACCTCATCTACAAGGACAAGGTGATGGCCCAGCCCGTCGCGAACAGCTCGGGCGATGCGTTCGAGAACGGCCAGGCCGCGATGGAGGCGAACGGCTCCTGGCTGGTCCCCACTCACGAGGCAGCGGGCCTCAGCTTCGGCGTGGCGCCCCTCCCGAAGGGGCCGGCCGGGCAGGCGACGTCGGTCAACCCGAGCGGTGTGGTCGCCTTCAAGGGGACCAAGTCTCCGGACGCGGCCTGGGAGTTCATCAAGTGCTACACGGGCCCGGAGCTGCAGGCGATGGTCGCGTCGCTCAAGGCATCGATGCCGGTCAACAAGGAGGTCCTGACCGGCCAGTACGCGACGTCCTTCGACGGCGGCAAGACCTTCGCGGACGCGCTCGCCTATGCCCACCTCAAGCCGTCGTTCAAGGGTTACGACGAGTTCACCACGACGCTCCAGGACGAGCTGGACGCCAAGGTGTTCAACGACAACCAGTTGACGGCGAAGGCGGCGCTCGACGAGATCACGCCCGCGCTCCAGAAGCTCCTGGGCCAGTGAACGCGGCTCCCAGCCGCACCGACGGCGAGGGGCCTGCGTGACCTTCCGGACAGGCCTCGGGAGCCCGGTCGCGGCGGCCCGGATGCCGCGTCGGAGGACCTCGACCCGCCGCGGGCCGCGGGCCCACGAAGGCCGCTGGGTCCTCCTGTTCCTGGCACCGACGCTCATCGGGCTCGCGGCGCTGTCCGCGGGCCCGATCCTGGCCACGTTCGGGATCAGCCTCACGAAGTGGGACATGCTCACGCCCCCGCAGTTCGTGGGCCTCGACAACTACACCAAGCTGCTCGGCGACGACCGGTTCCTCAAGGCGCTGCGCAACACGGTCTTCTACACGATCGTGTCCGTCCCGCTGGGCCTGGCGCTCGCGCTGGGCCTCGCCACGGCGCTCAACCAGTCGATCCGGGGGATCGCCTGGATCCGGACCGCCTACTTCCTGCCGCTCGTGACCTCGGCGACCGCGATCGCGCTCGTGTGGCTCTGGATCTACAGCGCGGCCGGCCCCCTCAACGACATCCTCCGGGCGTTCGGGATCCCACCCCAGCGGTGGGTCGCCGACCCCACCCTGGCGATGCCCTCGATCATCGTGATGAGCGTCTGGCAGGGACTCCCGGCCAACGTCATCATCTTCCTGGCCGGCCTGCAGGCGATCCCGGCCGAGTACTACGACGCCGCCAGCGTCGACGGCGCCGGGCGCCGGGCCCGATTCCGGTCGATCACGCTGCCGCTGCTCACGCCCTCGATCTTCTTCACCGGGGTGCTGGCGCTCATCGGCGCCTTCCAGGTGTTCGACCAGGTCTACGTGATGGCGAACCCCGGCAAGCCTGGCGAGGCGACGATCACCCTGGTCTACTTCATCTACGAGGCCGGCTTCCGCAACTTCAAGATGGGGTACGCGGGCGCCGCCTCGTGGATCATGTTCCTCATCGTTGCCGTCGCCACGATCCTCTACTTCCGGACCCAGGGTCGGTGGGTGCACTACCAGTGAGCGGCCCGCGGTGACGACGCGTGACATCGAGTCCGGTGGCCGCCGGCGCACCGGGCGCCGATCCGGGCGCAAGCTCGCCCGGCTCGCCGGGGCGTACCTGGCCCTGATCGCCGGCGGCCTGGCGATGATGATCCCGTTCATCTGGATGCTGACGACGTCCCTCAAGACGCGGGCGGAGGTCTTCTCGACCGCGCCGCTCTCGTTCCCGACGGGGCTCCACTGGGACAACTACACGAAGATGTGGTTCGCGATGCCCGGCGTGACCTTCGGGACGTTCTTCGGGAACTCGATCGTCATCGCGTCGCTGGCCACGCTCGGCCAGCTCATCGCCTGCTCGATGGCCGCGTACGCGTTCGCCGTGTTCGAGTTCCGCGGCAAGCGGGTCCTCTTCGCCCTGATCCTGGCGACCCTGATCATCCCGTTCCAGATCGTCCTCGTGCCGAACTTCATCCTCTACCGGTATCTCCCGTGGCCCCTGAGCGAGAGCGGCAACTGGATCGGGACCAACCTGCCGCTCTGGGTCTGGGCGTTCTTCGGTGGAGCCTTCGGGACCTTCCTGCTGCGCCAGTTCTTCCTCACGATCCCGAACGAGCTGGCTGACGCCGCCCGCGTCGACGGGGCCAACCCGTGGCAGATCTTCGTGAAGGTCTACGTCCCGCTCGCCAGGCCGGCCCTGGCGACCCTCGCGATCTTCCAGTTCATGTGGAGCTGGAACGACCTCCTCGACCCCCTGATCTACCTGCGCGACCTGCCCACCTACACGACCACCGTGGGGCTGGCCTTCTTCCAGGGCCAGTTCGTGGGCAAGTGGCCGGAGATGATGGCCGGGGCCCTGGTGAGCCTGCTGCCCATGATCGTCCTCTTCGTGATCGCCCAGAAGTACTTCGTGCGCGGCATCACCCTGTCCGGGCTCAAGGGGTAGACGAGCGCGGTGGACGAGCCTGGCAGGCGGCCCAACGATCTCCGGCTGGCCGACTTCCAGCCGCGCTCCCAGCTCAGGACCCGGAGCCACGGAGCCCCCGCCCACCCGTCGTTCCCAGCGATGGACGCCCACAACCACCTCGGCCCGACCCCGTTCTCCGACGGCTGGGACCGGCGCACCCCGGACGAGCTCGCGGCCGCGCTGGATGCCTCGAACATCGCGGCGATCGTGGACCTCGACGGCGGCTGGGGCGACGCGCTCGGCCGCGAGCTGGAGCACTGGTCACCGCTCGGCGACCGGGTCGCGGTGTTCTCGGGGCTCGACTACCCGATGTGGACCGAGCGACCCGAGTTCGGGGAGATCGAGGCGGCCCGGCTGCGCGCTTCCGCCGCCGCGGGCGCGCGCGGCCTGAAGGTCTGGAAGACCCTCGGGCTGCGCGCTCGGGACCCGGCCGGGCGGCTCGTTCCGGTGGACGATGCGCGGCTCGATCCGTTGTGGGCTGCGGCCGGCGCGCTCCGCCTGCCAGTGACCATCCACGTCGCCGACCCGATCGCGTTCTTCGAGCCGCTCGACGCGGAGAACGAACGCTACGAGGAGCTGCGGGAGCACCCCGACTGGCACTTCTGGCCGACCCGTCCGCACGGGCGACCGGAACTGGACGGGTTCCCGCCCTTCGACGAGATCATCGACGGGCTCGAGGCGGTCGTCGCCCGGCACCCCGGGACGACGTTCATCGGGGCGCACGTCGGGTGCGCGGCTGAGGACCTGGGCCGGGTGGACCGGATGCTCGCCGCGTACCCCAACTGGCACGTGGACATCGCGGCGCGGATCGCCGAGCTGGGACGGCAGCCGTACTCGGCGCGAGACCTCATCCTCCGCTGGCCCGACCGGGTCCTGTTCGGGACCGACGCGCCGCCCGACGCGGCCGCCTGGGCGGTGCACGCCCGCTTCCTGGAGACCCGCGACGAGTCGTTCCCCTACGACCCGGACGGGGGACCGGGCAGCCAGGGTCGGTGGCAGATCCACGGCCTGGGCCTGCCCGACGCCGTGCTCCGGCTGGTCTACGCGGATAACGCCCGGCGACTCATCTTCGGCCGAGCTGGATAGGCCGCCTCGGGGTCCGAGGATCTCCACGTGCGCCCCATCTCACCGCTGGAGCGCGGGCCGGGCCGCTACAGTTCCCAGGATGCCAGCCTCGTCACGCCGCCGGGCGCTCATCCTGATCTGCGCGGTCGCGGTCGCCGTGGCCACCAACTACACGATCCAGGGCCCCGTGCTCGGGTTCATCCGGACCGAGTTCGCCCTCTCCTCGGCCGATGCGGGCATGATCACCACGGCCTACTTCGTCGGTGCGGCGACCACGATGTTGGCTGGGGGCGCCATCGCCGACCGGATCGGGCCTCGACCCGCGGTCACGCTCGGGTTCCTCCTCGTGACGGTCGGCGCCCTTGGGGCGGGCCTCCTGGCGCCCACCTTCCCGGCCTTGCTGGCCTGGCGCGTCCTGGGCGGACTCGGGTCGGGCTTCGGCTTCGCTGCCGGCGCGGCGTACGCGAGCTCGATCTTCGACGATCGCGGGCGCAACCTCGCCCAGGGCCTCTACGGCGCGTCGTTCCTGCTGGGGTCGGGGATCACCCTGGTCTACATCCCGGTCCTGGCTGGTCCGGCCGGAGGCTGGCGGCTCGCGTTCACCGTCTCTGCCCTCGCCGTGGCCGCGGTCTGGGTCGCCTGGACGTTCCTCGCTCCCGGCGAGCCCCGCGTGTCCGCCGCGACGCGCGCGCGAGCCGCCCTCACCCTCGCCCTCCGCAACCGCAACACGTGGCTCCTTGCGCTGTGTCACATGTGTGGCTTCGGTATGGCGATCGTCGTCGGCACGTGGGTCACCCTCTACCTGGCCGACGCCTTCGGGCTGCCGCTCGCGGCCGCGGGGCTGATCGGCTCGCTGACGCTGGTCACCGGGATCGTCGCCCGTACCTCCGGGGGCGTCGTCCTTGAGCGCGGAGTGAAGCCGATCAGGCTCATCCGAGCCGGGCTCGCCCTCGCGATCATCGGGCTCGCCACGCTGGCGTTGGCGCCCACGCTCCCAGTGGCGGTCATCGGGCTCGTCGTGACGGGCCTCGGCGTGGGCTTCCCATACGCGGGTGTCTTCAACGGCGCCGCGGCGAGCGTGCCGACCGGCCCGGCTTCCGCCCAGGCGATCGTCGGCTGGGGTGGGCTTCTGACGGCGGTCTTCGGCCCGCCCCTGATCGGCACCCTCCTCGACGCGACGGGCAGCTTCGCCGCGGGCTTCCTTGCCTTCGCCGCCATCGTCTCGGCGGTGCTCGTGACGACGGTGCTCATCCGCCCCTTCGACGTGACCGCGGTGGAGGTGGGCGCCCCGGACGCCGGCGGCGTCGGGATCGTCATCTGAGGCACGGCCCGAACGCCGTCACTCGGGGCCGGCGTAGGCGCCGGCCGTTTCCGGGAACATCGCCTTGACGATCTTGAAGGCCGAGATGTCTGCGGTGGCGTCCATGTGGAGGTAGACCGCGGCGTCGCGGAGGTACTTCTCGATCCCGACGTCGAGCATCGCCCCGTGGCCGCCGTGCAGCTCCAGCGCGTCGCGGCAGACGTCGAAGATCTCTTCCGAGGCGAAGACCTTGACCATGTTGCAGAGCTTGTCGGTGTCGGCAGCGTTCTGGTCCACCGCGCGCGCCGCGTGGTGGAGGAAGGCGCCGACGGCATCCAGCTTGGTGGCCATCCGGGCGAGCCGGAGCGCCACGGCCTGGTGCTTGATCAGGACCTTTCCGCCCTGGACGTGCTGCTGGACGAAGGTCGCGGTGTCCTCGAATGCGGCGATTCCGGTGCCGAGGTTCTTGGCCGCCTGGAGGATCTTCCCGGGTCGGAAGTAGACCCCTGCCTTGCCGAGGGCGTCGCCGCGTACCAGGAGGTGGTCCTCGGGCACCCGGCAGTCCTCGAAGACGATCTCGCCGTTGTTCATGTACCGGCCGCCGATCGTCTCGTTGCAGCGCGTGACGGTCAGTCCCGGGGTGTCGCGCGGTACGAGGAAGCTGCTCGTGCCCTGGAGCATCCCGACCGCCGGATCCGTGTTGGCATAGACGACATAGAGCGAGGCGTCGTAGCCATTGCTGATGTACTGCTTGCGGCCGGTGATCGTCCAGTGCCCGTCGGCGAACGTCGCTCGCGTATCCATGTTCGCCTCGGGGACGTTGTACGGGAGCCAGCGGTCTGACGCCCCCTTCGGCTCGGTCAGGCAGTGGGCCATGAGGAACGCGGGATCCGCCATGTAGCGGGAGAACCAGCGCGCCTGGAGATGTTCGGGCGCGACGTTCCGCAGAAGCACCGAGACCTTCCAGCCCTGGGCCAGCTTGTCGGCCAGTCCGGCGTCACCCCGGCCGAGCTCGGTGGCGATCACCGCGAACGTCTGCGCCTCGGTTCCCGCGTCCAGCTCCACGCCGCCGTATGCCTCGGGCACTCCGAGGCCGCGGAGGCCGGCCCGGTCGGCCTCCTCGAGGATGGTCCTCGGGAGGCGCTCGTCCGGCTCGAAGAGCCATTCTCGTTCGCGGTTCGCCTTGATGAACGGGATGACGACCCGGTCGACGTATTCGCGTGTCGTCTGCTGCATCAGCCGCTGCTCGGGCGAGAGCTCGAGCTGGCTCATCGACAGGGTCATGTCCTTGCCCTCCGGGTCTCCCTGTGTCGAGGCTCGCCTGCTGGTCGGATGCACCGACCCGATCCGCGCGGTGTCTACTCCGCAGCCGGGCCGGCCGGCGCGACTTCCGGTCCGATCCAGATCGTCTGAACGTTCGTGAACTCGCGGATCCCGAACGGCCCGAGCTCGCGTCCCCAGCCGCTCTGCTTCACTCCCCCGAAGGGCAACCGTGGGTCGGACGCGACCATCCCGTTGACGAAGACCGCGCCGGACTCGATCGTCCGGGCCAGGGCTTCGCCTCGAGCGACGTCGCCGGTCCAGATGGCGGCACCCAGGCCGTAGTCGGAGCCGTTCGCGACCGCGACCGCCTCCTCGGCGTCCGCGACCCGCCGCACGGCCGCGACCGGACCGAACGTCTCCTCGGCAAGGACGGGCATCCCATCGCGGACCTCCGCGAGGACGGTCGGCTCGTAGAAGTAGCCTGGCCCCTGCGGTCGCCGGCCGCCGACGAGGATCCTCGCGCCCTGGCGGACCGACTCCTCGACCTGGCGCTCGAGCGCGTCGCGAAGGTCCGAGCGCGCGAGCGGGCCGACCTGCGTGGCCGGGTCGAGCGGGTCGCCGAGGCGGAGCGCCCCGACCCCCCGGGCGAACCGCTCCTCGAACTCGTCGGCGATCGGTTCAGCGACGAGAAAGCGTTTCGCCGCGATGCACGACTGCCCGGTGTTCTGGTTCCGGGCACGGACGGCGGTCGTCGCCGCGGCGGCCACGTCGGCATCGGCGAGGACGATGAACGGGTCCGAGCCGCCGAGCTCGAGCACCGTCTTCTTGAGCGCCGATCCGGCGACGGCGGCGACGCGCGCCCCGACGTCGGAGCTGCCGGTCAGGGTCACGGCGCGCACCCGGCGGTCGCGGACCACGGGCTCGACGTCGGCCCCACGCAGCAGGAGCGTGCGGAAGAGGCCCGGCGGGAAGCCCGCCTCCTCGAACGCCGAGCCGACCGCCAGAGCGCACTGCGGGATGTTCGAGGCGTGCTTGAGGAGCGCGCCGTTGCCAGCCATGAGCGCTGGAGCGGCGAACCGGAGGACCTGCCAGAACGGGTAGTTCCAGGGCATGATCGCGAGGACCACCCCGAGCGGCTCGTAGGCGACGAGGCTCCGGCTCGCGCTCGTCGCGACGACCTGGTCGCCCAGGAAGTCGGCCGCCTGGTCCGCGTAGAACTCGCACGCCCAGGCGCACTTCTCGATCTCGGCGACGGCCTCGGCGATCGGTTTGCCCATCTCGAGCGTGATCAGGCGGCCGTACGCGTCACGTCGGCCGCGGAGATGCGTCGCCAGCCGGCGCATCGCCGCTCCGCGCTCCGCGAACGAGGTTCGCCGCCAGACCTGCTGGGCCGCGTCGGCCTCGGCGATGGCGGCCTCCGTCTCGTCCGGCGTGGACGCCGGGAAGGTGGCGAGCAACGCTTCCGTCGCGGGGTTGATCGACTCGAGCCGGTCGGTCATCGGCGGAGCCGCTCGCTCATCCAGTCCGCCATCGCGGGCCGGTACTTGTACGTGATGTTGTTGCAGACGTGGTTCCCGTCGGGGTAGAGGAGGAGCGTCGCGTCGGGGGCCTCGCGCGCGATCCGCTCGGCCTGCTCGGGCGGGAAGAGCCGGTCCCTGGCACCGTGGACCACGAGGAGCGGCTGGTGCACCCGGGCGAGCACCCCGTGGAGCGCGAGGGACTTGGAGCGCTCGAACGCCTCGGCCTCGTCCTTCGACTTCGTGTAGAAGACGTATCCACCCCGGGTGAGCTCGTTGAGGGCCCCCCAGCATTCGGACAGGTCGTACGGACCGGCGAGCGCGATGAGCGCCCGGATCCGGGGCTCCCCGGCCGCAGCCAGCGGTCCGTAGATCCCGCCCATGCTGATCCCCAGCAGGCCGACGCGCCCGGCGTCGACGTCGGAGCGAGCCTCGAGCTCGTCGATGATCGGCCGGACGACCCCCGCCCAGTCGGCCCGGATCGGGAATCTCGGCGCGCTCTCGCCCTGTCCCGGGCCGTCGACGGTGAGGGTCGCCATCCCACGACGGAGGAAGTCCTGCTCCAGCGTGAAGAGCTCCTCCTTCACGGAGTCGAGCCCCGGCACGATGAGCACGACCGGCGGGCCGGCGACGCCCCGCGGCCGGCGCAGATGACCGGGGATCGTCGTCCCCTCGAACGGGATGTCGAGGCGCTCGCCGGGGGGATCGAGACGGGGCAGGGCGTGCGCGTAGGACGAGACGGTGAGGGCGCTCAGGGTGAGGTGCAGGTCGAGATCCTCGAACCACAGGAACTTCCCGAGGTGGTAGGAGACGGCCGCTCGCTGGTACGCCTCTGTCGCGGTGACGATGCGACCGCCCGCCTCGGCCGCATCGGCGAGCTCGCGGTGCATGTCGCCGACGGCCTTCCAGTTCGGCGCCCAGTCCGCCCACTCGGTGGTCGCGGCCTGGACCCGCTCGAAATCGTTGACGTCGACCCCGTTCGCCACGAAGCGTGGCTTCCAGTGCGAGACCGCGAGCTGGACCCGGTTCAGCGCCTCATCGGCCACGGTGCGTCTCCCCGACTCCGATCGCGTTCATTCAGGCCCCCTCAGGCGTCAGCATCACCCGGATCGCACCGTCCCGGCGCTCCGTGAACGTCGCCCACGCCTCGGCGAACCGCTCGAGGGGGAAGTGGTGGGTCGTGAGGCTCGCCACGTCGACCGCCCCGGACGCGAGGAGGGCGAGCGCCCGGCCTGATACACCCTTCGGGTTAGCGACCGACCCGAGGACGTCGAGGTGGCCGCGGACGATCGTCGAGAGGTCGATCGGCGGGAAGCTGACCCCCTGACCGGTCGCGCCGCCGAGGACGACCCGGCCACCGCGGCGGGCTGACGTCAGCGCGAGCGCGGCCGCGTCGGCGGTGCCCGCGAACTCGACGACGACGTCCGCCGTTCCGGTGAGAGCCCCGGCGTCGCGCTCGTCGACGACCGCGTCGGCGAAGCGCGCGGCCCGAGTCAGGCGCTCGCCGCGGCCGACGAGGGTCACCCGACCGGCGCCGCTCGCCCGGGCGAGTTGCGCGGCGCACAACCCGATCGCGCCGGACCCGATGACGACGACCGTCTCCCCGACGAGGAGATGGGCTCGCTCGATGGCCCAGAGGGCGACGCCGAGGTTGTCCGTCCAGGCGCCGTCGGCCATGCTGACCGCGTCCGGCAGCGGATGGAGCGCCGCCAGCGGGACGCTCGCGTACTCGGCGAGGCCGCCCGCGATCGTGAACCCGACGTGGGCGTGGCCGGTCTCCGTCCGGCCGTAGTTCAGGCAGAGGTTGTAGAGCCCCTCCCGGCAACGATCGCAGACCCCGCAGCCGACGTGGACCTCGACGCCGACGCGGGTCCCGGGCGGCGGGCCGCCGGCCGCAGATCCGAGCGCGACGACCGTCCCGGAGAACTCGTGACCCGGCACGTGCGGGAACCGCGTCCCGGCGAACCGGCCGGCGAGGATCTTGCGGTCCGTCGCGCAGACCATCGACGCCGCGACCTGGACCAGGGCGTGGCCGGGGGCCGGCTCGGGCGTCGGGACGGTCGTGACGACGAACCGCTCGGGCGCCTCGAACACGACCGCGCGCATCCGCGGCGGCACGCTCACGTGGCCGGCTCCCCGAGGCCGCCTGGCCTGGTCACGGCTCGACGATCACCTTCAGCGCCCCGTCGACCCGCTCGTTGAACGTCCGGAGCGCCTCGGGGAACTCGCGCAGCGGGAAGTGATGGGTGATCAGCCGCCCGGCGGGGATCCGGCCGTCGGACATCAGCGGGATGACCTCCTCCATCGTGTTCCAATTCGCCCGCACGCCGTACAGGTCGATCTCCTCGAGCACGACCTTCTGGAAGTTCACGGCGGTGGGCTCCTTGGGGATCCCCGTGAACGCGACACGGCCGCCCTTGCGCACCATCCCGATCGCCTGGCCCACGGAATCCTTCGAGCCGGCGGAATCGATCGCCACGTCGACGCCGACCCCCCCGGACCAGTCGCGCACCGTGGCGACGGGATCGCCGTCGTGGTAGTCGACCGTCTCGAAGCCGAGTTCTCGCGCCCGTTCCAGGCGCCGACCGCCGCCGACGACGATGACCCGGGCCGCCCCGAGGGTCTTCGCGCACATCGCCACGAGCAGGCCCATCCCACCGGAGCCGACCGACGCCACCAGGTCGCCGGGCTGGATCCCCGGCCGCTTCACGGAATGGAGGGCGATCGACGCCGTGTCGCACAGAGCGGCGGTATCGAACGGCATGTCGTCGGGGATCTTGAACACGGCCTTGATCGTGTGGACGACGTACTCGGCGTACGCCCCCTGGCTGTAGTGGCCGTACTGGCGATGGCCGAGGTCCTCGCGACCGTAGTTGAAGCACAGGTTGTAGCGGCCGATCCGGCACATCCGGCAGAGGCCGCAGCCGGAATGCGAGGTGCCGGCGACCCGCGTCCCGACGGAGAACCCGTTCTGCTCGGCGATCGCGCCGGCGGCGACGACCTCGCCGGACCACTCGTGGCCCGGGATGTACGGATAGGCGCGCGGCCACCGCCCGGGGAAGCCACCCTCGATGATCTCCGCATCCGTGCCGCAGATCGCGATCGCCCGAACCCGGCAGAGGACCTCGTTGGCGGCCGGCTCCGGGACGGGGACGTCGCGGATCTCGAACGCGTGCGGAGCGGTGAGGACGAGGGCCTGCATGTCTACTCCTCCAGGAAGGCGGCGACGCGGCAGACGCTGGCCTCGCCACCCCGCCAGCGCCAGGGGAACGCGCCGAGGTCGACTCGCCGGCCCGCGACCTCGGCGATCTCCCCGCCCAGGTTCTCGAGCATCGAGATGTCGTTCCGGGCGGTCGCGTAATGGATGTACTCGAAGTCCTTCGCCGGCAGCGTCTCCTCGATCGGCCGGCCGGTCATCGGCCTCGTATTCGGTGACGAGATCGGGTCGCATGTGCCGGATGCGCGTGTGGAGCGAGTGGTCGATCGAGGCGAGGTCGGCGCCGATCCACTTGATCCGCTTCTCGATGAGGAAGTCGATGACCTCGGGTCGCGGGCCGGGATGCCGGTCGAAGTAGGTGACGTCGTCGCGCGTCGTCTGCGTCCAGTTGTACCGGTCCCAGCCGGTGTAGAGCACGACGATGTCCCCCTCGCGGATCGCCTCGCCCTCGGGGATGCAGCGCTCGATGTCGGCCAGGCTGTAGTAGCTCCAGGGCTTCGTGATCGGCCGGAGGTCGATGACGAGGCCCGTTCCGTGGAGCTCGCCCAGCTCGATCTGCCCGAGGTCCCGGCCGGTCTCGCAGTAGTGGCTCGGCGCGTCGATGTGCGTGCCGGTGTGCATGTTCGTCTTCACGAGCATGGTGCTCTTGCGGTCCCGGTGATGGGTCGTGATGTCGGTCACCTCGATCGAGGCGAACTGAGGCCAGGTGGGCATCCGATCGCCCCAGGGCTGGGTGAGGTCGACGAGACGGGTCATGGCTGGGCTCCGGTGATGATGGGGGACTGGCCGGCGCCTCGGCCCGGCGCGGCCGAGGACGAGCGGATCACGAGCTCGGTAGGCAGGGTCAGGCGGACGTCGCCGATCGGCCGACCCTGCAGGCGGTCGATGAGCAGGTGCGCGCCGACCACCCCCATCTCCAGCTGGGGCACACGCACCGTCGTCAGCGCGGGCTCGAGCAGGCCGGCCAGCGGGATGTCGTTGAAGCCGACGATCGAAAGCCCGGCCGGCACCGACGTGCCGGCCTCGCGAAGTCGCTGGAGCATGCCGATGGCGATGAGGTCGTTGGCCGCGAAGACCGCTGTCGGCTTGGCGGGTCCAGCGAGCATGATCCCGAGAGCGTGGTGGCCCGCCTCCGCCGAGAACGCATCCGCCTCGACGATGAGGTCCGGCTCATCGGCCAGACCGTGTCGCGCGACCCCGGTCCGGAACCCCTCGAGCCGCTCGACACCCGTCGTCGTGTCCCTGGGCCCGGCGATGTGACCCACCCGGTGGTGCCCCAGGGAGGCGAGATACGCGACCACGGCGACGGCCGCGGCGCGGTTGTCGACGACGACCGCGAGGTCTCCCGCATCGTCGGTCGCGCGGTTGATCAGGACGAACGGATAGCCCTCGCCGCGGAGCTCCTCGATCGTGTCGTCGGCCATCCGGGACGAGGCGATCAACAGGCCGTCGACCTGGTGCTCGCGCAGCGCATGCAGGCAGCTCGCCTCGCGCTCGGGGTCGTCCTCCGAGTTGCACAAGAGGAGGTTGTAGCCGCGCTCCCGGGCCGCGTCCTCGGCGCCCTTGATGATCGATGAGAAGAACGGGTTCGTGATGTCGGGGACGAGCATCCCGAGGGTCAGCGTCCGCTGCAGCCGGAGGCCACGGGCGAGGCCGGACGCTCGGTACCCGAGGCGGTCGGCGGCCGCCAGGACGCGCTCGCGGGTCGCCGGCCGGACGGTGGTCCCGGCGTGATCGTTGAGGACGCGGGACACCGTGGACGCATGGACGCCGGCCTCCGCCGCCACGTCGCCGATCGTCGCCCGCGGTCTCGTCGTGCTCATCGGGCTGGCACCTCGGGCCCGCTCATCCGGCCGCGCTCTCGCCGAGGTAGAGGCGCTTGACCTGCGGATCGTCGAGCAGCCGCTGGCCTTCGCCGCGCAGCTTGATCGCTCCGAGCTCCATGACGCAGCCCGTCCGGGCGGTGCCGAGCCCGGTTCGGGCGTTCTGCTCGACGAGGAGGATCGTCACCCCCTGTTCGTTGAGCTCGCGCATCTTGGCCATGACCGTGCGGGACGCCCGTGGCTCCAGGCCGAGCGTCGGCTCGTCGAGGAGCAGGAGTCGGGGCGCCGTGACGATCGCCCGGGCCATCTCGACCTGCTTCTGCTCGCCGCCGCTCAGGAGGCCGGCCCGACGGTCGGCCTGCTCGACGACGATCGGGAAGAGGTCCTCGGCCGCGCGCAGCCGCTCCCGGGCGAGCGAGCGGTCGCGGATGCTGTAGGCGCCCATCAGCAGGTTCTCGTGGACGGTCATCTGCGGGAACGTGCTCCGACCCTGCGGGACGTGGGCGATGCCGCGCCGGAAGAGCAGGTCCGGGCGCCAGCCCGCCACGTCGGTCCCGTCGAACCGGATCGTGCCGCGACGCGGGCGGATGATCCCGGAGAGGGCCCGCAGGAGGGTGGACTTCCCGGCCCCGTTCGGCCCGATGAGGCAGACGAAGTCACCCTCGGCGAGGCTGAGGTCGACGCCCCGGAGGACGTCGCCGCCGCTCCCGTACCCCGCGAACAGGCCATCGATCTCGAGCAGCATCCTCAGTCTCCGAGGTACGCGTCGAGGACGATCGGGTCCTCGCGGACGGCTCCGGGCGAGCCCTGCGCGATCACCGTCCCGCGGTGCATGACGATGACCGGGTCGCACAGCTTCATGACGAAGCCCATGTTGTGCTCGATGATCAGGAATGTGACCCCGCGTCCGTTGAGCTCGCGCACGTGACCGGCGAGCTTCTCGATCATGACCGGGTTCAGCCCACCGGCCGGCTCGTCGAGCAGCACGATCTCGGGATCCGCCATCAGCGCGGCCGCCAGCTCCAGGAGCTTCTGCTGGCCGAACGACAGGCTGCCGGCCTGCTCGTCTCGGAGGCTCTGGAGGCCGAAGAACTCGAGCAGCTCCTCTGCCCGCTCGCGCTCATGACCCTTGATCGCCGCGGTGAAGAGCGATCGGAAGGTGAGCTGGCGGATCGGCACGATCATGTTCTCGAGGACCGTCATCCGCCGGAAGATGCGGGTCACCTGGAATGTCCGCATGACGCCGAGATGGACGATCTCGCTCGGCCGACGTCCGCCGGCCGGGACCCCTCGGACGTAGACCTGGCCGCGGTCCGGCTCGTAGAAGCCGGTGATGCAGTTGAAGAGCGTCGTCTTGCCCGAGCCGTTCGGCCCGATGAGCGCGGTGATGCTTCCCGTCCGCACCGCGAGCGAGCAGTCGGTGAGGGCCTGGATGCCCCCGAACGACTTGTCGATCCCGCTGACGGCCAGGCAGACCGACGGGTCCCGGACGGCCGCTTCGACGGCAGCTGCCGTCAACGGCTGCACGGTCACGTCGCGCCTCCCGGGAGTGGCTCGTCGGCGACGCCTGCCGGGCTCGCCCTGCCCCTGCCGGCACGCCACGCGTTCCAGGTCGGGATGATCCCCTCGGGCAGGAACATCACCACGAGGACGAGGACGACCCCGAGCGCGACCAGGTGGACCTGGCCGGCGATCTGGGATGGGGTGAGGTAGATGAGATAGACCGAGAGGGGCTGAAGGATGAACGCCCCGAGCACCGGACCCCAGACCGTTCCGCGGCCCCCGACCAGGCTCATGATGATCACGCTGAGGGTGATGATCAGCTCGAACGCGAGGTCCGGGTCCATGTAGTTGAGGTACTGGGCGTGCAGCGCGCCGGCGACCCCGGCGAACGAGACGCTGATCGCGAACGCGAGGATCTTGTAGAGGGACGTGTTCACACCGGAACCGTCCGCCTTGCCCTCCTCCTCGCGGATGGCGATGAGGCCCAGGCCGAACTTCGAGCGACGGATCGCGAGCGAGACGAGGATCGCCACGACGAGGAGCGCGAGCATCGAGTAGTAGAAGGGCAGGATGACGAACTCGGCGGGCAGGTCGAGAAGGGGCAGGTAGAGGCCGGCGCTGCCACCCGTGACGTCGCGCAGGTTGAGCGCCAGGAGCTGGACCACGTACGTGAACGTCAGCGTCACGATGACGAACGAGGTGCCTCGCGCCCGGAGCGAGATCCACCCGAGGCCGGCCCCGATGACCGCCGTGAGGAGCCCGATGAACGGGGCGCTCACGAAGACCGGGATGCCGTAGTGGACGACGAGCAGCCCCGCGACGTACGACCCGATCCCGAAGAACCCCACGGTGCCGAGCGAGACGTAGCCGGCATAGCCGCCCATGATGTCCCAGCCGACGGACATCGCCGCGTACATGAACGTGAACAGCAGCAGGTCCAGGTAGAAGCCCTCGCGAACGAAGCCTGGGAGGACCACGAACAGCGCGAGGCCGACGAGCGGGATGATCCGACGGGCAGTCATCCGACTACAGGCTTTCTCGGGCGGTCGTGCCGAACAGGCCCCGCGGCCGCACGATCAGGATGCCGAACAGGACACCGTAGAACACGAGGGGCGCCCAGTTGATCGGGAGGAACACCACCGCGATCTGCTCGGCGAGACCCAGGATCATCGCCGCCACGAACGTGCCCCTCAGGCTGCCCATCCCACCGAGGACGACGATGGCGAGCAGCTTCCCGATCGAGAGCCAGTGCGTCGCTGGGTAGAAGGCGAAGAGCATCCCGAACAGCGGCCCACCGGCCGCCGCGAGCGACACGCCGATCGCGAATGCGATCATCGTGACCTGCTCCACGTTGACCCCGACGAGGGCGGCCGTCCGTGGGTCCTGGGTCGTCGCCCGGATCGCCCGACCAAGGTCACTTCGAAGGAGGAGGACGAAGAGGGCCCCCAGGATGACGAGGGCGGCCCCGGCCGAGATGAGCCGGATCAACGGCACGTAGATCCCGCCGACCTCGAAGCTGTTCAGCGAGTAGGACGTGTTGATCGCCTGGAACGAGGACGAGAAGAGGCTGCCCTGGAGCCCTTCGAGGATGATCGCGAAGCCGAAGGTGACGAGGACCGTGAGCGTCACGTCGCGTCCGTCCAGGCGACGAAGGATCAGCCGTTGAGCGAGCGCGCCGGCGAGGAAGAAGACCGGCACGACGACGAGGATCGAGACGATGGGGTCGAGGGCGTAGGTCTTGTAGAGCAGCCAGGAGACGTAGGCGGCCGACACGATCATCGCCCCATGGGCCACGTTGACGACGCGCATGATCCCGAAGATCAGCGTGAGGCCCGAGGCCATGAGGGCGTAGACGCCCCCGGTCAGGATGCCCAGGACGATCGCCTGGAGGAGGAGCTCCCAGTTCAACTCGCAGTCCCCGTGCAGTCGCGGCCCGACCGCGGAGAGCCTTCAGGATGGGGCTCCGGAAGGCTCTCCGCCGATGCGGACGAGTTCACCAGGTGGGCTTCGGGTACACCGGGTCGGCGTCCTTGTTCGGGTCGTTCGCCGGAGCGACGACGTGCAGCTTGCCGTCCTGGTACTGCTCGAGCAGGTAGCTGCCGTTCGGTCGACCGATCGCATCCCAGCCGATCGGACCCTGGACCGTGTCGACCGTGTTGGCGTGCAGCCAGTCGGCGATCACGGTGTTGTCGAGGCAGCCGCGTCGCGGTGACCGCGGCCTGGAGCACCTGGCCCACCGAGTAGCCCTCGGCGGCCTCGCCGGGGATGTCGGTCTCCTTCGGGAACATCGCGTGGTACCCGGCGACGAACTTGTCGTTGTTGGTCGCCTTGGAGGCCTGGATCCAGCCGTCGCCGGTGAAGATGCCGTTCACCTTGTCGCCGAGCGCCTGCTCGAACGGGCCGGTCGTGCTCGGTCCGCTGGTGTAGTAGACGGCCTTGGGCTGGTAGTTGATCGAGGAGTACGCCTGGCTCTGGCCGACGGCGTCACCGAAGATCGTTCCGCCGAGGACGATGTCGGCGCCTGACGCCTTGACGGCGGCCGCGATCGACGCGAAGTCCGTCTGAGTCGGCGGGTAGACGTCCTTGTAGACGGTCTTGACGCCGGCCGCCTCGAGGGTGGCCTGGGCACCGTCCAGGGTCGCCTTGACGAACGGGTCGTCCTGCTGCGGGTAGGCCGCGGTCTTCGGTCGCTGGTCGGCCGGGAGCGAGAGGATGTAGGTGACGAACGGGTCGGCCTGGTGCTCGGCCGTCGCCGGCTGGACGAAGAACGTGTAGTGGAAGTTGCGCTGGAAGACCCCCGGGGCACCGCCGGCGCCCTCGATGAAGGCGTACTTGTACTTCTCGGCGATCGCGGACGTCGGGATCGTCAGGGCCGACGAGAACGGGCCGAACATGAGGTCCACCTTGTCGACCGTGGCCAGCCGCTCGATCTGGCTCACGGCCGTATCGGCCAGGCTCTGGTTGTCGTACTCCTTGAGGACGACCTGCCGGCCGAGGAGCCCGCCGGCGTCGTTGATCTCCTTGATCCAGGTCTGGTAGCCGTGCTCGATCCCCGTGCCGGGATCGGACTTGTCCCCCGTAAGGGCCTGCGAGACGCCGATCACGATGGGCGCGGTGCTGGCGGGCAGCGGGCAGGCGACCTGGGAAGCCACTGCCGCAGAGGATGGAGCGACCGACCCGGCTGGCGCGGTCGTGGGTGCCGCTGCGGTCGACGCGGCGGGGCTTGGGGATGCGGCACTCGAGCAACCGGCGAAGACGACCGCCCCGGCGGCCAACAACGCGAGCAGGGGACGAATGCCCGGAACGTCGATCGATCGCGTGGAGCGGAGCATGGTCCTGTCCTAGCCTCCCTGTGTGATGCCGACCGGAAATCGATTGCCGCAATCGATTGCCGCAATCGATTGCGCGATTTGCGGGAGTATCCACGGTGGGCCGTGGTCCTGTCAACACCGGGGACCCGAGCCGGGCCGAAGAAGGCGAGGCGGCAGGGTCGGGCGGCTGGATGGGGCCTGGAGGGCCCCAACCGACGACGCTCGGCGACGGACGGGATCGGCGACTCGCCGTGGTCCAGGGCCGGGGTCCTGGGGTGCCCCCGCAGGTCAGCGCTTGGCCCAGTAGTCGTCGCTGGTCTTGCTGGCTGCCAGTGCGGCCGGGGTCTCGAAGCCGGGCGCCATCGATGCCGGATCGCCGGCGAGGACCGCGTGGTGCTCGATGTCGAGCAACCGCAGCCAACTCTGCTGACCCATCGTGAGCGCGATGAAGTAGCCGAGCTCGACGAGTTCGGGCTCGGTGAAGTGCCGATACAGCCGCTCCCAGAACGCGTCGTCGGGATCCAGCCGCCAGGTGATGGCCTCCGCGTAGGCCAGGGCGGCCTTCTGGCGTTCGTCGTAGGCGTCCGAGGTCTCGAAGTTCAGCAGCTGGTCGTACTTGCCCTCGCTCAGTCCCTGCGCCGAGGCCTGCACGGACCGTTGGTTGCCGCAGTACTCGCACTTGACGGTGCGTGACACGTAGACGCGACAGAGCTCCTTGATCGTGTGGTCGCAGACACCCTCGCGGAACACCGCCTGCCACGAGTCAGCGAACGACCAGAAGACGGCCGGGACGTGGGCCCGTACGGACTGGCTCTCCGGCCGCGGCGTCCCGAACCGGGCGCATCGCTCCAGCTCGGCGCGCATCTTCTCGTCGACGGACTCCGGCTGGGACATAGCTGATCCGTTGCCGGCCCGTCATCCGTGTCTCCTCGTCCATTCCGACCCGATCGGATCCTCGTCCGATGCGTGACCGGGCTCCGCCTCCCGGACACTACACCCTGGTCGCCGCCCGGTCCGGCACGGGCACGGGCACCGGCACGGGCATGGACCGAGGCTGGGCCGCGTCGCGGACCGTACGCTCGAACCGGGACACCGCGCCTAGACTTGCCGAGGCGACACCACGACGGATCCCGTCCCGCCGCCGGAGCCGGCGGGGTCGGGCCCGCGATACGGAGGGCGAACGCGATGCACGGATCGCCGATCGTGACGCCGGCGTGGCTGCACCAGCACCTTGACGACCCGGGGCTGGCGGTCGCCCAGATCCGCTACGAGCTCGACGAGGACGATTACGCCGACGGTCACATCCCGGGCGCCCGGTGGTGGTACTGGAAGGACCTGCTGTGGCACCCGACCGACCGGGAGTTCGCGACGCCTGCCGAGATGGCGGCGCGACTCGCGGCCGGCGGGATCGACGAGGCCACGACGCTCGTCCTCTACAGCGGTCGCAATCACTACGCGATGCACGCCTACTGGGTCCTCCACGAGATGCTCGGGCACCCCGACGTTCGCGTGCTGGACGGAGGGAAGCGACGTTGGACCCTCGAGGGTCGACCGCTGACGACGGCCGTGCCGGCGATCACGCCGGTCGCGTATCGACCTGCGCGCTCCGAACGGGACGACACATCACGGGTCGATCGGGACGACGTCCGGGCCCATCTCCATCGGTCCGGCCGGTTGCTCATCGACGCCCGGACCGGCGAGGAGTTCCGCGGTGAGCGCGTCAAGCCCGCTCCGGGGTTCGATCACGGGGCCGAGTGCCGGGGTCACATCCCGGGTGCGCTGAACCTGCACGGGCGCGAGCTGCTCGATCCGGATGACTTCACCGTCAAGCCGCCCGACGAGCTCGAGCGGATGTTCCGGGCGATCGGCGCCGCACCGGACCAGACCGATGAGGTCGTCGTCTACTGCCGGCTCTCGCACCGTGCGAGCTCGGTCTGGTTCGTGATGACCCAGGTCCTCGGGTGGGACCATGTCCGGGTCTACGACGGGTCGTGGACCGAGTGGGGCAGCGCCGTGGGCTTCCCGGTCGAGCGGTAGCGCAGGGACCCCACCGGCGCCTGGCGCACGAGCGCGAGCGGCCGGGCCGAGGCCTACGCGCCCAGGCGCCTCCCGAGTACCTCGAGCTGCCCGGCCAGCTCGGCGGGTAGTCGGTCTCCGAACCGGGCGTAGTGCGCTTCCAGCTGGGGCATCTCGCCAGCCCAGGCGGGACCATCCACCCGCAGCAGCTCGACCAGCGCGTCGGTCGGCACGTCCAGCCCGGTCGTGTCGAGATCGCCCGGGACCGGGACCCAGCCGATCGGCGTGTCCTGGGCCTCGCCCTCACCATCACAACGACGGAACATCCATTCGAGGACCCGGCTGTTCTCGCCGAAGCCCGGCCACAGCCAGCGGCCCTCGGCGTCCCGGCGGAACCAGTTCACGTAGAAGATCCGGGGGTGCTTGTCGGCCGGGGCCTCCTGCCCGATCCGCAGCCAGTGCGCCCAGTGGTCGGCCATGTTGTAGCCGCAGAACGGGAGCATCGCGAACGGGTCGAAGCGGAGCTTCCCGACCTCGCCGAACGCGGCGGCGGTCGTCTCGGAGCTCATGATCGAGCCCAGGAAGACCCCGTGCTCCCAGTCGAAGGCCTCGCGGACGAGCGGAACGACGCCCGCCCGACGGCCGCCGAACATGATCCCGTCGATGGGGACGCCGGCGGGGTCCTCCCACTCGGGGGCGACGGCCGGGTTCCGGGTCGCGGCGACCGTGAACCGTGCGTTGGGGTGGGCTGCCGGGCGGCCGGCGTCGGCCGTCCAGTCGCGCCCGGTCCAGTCCACGAGGTGCGCGGGCGGCACCTCGGTCAACCCCTCCCACCAGACATCGCCGTCGTCGGTCAGGGCCACGTTCGTATAGATGGTGTTCGCATCGAGCATCCGGATCGCGTTGGGGTTGGTCCGTTCGCTCGTGCCGGGCGCGACGCCGAAGAAGCCTGCCTCCGGGTTGATCGCGTACAGGCGACCGTCGTCCCCGAACCGCATCCAGCAGATGTCGTCGCCGACCGTCTCCACGGTCCAGCCGGGCAGGGTCGGGACGAGCATCGCCAGGTTCGTCTTGCCGCACGCGGAGGGGAAGGCCCCGGCGAAGAACTTGGACCGCCCGTCCGGCGCCGTGACCTTCATGATCAGCATGTGCTCCGCGAGCCAGCCTTCGTCGCGGGCGATCGCCGACGCGATCCGCAGCGAGTAGCACTTCTTGCCGAGCAGCGCGTTCCCGCCGTAGCCGGAGCCGTACGACCAGATCTCGCGGGTCTCGGGGAACTGGACGATGTACTTCGTCTCGGCGTCGCACGGCCAGGGCACGTCCGGTTCGCCCGGAGCGAGCGGCGCGCCGACCGTGTGGAGGCACGGCACGAACTGACCGGCCACGCGGATCGCCTCCAGGGCGGGGACGCCCATCCGGGTCATGATCCCCATGTTCACCACGACGTATGCGGAATCCGTGATCTGGACGCCGAGGCGGCTGATCGGCGAACCGAGGGGGCCCATCGAGAACGGGATGACGTACATCGTCCGACCCCGCATCGACCCACGGAAGAGGTCGGTGAGCGTGGTCCGCATCTCATCGGGGTCGCGCCAGTTGTTGGTGGGTCCCGCATCGGCCGCCCGACGCGAGCAGATGAAGGTGCGGTCCTCGACCCGTGCCACGTCGCTCGGATCGGAGCGGGCCAGGAAGCTGCCGGGCCGTCTCACCGGGTCAAGGGGCGTGAACGTGCCGGCGTCGACGAGTCGACCGCACAGATCGGCGTATTCCTCGTCCGACCCGTCGCACCAGTGCACGCTGTCGGGCGTGGTCAGGGCGGCGATGTCGTCGATCCAGCGGACGAGCTCGGGCATCCCGTCGGGCCGACCCATCCCGGCGTGTGCCACCGTCGACGCCCCGGTGTTCGTCCCCGCGGTGCCCATGGTGTCTCCTGCCTCGCGCGCTTCCACACCTTCCTCCGGGAGCGGGACGTGCCGGGACGATACCGCAACGCCGACCACCGCGGGGCCCCGCGCTCTGCGGTCCCGCTCGCTGCGACATCGTCGGCGGGCCGTTACACTCGGCGGCCTCGCAACCAGCGGAAGGAACGGCATGCCCACCCACCAGCGCCTCGATCCGGCCGTGGAGTGGTCGGAGCTCGTCGTCACCGAGGCGGACTGGGACGCGGCGGAGCCGACGCTGCTCAGGGCGATGCTGAGCCAGCTCGTCCTGATCCGGGCGTTCGAGAGCTACGTCCTCGAGCTGGCGTCCGCGGGGCTGATCCACGGGCCGGCGCACTCCAGCATCGGACAGGAGGGTGGGGCGGTCGGCGCGGTGATCGGCCTGACCTCCCATGACACCGTGAACGGTTCCCATCGCGGGCACCACCAGTTCCTGGCCAAGGTCCTCGGTCACCTCCATCCGGAGGGGATCGACCCGGCGCAGCCGTACCCTGACGATGTCAGGGCCGTCCTGCTGCGCAGCCTTCGCGAGATCTGCGGCCTCGACCTCGGCTTCAGCCACGGCCGCGGCGGGAGCATGCACCTGCAGTGGATCGAGGCAGGCGCGATCGGCACGAACGCCATCGTGGGCGGCGGCGTCCCGCTCGCAGCGGGTTCGGCCTGGGCCCACAGACATGCCGGAACAGACGCCGTCGCCTTCAGCTTCTTCGGTGACGGCGCGATCAACATCGGGTCGACCCTCGAGACGTTCAACCTGGCCGCCGCGTGGAAGCTGCCCCTCTGCTTCTTCGTCGAGAACAACCAGTACGCGGTCTCCACCAGCGTCACCGAAGCGACGGCCGAGCCACGTCTCTCCGCTCGGGGTCCGGGCTTCGGGATCCAGAGCTGGAAGGTCGACGGGATGGACCCGCTCGCCGTCTACCTCGCCACCCAGGAGGCGGTGCGACACATGCGCGCCGGCGGCGGACCGACCCTCATCGAGGCAGACGTCTACCGCTACTTCCACCAGAACGGCCCGTTCCCGGGCAGCGCGTTCGGGTACCGGACGAAGGCGGAGGAGGCCGCCTGGCGCGCTCGCGACCCGATCGACGCGACCGCTGCGCCACCTGGTGCGCCGGGGGTTGATGGACCAGGCCGACATCGACGCCGCCGTCGCGCGCGCCCGGGCGCTGATGGAGGAGCTTGGCGAGGTCATCCTCGAACCCGCTCCGGGCGGGAGATCCACGGAGCGCCGGATCAAGCCCTCCGAATGGCCGGACCCCGGCTTCGCCGACCACGGGGTGCGCGGCGACCTGACCGAGCTGGCCGGGGTGTCGTTCACGGACGTCGAGGATTTCGCGGGGCGGCTGCAAGAGGTCAAGTTCATCGATGCGGTCGCCGGCGTCATGGGTCGCCGACTCGAGACGGATCCCCGGATCGTCGTGATGGGGGAGGACATCCATCACCTCAACGGGGGCACGAACGGGGCCACGCGCGGGCTCAAGGATGCCTTCCCGGACCGCATCCTGGGGACGCCCATCAGCGAGAACGCCTTCGCGGGGCTGGGCGGTGGGATCGCGCTCGATGGCCGGTTCCGGCCGGTCGTCGAGTTCATGTACGCCGACTTCCTGTGGGTGGCCGCCGACCAGCTGTTCAACCAGATCGCCAAGGCGCGACACATGTTCGGGGGCGACGGGAAGGTGCCGATCGTCGTTCGGAGCAAGGTCGCCATGGGGACCGGCTACGGCTCGCAGCACTCGATGGACCCGGCCGGGATCTTCGCCACGTCGGCCGGCTGGCGGATCGTCGCGCCATCGACCCCGTTCGACTATGTCGGCCTGATGAACACGGCGCTCGCCTGCGACGACCCGGTGGTGGTCCTCGAGCACGTCGACCTGTATAACTCGAGCGGACCAGGCCTCCCCGACGACTACGACCACTACCTCCCGGTCGGCAAGGCCGCGATCCGACGCCACGGTCGAGCCGTGACCATCCTCACGTATCTCGCCATGACCCGCTACGTTCTCGAGGCGGTCGAGGAGACGGGAGTCGACGCGGAGGTCATCGACCTTCGCTGGCTGGACCGCGCGAGCCTCGACTGGGGCACCATCGAGGAGAGCGTCAAGAAGACGAACAATGTCCTGATCGCCGAGCAGGGGGCGATCGGGACGTCGTACGGCGGATGGCTCGCCGACGAGATCCAGCGCCGCTTCTTCGACTGGCTCGACTCCCCGATCGAGCGGGTCACGGGCGGCGAGGCGTCGCCGAGCATCAGCAAGGTCCTCGAGCGCGCAGCCATCGCGAGGACCGAGGAAGTCGCCGCGCGCCTGCGCCAGATGCCGCTGGGCTGACATGCCGGAGATCCTTCGGATGCCCGAGATCGCGGCGAACACGACCGAGGCCGTGCTCACGGCCTGGGCCGTGCCGGAAGGTGGCGCGTTCGCCGCCGGTGACACGCTCGTCGAGATCGAGACCGAGAAAGCGAACGTCGACATCCCGGCGGAGACAGGAGGCGTCCTCCTGCGTCGTCTGGTCGTCGAGGGGACTCGCGTGGAGGCGGGTTCCCCGATCGCGCTGCTTGGCGCGGTGGGCGAGATGGTCGAGGACGTGGATCGGGCCCTCGTCGAGTTCGGCCTCGCCGGAGCGACGGCCGTGGGTGGCTCGTCCGCCGGCGCTCCGGGTGTCGCGGCCGAAGAGGGATCGCGCCGGCAGGTCGAGTCAGGAGTGTCCCGTGACGCCGGCGGGGCGCCGCACGGCGAGCGCCTGTTCGCAAGCCCGGTGGCCCGACGGCTGGCCCGCGACGCCGGCGTCGATCTCGCTGGACTCACGGGGACCGGGCCTGGGGGCCGGATCCGAAGGCGGGACGTCGAGGAGCTCATCGCCCGACGGACCGGGCCTATTCCGGCCCCGATGTCGCCCCCGCCCGCCGCCGCCGCCCGCCCGGCCCCGGCCGCGAGCGCCGGCGGCGGCTCGAGCATCGTCTTCCCGCCCGGCGCGGACGAGGTCCTCGTCCCGCTGACCCAGATGCGCAGGGGCATCGCCGCCCAGATGACCCGGGCCCTGGCCGTGCCCCATGCCTACGTCCACATGGAGGTGGACGTCACCAACCTCGTCCGCCTGCGCGAGTCGGCGAAGCGCGACTTCCAGGCCCGCGAGGGGCTGTCGCTGAGCTACGTCCCGTTCGTCGTGAAGGCCTCGGTCGAGGCGCTCAGGCGCTACCCGGCCTTCAACGCCCACTGGACCGAGGCGGGCCTGCTGGCCAGGCGTCGGGTCAACGTCGGAGTGGCCGTGGCCGTCGACGAGGGGCTCATCGTGCCGGTCATCCGCGATGTCGACCAGCTCTCGATCAGCGGCCTCAACCGGGCGATCGCCGAGGTCGCCGCCCGGGCCCGGGCGAACAAGCTCCGCCTCGACGACTTCGGGGGCGGCACGTTCACCGTCGACAACACCGGCTGGCTCGGCTCGAACCTGACGATGCCGATCATCAACGTGCCCGAGGTCG
This sequence comes from uncultured Chloroflexia bacterium, assembly GCA_963840375.1. Classification (GTDB taxonomy): domain Bacteria; phylum Chloroflexota; class Limnocylindria; order Limnocylindrales; family CSP1-4; genus Chersky-267. The sequence continues at coordinate 640,804 of CAWIYR010000002.1, forward strand.
CGATCCTCACGATGGAGGCGATCGCCAAGCGGCCGGTCGTGGTCGAGACAGCCCAGGGCGACGTCCTGGCCATCCGCTCGATGATGAACATGGTCCTGGGGCTCGACCACCGGGCCAACGACGGCGCCGGCGCCGCGGCGTTCCTGCGCGACGTCAAGGCGTGGCTCGAGGCCGTCGGCCCGGAGACGCCGCTCTATTGACAGGGCGGGTTCGTGCCGGGCAGGCGGTCGTCGCCACGGGGAGAGTCCCTCGGGATCCTGACCGAGTCAGGGTGTCGTGAAGGGCCCCGGTCGCCCGTCCCTGGGCTGGCCGGGGCCCGCTGGGTGGTCGGATCGTCTCTGGGGCTTGCCGCTCGACCCGGGGGCTTCTACGCCGTACCGGCGGCCCGCTGCTCGGGACTGGATGAAGGTCGTCGGTCGCGCACGTCCTGCTCCGCCGCCTTGGGCCACTTCCAGGCATGCCAGACGAGCAGGAGCCCAGCGATGATCAACGTGCCCGTGATCAGGGTCCCGATCTCCAGCCCTTTGCTCGAGTGCTCAGCCAGATCCCACGCCCACATCGCCGTGGCGACCACGCCCAGGATGGCATTCGCATAGCGGTCGATCGGATCCCTCAGGACCAGCGTGAGGAAGGCCATCGTCAGGGGAAGGAGACAGAAGAGCATGACCATCGCGGTCAGCAGCGTGGCGTCGATCTTCTCGCCCTCGAACTCCCCCGTAGCGATGTACGGTCCAAGGACGTCCGATGGCATGATCACCGCAAACGTGCCTGCCAACATGCCGACGCCGAGGAAGATCCACAGCGTCGATACCCTGAGCTTCCAGGCCAGGAGCTCCACGCTCCCCTCCTTGGGACGCCCTCAGGCGGGCCGGTCTCGCCAGTGGCTCGGCGCGGTCCCGGCGGCAGAGATATGGGCCGCGCGTCAGAGCCTCCCGCGTACGGTCTGAGCCTGATGGCGTCCACGCCCGCTCGCAAGAGGCATCAGTCACGAAGTGGCCCCGGCCGCCTCCGCGCCCCGCTCCCTGTGGCGCGCAGAATCGCCCGGTCGATCGTTCAGGCGGCCGTCCCTACCGGGACCGTCCTGACAGCCTGATCCTGCGTGATGTGCCCGCCACTCGCGAGCGCCACCGCCCCCACGACAAGCCAGTAACCTGCGCCGTTGACCAGGATAGACAGGAACATCTGCTCCCCTGAGATGGCCTCGGCGTTGAGGACGAGAGCGCCGACGACGATCGGCATGTGCATCAGCATCGCCACCAGCAGGCTCTGGGTGCGGTCATAGACCCACACGATCAGCACCCGGTACGGGAGCAGCCACGAGAAGAGCATCGCGGCCATGAAGAGCGCCGGCGGGATCCCACCGGAGGAGGCTGCACTGCCTGCGAAGAGCGGGAAGTGCCATGTTCCCTCCGGGGACGTCTACGGCAGCTTGTCGAGGACCGTCATCGCCTCGGACTTCATCGCGGCCGCCGAGGGAGCCGACCCACCGAGGACGAGGTCGCTGAAGCCGAAGAACGAGGTCCCCCGGAGGACGTAGATCGCCCGTCCGGAGACGCCGATGGTATTGGGCTTGAGCTCCAGGAGGACCGCGTCCGTGTCCGGGGCGAATCCCGGGAAGCTTCGTGATGGTCATCCCTTGCTCCAGGTCGGCCGCGTTCGCCTTGAGGTCAGCCTCCGCCGATGCCTCCTGCTTCTTGGCGGTGGCGACATCGGGTGCGATCGCTACGATCACTTCGAAGACGTTCTTGGTCTTCGCCCCGTACGTGCACATCTTGCTGTTGCCCTTCAGCGTCTCCTCCTTGCCCGGCCCGAACGTCGCATGGGCGAGCGTGCCGGCTTCCTCGGCCGTGATGAGCTGGCAGGGGTCGATCGCGGTCGGCACCGCGCTGGGTTCCGCCGACGCCGGCTCCGATGCGTCAGGCGACGGGGACAGCGCCTCGTCGGTGGGGATCGCGGTTGGCGCGGCCGACGGCAACGTGACCACCTGCGGCGGCACGGCCAGCGCGACCGACGCCGGCGGCGTCTCGGCCACCGACGACCCGGTGCAGGCCGCCAGGCCGACGACCGTCAGGACCAGGAGCGCTCGCACCGCGTGCGTCGGGAAGGACTTCACCAGGGTCGTCACGTCATGCCTCCTCGGGGTCGGTCATCTCGTCGGCTCCTCGCGCGCGACTCGTCTGCTCCTGGCGCGCGACGTCGTCCCCGGGCTCGCCCTGGGACCTCCCGTCGGCGAGGAGCGCGACCGCCTCGGCGATCCGGTCGGCGGGCAGGTCGGCTCGCTCGTTGAGCTGCCGGACGAGCGATTCGTCGCCGGCGGCGATGAGCGAGAACACGACCTCGTCGACCGGCATGAGGATCGAGCCGACGTGCTCGATCCGCCGTCCCTCGGCGGTCATCGCCCGGGCGGCCGCCTCGAGCCGCGGCAGCGCGGCACGAAGGGTCGCGAGGTCGACGCCGGGCCAGTACCGCTCGACGAGGAACGTGTCGAGCGCATCGAGGTCGAGCGGTCCGTCCATGGACCGGGACGCTAGGACAGGGGCCGCCCCGACGTAAGGGGCGACCACCCCGATCAGTGCGGCTCTCGGCGATCCGATGACGCGGGAGGCGCCTCGTCGGCCGCCGGATCGAGTGTCCGGCCCGGCGGCTGGCCGGCCGCGATGAAGGCCCCCAGCTCGGCACGCGAGTGGATGCCGAGCTTCTGGTAGACACGACCAAGGACGTTGCCGACCGTCTTGGGGGCCAGGAAGGCGCGTTCCCCGATCTCCCGCGTCGTGAGGCCGCTGGCCGCGAGCTGCGCTACCTCCAGTTCCGTCTCCGTCAGCCGCGCGCTCGCTCGGGGTCGGAGGCCGATCCGCCCGAGCTCCAGCCGGGTGCGATCGGCCCACACAGGCGCGCCGAGCGACTCGAAGATCGCGAGCGCCTCCCGCAGGGTCGTGTCGGCGAGTCGCTTCTCCTTCCGCCGGCGATGCAGTCGTCCCTTGGCGAGGAGCGTCCGAGCTCGCTCGAAGGGCATGGCGAGTCGCTCGTGCTCCACCAGGGCGAGGTCGAAGGTGGCCGCCGCGGCGTCGAGGTCGCCGCGGGCGGCCGCGAGGAGCGCGGACGAGCGCGCGCCGACCGCGAGCACCCACGGCGTGGGAGCGATCCGGGCCGCCTCGTCGAGCCGTGCGAGGATCCGGGCGGCCCGGTCAACGTCCCCGAGCGTGAGCGCGACCTCGACCTGGTCGCCGGCCAGCTTGAAGCGGCCCGGATGCCGGGTCGTGATCCGGTCGGCCAGGACGTCCGCCTCCCGGAAGTGAACGTCGGCCTCCAGCCAGGCGTCGGTCGAGAGGGCGACGAAGCCGAGGATCTGGCGGTGGAAGACCTCCAGGATCGCGTCGCCCCGTTCCACCGCCCGGTGGAGGCCCTCCTCGGCCCACCGCCGCGCATCCGCAAGGCGCCCATCGTGGGCCGCGACGAGGGCGACGCCACGGAGCCCCCACGCCGGGTGGACGTCGGCGCCCTCGCCGAGGTACCCGTCGAGGGCCGCCTCGGCGAGGTTGCGGGCCTCCTGCCACTCGCCCCTGAACAGGAGCAGGCCCGACAGCATGACCAGGTTGAACGGGTCGTCGCCGGCCGGCCCCGACTTCGCCCGGATGAGCTCGCGGGTCATCGCGATGGCCCGGTCGAGGTCGTCGGTCACCCGGGCGATGCCGAATGCGCTGCCGTCGGCCCCCTCGTGCTCCCACGACCGGCCGTTCCGGGTCATGAGCCGCAGGCCGCGCTCGATCTCCCCCGGTCGGGTCGGGCGGACGAGGCCGAGTTCGCCGACCGCCCGGAGCAGGAGGACGTTGGCGATGAGGTCGGGGTCCGCCGATCCGGGCGCTCCCTCGAGCAGGCGGGCCGCCTCGTCGGCCATCGCCACGCCGCGCTCGAGATCGTGCTGCATCGTCACGAACGCGACGCGCCCGAGGACCTTCGCTCGGAGGGTCGGCTCGTCCCCCACCTCGTCGAGCGCCACCCGGCCGAGCTCGATCGCCTCGGTGGCGCGACCGTGGTAGTAGCGGATGAGCGCCCGCTGGCTCAGCGCATCGGCGCGCAGCGGTCCCGGGGCCGGGAGATCCCGAAGGGCATCTTCGAGGATCGCGTCGGCCTGGACGATCTCGGAGAGGTCGACGAACAGGCACTCCGCCGCGGCCATCGCCCGGCGGAGCCGCGAGCCGGCCGGGTCGTCCGGCGTCAGGCGGGCCGACTCCTGGTACAGGGCGGCCGCGTCGAGGGTCGCCCCGCGGTAGCGCGCCTCCGCGCCGGCTCGCTCGAGGGCCACCGCCACCGCCTCGTCCGGTGCGACCGCCGCCCGGCCGAGGTGGCGCGCCCGGGCGTCGGGTGAGCGGGTCGCGTCGGCGAGCGCCGCGTGGGCCATCCGGAGCTCGGCCGACGTCGCCAGCGTCACCACGGCCTGGGCGAGCAGCGGGTGGCTGAATTGAACGACGTCCCCGTCGAGCGTCACGATCCCGTCCGCGATCGCCGGCGCCAGGGCCTCCGCGCCGGCGCCCGCGCCGCGCAGCGACTCGAGCGTCGGATCCGCGGCCACCGCGGCCAGGAGGAGCGCGCGGCGGGTGCGGGCCGGCGATGCGCTCACGCGCCCCGCGATGAGCGAGCCCAGTGATTCCGGTACCGGGAGCGGCTCGCCGAGCGTGACCGGCGCGCCGGACTGCTGGAGGGCTCGCGCGATCTCCAGCGCATAGAGCGGATTGCCCCCCGACGCGGCCTCGATCCGCACGAGCACCAGACGTGGGAAGGAGCGTCCGAGCCGGACCTCGAACAGCCGGTGGAGCGAGCCGAGCGGCAGGGGTCCCACGGCGATCCGCTCGAGGCGATCGACGGGCGCGGCCGCCACCAGCCCGTCCGAAGCGGCGGTCGCCGAACCGGCGCGGATGGAAGCGACGAGCCCCAGGGGGCGATCCGCGAGGCGACGGATCGCGTAGGCGAAGATCGCGGCCGAGCTCTCGTCGAGCCACTGCGCGTCGTCGAGCGCGAGCAGGACGGGTCGTTCCACCAAGGCCAGGCTGCGCAGGAGGCCGGCCACCGCGACCGACAGCGCGCGCTGGTCCGGCAGGGTGCCCGACGGCGCGACCCGCAGCAGCGCGACCTCGAGGGCGTGACGCTGCGGCTCCGGCAGGCCCGCGAGCGCGAGGTCGTCCAGCCCTCCGAAGACGTCGCTCAGGCCGCCCAGCGTCAGTCCCTGCTCCGAGCGGACGGGCCTCGAGGAGAGGATCAGCCAGCCGCGGGAACGGGCGGCCGCCAGGGCGGCATCCCACAACGTCGTCTTGCCGATGCCCGCTTCACCCTCGAGGACGAGCGCCGCGAACGACCGGGTCGCCCGGTCCACGAAGCGTTCGACCGCAGCGAGCTCGACGCCCCGGCCGACGATCTCCTCCGGCACGCGGACCTCCCGGCCACGTCAACCATCCGCGAACAGACTGCGGTGCGGGCACGAGGATGAGCCCCCGGTCGCACCCCAAACGGACGGTACCGCGGAACGGCCGGGCCTGTGCGCGCAGGAGCGAGGCCGTCGGCCCTCGGGTCGTCCGCGTCGCCTAGCCGGGACGCATCGCCGCGTGCAGGCGGATCGGGCCGGCCACGCCCTTGAGCTCGACCGGTCCGATCTCACGGAAGACGACCTCGGACCCTGCCGACGCCGCCGACGACCTCCTGGCTGACCAGGACCTCGCCCGGCCGGGCGTAGTCGGCGATACGGGAGGCCAGGTTCACGGTCTGGCCGTAGTAGTCGCCGTCCTGGAAGATCACCGGTCCGGCGTGCAGGCCGACGTGGGCCGGCGGCAGCCCGGCCTCGGCCACGCCCGTCGACATCTCGATGGCGGCGACCACGCCCCGTCCGGGATCCGGGAAGAACAACATGACCCCATCACCGAGCCACTTGATCGGCCGGCCGCCGTACTTGACCGATGATCGCTGGACGAGTCGACCGAGCTGCTCGGCGAGGCCCGCCGCCGCGGTGTCGCCCCGCTCCTGGGTCAGCCGCGTGTAGCCGGTGACGTCCAGGAAGCACATCGCCGGTGGGTGCTCGAGGCGGCTGTGCAGGCCGGCCGCGGCCAGCTGCATCTCCAGGCCTTCGATGATGGTGGCGGTCCAGGCCTGTGCCTGCTGGAGGTGGTACATCCCGAGGATGGCCTCCTCGGCGAGGATGCTCATTCGGTTCGCGAAGTCGGCCCCGAGGATCTCGTCGGGCCGCTTGCCCGCCGCGACGGCCGGCATGATGACCTCGGATCGCCACCACGCCGTCTCCGTCTCGGCCATGCGGCGCAGGCTGTCGCCCTGGACCCGGAGCAGTCCCTGGCTGGCCGCCGGGTCGAACCCGGCGTTCACCTGCGCCTCGATGAACTCGGCATACGGCAGCTCGTCGTCGCGGATCAGGTCGTCCGGCCGCGGCGGGGGCGAACCCGCAGCCTCGCGGATGAGCATCAGCAACGGGACCGGGATGCCGGTCCGCTCACCGAACTCGGCGAACGTCGACCCGCTCAGCGCCGAGAACCGCTCGTAGGCGGATTCATCGAGGAAGTCGAGCGAGACCTGGCCGCTCCGGATGGCGATCCCCAGGTCGTCGAGCGGGATGCCCGCAGCCGTCAAGCTGGCGACCATGCCGACGCGGCGGACGTCACCTGGGGTCAACAGGTTGTCGGCGTCCGGCTTGAGGATGCCCAGGTCGACCAGCCGCTGCAGCTCCTCGATGCCGACCCCGGCCCGCACGGCCGCGTCCGCGATCTCGTACCTGTCCACGGACCTACTGTAGCGGGGCGGCGTCGGGCGACTCGCCCATCTCGGTGCAGGAGGGCCACGTCGAGGGTGGAGCTTGCGGGCGGACGCTTCCGGTTCGACGACCCTGATGGCGGCCGCGGGCCCAAGCGCCACGTCGCGAGGCAGCCCTCGCCAAGAGCGCGCGCAACGGCCAGACTCGGCCCGTGAGCCGGCAAGCGTCGCGATGCGTCTTCAACAACCTGGGCTGGTACGAAACGGTGCTGCGGACGCATGGCCTGTCGGGCGCGATCACCAAGGGCGTGTGGACGTGCCGTCAGAGGGTGCCCGCGTACCACTCGAACGCCATCACCGTCGACTCGTCCGGCGCAGCGGTCCAGACCCAGGTCCTTCGCGACCTGGAGACGGTTCTCGAGCGCCCGTTCTCCGTGAAGGACAGCTTCGCCGTCCTCGAGCTCGCCCCGCTGGGCCTGCGACCACTTTTCGATGCCGAGTGGATCTGGCGCGATCCGTCCGCAGGTCCGCCGGACGACGATCGCCACGACGTGGAGTGGCGGCGGGTGATGGGCGACGAGGAGCTCGGCCGCTGGGAGGCGGCCTGGCGGAGCAACGGCTCGCCGGCCGACACCCGCGTCTTCCTGCCGGACCTGCTCACGTCCGGGGAGGTGGTGCTGCTCGCCGCCCACCAGGGCGACCGGATCGTCGCCGGCTGCGCCGCCAACCGCACCCCAGGCGTCGTCGGCTTCTCCAACTTCTTCACCGACGATGCCGACCGGGAGCTCCTCATGGCCTCGGCGGTCGGTGAGGCCATGCGCTTCGCTCCCGGCCTGCCCGTGGTCGGGTACGAGAGCGGCGAGGACCTGGCCCGAGCCAGGCGGTTGGGCTTCCAGGCGGTCGGCCCCCTGCGTGTCTGGTTCGCCGAGTAGCCGGCGCTCTTGTAGCGGACCCTGCATACGCCCTTGAGCTCGACCGGGGCGATCCCCCGGAAGCTCCCGGATTGGCGCCGCCTTCGACGCCGGGGTCGAGACGTTCCGCCGTCGCTCGCTCACCGACGAGCGTGACCCGTACCGGCTGGAGACTCCGCCTTCGACCGGACAGCGAGCCATGATGTCCGGGTGCTCACCCGCCTTGATCCGCGTCGCGCTCCGGCCGTCTTGCTGGTGCTCGCGCCCCTTGGCTTGATCGTCCTGATCGTCTGGCTGGTCCCCGGGCCAGCGCGGCTGGGCTTCGCCGGCGACCTGGTCATCTATCGCGAGTACGGTCTGCGTCTGGTGCAGGGATCGATCCCCTACCTCGACTTCCACGTCGAGTACCCGCCGCTCGCCCTTGCACCCATGACCCTGCCGCTGCTCGCGACGCTCCCTGGCGGGCCCACCGAGGTCGACTACCTCTGGCGATTCACCCTCATGGAGGGAGTCCTGGCCGCTGGCGGAGGGTGGCTGATCTTCCGGGCGACCGGCGATTCACGTACAGCACTGGTGTGGTGGGCGGTGCTGGTCTCGGTCGCCTGGGCATCCGTCGCCCTTCGATACGACCTGTGGGCCGTGCTCTGCGTCCTGGTCGCGGTCCTGGTTGTCGCCCGCCGGCCTGGTGCGGCGGGCGTCGCCCTCGGGCTGGGAACGATGCTCAAGCTCTACCCGATCGCGCTTCTGCCCGTCATGTGCGCGTGGGCCATCGCCAGGCGCGACTGGCCCGGGCTCGCGCGTCTCCTGGTCGGCTGCGCATCGGTCGTGGTCCTCGTCATGGCCGCAGCCTGGGCGGTCGCTGGCGCGCACTCGCTGCAGTGGCTCCTCTACCAGGCAGACCGTGGTCTCCAGATCGAGAGCCTCGGGGCCGGGTTGCTCATGGGCCTCCACGTGCTCTTCGGCCAGCCCGTGGACGTCGGCAGGGGGTTCGGGAGCATCCAGGTCGAGTCGAGCGGCTCCGATCTGCTCGTCGCCGCCTCACCGGTCGCGCTCGTGGTGTTGCTCGGCGTCGTCATCGTGGTGGCGCTCCGAAGGTTCCTGCTCGACGAGGACCGGCTGGGCGGGGTGCCGAGACCGAGCATCGTCCTGGCGTCGGTGGCGGCCATCGCGGCCGTCCTCGTCGGCAGCAAGGTCCTGTCGGTCCAGTACGTCATCTGGCTCGCGCCCTTCGCGCCCTTCCTGCCGGTCCCGATGCGCTGGCTCATCCTCGTCATCGCGGCCCTGTCGACCGCGATCTACACCGTCGACTACCAGGCGCTCATGCACCTCGAGCCGCCGTGGATCCTCGCCCTGGTGGTCAGGAACGGCCTCCTCGCCGTGCTCCTGGCGTGGCTCGTCGCGGAGCTGTGGATATCCGGGGGTTCGAGCGCCGTCCGCGACCAAGCGCCGGCAGGCGCGGGGTCCTAGTCGGTGGAGGCGGACGACGTGGCGTGCCCACTGGATCCCGGGTCCTTCGAATGGCTGGGGTCGAGCGCCTTGAGGGCGACATCGCGCTCGAGGCGCAGGTCGCGGGCGCGGAAGACCGTGGCGAACCCACCCGAACCGATCCGGGCGTCGAGGCGGTACCGCCCGGCCAGCGTCTGCCCGATGCTCGGCATGCCCCGAGGGTACTCCCGCGTAGCCGGGGCAGGTCGCGCTGTCGGTGCTGACGAGCGAGGCGCCACGGCATCCGTTCACGTCGATGAAGGCGTACAAGGCGGCGGTGTTGCCCTTGCCGTCGACGTTGACGGGGATGCTGAGCCGGGGGGCGATCGCCCGCTCCCGGAGACGTCCGCCACGCCCTCGTGACCTGCTCTCCAGGAACGAGGCGTTCTTCCGGACGGGGCTCGCGGCGATGAAGGGACCGAAGGTCGTCGCCCTCGAGGGCTCGCGGATCGTCGGCCTGCTTCACTCGGTCGATTCGCCCGACTGCCAGTTCTCCGGACCCGAGAAGCTCAGGATGACGCCCGCGATGATCGGCGGCTTCGGACTTCGGTCTGCGCTGCGCGTGAGCTCGTGGCTGTCGGCATGGTCGAAGCATGACCCGAGCGGACCGCATTCGCATCTCGGCCCGATCGGCGTCGAGCCCGCCTGAAGTTCCACACCAACAAGCGTCTGTATGTGCTCTGGGTCGAAGAGGCGAAGAAGCCGGAAACGCGGTCGGCGCGCGTCGCGAAGGCCGTTGAGATGCTCTCGGACCACCGCACCCGCGGGGGGTAGACACGCGAGGGCACCGCGGCGCCTACGCGCCCTGGCCCGCCACCAGAACGCCCGAGTCGACGGCCCAGGCGAGCCGAACCTCGTCGGCCGGGTGCCAGTCGGCCTGGCCCCCACCGAGCTGGTGCCGCACGCCGGCCGCCCGGCCGTCGGCCAGCTGAAGCTCGTACTTGCGTGTCGAACCCAGGTAGAGAACGTCCGAGACGGTGGCCTCGACGGTATTCGAACCCGCGGGCACGTCGCCTTCCCGGGGCAGGATCCGCATCCGCTCGGGGCGGACGACGAGGGCCGCCGACTCCCCGTGGCCGAGCCTGGTCCGGGCGCCGGACGCCTCGCCGACCCGCCACCGGCCGAGCTCGCCGACGATCCAGCCGCCGGTCCCCTGATCGGCCTCGAAACGCCCGTGGAAGATGTTGGACTCGCCGATGAAGTCGGCCACGAACAGCGAGGTCGGGCGTTCGTACAGGTCCTCGCCGGTCCCCAGCTGCTCGATCCTGCCGTCGTGGAAGATCGCGATCCGGTCGCTCATGACCAGGGCCTCCTCCTGGTCATGGGTCACGTAGATCACGGTCGCGCCGAGCTGACGGCTGACATGCATGATCTCGAGCTGGAGGGCCTCGCGGAGCTTCTTGTCGAGGGCACCGAGCGGTTCGTCCATGAGCAGCAGGCGCGGCTCGAACACGACGGCGCGGGCGAGCGCGATCCGCTGCTGTTGCCCGCCGGACATCTGGCGCGGGTAGCGCGGTCCATAGGCGTCGAGCTTGATCAGGCTCAGCGCCGCGTCCACGCGCCGCTTGATCTCGGCCTTGCTGAGCTTGCGCATCTGGAGCGGGAACGCGACGTTCTCGCGCGCCGTCATGTGCGGGAACAGGGCGTAGTTCTGGAACACCATGCCCACGTCGCGCCTGTGCGGCGGCACGCGGGAGACGTCGGTGCCGTCGATCTCGATGCTGCCTGACGTCTGGAGGGTGAAGCCCGCGATCATCCTCAGCGTGGTCGTCTTGCCCGAGCCGGACGGCCCGAGCAGGGTGATGAACTGGCCTTCGGGCACCTCGAGGTCGATGCCCGCCACCGCCACGACCTCGTCGAATTGCTTCTCGAGGCCGCGCAGGACCAGCGCGGGGCGACTGCCTGCCGGGGCTCGCCCGGGAAGGTGGGCGCTCACCGGACGGGAGCCTGCCGGCGGACCACGAACGTCAGGGCCAGCACCACCGTGGTCACCACGAGCAGCACCGTCGCGACCGAGGCGACCGTCGGGTCGATGACCTGGCGGACCTGCTCCCACATCACGGTGGGCAAGGTCCGGAACCTCGTCGTGGTCAGGAAGATCGCAACGACGACCTCGTCCCAGGATGAGAGGAAGGCGAACAGCGCACCGGCGAAGACGCCGGGCAGGATCAACGGGAACGTGACGTGCCGGAAGGTGCGGACCGGGCTGGCCCCCAGGCTGGCGGCCGCCATCTCGAGGTTGCGGTCGATCGTCCGCAGGCTGGTCGACACGCTGACCACGACGAACGGCACCGCCAGCGCCGTGTGGGCGATCACGAGCCCGAACACGGTGCCGGTGATCTTCCAGCGCACGAACAGGGCGAACATGCCGATGGCGATCACCACCAGCGGCACGATGAGCGGCGACAGGATCAGCCCGTTGGCGACGCTCTTGCCCGGGAACCGTCCGCGGGAGATGCCGAGCGCCCCGAGGGTGCCCAAGATCGTCGACACGATCGCCGTCACCACCGCGACCTGGAAGCTGTTCGCGAATCCGGCCGTCCAGGCCGGGTCGGTGACCATCTTCTCGTACCACTGGAGCGAGAAGCCCGGCGGCGGGAACTCGAGGATCGAGCCCGAGGAGAAGCCCATCGGGACGATCACGAGGCTCGGGCCCACAAGGAACACGACGCAGAGGATCCCGTAGGCGACGAGGGCCATCCGGACCGGGCGGCGCCAGCTGTCGGTCATCGCCGGCTCATCCCTCGGCCTCGCCCAGGGCCCCGTAGACGTCGCGCAGCTTCACGAAGCGCGAGGCGATGGCCAGGACCACGAAGGTCAGCACCATGAGGATGACGGCCATCGCGGTCGCCAGGCCCCAGTTGAGACGCTGCTGGACCTGGTCGGCGATGAACCGGCTGATCATCGTCTCGCGCGGGCTACCCAGGATCGTCGGCGTGATGTAGAAGCCCAGGGCCAGCACGAACACCAGCAGCGCACCGGCGACGACCCCAGGGTAGGACAAGGGCAGGAAGACCCGTCGGAACGCCTTGAACGGCGGGGCGCCCAGGTTGGCGGCCGCGCGGGTCAGCTCGGGGTCGATCCGCTGCATCACCGCGAACAGCGGCAGCACCATGAATGGCAGCAGGATCTGGGTCATTCCGATGATCACGCTGAACGTGTTGCGGATGAGCGGAAGGGGCTCGGAGATGAGTCCCGTCGCCTTGAGGACGCTGTTGATCAGCCCGGTATCGCGGAGGATCACCTCCCAGGCGAAGGTGCGGACGAGGAGGCTGGACCAGAACGGCACCAGCACCGCGATCAGAAGCAGCCCGGCCACCCGCTGCGGCACGATCGACATGAGGTACGCGTACGGGTAGCCGATCAGGAGGCAGGCGATCGTCACCACACTGGCGATGTAGAAGGTGTTGCCCAGGACGCGGACGTCGGCCTCGGAGGCGAAGAACTCGGCGTAGTTGCCGAGGCCGACACCCGGCGGATCCGTGACGCTGCGGATGACCATCAGCGCCATCGGGACCAGGAACACGACGGTCAGGAACCCGACCAGGGGCATCGCCAGGAGGCCCCAGCGGGAGAAGAGCGGGCCGCGTCGGCTGCCCGCTCGCCCCTGCACCCGAGTCGGTGCGCTCATCGCCGCTCGGTCGCTCCCCGTCGGGCGGCTACTTCGTCTTCCAGGCGTTGAACTGATCGTCGAGCATCTTGGCGTTGGCCACGAGCCAGGCGTCGTCGAAGTACGCCGTCGTGTCGTTGATGTTCGACGCCGCCAGGTCGGCCACCTTGTCCGGGTTGGCCTTGGCGAGCGTGTTCGTCGGGCCGTACGGGATGGAGTTCGACGGCGCTGCGTTGTTCTGCTTGCAGATGGTCCAGGCGATGAAGTTCATCGCGGCATCCTTGTTCGGGGTGCCCTTGGGGATGACCCAGTAGTCGGACGTGAGCAGCTGCTGGTTCCACTGGATCTCCACCGGCTTGTTGTCGGTGTGCTTGGCGCTCCAGGCGCGCCCATTCCACATGAGCGACATGGCGACCTCGCCCGACCCGATCAGTTCCTGGCTCTTCGCACCGCCCGGCCACCAGACGATGCTGTCCTTGATCGTGTCGAGCTTCTTGAGCGCCCGTGGGATGTCGAGCGGGTAGAGATCCTTCGGTGCCACGCCGTCGGCCATGAGGGCGATCTCGAACACGCCCCCGGCCGAGTAGTCGTAGATGCCGCGCTTGCCGGGGAACTTCTGCAGGTCGAAGAAGTCGGCCCAACCCTGGGGGACCTGGCCGTTCACCTTGTCGGTCCGATATGCGAGGACCACGCCGTAGGTGATGTCTGCGACGCGGTACTTGCTGGCGAAGCCCGGGATGACTTCGGAGCCCGGGATCACGTTGAAGTCCAGCGGCTCCAGGAGGTTGGCGTTGGCGTCGAGGCCGAAGTCGTTGCCGACGTCGACCGCGTCCCAGGTGACCTGACCCGACTCGACCTGGCTCTGGATCGTCGCGTTGGCCGAGTCCTCGCTCTCCGCGAACTTGACGCCGGTGGCGGCCGCGTAGGGCTCGAACCAGCCGGTCCGCTGCGCCTTCTGGTAGGCGCCGCCGTAGGAGGCGACCGTGAGCGTCGTGCCCGCCGGTGCCGTCGGTTTCGTGCACAGCTCTGCGTCGCTGGTGGCCGAGCCAAGGGGGCTGCCAGCCGCGGAGGGCGCGGCGGACGTGGCGGCCGATGCCGCCTCGGATGCCGCCGCGGTGGCCGCGGCCGAGGCCGCGGCGCTGGGGCTTGCCGTTGCGGATCCCCCTCCGCACGCGCCGGCCAGGAACATCGTCGCCAGGAGCCCGACGATCGGGCGCGAACGAACCCGCATGCCTGTCCTCCTCCGCTTGCGGGCCCCAGCGCATTCGCGAGGCCCGACCCGTCACCCCCGAGCACCGCTCTCCGGCAAGGGCCATCATAGCCGGGGCTGAGGGGCTGGCTAGCCCTATTCGATGCCGGTCGACCCGGGCCTCAGGGGTCGAGATCCGGCGAGCGCGGCGAGTGACCGGGAGGGACGCACGACATGGCTACGGGCGATCGCTCCGAGGAGACCTCGCGAGCCGAGCGCGAGCCGGTCGGGCCGCCGAACGGCCTGGTCGTCCCGCGTTTCGCCGGACCGGACACCTTCGCCCGCCTGCCGCGACTCGACGACGTGGGAACGGCGGCGGTCGCGATCGTCGGCGTGCCGTTCGATTCGGGGGTCTCCTATCGGAGCGGCGCCCGATTCGGACCCGGCGCGATCCGTGCCGGCTCGAAGCTGCTCCGTCCGTATCACCCGGGCCTGGACGTCGAGCCGTGGCGCGTCCACCAGGTCGCCGACGCCGGTGACATCACCGCAAACCCGTTCGATATCGTGGAGGCCGTCGGCGCGATCGATGCCGCCGCTCGCCACCTGGCCGGGCGGGCGGACCGGATCGTGGCACTGGGTGGCGATCACACCATCGCCCTCCCGCTCCTGCGCGCCCTTCACGCGCGGCGCGAACCGCTCGCGCTGGTGCACTTCGACGCCCACCTCGACACGTGGGACACGTACTTCGGGATGCCGTACACGCACGGTACGCCGTTCCGGCGCGCCTTCGAGGAGGGGTTGCTCGCAAGCGACCGCTCGGTCCACGTCGGGATCCGCGGCCCGCTGTACTCCACCCGCGATCTGACCGACGACGCCGGGATGGGGTTCGAGGTGATCTCCACGATGGATGTCGCCCGGCGCGGGGTCGACGACGCGATCGGCCGCATCCGCGACCGAGTGGGAGACGGGCCGATCTATCTGAGCGTGGACATCGACGTCCTTGACCCCGCTCACGCGCCGGGCACCGGGACGCCTGAGCCAGGCGGCCTCACCAGCCGCGAGCTGATGGCGATCCTGCGTGGTCTCGATGGACTGGACCTTGCCGGGGCCGACGTCGTCGAGGTCGCACCCGCCTACGATCATGCCGAGCTGACCGCGCTGGCCGCGGCCAATGTCGTGTACGAGTACCTCAGCCTGTTCGCCCGGGACCCGCGAACTCGCTGAGCGATCGGACGCGATGCCCGTGGTCGGCGCCGCCGAGCTCGCCCGGTCGTGGCGGCTCGTCCCGCTCACGAAGTCCAGCTGCGTCTTCGTGGACATCCGCATCTGGTCGCCGCTCCTCAAGCGCGAATACACTGAGTGCGAGACGTGGCGCGAGCGCGGCGTGGATCGCCTCGTCGAGCTCCGCCCCGACCTCGTTATCGTCGCCGCGGACCAGGAGCTCCCGGTCGTGTCGGATCGCGACGACGACCCCGAGCTGCAGGGCGCCGCGATGGCCCGCCTGATCGAGCGCGTCCCCGGCATGGCAGCGATCATCGTCGACGCCCCGCGCTCGGACCACGACGTGCCTGCCTGCCTCGCCCGGCACCCCACGGCGATCGAGCGGTGCACCACGACCCGGTCCGCAGCGTTCGGTTGGCGGTACCGGCGCCGCGAGGCCGAGGCCGCCCGGCTGACGGGCGCGACCCTCGTCGATCTGTCTGACGCCGTGTGCCCGACCGACCCCTGCCCGCCGATCGTCGGGTCGATGCTCGTCTACCACGATCACCACCATCTGACGGCCGAGTTCGCCGCGTCTCTCGCCGATGAGCTCGGGGCCGCGCTGCCCGTCATCGGTGACCGACCAGGTGCACGCGGCGTCGAGTGACCGACTCGTCACTCGGCGACCACTCTCCCAGGTGTCAGGAGAACTCGGGGCCTGCTCGCTCGTCAGGCCAGGACGAGCCCTTCGATGCCGGAGGAGACAGGATCCGGTTGACGCATCATCCGGAACGAGGTCAGCAGCCCGAGCACGCTCGCGAGGATCGGGATGAGGAGCGCCACCTGCAGGGCGAACGGTCGAGCTTCGGTATTGATGCGGATGATCTCGGCCTGGACGGCCGGCGGCTGATCCGCGAGCAGGACCGTGAGGTCCGTGTTGCTCATCACCTGGGCATCGTGCTCGAGCACGTCGGCGACGGCCTGCTGCTCGGCGGGGGAGAGGACGGTGCTCTCCTCCGCGAGCTTCGTGAAACTGAAGGCGAGCGTCGCGAGCATGATCGCGCCGGCGAACGCCAGGCCGAACGACAGCCCGAAGGAACCGGAGGCCGAGTTCACTCCGGCGGCCTCGCTGACCCGCTCCTCGACGATCGGTGCCAGCGTGTAGTTGTTGAGCTGGGACACCAGCAACCCCAACCCGGTCCCCGCGATCGCCAGGGGGATGGCCAGGTACCAGCCCGCGTCGGCCCGCGGGACGATCGGGATCAACAGGACCATCCCGATCAACAGCAGACCGTATCCGGCCCTGATGATGCTGCTGGGCCGCCGCGACCCGGACCGTCTGCCGGCCAGGATCGCGCTCCCGAACATGCTGAGCGAGAGCGGCGCCATCGACAGCCCCGCCTGCAGGGCGTTGTACTCGAGGACCATCTGCAGGTAGATCGGGATGGTGATCATGGCGCCACCGAGCGCGATGTTCTGGAGCATCTGCCCGGAGATCCCCAATCTGAACAAGGTCGACTTGAACAGGTCGGGATCGATCAGCGTCGGCTTGCCGTCGCGCTTCCGGCGCACCAGCCAGTAGGCGAACGCGGCGAGCGAGATCGCGCCGATCGCCAGGAGCAGGGCGACGGACTCACTCCCTTCTTGCCACGCGAGGATGCCCAGGACGAGGCCGCCCATGCCCAGGACCGAGAGGACGGCGCCGACAAGGTCGATCTCGCGTGGACCCGTGTACGGCACGTCGCGCACGAGCCGGCTGCCTAACAGCACGATCGCGATGACGCCGACCTCGAGCAGGAACGCCACGCGGTAGGACAGCAAGGTCGTGATGAACCCTCCGATGAGCGGTCCGATCGCCGCCGCGATCGCCGCCGCGGCCCCCACCAGGGCATAGGTAGCCTTCTGGGCGGCCCCTTCGAAGTTGCCGTGGATCAACGACTGCATCGCCGGCAACAGCAATGACGCTCCGAGCCCGCCGATCACGGCCCAGAAGATGAAGATCGCGGTCACGTTCTGGGCCAGGGCCATCGCCAGGGCTCCGATGGCATACGCGATGAGGCCAAGGATGTAGGCCCGCTTGCGGCCGTACAGGTCGCCGATCTTGCTGCCGATCAGGATGAAGGCGGCCGACACCAGGGCCTCGAGCGCGATCGCGGACTGGATGGCGCTCACCGTCGTGCCGAGGTCGGCGACCACCGCCGAGATCGACACGTTCATGATCGACGTGTCGACGACCAGGACGAACATCGCCATCGCCAGCAGGATCGGAAGGCGTCGATCGGTGGGGGTCGTCGCCGGGACCTGGGATTCGGCTGCGCCGGTCACGCGCGCACCACGACTGGCAGGTCGGGACATCCTGGACTGCGCATGATCGGGCTCCCTCCAGCCAGCGACCGGATTCGTCGGATCCAACGCGCATCGTACGGCACCGAATGCGCGTGTCGCTGAGGTGGGAGACTTCCTCCGATGGGCGATGAACCGCTGACCACCTCCGCGCCTCGACTGATGCGACTCGTCCCGATCCTTCAGTGGTCGAGGACGTACGACCGGAGCTGGCTCAGGGGGGACCTGATCGCGGGCA
The DNA here is from genome assembly GCA_963840375.1 of uncultured Chloroflexia bacterium. Classification (GTDB taxonomy): domain Bacteria; phylum Chloroflexota; class Limnocylindria; order Limnocylindrales; family CSP1-4; genus Chersky-267. The sequence continues at coordinate 658,527 of CAWIYR010000002.1, forward strand.
TCGCGGTCGCCGCGATGATCGTGCCCAAGGACCTCGGCTACGCAGGCATCGCCGGCGTCCCGGTGGAGAACGGGCTCTACGCCGCCGCCGCGGCCGCGATCATCTATGGCCTGTTCTGCACATCCCGACACATCTCGACCGGCCCAAGCTCGTCGCTCGCGGCCGTCGCCGGCGGCGCCGTCCTGGTGACCGGCCTGAGCGGCAACGAAGCGGCGCAGCTCGTGGCGGCGATCGCGATCGTGACCGGAGCCCTGTTCCTGCTGGTCGCCATCCTCAAGCTGGGTTGGCTGGCCAGCTTCCTCTCGCGGGCGGTCGTGACCGGTTTCCTGGCCGGCGCCGCCATCGACGTCGTCATCGGCGAGCTGCCCAAGCTCACCGGGACCACCGCCGACGGCGTGAATGCCTGGCAGGAGTTCGCGTCGTGGGTCCGCGGCCTGGGCGATCTCAGCCCGGCGACACTGCTGGTCGGGCTGGTGGCCCTTGCCGTCATCCTCGGGCTTCGGTTCGCGCTTCCAAGGATCCCCGGCGCGCTCGTCCTCGTGGTCGGCGGTCTCGTCGGCTCCGTCCTGTTCGACCTTGGAGCGCACGGGGTCGCGCTGGTGGGCCCCGTTCCGCGCGGCCTGCCGCTTCCGCAGGTGCCATCGCTCGAGCTGGTGTCGCAGAACTTCCCGGCCGTCGTCATCGCGTCCTTCGCGCTGCTCCTGATCGGGTTCTCCCAGACCGCGGGCGATGCCCAGGCGTTCGCCACGAGGCATCGGTATCGCATCGACCTCGACCAGGAGTCGGTCGCCCAGGGGATGGCCAATCTCGGCGCCGGCGTGTTCCAGGGCATGCCGGTCTCGACCAGCCTTTCGGCGAGCTCGCTGAACGAGTCGGCCGGGGCGCGGACGCCCGTCGCCTCGCTCGCCACGGGAGGGATCGTCCTTGCCACGCTGATCCTGCTCGCGCCGCTCTTCTCCGAGCTGCCCAAGGCGGTCCTCGCCGCGATCATCATCGATGCCGTGGTGTTCGGGATGATCGACCTCCCGGAGTTTCGACGGCTCCGCCGGGTGAAGCGGTTCGACTTCTGGATCGCGGTGGCGGCGGTCATGGGCGTGTTGTCGGTGGGCGTGCTCCTCGGCGTGGTCGTCGGCATGGTGCTGTCCCTGCTCTGGCTCATCCACGTCGCGACCCGGCCGTCCATGCCGATCCTGGGTCGTGAACCGGGCACCCAGGTGTACCGCGGGCTCGACGAGCACCCGGGCGACGAGACCGACCCTGGCGTGGCGGTGATCCGCATCGACGGTGGCCTGTTCTTCGCCACGGCTGGGGCATTGGACGAGCGCGTCCGCGCGATCCTCGGGAGCCAGCCCGGCCTGCATTCCCTCGTGCTGGACCTCGAGGGCGTGAACTTCGTGGACTCGCAAGGTGCGGCGAAGATGAAGGAGCTGTTCGAACTGACCGACGCGACTGGCGTGGAGCTCCGCCTGGCCCGCCTGAAGCCCGATGTTTCCGACGTCCTGGCGGCGGACGGGCTCATCGACCTGATCGGGCGAGACCGGATCCATGGCAACGTCCACCGGGCCGTCGAGGCGGCGCAGGCAGCAGATGCCAGAAGGCGATCCGACCTGGCGCACCCGCGCACGCCGTAGCCCGTCGGCCACCGCCCATCCCGGCATCCGTACCACCCGGGCGTGCACTGGCTTCCGCGTCACGACATCATTCATCGGAGAGGCCCGACCCCCCGGAGACAGTGGTGCCCCAACTCGCCCTCGTCGCCCTGGCGATCCTCGCCTACGCGCTGACTGCGGTCCGTCTCGACCGACTGTCGATCAGCGGTCCGATCGTCCTCGTGACGGTCGGGGCGCTCCTCGGGCCGGCGGGCGTCGGCGCGGTGACCGCTCCGGCGACGTCCGAGCCGTTCCGCGTGCTCGCCGAACTGACCCTTGCGCTCCTCCTGTTCTCGGATGCCTCGACGATCGGGCTCCGCGAGGCCGGCGGGATCGCGTGGCTCCCGGGACGGCTGCTGGCGTTCGGGTTGCCGCTTGACCATCGCGGCGGGGCGCTGGTCGGGTGGCTCCTGTTCCCCGCACTCGGCGTTGGCTTCGCCCTGGTGCTCGGGTCGATCCTGGCGCCGACCGATGCGGCACTCAGCCTGCCCGTGCTGCTCGACCGCGCGATCCCGGTCCGGATCCGCCGCGCGATCAACATCGAGAGCGGCCTGAACGACGGGATCGCCGCGCCGTTCGTGACCCTGTCCCTGGCGATCGCTGTCGCCGAAGAGACCGCGGGGAACCAGAGCTGGCTCATCGAGTGCGGGCGAGGAGATCGCCGTGGCGATCGTCGTCGCGATCGTCGTCGGCGGTCTTGGCGGTCGCTTCACGAGCGAAGCCCGCAGGCGGGGCTGGGCATCGCAAGCGTCCGAATCCCTCGCGGTCGTCGCGCTGGCGATCTTCGCGTATGCGGGTGCGACCGCCGTCGGCGGGAACGGCTTCGTAGCTGCGTTCGGGGCCGGGATCGCCTTCCGGACGGCGACCGCACGCTCGGAGCCGTCCGTCGAGTTCGCGGAGTCGATCGGACTGGCTGCGTCATACCTCGTGTGGCTGATGTTCGGGGTCGCACTCGTCGGTCCGGTGATCCTGCCGGGTTCGACACGGCTCTCGTCGGCTACGCCCTTCTCAGCCTGACGATCGTGCGGATGGTTCCCGGTCGCCATCTCGCTCGTCGGTGCGCGTCTTCGACCCGACACGGTCGCGCTGATCGGCTGGTTCGGGCCGCGTGGCCTGGCATCGGTGGTCTTCCTGCTCGTCGCACTCGACGACCTGGGTCCGGCGCATCCTGCGACTGACTCTCTCGTGCGAGTCGTCACCTGGACCGTCCTGCTTTCGGTGTTCCTCCATGGATTGAGCGCGGGTCCGGTCGGCGCTTGGTACGGTCGAAGGATCGCTCGGGCAGCAGCGGGCGATTGGGAACGTGGCGGTGCCGACGAGCCTCGGATCAGCCGCCGTCATTCGTGGGCCAGACCGCCGAGCGAGGGCGACTGAGTCCGGGATCGCCCCGAGGAAGCGGCAGGCTCTCACGCGCAGGCGGCGTGTGGCGCTGAGCACGAAGAGGGGAAGTGGAGCGGGAGACGGGATTCGAACCCGCGACATTCTGCTTGGGAACGAGACCGTCAGATCGTTCCGCGAGGGGCGGCCCAGCGGGTGGGCTGGCCGGTGACGCTGGCGATGCTCTCGAAGTCGCTGTCGTAGTGGACCACCGTGAGGCCGTTTCGGGCGGCCACGGCGGCGATGAGCAGGTCGGGGATCTTGACCTGCCGGTGGTGCAACGGGCCGCGGGCGGCGAGCTCTCGGAACACCCGCCGCGCCTCGCCCCAGTCGGCCGGCTCGACCGGGAACCAGGGGCAGGCGAGCAGGGCCGCCTCCGTCGCCCGGAAGTCGGCGAGGTCCCGAGCGCTCCACAGCAACTCCATCACGACCTGGTCGCAGACGGCGATCCGGCCGTCCTCGAGCGCCGCCGCAAACCATTCGAGCCCGGGCTTGCCGCTGCGCGCCCAGACCGACGTGTCGGCGAGATCCGGCTTGTCGGACGCCGGCTCCATCTACGACCCGCCGAGCTCGCCCGGTCGCTCGACCGCCTCGACGCGAGAGGTTCGCAGGTCGGGCAGGGCCGCCTCGAGCTCCGAGAAGTCGCGGCGGGCCAGCCAGGCACGTCGGCGCCGGGCCACCACGTCGCGCAGGGCGGCGTGGACCGTGTCGGTCGTCCTGGTCGTCCCGAGAGCCTCCGCGGCGTCGCGCAACAGGTCGCGGTCGAGATCGAGGGTCGTGTGCGTCCTGGCCATCATCGCCTCCTGCTCACGGGACCCGTCATGCGTGAGAAAGGATAGAAGGCCCACGCATGGCAGTCAAGCTCGACCACGCATGAATCCGAATCCCTTCGCGTCGTTGAGGGCACTAGTCGGGCCTGCGCGACCTCAGGTGCGGGTCGAATGCGGAGGGTCGCCGTGACGTAGTCCGGGAACGTGCAACGCCCCGGGGTCGTGATCCGACGGAGGATCACCTCAGAGTCTCAACGGGCGTACCAAGCGAGAGAAGACACCCAGCCAGGGTGTCTTCCTGAGGACGAGCGTGGAGGGGCGAGCGAGACTCGAGTAGTCAGAGTGTCGCGGTCGCCGAACCGCCGACCGCCTCGGGCGTGGGCTGACCGCGGAGGAGCCGGAGCTGGCGCTGGGGCGCTACCCCGGCGACATGCGGACCTGAGGCCGTAAGCCCCGCAGGCCGGCGGCCTCAAGGAGTCGCGGCTAGAAGACTGCCTCGGGCTCGCTGGCACGGACGCGGCGGGCCAGGGCATGGAGGACCTTGAGCTCGACGGTCGGGTGCTTCTGCATGAGCGAGTTGAACTCCCGGTGGCCGATCAGCAGGAGCCGGGTCGGGATGTCCGCGATCACGGTCGCGGTTCGCGGTCCGCCGTCCACCAGGGCGATCTCGCCCGCGAAATCGCCGGCGCCCAGGTGGTTGATCACGCTCCCGTGTCGCTCCACCCGAAGTGCGCCCTCCATGACGATGATGAACTCGTGACCGATCGCGCCCTCGCGGAAGAGGACGTGGCCAGCGGCGACATCGACCTCGTCCGCGAGCTGGCCGATGAACTCGATGTCCTTCTTGGAGCACCCGGCGAACAGCGGCACGCGACCGATCAGCTCGAGCTTCACGTCCCTCTTAGCCATTTGTTCGCTCTCTCCCTCATCGCGTCCCCGGCAGCCCACCGGCGCTTCCCGAGGTTCGTCGGCCTGCCGCGAGTCCTTCCGGCGCACGATACTCCAGCGGCCGTTGTCTGTTGCCCTTCGTGTAGCGAGGAGGCCCCGGTGCGATTCCGGCGTTGCGGGTACTGCGGCGCGGCCCTCGTACGATCGGCCCCGCCGCGCGCGACGACGGAACGGCCCGGCCGAAGTGCCGCCCGGGATCATGGGGACCGCTCGTCGGCGTTCGCCATTCGAGCGTCCACGACGCGTTCCGCGGAGATCGCTGCATCACGGTCCCCGGTCACGGCGGCGATGAAGCTCGGCGAGTCGAGACCGAAGGCGCTGGTGTCGTCCACGGCCCGGACCGTCGCGGTGCGCGGGATCCGGCGTAACAGCGCGATCTCGCCCACGTGTCCGCCGGTCCCGATCGTGCGGAGCCTCGCACCCGCCTGTTCGACCTCGACGGTGCCGGTGTCGATGATGATGAACCGGTCGCCTGGATCCCCGGTCCGCATGAGGACGTCGCCCGGCGCGAAGTGGAGCGGCACGAGGCACGCGGCCAGCTGTTCGATGGTCCCCACCGACAGGGGCGCGAACATCGGGATGCCGCGCAGGAGCCGAAGCTGGTGATCCGGCACGAGCGCCACGTCATCGGCTCGAAGGATGCCTCGGGACGCGACCGCGGCGACGATCGGGAGGATCGCACCGGTGATGAGGAAGGCCATCTGGACCCCGACCGCTGCCAGGAGGAGCGGTGCCACGATCCCGCCGAGCCCCGCCGTCGCCGCGATCTCGCCCTCGAACAGGCCCATGATGCTGGTCCGTACATGGTTCGGGATCGTCCGCTGCAGGATCGTGAAGCCGGCCACGTCGAGGATGGCATTGGCGGCTCCGACGACCACCATCGCGGCCACCGCGATCCAGACGATGGGCAGCAGGCCGACGACCGAGATCGGCGCCCCCCAGAAGACCAGGCCCAGAAGGAAGAAGGGGGCGAGCCGCCGCCGTCCGACGAGCACGACGCTGCCGAGGGCCCCGATGATGCCGCCGGCCCCGATCGCCGCGGTCAGCAGGCCGACCCCCGGCTCGCCGAGGCCGAGGAGCCCGATCGAGGCCTCGACGATGAGGACGGTGAGCATCCCACGGACGAACGGCTGGACACCGAAGACGGCCATCACGAGGAACGGCGTCGGCAGCCTCCGGAGTTCCGCGAACCCGGCCAGGAAGCTCGGCGTCGATCGCCGACGGGCCGCGTCGCGCCCCGCGGAGCCCCCGTCGGGCAGCTGGACGGGGGCGCGGATCCGCATGAAGGCGATCGTCGCCAATGCCATCCCCAGCGCTCCTGCGGTCGCGACCACTGCCGTTCCGAACACGAGCAAGACGCCACCGAGGCCAGGGCCTACGAGGAGGCCGATCCCTTCGCCGGTGCTGCTGACGACGTTGGCGGCGACGAGCTCCGCGGGCGATCGAGCGAGCCCGGGCACGATCGTGTTCTGGAGCGGACGGATCGCGGCGACCGCCACGGCGTTGCCGGCCGCGATGACCAGGACGATGAGGATGGACGCCTCCAGGGCGAGGGCCACCGCGGCCGCGACGCCAGTCGCCAAGGCCATCACATAGACGCCCAGGAGCACGCGGATCCGCGGGTATCGGTCGCCCAGGGTCGAGGCGAGCGGGACCCCGAACAGCGTCGGCAGCGTGCGAGCGAGGCCCAGGATCCCGACGCCCGCAGCCCCGCCCCGCTGGTAGGCGTACACGAGGAGGGCGACGATCAGGGCCCATTGAGCGGCGATCGACAGCGTCCACGCGACCTCGAGCCGGCGGAGGTCGGGGTTCAGCAGGACCCGGCGGAGGGCCTGGAGCGACGCCGCGAGCTGCTCGCGGATCTCCTGCACGGAGTCAGGCCGCGAGGGCGTAGAGGTGCCACTCATCGGCTCGCGGCGAGCCGCTCGAGCTTGGCAAACCATTCCTCGTCGTGCCCGTCGCCCACCCGCGATCCCGCGGGACCTTCCCTGAACAGTCGGCCACGACCCCAGTTTCGCTCCAGATTGTCGAGCCACGCCCGGTCGTCCGGTACGGGCGCCCACGGGTAGCCGGGCGACAGGACGAGGTCCAGGTCCGCATGACCGATCATCTGGTAGGCGATGTGGACCACGTCGAAGCTTCTTGCGTAGCGGGTTGCCGGGAGCACGTCGACATTCTGGGCCGACGCTCATCCCGCTGCATACGGAGCGGAGTGTGTCGGGGAGACGACGCCACCCGATCGCCGCGGCCGTGCCTGGCTTTCAGCCGCTGTAGCCCGATGCAAGCGCGGTGGCACGCCAACCGAGCGCTTCCGTGCGGCAATCAGGAAGCCGCGGGCGTGGTCAGCGTGTCGTGCTCAGCACGAAAGGGGGAGGTGGAGCGGGAGACGGGATTCGAACCCGCGACATTCTGCTTGGGAAGCAGACACTCTGCCAACTGAGTTACTCCCGCTCGGGAGAGCCACATTCTAGACGAGGTGGCGCGGGCGCTCAACGGTTTGTACTCGTGCGGTACGTCCGTTACACCTCGATCCCGACGGAGGCCAGCTATTCGCCCGGGGTGAGGTAGCCCAGGCGGCCAATGGTCAGAGGCCGTGCGTAGTCCCCTCAACCCAGGGACGCTTCGAGCCGATGCCGGCTCGTTTCGTAAGGGCGCGGGCCGCGCGGCGAGCTCGATCAAGCACGGCCTCTTCGTCGATCGTCGTGAGATGTCCGTCGCGCATCAGGACGCGGCCATCCACGAGAACCGTCCGACACTCGCTCCCGGAGGTGGCATAGACGAGCGACGACACGGGCTCATGGACCGGCGACACGAACGCGCCGTCAAGCGCGAACACCGCGATGTCCGCGCGCTTGCCAATCTCCAGCGAGCCGATCTCACGATCCATCCCCACCGCACGCGCCCCGCCGATCGTCGCCATCTCGAGCACGCGTGGCGCAGTCATCGCCTCTGCATCCTCGTGAGCCACCTTATGCAACAGTGCCGCGAACTTGAGCACTTGGAGCATGTTCTGGTTGTTATTGCTCGCCGGGCCGTCGGTCGCGAGGCCGATCGTCAGGCCGGCGCGATCCATCGCGACAACGGGCGCGACACCCGATGCGAGGTACATGTTGCTCACCGGGTTGTGCGAGACGCGCACGTCGTGTCGACGGAGTCGGGCGATGTCCGCGTCGGCATCGAGCTTGGTGCAATGAACCGCGAGCAGGTCGGGACCGAGGAATCCGATCCGTTCCAGGAACTCGGTCTCGGGGACGCCATGCATGCGCGCCGACAGCTCAACCTCGAACGCTGTCTCGGCCAAGTGGTACGTGATGAGCGTGTCCGTAGCGTCCGCGAACTCGCGCGTCGCGCGGAGGCCGGACTCATCGACCATCCAGAGCAGGCACGGCGCGACCCCGACCGTGATAAGCGAGCCGGGCGAGGCGTGAGCGGCGCGGAGTCGTGCGACGTCCGCGAGCGCACAGTCCAACCGCTCGATGAACGCGGGTGGTACCCCGTGTTCCTGACCGTGCGTGACGAACCCGCGCGCGACAAGGGCGCGCAGCCCGGTCGGCTCGAGGCCGCGGATGACTGCGTCCGCGAGGAACGGGCGCGGATGCGCGTACATGAAGTCAACGATCGTCGTGGCGCCCGATCGGATCGCTTCGACCGCCCCCAGTGCCGCGGCGGCCTCGCAATCCTCCTCGGTCAGGGCAGCGCCTGCTGGGACCGTGATCTCGCGCAGCCATCGATACAACGGGCGGTCGTCGCCGGGGCCCTTGAGCAGGCCCTGGAACAGGTGTGTGTGGGTGTTCACGAACCCGGGCACGATGAGCTGGCGCGAGCAGTCGATCCGCTCGATCGGAGCGCAGGCCGCTGGCGGCGTCGACAACAAGACTGCCGCCTCCGCCTCGATCGCGGCCCGCTCACCGACCGCCACGATCCGATCGTCGACGACCAGCAGCCCACCGTCCTCGATGACCCGCCGGTCCGGATCCATCGTGACCAAGGTGCCGCCCGACAGGAGCACCGCCGTGGGCAGCTGCTCAAGGTCGGTCAATGGAGCAACGGGTCCACGTCGATCACGAGCTTTCCAGTCGTCCCACGGCCAATCAGCGCCGCGTGCAGCTCCGCGACGCGGTCGAGTGGCCGGACGAGGCCCACGGGGATCCGCAGCCTCCCGTCCGCGACGTGGGCGAGGACGAACGAGACGCCCGCCGCCCATCGCTCGGAGCCCGGCACCGCATGGAGCACCTCGAAGCCAGCGAGCGAGGTGGAACGCTCGTACAGCCTCTTCCGGACGTTGAAGTCCGGCTCTCCCGCTGCCTCACCGATGTTGATGACGCGCCCGTACGTCCGGAGCGCGTCGAAGCTGCGAGGCAGGATGGAGGCGCCGAGCGAATTGATGACGAGATCGACTCCGCGGCCACCCGTGAACCGCATCGTCGCGTCCACGAAGTCCTCGCGGCTCCGGTCGATCACGAGCGCCGCGCCGAGCGCCCGGGCCATGTCCCCCTTCGTCGCATCCCCGACCGTCCCGATCACGGTCGCACCCAGGAGTGTCCCGATCTGAGTGAGGGCGAGTCCCACCGAGCCACTGATCGCGTGGACCAGAATGACCTCGCCCGCGGCGACCGAGAAGGCACTCCGCAGAAGGTGCCACGCCGTTAGCGACGCGAGAGGGAATGCGACCGCATCGTGCCAGGCCAGCTCTTGCGTGAGCGGCAGGAGATACTCCGCCGGCACCGCTACGACCTGGGCGTACCCACCTAGCAGCCGAGGGCCACAGAGCGCGGAGACTCGTCGACCGGCCCACGAGACCGGCACGCCCGGCCCGGTCTCGGTAACGATTTCCGCGACCTCCATGCCCAGGATCGCCGGGTACTCGACCGGGTCCGGGTAGATGCCCTCCCGCTTCTGGACGTCCCCCCAGTTGACCGTGGCGGCGGCAACGCGAACGAGGACGTGGCCGGGCCCGGCAGTGGGCTCGGGCACATCGGCCTCTCGAAGTTCCTCGAGCCCACCGGGCCGTTCGACCACGATCGCCTTCACCGATCACCACTCTGTGATCGGCGTGTCGTCGTATCCCTTGTAGCCGTCCTTGACGCGCAGGAAGTACCCGGCGAGGAAGGTGAGCATCGCCGAGTTGAACGTGCGCGTGGTGATCTCAGCGACGTCGCGGTACGGGTCGAGCTCGACGAAGTCGATCGCCGCGACGCGCGGGTCCTGGCCGAGGATGAACAGCGCCTCGAACAGGTCGGTCGGGTGGAGTCCGTCGGCCGTCGCCGCAGCGGTCCCGGGCGCGTACCCGAGCTCAAGGACGTCGATGTCGACAGTGACGTAGATGGCGTCGGTGTCGCGGCCGGCGATCTCGATCGCCTCCCGGATCGTCTCCTCAATGCCGCGCCGGCGGATGGAACGGGCGGTCATGATCGTCCCGCCCTTTCCTTCGACCCAGCGCTTGTAGTAGCTGGCGTTCATGAAGCCGTGGATGCCGACCTGGACGAGGTTCTTCCCCGACACTCGGACGCCGGAGGTGAGGATGCCGCGGATAGGCGTCCCGTTCGTCGGGCCGTGGTCCATCACTCGCACATCGTTGTGGGCGTCGAAGTGGATCAGGCCGACCTGCTTGTCGGGGTTTGCCTTGCAGAACGCGCGCACCGATGGCGCGGTGATGGCATGGTCCCCCCCGATGACGATCGGGAGGAACCGCTCGGGCTGGGTGAAGATGCCACGAAGGCTCTCCTCGATGTCCTCGATCCCCTGCCGCAGGTCTAGCACCGGGGTGGCGACGTCGCCGATCTCGCGCACCTTCAGCTCCGCGAGGTCGACGTCGTAGTCGGGCGTGTACGTCGTGTTGATCGCCCAAGACTCCTTGATCGAGTTCGGAGCGCCGTAGGCGCCGTTGGCGAGGATCGATGTCTTGCTCGACGGGACGCTGATGAGCCCAACGTCGAACGGCGACTGCCAGTCCCATGGCTCGATCCAGTTGTTGACCCGCCACTCGTGGGCATCGTTCCAGTGGAGACGCTTGCGCAGCTCTGGGACGAGCAGATGCGGGATGTCGCGGGGGGCCTTCGGCTGCTCGTAGAAGTCGCCCATCGTCCTGCCTTTCATGTGTATCGGCTGCGGCTAGTCCTGCGATTTGCGCCCCGTCGTCGACCTGGGCGGTGCGTCTGGATTCGGCTCCCTGTGGCCGACGAGGACCTGGCTCGTTCGCCGGAACAGCGACCACGCGGCCGTTGCGGCCCGCAAGCGGTCACCCGACCGAATCTCGGCCACGAGGTTTGAGTGTTCCTCGAGCAAGGGTTCGAAACGCTCGACGACTCGCTCCGTCTCGAGCCTTATCAGCGCTCGCAACAGCCCCGTCTGGGTCTCGGACATGCGGTACAGCCGCTCGTTGCCGGAACCGCGGCACAAGGCGGCGTGGAGGGACAGGTCGGCCTCGACGAAGGCCGCGCGATCATGTCTTGCCGCAGCCGTTCGCATCTCGGCGAGCGCGGCCTCGAGGGCGTCCATCACCGCTGGGTCGTTGCGCTCGATCACGAGGAAGGCCGCGCCCGTCTCGAGGGCCGCACGCACGTCGTACACTTCCTCCACATCCCTGTCGCGCAACGCCGTGACGTAGGTCCCGCGGCCGGGTTCGTCGCGCGCGAGACCCTCGGCGCGCAGGACCGCGAGCGCCTCGCGCACGGGTCCCCGGCTGGTCCCCAGCTGGCGTGCGATCTCGACCTCGATCAGCCGCTCACCGGGCGCGAAGGCGCCCTTGAGGATCCGCTCGCGGAGCAGCTCAGTCGTGGCGTCCGAGAGACTCGTGCGGGCGAGTGCCGGCAGGTCTCGGTCGTCGGTCGTGGTCACGCCCTCCTTCCTGTCATCGCCGGGGAGCATACCCGCGGGACCGTCGCGATTGCCGTTGACTGTCGACAGCCGACAGGTTATCGTCCGGCCACTCGGCCGTCAACGCCGAAGTCTGGCGAGTCGGAGGGCGTGGGTTGGACGATGGCGGCCGCCAGGCGCCTGAGCTCCTGCGAATGGACCGCATCACCAAGCGGTTCGGCCGGCTGCTCGCGGACGACGCCGTGACGCTCGATGTCCATGCCGGCGAGATCCATGCCCTGCTAGGCGAGAACGGCGCCGGCAAGAGCACCCTGATGAAGGTGCTCTACGGGCTCCTCCAGCCCGACAACGGCGAGATCCTGCTGGACGGGAAGAGGATCACGATCGGCTCGCCCCATGAGGCGGTCGCACACGGGATCGGCATGGTGCACCAGCAGTTCATGCTCGTGCCGAACCTGACCGCGACCGAGAACGTGATCTTGGGCATGCGCTCGGGCCGCGGGCCGGTGCTCGATCTCACGACCGCCCGGCGGCGCCTGGCCGAGCTGGCTGGCGAATACGAGCTCGGAGTCGACCCGGATGCGTCGGTCTGGCAGATGTCGGTCGGTGCGCAGCAGCGGCTGGAGATCCTGAAGGCACTCTTCCGTGGCGCGCGACTACTCGTGCTCGACGAGCCGACGGCCGTCCTCGCCCCTTCCGAGGTGGCTGGTTTGTTCCGGATCATGCGCCACCTCGCGTCAGAGGGCCGCGGGATCGTCTTCATCAGTCACAAGCTGTCAGAAGTCAGTGAGGTAAGTGACCGGGTAACGGTGCTGCGCCTCGGCCGGGTGACCGGCAGCCTGCCGACGCGAGACGCGACGCCACACGAGCTCGCCTCGATGATGGTTGGCCGCGAGGTCTCGCTGGACCGGACCTCGCCGCCCGTGACAGGCACGGATCCCGTGCTCGTGATCGAGGGCGTCAGCTGTCTTACCGACCGCGGGACGCCGGGGCTACAGGGAATCGACCTCGTCGTCCGCAAGGGCGAGATCCTGGGTGTCGCCGGTGTGGACGGGAACGGCCAGCGCGAGCTCGTCGAGTGTATCGCCGGGCTGCGACCGATCACAGCAGGCCGGATTGCGATCGATGGTCGTCCCCCGTCCGTCGCATTGCGGACCCCGGGATTGCTCGGGCTCGTCCCGGAGGACCGGCACCACCAAGGCCTCATCGGCGACTTCGATGTGTCGGAGAATCTTGTCCTCAAGTCGTATCAGCGGCCACCGTTCTCGGTCCACGGGTTCCTCCGCTGGCGGCGGATCCGGGAGCACGCTGCCGAGCAAATCGCGGCGTTCGATATCCGCTGCCCAGGACCGCTCGCGCCGGTTCGCTCCCTGTCCGGCGGCAACCAGCAGAAGGTCGTGGTTGCGCGCGAGACGCAGGAGGACCCCGCGCTCCTGGTGGCATCGCAGCCGACTCGCGGGCTCGACGTCGGTGCGGTGGAGTCTGTGCTCAACCTCATCCGTCGTCAGCGCGATCGCGGCGCCGCTGTGGTGTTCGTCTCGACCGAGCTCTCGGAGGTGCTCTCGCTGAGCGACCGCGTGATCGTGATGCACCAGGGCCAGCTGATGGGCGAGGTACCGCCTGATCCTACGTTGCTCGGCCCCATCGGCGAGATGATGATGGGCAGCTCGCTCGCGTCGATCGACCAAGGTGCGGTCGCATGATCGGGGTCGGACGGGGTTACAGCGCGACGGAGATGGCCCGCACGGCCGCGTACCGGCTGGTCACGCCGTTGGTGTCGGTCCTGCTCGCGTTCCTCGTCTCGGCGGCGATCGTCCTGTTTGTCGGTGCCGACCCGTTCAAGGCCTTCGGATCGATGCTCAGCGGCGCCTTCGGGTCGCAGACGGCACTTGCGACGACGGCCGTGCGCATGACGCCGATCCTGTTCACCGGGCTCGCCGTCGCCGTGAGCTTCCGGGCCGGCGTGTTCAACGTTGGTGCCGAGGGCCAGATGTACCTAGGCGCCGCGTTCGGCGGCGCCGTCGCCATTGCCCCGCTCGGTCTGCCGGCGATCGTGCACGTCCCCCTTGCGCTGCTGGCCGGCTTCGCGGGCGGAGCCGCGTGGGCTTTCGTGCCGGGCTACCTCCGGGCGTATCGCGGCGTGAGCGAGGTCGTCACCACGCTCATGCTTAACTTCGTCGCGATTCAGCTCGTGAGCTACCTCGTCGATCCCATCGCCGGGCCGATGGGTGAGCGCGGTGCCGCGTATGCGCAGTCGCCCGCGATCGAGGCAAACGCGAAGCTTCCGATCTTGCTCCGAGGCACCAGCCTCCATGCCGGTCTCGTGCTGGGGGTCGTGCTCGCGATCGTGCTGTGGGTCGTCATCGGATACACCCGGTTCGGGTTCCGGATGCGGATGCTCGGGGCCAGCCCACTCGCGGCCCGGTTCGCGGGGGTCAAGAGCGCGCGGGAGATCATGACGGTCATGCTCCTGTCGGGTGGCATCGCGGGGCTCGCCGGAGCCGTTGAGGTGATCGGTCTGCGCTATCGACTGTACGACCGGTTCTCGCCGGGCTACGGCTACGACGGGATCGCCGTTGCGCTCCTCGCGAACTCGAACCCGCTCGGCGTGGTGGTCTCCTCGGGGTTCTTCGGCGCGCTCCGGGCCGGGGCCAACTCGATGCAGCAGTCGACCGGTATCGAGACCTCGATCGTACTCATCATCCAGGCGCTGACGATCCTCTTCCTCATCCTTGGGCCCCTCCGCGGCTGGGCCGGGGCACGTGCGGCGCGCGAGCCACGGGTAGCGCAGGACTCGTTGATCGATGCAGCTTGACGTCGCGTTCCTGACCGACTGGGGAAGCGCCGCGATCCGGCTCGCGACGCCCCTGATCCTCGCCGTAGTCGGCGGCGTATACGCCGAGCGGAGCGGCGTCTTCAACATCGGGATCGAAGGCATGATGCTCTCGGGCGCGTTCGTCTCGGTCGCGGTGAGCTACTTCGTCGGCTCCGCCGATCCTGAGGCAGCGGCGCTGCTGGCCGCCATCGCAGCGATGGTCGCCGGCGGCGGGATGGCGTTCGTCCACGCCTATCTCTCGATAACCCGGCGCGCCGACCAGATCATCTCCGGGGCGGCGATCAACATCCTCGCGCTCGGTCTGACGAACACGCTCTACCGAGCGGTTTGGGGCACCGTGGGCCGGGAGCGCGTCGCGGGCTTCCCGACCGTGCACATCCCGGTCCTGGCCGACATCCCGGTCCTCGGTCCAATCCTCTTCGACCAGTCGATCATCGTGTACGTGGCGTACGTGCTCCCGTTCGTCGCGGCGTTCGTGCTGTTTCGCACGACCTGGGGCCTCAGCATCCGGGCCGCCGGCGACCACCCGCTGGCGGTGGATACCGCAGGGCTATCGGTGGCCCGGACCCGTTACGCCGCGGTCATCTTCAGCGGGATGATGGCCGGCCTCGGCGGTGCCGCGCTCGCCCTCGGTGCGGTGCGCTACTTCACGCCCGGGATGACCGCCGGCCGCGGCTTCATCGTCCTCGGTGCGATCGTGTTCGGCCGCTGGAACCCGATCCTCGCGGGCATCGCGTGCCTGCTGTTCGGCGCCGCCGACGCCTTCCAGCTTCGCGCCCAGGCGCTCTCGATCGGCATCCCCTACCAGTTCTTCGTGATGCTGCCGTACCTGCTCGCGGTACTCGCGATCGCGGGCGCGATCGGACGTACGACTCCCCCGCTGACCCTCGGTCGCCCATACCGGCGGGAGGAGGGATGACGGCCAGCGACTCAGGCGCGAGGCCGGCGCGGAATTCCTGGCCTCGGAACGTGAGCGAAGGAGGTGCGATGCTGGACGACAGACCCGCGAGGGTGCTCATGGCGGAGATGACCTGGCCGGAGTACGCGGCGCTGGTCGGCGAACGTGTGGTCATCGTGCCTGTCGGGTCGACCGAGCAGCATGGCCCCCACCTCCCGCTCGGCTCCGATGCGCTCGCGGTCAGCGAGATCGCCAAGCGCGTTGCGCAGCGAGTCGGCGCGATCGTGGCGCCCACGATCCCATATGGCTACCGGTCGGCCCCGCGCTCGGGCGGAGGCGAGATCTTCACGGGTACGACCAGCTTGACCGGCCAGACCCTGATCCTTGTTATCCGTGACGTCCTAACGGCCCTCGTCCGGCACGGCGCGCGACGGATCGTGGTGCTCGACGGGCACTACGAGAACAACATGTTCCTGCACGAGGGCATCCACCTCGTGCTAGATGCGGGGGCCCCCGACGACCTGCGGGTCATGAAGATCCTGTGGGTCGACCCCATCCGCCAGGAGACGCTTGACCGGGCGTGGCCGGACGGTTTCCCGGGCTGGGCGCTCGAGCACGCCGCGCATCTCGAGACGTCGGTGATGCTCGCCGCGCGGCCGGAGCTCGTCCGCCGCGAGGCGATCACGCCCGACGGCCTCGAGAGCGTGCCGGTCTACGACATGTACCCGCAGCCCGACGGGCTCGTCCCCGCGTCGGGTGTCCTCTCCGACCCCTCGCGGGGATCGGCCGAGGCGGGCCACGCGCTGCTCAACGATGCCGTGGCCGGTGTCGCTGCGGCGATCGTCGGCGAGTTCGGGGACGTCGTCGTGGGGGACCTATGAGGCGCCGCCCGATGGCGGCACCCGGCGGCAGACGCCGCCTGGATGGACTAGCAGGAGGAGATCGTTCGTGACGACTAGACGATTGGCTGCGATCGCGATGAGCGCAGCTGCCCTTCTCGCGGCGTGCAGCTCCACGCCCGCAGCGACCTCGGCACCGGCACCCAGTTCCGCACCGGCGGCCAGCACTGCGCCGTCGGCGGCCAGCAGCGCGGCTGCCGGTGGCGTCAAAGCCGCGGCGCTGTTCCCCGGGCTCGTCGATGACGGCTCGTGGAATCAGGCCGGGTACGAGGGCCTTAAGAAGGCCGAGACGCAGGCCGGGGCCACCATCGCCTATACCGAGAAGGTTACCCAGGACCAGCAGGTCGAGACGTTCCGCAACTACGCCCAGCAGGGCAACAACATCGTCATCGGCCACGGGGGTGAGTACATGGACTCTGCCCTCCAGGTCGCGCAGGAGTTTCCGAATGTCCAGTTCGTCGTGATCAACGGCGACAAGAGCGCCGCGAACGTCACCTCACTCGCGCTCAGCTACGGCGACATGGGCTACCTATCGGGCGTCCTCGCCTGCAAGATGACCAAGACGAACAAGGTCGGCGTGGTCGTCGGCGAGACGATCCCGATCGCGAACGACGCGATCAAGGGATGGCAGGACGGCTGCAAGTCGGTCAACCCAGCGGCGCAGATCAAGACGAGCGTGACCGGAGACTGGGCGGACGTCGACAAGGCGCGCGAGGCCTCCCTCGCACTCATCGCTGACGGTGCCGACGTGATGGGCCATGTGCTCGACGCCGCCGACGCGGGCGTCTTCGCGGCCGCCGACGACAAGGGCGTGATGTCCATCGGGCTGTATGCCGACGAGAGCAAGCTCGGGCCGAAGTCGCACATCGGTGCGGCGTTGTCTGATGCCTCGCTCGTCGTGTACAACGCGATCACGCAGCCTCTCGATGGCAAGGCCCACATCGAGGGCGCCAAAGAAGGCGTCGTCGGATTCGGCGCCTACGCCGACAGGGTCCCGCAGGAAGCCCGCGACGCGGTCCAGAAGGCCATCGACGACCTCAAGAGCGGGGCGGTGACCTTCTAGCCGCACCACCCGCCGCCCTGGGCGGCACGGCTGGGGCGCCCCGGACCGCAACCGGGGCGCCCGAACCCGTTCGGCCCATCCCTCCAGGAGCGGCCGAGCGACCGACTAGAGCGGCCGAGTGACCGCCCAGATTGAACCCGAGGAGTGCACCCGTGCCCGATCACGAGCTCGGCGGCCTCGCTGGCCGCGATGCCTACCCGTTCAGCGGCATCCCCACCTTCCTACGCGCGCCGATGCAGTCGGACCTGGCCCACCTCGACGCGGACATCGCCGTGCTCGGGATCCCGACCGACGAGGGGTCGCCATTCCTCCCCGGCTCCCGTTTTGGGCCACGCGGGATCCGCCAGCATTCACTCCGGTTCGGGGCCGATGGCTACTACGACGGCCGGACCGACCGGAAGTACCTCGAGTACGAGCTGCGCCACGAACGGATCGCGGATCTCGGCGATGTCGACGTGCGCCCCACCAACCCTGAGGGGACATGGGACAACATCACCGAGGCGATGCGCGGGATCCTCAGGACGGGTGCCCTGCCCATCGTCATCGGCGGTGACCATGCGGTCAGCGCGCCCGTCGTGCGCGCCTGGAACGAGCCGGTCCACGTGGTCCACTTCGATGCGCACATCGACTACTCACCGTTCCGCCACGGGTTCATGTACACGAACACCCATCCGATGCGGCACATTCGCGCGATGCCACACGTGGCCTCGATCACGCAGATCGGTATCCGCTCGATCCGCAATGGAATGGACGACGTCCACCAGTCGGCCGACGACGGCAATGCGGTCATCGCTATGGACGAGTTCCGCGACCTGTCGGCCCGTGGGATCGTGGAGGGACTCGCCCAGGACGCGCCAGTCTATGTGAGCATCGACATCGACGTGCTGGACATGCCGCTGGTCCCAGGCTGTGTCTCTGCCGAGCCCGACGGCCTCACGTACAACGAGCTGCGCGCGACACTGATCGGCCTCGCCGAGCACACCAACGTCGTCGGGTTCGACCTCGTCGAGGTGAACCCACTGCTCGACATCGGGACGGGGATCACGTCCTACCTCGCCGCGCACACGATCGTCGAGTTCCTCGGCCACATCACCGCCCAGGCAGCGCTGGGTGGATCGACGCGGCGAACGTGCCGAGCTGCGCCGCCTGGCCGACGCCGCCAGCTGAGCGTTCCCGACTCGTCCGGCGACCGACCTGGAACCAGGAAGGAGAAAGACATGCCCGCGCCGCTCATCGTGGACACCCACGTCCACGTCTACCGCACCGCGGAGGAAGGTGAGCGAGGCAAGGTCGGTTACGAGATCTGGGAGTACGGCCAGCGCGAGGGCGTCACCTTCAGCGATCTCTCCGGCGACATGGACAGCTGCGTCCGCGCGATGGACGCAGCCGGCTGCAGCGTGGCGGTCGTGACGAACCTGCTCGACGTGGTTCGTCCGGAAATACCGGCCCGCGACGACCTGATCGCGTTCAACCAATGGCTGTGCGACGAGGCGCGCTCCGACCGGCGGTTCTTCCCGCTTCTCGCGGTCGACCCGGAGATCATGAGCATCGACGACCACGTCGCGCATCTACGGAACATGGCGCATCACGAGGGTGCGCGAGGTATCAAGCTGCATCCGCCGTTGCAGCGGCTCGACTTCCGGGACGAGTCGATGTTTCCGCTGTTCGCAGCGTGCCACGAGCTCGGCCTGTACATCGTTTCCCACGCGGGGCCCAGCCGAGACGGCTCAGGGATCGGCACGCCGGCGTCCTTCCGCCCGGTCCTATCGCGCTTTCCTGGTCTCCGGATCGTGCTCGCGCACATGGGCGGCCAGTCCTGGCGCGAGCTGCCGGCAATC
This sequence comes from uncultured Chloroflexia bacterium, assembly GCA_963840375.1. Classification (GTDB taxonomy): domain Bacteria; phylum Chloroflexota; class Limnocylindria; order Limnocylindrales; family CSP1-4; genus Chersky-267. The sequence continues at coordinate 677,621 of CAWIYR010000002.1, forward strand.
GCAAGCGACTTCCCGCAGGTGCACTTCGACCTGTGCGAGATCGTCCAGTGGCTCGGAGCGGAGAGGGCACCAACACGCGACGAGTTCGTAGAGCTCATCCAGACGGTCGGCGTGGGACGCGTGATGATGGGCTCCGACTTCCCTTGGTACGACATCGACCGGACGGTCGAGTTGGTGATGGAACTGCCAGTGCTGTCCGATGGCGAGAAGCGCGCCATCCTCGGCGAGAATGCGGCTCGTTTCTTTGACCTTCCCGTCTAGAGCTGGCCGCCCCGGTGACCAAGGCAACACGAACGTGCTGTGTTGCCGTCTCAGCCGGGAGTTATCTGCGTGGCCTGTCCAAGAGCGCCTACCTGCCCGCGTTCTCGGACCGGATACTCCACGAGGGGTTTCACCACGTATCCGCTGTCGACGGCCCGATCGGCGCCGAATCCGGAGCAGATACGGAAAGGCAGACGCTCGATCCGGCGCCCTCGTAGACGCTCTAGCGGGGGAATCCCTCTGTTGTTATCCGCTCTCGACGACAGAAGATAACAGTGGTCCAAACGAGGGGGTTTCCACGAGGGAAGACACAGCGCTGACAGTCCGAGACTTGGGAAGCAGACACTCTGCCAACTGAGTTACTCCCGCTCGGGAGGACTGCATTCTAGCAATCGGCCGGCGCGACGCCAACTCGGGGAGCCTCGTCCGTCGCATTGGGGCTGGGCCTCACCATCGGCGACGATCTGCCCGACCGGCTGCGACAAGGGGTGATACCAACGTCTGCTGGCGCGCCGTCAGGTCGCGGCCACCGCCGGTCAGGGTGGCGAAGCGCTGGTCGAGGCGCCGAAGGAGGGCGTCCGGCGATCCAGAGTACGGCCGTATCGGGCCGCCATGTCGAGGCGCGACAGTGGGCGACCCTGCAGGCGACGACCTACCGCACGGCCGTCCTGGTCAGGAAGCGTCGACGGACCGCGAGGTCGATGACCGGCCCGGTCAACTCGATGGTCGCGCACAGCGGCAGGTCGTCCGACGAACGCCCGACGAAGATGCCCACCCGCCCCGGCTCGATGACCCGTCGCATGTCGGCACCCGTGTAGGCGAACTGCTCCGCGTGGAGGGTGAACTCGACCGTCCGTCGCTCGCCGGGCTGGAGGTGGACCCTTCGGAAGCCGCGAAGCTCGCGGACCGGCCGGGCGACCGTCGCCTCCTCGTCCCGGACATAGAGCTGCACGACCTCGTCGCCGGCCGATCCGCCGATGTTGACGACGTCGACCTCGACCGTCACCTCGCCGTCCCGGGTCGGCACCAGCGTCCGGTCCAGGCGCAGATCGGACAGCTCGATGCGCGTGTAGGACAGCCCGAACCCGAACGGCCACAGCGGACTCGTCGGGCCGTCGACGTGGTCGCCGAGGGGGTTCGACCGTCCCCCGGTCGGATGGTGCCGGTAGGTGAGCGGGACCTGGCCGACATGGCGCGGCATCGTGACCGGCAGGCGTCCGCTCGCGTCGCTGGCTCCGGTCAGGACGTCGGTGATCGCCTCCGGGCCGGCGTCGCCCGGGACCCACGCGAGCAGGATCGCGGCGCATCGCCCGGCCGCCCGCTCCAAGGCGAGCGGTCGACCGCTGACGACGACCAGTACGACCGGTGTCCCCGTTGCCGCCACCGCGTCGAGCAGCTCCTGCTGGCGACCGAACAGCCCGAGGTCGCGTCGATCCCGGAATTCGCCGGTCGTCGAGTCCGCGGTCAGCCCGGATCGCTCCGCGACCACGACGATCGCAACGTCGGATCGACGGGCGATCTCCACGGCTTCGACGATCTCCGCGTCGGACCCGTCGCGGATGCCGGTCCCCCGGGCGTGGAGGATCTCGCAGGCGTCGAGCCGCGCTCGGAGCGCGTCGAGCAGGGTCGGGCGCCCGGCGAGCTCGTCCTCGACGACCACCGACGCGCCTTCCGCGATGATCCCGAACGCCTGGCTCCCGCTCCGCCGCGTCGCGACCAGCGTCTCGACGTGGACGAGGTGGCTGTAGTCGCCCAGGAACTCGCGCGGGCTGTCCGCTCCCGGCCCGATCACCGCGATCCGCCGGAGCGATGGCGCCAGCGGCAAGGTCCCGTCGTTGGTGACGAGGACCAGCGATCGCCGGGCGAGCTCGAGGCCGACCCGCGCCTCGTCGTCGGCCAGCTCGGCCAGCTTCGCCTCGGTGGGTTCGTCCCGGTACGGGTGTTCGAACAGGCCCAGGCGGAACTTCATGCGCAGGATCCGGCCGACGGCCTCATCGAGGAGCTGCTCGTCGATCCGCCCGGCCTCGAGGGCAGCCCGGAGCGGGCCGGCGTATGCCGACAGCCGGGGCAGCTCGAGGTCCACGCCGGCCTCGAGCGCCATCGCCGCGACGACCTCGGGGTCATCGGTCAGGCGGTGGGCGGTCTGGAGCATCTCGATCCCCGCGTAGTCGGAGGCGACGATGCCGTCGAACCCCCAGCGGTCGCGGAGGATCGTCGTGAACATCTCGCGCGAGGCGTGGCAGGGGAGCCCGTCCACGTCGCAATAGGCCGGCATCACGCTCGCCAGGCCGGCCTCGACCACCGCCGCCTCGAACGGGAGGAGCTGCTCGTCGTGCAGCTCTCGCGGGCCGAGGTGCACCGGCGCCTGATTGAGGCCACCTTCGGCCAGGCCGTGGCCGACGAGGTGCTTGCCGGTCGCCAGCACGCCGTCGCGGAGATCGGGTCCCTGGAGCGCGCGGATGTAGGCCGAGCCGAGCTCGGCCGCGAGGTACGGATCCTCTCCGTAGGTCTCCTCGATCCGGCCCCAGCGCGGATCGCGCGCGATGTCGAGGACCGGGCTGAGGGCGTGGCGCGCCCCGGTCGCCAGCATCCGGCGACGGATCGAGGCGGCCACCCGGCCGACGAGGTCGGGGTCGAAGGTGGCCGCGGCACCGATCGACTGCTGGAAGCACGCAGCGTCGAGGGCGAGCAGGCCGTGGAGGGTTTCTTCGTGGATGATCGCCGGGATCCCGAGCCGGGTCTCGTCGACCAGGAAGCGCTGGATCGCGTTCGCGGCGCGGGCGACCGCAAGCGGGCGCAGGTTCGTGGAGCCGGCGAGCCGGGTGATCTCGCCAAGACCGTGGCACGCCAGGGCCCGGAGCCGTTCGCGATCGGGACCATCCTCGCCGACCACCTCGAACGCCCATACGGCGCTCAGCTGGGCGATCTTCTCGTCCCGGGTCATCCGGGCGATAAGGTCCGAGACGCGAGCCGACGTCGGCACGCCCGGATTGCGATAGGGCAGCGCTGCGGTCGTCATCCCTTCACCGATCCCTGGGTCAGGCCGCCCACCAGCTGGCGCTCCGCGAAGAGGTAGAAGACGAGCGCGGGCACGAGGGCGAGGGTCGTGTAGGCGAGGATCCGCGCCGTGTCGGTCGTGTACTGGGTCGAGAAGTTCGTGACCCCGAGGGGGAGCGTCCAGTTCGACTCATCGGACAGCATCACGAGCGGGAGCAGGAACTGGTTCCATGACGCCACGATGGCCAGCACCCCGACCGTCGCGAGGACCGGCCGGGAGAGCGGCAGCAGGATCCGCCAGAAGAACGCGAACGACCCGCATCCGTCGATCGACGCGGCGTCCTCGAGCTCGATCGGGATGCTCCGGAAGAAGGGCCGGAGGATGACGACCGTCAAGGGCAGGCCGAAGGCCGCCTCGGGAAGGGCGATCCCGAGCGGGTTGTCGAGCAGCCCGAGGTCACGGACGAGGATGAACAGGGGCAGGATCGCGACGGCCGATGGGAACAGGATGCCGAGCGTGAACAGCGTGTACAGGACCTCGCGGCCGGGGAACGTCCGGCGTGCGAAGACGAACGCCGCAAGCGCAGCGAACAGGACGACCAGGACCGTCGACAAGGCCGCGATGATCGTGCTGTTGACCAGCTGCCGCCAGAAGCTCGGGGAGGTGAGCGTGTCCACGTAGTTCTGGGTCACCCACGGGTTCGGCAGCCCGATCGGGTCATTGGCGAGCTGGGCCGGGTCCTTGAAGCCGCCCAGGATCGCATAGGCGATCGGCACGACGATGACGGTCGCCACCAGCAGGAGAAGGCCGTAGCGCAGGACCGCGGAGGCCAGTCGACCCAGCCGGATGGCGATCGGGACCGGACGGCGCCCGGATCCGGACATCGGTCGCGTCGCGGGGTCGGTCGCCGGCCGGGCGACGGGCGTCGCCATCTACTCGGCTCCGGCCGTCATAGCGCCTTCGATGTCCCGACGGAGCACCCAGCGCTGATAGGCCAGGGCGAGGACAAAGGCGAACCCGAACAGGATCACCGCCACCGCGCTGCCGTAGCCGAGCTGGAAGCGCTTGAATCCCCAATCGAACATGTAGGTGGCCATGGTGTTCGAGGCGTTGATGGGCCCGCCACCGGTCGTGACCCAGATGAGGTCGAACAGCTGGAGGGCGCCGATGACCGAGAGGAAGACCGAGACGCGGAGGGTCGGCCCGAGCAGGGGCAGCGTGACGTAGCGGATCGTCTGGCGGCGCGAGGCCCCGTCGATCGCCGCCGCTTCCTCGACCTCGTGCGGGATGCCCTGCAGGCCGGCCAGCAGCAGGATCATGTGGAAGCCGAAGTACTTCCACGAGATGATGAAGAACATCGCCAGCATGACCGTGCTCGGGTCGGCGAGCCAGGGCTGGTAGAGCGAGCCCAGGCCGATCGCGTGGAGCAGGCCGTCGGCCAGACCGCTCGGCTGGAGGAGCAGGCTCCACACGACACCGGTGATGACCTCCGCGATGACATACGGGGCGAAGAAGACGAGCCGCAGGATCGTGCGGCCCCGGAAACGGCGACTGAGCATCAGCGCCAGCCCGAGCGCGAACGGGATCTGGACGATGAGCGACAGGACGACGATCAGGAGGTTGTGCTGGACGGCTCCCTGGAAGACGGGCTCAGCCAGAGCTCGCTGGTAGTTGGCCAGGCCGATGAACTCGGTAAGCGGCGTCAGGCCGTTCCACTTGAAGAAGCTGTAGTGGATCGCCTGGACGATCGGGAAGAGGACGAAGACCGAGTAGAGGACCAGCGCGGGCAGCAGGAACAGGGCGATCGCCGTGCGCCTGCCGGGGCCGCGCCGGGCGCGCTTGATGGGATCGGCGCCGATCATCGTCGTCACGTGGCTACCGACGATACCGAACGGGCCGGCGTGGCCGCCGGCCCGTTCGACGTTCGCGGGTTCGTCGCGACTACTGGGACTTGGCGGCCGTCGCGATCGCCGAGGCGACCGACTCGGGCGTGCCCGAGCCCGCGTACAGGGTGGCGACGGCGTCGTTGATGGACCCGCCAAGCGCCGGGGTGGTCGCCTGGTCGAGATAGAGCTGGACGAAGTTGGCCTTGGCGCGAGCCGCCAGGACCGACGTCAGCTGCGGATCGGTGACCGACGACTCGGTCCCGACGGTGGTCGGCAGGATGCCCGTGTTGAGGGCGCCCCACTGGTTCGCGGAGTCCTTGCTGACGAGGAAGTGGAGGAAGTCGACCGTCTCGGCCGGGGCGTCCTTGCCCACCGCGAAGCCGTTGCCACCACCGAGGCCGTCATTGACGTCGCCGGGTGCACCGGTCACGGCCGGGAACGAGAACCAGCCGAGGTTGTCGCCCATGCCCTTCTTGTCGACGGAGTTGGCGGCCACCGTGCCGGGGAGCCACTGGCCCATCAGCTGCATCGCGCCATCGCCCTTGGCCATCGCCGCAGCGCCGCTGCCCGCGCCGTCCCATGGAGCGGCGAGGAAGCCCTGCTGGAACGGCTTGAGGTCAATCAGCTTCTTGAAGTCCACGCCGGCCTTGACGAAGCACGGGTCGGACCAGTCACCGGTCGTGACGGCCTTGTCCATGCCCGCCTTGCCGCACTCGCGGACCGCGAGGTACGCCCAGTAGAAGGCGCCGGTCCAGGTGTCCTTGCCGGCCAGTGCCACCGGGGTCAAGCCCGCGGTCTTGAGCTTCCCGACGTCGGCCAGGAGGTCGTCCCAGGTGGCCGGCGGCGTCGTGATCCCAGCCTTGGCGAACTGGGCCTTGTTGTACCAGAAGCCGACCATGCCCAGGTCGAACGGGATGCCGTACTGCTTGCCGTCGACCTGGTACATGCCCATGGCGCCCGGGTTGATCTCGCTCGCCCAGGACGACACGTCCGAGGTGATGTCCTTGACGAGACCGGCCTTCTGCTGCTCGCGCAGCCCGCCGCCACCCCACGACTGGAACAGGTCGGGCGGCGTCCCGGCCTGGAGGAGGGTCGTCAGCTTGGTCTTGAAGGCCTCGTTCTCGAGGACGGTGAGGTTGATCTTGACGTTCGGATGGGCCGCCGTGTACTCGTCGGCCAGCTTCTGCCACAGGCTCTTGCCCGGGTCGTTGTTCTGGATGTGATACCAGTCGATCGTGACGGCGGCAGCCGACGGAGCGACCGACGGAGCAGCCGACGGAGCGGCGACCGACGGCGCAGCGGCCGATGGGGCGCTCGAGGCGCCTCCGCTGGAGCAGGCACCGAACACGACAGCCGCGGTCGCAAGCAGGATCGCGGCACCTCGACGGGACATCATTGGCTTGACCTCCTTGTCTTCGCCGGTGACGTCCACCAGCGGGTTCCTTTCCGGGGCGGGGCGGCGATCCGGGACGGGTCGTTCCGATGACGAGCGAGCGGCGGGACGCTGGAACGAGGCGTCGGCCTGATGCCGGGGACGGGCGGTGCGGGACGATCGATCGTCGGGTCGGCCGACCGGACGAGAGCGGGCGGTGATGACGGAGTCCGTCGTCCCGCCGACGGAGGAGGCGTCGGCGGGACGACGATACGTCTCGATCGTCGTGGCGTTTCGCACTTGAGCGTCCTCCACTGCGTCGAAAGTTGCGAAACTCCGGCCGAATGCTTTCGGTGGGCACATCGTAGCCACGCACTCGCCGCCGGCGTCAACCTCGACGTGCAGACTCGTTGTCACGGCGGCAACTGACGCGCCGAAACTTTCGGGCCGCTACACTGACCGCCATGAACTCGACGATCGCCCCCAAGAGGCGCCGGTCCGGTCGCGGCACGACGATGGCGTTCATCGCCGCCCAGGCGGGTGTGTCGGTCCCGACGGTGTCGAAGGTGATCAACGGCCGGTCGGACGTGTCCCCCGAGACGAGGAAGCGGGTGGAGACGGCCATCCGCGAGCATGGCTACCAGCGGGCCGGTCGCGAGCATCGGGTCGCCCCCATCCTGGAGCTGATCTTCCACGAGCTCGACAGCGAGTGGGCGATGGAGATCGTTCGGGGTGTGGAGCACGTGGCCGGTCGCCATCATCTGTCGGTCGTCCTTTCGGAGATGCAGGGCCGCCGGACCCCCGGTCGTGGCTGGATCGAGAGCGCCCTGGCTCGGCGGCCGACTGGCGTGATCGCGGTCTTCTCCGACCTCAGCGAGACGATGCTCAACCAGCTCCGCGCGCGAGACATCCCGTTGGTGATCCTCGACCCGGCCGGCGAGCCGCTCCACGACACGCCGTCGGTCGGGGCCACGAACTGGAATGGGGGATTGACGGCGACCCGTCACCTTCTCGCGCTCGGTCACACGCGGATCGCGGTCATCGGAGGCCCGGAGGACATCCTGTGCAGTCGCGCCCGCGTCGACGGGTACCGGGCGGCGATGGACGCGGCCGGCGTGGCGATCGATGCCGGGCTGGTCAGTCATGGTCGGTTCCAGGTCGAGGAAGGGATCGATCGGGCTCGGATCCTGCTCCGGATGCCCGATCCACCGACCGCCATCGTGACCGGCAACGACCTCCAGGCGCTGGGTGTCTACCAGGTCGCGCGAGAGCTCCGGCTCCATATCCCGGAGGACCTCAGCGTCGTCGGGTTCGACGACCTGCCGGTCGCCCGCTGGGTCGGGCCGCCGCTGACCACCGTCCGACAGCCGCTGTTCGACATGGCCGAGACCGCCTCGGAGCTCGTTCTCGCCATCGCCCGCGGCGAACGGCCGCCACAGGCGCGGGTGGAGCTGTCCACCGAGCTCGTCGTTCGGGAGAGCACGGCGCCGCCGAGCCGCTGACCCCCGCAGCCAGCTCGATCCCAACTCGGCCAGCCGAGGCGCGTGGCGCGGTCGCCCGCGCGTCGTCTAGGTCGACGACGTCCGCCGCGATCTCGGTCCACCCGAGCGAGCGCGCCGCCCGCCATACGCGCCGGCGATGTACTTCATCGACCGGAACGGACGCATCCGCCACACCCAGTTCGGCGAGGGCGGATACGACACGTCGGAGCAGGTCATCCGCCAGCTGCTCACGTCCCCGGGCTGATCGAGCGAGGATCCGGACAACCCGGCCCTTCGACCGGCGGGCAGCACCCGGGCCCGTGCGGCGACCTCGTCCGGCCGTCGCGATCCGCGCCACCGAACACCCCTGGCAGGTGGCGAAGTCTGACGTCAGAGTTGGTTTCCACGACGCCGTTCCTTGCGGTGGGTATCGGAGCTCGATCCACTCCGGCATCCAGCTCTCAGACTCTCAAGACCAGGGGTAGCGGCACGCGCCGCCGCCCGGGTCCTCGTGGCAACGGGAACCCGGGCAGGCCCAAGAGCGGTGTCTGATCTCGGTCGAACCGCTGGGACGGGGCGCTGAGTACCATCGCGGGATGAGCGCGTTCCTGGCCCAGGTGCTGGCCATCGGCGCCGACCCCGGCGATGACGAGGACACCCGCCTGCGCAAGGTCCTCCTGCTCGTCGCGGCGTTGGCGATCACGCCGCTGGCCGTGATCTGGGGCGCGACCTACTGGCTGGCCGGGGCCCCGGGCGCCGCCGCCATCCCATGGCTCTACGCGGCCATCTCGCTCGCGACCCTGATCGCGTTCGGGCTGACCCGCAGCTATCCGCTGGTTCGCGCTCGGCCAGTTCACCCCGTACCTGATCCTGCCGTTCCTCCTGATGTGGACGCTCGGCGGGTTCGTCGCGGGCAGCGCCGTCGCGATCTGGGCCGGCCTCGCACCGATCACCGCCATCCTGCTCGGTCATCGCCGAGCCGGGCTGGCGCTCGCCGGGGTCTACGCGGGCCTGATGGCCGCCTCGGCGGTCGTGCCCACGCCGCCGCCTGCTGCGCTCCCGGCCTGGCTGGGGACCGGCCTGTTCGTGCTCAACCTGACGCTCGTCCCGCTGGTGACGCTCATGCTCGTGCGGCTGTTCATGGGTGAGCGCGAGGGGACGCTCGCGAGCGTGCGCCGGATCGTCCGACACTACTTCTCGCCGGATCTCAGCGCGATGCTGCTCGCCGAACCGCAGCGAACCGAGCTCGGCGGCGAGATCGCTGTCGTCACCGTGCTCTTCGCCGACCTCGGCAGCTACTCGACCTACGCCGAGACGTGGGCGCCCACCGAGGTCGTCGCCATGTTGAACGAGTACTTCGGCGCGGCCCTGCCGGCGATCCTCGAGCAGGGTGGCCTGCCGACGCAGCTCGCCGGCGACGCGGTCATGGCGGTCTTCGGGGCCCCGAAGCCGATGCCCGATCACGCGTCACGCGCCTGCACGGCTGCCCTTGCGATCCTCGAGGCCACGGCGCCCCTGGCGACCGGCCCGCGCCCGGGCCCGAGGTTCCACATCGGGGTCAACTCGGGCCCGGCCCTGGTCGGCAACATCGGCAGCGACGATTACCGGAACTTCACGGCGATCGGCGACACGACCAACCTCGCTGCCAGGCTCCAGGACCTCGCCAAGCCCGGCGAGGTCGTCATCGGCCCGCTGACTGCAGCGCAACTCGACGGACGGTTCGCGCTCTCGCCGCTGGGGTCGGTCACGGTGAAGGGTCGGGCGGAACCGACCGAGGCGTTCGCTCTTCGCCCCGCCTGAGGGTGGCTCGCCGATGAGGACGACGGGCGCACCGTATCCTGAGCACGGCGTCCACCTTGACTGAACCGTAGCGCCCGAGCGGAGGACCCCGTGCACATCGAGGCCAGACTCCGCGAGCTCGGCCTCGTGCTCCCGGAGGCCGTCCAGCCGCCGCCGGGGGTCCGACTTCCCTTCACGCCCGTGCGCCTCGTCGGGGATCGGGCCTTGATCTCCGGCCACGGACCGCAGCACCTCGACGGCTCGATCGCGGGTCCGTTCGGGAAGGTCGGCGACGTGGTCACCCTGGAGGAGGGCTACCAGGCGGCCCGACTGACCGCGCTGTCGATGCTGGGCAGCCTCGCCCGCGAGCTCGGCGACCTCGATCGGATCACCGACTGGGTGCGCGTCTTCGGGATGGTCAATTCCGCACCGGGCTTCACGAGTCAGCCGGCCGTGATCAACGGCTTCTCGGACCTGATCCTCGAGCTGTTCGGCGAGACGGTCGGCGCCCACGCGCGCTCGGCGGTCGGGATGGCCGAGCTGCCGTTCGACCTGCCGGTTGAGGTCGAGGCCGAGGTGCGCATCGCGCCCTAGCGGAGGGGTGGCCCCGCACGTACCGTGGGGGCATCTCGCGCGGGACGGCGCCGGTCGCCGGGTGAGCGCCGAGCCCATGGATCGCGGACCGAGGCGCCGCGGAGGTTCCACGGCAGCAGGTACGCTTCCTCGGCGAAGGGAGCCGCTGATGACCGACCGACCCACCCGCCATCGTGCCCTCGACCTCAGCCACGAGATCGTCGACGGCATGGTCACCCATCCGGGCATCCCGGCCCCAAGCATCTCGACGTTCCTGACCCACGAGGACTCCACCGCTCGCTATGCGCCGGGCACGACCTTCGAGATCGGACGGATCGATCTCGTCGCCAATACCGGGACCTACCTGGACACGCCGGCCCATCGATTCCGGGGCGGCTCGGATCTGGCCGGTCTCCCCCTCGAGAGCGTCGTCGACCTCGACGGCGTGCTCGTGGACTGCCGGGGCCGAGCGGAGCGGGCGATCGGACCCGACGCCTTCGACGGCGTCCCGGTGGCCGGGCGAGCCGTCATCGCGGCGACCGGCTGGGACGTCAACTGGGGAACGCCCGCCTACCTGGCCGACAACCCGTTCCTGACGGAAGCGGCGGCGCTCTACCTCGTCGAGGCCGGTGTGGCGCTGGTCGGCATCGACTCGCTCAACATCGACTCGCTGTCCGACCCGCGCCGGCCGGCGCACACTGCGCTCCTCGGCGCCGGCATCCCGATCGTCGAGCACCTGACCGGGCTCGAGCTTCTGCCGCCCGACGGCTGGCGGTTCTTCGCCGTCCCTCCGCGGATCCGCGGGATGGCGACGTTCCCCGTCCGCGCGTTCGCGTTGTTCGACCGATAGCGAAGGCAGACCTAGGGGAGGGGGACAGCGGAGCGGGATTTGGACCGGCGCTGCGCACGGCGAAGGGCAGGTACCACTTGGGAAGCAGACACTCTGCCAGCTGAGTTACTCCCGCTCGGGAGGCGCCTCCGCATTCTAGACGACGAGCAGCCGCGGCTCAACGGTCGCGACCTGCGGCGCTCCTTGATTCCCGTCGATCACGACGCTGCCTCCGCCCAGTGGCGCATGGTCACGATCGTGGTCGCCATCGGCAGCCGACAGACGGAGACCCGTCGGCCCTCGAAGCGACCACGCTGGGCGTCACACGCAGGGCAGCCCTCGACCTTGGTCAGGTCGTGACGGCCCTCGGAATGGTCATCGGCCCTGGCACGTCAAGCTCCGGCCCCTCGGCGTGACCGCCGTGCGGGTGACGAGGTCGCCCCAGGAGGTGTACCCGGTGCCGCAGCGGTCGGCGGTCGGCCGCAGGAACACAGTCGGTCGGCGCGCGTGCGATCGCGGAGGGCCTCGGGCCCGACGCCCGGGCGCTCTCGACCGCCGAGGCGGGCACCGAGGCGATCGCCGGAGCCGATCTGATCGTGGCCGAAGCGCCGGTGCTCGGGTTCCCGTTGCCGACCGAGGCGATGCGCCGGAGCGTCGTCACGAGCGAGCGGAACGCACCCCCGCCGCCCGACCTCGTCCTGGCCAGCGCAGCCCGCCGCGACGCCTCAGCCCGCCGTGAAGCTGACGTGATGGTGGCCCCGGGCCCCGTCCGGCGCGGGCGCGGTCACGTCGGCCGTCTGGACGATCCCCATGCCGTCGAGCGCGCGGACGTCGACCTCGTGGTCGCCGGCCGTGGCGGTCCAGGGGAGCGCCCACTGGACCCAGGTCGCGTCCGAGATCGGGCGCGAGAGCCGTGTCGCCTGCCAGGGGCCGCCGTCGATCTGGACCTCGACGCCGCTCACCCCCCGGTCCGGGGCCCACGCCACGCCGGCGATCTCCATCGGGCCGGTCGGCACGTGCCCGCCGTCCGCCGGGACGTCGATCCGCGACTGGGTGAGGATCGGGGCGTCCTTCGCCCAGCCGAGCGGTACCCAGTAGCCGTCGACCGCCTCCCGGGTCGTCAGCTGGATCTCCCCCAGCCACTTCGTCGCCGAGACGTAGCCGTACAGGCCGGGCACGATCAGCCGGGCCGGGAACCCGTGGGCGGCCGGCAGCGGCACCCGGTTCATCCCGACGGCGATCATCGGCTCACGTTCCGGGGCCAGCGCCCATGAGGTGGGGAACCCCACCGTGAAGCCGTCCACGGACCGGCCGACCACCTGGCTGGCCCCGGCCTGGACACCGGCCGCCGCGAGGACCTCCTTGAGCCGGACCCCGGTCCACAGGGCATTGCCGACGAGATGGTCGCCGACCCGGTTGCTGACGCAGGCGATCGTCACGTACTGCTCGAAGAGGGGCATCGCCAGCAGGTCGTCGTAGGTGAAGGTGAGCTCGTGGTCGACCATCCCGGTCACCTTGAGCCGCCAGGTGGCGGGGTCGACCTGGGGCACGAGGAGGGTCGTGTCGATCTTGTAGAAGTCCTCGTTCGGGACGACGATCGGGGTCAGGCCGGTCACCGCGAGTCCGTGGTCCGCCGTCAGGGCGGCCGCCGCCGAGGCCGCCGCCGGCAACCTCGACGAGGTCACGACGCCCTCGGAGTGCCCGGCATCCACGAGCGTCCGGCCGAGGCCACCGACCACTGCGACCGCGCCCAGGGTCGTCGCGCTCGCGATCAGGAACCGGCGTCGTGGCCACTCGGCCTCGCTCCAGCTGGTCCCTCCGGCCGGCAGGGTCGTCGGGGCGCCCGCCGTCGGCGTGCCGGGAGGAGCCGACGGGGTCGTGCTCATCGAGGCCCGGTGTGGGCGGCCGGCGTCGGACCCGGCGGTCCGGAGCAGCAGCCGAAGGGCCGCGAGCCCGGCGCCGACCGCCACGGCCGCGTTCAGGACCGCGAGCGGGAGCGAGGTCAGGGGCATCGCGATCGCCGCCAGCAGGGCGATCAGGCCGAAGGCGACGAAGACGGCCGCCCCGAGCGCGAACCGGCGGGCTGCCAGGACGCCGGCCAGGGCGGCGATCGCGACCGCCACCAGGACGACGAGCACGTTGAGCACCAGCTTGTCGTTCGTGCCGAACAAGGAGACCATCATCTCCTTGGCGCCGGGCGGCTGGAGGCGGATCACGAGCGCCCCGATCGCGACCACGAGCGACGGTGCACCGAGCACGCCGGCGACCAGCTCGGAGGCCGCGATGGCCACCCCGCCGGCCAGCGCACCGGCCAGCGCGGCGGCCCATGGCGGGACGGGGATCGACGCACGCGATGGCGACGGGTCGGGGCTGCTCATGGGGCGACCGTAACCGGGCTCTGTGACGGTCCGATGACGCCATCGACGGTGGGTCGCGACTCGGACGACCCGCGCCGTCGGTCGGCGCCCGCGCCGAGGGCATGGCCCCGGCATGGCCCCGCCAGAGTCCCGGCATAGCCCCGCACGGCCCCGGCATGGCCTGTCGTCCTTGTCATCGGGTCGTCATCAGGGGCGGTCAGCCTGTCGCCCACCCAGCAACCCAGTTCGGAGGACCCAGATGGACCGCAACCGCCCGACGCACCCGATCCTGCTCGTCGGCAGCGCCCTCGCCCTCGCCCTCGCCGTTGCGGCATGCACCGGCAGCGGCACCAGCCCCTCGCCGAGCGACGCGATGATGGAGGCGAGCCCCTCGCCGAGCGACGCGATGATGGAGGCGAGCCCCTCGCCGAGCGACGCGATGATGGAGGCGAGCCCCTCGCCGAGCGACGCGATGGCGTCCGCCCCAGTCGCGAAGGGGAGCTTCCACCCCGTGGACGGCACCGCCCGCGGCACGGCGGCCCTGTTCCACCAGCCCGACGGCTCGTTCGTGGTGACCTTCGAGGACTTCTCGATCGCGAGCGCCGCCGGCACCCATGTCATCCTCGTCCCGGCCAAGGATGTGACCAAGGACGGTGACGTGGACAAGATGACGATCGTCGACCTCGGGGCGCTCAAGGGCACGACGGGCATGCAGGACTTCGCGGTCCCGGCCTCGGCCGATGCCATGACCTACCATGCGGTCGTGCTGTGGGACACCGAGATGGGTCACGCCATCGCGGCGGCCCCGCTCCAGTAGCCCGCCCAGCGTCGAGATCGCCGAGCGCCGCCCGGTCGCCGGTCGATCGTCCGGGACGACCCGCGACCGGAGCGCCGGACCACGCCATGCCCGCCCGAACATCGCGCCCCATCCTGGTCGTCGACGACGACCGCAAGATCGTCGAGCTCGTCCGGACCTACCTCGAGCGGGCCGGCCATCGGGTCGTCGCGGCCGGCGACGGGTCGGCCGCCCTGGCGGCCATCGAGACGGAGGATCCCGCGCTCGTCGTCCTCGACCTGATGCTGCCCGTCATCGACGGGCTGTCGGTGCTCGAGATCGTGCGTCGCCGGGGATCGACCCCGGTCATCATCCTCTCGGCCCGAGGGACGACGAGCGACCGCATCGAGGGCCTCCGGACCGGCGCGGACGACTACCTGCCCAAGCCGTTCTCCCCGGGCGAGCTCGTGGCCCGCGTCGAGCGCGTGCTCGCTCGATCGGGGGTCGAGCCGCCGGCCAAGGACCAGCCGCCGCTCGTGCTCGGCGGGCTGACGGTGGACCGTGCCCGGCACCTGGTCACGGTCGACGGGCGTCCGGTCCCCCTGCCGGCGACCGAGCTCCGGTTGCTGGTCGCCATCCTCGCGGCCGACGGCCGGGTCCTCACCCGTGACCAGCTGCTCGATGCGGTCTACGGGCTCGACTCGACGGCCGTCCTCGAGCGGACGATCGACGTCCTGGTCGGCCGGCTGCGGGATCGGCTCGGTGACGCGGCCGACGCGCCCCGGTTCATCGTGACCGTCCGGGGCGTCGGGTACCGGGCCGGCGTCGGGCCGGTCCCCGCCGGAGCGGTCCCCACCGCCGGAGCGGTCGGGCGATGACGACGGGACGGCGCTCCGGTCCGGCCTGGACCCGGGGGATCGGCACCCGGATCGCCCTGGCAGCGATCGGGACGACCGCGCTCGCGGTCGCGATCGTGGCCCTGGGCGTGATCGTGGTCGGTGGCGACACGTTCGCCCGGCTGATGATGGAGCACGGCTCCTCGGCCGAGGACGCCCACGCCATGTTCGACGACTCGATCCGGGTCGTCCTGCGTCGCGGCCGTGGTCGCCGCGGTCCTGGCCGCGACCCTTCTGGCGACGCTGGTCGGTCGTCGCCTGGGACGGCCCCTCGCCGGGATCGCCGCCGCCGCCCGTCGGGTGGCCGCCGGCGACTACGCCGCCCGGGTCCCCCGATCGGGGCCCGAGGAGATCGCCAGCCTGGCCGACTCGTTCAACCAGATGGCGGCCAGCCTCGAGGAGCAGGAGCGGCTCCGCCGCGAGTTCATCGCCAACGCCGCCCACGAGCTCAAGACGCCCCTGACCAACCTGCAGGGCTACCTGGAGGGTCTGCGCGACGGGGTGATCCCCGGCGACGCGGCGGTCTACGCGTCGCTCCAGGAAGAGGCGGAGCGCCTGGTCCGTCTCGCCGCCTCGCTCGACGCGCTGGCCGACGGGGATGCCCATCCGACGCCGCCTCGCCTCGCCGAGGTGGACCTCGCCGTCGCCATCCGGGTCGCCGCCGAGCTCGCCGGACCCGCCTTCGAACGGGCCGGCGTGAGCCTTCAGCTCGACCTGCCCGAGCGGCTCCCGGCGCGCTCCGACCCGGACGGCCTCGCCACCATCCTGGGCAACCTCCTCCAGAACGCGGCGCGCTACACCCCGGCCGGTGGCCGGGTGACCGTGACTGCGACCCGCCGCTCCGCAGACGTCCTGGTCAGCGTCGTGAACACCGGGGCCGGCATCCCGCCCGGGGACCTGCCCCACGTCTTCGAGCGCTTCTACCGGGTGGAGAAGTCGCGCGACCGGGCGACGGGCGGCGCCGGGATCGGCCTGGCGATCGTCAAGCAGCAGGTCGAGTCGACCGGCGGACGGGTCGGCGCCGAGTCGGGCGAGGGACTGACCCGGTTCTGGTTCAGCCTGCCGGCATGACCGGCCGGCGCGCCGTTCCCCGGTGAAGCCCGGCGCCGTGGGGCCCGGCCGCGACGACGGACCCGTCATCGTCCCGTCATCACGGGACGTCACGATCCGTCCGTGATGATCCCGACCGAGGTCCTGCTCGTCCCGGCAGCCGCGCTGGCGGGAGTCCTGACCGTCCTGGCCCCGTGCATCGCCCCGGTGGTCGTGCTCGTCATGGGAGCCGCGGCCACCGGCGGTCGGCGGCGTCCCCTCGGGATCATCCTGGGCTTCGCCGTCACCTTCCTCGCGGTCACCATCGTGTTCGCCTCGGTCCTGGCGGCCGCCGGACTGACCACCGGCACGCTCCGGGTCGCGAGCGCGGTCCTCCTCGGGCTGGTCGGGCTGACGATCGCCGTGCCCGCACTGGGCGCCTTCCTGGGTGACCGGCTCCGCCCCCTGGCCGATCTGGGCCTGGGTGTCACCACCACCACCCGCGGCGACGGGCTGGCCGGTGGCCTGGTGCTCGGGGCCGCCATCGGCCTCGTCTGGGCCCCCTGCGTCGGGCCGATCATGGCCGGCGTGATCGCCGCCGCGGCGGTCGGCGGTCCGAGCGCGGGCGGCCTGCTCATCGCCGTCGGCTACGTCCTCGGGGTCGCCGTACCGCTCGCCATCGTGGCTCGCTGGGGGAGCGCGGTCGGGGTCGCGGCGAACCGGGTCGGACGCGGCGGACGGCGAGCCCTCGGCGGGTTGATGCTCGCCACCGCCTTCCTCGTGCTGGCGGGCCAGGACCTGGCCTTCGAGGACCGACTGACGGCACTCGGCGCGAGCGGTCCCGTGGCGATCGGGGCCCAGGTGGATGACGCTCCGGCGACGGGTCCCGCGGCGACCGGGGGTGGCTCCGGGAGCGGCCTGCCGGCGCTCGTCGCGACGTCGCTGCCGGGCCCGGGGGTCCTCGAGGATCTCGGGCCGGCGCCCGAATTCGTCGGGATCGACGCCTGGATCAACGCCCAGCCACAGACGATGGCGTCCCTCCGGGGAAGGCCCGTCCTGGTCGAGTTCTGGACCTTCGCCTGCATCAACTGCATCCACGTCCAGCCGTATGTGAAGGCGTGGGCCGAGCGTTACGCGGATGCGGGGCTCGTGGTGATCGGCGTCCACACGCCCGAGCTCTCGTTCGAGCGTGACCTGGGCAACGTCCGTGACGCCGTCGCCAAGGCAGGACTGACCTATCCCGTGGCCTTCGACCCGGCCTTCTCGACCTGGAGCGCCTACCACAATCGGTTCTGGCCGGCGATGTACTTCATCGACCGGAACGGACGCATCCGCCACACCCAGTTCGGCGAGGGCGGATACGACACGTCGGAGCAGGTCATCCGCCAGCTGCTCACGTCCCCGGGCTGATCGAGCGAGGATCCGGACAACCCGGCCCTTCGACCGGGGGGCAGCACCCCGGGCCCGTGCGGCGACCTCGTCCGGCCGTCGAGATCCGCGCCACCGAACACACGTCGCTCCGTCGCTAGCTCACGGCCATCGGCTCAAGCGCGGAGCGATGGTCGTCGTCGGCCCAGGAGGCGTGTCGCGCCCGCCCCCGACGCTCAGCGCACCGTGCCCTCGGTGATCCCGCTGGTGACCCGGCCTCACCCAGATCGCCGAGCACGGTCTCGGGCCATTCCCCTGAGGACCTCGGCATCGAGCGTCTTGATCGGTGATGCTTACTGCTGATCCGAGCTACGCCCGGGATCGAGGCCCCGCACAGCGTCGTGCCGGCGGATGGCCGGGCGGGCGAGTTCCCTGGCAGGTGGCGAAGTCTGACGTCAGAGTTGGTTTCCACGACGCCGTTCTTGGCGGTGGGTACCGGAGCTCGGTCCACTCCGGCATCCAGCTCTCAGAACTCTCAAAACCAGTGGTCGCGGCATGCGGCGCCGCACGGGTCCTCGGGAGGAGGTCATTCCAGACGAGGTGGCGCGGGTGCTCAACGGGTCGGCACGGCACCCCACCGCCGCCAGTCCGAGACCGGATGGCGGAACGTTGACGACGCTGACGTCCGCCGGGTCCACCGGGACCCGTGAACGATGCGGGGAGGTCAAGGTCGGATGAGGCCTCCCGAGCCGGTCCGCGAGCCCTCAGGCCGTAGCCGAGTCGGTCGCGGCGGCGTCCGTCCTGGCGAGCGCTGCCGGGCTGTCGTCGAGGCGTGCTTCGGTAGGGCGAGCAGAGCGCGTCGTCGAGTCGCTCGAGGAAGGGCTTCAGGCCCATCCGCTCGAGGGCGGCACGACCCGTGGCGGTGGCGTCCGCCAGGCCGGGCTCGGACGGGCTCAGCACGGTGGCCATCTGCACGGTCGCGATCGCGTGATCCCACACGCGACCAAGACCGAGGAGCTCGTCGAGGACACCCCGGTATGCCCGGAGGGCGGCCGCGCCCTGGCCTTCCAGGGCCGCGAGCGCCGGCGCGCAGGGCACGACGATGGAGCTCGGCCATCGGTGAGTGGAACCCCGTCGCGTCGAGCGCGGCCAGCTCAGCCGCGACTTCACCGGCGTCGCCCAGGGCGAGCATCGCCTCCCCGGTCGAGTAGTGCCACTCCGGGGCCATCTGGGGGATCGCCGCGACCCCGTCCCGCCATCGTCGGGCCGCCTCGGCGAACCGTCCCTCGCACAGGGCGGTCCAGGCGGAGGCGTCATAGCGCACCCAGACCACGTTCGAGTCGGTCAACCCCGCCGCAAGGCGCTCGAGGTCGGCGAGGTGGGACGCGACCGGCTCTCCGCGCGCCGCCCGCACGATGGTCACGAGGTCCATCGCGACGAGCGCATCCGCAGGCTCCGGCTCCTCGGCGAGGGCCGCCGCGCACGTCGCCAGCACTTCGTCCGGTTCCCCACTGGCGATCTGCCCCCACGCCTGCAGGAAGAGGAGGTTGACGACCGCGGATCGGTCGCCGACGCGACGGGCCAACGCGACGCCCTCTCGAACGGCCTCGATCGTGGCCTGGAGGTCGAAGTCGGCCAGGGTCGAAACGCGGTTGTTGATCGCCCGCAGGAGCGTCGTCGTCATCCCGAAGGCCCGAGCGAGGCGCTCGCCGATCTCGATGACCCCGAGACCCTCGCGGACCTGGCCCAGGCTGGTGAGCGCGGACCCCCGGGTCACCAGGGCATCGGCGATGATGTCGACCAGGTCGGCGTGCTCGGCGGCCTCCAGGACCCGGTCGATGACCTCGATCGACCGCCGGAACTCGTCGTTCAGGAAGAACGCCCGGCCGAGCTGGGCCTGGACCGCGACGTATGCCGGGTCGGAGGCGAGGGCTGCGAACTCCGCCACCATCGGCTCCAGGAGCTCGACGGCCTTCTCCGGCAGGCGACCCCCGAGGAGTGCGCGCGCGAGCAGCGTCCCGGTCCAGACCGTCGCCCGGTCGTCCGACCCGCCGCGTCGCAGCTCGAGGGCCCGACGAAGGAGATCCTCCGCCGCGACGTATCGGCCCGCGGCGGTCGATTCCGTACCGGCTCGGTCGAGGAGATCTGCCTGCTCGACCGGATCCGGGGTCACCGTGAGCGCGAGCTTGAGGAACGTCACCGCCTGATCGTGGGCCCCGAGGGCCGTTGCCCGGTCGGAGGCGCCGCGCAGGGCGAGGCGGGCCTGGCCCGCCAGCGCGTCCGCCTCGGCCCCCTCGGACGCGTTCTCGTACGCGGCGAGATAGTGGCCGGCCAGGGCTCCGGCGAGCTCGTCCGATCCGAGGCCCTCGAAGTACCGGGCGGCGGCGAGGTGGCGGACCTTGCGGTCGCGTCTCGAGAGCGTGCCGTAGGCGACCTCGCGGATGAGGGCCTGGACGAAGGCGTACTGGCCGCGTTCGGGCGAGCGCGGGTCCGCGTCCACGACGAGCAGCTCGCGCCGGACGAAGGTCCTCAGCTGCCCGGTGACGGTCCCCTCGTCGAGGCCGCTCACCGAGGCGAGCGCCGCCGGGGTGAAGCTCTGGCCGACCACGGCCGCATCGTGGAGGAGGGACCGCTCGGCCGGCTCGAGGGCGTCGAGGCGGCTCGCGATGAGGGCGGAAAGCGTTTCCGGCACGGCGAGGCGGGTCAGATCGCCGGTCGGCCGGTAGGCGCCGTCGACGAGCGTGAGACGTCCTTCCGCGAGCAGCATGCGGACCGTCTCGACGGCGTAGAGCGGGACGCCGTCGGCGCGCGCGACGATCGCCTCGGCAGCTGGCGCCGGAAGCCCCGGAACGAGCCCGCGAAGCAGCTCGCGCATCGCCGGCGCCGTCAGCGGCTCCAGGCTCAGGTTGACGGAGTTGCGCCGACCGGCGCCCCAGTCGGGCCGTCGGTCGAGCAGCTCCGGACGGGCGAGGGTGAGGACGTAGATCGGCACGCCCCGGGACCATTCCAGCAGGTGCTGGACGAAATCGAGCAGGCCCGAGTCCGCGAAATGGAAATCCTCGAACGCCAGCACCACCGGGTACGTGGCGGCCAGGCGCTCGAAGAAGGTCCGCCAGGCACCGAAGAGCTGATCGGGGCTCGCGCCGGACTCGACGCCCAGGAGGACGAGCAGCGAGTCCTCCAGCCAGCGCCGCTCCTCGGGATCCATGACGTGCTCCGCCACGGTGGTCGCCACCCGCGCCCGCGTCGTCGCCTCGTCGTCCGTCTCGGCCAGTTCGCATCGCCGGCGGACCATCTCGCCGAGGGCCCAGAACGAGATCCCATCGCCGTAGGCAGGCGAGCGACCCTCGTGCCACCAGACGTCATCGGAGAGGCCGTCGACGTAGTGCAGGAACTCGCGCGCGAGACGCGTCTTGCCGATCCCTGCCGGACCATAGACCGAGACCAGTCGGACCCGACGCTCCCGGGTGGTGGAGTGGAAGAGGTCCTTGAGCAGCCGGAGGTCCTCGTCGCGCCCCACGAAGGGCGCCTCGAGGACATCCGGTCGGTCCCGGCCCCCGATGCGGGCCACCACGCGCAGGGCTTGCCACGCCGGGACCGGGGTCGCCTTGCCCTTGAGCGTCTGGGGCCCGGCCGGCTCGAAGGCGACCGCCCGGTCGGCGGCTCGCTGCGTCGTCTCTCCGACGAGGACCGTGCCCGGGAGCGCGACCGACTGCAACCGTGACGCCGTGTTAACGAGGTCGCCCGCGACCATGCCCTGGTCGACCGCGCCGAGGGTGACGGCCGCCTCGCCCGTCATCACCCCAGCCCGGGCCTCGATCCCCGGGCCGAGGTCGCGCACCACGTCCACCAGGTCGAGGGCCGACCGAACGGCCCGCTCGGCGTCGTCCTCGCGAGAGACGGGGGTGCCCCAGACCGCCATGACCGCGTCGCCGATGAACTTCTCGACGATGCCGCCGTGCCGCCCGACCACGTCTCGCGCCAGCTCGAAATAGCGTCCGAGGAGCTCCCGTGTCTCCTCGGCGTCGCGACCCTCGGCGAGCGTCGTGAACCCGACGAGGTCCGCGAACAGGACGGAGACGACGCGGCGCTCCGCGACCGGCGCCGGCCCGGCCGGCAAGGATGGTCCGGTCGACGTCGACGGCGGACCCGCGTCGGGGACGAGGCCGGTCCCGCACGCGCCGCAGAACTTCTCGCCCGGTTCGACGCTGGTGCCGCAGGCCGGGCACGTCGACGCGAGCGCCGCGCCGCACTCGACGCAGAAGCGTCGGTCGGGCCGGTTCTCGGTCCCGCACGTCGAACAGAGCACGCGCCACCCTCCCTGGACTCGTTGGCAGAGGGTACGGCAATCGGAGACCTCGCACGCGCAGTCAGCGCCTCGCGTCGGCGCCCGGAGCCCTGGTGACCAAAGGCACTTGGCGGCCCACATCGTCGCGACGATGCTCCGGGCAGCGCGGGCGTGTCCTCCTGCGACATGCCCACGGCCGGGACCCAACCCCGTCCGCCGGGCAGCTCGCCACCGTCCCGTCAGGGGCATGTTGACGTCCTGCGTCGCCCTCCCGATCGAGTGCGTCCGATCGCCCCGTGGGGCTGGAGGAGGTGAACGGTGCATACCATCGGCGTGCTTGACGATCACGCCACCGACGAGATCCCGACTTCACACCGCGATCTCGTCGAGTGTCCGCCGGTCGCCGCCCTGACCACCATCATGGCCGACGGCTACCCGCAGACCTCCGTCGTGTGGTGCGACTTCGACGGCGAGTGCATCCGGGTGAACACGATGCGGGGGTTCGCCAAGGAGCGGAACATGCGGCGCGATCCGCGGGTCACCCTCCTGTGCTACGACCCGCGTCAGCCGTTGCGCTACCTCGAGGTCCGCGGCACGGCCTCCGAGATGACCGAGGACGGGGCCGCCGAGCATCTCGACGCGCTCGCGTCGAAGTACGTCGGGCGGCCGATCCGCTACTTCGGCGAATGCATCCCGGCCCGCTTCGCCGAGACCGAGATCCCGGTCCTGTGCCGGATCCGGCCGACCCACGTCGTCGCGCTCGATGCGACCAAGCCCGGAGGCGCGCGATGACCACCCTCGTCGCGACCGAAGCGGTGCCGATCCCGGCCTCGCACCGCGATCTCCTGACCCGTCCGATCTGCGGCGTCCTGACGACGATGGGCCCCGACGGCCAGCCCCGATCGAGCCTGGTCTGGGTCGACGTCGAGGGCGAGTGCGCCCGGATCAACACGACGCTCGAGCGCCACAAGGGTCGCGACCTGCTCACCTGCCCGAAGGTCAGCCTGCTCGTCGTCGACCCGGACAACACCGCCCGGTTCATCCAGATCCGGGGTGACGCCGAGCTCATTACGGAAGGCGCGCTCGAGCACCTCGACGCGCTCACCCGGAAGTACACCCGTCACCCCGCCTACTACGGGCACATCTACCCGACTGCGCAGCAGGCGTGCGAGACGCGGGTCATCTGCCGGATCCACGCCCGTCGGATCACCCTCGACGCGATCCACGCCTGACCAGGCCGGTCGGGACGACGCCGCTAGGACGCCGGGGGCGACATCGGGCTGGTGAGCTGGAAGTAGTTGTCGTCGGGGTCGGAGAAGGTGGCGATCCACGTCCCCGGCATGCCCTGGAACTCGTACGGCGCCTGGACGACGGTCGCGCCGCCCGCCTGGAGACGCTCGAAATCGCCGCGGACGTCGGAGCTCTCGATGTTCCAGATCAGCCGGCCGGGCGCGGTGTTCTTGCCCTTCACCTCGCTGTGCGGCCCGACGGTCACGCCGCCCGAACCGATCACCCAGGTCGTGTAGCCGTCGCCCGAGAAGGTGGGCTCGCCGAGGACCCGCCGGTAGTAGTCGGCGAGCCGCGTCGGATCCTCGGACCCGATGAGGATGCTGTTGAAGTTCACGGGACGCCTCCTGTCGATGCTGACGGTGATCCCGTGACCCTACTCGCCCCGGCGCGGGCGTCAAGCCCTGAGCGATCGACATCCCGGGCGAGCCCGATCTCGGTCATCATCCCGAGAGGCGCACCGGCCGCAGGACCGGCCACGGACGAGCGTCCGGGAAGGGAGACGTCATGTCGTCGTCGGGGATCGTTCGCTGGGGGATCCTGGGTCCGGGCCGGATCGCCACGCGGTTCATGCGTCACGCTCACGAGGCGGCGAACGCCGAGATCGTCGCGGCGGGGAGCCGAAGCCGCGAGCACGCCGAAGCCTTCGCGGCGAGTCACGGGATCGCCCGCGCCCACGCCTCGTACGAAGCGCTCCTCGACGACCCGGCGGTCGATGCGGTCTACATCGCCCTCCCGAACGGGCTCCACCATTCCTGGACGCTGCAGGCACTGGCGGCCGGCAAGCACGTCCTGTGCGAGAAGCCCTACTCGCGCCACCCGGCCGAGGTCGAGGCGGGCTTCGACGCCGCGGCCGCGGCGGGCCGCCTCCTCATGGAAGGGTTCATGTGGCGCCACACGAACCAGGCCCGGCGCTTCGTGGAGCTGCTTCCCGAGATCGGCGAGCTCCGGTCGATCCGCTCGACGTTCAGCTTCCGCATCGCCGACCCGGCCAACGTGCGGCTCCGGGCCGACCTCGACGGCGGCAGCCTGATGGACGTCGGCTGCTACGCGGTCAGCGGCGCCCGGCTCATCGCCGGTGCCGAGCCGGTCCGGGTCCACGCCGAGCAGGTGGTCGGACCGTCAGGCGTGGACCTCGCTCTCACGGGGCTGCTGCAGTTCCCCTCGGGCGTCACCGCCACGATCCACTCGGGCTTCACCTCCGAGCACGCCTCGCTCGAGGCGATCGGGGAGGCCGGCAGCCTGCTGCTGCCGCGTGCCCCGTGGCACGGCGAGGCTCCGGCGATCCTCCTCGACGACCGCGAGATCCCGGTCCCACCGGGCGACCCGTATCGGCTCGAGGTCGAGAACCTGAGCGCGGCGATCCTCGGCGAGGCCGAGCCGCTCCTCGGTCGGGCCGACGCCCTGGGCCAGGCGCGGACGATCGCGGCGCTCTACGCGTCGGCGGAGTCCGGCACCGCGGTCGCCATCGAGCCCTGAGGCGCCCGCCATCAGAAGGAGGCCTTGACCGTGGCCGTTCGCAGCCTTCCCGCGAGAACGACCCGACGGCTCGCTGCCGGTCGGTCCTGGACCACCGACCTGCGGCTCGGCGGCTCGATCCTGTTCCTGGCCGGTTCGATCATCCTGATGGGGATCATCAGCGCCGAGGCGACGTACCCCGGCGCCTACTCGACCGGCGCCAACGCGATCAGCGATCTCGGCGGGACTCGCCCGCCCGACAGCGTCATCCTCCAGCCGTCGGCTACGATCTTCGACGGGTCGATGATCGTGGCCGGCCTGCTCGTCATCGTCGGGGCCTGGTTCGTCCAGCGGGCCTTCGGGCTCCGCTCGGTCACTCTGCCGATCGCGGTGCTCGGTGGCGCGGCCCTGGGCGTCGGGCTCTTCCCCGGGAACACCGGCAACCCGCATGCGATCTTCGCCCTGCTCACCTTCGTGTCCGGCGGGATCGCGGCGATCGCCGCCGCCCGGGTCATGACGGCCCCGTTCCGGTACCTCTCGATCCTGCTCGGGGCCGTCTCGCTGCTCACCCTGGCGAGCTACTTCGTCCTCGGCGACGCGAGTCCGATGGCCGCCCTCGGATCCGGGGGGCTGGAACGCTGGATCGCCTACCCGATCGTGCTGTGGGTGACCGGCTTCGGCGGCTACCTCGCGGGCCGGGCGGACACCGGCGTCGCCTCGGGCGCGGAAGAGCCCGGATCCCAGCGGCGGGAGGTTCCCGGGATCTGAGCGACGCCCACCGGTCGACCGACGGAGGATCCGGTGCTACCCGCCGCCGCCCTGCGCGCGCCACACGCCCGACCCGACCGTCGCCCCCGGTCGGGCCACGATCGCCACCTTCGCGGCGCCCACGACCAGCGGCACGACCGCCAGGATGAGCAGGGCGACGCCGAGGTCCGGCAGGGTCCACAGGAGGAACGTCCAGCCACCGACCACGCCGCCGGTGCTGGAGCCGGTGGCGCCGATCGCCAGCGGCAGCCCGACCAGGACCAGGAGCGGCAGGACCAGGTCGGCCACGACGGCGCGGGCGAGGAAGACCCGGCGATGGTGAGCCGTAGCCAGCCGACGCGCCCAGGTGCGGACCCGGACGACGTGGACGGCCAGCAGGGCCAGCAGGGCGAGGAGGAGGGCATCCAGCACGAGGTAGACGGTGCGCACGCTGGGCGCCGAGCTGCCCGGCTCGCGACCGAGTGACAGGTTCGCGACGTCGAGGGCGAGTTCGGCCGCGCCCGCGGGCAGGCCCATGACCTGGATCGGGTTCGCGTTCATCAGCACGACGACGCCGAGGTGCCGGCCGGGCATCTCGAGGATGTCCGCGTTGGTGACGAGGGTCGCCCCGCTCTGGCTCGAGGTCAGGTCCGCGTCCCCGGAGGCGGTCCGCCCCCAATCGGTGACCAGTGCGCGATCGGTCCCGCTCGAACCGCCGGGCGTCAGCACGTCGACACCGCCGGCGACACCGCCGTTCGACAGGGCCGCGACGAAGCGGCCCAGGTCCCGCGCCGTCGAGACCTGGTAGCCGGCCGGGACCATCCCGGTCGGGAACGCCTCTCCGGCCGCGACCGGCAGGCCGAACAGATAGCGATGACCCTGGACGAGGCCACCGGAGGCCGCCGCATCGGCGACGCTCGTGGAGCTGTGGTCCATCCCGAGCGGCCCGAAGACGTGATCCCGCAGGTACTCGCCGTAGGACTGGCCCGAGACGGCCTCGATGATGACGCCCAGGACGGTGTAGTTGAGGTTCGAGTACTCATAGGTCCCGACCGGTCGGTCGGCCGTGACGCTCGTCATCGCCCGCGCGACGGCTTCGGACGTGAGCCCGGGGGCGTACCAGCGCGGATCCTGGCCGTCGGCGGTCGAGACCCCGCTCGTGTGCCCGAGCAGGTCGCCGACGGTGATCCGCTCGGTCGCCTCCGGCGCACCGGCCAGCGCGAACCAGGGCAGGTAGCGCGTCACCGACGACCCGAGGTCCACCCTGCCGGCCTCGACGAGCTGGCGGATCGCGAGCGCGGTGATCGACTTGCCGACCGAGCCGATGACCACCGGCGTATCCGCCGTCATCGCCGTTCCGCCCGGCCCGGCCTGGCCGAACGCGGCCAGGTGGGCGATCTCGCCGTCGCGGACGACGGCGACGGCGACGCCCGGGATCGCTCCGGCGTCCATCGCCGCCCGGACGTGGGCGTCGATCCTCGGCCCGTCGATCGGGGGATCCGCCCTGACCCCCGGGACGACGAACAGGCTGCCGGCGACCAGGGCGGCGGTCGCGGCGAGGGCGAGCCGACGGCGAGCCGCGGACCAGCGAGCGGCGACATCGCCGGTCGCGGAGGCGTGGGCGGTCATCGGGCTTCTGGTCACACCGAGCAGGAGTCGAGCATTCGCTCGACGGGTACCCCAACCTTGCCCCGACGCCTGCAGGCACCGGGAGGGCCGTCGTTCGCGTTCGGACGGGCCGAAGGCAAGGTCCGGACGGGCTGCCCGCCCGCGGCACCATCGCCGGGGGCAGCAGAAGGCCCGACCGTGACCGGTCGGGCCTTCCCCTTCTCGTGGCGGACGCACGGCCCCCGCGGCGGGCCTCGCGGCTACCGGTCGAGCTTGCTGATCCGCGTCCCCCAGTTGGCGAGTGAGGTCCGGGTGCCACCGCAGCTGCCGAACCCGGCCGGGCTCGGCGGGGCCGGGTAGTACTGCGCATACGTGCAGGTCTGGCCGATGTACTCGGAGGCGATCCAGATCGAGCTGCCGTCGGTCACGGCCGCCCCGTAGTCGCCCCAGCGCGGTCGGAAGTACTGGAATGCGTTGTAGCCGGTGAACCCGTCGTCCGGGCCGAGACCGGCGGCCGCGATGTGGACCTGCCCGACGGTGCCGTCGGCATCGATCGGGGCGTAGCCCGCGCTCGGGAAGTAGTCCTTGCCGAGGACCGTGAACGCGATCGCGCCCTTCCCGTTCGTGCCCATCGCGAGGGCTGGGTAGGTCAGGTTGTTCCCGGCAAGCGCCAGGTACCCCTGCTTCTTGACCTGGCCCTCGACCTTCCCACTCCCGTTGATCTTGGGTGCGACGGCGAACCAGGCGATGCCGGCCCGGAGCTCGCCGCCCGCCCTTGTCGCCGCGGTACCCCTTCGGAGAGGTGGCGGGCCAACCGTGACCACCAGTGTCGAGTGACCGGGCGCGACCGCAGGCGAGCCGGGGCCGTCGACCGGTCCGGACGCCGCGCACACCACCGGGGAGGAGGGCCGGGCCGGGCTCGAGAAAGCGGTGCTCGGGCGCACCGGGTGCGGATGGCCGAGACCGCGCCGATCGACCGCAGGACTCGGGTCACGCCCATCGTGGACAATAGCCGCCGCGGAGGGGACCGCCCCCGCCCGTCGAGCATCGGTGCCCGCGCGCACGGGTCCCGCCCATGGTCCGAACCAGGAGTCGCACGTGTCGTCCCACGAGTCCCTCGAAGCCGGTCTCCCGGCCGGGACCGTCACCATGGTCTTCACCGACATCGAGGGCTCGACGACCCTGCTCCAGACGCTCGGGGACCGGTACCCCGAGGCGCTGGCGGACCACCATCGGCTGATCCGCGCCGCCTTCGGACGGCACGGCGCGTTCGAGCGTGGATCGGCCGGCGACGGCCTCTACTTCGTCTTCGCGACGGCGCGCGAGGCGGTCCAGGCGGCCGTCGACGGCCAGCTGGCGCTCGCCGGCCACGAGTGGCCGGGCGGCATCGCGATGCGCGACCGGATGGGTCTCCACACGGGCGAGCCACGGACCGCCTCCGAGGGCTACGTGGGACTGGATGTCCACCGGGCGGCCCGGGTCTGCGCGGCGGGCCACGGGGGCCAGATCCTCATCTCCCAGACGACCCGCGACCTCATCGCCGATGAGCTGCAGCCGCCGATCGGTCTGGCCGACCTGGGGGTCCATCGCCTGCGCTCCCTCGACGCGCCGATGCGGCTCTACCAGGTCACCGGCCCGGGTCTCGAGCGCCAGTTCCCGCCACCCCGAACGACCGACGCGCCGAGGAACAACCTCAAGCTCGAGGTCACCAGCTTCATCGGCCGGGAACGCGAGATCGACCAGGCGGTCGGGATGCTGGAGACGTCGTCGCTCCTGACCCTGACCGGTCCCGGCGGGGTGGGCAAGACGCGCGTCGGGCTGCGGCTGGCGCGAGTCCTTCTCGACCGCTTCGACGACGGGGTCTGGGTGGTCGAATGCGGGGCCCTGACCGACCCGGACTTCGTCCTGCCGTCGGTCGCCAGCACGATCGGCCTGACCGAGCCCGCCGGCCGGTCGCTCCTGGCCGCCCTCGTCGACCACCTGAAGGGCAAGCGGCTCCTCCTCGTCCTCGACGACTGCGACCCGGTCCTGGGCGTGTGCGCCGAGCTGGCGGAGGCGCTCACGCGATCGTGTGCGATGGTCCGGGTCGTCGTGACCAGCCGCGAAGCGCTCGGCGTGCCCGGCGAGGCGATCCTGCCGGTCGCCTCGCTGCTGACGCCCGACGCGGGGGCGGCGGTCGCCGCCCGCGACCTCGACGGGATCGACGCCTGTCGTCTCTTCGTCGAGCGGGCCCGGGCGGTCCAGCCCACCTTCGCGATCACCGACCAGAACGCCCGGGCGGTCGCCCAGCTCTGCCGCCGACTCGACGGCATCCCGCTCGCGATCGAGCTCGCCGCGGCGCGCGTCCGGGCGCTGCCGGTGGAGCAGATCGCGGCCCGCCTGGACGACCGGTTCCGGTTGCTGACCGGCGGCAGCCGGGCGGCGGTCGCCCGGCACCAGACCCTGGCGGCGACGATCGACTGGAGCTACGACCTGCTCGCCGAGGGGGAGCGAGCGGTCCTCCGGCGTCTCTCGGTGTTCGCCGGGGGAGCGACGCTCGAGGCCGCCGAGTCGGTCTGCGCGGGTGACCCGGTCGATCCGCTGGACATCCTCGATACCCTCGGCCGGCTTGTCGAGAAATCGCTCGTCTTCACCGATCCGAGCTCGGCGACGGCCCGCTTCCGGCTGCTCGAGACCGTCCGGGAGTATGCCCGGGGCCGGCTCGTCGAGGCGGGCGAGGGTGAGCCGACCCTCCGTCGGCACCGCGACTGGTACGTCGCCCTCGTCGGCCAGGCCGGGCCGGCCTTCTTCCACGGCCCGGAGCCGGCCGAGTGGCTTGGCCGCCTCGACGCCGAGCACGACGACCTGCGGGCGGTCCTCGAGTGGTGCCTGGACCAGCCGGGCGAGGGCGCGACCGGCCTCGGCATCGCGGCCGGCCTGTGGCGCTACTGGGAGATCCGGGGCCATCTCGCCGAGGGTCGCGGCTGGCTGGAGCGGATGATCGGGGCGGCGGGTGGGGAGGTGACGCCGCTGCGCGCCAACGCCCTCACCGGCGCCGGCAACCTGGCCTTCATGCAGGGCGATTACCACGCCGCCTCGGCCTTCCACGAGGGCAGCCTCACGCTCCACCGCCTGATGGGCGATCCGCAGAGCATCGCCTATGCCGCGAACAACCTGGCGAACACGGTCCTCCAGCTCGGCGACCTCGATCGCGCCCGAGGGCTCTACGAGGAGGCGATCGCCCTCGCCCGTGAGCTCGGTGACGACCGGGGCGCCGCATTCGGGACGATCAACCTCGCCGAGGTCACCGCGCGCCAGGGCGACCTCGCCGGAGCCCGGGAACTGCACGAGGCCGCCCTGGCCACGATCCGTGCCCGGGGCGACCGCTGGACCGAGGCCTTCGCCCTCGACACGTTCGCCCGCGCCACGAGCCGGGCCGGCGATCGGGCGTCGGCTCGGTCGCTCCACATCGAGTCGCTGGCGATCCTCGAGGAGATCGGCGACCGGCGCGGGGTGGCCCGGGTGCTCACCCACCTGGCCGATCTCGCCCTGTCCGACGGTGACACCGCCCGGGCCCGGGGCCTGTCCCGTCAGAGCCTGGCGATCCGCCAGGAGCTCGGTGACCTGCCCGGGCTCGCGAGCGCGATGGAGAAGCTCGCCGGCGCGGTCGCCGTCGAGGACCCGGAGGCGGCGGCTCGTCTCCACGGCGCCGCCGAGTCGCTCCGCGAGGCGCTGCGGGCGATCGTCCCACCCCAGGCGGCGGCCGCCCACGACCAGGACCTGGCGGACCTGGAGGCGCGACTGGGCTCGGAACGGTTCGAGGAGGCGCGCCGCGAGGGCCGCCGGATGACGCCCAACGAGGCGCTCGCTACGCTCCCTCTCTGACCTCGGTGATCGAGTCCGCGACGAGCCCGTGCGCCTCGCGGTGGACGGCGATGGCGGCCTCGGCATTCGGTGCCTCGGCGAGGCAGAAGACCTTGCCGGTCGCCTCGTCGTACCAGTAGCGCAGGTAGCTCACGTTGTGCTTGGCCTGGACCGCAAGGTCCGCGGCGTGGGCCTCGGCGACGGCTTCCCCGGTCACGCCGGGGATCGTGTGGGAATCGAGATAGAGGGGCATCGGCGGCGATCCTCCTGCGAGTCGGTGGTTCGGATCGAGGTACTGCGGCGGTCGACCCGGCTCGCAGCATCGTAGGTGATGCGCCGTGTGCGGCCTCGTTTGCACGGGTGGCGAAGCGGATCGCGGCCGGTCGGGTCGGATCGACCAAGCATCGGCGCCACCCGACGATTGTCAAGGCGCGAGCCGACCCTCTCGTCGTCGGCCACCGGTCACTTCGTCGGTCTCCGCGATCGGACCGGATCCGCCGCCGGTCCTCCACGGCGACACGGCACGCTCGTAGACTGGTCCGATGGACGAGGGGATCCGCTCGCTCTTCGCACCGGCCGCGGGGATCGCCTACCTCGACTCGGCCACGTACGGATTGCCGCCCGAACCCACGATCCGGGCGATGCGCCGGGCGCTCGACGTCTGGCAGGACGGGTCGGCCGACTGGATCCGCGATTGGGACCGGCCGGCGGAGGCCGCACGCGCGTCGTTCGCCGCCCTCGTCGGGACGACGGCGGCCCGCGTGTCGCTGCAGCCTGCCGTATCGGTCGGCGTGGGACTGGTCGCCGAGCGGCTCGGTCCGGCCGATGAGGTCATCGTGCCGGCCGACGAGTTCACCTCCGTGCTGTTCCCGCTGCTGCTCGCCCGGGAGCGCGGCACGACCCTCCGCGAGGTCGCCTTCGACCGACTCGTCGACGCGATCGGGCCGCGGACCACGCTCGTCGCGACGAGCCTGACCCAGATGCAGACCGGTCGGACCGCGGACCTCGGGGCGATCCTCGATCGCGCGGCCGAGGTTGGCGCCAGGGTCCTCCTTGACGCCACGCAGGCGATCCCGTTCGTCCCGCTGGCTCCCGTCATCGACCGCATCGACTACGTCGTCGTCGCGGCCTACAAGCACCTGCTCTGCCCGCGCGGGGTCGCCTTCCTCGTCGTCCGGCCGGATCGCCTGGCCGGGCTGGCCCCGCTCGAGGCGAACTGGCGGGCCGCGACCGAGCCGTACGGGCGGTACTTCGGCGGACCGCTGACCCTCCCGGACGATGCCCGACGCCTCGACGTCTCCCTCGCCTGGCTGCCGTGGCTCGGTGCGGTCGAATTGCTCCGCCTGCTCGAGGCGTGGGCGCCGACGGGTGCGTTCGACTCGGCTCTCGACCTCGCCCGGGATCTGGCCGACCGGCTCGGGGTGGCCTGGGGCGGTGCTTCGCTGGTCTGTGCGCCGATCGCCGATGCCGACGGGGTCCGGGAGGCTCTCCGGGCGGCCGGCGTCCGGGCGGCCGTCCGGGGCACGGCGATCCGCTGTGCGACCCACGTCTACACCACGGCCGAGGAGATCGACCGCGCCGCACGGGCCATCGAGCCGTTCCTGGCCACGTAGGCGCCACCGTCCCGGACGATCCGCCGGGCGGAGGCGCCAAGCCGACTCACCGCATGGACTGGAGGAACCCGATGAGCGATCGACCGATCGAGGTCGCCTACTTCTACCGGACGAAGTGGGGCCACCACGACGAGTTCCTCGAGCTCTTCACCCGCAACCACCTGCCCGTCCTCCGCGAGCAGGTGACGAGCGGCCGGATGCTCGACGTCCGGGTCGCGGCCCCGCGCTTCCATGGGGACGGTGCGGCCGCCTGGGACGTCATGGTCACGATCGTCTTCCGCGACTGGGCGGCGATGGAGGAGCACTCCGAGCACGAGATCGTGGAGCGGCTCTACCCCGACCGGGATCGCTACCGCGAGGAGGAGCGTCGGCGCTTCACCCTCCTCGACGCCCACTGGGACGTGCCGCTCGAGGCCGTGTCGGTCTGAACCGGCCGCCGTCGTTCGCGCCGCTCGGCCGCCGTCGTCCGTGCCGCTCGGCGGCCGTCACGCGCCCGGGGGCCCGCTCGCCAGCTCCGTGACCTGCAGCCGCTCCACGACGATCGGCCCGGCGAGATGGGCCGATCGCGCGTCGAGGAAGGCGCGGACGTGGGGTTGCGCCTCGTGCGCCCGGAAGGCCGCCTCGTCCCGGTAGACCTCGAACAGGGTCCGCGTGGATGGTCGCCCCGGATCCCGGGTGACCGCGTAGACGAGGGTCCCGGGCTCGTGCGTCCGGATCCCGGCGCAGGTCGTGGCGAGGAGCGCGTCGAACGCGGCCTCCTCGCCGCCGGCGAGGTCGAACCGGACGAGCAGCGCGATCATCGCGCCCGCGGGTCAGCAGGCACCATGGACATCCTCCGCGCCGTCAGCTGCCCTGGGCCATGCTCCAGATCGTCCAGTACTGGGTCCGGACCCGCCGCGGCTGCTCGAGGACGGTGCGGATCGCGAATGCGATGTCCTCGGGCCGCAGGTAGGTCTGCAGCTCGGGCATGTCCTCGGTCCGCCCGGCGCCGATCGCGAACTCGGTCGAGGTGCCGGCCGGCCCGATGGTGGTGACCCGGATCCCCTTCTCGCGGAGCTCGCGGTCGAGCGCGCCGGCGAGGCCCACCTGGGCGAACTTCGTGGCGGCGTAGACGGCCTCGTCGGCGCCGCCCCGGAACCCGGCGACGGACGCGACGATGACGATGTCGCCGTGGCCCTGCTCGATCATCTGCGGCACGGCGGCCCGGATCGGCCAGACCGTCCCGGCGATGTTCGTGTCGAGCATCGTGGTGAGGGCCTCGTCGGTCTGGTCGAGGATCCCGCCGTACATCCCGATCCCGGCGTTCGCGATCAGGCTGTCCAGGCGACCGAACCGCTCGAGCGCCGTGGCCACGAGGCGGCGGCTGTCGTCGGGCGCCCGGACGTCCATCTCCACCGCCACGGCCCGGCCCGGGAACTCGGCCTCGATGGCCTCGAGGCGCTCGCGTCGGCGCGCGCCGAGGACGACCCGGGCTCCGGCCCCCAGCAGCTCGCGGGCGGTCGCCCGCCCGATCCCGGCGCTGCCCCCGGTGACGACCGCGACGGTGTCCCTGAGCGTGTCCATGCCATCTCCTCGGATCTGGGACGTCTCGGTGATGGAGACATCATCGTCCGAACGCCGCGGCAGCGCGCGGAGCCCGGGGATCGTCGCACCGCGTCAGGACGTGGCGACGACCGGCTGGAGCTTCGACGGCGGGGAGAGCAGGGCCGGGATGGCGCCCGGGTGGGCGAGGAGATCGCCGAAGATCGCCGACCAGAGCATCGATTCCTCGCCGATCATGATCCAGCGCGGGCTCACCCAGTTCCGACTGGCAGCGTTCATCACCTCCCAGAACGTCCCGTCGCGCTCGATCCAGTCGACGTAGCGGGCCGTCTGCCGCGTCGCCAGGGCGGGATCGACCAGGCGCAGGACCTGCAGGTACATCGAGCCCAGGCTCGTCCAGACGGTCGTCCCCTGGTAGTCCGGCAGGACGTGACGGGTGAGCCAGACCTCCCGTTCCGGACGCCGCCTGGTCTCGTACCGGAGCGGGAGCGGATCGCAGAAGCCGTTCGCGTCGAGGTAGGCGAGGGCCAGGTCGATGACCGTCAGGTCGCCGATGACGCCGGTGTAGAAGGGCCAGACGTTCGCCTCGCCCGACACCGTCTCGTCGCCGATCGCATCGCGGAAGTGATCCCCGGTCCAGAAGTGGGTCATCAGCAGCCGACCGTAGTCGCCCTCGAAGTGATGCTCGAGCGGCGAGGCGAACCAGCCGCTCTCGGCGATCGTCTTGGCCAGCAGGGCGACCATCGTGTTGCCGTAGGCGTTCGAGCGGTTGATCACCGTGTCGCGGTGGGCCGAGTACTTGCGGTCGCTCCGGACCAGCCCCGTCGCCGGATCGACGACCCGCTCGACGTAGTGGTCGACCTCGGCGATCAGCCAGTCGCGATGGCGCTCGACCAGGTCCGTGGCGTCGGCCTCGCGCAGGGCCGCCAGGAACAGCGGCAGGGAATCCACGCCGTACTCGTACACGTCCCCCGGACGGTCGAAGTAGTGGATCGTCGTCGTGATGTGGCTGTTCCGGCGGGTCCAGATCTCGAGCGCGTGGGCCAGCGAGGCGTGGACCCGTCGGGTGTGCCCGAGTCGCAGCAGGGAGGGGACGGAGAAGCTCAGGTCGCGCGTCCAGAACATGTCGAAGTGCCCCGGGCTGGCCGTGAACGTGCGACCGTTCCAGCACGCGTCGATGCACGCGCGGACGATCTGGGCCGCATCACCCGGACGCCGGCGATGCCCGCATGAACTGGCGGCGCAGGCGGACCCCGGCGTTGTGGAGGTACTCGGCGAGGACGGGCGGGGTGATCCAGGGGGCGAGGGCCATGCGGCGCGGGTACTCCGGAAGTCAGGCGGAGGGATCCGCCGACGGAGACTCGGCGTGACGGCGCGCTGATCGATGCATTGTGGGGGCGATCGGGTTCGGGCGCATTCGGCGAGGGATGCGGACGCTCCCGACGAGGTCAGCCGAGCGGTCCGACGACCGCCTCGACCTCGTCGAGGATCTCGCCGGAGCGAACGAGCGCCTGCATCGTCGTGTGATCGACGTGAAGGGGACGGTCCTCGTCCAGGTGCGCGACGTGCCGCCGGATGACCCGCCGGGCCGTCTCCACGCCGTGGCCGAAGGCGAAGTCCCGGAAGTCGAGCGCCTGCGCCGCGGCCATCAGCTCGATCCCCAGGATCCCGTAGGCGTCCTCGAGGATCTGCCCGTTCTTGATCGCCGTGTTCATCCCCATCGACACGAAGTCCTCCTGGTCGCCGGCCGCGGGGATCGACTGGATCACCGCCGGGGCTGCCAGGAGCTTCTGCTCGACGATGAGGGTGTCGGCCGTGTACTGGCTGAGCATCATCCCGGAGAACATCCCGGCACCCCGGGTGAGGAACGCCGGCAGCCCGACGCTGAGGGCCGGGTTCGTCATCCGGTTGAGCCGTCGCTCGGAGAGGACGCAGACCATCGTGACCGCCGCGCCGACCATCTCCATCGGCAGGGCGACCGGCGTCCCCTGGAAGTTCGCGCCCGTCAGCGTCTCGCGCTCGTCGGTCAGGAAGATCGGGTTGTCGCCGACCCCGTTGAGCTCGGTCTCGACCTGGGCCCGGGCGTAGGCCACCGCGTCGTGGGCGGCGCCGATGACCTGGGGTGACGAGCGCATCGAGTAGGCGTCCTGGACCTTGGTGTGGATCCGGCCGGTCGCCAGGTCGCTGCCGTCGATGCAGCGGCGGATGGCCCGGGCGCTCCGGACCGCCCCGGCGAATCCGCGCAGCCGGTGGATCCGCTCGTCGTAGGGCTTGAGGTTCGCGAGCAGGGCCTCGAGCGACATCGCGCAGGCGATCTCGGCCTGGCGGAGCCAGCGGTCGATGTCGTGGAGCTGGAGCGCGCTCATCGCGGTGAGCAGGTTCGAGCCGTTGATCGTGGCCAGCCCGTCGCGGGCGCGGAGGCCCGGGATCGGGATCCCCGCCCGCTCCATCGCGATCCGGCCGGGCAACCGCTCGCCCTGGAACCAGGCCTCGCCCTCGCCCATCAGCAGGAGGGCGATCTGGGCCATCGGCGCCAGGTCGCCGCTCGCCCCGACCGAGCCGCGCTGGCAGACGACCGGGGTGACGCCCCGGTTCAGCAGCTCGACGAGGGTCAGCGTGATCTCGGGCCGGCAGCCCGAGCAGCCGCGGGCGTGGACGTTGATCCGGCTCGCGATCGCCGCCCGGACCGAGGGGATCGGCGCCGGGTCGCCGATGCCCGCCGCGTGGTTGTAGATGAGAAAGCGCTGGAACTGCTCGACCTGCTCGTCGGTCAGGGCGACCTCCGAGAACTCGCCGATCCCCGTGTTGATGCCGTACATCACCTCGTGGTCGGCGATCTTCTCCTCGAGCATCGCGCGGCAGGCGGCGATCCGGGCGAGCGCCTCCGGGGCGAGCTCCACCCGGGCGCCGGCTCGGGCGACGCGGACGAGGCGTTCGAGGGTCAACGACGACCCGTCGAGGACGACGGGCTCGGCCGGCGACGCCGTGCCCGGCCCCGGTGAGGGGGCGAGAGAAGGGGCGGCTGCTCCGTCGGTGGTCATGAGCGGACGCTACGAGCGGCACCGCCGCGGGGGACCTGCCGGGCGGCCCCTTGCCACCGCCCCATCTGTCTCCGAACGACCGATCCCGCCGGCCGGCAGCCGGTGCCCGGCAGGAGGTGGAACGCGGCGCTCCGCCTCCTGCCGATCGGTCTCAGACGCCGGCGGTCGCCAACGGCGAGGGCAGACCGAGGCCCTCCGCGACCCTCGTGCCGTAGTCCGGGTCGCACTGGACGAGCAGCCCGATCATCCGGTCCTGGATCTGGCGTTCGCACTGGCCGAGCAGATCGACCAGGTTCGCCACGAGGTCGTCGCGCTCCCAGTCCGGCATCGTCCGGTAGCGCTCACCGGCCTGGGCGAAGTCGTTGGTCCGCTCGATCCGTGCCCGGGTCAGGCGACCGCGGATCTCCGGTTCGTAGGCCGGGCCGGCGGCGTCGGCCTCCTGGAGCCCGCCCGTCGAATTCGGCTCGTAGTTGACGTGCGGGTTCGGTCCGGTCGCGTCCACCGAGTAGGCCATCTGGCCATCGCGCTGGTTCGTGGCCGGCTTCGTCAGCGGTGCGTTGACCGGGAGCTGAAGGTAGTTCGGACCCACCCGGTAGCGCTGGGTGTCCGAGTACGAGAACGTTCGACCGACGAGCATCTTGTCGTCCGAGAACTCCAGTCCGTCGACGAGCACGCCGGTCCCGAAGGCGGACTGCTCGTTCTCGGCGAAGAAGTTCTCGACGTTCCGGTCGAGCGTCATCATGCCGACCCGGCGAAGCGGGAAGACATCCTCGGGCCAGGTCTTGGTGTCGTCGAGCGGATCGAAGTCGAGCTCGGGGTGCTCGCCGTCGGGCATGATCTGGACGTGGAGCTCCCAGCGGGGATGGTCGCCGCGGTCGATCGCCTCGAAGAGGTCCTTCGACGCGCTGCCCGAGCTCGGTCGCCTGGATCTCGTTGGCCTGGGCCTGGGTGAGCGATTCCACGCCCTGCTGGGTCTTCCAGTGGTACTTGACGAGGAACCCCTGGCCCCGCCCGTTCACCATCCGGTACGTGTTGACCCCGAACCCGTCCATGTGCCGGAAGTCCTTGGGGATGCCGCGCGGGCTGAAGAGCCAGGTCAGCATGTGCATCGACTCGGGGGTCAGGCTCATGAAGTCGAAGATCCGGTTCGGCTCCTGGCGGAAGGTCACCGGATCCGGCTTGAGCGCGTGGATGACATCCGGGAACTTGATCGCGTCGCGGATGAAGAAGACCGGCAGGTCGTTGCCGACGAGGTCCCAGTTGCCGTCTTCGGTCTTGAACTTGACGGCGAAGCCGCGCGGGTCCCGGGCGACCTCGGACGAGTCCCGCCCGCCGATGACGGTCGAGAAGCGGATGACGACCGGCGTGCGCTTGCCCTTCGCCTGGAAGAGCTTGGCCCGGGTGTACGTCGATGCCGGCTCGTCGCCGATCGTGCCGTAGGCCTCGAACACGCCGTGGGCGACGAACCCTCGGGCATGGACGACCCGCTCGGGGACGCGTTCCCGGTCGAAGCTGGCGATCTTCTCGAGGAACTGGTAGTTCTCGAGGGTCGCCGGTCCGCGACTGCCGACCGTCCGCTGGTTCTGATTGTCGACGACCGGATGGCCCTGGCGGGTCGTCAAGGTGATCTTCTTCTCGGCCATGATCGCTCTCCCTGTCACCGGAGTTGCTTATGGGTTGAGGATAGTCCCGATCGACCAACGCCTCCCTGGCGGTCCGGCGGCCGGCAGGCGCCGGACGAGCCGCCCGGTCACGACCGGCCGACGAAACGGGTGAGCGCCCTCCGCTGGTCCTCGGAGAGGCGTCCGTCGCGCGACTTGAGCTCGAGGGCGACCGTGTCCGCCCCACCCGGGAGCTCGCGTCGCATCCGCGCGAACATGCTCCCGGTCAGGATCTTGTAGGTGGCGAACAGCCCGACCTTCGGCCCGCGGAGGTCGGGGATCGCCCGGACGAATCCGACCCAGGGCTGGTCCGGGTGCTGCCCGATCACCATCAGGCCGTTCGTCCAGCATCCGAGGAGCACGACGTCGGCCCCGGCCAGGGTCGCCGGGTCCACCTCGCCGATCGACCCGACGACGGTCTCGACCCCGAGGGACCGCAGGTGGGCGCCGATCTCCTCCGCGAACCGCCGGGTCGTCCCGGACCGGCTGCGATAGACGACCGCCGCGCTCACCGTCCCGGGTCGGCCGGGGTGGGTCCGTCCTTCGGGTAGCTGCCGGTGAGCTTCCTGAACGACGCGTGGATGCCGTGGAAGAACGGCGTCCCCGGCAGGAACATGTAGGGACACTGGCCGGCGACGAGCTCGATCCCGTGCTCCCGGCACAGCGCGACCGCATCCGGGTCGACCGCGCCGGGCCCGCCGCCGGCGCCGCGGTGCATCCAGACGTGGCCGATGCCCGCCTCGATGCAATCGCGGACGACCTGGGCGGTGGCGTCCGCCGGCGTCATCACGAGCACGCCGTCGACCGGTGGCTGGATGTCCTGGACCCGGGCGTAGCAGGGCTGGCCGTCCAGCTCGGTGGTGTTGGGGTTGACCGGGATGGCCTCGTAGCGGCGCTGGCGGAGCTCCTGCCAGAGGGTGTTCGAGAAGTGCTTCGGGTCGCGCGATACGCCGACGACGGCCAGGCGCCTGAGGGCCAGGAAATCGTCGATCTGCCGCTTCGTCGTCACGGCGGTCGCCATGTTCGTCTCCTCCGTCGGTGGTACCGGGTCATCGAACCGCTCGCTCCCGACGGCGACAAGAGCCGATGGTCACCGAGGCGGGTCCAACGAGTGAGCCGAGGCTCCGGTGGCGAGAACGACGGGCGCCGGCCGGGACATACTGGGCGGACGTCCCGCACCCCGACAGGAGTCAGCCCCGTGAAGGTCCTCGTCGCCGATCCGTTCGAGGCGTCCGGCCTCGCCGGTCTCGAGGCCGCCGGCTGCGACGTCCGTTTCGACCCAGCGCTCAAGGACGACGCGCTCGTGGCCGCCATCGGCGAGAGCGGGGCCGAGGTGCTCGTGGTCCGGTCGACGGCCGTCACGGCGACGATGATGGACGCCGGGAACCTCGCCCTCATCGTCCGGGCCGGTGCCGGCTACAACACGATCGACGTCGGCGCGGCCTCGGCGCGCGGGATCTACGTCTCGAACTGCCCGGGCAAGAACGCGATCGCGGTGGCCGAGCTCGCCTTCGGGCTCATCGTCGCCCTCGACCGGCGGATCCCGGACAACGTCGCCGAGCTGCGCGCCGGGCGCTGGGACAAGAAGGCGTTCTCGAAGGCGAAGGGCCTCCACGGGCGCACCCTCGGCCTGCTCGGCTTCGGCAACATCGCCCAGGAGCTCGCCCGGCGCGCCCAGGCGTTCGGCATGGACCTCGTGATCTGGTCGCGGCGGTTCGAGGACGACCTCGCCGTCGACCTCGGGACCTACGGTCTCGACACGTCGGGGCGGGGGTCCCGGGTCGGCGTCGTCGCCACACCGGGCGAGGTCGCGGCAGCGAGCGACATCCTCAGCGTCCACGTCGCCCTGGGTCTCGAGACGCGTGGGCTCGTGGACGCGGCGCTCCTCGCCCGGCTCCGGCCCGACGCGATCTTCGTCAACACCTCGCGAGCCGAGGTCGTCGATCACGCGGCGCTGGCCGACGCCGTCCGCGAGCGCGGGCTGCGCGTCGGCCTCGACGTCTACCCCGACGAGCCGGCGACCGGGAGCGCCGAATTCCACGTGCCCCTCGTCCAGTCGCCCGGCGTCTACGGGACCCACCACATCGGCGCCTCGACCGAGCAGGCCCAGGAGGCGATCGCCGCCGAGACCGTCCGGATCGTCCGCTCGTTCAAGGAGACCGGGCGGGTCCCGAATGTCGTGAACCTCGCCCGCCAGACGCCGGCGACCCACCTGCTCGTCGTCCGCCATCGGAACCGGCCGGGCGTCCTGGCCCACGTGTTCGAGCACCTTCGCGCTCTGGGCATCAACGTGCTCGAGACCGAGAACGTCATCTTCCGGGACGCGGAGGCCGCCGTCGCCCGGATCAACATGGACGGCCCGGTGTCGGAGGCGCAGCTCGCTGCCGTGAGCGCCGGGGACGACAACATCATCAGCCTCCAGCTCGTCGCCCTCTGAGCCGTCCACGACCGCCAGCCGACGTCCGCCACCGTCGTCGAAGGAGCCCGCCATGACCGACCGGATCCTCAACTTCTCCTCCGGACCGGCCGTCCTTCCGGTGCCCGTCCTCGAGCAGGTCCAGCGCGATCTCCTCGCCCTCCCCGGAGTCGGCATGTCGGTCATGGAGATCAGCCACCGGTCGGCGACCTTCGAGGCGATCATCGGCCGGGCCGAGGCGGACATCCGGGCGCTGGCCGGCGTGCCCGACGACTACCGGGTCCTCTTCCTCCAGGGCGGGGCAAGCCTCCAGTTCTCGATGGTCCCGATGAACCTCCTGACGGAGGGCCGGACGGCCGACTACCTGATGACCGGGACCTGGGCCGACAAGGCAGCCAGGGAGGCCCGGCGCGTCGGGACGGTCCACGAGACGGGGTCGACGGCGGCCGACGGCTACCGCCGGATCCCGACCGATGCCGAATGCGAGCTCACGCCCGATGCGGCCTACGTCCACATGACCTCGAACAACACGATCGAGGGCACCGAGTGGCACCGGCTGCCGGTCGTGGGTGACGTGCCGCTGGTGTCCGACGCCTCGTCGGACATCTTCAGCCGGCCGATCGACGTCTCCCGCTTCGGCCTCGTCTACGCCGGCGCCCAGAAGAACCTCGGGCCGTCGGGGGTGACGCTCGTCATCGTCCGCGAGGACCTGCTCGCCCGGTCGAGCCCCTCGCTCCACACGATGCTGAGCTACGCCGTCCAGGCGGAGAACGGGTCGCTCTACAACACGCCGCCCGCCTTCGGGGTCTACGTGCTCGGGCTCGTCGTCCGGTGGCTGCTCGACCTCGGCGGCCTGCCGGCGATCGCTGCGGTCAACGCACGCAAGGCCGGCGCGCTCTACGCCGAGCTCGACCGGACCGGCTTCTGGCGACCGACCGCCGAGACGGCGAGCCGGAGCCTGATGAACGTCACCTTCCGCCTCGCGACCGAAGAGCTCGAGAAGGCGTTCGTGAAGGAGTCGACGGCCGCCGGGTTCGATGGGCTCAAGGGCCACCGCTCGGTCGGCGGGATGCGGGCCTCGATCTACAACGCCTTCCCGGAGTCGGGCGTCGACCGGCTCGTCGAGTTCATGCGCGACTTCGAGCGCCGGAACGGGTAGCCCCGGTCGTGGGCGGAGCGGCGGAGCGGTCGCCGCCTACCGCCCGAGGTAGACCCGGATCCCCGCGACCAGCCCGGCAGCGTAGCGATCGCGGCCGCCGGCGCTCGTCATCCGCGCGGCGTCGCTCGCGTTCTTCATGTTGCCCAGCTCGACCATGACCACCGGCACGTCGGACATGTTCAGCGTGCCGAGGTCCGTCCGGGTCACGATCCCGGCTCGCCCGTAGTAGTTCGCGACCGCCAGCCCGACCCCCCGGAGGCCGGTCCGGATCGCCCGGGCGAGCGTCGCCGAGCGCCCGAGGATGTCGTCGGTGTAGCCGCGGACCAGGCCGGGCTTCATGACGACGAAGCCGTGGTGGGTCGAGCTCGAGCCGTCCCCGTGGATGCTCACGGTCAGGTCCGCGTGCACCCGGGCCCCGAACCGCCCGCGCACGTCGACACACGGTCCGACGCCGGTGTCGCTCGGCCGGGTGAGGTAGACCGTCGCACCGAGCGCCACGAGCCGGGCCCTGACGCGCAGGGCGACCGCGAAGGTGAAGCGGTGCTCCGGGTAGCCGCGGACCGTCGACGTCCCGACCGTGTTGCACGCCTTTCGCCCGTTCCCGACGAAGACCAGGCGCGAGATCCGCGCGACGTGGCTGGCGTTCCCGCCGTCGTGGCCCGGGTCGACCGCGATGACGACGCCGGTGAGGGGCAGGGGAGCGGCGACGGCCGGTCCGACGCCCGGCGAACCGGCCAGGAGCGCGCCGGCGAGCAGGATCGCGAGCGGCGCCGGTCCGGATCGCTGGATGGTCATCCCCGGGAGTGTACGGAACCCGACCGATCCGTCATCTGGCTCGATGGTCCCGGACGGCGATCCGTCGGCCCTTCTCAGACGTATGTCAGGCGGGACGCCGATACTGCCCGGGGACGCTCGATCCGGCGGTGAGGCAGGATCCACCCCGGCGCCGAGACGGATGGAGTTCGGCCGGTCATGGCAGACCCCAGGAATGAGCCACCCCGGAGCGAGGACGGGACGCGACGGATCCGACGGGTCGGAGCGGCGACGCGACGCGTCGTGCCGTTCGCCGGCGGGATCGTCGCCGCGCTCCTCGCCGTGGGGATCTACGCCGCCCTCTTCCCGGGCCCGACGCCGCTGACCCAGCAGGACGTCCAGCAGGGCGTCGCCAGCGCGCTCGCCTCGCAGACGCCCGGACCGCCGCTCTCCCAGCTGGCCTATGACGCGGTCCGGCCCTCGCTCGTTCTCATCGAGACCGACCAGGCCGAGCCCAGCGGCCAGTCCGGACAGGGACTCGGCAGCGGTGTGGTCGTCGACGCGGCCGGCGACATCCTCACCGCGCTCCACGTCGTCGACCAGGCGACCACGATCCACGTCACCTTCGCCGACGGCACGAAGAGCGAGGCCCAGGTCGTGACCCGTCAACCGGAGCACGACATCGCGGTGGTCCGAGCCGCCCAGCTGCCGGCCGGTCTCGCCCCGGCGACGCTCGGGGATCCGAGGAGCGTCCAGGTCGGGAGCGATGCCTTCGTCGTCGGGAACCCCTTCGGCCTGTACGGCTCGATGAGCTCGGGGGTGGTCTCGGGGCTCGGCCGCTCGTTCAAGGTCCCTGGCACCGACCGGGTGATCGACGGGCTGATCCAGGTGGACGCCGCGGTCAATCCCGGCAACTCGGGCGGGCCGCTCCTCAACCAGGCCGGCCAGGTGGTCG
Source organism: uncultured Chloroflexia bacterium (assembly GCA_963840375.1). Lineage (GTDB taxonomy): Bacteria > Chloroflexota > Limnocylindria > Limnocylindrales > CSP1-4 > Chersky-267. The sequence continues at coordinate 721,596 of CAWIYR010000002.1, forward strand.
GGATCGTGACCGCGCTGGTCAACCCGTCCAAGGAGAACGTCTTCATCGGGATCGGCCTCGCAGTGCCGATCGACGTGGCCGGCGGTGCCGCCGGCCTGCCGCCGTACTGAGCATGGAGGAGGTGAACGCGATGGACCTCGATTTCGAGCGCCGCGAGCGCGGTGCCGATGGAGCGGGTGCTGTACGAGGTGAAGAAGGTCATCGTCGGCCAGGACCACCTCCTGGAGCGGATGGTCGTGGCCCTCCTGGCGCGTGGCCACCTCCTCGTCGAGGGCGTCCCCGGCCTGGCCAAGACGATGGCCATCAAGACCCTCGCCGCGTCGGTCGGCGGGGAGTTCAAGCGGATCCAGTTCACCCCGGACCTCGTCCCCGCGGATCTCATCGGGACCCGGATCTACAACCAGAAGACCGGCGACTTCAGCACCTCCCTGGGACCGGTCTTCACGAACCTCCTCCTGGCCGACGAGATCAACCGGGCGCCGGCCAAGGTCCAGAGCGCGCTTCTCGAGGTGATGCAGGAGCACCAGGTCACGATCGGCCACGAGTCCTTCAAGGTGCCCGAGCCGTTCCTCGTCCTGGCCACCCAGAACCCGATCGAGACCGAGGGGACCTACGCCCTCCCCGAGGCCCAGGTCGACCGGTTCATGATCAAGGTGCTCGTCGGCTATCCGAGCCCGACCGAGGAGTACGCGATCGTCGAGCGCCAGACCGGACCGGCGGAGACGGTGCAGCGGGTGCTCTCGACCGACGACCTGCTGGCCCTCCAGCGCGAGGTCGACGGGGTCTACGTCGATCCGGCCCTGGTGGACTACGCCGTCCGGCTGGCGACGGCCACCCGGGCGCCTGGCGACCACGGCATGCCCGAGCTGGAGCGCTACATCACCTACGGGGCCAGCCCGCGAGCGTCGATCAACCTGATCCTCACGGCCAAGGCGCTGGCCTACGTCCGGGGCCGCCGCTACGCCCTTCCCCAGGACGTCCGGGACATGGCCCGCGACGTCATGCGCCACCGGCTCGTCCTGTCGTTCGAGGCCCTCTCCGACGACATCGCCGCCGACAACGTCCTGACCACCCTCCTCAGCCGCATCCCGGCACCCGTGGTGCCGCTCCGGGAGCACGACGACGTCGGCGTCAGCGCCTGAGCGCATCCTCCAGCGCCTCGACTGGCAGGTCATCCGCCCGCTGGATGGCCTGCTTCAGGGCGACTACCGGAGCCTGTTCTACGGGGCCGGGGTGGACCTCGCCGACCTGCGCGAGTACCAGCCGGGCGACGACGTCCGCTACATCGACTGGAACGTGACCGCGCGGATGGACACGCCCTACGTCCGGCAGTACACCGAGGATCGCGAGATCACCGCCTGGTTCCTGCTCGACCTCAGTCCGTCGGTGGACTTCGGGACGGTGGACGGCGATCGGCAGAAGCGGACCGTCCTCATCGACTTCGTGACGACGCTGGCCCGGCTGCTGACCCGGCACGGCAACCGCGTCGGGGCGATCTTCTACGACGACCGGGTCGAGCGGACGATCCCCGCCCGTGGCGGGCGGATCCAGGTCCTCCGCCTCGTCAACGATCTCCTGGCCCAGCCGCGTCTCCGAAGCGCCGCCCCGACCGACCTCGGCCCGCTGCTCGACGCAGGTCGGAAGACGAGCGATCGTCGGTCGCTCGTCTTCGTCATCTCCGACTTCATCAGCGAGCCGGGTTGGGAGCGCTCGCTCGACCTCCTGAACCGCCGTCACGAGGTGATCGCGGTCCGGCTCCTCGACCCGCGGGAGGTCGAGCTCCCGGACGTCGGGCCGATCATCGTGGAGGACGCCGAGACGGGCGAGCAGCTCTACGTCGACACCGGGGACCGCGCCTTCCGTCGGCGCTTCGAGGAGGCGGCCCGCCGGCGCGAGACCGCCGTGAGCGAGGCGTTCAAGCGGGCCGGTGTCGACGCCCTCGCGCTCTCGACCGACGAGGACCTCGTCCGGGCGATCGTCCGGATGGCGGCCCTCCGTCGGCGGCGTCGGCGGTGAGGCGATGACCTTCCAGTGGCCGGCTCTGCTCCTCGCGCTCGCGCTCATCCCGCTCGGCGTCTGGGCGTACCGGGCGATCGGTCGCCGACGCCGTTCGGTCATGGTCGCCCGTGGCGGTCCCGGACTCGCCGATGGCGTCACCCGTCGAACGCTGGGCCCGCGCGGCTGGATCCCTGCCGCGCTCCTCGTCCTCGGGCTGGCGGTCATGACCGTCGCGCTCGCCCGCCCGCAGGGCGTCGTCGACCTGCCCCGGCAGCAGGGCACGGTCATCCTGACCTTCGACGTCTCGGGCTCGATGGCCGCCGACGATCTCAAGCCGACCCGGATGGAGGCGGCCAAGGCCGCGGCCCGCGACTTCGTGGAGCGCCAGCCCTCGAGCGTGGCCATCGGGGTCGTGGCCTTCAGCGATGCGGGCCTGACCGTCCAGGCCCCGACGAACGACCAGGCCACGGTCCTCGCCACGATCGACCGGCTCGCCCCGACCCGGGGGACGTCCCTGGCCAATGGCATCCTGTCGGCAGTCGCCGCCATCGACCTCGCCGAGAACCCACCGGCCACGAACTACTACAGCAACCGGTCGCCATCGCCCGATGCGACCGCGACGCCCACGCCCACCCCGGTGCCGGCCGGCTCCCACCGCTCGGCGGCGATCGTCCTGCTCAGCGACGGCGAGAACACGGTGAACCCGGATCCGGTCGCCGCGGCGCAGACCGCGGCGGATCGGGGCGTCCGGATCTACACGGTCGGCATCGGGAGCCCGACCGGCGTCACCCTGGAGGTCAACGGCTTCCGGGTCCACACTCAGCTCGACGAGGCGATGCTCCAGCAGATCGCCACGCTCACCGACGGGACGTACTACCACGCGACGGACACCGCGGAGCTCCACGCCATCTACGACGGGCTGGATCCCCGGCTGTCCGTCGCGCCGGAGACGATCGAGCTGACCGCCGTCTTCGCCGGGGCGAGCGTGCTGCTCCTGGCGGTCGGCGGCCTGACCTCGCTGCTCTGGCTGGGACGGCTGCCATGAGCTGGATGACCCGGCCCGGCCGCGTCGGGGGACGGCCCTGATGGATCTCCTCTGGCCGCTCGCACTCCTGCTCCTCGCCGCGCTGCCGGTCCTCGTGCTGGCGTACGTCGCGGCGCTCCGCCGGCGCCGACGATCGGGGGTCCGCTACTCCAGCCTCAGCCTGGTCCGCGATGCCCAGCCCGGTTCGGCCCGCCTCCGCCGGCACCTGCCGTTCGCGTTGTTCGTGCTCGCCCTGGCCGCCCTCATCGTCGCGTTCGCCCGCCCGGTCGCGGTCCTCAGCGTCCCCACGAGCCGCACGACGATCATCCTGGCGATCGACGTCTCGGGCAGCATGTGCTCCACCGACATCCCCCCGAGCCGCCTCCTGGCCGCCGAACAGGCGGCGGAGTCGTTCGTCCGGCGACAGGGTTCCGGGACCCAGATCGGGATCGTCGCGTTCAGCGGGTTCGCGGAGGTGGTCCAGGCGCCCACGAACGACCAGGACCTCCTGCTCTCGGCGCTCCAGAGCCTGTTGACCGGGCGCCGGACGGCGATCGGCAGCGGGCTCCTGTCGGCCCTCGATGCGATCTCGGAGATCGATCCGAGCGTCGCTCCGGCCACGATCGACGGCCGGGCCGGAACGCCGGTGACCCCGGTCCCGCAGGGTGCCTACGCCCCCGATATCGTGGTCCTCCTGACCGACGGCGCGAACAACACCGGTCCCGAGCCGGCCGACGCCGCCCAGCAGGCCGCCGACCGGGGCGTCCGGGTCTACACGATCGGCTTCGGGACGGCCGAAGGCGGTGCCTTCGACCCCGGCTGTGCCGCTCAGTTCCTCGGTCGCGAACCCGGCGGCGGGTTCCAGGGCGGCGGCGGCGGCGGTGGTGGTCAGGGCGGCCAGCCGGGCGGCTTCCGCCGCGGGATCGACGAGGCCACCCTCCAGCAGGTCGCGACCGCCACCGGCGGGACCTACTACCCGGCCGAGAGCGCGGACCAGCTCCAGCAGGTCTTCGAGAAGCTGCCCACGACCCTGATCACGAAGCACGAGACGGTCGAGGTCGGCGTCGCCTTCGTCGGTCTCGCGGCGCTCCTCCTCGCGGTCGCCTTCCTCCTCGGACGGGCCTGGCGACCGCTCCCGTAGGGGTCACCAGGGCTCGTCACGGGACCGGCGACCCGTGACCACCCAGATCCGCAGACGTGGGCGTGTCACGATGCGCCCATCGACGCCGTGCCCATCTCGGCCCCAGCTGGCCGTGAGGCACGACCCCAAGGAGCGGAGGAGGTCGTCTCATGGCCATCGACGAAGCGCGTCCGGCGTCGCGCCGCGCCATCCTGCTCGGAGGGCTCGCCGCGGCCGGCGGCCTTGCCGTCGCGCGTCTCGGGGTCCCGGAGGCCACCCGAGCGGCCGCGAACGGCAACGTCCAGCTCTCGACCGGTGTCGGCAACAGCGACAACGACTCGGCATCCGAAACGAGGGTGAACGTCACCGGCAGTGGTGAGATCGCCTTCAGCGCCGTCCAGGTGGCGTCGGGCACCGGACTCTACGGGTACGCCTTGACCGGCGGCCAGGGTGTCCTGGGTGTCGGAGGTGACACCGCGACCGGCGTGTCCGGTCACGGCACGAATGGCATCGGAGTCGACGCCCAGAGCACGAACACGGCTCCTCCAGACCCGGACCTCACCCACTCGACCCACCGCACCGGCGTATTCGGCGTGGCGGGTTCGGCCGGGACCGAGGGCGCGGTGGGCGGGATCGCGAAGAACACCGACCAGACCGGGGTCTACGGCTTCAGCGACATGACCGCCGACGCAGCGGGCGTATGGGGAGATTCCTGGCAGGGCGCAGGGGTCTCCGGAACCGGCGACTACGGGGTCGCGGGCCGCGGCGATACGGTCGGCCTGTACGGGGCCACGTTCCCGGGCAGCCCTGGCGCGTATGCCCTCTACACGGACGGCCGCATCCGGTTCGCCGGCCGGAGCGGCCACGCGAGCATCACGAAAGGACATGCGTACAAGGACGTCCCGATCACCGGCATGACCAGCGCCAGCGACGTCATCGTCACCCTGCGGACCTACAAGTCCGGCTACAGCGTCGCGGCCGCCGTGCCGTACGCGGGCAAGTTCAGGTTGTACCTGAACAAGAGCGCCACGAGCACGCTCTCCTTCAGCTACCTCGTGATCGGCTAGGAGGAGCAGACGATGGCCGAACCACGGATCTCGCCGGCCAGGCAGACGCACATCAATACGGACTCCCGCGTCCCGGGAGACGTCGATGCCCGGATCGCGGCCCGCGAGGCGGAGCTGCGTCGGCGGCTCGACCCCGCCCGAGGACGCCGGCTCAGCCCGGCCGACACCGACGCCCGGATCGCGCGGCGGGCGGAGGCGCAGGCCTCGCGCCGCCGCCCCTGACCTACACGGGCGGATCCGGGCCTCGCACGGCGTAGGCCACGCTCGTGACGTGGCCGGATGGACCCATGACGCGCTCGGGCCGTCCGAGCCGTGCCAGGGGTCGGTTCGGGTCGCCCGGTGCCGGATCATGGGTCGGGGAGGTCGGACAGTTGCTTCGTCAACGATTACTGTTAGGCTACGCGGAGACGCCCATCGCCCGACAGGAGCCCGAACCGATGCCCGTGAGCCCCGCGACCATGACCTGGAACGACGCCATGATCGCCGACTTCCGCGCCAGTGAGGGTCGGATCACGGTCGGACCGATGACCGGCGCGTCGCTCGTCCTCCTGACGACGACCGGGGCGAAGTCGGGGCTGCCCAGGACGACACCGCTCGCCTACACCCGCGACGGCGAGCGGTACGTGATCGTCGGGTCGAACAGCGGCGGGCCGACGCACCCGGCCTGGCTCGCGAACCTCCAGGCCGACCCGGAGGTCACCGTGGAGGTCGGGACGGAGACATTCCGGGCCCGCGCGGTCGTCACGTCGGGCGCCGAGCGACGGCGCCTGTTCGATGCCCACGCGGCGGTCATGCCCGGCTTCGCCGCCTACCAGAAGAAAACGGACCGGGAGCTCGCGGTCGTCACCCTGGAGCGCATCGCCGGGGCCTGACCGGGTCGGGCGTCAGGCGATCTCGAGGGCCCGCTCGAGGTCGGCCCACAGGTCCTCGACGGGCTCGAGGCCGACGTGGAGCCGGACCAGCTCCCCGCCGGTCCACGGCCGGACGGAACGGACCACCCCGGCCCAGTGGGTCGGCATGACCAGGGACTCGTAGCCGCCCCAGGAGTACCCCAGGCCGAACCGCCCGCCGGCGATGAGCCGGTCGGTCACGGCGGCCGCCCGGGCCGCATCCGCCGGACCACCGTCCGGCGCCAGCAGCTCGAAGGCGAAGAGACCGCTGCTGCCGTGGAAATCGCGCCGCCAGAGCTCATGGCCCGGGCAGTCCGGAAGGGCCGGATGGAGGACCCGGCCGACGCCGGCGTGGCCGCTCAGCCGTCGGGCGATCTCCAGCGCGGCGGCCTCGTGGGCCCGGATCCTCAGGTCGGCCGTGCGGGCACCCCGGATCGCCAGGAACGCGTCCTCGCCGTTCGTGCACATCCCCAGCTGGATGGCGGTGTCGCGGATCCCGGGGGCGAGCTCCTCGGTGCTGAAGACCGCGCCCATCACGAGGTCGGCGTGACCGCCCCAGTACTTGGTGATCGCCACGACCGAGATGTCGACCCCGTGGTCGAACGGCCGGAGGAGGCCGGGTGAGCCCCAGGTGTTGTCGAGCCCGGTGAGGACCCGGTGGTCGGCTGCCCGCGCGGCGGCCACGATCGCCGGCACGTCCTGGACCTCGAAGGTATGGGTGCCCGGGCTCTCCATCCAGATCGCCCGGGTCGTCGGCCGGATGCGGTCGGCGATCCGCGCCCCGATGAGCGGGTCGTAGTACTCGACCTCGACCCCGAGACGGGTCAGCGACCCGTCGCACAGCTGGCGGGCCGGGCCGTAGACCGTGTCGACCACGAGGAGGTGGTCGCCCGACCCGACCATCGACAGCAGGGCGATCGCGATCGCCGAGAGGCCGCTCGGTCCGAGGACGACCCTCGACCCGCCTTCGCCCGCGAGGAGGAGCTCGCTGAGCGCCGCGGTCGTCGGGGTGAGCAGGGTCCCGTAGGTGGAGACCGTCGGGTCGCCGGCGGCCTCGGCCGCGAGGATCTCGTCGAGCGCCGCGACGCTGTCGAACAGGACGGTCGAGGTTCGCCGGATCTCAGGATTGGGGGTGCGGAAGCGGCCACGGTTCATCATCGCCGTCATTGTCGCGGTTCCGGCGCCACCCGATCCGGTCCGCGGCTCGGCTCGCCTTCGTGCGACGATGGCACGACGATGGAGACCACCCGGGCAGCCGACCCCGCCGACGACCAGGGCTGGAGGCTGACGACCTTCTCCGCCGAGGTGACCATCCCGCCCGGCCACCCGTGCATGGGTGGCGGCATCGAGCCGGCACGGGCGGTCGCCGATCCTCTCGAGGCGACCGGGTTCGTCCTCTCCGGTGGCACGCTCGCCCGGCCGGTGGTGCTGGTCTCGGTCGACTGGTGCGAGATCCGCAACGACGCCTACGACGCCTGGCGCGATGCCCTCGCCGAGGCGGCCGGGACGCACCGCGAGCGGGTCCTGGTGACCGCGATCCACCAGCACGACGCGCCGGTCGTCGATCCGGAGGCTCAGCGGATCCTCGAGGAGCGGGGGGCGGCCGGGGCCGTCTGCGACCTGGCGGTCGACGCCGCGATGGTGGACCGCGTCGCCGAGGCGCTCCGCGACAGCCTCGGCAGTCCGGCCCGGCGCATCACCCATCTCGGCATCGGGCGGGCGCGGGTGGACCAGGTCGCCTCGAACCGGCGGTTCGTCCGGCCCGACGGTTCCATCTCCTACCACCGGACGAGCGCGTCGCACGACCCGGCCGCCCATCTCGCCCCGGAGGGGACGATCGACCCGTGGCTCACCACGCTCAGCTTCTGGGACGGCGCCGAACCGCTCCTGGCCCTGAGCCACTATGCGGTTCACCCGATGAGCTACTACGGGCAGGGCGAGGTCTCGGCCGACTTCATCGGGCTGGCTCGCCGGGCTCGGGAGCGGAGTCTGCCGGGGGTGACCCAGGTCTACGTCTCGGGGTGCAGCGGGAACGTCACCGCCGGGAAGTACAACGACGGAGCGCCGGAGAACCGGCCCGTCCTCGCGGCCCGGATCGAGACGGCGATGGCCGCGGCCTGGGCCGACACCCGGCGAGAGAGGCTCGAGGCGGCATCGTTCCGATCGATCGCCTTGGCCTTCGAGCCGCGGGACGGCGCCGGTCACACACCCGCCGACCTCGACCGACGCCTGGCCGACGACACCCGCCCCTTCGACCAGTGCCTCGCGGCGATGGCCCTGAGCTGGCGTCGTCGCCTGGCCGCCGGTCGACCCGTCGACCTGCCGGCTCTCGACCTGGGATCGGCGACGCTCGTCCTGCTGCCCGGCGAGACGTACGTGGAATACCAGCTCCTGGCCCAGCGCCTGAGCCCGGACCGGACGGTGATGGCGATCGGCTACGGCGAATGTGGGACCGGCTACATCCCGACCGCACTCCAGCTCGCCGAGGACGATGAGAACCTCGGCGACTGGTACTGGGTCTCGGACACGGCCCAGCAGGTCCTCACCGAGGGCCTGGAGCGCGTCCTGGCGACCGGTCGGGCGGGATCAGCGTAGGACGTCGCCGCGCTCGAGCAGGGCGGTGCGATGGTCGTCGTCGTGGTCGGCCAGGACGGTCAGCAACCCGGCGACGTCCAGCCGACCGTACGTCGTGTGCATGGCGGCACGGGACCAGCCCGTCTCGTCGAGCGTGAGGACCCGCGCCAGCGTCGCATCCCGAACCTTCGCGAAGCGTTCGAGCGCGCCGTCGAGGGTCGCGGTCCCGGCCTCCGATGCGACTCCCGGCTCCACCCAGTCCCAGGCCGCCGGCCCGCCCGTCGCCAGCTGATCGAGCCGCGCGTGGAAGACCTCACGCTCGGTCGCCACGAGGTGTCCGACGATCTCGCGCGCGCTCCACTCGCCGGGGGGAAGCGGCAGCTGCGCCTCCACGGCGGCCGCCGCCCGCGCCGCCCCGGCGACCCGGGCGGGTCCGCCGGCCAGACGGTCGAGCAGCCCCTGTCGCGGGTCGGGGCTCACGGGCGATCGGGTCGGGCAGGGCTCATCCGCAGCCCGCGGGCGCATCGATCGTCGTGCGGACCGGCCTCATGATCCCTGCTCGGCCCGGAGGGCGGCGAGGTAGCGGCCGCGCCATTCCTCCGTCGTCTCGACCTGGTTGAACGTGTAGACGTGGAGGTCCCGGATGTCGGCGGCCGGGTCGGTCAGCGCCCCGACCAGGCTCTCGAGGAGCCCGTCGGGCCGGTAGCCGCCGGGCCGGACGAGCTGCCCGACGAGGCGCACGTTCTTCGAGAGGAACCGCTTCGAGTCCTTCACTCCGATCCGGGCCGAGATCATCGCCAGCTTGTGGACCTCGGCCACGCCCGGCAGGCCGATGTGGACCGGCAGGGCGATCCCGGCTGCCCGTCGCCCGGCGATGAACGTCGCGATCGCCTTCGCGTCGAAGCACATCTGGGTCGTCATGTACTGGGCATAGGGCTGCTTGTCGGCCAGGGCGGTCAGCAGTCGGTCGGTCGGGATCGTCGGGTGACCCTGTGGGTAGCAGCCCACACCGACCTCACGGAAGGGATGCCCCAGGTCGGCCATCTCGCGCAGGAGCGAGAGGGCGTCGGGGAACGCACCCGGATCGTCGGCGTCGCCACCGACGACGAACGTCCGGTCGATCCCGCCGGCTCTGAGCCGGGCGAGGAGCTCGGCGAGATGGGCCCGGTCGCGGATCATCCGGGCCGAGAGATGGACCACCGCGTCGAAGCCCTGGGCGGTGAGCTGCTCGCACAGCTCCACGGTGGCCTCGATCCCCTTGGCCGGCGAGGCGGTCACCGAGACGGTCGCACCGGCCGGTAGGTACGCGGCCTGGTCGTGGACGTTCTTGAGCGGGATGAGCTCGAACTTCGGCGCCGCGAGCAGCCCGATGAGCGTCTCGCGAGCGTCCGAGGTCAGGCCGGCCGTGCCACGGGCCACCGCTAGACGTCCGAGTCCGGGAACGACGCCTTCTGCCGGGCGATGAAGTCCCTCAACGCCTCATCCACCCCCGGGTCGAGTGGCGGCGCCTCGTACTCGGCGAGCATCCGCTTCCAGATCGCGTTCGCCCGCTGGGTCGCGTCGAGGGAGCCCGCCTCGAGCCACTGCTCGTAGCTGTTGTTGTCGGCCACCTCGGAGCGGTAGAACGCGGTCTCGAAGTTCGCCAGGGTGTGGGCCGTGCCCAGGAAGTGCTGGCCCGGGCCGTTCTCGCGGATCGCGTCGAGGGCCTGGCCGTTCTCGGAGAGGTCCATCCCGTTCACGAAGACGCCCATCATCCCGCACTGGTCGGCGTCGAGGACGAACTTCTCGTAGCCCATCGCCAGCCCGCCCTCGAGCCAGCCCGCGGCATGGAGCACGAAGTTCACCCCGGCCAGGACGGTCGGCTGGAGGGTGGCCGCCGACTCGTAGGCCGCCTGGGCGTCGGAGACCTTCGAGGCGCACAGGCTGCCACCGGAGCGGAACGGGACGCCGAGCCGGCGGGCGAGGGCCGCCATGGCGTAGAGGACGAGGGCCGGCTCGGGGGTCCCGAACGTCGGGGCGCCCGACTGCATCGACATCGAGCTGGCGAACGAGCCGAGGACCACCGGCGCGCCGGGCCGGACGAGCTGGACGAAGGCCATCCCGCCGAGCGCCTCGGCGAGGGTCTGGGCGCAGACCCCGGCGGCGGTCACCGGGGCCATCGCCCCGGCCAGGATGAACGGGGTGAGGATCGTCGCCTGGTTCGCCTCGGCGTAGGCCCGGGCGGCGCCGATCATGATCGAGTCCCAGACCAGGGGCGAGTTGGCGTTGATCAGGCTGAGCAGGACCACGTGGTCCTCGAGGTACTCGGCCCCGAAGACGATCCTCGCCATCTCCACCGTGTCCCGCGCCCGGAGCGGGTGGGTCACCGAACCCATGAACGGCTTGTCGCTGTAGCGGATGTGGGCGTCGATCATGTCGTAGTGGCGCTTGTTGACCGGCAGGTCGACCGGTTCGCAGACCGTCCCGCCGCTGTGGTGGAGGTACGGGCTCTGGTAGGCGAGCTTCACGAAGTTGCGGAAGTCCTCGATCGTGCCGTAGCGCCGCCCGTTGTCCAGGTCGCGCACGAACGGCGAGCCGTAGGCCGGGGCGAAGACCGTGCTCGTCCCGCCGATGTGGACGCTCCGCTCGGGGTTCCGGGCGTGCTGGACGAACTCGCGCGGAGCGCTGGCCTGGACGATCGCCCGGGCCATCCCGCGCGGGAAGCGGACCCGCTCGCCCTGGACGTCGGCGCCGGCCTCACGGAAGAGGCGCAGGGCGTCGGCATCGCCCCGGAACTCGAGGCCGACCTCCTCGAGGATCGTGTCGGCGTTGCGCTCGATGAGGCTGAGGCCCTCCTCGTCGAGGACCTCGAACGGAGCCAGCTTGCGGGTGAGGAACGGGATGTGCTGGGCGTTGAGCGTGGCCCGGGCGGCCTGGCGAGCCGCGCGCCCGCCGGACCGGCGGTGGGTGGTGTCCTCGATCATCGGGCGTCCTCCGGGCGAGCGGTCGGGGTGGGGGTCGCCGCGACGGCCGCGGCGGTTGCGCTGGTGGGTGGGTCCGCGGCCTGCCCCGCGGTGGCCGCTGGCGTCGTGCCCGCGGATCGCCGGCGGCGGCGATCGGCCCGGCCGTCGGCGTCGGCGCGGATCGCCGGTCGCCGTTCGGGCAGGACCACCACCCGGGCGAGGTTGGGGTTCGGGGCGCTCCGGTGGGGGATCGCCAGGGCCTCGACGAAGTGCTCCTGGAAGCGGGGCTCGACCGCGGTCTCGATCTTCTCGACCCGCCGGACGACGGTCTCGATCTCGGTCCTCGAGGCCTTCGAGAGGAGGGCGATGAGCGCCCCGGTCCCGGCCGCGTTGCCGACGGACCTCACGTGGGCCAGGTCGCAGTCCGGGATGAGCCCGAGGATCATCGCGTGGCGGACGTCGATGTGGCTGCCGAACGCCCCGGCGAGGCGGACCTCGTCCACGGCCTCCACCCCGAGGTGGTCCATGAGCAGGCGGGCGCCGGCATAGAGGGCGGCCTTCGCCAGCTGGATCGCCCGGACGTCGTTCTGGGTGATCGTGAGCCTCGGCGAGCCGTCGTGGAGCAGATACGAGAAGGTCCGGCCCTCGGCCGCGATCCGCGGGGACCGGGCCGCCAGCGCGCCGTCGATCACCCCGTCCGCGCTGACGACACCGGCCAGGAAGAGCTCCGCGATCGCCTCGATGATGCCCGAGCCGCAGATGCCGGTGATCCCCACATCGGCCGAGGCCTGGCCGAAGCCCGGATCGTCCGACCACAGGTCGCAGCCGATGACCTTGAACCGTGGTTCGAGCGAGATCGGATCGATCCGGACCCGCTCCACGGCACCCGGCGCGGCTCGCTGGCCACTGCTGATCTGGGCACCCTCGAAGGCCGGCCCGGTCGGGCTCGAGGCGGCGAGGAGCCGGTCCCGGTTGCCCAGCACGATCTCGGCGTTCGTGCCGACGTCCACGAGGAGCCGGATCGGCTCGGCGAGATGCGGTTCGTCGGCCAGGATCACGCCGGCCGTATCCGCCCCGACGTGGCCGGCGATGCAGGGCAGGACGTAGACCCGGGCTCCCGGCTCGAGGGCCAGGTCCAGCGAGCCGGCGGTGGTCCGGACCGCCCGGTCGGTGGCCAGGGCGAAGGGCGCCGAGCCGAGCGGGACCGGGTCGATCCCGAGGACCAGGTGGTGCATGATCGGGTTGCCCACGAGGACCACCTCGAGGACCTCGTCGCGGCCCACCTCGGCGGTCTCGACCAGCCCGGCGATGAGGCCGTCGAGCGCCTCGCGCACGGCCCGGGTCATCTCGGCGGCACCCTCGGGATGCATCATCGCGTACGAGACGCGGCTCATCAGGTCCTCGCCGAAGCGGATCTGCGGGTTCATCACCCCGGCCGAGGCCTTCACCGAGCCGGTCGCCAGGTCGGCGAGATGGCCGGCGATCGTGGTCGAACCGATGTCGATCGCCACGCCGAAGGCGCGGTCGTGGAAGCCCGGCCACACGGCGATGACGTCGCGTCCGTCGTGGACCGCCACGGTCACCGCCCAGCCACCGTCGCGCAGGGCCGGCTGGAGCGCCCGGACCACCTCGAGGTCGACCGACAGCCCGGTCAGGTCCCACTCGCGCTCGAGCGCCTCGAGCAGCCGGGCGAGGTCGCCGGTCGGGGAGGCGAGGTCCGGCTCGGTCACCTCCACGTAGCGCAGCTGGACCACCGGGTCGACCCGGAACCGGCGCAGGTCCAGACCCTTGCGGACGACCTGGCGATGGACCTGGCTTTCGGCGGGCACGTCGATGACCACGTCGCCGTGGACCGCGGCCGTGCAGCTGAGCCGGCGATCGTCGGCCATCCCGCGTCGCTCGCGATAGGCGGCCTCCTTCTCGCCGAACGGCGAGAGGTGGTCGGGGCTCGAGACCACGCCGTGCTTGGGGAACTCGCCGACGCTCTGGACGACCTGGCAGCGGCCGCAGATCCCCCGGGTCCCGCACACCGAGTCGATGTCGACGCCCAGGGCCCGGGCCGCGTCGAGGACGGTCGTGCCCGATCGGAACCGGCCCCGTCGCCCGGAGGGCGTGAAGATGACCAGCGGCTCGGCCGCGCCGCCCGTCGCGGGACCGGCGTCGCTCACGGACTCGGCGCCGCTCACGGACCGGTCGCTCAGAGGACCGGGGCCGTCTCGGGGGCGGTCCGCCGGCGGTTGACCCGCCGTCCCTGCTCGCCCTCGGCCGGCTCGACCCGGTGGGCGCGGATCCAGCGCGACGCATCCTGGTCGTTGCCCATCAGGACGTCGGCGGCCATCACCGACTGTCGGACGCCCTCGGCGATGGGGTTCGTGATCGCCGAGGTCAGGCCGCTGGCGATGGCCATCGCGAGATACGCCCCATTGATCCCCTCGCGGTTCGGCAGCCCGAAGCTCACGTTCGAGGCACCGCAGGTGCTGTTGACGCCGAGCTCGTCGCGCAGCCGGCCGAGGATCCGGAAGACCTGCCGACCGGCGGTGGAGATGGCCCCGATCGGCATGAGCAAGGGGTCCACGATCACGTCCTCGCGCGGGATGCCGTGGTCGGCCGCCCGCTCGACGATCCGCTTCGCGACGGCGAACCGGACGTCCGGGTCCTCGGAGATCCCGGTCTCGTCGTTGGAGATGGCGACGACGGCGGCGCCGTACTTCCGCACCAGCGGGAGGACCCGCTCGAGGCGCTCGTCCTCGCCGGTCACCGAGTTCACCAGGGCCTTGCCGCGGTAGACGGCCAGCCCGGCCTCGAGCGCATCGACGATCGACGAGTCGATCGAAAGGGGCAGGTCGGTCAGCGACTGCACCAGCTGGATCGTCCGGGCGAGGATCGCCGGCTCGTCCGCGAGGGGGATCCCCGCGTTGACGTCGAGCATGTGGGCGCCCGCCTCGACCTGGGCCAGGACGTCACGCTCCACCCGACTGAAGTCGCCGTTGCGCATCTCCTCGGCGAGGAGCTTGCGGCCGGTCGGGTTGATCCGCTCGCCGATGATCACGAATGGGCGGTCGTCGCCGATGACGACCTCGCGGGACGCCGAGCTGATGACGGTGTGGGCCAACGGTGACTCCTGCAGATGGGTCCCGGGGTCAGATCCCGGGTTCGGGCTGGGTCTCGGTCGATGCGTCGACGAGGCCGTGGTTCACGGCCAGGCGGTTGAGCAGGTCGGCCGGGTAGGCGGCTTCGAGGCGGGCGGCCTCGGCGGCGGCCTCGGCCTCGAGGTCGTCCCCGCAGGCCCGGGTGACGCGCCGCCATTCGGCCAGGTAGGCGTCCTCGGATTCGAGGCCGGCCCGGGCGGCGGCCCGGTCGATGGCGAGCTGGAAGCGGTCGCTGAGGGCGACCCGCCGGGCGCCCCGACCCTGGCCCGCCGTCACCTGGGAGGGGATGTCGCGCCACCAGATGACGGTCAACGAGGCGGGCATGTCAGGCGGTCCTCCGAAGCGGGTCGGCCGGGTTCGGCGCCGGGTCCGGCAGACCGTGGGCGGCGTCGCCGGCCGACGGCGAGCCGGCCCCGCCGGCGGTCCCCGGGAGGGCGGCGATCGCCGAGCCGAGACCGCCGAACCCGGTCGGATGATGGTGGAACTCGAGCCCCAGCCGGACCGCCGCGGCGCGGGCCGCGGCCAGGGTCGCCGGATCCTCGGTCTGGGACAGGTAGACGACCCGCCGGTAGTTGCCGAAGTAGGCCGGCAGCAGCTCCGGGTGGCGGTCGAGCCCGAGCCCGCCGATGACCAGCCGCTCGAAGTTCCGGGCCAGGAAGTCGGTGAGGTAGAAGCTGCCGGGCTCCTCGTCGAAGAGACGCTCGAACTCGGCCGACCCGGCATAGAACTCGTAGCAGTGGGCGCCGGGGATCCGCTCGATGCCGGTCCCCTCGAGGACCCGGTCGAGCCGGCCGCCGGTCCCGCAATCGGCGTAGGCGACGAAGACGGTCTCGTAGCCGGCGCCGCGCTCCCGGATCTTCCGCTCCACGGCGGCCGGGATCTCGGCCGGCCGGTTGTGGAGCGAGGCCGGCAGGCAGGTCACGTCGATCCCGGTGAAGCCGCTCCGTCGGGTGAGAGCGACGAGCTCGTTGGCCAGCGCGCCGCAGCCGATGACGAGGACCCGGCCCGGCTCGCGGTGGGCGGTCCCGGTCGTTCCGATGGGCGCCTCAGGCAGCGGCACGACGCTCGTCGACGAGGCGCTTGGCCGTCTCGGCCGCGACCGCTGCGTCGCGGCAGTAGGCGTCCGCCCCGATCGCCTGCCCGAACTCCTCGTTGAGCGGCGCGCCCCCGACGAGGACGATGTAGTCCTCGCGGATCCCGCGCTCCTTGAGCGCGTTGATGACGACCTTCATGTAGGGCATCGTCGTGGTCAGCAGGGCCGACATGCCCAGGATGTCCGGCTTGTGCTGGTCGAGCGCGGCCAGGAACTTGTCCGCGTCGGTGTTGATCCCGAGGTCGATGACCTCGAAGCCCGCGCCCTCGAGCATCATCCCGACGAGGTTCTTGCCGATGTCGTGGATGTCGCCCTTGACCGTGCCGATGACCACCTTGCCGATCGGCTTCGCGCCGGTCTCGGCCAGGAGCGGTCGGAGGATGGTCATCCCGGCCTTCATCGCGTTGGCGGCGAGGAGGACCTCGGGCACGAACAGGATCCCGTCGCGGAAGTCGATCCCGACGATCCGCATCCCCTCGACGAGCGCGTCGTTGAGGACCCGGTCGGGACCCCAGCCGCGCGAGAGCAGGAGGTTCGTCCCCACGGTGATCTCGTCGGCCAGCCCGTCGTAGAGGTCGTTGTGCATCTGCTCGACGAGCTCCTCGTCGTTCAGGCTGGAGAGGTCGAGCTCCTGCTCGTCGGTCATGTGCGGCCTCCTGCGGCCTCCCGCGGGCCTCGGGTGGCCCGGCGGTCGATGGCGGTCCTGGCGGTGATCGGCGGGGGTTCGACGCGGTCTGGTCGGTGCCGGTTCGCGGTCCTCGGGTGACTGGTTCCACGATACGGAACGGTGCCGTATGATGGAACGCGCGTGTTCCTCGCAGCGTAATCGACGGAGGCACGGGTGTCCAGAGTCCAGTCCATCGAGCGAGCCTTCGCCGTCCTCGGGGCCCTCGGGGACGGACCGCTCGGGGTGACCGAGGTCGCGGACCGGGTCCACCTCCCCAAGAGCACCGTCGCCCGTCTCCTCGCCTCGCTCGCGACCGAGGGCGCGGTGGAGCAGGTCCCCGACGGCACCGACTACCGGATCGGCGGGCGGCTGGTGACGCTCGCCGCCGGCGTTCGGCCCACCCGCAGCCTGGTGGCGCTCGCCCGACCACACCTCGTGGAGCTCGCCGGATCGATCGGCGAGGCGGCCGGCCTGTCGATCCCGGACGGCTTCCTCGTCCACTACGTCGACCAGGTCGACAGTCCCCACCCCGTCGGTGTCCGGGACTGGACCGGCACGCGCCTGCCGATGCACGCGGTCTCGTCGGGATTGGTCATCCTCGCCCACATGCATCCCGCCGACGTGGAGCACCTCCTGGCCGGGCCGCTCGAGCGCTTCACGGCGACGACCGTCGTCGACCCGGCGCTCATCCGCGAACGGCTCCGGCACGCCCGGATCGACGGGTTCGCCTGGACCCGCGACGAGGTCGCCGAGGGGATCAGCTCGGTCGCGGCGGCCCTGGCCGACGAGGACGGCGAGGTGATCGGCGCGATCCACCTCCACGGGCCCTCGTACCGCTTCCCCGAGTCCTCGGCCGCGGACCGGGTCGCGGCCGAGATCGTGGCCAGCGCCGCGCGGATCTCGGCGAGCCTCCGCCAGGCGGGCTGAGGGGACGGGACTCGGGCCGTCCCCACGTTCGATCGCGCGTCTCGGTCGCATGCCGAGCCGGCCCGCCGTGCCGCTTCCGGTCATACGCCCACGACCCGGTCATCGGACGGCGTCCGGGCCCGATCCGGGTCGATTCGGAGCTCCCGCTGCTCCGGATCCATCCCGCCCTGAGCGTAGCCCGGTACGTTCGCGCGCGATCCGCCTGGGGACCGCCTCGATCGGGGTGACCAGTGATCGCCTGGTGGTCATCTGACAGGATCGCGGGCCATCGCCACGGCCCACCGGACCGCGCCACGGCCCACCGGACCGCGCCACGGCCGACGGACCCGCCGCAGCCCACAGGACCCCGCGGCGGACCCCCTGACAGCCCCCGGCACGGAACGAAACTTGACGCCGGACGAAGCCGCGCCCGATGCTGTCGGGCACGCGCCGACCGGCACCGCCGGCTCGCATCGCGTCGCGTCACCGCCGATCAGGATCGAGGGACCGTGCCGAGTCTCTACATCGACGGGGAGTGGACCAGCGCCGCCTCGGGAGCGACCAGCCCGGTCGTGAATCCCTATGACGCGAGCACGATCGGCGCCGTCGACGTGGCCGACGACGCCGACGTCCAGCGGGCGATCGGGTCCGCCCGGCGGGCCTTCGACACGACCGACTGGCCGTGGCTCGCCCCGGCCGAGCGCGGCGCCGTCCTGGCCCGGACCGCCGAGCTCCTCGCCCGCGACCTCGAGGCGATCGCCCTCGACGAGACCCTGAACACGGGCAAGGCCCTGCGCGAGAGCCGGATGGACGTCGAGGACGTCATCAAGGTCTTCCGCTACTACGCCGCCCTCGCGGACAAGGAGGCCGGCCGTCTCGTGGCGACCGAGTCACAGACCGCGATCAGCCGGATCGTCCACGAGCCGATCGGCGTGTGCGCCCTCATCGGCCCGTGGAACTACCCGCTCCTCCAGATCGCCTGGAAGGTGGCTCCGGCCCTGGCTGCCGGCGACACGGTCGTCATCAAGCCCGCCCAGGTGACGCCGCTGACGGCCATCCACCTCGTCCGCGTCCTCGAGGAGGCCGGGGTCCCGCGCGGCGTCGTGAACCTCGTCCTGGGACCGGGCGGCCGGGTCGGGCAGGCGCTGGCCGAGAGCCTCGACGTCGACATGATCTCGCTCACCGGCGGGACGGAGGCGGGCCGGTCGATCATGGCCGCCGCGGCCGGCAACGTGAAGCGGGTCGCCCTCGAGCTCGGCGGCAAGAGCCCGAACATCTTCTTCGCCGACGTCGATCTCGAGACCGCCGTCGACAACGCCCTGACCGGCGCCTTCGTCCATTCGGGCCAGGTCTGCTCGGCCGGCTGTCGGGTCATCGTCGAGGCCCCGATCTACGACGCGTTCGTCGCCGAGCTCGCCCGGCGGGCGGACCGGATCCGCCTGGGCAGCGGTCTCGACGAGGCGACCGAGACCGGCCCGCTCATCAGCGCGGAGCACCGGGCCAAGGTGGAGCGGTACGTGGCCTTCGGGCTCGAGGACGGCGCCCGGCTCGTCGCCGGCGGCCGGCGTCCGGACGAGCCGGAGCTCGCCCGGGGCTTCTTCTATCGACCGACCGTCTTCGCCGACTGCGATGGCCGGATGCGGATCGTCCGCGACGAGATCTTCGGGCCGGTGGTCACGGTCGAGCGGTTCACCACCGAGGCGGAGGCGATCGCCCTGGGCAACGACACGAGCTACGGCCTCTCGGGCGCCGTCTGGACGCAGGACGCCGGTCGCGGCCAGCGGGTCGCCGGCCGGCTCCGCCACGGGACCGTCTGGATCAACGACTACAACGTCTACCTGCCGCAGGCCGAATGGGGCGGCTTCGGGCAGTCCGGGATCGGAAGGGAGCTCGGCCCGATGGGTCTCGACGAGTATCGCGAGGCGAAGCACATCTACCAGAACACGGCGCCCGGTCCCGGGCACTGGTTCGGCGACTGATGGCCGACGCCGCCGGTACGACGATCGACCCGATCGTCGACCCGACCCCCGGCGTCGGTCCGGCCCCGGCCGCCGTCCGCCCGGCGCCCGGCGAGGCTCCGGCCCCCGGCACCCGCCCCACGATCTCGGTCCGCGGCCTGTGGAAGATCTTCGGGCCGGCCGAGCAGAAGATCGTCGGCACGCCCGACGAGGCCCTGAGCAACGCCGACATCCGTCGGAAGACGGGCTCGAACGTCGCGATCCGCGAC
The DNA here is from genome assembly GCA_963840375.1 of uncultured Chloroflexia bacterium. Taxonomy (GTDB): domain Bacteria; phylum Chloroflexota; class Limnocylindria; order Limnocylindrales; family CSP1-4; genus Chersky-267. The sequence continues at coordinate 741,253 of CAWIYR010000002.1, forward strand.
GTCTCCTTCGACGTCTGGCCGGGCGAGGTGTTCGTGGTCATGGGTCTCTCGGGGAGCGGCAAGTCGACCCTGGTCCGCTGCCTCACCCGGCTCATCGAGCCGACCGCCGGTGAGGTCCTCCTCGACGGCGAGGACATCCGCAAGGCCGACGCGAAGCGCCTTCGCGAGCTCCGTCGCCGGCGGTTCGCGATGGTCTTCCAGCACTTCGGCCTGCTACCCCATCGCAAGGTCATCGACAACGTGGCGTACGGCCTCGAGATCCGCGGAGTGGGCAAGGCCGAGCGTCACGCCCGGGCGAAGGAGACGATCGAGCTGGTCGGGCTGGTGGGCTTCGAGAACCGCTATCCGGACCAGCTCTCCGGCGGCCAGCAGCAGCGGGTCGGCCTGGCCCGGGCGCTGGCCGTGGACCCCGAGGTCATGCTTTTCGACGAGCCGTTCAGCGCGCTCGATCCGCTCATCCGGCGGGACATGCAGAACGAGGTCATCCGGCTCCACCGCGAGGTCGGCAAGACGATGATCTTCATCACCCACGACCTCGCCGAGGCCCTCAAGCTGGGCGACCACATCGTGATCATGCGCAACGGCGAGATCGTCCAGGCCGGTCGGCCGGAGGACCTCGTCGGGGCGCCGGCCGACGACTACGTCGCCGACTTCGTCCGTGACGTCCCCAAGTCGCACGTCCTCACCCTGCGCTGGATCATGCGCGAGCCCCGCCTCGACGATCCGCTGACCGGCCCGGAGTTCCCGCCGGACACGATCATCCGCACGGTCATCCACCAGGCGGCCGCCAGCGAGCGACCGCTCCGGGTCGTCGAGGATGGACGGCTCATCGGCGTCGTGGACCGGGTCCAGATCCTCACGGCGATCGCCGGGCTCGTGGACGAGGAGGACGGGGCCTCCGCCGGACCGGTCGACCACGACGGACCGGGGTCCGGGGCCGGCTGATGACCGCGGTCAGCGTCCCGGTCGGCCGCGCTGCCGAGTGGCACGTCTCGAAGGGCCAGCGCCTGGCGATCCTGCTGATCGTCGCGGCGGGCGTCTACCTCATCTTCCGGGGCCAGTGGACCCTGCCCCACTCGGAGGATTCGCAACTCTTCCTGTCGCTCAACGGCGTCCGCGACTGGGTCGACGAGAACCGGACGACGTTCCCCCTCTTCGTCTTCGTCTTCGAGCCGATCCGGGCCGGCATCGCCGCGCTCGTCGACGCCTTCCTGGCCGTCCTCCAGGGGATGTCCTGGATCGGGGTCACCGCCGTCTTCGGGGTCATGGCCCTGGTCTTCGTCAGCTGGCGGACCGCGGCCTTCGTGGTGCTGAGCTTCCTCGCCTTCGGGCTGCTCGGCCTGTGGGCGTCGACGATCGAGACCCTGGCCCTCATCTCGGCCGCCGTCGTCATCGCCCTCCTGATCGGCATCCCGCTCGGGATCCTCGCCGGGCGGAGCGACCGGTTCATGCGGATCGTCTCGCCGATCCTCGACTTCATGCAGATCATGCCGACCTTCGCCTACCTGGCGCCGCTCACCCTGATCTTCCTCATCGGCCCCGCGGCGGCGACGGTGGCGACCCTCATCTACGCGGTGCCGCCGGCGATCCGGATCACGGCCCTCGGGATCCGGGGTGTCGGTCACGAGACGGTGGAGGCCGCCGAGTCGCTCGGCTCCACCCGGTTCCAGGTGCTGTTCAAGGTCCAGCTGCCGATGGCCCGGAGCACGATCGGGCTGGCGGTCAACCAGACGATCATGTTCGCCCTGTCGATGATCGTCATCACCGCCCTCATCGACGCCCCGGGTCTGGGGCAGAACATCCTCAAGGCGCTCCAGAAGCTGAACGTGGGCAAGGCGTTCGAGGCCGGACTTGCGATCGTCCTCCTGGCGATGATCCTGGATCGGCTCACGGCCCGGGCCAGTCGGGTCAGCGATCGGCGCCAGCGCGGCCTCGACCCGGTCGCGCCCGACCGACGGCGCTACCTGGTCGTCGGGGCGTGGGTCGGGGCGATCGCCCTGGTGGTCGGCGGGATCGTGTTCGCCGCCGGTCAGGACTTCCCGGAGGACTGGCGCTTCTCCTTCGCCAAACCGGTCAACGATCTCGTGTCGTGGGTCGAGACGACCTTCTATCCGGTCACCGACGGCCTGAAGAACGTCATCACCACGGTCCTCATCAACCCGCTCGAGACGGTCCTTACCAGCGCCCCCTTCTGGCTGGTCATCGCGGTCGCGGTCGGGATCGCCGGGATCGTCAGCGGTCGACGGGCCGCCCTCGTCGCCGGGGTCGCGCTGATCGCGATCGCCGCGCTCCAGCTCTGGGAGCACTCGATGCAGACCCTGGCCCTCGTCCTCGTGGCGGTCGCCCTGACGATGGCCATCGGGATCATCGTCGGGGTCGGCTCGGCCCGGAGCGCTCGGCTGGCGGCGGTCGTCCGTCCGATCAACGACGCCGCCCAGACGATGCCGGCGTTCGTCTACCTCCTGCCGGCCGTCGCGCTGTTCGGGGCGACGCGCTTCACCGGGATCGTCGCGGCGGTCATCTTCGCCACCCCGGCGGTCATCCGGCTGGTCGAGGACGGGATCCGGAACGTCTCGCCGACGGCCATCGAGTCGGCCACCGCGGCCGGCTCCACCCGCTATCAGATGATCAGCAAGGTGCAGCTGCCGATGGCCCGCCGGTCACTGCTGGTGGCCACGAACCAGGGCGTCGTGCTCGTCCTGTCGATGGTGGTGGTCGCCGGCCTCGTCGGGGCCGGAGCGCTCGGCTACGACGTGGTCGCCGGGTTCGCCCAGCTCAACGACTTCGGCAAGGGGATCGCCGCGGCCCTGTCGATCGTCCTCCTCGGGGTCCTCCTCGACCGGATCACCCAGGGGGCCGGAGCCCAGGACAAGAGCCGCGACACGCCGGGGGTGCCGCTCGGCCTCGTCTCGATGCCGATGGCGATCATGGGCGCGCCCGCCAAGCTGTTCGCGCGGCGGTCGAAGTCGGACCCGATCGAACCCAAATGAATCGATGCCGCCGATATGAGTAGGATGCACAGATCCTGATCCTGAACGGACCGGACGGCGTCCTGCCGGCCGGCCGCCGAGGCGTGGAGGAGCGGACCGGCCGGAGTGGGCGGTCGATTCCAGGAAAGGAGCACGAGTGAGTCCCTGGGGCAACAAGCCGGCGCGACTGGCGGGGATCGCGGCGACATTCGTCATCGTCCTGTCGGCCTGCTCATCGTCGGGGGGCAGCTCCCCGACCGCGAGCGCCGCCGGCGGTGGCAGCAGCCCGGCGGCCAGTCCTGCAGCGAGCGAAGCGGCCGCCGCCAGCAAGGCGCCGTGCGGCACGGTCAACCTGGCGATCAACCCGTGGGTCGGCTACGAGGCGAACGCGGCCGTCATCAAGTACATCGCCGAGAAGGAGCTCGGCTGCAAGGTCGTCACCAAGAGCCTCGACGAGCAGACCTCGTGGCAGGGCTTCGAGACGGGCGTCGTGGACGCGATCGTCGAGAACTGGGGTCACGACGACCTGGTCGCCAAGTACATCACCGACAAGAAGGTCGCCGTCGACGCCGGTCTCACCGGCAACGAGGGGATCATCGGCTGGTACGTCCCGAAGGCCTTCGCGGACGCCAACCCGGACATCCTGACGGCCTCCACGGATCCGACCATCCTGAACAAGTACGCCGATCAGTTCAAGACGTCGGAGTCGGGCGACAAGGGCCAGCTGCTCGACGGCGACCCGTCGTTCGTCACGAACGATCAGGCGATGATCGACGGCATGGGCCTCAACTACAAGGTCGTCTTCTCCGGCAGCGAGGCGGCCTCGAACAAGGCCATCAAGGCCGCGTCCGATGCCGGCAAGCCGATCCTCGCCTACTACTACGAGCCCAACTGGTTCAGCGCGACGGTCCCCCTGACCCACATCGCGCTGCCCGCCTGGACGCAGGGCTGCGACACGGCGGACCCCAAGAAGATCAAGTGCGACTACCCGCCCTACCACCTGAACAAGATCGTCTCGGCCAAGCTGGCCGGCAGCGGCAGCCCGTTCTTCGATCTCGTCAAGAACTTCAAGTGGACGAACGAGGACCAGAACTCGGTCGCCGCCTCGATCACCCAGGACCAACTCTCGGACGACGACGCCGCGAAGAAGTGGCTCGACGCCCACCCGGACGTCTGGAAGGCCTGGCTGCCCCAGCAGTAGCCGGGACCGCGCTCCTCGATCAGCATCCCGACCGCCCGGCCCGACACGGCCGGGCGGTCGGGCTTCTCCCGGCTCCCCTCGGCCGGCCGTCAGCGGCCACCCTGCTATCGTGCAGGCGTGAGGAGCCACGTGGGACCCAGCGTCGCGCTGCCCGGGCCGGTGCGCGCCGGTGCCGCCTGGCCGGAGGCGGGTGACGCTCGGGTGATGCCGTCCGCCGGGCTCGAGGTCCGGTGGCTCGGCCGGATCGACTACCGGGAGGCCTGGGCGCTCCAGAAGCGTCTCGTGGTCGAGCGTGCCGAGGGCCGGATCGGGGACTCCCTGCTGCTCCTCGAGCATCCGGCCGTCCTGACCCTCGGACGGCACGCCGACGAGACGCACGTCCGGGCCACGCCGGCCGAGCTCGCCGCCCGCGGCATCGAAGTCGTCCGGGTGGAGCGTGGCGGCGAGGTCACCTATCACGGCCCCGGCCAGCTCGTCGCCTACCCGATCGTCGACCTGTCCGCCCGCGGCCTGCTCCTGCGACCGCTCGTCCGGGCCCTCGAGGGCGCGCTCGCCGAGACCTGCCGGGCCCTCGGCGTCGAGGCGGACCGTCGCGACGGGCACCCCGGTTGCTGGGTCGAGCCGGACGGTCCCCGACCGCGCAAGATCGGCGCGCTCGGCCTCCGGGTCGAACGTGGGATCAGCTACCACGGGGTCGCCCTCAACGTGACCGTGGACCTCGCCGACTTCGCGCTGATCGACCCGTGCGGCCTGCCGGAGGTCGAGTCGACCTCGATCGCCCGCGAGCTCGGCCGGGTCGAGGAAGTGCCGTCGACGGGGAGCGTCCTCGCCGCCGGCGAGCGCTTCGCGTCGGCCTTCGCGACGCGTCTCGCCGGCGCCGTCCCGGCGGGCTGAGCGATGTCGGCCGGCCTGTTCGAGCTGCGCAAGGATGCGATCACCGGGTGGTGGGTCGCCACGGTCGTGGATCGCACGTTCCACCGCGACCGGTTCACCCTCGCGGCCCTGTCCATCGACGACGGCGGCGACTGCCGGAACTGCAGCGAGCCGGCCGGGGACGGGGTACGGGTGCGTACCCTCAAGGACTTCGCGTTCCATGTCGTGGGCACCGAGGAGGAGGCCCGCCAGCTCGAGCGCAGCCTGACCCAGGTGGCCATCGAGCAGGCTCGCGCCTCCGGCAGCTGGCGGACCGTCGTCGCGCCGCCGCGTGAGCATCGCCCCCTCCAGGCCGCCGGCGGGGCGGTGGTCGGCGACATGCTCAGGGCCTGCCGTGACGCCGTCGCCGCCGCATCGGCCGCCGGCCAGACCGCCTACGTCCAGGTCGTCCAGAACTGGGGTGCCCAGGCCGGGGCCCGGACGAACCATCTCTGCCTGGACCTCTACGACCTGCCCCAGGTGCCGCATCGGGTCGCCGAGGAGATCGGCGGCGCGGCTCGGTTCGTCATCCGGGAGGGCGAGTGCCCGTTCTGCCGGCTCGTTCGCGAGGAGCCGCGGGTCGCCGACCGGATGGTCTGGCAGGACGAGGCGACGGTCGCGTTCGCCCCGTTCGCCTCGCGCTCCCCGTTCGAGATCTGGGTGGTCCCGCGACGCCACGCCTCCGACTTCGGGGCGGTCAGTGACGCCGACGTGGCGGCCAGCGCCGAGGCGCTCCGCCAGGTCCTCGGACGGCTCGCCCACCTCGACGCTCCGCCCCACAACCTGGTCCTGCACACGGCGCCCGTCGGCGAGCGGATCGACGCCACCTACCACTGGCACTGGGAGATCCATCCGCGTCTTCGCGAGATCGCCGGCCTGGAGCTCGGGACCGGGCTCCCGGTCAACCCGGTCTCACCGGAGGATGCCGTCGAGGAGCTGCTGGCCTCCGAGCGACGGGCGGTCGCCGAGCGCCGCGAGGCCGCCGAGCGACGGGCCGCGGCGGAGTCCTGATGCGTCGCCGTCACACGGCTCATCGCCGCGTCGTCTTTGGCGCGTGCACCCGATCGGAGAGCTCACCATCCGCGCGGACCGCCCGATGACGACCACGTCGTCGCGGACGGATGCGGATGCGTTCATCGAGGACCTGTTCGCCCGCCACCACAACGAGATCTACGCCTACCTGGTGCGGATGGTCCGGGACTCCGAGCTGGCCGCGGACCTCACCCAGGACGCGTTCATCAAGGCGTATCGCGCTCACGACACCCTGCTCGAGCCGACCCACGCCCGGGCCTGGCTCTACCAGATCGCTCACCGGGTGGCCCTCGACGAGATCCGCCACCGGAAGATCGTCCGGTTCCTCCCCTGGACCGGCGAATCCCACGGCTCGTCCCCATCGGCCGAGCGCCTGGCGATGGACACCCGGCTGTCCGGCCCGATGGCCCGCGCCCTCGAGAAGATCCCCGAGCGGCAGCGCGCCGCGCTCCTGCTCGCCGAGGTCCACGACCTGACCGGTCTCGAGCTCGCCGCCGCCCTGGGGGTCAGTCACGTGGCCGCCCGTGCGCTCCTGACCCGCGCCCGCGAGAGCCTGCGCCAGGCGCTTGCCGCCGAGGAGGCGTTCGAGGCCGAGCGCGAGGCGGCAGCCGAGCGCGCTCGCGGATCGGGAACGCCCGGACCCACGGGGACCGCCCGATGATGTCCCGCCGGCACAACGACCCCCAGACCCCCCACGAGCGGGCGCGGACGCTCGGCTCCGATCGTCTCGACATGGCCCTGACCGTCGACGATGCGGCCTGGCTGGAGCGTCATCTCGCGTCGTGCCCCGACTGCGCCGCCGTCGTCGAGGCGTATGCCCGCGACCGCCGGCTCCTGCGCTCGATGCCCGCCCCGGAGGCCCCCCGAGACCTGTGGGCGCGCACCTCGGTCGCCCTCGACCGGGAGCGTGGTCGTCGGGTGTCGGTCCCCGCCGCCCGGTCCCGGCTGCCGCGCTGGGAGGCCGCCGCCGCGATCCTGGCGGTCCTGGTGGTGGGGGTCCTGGTCGGCCGGACGCTCATGCCGTCGGGCGAGACGCCGTCGACGGGTCTGGCCAGTCCCGCGGCGACGCTCGGTCCGGCGCCGACCGGCTCCGCGGGCGTCGAGGCGACCCCGATCGCCGTCCCGCCGGGCGAGGTCGCCTGGGTCGGTCGATCGTCGGACGGTTCGTACGCCGTGAACGTGGCCAACGTCGCCGCCGTCTGCGCCCAGGACACCGCTCCGTCCTCGGATTGCGCGCCGCTCGACACCTCGGCTCAGCGGATCACCTCGCTCAAGGAACGCCCGGACTCGGTGGTCCTCGCACCGACCGTCGACCAGGCGGCCGTCGTCGACACCGGGAGCGCCGCGACCGCTGGCTCGATCTCGATCGTGCCGGTGACCCATCACGCCGCTGCGACCGCGTCGCCGAGCCCCGCTGCCAGTCCGACCCCGGCTGGAGCCGACACCGCCGCGAGCGCAGCCCCGACCGCGGCCACGTCGCCCAAGCGGCTCCCGCGACACCGACCGTGGCGCCGAGCCCGACCCCGGACGTCTCGGCCGGCCCGAGCGCGTCACCGACGTCGAGCGTCCCTGCCTCAGCCGGACCGTCTGCGTCGGCGACCCCGTCGGCCTCGTCGGGTCCGACGGCCACGCCGAGCGCCAGCGCTCCGCCGAGCGCGACGCCGTCGCCGGTCGCGACGCCGACCGCCGCGACGCCGACCGACACGCCGGCGCCCACCCTCGCCCGGGCGTTGGCGATCATCAGCGACGTCGTCGTCGTCGGTGGCGCGCCCATCTACTCGCCGGACGGGGAGTGGCTCGCCTTCTCGGCCCGGCCGTCTCACGGCCGGATCGGCCCGGACGTCTACGTCTGGCACCTCGGGGATGCGAAGGCCCGGCCGCTCACGCGGGATCACGGCTCGGTCTTCTCGGGCTGGCTCGACGGGAGCATCCTGGCCAGTCGCGGCGAGGCCGCGATCGTCGATGGCGTGGCGTCCGACGCCGTGGCGCGTCCGACCTCATTCCTGCTCGATCCGGTGACCGGCAAGGAGCGCCTTCTCGAGGGGTTCCCCGGCTGGCGCCCGGTGGTCGACCCGACCGGGACCTGGGTCGTCTACTGGAGCGGGACCCTGGCAGCGGACTCCGAGGCGCGGACGTGGGTGCCGGCCGACGGGACGCTCGTCATCGATCGCTGGGCCGCCTGGGACGGATCCGATCCTGCGGCGCGATCGGATCCGCAGCCGCTCCTCGGTGGACGGACCGATCCTGTCGTCCACGACTGGGACGTTCGCTGGGATCCCACCGGTCGGTTCGTCGGCGCATGGGTCGCCGATCCGTTGATGCCCACCCTCGGCCGGCTCTCGCTGGTCGCGATCGACCGGACGAGCGGCCGGGTCGACCCGAACGGCAAGCCGTCTCTCAAGAACGTGCCGGCCTTGCCCGGCTTCGCGATCGGTGACGGGCGGATCGCGTGGGCGACCGCCAACGGCCAGGACGGCGAAGGGAGCCGGCTCACGGTCCTCGCCTGGAAGGGCCCCGACGCCGGACGGATCCGGACCGAGGCGGCCGCGCCGAACGAGGACATCGTCGTCGTCCGTTGAGCCCGGCACGACCCGGATCCTGGCCGTCGCGCCCCACCTGACCCCCCGAATCGCCGCTTCGGCGCCGTTCCCGAGCGTCCCACCCCCCACGACGGTACTGCGCGATCCCGCCGGATGGGCTATCCTCCTCGTCTCGTGCCCCGTAAGACCATCGTTGCGGGCGTGGTGCTCACCACCGCTCTCGCACTGGTCGCCGCTCCCGGCTTTGCCGGATCCAGGACACCGGCTCCGTACCAGCCGGTCCCGGCAGCGGCGCTCCAGACCCTGACCATCGACGCGAACGCAGGACCGACGGACTCGGTCCCCTCGTTCGACCGTGCCTACGACTCGGCCGGCCGGCTGGCCGACGACATCGTGTTCACGGTCCCGGGCGTCGCGAAGCAGGCGACCGTCGTCGCTCCGCCCCGGGCCGTGAAGCAGCCGCAGCCCAAGCCCCGCCAGGTGGCCCGGCCGGCCAAGTACGTCCTCTCCGGGCAGGCCACCTTCTACGACAACGGGACCACCGCGATGCGGCTGCCGAGGGGGACCGTCATCCGGGTCTGCGGTCAGGGCGGCTGCCTCGAGCGGGTCGTCACCGACTACGGCCCGAAGGCCGGCACGGGGCGGATCATCGATCTCTACCGGCCCGACTTCTTCAAGGTCTGCGGCTGCGCCTCGTGGTCCGGGGTGACGACCGTCAAGGTCTACGTCTACGGCGTGCCCTGAGCCGTTCGACGCCGAGCCCGCCGAGCCGCCCGAAGCCGGCGACCTGCGGGTCCACCGAGCCGCCTCGACCGGGTCGTTCGGAGTAGACTCGTCGCGTCCCTTTAAGGACCGGCCCGGGAGGCCGGGAAGGAGCGTGCAGCGAGTGGACGGCCGGACCCGATGACCGGGCGCCAGATCATGACGGCGGACGAGATCCGCCGGGCGACGGTCCGGATCTCCCACGAGATCGTCGAGAAGCAGGCCGGCACCGCCGGTCTGACCCTCGTCGGCATCCAGCGTCGCGGGGTCCCCCTCGCCCGACGGATCGCCGCCGCGATCGAGGAGCACGAGGGGGCGACCATCCCCGTCGGGGCGCTCGACATCACGTTCTACCGCGACGACCTCTCGCTGGTCGCCCAGCAGCCGATCGTGAAGGGCACCGACCTGCCGTTCGACCTCAACGGCGCCACCGTGGTCCTGGTCGACGACGTCCTGTACACCGGCCGGACGATCCGGGCGGCCCTGGACGCCCTCGTCGATTTCGGGCGACCCCAGGCCATCCGCCTGGCCGTCCTCATCGATCGCGGCCACCGCGAGCTGCCGATCCGGGCCGACCACGTCGGCAAGAACGTGCCGACCTCGCGCGAGGAGCTGGTCAAGGTCCACCTCGCGGAGACCGACGGCGAGGACGGGGTCGACATCGAGCGGATCGCCGAGGCGGTCCCGGAGCCGGTGGTCGGATGAGCCTGGTGGTGCCCGAGGGAGCCGGCGCGGACCTGCCCGCGGTCGATCGTCCTTCGCTCGGCGGCGGCGAGCCGGTCCGCTGGCGACATCGTCACCTCCTCGACCTCGACGTCGTGACCTGGCCGGAGATCGAGCTGGTCATGCGGACGACCGACGCGATGCGCGAGGTCCTCGCCCGGCCGATCGCCAAGGTGCCGGCCCTCCGCGGGACGGGCGTGACGATCCTCTTCTACGAGGCGTCGACCCGGACCCGGGTCTCGTTCGAGGTGGCGGCCAAGAACCTCTCGGCCGACGTCGTGAACATCGCCGCGTCGAGCTCCTCGGTGACGAAGGGGGAGTCGCTCGTCGACACGATCCGGACGGTCGAGGCGCTCGGCGCGGACATGATCGTGATGCGCCACGGGACGTCCGGGGCGCCCTACCTGGCGGCCGAGCATTTCGGCGGGAGCATCCTCAACGGCGGCGACGGCTGGCACGCCCACCCGTCGCAGGCGCTGCTCGACCTGTACACGATCCGCGAGCACCTGCCCGGCGGGCCGGACCTCCGGGGCCGGAAGGTCGTCATCCTCGGCGACATCCTCCATTCGCGGGTGGCCCGCTCGAACATCTGGTCGCTGACCGCCGCGGGCGCGGACCTCTGGCTGTGCGGTCCGGCCACCCTCCTGCGCGGGTTCGAGCGCTGGGCCGCGCGGAGCGCCGACCTCCCGGGGCACGGCCGGTTCACCGTCACCTCGAACGTCGAGGCGGCTCTCCGGGACGCCGACGTGGTGATGGCCCTCCGGATCCAGCGCGAGCGGATGAGCGGCGGCCTTCTGCCGTCGCTGCGCGAGTACGCGAGCCGCTTCGGCCTGACCCTCGATCGGCTGGCCCGGGCGAAGCCCGACGCCCTGGTCATGCATCCGGGGCCGATGAACGAGGGGGTCGAGATCGCGCCGGAGGTGGCGGTCCACCCGCGCAGCGTGATCACCGACCAGGTCACGAACGGCGTCGCCGTCCGGATGGCGCTCCTCTACCTGCTCGCCGGGGCGTCCGGTCGGACCGGGGAGGCGAGCGGTGGCTGACGCGGTCGGGCTCGCCGAGGGCGTCGCCGGGACGTCGGTCGGCCGGCTCGTCGGCGACCTCGAGATCAGCCGGGCCTGGCTGGTCGATCCGGCGGGCGGCCGCGAGGGCCCCGGCGAGATCGTCGTCGAGGCAGGCCGGCTGGCCGCCGTCAACTGGCTGGAGGGCTCCGAGGCGGACGGGATCGACGATCGCGGGGTCGTGGTGGCGCCCGGCCTGCTCGACCTCCACGCCCATTTCCGCGAGCCCGGCTTCGAGGATGCCGAGACGGTCGCCAGTGGGTCCGCCGCCGCCGCCCACGGCGGGTTCACGACGGTCTGCCTGATGCCGAACACCTCGCCGGCGATCGACGAGGCGAGCGTCCTTGGCCGCGTCCGGGAAGCGGCGCTGCGCTCCGACTCGCCGATCGAGATCCTCGTCTACGGCGCCGTGAGCGCCGGGCGGAAGGGCGAGACCCTGGCGGCCCTCGGCGAGCTGGCCGACGGCGGCGCGATCGGCTTCAGCGACGACGGCGCCCCGGTCCGTTCCCCGGCGATCCTGCGCAACGCGCTGCTCTACGCCGGGATGCTCGGGCTGCCGGTCGTCGACCACCCCGAGGACCCGGCCCTGACCGACGGGTCGGAGGCGAACGAGGGCCTCGTCGCCACGGTGCTCGGGCTGCGGGGCTGGCCGGCCGCCGCCGAGGCCGGGGCCGTGGCGCGGGACCTGGCCGTGCTGGCCGACGTCCTCGCCGACGAGCCGCGGGCTCGGCTCCACCTCACCCACCTCTCGACGGCCGGGTCGATCGAGCTCGTCCGGCGGGCGAAGGCCGCCGGACTGCCGGTCACCTGCGACATCACGCCCCATCACCTCGCGCTCACCGACGAATGGCTCGCCGGTGCCCGTCGCTGGGCCTGGGAAGCAGTGGACGACATGGGATCGATCCGCGACCCGTGGGCGGACGGGGCCCTCGTCGCCGGGCCGTACGACCCGTCCCTCCGGGTGAATCCGCCGCTCCGATCGGCCGACGATGCCGCCGCGGTCATGACCGCCCTGCTCGACGGGACCGCCGATGCGATCGCCACCGACCACGCTCCACACACCCGGGTGGACAAGGAGGTCGAGTTCGGGCTGGCGGCGAACGGCATCTCGGGGATCGAGACGGCGCTCGGCGTGGTCCTGGCGGCCGTCGAAGCCGGGCGGATCTCACTGGCCCGGGCGATCGGGGCGCTCACGAGCGGTCCCGCGACGGTGCTCGCCGGCTCGGGCTGGACTGGCGCCCGGGGACTCGTCGAGGGGACGACCGCGGATCTCGTCGTGTTCGATCGCTCCGCCTCGTGGCGGGTCGCCGAGTCGAGCCTGGTCTCGAAGGGGAAGAACTCGCCGCTGCTGGGACGCGAGCTGCCCGGCCGGGTGCTGCTGACCGTCGCGGGCGGGCGGATCGCCTACGAGGATGCCGACGCGTGACCTCGGGCGACCGCGACCTCGTCCCGATCGAGGCGGATCCGCGGGCGTGGCTCGACGACCACGTCGCCCGGCTCGGGGTCCCGTACGAGCTCTTCGCCTGCGACCCGGCGCTCGCCGACACCGCCGCGTTCTGCGCCGCGTACGGCTTCGACCCCGCGGATTCGGCGAACACGATCGTGGTCATCGGCAAGTCCGATCCTCCGGTCTTCGCCGCCTGCGTCGTGCTGGCCACGACCCGGCTCGACGTGAACCGGGCCGTCCGCGATCGGCTGGGGACGCGCAAGGCGTCGTTCGCGGCGGCGGAACAGACGATGCAGCTGACCGGGATGGCGATCGGCGGCGTCACGGTCTTCGGCCTGCCGCCGGACCTGCCGGTCCTGGTCGACGCGCGGGTCATGGCTCGCGAGCGGATCGTCCTGGGCGGCGGGAGCCGGTCCTGGAAGGTGATCGCCGCGCCGGGGATCCTGGCCGCGCTCCCGACCGTGGCGGTGGTCGAGGGGCTCGCAACGGAGCCGACGCCGGGCTGAGGGGTGGAGCCCGACGTGCCGATGGTCTGGAGTTCGCCTGACCGACGTGTGTGGTCGGTGGTGGGTGGGCCGGTCGATGCTTCGGCGCCGGCCGTGTCCTCGGCAGCGGCCCCGGATGGCTCGATGCCGTGGATCGCAGCCGGCACCGGTCTCCTTCCCGAACGCGATCGCCTCAGGCCTCTCCGTCCCTAGGGTTCGTTCCAGCTCCCTCCGCCCGAGTTGTTGCCAGGTGACCACCAGGCGGGCGTACGTCAACGCCGGGCCGGGTGACGGGCCGCGGCGATCGATGACTCGTACCGCGGCACGCTCGCGCCGGGATGGTTTCGGGACCGAGGTCCGCCCATCCGACCCGTGATCGGTCCCTGGCGCTGTCGAATGACCGTGTGGTGGGCGTCTGACAAGAGTGAGTCGTCGGGACGCGGGTGGGCGGCTCAGGAGGGTTCGTCGACGGGTGGCGTGGGGTCGGGGTCGGGCTTCACCTCGATCGAGGGACCGGGAGCAGCGTCGATGAAGGACGGGGACCCGGACGTGGACCTGGACGCGGATCCGGTGGCACTATCGGACGCGTCGTCGGGCCCGGCCTCGGATGCCGCCGGCGCCCCCTCCGCGGCCCGCGCGGCGAGCCAGGCGTCGCGGAGGGGTTCGTCGGCGGCCAGCCAGGGACTCGAGGCGCCCCACGAGACGCTCGTCTTGGAGCGTCCGAGCTGCTGGTCCAGGTGGAACTCGGGATCGGGCTCCACGACCCGTGCGTCGGCCGGGCGGGGGTGATGGCAGCGGTAGCAGGTCTCGTGGGTCGGGTCGTTGAACGAGTGGCAGCCGTCGCACAGCCAGACCTGGGCCGGGACGACCTGGTGCCGGTCGTCGCGCCGGCCGCGACGCCAGCCGCCGACGCTCCAGCCGGCCCAGGCCGCGATGGCCAGGACGATCGACCCGACGATGAACGAGACGAGCGGATCGTCGGGCATCGTCGGCCTCAGACGCCGGGCGGGAACGCCGCCCTGAGGGTGAACGCCGCAGCCGCAGGCCCGTCGGCCGCCAGGAGCTCGAGCCGCTCCTTCGCCTCCCCGATGGTCGGCCGGTGGCCGGACGGCACCCACCACAGGACGAGGCTCGGGCCCTGGAGCGGGACGAACCACTCGCGCCGACGGCGGAGGATCTCGACGTGGGCCGATCGATAGGCGTACTCGCGAAGGGCCTCCACGGAGTCCCAGACCGTGAGGTTCACGATGATCAGCGGGTCATCGAAGGCCCGGATCGAGGTGGCCGCCCCCGACTGGTCCTGGAGCCGCCAGACGAACCCGGGGCTCGCGTCGCCGAGGGCATTGATCCGGTCGAGGTCCGCGACGAAGCCGGCCATCGCCGGGTCGTCGAGCGGCGCGACCGCGCGGGCGATGTTGAGCTCGGCGAGCTCGTGGCCGGGTGGGCGATCGGGCCCGGTCATCGCTCGCGGTCCGGGGCGGCGCCCACCGCCCCGGCGATCGTCCGGAGGTCGTCGAGGATCCGATCGATGTCGGCCTCGGTGGCGAGGTAGTTGACGATCCCGGCCCGGAGCCACGTCGCGCCGTGCAGTCTGGTCGTCCCGACCCATCCGTCGCCGGACGCCTCGAGGTCGTGGGCGAGCCGATCCTGGTGCGCGTCGAGGACCGCCGGACCGAGCCGGGCGGTCCCGGCCACCCCGCCGGGCAGGTGGCGGAAGCAGACGACGGAGAGCTCGGGGTCGGGCGGCAGCGCCTCGAAGTCGGGCGACTCGGCGATCCGTCGGGCCAGGTATGCCGCGAGGTCGATGTTCGCCGCGACGAGCCGGCCGAGGCCATCGGTCCCGAGGTGCTTCCAGCTGAACCACAGCTTGAGCGCTCGCCAGCGTCGGGAGCCCTCCATCGAGCGCTGGTAGTAGTTCAGCTGGCCCACCTCGTCGTCGTCCTCGTCGGCCACGGCCTCGAGGGTCGCCCGCGTGGTCTCCGCCGACGGGCGTCCGGCGGAGCCTTCGCCGCCGCGGTAGTACTCCGGGCTCCGGTGGAAGGTCTCCACGAGCTGCTCGCCGCGACGGACCACCAGCGCGCCGATGTCGTAGGCCTGGAAGAACCACTTGTGCGGGTCGATCGTGACCGAGTCGGCCCGGGCGAGGTCCGGGACCCGCCAGGCGTCGCGGGCCGACAGGAGCGCCCCGCCGCCGTAGGCCGCGTCGACGTGGAGCCAGAGGCCCTCCCGATCCGCGACGTCGGCCAGCTCGCCGGTCAGGTCGACCGAGCCGGTGTTCGTCGATCCGACCACGGCCGCGATCGCGAACGGCGTCACGCCGGCGGCCCGGTCCGCGGCGATGGCCGCGGCGACCGGCGCCCCGTGGAGCCGGAACCGCTCGTCGGCGGGCACGAGGTGGAGCGTCTCCGGCGGGAACCCGAGCTCGTCGAGCGCCCTGGCGATCGAGAAGTGGGCCTGGTCCGAGGCATAGACCCGGACCCCCTCGAGCCGCCGACCGCGGGGCGGTCGATCGAGGCCGAGGACCCGGGCGAGGTGGATGTCCCGGGCGAGGGTCATGCCCATGAAGTTGGCCATGACCCCGCCCGAGGTGAGCACGCCGAAGCTGTCGGGACCGTAGCCGATGAGATCGGCCAGCCAGCGCCCGACCTCCTCCTCGACGAACGCGCCGCTCGGCCCCGCGTGCCAGACGTCCACGCCCTGGTTGGTGAACTGGGCCAGGAGCTCGCCCACGATCGATGCGACGAGCGGTGGCGGCGTGAAGTAGCTCAGCGTCCGGGGATGCCAGGCGTTGAGCTGGTACGGGGCGAGGCGGACCCGGAACTCCTCCAGGAGCTGGGTCATCGCGATCGGCTCGGCGGGGGCGGGACCGGGTCCCTCGGCGCCGGGGCCGTAGTAGGTCCGGCGCAGCTCGGCGTAGCCGGCCGGTTCGCCCATCGAGCGGCGGAGGCCCTCCTCGAACAGGTAGCCGAGGCTCGCCGCCCAGGCCATCTCGCCGAGACGATCGAGGGCGTCGCGCGAGGTCGGTTCGTCGTCGACCCCGATGAGGCCCGGCTCGGGGTGCCAGCCGAAGCGGGAGGCGGCCGACGGACGGGGATCGGATCGGGGCGGCACGCGGCCATGGTAGCGGGCCTCGATCCCGGGCCGCGGACGGGCCGCCGGTCGGTCGCGGGCGGGAAGGCGGCCGGTCCCGTATCGTTGCGCCTCGTGACCCAGACGGACCCGACGCGCGAACCCGGCCCGACGTCCGAACCCGGGCCCGTCGCCGCGCCCGTGCCGGGACCCGCCGATGCGGGCCAACCCGCCGCCGCGGACGGGTCGGCAGCCGGGTCGGCCGCTCCGGGCGGGCACCGGCCGACCGGAGCGATCAACCAGGGCCCGGTGACCTACAAGGGCGCGCCGCTCGACGCGGAGCGCGGTCCGGGCCTCGGCTGCTTCCGGTTCCAGCTGATCGTCCTGGTGGCGCTCATCGTGCTCACGCCGCTCAGCGTCGGACGCGTCCCCGACGTCGTCACGGCGCTCCTCCTGTTCGCCACGCTCGGGCTCCTGCTGGTCAGCGGCCAGACGATCATCTTCCTGCTCCGGCTGGTGGCCGCCGACCGGCGCGGCCGCCGCGAGCCGCTCGCCCCGCGCTCGCCCACCGTCGGCCAGCTCGAGGGCCCGGACGGGAGCGACGTGGCGCCCTCGAGCCTCGAGGCCGCACCCGGGGCGACCGCCGCAACGCCGTCGCTCTCGGCCGCCGAGGCGCCGGCCGAGCCGCCGTCCGACCCGCCGACCAGTGGGGCCGTGCGACAATAGCCCGGTCCCGGCCGTTCGACAGCGAGGAGGATCGCCCGCCGTGCCCGTGCTCGCGACCTACTTCTCCGTGCGTCGGGGCCGCGACCCCTTCTTCAAGTTCTTCATGCGCACGATCTTCCCCAGGCAGGTGAGGGAGTACGAGGAGAAGTTCGGGATCCACTTCCTGGGCTGGTACAACGTGGCCCACGGCTGGGACTTCGACAACGTCATCCTGCTCGACCTGCCCGACTACGCGACCCTCGACAAGCTCGAAGCCGACGAAGCCACCCGCGCCCTCGGGCACCGGGCGGGCGAATGGATCTTCGAGCGCCACCACTCGATGTTCCTCCGCGAGCGGATGGGCACCGACCTCGAATACCACCCGTAGGGAGGGCCGATCGATGGATGCCAATCGCAACGAGCTCCTGGGCGCCCTCGCCTCGGACGCGGGGCTGGAGCGCGCCGACTTCCTGGTGAGCTCGACGGACCAGCTCAAGCGGTTCCTCGACGCGAACCGGGACCGGATCGCCGAGATCGGTGGACTGACCCTGATCGACGAGGACCCGGACTTCCTGTCGATCGCCCCGGACCTGACCTTCCGGAGCCGGACGCGCTTCCTCGACGAAGCGACCGGCGAGTGGGTCAGCGAGACCGAGATCATCGAGACCGCGGCCGAGCTCGTCGAGCTCTACAACCCGGCCGAGCTCTACGCCGCGTTCGCCGAGGCGGCTCGCGCCGAGGCGGGGCTCGCGCCCGAGCCGACCGGCGCCGAGGACCTGCTCGACGTCGCCCACGTCCAGCCCTCCGATGCGGTCGGCTTCGACGACGCCTATGCCGCCGCCGCCGACCAGTGGGCGGCCGGCACCGAAGCCGGTCCGGAGCCGACCGACGAGGAGGGCGCAGCCCAGCGCCTGTACGACCTCGCGTTGACCTTCCAGGAGCGGAGTCAGCGCTCGGAGGCCGGCCTCCTCGACGACTTCGCCGAGGTCTCGGCGCGGATGAGCGCCATCCTCGGCGACGTCACCGTGATCGACGACGACGACGAGCGGCTCATCCTCAAGTCCGGTGCCGGGTTCCGCGCGGAGGTGGTTCCGGATGACGGCGACCGGCGAGTGGCGGAACCTCCAGTCGTCCGATGACCTGGTCGAGTTCTACGATCCGACCGACGTGTTCGGGGACCTGGCCGACGCGCTGGCCGAGGCGTTCCCGTCGGTCGCCCCGGACTTCGAGGCGGTCGAGGAGGACGACGGCGCGCCGGTCGCGGCCGACGACGCCGAACCGCCGGCCGATCCGGACGGGCTCGGAGGATCCACCCGGGCGTGAGCATGCGCCTGGTCGCGGCGGAGCTCGTCGAGAGCCGGGAGATCCTGCCGCGGCAATGGCTCCAGGCCTACCACGCTCCGGACCTCGCCAGCGGCTCGCGGGCAGGCCAGTTCGTCCATGTCCGGCCGGGTGACTACTCGGGCATGATCCTGCGCCGCCCCTTCTCCCTCAACACCGTCGACCCGGCGACCGGGATCGTGACCATCCATTTCCGGACGGTGGGGCGGGGGACCGAATGGTTCACCCATCTCCGGCCAGGCGACACGGTCGACATGCTCGGACCACTGGGGCGGCCGTTCGAGGTGGACCCGCGCAGCCGCCATCTCCTGCTGATCGCCGGCGGTCTCGGGATCGCCGGCGTCCGCATGCTCGCCGACGAGGCGATCCGCGATGGTCGCAAGGTGGTCCTCCTGTTCGGGGCCGCGACCGCCGCCGAGGTCTACCCGTCGAGCCTCCTTCCGGACGAGGTCGAGTACGTCGTGGCGACCGACGACGGCTCGCTCGGCCATCCCGGTTACGTCACCGATCTCGTCACCGAGTACGAGGCCTGGGCCGACCAGGCGTTCGCCTGCGGACCCGGCCCGATGCTGGCCGTCCTCGCCCGGCTCGCCGCCGGTCGCCGGGCGCGCCTGGGCGTCGCGAAGCTGGGTCGCAAGAAGGGCGGCGGCCGGGTCGCCCCGCCGGGCTCGCCAGCCGCCCGGCGGAAGTCGTTCCTCCAGGTCGCCATGGAGCAGAACATGGGCTGCGCGGTGGGCGCCTGCCTCGGGTGCGTGGTCATGAGCGTGACCGGTCCGCCCCAGCGGGTCTGTCGCGAGGGCCCGGTCTTCGCCTCGGACGAGATCGATTGGGAGTCCGGCTGGTGATCGGGTCGCGGCGGGAGGTGGGGACCCGATGAAGGCGAAGCGAAAGGTCGTCCTCGGCGGCAAGGGCGCCTCGGGCCGGGCGAGCGGGCCGGGCTCGGGATCCGGGCGGCCGGTCGACGGTCCAAGGCCCGCCGGCCCGAAGCCGAGCGCCCGGCCTGCCAGGGTGACCCCCGTGCCCGCCCGACCGTCGGAGGAGCCCCGCGCCATCGACCTCTCGGTCGACCTCGGGCGGGGGCTCGTCCTGACCAACCCGATCCTCGTCGCCTCGGGCACGTTCGGGTACGGGACCGAGTACGGCGACGTGGTCGACGTCCAACGCCTCGGGGCGATCTGCTGCAAGGGCACCACCCTCAGGCCGCGGATCGGCAATCCGCCGCCACGGGTCACCGAGACGCCGGCCGGGATGCTCAACTCGATCGGCCTCCAGAACCCCGGCGTCGACGCGGTCATCGAGCGCTACGCCCCGACCTGGCAGGGCTGGCAGGTACCGGTGATCGTCAATGTGGCGGGCGAGTCGGTGGCCGACTACGTGGAGGTCGTCCGACGACTCGACGGCGTCCCCGGCGTCGCCGGCATCGAGCTCAACATCAGCTGCCCGAACGTCGGCAAGGGTGGGCTCCAGTTCGCGATCGACCCGGAAGCGGCCGGTTCGGTGACGGCCGCCGTGCGCCGGGTGACCGACCTGCCGCTGCTCGTCAAGCTCTCCCCGAACGTGGCCGACGTGCGGCCGATCGCCCGGGCGATCGCGAACGCCGGGGCTGACGCGATCACCGCGATCAACACCCTCTCCGGCATCGCGGTCCGGCCCGACCGGACCGGGCCGCTCCTCGGCAACATCTACGGCGGGCTGTCGGGCCCGGCGATCAAGCCGGTCGCGCTGCGGGTGGTCTACGAGGTCGCCCAGGTGGTCGACATCCCGATCGTCGCCATCGGCGGCGTCTCGGAGCTCGGCGACGTGCTCGACTTCCTGGCCGTCGGCGCGGTCGCGGTCCAGGTCGGGACGGCGCTCTTCGCCGACCCGACCCTGCCGCTCCGGCTCATCGACGAGCTGACCGATGCGTGCCGCCGTCGCGGTCTCCCCGGTCATCGACCGCTCATCGGGACGGCGCTTCCGCGCAGGCCGGGAGCACCCTCGACGAAGGGCGTCGAATACCGCCCGTGAGTCGGCCGGGTACACTTGGCGACGCGATGACCACGATCCGACCCGCTGTCGACGCCGCCGCGCGGGCCGCCGTCGCGACGCGGACCGAGACGCTCTTCCGCCGCTCCGGCGCGCTCCGCGACGGTCACTTCCTGCTCAAGAGCGGGCGGCACTCCGAAGCGTACCTCGAGAAGTTCCAGGTCCTCCAGGACACCGCCGGGACGAGCGAGCTGTGCGGCTACTGGGCCGCCGCCCATCGCGACGCCACCGGGGCCGCGGACGTCGACCTGGTCGCCGGACCCACGACCGGCGGGGTCATCCTCGCGTTCGAGACCGGACGCCAGCTGGGGACCCGGGCGATCTTCGCCGAGGAGGTTCGGGGCGACGACGGGATCGCCCGGCGCGAGTTCCGGCGCGGGTTCACGGTCGAGCCGGGCGAGCGGGTGGTCCTCGTCGACGACATCCTGACGACCGGTGGATCCCTTCTCGCGATGATCCCGACCATCGAGGCGGCCGGGGGCGAGATCGTCGACTGCCACGTGCTGGTCGATCGCTCCGGGGGCATGACCACGCTCACCTCTCCGTCGACGGGCCGGGTCTATCCGCTCAGCGCGCTGTGGGTCCTCGACCTGCCGACCTTCGAGGCCGGACCGGAGACGTGTCCGGCCTGTCGGGCGGGCATCGCGCTCCACGCGCCCGGCAGCACCGGTGTCACGGGTGGTGGGGCGTGAGCCGGCCGATGTCCCGGCGATCCGTCGCGGTCGTCCTGCTGGCGGTCCTGGCCGGATCGCTGGTGGCCGCCTGCGCGGGGGTCGCCGAGACCCCGCCGCCGGCCGCCTTCACGCCGCCGCCGGCGACCAGCGACGAGCCCACGTCGGCGAGCGCGTCGGAGATCCCCGCATCGCCCGTCGCCGGGCTCATCGTGAAGGTGGAGACCTCCGGGCTCGACCAGGTCCGCGGGTTCACCCTCCAGGCGGACAGCGGCCAGGAGTTGACGTTCGTCCTGGGGACCCTGGACAACGCGACCGAGTTCCCGCCCGGTCACCTCAAGGAGCACCAGGCGGCCGCCGACCCGGTCCTCGTCTTCTTCCGCGAGGAGAACGGCCAGCTGGTCGTCTACCACATCGAGGACGCCGGCTAGGGCGGGGCGTCCCGAGGGCTACTTCAGGGCGTTCAGCGCCCGATCGAGCTCGGCCTTCGAGACGACCGCCTCGTACGACCCGCGGACGATCCCATCGCGGTCGACGACGAAGACCCACGGCTCCGAGAGCAGGCCCCACGCTCGGGCAGCGTCGGTCGGCTGGAGCTGGCTGTTCGTGTCGAGGACGGGCTGGAGCGAGCCGTCGGCGTAGGCCAGCTTGTACGGCTCGGCGTTGATGAACGTGACCCCGGGGTGGTCGGCGGCGATCGCCTTGATGGAGTCGAGGGTGGGCCCGCACTGCCGACTGGTGCAGAAGGCGGGGGTCGCGAAGACGAGGACGAAGGGCTGGTGCTCGATGAGGGCCTGGTCGACCGAAGTCCGGTAGAACGACGGGTCCGGCTTCGGGTCGGTCGAGATCTTCTTGACGTCCCCACCGACGTCGGCCAGGGTCGGCGTCTTCGTGGCGGGCGCCTTCCCGCCGACGGGGATCGACACGCCGGTGTCGCTCACCTGGAACTGGACGCTGACGGTCTTGTCCGGGAGGCCGCCACCGCTCGTCCGGAAGTCCGCCGTCCAGTCGCCTGCCTTCGGAAAGTCGACGTCGACGTGGTACACGCCGCGGTCGCCCTGGATCGCCCAGATGAACTCGGCCGGCGCCGGCGGGATGACCGCGGGCGTCCCGCTCGCCCCCGGGCTGGAGCCGTCGAGGGGCGTCTCCCGGAAGCCGACGGTGACCTTCAGGTCGGGGCTTGCGATCGTCTTCGTGCCGGTGGCATCGAGGATCCCGAACAGGAAGCGATCGGACCCGACCACCGCCTCGGAGGAGATGATCGACGGGATGAACGGGGCCTTCGCCGCGGCCGAGAGCGCGGGGCTCGCAGCCGGGGCCGAGGCGCCGCCCGCCGGCTGGCCGCTCGCGCCGGCCGAGGCGGCGGAACAGCCTGCGACGACGACCGCGGCAAGGACGATCGAGGCCAGACCAGACGACCGGCCGGGTCGATGATGAGCACGCACGAGGGCATGGTACCCGGGGGCGCTCATCATCGCCTTCGACGCTAGAATGCCCCGGTGACCCGCTTCCAGAAGCTCGCCGCGACGACCGTGGCGGGGACCCTCCTGCTCGTGACGATCGGGGTGATCGTCCGCGCCACCGGCTCGGGTCTGGGCTGTCCGGACTGGCCGTTCTGCTATGGCCGGATCCTGCCGGAGCTCGGCGACACGAAGGCCTGGCTGGAGTGGATCCACCGGAGCGTCGCCGCCATCCTGGGGCTGCTCATCCTCGCCCAGGCGATCCTCGCCTGGATCGATCACCGCGACCGCCGTTCGATCCTCTGGCCGAGCGTCGCGGCGGTCCTCCTCGTCGCGTTCCAGGCGTACCTCGGTCGACAGACGGTCCTGCTCGGGAACTCCGGACCGTCGGTCACCGCCCATCTCGCGACCGCGATGGCGCTCCTGGGCCTGCTCGTCTACATCCTCGGCCGCTCGTTCTTCCCGGCCCGGATCGGCGGGCGCGGGTCGAGCCAGCGGTTCACCCTGCTGGCCACCTTCGGGGCGGCGGCGACGTACGTCCTGCTGCTGTTCGGCTCCCAGGTCACGGCGACGGACGCCGCCCTCATCTTCCCGGACTGGCCGCTCATGGGCGGGACGTTCTTCCCGCCCCTGACCGAGCTCACGTCGAGCCAGGTGCTCCACCGCTGGGTCGCCGTGGTGGTGGGACTCATCGTGGCGGCCGTCGCGTTCGCCGCCTGGCGGACCCAGCGGCGCCACCCGGCCCTGGTCAGGCTCGCGCTCGCTGCCGCCGGGCTCTATCTCGCCCAGGCCATCGTCGGGGGCCTCCAGGTCCTCACCCAGCTCGCCGGTTGGACCCAGACTCTCCACGTCGCCCTCGGGGCGGGGGTCTGGGCGCTGATGTGCGGGCTGGCCGTGAGCGCCTACTACACGGCGCGGGTGACGCCGGCCGTCGGCTCGGCGGCGGTCGAGGGCGGGAGCCCTGGTCGGGGCGGCGCCGGTGACGATGCGGTCCCCGCCGCCGCCGGTTCCGGCCTCGGGACGACGATCCGGGCCTACATCGCCCTGACCAAGCCGCGGATCATCGAGCTGCTCCTCGTCACCACCGTGCCGGCCATGGTCCTGGCCGCCCGCGAGGTGCCCGGGATGGGCATCGCCGAGTGGAGCTGGCTCGTGGTCTGGACCCTGGTCGGCGGCTCGCTCGCGGCCGGCAGCGCGAACGCCATCAACTGCTATCTCGACCGCGACATCGACGAGCTCATGGCCCGCACCAGGCGGCGCCCACTGCCGGCCCACAAGGTGGAGCCCGAGCGGGCGGTCGTCTTCGGGATCATCCTGGGCGCGATCTCGCTGGTGGTCATGGCCTGGTTCGTGAACCTCGTCGCGGCGTTCCTGACCCTGCTCGCGATCGGCTTCTACGTGGTCGTCTACACGATCCTGCTGAAGCGCTCCTCGGTCCAGAACATCGTCATCGGGGGAGCTGCCGGGGCCCTGCCGCCGGTCATCGGCTGGGCGGCCATCACCGGCTCGGTGACGCTTCCGGCGGTCATCCTCTTCGCGATCGTCTTCTACTGGACGCCGCCGCATTTCTGGGCGCTCTCGCTCCGGATCCGCAAGGATTACGAGGCGGCCCGGATCCCGATGCTGCCGGTCGTCAGGGGGATCCCGGAGACGACCCGCCAGATCGGCCTCTACACGATCCTCCTGGTGGCGATCTCGCTCGTCCTGTTCTCGGTCGCCCGGATGGGTCTCATCTACCTCGGCGCCGCGGTGGTCCTCGGGGCGGTCTTCGTGTGGCAGGCCTACCGGCTCTGGCGCGAGGGTTCGTCCGAGGAGCGATCCACGGCGGGCGCCATCCGGCTGTACCGCTACTCGATCACCTACCTGAGCCTGCTCTTCCTGGCGATCGCGGTCGACGCGCTCATCCTCATCCCGGTCGCGATCTAGCCCGTCGCCCCGGTCGTCCCGGCAGCGAGCCGCCCCAGGTCGGCGAGCAGGGCCTCGGGCGAGACCCCTCGACCGAGGACGTCGCGGAGCAGGGCGCCGGCGTCCCGCTCGGCGCCCCACCGGTAGATCGCCTCGCTGACCGCCCCGTACCAACCCGGGTCACCGTCCAGCCACGGTCCCCGCAGCTCGCGGAACCGGGCCCGGAGGTCGGCGGTGACGATCGCCCCGAGGCCGTAGTTCACCAGGTAGCCGGGCGAGTGGACGAGCTGGCCGCGGATCGCCCACCACGACCACTCGGGATGCGGACGGACCCCAAGGTAGGTGGCGGTGAGCTCGGTCCAGACCTCGTTCGGGGCCCGGTCGGGCGAGCGGTGAAGCTCGATCTCGAAGAGCGACCAGGCCACGTCGCGGACGACGTCGGCGTAGCGGGCCCGGAGACCGACCTCCAGGGGCACGCTCGCGCCCAGCCAACGGTCCTGCCATCCCGGCTCGTGGAGGTCCCAGGCCGCGAGATCGCCGAGCGCCTCGACGAGGGTCGTCAGGCGCTCGGGCAGGACCGCGAAGGCCGGCCGGGTGCGGATCGCCCGGTAGTGGATGGCGTGCCCGGTCTCATGGAGGAGCTCGGCGAGATCGGTGGCTCGCGGGTGGGCGTAGCTCGCGAAGACCCGCTGCTCACCAGGCGTCCAGGTGTCCCCGACCCGGCGCGGGATGTCCACGCCCAGCATGAACGCCACCGGGACCGGCCCTCGACCGGGGCGCGGGGAGAGGTCGTAGCGGACGCCGAGCTCGATCGGGTCGGCCCCGAGCGCGGCGTAGGCGGACCGGTCGATCCGCTCCAGCTCGGCCAGCGGGACCGGCCGCTCGAACGCTCGGGCGAAGGCGCCGCTGACGAAGCGCTCGTCCCACGGCTCGACCGGCTCGGCCACGGCGACCCGCCGCCAGGTCTCGAGGATGGCCCGCAGCCACGGCTCCACGTCCGCCGGATCGATGCCCAGCGCCCGGGCGTTGGCGTCGACCGGCGACCCGTTCCGTCGCCACCCGTCGGCGCTGGCCCGCAGCGCGGTCCGGTACGGGCTCGTCGGGCCGCCGTCGCCGTCGACGACCCGCCAGAGCGGCTCGAGGGCGAGGAAGAGCCGTCGCCGGGTCGCCGGGTCGCGCTCGACGGCCAGCCGGGACAGGATGTCGAGCCGGCCGACGGCCGTTCCGTCGAAGGCGATCGCCTCGGCCTGCGCGCCGTATGCGGTGGTGATCCGGAGGAGGAGCGCAGCCAGCCCTTCCGTCGCCAGCACGTCGGCGGCGGAGCGCCCGTCGTCGGGCGGCGCGTCACCCACGGCCAGGGTCATCGCCGGGTCGCCGCCGGCCAGGAGATCCAGCATCTCGCGCATCGCCCCGACGGCTCGCCGGTCCTCATCGGCCGGGTCGCCGGTCCCGGCCGCGCCCGTCCGCTCGAGCTCCGCCACGCCCGCGAGCGCGTCCGCGACGGCCGCTGCCGCCCGCCCCCGGGCCACCTCGAGCCCGATCGGGTCGTCCGGCCGGAGGATCGCTGCGACCTCGGCCCGGCTGTGGGCTGCCCAGGCATCGGCGAACCGCGTCTCGACCTCGCTGACCCGCGGACCGGTCATTCGGCGCCCGTCGCGTCGGCCTCGAGGGTCCGAGCACGGCGGCGCTGGGTGCGGCCGCTCGGATCGAAGATCCCCAGGAAGACCTGGACGATCGGCCCGATCCCGAGGGCGAAGACCACGGTGCCGATCCCGATCGTCCCGCCGAGCGCCCAACCCGCGATCAGGACGGTGATCTCGATCAGCGTCCTCGCCCGCCGGATCGACCAGCCGAACCGGTGGTGGAGCCCGGTCATCAGCCCGTCGCGGGGCCCCGGCCCGAGATCGGTCGCGAGGTACAGGCCGGAGCCGAGGCCGATGACGACGACGCCGAGGAGCATCATCGCGACCTGGGCGAGCGTCCCCTCGGCGGTCGGGAGGAGCGCGATCGCGACGTTCGTGGCCGTGCCGATGACGGCCACGTTGAGGAGCGTCCCGATCCCGGGGCGCTCGCCGAGCGGCCACCAGAGCAGGAGGATGGGGATCCCCAGCAGGATGCTCACCGTTCCGAGCTGGAGGCCGGTATGCAGGGCGATCCCCTGGTGGAACGCTTCCCACGGCCCGAGGCCCAGGCCGGCCTGGGCCATGAGCGCGATCCCCAGGCCGAAGCACAGCAGCCCCAGGAGCAGCATCGGCAACCGGCGGAGGACGGATCGCGAGAGCCAGCGTTCGCGCATCCCGGGATGGTAGGCGACGGGGCGACCCCTGGGCGGGCCGCGGCCGTCCCACGTCCGGCGGTTCGCGGTGGCACACTCCGGCCATGCACCTCCGTTTCCTCGGGGCCGCCACGACGGTGACCGGGTCGCAGTTCCTCCTGACCACCGAGCGGGCCCGGATCCTCATCGACTGCGGGATGTTCCAGGGCAGCCCGAACGAGTCGATCCGGAACCGGATCCCGCTCGCCTACGATCCCGGCGCGATCGACGCGATGCTCATCACCCATGCCCACCTCGACCACGTCGGGCTCGTCCCCCACGTCGTGAAGGAGGGCTTCCGCGGGCCGATCTGGGCCACCCGGGGGACGGTCGAGCTGGCGACGCTCGTCCTCCTCGACTCGGGCAAGCTCCAGGAGGAGTTCGCCAAGCGCGAGGCGCGCTGGGAGCGTCGCGACCCGGACAAGGCGGCCGCCGAGGATGCGCGCGACCTGGTGGCCCTCGAGGCGGCGGTCGAGCTGGCCGAGGCCGGCGCCAAGGGACGGGTGGATCCGGACGATCGGCGGCTGGCGCAGGATCCCCGCCGCGACCCGGGGCACTTCGGGCGGCGGCGATTCGACGCGGCCCTCCTGGTTCCGGGAGCGACCAGCGACGTCGCGGATCCGACCCCGACCGCGCCCGGCGGATCGTTCACCGTCGCCGCCGACCCGGAGACGGCGCTCCGTCAACAACCGCCCAAGATCGAGGTCGACCTGGACGAGGCGCTCTATGACGAGCGCGACGCCCGGCGCGCGCTCGAGCGCTTCCGCGGGATCGACTACGACCAGGAGGTCGAGGTCGCGCCCGGGATCCACGCCACGTTCGTGGACGCCGGGCACATCCTCGGCTCGGCCATCATCCGGCTGCGGGTCGCCGACCGCGAGGGAGGTCCGGAGGTCCGGATCGTCTTCTCGGGCGATCTCGGCCGGCGCGACACCCCGATCCTCCGGGACCCGACCGTGGTGACCGAGGCCGACTACGTCCTCGTCGAGTCGACCTACGGCGGCCGCGAGCACGAGCCCGGGGCGGAGGCGACGAGGATCCTCACCGAGACCGTCCGGCTCGTCGCCGACCACGACGGCGTGCTCCTCGTCCCGTCGTTCGCCATCGGGCGGACCCAGGAGGTCGTCTGGGAGCTCGACCGGCTCGTCTCGGCCGGGAAGATCCCGCTCCTCCCGCTCTACCTCGACTCGCCGATGGCCTCGAAGGCGAGCGACGTCTACCGGGCCCACCCCGATTACTACGATGCCCAGACGACCGACCTCCTCGCCCACCAGGAGTCGCCGCTCGACTACCCGAACCAGATCGTCACGAACGACGTCCGCGACTCGCAGGCGATCGCTCGGGCGCCGAGGCCGTACATGATCGTCGCCTCGAACGGGATGCTCACGGGCGGCCGGGTGGTGGGTCACCTGCGCACCCTCATCGACGATCCCGCCGCGGTCCTTCTCTTCGTCGGCTACCAGGGGGTCGGCACGCTCGGGGCGCACCTCCAGGCCGGGGCCGAGACGGTCCGGATCGACGGCCAGGTCCGGCGCGTGCGCTGCCAGGTCCGCTCGATCAGCGGGTTCTCGGCCCACGCCGACGAGTCGGAGCTGCTCGACTGGGTCGGGGCGTTCGGGCAGGGGAAGCGGCCCGGAGATCCCGGGTTCCCGCGCCGGATCTTCCTCGTCCACGGGGATCCCGACGCGCAGGCGGCCTTGCTGCCCAAGGTCCGGGCGCTCGGGTTCGACGTCGCGATCCCCGCCTGGCACGAGGAGGTCGAGCTGGGCTGAGGCCCGGCCCCACGCGCGGTCGGAGGGCGGTCAGCTCTCGCGGACCTCGCGGACGGCGGCATCGGCCGCTGTCTGCACGAAGCCGTAGTCGGCGCCGACCGTGGCCCAGCGATAGCCCTGGCTCCGGCGCAGACGGGCCTGGGTCGGTGAGCTCGTCCAGATCCCGGCGGGGACGCCCGCCGCCGTCGCGTGGTCGACGATCCGGGCGATCGCCGCCTCGACGTCGGGATGGGCGAGGTCGCCGGTGTGGCCGATCGCGGCCGACAGGTCGTTCGGGCCGACGAGGATCGTGTCGACGCCCGGCACGGCGAGGATGGCGTCGAGGTTCTCGAGCGCCTCGCGGGTCTCGATCTGGACGCAGCAGGTCACGAGGTCACCGGCGGCGGCCATGTAGGCCGTCGTGCCGCGCCCGTACCCCGAGGCGCGGCGCGGCGCCACGCCCCTCAGCCCCACCGGCGGGTAGCGGCACCAGGCCACCGCCCGCTCGACGTCGGCGACGGTGCGCACCTGCGGGATGACGACGCCGCTCGCCCCGCTGTCGAGGGCGTGCATGATCCGGACCGGCTCGTTGGCCGCGACCCGGTAGAGGACCGGCACCCCGGCGGCCCGGGTCGCGATGAGCATCGCGACGAGGTCCGAGGTGGCGACCGGCCCGTGCTCGCCGTCGGCCACGAGGAGGTCGAACCCTGACCCGGCCAGGAGCTCCGGCACGACCGGGTCGAGGATCGTCAGCCACGTCCCGAGCAGGAAGTCGTCGGAGCGGAGCCGGGCACGGAGGTCGGGGACCATCGGCGGGTGATCGCTCATCGCCCGAGTGTACGGTCCGGGCTCCGTCGGCGCGCGATAATGGCCGGGCGTCGCATCGATCCCCCCGAGGTGCGTGGACCATGACGTCAGGTCAGGCGGTGGCTCCCGCGGTCGAGGCCGTGGGCCTGCGCAAGACGTTCGACGGGCTGGTGGCGGTGGATGGGGTCGACCTCAGCCTTCAGCCGGGCCGCATCTACGGTCTCCTCGGGCCGAACGGGTCGGGCAAGACCACGCTCATCCGGCTGATGATGGGCCTGGCCCGGGCGACGGCCGGCGAGGTGCGGGTCCTCGGCGAGCGGATGCCCTCGCGTCCGGTCCTGTCCAGGATCGGCTACATGACGCAGGCCGACGGGATCTACCCTGAGCTCTCGGTCCTCGAGAACCTGCGCTTCTTCGGGGCGCTCTTCGGGACGGCCGATCGAGCGTCCCTCGACCGGGTCCTCGAGCTGGTGGAGCTGTCGGATCGGCGGGCCACCCCGGCGTTCGAGCTGTCGGGTGGGATGCGGCGCCGCCTCTCGCTCGCCTGTGCGCTCGTCCACCGTCCCTCGGTCCTGTTCCTCGACGAGCCGACGGTCGGGATCGACCCCGCCCTGCGGGTCCAGTTCTGGGCCCATTTCCGGTCGCTCGCCGCGGCCGGCTCGACGATCCTCGTCTCGAGCCACGTCATGGACGAGGCCGGCCGCTGCGACGAGCTCATGTTCATTCGCGCGGGCCGTGTCATCGCCCGGGGGTCGCCCGGGGAGCTGAAGACCCGCGCCGGGACCGACGACCTCGAGGCTGCGTTCCTGGCGTTCTCGGACGGCGGAGCCGACGACCCCGTCGAAGCGCCCGGTCCGGCTCCCGCGCCGCCGACCGGAGCCGGCACATGAAGCTGAGCCGGATCGCGGCCCTGACCCGGCGGATCGTCGAGCAGTTCCGACGCGACCCGCGGACCCTGGCGTTGCTCTTCGTGGTCCCGATCGTGGTCACCGCCCTGCTCGGCTGGATCCTGCGCGACCAGAGCCAGCCGGAGATCCGGGCGGTCATCGTCAACGTCGACGGGGCGGCCTCGAGCCGCGTCGCCGAGGCGCTCGCGACCGCGGTGACGGCGAGCGGGGCGACGCTCGTCGAGGGGTTCGCCGACGAACCTGCCGCTCGCGCCCTCATCGGTGACGACCGGGCGGATCTGGCGATCGTCATCCCGTCGGGGTTCGCGGCTTCGATGGCCGGTGGCGGCGACCCGACGATCACGATCGAGACGCCCGGCCTCAGCCCGGGCGAGGATGGCGCCCGGATCGGAGCGCTCCAGCCTCAGCTTGCCTCCGCGCTGCGCGCGCTGGTCCCGTCGGGGGCCGCGATCCGTGCTCCGACGATCACCCACGTGACCGTCTTCGGCTCGGCTGACGCCGACACGCTCGATCTCCTGGCGCCGGTCTTCATCGGCTTCTTCGCCTACTTCTTCGTCTTCCTCCTGACCGGGGTCAGCTTCCTCCGCGAGCGGATCGGCGGCACCCTGGAGCGGCTCCTCGCCACGCCGATCGCGCGCGGCGAGATCGTCACCGGCTACAGCCTGGGTTTCGGGCTGTTCGCCACGCTCCAGGTCACTCTGCTCCTCGTCTTCTCGCTCATGGACATCGCGGTCCCGGCGATCGGGCCGCTGCCGCCCTTCCACATCGGGCTCGGGGTCCCCTCGGCCGGGAGTCCGTTGCTCGCCTTCGTGATCGCGCTCCTGCTCGCTCTCGGTGCGGTCAGCCTCGGGATCTTCCTCTCGACCTTCGCCCGGAACGAGCTCCAGATCGTCCAGTTCATCCCAGTGGTCATCGTGCCCCAGGCGCTGCTGGCCGGCATCTTCTGGCCGGTCGACACGCTCCCCGCCCCGCTCCAGGTGATCGCCCATCTCCTGCCCCTGACATACGCGGTGGAAGGCCTCCGGCAGGTCCTCCTCGCCGGGGCGACGCTCGCCTCGGCCACGGTCCGCCTCGACCTCGCGGTCCTCGGGATCATCGCGATCTTCTTCGTCGTCCTCGCCTCGGGGACGATCCGGCGGGAGATCGCCTGAAGCCACGGCCGCGGGAACGACCGTGGCCGGTCGCCGAACCGGGCGCCACCCCGGGCCGTCGCGGCCCGCCCGTCCGAGGGCGCTACGGGTCCCCGACCACCACCCGGGGCTCCTCGCCCCGGAACGCGCCGAGCCGCCAGGCGACGAACAGTGCGATCGAGACGACGACCACGATGATCGTCGAGATCGCATTGATCTGGGGCGAGACACCGAACTTGATCGAGCTGTAGATGTAGATCGGCAGGGTGGTCGACCCGACGCCGGCGTTGAACGCGGTGACCACGAGGTCGTCGAACGAGAGCGCGAAGGCAAGGAGCGCCCCCGCGACGACGGCCGGGGCGATGAGCGGCAGGGTCACGTGCCAGAACGCGCCGAGGGCGGAGGCGCCGAGGTCCCGGGCCGCCTCCTCGAGCCGCGGGTCCATCCCCGCCGCCCGGGCCCGGACCGTGACCGCGACGTACGAGACGCAGAAGGTGATGTGGGCGATCGAGATCTGGAAGAGCGAGCCGTTCATCGCGAACAGCTGCGAGAAGAGGATCAGCAGGCTGATGCCCATGATGATCTCGGGGGTGACCATCGGCAGGAGGATGAGCGTCTCGGTCGCCCCGCTGCCCCGGAAGCGGAGCCGGGCGAGGCCCAGCCCGAGGAGGGTCCCGAGGATCGTCGAGCCGATCACCGCGATGACGGCGACCCGCATCGTCACCGACAGGGCGTCGAGCAGGTCGGCGTTCGCCAGGAGCTTCGGGTACCAGTCGGTCGTGAACCCCAGCCATACGAAGTTGCGGCGCGACGCGTTGAAGCTGAAGACGATGAGGACGACGATCGGCGCGAACAGGAAGGCGTAGATGAACGCCGTGAACGCGCCGAGGACGCGGTTGTTCTCGCGTTCCATCAGGAGGTCATCGCTCGGCGGCTCGGGTCACCGAGCGCGACGGCGACCCGGCGGTCGTCGCTGCCGCCCCTCACGCCAGGACCTCCCGGCGCAGGGTCCGCAGGGCGAGGAGGGTCCCGGCCAGGGTGACGACCATGAGCAGGAACCCGAGCGCGGAGCCGTACGGCCAGTCGCGCCCGCTGGTGAAGATGACCTGGATGACCTTGGCGATCGTCGTCGTCTGGGCGCCGCCCAGGATGTCCGGCGTGACGTAGTCGCCGATGGCCGGGATGAACGTGAGCAGGGCCGCCGCCACGATCCCCGGCATCGTGATCGGCAGGGTGACGTGGAGGAACGCGCTTCGCCCGCTGGCGTAGAGGTCGCGGGCGGCCTGGACCAGGTTCTGGTCCATCCGGTCGATCGAGACGAAGAGGGGCAGGATCGCGAACGGCAGGAAGCCGTAGGTCATCCCGAGGATCACCGCGAAGTCCGAATCGAGCAGGGGGATCGGGTCGCTGATGAGACCGGTCGCGAGGAGGATCGAGTTCAGCACGCCGTTGTCGCGCAGGATGATCATCCAGGCGTACGTCCGGATGAGGTAGCTCGTCCAGAACGGGAGCATCACCAGGATGAGCAGGAGGACCTTGCGCTTCCCGCCGTGACGGGAGATCCAGTAGGCGATCGGGTAGCCGACGAGGATCGACAGGATGGTGGTGATCGCGGCGTAGCGGAGCGAGTTGGCGAACGCCGGGAGGTACTCCGGCCGCGTCGCCTCGAGGTAGTTGTCGAGGCTCGGAGCCGCGAGGCTGACGTGGCCGGCGGCGTCCTTCGTGCCCAGACTGACGATGAAGATGATGAGCAGCGGCAGGATGAAGAAGGCTCCCAGCCAGGCGACGCCCGGCGCGATGAACACCGTCGCCGAGAGTCGCTCCCGGAGGGGGGCGCGGTAGGTGGCCGACGGGGACCGGGACACGGGCGCCGACGCCGCCGCGGCGCCGGATCCGGCATCTGAGCCACCGGGCACATCGCCCGCTTCGGTCGGGGCCTCACCGCCCGGACCGGGCGCCGCCGAGCTGGCCATCTCAGCCGATCACCGCCTGATCCGGTCCGGCGCTCAGGCCCGGAGCGCGTTCCAGCGCTTCGTGTACTTGTCGAGATCCGTCCCGAGCTGGAGGAGCTCGGTGAGCTTGTCGGTCACGGCCTTGGCCGGGTTGATCGCCGGGTTCCCGAGGATGGACGGGTCGATGTACTGCTGGGCCGCCGCGTTCGGGCCCATGTAGCCGATGTAGTTCGAGTTGTCGGCGCTGACCTTCGCGTCGAGGTTGAAGTCGATCCACAGGTTGGCCGCGACCGGGTGGGGCGCCCCCGACAGGACGACCATCGTGTCCGAGCCGCGGACCGCGCCCTCCTGGGGGACCACGTACTTCGTGTTCGGCTTGTCCTGGAGCATCTGGAAGTAGTCGCCCGACCAGGCGTGGGTCATCCAGACCTGGCCGCTCGTCAGGTCGCCGATGTCATCCGAGGTGTAGCGGCGCAGGAGGGGCTTCTGCTTCTCGAGCTCGGCGAGCATCGCGTCGAGGTCCGCGTCGCTGGTCGTGTTCGGCGACAGGCCCAGCTTGAAGGCTGCGGCGGCGAAGACCTCGCGGCTGTCGTCGAGCATCGCCAGGTGGCCCTTGAACCGCTCGTCCCAGAGGGCCGTCCAGGAGGTGAGGTCGTCCTTGATCCGGTCGCCGTCCCAGGCGTAGCCGGTCGTCCACCACATGTACGGCATCGAGTGGGCGTTGCCCGGGTCGTAGCCGGGGTTCGCCCATTCACTGCCGAGGTTGGCCAGGTTCGGGATGAGCGACGGGTCGAGCTTCTGGACGATCCCGTCCTTGATCAGGCCCGGCAGCTCGACCGAGACGGGATAGGTGATGTCGTACCCGCCGCCCTTGCCGTCGCTCCGGATCTTCGCGATCTGGGTGTCGGCATCGGGGAACTTGTCGTACTTG
Organism: uncultured Chloroflexia bacterium; assembly: GCA_963840375.1. Taxonomy (GTDB): domain Bacteria; phylum Chloroflexota; class Limnocylindria; order Limnocylindrales; family CSP1-4; genus Chersky-267. The sequence goes on from CAWIYR010000002.1 coordinate 775,354, forward strand.
ACGGTCACCCCGTACCGGTCGTGGAACTGCTGGGCGGTCTGCTCCCCGATGTAGGCGTCCCAGTTGTAGACGTAGAGCTCGCTCTCCGGCGATGGCGTTGGCGTCGCCGGGGCCGGGGTCGGCGAGGCCGCGGCCGTGGCCGCGCTCGGTGCGGTCGACGCGGCGGCTGCGGCGCTCGGGCTCGCGCTGGCCGTGGTCGCCGAGCAGGCGGCCACGACCGGGGCGAGGGCCGCCGTGATCCCGATGGCCGACATCCGGCGGAGGAGCTCGCGCCGCGTCATCCGACGCTCGGCGAGGTAGCGGACGAGCTCGCGCTCGAGGTCGATGCTCGACCCGTCGTGCTCGTGGCTCATGGGGCGCCTCCTTCATGTCCGTTCGGTGACCCGACGACGAGCGCGTCCTCGGGCGGCCATTCGATCTCGACGTCCTCGCCGGCGGCGAACCGGCGGCCGACCTTCGGGGTGACCGCGACGATGAGCTCGCCACCCTGGGTCCGGACCTGGTACTGGACGCTCGCCCCCAGGTAGGCGGCCTGCTCCACCCGACCCTGGATCGCCCGGGCGCTGCCACCGCCGGGTGGGTCGACCGCGATCGCCTCGGGGCGGACCGAGATCTCGACCTGGTCGCCGTGGGCCGCGCCCGTCCCGGAGGCGATCGGGCAGGCATCGCCGCCGGCCAGGCGGACCGCGACCCACCCGTCCCCTGCCGTCTCGACGGTCCCGGCGAGGAGGTTCGTGGTCCCCATGAAGTCGGCCACGAACCGGCTCGCCGGCCGGTCGTAGAGCTCCTCGGGCAGCCCGACCTGCTCCACCCGGCCCTGGTTCATCACCGCGATCCGGTCGCTCATCGTGAGCGCCTCCTCCTGGTCGTGGGTGACGTAGACGAAGGTGATCCCGACCTCGATCTGGATCCGCTTGAGCTCGATCTGGAGGGCCCGGCGAAGCTTGAGGTCGAGCGCCCCGAGTGGCTCGTCGAGGAGGAGGACGTTGGGCCGGTTGACCAGGGCCCGGGCCAGGGCCACCCGCTGCTGCTGGCCGCCCGAGAGTTGGTTCGGCTTGCGCTTGTCATAGCCGGTCAGATGGACGAGGTCGAGCGCCTCGGCCACCCGGCGCTTCACGTCGGTCGCCGCCACGTGCCGGCGGCGAAGCCCGAAGGCCACGTTGTCGGCGACGTCGAGATGCGGGAAGAGGGCGTAGCTCTGGAAGACCATGTTCACCGGGCGCTTGTCAGGTGGGGCGAGGGTCACGTCGACCCCGCGCAGCTCGATCCGTCCGGCCGTCGGGAGCTCGAACCCGCCGATCATCCGCAGCGTCGTGGTCTTGCCGCAGCCGGATGGGCCGAGCAGGGAGAAGAACTCGCCGGGCCGGATGTCGAGCGAGATGTCGTCCACGGCGCACACGTCGCGGAACCGCTTCGTGATGTTGGCGAGGCGGATCTCGGCGAGCGACGCGGTGGCCGTCATGGTCGCGGCGACCTTACGGGACGGTGCTCGCGGCGCGCGCGGCACGTCCCGCCGTGCGCAACCTCGCGAGCGCCCTCATCCGGCGCCCGCCCGCCGCGCCGCGATCCGCTCCTCGGCGCCGGCCCAGCCCGGATCGAAGGGCCGTCCGGCGGCGTCGAGGTCCAGGACGAGCGGTGCGTGGTCGGACGGGACCGGCTTGCCCTTGCGGGCCTCCCGGTCGATCTCGACGTCGACGATCCGGTCGACGAGCGCCGGGCCCACGAGGAGGTGGTCGATCCGCATGCCGAGGTTCTTCTGGAAGGCGCCGGCACGGTAGTCCCACCAGGTGAAGCGGCCCGGCTCGCGATGGCGGGTCCGATACGCGTCGGTCAGCCCGCGTGACAGCAGCGCCCGGAAGGCCTCTCGCTCCGGCTCGGAGACGTGGGTGCCGCCGTGGGCCGCGACCGGGTCCCAGACGTCGTCGTCGGTCGGTGCGACGTTGAGGTCGCCGCCGAGGAGGAGGGGGACGGCGGAGGTGTCGGACCCGGCCGATCCGGCGTTGGTGGCCGTCTCGTCGAGCCAGGCCGCAAGCCGCTCGAACCAGGCCAGCTTCCCGGTGTAGAACGGCGACCCGACCACCCGTCCGTTCGGGGCGTACAGGCTGACGACCCGGATCGGCCCGCCGGCGGCCCCGGTCGGGTCGACGACCGCGCTCACCATCCGAGCCTCGTCGAGCGGGTCGAAGTCCGACTCCTCGAGCGAGACGGTGGCGCCCGGCCCGGTGGCGCGGATCGGCCGGCCGTCGAAGTTCGTGACGACGTCCGACGCGCCGACCCGGGTCGCGATCGCGACGCCGTTCCAGCGCCCCTCGCCGTGGTGGACCAGCTCGTAGCCGAGCATCGCGAACGGGAGGACGGGGGCATCCTCGTCGGTGAGCTTCGTCTCCTGGATGAGCAGGACGTCCGGGGCGGCCCGCTCCAGCCACCACTCGACCTTCTCCAGCCGGGCCTTCAGTGAGTTGACGTTCCAGGTCGCGATGCGCATGGCGGGTGGGTCCTGCTCGGCCGGCGGTCAGTAGCGCCGGCCACGCTGGCGGGTGATGTCGAAGGTCGCCGTGTCGGCGATCGCCATCACCGCCATCGTCCCGGCCTGGACGGGGTCGCTCACGACGAGGTCGACGTGCTTCGTGATCGAGCCGGCCATGTTCAGGGCGATGATCGGGATACCCGTCTCGCGGAGCTCGTCCGCTGCCCGGCTGATGTCGCCGCCCATGATCGAGCCGGCCAGGACCAGGAGCCGGGCGCGGGGCAGGTCGGCCACGGCCCGGACCGCCGCGGCGATGTTCTCTTCGCCGACGAGGGCGATCGTGTCGACGCTGATCCGCTCGCCCCGGAGGTTGTGGCGGTCCGCCTCACTGACGGCCCCGAGGGCGACCTGCGCGATCTGGGCCCCGCCGCCGACCACGATGATCCGCTTGCCGAAGACTCGCTCCAGGCTTCGGGTGAGGCGTTGGGCGCGGAGCCCGGGCGACCGGTGGATCGCCCGGATGAGGGTCTCCTCATCGAGACCCTCGACCTCGACCTCGAGCTCCACGCCGGCCGGGGCATCCGGGGCCGCCGGATCGATCCGGCGGACGGTGCTCAGCGTCCGCACCGTTCCGCCGGCGGCCCCGACCCGGGCGACGAGGGCGGGCAGCGCGGTGGGCACGTCATCGAGCCCGAGCCGAAGGGCGACGGTGTCCGGCCCGGAGGCCCCGCGGCGTGGCACGCCCGTCAGGCGCCCGAGCCGCCCCGGCTCAGGTCGGCGACCGTCATCCGGTCCGGCTCGACGCCACCGGTCGGGTCGTGCTCCTCGTAGGCCAGCCCCAGCCCGGCGAACGCCTCGCGGGTCGCGACCGGGTCGCTGGTCGTGAGCATGAGCGCGCCGTCGGTGTCCTCGGCCACGCCGACGATCCCGGTGATGTTCACGCCGCGCTCACCGAGCGCCGCGGCGACGCGGGCGAGCGATCCCGGACGATCCTCGAGCTTCACCGTGAACCAGACGGTCACCGCGCCACCTCCTCGGGTGGATGGTAGCCGCCCGGGGAGTGCCGCGCCCGAGCGTCCGGACCGCTAGTCTCTGGGCCATGCCGACCGTCGACGCGCCGCGGGTCCAGGTGTTCGGCCTCGAGAGCGACCAGCCGACCCGGGCCGCCCTGCGCTTCTTCAAGGAGCGCCGGGTCGAGGTCCACCTCGTCGACCTGCGCCGCAAGCCGATCGCCCCGGGGGAGCTCCGCCGGTTCACGGACCGGCTCGGCCCGGCGGCCCTCCTCGACACGGAGGGCCGGGCCTACCGCGAGGCGGGTCTGGGCTATCTCCGGATGGAGGACGCGGCGATCGTCGAGCGGCTCTTGGCCGACGTCCGGCTGCTCCGGCTGCCCCTCGTCCGCTTCGGCAACGAGGTCACGGCCGGTCCCGCGGAGTCCGCCTGGAAGGACTGGCTCGCGGCCGGCCGCTGAGCTGGCGGCCACGGTGCCGCCGGTCGCCGGCCACCCGTGCCGCCGGTCGCCGGCCACCCGTGCCGCCGGTCGCTGAGGATCCCACTCGGCGGCGCGGTCCGCGCCTGAACTAACGCCTCGAGCCGGCTACCCACCTCCGTATCACCGGCATTGCTATCGGAGGCAGTCCCGGACCGGTCGCACCCCGCCGAGGCGATCTGCCGACGTCTGAGGCTCGTCTCAGCAGTGGCCGTGATATCCCGGGTCGCAGGCCGTGTCCCAGTGCGTTCCAAGGGCCGATGATGGGTCCGCAAGCCTTCGGATAGCAGTGCCCGTGATATCCGGCAGCGTCGGAGTCACGGCCAGTCCCTGGTGCGTGAGGGGTGAGCGCACGGAGCGCCGCACCAGTGCCCGGGCCCTGAAGCGCAAGGTCGCGGGGCCCGCTCAGTCGCCCGGGCGGAAGGCATCCCACGCGATGAACGCGCCGATCGCGATCGCGGCCGCGCCGGCCACGGCCCAGAACCGGTCGCCGGTCATGAAGCTGCCGGGGATCACCCCGAGCCCCTGGCCCACCCAGATCGTCCCGACGACGGCGAACAGGACGGCGACCACCGATCGCAGCCGAAACGCCCGCGGGTCCACGGTGGCATCCTACGGGAGTGAGCGACCAACCGACCCGACCGTCCACGTCCCGGCATCGCAGCGGCCGGGTCACGATGAAACCGACCGCCGCCGAGCGCATGTCGAAGGACCCGACGGTCACCGAGGACGAGCGCCTTCTCACCCGTTCCGCCCGGCCCGCCTTCATCCAGGAGGACCCCTGGCGCGTCCTGCGGATCCTGTCCGAGTTCGTCGACGGGTTCGACGCCCTGGCGGAGGTCGGCCCGGCCGTGACCGTGTTCGGGTCCGCCCGGGTGGCCGAGGGATCACCGGTCTACGAGCAGGCGCGGCAGATCGGCCGGAGTCTGGCCCGGGATGGCTGGGCGGTCATCACCGGCGGCGGCCCCGGGGTCATGGAGGCCGCGAACCGCGGCTGCCAGGAGGCCGGCGGGCTGTCGATCGGCTGCAACATCGAGCTGCCCCACGAGCAGTCGGTCAACCAGTACGTGGACCTGTCCGTGGAGTTCCGCTACTTCTTCGCCCGCAAGACGATGTTCGTGAAGTACGCCGACGCGTTCGTGATCATGCCCGGCGGCTTCGGGACCCTCGACGAGCTGTTCGAGGCCCTGACCCTCATCCAGACGGGCAAGATCCGGCACTTCCCGCTGGTCCTCGTCGGGATCGAGTACTGGAGCGGGCTCCTCGAGTGGGTTCGGGGCACGCTGCTGGCCGACGGGACCGTCTCGAAGAACGACATCGACCTGCTCACCGTCACCGACGACCCCGAGGAGGTCTGCCGCGTGGTCCGCGCCTTCGCCCGGGCGAACCACCTCGGCGGGCCGACCGACCCCGGCTGATCGCTCAGCCTGGCAGCGCGGCCTCGATCCGACCGTCGACGATCCGCACCGGGTAGTAGCGGAAGCGACGCACCCGGGTCAGCCGGCGGGCCTCGGCCTTCGTGCCTGGTGGGTCCTCCTTCGGGGCCATCCCGGTCGCCGACCAGGTCGAATGGTAGCGGCCGTCGGGGTCGAGGCCGCCGGTCGTCGGCATCTGGGCCGGCTCGCCCGAGGCCAGGTCGAACGACCCGTTGTGGAGCGGGCAGGCGACGACGCAGCCATCGAGCCGGCCGATCGAGAGCGGCGCGCTCATGTGCGGGCAGCGATCGTCGACCACGAAGACCCCCTCGCTCGTCCGGGCGACGAGGAGGTCCAGGTCGCCGCGCGAGACCCTCCGCATCTGTCCCGGGGCGAGGTCGGCGAGGGCGAGCAGCGGCTCGAAGCCGACCCCGGAGGTGCCCGGCGCCTGGAGCTCGGGACGGAAGCTGGCGGGTCGGTCGTCCATCCAGGTCAGCGTAGCGGATGCCGCCGGGACCGGCGCCGGCCGACTCGGCCACCCGCGCCGGGCATGGATCGACCCCGAACGCGTCGCCGCGTCGGGGCCGATCCCGGGACGGGGAAGGCAGAGGAGGGGTCGCCCCCGCGGCGGTCAGTCCGGGGCGCCGGCCCGCTCGATCGTCGCCGTCTCGGCGACCATCCCCGGCCCCCCGGACCGGGTCGGTGCACCGGCCTCGGCCGGTACCGTGGCCGGGCCGTGCGACGTGCGGAGCGCGTGCTCGTGCATGGTCGCGGCCGCGACCGCGGCGACGATCGCCGCGGCGATCCCCACCCAGAACGTCTGGGTGATGGCCAGGGTGAACGCCTCGTGGATGCCCTGGACGATCGCGGGGATGAACCCGGCGACCTGGGCCTGCGCCGCGGCCGGGATCGTGGCCAGGATGGCTTTCCCGAGATCCTGCCCGGCGCCGGCCAGCTGGTTCACGTCGAGCGAGCTGCCGCCCTTCGTGAACGCATCCACCATCGGCTGGGGGACGCCCGCCCGGACGATCTCGGTCGGGATCTTCTCGGCGAACGCGGTCGCGAAGATCGTCCCGGTGATCGCGAGGGCGACGGAGCCACCGATCTGGCGGAAGAACGTGAGGTTGGACGTCGCGACGCCGAGCTCGTGGAAGGGCACCGCGTTCTGGACGATGATCGTGAACGTGGCCAGGGTCGGCCCGATGCCGAGGCCCACGATGAACATCCAGAACCAGATCGCCGGGAGCGGGGTCTCGGCGGTCAGCTGGGTCATCATCAGGAGCCCGACCGCCATCGTCAGGATGGCCCCGACGGTCAGCCACTTGTAGCGCCCGGTCCGGGCCACGAGCTGGCCGGAGACGATCGAGCTGAAGATCAGGCCGACGAGCAGCGGCAGGGTCTGGTATCCGGATTCGGTGGCACTCTCACCGAGCACGACCTGGAAGTAGCGGGGCAGGAAGATCAGGGCTCCGAAGAAACCGAAGCTGGCGAAGAACGTCGCGACCATCGAGCTGCTGTAGGTCCGGATCCGGAACAGGTGTGGCGGGACGATCGGCTCCTTGGCCCGGAACTCGGCCGCGATGAACAGCGCGATCCCGACCAGGCTGGCGAGGATGAGTCCGCCGACCGAGCCGTCCTCCCAGGCATTGGTCTGCTTGTTCGTGAGGCCGATCAGGAGCATGGTGATCGACACCGTGAAGATGGCGCCGCCGAGGATGTCGAAGTTCCTCGAGGCGTTCGGTCGCTTGACCGTCGGCAGGAGCCTCCACACGAAGTAGAGCGAGACCAGGCCGATCGGGATGTTGACGTAGAAGATGAAGTGCCAGCTGAGGGTGTCGGTCAGGATGCCGCCGAGGGCCGGTCCGATGAGGAAGGCGATCCCGAAGACCGCCCCGAACAGGCCCTGGTACTTGCCCCGCTCCGCCGGCGTGAACAGGTCGCCGATGACCGCCAGGGCCACCGGGAACAGCGCGCCGGCGCCCACGCCCTGGACGCCCCGGAACGCGATGAGCATCGCCATGTTCTGGCTCAGGCCGGACAGGGCCGAGCCGATGAGGAAGATCGAGATGCCGAGCATGAAGATCGGCTTGCGCCCGAACAGGTCGGAGCCCTTGCCCCAGAACGGGACGGTGATCGTGCTGGTCAGCAGGTAGATCGTGACGACCCAGACGTAGAGGTCGTTGCCGTTGAGCTGGGTGATGATCTTCGGCAGCGCGACCCCGACGATCGTCTGATCGAGGGCGCCCAGGAAGAGGCCCAGGAGGACGGCGAAGAGGATCTCCATCTTCGCCCGCTGGGACAACCCGAGGGCGGGATCCTCCTCGAGGGTGGGGATGACGTCCTCGTCCGGGACGTCGATGATGCCTTCCATCATCGGATGGACTCCCTTCCGGTCTCCGCGCGGTCGTTCGCGTGGCGGTGATAGGCCTCGAACAGGCCCGTGTTGGTTTCAGCCTCCGCGCGGACCGCCGTCCGGAAGTCCTGGAGGGACGCATGGAGTCGCTCGAGCTGGCCGTCGTCCAGCCGCTCGAGGATGGCCTGGGTGAGGTCCTCACGCATGACCTGGACCTCGTCGAGGACGGTCTGGCCGGCCCCGGTCAGTCGGACGTGGACGACCCGACGGTCGTCCGGGACGCGGACGCGGGCGATGAGACCGCGCTCCTCCATCCGGTCGATCAGACCGGTCGCGTTCGAGAGGGAGACGTCGAGGAGGTCGGCCAGTCGGCTCATGGCCAGCTCGCCGTGCTCCTCGAGCAGCCACATCACGTGGAGATGGGTCATGCTGACGCCCTGCTTCACGAGGCGGCCGGTCGCCGCGCAGCGGAGCAGGCGCACCGCGCCGTTCATCTCCTGGCTGATCCCGGCGATGTGGCGGTGCCGGGCGTCGGGGTAAACGGTGGCCTGCGGCGCCACGATGGTGCCGGCCGGCGCGGCCGTCGTCGCGGCGTCGGTGGATGCCGCGGACTGAGCCGCGGAAGAAGTTCGTGTCACATGAACTATCATATGCATGCGGAATATCCTGTCAACCTTGATGGTCGAGTGATGCTGGAGGATCAGCAACGATGCGGTTCGTGCTCATGATCGAGGCCCAGATGGGTCTCTCGTACGCCGATCAGCTGGCGCTCGCCCGACGGGCCGAGGCGGTCGGGTTCGAGGCGTTCTTCCGGTCCGATCACTATGAGAGCTTCCCGGGTCCGGCCGGGCGTCCGACCACCGATGTCTGGGCGGTCCTCGCCGGGCTCGCCCGCGAGACCTCGACGATCCGCCTCGGGGCCCTCGTGTCGCCGGTCACCGTCCGTCTGCCCGGTCATCTGGCGAAGACGGTGGCCACGGTCGACGAGATGAGCGGCGGCCGGGTCGAGGTGGGGTTGGGCGCCGGCTGGCACGAATCCGAGCATCGCCGACATGGGTTCGCCTTCCCGCCGATCGGCGAGCGGGCCGACATGCTCGAGGAGCAGCTGGCGATCCTCCACGGGCTCTGGGAGGGACCCGACGGCTGGTCGTTCGAGGGCCGGCACTACCGGATCGAGGACGCCCTCTTCGCCCCGAAGCCCGTCCAGCGACCGCACCCGCCGATCCTGGTGGGCGGCGAGGGGTCGCCCAGGTCGCTGCGGATCGCGGCGCGTTACGCCGACGAGTTCAACGTGACCTCGTCCGATCCGGCCCGGGTCGCGGACCGGATCGAGCAGCTCGATGCGGCCTGCGTGGCGATCGGGCGCGACCCGTCCACGATGCGCCGGTCGGCGATGGTCGGGACCCTCATCGCCCGGGACGAGGCCGAGCTCGCCGAGCGCAAGCGGGCGGTCCTCGTGGAGTCGGCCGCCGCCGAGCAGGGCGAGGGCTGGTTCGCCGCCCGGGAGCGACGCTGGATCATCGGCACGCCCGACCAGGCCCGGGCGAAGGTCGCCGAGTTCGCCGCCGCCGGCGTGGAGCGGCTCATGCTCCAGGACTTCCTGCCCCACGACCTCGAGATGGTCGACCTGATGGGCCGGGAGCTCATCGGACGGGTCTGACCCGGGGTCAGCCCTCGGCGCGGGCGGCGGCGCCGGCGTAGCGCGGGTCGTCGCGGCGGATCGGGTCGGGGTTCGTCCCGACGAGGCGGGCCAGCCGCTCGACGATGAGCTGGAGGGGCGTCGCCGTCCCGAGGAGCGCGGCCACCGCGGCCGGGAGCGTCGGCGCCTCCGGCACGACGACCCGGCCGAGCGGAGTCAGCGCCGGGTCGAGATCCGCGGCGGCGTCCGACGAGAGGATCGCGGTGGCGCGGATCCCGATGACGCCGGCCGCCTCGAGGGCCTGGCGGGCACGGGCGACCCGCTCGGGACGGGCGCGCCGCTCGGTCAGGATCAGGACCAGCCCGGTCGCCCCGTCGGTCGATGGCAGGTGGCCGTGGAGGAACGTCTCGAGGTCGCGCATGGCCGCCGGGATCCAGGTGCCTTCCTCGAGCTTGAGCACCATCTCTCGGGCGGCCGTCCGATCGGCACCGGACGCGACGGTCAGGATCGGCCGGGTCCCGGCCAGACCTGTGGCGACCGCCTCGGCGGCCGACGTCGCCGCGGCGTCGATCCCGGCCGCCATCAGGGCGCGCACGGACGCCCCGTCGACGGACGCTCCGGTGACCGCCGCGCCGACCGCGGTCGCCGCGAGGAGGGGCGAGACGTAGCCGATCGTGTGGCAGTAGCTCTGGTCGCGCTCGACCGTCTCGAGGACGATGTCGACGCCGGCGGCTCCGGGCGCGCGGCCGCTGACCGTGATGAGCGCGGTCGTCGCGCCGGCGGCCCGGGCCGCGGCAAGCGCCTGGCTCGTGGCCCAGGTGCCGCCGTCGTGGCTGACCCCGATGCACAGGCCCCCGACCGGATCGAGCGACGCCTCGAACGCCTGGACGGGGAGGGGACCGGGTCCGGGCAGGCCGGCGGTCCGCCAGGCCTCGCCCAGGATCTCGGCCGCCCCGAGGGCCCCGTGCTCGCTCGTCCCGCAGCCCACGATCCGCACCGGGACGTCGCTCGCGGCCGCCTCCCGGAGCGCCCGGGCGAGCCGCGCCGCCGACCCATCCGCGGCCAGGCGCGCGAGGCAGCGCTCGGCGAACGCCGGCTCGGCCAGGATCATCTCGGTCATGAACCACGGCGGGGCGCCGCGATCGACCGGCTGCTCGGCCCAATGCCAGGGCTCGGGGGGTCCGGGAAGGGGACGTTCCGGGTCGGACCCGGTGACCGACGGCTCGCTCATGGCGGCGATGATAGGCTGGCTGCACCATCACCCCGGAGCGGACCCGTCCAGCGCGACGCGCCTCGTGGACCGGAGCGGGATGGCCAGGACGCGAACCGCGGCCGGCCCGGACGGGTCCGGGCGACCCGGGACCCTACGAGAACGAGGCGACGATGAAGGTCGGGCTGATGGCACCCCAGGGCTGGAAGGGCGAGTACGACGGCTGGGACCCGGCCGCGGCCTGGTCGCGGACCGTCGCGCTGGCGCGGGACGCCGAGGCCCTCGGCTTCGAGTCGATCTGGGCGTTCGACCACTTCCACACGGTGCCGGTGCCGACCGACGAGATGACCTTCGAGTCGTTCAGCGTCCTGACCGCCCTGGCGATGGTGACCGAGCGGGTACGGCTCGGGCACATGGTCGTCTGTACCGGGTTCCGCAACCCGGCCCTCACGGCGAAGCTCGCCTCGACGATCGACGTGATCTCCGGGGGTCGCTTCGAGCTGGGGATCGGCGCCGGCTGGAAGGAGGAGGAGTGGCTGGCCTACGGCTACGGCTTCCCGACGATCGGCGAGCGGCTCGGCGCGCTCCGCGACCACCTCGAGGTCATCACCCGGATGTTCGGGCCGGGGCGGGCCACGTACCAGGGGACCTTCGCGTCGGTGGAGGGGGCGATCAACCTGCCGAAGGGGATCCAGTCGCCGCGGGTCCCGATCATCGTCGGGGGGAACGGCCGGAACGTGACCTCGCGCCTGGCGGCGCGGTTCGCCGACGAGCTCAATCTCGTCTTCCTCGGTCCCAGCCAGGTCGCCGAGCACCTGCCGCTCATCCGAGCTCATTGCGAGGAGATCGACCGCGATCCGGCGACGCTGGCGGTCTCCCTGTACACCCGCGACGACGATGTCCGCGAGGCCGGCCAGGGACGGGTCGACCTGCTCGGTGCGTTCCGCGAGCTCGGGCTCAGCCGGGTGGTGTGCTTCCCGGGGCGCTGGTCGACCGAGCTCGAGACGCAGGCCCGCTTCGCCGAGGACTGCCGGGCGGCCGGCCTCGAGATGGCCGGTCCGGACGACGCGAGCGCCCTCGGCCCCGGCGCCCCCGAAGGGGCCCTGGCGGGCCGAGGGTGAGCGCGCCGGCGACCCCGCCCGCCGCACCCAGCGACCGGGTCCGCGTCCGGCGCAAGCCGGAGCGAGGGCACTACGACCGGGCGACCGTCGACGCGATCATCGATGGGGCGATCGTGGGTCACGTCGGCTTCGTCCTCGACGACCAGCCGTATGTCATCCCGACGGCGGTCTGGCGCCAGGGCGACCGGCTCTACTGGCACGGGTCCTCGGCGAGCCGGATGCTCCGGGCGACGGCCGGCGCCCGCGTCTGCGTCACGGTCAGCCGGATCGACGCTCTCGTCCTGGCCCGCTCGGGGTTCGACCACTCCGTGGACTACCGCTCGGTCGTGGTCCTCGGGGCGGCCCATCTCGTCGATGACGAGGCCGAGAAGGTCGCCGCGCTCGAGGCGTTCGTGGAGCGGCTCTACCCGGGGCGATGGGCCACCCTGCGGCCGGTCCGGGCCAAGGAGCTCAAGGCGACGACCGTCCTGTGGACCGAGCTGACCGAGGCCTCGGCGAAGATCCGCGACATCGGCGCCCACGACGAGCCCGGCGACGAGACCTGGCCGGCCTGGGCGGGGACGATCCCGCTTCACACCGAGGTCGGTGAGCCGGTCCCTGACGGCTTCGTCCCGGACGGCATGCCTGCCCCGAGGGTCACCCTCGAGTCGCCCGGCTGATCGTCAGGCCGATCCGGATCGGCGACCGTCAGGGCCGGCCGAAGCGCCTCCCCGGGCCGTAGCGGAACCAGGCCCGGGCCACCAGGCGATCGAGGTCGACGGGGCCGTACGCCCGCGAGTCGTGGGACCGGGCCAGCTGGTCGCCGAGGAGCCACGCCTCGTCGGGCGCGAGCCGGATCGGGCCATCCGGCGTTCGGATGACGTCACCGGGCCGCGCCGCCACCCGCTTGACGACCAGGAGGTCGTCGCCCGGCTCACGAACGACGACGATCGTGCCCCGCCGTGGCCACGTGTCGGTGGTCGGGTCGAGCAGCAGCCAGTCGCCGGGCTCGAGCGTCGGGCGCATCGAGTCGTCCTCGACCGTCGCCCGCCACGGCCCGGCCAGGGTCGGCGGAAGCGGGTTCCGCACCCCGCGGTCGAAGGTGGCGCTACTTCTTGGTGGCCCAGAAGATCTCGCCGAACTCCTTGACCGCGGTCTCGAGCTGGGCGGCCGCCTCCGCGTCGACATTCTGCTTGTTCTTGCCCGCGAGCTTGAGGATGTTCCAGACCTTCGTGTGGAGGTCGGGGTTCGCCGCGAGATGCTCGGGCTTGAAATAGTCCGACCAGATGACCTGGACCTCGCGCTTGACGAGCTCGGCGTGCTCCTCCTTGACCGCGATGCAGCGGATGAGCTTGTTCCGGTCGCCGATGGCCATCGAGGTCGTGTCGATCTGGCCGATGAGCTCGACCATCCGGGCGACCGTCCGGGCGGCCTGCTGGGCGCCGGCCGGGTCATAGATCCCGCACGGGACGTCGCAATGGGCGTGGACCACGGTCTTCGGGGCGAGGAGACTGCTGAGACGGGACATGGGGCACCTCGGGCGCGGCGGACTGGACGGTCCCTGAAGTGTCCCGGGGCTACCGGATCGTGTCAAACGGGAGGTCGGGGTGACCTCGGACACGGTGACGGGCCGGCCCGAAGGCCGACCCGTCGATGCGGAGGCTTGACGACGGAGCGACCTCCGGTCAGGACCCCGCCTGGCCGACGACCACGAACCGGTAGTTGTGGACGTTGGTGCCCACCGCGTAGATCTGGTAGGCGTTGCCCGCGCTCAGGCTGGCGACGCCCGGGCCGATCACCGGCTTGTAGCCGCCGACGCCGGAGACCCACCAGGAGTAGACCGCCGGGTCGAGGGCGACGGGACCGGCCGAGGCGCCCTTGGCGAGACCGGGCACCGCGGGTGCGGCGCCGCCGTTGAGCCAGACATCGACCGTCGGGGCTGAGGCGGTATGGCGGACGGTGATGGTGGCCTTCCCGGACGGGACGGTGGTGTCGTTGACGAAGACCTGGATCCCGGGCTTGCCGCCGATGAGGCGGGCCACGGCGGTGGCGTTGAGGCCGCCGGTCAGGGTCACGGTGCGGCGGGCGACCACCGGGCCGTGGCACTTGAGCTTGCTGGCCGGGTACAGCTTGACGACGTACGTCCCGGCCGGGACCGCGTTGAGCACGAAGGTCTGGCCGTAGCGGAAGTTCGACTTGACCTCGCTGCCACTGACGCAGACGTCGACCTTGGCTCCGGGGATGCCGTGGACGACGAACACCTTGGCCGTGGTCGGGACGGCCGCCGAGACCGAGCCGGCGACCGTGCTGATGGCCAGGGCGGCGGTGGCCGCCGCGAGGCCGATTGAGCGGATCTTCATCGTTCGCGATCTCCTTGGGCACCGGGAGCTCATGGCGGCTCCCTCTGCCCGACCATTCGGGTCGTCGCGGCGGATGGATTGCCCCGATGAGCCGATGTCGCCACTGGGCCGAGGCGCCACCAGGGTCGACCGGCCGGGTCCCTGCCCGGCCGGGAGGCTCGATCAGCGAGCGGTCACGTCCCGCGGTAGTAGGAGTCGGTCGCCTTCTTCGTCCCGAAGACGCCGCCGCCCCAGGTCCCGAGGTCGCCGGCCACGGCGACGATCATGACGATGATCCGGAAGGCGTCGAAGCCGCCCGCGGCGAACAGGACGTAGAAGAACGTGGTCCAGGGCAGGAAGAGGAACCCGAGGATCGGCCAGAGCTGCGAGGAGAACGTGGAACCCCAGAGGTTCGGATCGTTGATCCAGCTGGCGAGGATGATCAGGCGTGGGAGCAACATCCCGAAGCCCGCGACGACGCAACCCATGGTGGGCACCTCCCTTTCGGTGACATCATGCTCCAGCCGACGGTGCTCGTGGGCACCGATCGCGTGGGATCCGGAGCGCGGCCGCGAGGGCGCCCGGTCACGGTCACTGGAGGCGCGCCCCGCGATGGACGCGTGCTCGACGGCGGGCCGCGGACGGGTATCATCGAGGTGATGACCGAGCGCACCGCCCCCGACGCCGGCACCCTCGCCTGTCCGTTCGTCGCCTTCGAGGACGACCGTGACGAGCGCTCCGAAGCGCCGGATCACCGCCACCGCTGCTACGCGGACGTCCGGCCGGCGCCGCGGGCGATCGCCCACCAGGAGGCGTTCTGCCTCTCGGGCGCGTTCGCGACCTGTCCCACCTTCCAGGATTGGGCCCGCCGCGAGGCGGCGCGCGCGAGGGCTGCCGCCGCGGCCGGCGAGGCGGCGGCCCCGAGCGACGAGGATGACCAGCCGGCCCGCAATCCGCCCCGGGACTGGGCGGCACCGCCACCGTGGGTCGGCGATCCCGGCGCCCCCCGGCCGGAGTCCGAGCCGGTCGCGCCGGCCTTCCTGACCCGCTCCACGCGCCCGCCGACCGATGACGGCCTCCCCGTCGACGCTGTCGGTCTCTCGGGATCGCGCTGGCTCGACGACGGCTCGAAGGCGGGTGCTCCGCTAGTCGTGGATCCGGACGACGAGGAACTGGCCCGGGCGCTGGCCGCCGATCAGGCCGCCAGGGAGCGACTCGCTCTCGATCGCGGCACCGCCGGGAGCGGGAGCCCGTCGCACGGGGTCGGGGCGGTGGCGATCGCGTCGGCCTCGGCGGGCATCCCCGTCGCCGAGCCGTCGTCCCAGGGTTCCGCCGACGGTGCCGGTACCCCCCGCGGCAGCCTCGGGCACCGGTGGGTCGTCGTCGAGCGGAGGGCGGCGGCGCGGCGCCCCCGCCCAGGCCCGTCCGGTCTCGTCGACCCGCCGTCGCCCGGTCGACCACGACCTGGTCGGACCGGCCTGGGAGCAGCCCCGCCACTACGAGGCCTACCCGACGATCAGGACCCGGATGGGTCTGCCCTCGGTGCCCCGTCTCGCGCTGG
Organism: uncultured Chloroflexia bacterium; assembly: GCA_963840375.1. Classification (GTDB taxonomy): domain Bacteria; phylum Chloroflexota; class Limnocylindria; order Limnocylindrales; family CSP1-4; genus Chersky-267. Next base: position 790,927 of record CAWIYR010000002.1, read on the forward strand.
CGGCGCTCGCGATCGTCGTGGCGGCCGGGGTCCTCTTCGCGGTGCCGTTCCTGCTCAAGTCGGGTGGCGACGGTGGTGCGACGGCCCCGAGCGCGACGCCCCTGGCCTCGGCTGCGGCGTCGGCCGACCTGTCGTCCGCTGAACCGGTCCCGACCGTGGTGGTCTACGTCGTCAAGACGGGCGACACGATGTCGAAGATCGCCAAGAAGTACGGCGTCACCGTGGACCAGATCCTGGCGGTGAACAAGGCGATCAAGAACCCGAACAAGATCAAGCCGGGCGACGAGGTCACGATCCCGGCGCCGCTGCCGAGCGAGATCACGAACGGGGGATCGTCGGCGGCTCCCTGAGCGACCGGCCGGCTCCCTGGCGACCCGACGGGTCAGCGAGGGGCGAGGTTGATCGAGGTGATCTTGCCCGCCTCGACCCGGAACGTCGCGTCGAGGTGCTGCGAAGGGGCGCCAGGCCGGACGACGAGGATGTCCGCCTCGTAGCTGTTGCCCATGTCGCGGACCTCGCCGGGGATCATCTTCAGCCCGCGGTCGCTGCGCAGGAACCAGCCGCCCACGCGATCGACGCCGCGCAGGGTCTGGACCGAGTCGCCGACGTGGACGCGCATCTCCGTGCGCTCGTCCATGAGCGCGACGGCGCCCTCGCGGTCACCCGCGTTGAGCTTCTCGAAGAAGATCTCCATCGTGTCGGCGGCACCCATGCCCGGAGTGTACGCGAGCCAGACTGGGCCCGCCGCGAGGCACGCGATCCGCGGTCCGAACCGGTCTAGAACCCGCCGCTCGCGCCGCCGCCGAAGCCGCCGCCCCCGCCGAAGCCGCCGCCCGCCGCCACCGCTGGACGAGGGTGCGTTGCCGACCGAGCCGAGGACGCCGAACATCCCGCCGAAGTCGGGGACCGCCGACCCCGAGAAGAGCGATCCGCCCCCGGCCGGCGACCCGCCGCCGGCGAACGACGCCGGCGTGCCGTACCAGGCCGGGAACCAGACGGTCCCCGGCTGGGCCCGGCCGGCGTTCGTGTCCTCCATGCTCCGCTGCAGGACGCCTTCGGCCGAGCTCTCGAGCCCGAGGGCAACGGCCCAGACCAGGGCCTGGTCGGGCGTCTCGAGCCAGGGCAGCTTCGCCTCGTCGACGACCTGGGTCATCGACCGGGCCTGGGCCATCGTCTTCTCGAGCGTCCGCCGATAGGCAGCGAGCATCGCCCGGATCGTGGCGCCGGCCATCGTCCGGGCGGGCATCCACTGGCCGATGAGCAGGGTGACGACGCCGGCGATGGCGAGCGCGACGCCCACCACCACGAGCCCCGAGATCGGGATGTTCAGCCCGGCGAAGAACGCGGCCCCACCGGCCACGATCTCGACGACCCCGCCGCCGCTCCAGCGGTTCCTCACCTTGCCGGGCGCCTCCCGGAACCAGCCGTTGGCGACCGCGCCGTCCTCCAGCGCGGTATCGAACTTCGAGACGTCCTTGCCGAACTCGAGGAGCTTGTCGCCCTCGAGCACCTGCGCGCCCGGATCCACGTCGCGCAATCGGTTCAGGGCGAGCGCCTCGGCAGCGCCCAGCGGCCGCCGGTCGTTCAGCCGGCGTCGTGCCGCGTCCTCGGCGTCGACGGGCGGGACGCCCGTGGTCAGGATGCCGACCTTCTTCGAGAGGAGATGCTGCTCCTGCTGGAACGCCAGCTGGCCGCGGCTCGCCAGGTCGAGGAGGGCCGTCGTCAGCGCCCGGCGGGAGGTCGACCCGTCGTAGACCAGGGCGCCGGTCGCGGCGGTCAGGCCGTCCGGCGGTGCCGGCATGAGGATCGACGGGTCGTCGAGGTAGACGGGATCTCGTCCGTAGCGCAGCCAGTGGAAGACCGCGAATGCGATGAGGCCGAGCCCCAGCAACGGCCCGATGACATGCCCAGGATCGCGTTGACCGTCCGCGCCGCGCGCGAGGTCTGGCGGCCCGTTCCGGGGTCGTGTCCGCGTCGACCCGGGCAAGCGCCGCGAGGAGCGCTCCGCCGAAGTCGGGATCGCCGCTGACCAGCTTCGGGATCATCGTCTCGTCGATGATCCGCTGGGCCTCCGCGTCGTCGACGTAGGCGCTCCGGAAGCCGTCGCCGCCGACGATCGCGACCTGGCCGTGTCGTCCGCTCGGGTCGATGTCGAACATGACGACGAGGCCGTCGTTGAAGCCGTTCCGACCGACGCCCCATTGCTCGCCGAGGGCCTTCGCGTGCGCGCGCGCCTCGTCGCCGGTGATCCCGTAGTCGACGTTCTGGGAGTAGACGACGACCTGCGCGCCGGTCCGGTCCTCGATCCGCCGGATCGTCCGGTCCGCCTTGGCAGCCGTCTCCGCGTCGAAGATCCCGACCGTGTCGTAGACCCGCGATCCCGCGACGGGTTCGGGGAACGGCGGTCCGGCCGCCGGCTGCGGGTCGCGACCCGAGCGCCAGCAGCAGCCCGATGACGAGGGCCGAGCAGCACCCCGAGCCCCGTCCGGGTCGGCACGGATCGGACGCCGGACGCTCGCCCCAGCCTCCGTCGGCCGATCATCCGAGGATGGCCCCGGCAGCCAGCCTGAGCCCGACGGCGGCGATCACGATGCCCATCCCCAGGCGCCGGCCGGCCCGTCCCCGGCGGGACGTCTCGTCGCCGGCCCAGATGGCGACGATCGCCAGGACGATCGCGATCGATTCGGTCAGGAGACCGGCCGGCCCGAGGTCGGCGGCATCGGTGCCGGATGGCCGGGCGGTGATCGCCAGCGCGGCGAGCGAGAGGGCGAGGAACGGCACGGCCGCACAGGCGAAGAAGAGGGCCCGCCACGATCCCTCGTCCTGGACCTGAGCCCGGCTCACCGGTCGTCTCGCGGTGTCATGGCCACAGGGTAGCGCCGCTCATCCCAGCGTGGCCACCGATCCGCGCCGCCGGACGAGGACCAGCCGACCGTCCGGTTCACGGACGACCTGGGGCGGGCGCGGTCGCCCGTTGTAGGTCGACCCGAAGGATGCCGCATAGGCGCCCGTGGACCGGATCGCGACGAGGTCGCCCCGCCGGAGGGCCGGCAGCCGGTGTCGCCCGAGCGCGTCGGTCGACTCGCAGATCGGGCCGTGGACGGACACCGACGCTCCGTCGCCGGCCCCCCCGTCCCAGGGCCGCCCCAGCGAGGTGAGCGCGACGACCGGATGCTCGGCGCCGTAGAGGGCCGGCCGGATGAGCTCGGTCATGCCCGCGTCGAGGACCACCATCCGACCGCCCCGATCCCGGACGTGGAGCACGGACGCCACGATCCAGCCGGACGAGGCGACGAGGAAGCGGCCCGGCTCGATCGCCAGGCGGCCGGGTCGCCGGTCGGTCGGGATCGCCGCCAGGAGCTCGGGCAGCTCGCGGGCGAACCGCTCCGGCCGGGGGGCCGCGCCGTCGTCGGGGGCCACCGGGAAGCCACCCCCGATGTCCAGCGTGTCGAAGTGGGGCAGGCCGCCCCTGAGCAGGGCGACCACGGCGAGCGACCGCCGGACGGCATCCCGCCAGGCGTCGACCGCGCCGAGCTGCGAGCCCACGTGGAGGTGGATCCCCCGCCAGCGAAGGGGTCCGTGCGGCCCGCCACCGGCGTCGATCGCCGCCTGGAGCTCGTCGTCGGCGAGGCCGAACTTGCTCGACGCCGCGCCCACCGCGAGGCCGCGATGCGTCTCCGGATCGACCGCCGGGTTGAACCGCAGGAGGACGTCGAGGTGAGCCACCCGGTGGCGGCCGTCCCGGTGATCACCGGCCCCGAGGCCGGCCCGGCGGGCGAGCGCCCCGACCTCGCCGGCCTCGTCGACCAATTCGACGGCCACCCAGCGGAGCGGGGCGCCGCGCGCCGCGGCGGCCACGGCGGCACGCAGGTCGGCGGTCGTCTTGCCGATCCCCTCGAGCGAGATGTGGGCATCGGGGACACCCGCCCGCCGGGCGATCGCCCACTCGCCCCGCGACACCGCGTTCGCGCCGAGGCCCCGGGCCGCGAGCCGGGCGACGATCGGCGCGACGTCGTTCGCCTTGAGGGAGTACTGCCGGATCCAGGGGTCCGGGAAGGCGGTCCGCAACTCCTCGACGGCCGCCTCGAGGGCGGCGACGTCGGTCAGGTGGAGGGGCGTGCCGAAGCGGCGCGCGGCGGCTCGCAGGTCCGCGGCGAGGACCGGCAGGCGGTCGACCGGGCCGACGCCGGACTGCGCAGCGCCGTCGCCCCGGACGTCATGCCGTCACAGCTTGCGGCCGCCGATCGGCAGCAGGTCGAGGGCCCGCGACACGAGGCTCAGGATGATCCCGCCGACGAACGCCGCCTCGATCGTGGCGATCGTGATGTCGGGCGGGAAATCGCCCACCGTGAAGGTCATCCCGGCCTGCCCGGCCAGCCACGCGACGAGGAGGAGGAGCGCCCCGTTCACGACCAGCCCGAACATGCCCAGGGTCACCAGGTTGATCGGCAGCGAGAGGAGCTTGACGACCGGCTTCACGAAGGTGTTGACGAGGCCGAAGATCACCGCGACGGCGAGGATCCCGACGACGCTGTCGCCCTTGTCGAGGTGGATCTGGGGCACGAAGTAGGCGGTCAACCACAGCGCGACCGCGTTGAGGCCGACCCGGATGAGCAGTCCGATCATCGTCGATCCTCCGCACGGTGGACGACCCGCCCGTCGACGACGGTCAGGGTCACGCCGGTCCCGATGATGGCAGAAGCGTCGAGGGCGAGCAGGTCCCGGTCGAGGACGACGAGGTCGGCGTCGGCGCCGACCCGGACCGTGCCGCGACGGCCCTCGGCATGGGCCGCGAACGCGGACCCGTGGCCGTAGGCGGAGAGCGCCTCGGGCAGGCTCAGCCGTTCGTGGGGCAGCCAGCCGCCGGGCGGCTCGCCATGGAGGTTCTGGCGGGTCACCGCGCCGTGGAGGGCGATGAACGGGTCGAACGGGACGACCGGCCAGTCGGAGCCCAGCGCGACGACCCCGCCGCCCGCCCGGATCGATCGCCACGGCCAGGCTCGCGACGCCCGCTCCGGCCCGATGTTCGCGGCCCAGACCGAGATCTGGTTCGGGGAGGGATCGGCATGGAACGGCTGCATGCTCGCGACCACCCCGAGCCGGCCGAACCGCGGGATGTCCTCGGCCGCGATCGTCTCGATGTGCTCGACACGATGCCGCGGGCGCTCGGCGATCGGTCGCGGATCCGATCGGGCGGCGCGCTCGAAGGCATCGAGCACCATCCGGACCCCGCCGTCGCCGATGGCGTGGACCTCGACCTGCCAGTCGCGCCGGCTCGCCGCGGCCACGTGGGCATCGAGCTCGGCCGGGGTCCATTCCGGGACGCCGACCGAATCGGTCCCCTCGTAGGGCTCGAGCATCGCCGCCGTCCGCGACTCGATGACGCCGTCGGCGAAGCCCTTGAGGATCCCGGCGTCGAGCCACGGCCCGCCGCGCAGGTCGCCGACGACCGACTCGTTCTCGTCGAGCCGGCGCTCCCACGCCGCGAGGTCGGCCGCCGGGGCCATCGTCAGGGCGAGCCGTGCCCGGACCGACAGGTCGCCGTCGGCCAGCAGCCGCCGCCACGTGGGGACCTCGGGCGGCACGACCATGGCGTCCTGGACGGACGTCAGGCCGAGGCGATGGAAGGCGTCGAACGCCCGCCGCATCGCCGCGAGGTCGGCCTCGAACGAGGGGGCCGGGACGACGCCGTCGAAGAGCCGCATCGCGGATTCCTTGAGGGCGCCGGTCGGCTCGCCGGTCGTCGGGTCGCGGACGATCTCGCCGAAGGGCGGGTCCGGCGTCCCGGCACCGATCCCGGCCGCGGCCAGCGCCCGCGAGTTCGCCCAGCCGGTGTGACCGTCGTAGCCCTCCAGCCAGGCCGGCCGATCGGGCACCAGCGCGTCGAGGATCGCCCGGGTCGGCAGGCCGCCCGGGAACGGGGCGTAGAACCAGCCGCGCCCCTCGACCCACGGCCGCTCCGGGTGGGCTGCCGCCCAGTCCTGGATCGCGGCCCCGATGGCGTCGACCGTCTCCAGCCCGAAGAGGTCGACCAGGTCGAGGGCGCGGGCGCCGGAGAGGACGTGCGTGTGGGCGTCGTCGAAGCCCGCCGTGAGCAGCCCACCCCGGGCATCGACGACCTCGGTCCGTCCCCCGCGGTGATCCCGGAGCGCGTCGCCGTCGGAGCCCACGAATGCGATCCGGCCCCCTTCGACCGCGACGGCCGTCGGCGCACCGGAGGGCGGCGGACCTTCCGCCGAGCCCGGGGCCGGGGACGCGCCCGGTGCGAAGGCGCGGAAGACACGGGCGTTCACGACGATCAGGTCGGCGGGCATCGGATCCTCCGGGTGGTGGTCAGCGAAGCAGGAAGCCCGTCCCGAGCGGGTCCCGAGGGTCGAGGACGAACTCGTGACGGCCGGTCAGGAACGCCGATCCCTCCACCTCGGTGACGACCGCCGGGCGGCCGGCGACCGCGGTCGTCCCCACGACCCGGCCGAGGAACGCGGAGTCGACCACGCTCCGATGGCGCAGGGTGCCCTCCGCCGATGGGCCGAGTCGACCGTCCAGGGCGAGCAGCGCGAGACGGGCCGAGGTACCGCTGCCGCAGGGCGACCGATCGACCTCGCCGTCGGCGAAGACCGTGACGTTCCGCTGGGTCAGCACCACGCCGGCCGATCGGTCGGCCGCGTCGGTGGGCTCCTCCTGCCAGAAGATCACCCCGTAGACCCCGCGCAACTCGGGTTCCTCGGGGTGGACCACCGGGATGGCGGCCTCGAGCGCCGGGCGGAGCTCCCGCTGGAGGGCGATGAGGGCGGGCAGGCTGGCCGACGAGACGTCGAGCCCCAGCGCCCGCGCGTCGACGCTGGCGTAGAAGGCCCCGCCGTAGCTGACATCGACCACGACCGGTCCCCGTGACGTCCCGATGGCGACGGCGCGGGCGAGCACGAAGGCCGGAACGTTCCGGAACCGGACCGAGCGGACGTGGACGCCGTCCGGCTCCATCGTCGCGACGCAGGCCAGCCGGCCGGATGGGACGTCGACGGTCACGGTCGCCACGGGACGGCGGATCGGCACGCGACCCGACTCGAGGGCCCAGGTGACGAGGGCGATCGTGCCGTGCCCGCACGCTGTCGAGTAGCCCTCGTTGTGGAAGAAGACGACGCCCAGGTCGGCGTCGCGATCGTTCGGCTCGGTGACGAAGCAGCCGTACATGTCGGCGTGGCCGCGCGGCTCGTCGACGACCAGGCGTCGAACGCGGTCGAGCACCTCGCCCGCGAACCGGCGTCGCTCGAGGACGGTCGCGCCCTCGAGCGGACGGACGCCGTCGGTCACGATCCGGAAGGGCTCGCCCCCGGTGTGGTAGTCCACCGTGGCGACGTGGAGCGGGATGTCGTGGCCGCTCATCTCAGCCGGTCGTCCGGTGCCGCTCGAGCCGGGCCGTGAGCCGCTCGCGGACGGCCGGCCACTCGTCGTCGAGGATGCTGTAGTAGGCCGAGTCGCGGGCCCGTCCGCCGGGCATGACCAGGTGCTTCCGGAAGATGCCCTCGAAGGTCGCGCCGATGCCGAGGATGGCGGCCCGGGAGCGCTCGTTGCGGGCGTCGGTCTTCAGCTCCAGTCGGCGAGCGCCGAGGGCGTCGAAGGCGTGACCGAGCATGAGCAGCTTCGCCTCGGTGTTGACCGCCGTCCGGTGGAATGCCGGGTCGATCCAGGTCCAGCCGATCTCGAGGCGGAGATGCGCCGGCGTCAGGGCCAGGTAGCGCGTGCTGCCCACGACGCGGCCGGACGAGCGCTGGACCGTGACGAGCGGGATCTCCGTCCCGGTCGCCCGGCCGGCCAGGGCGGTCTCCACGATCGCCCGCATCGCGTCGGGCGTGGATCCGTCGGCCGGCATCCAGGTCCAGATCGTCGGTTCGCGGCCGGCGGCGACCAGCCCGTCGACGTGGTCCAACGAGAGCGGCTCGAGCCGGACCACTTCGCCCTCGAGCGTCGGCGAGGCGGTCCAGCGAGCCAGCGCGTCGATCATCCCGACAGTCTAGGGTGGTCCGCGGTCGATGGCCCGATACGGTCCGGTCGCGCCCGGCCCGGAGACCCGTTCGCTACACTCCGGCGATGCACGACACGACGGGCTTCGCTCCCACGATCGACACCTTCCTCGCCGAGTTCTTCCGGCTTCATCCGCTCCACGCGACGGCAGCCGGGATGCACGATCACGACGCCGAGTGGCCCGACCTGACCGAGGCCGGTCGCCAGGCCCGGCTCGCCTTCGCCGAACGCTGGACGACCGAGCTCGGCCGGTTCGCCGACGCGGACCTGACGGCCGATGAGCGTGCCGACCGGGACCTCGTCCGGATGGAGCTGGATGCCCTTCGCTTCGGCGAGACCGAGCTCCGTCAGGAGACGTGGGATCCGCTCGAGTGGGTCTATCTCCTCGGCGGCGGGCTCTTTCCCCTGCTTGCCCGCGAGTTCGCGCCGCTCGCCGACCGGCTCGGGTCGACGGCGGGCCGCCTCGAGGGGATCCCCGCCGTCGTGGCGGCGGCGCGGTCGCAGATCGGCGAGCTGCCCGGTCGTCCGGCCTCCCGGTTCCATACCGAGACCGCGCTCCGACAGCTGGCCGGGATCGCCGAGCTGGCCGACGATGCGGTGCGCGAAGGCGGATCGGCGGCCCCGTCCGACCCGGCCGTGGCGGCCCTGATGCCCCGCCTGCTGGCTGCCGCCGCCACGGCCAAGGCCGCCCTCGGGGAGCTGGAGACCCACCTGCGCGAGGTGGTCCTGCCCCGCGCCGAGGGCGAGGGACGTCTCGGGGCCGAGCTCTTCACGACGAAGATGCGCCATACGCTCAGGGACGCGGAGCTGACCCCGGCCCGCATCGTCGAGCGGGCGGAGCGCGAGTACCACGCCGTCCGGGCCGAGATGATCCGGGTCGCTCGTGACCTCTGGCCGGCGTGGTGTCCCGATCGCGAGCCGCCGGCCGACGACGGGGAGGCGGTCAGGGCCGTGCTCGACGCGATCGCGGTCGAGCATCAACCGGCCGGGGACCTGCTCACCTGGTGCCGCGAGGAGCTGGCCCGGATCGAGACGTTCTGCCGGGCGCACGACCTCGTGGGTCTCGCCGAGGATCCCCTCGAGATCCGCTGGACGCCGGTCTTCCTGCGGGCCTTCGGCGGGGCGATGCTCGATTCGCCGGGGCCGCTCGACAAGGGGCAGAAGTCGTTCTTCGCGATCACCCCGATCCCGGACGACTGGACCGAGGCGCAGGCCGAGAGCTACCTCCGCGAGGACAACGACCGGATGCTCCGGGTCCTGACCATCCACGAGGCGGTCCCGGGCCACTATCTCCAGGGCGCCTGGGCGAACCGCAACCCGTCCGTCGCCCGGGCGGTCTTCTGGAGTGGCGTCTTCGCCGAGGGCTGGGCCGTCTACGTCACCCAGGTGATGATGGACGTGGGCTATGGCGCGGAGGACCCGGCGCTCCTGCTCGTCCACTGGAAGTTCTACCTGCGGGCGGCGATCAACGCGATCATCGACGTCAGGATCCATGCCGGCGAGGCGTTCGGCGGCCCGATGACCGGCGAGGAGGCCGTCCGGCTGATGGTCGACGGTGGCTTCCAGGAGGAGGCGGAGGCCCGCAACAAGCTCGACCGGGCGCGTCTCTCGTCTACCCAGCTCTCCACGTACTTCGTCGGCTCGATGGCGATGTGGGAGCTCGAGGAGGAGGTCCGGCGCCGCCGTGCGGTCGCGATCGGCGACCCGCGGGGGAGGGAGGCGGTCGTTGCCCGGGACCTGCCCGGCGGGTTCGGCCCGACGCCCGGCTTCGTCTATCGCGAGCACCTCGAGCAGGTCCTCGCTCAGAGCTCGCCGCCCGTCTCGCTGCTCCGAAGGCTCGTCCTCCGCGACGACTGACCGGGATCCGGACGCCACGACCCCGCCGTCGGCGCGAGGCCGGGGCGGGATCGGGTGAGCGCGATTCGGACGCCGCTGCGATCGGTCAGAGGCTGGGCTCGACCGCCTCGCCCGGGCGGCCCAGGCGGATGAGGAAGCGGAGGAACATCACGCCGCCGGTGATCGCGACGAGGAGCAGACTCAGGTTGAGGATCGGCCAGGCCAGGGCGTTCACCGTCTGCTCGTCGGGGTTCGCAGCGATGAGCGCGCCGGGGAGCCCGCCGAGGCCGTAGACGGTCAGCCGGTCGACCTGGTCGGCGGCCTCGAGGCCGTAGATCTGGGGAACGATGTAGAGGGCTGAGGCGATGACGAGCAGGCCGCTCACCAGGCGAAAGGCGCCCGGATCGTCGTCCGCGTCGCGGAGGAGCTTCACGCACAGGGCCCACAGGAGGACCACCACCGCGAGCGGGGCGGTCAGCGGCAGACCGAGCCCGATGTACAGGTTCGGCATGAGGAAGACGAGGCTCAGCCCGAGGACGATCACCAGCAGCGCATCCCGGAACAGCACGTACGACAGCCACCAGACGTCGCCGCCGAAGCGGAGGGTGAGCGACTGGAGGAACCGGACGATGTACGGCCGGGCGAAGTGGAGGATCAGCGCGAACGACCACAGGATCGGCAGGACGGCCGCGACCGAGAGGACGAGCCAGCCCTGACCGCCGGTGGTGATCGCGGTCGCGAGATCGTCGGCGCTCATCGAGTCTGCTCCTTGCTCGGGCGGCCGCTGGCCTGCATGAAGTTGTAGACGACGGCGACCAGGGCCATGATCCCGACGAGGGCCCCGGACAGGTAGCACAGGCCGAGGGCGACGTCGACGTTCTGGCTCGACACCAGGATCGAGGCCAGCTGGTTCGACTGGTCGGTCCCGATCGTGGTGACCTGGACGCCGAGCAGGTAGGGGCCGACGTAGAGCACGGCGCCCAGCCCCAGGAGCAGCGACCTGGGCCCGGAACCAGTTCACGTCGTGGTCGCCCTTGATCAGCTTGATGAGCATCACCCCGAAGGCGCAGACCGCGGCGAGCCCGCCGGTGATCGGCAGGTCCTTGCCGCTCACCACGTCGGGGTAGAAGAAGATGAAGCTGCCCAGGAAGAGCTGGACGAGGAGCAGGTCGCGGATCGCGACGTAGATGATCCACCACAGGTCGGCGCCGAGACGCAGGGTGAACTTGTTGAGGTTCGCGACCATGTACGGGCGGGCGATGAAGAGCGACAGGACGAGGACCCAGAGCACGACCATGACGGCCGCGATCGTGCCTTCGATGAAGCTCTCGCCTGCGTCGAACAGGCCTCCTACCTGATCCGGGGTCATCGATCTCCTCCTGCCGACGGGGCGCCGTCGATCGTGGGGTGGATGGTGGCTGCGGGCGATGGGAACGGTGGCGGCGGAGCGGCCCGACCCGGCCCGTCACCCGGCCCGCGCCCGGTGACCGTGCTCACCGTCGGGCAGGTGTAGACCGCATCGCAGCGGAAGCAGCGGCCCGCCTCGTGACGGGCGACCTCCACGTCGAAGCCGGCCTGGCCGGCCCGGAACGAGCCCGCGTCCACGACCGGGAGCGCCGGGTGGGCGCGCGGGCGTGGCTCGAGGTCGAGCCGGAGGCTCGTCTCGGGCGCGGTCCGGTAGCGGACGGCCGCCAGGATCTCCGCCTCACCGTCGCGGACCCCGGCGAGGTACTGGTGGATCGCCCCGGCGGCACGGCGGCCGGCGGCCACCGCGTCGATGATCGTCTTCGGTCCGGTGACGACGTCGCCGCCGGCGAAGACGCCCTTGCGACCCGTGGCGAGGGTCCGCGGATCGGCGGCGATCCCGGCCCAGGCGCTCGTCTCGATGCCGGCGCCCTCGGGCAGGATCGACGGATCCGGCTCCTCGCCGATGGCGACCAGGATGACGTCGGCGTCGATCACGGCGTCCGACGCGGGGACGGGTGCCCAGACGGCTCGGCCGCCCTCCGTGGCGCCCGTCGGCGCCTGTTCGGTGACGCGCAGCCCGCGGACCCGACCCTCGGCGCCGACGACCTCGCCGATCGCCACGCCGATCCGGATCTCGACGCCCTCGCGTCGGGCCGCCTCGACCTCCTCGGCCTGGGCGGGCATCTCCTTGAACCCGCGTCGGTAGAGGATCGTCACCGAGTCGGCGCCGCTGCGGAGCGCGGAGCGGGCAGCATCCATGGCGGTGCTGCCACCACCGACCACCACCACCCGGCCGGCGAGCCGGGGCTTCTCGCCCAGGTTCACCTGCTTGAGGAAGACGGTCCCGGGGATCACCCCGCGGAGGTCGTCGCCGGGCACGCCCAGGCGTCGGCTCTTCGGGGCCCCGGTGGCCAGGAAGACCGCCTGGAAGCCCTGGACCTCGAGGTCGTTGAGGGTGTAGTCGCGACCCATGACCGCGTCGAGGCGGAGCTCCACGCCGAGGCCCACGATCCGGTCGATCTCCTCGCGGAGGACCTCTCGGGGCAGGCGGTACTCGGGGATCCCGATCGCCATCATCCCCCCGGGCACGGGCATCGCCTCGAGGACCGTGACGCCGTAGCCGAGCCGGGCGAGGTAGTAGGCGGCCGACATCCCGGCGGGGCCTCCGCCGACGATCGCCACGCGCTCGGGCCGGCGGATCTTGGGCGGGTCGACCTTGGGCAGGGTGCCGTGCTCCGCCGCGAAGCGCTTCAGGGTCCGGATCGCGATCGGCTCGTCGAGCGTGCCGCGGCGGCAGGCCGTCTCGCACGGGGCGGTGCAGATCCAGCCACAGACCGACGGGAACGGGTTGACCTCCGCCGCGACCGCGTAGGCGTCGTCGTAGCGGCCGGCCCCGATGAGCCCGATGTAGCGACCGGCGTCGGTCCCGGCCGGGCAGGCGGCCTGGCAGGGCGCTCCCGGGGGCGGCACGTCGGCATCGACCATCGAGGTCCAGACCTGCCACGGGTTCGGTCGGTTGTGGGTCTTCCAGCGGCTGACCTCGTCGAACGGCGAGACCTTCGTGGGCTTGAGCGCCTCGCGCGTCACCGCCGAGAGCGGGATCCAGCCACCGGTCGGCTCGGGCCGCTCGATCCGGCCCTGGCGGGGAGCGAGCGGGGTGGGGCCGTCGACCTCGTCGAGGGTCATGACCACGACCGGGCACTCCCGGATGCAGATCGAGCAGCCGATGCACTCGCCGACCTGGACCGGGTACTCCATCATCCAGCGGAGGGGCTTGCCCCCCGGGCCGGCCTCGACCCCGGGCCGATCCGGCCGGGTCATGTCGAGGGCCTCGACCGGGCAGACGTCCATGCACACGCCGCAGTTGATGCAGTTGCCGAGGTCGACCTGGATCCGGTAGCCCATGGCTGCCTCCGCTGCGGCTTGTCCTGGCAAGGGTCGCGCCGCGGACCAGGTTCGGCCACACGCGGGCGAGCAGGGGACGGCCCTATCCGACCGGGTAGGGCCGGGGGGCTCGATGGCCCTTGCCCGACCCTGTCGGCGGGCGAGCCCACCGGCCGTCAGGGTCGGTCGGGTGCCTCCGGGGGCAGGAGTCCCTCGCGGACGGCCCGCGTCGCGACCTCGGTCCGACTCTCCGCGTGGAGCTTCTCGAGGATGTTCCGCAGGTGGAACTTGGCGGTGTTCTCGCTGATGCCCAGCTGGGCGGCGATCTCCTTGTTCCGGAGCCCGGCCGTCACCAGCCGGAGCACGTCGATCTCGCGCTCCGTCAGGGCCTCCGGTCCGCTCGCCGGACGATCGGGCCGGCGGTCGCGTCGGAGGAACTCCTCGATGATCCGGCCGGCCGTGGCTGGGGCGATCGCGGCCTCGCCGCGACCGACGGCGTCGATCATGGCCCGGAGCTGCGCCCCCTCGAGGTTCTTGAGCAGGTAGCCGTTGGCACCAGCCTTGATCGCCGCGAACAGGTCGTCCTCGTCCTCGCTGACGGTCAGGATGACGATCGCCGTCTCGGGTCGATCGGCCTTGATCCGGGCCGTGGCCTCGAGCCCCGACCCACCGGGCATCCGGATGTCCATCAGCACGAGATCCGGCTCCAGGCGGCGAGCCTGCTCCACCGCGTCGGGGCCGGTCGAGGCGAGCCCCACGATCTCGTGCCCCCAGGCGCCGAGGAGGGAGGCGACGCCGTCCCGGAAGAGGGCGTGATCGTCGGCCAGGAGGACCCTCATCCGGTCGACCCGCCGGGCGCGGCCTTCGTCGTCGGCATCGTCAGGCGGACGACGGTGCCGTGGTCGAGGGCGCGGCGCCACTCGACGCTGCCACCGGCGGCGGCGGCCCGTTCGCGCATGCCGGTCAGGCCCAGGTGGGGCCAGTCGGGCTCGCCCTCGGCGACGGCGTCCGGGTCGAACCCCCGCCCGTCGTCCTCGATCTCGACGGCCACCGCATCGTCGGCCCGCATCACCCGGATGCTCACGCGGTGGGCGTCGGCATGCTTGCGGACGTTCGTCAGCGCCTCGCGGACGCTGCGGAACAGGTCGTCCTTCACCTCGGGCTCGAGGTCGGACCCGGCTTCCGGGTCGGCCTCGACCCGGACCGCCAGCTTGGAGGCCTCGGCGAACCGGCCGGCGTAGTCGTTGATCGCGGCGGCCAGCCCGCCGGACGCCTCGACCGGGCTGCTCAGGCCCAGGATCGCCTCCCGGACGTCGACGTAGATCGCCCGCGCGGCGGCGGCCAGCTGGTCGATCTGGACGCGCGCCTCCGGGACCCTGCCCGCGGCGAGGAGCTCGGTCGCGGCCTGCGACTTCGTGTTGACGTAGCCGAGGACCTGGGCGAGCCCGTCGTGGAGCTCGCGCGCGATCCGCTCCCGCTCGCCCTGGACCGCAAGCACCCGGAGCTCACGGTGGAGCCGATCGTTCTCGATCGCCACGGCGGCCTGGTCGGCGAGGGCCTGGAGGGTCTCGAGGTCGGCGTTCCCCAGGCGGCGACGATCGGTGCTGCCGACGGCCAGGGTCCCGATCGTCCGGTCGCTCCGGCGGATGGGGACACCGGCCGTCGCCCCGATCCGGTCGGCCCGGACGAACGCCCCCGGATCCGGCCAGGCCCGGACCGCGTCCCGTGCCGGGCGGTCGTCCGTCGCCGACGCAGGCGGGGCGAAGAGGTCATCCGGACCGCTCCAGTAGCGCAGCCGCGTAGCACCCTCCTCCTCGAGGGTCAGGATGAAGGCGACGTCGGCCCGGAGCAGCGTCCGGGCGGTGTCGACGATCAGGCGCAGGACCGGGTCGAGGTCGGTCAGGGTCGAGATCGCCACACCCGTCTCCTGGAGCGCACGCAGCGAGGCGTCGCGCGCCTCGAGCTCGGCGTTCCGCGTCCGCAGGTCCGCGCTGAGGCGGTCCATCCGGCGGAAGGCCACCCACGAGAAGGCGACCGCGGTCACCGCGACGACCGCCATCACGAGCAGATAGTCGCCCGGGAACGGCAGGTAGGGGTCCAGCATCGTGTCGCTGAGCAGCTCGATGGCGCCGACGCCCGCGACCGCCAGGGCGATCGTCAACCAGCGCAGCCGGGTCATCCCGGGGTCGTGCCCCCGGATGGGTCGGCGAGGGCGTCGACGAGAAGGGCCACCCGGTACTCGGTCCGCTCCGCCAGATCGACGAGTCGGGCGGCCACCCGCGCGGGGGTCGCCGTGCCGGCCGGGGTGCGGCGCTTCCCGCTCGGCCGCTCGGCGCGGGGTCCGGCCACCGGTCCACCCGGTGCCGCGAGGACCGCCACCGTCGTCACGAGCAGCTCGAAACCGTCGCGGTCGAACCAGGCGACCCCATCGGCATCGTGGACGCCGAGGGCGTCGCGCAGGGACGGCTCCGCGAACCAGCCGGTCACCGTCCGGTCGTCGAGCCGCCGGAGCGTCGGGTCGCCGATGACGAGCCCGCGGACGATGCCGACCGCCCGATCCAGTCGCTCGGCGGGCAGCCCGGCCGCCGCCAGGGCATCGCGGACGATCGGCCAGAGTCGCCGCTCGTCGAACGGGCCGCCGTCGAGGACGTGGACCGCGCTCGCCAGGACGTCGCCCGGCCCGGCCGTACGGACGGCGCCCGCCGTCCCCGCCTCGGCCATGATCCCGCCTCCGCCGGCGAGGGCCGAGGCCAGTCGCTCGCGGATCGCCGCGTGCTCCGGCTCCAGCTCGAGGAGGAGCAGGGCTTCGTCGACCGACGGCACGGTCCCGTGACCGAGCCGCTCGGCCAGCCGGCGCACGGGGCGCGGACCGTCGGCCAGCTCGCCGAGGTCGACGTAGACCCGGCACTCGTAGGCCTGGAGGTCCACCGGGAAGCCGGACCGGACGAGCTCGGCCGACGAACGCAGGCCTTCCTGCACGGTCATCGCATCCCTGAGCAGGACGTACCGGTCCTCGGCCCCGCTCAGGCCCAGCCCGGTCCCGAGGGTCTCACGGCGCATCCGCCGCTCGCCGTCCGGGTCGCGGGCGTTGAACCCCACCGAGTCACGGATCCGGCCGTGGGCCTCCGCGTACCGGTTGTTGAACAGGACGAGGGAACGCTCGCCGCGCGGGCCGACGTTCGAGTAGGCGAAGACGTCCTCGTTCACCGAGCCGTCGTCGCCGACCACGTCGTAGAGCCGGAACCCGTCGGCACCGGCGAAGCTGGCCCGCCGATGGAGGAGCGGGAAGATCGTCCGCTCGTGGTGGCCCAGCAGCCCCTCGTCGACCGGTTCCTGGAGACGCGCCCGGCGGAACTCCATCCCGTACTTCTCGGTGAAGCCCTCGAACTGGCCGTGCCCGAACATCGGCAGCCCCGGGAGTGTGGCCATCAGGGCGGTCACCCCGAAGTAGCGCTCACCCGAGCCGAACTGATCGACGGCGGTCCGCTCGTCGGGATTGCTCATGAAGTTCACGAACCGGCCGAGGATCGCCGGGTCGAACTCGAGCGTGTTCCGGATGACCAGCCGGTACTCGGCGTTGCGCTCGTCCCGGAGCATGTTCATGAACGCGCTGTTGTAGACCCGGTGCATCCCGAGGGTCCGCACGAAGTACCCCTCGAGGAGCCAGAACGCCTCGGCCAGGAGGAGCGTGCCGGGGACCTCGGCCGCCACCCGGTCCACGACCTCGCGCCAGAACTCACCGGGCATCGCCCGGTCGAACTCGGCCCGGGTGAGGCCGTGGCCGGCCCGGCTCGGGATCGCCCCCCCGTGTCCGGGCTCGGGGAACCACAGCCGCTGGACGTGCTTCCGGGCGAGGACCATGGCCGCGTCGAAGCGGATGACCGGGAACTGCCGGGCGACGTCGAGGATCGCCCGGATGACCGCCTCACGGACCTCGGCCCTGGCGTAGTCAAGCTGGGCGGTGTCGTTCCAGGGGAAGCTCGTCCCGTCGTTGCCGTGGTAGACGTAGCGAACGTCGCCGGTCCAGCGGTCGACTCGCTTGAAGACGACCGCGGCGTCGGTCGCGTCGTAGTAGTGATCCTCGAGGAAGATCCCGACCCGCTCGTCGGACGAGAGGTCCGGGCCGTCGAACCGGTAGGCCGGGAACGGGCTGTCGGGCAGCGACAGGAACCGGTCGGGGCGCTCGATCACCCAGCGCGAGTCGATGCCCATGTGGTTCGGCACCATGTCGCTGGCGAGACGGATCCCCCGCGCCGCCGCCCGGTCGCGCAGGACGGCCAGCGCGTCCGGCCCACCGAGGTCCAGGGCGATCGAGTAGTCCTCGAGGGAGTAGGCCGAGGCGACCGCTTCAGGGTCGCCTCGTAGCCGCTTGATCCGTTCCGACGCGCGTGATCGCTCCCACAGGCCGATGAGCCAGAGACCCGTGACCCCACGGTGGGCAAGGACGTCGAGCTCCTCGTCGGGGATCGCGTCCAGCGTCCGGATCTCCCGGCCATAGCGTCTCGAGAGCTGATCGAGCCAGACGTAGGTGCTCTTGGCCATGAGGACGAGGCTGGGCATCCAGTCGCGGTCCTCGCTGAAGCGCTCCTCCTCGCCCGGCTCGTAGCGGTAGACCTCCGCGGGCCCGCCGGCGCCGGCGTCGTGGGCCGAGAACCAGGCACGGTCGGCGGCCATCTTCTCCTCGGCCAGGACGTCGAGGGCGACGAGCAGCCGTTCGAGGAGGTCGTCGAGCTCGCCCCCGAAGAGGCCGGCCCAGTGCTCGCGGATCCAGCGGAGCTGCTCGGCCAGCGACCCGGGAGCCGCAGTCGCCGGCTGGCGCAGGAGCTCCACCAGGCTCCGGCCCTCCGGCCCGAACCCCGGCCGGGTCCCGAAGAAGGCATCGAGCCGCTCGGCGATCTCGGTCAGGGCGGAGCCCTCGCGGACCGTGGTCAGGTCCACCAGCTCACGGAACGGGTCGACCGCCGGGTTCTCGTCGAATGTCGCGAGGAGGAGGAGCTGGGCGAGGGCGGTCGACGGCTCGGGCGCCTCCGGCACGCTGAGCCGGGCCGGGAACTCGCTCGCGAACCGGCTCACCGCCTGGTCGATGGTCGCCTCCCCGAGACGACCCCGGAGCCAGGTGTCCGCGGCGACGAGGGCCACCGGATCGGCCTCGGCGCGATACCGGTCGACGATCCGGCCGAGGATCGCCACCAGGAGCCCGGCGGCGTGGAGCTGGCCGGCGGTCACCGGTTCCGGCCAGGCCGCCGGATCGGGCGCGGTCGCCTCGCGGCCGGCGTTGAGGCGAGCGGCGATCGTGCGGGCGGTCGCGAGATCGGCCGCGAGGGTCAGGTCGGCGAGCCGATAGCGGGTCCGGGCGAGCCGGGCGAGGCGGAAGTCGTCGGCCGTGCCGCGGACCCGGGCCACGGTCAGCTCCCGGCCGGCATGGGCTCGGCCGGGGCCCGGTCCGCCGGGGCCCGGTCCGCCGGGGCCCGGTCCGCCTGGGCGTGCTCGATGGCGCGACGGAGCAGCTCCAGCCCGGACGGGTCGAACTCGTAGAGCCACTCGCGGACCCGATCCGGGTGTGAGAAGCGCTCGTCGAGACCCAGCGCGAGCGCCTCCCGGGAGAGCAGGATGAGGTCCGCCTCGGCGTCTACCGCGGAGATCGAATCCGGGTCGCCGATCGTCGCCGAGATGATCTCCACGCCGAGCGTCCCGGAGAGGCGGAGGGTCTCGGCGATGTTGTCGGTCCCGATCGCCGACGCGCAGACCAGCCCGACCCGGGCGCCCGGTGGCAGCTTCGCGATCTCGTGGACCAGGGCCATGTAGCCGGGACCGACGAGCATGGCCACCACCGGGACCCGTCCGGCGGCGTAGACCTGCGCCTCGTCGGCATGGAAGGTCGTCGTGGCGATGAGGTCGTAGTGGAACCGGTCGAGCCGCTCGGCGATCTCGTCGAGCAGGGTGCCCTCCGCCTCGATCATCCCGGGGAACGCCTCCGCGATCCGTTCGGCGTCGTAGGCCGCGTCGGCCTTCGTGCACTCGGCGAAGAGGACCCGGACGAGCGGTCCCGGTCGCCGCCGCTCGGTGGCCGCGGCGAACGTGGCCGTGGCGACCTCGTCGGCGGTGAAGCCGGCCGCCGCCGCTCGACGGAGCATCTCGGCGACGATCCCGGCCAGGGCCTCCGCACCGCGGCGCTGGGGCGGTCGATCGGTCACGTGGGTCCCGGCACCGTGACGACTGGTGACATAACCGGCGTCGGCGAGCCGCTTGTAGACGGCCCGGATCGTGTTGGGGTTCACCCGGAGGGCGGCACCCAGCTCTCGGACGGGGGCCAGCCGCGCACCCGGCAGGAGCCGCCCGGAGTCGACCTGGTAGGCGATCTGCCAGTAGATCTGGGTCGAGATCGGGACGTCCGAATCACGCTCGACATCGAGCGTCCCGACGGTCCTCGAGGCCGTCCCCTCGCCGACCCCCGAACCGGGCTGGGACGGGACCTCCGCGTCACTTGACATAGTCCGATAGTCCAACTACTATCTCACTTGGCCTAGTCAACTATATCAATGTCAGGTGCAGTCCCATGGCACTCATCGCGATCGTCGCGCCACTGGTCATCCTCGCACTTCTCGCAGGTGCCGCGCTCCGCTGGGGCGTCGACTCTCGCAGCGAGTCGGTCGACGGCCGTGGTCCTCGCCAGCCGGTCGGTCTCGACCTCCGCTGATCATCGGACGTCCCTCGGGTCGTCTATCGAACCGCAGACCCCCCGCGCGGGCGTTCGGCCCTCCACCGGACGCCTCGACGCCCCCTCCTCGTCAGCCCGTGGCGCGCAGGCCGCGGGCTGACGGATTCCCGGGATATGGCGGCAGGGACGGGTCAGCCCGCGAGCTCGTCCGCCAGGCGATCGACCGAGGTGGCGACCCGACCCCGGACGGCCACGGTCCGCCGGGCGCCCGGCGCCAGCTCGGTGGGCCAGACGGCGACCTGGGCGCTGCCCTGGTAGACCCGCTCGAAGCCGTACTCCGAATTCGAGATCGTCTCGATCGGCGACCACCAGGCGGTCGTCGCCGGCTCCAGGGTCGTGACCAGCTCGAGGCCGATGAAGGTGTTGCCGCTGGCGATCCGCTCGACATCGGCGCGCTCGCCACGGCTGTCATGACGGACCTCCTCCTCGCCGAGCCGGTAGTAGGCCGCCGGGTTGCCGCCACCGCCGAGCATCGTCAGGGCGTGCTCGACGGCGAGATCGAAGGTGGCGACCACGTCGGAGCGGTTCTCGACCGTGACTTCGAGCTCGAGGGACGGATGCGTCCGGTCGCCGTCGAGGATGAACCGCTTCTCGACCCGGACGATCGCCGGGTCGGCACCGCCGGCGAGCTCGACGTCGCGCCGGAGGACGATCTCGTCGTTCCCGACCCGGACCACCTCGAACCGGCCGACGTGGGCGTCGCCGAGCTCGGAGGCCGACGTCGCGGCGAACGCCTCGGCGGTGGTGCCGGGTGCGAACAGGTGGACGAGACCGGAGCGCCGCTCATAGGCGTCGTACTGGAGGTGCGATGCCAGACCGGGCTCGCGGCTCCGGACGACGTCGTGGATCGTGGGGGCCTCGCCGGTCGACGCGCGTCCCGCGGCGCCGTGAGCCGCATCCGCGGCGTGCTCATGGGCCACGAGCCGGGCGTGGTAGGCCTCGGGCCGGCGGCGCATGACCGCGGCAAGAGCATGCCGCACGGCGCGGATGTCCCAGCTGCCGACCCCGCCGCCCTCGACCGGGTCGATGACGACGACCTGGCCGGGCGAGGTCGCGAGCAGCTCGTCGGTCCCGTCGAGATCGGTGTCCACCGCGCGGATCCCGTCGACCGGCTTCCCGGCGAGCCGCCCGGCCCGGTCCACCAGGTCCTCGGCCGCGATGAGGTGCTCGAGGGTGGCCAGGCGCATGTGGGCGATGTAGATCCCGCCGAAGACGCCGTGCCAGTAGCAGTCGTTCGACTGGCCCTGGTGGAGATGGTCGAGGGCGAGCGTGCGCTCCGATCCGGGCGCCATGCCGTCCACGCCCATCGAGACCCGGAGCATCTGCTTGTGGAGGTCGTTGATCTCCCGGTAGCGGACCTGGAAGTTCCGCCAGAAGCCGCCGTGGATCCAGCGGACCCAGGGCGCCCCGGCGGCGGTTCCCGAGCGGACGGCCTCCTCGAAGGCGAGGCTCTGATCGGCCGGCAGCGCCCACTCGCCCATCTCGAAGTACGACGAAGTGGGCAGGTAGACCCGGCCCGCCGGCGCCTGCTCGACGAGGTAGTCGGTCGGGGTGATCGTCGCGATCGTCGGAGCGTTCGACTCGAGGGCGGCGAAGAACCGGTCGACCCAGCCGTCGACCCCCCAGCAATGCTCGTACGTCTCGGGCCATGCTCCGAACTTCTCGCCGTCGTCGCCCATGAAGCCGAGCCGCCGCCCATCCGCCGTGGCGTTCGCCCGGAGGTGCTCGATCATCTGCTCGACGCTGCTGAACGGGATACCGTAGCGCAGCGCCTTGTCCGAGCCGAAGACCGTCAGGAGGCGGCCCTGGTCCTCGGTGCTGTAGGCGCCCCAGAGCTGGGTGTCGTCGATGGCCGCGGCCCGGAAGTGGGTATCGTCGAGGATGGTCCAGCGGTAGCCCGCGTCGACGATCGAGGTGGGCAGGTCCGGCTCCCAGACCCGTTCGGCCAGCCATGCCCCGCTCGGCCGGCGCCCCCCGAGGCGCTCGATCTCGTCGGCCATCCGGAGGAGCTGGGCCAGCCGGTCGCGTTCCGGCAGCGAGGCCAGGACGGGCTCGTAGTAGCCGCCACCGAGGAGCTCGACCTGACCCCGCGCGACGAGCGCGCGGAGGCGGATGACGAACTCCGGTCGCTCGGCCCGGAGCCATTCGAGGAGCGGACCGGTGTAGTGGAGGCCGACCCGGACCGAGGGGTGCCGCTCGAGCGCGGCGACCATCGGCAGGTAGGCCCGCTCGTAGGTCTCGGCGATGACCCAGCCGAAGTTGCCCACCGGCTGGTGGTTGTGGAAGACCATCGCCAGCCAGATCCGATCGCCCACCCTGCCTGCTCTCCCTCGTCGCCCGATCCGTCGACCGCCGCGCTCCGGAGGGAGGGCGGGAACACTCGTGTTGACGTCGTCCGGGCTACCTGCTAGGTTTGACTAAACCGGTTTTCTAAAACGGTTCACCCATCATACACCGGGGTCGTCCCTCCCCGGCGGCGGGAACCGATGGACCGGCTGGCGGGATGCCCCCTTCGAATGAGGCAGGGATGACCACCGAACGGAATCGCCGGGTGCGCATCGCCGACGTGGCCGAGGCGGCCGGGGTCAGCAAGACCGCGGTCTCCTTCGCGTTCAACAGCCCGGAGCGCCTCAGCGACGAGACAGCCGCCCGGATCCGCGACGTCGCCGATCGGCTCGGCTATCGGCCGGACCCGGTCGCTCGGATGCTCAGCCAGGGCCGGACCTGGACGATCGGCGTGCTCACCCCGCAACCGCTCGCCGTCGTCTTCTCGAACCCGTTCTTCGGCGCCCTTGCCGAGGGCATCGGCCTGGCGGCCGAGGCGTCGGGCTTCGCCCTCTACCTGATCTCCCCGCTCCAGGGGTCGCTGGCCCGAGCGGTCGGCCGAGCCAGCGTGGACGGGTTCGTGGCGATCGGCCTCTCGGCCTCTCATCCCGAGGTGGAGCAGGTCCGTCGGGCCGGGCTCCCGATCGTCCTCGTCGACTCGACCGCGATGCCCGACTACCCGTCGATCTCGATCGACGACGAGGCGGCGGCCGCCCAGGCCGCCGAGCACCTCCTCGAGCTGGGTCATCGCGACTTCATGGCCGTGGCCATCGACCCACCGGTCCCCTTCGAGCTGGCCGAGCCGGACAGCGTCAGCGGTCGCCGGCTGGCCGGCTACCGGCGGGCCCTGGCCGCTGCCGGGCTGTCCCTGCCCGACGACAGCGTGGTGACGGCGCCGGCCACGGTCGCCGGTGGCGCGGTCGCCTTTCGACGCGCCTGGGAGAGCGGCCTGCGGCCCACGGCCGTCCTGGCGATGAGCGACGCGATCGCCATCGGGGTGATGCGCGCCGCCTCGGAGCTGGGCATCGCCATCCCGGGCGCGCTCAGCGTCGTCGGCTTCGACGACGTGGACATGGCCGCCTATGTCAACCCCCCACTGACCACCGTCCACCAGCCGATCCGGCGGAAGGGCGAGGAGGCGGTCCGCCTCCTGCTCTCCGTCGTCGCGGGCCGTGCCGACGCGCACGAGCACCGCCTGCTGGATACCCACATCGTCGTCAGGGCGTCGACCGGTTCGGCGCCCGCCAGCCACGGGAGGTGAGCGGAGTCGAGACCTTGTGATCGCCGACGTCAGCGGCCGCGCCGGCACGAGCGCGTCCCGCATCGTGCCGCACCGTCGCGGATGCCGTTCCCACGGCCGGCTCCGCCGTCCAGCCAGGTCACTGGGGCCTGGTCCATCCAACAGGAGGAGAACAGGAAACCGATGAATTCCAAGATCAGGATCGCGTCGATCGTCGCGGGGGCCGCCATCGTGATGGCCGCCTGCTCGACCGGCACGTCCTCCAGCGCTCCGTCGGGAGCTGCGTCGGCGGCTCCGTCGACAGCCGCCAGCGCCGCCGCGGGCGGCCTGACCGGCGACCTCACCCTCTGGCACTCGTACGGTTCGGGCGCCGGGACCGAGGCCGCGGCCCTCAAGACCGTCACCGACAAGATCAAGGCCGCCAACCCCGGCCTCAACCTCAAGATCCAGGACGTCAAGTTCGACGACCTGTTCAAGAAGTTCGAGCTCGAGGCCGCCAGCGGCGGCGGGCCCGACCTGTTCATCGCGCCGAACGACAGCCTCGGCAAGGAGGCCCGCGCCGGCCTGTTCCTCGATGTCACCTCGATGATCCAGGACAAGCTCGGCAACGACTCCACCACCGCGGTCGAGGGCAGCAAGGTCGACGGCAAGCTCTACATGGTCCCCGAGTCCCTCAAGGCCGTGGCCATGTACTACGACAAGTCGAAGATCGCGACCCCGCCCACGACGACCGATGAGCTCCTCCAGGCGGTCAAGGACGGCAAGATCAAGGCCGGCTTCGACGCCCACTCCTCCTACCATTCCTTCGGCTGGTGGTCCGGCTTCGGCGCCAAGCTGATGGACGAGACCGGCAAGTGCATCGCCGACACGACCGGCCTGCCCGATGCCTACAAGTACTTCCAGGACCTCCAGACGGCCGGCGCCAAGTGGTACGACAAGTACGACGACCTCGCCACCGACTTCAAGACCGGCAAGATCGACCTCATCGTCGACGGCCCGTGGGCCTCGGGCGGCTACAAGGACGCCCTCAAGGACAACCTCGCGGTCGCGCCGATGCCGGCCGGCCCGAAGGGCCCCGCCGGCCCGCTGACCGGCGTCGACGGCTGGTACATCAACACGAACGCGAAGAACCCGCAGCTCGCGACCGACTTCGCACTCGAGATGGTCAAGGCTGAGAACGAGCAGGTCTTCGTCGACACGGCGGGTCACATCCCGGCCGACACGACGATCAGCATCACCGACCCGATCACCCTGAAGTTCGCCGACGCGGTCAAGACGGGCGTTCCGCGCCCGCAGGTCCCGCAGCTCGACAACTTCTGGAGCAACTTCGACAACGCCCTCAAGGAAGTCGTCCAGAAGGGCACCGATCCGCAGACGGCGGCGACCAACGCCTGCAAGGCGATGAACACCGCCAACAAGATCCCGTGAGGATCGTTCGCTAAGAGAGACTGACGCAGGCGCCGGACCACCCGGCGCCTGCGTCGATCCCGACCCTGACCCGTCGGATCGGCTCGACAGGCCGCCGACGCAGCCCCGATAATCGTCTCCGGACCGCTCCCCGCGCCGCAGCCGCGAACGGCGCCTGCCCCCAACCTCGGCCGCCAGGAGACCGCCGACCATGAGCGCAACCCCGATCCCGTCCGTGGCGACCGCGCCGCCCGTGGCGACCGCGCCGCGTCGTCGACGCATCTCGCCCGACACCCGGACCGCGCTCCTCTACCTGGCGCCGGCGTTCATCGTGATGGGGATCATCACCTTCTATCCGCTCATCTACCAGACCTGGATGTCGTTCACCGACTTCCAGCTCAAGAACCTGAGCGGCAAGGTCGCGCCGAACCTGGTCGGGCTCGACAACTACACCCGGATCTTCCGGAGCGACCTCAACATCCCGAACTTCGACTTCCTGAGGCTGCTCTTCTTCAACCTCGTGTGGGCGTTCACGAACGTCACGATCCACGTGATCGTCGGGGTCGCGGTCGCCCTCGTGCTCAACACGCCGGGCCTTTGGTTCAAGCGGTTCTACCGGGCCCTGTTCATCCTGCCGGTGGTCATCCCGCCGATCATCGTGGCGGTCGTCTGGCGGAGCATGTTCGACAAGGACAACGGAGCCGTGAACATGCTCCTGATGGGGATCGGGGCGCTGTTCAAGGTCCCGCCCGACGCTCTGAAGATCGACTGGCTCAACCAGATCACGGATCCGATCCCGTTCATCCCGTTGCCGCTGGCGTTCTTCGCCCTCCTCGCCGCGAACAGCTGGCTCGGCTGGCCGCTGAATGCCGTGGTCGCCACCGGTGCCCTCCAGAGCATCCCGCCGGACCTCTACGAGGCGGCGGAGATGGATGGGGCGAACGCCCGCCAGAAGTTCAACGCGGTCACCCTGCCGTTCCTGCGGCCGGCGATGCTGCCGTACGCGATCTACGGGTTCGTCGTGACGTTCAACCTCTTCTACCTGTCGTTCTTCATGACCTCGGGTGGGCCGTTCGGGCGGACCGAGCTGTTCGTCACCCAGGCCTACAAGCTGGTCAACGACTTCCAGCTGTACGGCGTGGCCGCCGCCTTCTCGGTGATCATGTTCTTCCTGCTGTTGGTGATCACCCTGATCACCAACCGCCTCGGAAAGGCGACGGCCAGCTATGCGGGCTGACCGACCCGGCCGGATGACCCGCGAGGAGGAGTCCCGATGACGACGGTCACCGCGGTCGGCCGCGTGCAACCCGCGGCGAAGGCCGCGACCAGGGAGCATGGCCCGCGCCTCCGCCCCCGGACGCAGCTCCTCCTCCAGCTCGTCTGCATCGGGATCTCGCTGACGGTCCTGTTCCCGATCTTCTGGATCTTCTCGATGGCCCTGGATCCGCGCAACCTGCCCCGGCCCGACGGGTTCATCCCGCCAGGGGCCTCGCTCGACGCGTTCGCCCGGGTGATCGCCCAGCCGACCTCGGACCCGATCAGCTTCCTCGAGCTCGCCCGCAACAGCTTCTTCCTGGCCTCGAGCGTAGCCCTGTTCAGCGTCCTGATCGGGGTCCTGTCGGCGTACGCGTTCTCGCGTCTCCAGTTCCGCGGTCGGGCCTTCCTGATGATCGCCATCCTCGGCGTCCTGATGCTCCCGGCGGTCGCCTCGATCGCGCCGCTGTTCATCATGCTCAACAGCATCAAGCTGGACCTCCCGGTCCTCGGCCAGTTCAACCTCCGCCAGTCCCTCCTCGGCGTGGGCCTGGCCGTCATCTCCGGCGCGCTCCCGTTCGCGATCTGGAACCTGAAGGGATATCTCGACACGATCCCGAAGGATCTCGAGGAGGCCGCCGCGGTCGACGGCTGCACCCGGAACCAGTCGTTCGTGAAGATCGTCCTGCCGCTGGCGACCCCCGCCCTCGCGGTCACCGGCTTCCTCGGCTTCGTCGCCGGCTGGACGGAGTTCTACTTCGTATCGATCTTCCTCAACGACCCGAGTCAGGGCTACACCCTGTCCCTGGCCCTGAACAAGATGGTCGGGGCGTTCGGCCAGACACCATGGTCGGACTTCGCCGCCTTCGCGATCCTGTTCGCCCTGCCCGTGTCGCTGGTGTTCTTCGTGTTCCAGCGCTACATCGTGGGCGGCCTGGCGATCGGCGGCGTGAAAGGCTGAGCGATCCCACGCCGATCGAACCGACCCGCCCCGAACGGGAGGGGTCCGGACGGCCCTCGACCGGACCGCTCGAGCGTGGCAGGATGGCCTCGGCGTGGGCCGGACCACGGGGTCACGGTGCGCCACCGAACACTTCGTTGGGAGGGCACGATGCCGTTCCCGTTCCTGTGGATGGGGGCACTCCTCGCGGCGACCTTCCTGTCCGCGGTGTTCGCGATCTTCGCGCTCGCCCTCCGGTTGCTCGACCGGACGGCGACCGAGGTCCGGGGGTCGATCCTGCCGGGCCTCGTCTCGGGGCTCGACGACTGGAGGGACGGCCGCTCGGCGATCCGACGGCTGGTGTCCCCCCGCGGATCGGAGCCGGGCGGCGAGATCGACGACGCCAGCCCGGGCCAGGCGCCGCCCGTCGAGCGACTGCATCCGCACCTGCGCTGACCCGGGCGGTTCCGAGGGCGCGCTCGCGGCGCGTCCGCGTGGCGGTCGTCGCCGGACTCGTCAGCCTGCTCGCCGTCTCGTGCGGTCCGAGCCCGGCGCCGCCCTCGTCGAGCGCCGCCGGGCCGTCCTCGTCCCCGGCCTCACCGGTCGCCGCCGCGTCGCCGCCCGCCTGTCCTGCCGCGACGCCGACCGCCCCGGCACCGAGCGACGCCCACGGCTGGTGGACCGACCGGGTCTTCTACGAGGCGTTCGTCCGGAGCTTCGCCGATGGCGACGGTGACGGGATCGGCGACCTGCGGGGCCTGATCGGCCGGCTCGACTACCTGAACGACGGCGATCCGGCGACGACCACCGACCTGGGGGTGACCGGTCTCTGGCTGATGCCGGTCATGGAGTCCCCCTCGTACCACGGCTACGACGTCGTCGACTACCGGAAGATCGAGCACGACTACGGGACGTCGGCCGACTTCCGTGCGCTCGTCGAGGCGGCCCATCGCCGAGGCATCGCCGTCATCGTGGACTTCCCGGTGAACCACACCTCGCGCGACCACCCGTGGTTCCAGGACAGCCGGAAGGCGGGCTCCGCGCACGCCGACTGGTACGTCTGGTCGAGCACCCCGCCCGGCGGCCCCGGGTGGTACCCGGATGGGGATCGCTGGTACTACGCGGCGTTCGGGGCGGGGCTGCCCGACCTCGACCTGCGCGAGCCCGCGGTGACCGCCGAGCTGGTCTCGATCGCGAAGTACTGGCTCGGCGACCTGGGCGTCGACGGGTTCCGGCTGGACGCGGCGAAGCACCTCATCGAGGACGGCCCGGTCGTCGAGGACACGCCCGAGACCCACGCCTGGCTCGAAGACTTCCATCGGACGATCCACGCGACCGCCCCCGACGCGCTCCTCCTCGGCGAGGTCTACGACCTGTCGTCGGTGAGCGCGAGCTACGTCCCGACGGACCTCGACCTGACGTTCGAGTTCGGACTCGCCGGCGCCTACCTGGATGCTCTGCGCCGAGGCGAGGCGGGGCCGCTGGCCGGCGCGCTCGATGAGATCTCCCGGCTGGAGACCTCGGACGAGTTCGGCTCGTTCCTGACCAACCACGACATGGATCGGGTCGCGAGCCAGCTCGACGGCGACCCGGCCCGGCTCCGGCTCGCGGCCGGGCTCCTCCTCACCGGGCCCGGAGTGCCGTTCATCTACTACGGCGAGGAGATCGGGATGACCGGGCAGAAGCCCGACGAGGACATCCGCACCCCGATGCAGTGGGACGCCACGGCTCCGGCCGGTGGGTTCAGCTCCGGGAAGCCGTGGGAGGCGCTCACGGATGACTGGCGGACCGTGAACGTCGCCGGCGAGACCGGCGATCCGGGCTCGCTCCTGTCCCGCTACCGGGACCTGATCCGTCTTCGCGGAGGGCACCCGGCCCTGGCTCGTGGTGCGATCGTGCCCGCCGCGAGCGGCTCGGACGCCGTCGTCGCGACCCTCCGCTCGACGCCCGGCGAGCGGCTCCTCGTCGTCGCGAACCTGTCCGATGCACCGGTCTCCGGATACGCCCTCGACCTTCCGGCCGGTGCCCTGTGCGGCAGCCCGACGGCGGAGGCGATCCTCGGTGCCAGAGCGGTCGGGTCGCCCACGGTCCTGCCGGATGGCAGCGTCACCGGGTATCGTCCGTTCTCGACGCTCGCTCCGCGCAGCGTCGCCATCGTCGCCCTCAACCCCTGAACCCAGCCGAACGGGAGCCCCATGCCGATCGACACGCCCGAGTGGGTCCGCGACGCCGTCTTCTACCAGATCTTCCCGGATCGCTTCGCCCGGAGCGCCCGGCTCCGGCCGGCCGGTCCGTTCGAGCCGTGGGACGCGTCGCCGACGTACCACGGGTTCAAGGGCGGCGACCTGTTCGGGATCGCCGAGCGGCTGCCCGAGCTCGAGGAGCTCGGGATCACGGCGCTCTACCTGAACCCGATCTTCAGCTCCGCGTCGAACCATCGCTACCACGCCTACGACTACCTCCAGGTCGACCCGCTCCTCGGCGGCGAGGCCGGCCTCCGGGAGCTGCTCGACCGGGCCCACGATCGGGGGATCAGGGTGATCCTCGACGGGGTGTTCAACCACTGCGGGCGCGGACTCTGGCAGTTCCACCACGTCCTCGAGAACGGCGCGCTGTCGCCGTATCGCGAGTGGTTCCACCTCGATCCGGCCGTCCTCGCGGGCGCCAGCGAGCTCAATGCCTATCCCGACCGGGGCGGCGCGAGCGGCGGTACGCTCGGGTACAAGGCCTGGTGGGGCCTGCCCGCGCTGCCGAAGTTCGACACCGACCATCCCGACGTCCGCGAGTTCCTCTTCGGGGTCGCCGAGCACTGGTTGCGCTTCGGCATCGACGGCTGGCGCCTCGACGTCCCCGGCGAGATCGACGACCCGCCGTTCTGGGCGGAGTTCCGCCGTCGATGCCGGGCGATCGACCCCGACGCCTACCTCGTCGGCGAGATCTGGGACGAGGCTCCGGACTGGCTCCGGGGCGACCGCTTCGACGCCCTGATGAACTACCCGCTCGGGACCGCGATCCTCGGCTACGCCGGCGCCGGCCAGCATCGACTGGGACGTCATCGGACGCCACGATTCCTATCGCCGGATGGTCCACGCCCTGGACGGACCGGCCTTCGCGGCGCGACTCGACGCGCTCATGCACAACTACGACCCGGAGGTCGTGGCCGTCCAGCTGAACCTCATCGGCAGCCACGACACGCCCCGTGCTCTGACCATCCTCGGAGTGGACCGGCGGGCCATCCGGCTGGCGATGCTGCTCCAGCTGACGCTGCCCGGCGCGCCGTCGCATCTACTACGGCGACGAGATCGGGATCGAGGGCGACCACGACCCGGACAACCGGCGAGGGTTCCCGGTGGATCCCGCGGCCGGCGATCGCGAGCTCCGGGACTTCGTCCGCGCCGTCATCGCCGCCCGCCGGGCGTACGTCGCGCTGCGGAGGGGCACGGTGCGGATCCTGGGCGCGGCCGACGCCGGTCTGGCCTATCTCCGCGAAGCCGATGGCCGGATGGCGGCGGTGGCACTCAACGCCGGAGCGACCCCGGTGTCGTTCGGGGCCGTCCTGCCGGAGGGTGTCTCGCTGCGACCGCTGGCTCTGCCCGGGCTGGCGGCGGGAACCTGGGTCGACGGCGTCGTCACGCTGCCGCCGCAGGGTGCCATCGTCCTCGTCGAGGACTGACCCGGCGCGGTCTCGCAGGGGCCTCGGCTCAGCCGGCCTCGGTGACGATCGGCTCGCGCTTCCGGGTGGTCGCGTCGACGCTGACCGCGACGCCGGCGGCCGGGAGATAGAGCCGCTCGGTGTACTCGTGGAGCATCCGGGTGGTCGAGAACGGCCAGATCGTGCTGGCGATCGCCGCCCGCATGTGGGCGGTCCAGCGTCGCGGGACGCCGTCCTCGCCCCGCTCGTACCAGCGGGGGAGGACCTCTTCCTCCAGGATCCGGTACAGATCCTGCACGTCGGACCAATCCTGGGCACCCTCGTCCGCGACGCTCTCGCGACCGCCGATCGCCCAGCCGTTCTGGCCGTTCCAGCCCTCGTCCCACCAGCCGTCCAGGACGGACACGTTCACGACGCCGTTCTGGGCGGCCTTCATGCCCGAGGTGCCGCTCGCCTCGAGCGGACGGCGCGGGTTGTTCAGCCAGACGTCCACCCCCTGGACCAGGAAGCGGGCGATCCGCATGTCGTAGTCCTCGATGATGTGGACCCGACCGCGCAGCTCGGCCGACCGTGACCTGGTGAAGATCTCCTGGATCACCCGTTGCCCGGGCCGGTCGGCCGGGTGGGCCTTCCCGGCGAAGACGATCTGGATCGGGCGATCCTTGTCCCAGAGCAGCCGGGCCAGCCGGTCCATGTCGCTGAACAGGAGGGCCGCCCGCTTGTAGGTCGCGAAGCGGCGGGCGAAGCCGATCGTCAGGACGTCCGGGTCGAGCACCCGCTCGAGCTCCTCGAGGACCGCCGGCGCCTCGCCGTGACGGGCGAACTGGTTGCGCAGCCGGCCACGGGCGAAGATCGCCAGCTCCAGCTTCTGGCGCATGTGGGCGCGCCACAGCTCCGCCTCGGGGATCCGCGACAGGCGCTCCCAGAAGCGGCGGCGCTCGGTCTGCGGGTCGATGTCGTCGAGGTCGGCGTCGAGGTATCGGCGATAGAGCTCGTTCATCGACTGGCCGACCCAGGTCGGGGCATGGACGCCGTTCGTGATGCCCACGATCCGCCCGTCGAGGAGCTCTCGCCAGGTCTCGTTGGCGGTGGCGGCGTGGAGCTGGCTGACCCCGTTCGCGCCGTGGGTGTGTCGGAGCGAGAACGCGGTCATGTCGAAGACGGAAGGGTCGTCGTCGACCCCGCGCCCGAGCTCGAGGACGCGCTCCACCGGGACGCCGCCGCTGTCGGGCCGCCCGTCCCCGTCGAGGAGCGGGCCGGCGACCCGCCGGACGAGATCCGCATCGAACCGCTCGTTGCCCGCCGAGACCGGTGTGTGGATGGTGAAGACGCTGTTCCGCCGGACCGTGGCGAACGCCGTCTCGAGCTCCGTTCCCTCGGCGACGAGCTCGCGGGCGCGTTCGGCCAGGAGGAAGGCGGAATGCCCTTCGTTCAGGTGCCAGACCGACGGCTTGATCCCGAGCGCCCGGATCGCCCGCACGCCGCCGACCCCCAGGACGAGCTCCTGGTGGAGGCGCATCTCGCGGCCCCGGACGTAGAGGATGTTCGCGATCGGGCGGTCCGCGGGGTCGTTCTCGGGGAGCTCGGTGTCCATGAGCAGGACCGGTACCCGTCCGACCTGGGCGACCCACACCTCGACGGCGAGGTCCCGACCGGGCAGGGGCACCGTCACTCGGAGCGGGTCCCCGTTCGCGTCGGCGGCGCGAAGGAGCGGCAGGCGGGTGAAGTCGTAGTCGGGGTAGGCGTGCTCCTGATGACCGTCGGCGTCGATCGTCTGGCGGAAGTAGCCCTTCCGGTAGAGAAGCCCCACGCCGACGAACGGGAGGGCCATGTCCGAGGCCGACTTCATGTGGTCCCCGGCCAGGACGCCCAGGCCGCCCGAGTAGATCCCGAGGGACTCGTGGAAGCCATACTCCGCGCAGAAGTAGGCGATCGGCCCGTTCAGGGCGCTCGCATACTGGCGGTGGAACCAGTGATCCGCGCCGTTCGCCATGTACCGGTCGAACGCCCCGATGATCGACTGGTACTCGGCCATGAAGGCCGGGTCGTCGAGGACGTCGGCCCAGCGCACGCCGCCCTCGAGGAGCGGGATCGGGTTGCGGTAGCGCGCCCAGGCCGCGCCGTCGAGCCGGCTGAACAGGACCCGGGCGCCGGGATGCCAGCTCCACCACAGGTTGTAGGCGAGGCGACGCAGGCCCTCGAGCTGGGGTGGGATGCGGAAGGGGACACCCGGCAGGGTGGGCACGCGCACGAGGGGCTCCATAGGCCCCGCATCATAGACCGGGTGCGCCAGCCCCGTGAACCGGTTTAGGGCCGTTCCACCGGACGCCGCGACCGCTACCATCGGGAGGATGCGCGTCGCTTTCATCGCCGCCGAGTGCGAACCGTGGGCCAAGACGGGCGGTCTCGGCGACGTCGTCGACGCCCTGGCCCGGGCGCTCGGCACGATCCCGGGCGGACCCGAGGCGCCGGTCGACGTCTTCCTGCCCCGCTACCGGGCGATGACCCTGCCCGACGGCGAGCACCCGCGTCGCCGCCTCCGGGTCCCCGACCCGCTCTCCCCGATCGGCTCGACCGAGGTCACGATCGTCGACGTCCACAGCCACGGCTACCGGCTCCGGCTCGTCGACCACCCGCCCGCCTTCGACCGGGCCGGGTTCTACGGCGATCCTCACGAGGGCGACTACCCGGACAACGGCTGGCGGTTCGGGCTCTTCGCCCGGGCCGCGCTCGAGACGATCCGGACCGACGGACGCCCGGTCGACGTCATCCACGTCCACGACTGGCACGGTGCCCCGGCCGTCGTCCTGCGCGACCGGTTCTATCGGGACGACCCGATCGTGGGCGGGGCGGCCGCCCTCATCACGCTCCACAACCTCGCCTATCACGGCTGGGTCCCCCTCGAACGCCTCGCCGACATGGGCCTCGCACCGGGTGACGGGCTGGTGCCCCCCGACGCCGACGGGATCGACCTCCTGCGGGCCGGGATCGAGCGCTCGGAGATGGCGAACACCGTCAGCCCGGGCTTCGCGGCCGAGGCGCTCACGCCGGCCTACGGGATGGGGCTCGACGGGCTCCTCCGCGAGCGAGCCGAGTGGAGCGTCGGCGACGGATCGCCCCGGTTCGTGGGCATCCTCAACGGTCTCGACAACGCCCTCTGGGACCCGGCCGCGGACCCCGACCTCGCCGCTCGCTACGACGCGGCCGACCTGGCCGGCAAGGCCGCCTGCCGGGCGGATCTCCTGTCTCGCCACGGGATGGATCCGGCCGATCCGGCGCCGGTCGTGGCGATGATCGGCCGGCTCGACCCGCAGAAGGGCTTCGACCTGCTGGCCGCTGCCGCGGGCGCCCTCGTCGCGCGGGGGGTCCGGATCATCGTCCAGGGGAGCGGGGACGCCCGGCTCGCCGTGCCGTTCCGGGCGCTCGCGGGAGAGCGACCGGCCTCGGTCGCGCTCGTCGAGCGGTTCGACCGGGCGAACGCCCGGCGGATATACGCCGGCGCCGACGCGTTCCTCATGCCGTCGCGCTTCGAGCCCTGCGGCCAGGGCCAGATGATCGCCCTGCGCTACGGGACCCCGCCGATCGTCCGCCGGACCGGCGGTCTCGGCGACACGGTCATCGACGAGACCGAGCGGCCGGGCGAGGGGACCGGCTTCGTCTTCGACGACCCGACCCCGGGCGCGCTCGTGGACGCCTGCGAGCGGGCGTTCACGCTTCGCGGCAGCGACGGCTCGGCCGGGGCATGGCGAGCGCTCGTCGACCGGGGGATGGCCCTCGACTTCGGCTGGGAGACCGGCTCGGCGCCTCGCTACCTGACGGCCTACCGGCGGGCGATCGAGCTCCGGCGCCGGGTGCTGGACGCCGTCGGCTAGCGGTCCGGGTCCTCGAGGGCGCGGAGGAGCGCGACCATCGTCGCCTCGACGAGCCGGCGCTGGGGCGAGTGCTCGCCGCGGGCGATCGTCAGGATGTGATCGGCGCCGATGAGGCGCGCGAACCGCGGCAGCCAGGCCGACGGCGTCAGGCTGCCCGAGGCGTCCTCGCCGCGGACGATCCAGATGGGAACGCCGCGCGCCGCGGGATCGGCGAGCGCGGCCAGGCCGCCGTCCCAGTCGCCGTTGCCGAGCAGGACGGCCGCCGCGGCCTCGGCGCTGAGCTGGGTGAGCGCTTCCGCCTTGACCACCCGGTCGCCCTCGATCCAGTCGGGCTTGAGGGCGCGGATCGTGGCGAGCGCGCGCTCCGGCGACGGGTCCGGTCGGGAGTCCGGATCGTCCACCATCGCCTGCCGGACCGCCTCGTTCATGACCGGTGGATCGAGGAGGACGATCCGATCGGGTCGCAGGCCGGCCGGCGGGAGGTGGGCGGCGAGCATCGCGCCCCAGCTGTGGCCGATCACGGCGAACCCGGGCTCCGCCGACGGGAACACGGTCCGTCCGAACGCGGCGACCAGCCGGGCGGTCTCGACGAACCGGAAGCCGAGTCCGTCGTGACCGCCGCCGGTCCGGCCGTGCCCCGGCAGGTCGACGGCGACGGCCCGCCAGCCCAGGGCCCCGAAGGCGGGTCCGAGTCGCCAGTACGTCCTGGCCGACGACGTCACGCCGTGGACGAGCAGGAGCGGGCGGCCCTCCGTCGGACCCCAGGCGAGCGCGGAGAGCCGGATCGAGCCCGATGCCGTCGGTGTCTCGACCCAGAGTCGCTCGCCGGTCTCGGGCAGGGCTCGGGCGCCGAGGATGGCCGCCGCGGCGACCACGGGCAGATCCGCCGGGGTGGCCTCGATCGGCGCCGGGAAGGCGGTCGGATCGGGGGCGGGTCGGCCGGCGGTCATCGTCGGAACGTAGCACAGCCGCGGCCCGCTCCACGGCCGGTCCGGGCCCGGCTAGAATCCCCGGGTCCCCGCCCACGATCCGCGGAGCGCCCGGAGGAGCCATGGCCAGGCAGTTCGTCGTCCAGCTCAAGAACCAGCCGGGGGCGCTCGCGGTGCTCGCGGAGGCGCTCGCGTCACGCGGCGTGGACCTGCGGGCCATCGGCGGCGGCGGGATCGGCGACAGCGGCCACGTGATCATGACGACCGCCGACGACGACGCCGCCCGCGCCGTGCTGGAGGAGGGCGGCTACACGTTCGTCGAGGGCGAGTCGATCATCGCCGAGGTCGGTGACCAGCCCGGGGGGATGGCCGGCGTGGCCCGCGACCTCGCCGACGCAGGGGTCAACATCTACGGCCACCTCTTCCTCGGTCGCTGGGGCGATCGGGCGATGTTCACGTTCGTCGTGGACGACCCGGACCGCGCCCGGCCGATCCTCGAGCGCAAGCCCTGAACCGGGGCCGGACCGCGGGCGCGATGCCGGGGTCGGCCGCGACCCCGCCGGTGAACGTGGTCCCGGTGGCCGCCGGGACCTGGCGGCGCCGGTTCACCGCGCCCCGGATCGACGAGGTGCG
Source organism: uncultured Chloroflexia bacterium (assembly GCA_963840375.1). GTDB lineage: Bacteria > Chloroflexota > Limnocylindria > Limnocylindrales > CSP1-4 > Chersky-267. The sequence continues at coordinate 827,106 of CAWIYR010000002.1, forward strand.
CTGGGTCCCGACCGCGCCGGATCGGCTGGCGGTCGTCTCCACGGAGGACGGCTCGAGCCAGGCCTGGGCCTGGGACCGGGTCAGCGGCGAGCGGCGTCGGGTCTCCGATGCCGGGGTCGGCGCCGAGGAGGTGCACCTGACCGCCGACGGCGAGTCGGTGGTCTGGTGGCTCGATCCCAGCGGCGACGAGCGCGGACGCTGGATGGCGACCCCGTTCGGGGGTGGGCCCTCCCGCCCGCTCCTGCCGGACAGGCCCGACGCCTGGATGGCGGGGATCTCCCTGGTCGACGGTGCGGTCGCGGCCGGCTTCGCGACCGACGAGGCCTACGAGATCGTCGTCGCCCGCGACGGCCTGCCCGCCACCACGATCTACCGGGACGTGCGTCCGGCGGGGGTCGGCGCCGAGTGGCCCCAGGGTCCGGGTGGGCTGTCCGCCGACGGCTCGTTCCTGGCGATCCGCCACGCCGAGCGCTCCGACATCGCCCACCCCGCGGTCCGGGTCATCCGGATCGCCGACGGCCGGGCGGTGGGCGAGATCCTCGACGAGGGTCGACCGGTCTGGCCGGTCGCCTGGGCGCCGATGGCCGGCGACGCGCGACTCGTGGTCGGCCGCGAGACGGGTGACCGGCAGCGACCCTGGCTCTGGGACCTCGCCACCGGCGAGCTGACGGAGCTGTCCCTCGACCTGCCGGGCGACATCGCCGGGGCCTGGTGGTACCCGGATGGCCGGGCGCTGCTGCTCCATCACGACCACGACGCCCGCGGCTCGCTCCACCGGTTCGCGCTCGCGGACCGGGCGCTGACCGAGGTGGTCCCCGCGATCGGCACGATCGCCGGCGCCGGGGTCCGTCCTGACGGGACGGTCTGGTACCGGGCGGAGGACGGGGTCTCGCCGCCGACCTGGCGGGACGCATCGGGTGCCGTCGCCGTCCGACTGCCGACCGACCCCCCGCCCCCGGGCCGGTCCTGGGAGGACGTCCGGTTCACCGGTCCGTCGGGTGCGGAGATCCAGGGCTTGCTCATGCGGCCCGACGGTCCACCGCCCTACCCGACGATCGTCTCGGTCCACGGCGGTCCCGAGCATCACGACACCGATGCGTTCTCGCCGATCCACCTCGCCTACGCGGACGCCGGCCATGCCGTGCTCACGGTCAACTACCGTGGCTCGACCGGCTACGGGGCCGCCTTCCGCGAGTCGCTCCGGGAGGACGTCGGCTTCGGCGAGTCGGGCGACATCGTGGCCGGGCTCGACCACCTCGTCGCGCTCGGCGTCACCGATCCCGAGCGGGTGATCCTCGAAGGCTGGTCGTGGGGCGGCTACCTGGCCACCCTCAACGCCGGGCTTCGGCCCGATCGTTGGCGGGGGATCGTGGCGGGGATCCCCGTCGGCGACCTCGTCGCGGCGCATTACGAGTCCGCCCCGGCGCTCCAGGCGTGGGACGTGGCGACGTTCGGAGGCAGCCCGATGGAGGCGCCCGCGCGCTATCACGAGCGCGATCCGATGACCTACGTCGACGCCGTCCGGGCGCCGGTCCTGATCGTCGCCGGCGAGCACGACAGTCGATGCCCGATCGGCCAGGTCATGACCTACGCCCACGCCCTGCTTGTCCGCGACCACCCGGTGGAGGTCCACCTCTACCCGGGCGGCCACCACGCCAACGACGTCGCCGAGCGGATCCGCCAGGTGGACCTGATCCTGGGGTTCATCGGGCGCTGCCTGGCGGTGGACCCGCCGGGCTGACCCTCGCCCGTCAGGCGGCGCTGCCCTCGACGTCGCGGTCGATCCCCGCGCTCCGCGGTGTGAGCGACCGCGGACCGGATGCCGGCCGGGCCGCCCCCGCCCGACCGGGACGCGCCATGACCGAGACGGCGATCCGGTAGGCGAGCAGGAACGCCACGGCGGTCGACGACCCGACGTAGATCCACCACGCCCACGCACTGCCGCTGTCGGTCCCGGCGGCGAGGCCATGCGCGGTGGCGCCGACGAACGCCAGGAACGTGACGTAGTGGAGCGTCCGCCACGCCCGTTGGCCGATCCGTCGTCGGGCGTAGAAGCTGCCGATCACGACCGCCATGAGGTAGAAGGACACCTGCCCGGCCGCGACCCACAGCGGCGCGTACGGGGCGAGACCGGGCACCGCGATCTGCGCCAGCGTGAACGGCATGCTGTGGTCGAGGCCGAGCAGGACGCCGTGGATCCCGGCGAGGCCGAGCCCGATCGCGGCGAGGTCCTGGTGGAGGGTGAAGGTGATCGGCCGATGGGCGATCGCATCGAGGATCTTCGTCGAGAGGAGGAGCCCGTAGACCACCGAGCCGGCCATCGCGAAGTAGGCGAGGAACGCGAACAGGCGCTCGAAGACCCAGGGCAGGCTGGAGCGGTTCGCCTCCCAGACGGTATGGAGCTGGCTGGCCGCGGTCGGGGCGGTCGCCCCGAGGACGATCCCGATGGCGACGGCGACGAGTCCCCAGCGGACGAGCTGGGTCCGGGGGTGGAGGCCTCGGAACTTCATGCGAGCCACCTCAGGGTGGACGGGAGGGTGATCGTCTCGGCCCGGTCGGTCAGGAGGATCGCGCCCTCGATCCCGGGCCGGTCGAGGGCGACCGTCGCGGCCTCTGAACCGAGGATGACCGCGGTCTTGGCCCAGGCTTCGGCCTCGCGCGCGGTGCCGGCGAGGATGGTCGCCTGGACGATGTCGGTGGCGGCCGGGCGTCCGGTCCGCGGGTCGATCAGGTGGTGCCGGGCGACGCCGTCCCGGCCGAGCCAGCGATGGACGCTCGTCCCGGAGGTCGCCACGCCGAACCGGGTCGCCGGTCGGTCGTCGCGGGCGAGGAGCTCCAGCACGGCCAGGTCGTGACCGGCCAGGTCGGGGTCGGCGATCCCGACGGCCCAGCGATCGCCCCGCGCGAGGCGGATCGCGATATCGCCATCGGCGTCGACGACGGCGGATCGCGAGCCGTCCAGCAGGTCGAGCGCGCGGTCGGCGAGCCAGCCCTTGGCCACGCCGTCGAGGTCGAAGCGCAGCCCGACCGGACGGTGGACGATCGCCCCGCGCGGCCGGCGATCGTATGACCAGCCACGTGAGGCCGGCGATGAGCCGCGGTCCTCGGACCAGCCCGCGAAGGGGCCGCCGGCCGCCGGCGTCGCCGTCTCCGCGGCGAGCCGCTCGTCGAGGAGGGCGATGTCGACGATCCCGCTCGTCAGCCCTTCGGCCTCACGTCCCCAGTCGAGCGCGGCAGCCAGGGTCGGCCGGACCAAGACGACCGCTCGCGGGTCGCCGTTGAGGACGGAAAGATCCGAAGCGAGGTCGAAGCGGGTCAGACGATCGGCCCAGGCCGCGACCCGGGCCAGGACCCGCCCGGCGTCGCGCGTCGCGGCGCCGGCGTCGTCGGCCTCCGGGCGAAGGTGGACGCCGACCGTCCCACCCATGAGCGGTCGGCTCGCCGAGACGATCTCCGGCTCGATCGCGAGGGTCACGGCTTGGCGCCGGACTGGCGGGTGGTCACGACCACGACCCGGGGCTTGGGGGCGGGCGCCTGCTGGACCACGGCCTGGGGCGGAGCGGTCTGGCCCGGCTTGAGCTGGACGATCTTCGTGACGTGGCGGACGGAGGGCGCCGGCTCGGCGGGCAAGGTCGCGGTCGTCTGGCTCACGTCGCCGGTCCCCGAGACCGTCGCGACCGGCGCGAGAAGGGCGGTCGCGATCGCGCTGGCGGCGGCGATCCCGGTCATCCCGATGGCGATCCGCATCGGACCGGGATCGGGGCGGCTCCTGGGGGCCGCGACGGGACGTGGCGCGGGCCGGGGCGGAGCCTCGCCGTCCGGCGCGGGCCGTTCGCCGGAAGGCAGGGCCCGGGGCACCGCCCGGACCTCCGGGCGAGCGGTGACGAGGGTCGTCGGGGCGTCCGAGGGGTCGGCCGCCAACGGACGTGGCGTCGACGCTCCCGACGGTCGCGGCATGGCTGCGCCGGAGGGCCGCGGGCCCCGCGGGCCCCCGCCGGCTCGGAGGTCGCTCATCAGTCGTCGCTCCCGGTCTCATTCTCGTTCTCGCCACCGGATCCGGCGACGACCTTGTGGACGGTCACCGTCTGCTGCGGGGGCGGTGGCGCGACGTAGACCGTGTCGACCTGGACGGCGTCCGTGGGCGCCGGGTCGACCTGGGTCGTGGCCGCGGCCGGGACCGGCTGGCTCGAACCCGGGGCGAACCCGGTGACGGCCAGGGCGAAGGCGAGGGTGAAGGCGGCTGCGAGCGAGGCGACGAACAAGGCGGCCTTGCTGATCATGGTCCGGGGTTCTCCCATGCGGGGCTTGGGTGGATGGCCCAAGACTCGCGGCAGCCGATGGGAGTGGCCTGTGGCCCGGATGAGAACGTCCAAAGAAAGGCCGTCCGAACCTCGACGCGGGCGCTGGTGAGCGCCACAATGCCGCCCGTGCGCATCCTGGTGATCGAAGACGAACCGAAGATGGCCGGGCTCATCAAGCGGGTCCTCACGGCCGAACGCCACGTCGTGGACGTCGCGCCGGACGGGGTGACCGGGCTCGCCCTGGGCGAGGACGCGACCTACGACGTCATCGTCCTGGACCGCGGTCTGCCCGACGTCGAAGGGCTGACGGTCCTGCGTCTCCTGCGATCGAAGCAGGTCGGCACGCCGATCCTTCTCCTGACCGCCCTCGGCTCGGTCGAGGAGCGCGTGGCCGGGCTCGACGCCGGCGCCGACGACTACCTGCCCAAGCCGTTCGCCTTCGCCGAGCTGATCGCCCGGATCCGGGCCCTCGGCCGTCGGCCGGCCGGTGGCGAGGACGGCCGCCTCACCGCCGGAGACCTCGCCCTCGACGAGATGCGCCACGTCGCCCAGGTCGGCGACCGGAGCGTGGACCTGTCCGCCCGTGAGTTCGCCCTGCTCGGCTACTTCATCCGCCATGCCGGCCAGGTCCTGACCCGACAGCAGATCCTCGACGCCGTGTGGGGTGCCGAGCCCGACGTCTACTCGAACGTGGTCGACCTCTACGTGCACTACCTTCGACGGAAGCTCGCCGAGCTCGGGGTCACCGATCGGTTGCGGACCGTCCGCGGGGTCGGCTACACCCTTCGGTCCGACACCCCGCCGCGATGACCGACCCGACCGACCGCCTGCTCGCGGCGACCCGCCGCCGACTCTTCGTCATCACCTTCGGGCTGGTCGCCCTCCTGGTGGTCGGGATCAGCATCACGACGGTCGTAGCCGGCCTCCGGGCGCTCGACTCGGACGTCGACCGATCGCTCCAGGCCGCGGTCGAGGCCGCGGTCGGTCACCTCGAGGGGACGCTGCCCTCGGACTCGGGTGACGAGACCGACGAGAGTGCCCCGGCCGCGGCCGACACGTTCGTCCTGTACCTCGACCCGACGGGGAAGGAGGTCGCCAACCCGTCGAGGGTCGCCCTCGCCGGCCTGCCCGACCCGGGCGGAGTTGCGTCGGCCCAGGTCCTCGGTCGCGACCTCCGGACGGTCCGGGCGGGCTCCACCTCCGTGCGGCTGCTGACGGTCCCCGTCCTCGACCACGAGTCCGCCGCGGTCGTCGGCTACGCGCAGGGCGGGTTCGTCCTGGACCTCCACGACCGCCAGTCGACCAGCCTGGTCGCGGCCACCGCCTTCGTGGCGCTGGTCGGACTCGTGGCCGCGGCACTCGTCACGCTGGTGGTGACCGGTCGCGCGCTCATCCCGATCCGGCGGTCGTTCGAGGCCCAGCGGCGCTTCGTCGCCGACGCCTCGCACGAGCTACGGACGCCGGCTGCCCTCATCCGCGCGAACGCCGAGGTGCTCCAGCGCGAGGACCTCGTGGCCGAGGATGGCCGGCCCCTGGTCCAGGACGTCGTCTCGGAGGCGGACCGTCTCGGACGGCTCGTCGGGGACCTGCTGGCGATCGCCTCGTCGGACGCGACCGGTCTCGCACTCGAGCGGACGCCCTTCGACCTCACGACCCTGGCCGCCGAGACGGTGCGCGGCCTGGCCGCGCTGGCGGCGGAGCACGGTGTCAAGCTGATCGCCGAGGACGCCGGCCCGGTGACGATCCAGGCCGATCGCGACCGCCTCGTCCAGCTCATCGTGATCCTCGTCGACAACGCGATCGACCATTCGCCCACGGGTGGCCAGGTGGTCGTGCGGGTGGCGAGCCGGGGTCGGAATGCCGAGCTGTCCGTCGAGGACCAGGGCCCCGGCGTCCCGGTCGCGGAGCGCGAGCGGATCTTCGAGCCGTTCACCCGGCTGCCGGGCGTCCGGCGCGACCGATCCGAGGGGACCGGGCTCGGGCTCGCGATCGCCCGTCGGATCGTGGCTGCCCACGGCGGGTCGATCGTCGTCGACGACGGTCCCGGTGGCGGTGCTCGGTTCGTGGTCAGCCTGCCATCAGGGGGTGCCGCGGCGGTCTGACCGTTGGCGAACTCACATCCCGGCCACACGCGGTCCACAGGCGCCCGGCCGAAGGTAGGACCTGACCGCGCGGTCGCCGAAGCTACGGGATCCCGTACGACACCTCCGCGCGGCACCACCTCTGGAACCGCCTGTCGGCTCGTACGTGCTGGAGATCCCGTCATGGCTTACGTCATCGCCGCTCCCTGTGTCGACAACAACGATCAGGCCTGCGTTTCGGTCTGCCCGGTCGACTGCATCACCGCCGACCCCGGGCTCGACCGGAAGTTCTACATCGATCCCGAAGGCTGCATCGACTGCGGCTCGTGCGAGAGCGCATGCCCCAACGATGCGATCTTCCGGGCCGACCGGCTGCCCCGCGAGTGGGTCGACTTCGCCTGGGTCGACGCGACCTGGTACGCGGACCCCGAAGCGGCCCGCTCGGTCGTCGACGAGCTCGTCCCGGCGGCCGCGGCATGAGCGAGATGCGCGAGCTGCGTGAGCCGATCCGGGAGCGCCGGCTGCCGCCGAGGGCACCCCTGCCCGGTGCCGGCGCCGCGGTCGGCGCCCGACCCCTGCCGCCGACCCGGGTCGGCGTGGCGGCGCCGTTCGAGGCGAACGCCATCGTCATCGGCCGACAGGACCTCACCGCGGCCGTCGCCCGGTTCACGATCCGCCCCGACGGGGGTGTCCCGCCGTTCCAGCCCGGCCAGTACTTCGCGCTCGGGTTGCCGGTCGACGGTCGTGTCCTCCAGCGCCCGTACTCGACGGCGACCGTTCCGGGGGCACCCGACGAGCTCGAGTTCCTCGTCCGGCTCGTTCCGGCGGGCGCGTTCACACCGCGCCTCTGGGAGCTTCACCCCGGCGATCGTCTCCGGATCGGCCGGCCGAAGGGCCTCTTCACGCTGCGGCCGGACGACCCTCGGACCCACCTGTTCATCTCGACCGGCACCGGCCTCGCCCCGTTCATCGCGATGGCCCAGGCCCTCCGGGCTCGCCCGGACGGCCCCCGGTCGATCGTGGTCCACGGCGTCGCCGACGTCGCCGAGCTCGCCTATCGCGATCGCCTCGAGCGGTGGTCGGTCGAGGGACCGGCGATGGGCTACGTCCCGTCGATCTCGCGGCCGGATCGGGCGAGCAACGTGGGCTGGATCGGCCCGACGGGGCGGATCGACGCCGTCCTCCCGACGATCTGCGATGACCATCGGATCGACCCGGCGGCGACCGTCGCCTACCTCTGCGGCAACCCCGGGATGATCGAGGCCGTGTCACGACGGCTCCGCGAGCGCGGCCTGCCCGACGAGGCGATCGTCAGCGAGCACTACTGGACGGATCCCGAGGCGAGCCCGCGGAGCTGAGCCGCCGGTCCGGCCGCCGGCGCGACGGAAGGGGCCGTCTCCGGGCGCTTCGGGCAGGCCCAATGGGCCGAACGGTCCATGGCATCGCGGCCTCCTACGCGCACGATCGTGAGGCAGGGGGATAAGGAGACACGCCATGATCACGCTCAAGGTCCGCGACGTCATGACGACGGGCGTCGTCACGGTCGCCCCCGAGACCCCCCTCAAGGATGTCGCCCACCTGATGATCGACCACGCGGTCAGCGGGATCCCGGTCGTCGACCGCGCCGGGGGCGTCATCGGCGTCGTCTCCGAGGCGGACCTGCTGGTGAAGGAGCGCGGCGCCGAGGGGATCCATCGCCGCCCGCTCGCCGGTCTCATCGGCGACTCGAAGACCACCCGCGAGCAACGCGAGAAGGTCAGCGCCGGGCTCGCCAGCCAGGCGATGACCTCGCCGGCGATCACCATCGGCCCCGACCGACCCCTCCGCGATGCGGCCGACCTGATGATCGAGCGCCGGGTGAACCGGCTGCCGGTCGTGAGCCCCGAGGGCGAACTCCTCGGGATCGTCACCCGGGCCGACATCGTCCGCGCCTTCACCCGGGCCGACCCGGAGCTCGAGCGGATCGTTCGCGAGGAGATCCTGCGGCGGGCCCTCTGGATCGAGCCGTACGAGCTCCAGGTCCATGTGACCGACGGGATCGTGAGCATCCAGGGGACGGTGGATCGCCGGTCGACCGCCGAGGTCCTGGAGCGGCTCATCGCCCAGGTCGACGGCGTCGTCGCAGTCGATGCCGACCTCGACTGGCGGCTCGACGACAGCCGGGTCGAGGCCGAGCGCCCGGAGATGGTCTATCCGCTGAGCCGCTGAGCCGCACGGCCCGCGGCCGGGTGACTCCCGGCACTGCCGTCATTGACGGCCGGCTCCCAGACTGCCCCTTTCGAGTCCGTATGGAGGTGGCCCCGATGACCCGCGTCCTGCTCGTCCATCACGACATCGATCTCGCCGACCAGGAGACCGACAGCCTCCGGCGACGGGGCTACGAGGTCCAGCAGTGCCTGGGCCCGATCGGCGCCCATTGCCCGATCCTCTCGGGCCGGACCTGCCACATGGCCGAGGAAGCCGACGTCCTCGTCTACGACGCGTTCGTGACCGGCGAGCCGGACGGCGCCCAGGCCCTCATCGAAGGCCTGCGCGAGATCCATCCGGACGTGCCGGTGGTCCTGTGCGCGACGGGCATGGAACCCGAGTGGATCGAGACCATCGGCGACCATCGGATCACCCCGCTCGTCGGCGCTCCGACCGGGGAGCGACTCGCCGAGGCGATCGATCGGGCGATCGCCAGCGCGGCCCAGCCGGACTGAGCGAAGGGTTCCCGGCGCGTCGCCGCCGGCGCGGCGCGGCTGTGGATCGATAACGGTCGGTCGCGAGCCGGATAAGGAATTGCAAGGTAGCGGAGTCTTCACCGCTTTCTCGCCCGTTCGTACACCCGACTGGGGTCAGGATCGTCTCCGATGGCTCGGGCTCATGGCGCTCGCAGGTGGCGATGCGGCCCCGGCCGAGAGGAACCCTGTATGTACGATCCCCAGTCCCCGTACGCGTCCCCGGGCGCGCCCGGACCGCAGCCAGACCCGACCGCCCCCGTCGTCCCTGCTCCTGCCGCGGCGCCGGTCGCCGCAGAGCCGGCCACCGAGCCGGTCGCCTGGACCCCGGCCACCTTCGTCGCTCCGGTCGCCCCGCCCCCCGCGGCTCCGGCGCCGGCCGCCCGCCGCGCCGTCGGGCCGGGCTTCGTCCTCACCGCGGTCGTCGCCGCGGCGGTCCTCGCCTCGGGCGGAACGTATCTCGCGGTGAGCGCCGCCGGCGTCGGCCGGGCGACCGCCACCGAAGCCCCGGTCATCACCCCCGCCGTCGCCGGCGGCACCCAGGCGCCGCCGGCCGTCGGCGCCGCTCCGTCGGCGCCCGGCACGACGGCCCCGGTCGCCCCGGCCGGCGGTCAGACCTCGGTCGTGGAGATCGTCAAGGCGGTCAGTCCGGCGGTCGTCACGATCGTCGCCGAGGGCGTCACGTCGACTGACCCGACCACCGGCCAGACCGGCACCGGGACGGCGACCGGCTCAGGCGTCATCTTCGACGCGAACGGCCTCATCCTCACGAACCACCACGTCGTCGACGGCAACCCCTCGAAGCTCACCGTCCATCTCAAGGACGGCCGCTCCTTCGCCGGGACGATCTATGGCGTCGACACCCTCACCGACCTGGCCATCGTCAAGGTGAACCAGACCGGCCTGCCGACCGCCCCGATCGGCGACTCGTCGACGATCCAGGTGGGCCAGACGGCGATCGCCATCGGCAGCCCGCTCGGCGAGTTCACCGACTCGGTCACCAGCGGCATCATCTCGGCGATCGGCCGGAGCATCCCGGTCGAGAGCGGCGAGCTGACCAACCTCATCCAGACCGACACGGCGATCAACCCCGGCAACAGCGGCGGCCCGCTCCTCGACCCGGCCGGCAACGTCATCGGCATCAACACCGCGGTGGCCAGCTCGAGCCAGGGCATCGGCTTCGCGATCCCGATCAACATCGCCCGCCCGCTGCTCGCCCAGGCCTCGGCCGGACAGCCGCTGGCCCGTCCGTGGCTCGGTATCCGCTTCCAGACCATCGACCCGACGGTCAAGCAGGACTACAACCTGCCGGTCGACAACGGCGCCTGGATCCCCTCGGCCGCGGCACTCGCCGGGCAGGGCTCGACCGGCACCCAGGACCCGAACGCCCAGGGTGGCCAGGGGACCGATCCCTTCGGCCAGGGCCAGCTGCCCAACGGTCAGGGCGGCATCACGACCCAGGTCCCCGACTCGGTCGTCGCCGGTGGTCCGGCTGCGCAGGCCGGCCTGAAGGCCGGGGACATCATCACCAAGGTGGACGGGACGGCGCTCGATGCGACCCACCCACTCGACCTGGTCATGAGCCAGTACGCTCCCGGTAAGACCGTCACCGTCGACGTCCTCCGGGACGGCCAGACCACCCAGGTCTCCGTCACGCTGGGGACCCGTCCCACGAACCTGTAGCCCGCTCCGGATCCTGCACCCAGACGGGGCCGTCGATCACCGACGGCCCCGTCATCCTTGTTCCGCGAGGTCCGGCCGCATACTGGGCGCCGTGACGACACCGGACCCGAGCTTCATCGCCCTGGAGACCCTCCGGCTCCACATCCGGCGGTTCCGTCTCGACGATGCGCCGGTCATCCACGCCTATCGGACCGATCCCGAGATCGCCCGCTACCAGAGCTGGGATCCCGCCCGGTTCAGCCTCGCCGCGGCCGAGTCGTTCGTCCGGGAGATGGCTCGTGCGACGCCAGGCACCCCGGGCGACTGGTTCCAGTTCGCGCTCGAGCTCCGGTCGACCGGTGAGGTGATCGGCGACATCGCGCTCGGCGCCGACGCCCAGGGACCCGACACGGCCGAGCTCGGGTTCAGCCTCGCACGACGTCATCAGGGGCACGGCTACGCGACGGAGGCGGTGAGGGCCGTCGTGGCCTATGCCGAGGGGACGCTCCACGCGAAGCGGATCGTCGGGATCGCCGACGCCCGGAACGACCCCTCGATCAAGGTCCTCGAACGGACGGGCTTCGCCCGGACCCGCGTCGAGGAGGCGCCATTCAAGGGCGAGCTGGTCCGCGAGGTCTGGTTCGAACGCACCGCGACGGCCTGATCGACGCCGTCGTCACCAGCGTCCGAGGACCTTCTCGGCCAGCGCGACCTGAGCAGCATCCGTTGTCGGGCTATCGAGGGTCGTGGAGAAGACGGTCACCGTGACAAGCCTCGGTCCGTCGACCACGGCGAGACTGCTGTCGCTCGAGTGAGCCGCCGCGCCCAGGCCCGCCACCTCGGAGCCGGGGTAGTGCGTCTTGTAGTTCGCGTACGCGCTCTCGACCGACGCCGCATCGGGGCCGCTGCCGACCGTGATCTGAACGAAGCCGCCGGCCTCGATCGGGTAGTAGCACAGGCTGCCGCCCCACAGCCTCTTGACACGACGTCGCCAGGTCCGTATATATCGCGCACCGATATAGAGGGACAGGCCGAGATGGGGTGGGCACCTATGGCCACGACGGAGCGGGCCGCCAGCGACCGCATCGACGAGTGGCCGCCCGGTGGGATCTGGCGGGACATCGCGCGCGGCGGGATCGCCGGGCTCCTCGTCGGGGTCGTCGTAGCCGGGCTCGGCGGTCGGATCGTGATGCGGCTGGCCGCCGTTCGGGTCGCGGAAGCCGCCGGATCCTTCACCGAGAACGGCAACCGGGTCGGCGACATCACCCTCGGCGGGAGCCTCGGGTTGATCCTGGTCGGCCTCCTGTTCGGGGCGTTCGCGGGGACCCTCTGGGTCGTCGTCCGTACGTGGCTGCCCGGCACGGGGATCGGCCGGGCGCTCGTCGCGACGGTCGTCGCGATCGGGCTGGGGTCGTTCGGGTTGATCCGGGGCGAGAACAGCGACTTCCTCGTGCTGGGGCACGATCCGCTGGTGGTCGGCCTGCTCGTGGGTCTCGTGGGGCTGGTCGGTCTCTCGGTCTCGCTCGTCGACGAGTGGCTCGACCGACGACTGCCGGTCGCGGCGTCCGTCACCAGTCGTCCGACGCTCGCCTACACCGCGATCTCCCTGGTCGGCGCGCTGCTCATCCTGCCGCTGACGCTGGCCGCCTTCCTGGGCGACGGCATGCGGCCGGCCGGTCTCGGCCTCGTCGTCGTCGGTCTGGCCACCCTGCGCTGGTGGGTGCTTCGTTATCGAGGGGTTCCTCGGCCGCCGGCCGGGTTGATCGCGCTCGGCCGGCTGAGCTTGTTCGCCACGGTCGCGCTCGGCTTCGCGGCCGAGCTGCCTGAGATCGCCGGCGCACTCGGGATCGACTAGGGCTGGACGCTCGACCGCGCTGGCGGCCTCGTCGACACCGTGCTACGTTCCGGGCGGGGGTGGGCCGAGCGTCGAGGAGGGTGGGCTCCGATGATCCGTGTCGGATCGATCGTTCTGCGGGTGGACGACCTGGCGCGCCAGCGGACGTTCTGGACCGCCGCCCTCGACTACCTGGCACGGGAAGGGGATGGCGACGACTTCGCGCTGCTTCATCCGAGGGACGGCGTCGGACCGAACCTCTCGCTCGATCGGGTCCGTTCGACCTTGCAGATACCGCCGCGGATCCACCTCGACCTGTATGCCGAGGACCAGGCCGCAGAGGTCAGGCGCCTCATCGCGCTGGGCGCCACCGAGGTGCACTGGGACAACCGACCCCCGGACGCGGATTACGTCATCCTGGCGGATCCGGAGGGCAACCGCTTCTGCGTCATCGACGCGGGCTGACCGGTGATCGTCGGGAGGGGCTCATGGCTGGATCGGGCGTCGCTTCGTGGCCGAAGGGGATCGCTGTCATCACGCTGTTCGTCGAGGACCTGCCGGCCGCCAAGCGGTTCTACCAGGACGTCTTCGGGCTTGCCGTCAGGTTCGAGGATCCCGACTCGGCCGTGTTCGACTTCGGGAACACGACGGTGAACCTGCTGAAGACCACGGCCGCCGGGGAGCTCATCGAGCCCGCCGCCGTCGCATCCCGAGAGGCCGGATCCCGCCTTCAGCTCACCATCGAGGTGGATGACGTGGATGCGATGTGCGCGGAGCTGGTCAGGCGTGGAGTGGAGCTGTTGAACGGTCCCATGGATCGGCCGTGGGGCGTGCGGACCGCCAGTTTCGTCGATCCCGGCGGCCACATCTGGGAGATCGCGGAGCAGGGTCGGCCATGAGCTTCGATGTCGCCGGAGAGGCCTACGACGGGTTCATGGGCAGGTATTCGCTGCTGCTTTCGCCGCAACTGGCGGACCTCGCCGGGGTGAGCAGCGGGCAGCGGGTCCTCGATGTCGGCTGCGGTCCCGGGGCACTCACCGCCGAGCTGGCCACCCGTCTCGGGCCTGCGGCCGTGGCGGCCGTCGACCCGTCCGAGCCCTTCGTCGCCGCCGCTCGGGCGCGCAACCCCGGCGTGGAGGTTGTGCGGGCGTCCGCAGAGCGACTGCCGTTCCCGGACCGGTCGTTCGACGCGGCCCTCGCGCAGCTCGTCGTCCACTTCATGTCGGATCCCGTCGCCGGACTCGCCGAGATGGTACGGGTGACCCGGCGAGACGGTGTCGTCGCGGCGTGCGTCTGGGATCACGCCGGTGGCCAGGGCCCGCTCAGCCTCTTCTGGCACGCCGCGCGCCTGCGCGATCCCGAGATCGAGGATGAATTGGAGCGGGCGGGTGCCCGCGAGGGCCACCTGGCGACGTTGTTCGACGCCGCGGGGTTGCGCGAGATCGAGGAGGCAGTCCTTTCGGTCAGCTTCGAGCACTCGAGCTTCGACGAGTGGTGGGAGCCGTTCACCCGGGGCGTCGGTCCCGCGGGCGCCTACACGGCCAGCCTCAGTGCGGAACGACAGGCCGAGCTGCGCGAGACCTGCCGAACCATGCTCCCGGCTGCGCCGTTCGTGCTCACGGCTCGGGCCTGGGCGGCTCGCGGTCTCGCCTAGCGTCGTGGCCGGCGCGCCCAGAGGTCGATCGCCGGCAGGCCGTTGGCGCCGAGCAGCTGTGAGATCTCGCCGCTGTGGAACGCGTCGTGGCTCAGGAGCCGCAGCAGGATCGACCGGCGGGTGTGGAGCTGGCGGGCGTCGCCGTAGCCGGCGCTCGAACTCGACCTCGAGCATGTCCGGCGGTCCAGCTGTCGAGGCAGCGGTCGACGATGGCGCCCGTCGTCTCGAGGGCGACCGACCAGCTCCGCGGCCGACCGCGGATGGTCGAGGTCGTCCTCCCAGCCGAGCTCGGCGAACGGATCGGGGAACGGCGTCGTCTCGGCGCCGGGCTCACCCAGCACGCCACACAGCCAGTAGGTCCGCGCGCCGGCGCAGTGGGCCGCCAACGCCCAGATCGGCGCATGACCCGGACCGGCGCTGATCGCCAGCTGGTCCGTGGTCAGGTCGCGCACCGCGTCGACGAGCCGCGACCGGTACTGCGTCCAATCGGCGTAGAAGCGGCGGACCGGCTCGAGTGTTCTGGGCATCGACTCCTCCTGTTCCCTCGAACCGCGGATCGCGGGCGTTCTGACACGTGGCGACCTTGACGGGATTCTGACGCTCGTCGCTCGGGTACCATGCCTTGACCGCGAGGACCGCCCTGGCGACGACGCACGGGGAGAACGTGGAGCGAGCAGAGCGATCCGGGTCGACGACGAGCGCGGATGCGCCGGCAGGCGAGCGGTACCTGCTGCTCGCCGACATCTCCGGCTACACGGGCTTCATGGCCGGCGTCGAGCAGGCGCACGGCGTCGATTTCAGTGCGGGCATCCCGGCAGCCTACTCCGTCCTCGGGGACCTCCTTGACGTCGTCATCGAGGGCGTGGAGCCCGACTTCGCCCTGGTCAAGCTCGAGGGCGATGCCGTCTTCGCGGCCGCGCCGGCGGCAAGTCTCGACGGCCAGGGTGATCGGGTCCTCGAGAAGCTCGGTGCGATGTACCGGGCGTTCGTTGATGGTCGCACGAGGGCGATCCCCGCGAGCGACCACCTCTGTACAGCCTGCCCCGCCGTCGCGCACCTCGACCTCAAGGTCGTGCTCCATCGGGGTCAGGCGGTGCGCCAGACGGTCGGGTCCGGCAGCGACCTGCTCGGCCCGGCCGTGACGGTCGCGCACCGGTTGCTCAAGAACACCATCCGAGAGCGGATCGGCTTCCGCGCCTACCTGTTCCTCACCGACGCCGCGGCCACCGCACTCGGACTGCCTCAGGTGGGCTTGGCGCACCATGAGGAGTACGCGGACGCCGCACGGATCCAGGGTCGCATCCTCGATCTCGGTGGACCGGTGCGTGGGGGTGTCTCGACCTAGCGCAGAGCGTCGATCGGGTCCGTGGGAAGGCCACGTTCCAGGAGGCGCTCTCGTATCCTTCGCACATGACGGATCTTCTCGCTCGAGCCGACACGCCGGTCCGAACGCTGTTCGAGCGCATCGCCGGTCCGGCTGCTGCTGGGCCGCCCGACCTGGCGGCGATCGGCGCCGCCCTGATCGATCTGGCGAGGGACGTGGAGTACCTGGCGCCCTGGGTCGCCCGGCTCGGTGATCGGGGTGGCGCCCTGCCGATCCACGCCCCGGAGCGCGGGCCCCGATTGATGCTCGTCCATCGGCTCGAGGGACAGATGGGCGCGATCCACGACCACGCCACGTGGGTGGCCATCAGCCCGATCGTCGGCCTCGAGACGCATCGCCGGTATCGCGTCGTCGGCGAGGGTTCGGTGGCCCGCCCTGAGGTCGTCGAGGCGCGCGCCCTGCAGCCGTCCGACATCGTGACGCTCCTCCCGCCCGATGACCTCCACGACCACGGCCACCTGGCCGGGCACGGCAGCCCAGCCTACGTCCTGATCATGACCGGCGACGATCAGACGCGGTTCAGGCGCAACGAGTGGGACCTCGCGACCGGACGGCATCGGATCCTCGAGCCGGGCGACGGCGGCCGCTGGCTCGCCAGCCAGCCGACGCCCGGGACTTGACCCCGGGGTTGGCAGTCGCCGAGCTCGAGGAACACTGCGAGCCGTCGTCGAAGGGAGATCGCATTGGACGCTGATCCGGTCATCGAGATGCTCGGTCGTCCGCTTCGCCTCGCGGTGATCGGCGGCGGCCCGGGCAGTTTCATCGGTGCGATGCACCGAACGGCCGCACGACTCGACGGCCGCTATGACCTGGTCGCCGGGGTGGTCTCGTCCGATCCGGAGCGATCCCGGGCGGCGGCCATCGGGATGGGGATCGATCCCTCGCGCGCCTATGCCGATGCGATCGGGATGCTTGGGGCCGAGGGTGAACGGGAGGATGGCGCTGAGGTCGTCGCGATCATGACCCCGAACGACAGCCATCACCGATACGCCGTGGCGGCCCTGGACCGCGGGTTCGATGTCATCTGCGACAAGCCCATGACGAACACGCTCGACGAGGCCCTGGACATCGTGCGGAAGGTCGACGAGACCGGGCTGGTCTTCTGCCTCACGCACAACTACACGGGATACCCGATGGTGCGCCAGGCTCGCGCGCTTGTCGAAGACGGGCAGGTCGGCGAGATCAGGCTCGTCCAGGTCGAATACGTGCAAGGCGGCAAGGCGGACGAGTCCGACCCGGACCCAGCCGACGGGTCGCCCTGGCGCTATGACCCCGTGCGCGGCGGACCGTCGCTCGTGATGGGCGACATCGGAACGCACGCCCACAACCTGGTCCGCTTCGTGAGTGGTCTCGAAGTCTCGGAGGTCGCCGCCGAGATCGGGCACGTCATCCCGAAACGACCGGTCGACGATTACGGCGCCGCCATGCTGCGCTTCGACAACGGTGCGCGCGGGACCTTCTGGGTCACGCAGACCGCGGCTGGGGTGGAGAACGGTCTCCGGATCCGCGTGTCCGGCACGAAGGGCAGCCTGGAGTGGCACCAGGAGCGGCCGACGCGGCTCATCTTCAGGCCGCTCGAAGGACCCGTTCGTGTCTACACGCCGAACGGTCCCGGGGCGCTGCCGGCTTCAGCCCGTGCCTGCCGGATCGTCGCCGGGCACCCCGAAGGGTTCCACGAGGCCTTCGCCAACATCTACTCGGACGCTGCCGAGGCGATCGCCGCTCGGCGCTCGGGCCGTGCGCCCGACCCGCTGGCGCTCCAGTTCCCGAACGAACGCGACGGCGCCATCGGGGTGAAGTTCGTCGAGGCGGCGGTCGCGTCGAGCAAGGCCAACGGGATCTGGACTGACGCCAGACTCTCACTCGCGGAGAAGTCGTGATGCCTGAACGCAGGGAGATCGGATCTGTGGAGGCTCGTCGCCTGGTCGCGATGATCGCGGACCGGCTCGACGCCCAAGGCAGAGGGGCCGCAGTGGCCGTCGTCGACCCTCACGGCGAGCTGGTCGCGTTCCTCCGCACCGACGGATGTGGATTGGCGTCGATCACCATCGCCATCCACAAGGCCTTCACGGCGGCTCGCGAAGGCGTCGAATCCAGCGTCCTCGGGGAACGCTCCCGAACGGAGGGATTCCCCATCACCAATTTCGGAGACCCGCGGTACGTGGGATGGGGTGGTGGGGTCCCGATCATCGTCGCCGGCGACGTGATCGGAGCCGTCGGGGTGAGTGGCCTGCCGGAAGCCGCCGATATCGAGCTGGCCCGATGGGCAGCGGCGAGTCGTGCCACCGATGCTTGATCCGAAGGCGAGGTTCACGGCGACCGTGCCTGTAGCGAGGCCGTCGCGCGGCCCATGGGGACACGGGGCTGCCCGGAGTCCGGGGTCTGCGGGGCAGGCGACGTTGGTCGAGTGGTCTGGGCAGCAGCCGAAAGCAACGCAGGGACATGACCGTCATCGATTGGCTGCTCGACTCCGATCCCTCGATCCGCTGGCAGGTGATGCGCGACCTGACCCACGCGCCGGCGGTCGTCCTCGCCGGTCGTGGTCATCGTCCGCACCGCCGACCACGAGACGCTGGTCGCCGCTGACCGGATCGCCGACATAGATGTCGCCTCCGTCGGCATACGGGATGAGCCCGTTGCGCGCCGGACCGAACGGTGCCGGGACCCGTTGCTGGTGAGATCCGACGTAGACAAGTGCCGCAGCGACGAGCAGTGCCAGGACCACGAGCGCGACCGCGATCGTCCGCCACGGGGGAGCGACCGCGAATGCCTGGGGACGTGTGATGTCAGCCATGGGGAGCCACCTTTCGGGAAACGTCCAGGCAGGCCGTTGCCGCATCCGGCCGGTCCGCACGAAGACGTCATCGAGGTATTCGGGGGTCGGGGCTGCCGACAGGTCGTCGAGGATGCCCGGCAGGTTGCGCTCGAAACGCGTCGGGGTAGTCATGCGACCTGCCCTCCCGGGACCGGCGACGGCGACGGCGGTTCGGTTTCGACCGCCACCCGCATCTCGCCGAGGGCGCGATGAGGCGCGACTTGACGGTGCCGATCGGGATGCCGAGTGTCGCCGCGACGTCCGTCAGCGGCATCCCTAGGAAGTAGTGCAGGACAACGATCGCCCGGCCGCGCTCGTCGAGCCGCCGCATCGCGGCATCGACGACCTCGCGATCCGCCAGCACGCTGGCGTGGTCGCTTACGGTCGGCGCATCGATCGAGTCGATCTCGACCTCGATCACCCGACGGCGCCGCCGGCGAGCGAGATCGAGACAGGCGTTGACGGTCAGGCGATAGAGCCAGGCGTCGAACCGCTCGGGGTCACGCAACCCCGGCAGGTCGTGCCAGGCTCGGATGAGGGCCTCCTGGACCGCATCGCGGGCCAGCTCCGGATCCCGGAGGATGAGGCGGGCGGCCCGATCCAGCCGCGTGACGGCTCCGCGCGTGAGTTCGGTGAAGGCGTCATGATCGCCCTTCCGGCCTCGCTCGACGAGTCCCCGCTGGTCCACGACCGCCTCGGCTTCGGCACGCCCTGGGAGGACGTGTTCGATAGGGTATGGCGTCCGGATGCGCGATTCGGTTCTTGGGAACGATCGGGGTCAGGTGCTGGCGTCGCCGAGGTCGTCGGCGCGGCGCGACCACGCCGGCCGGTCGACCGGTCTGGGGAGAGCCCCGGAGGATCCCGATGAGTCGGCCTGGGGCCGGTCGCGATCGCCGGTGGACCCGTCGGTGACCGTCCTTCGGATCAGGCGGGCGGGCCCGCGGGCACGACGCCGAGCTGCTGCATCATCGTCATCAGGTCGAGGACGCCCCAATGCTCGCGCACGCGGCCATCGTCGGCGAACGCGAAGATGTCGATCAGCTGGATGTCGACGGCCTTGCCGGTCGCCGGCATGCCCTGGAACTCGCCCTGCTGGGTGCCGGTATAGCGAACCCGAGCGACGACCTTGGCACCGTCGGCAACGACGTCCTCCACCGCGAGACGAAGGTCGGGGAACGCGGAGATCTGCATGCGGAAGAACGTCTTGACCCCGTCCTTCGACGGCGCGAGGCCGGGGATCGCTTCGTGCTCGATGAAGTCGTCCGCCAGGAGCTCGCCGAACCCGTCGACGTCCCCCACGTTGAGCAGTTCGTACAGGCGTCGCGCGGTGGCTGCGTGATCCATGGGTCGTGCTCCATCGAAGGGCCGGGGTGGGCAAGTGTACACGCGGCCACGGCGCCGCCTTCAGTCGTCGTCGTGCCCCGATCCGAAGCCCCCCGGGCTACTTCTCGATGTAGACCGTCACTGGCGGGATCATCCCGTACCGCTCCATCGCCGCCGCCATCTCGGGAGAGACTGCGGTCTGCGCCGCCTGGAAGGCATCCATGTCGGGGACGTCCCAGGTGCTGGCGACGCGGTTGCTGCCGTCCATCGCGACGTAGCTGGTCCCGTCCGACGCGACGGCGGACATCTGGGCGATCATCTCCGGCTTGAACTTCAGCCAGGCCTCGACATCCTTGACCGCCGCGGTGACCACGATCTTCGGCATGCCCTCTCCTTCGGGAGGCGCGCCTCAAGGTCTTGTGCCGAGGACGCCGACCCAGTACGTAGGCGGGAGTATGCGAGTGCGCTCGCTTCCTGTCCCGGACGAGGGTCGGCCTGACCGGATGCCCTGGCGAGGCGACCCGAACGGCATCGCGCGGTCATCCCACGGGTGTTCGATAGCGCGCCGCATCTCGACCGCCCTATCGCCGGGATCCTTGGATGACGGCCAGGCGCTCCGTTGGACCTGGCTGGCGTCGGCCAGCAGGTCGCGAAGCGTCATCGGCCGGCCGCGGCAAGGATCGCCGCGAGGTCGTCGACGTGGTCCTCGTAGTGCGCGGTCGTCTCGGAGAGGAAGAAGCGCTGGTGATCGCCATGATCGAGCCAGCGGCTCTCGGGCACGACCGTGAGACAGCCGCGGAGGTGTCCCGGCAGCGTGGCGAATTGGGCGCGCAGGTCGTCCATCGGGAGCGCCGCCCAGCGCGCGTCGATCTCGGCGTTCACGACCTCCCCGCCGCGCGTGTCCCAATCCGCGTCCGCGCGTTCCTTGGCTGGACTCGTCTCGTTCACCGCAAGCTCGGTGGCGACGGCGAGGGCCACCTCCTGCCCGGACAGCAGGTGGCCCATCAGCTGGCGGCCCGACCAGCCGTGGGCGCCCGCGACCGGGACGCCGAGCTGGTCGTCGGTCAGGTCGGCGAGGGCCTCGAACGGCCGGAAGGCGTCACGCTCGTCATCGAGGAATCCGAGTGCGTCGAGGTACATGCGATGCATCGTAGCCGTCGCGACCCGGTCCGCCCCGACAGCGACGGCCCCTAGGGTGAGTCCACGCACTGCAGCGGGGTGACCGCGAAATCGTCCGGCAGCTTCACGCCCGTCGAGTGGTTCGGGCAATACCCTGACCCATCTGACTTCTTGGCGGGCGAAGGTACGACCCATGCGAGCTCCGTCGAACCCCGCCCGATGCGGGCGCCGAGCGTCATTGACGCCCGGGTGTAGCGTGACCCGACGCTGATGGATGCGAGAGGGAGCCAGCCACATGATCGATCACGGTCGGATGAAGGATGTCGCGGACGGCTACACCACGGCCTGGAACTCCGGTTCAGCCGAGGCCGTCGCGGAGTTCTACGCCCCTGATGGCCGGATCGTCATCAATCGCGGCGAGCCGTGGGAGGGCCGTGCAGGCGTCGCCCAGATGGCCGCGGGCTTCTACGCAGACGTCCCTGACCTGAGGCTCGCCTGCGACGGGTTGCGCATCGCTGGCGATCACGTCGTCTACCTGTGGACGTTCACCGGGAGCCACTCCGCGAGCGGGAATCCGCTGCGAGTCGTCGGGTGGGAGGAGTGGGACGTGGACGCGGACCTCCGCGTGAAGTCGTCGCGCGGTTGGTACGACGCCGAGGATTACGCGCGACAGGCCGCGGGAGGATGACTCCCCGGACTGCCGTCAGTCGACGCACTGCAGCGGGGTGACCGCGAAATCGTCCGGCAGCTTCACGCCCGTCGAGTGGTTCGGGCAATACCCTGACCCATCTGACTTCCCAGTGAGTCAGCCGATCGCTGGGATCGACCTGCGTGCACTGATGCCCTGTATCGTTCGCTGCGGTGTCTCCGGCGTTCGTCGGGTGAGGGACCCGTCATGAGTCGGAGGCGGTTCACGGTGATGCGAATGCAGGAGATCGCGCGGATCGAGGCGACGCATGCCCGGTGAGGCCCTCCTGATCGGGATCGCGACGATCGCCGTCGTCGTGGCTGGCTTCGCGGCGATCGCACCAGGACTCGCATCGGACAGGGCCGGCTGGACGGTCGGCCAGCGCTACCGACTCCGCGGCATCGTGTCGACGAGCTTCAACGTGACGTTCGAGAGCCTGCTGCCCGCGGTGATCTTCCCCGCTCTCGACGATGCACGAACGACGATCGTCCTCTCGAGCGCAGTGGTCTTCGTCTACGCGCTGTTCGTCATCAGCGTCAGGAGTCGACAGCTGATCCAGTCGGGGATCCCCTGGGTCCGTTGGACGCGGTTCGTCGTGGCCTCAGGGTTCACAGCGACAATCCTGTTCGGACTGAATGCCCTGGTATTCGCGTCGCTCACCGTGTACGCGCTCGCTCTGTGCATCCAGCTGTCCGTGGCCGCCATCAGCTTCTATTCGCTGGCGGCCGGCGCCGAGTGAGGCGGGGACCGCTCCGTCGCGAGCTAGTCGATATACCGCAGCGGCGTCACCAGGAAGTCATCCGGAAACGTCACGCCGGTCGAGTGGTTCGGGCAATACCCTGACCCATCTGACTTCTCAACCAGGTTGCTGCCAAGCACGACACCTGGGAGGTCCTGGCTGCCTTCTCGCGGTCCCTATACGGCCGCGACCGACGACGACGCGCCCGATCAGGTCCAGGAGCCCGCCGACGGCGCGAGGCTCGTTCACCGGGGCAGGGGGTTCGGGCCGGTCGCCGTGACCAGGCGCTGCGGGACCCAGTCGTCGACGTGGTGGACGCCGTCGAACGTCCCGCCCTCGAGCTCGACCTCTGCGCGCAGCGAGCGGCGGTAGAACTTCACGTGGGTGAAGTCCTCGAACAGGACGTAATACGGCTCGTTCGTCGGGCTCTGGAACTGCTGGCCGGTCAGTGCTGCCCGGTGCCGACCGGAGAAGGCGTCGACCTCCTCGCCGACGACCACGCCGAGGTGCTCCAGGCCCATCTTGTAGACACGCTGGTGGACGGGCGGGATGAGCTCGATGAGCGGCACGACCTGGCCGTCGAGGACGCGGAGCGGCTCGGCGAGGAGGATCTTGGAGATCGGCCGTCCGTTCCACACGTTCTCGAGGTTGGCGACCGCGTACCGCTCGAGGATGGTCCTGAGGTGGACGTACTGGTCCCATTCGGGGACGCGGACCGCCAGGTGGCTCAACTCGTACGGCGCGATGTCGATGCCGCGCGCGGCGAGGCGGTCGCGCTGCAGCGCCGTGAACGCGCGGTAGTCGCCGATGAGGTCCGCGATCGGGTCGGTCATCGGGTCACCTCCGGCGTCATCGTACCCGCCGCATCGTACCGGTCGAGTTCGAGGGCGATCTCATCGCCAAGGTCACCGAGGAGTGGTACTGGGAGCCTTACGCCTGTGTAGCTCGCTAGTCGACGTGCTGCAGTGGCGTGACTACGACATCGGGGAATGTGACGCCGGTTCGATGGTCCGGGCAGGCTCCCGGGCCTCGGTTCTCAGACCACGCCAGCCGCGTGGTTCGAGCAATACGGATCAGCGCCGTAGTGTGAGATGCACGTCGGCGTTTGCGACCGCTAGGCGCGAAATCGCAGACCGCGGTCAGTCCGCGTACTGCAGGGGGTGACCACGAAGTCGTCCGGCAGCTTCACGCCGGTCGCGTGGTTCGGGCAATTCCCTGACCCATCTGACTTCTCAGACAGGTCAGGGCAGCTCGGCCCGGGGATCAGGAGGGCGGTGGGTTCTTCTGCTGCTGCGCGAGCTGCTTCTGGACTTCCTGGTCGATCTCGTTCTGGCGGCGCTGCCGAGCGCGCCTGACCACGATCAGGCCCATGATCCACGGCCAGATGAGCGCCACCACCAGGCCGACGAGGAGCGCCAGTGCCCAGTTGGGCGTGGCCGGTGTCGCCATCCCGCCAGAGAGCCAGTACACGATCAAGAAGGCCACCACTCCAAGGATGATCCCGGTGATCCGCCGAATCATCGTGAGCCCTCCATCCCTCGGGCAGCCTCGCGCATGCGGCGCACCCTTGACCTGAGCCTAGGCGCCGCGGGGTCGGCCCGTCAAACGGATCGTCCATGCCCGAGGCGCGACATCCTGGACGCGATCCTTGCGGCTCGCGCGGACGGGCTGGCAGTGGCGGCATCTGCCGGACCGGTTCCCCGACTGGCAGGCGGCGTGGAGCCAGTGGCGGTGGCGGCGCGACAGCGGGGGCGAGCCGTGTCAGCAGTCGAACGCAAACCAGCACAACTCGTTGCGCAGCCGCTGGTCGTCGAGCACGAGTTCCCGGATCTCGCGGGGGAGTTGGGCGCGCTGCCACTGGCACTCCACGCGGCCAGCCGCCTCGCACTCGTCTTCAGGCGCTGCCGCTCCCGCCGCCCTGATCGCGTAGGCCGCGGCACCGAGCTCGTGGGCCGCCACATGGCCCACCGCCGCGGCCTGGCCGGCAGCGTACGCGGTATGCCGTGCTGCCACACTCAGGTCCCTGGCCGCGGCGTTTGCGTGGCCGGCCGCCGTGCGGGCCTCTGCCCACGTGATCTCACCTCGCGCCCAGGCACGCCCGAGGTCGATCGCCCGACGAGGACGGCCGTCCTTCGGCCGTGCCTGCTCGAAGTGGTGCAGCACGTGCTCCGCGCAGTCAGCCGCCCACATCGCGAGAAGACGATGATCGTCGTCTTGGAGGGTCCCGCCGCGACGCACGGTGATGAACCGCGGATCCCGGATCTTGGGGAGGATCACCAGTCTTGCCCATCTCGCTCTTGTGGCCGCCAAGGGTAGCGGCCTCGACGAACCTGCCTCCCTATGGTCGGTCGGTCACCCTTCCTCAGGCAAGCATGGTGACGGACAAGGAGCGAGGCCATTCGCAATCGGCTACAGGCACTCCGAGGTCGATATGGCAGAAGGAGCGTTGAGGGGGCCCGGCCGCGCCGACGGCACTCGCCTCGTCAGTCCACGTATTGCAGCGGCGTGACCACGAAGCCGTCCGGCAGCCTCACGCCGGTCGCGTGGTTGGGGCAGTAGCCGTTCGGGTTCTCAGGCAGGTCAGCCTATTGCTCGCCGCGTAGTCCTAACGCCGGCGCCGTCGAAGGTGGACCAGCGGCCGCAGGAGCGCGAGGAACGTCATGACGAGGTACACACCGACAGCGGCGAGGGGCGCGACGACAGCGAGGGCGATGCCCGCGACATTCAGCGCGATGATGACCCACCGTTGCCTGACCTTCGCATCTAGCGTCTCGTCAGCGACCCCGTCGAGTACGAGCGACGGCTCGCTTGCGATGTAGAACATCAGGAGGCTCAGGGCGAGGGACGCGAGGAGCACGTTCACCCCATAGATGACGACCGCGGCCTCAACGTCCGGACCGGATAGGTGGGTAACCATCAGGTTGGTCGAGAACGGAAGGACAGCGACGAAGAGCAGCATCAGGAGGTCGATGCCGTAGGCCAACGTGTCGGACTGCCGCATCAATTTGGTCATCCCGGCGTGACTGACCCAGATCCCCCCGATGAACACAAAACTGATCAGGTAGCCGAGGAACTCCTGCCACTGCTCTGCGAGCGCCGGCAACAGGCGAACGTCCGCAGCCGGAACGGTGAGCTCAAGCACGAGCAGCGTGATGGCGATGGCGAAGACGCCATCAGTGAACGCGTTGAAGCGGTCGAGCGGTAACACATCGGCGGCTCGGGACGTGCGACCGCCGCCATGCATCAGCCGGGCAGGTTGGTCGGATACGCCCTCATCGTCGCGTCCGTCAGGCTCCATGGATAGGCATGGTAGCCGTAGGCCCGGTGCGCCCGTGTCACGACAGTTGAGACTGCCCCGCCTTCGCCTCCAAGCCGAGCCCGATGGGGCACGCTACCCCTGTCGAGTTGTCGCACTGGTAGCCCCGGGGGTTCCCTGCGCGACATGAGTCAGCCTATAGCCCTGGGGTCGTCAGGAGCGGGTCAGGATCTGCTCAGGGAGTCAGCGTGACGGGCACCGGGCGGCCCTGCTGCACCTCGAGCACCGTGCGCTCCCCGAGCGGAGCGGCCAGCTCGAGCGTCGCGGTTCGTGGCGCCCCAACGGCCGTGCAAGCCCCCATCGTCAGGTGCGGATGGCGCGTCACGATGGCGACGACGGCCAGGTCGGACTCGACCGCCTCGGCCGTGTAGTCCTCGCCGCACGGCTGATCACCCGGCAACGGTGCCCCGACGAACGCGACCGTGAGCTGGCGCCCTGCGACCGTCCCGTTAGCCGATTCGATTGCGAGTCCGACCGGCGGATCGTTGGAGTTCCAGGGCGGCAGGACGATGGCGATCGCGTCGGCGATGGCCACGCGTGTCACGGTGGCCGCCGTGCCCTCCACAGTGAGGTCCCAGATGGGCGCGGTGGCGGCTCCGCGGCTCGTCTCGATCGGGCCAGTCGTCAACCGCGCGTCGGTGATCCGCAGGGACGTGCAGTCGCCACATGGCTCCGACGTGCCGGCTTTGATCGCGGCGACAGCCTGCTGCGCGGAGAACAAGGCGACCGACGCCGTCGTGCCGTCCTGCCAGCGAACCTCGCCGTCCGGTGGTGTCGCTGCCGGCAGGCTGGCGTCTGCCTCGACCAGGCCGGCCATCAGCGCGCGCTTGTTGTTGTCGCCGACCGCCGCCTCCCAGTCGCCGACCTGGCCGGTCAGCTCGCCGACGAGCACGACCGGCGACGGGCCGCCCGCCGCTGCGACCGCGTCGGCCCAACGGGTGAGTGCGGCGCGGGCCTGCTGCCGGAGCTTGGCCGGATCGTCGCCAGTCCCCAGACAACCGGCCAGGACGAGCGCCATGGCGACGGCAAGAGGTACGGCCGGGCGGAAACGTCGAGCGGCGGAGCGACGGACCGGTGGGAGCATGTCCAGACCGTCCGCCGGGCCACGCCGAAAGTCAAGGCTGCGATTCAGCGCGGCTGTGCTCGCGTAGCGTGCTGCCGGGCCGAAGCGAGAACTCCGCGCCGTCCACCCGGGTCACTTCGCCCGGGCAACTCACGCCCGTGCCGTCGCCCGAGCTCAGGCTGACGGGTCTGTGTTCCTAGACTGACACGGCGCCCAACCTGAGCCTGAAGTCGGGAATACCTCCTTCAGACCGGATTAGTCGACGTAATGCAGCGGCGTGACCACGAAGTCGTCGGGCATCTTCACGCCGGTCCGATGGTCGGGGCAATACCCTGACCCGTCTGACTTCTTGTCGAGATACTGCTGGTGGTAATCCTCGGCGTAGTAGAACGGCACGTCGTCGAGGATCTCGGTGGTGATCGGGCCGAAGCCGGCGGCGCGGAGGCGCTCGGCATAGGCGTCCCGTGACGTCTCGGCGATCCGGCGCTCCTGCTCGTCGCCGACGACGATGAGCGAGCGGTACTGGGTCCCGGAGTCGTTGCCCTGGCGCATCCCCTGGGTCGGGTCGTGGTCCTCCCAGAAGACCTTGAGCAACTGCTCGTAGGTCAACAGCGCCGGGTCGTACGCCACGAGGATCACCTCGGCGTGGCCCGTCTTGCCCGAGCAGACCTCGCGGTAGGTCGGGTTCGGGGTGCTGCCGCCCGCGTAGCCGACCGCGGTCGAGTAGACGCCGGGCGTCTTCCAGAACGCCTTCTCGGCCCCCCAGAAGCAGCCCAGCCCGAAGATCGCCGTCCGGATGCCCTGCGGCCACGGCGGGGCGATCGGCACCCCCAGGACGGTGTGGTGGTCGGGTATCGCCATGGGGGTCGGTCGGCCGAGCAGGGTATCGGTGGGGGAGGGCATGGATGGGGCCTGGCGGAAGAAGCGCATGGCCGGAACCATAGTCCGGCTCCGTCACCGTTGCATCCGACCGCCCGGAATCAGTGTACGCGGGAGGTCATTCCCTTCCAGAACGGCTCTCGCAGCTCGGCCTTGAGGATCTTGCCGGTGCCGCCCTTGGGCAGGGCGTCCCGGAACTGGAACTCCTTCGGCACCTTGAACCGGGCCAGGTGGCTCCGGCAGTGCGCCTTCAGGTCCTTCGCGCTCGCCTCCGCGCCGGGCTTGAGGACGACGAGGGCGATCGGCACCTCGCCGAACTTCTCGTCCGGGGCGGACACGACGGCGACCTCGAGCACGGCCGGATGGGCCGCGATCGCGTTCTCGACCTCGACCGAGGAGATGTTCTCGCCACCGCGGATGATCACGTCCTTCGAGCGGTCCTTGATCAGGACGTCGCCGTGCTCGTCGATGATCGCCATGTCGCCCGTGTACAGCCAGCCGTCGCGGATCGTGGCGCCGGTCGCCTCAGGGTCGCGGTAGTAGCCGTCCATCACGGTGTTGCCCCGGACGAGGATCTCGCCGATCTGCTCGCCGTCGGCCCGGACGTCGCGGCCCTCGTGGTCGACGACCCGCACGCGGACGCCGGGCAGCGGCCAGCCGGTCATCGCCTGGCGCTCGAGCCGTCGCTCGGGCTCGGACTCGGTGAGGAAGCGTCGAGGCTGGGCCAGGGTGACGATCGGTGCGGTCTCGGTCAGGCCGTACCCGCAGATCGCGCTGACCCCGAGCTGCTCCTCGAGCGCGGCCACGAGGGCGGGTGACGCCGGCGAGCCGCCGATGATGACCTGGCGGAGGCTGGACAGGTCGTGCGAGGCGCGAGCGCTGTGGTGGAGGAGCGCGTTAAAGATCGCGGGCACGGCGAGCAGCCGGGTCACCCGGTAGCGCTCGACGTGCTCCATGAGGCTGACCGGGTCGAACTTCCGGAGCATCACGTGGCGGCCGCCGATCATCGTCACGAAATGTGGGGTCCCCCAGCCGTTCACGTGGAAGAGGGGCACGACGTGGAGGACGACGTCGTCCTCGTCGAACGCGATCCCGAGCTGGGCGTACAGGGCATGGAGATGGAGCTCCCGATGGGTCATCGCGACGCCCTTCGGCAGGCCGGTGGTGCCGCTCGTGTAGAACAGCTCGGCGATCGCGTTCTCGTCGATGTGGGGCTCGATCGGGTCGGCCGAGCCGGTCGCCAGGAGCGACTCGTACTCGTGACCGGCGAGCGGCCCCGCCTCACCGTCGAGGACGACGAAGGTCGGTCGTCGGCTCAGGCCGGGCGCGATCGCCTCGACGAGCGGCGTGAAGTCGCGATGGAAGGCCACCACCGACGATCCGGCGTGGTCGAGGATGTAGCCGATCTCGTGCGGCGCCAGCCGGATGTTGATCGGGTTGAGGACCGCCCCCGCCTCGAGGACGCCGTAGTACGCCTCCAGGAGGTGATGGGTGTTGTAGGTGATGAACGAGACCCGGTCGCCGTTCTCGACGCCGAGTCCGCGCAGGGCATGGGCCAGCCGGTGGGTCCGTTCACCGAACGAGCGGTAGGTGAACGACAGGTCTCCGTCGACGACCCCGACCTTGTCGCCGAAGTAGGTCGCGGCGCGATCGCGGAACTCGAGGACCGACAAGGGAACGAACATCAGACGCCTCCAGGCACCGGGATCCACGACGACGCGGACGCACCACGGAGTGTGCGCCACCGGACCGGTGGCCCGCCGGGACGAACGGGGGGATGGCGGGGTTCCGCCCGGTCGCGCACTATCCTCCGTGACCGATGGAGACGGTGAACGATCAGGAGCCGGCCGCTCGACCGACGAGTCGTCTCCGGCGCGCCCGCACCCTCTTCCTGACCCTGATCCCCGTCGGGGCGATCGTCCTGTCCGTCCTGACCCTGGCCGGCTACGTCATGGGCCTCGTCCGGGACCGGGTCTTCGCCCATACCTTCGGGGCGAGCGGCGAGCTCGACGCCTACAACGCGGCGTTCGTCCTGCCCGAGCTGGCCCTCGACGTCCTCATCGCCGGTGGGCTCGTCGCCCCATTCGTGCCGATCTTCACCGGGCTCGCGACCGAGGCTGGGCGCGAGGCGCGCGAGTTCGGCCGGACGATCCTGACCTACGCGGTCGTGGTGATGGCCATCGCGGCCGGGCTCCTGGCGATCTTCGCCCCGCAGACCGCCGCCTTCATCGCGCCGGGGTTCCAGGGCGCCCAGCGCGACCTGTACATCTCGCTCTTCCGCCTGATGTGCGTGACGCCGGTGATCTTCGCCGCCTCGATCGTCCTCGGCGAGATCCTGGTGGCCGAGCGCCGGTTCTTCTGGTACGGCCTGGCGCCGCTCTTCTACAACGGCGGGATCGTGGTCGGGACGCTCCTGTTCGCGGATCGCTACGGGATCTACGCGGCGGCGATCGGGGCGGTGGTCGGCTCGCTCGCCCACCTGGGGATCCGCCTGGTCGGCATCAGCCGCACGTCGTTCCGGCCGCGGGTGCGGCTCGGCCTCCGCGCCAAGGGGCTGGCCGAGTTCGTGCGGCTGATGATCCCGAAGATGGTCAGCCACCCGATCGAGCCGCTGACGTTCCTGTTCTTCACGGCCCTCGCCTCCACGCTGGTCCCGGGGTCGGTCAGCTCGGTCAGCTTCGCCCGCAACTTCGCCAGCGTGCCGGTGAGCCTGATCGGGGCATCGTTCGCGATCGCGGCCTTTCCGGCGCTGTCCGTTCAATTCGCCCGGGGAGACCGGCGCGGCTTCGGTCGCACCTTCGGGACCACGCTCCTCTCGATCACGGTCATCACCGTGGTCGGCGCAGCGGTCCTGTTCGTCATCGCCGAGTCGGCGATCCGGCTGCTCCTGGGCGGCGGGGCCTTCGACGAGGAAGACATCACCCGGACCGGGATGGTCCTGGCCCTGTTCGCGATCGCGGTCCCGCTCGAGAGCCTCACCCACCTCCTGAGCCGGGCCGTCTACGCCACCCACGAGACGCTCCTGCCGTCGATCGCCTCGGTCGTCGGGTTCATCGTCACGGTCGCCGTGGCCGAGTCGCTCCTCCCGTCGGGGATCGTGGCGATCCCCGCGAGCTTCGCCGCCGGCATGGCCGTGAAGCTCGCGATCCTGGCGATCGTCCTCGCGCCGCGGATGGCCCGGATCGGCCCGCCGGGCGCGGTCCGGCGACGGCCGATCATCCTGCCCGGCCTGACCGAGCCCGTCCGGGGTCGCCTGGCGACCGCGATCATGGGCACCGTCCTGGTGGTCCTGACGGTCGGCGCGGTGTTCGCGACGGGCCGGGTGGTGTCGGGCGTGTCGATCGGGGCGGGCCCCGCGGTGACGCCGTGGGCCCGGGTGAACCCGCCGGCGAGCGGCGAGCCGACCCCCCTTGGGTCGGCCGGTAGTTCGGCTCCCGTGGCGAGCGGGGTCGGCCCGGCCGGGAGCGGCGGCCCGGCTGCCGCGTCGCCCGTCGCGAGCGTCGCTCCGAGCGCGATCGCGTCGTCGCCGACCCCGAAGCCGGGCCCCTTCTCGATGGACCTCTTCCAGCCCGGCGACTTCGTCGGCGAGTTCACCGACACGTGGTGCGTGGCCGCCGCGATGCAGACGTCGATGAACATCATGGACACCGGCGCCGACAAGTCGCGCGACCTGCAGAACCGCCTGTTCAAGCTGGGACGATCGATCGCCCCGGCGCCCGATGGCGCGGCCGAGCCGGAGGGCTGGGCGCAGGGCCTGGCCCAGCTGGGCTACGGGAACTACGAGGTCCGGGCCGCCGGCTCGATCCGGACGGCGATCCACATCGCGGCGCGCCAGATCCGGCTGACCGGCCGGCCCGCCGGGCTCATGGTCTGGCGGGGAGCGCACTCCTGGGTGATGTCGGGGTTCGACGCGACCGCCGATCCCGCGGCCGGCGACTTCACGGTCACCGCGGTGAACATCGAGGATGTCTGGTACCCGCGGTTCTCGACCATCTGGGGCTACTCACGGGGACCCGATGCCAGCTACCTCGTCGACGACCTGTCGGTCGACTTCCTGCCCTGGAAGCGGCCCCGGGGCAGCTACCCGGACAAGGACGGCAAGTACGTGGTGGTCGTCCCCGTCCCGTGAGTCCCGGGCGGGTCCGCTGTCGGCGCCGTCAGCGGCGCCATGCCGAACGATCCCTGGCGATCCGATCCGCGGCGGCTACTCGCCCAGCCAGGCCGCGATGTCGCCGACGGAGGGCACCCGGCCGAAGCTGACGACCTTGCCGTCGATGACCAGGCCGGGCGTGCTCATGATCCCGTAGCCCATGATCTCGGCGTAGTCGGTGACCTTGATGATCTCCGCCTCGACCCCGGCCATCGCCACGGCCTCGCGGGTGTTCTTCTCCAGCCGCATGCAATTGTTGCAGCCGGGTCCCAGGACCTCGATCTTCTTCATCATGCGGACTCCTTTCCGGGGTTCAGGCGTAGAGGGCGTTGAAGAGGTAGCCGACGAACAGGATCCCGACACCGACCACGGAGACGAAGACCGCGATCAGCTGGGGCCTCATGACCCGCCGGAGGATCACCATCTCCGGGAACGACAGGGCCGTGATGGCCATCATGAACGCGAGCGCCGAGCCCATCGGCAGGCCCTTGGCGATGAGGACCTCGATGATCGGGATGGTCCCGGCGGCATTGCTGTAGAGCGGCACGCCGAGGAGCACGAGAGCCGGGACCGCGAGCGGGTTGCCGCTGCCGCCGATCGACACGACGAGGTCTGTGGGCACGAAGCCGTGGATGACGGCACCGATACCGATCCCGACGAGCACGAATGGGAGGACCTTCCAGACGAGGCCTCGCGTGGACGTCCAGGCGTCGCGCACCCGGTCCTGGAGGGTCAGCTTCATCTCGATCGACTGGCCGCCACCCGACGAGTGGATCGCCCAGACGTAGTCCTCCACGTACCGCTCCAGGTGGAGCCGACCGATGACCAGACCGGCCACCACAGCCACGAGGAGGCCGGACGCCATGTACATCAGCGTGACCTGGGCGCCGAACAGGCCCCAGAGCAGGACGATCGCGATCTCGTTGACCATCGGCGACGCGACGAGGAACGCGAACGTGACCCCCAGCGGGACCCCGGCCTCGACGAACCCGATGAACAGCGGCACCGCCGAGCAGGAGCAGAACGGGGTGACGACCCCGAAGCCGGCCGCCGCCAGGGTCCCGGGCAGGACGCCCCGTCCGGCGAGGGCGCGCCGCACCCGCTCGGGCGAGACGAACGAGCGCAGGAACGAGACGAGGGTCACGATGCCCGTGAGGAGCAGCAGGACCTTGGGCACGTCGTACAGGAAGAACGCGACGGCGTCGCCGAGCTGCGTGCCCGGCTGGAGGCCGAGCAGGTCATAGGCGACCCAGTTGGCCAGCGGGAGCGTCACGAACCAGGCGACCAGCCAGGCGAAGACCCCGAGGCCGACCATCGGCCAGAAGGGCACCTGCGCGCGGCGAAGCGTCAGGGCGGTCATCGCAGGACGTCGCCGACGAGATCGAGGGCACGGCGGCAGCCTTCGTCGTCGCGCTCGTAGTAGACCCGCCGCGTGTCGGCGCCGTAACGGCTTGCGCGCACCAGACCGGCCTCGCGGAGCCGAGCGAGGTGATTGCTCACGTTGTTCTCGCGCGCGCCGAGCGCCGCGGCCATCTCGCAGACGCACACCGGGCCGTCGCGGAGCATCCGGATGATGCTTGCCCGGATCGGGTCGGCGAGGAGCGCTGCAGTGGACGTCACGGCCTCGACGTCCGGTGCCGGCAGCGTCATGCGAAGATCCTGGAGGACCGGCAGGTCACGTCCCATGCGTCGCCGCCGGGTCGTGGTCGAGCGGGAGGGTCGCGTTCATCACATTCGAAGGTGTATCAGTCTGGAGTGAGTCGTCCACCTGGCGGACGGCCCGAAGAGCGGGGTCCGTTCGGCCCGACCGGCTCTGGAGCACCGATGGTGCGATGAGTGCGGTGGCCGGGGCACCTGGCGATCCCCGGCTCGCGTTCAGGCCGGCGTGACCACCCCTCCCGGGTAGAATCGCCGCCGAGCCCAGAGAGAGACATAGACCAGGCCCACGAGCACCGGCACCTCGATGAGCGGTCCGACCACGCCGGCGAGCGCCTCGCCCGAGGTGACCCCGAACACGCCGATGGAGACCGCGATCGCCAGCTCGAAGTTGTTGCTCGCGGCCGTGAAGGCGACGCTGGCGTTCTTCTCGTAGGGCATCCCCAGCCGCAGGCCGAGCGCGAACGATCCGAACCACATGATCAGGAAGTAGGCCAGCAACGGGACGGCGATCATGGCGACGTCCAGTGGCTGGGCGGTGATGACCTCGCCCTGGAGGGCGAACAGGAGCACCACGGTGAACAGCAGCCCGTACAGGGCCCACGGTGCGATCCGCGGGATGAAGCGGGTCTCGTACCACTCCCGGCCATGGGTCCGCTCCCCCCACTGACGGGTCAGGTAGCCGGCGACGAGCGGGATGCCGAGGAAGACGAGGACGATCTTCGCGATGTCCCACATCGACACGTCGAGGGTGGCGGTCTGGAGGCCCAGCCAGGTCGGCAGCAACTCGAGGTAGAAGTAGCCCAGGACGGAGTAGGCGACGATCTGGAAGACCGAGTTGATGGCGACCAGGACCGCGGCCGCCTCCCGATCGCCGCAGGCCAGGTCGTTCCAGATGAGGACCATGGCGATGCATCGCGCCAGGCCGATGATGATCAGGCCGGTCCGGAACTCCGGCTGGTCCGGGAGGAAGATCCAGGCCAGGGCGAACATCAGCGCCGGACCGATCACCCAGTTGAGGACCAGGGACGTTGCCAGCAGGGTCCGATCCCCGGTGATCCGGCCGATCTCCGAGTAGCGGACCTTGGCCAGGACCGGGTACATCATGATCAGCAGGCCCAGGGCGATCGGCAGCGAGATCGTGCCGATCTTGACCGCGTCCAGCGCGTCGTTCAGGTCGGGGAGCAACCGACCCAGTCCCAGGCCCAGGGCCATCGCCGCGAGGATCCACACCGGGAGGAAGCGGTCCAACGTGGACAGCCGGGCGAGCGCCGGCTCCGCCGCCTCCGCAGGGGCACGCGTCGCGACCGGCGCGCTCATCTCGCCTCGCCTCGAGGCGGGCGGACACACCCTGCCGGTGTCGGTACGACCGCGGCCGCGGCGTCGCTCCCCGGGCGCTCGGCGAGTCCTGAGACGTTCACAGGCTGACCGTACCCCTTCGAGTCACATGAAGGTCAAGTGGCGTCCCGACCGAACGCCCTCCAGGTCGTACCTGGCTCTCGCCTCGCTCGGCGGGCTCGTCGCGCCTGATGGTGATCCGGATCGGGAAGAGTGGCGCATCGGGACGGCGAGGAAGTGCTGGTAGACTCCCTTGAGCGGCGCCGCGGGATCGAGCGGCGGGTCCGTCAGCGGTACCTTCGTCACCTCGGGCGGGAGTAGCTCAGTCGGTAGAGCGTCAGCCTTCCAAGCTGAATGTCGCGGGTTCGAGACCCGTCTCCCGCTCCATCTCGCCCCGGGGGATCGCGTCGCCAGCCGTCCGGCGGTGGGTCGGCTACCCTAGTCGACGATGACCCAGACGACCGGTCCCGGCGCTCCCTCCCAGCCGTCGTCCGGCGGCGGCCGTCGCGGACGACGGCGATCCGGCGCGAACGGCAGCTCGGGCACGGGTGGCTCGAACGGCCTGATCCTCGTCGGGATCGCCAGCATCGCCGCCCTCGTGCTCGCCGGCGCCGCGCTGTTCTTCGAGCTCGGTCGCCCATCGGCGTCGAGCGATGCTGAATGCCGGACGATCGCCTGGCGGGCCCTGCCGGCCGCCGACACCCTGCCCGCCGGGTGGGCGTTGTCCGCGAGCGGTTTCTACTCCGACGGCTACGGCGCCTCGTTCGCCGGCCCGGCGGCCTCCGCGAGCCCGGCAGCGGCCTCGGCAGCGGTGACCCTCCGGATCAGCTGCTTCGGCGCCGACGGCCACCTGGCCCTCGTCCGGTCGCGCGACGGCGACCTCGCCGCCGGTGGGGCCGAGGTCCCCTTCGCGGACATGGGTGACGAAGTCGTCGCGACCCAGGATGCGAACGGCTCGTCGACGTCGGTCTACATCCGCCGCGGGCCGCTCGTCGCCAGCATCGCGGCCTCCTCCGGCGTCGATCCGGCGGACCTGGAGCAGGCGGCCCAGGCCGTGGACGACGCGATGGTCGCCGCCCAGGGCTCGGCCGGCGCCGGCGCCGCCGAGACGGTGGGTCCCGCCGACTCGGTCGGACCGGCGGCGTCGGACGCGGGTCCGACCGATGCCGCCGCCTCCGAAGACCTCGGCACGGACGTCCCCGAGGCGCATGACGTCCCCGACCTCGAAGCCCTCCTGCCCAAGACGGTAGCCGGCGCCACCCTCACGAGCCAGAGCACGAAGGGACTGAGCGGGCTGGGCGACGACTCGGCGACCCAGGCGCTCGTGGCCAAGCTGAAGACCCTCGGCGCGAGCGCCGACCAGGTGGAGATCGCCGAGGCGTACGACCCGAACGGCACGGTCGACGCGGACATCGTCGCGTTCCGGGTGAAGGGTATCGGCGCTCCGGCGCTCCATGACGCACTGACCCAGAGCTGGCTCGCCGCCGGGGCATCCGGGGTGACGACCACCCAGAAGACCATCGCAGGCCGGACGGTGACGGTCATCGACTACGGCGACGGCAGCTCGCAGGACTACGTCTGGGAGCAGGGCGACTCCGTCATCGACCTCGTGACGTCGGACGCGACGATCGCCGAGAAGGTGGTCGCGAGCTTCAAGTAGCCCGCTGGTCCCGCGACGCCCGCGGGTGACCGCCCGGGGCGCGACCGCCGACGAAGGCCGGGACCGGGTCAGGGGTGTGTCGTTCCCTCGATCGTCGTGGCCGGGAACGCGGTGACCGTGACCTCGATGGTCCGATCGGTCTCGGCGCGGAGGTCGGCCAGCAGCGTGGCCATCGGCGGGATCGGCCCATGCGCCCTGGATCGCCGCCTGGACCGTGTCGCTCTGGGCCTGGAGGGTGATGACCTTGTAGCCGGTCCCGGTGAGCCAGTGGTCGATCGCCGCGTCGGCCTGCCCGCGAAGGATCTCGTCGCTCGCCACGCTGTAACTCTGGATCGCGAGCGGGATGCTGACGATGACGATCGACACGACGATGACCGCGATCGAGCGCCGGCGGGCCGCCGAGCTCACCTGCCCGAGCGCCACCCGCGGGTAGCCC
Organism: uncultured Chloroflexia bacterium; assembly: GCA_963840375.1. GTDB lineage: Bacteria > Chloroflexota > Limnocylindria > Limnocylindrales > CSP1-4 > Chersky-267. The sequence continues at coordinate 863,924 of CAWIYR010000002.1, forward strand.
ATCAGCGCGAGGAGGACGACGCCGGCGGCCACGATCGCCACGAAGTTCGTCAGGAACAGGAGGAAGGCACCCCCGGCCAGTCCCGGGTCGCCGGCCGCCAGACAGATCCCGGCCGCCGCGAGCGGGGGCACGAGCGAGACGGCGATGGCGACCCCGGGCAGTGCGTCGGAGACATCCTCGCGACCGAGGGCGAACGCCCCGGCGGCCCCGGCCGCGAGGGCGATGATGAGATCGAGGATCCGGGGCGCGGTCCGCGCCTTCACCTCCGGGGTGATCGCGGCCCCGGCCGGGAAGGCACCGGTCATGAGGTAGCCGATCGTCATGACGACCGCGACCCCGACGAGGACGATCGCGACCGACCGGACGACGTTCCGGCCGTCGCCGGTGATGATCGCCACCGAAGCGGCCATCATCGGGGTCATCAGGGGCGCCACGATCATCGCCCCGATGATCACCGCGCTCGAGTTCCCGAGGAGCCCGCCGGCGGCGATGATCGTCGAGAGGACGAGCAGGATGAAGAACCGGGCATAGCGGTCGCGGACCGGCGGCAGGCTGAACAGGAGCTTGTCCTGGAGGCGCTCCAGGTCGACGGAGGTCGTCGGGCCACCGTGGAAGATCTCGCGAAGATCGCTCACTCCGCGCTCCTCTCGCTCAGCCAGCGGTCAGGCCGTGATCCGGGGCGTCGTCTCGGTCTGATGGATCAGGAAATCGAGGATCTCGCGGTCGAACGCCGCCGTCCGTTCCCACATCGGGCTATGGGCGGCGCCCGGGATGACGACGAGTCGCGCCCCCGGGATGCGAGCGGCCATCTCCCGACCGATCCGTGGTCGGCAGATGGTGTCGTGCTCGCCCCAGATGATGAGGGTCGGGGCGGCGATCCGCGGCAGCCTCGCCGACCAGTCGGCCTCGAGGAGCTGGAGCGTGGTCCGGGCGAGACGGACCGGTCCGGACCGGATCGCGTCCCGCACGACGACCGGATAGATGGTCGGGGACGTCCAGCGGACGGCCCCGACCATCCCGCTCAGCCGGCCGAACACGCTCGGATCGAGCGACACGAAGCCGGCGTCGACGAGGACCAGCCGGTCGATGCGGTCGGGATGGTCGGCTGCCAGCCCACCGGCCACGAGGCCGCCCATCGAGTGCCCCACGATGTGCGCCCGGTCGATGCCGAGGGCGTCCATCGCGGCGAGGACCTGCCCGGGAACCTGAGTGAGCACGAACCGGGCGTCGCGATGGGTCGCCCCGAACCCCGGCAGGTCCAGGGCCACCACCCGGAAGGATCGAGCCAGGGTGGGCACGTTGCGCGCCCACCAGCGGCCCGAGCCGGCCAGGCCGTGGAGGAGGATCACCGACGGGCCGTCGCCGGCGTCCGTCGAGACGACCGCTTGGTCCGGCGTGCTCCGGGGACCCGGTCGCCTCCCCGGTCGAGCTCATCGTGGCCGTTCGGACCGGACGACCCGGACCCCGCCCTTGGCCGTCGGATCGGCGACGATCGGGCGGCCCTCGAGCCACGAATGGACGATGTTCGCAAGCTGATCCGGGTGCGAGAAGTTCATGGCATGCGCTGCTCCCTCGAGGGCGACGGCGGTGACGTGGGGGAGGAGAGGGGCATAGTGGGCGACCCGCTCCGGGCTCACCAGCGGGTCGCGGGTTCCGTAGACGACCAGGGTCGGCATGCGCATCTCGTAGATCCGCTGGATGGTGGGGTAGTGGAGCATCGAGTCGAGGAGGTCGATCGACGGGATGATCCCGTAGCGAAGGTAGTCGGTCGTCGCGATCGGCAGCATCCCGAGCGGCTCGCGGATCGCCGCCAGGGCCATCTGGGCGGCGCCCTTGTAGACCGGCAGGTTGTGCTTGCCGCCGGCCGGCGAGCACCAGATCACCCGCTCGACCCGTTCCGGGTGGCGGTCGACGACCTCGGCGATGATCGGGCAGCCGAGCGAGTTGCCGAGGAGGACCGCGCGCTCGACCCCGACGTGGTCCATGAACCGGTCCACGGCGTCGGCCAGCTCCGGGATGCCGAGGGGCTTCTTCGGGTGCTGGCTCCGACCGAACCCCGGCAGGTCCGGCACGTACGTCCGGTAGAACGGGGCGAGACGCGACGCCGTCGGCATGAGATAGCGGCCCGAGATCGCGAACCCGTGGAGGTGGATGAGGGTCGGCGATCCCGGCGGTGGCTCCACCGTGGAAACGCGATAGAGGAGGCGGAGGCCGTCGAGCCTCGTACGGACCTCACGCAGGGTGTCGGGATCTTCGCTCATGACCGTGCCCTCGGTGCCGACTCGCTCCCTCGCCTCGGTGACCCTACCGCCCGGTGACCCGACGGATCTCGGCCGAGATCGCCGGGACGACCGCATGGAGGTCGCCGATGACCGCGTACGAGGCCTTGCTCATCATCGGCGCGTCCCGGTCCGTGTTGATGGCCAGGATCGCCTTGGCGGCCTTGCAGCCGACGATGTGCTGGATCGCGCCGCTGATCCCGCAGGCGATGTAGAGGTCGGGCGCGATCCGGGTCCCGGTCTGGCCCACCTGCTCGGCGTGGGGACGCCAGCCGGCGCTCGTCACGACCCGTGAGACCCCGACGGCACCACCGAGCAGGCCGGCGAGCTCCTCGATCTGGCCGAAGCCGTCCGCGCCCACGCCGCGACCCCCGCCGACCACCACCCGGGCGTCGGCCAGGGACACCTTGCCGGCCTCCGGCGCCACCCGGCCCACCACCCGCACGCGGAGGTCCTCGGCGGTCGGCTCCGGTCGCACCGCGACGACCTGGACGGCGGTCGGGACGGCGGCGGGCTCCGGCTCCAGGGCATGCTCGGCGATCGTGAGGAAGCGGGGCGAGCCATCCAGGCGGGCCTCCTCGAGGAGGCTGCCGCCCCAGCGCTGGCGGGTGACGAGGAACGGCTCGCCGGCCGCGACCTCGACGCAGTTCGCGGCCATCCCGGTCCCCGTCATCGCGGCCGCGTAGGCCAGCACCTCGTTGCCGCGATCGGTGCCGGCGGCGATGACGACGGTCGCGCCGCGCTCCGACGCGAGCCCGCCGAGGGCCCGTCCCCAGGCGGCCGGGGCATAGTCGTCGAGCGCCGGGTGGACGATCGCCAGGGCCGTCGTCACGCCGGCGTCGCCGAGGCTCGATCCGGCGACCTCGGCACCCGGGCCGAAGAGGGCGGCCGCGAGCGGGACGCCGGTCGTCGCGGCGAGGCGGCGGCCGGCGGTGAGCGCCTCGAGCGACGAGCGGCCGGCCACGCCGCCGTCGTGCTCGACGAAGACGAGGATCATGCCGACACCAGCCCGAGCCGAACCAGCAGCTCGACCACCGCCGGAGCAGCCTCGGCCCCGGTCCCGAGGACCTCGACGCTCCGCTCCTGCTCGGCGGGCAGACGCAGCCGGAGCTTCGTCGGACCGCCCGCCCGCGCCGTCGGGGCGGACCGGGCGATCTCCTTCTTCTTCGCCCGCAGCCGTCCGGGGACGGACGGGTAGCGAGGGAGGTTGATCCCCTCGCGGACCGAGACGACCGCGGGCAGGGGGACCTCGAAGACCTCCCACCCGCCGGCGGCCTCGCGGCGGGCGGTCGCCACGCCGTCGTGGATCTCGAGCGACTTCACCCCGCTGATGCACGGCAGGCCGAGCGCGACGGCCACCCGGATCCCGACCTGGTAGTCGCCGCTGTCGGCGGCCTCGTTGCCGAAGAGGAGGAGGTCGTAGGCGCTCCCCGCCTCCGCCTCGGCCCGGACGGCGTCGACGATCGCCCCGGCGGTCGCGACCGGATCCCAGTCGCGGCCGTCGGTCTCGAGCAGGATCGCCCGGTCGACGCCGATGGCCATCGCGTCCCGGAGCTGGTCGGACGCCGCCTCCGGGCCCAGGGTGAGGACCGTGGAGGACCCCCCGTTCGCCTCGACGATCCGGACGGCCTCCTCCGCCGCGCATTCCTCGTGCGGGCTCACCGTGAACCCGAGATAGCGCGTGTCGATGTCCTGGGCGTCATCGGTCAGGGTCACCCGTCCCCCGGTCTCGGGGACCCGCTTGACGCAGACGAGGACGTTCACCCGCGGATCCTCGCGTTCTCCGGGTCGAAGAGCGGGGTGCTCCCGGCCACGGCAACGGTCACCGGGTAGCGCTCACCGAAGTACTCCACGGCGAGCTTCGTGCCGACCACGGCCTGGGCCGGCGGCAGGTACGACATGAGGAGGTGCTTCCCGAGCGAGGGGGCGGACCCTGCGCTCGTGACGTACGAGCGTCGTCCCTTGCCGTCGACGAGCGGCCGTCCGTCCGGGGTCAGGACCGGCTCGCGGCCCATCATGTAGCGCTTCACCCCGCTGCCCGACGTCGGGTCGTCGAGGGTGAGCGTGCACAGGACGGCCGCCGGCGGTCGAGAGCGCTGCTCGAGGTAGGCGGCCTCGGCCGACGAAGTCGGCCTCCTTGACCTTCGGCCGGGTCATCCCGGCCTCGACGAGGTCGAAGTCGAGCTCGAGCTCGGCGCCGTGAGCCCGATAGCCCTTCTCGATCCGCCCGGTCGTGGCGTAGACGCCGATGCCTGCCGCGGCGACGCCCGAGCGGCCGGCCGGCCTCCCACAGGACGTCCCACAGCCGGAGGCCCTCCTCCATCGGGCAGTAGATCTCCCAGCCGAGCTCGCCGACGTACGAGATCCGGGACATCAGCGTCCGGATCGGTCCGATGTCGACCGTCCGTGCGGTGCCGAACGGGAACGCCTCGTTCGAGAGGTCGGCACTCGTCGCGGCGCTCACCAGGTCGCGGGCCCGCGGTCCCCAGACGCCGAGCGTGTAGAGCGCGGAGGTCTGGTCGTGGAGCTGGACCGAGCCGTCGGTCGGCAGATGGTCGGTGAACCACTTCTTGTCGCGCATCCCCAGCCCGCCGCCGGTGACCACCCGGAAGCGATCGTGGGCGAGCCGGATGATCGTCAGGTCGGCGACGATCCCGCCGGCCTCGTTGAGCAGGGGCGTGTAGACCACCCGGCCCGCCGGCACGTCCATCTGGCTGACGACCAGGCCCTGGAGGTAGGCGAGCGCGCCCGCCCCGGTCACGTCGAAGATCGCGAACGCGGCCAGGTCCACCATCCCGACCCGCTCGCGCATCGCGAGGTGCTCGGCGTTGATGATCGGCGACCACCAGCGCGACTCCCACTCGGCCGCCCGGGGCATCACCCGCTCACCGAACTCGGCCAGGAGCGGCTCGTTCGCGCCGTACCACATCGGACGCTCCCAGCCGGCGGCCTCGAAGAAGGCCGCCCCGAGCTCGCGCTGGCGGCGGTTCGCGGGGCTCAGCCGGACGTCCCGGTTCGACGCCCACTGCTCCATCGGGTGGACGATCCCGTAGGTCTTGTTGAAGCCCTCGGCGCTGCGTGCCTCGACGTGGGCGACCGTCTTCTGGTGGTCGTAGAAGCGGGCGATGTCCGAGGCGTGGCAGTCGATCTCGGACGTCCCGTGGGTCATCCACTCCGCGACGGCCTTGGCGATGCCGGGCGCCTCCTTGATCCAGATCGCGGCGGCCGACCAGAGGCCCCTGACCTCGGGCGTCTCGCCCAGCACCGGCATCCCGTCCGGGGTCAGCGAGAGCAGCCCGTTGATGGCGTAGCGGACGCCGACCCGCTCGTCGCCGAGGACGTCGGGGACCAGCTCGAGGGCGTGCTCCATCTGGGGGTCGAAGTCGTCGTCGGTGAAGGGCAGCTCGGTGGGTGAGAGCGCCGCCTCCTCGAGCGAAGGGATGTCGTCCGGGGCCATGAGGATCGGACGATGGGCGTACGAGCCGACCTCGAGGTCGCCACCGTGCTGGCGCTCGTACATGTTCGTGTCCATGTCCCGGACGATCGGGAAGACGATCTCGCCGACGGTGTCGGCGAACTGGGGGACCGGCCCGACGCTGATCATCTGGTGGACGGCCGGGGTGAGCGGGATCGAGGCGCCCGCCATCCGGGCGATCCTGGGACTCCAGATGCCGCAGCAGATCACGACGGTGTCGGTGGCGACATCCCCCTTGTCGGTCCGGACGCCGCTGACCCGGCCGTCGACGACGTCGATGCCGAGCGTCTCGGTCATCGCCGAGATCGTCAGGACGCCCTTCGCCAGGGCGCCCTCGCGCATCAGGGTGCCGGCCCGCAGCGAGTCGACCACGCCGACGCTCGGGGTGTAGAAGCCGCCCAGGATCACCGACGCGTCGAGGTACGGGACGAGCTCCTTGACCCGCTCGGGCGTGATCAGCTCCGACGCGATCCCCCACGAGGTGGCGGAGGCCATCCGACGCTTGAGCTCCTCCATCCGCTCGGGTGTTCGGGCGACCTCGATCCCGCCGCTCTGGGTGAAGACCCCCAGCTCCTGGTACTGCCGGACGCTGTCCAGGGTGAAGGCGGTCATCTCCTTGTTGTGATCGGTCGGGAAGATGAAGTTCGAGGCGTGCCCGGTGGAGCCGCCGGGGTTCGGGAGCGGTCCCTTCTCGATGAGCACGATGTCCGTCCAGCCCATCCGGGCCAGGTGATGGACCATGCTGTTGCCGACGATCCCGGCCCCGATGACCACGACGTTCGCTCGCTCAGGCAGCCCGCTCATCCGTCCTTGTCGTCCTCTCCACCGGGGCGAACGGGGCTCGCCTCCGGCATCCTCGGCTGGCACGCCTCGGGTCGGGATCGACCCTGGGGGAACGGCGTGCGACTCCGGTCATGCTACCCGGCGCGGCCGATCCGCTGCCGGTCGGTTCAGTCGGGACCGGGCACGCCGGGCCCGCGCTCGGCCGCATCGATCGCCGCGGTCTCGTGCTCCGCGGCGTCGCGCTCGGCCGCCTCCTCGGCGGCGTCCTCCCAGTCGACCCACGGCACGTCGTGGGTGGCGAGGTAGGCCTTGACCGCCGCGCCCGTCGTGGAGAAGAACTGCTCCCGACCGATCTTCGACTCGAGCTCGTAGCGCCGGAGCCACTCCTTCACCGGTGTCTTCATCTCGGCGAACGCGAGCTCGATCCCGGCGTCGTCGAGCTCCTCGCTCAACTCCTCGATCATGTCGGCGGCGGTCGAGTCGACGTCGGTGATCGGCTCGGCGGCGACGACCACCCAGCGGGCGGGCGGGTCGGTCTCGGCGACGACCTCGCGGACCCGCTCCCGGAACAGGTCCGCATTGGCGAAGAAGAGCGGGGCGTCCCAGCGGAACAGGATGAGACCCGGGATCTGCCGGACGTTCGGGTGGCTGGTCACGTCGTGGTAACCCTTGAGCCCGTCGGCCCGGCCGAGGACCGCATCGTGCGGTCGCCAGGCCCGCAGGATGAAGCCGAGGAGCGACAGGCCGATGGCGATCCCGATGCCGGCGATCACCCCGAAGATCGCCACGGCGAGGAAGGCCGCCATCGACAGGAGGAACTCCGACCGTCGGACGTCGTAGAGACGGCGCACGCCGGTCACCTCGAACAGGCTCAGGGCCGCCGAGATGACGACGGCCGCCAGCGCCGTCGTCGGCAGGTTCGCCAGGAGGGAGGGGAAGAGGACGAGGAGTACGACGATGATCCCGGCGCCCACGACCCCGGTGAGCTGGGTCTTCGAGCCCGCAGCCTCGGCGACCGGCGTCCGCGAGGAGCTGCTGCTCACCGAGAAGCCCTGGAACATCGCCCCGCTCACGTTCGCGACCCCGAGCGCGACGAGTTCACGGTTCGGGTCGACGGTGTAGCCGCCCCGGACGGCCCACGTCCGCGACAGGACGCTCGTATCGGCGAACGAGACGAAGGCGATCCCGATCGCCGCCGCCATGAGCGTGGAGACGTCCCCGAGCTGGATCGGCGGCAGGCTCAGCGGCGGGAGCCCCTGGGGCACCGAGCCGACGACCGACAGGACGTCGTCAAGGCCGAGGGCGGTGACGGCAACGATCGCCCCGACGACCGCGATGAGGACGCCGGGCACCTTCGGGGCGAGCACGCGGCAGCCGAGGATGACGACCAGGCTGCCGCCCCCGATCGCGACGGCCGCGGGGACCGTGTCCCCGGCCACGATCCCCTTCGCGGTGGCCACGATCTCCGGGATGAGCCCGTCCGCCGAGATCGAGAAGCCGAGCAGCTTGGGGACCTGGCTCACGAGGACCGTGAGGGCGATGCCGTTCATGTAGCCGTAGCGGACGGGCTTCGAGAGGAGGTCGGTCAGGAAGCCGAGCCGGGCCAGCCCGGCCCCGATGCACAGGGCCCCGGTCATGAGCGCCAGCACCCCGGCCAGGCCCACGGCCTCGGGCGAGCCCGCGGCCGCCAGGGGAAGGATCGCCGCGGCGATGAGTGGGGCGAGCGAGGAGTCCGGACCCAGGACGAGGATCCGGGAGGGGCCGACCACGGCATAGGCCAGGAGCGGGAAGATCGTGGCATAGAGACCGGTGATCGCCGGCAGGCCGGCCGCGGTCGCGTAGCCCATCCCCGCCGGCACGAGGAGCGCGCTCAGGACGATCCCCGCGACGAGGTCGTTCGCCAGCCACGATCGCCGGTAGCCCCGGAGGACCCCGAGGCCGGGCAGCCACGAGGTGAGGCCCGCGACGAGTCTCGAGCCGACCCCGGTCGGGTGGCCCGGATCCGGCGACGAGGCGATGTCGGACTCGGATGGCTCGATGGGCTCGATCGCGGTCACCGCGCCATCATCCGCCAACGGGACCGCCCGGTTCTCGGGAACCGCGAACGCCCCGATCGCGGGGTGCATATCTGGTTGCCCACGGACCGTCGGCGGCCCCTACCATGTGCCGACGGCGTCGAAGGCGCGCGGACTCAGGAGGCGAGCGCACCGGCGACGTCCCGGACGACACCGCGCTTCATGCGGCCCGGGCTCTCGCCATGGAGGACTCGCCCGCGATGATGCGGCACGACAGTCGCCCGCCCCTCGCTCCCGTCTGGCTGAGCAACGCAGCCGCACTCGGTTGGCGGATCCTCGTCCTGTTCGTGCTCGTCGTCGTCCTGGCCGACCTGTTGGTGATCCTCGGCACCGTCGTCGCCTCGATCCTGTTCGCGGCGATCGTCGCAGTCCTGTTCGCCCCGGTCGCGACCCGGCTCCGCGACCGCGGTTGGTCGCGCACGAAGACCGCCGGCGCGGTGACCCTCCTGGCGATCCTCGTCATCGCGCTCATCGTCGTGGTCCTCGCCCTTGCGGTCCTGCCCTTCGTGCCCCAGATCGTCGACGCTCTGCACGCGGGGATCGCCCGGCTGCAGGCGGACGTGGCCGCCTCCGGCCAGTCCAGCCAGCTCGACGCGACCGTCTCCCAGGTCAAGTCGAACGCCGAATCATGGGTCGCCGACTGGGCGCTGGCGATCGCCGGCTGGGTCGCCACCGCGGTGACGGTGACCATCCTGGGCAGCATCACGACCTTCTTCCTGCTCCAGGACGGCGACAAGGCCTGGGTGTGGGCGCTCCAGGCGGCAGGCGAATGGCAGCGCGAGCGGATCATGGACAGCGGCGACTCGGCCCTGAGCGGCGTCGGGATCTGGCTGCGCGGGACCGCGGCCCAGGCGGCGGTCGACGCGGTGACCGACTTCGTCTTCCTGCTCGTGCTCGGGGTGCCGGCGGCGCTCGCACTGTCGATCTTCGTCTTCTTCGCCAGCTTCATCCCGTATCTCGGCGGGATCCTCGTCATGGCCGTCCTGCTCGTCGCGGCCTATGCGCACGGTGGCCTGGCCGCCGCCGCCGGGCTGTTCGTCGCGGTCATGGTGGTCAACGTCTTCCAGACCTACGTCCTCGCGCCGCGGGTCTTCCGGGGCGCGGTGAGGATGCACCCGGCCGTGGTGCTGATCGCCCTGCCCATCGGGGCGACGGTGGCTGGTTTCCTGGGTCTGTTCCTGGCGGTCCCGGTCGTCGCCTTCGGCTTCGCGATCGCCGGCTCGCTCGTCGACGTGATCGGCTTCGGGCCGACCGACGATCAGCCGGCCTCCGACTCGATCGTGCCGGTCTGGCTCGACCGTCTCGCCCAGTGGAGCTGGCGCATCCTGATCGGGTTCGGATTCCTCGTCGTCGCGATCCTCCTCGCCGTCCAGGTGCCCGTCGTCCTCATCCCGGTGACGCTGGCGATCATCCTGGCCTCGACCTTCGCGCCCGCCTACCGCCTGCTCCGGGATCGGGGCTGGAGTCCGACCAACGCCGCCGCGACCGTCACCGTGGCCACGATCACGATCACCACCGTCGTGATGGTCATGACGATCGCCAGCCTGGCCAGCCAGATGGAGCCGGTCGTGGCCGCGGCCGTGGCCGGCGCGCAGCAGGCGATCGACTCGAGCTCCGACACGCTCGCCTGGCTCCAGCCGGTCGTCGCGACTTCGAGCGACGTCCTCCGCGAAGCCGCCCACGACGTGATCGCCGGATCGATCGGGCTGGCGATCGTGATGATCATCGGGGTCCTGCTGACGTTCTACTTCATGCGCGACGGCGCTCGTCTCTGGGCGTTCGCCACGGCGCGCCTGGCCGGCTGGCGGCGAGCGGACGTCGATGCAGCGGGCGGCCGGGCGGTGAATGTCCTCGGCGGCTACATGATCGGGACCGGCGTGATCTCCCTGTTCGGCGCCGTCACCCAGTTCGTGATCATGTTCATCCTCGGGGTCCCCCTGGCCCTGCCCCTGGCGGTGCTGTCGTTCTTCGGTGGGTTCATCCCGTACATCGGCAGCTTCATCACGACCGGGCTGGCGTTCCTCGTGACCCTCGCCCTGGGGTCCACGGAGGCCGCCGCGGTCATGCTCGTCTACACCCTGGTGTTCAACATCGTCACGGGCAACTTCGTCGCCCCGATCGTGTACGGGCGCGCCGTGAACATCCACCCCGCGATCGTGCTGCTGGCGATCCCCGCCGGCGCCGCCCTGGCGGGGATCGCCGGGATGTTCCTGGTGGTCCCGGTCATCGGCGTCATCGCCACGACGTGGCGGATGGGCCTCCGGGTGTTCGCCGACGGCCCGGTGACCCCGGTTCCGGATGGTGGCGCGGCAGGACCGGCGACCGACCCCCCGATGCCGCCGCTGGCCATGGGCGAGGCGGGCTCCTGATCCGGCCGGACCCCCTAAATCGGCGATCCCGCGCCGACCGGGTCGACGCGGGATCGTGATGCCGAGCGAAGCGGCCGGGCGGCCGCCTCGGTTCAGGCCATCAGCTTGGCCTTGAGCGCCTCGTAGTCGGCGTCGGTGATCGCACCCGAGGCCTTGAGCTGGGCGAGCTTCTGGAGTTCGTCCGCTGTCGACACGCTCGAGACGGCCTTCTGGCTCGCCTCGGCCGCGGCCATCATCTGGACGTCCTGGGCGGTCACCTTCGGGCGGGTGAAGATGTAGGCCAGGATGCCGATGAAGGGCAGGAAGATGATCAGGATCAGCCAGATCGCCTTCCACCCACCGGAGAGGTCGTGGCGCCGGAAGATGTCCGCGAAGATCGAGATGAAGATCCAGATCAGGCAGAACCAGAAGAAGAAGAACACCATCGAGAAGATGATGTCCCAGAAGGTGATGTGGTCGGTCCCGACCTGGTTGCAGGCCGCCAGGAAGACCGTGGTGGCCGCGATGAGCAGGGCGATCGGGCCCTTCTTCAGCGCCTCACGGACGGCGGATGGTTGAGTCACGCACTTCCTCCTCGTTCCCGGTGCCCGGGACTCGCGATGTCGGCTGGGCTTCGGGGTGCCTTCATGACGTCCCCGGCGCCGCTCGCGGCCCCAAGCCTACAGTGCGTGGAGTGAGCGGGGCAAGGCGAGTCGGCCCGGCCGGACCCGGGCCGGATGGATCGGTCCCCGGGGGTCAGGCGTCCAGGCCCGGCGCGGCCGCCACGTAGGGGACATAGTCCGGCCACCACATCGAGCGATCGACCTCGGCCTCGAGGTCGGTGTCGGCCGGCAGCCGCGAGACGCCCGCGGCGACCGCCTCGCGGGCGACCGCCACCGCGACCGCACGCGAGACCGCCCGGAGCGACTCGACCGAGGGGTAGATGGCGCCCCGGGCCAGCCGTTCGGGTGGGACCTCGGCAGCCAGTGCCCGGGCCGCGGCGAGGATCATCCCGTCGGTGACGGCCCGGGCCTCCGCGACCATCGCCCCGAGCCCGAGCCCGGGGAAGACGAAGACGTTGTTCGCCTGGCCGACTGGGTGCTCGACCCCGTCCACGACCACCGGCGGGAAGGGGCTGCCCGTCGCGACGATCGCCCGGCCGTCGGTCCAGGCGAGGACGTCGGTCGGGGTGGCCTCGGTCTTGTTCGTCGGGTTGGACAACGGCAGGACGATCGGTCGGTCGCACGACGCGGCCATCGTCCGGATCAGCCGTTCGGGGAAGGTCCCGGCGGTCGCGGTGGTGCCGACGAGGACCGTCGGCCGGACCCGCTCGACGGTCTCCTGGAGACCGGGGATCGCGCCCGCCCCGAGCTGGAACCCGTCGGTGGCGCAGTCGGCGAGCGAGCGGGCGAACTCGAGCTTGGTCGGGTCGAGGTCATCCCGCCCGGCGTGGACGAGGCCGTGGGAGTCGACGAGGACGAGTGCCCTGCTGATCTCGAGGTCGCTCGCCCCGGCTTCGCGCATGGCGAGGCGGAGCAGCCGCGCGATGCCGACCCCGGCCGCCCCGGCACCGGCCAGCACGAACCGGGCATGGAGCAGGCCGTCGATCCCGCCGAGCCCGGCCAGGACCCCGGCGACCACGACCGCGGACGTCCCCTGGATGTCGTCATTGAAGCTGCAGATCCGGTCGCGATACCGGTCGAGGATGCGCAGCGCGTTGTGGTGGAGGAAGTCCTCCCACTGGATGATGCAGCCCGGCCAGACCTCGTCCACCGCCGTGACGAACGCCTCGACGAGCGCGTCGTACTCGGCGCCCCGGAGGCGCGGCGCGCGGTGGCCCAGGTAGAGCGGGTCCGCCAGCAGCTCCGGGTTGTCGGTGCCGACGTCCAGCGACACAGGCAGGGTCAGCGAGGGGTGGATGCCGCAGGCCGCCGTGTACAGGGCGAGCTTGCCGACCGGGATCGCCATGCCGCCGGCACCCTGGTCGCCCAGCCCCAGGATCCGCTCGTTGTCGGTCACAACGATGAGCCGGACGTCGTCGAACGGCCCATTGCGGAGCAGCTCCGGGATCCGGTCGCGGTCCGACGGGGTGATCCAGGTCCCACGGGTCCGCCGGATGATGTGGCTGAACTCCTGGCAGGCCCGTCCGACCGTGGGCGTGTAGACGATCGGCAGGAACTCCTCGAGGTGCTCGGCGAGGACCCGGTAGAACAGGGTCGCGTTCCGGTCCTGGAGCGCGGCCAGGCCGATGTACCGCTCGAGGTCGTCGCCCTTGCGGCGGAGGTGCTCCACCTCCAGGGCCACCTGCTCCTCGATCGTCAGGATCCGGTCGGGCAGCAGGCCGTGGAGGCGGAACGTGTCGCGCTCCGCCGGGGAGAACGCCAGGTCCTTGGTCAGGAGTCGGCTGCTGAGGAGTGCCGAGCCGTAGCGGTGGATCGGGGCGGGTCGGCCGGCCATCGCCGCGTCGAGCGGCGGCCTGAAGGGTCGCATCGCCGGTCATGGTACGACTGGTGAGCCTGCCGCCGACCGGTCCGCCCGGGCCGCGGCGGCGGGCCATTCGGCCCGAAGGCGGCCCCCTGGGCTTACCATCGCCGGGATGGACGTCGAGCGGATCCGTGGGCGCTGGGCGAGGATGCCCCGGGCGAGCCGCGCGGTCATCGCGACGGGCACCGGGCTCGCCATCGCCACCCTCATCGTGGCGCTCCTCGAGACCCTCGTCCCGGCGCTGTCGGCGGCCCCGGTCTACCTGCTCGCCGTCCTCTCGGTCGGGCTGCTGGCCGGGACGCTCCCGGCGGTCGTCACCGCGGTCGCGTCCTTCTTGATCTATGACTTCCTGTTCGTCGCGCCGTTCTACACCCTGACCATCAACGACCCGGAGGAGTGGCTGAACCTGCTGCTCCTGCTCGCCGTCGCTCTTGTCATCGGACGGCTCGCCGCGATCCAGGCGGAGCACGCTCAGGAGGTCGCCGAGCGCGCCCGTGAGGCGGAGGACCTCTTCGCCATCAGCCGCTCGCTGGCGACCAGCCGAAGCCTGAACGAGGCGGCCGATGCAGTCCTGGCCCGCCTCCTGGTGTCCGGGGCGCTGGACCGGGTCTGGCTCGGGCTCGGGCCGTCACCGGCCGAGGAGCGGGTCGTGGCCGACACCGCCCGCGGGACCCCGCTCCCGGTCCCGGCGTGGCAGGTCGTCCTGCAGCGGACGCCGGGCGACGAGCCGGCCCGATGGACGCGGACCCACGTCGGCATCGCGACCGGCCGACGACGGGACTCGGGTGCGGCGTCGGTCTATCGGATCCGGGTCGAGATCCCCGGCGAGCAGCTGGGCTCGTTGTGGGGCCTCCGAGCGCAGAACGAACGGGACCCCGATCGGGCCGAGACGCGGATCCTGGCCGCCGCGGCCGACCAGCTCGGGCAGGCGGCCCGCCGCGACCGGCTGATCGCGGATGTGCTCGAAGCCGAGGTGGCCCGTCGCAGCGAGGCGCTCATGACCGCGCTGCTCGACTCGGTCTCCCATGACCTGCGGACCCCGCTGGCGACCATCCGGGCGGCCGCCGGCAGCATGCTCGACCCGTCGGTGAGCTGGACCGAGGAGGAGCGCGCTGAGTCGCTCCGGGCGATCGACAGTGAGGCGGATCGGATGAGCCGGCTGGTGCGCAACCTGCTCGACCTCAGCCGGATCGAGGGCGGCGCGCTCCACCCGGACCTCGAGCCGCACGATCTCGACGAGTTCCTGGGAACAGTCCTCCGGCGGCTGGCCATGGCCAAGACGGTCGAGGTCTCCGTCCCCGACGACCTCCCGCCGTTGCTGGTCGACTCGACCTACCTCGACGAGATCCTGACCAACCTCCTCGAGAACGCGAACCGCTACGGGGGCGAGTCCCTTCGGATCCGGGCGGCCGAGGTGGACCCGGCCACCGTGGAGATCGTCGTCGAGGACGACGGTCCCGGCGTCGCCGACGCGGACCGCCCGCACCTCTTCGACAAGTTCTTCCGGGTCCGCCGCCCCGGCGAAGGGGCACGCCGAGGGATGGGGATCGGGCTCACGGTGGCTCGCGGGCTGGCCCGGGCGATGGGTGGGGACATCAGCGCGGGACGGAGTGAGCTCGGCGGGCTGGCGATGTGCGTCCGTCTGCCGGTCGAGCGACTCCCGGCCGAGGGACCGTCGGACGGCGGCGCCCCTCCGCTCGCAGTGGCCGCCGACCCGCCGACCGCGGCGCCATCGTGACGGTCGGCGGTCCGCGCCTGCTCCTGGTCGAGGATGACGAGGCCGCCCGGCACCACCTCATGACCTATCTCGACCGGCGGGGCTACCACGTCGACGAGGCCGACACGGCGGCCGAGGCACTTCGCCTCTGGGACGCGCACCGGGCCGACCTCATCCTGCTCGACCTCGGGCTGCCTGACCGCGACGGGCTCGACGTGATCCGACGGGTCCGGCGCGAGTCGCCCGTGCCGATCATCGTCCTGTCCGCCCGCGGCGAGGACGTCGACAAGATCGCCGGCCTGGAGGCGGGCGCCGACGACTACCTTGTCAAACCGTTCTCGACCGATGAGCTCAACGCCCGGATCCGGGCGGTACTTCGACGGATCGGCGGCCAGGAGGCCGGACCGGGCGGCACGCTCCGTCTCGGACCAATCGAGCTCGACCCGGTCCGACACGAGGTCCGTGTCGGCGGGTCACCGGTCCGGCTCACCCCGCGCGAGTACGAGCTGCTCAAGGTGTTCGTGGCGAATCCCGGTCGGCTGGTCACGAAGGGGCGTCTGCTCCGGGCGGTGTGGGGACAGGCCTATGCCGAGGAGAGCCACTATGTCCACGTCTACGTGAACCGGCTGCGCCGGAAGCTGGTCGCGGTCGACCCGGAGCTCCGGGTGGACGAGCTGATCGAGACCGAGCCCGGCGTCGGCTACCGGGTGGCGGACCGCTAGCCCCGCTCGACCCGCCGACCGCTAGCTCTTTCGGCCGGTCGCTCCCACGATGTGCACCTCGACCTCCGGCAGCCGGGTCATGAGCTGGTCGACGAGCGGTCGCTCGAAGACGCGCCTGAGCCCGGCGGGATCCTGGTAGGGCAGGATCAGGTGGGTGGCGCGACGCGACCTGGCGACCTCCTCCAGCCCGGTGACGAGGTCCTTCGCCTCGACACGGACGACCTCGGCACCGAGGTCGACGGCGTCGTCGACGGTCTCCTGGAGATCGCGCACCCGGTCGAAGGGCTGACGCGCCGACTCGGGTGTCTCCACGACGACGGCCAGCAGTGCGCCGTGGATGGCGGCCGAGAGGGTCGCGGCGCGACGGACCGCCCGCACCGAGGCCGGGCTTCCGTCGACGAGGACCAGCACCCGATCCGTCACGAGCATCAGCTGCGGACCGGCGCTGGTGCCCTCGAGCTGGCCCTCGACCCGCTGCGCGACGATCCGCAGCGAGAGCTCGCGAAGGGCGGTCAGGTTGCCCTCGGTGAAGAACTTCTCCAGGGCGACCTGGGTCCGCTCGGGCGGGTAGACGTTGCCGTGCCGCATCCGTTGCCGAAGGGCGTGCGGGCTCATGTCGACGAGCTCGATCTCATCGGCCCAGAGGAGGACGTCGTCGGGCAGGCGCTCGTTGACCGGCGCCCCGGTGATCGTCGCGACCGCGTCCGCGACGCTCTCGAGGTGCTGGACGTTCATCGTGCTCACGACGTGGATCCCGGCGTCGCGGATGATCTCGACGTCCTCCCAGCGCTTCGCCCGGGGGGATCCGGAGATGTTCGTGTGGGCCAGCTCGTCGATGAGGGCCACGGTGGGCCGGCGGGCGAGCACCGCGTCGGTGTCCATCTCCTCGACGACCACGCCGCGGTACTCGATCCGGCGACGGGGCACGATCTCGAGCCCGTCGAGGAGCGCGAGCGTGTGCTCCCGGCCATGTGCCTCGACGAAGCCGACGACGAGATCGGTCCCCCGATCGACCCGTCGGTGGCCTTCCTCGAGCATTCGGTACGTCTTGCCGACCCCGGGGGCCATCCCGAGGTAGAGCCGAAGCCGGCCGCGTCCGCCGGTCTCCTCGGAGCGGAGACGCGCGAGGAGCTCGTCCGCCGACGGCCGGACGTCGAACGCGTCCCGCTCCGGATCGCTCACTGCAGGAGCCCGTCCAGGTCGAGGTTGAGCATGAGCACGTTCACCCGGGGCTGTCCGAGGAAGCCCAGCAACGGCTGGCTGGTGTGTCGCGCCACGGCGGCCTGGACGTCGGTCTCCGACATCCCGCGCGCCTTGGCCACGGCTGCCACCTGGTACTGGGCCGCGGCCGGGCTGATGTCCGGATCGAGGCCGGACGCCGAGGTCGTCACGAGATCGACCGGGATCGGCGCGTTGCCGTAGGTCGCCTGCATCTGCGCCACCTGGTCGGTGATCCGCTGGATCAGGTCGCTGTTCGTCGGCCCGAGGTTCGAGCCGGCCGAGCTGTTCGCATCGTAGCCGTCCGTGCCGGCGGCGGACAGGCGCCCGGTGAAGTACTTCGGGTCGCTGAACGCCTGACCGATCAGGCTGGAGCCGATCGTCCGGCCGTCCTTCGTCACGACGAACGAACCGTTCGCCTGGGTCGGGAAGACCACCTGGGCCACCGCCGTCACGGCCGCCGGATAGGCGATCCCGGTGATGACCGTGAGGGCGATGAGGATCGCGATCGCCGGCCGGAGCTGGGAACTGAGAAAGGTGCGCATCAGTCTGGGTACTTCCTATGCGAGGCCGAGGGCCGTGACCACGACATCGATCGCCTTGATCCCGAGGAAGGGGGCGATGATCCCGCCGAGCCCGTAGATGAGCAGGTTGCGCTGGAGGAGGACGCTGGCCGGCGCCGCCCGGAAGCCGACCCCGCGGAGGGCCAGCGGGATGAGCGCGACGATGATCAGGGCGTTGAAGATGACCGCCGAGAGGATCGCGCTCTGGGGCGTCGAGAGGCCCATCACGTTGAGGGCGTTGAGCTCCGGGTAGACGCTCACGAACATGGCCGGCACGATCGCGAAGTACTTCGCCACGTCGTTGGCGATCGAGAAGGTCGTGATCGAACCGCGGGTGATCAGGAGCTGCTTGCCGATCGCGATGACCTCGAGCAGCTTGGTCGGGTCTGAATCGAGATCGACCATGTTGGCCGCGTCCTTGGCGGCCGACGTCCCGCTGTTCATGGCCATGCCGACGTCGGACTGAGCGAGGGCGGGGGCGTCGTTCGTGCCGTCGCCGGTCATCGCAACGAGGTGGCCATCGGCCTGCTCCTTGCGGATGAAGCCGATCTTCGCCTCGGGCGTCGCCTGGGCGATGAAGTCGTCGACCCCGGCCTCGCGGGCGATCGTCGCCGCCGTCCGGGGGTTGTCACCGGTGATCATCACGGTTCGGATGCCCATCTTGCGGAACTCGGCGAACCGCTCGACGAGGCCTTCCTTGACGGTGTCCTTGAGCTCGATGACGCCGAGCACGCGACCCTCGCTCTCGAGGACCAGCGGCGTCGCGCCCTGGTCGGCGATCCGGTCGGTCTCGGTGACGACCTCGGCCGGAAGGGCGCCGACCTTCTTCTCGATCGCGTCCACGGCCCCCTTGAGGATCGTGGTGCCGGCGACGGTCACGACGCCGCTCGTCCGGGTCTCGGCCCGGAAGGCGATCTCCTCGGCGATCTCGGCCGTGACCTTCGCCAGGCCGGCGTCGTCGCCGGTTCCGGCCGGAAGCGAGAGCGCCGCCAGGCGGATCCGGGCGAGATCGACGATCGAGCGGCCCTCCGGGGTCTCATCCCGGATCGACGAGATGAGGGCGAAGCGGACGACCTCGGCCTCGGAGACGCCCGGGGCCGCCGTGATCGAGGCGGCCAGCCGGTTGCCGTAGGTGATCGTGCCGGTCTTGTCCAGCAGGATCACGTCGACGTCGCCCGAGGCCTCGACGGCGCGGCCGCTCATCGCCAGGACGTTGAAGCGGGCGACCCGGTCCATGCCGGCGATCCCGATCGCCGACAGGAGGCCACCGATCGTGGTCGGGATGAGGCAGACGAGGAGGGCGATGAGGGCGACCGTATCGACCGTGATCCCGGCGAACTCCCCGAACGGCCGCAGGGTGACCACGGCCATCAGGAAGATGATGGTCAGGCCGGCCAGCAGGATCGCCAGGGCGATCTCGTTAGGGGTCCGCTGGCGCTTGGCGCCCTCGACGAGGGCGATCATCCGGTCGAGGAAGGTCTCGCCCGGATCGGCCGTGACCGTGACCACCAGCCGGTCGCTGACCAGGGTGGTGCCACCGGTGACCGAGCTCCGGATGTCGGTGCCCGGCTCCTTGAGGACGGGGGCCGACTCGCCCGTGATGGCCGCCTCGTTGACGTAGCCGACGCCTTCGACGACGTCGCCGTCACCGGGGATCGTCTCGCCCTCCTCCACGACGATGATGTCGCCCTTGCGGAGCTCGGACGAGCCGACCTGCTCGAGGCTGCCGTCGGCGCGCCGCCGGTGGGCGGTCGTCTCGGAGCGTGTCTTGCGCAGGGTGGCCGCCTGGGCCCGGCCGCGCGCCTCGGCGACGGCCTCGGCATAGGTGGCGAAGAGGACGGTCACCCACAGCCAGAAGGCGATCTGGATCTGGAAGCCGAGCCCGGCCGGTCCGCTCGTCGGCTGGAGGCCGGTCACGTTGGCGATGACGGTGAGGGTGACCAGGACGGCCGTGATCTCGACCACGAACATGACCGGGTTCTTGATCAGGAGCCGCGGGTCGAGCTTGCGGACCGACTGGGGCAGGGCCGCCCGGAGGAGCTTCGGGTCGAGGATCCCGCGGGGCCGCTGGGGCTCGCCGGCCGGCTTCTGGCCGCCCCCGATGACGAACCGCTGGAAGCGCTTGGTGCCGCGACCGAGGTCGACCGACATCAGCGAACGAGTGAGGCTCATGAGAAGACCTTCCCCGCGTTCTGGAGGAGCTGCTCGACGATCGGCCCGAGCGACAGGGCAGGGAAGAACGTCAGCGCGCCGACGATGATCACGACCCCGATGAGCAGGACGCTCCACAGGACGCCGGTCGTGGGGAACGTCCCGAGGGACGGCGCGACGCGCCGTTTGGCGGCCATCGAGCCGGCCAGGGCGAGGATCGGGACGATCATCCCGTAGCGCCCGATGAGCATGGCCAGACCGCCGGTGATGTTGTAGAAGGGGGTGTTGCCGGTGAGGCCGGCGAACGCCGAGCCGTTGTTCCCGGTCTGGCTCGAAAAGGCGTAGAGGATCTCGCTGAAGCCGTGCGGACCCGCGTTCAGCGGGCCGGCCTGGCCCGCTTCGGTGACCGTGGCCAGGGCGGTGAAGCCGAGGATGCTGGCCCCGAGGACGAGGGCGACGAGCATCGCCATCTTCATCTCGAAGCTCTCGATCTTCTTGCCCAGGTACTCCGGCGTGCGGCCGACCATCAGCCCGGCGATGAACACCGCGATGATCGCGCCGATGACCAGCATCCCGTACAGGCCGGCTCCGATGCCGCCCGGGGTGACCTCGCCCAGCTCCATGTTGAACAGCGGGACGAGGCCGGCGATCGGCTGGAAGCTGTCGTGCCAGGCGTTGATGGCCCCGGTGCTGGTCCCGGTCGTCACGGCGGCGAAGAGGCCGCCGAGGGCGGACCCGAACCGGACCTCCTTGCCCTCCATGTTGCCGAGCGCCTGGTCCACCCCGCTGGGGAAGAGCGGATTGCCGACGGCCTCGACGTGCATGGCCACCACGGCGACGACCAGGAGGATCGCGGCCATCGCCCCGAAGATCGTCCAGCCCTGGCGCTGGTCGCCGGCGTACCGGCCGAACATGTAGGTCAGGCCGAACGGGAAGAGCAGGATCAGGAACATCTCAAGCAGGTTCGTGAGCGCGGTCGGGCTCTCGAACGGATGGGAGGAGTTCGCGTTGAAGAACCCACCGCCGTTGTTGCCGAGCTCCTTGATCACCTCCTGGGATGCGACCGGGCCGATGGCGATCGTCTGCTGGGCGCCCTGCAGGGTGGTCACCGTGGTGCTCGCGTTCAGGGTCTGGGGCACGCCCTGCCAGACGAGGACGAGGGCGAGGATGAAGGCGATCGGCAGGAGGATGTAGATGGTGGCCCGGGTGAGGTCCACCCAGAAGTTGCCGAGCGTCTTCGCGTTGCGTCGGACGAGGCCGCGGATGAGGGCCACCGCCACGACCAGCCCGGTCGCGGCCGAGGTGAAGTTCCGGACGGCCAGGCCCATCATCTGGGTCAGGTAGGTCGCCCCGGTCTCACCCGAGTAGTTCTGCCAGTTCGTGTTCGTCTCGAAGCTGACCGAGGTGTTGAAGGCGAGGTCGGGACTCTGGGCGGCGTTGCCGGCCGGGTTCAGCGGCAGGACGTCCTGCAGCCGGAGCATCGCGTAGAGGGCGACGATGGCCACGACGGCCAGGACGAGGATGGAGATCGTGTACGACTTCCAGCCCTGCTCGACGGTCGGGTCGATGCCGCACAGCCGGTAGATGCCGCGCTCGACCGGCTGGAAGACGGGACTCAGGAGGGTGCGCTCGCCTTCCATGACCCGGTACGCGTAGCGGCCGGCGAACGGGGTCGCGATGAGGACCATGGCCCCGAGCAGGAGAAAGGTCAGGGCGTCGCTGATGGGCACGGTCAGAAGTCCTCGGGACGCAGCAGCGCCCAGAACAGGTAGACGAACAGGAAGATCGTGGCCAGGCCCGTGAGCAGCTCGAGGAGGTTCACGAGCGGACCCGGTCGCACAGGACCAGGTAGGCGCTCAGGGCGATCACGCAGCCGATCGCGATGAGCAGGATCTGCAGGTCGTTCATGCCGGTTCGGTTCCTCCATCTGGGTGCAACAGCCGATCGATCGTCGAGACGAGGGTGTCCAGGGGGAAGGGCTTGGGCAGGTATCCGGCCACGTGGAACTCGGCGAGCCGCCGCGGACTGACGTTGGTCGCGCTGCTGATCACGATCGGCGGTGAGCCGGCCGCGCCGAGCGACGGACCGCGGAGCAGGTCCCAGCCGGTGTCGCCCGGCAGGTTGAGGTCGAGCAGGACGAGCGCGGGGCGGAGGCCGCCGTCGAGCGCTTCGGTCGCCGCCTCCGCCGAGGCCGCCTCCTCCACGAGGTAGCCGCGCTTCCGCAGGTGGCGAGCCAGGATCGCGCGCAGACTTTCGTCGTCCTCGACGACGAGGAGCGTGAACCGCTCAGCCATCGTCGATCCGCTCGATGGTGAGCCCGGCCCCGACGTCGTCCGCGGTCCAGATCGGCACGATCCGGACGCCCGCCTCGAGCGCCATTCGGCGCGCCGGCTCGAGCAGTTCCTCGCCGAAGGTGAGGCTGCCGATCGACACACGCGGGGCCCCGCCCGTGGCGACCAGCTCGATCGCGCTCCGGATGAGCTCGAGCTCCCGATCGAGGGCCCGGACGGCGGGGTCGACGCCCTCGCCTCGCGACTCACGCATCGGCGTACCCGATCGTTCCGGATCGCCGACCGGGCGTCCGGACACGCGACTCCTCGAGATCGTCCATGACCCCAGCATCCGACCGAGGCCCAAGAGGCCAGTCGCCGGAGCGGGGCCGCGACGCTCAACGATCGCTCAACGCGGCGGGCCGGGCCGCACCGATCCCCCCGGCCCTCGCGCCCCCGGCCGTCGCGCGGCTACCATCGCGGAGATGACCGTCCCGACCGTGGACCACGACCTCGTCCGCGAGCTGAAGGACCGCGAGGACGCCCGGTACCGGGAGGCCCATCCCCGGTCGCTCGAGCTCTGGCAGCGCGCCCGTCGCTCGATGCCGAACGGCGTCCCGATGGCCTGGCAGCGGGGCAGCTACCACCACCTGCCCCCGTGGGTGGACGAGGGGCACGGGTCCCGCTTCCGCGACGTCGACGGTCACACCTACAGCGACTTCAACATCGCCGACATGTCGATGTTCTGCGGCTATGCCCCGGAGCCCCTCGTGCGCGCCGTGGCCGACCGGATGGCCCGCGGCCACCAGTTCCTCCTCCCGAACGAGGACGCCATCGTCGTGTCCGAGGAGCTCGCCCGTCGGTACGGGCTGCCGAAGTGGCAGTACACGTCGTCGGCCAGCCAGGCCAACACCGAGGCGATCCGGGTCGCCCGGGTCGCGACCGGGCGCGACACGGTGCTCCTCTTCGACGGCAAGTACCTCGGGCACTTCGACGCGGCGCTCGTGGAGATCGGCCCGGACGGCGACCTGGTCCCGGAGGAGCGGGGGATGCCCCGGCACGTGGTGGACGGGACCGTCCTCGCCCCGCTCAACGATGTCGCCGCGCTCGGCCGGGCCCTCGAGAGCCGCGAGATCGCCGTGGTCCTGACCGAGCCGGCGCTGACGAACAACTTCGGGCTCATCCTCCCCGACGAGGGGTTCCACGAGGCGCTCCGCCGGCTGACCCGGGAGACGGGCACCCTGCTCGCGATCGACGAGACGCACACCCAGGTGGTGGGTCCCGGCGGGCTCACGGCGCGATGGGGATTGGAGCCGGACCTCGTCACCTGCGGCAAGTCGATCGCCGGTGGCGTGCCGTTCGGGGCATGGGGGATGACCGAGCCCATCGCCGAGCTCCTCGAACAGGTCAAGGGCCCCGATGGCGAGCGCTCGAACCTCGTGGCGATCGGCGGGACCTTGTTCGGCAACGCCCTGGCGATGGCCGCCGCCCGGGCGACGATGCTCGAGATCCTGACCCCGGAGGCGTATGCGAGCACGGCGCGTCTCGGCCTTCGGCTGGCCGACGGGATGCAGGCGGCCGTCTCACGGGCCGGGCTCCCATGGCACATCCACCACCTCGGGCCCCGGGCGGGCTACACGTTCCGGCCGACCGCGGTCCGGGACGCCGACGAGGCCCGCCTCTGCCAGGACGACCTCCTGACCCGGCTCATCCGGATCTGGCTCGCCAACCGGGGTGTCTGGGAGGCGATCGTGGGAGCCGGTCCGGTCGTACCGGTGCCCGCGACGGACGAGGACGTCGACGCTTACCTGGCCGGCTGGGACGAGCTCCTGGAGGTCCTTGCGTCGGGCATCGCGGACGACCCGGTCGTGTAGCGCTCGAGGTCCGGGAGGTGGGCCCAGGCGTGACGGAAGAGCCCGCCGGGTCCGCCGAGGATCGACCCCAGGATGGCGCCCGTCGCGCGTCGGCTTCGACGAGTGGGTGGCGCCAGCCACGCCTCCACGCTCAGCCCGGCGATGGCCTCGATGAGCCGGCGATGGATCTCGTCGGAGCGAGCGACGACCTCGGCAGTCGTGCGTCGTCGATCGGCCTCGGCGGTCCGGGCGTTGACGGCGGTGAGGCCGATGGTGCGCAGGTCGCGCAGGACGGGAGCGGTGCGGCCCTCCCGCCAGGCCTCGAGGGCCTCGAGCGCATGCGCCTCCCAGGACGTGAGATGGCCGACGAGGTCCCGGGCCGACCAGTCACCGCCGCCGATCGTCGCCGGGTACTCCAGCTGGGCCGATGTCAGCCTGTCCACGAGGCCGCGGATCGCCGCGTGCCCCTCCTCGAGGATGGCCTCCGCCTGGCTCGCGTCCGGGGTCTCCACGAGCGCCTCCGCCGTACCTACGGGTGGTGCCGGTCGGCACCGGACTGGGCCCATCGGGTCTGGCCGGCCCGGTGGAGGATGGCTATGGTAGGTCACGTGACGAACGACCTCCTGAGCCGCATCGCCGGCCGCGCGGCGATCGCCCTCCTCGTCCTCCTCGTCGGGGCCGGGACGGTCTTCGCCGCCGCGTCCACGGTGGGCGACGATCGGACCGCGGCGCGCCACGCCGAGGCGACCGAGACGCCGAAGGCCACCGAGACGCCCGAAGCGACCGAACAGCCCGAGGGCACCGAGGCTCCCGAAGCGACCGAGACGCCCGGGGCCGCAGATGCCGCGGAGACGAAGGACGCGGCCGTCGCCGCGAGTGCGCCCTCGGATGCGAACCTGGCCCGGGTCGTCGCCCGACTCGCCGCCGCCGGCATCGTGGCGACGCCCGATCAGCTCAAGGCGCTGGCGGCTCAGGTCGGCCTCGGCGGAGCGGTCCGGGTGCTCGCCTTCGCCGACGCATCCGGCAAGACGCCCGCCGAGATCGTCGCCCTGTTCAAGACGGGCAAGGGCTGGGGCGTGATCGCCAAGGACTTGAAGCTCACGATCGGACCGGGGATCGGTTGGATCATGGGCAACGGGCACGGCAAGAGCCACGCCGCGGGCCAGGGCAAGCCGTCCAAGGTCAAGCTGCACGGGAAGCCCTCGGCGACACCCGCCGGATAGCACTAGCGGCCGAGCCTTCGGCGTCGTCATCCTCGTCGAGCGTCGTCCGCGCGACGCCGGCCGTCACGACGGCCCCCGGCTCCGCCATCCGGGACGTCGGTCGGTAGACTCGCCGGATGAGCGCACCCGACGAATCATCGCCCGAGCTGGTCCGCCCCGCCAGTCCCGCCGAGCGCGCGGACGTCGGCGCCATGCACCGGGCGAACCGGGCCGCCTGGGACGAGGCCGCCGAGCGTTACGAAGGGTGGCTGGACGAGGCGATCGACCTCATCAGGAGCGGTGGCACGAACCTGCTGCCGCCGGAGCTCGAGCTCATCGGCGACCTCCATGGTCGCTGCCGGCGGGCGATCCACCTTCAGTGCGCCGGCGGCCGGGACACGCTCTCGCTCTGGAACCTCGGCGCGTCCGAGGTCGTCGGAGTGGACTTCAGCCCCCGGATGCTCGATCTCGCCGAGCGTCTGACCGAGGCCACCGGTGCCCCGGCTCGCTGGGTCCTGGCCGACGTCCTCGACACGCCCCACGAACTCGACGGGACGGCCGACCTGCTCTACACGGGTCGGGGCTCGCTGATCTGGCTCCAGGACCTCGACGCCTGGGCGGCCGTCCTCGTCCGCCTGCTCGCCCCGGATGGACGGCTGGTCATCTTCGAGGGCCATCCCGTCGAGTGGCTCTTCGACGTGGACGAGGACGGCTACTGGTTCGCGACGGACTACGACTACTTCGGCGGGCCCGAGGCGTCGAAGGGATGGTCGGCCGGCTACATCGAGCGGCTCTCGATCGACGAGGCCGACCAGAGCTGGAAGTTCGCCCGGAGCTGGACCCTCGGCGAGATCGTCACCGCCCTGGTCGGGGCGGGGCTCCGGCTGGAGCGACTCGCCGAGCACCCGACCGACTGGTGGGCGGGGCACGGCGACGCCCTGCCCGAGGAGCGCGGACGGATCCCCCTGTCGTTCTCCGTGCTCGCTTGGCGGGGCGATCGGCCGGCGTCGTCATGACCGTCGACAAGCGCGGCCGGACGAGCGCCGGGATCCTCCTGTACCGTCGCCCGGGGCCCGGCACCGAGGTCCTCCTCGCCCATCCCGGTGGGCCGTTCTACGCCACCAAGGATCGCGGCCACTGGACGATCCCGAAGGGCGAGCTCGATCACCCCGGCGAGCCGCTGCTGGCGGTCGCCCGGCGCGAGTTCCGGGAGGAGACCGGGCACGATGCGGGCGACGCGGCCCCGATCGAGCTCGGCGACATCGTCCAGAAGTCGGGCAAGCGGGTGGTGGCCTGGGCGGTCGAGGGCGATCTCGACCCGGCCGTCGCGGTCAGCAACACCTACGAGATGGAGTGGCCGCCCCACTCAGGCCAGTGGCAGGCCTTCCCCGAGATCGACCGGGTGGCCTGGTTCGAGCTCGCCGAGGCCCGGCTTCGGCTCAAGGAGGCCCAGGTGCCCTTCCTCGATCGACTGGCGGCCGCGCTCGGGTCGTGATGGCCGGGTCGAGCCATCGGATCGCCTTCCGGCAGCCGCGCCGTTCGGCTACTGTGACGCGATGACGACCATCCGTCCGTCGCTCGGATCGACCAGGCACCGGGCCGTCCTCGCCCTGGCGG
Source organism: uncultured Chloroflexia bacterium (assembly GCA_963840375.1). Taxonomy (GTDB): domain Bacteria; phylum Chloroflexota; class Limnocylindria; order Limnocylindrales; family CSP1-4; genus Chersky-267. The sequence goes on from CAWIYR010000002.1 coordinate 890,681, forward strand.
CCGTCGCCCTCATCGTCGCCGCCTGCAACCCGTCCACCCCGGCGACCCCGACCCCGCAGGGCCGCTCCGGTGCGGGCGCGGCCGACGACATGGCGCTGACCACGCGGCGCTGACGGCGGCGGTCCCCCGACGACGCGGCGCCCTGTCGGGGGCGGGCGGGACCGTGGGTCAGCGGGCCCCGGCCATCCGCGGGAACGGTGACTCGGCCATCTTCGCCTCGAAGCGGCGCGCCGCGAGCTCCAGCTTCTCGAGATGCTCGGCGAGCTGGCGGCGGGCATCCTCGGCGGCGGCATCGAGCCCGCTCAGCTCGAAGATCCCCCAGTGCTTGATGACCGGCATCAGGACCTCATCGCGGTGGACCCGGAGGTCGTAGATGCCGGCCTTCGCGATCTGGGCCGCCTTGCGCAGGAAGCCCGGGATCGCCGCGCCCGGCATCTGGAAGGCGAGGACCTCGTCGACGATCGCCCGGACGGCCGCCGACGGCTCGAGCTTCAACGCGGCGGCCAGGATGTCCCGGTAGAAGACCATGTGGAGGTTCTCGTCGGCGGCGATCCGGACCATGATCCGGTCGGCCACCGGGTCGTCCGAGTAGCGGCCGGTGTTGCGGTGGGCGATCCGCGTGGCGAGCTCCTGGAAGGTCACGTAGGCCAGCCCATGGAGGGTGTCCGGCGAGTCGTGGTCGTAGCCCGTCTGGAGCTGGGTCATCCGGCCGCGCTCGAGGGCGACCGGGTCGATGTTCCGGGTCACCGTCAGGTAGTCGCGCAGGACGATCGCGTGGCGACCTTCCTCGGCGGTCCAGCGGCCGACCCAGTTGAGCCAGGCGCCGTCACCGTCGCCGAACATCCCATGGATGAGCCGGTGGTAGCTGGGGAGGTTGTCCTCGGTGAGGAGGCCGATCTCGAAGGACGTCTGGGCGACCCCGGTGAGCCGCGGCTGATCCGGGGTCCAGGGCTCCTTGTCGAAGTCGCGGCCGAGCCGATACGGAATGAACTCGTGGGGGAACCACTCCTGGGCGACCTTCTCGTGTCGGTCGAGCAGTCGACCCGCCTCGGGCTCGAGCTCGAGCAGGAGCGCCCGCTCGTCGTAGCCCGCACGCCCGGCGTCGGCCGGCGGGTCGCCCTGATCCATCGTCATCTCGTCAGCAGCTCCATCGGGGGACAGATCCCCGACCGCCACGCGGCGGTCGACGAGACCGATCTCCTCCACGATAGCCGGTATCGACGCCGAGCCTCCTGCGAGACGATGCAGCGGTGCACGGACCGCCGGGATCGCGGCTACGCTCCGGCGCGGTACGATGCCACCCGGTCGCCGGTGTCGCCGCGGCCGGTCCACCCGTCGCCGGACCCGTCCCGAGGAGGGAGACGTGCGCCCCTGGTCGAGGCCGCTCCGCGGCCGGATCGATGAGCTGACGATCGACAGCCGGGCCCTCGCGGGCAACCCGCTCGGCGACCCGTCCGAGCGTCCGGTCTGGGTCTACCTGCCGCCCGGGTACGACGATGAGCCCGACCGCCGCTACCCGTCGATCTACCTCATCCAGGGGATGACCGGCCAGATCGACATGTGGCGGAACCGAACGGCGTTCCGGCCGACCACCCCGGAGAACATCGACGCCCTGTTCGCCGGCGAGGGTCCCGGTGAGGGTGCCCCGCCGCCGGCGATCGTCGTGTTCGTCGATTGCTGGACCTCGTTCGGCGGCAGCCAGTACCTTGATTCGCCCGGGACCGGGAACTACCACACGTACCTGTGCGACGAGATCGTCCCGTTCGTCGACACCCGCTACCGGACGATGGCCGACCGGGCCCACCGTGGGATCACCGGCAAGTCGAGCGGCGGCTACGGCGCGATGATCACGCCGATGCTCCGGCCGGACCTCTTCGGCGGCCTGGCCACGCACGCCGGCGACGCGCTGTTCGAGGCCTGCTACGGGCCGATGTTCGCCGGGGCCACCCGAGCCCTCCGGGATGGGTACGACGGCTCGATCGAGCGCTGGCTGGCCGACTTCCGGTCACGCCCGGCGTTCAGCAAGGCGGCCGACGAGTTCCTCCTCGAATCGCACGGCTATGCCGCCTGCTACTCGGCGGACGAGGACGGCACGATCCGCCATCCCTTCGACCCGGCCACCGGCGAGCTCATCCCCGAGGTCTGGGCGCGCTGGCTGCGCTGGGACCCCGTCCGGGTGGCCCGGACGCCGGAGGGCGCGGCGGCGCTTCGCTCGATGCGAGCGATCTACATCGATGCCGGCACGCGCGACGAGTACTACCTCGACCTGGGCGCCGAGGCATTCCGGCGGGCCTGCCTCGCGGCGGGCGCTCCCGAGCCGTTCTTCGAGCTGTTCGACGCGAAGCACGGCGGGATCGAGTACCGCTATCCGATCGCGCTCCGCTACTTGGCCGAGCGCCTCAGCTCGTAGCCTCGCGCCCCGCCATGATCCCCCGCTGTCAGGAGGGTGGCGCCGCGCGGCGCTCCTGGAGCGCCCGGATGAGGACCACCACGCCGAAGCCGATGACGATCACCGGCCAGAATCGGTCCCAGTTCAGCTCCGGGAGGTCCATCTCCAGGGTGTTCGTCAGGAGGTAGTACCCACCGACGAAGAGGAGGATCGCCCCGAAGAAGAGCGCACCGATATCCAGTCGACGCCGCCGTCGTTCGTCCATCCCGCACCTCCGATCCGGATGAGTCTCCGCTGTCGGGCGGACCTCCGATAGGGCCGTTGGTCCACAGCGCGACCGACTCCGGTCCCTCAGCCGGGCTCCGGGAGGCGCGCGATGAACGCCGCGGTGCGGTCGAGGACGTCGTCGAGGACCGCCGTCAGCCCGTGGCCCAGGCGCAGGTAGGTCACGAGCTCGCCCTCCGGCAGGCCGCCCATCGCCTGCCGGAGGAGATCGATCCGGGCGAACGGGTCGGACTCGCCGGAGAGGAGCAGGGCGGGGCAGGGGATCGCCGGCCAGTGGGCGACCCGTGGACCGAGCTCCGGGCCGCCGGGCCGGTGGAGCGGGTAGGAGAAGCAGACGAGCCCCCGATAGCCGCCCGCCCCGCCCAGCGGCCCGGCGGCGGCCGCGGCGGCGGCGAGACTGGCTACCCGCCCACCGAACGAGTGGCCGCCGACGACCACCTCCGGCCCGGGTGGCGCGAGCTCGAGCCAGCGGGGGACCACGTCCTCGGCCTTCCGGCGGGGCAGGTCGAGGGCGACCGCGTCGATTCCCCGCGCCCGGAGCCCGTCGACGAATGGCTGCATCGTCGCCGCCGAACCGGCCGCGCCGTGTCCGAGGTAGACCGTGATCGCCATGACCGTCACGATACCCGGCGCGCCGGGCTACCATCAGTCGGCATGCTCGAGCCCAGCGCCGCGACGCCGGCGCCACTGATCCGGGTCGGGGCGCTGACCAAGCGGTTCCCCGGCGTCGTCGCGCTCGACGCGCTCACGCTCGACATCGCGCCCGGGATCGTCGGCCTGGTCGGGGCGAACGGCGCCGGCAAGAGCACCCTCCTGAAGATCCTCCTCGGCCTCCTCGCCCCGACGAGCGGCCGCGCGGAGGTGATGGGCTACGTCCCGTGGACCCAGGGCACCCAACTCCGTCGGTACGTGGGCTATATGCCCGAGCACCCGGCCCTCCCGCCCGACGTCAGCGCCACCGAGTTCGTCGCCCAGGCCGGCCAGCTGTCCGGCCTGCCGACGAAGGCCGCCCGGGAGCGGACGGCCGACGTGCTCCGCCACGTCGGGTTGGCCGAGGAGCGCTATCGGCCGATCGGCGGCTATTCGACGGGGATGCGCCAGCGGGTCCAGCTGGCCCAGGCGATCGTCCACGATCCCCGGCTCCTCCTCCTCGACGAGCCGACGAACGGCCTCGACCCGGCCGGCCGGGACGAGATGCTGAGCCTCATCCGCCGGACGGGGACGGAGTTCGGGATCGCGATCGTCCTGGCCAGCCACCTGCTCGGCGAGATCGAGGCCGTCTGCGACCACCTCGTGGCGATCGACGGCGGGCGTCTCCTCCGGGCGGCGCCGATGGCCGAGTTCACCGCCGAGACCGGCATCCTGACCGTCGAGGTCGAGGAGGGGCGCGACGCGCTGGCGGTCGACCTTGCCGCCCGTGGCCTGCGGATCCTCGACCGTTCCGACCCCACCGACCGGACGGTCCGGATCGCGCTCGATGGCGGGGCACCGTTCGACCTGGTCCGGGACACCGTCGCCGACCTGGGTCTGCCCCTCGTCCGGATGGAACGAGGCCGGCACTCCCTCGAGGACCTCTTCCGCGACGACCTGCCGGCGGCGGCGACCCCGGGTGCGCCGGGCCCGGCCGGGCCGACCTCGGTCGCGCCGGCATCGGGGGGACCGTCGTGACCGGGGGAGGGGACCGGGTGACCGCGGGACCGGGGCCGACCGGCAGCATCTACGACATCGGCTATCGCGGCTACGACGGCCCCCGCCTGGGTCGACGGCACGCCTTCTCGACCCTCTTCGTCCAGGGCCTTCGAGCCACGTTCGGGCTCGGTCGGTCCGGTCGGGCGAAGATCCTGCCGGCGTTCTGCGTCGTGCTCCCGGCCATCGTCGCCCTCGTGATCGTGGCGGTCTCGGCGTTCGCTGCCCGCTTCGGCATCAGCGACGTCCGGGCGATCCCGGGCCACCCCGACATGGCCGGGGCGGTCGGCGCGTTCGCGACCATCCTCGTGGCGGTCCAGGCCCCCGAGCTGCTCGGTCGCGACGTCCGCTACCGGGTCCTCAGCCTCTACTTCTCGCGGGCGCTCCTCAGGGTCGATTACGCGCTCGCCAAGCTGGCGGCCCTGGGCGTGGCCGTCGTGATCCTCCTCCTGGTACCCCACGTCATCCTGACGATCGGGGCGGTCCTGGTCACGCCCGACATCGTGGGTGCGATGGGCCGCGAGGCCGGGCAGTGGCCGGCGATCCTCGGCTCGGTCGTCCTGACCGCGGTGGCGACGGCTGGTGTGGCCCTCGTGGTCGCCGCGTACATCGCCCGTCGGGCCTACGCGACCGTGACGATCTTCGCCCTGTTCATCGTGCCCGGGATCATCGTGGCGGTGATCATCGCGCTCGATCTCGGATCGGCCTCGCGCTACGTCGTGCTCCTCGACCTCGGCACGGTCCTCGACGCCGCCAACGCCTGGTTCTTCGGCGTGGCGCCCTCGCAGGGGGTCTGGCCGTCGACGGGCCTGCCCGTCTCGTTCGGTCTCGTGGCGTCGATCGCGATCGCGGTCGGCTCGAGCGCGATCCTCGTGCAGCGCTACCGGACGATCGCCGCGTGAGCCCGCGCGAAGAGGCGCCGCTCTGGGGACCGGCCGCCGCCGCCGCAGCGGGACGGGGGCCGGGACCGCGCGAACTCACCCAGGGGGCGGCCGTGGAGTTCCTCGGGGTCTCCCGCTGGTACGGCAACGTGGTCGCCGTGAACGACATCTCGTTCATCCTCGGCTCCGGGGTGACCGGGCTGCTCGGCCCGAACGGGGCGGGCAAGTCCACGATCCTCCACATGCTGGCCGGCCTGCTCCGGCCCTCCGACGGCGTCGTGGCGATCCACGGCGCCCCGAGCTGGCGGAACCCGGCGGTCTACCGCGACGTGGGCCTCGTCCCCGAACGCGAATCGGTCCATTCATTCCTGACCGGCTTCGAGTTCGCTCGGCTCAACGCCCGGCTCCAGCGTCTGCCCGACCCCGATGCGGCCGCGCGCCGGGCGATCGCGACGGTGGGCCTCACCGACGCCGCGGACCGCGCGGTCGGCACCTACTCGAAGGGGATGCGCCAGCGCGCGAAGATCGCCGGCGCGCTGGTCCACGACCCGGCGATCCTTCTCCTCGACGAGCCGTTCAACGGGATGGATCCCCGCCAGCGCCTCCAGATGATGGAGTTGTTGGAGCGGATGGCGGACGAGGGTCGGGTCATCCTGTTCAGCTCGCATATCCTCGAGGAGGTCGAGCGGATCGCCCAGAACGTGCTCGTGATCGTCAGCGGGCGGCTCGCCGCGTCGGGCGACTTCCGCGAGATCCGGCGGCTGATGACCGACCGGCCCCACACGTTCACGATGCGATCCTCGGACGACCGGCGCCTCGCGGCCGCACTGGTCGGCCACCCGTCGGTCTACGGCGTCCAGCTCGACGACGGTCGACTCGCGGTCCGGACCTCGGACTACGCCGGGTTCGCGCGGGCGCTCCCGGTGCTCGCCCGGGCCGGCGGGGTCTCGCTCCTCGAGCTCCGGCCCACCGACGAGGACCTCGAGAGCGTCTTCGGCTACCTGGTGCAGCGATGAGCGGCCCGGTCACCACCGGCCCGGCGGCCGGCGGCCTGCCCACGAGCGGCCCGGCGGTGGGCGGCTCGCCGACGAGCGGCCCGGTCGCGGTGAGCCGTCGTGGCTCGGTCATCGTCACGATCGCCGCGTTGACCGCGCGGAGCCTCCTCGGCCGACGGCGGAGCCTGCTCCTGGTGCTGCTCGCCCTTCTCCCGGTGGCGATCGCGATCCTCGTCCAGCTCTCCGGCCGGGCGGGGATCGGGGGCGAAGAGGTGTCGACCGCGATCATGGACCGGCTCATCGTCACCACGCTGCTGCCGATCGTCGGGCTCGTCTTCGGCACGGCCGCCCTGGGGGCTGAACTGGAGGACGGCACCGCCGTCTTCCTCCTGGTCAAGCCGATCGACCGCTGGCGGATCGTCGTCGCCAAGCTGGTCGTTGCCGTCGGACTGTCGATCGCCCTCGTCGCGCCGGCATCCTTCATCGCCGGCGCCATCCTCCAGCCGGGCGGCACGGGGCTCTCCGGCGCGATCGGGGCCGCCGTCGGGACGGCGGTCGGTGCGACCGTCTACGCGACCGTCTTCTTCGCCCTGAGCCTGGTCACCGGGCGCGCCCTCGCGATCGGTCTCGTCTACGTCCTCGTCTGGGAAGGGATCCTGGCCGGCCTCCTCGAGGGGATCCGGGCGCTCAGCATCCGGCAGTACGCGCTCGCGATCACGGCGGCGATCAGCCACCCCGGGGTCACCGACCCGGACCGGCTCGATGTCAGGGTCGCGTTCGCCCTGGCCGCGGTCGCGACCGCTCTTGCCGCGGTCATCGCGGTGCGCCGGCTGAGTTCCTACGAGATCGGCCAGGCCGGCGACTGACCGGGTCGCTCAGTCGACCGCGACGCCAGCCGGCTCGTGGTCGTGGGCCGTCGGCCCCGCACCATGGTGGTGGTCCTCGCCCGCCACGTGGGCGTGCGAATGGCGCTCGCCGCCATGCTCGTGGAGGTGCTGGTGGATCAGGTTCGCCCGGATGAGCAGGTCGCGGTCGCCGAGGATCGCCGCGGGCGTCCCCTCGGCAAGGACGCGACGTTCCTCGCCGAGGACCACGACCCGGTCCGAGATGATCGGCACGATGTCGAGCTCGTGGGTCGCGGTCACGACGGTCCGGCCGGCTGCGCCGAGTCTCCGGATGAGGTTTACCAGGACCCATTTCGTCCGTGGGTCGAGTGAGGCCGTCGGTTCGTCGAGCAGCACGACCTCCGGCCGGAGCGACAGGACCGAGGCGATCGCCGCCCGCTTCTTCTCGCCGCCCGACAGCTCGAACGGCGCCCGGTCCGCAAGGTGGGCGATCTCCATCTCGGCCAGCGCCTGATCGCAGTGCGCCTTGACCTCCTCGTTCGACATCCCGAGCTGGAGCGGCCCGAACGCGACGTCGTCGAAGACCGTCGCGCTGAACAGCTGGATGTCAGGGTCCTGGAAGACCAGGCCCACGGCCCGGTGGAAGCGGAACGCGTCCACCCCCGCGGCGACGGCCGCAACGTCGGAGCCCATGGCCCGCATCGACCCCGCCGATGGCGCGAGGATCCCGTCGAGGAGCTTGAGGAGGGTCGACTTCCCGCTCCCGTTCGCCCCGAGCAGGGTCACCTGCTCGCCCGCCCGGATCTCGAGGTCGATCCCGTCGAGGGCCTGCTGCCCGTTGGGATACGCGTAGCGGACGCCCTCGAGGTGGAAGAGCGGCTCGTGGTCCATGGTCACGGTCGCAGCCGATCGAGGCCCAGGGCCGCAAGCGAGAGCAGGAGCGCACCGGCGAGAGCCAGCCAGTCGGCCGACCGCATCCGATACGCCGAGTAGGCCCGCATCTCGCCCCCGAAGCCACGCGCCAGCATCGCCGTGTAGACGTCGCCGCTCATCTTGAACGAGCGGCTCATCAGGCTGCCCAGCGTTCCCGACAGCCAGCGGCGTTGCTCCGATCCGGTGGACCGGGCCACGATCCGGCTCTTCCGGGCGAGGAAGATCCCGTTGACGGTGTGGAGGAACAGGAAGATGTAGCGGTAGGTCATCGACAGGACCAGGACGAAGACCTGGGGCACGCCGATCGCCCTGAGGCTCTTGAGCAGGTCCGCCCACGGCGTGGTCATGACCAGGAGGACCGCCACCGAGACGCTCACCCCCACCCGGGACACGAGGAGGATCGCCCCGGCCACGCCGGGAGCCGAGGGCGCGATCGTGAGCGGGCCGATCGTCAGCTCGAAGAGGCGCGGGCCCTGGACGAGGAAGATCGCCGGGATGACCACGATGCCGGCGAAGAACGGCACGCCCGACCAGACCCGCCGGACGAAGAAGTCGAACGGGATCCGGCTCGCCTTCGCGGCGACGAGGAGGGCCGCGTAGAGGAGGACGAGCGGGGCGAGCGAGCCGACCAGGCTGGTGGCGAGGACGACCGGGAGGAACATCCCGAGCTTGGCCCGAGGGTCCGCCCGCTGCAGCCAGCCGTCGCTCCGGGCATGGCGCTCGGTGAAGACCGTCTGCTCGATCGACGCGGTGATCCCGGCCAGGGTCTTCTCGACCCAGCCGACGTGGCCCTCCAGGGGCCGCCCGGAGCGGGCGGCAGGCGGTGTCGCCGCGGACGTGGTCATGCCGGAGCATCCCGGGGCGCCGAACGGTCGACGCCCCGACCGCGAAGCAGCCGGGCGATCGCGAAGATCGACAGGCCGCACAGGAACATCCCGAGGATGCCCGTGATCTCGTAGCCGATCGCGGCGTGCCACAGCTCCGCATTCGCGTCGCTGAAGAAGGGCAGGGGCAGGTTGTACCCGCCGAGCGGGGCACTGAACACGGAGGACAGGTCCTGGAGCCCCTTGGGCACGTAGCCGAAGGCTGTCTTGACGTCCTCGACGCTGCCCTCACCGTAGGCGAAGCCAGGCGCGATGAGGCCGAGCGGCGCCACGACGGCCAGGGCCGTGAACGCCGTGCCGACGCGTTTCAGGTCGCGGGGCAGGAGGAACCAGGCGAGCGGGATGAGGATCACCCCGATGGCGGCCACGACGAGGAGCATCGAGGCGACCGCCGGCCAGTCGACCGTCGACCAGTCGGCGCCGAAGAGACGGGTCGGGTCGCCCCCGCCCATGACCAGACCGATCGCCCCGAGGGCGAGGATCGCGAGGACGAGCGAGCCGCCCACGATCTGCCAGAGCGGTCGGCGCGTGGCCTCCCCGACGGCCGTGTCGCTCTCGGCGAAGATCCCCGTGAGCGAGGTGAGGTACTCGGGGTGCCGCTTCTGGAAGTAGGCGATCCCGAGCCCGCTGATCAGCCCCTCGACGATCGACGCACCGAAGACGTGGGCGAGGAGCATCGCCGGGACCGCCTCGGCGAGGCCGTACGGGCTGTACATCGCGACGCCGTTCTCGCTGAAGAGGAGCGGCTGGATCCCCAGCTCGATCCCGACGAAGAGTGCCGACGCGGTCATCGCGACGTACCCGGCGATCCCCGCCGCCCACGCTCGGCGCACCGACAGGATCGGCGACCGGCCGCTCAGGACACGGTAGACCGCGTACCCGACGAACGGCATGACGATGGCCATGTTGAAGCAGTTGATGAGGATCGCCAGGACGCCGCCGTCGCCGAAGAAGAGAGCCTGGATGACGAGGGCGGTGCTCACCGCGATCACCGCCGCCCACGGTCCCAGGACGATCGCGATGAGCGTGGCGCCGACGCCGTGGGCGGTCGTCCCGCCGGGCACCGGGATGTTGAACATCATGATCGTGAAGCTGAGCGCCGCGAAGATCGCCAGGAGCGGGATCGTCCGGTTGTTCAGGACCGTCTTCACCCGCTGGGTCGCGATCGCCCACGTCGGCAGCGTGGCCACGCCGACGCCGACCGAGATGATCGGGCTGAGGTATCCGTCGGGGATGTGCATCGGGGCGCGACTCCTGGGGTCGGGGACCCCGTCCCTGAACGTTGTTGCTACTCGTTGCGATAGAGAACGATAGCGACTATGAGCCGAGCCGACAAGGTCCTCGGCCTATACTTCGCGCCGTGGATGCGATCGGATCGCCCGCCCAGCGGCGGCCGGAGTGGGCGTCCGTCCGGGACGACCTTCGCGCCCGCGGGCTGCGCTGGACGCCGCAACGGCGGACCCTCGTGGAGGTCCTGTCGCGGGCCGACGGACACGTCACCGGGAGCGAGCTCGTGGAGCGCTGTCGCGAGATCGATCCCGAGACGACGCCCTCGACCGTGTACCGGACCCTGGACGTCCTCGAGGAGCTCGGCCTGGTCCGCCATGGCCACGGCGCCGACGGCCGCGAGGAGTTCCACGTCCTCCCGGCGACCGAACACGGGCACCTCTACTGCCGGAGCTGCGGTGGGACGTGGGAGATCGGTCGGGACGAGGGCGCCGCGCTCCTCGGCTCGCTCGCGGCGAGCCACCGGTTCGCGGTGGACCTCAGCCACGTGACGATCGTCGGCCGGTGTTCGAGCTGCCTCGAGCCGTCGAGCGAGTCCTGAGGCGGTCGGGTCGGCATCCGGCGGGGCCCCCCGCGCGAACCCGGGGTGACGGAACGGACGTAGCAGGGCAGGGTGGCCATGGGACGTGATGGTGGGCGGGCGCTCTTCGCCGGGAGGGTGCCCCAGGGGGTGGAGCCGGTCGAGCCGGGTCCGGGCCAGGAGTCGGTCTGGGACTACCCGCGGCCACCACGGGTCGAGGCCGCCCTCGAGCGGATCCGGGTGGTCGTCGACGGCGTCGACCTGGCCTCCAGCCGCCGCGCCCTGCGCGTCCTCGAGACCGCCGGCGCACCGGTCTACTACCTGCCCCGGTCCGACGTCCGGGCGGATCTTCTCGTGCCGAGCCCCCACAGCAGCTACTGCGAGTGGAAGGGCGAGGCCAGGTACTGGTCGTACGACGACGGCCGCGGCCGGACCATCGCGAACATCGGCTGGTCGTACGAGGACCCTCAGCCGGGCTACGAGTCGATCGCGGGCCATCTCGCGTTCTACGCCGGCCGCGTCGACGAGGCCTGGGTCGGCGACGAGCGGGCGACGCCTCAGCCCGGCCGGTTCTACGGCGGCTGGGTCACCTCGCGGATCGTCGGTCCGATCAAGGGCGAGCCGGGCTCGTCCGGCTGGTGACGCGGCGTTCCCGACGTGCCGGAGGGGCAGGAGTCCCGACGGCACCGGTATCACGGTCATTGCCACACGGACCGCATCTGGGGCGCCTGGCCCCGCCCTGACGGCACCGTTATCACGGCCATTGCTACACGGACCGCATCTGGGGCGCCTGGCCCCGCCTGACGGCCCCCGTACGGGCCTCCTGATCATTGCCCGTGATATCTCGCAGCCCAGGCTCGGCTGAAGACTTCTCAGATCGGCCAGATGGGTCGTTCAGGCGCGCTCATAGCAATGGTGCTGATATCGGGCGCGTCAATCTCTCGGCACCCGGGATCGCGGCCTCGCGGCGACGACCGGAGCGCCACCCGACGGGAGCGCCACCCGTCGGGAGCGCCACGCGGCGGGATCGCCGCCCCGCCGCTCGGGCGGCCCCCGCCACCGCACGCGGCCGCCCCGCCGTCGGATGGGCCGGCCGGGCCGGCCGGCCGACCCTCAGTCCGCGCTCGGGACGCCCAGGATGTTGAACCCGCCGTCGACGTAGATGACCTCGCCGGTGACCGCGCTCGACAGGTCGCTTGCGAGGTAGACGGCGGTCCGGCCGACGTCCTCCGGCGTGATGTTCGCCCGAAGCGGCGCCACGTCCGCGAAGGCGCCGTACATCTTCCTGAACCCGGCGATCCCGGACGCGGCAAGCGTCCGGACCGGACCGGCGCTGATCGCGTTCACCCGGATGCCCTCGGGACCCAGGTCCGCCGCGAGGTAGCGAACGGACGCCTCGAGGGCCGCCTTCGCCACGCCCATCACGTTGTAGTTGCTGACCACCTTCTCGGCGCCGTAGTAGGACAGGGTCATCACGCTCGAGCCGGGGCCGAGGAACGGCCGGGCCTCGCGCGCCAGCGCCACCAGCGAGTAGGCGCTCACGTCCAGGGCCAGCGCGAAGCCATCGCGCGAGGTGTCGACGAACCCTCCTTCGAGATCCTCGCGCCGGGCGAACGCCAGGGCGTGGACGAGGATGTCGAGCCGGCCGTGGGTCGCCCCCCACTTCGCGAAGACGCGGGCGATCTCCTCGTCCGACTGGACATCGCACGGCTCGACGAACGTCGAGCCGATCGACGTCGCCAGCGGTCGGACCCGCTTGTCGATGAGGCTCTCCATCGAGCTGAAGCCGACCGTGGCACCGGCGTCGTGAAGGGCCCGGGCGATCCCCCAGGCGATGGAGTGATCGTTCGCGACCCCGAAGATGAGGGCCGTCCGGCCGTCGAGCAGACCCATCCTTCACTCCTCTCGAGGCCGCCGGCCGCGACCGCCATCGCCACCGCCCGCTGACCCCCGACCTGCCGCGAGCCTAGCAGACGGCTACCATCGCGAGATGTCGCCGGAGCGCCCGACCTACGACCTGGCCGTGGCCCTGGACGGGGTCCGGGCGCTGCTCCTCGACCTCGACGGGGTCATCGTCCTCCGGGGTGGACTCGTCCCCGGGTCCGGTGAGGCGCTGACCGAGATCGAGCGGCGCGGCATCCCGTTCCGGATCGTGACGAACACCTCGCTGGTGAGCCGCGCCGGCCTCGCCCGCTGGGGTGAGCGACTCGGCGCGCCGATCGCGCCGGAGCGGATCATCAGCGCGCTCTCCGCGACCGCGGCCTACACCCGACGGCGGCACCCCGCCGGACCGCTCTTCGTGCTGGCCGCCCCGGACGCGCTGACCGAGTTCGCCGGTCAGCGGCTCCTGTCGGAGGCGGAGGCATCCGCGCCGGGGGCGACCGCCGCGGCCGTGGTGGTCGGGGACGGTGGGGAGGCCCTGACCTACGCCAACATGAACCGGGCGTTCCGTCTGGTCCGGACCGGAGCGGAGCTGATCGGGATGCACCGCAATCCGTGGTGGCTGACCGCGGACGGTCCGACCATCGACTCGGGCGCCTACGTCCGGGGCCTCGAGTTCGCCACGGGTCGGCGGGCGCGCATCCTCGGCAAGCCGGCCCCCGACTTCTTCCGGGCCGGTGCCGCCGCGCTGACCGCCGAGCTGACCGCCCGGGATGAGCCGCCGCTTCGGCACGCCGAGATCGCGATGGTCGGTGACGACATCCGATCCGACATCCTCGCGGCGCAGCGGGTGGGCCTGCGCGGCGTCTTCGTGCTGACCGGCAAGCATGGCCTCCACGATCTCGGGTCGGCCGCGGCCGGGCGTGGCGGCGGTCGCCCGGACGCGGTCGCCTCATCGCTCGCGGAGGTCGTCGCGGCGTTGCCCTGAGCGCCCTCAGGCGGGTGGTCGGACCCCGGGCCGACGGCGGGCGTCTCCGTCACCGGCCAGAAGGGTGTCGGCCATCGCGTTGGCCTGGGCGGCCGCGTTCGGGGACCCGGTCATCGCATAGAGGAACGACTCGCGGTCGAGCGCCCACAGCTCGAGGTCCCCGACCGCGGTCACGGTGGCCGTTCGGGGGATGTCGCGGAGCAGGGCGATCTGGCCGAACGGGTCGCCGGGTCCGAGCGTTCGGATGAGCCGGTCGCCCTGGCTCACCGCCACGGTCCCGGTGGCCAGGACGTAGAAGCGGTCGCCGATGTCGCCCTCCCGGATGACGACCGTCCCGGCGGGCATCGTCAGCCGGACCAGGTTCCGGGCGACGACCTCGAGGGCCGGTGCCGGGACCGGGGCGAACAGGGCGAGCCGACGGAGGATCTCGATCTCCCGGACGGGGATCCGGACCCCGGCCTCCACGCCCACGAGCCGGGATGCGGACGCGAGCACGACGACCGGCAGGAAGGCCGCGGTCAGCAGCGTGGCGCCGGCCAGCCCGAGCGCTCCGTAGGCGACCGTCGCGAAGACCGAGCCGACCGCGAGACCGGCCATGGCGAAGCCTTCGACGAGCCCGAAGACCCCGGCGAGCACCTCACCGGGTGAGATCCGCTGGAGGAGCGTCCGCCCGGCGACGTCGACGACCGCGAGCCCGATCCCGCCGATGACCAGCAGGACGAGCGCGACCGCGGTGACCTGGACCCCGGCCACGATGGCGAAGGCCGTGCCCCAGACCGCCGCACCGACCGCCAGCCAGCCGGAGAGACGGCCGCGCCCCACGAGGACGAGCGTCGTGGCACCCCCCAGGACACCACCCAGGCCCAGGGCCGCATTGAGGTAGCCGGCCCCCGATCCGCCGATGCCCAGGGATTCGGTCGCGTGGAGCACGAGCAGGACGTCGAGCGCGCCGATCGCCGCGAACCGGCCGGCCAGGATGAGCACCACCAGGAGACGGTTGGCATCGCCGAGCACCGCCCGCGCGCCGTCGAGCAGGCCCGGCGTCGCGGCGGCCGGCTCGGGCGGCGGCGCCGCCCGTGTCGGCGCGTCGGGTGTCCTCGACCCGTCGGTCGGCGCCGGTGCTTCCGTCGCCGGGTGAGCCGAGCGCGCCCTGACCGTCGCGACGAGCCCGGCCGAGACCAGGCACAGCAGCGCCGCCGCGACGTAGACGCTCCCGGGCGACCAGACCGCCATGAGGAGCCCGGCCGCGAGCGGGCCGAAGAGGACGCCCCAGCCCTCGAAGATCGCGTTGATCGCGTTGGCCGAGGTGAGCTCCTCGGCCGTGTCGGCATATGCCGGCAGGATCGCACCCTGGATCGGCCGGGGCATCGTCACGGCCGAGGCGGCGACGATGGCGCAGGCGTAGACGACGGCGGGTGGCGCGCCGGCGACGATCGCCAGGCCCGTGGCCAGGCTCGCCAGGCCCAGGAGCAGGTAACCGGCGAGCAGCACCCGGTCGCGCCGGTACCGATCGCCGAGGCTTGCCGCGAGCGGCGCGAAGACGACCGCCGGGACGAGCTGGATGACCGCGATCGCCCCGACCGAGGCCGGGCCCGTCGCCTCGTAGGCGAACACGAGGATGGCAACCCAGGTCCCGTACTCGACCACGTTGAACCCGAGGTAGGCGAGCTCGAGGCGGCGCAGGTCCCGGTTGGCGAGGACGCGTCGGAACGAGGTCAGGGCGATGCCGACGCGGCCCGTCGTGCTGGGCAGGGCGGTCTCTCCGGTCGCTCATCGGCGCCGCTGGCCGGGCCGTGGGTGAGCAGAGTAGCGCCTCGGCGACTCGCTACACTTGGTGTCTCGACACCTGGACGATTCGCCGCCTCTCGCGCTCGACCGGGAGCCCCTCGCTCGACAGACGGAGCACCACGATGACGACCGACGCGACCCCGCGGATGAAGATCACCTACGCGACCCTGCGCAACGACAACGAGGCGCTCCACGCCGCCTACGAGGTGGGCCTCGCGAAGGCGAAGGCCGGTCTCGGGCAGTACCACCCGAACCTCATCGCCGGGAAGCCGCGGGACGGCGACGGCGTCATGACCGTGCGCACGCCGATCGACTCGGAGATCGTCCTCGGCACGTTCGCCCGGGGGACCCGCCGCGACGTGGTCGACGCGATCGCGGCCGCGCGGGCCGCCCAGCCGGCCTGGGCCGCGACCCCCTGGCGGGAGCGCCTGGCGATCATCCGTCGAGCGGGCGACCTCATCAGCGAGCGCCAGATGGAGTACGGCGGGTGCATGGCCATCGAGGTCGGCAAGAACCGGCTCGAGGCCCTCGGCGAGGTCGAGGAGGCGGCCGACCTGCTCCGCTACTACAGCGATGTCATGGAGCGCAACGACGGCTACGACCACCCGATGGACAACCTCGGCGATCCTTCCGTCCACACCCGGTCGATCCTCCGGCCGTTCGGGGTGTTCGCGGTGATCAGCCCGTTCAACTTCCCGATGGCCCTGTCCGCCGGGCCGACGAGCGCCGCGATGATCGCCGGGAACACGGTCGTGTTCAAGCCGTCGAGCACGGCCCCGCTGTCGGCGGTGAAGCTCATGGAGGCCTACCGGGACGCAGGCGTCCCCGACGGCGTCGTGAACCTGGTGATGGGCCCGGGCGAGACGGTCGGCGAGGAGCTCCAGACCAACCCCGGGATCGACGGGATCGTCTTCACCGGCTCGTACGAGGTCGGGTTCGACCTGTTCAAGCGATTCTCGACGGCCTTCCCGCGACCGTGCATCGTGGAGATGGGTGGCAAGAACCCGGCGATCGTGACCGCCAAGGCGGACCTCGAGGAGGCGGCCGAGGGGATCCTGCGGTCGGCCTTCGGCTTCGGTGGGCAGAAGTGCTCGGCGAACAGCCGGGTCTATGTCGAGCGGCCCGTCCACGACGAGCTCGTCCGGCTGCTCGTCGAGAAGACCGAGAAGCTGACCATCGGCGACCCGCTGCCGCGGGAGAACTGGCTCGGTCCGATCATCGACCAGCGAGCCGTGGATCGGCACCAGGCCGCGGTGTCCGAGGCGCGGCGCGATGGGACCGTCTTCACCGGCGGCGAGCGGCTGACCGACGGCGCGCTCGCCCGCGGCTTCTACGTCGAACCGACGGTCGTCGGGAACCTGCCGGTGGATCACCGCCTCTTCCGCGACGAGCTGTTCGCACCCCTGACCGCTGTCGCGGCCGTCGACTCGCTCGACGAGGCGATCCGGCTCTCGAACGAGAGCGTCTACGGCCTCACCGCCGGGATCTTCAGCGAGGACCCGGCCGAGGTCCAGACGTTCCTCGACGGGATCCACACCGGCGTCCTCTACGTGAACCGACGGGCCGGCGCGACTACCGGCGCCTGGCCGGGCGTCCAGGCCTTCGGCGGCTGGAAGGGCTCGGGCTCGACCGGCAAGGCCGGCCTGTCGATGTACTACGTGGCCCAGTTCATGCGCGAGCAGAGCCACACCGTCGTCGACTGACCGGTCGCTCCCCTGATGGCCGTCTGGTAGACTCCGCTCCAGTATCCACTCTGCATACTTTCTATTCGTCCGCGGGCCCGTCGTCGCCCCGGCCACAGCATCGAGAGGTGTCCCGTGACCCAGGCTTCGTCGCGTCTCGCCGGTACCCGTCCCGTCCCGCACCTGGTGACCGAGATCCCCGGTCCCAAGGCACGGGCGCACGTGACCTACGACGAGCAGTGGACGTCGCCGAGCCTGCCCCGGGCCTACCCGATCGTGCCCGTCCGCGGCGAGGGCCTCACCGTCGAGGACATCGACGGCAACCTGTTCCTCGACTTCGCGGCGGGGATCGCCGTCAACTCGACCGGCCACAGCCATCCGCAGGTCGTCGCGGCGATCAAGGAGCAGGCGGCTGAGCTCATCCATTTCAGCGCGTCGGACTTCTACCTGCCGATCTACGCCGAGACCTGCGAGCGGCTCGCGGCGCTCGCCCCGATCGACGGCCCGAAGCGGGTCTACCTCGGCAACTCGGGGGCCGAGGTCGTGGAGGCCGCGATCAAGCTGGCCCGCTATGCGACCCACCGTCCGTACGTGGTCGCCTTCCTCGGCGCGTTCCACGGCCGGACCTACGGCGCGGTCAGCCTGACCGCCTCGAAGGCGAAGTACCACGCCGGGTTCGGACCGCTCCTGCCGGGCGTCTTCCACGCCCCGTACGGGCGGGTCGAGGACCTGCGCTGGTTCGACGAGGTCCTCTTCGACAAGCTCGCCCCGGCCAGCGAGATCGCGGCGATCATCGTCGAGCCGATCCAGGGCGAGGGCGGCTACGTCGTCCCGGAGGACGGCTTCCTGCAGGGCCTCCGGGCGCTCTGCGACAAGCACGGCATCGTGCTCATCGCCGACGAGATCCAGTCCGGCGCCGGGCGGACCGGGACGATGTGGGCGGTGGAGCACTGGGGCGTCCAGCCGGACATCCTCCTGAGCGCCAAGGGGATCGCCAGCGGCATGCCCCTCGGGGCGATGATCGCCCGGGCGTCCCTGCTCGAAGCCTGGGGTGTCGGTGCCCACGGGTCGACGTACGGCGGCAATCCGGTCGCCTGTGCCGCGGCGCTGGCGACGGTCGACCTCCTCGAGGGCGGGCTCACCGAGAACGCCCGGGTCCGCGGCGAGCAGGCGTTCGTCGGCCTGGCCGCGATCCAGGCGCGCTTCCCGGTGCTCGTCGAGGACGTCCGGGGGAAGGGCCTGATGATCGGCGTCCAGTTCGACACCCCCGCGCACGCCGAGGAGGTCCAGTGGGCCTGCTTCGTGCGCGGCCTGCTCGTCCTCGAATGCGGCAGTCGGAGCGTGCGGATGTCGCCGCCTCTGACGGTCAGCGAGGCCGAGATGGCGACCGCGCTCCGGATCTTGGGCGAGGCGGTGGCCGCGGTCGCCGGGGAGCACGGCGAGGTCCTCGCGGCGGCGACGGCCGCCCACGCCGTCACCGGCGTCGAGTCCGCGATCTAGGGCACTCGCCCACATCGCGACAGGTTCGAGCCGAAGGTTGGGCCCGGGTCAAGGCGCGCACTCGCGGCGAAGGGTCCGCCCGGCAGAGACTCCCGATATCACGGGCATTGTTAGGCGGCGGGCTTCGCCGCCCGCGGTCCCGCCGTCAAAGGCCCTACCCGCATGGATACGTTTGGCAGTGATATTCCGGTCGACAAGGGGCGCTTGATGGGGCTCCATGCCCGACCTCGCGGTGCGAGCGCCGTTTCCTAACAATGGTGGTGATACCGAGGCCGCCAGCAGCCGCAGGGACTGCCGAAACGGGATCAGCTCGTCGCGCCCTCTTGCGCCGCGCTCAGGTCCGACGACCAGAGCCGGAGCGCGATCGTCGCCAGCCCGACGAGGATGCCGATGCCCATGATCGGGCTGCCGATCCGCTTGAGCTCGGGCGACGCCGCGATGAGTCCCAGCAGGAAGATGGCCAGCCCGAGGTTCACCGCCCAGAAGACGACCTGACCGGCCCACGGCCAGCGATCCTGGCGGTCGGCCGCCAGCCCGAGGGCGAGACCGAAGATCAGGTTCGTCATGACCCCGATGAACGCGGCGTGGTCGCTCGCCACCAGGACGCCGGTCGGGATCTTGTTCGGGTCGCCGGTCGAGATGAACAGGAAGACCACGTATAGGAAGATCGCGGTCGCGATGATGACGAAGACCGCCGCCATCGCGATGTGCCGGCTCGGCGTACCGCTCCGCCAGTCCGAGCGGAGGGCGTGGGGGAGGACCCGACGGGCGAAGAACCCGACCGCGACCAGCTCGACGAGCAGGTAGATCCCGCCGACCGCCTGGACGGCGCTCTGGTCGAGGAGGAGCAGGGTGACCGCAAGGATGAGGCCGCCGCCGAACAGGGCGCCGACCTGGACCAGGCCGCCCCCCGACCGCGGCGTCAGCCCCATCAGGCGCCACTCGATGAGGCCCATCGCGATGAGGATGAGATAGCTGAAGACCATCGTCGCCGCGTGGGCGCCGATCGCGTCGCCGTTGGCCGGGAAGAGGTTCGTCGCGAGCGCCCCCTGGACCTGGAGCAGGACCCCGATGACCGCCCCGTAGGCGAACGTCGTCAGGCCCAGGGCGAGGGCCAGCGCGGGCAGGGAGCGCTGGGCCATCGCCACCCGCCAGGCCCAGACCAGGAGCCAGAGGATCGCCAGGAGCAGGAGGGTGCCGGTCAGCGCCCGGGCCGGGTAGTTGCCGCTGTAGAACGCGAGCACGTAGACCGGGACCACGATCGCGAACGTCCAGGCCAGGGCGCGATCGCCCGACCCGGCCAGCCAGAAGGCGCTGGCCATGATCGCCAGGGTGATCCAGCCGAGGGTCCCGGCGTGGACGTGGGTGAGCAGCGTGTTGCGCATCTCGGGCGGGCTGAAGTCGACGAGGTCGAGCCCGTTGAGGATCCCGATGGCGACGGTGATGACGAACATCGCCAGCGCCATGCTGTACAGAGCGCGGGACAGCCGCGGCCAACCGGCCGCATCCGCTCCGGACATCGCGAGTGTCTCCCTCCGGAGGTCGCCCACCGCCGAGGCTCCGCGAGCCGAAACGGGCACCTCCTCGACGCATCCTAGCAAGCGACCACGACCCGGGGGAGACCCCGCCTGCGCTAGACTCGGGACGACCGAGCGGTGCCGGAGGGACCGGCGCCCGGGTCGCCTCAGGAGGGTGGATGTCCTCGAAGGTCGCCACGATGCACGACGCCGTGGCGGCGCTGGTCCGCGACGGCGACACGGTCGCGATCGAGGGCTTCACCCACCTCATCTCGTTCGCGGCCGGACACGAGATCATCCGCCAGGGCCGACGCGACCTGACCCTCGCCCGGCTGACCCCGGATGTCATCTACGACCAGATGATCGCCGCGGGGGTCGCCCGCAAGCTCATCTTCAGCTGGCTCGGCAACCCCGGCGTCGGCGGGTTGAACGCGATCCGGCGACGGATCGAGGACGCCGATCCGGCGCCCCTCGAGGTCGAGGAGTACAGCCACTTCGGGATGGTCGGACGGTACACCGCCGGCGCGGCGAACCTGCCTTTCTACCCGCTCCGGAGCTACTTCGAGACGGACCTGCCGAAGGCGAACCCGCTCATCCGCGAGATCGAGTCGCCCTACGGCGACGGGAAGGTCTACGCGGTCCCGCCCCTCCGCCCGGATGTCACGATCATCCACGCCCAGCGCGCCGACGCCGCCGGCAACACCCAGGTCTGGGGCCTCCTGGGCTGCCAGAAGGAGGCGGCGTTCGCCGCGCAGCGGGTCATCGTGGTGGTCGAGGAGCTCGTGGACGAGACCGTCGTCCGGGCCGACCCGAACCGGACGATCATCCCGGGGCTCATCGTGGACGCCGTGGTGGTCGAGCCATGGGGTGCCCATCCCTCGTACGTCCAGGGCGTCTACGACCGCGACAACCGGTTCTACCTCGACTGGGACCCGATCAGCCGCGACGAGGCCGCGGTGCAGGCGTGGCTGCGCGAATGGGTCTACGACCTCGACGGTCGAGCGGCATACGTGGAGAAGCTCGGGTCGGAACGGATCGCCTCCCTCCGACCGTCCGGGACGGCCCCGTCCGGCCCGGTCGACTACGGGGAGTACCGATGAGCGGCGGGACGACCGGCAGCGGCTTCTCGAAGTCCGAGATGATGATCGTGGCCGCCGCCCGCGAGCTGGCCGGCCAGCACGTCTGCTTCGTCGGCGTCGGGCTGCCCAACATCGCGGTCAACCTCGCCAAGCGGACGGTCGCGCCGGACCTCGAGCTGGTCTACGAAGCCGGCGTGTTCGGCGCCCGGCCGGCCCGGCTGCCGCTCAGCATCGGCGATCCGACGATCGTGACCGGCGCGACGGCCGTCACGAGCATGTTCGAGCTGTTCAGCTTCTACCTCCAGGGCGGGCTCATCGACGTCGGCTTCCTGGGCGCCGCCCAGATCGACCGGTTCGGCAACATCAACACGACGGTCATCGGCGACGACTACCACCACCCGAAGACCCGGCTGCCCGGCTCGGGCGGCGCCTGCGAGATCGCCATCAACGCCCGCCAGGTGTTCGTGATCATGCGCCAGTCGAAGCGCTCCTTCGTCGAGCGGATCGACTTCCGGACGAGCCCCGGCAACCTCGGCGGCGCCGAGAACGCCACCCGGATCCGCCGCGAGCAGGGCTGGCTGGGCCGCGGGCCGAGCGTCGTCGTCACCGACCTCGGGATCTACCACTTCGACGACGACGGCGAGATGCGCCTCGACTCGCTCCACCCCGGCGCCACCCTCGAGGCCGTCCGCGAGACGATCGGCTGGGAGCCGAGGGTGGCCCCCGACCTCGCGACCACGCCCGAGCCGACTCCCCAGGAGCTGCAGCTCATCCGGGTCGAGCTCGATCCCGAGGGCGCCTACACGAAGTGACCCGGACGTCGGCGTCGGCCGAGCCCGGCCGTCGCGCCCGGAGCGCCCACCCCCTAGTTGAGCGTGGGCGGGATCTCGTCCTCGGCCTGGCGGACCACGAGGACCGGACACCCGGCCCGATGGACGACGTGGTCCGAGACGCTACCGAGCAGGAACCGCCCGACGGTGCTCCGGCCGTGGGTCCCGACCACGATGAGGTCGGCGCCCTCGGCGTCGGCGGCGGCGACGATCCCGTCACCCGGCTCGCCTTCCCAGATGAGGAACCGGGCATCGGCGCCCTCGGCCCTCGCCCGGTTCACGACCGCCTGGGCCTCGCGGGCGCGGACCTCACGAGGATCCCGGTCGCCGCGCCGCCCCGGGCCCGACCCCTTGGCCGGCTCGAGCACGGTGACCACGAGGAGCTTGACGTCGAGCCGCACGGCCAGGTCGATGGCGTGTTCCGTCGCGGCGCTCGAGGCGCCGGTCAGGTCGGTCGCGAGAAGGATCGTCTCGACACGCGGCATGACGGTCAGCGCTTCCATGGCGGTCCGGGTTCTGTGGCCCGCTGCTAGGCCAGCAGGGCCTTGACGATGGTGTCGATGTCCGATGCCTTGGGGACGACGATGAGCGTCGTGACCATGCCGAACATGCCGTTCGGACCTTCGACGTGGGGCAGGATGTGGCAGTGGAACGCCCAGATCCCGGGGGTGGTCGCCTTGATGAGGACGTCCCACCGCTCACCCGGATTGACCCCCAGGGTGTCGCATTCGAAGGCCGCGCTGCCGAGCGGGATGCCGTCCCGGGCGACGGCCTTCATCCGGATCCCGTGGAGATGCCACGGGTGCATCATGATCCCCTCGTTCATGAACCGGATGCGGACGGTCTCGCCCATCGCGGCCAGGACCGGCACCGTCGCCGGGAAGCCGTGGCCGTTGATCGTGAACCCACCCAGCTCATCGTTCGAGATCCAGGTGTACTCGCGGTCCGCCTTCTCCGAACCGTCCTTCGGATCGACGATGAACGGGCCCAGGAGGCCTCGACCGACCTGGTCTGTGGCGTTGTGATGGGAGTGGTACATCAGCGAGCCGGTGCTCTTGGCCACGAACTCGTAGCCGTACGTCGCGCCCGGGACGATCGGCACCTGGGTGACGAACGGGACGCCATCCTGGAAGAAGTCGTCGAACTCCACGCCGTGGAAGTGGACGCTGGTCGTCTCGGTCAGCTTGTTCGTGAAGTTGACCTTGACCTTGTCGCCCTCGTTCACCCGGATCGTCGGGCCCGGCCACTGCTTGTTGTAGCCGAGCGCGGAGACCGGTGGCAGGATCTCGTCGATCTGCTGGAAATGGGAATCGATCGTCAGGTCGAAGACCTTGACGTCGCCGACCACCTTCGGCTTCAGCGGATCGACGAGGTCCTGGAGGACGAGCTGCGTGCCGACCTGCATGAAGGCGGGCTTCTGGCTCAGCTCCGGGTAGCCGTCGGCGGCCCCGAGGATCTCGACCAGCTTCGCGAAGACCACCGGCCCGTAGATGTCCTTGAAGGCCGGCGCCAGGTTCCCGATGTACCGCCGGACCCGCCGTCGGGCGTCGACGTCGTGGGAGGTCCAGCCGGGCGGGATCGGCTCGGTCGCCCCGGCCGACGCCGCCGCGGAGGGTGCGGCCGACGGTGCCGCGGAGGCCGGTGCCTGGCTGGCTGCGGCGGTCGCGGCCGCCGAGGCGGCGGCGCTGGCCGGCGCGCTCGAGGCCCCGGCGGTCGGAGCCTTGGTCACGGACGGACCGTACGTCCAGGTGGGGGCGGCGGCCGGCGCGCACGCGGCGATCGTCGCGGCGACGATCCCACCGCCGGCGATGGCCGCGCCGCGCAGGAATCCACGCCGGGACAGGCCGCTCGCGACGGCCTGGTCGGCGTCGTCCGAGGATGGGTCGGTCGAGGTCGGGGGAAGCAAGGGGTCGTGCGAGACGCTGGTTTCCATGGCGGGCAGTCTCCCGGTGCGGCTGGATGAGGCGGTAGGGACGTCCGGCCCATCCTCGCGGGCCGGACGGCAGAAGCCTACCCGTCCGGGCTGCTAGGCTCACGTCGTGAGCGAACGTCCCACGACGCGGCCCTCGGCGTCCTCCGACCGGGTCGATGCGCTCCTGACGGCCCTCGCCGACTGGCAGCGCGACCCAGATCCGACGCACCTCCGGACGCTCCGCGACGTCATCGCCGGGGCCCTCGAGCGGGCCGGCCTGGCCGGTGCCTGGATCGACCTCGACGCAGATCCGATCCCGCCCCTCCGGCTCGGGGTCGGCACGCTCCTCGAGCCGCCGACGGGCGCGCAGCGCGCGACCCTGAGCGAAGTGGACCTTGCCGTCGACCGGGGCCGGCGACTCGCCGGCCGGATCTGGCTCGATGCCGGCGCCGGTCCCGAGGCGCCCGCCGACCCACTCACCGACGACCGGGTCCGCGAGGCGCTCCGAGCCGTGGAGCTCGGTCTCGACACGGCCTGGTCGAGCGAGACCGCTCGGAGGAGCGTGGCGCAGCTCGAAGCGCTCGACGCGGCCACCCGCGGGATCGCCGGTGTCCTCTCGGTCGACCGCGTCCTCCAGCTCATCTGCGACCGGACCCGCGATCTCGTCCGGGCCGAGTACGCCGCCCTCGGGATCGCCGACGCCGACGGCGTCCTCGAGCGGTTCGTGACCAGTGGGATCGGCCGGGCCGACCGGGAGCGGATCGGGGCGCTGCCCCAGGGCCACGGGCTCCTGGGCCTCATCATCGGCGGCGGCCGGTCGTTCCGGATCGCCGATATCGGCAGCCATCCCCGTAGCTATGGGTTCCCGCCGCACCATCCCCAGATGACCTCGTTCCTGGGGGTGCCGATCACCGTGAAGGGCAAGGCCGTCGGCGACCTCTACCTCACGAACAAGCGCGGGGCGCGGGAGTTCAGCGAGGCCGACCAGACCCTCGTCGAGATGTTCGCGCTCCACGCCGGGATCGCCATCGAGAACGCCCGGCTCCACGAGCAGGTCCAGCGGCTGGCGATCGTCGAGGAGCGCGAGCGGATCGGCAAGGACCTCCACGACGGGATCATCCAGGGCATCTACGGGGTGGGCCTCTCGCTGGAGGACGTCCCGGAGCTCATGGACGACGACCCCGACGAGGCGCGGGCGCGGATCGAGCGGGCGATCGAGCGTCTCAACCTGACCATCCGCGAGATCCGGAACCTCATCTTCGGGCTGCGGCCGGAGCTGCTCGACCAGGTCGGCCTGCTCGGCGGCCTGGCCGGCCTGGCCGACGAGTTCCGCCTGAACACGATGGTCGACGTCGAGCTGGAGGGCGCGCAGGACGCGATCCCCGAGCTCGGCGACGAGGCGACCGTCCAGCTCCTCCAGATCGCCCGCGAGGCGCTCAGCAACATCGCCCGACACGCGAACGCGACCCGCGCCCGGATCGTCCTTCGGATCGAGCGCCACGGTCGGCCCGAGGCCGACGAGCTCGTCCTCGAGATCGCCGACAACGGCCGCGGCTTCGCCCCGATGGCGCCGCGTGGATCGGGCCACCACGGCCTGGCCAACATGCGGGCCCGGGCGACCGCGCTCGACGGATCGTTCGTCGTCGAGAGCGAACCGACCGGCGGGACGCGTATCATCGTCCGTGTTCCCGGTCGCCGGGACGCCTGAGACGGTCCGAACGGAAGGAACGCCCGCGTGCCCGACGCCCCCACTCGAGACGGCAGCGCCGTGAACCGCCCCCTTCGCCTGCTCGTGGTCGACGACCACGAGGTGGTCCGCCAGGGCCTCGTCGCCCTGCTCGATCGACGCGAGGCCTTCCAGGTGGTCGCCGAAGCCGGCACCGTGGCCGAGTCCCTCGAGATGGCGCGCAAGTTCGAGCCGGACATCGTGATCATGGACGTCCGCCTGCCGGACGGGTCCGGGATCGAGGCCTGCCGCGAGATCCGGGCCGACCTGCCGGTGACCAAGGTGGTCATCCTCACCAGCTACCCGGACGAGGAGGCGGTCCTGTCCGCGATCATCGCCGGGGCGAGCGGCTACCTCCTCAAGCAGATCCGGGCCCGCGACCTGGTGGCCGCCCTCGAGGCGGTCGGCCGGGGAGAATCGCTCCTCGACCCGGCGGTCACCGAGAAGGTCCTCGAGCGCGTCCGGCGGATCGCCACGGGGACGTTCACCGACGAGCTCGCCTCGCTCACCCAGCAGGAGCAGAAGATCCTGCTCCTGGTGGCCGAGGGCAAGACGAACAAGGAGATCGCGGCCGAGGTCTACCTCTCGGACAAGACCGTGAAGAACTACGTGAGCTCGATCCTCTCGAAGCTCAACCTGGAGCGACGGGCCCAGGCGGCCGCCTTCGTCGCCAAGCACCGGATCTCGCGCGACAGCTGAGACGTCGTCGCGCGCCCCGGGGCGCGATCGCGCTCGGCGGGCGGAGTCCGGGGTACGGTCCATCGCGGTGCCGGCCGGCCCATTCGAACGGTCCGTCGGGCACCCTGCCGGGCGACGGGGTCCGCCTACACTCGGGCCGATGCGCATCACCACGCCCGCCGAGGCCGTCGCGGGGATCAAGAGCGGCCAGCAGATCTACGTCCAGTGCGCGGCGGCCACGCCGTCGTTCCTGCTCGACGCGCTCGTGGAGCGAGCCCCCGAGCTGACCGACGTGAAGGTGGTGCACCTCCACTGCGAGGGGCCCGGACCGCATCTCGCGCCCGAGATGGCCGGCCACTTCTTCCATCGGGCCCTGTTCATCGGACCCAACGCACGGGCGGCCATCGCCGACGGTCGGGCGGAGTACATCCCGGTCTTCCTGTCCGACGTCCCCAGCCTCTTCTCGAGTGGGATCCTGCCGCTCGACGCGGTGTTCATCAACGTGTCGCCGCCGGACGAGCACGGCTACTGCTCCCTCGGCACCTCCGTCGTGGCGATGCACACGGCGATCCCGGCGGCGAAGACGGTCATCGCCCAGCTCAACCGGTCGATGCCCCGGACGCTCGGCGAGTCGTTCATCCACGTCGACGAGATCGACCTCGCGATCGAGGTCGATCAGCCGCCCTACATCCATCGCCCGCCGGAGATCGGCGACACCGAGCGGCGGATCGGCGAGTACGTCGCCGAGCTGATCCCGGACCGGGCCACCATCCAGATGGGGATCGGGGCCATCCCGACGGCCGTCGGTCTCGCCCTTCATCAGAAGAAGGACCTCGGCGTCCACACCGAGATGATGACCGACGTGGTCGTCGACCTCGTCGAGGCCGGGGTCGTCACCGGCCGGGCGAAGGAGCGCAACCGGGGCAAGATCGTGGCCACGTTCATGATGGGGACGCAGCGCCTCTACGACTTCGTGGACGACAACCCGATGGTCGAGATGCGCCCGACCGACTTCACCAACGACACCCACGTGATCCGCAGCTTCAGCCGGATGGTCGCGATCAACTCGGCGATCGAGGTCGACCTGACCGGCCAGGTCTGCGCCGACTCGATCGGGCACCGGATGTACAGCGGGGTCGGCGGCCAGATGGACTTCATGCGGGGCGCGGCCCTGGCGAGCGAGGGCCGGCCGATCATCGCCCTCCCGTCGACCGCCGGGGCCGCCCGGGCCACCCGGATCGTGTCCTCGCTCCACGAGGGTGCGGGTGTGGTCACCACCCGGGCTCACGTCCAGACCGTCGTCACCGAATGGGGTGTCGCGGAGCTGTTCGGCCAGAGCCTCCGCGAACGGGCGAAGCGGCTCATCGCGATCGCCGACCCGTCGGCCCGCGACGAGCTCACGGCCGCCGCCCGCCGGCTCCACGAGCTCTAGGCCCCTCGCCGCCGAGCGATCGGCCGGGGCGCTTCGATGGCCGCCGCCCTCGTCAAACCTCCCAACCACGGGAGGATCGGGACGATGGGCCCGCAACGATGGGCCGTTGGGCTCTCCGCGGCATCCCGGTCCGCGCCGATGATGCTCGCGAGGTGGGCGCCGGAGGGGACGCCCGGCGTCCACCCCGAATCCCCGCGAGCAACAGGACCGCACCGGCTCCGGTGCGGTTTCGTCGTTCCAGGGGTCATCGGCGGCCACCACCGCTCCCGTCGCGTCTCCGTCCCGCCGGTCGCAGGCCGAGCGGCCCGCCCCATCCGGGGCCCGGATCCAAGCGAACATCGACGGTGAGGTTGCCTGACCTGCCGGGCACTCTCCTCGAGGCGCGTCACCAGGACACCTTCATCGAGCATCGCGGCGGGTGAGGACGAACATGACGGCCACGACCCTCGAAGATCCCAGCCTGGCGACCGAGCACCCGGGCGACGCGGGCCGCGGACGCTGGTTCGGGCTGGCGATGCTCAGCCTGGGTGTCGCGATGATCATCGTCGACGCCACGATCGTGAACGTCAGCGTCCCCTCGATCATCCGCGAACTGGGCCTGGACGGGACCGCCGCCGAGTGGGTCAACTCGATCTACGCGCTCGTCTTCGCGGCCCTCCTCATCACCCTGGGACGGTTCGGCGACATCCTCGGCCGCCGCGCGATGTACCTCGGTGGGCTCGTCGTGTTCATGCTCGCATCGCTCGTCGCCGGCCTCGCCCCGACCGGCGAGATCCTCATCCTCGCCCGCCTCTTCCAGGGCGTCGGGGGGGCGATGATCCTGCCCTCCACCCAGTCGATCCTCAACACGAACTTCCGGGGCCGGGAGCGGGCGATCGCCTTCGGCATCTGGGGTGGCGTCATCGGCGGGGTCGCCGCGGTCGGGCCGCTCCTCGGCGGCTGGCTGACCACCTACCTGTCGTGGCGCTGGGCGTTCTACATCAACATCCCGATCGGCATCCTGGCCGTCCTCGGCACGATGCGTTACATCCGTGAGTCGAGGGATCCCCACGCGCGCCGTGGCTTCGACCCGCTCGGCTTCGTCCTCATCACCTTCGGCCTGATCGCCGTCGTCTTCGGCCTCATCGAGGGGTACACCTACGGCTGGTGGACGCCGAAGAAGCCGTTCACCGTGATGGGCTGGACGTGGCCCCTCGACTCGATCTCGATCATCCCGTTCATGATCGCCGGCGGGGTCGTCGCCCTCGTCGTCTTCGGCGTCGTGGAGATCCGCCGCAAGCAAGCGGGCAAGTGGTTCCTGTTCGACTTCGACCTGTGGCGCTATCGCGCCTTCCGGTTCGGCAACCTGGCCGGGACCACCGTGTCGCTCGGCGAGTTCGGGCTCCTGTTCGTGCTGCCGCTCTTCCTCCAGGCGGTCATCGGCTACGACGCGTTCCAGACTGGAGCCGTCTTCCTGGCCCTCGCGGTCGGCTCGTTCTTCGCGGCTCCGCTCGCGGCGTCGCTGACCCGGCGCTTCGGCGGACGACGGGTGGTCACCACCGGGATGGCGCTCGAGGCGGTCGGCATCCTGGCCACGACCCTGCTCATCTCGACGAGCGTCACCGGACTCCAGCTCGCGATCCCGCTGTTCGTCTACGGCCTCGGCGTCGGGTTCGCCACGGCCCAGCTGACCTCGATCGTCCTGTCGGACGTGCCCGTCCGCGAGTCGGGCCTCGCCTCGGGGACGAACTCGACCGTCCGCCAGGTCGGGTCGGCCCTCGGGATCGCGATCCTCGGGACGGTCCTGTTCACGAGCCTGGGCAACGGTGTGCGGGACGGGTTCGCGGCGATCCCACCCCCGCCGGGGATGCCGGCGGCCGTCTCGGAGACCCTCCGCGAGGGGATCGCCTCGGCGATCGACGGCTCGGCCGGTCAGGCCCTCACGGCCCTGCGCAACCATCCGGCCTCGCTCGCCTCCGACGGTCGCCTGCCGCCCGAGGCGGCCCAGCTCCTGGGCAGCCCGGCGGCGCAGGCGGCCCTGGAGCCGTACGTGAGCGCCGCGGACGAGGCGTTCGTCAGCGCCGCCCGGGCGGCCGGCTTCGTGGCCGAGGGCTTCGTCCTGCTCGGCCTCCTGTTCAGCCTGCTTATCCCGAAGACGATCGGGGCGCCGGGCGAGGCCGGGTTCGCCCCGGGCGACCCCGTCGACGAGCCGCTCGACGACCCACTCGAGGAACCGCCGGGTGCGTTCGCCTGACCGCCCGCGGGCGCATCGGCTCGATCCGGGGTATCCTGCGGGCCGACCGGGGATCCACGCAGGGACACGACAACCGAAGATCGCCGCCGAACGGCTGACCTCGTGTCGTCGTCCCGTGCCAGCCCGCCCTGCTGGCCCGTCCCCTCTGCTGCGCCTTGCGCGGCCCTCTTGAGCGGGTCTCCTATCGCCGTCGTGCGGCTCACCCCATCGCCACCGCTCGGTGCGGTGTCCTGGTAGAGAGGAGCACATTGAGCCGGATCCGAACGCGCTTCCGGGCGCTGGCCATCACGAGCCTCGCCGCCGTCGTCATCCTGACGGCACTGTCCGCCGAGGCCACGCTCGCGACCGACCCGGTCTCGAGTCCCGTTCCGTCCGCCGACCCCTCCGTCGCCGCGACCCCGGCGCCGAGCGTCGATCCCTCCGTCGCGCCGACTCCGGCTCCGAGCGTCGACCCGTCCGTCGCCGCGAGCCCCGACCCGAGCGTGGCGCCCACCGCCGACCCGTCGACCCCGCCGGTCGTCGCGGACGTCGCCAGCACCGCCGCCGTCCAGCCCGAGGTCCCCGTTTCGGCCATCGTGACCGCCTATGCCCGCACGCATCTGCGCGCTCGCTACCGGCACGGATCCACCGGGCCCCGGGCGTTCGACTGCAGCGGCCTGATGTGGCGCGTCTTCCACGAGGCCGGCCTCGGTCGGAAGGTGACCAGCACGAGCGCCAGGTCGATCTACGTCAGCTACCTCCGACGCGGCCTCGCCTCGCGCCACGACCCCCAGGTCGGTGACCTCGTCGTCTGGGGCCGGGGCAGCCACATCGGCCTGTACGTCGGCCGCGGCTTCGCGATCAGCGCCCTGACCCAGGGGGTCCGGGTCCATCGGGTCCACGCCGTCCGCACCCCGTTCACCGCGTACCTCCACACGGGTCTCGGCCGGGTCGAGGCACCGGTCTGGCGGCTGCTCGTGGCGACCCACATCCGGTCGCTTCGGCACACCGTCCGTCCGGTGACCCTGCACACGGCCGCCGGCTCCGGTTCGCCCCTCGGCAGCACGCTCCGGGCCAGGACGCGTCTCGTCATCCTGTCCAGCGCCCGCGACGGAGGCAGGGTCTGGCTGCGGATCCTCACCCTCCACGGCGTGACGGGTTGGCTGCCGGCGAGCGTCGTCCGGCGCTGACCCTCGGGGGGCTCGCTGACCCGCCGGGCCGTCGTCGGACGGGCCGGACGCGACCTCAGCGTCGGGTCCTGCGGCGTCCCTTCCCGCGGCGAGGCGCCGCAAGGTCGCGGGCCGCTGCGGCGAGCGCCCGGAGACTGGCCTCGGCTCGACCGTTGACGGACCTGGCCGGGTAGGCTCCGTGCTCGTCGCGCTCGCCTGCCGGGACGCCGGTCAGGAGCTCGATCGCGGCGTCCACGGTGTCCACCGCCCAGACGCTGAACCGACCCGCGGCGACGGCCCCGACCACGTCCGGCCGGAGCATGAGCCGGTCGGCGTCGGCGGTCGGGATCACCACGCCTTCCGCACCGCTCAGGCCGCGGGCCAGGCAGACGTCGTAGAACCCCTCGATCTTCTCGTCGACCGCACCGACGGCCTGGGTGCGCCCGTACTGGTCGATCGACCCGGTGACGGCCACGGCCTGGTGCACCGGCACGTTCGACAGGGCGGAGAGCAGGGCGCATGTCTCGGCCAGCGAGGCGCTGTCGCCCTCGACCGGTCCGTACGACTGCTCGAACACGAGGCTCGCCCGCAGGGTCAGCGGTCGGTCGCGACCGAACCGCCCGCTGATGAAGCCGCGCAGGATGAGCACGCCCTTGGAGTGGATCGGTCCGCCGAGATCGATCTCGCGCTCGACGTCGACGACCTCGCCGCCGCCCGGGCCGACCCGGGCCGTGATCCGCACGGGCCAGCCGAACGCCACGCCGCCGATCCCGGCGACGACCAGCCCGTTCACCTGGCCGACCTGCGAGCCGGTCGTCTCGACTCGAAGCGTCCCCCGGCGGATCTCGTCGTGGACCCGGTCGCGGATGCGGCCGGCCCGTCGGATCCGGGCGTCGACGGCCGCCTCGATGTCCCCGGCCGCGATCGCGATGCGCTCGTCGTCGCCGGCCAGCTGGTCGGCCTCTCGGAGCAGGTCGGTGAGGTTGCCCATGTGGGTCGACAGGTGATCGGCATCGCCGACCGTCCGGGCCGCCTCGTCGATGATCCGGGCGACGGCGCCCCGATCGAGCGGCCGCACCCCCGCCCGACGGGCGAGCGATCCGAGCAGGTGCGCGTAGACGAGCTCGTTCTCGGGCGTCCGCTCGAGGCGGTCCTCGAAGTCCGCCGGGATCTTGAACAGCTCCTGGAACTCAGGATCCAGCTCAGACAGCAGGTAGTAGATCCGGGCGTCGCCGACCAGGGCGACCCGGACATCGAGGGGGATCGGCTCCGGCTCCAGGGAGACGGACCCGACGAGGCCGAGCGCCTGGGCGAGCGACTCGATCCGGATCTGCTCGGACCGCATGGCGCGCTTGAGCGCCTCCCAGGCGTACGGCTGGCTGAGGACCTGCCGGGCCTCGAGCACGAGGTATCCGCCGTTCGCCCGGTGGAGGGCGCCCGCCCGGATGAGCCCGAAATCCGTCTCGAGGGCGCCCATGTGGGCGAGGTACTCGACCCGGCCGACGAGATTCGGATAGGTCGGGTTGAGCTCGGCGACGACCGGGGCTCCGGTGACGCCGCCGTTGTCGACGAAGAGGTTGACCTGATAGCGGCGGAACGGTCCGGGCTCGCCGCCGACGAGTCGACCCGTCGTGAGGCCCTGGGCGGCCTGCTCCCCGGCGATCGCCTCGACGGCGTGCTCGACGAGATCCGCCTCGACCGCGGCGAGGTGGGCCAGGACCTCGGGCAGGTCGGCGTAGGTCGCGCGGAGCTCCTCGAGGAGATGGCTGATCGCGAGACCGGTCACCTCGCGGTCGAGTTCGCGGACCCGTTCGCGGTGCTCACGCTCCCAGCGGGGGATCGTCCGGATCATCTCCTGGAGCGCGGTCTCGAGGGTCTCCATCCCGTGCTTCAGGCGCTCCTGCTCGGCGGCCGGCAGGCCCTTGAACCCCTCGGCGTCGAGGACCTCGCCGTCGCGGATGGCGGCGATGGCCGTTCCGACCGGCGTCCGGATGACCGCCACGTCGAGCCCCGCCGCTCGCCGGTCGAGGTCCTCCATCGCGGCGTCCCGGCGGCCCTTCAGCTCGGTCTCGAGGGCCTCCTTGCGCCCCCGGTAGGCCTCGCTCTCGAAGGCCGCCGGGATCGCGCTCCGAAGCTCGCGGACGAGGCGATCCATGTCGTCGCGCAGGCGAGCGCCCATCCCGGCCGGGAGCCGGAGAGCGCGCGGGCGCTGCGGGGCGCCGAAGTCGTTGACGTAGCACCAGTCGGGCGGGGTCGGCTCGGCCGCGGCCCGCTCGGCGAACTGCTGGCTGATGACCGTCTGCTTGCCGATCCCCTCCGGCCCCAGGGCGTAGATGTTGTAGCCCGGTCGTCGCGTCCCGATCGCGAACGCGACCGCCTCGAGCGCCCGGTCCTGGCCCACGATCCGGCCGTCGTCGGGCAGCTCGGCGGTCGTCTCGAACGGCAGGCCGTCGGGGTCGCAGCTGCGCCTGAGGCGCGTCGCGGCGAGCGGTTCCACGCTGCGCCTCCTCTCGGCGCGGCCGATCAGCCGGCTCCGGCGACCACGGTCGCGGGTGGCGCGGCCAGCGGGCGGGCGGCCGCCCGCCCCGCGTCGAAGGCCTGGAGGTCGGCATCGATCACCGCGGACCGCTTCTCGCCCACGATCGACCGGATGGCCGCCCGGATCGAGGTCACGGTCACGAGGTCGAGGCGCTCGACCAGGGCGCCGAGGGCGACGACGCTGGCCAGGCGCTCGTCGGCGACGGGACCGGCCAGCTCGGCGCAGGGCAGTCGGAGCTCCTCGAGGTCGTACCGCTCCGAGCTCGCGTCGATGAGCGTGGCGTTGACGATCAGGAGACCGCCCGGCGCGACGATCGGACCGAACCGCTCCAGCGAGGGTGGGTTCATGACGATCACCGCGTCGGCGAGGTCCACGACCGGTGAGCCGATCGGACCGTCTCCGACGATCACGGTGCAGGACGCCGTCCCGCCCCGCATCTCGGGCCCGTACGAGGGGATCCAGAGGGTCTCGAGGCCGTCGACCATGGCGGCCTCGGCCAGGACGTGACCGGTGAACAGGATCCCCTGTCCGCCGAACCCGGCGATGACGACCGAGCGTTCCACGGTCAGCCCTCCGGGACGACGGTGGCGGTCGGGACGACCGTCGATCGGGCCGCCGGCGTCGGCGCGGGCCGGGTCCGGTCGACCAGGACGCCCGGCGGGTAGACCTTCGCGACCGCGTCCCCGAGCCGCGCGATCGACTCCTGGGGGGTCATCCCCCAGCCGACCGGGCAGTTCGAGAGGATCTCGACGATGGCGAAGCCGGCGCCGGCGAGCTGCACCTCGCAGGCCTTCCGCAGGAACGCCTTCGTCTTGCCGATGGCGCCAGGGTCGACGATCGAGCCGCGGGCCGCATAGGCCACCCCCGGAAGGATGGCGAGCATCTCGGTGATCGGCAGGGGGTAGCCGTGGAGCGTCGCGTCCCGGCCGTTCGGCGTCGAGGTGGTCCGCTGGCCGAGCAGGGTGGTCGGGGCCATCTGGCCGCCGGTCATCCCGTAGATGCCGTTGTTGACGAAGACCGCGGTGATCCGCTCGCCGCGCGCGGCGGCGTGGACGATCTCGGCGGTCCCGATCGCCGCCATGTCGCCGTCGCCCTGGTAGGTCAGCACGAAGGCGTCGGGTCGGAAGCGCCGGATCCCGGTCGCGACGGCCGGGGCGCGACCATGCGGCGCCTCGCAGAAGTCGAGCTCGAGATAGTCGTACGCGAAGACGGCGCAGCCGACCGGTGCGACCGCGATCGTCCGGGGCCCCAGCCCGAGGTCGCCGAGGACCTCGGCGATGAGCCGGTGGATGACCCCGTGCCCGCAGCCGGGACAGTAGGACGTGGAGCGCTCCGAGAGCAGCGCGGGGCGGTGGTAGACGACCCGTGGCTCGGTGGCGATCATCGGACGGCCTCCGACTCGTACAGCCGGGCGAGCAGCCCGGTCTCGTGGTCGGTCTCCGGATCCGGTGGAGGCGCGCCACCGCCGACCGGCGTCGTCAGGCCGTAGGCGCGGACGAGCGCCCGGACCACCTCGTCCGGCGTCGGCACGATCCCGCCCATCCGACCGTGGAAGAAGACCGGGGTGGCACCCTCGACGGCCAGCCGGACGTCCTCGACCATCTGGCCGGCGGACAGCTCGACCGTGAGGATCGCTCGGAGACGCGGGGCGATGGCCCGGATGGCGTCGCTCGGGAACGGCCACAGGGTGATCGGCCGGAGGAGGCCCACCCGCATCCCGGCATCCCGGGCGTGGGCCATCGCCGTCCGGGCGACGCGAGCCGCGGTGCCGTAGGCGACGATGACGATCTCGGCGTCCCCCAGCCGCTCGCCGGACCAGCGCACCTCGGTCGCCTCGATCCGTCCGAACTTCGCCTGGAGGTCGCGGTTGTGCGCCTCGAGGTCGTCGGCCCGGAGATGGAGCGAGCGGATCACCCTGGGCGGGCGCCCGTCCGCCCCGGTCAGGACCCACGGCTCGACCGGTGCCGGCAGCGACCGGAAGTCGGGCTCGACCGGTTCCATCGCCTGGCCGAGGATGCCGTCGGCGAGGATCATCACCGGGGTCCGGTAGCGCTCGGCGAGCTCGAAGGCATCGGGTACGAGCTGGATCGCCTCCGCGATCGAGGCCGGAGCCAGGACCGGGACCCGATAGTCGCCGTGGCCGTGGCCCTTGGTCGCCTGGAAGTAGTCGCTCTGCGACGGCTGGATCGAGCCCAGGCCGGGTCCGCCGCGCATGACGTTGACGAGCACGACCGGCAGCTCCGAGCCGGCCAGGTAGCTCATCCCCTCGGCCATCAGGCTGATCCCGGGGCTCGAGCTCGAGACGAGGACCCGGGCGCCGGCGGCCGCTGCGCCGAGCGCCATGTTGATCGCACCGAGCTCGCTCTCGGCCTGGACGAACGCCCGGCCCAGCTCGGGCATCCGGCGAGCCATCCATTCGAGCAGCTCGGCCTGTGGGGTGATCGGGTAGCCGAAGTAGGCGTCGCAGCCGGCCGCGATGGCGGCCTCGGCGATCGCCTCGTTGCCCTTCATGAGGATCCGGGTCGGCCGATCGGTGGCCGGGACCCCGGTCGCCGACGCGGCGTCGGCCACGGCGAGGGTGGCCATGTCAGGCCTCCTTGGGTCGGGCGTAGACGGTGAAGACGGCATCGGGGCAGACCCTCGCGCAGCGCGCGCAGCTGGTGCAGGCCGCGGCATCGGTCAGGCGGATCGGGTGGTGCCCGAGGCGGTTGACGACGCCGGTATCGAGAGCCAGGACGCCCGGCGGGCAGGCCGCGATGCAGAGCTCACAGCCCTTGCATCGATCGGTCGCGATGTCGAGGGGGGCCCAGGCGACGGGCAACTCCAGCTCGGCGAGGGCGATGGACATGAACGCACCTCCGAACCCTAGGCTGGTCCGGTCCGGGGCTCCCACGAAGTGCCGAACGGCGCGTCGTCGCGGGCGGATACGCCCGATGGGAACCGTTCGGCCCGGGCCGGTCCGCCATCGGCGTCGTGACTCATCGCCCTATCGCCCGGGGTGTCGTGGCCCGACGATGACGCTGCGCGATCGGCCCAGCCTGAGCCGGCGGCACGGCCATCCAGGACGAACCGGGAGGCGAGCGATGTCGAGCGATCTGCGCCTCGGCGCGGAGGTCGAGCGCCGGTTCATCGAGCACGAGCACCGCGAGATGGCGCCCGGGATCGGCCGGATCGAGGACGTCGCCGGCCTCGCCGGGAGCCTCGCCGCGCCCGATCTCTCGGCCGCCCTCCGGACGCTCCTCGACTGGCTCCACCGGACTTACCTGCCGCACTGCGACTGGGAGGATTCCTGGCTCTATCCCGAGCTCGACCGGATCGCCGCGACCCCCTGGGCGACGAGGTCGATGCGCTTCGAGCACCGCCAGATCCGAGAGCTCGT
Source organism: uncultured Chloroflexia bacterium (assembly GCA_963840375.1). Classification (GTDB taxonomy): domain Bacteria; phylum Chloroflexota; class Limnocylindria; order Limnocylindrales; family CSP1-4; genus Chersky-267. Next base: position 927,698 of record CAWIYR010000002.1, read on the forward strand.
CGAGCGGCTCGAGATCGATTGGGAGCTCCTCCGCCACGAGCCCACCCACCGACACCTCGGCGAGCTGCGGGCTCGCCTGTACGGGCTCCACGCACTGGTCCACAGCCATGTGGAACGCGAGGAGCGGTTCCTCGTCCCGCTCCTCGATGCCAGAGGGGCCCCCCCGGCGGACCTTCACGCCTAGGTCGGAGTCCGCGTTCAGGCCTCGCGCTCGATCCCGCGACGGCGCGGCGGGTCGCCGCTCCGGTCGCGCAGCCAGGCGATCAGCTGTCGGTCGGTCATCGGTCCGGCCGGGGTGACCCGGATCGACCGCGATCGCCCCCGGTGATGGTCGGCCCGGGCCAGGACGACGGCGAGCCGCTCCCGGACCGAGCCGGGCCCCAGGATCTCCACGTCACCGGTCGTCGGCACGGCGTCCGTTACCTTGTCGAGGAAGTCGCGCAGGTGGCCCGCCCGGTCCCGCTCGATCGCGTCATCGGGAACGCCACCCCCGCCGTGGCGCGTCGTCGGATCGTGCCGAACGTGGCCCGTCGACCGGTGATGCGGCGGCACCTCGGAAGCGAGGTGGTGGACCCCCGGGCTGCCGTCCCAGGTCGCGACGACGGCGCGCTCGTCGTCGATCCAGATCGCGCAGGTGTCGACGATCGCCGTGGTGATCATCGCCGCTCCTCCTCAGCGTGCCCAGATGGGTCCGCGATCGACCGGGACGACCAGGTCCACGTAGCTGACCCGGACCGCCCGGCCCCAGGCCTCCCGGTCCACGACGACCGAGAAGCGGTGGCTGCCGGCAGGGAAGGTGATCGTCGGGTCATCCCGGATGGCCGGGTCGGCCAGGACCGGCAGGCCGACGAGATCGCCGATCGGCGGCAGCGCGCCGACCTCGATGTCCGGGGCGATCTCCGCCAGCTCGGCCTCGCTGATGAGGTGGATGTGGGTGGTCCCGAGGGCGGTCGCCCCCTTGCGCAGGTCGAGCCGGTCGAGGGCATCGAGGACGAGCAGCGCCCGGGCCCCGGTGTCCTTCTCGGCGACGAGGGTCTTGGCGAAGCGGCGCGGATCCACACCGTCGGCCGCGGCGGCCTCGAGGGCGGTCATCGCCAGTGGGTGCTCGTGGAGCTCGTAGTCGACGTCGTGGGCGGCCAGCCACTCGAGAAGACCGGCATTCGGCCCGCCGGTCCCCGGTCGCTCGATCGTGGGCGTGGTCATCGTCGACCTCCTCGCCGCGTCCGCGGCGCTCCGGCCCCGGCGGTCCGACCGGCCACTGCACCGGCGGGCGACCCGGGACGCCACCATCAGGATGGTCGTCGACGCTCCCCGATGGCAGGGTCCGGCGACCCGCCCGGCGGGGGCAGGATGGCCCCACCGGGATCGACCCACGCTGGCCCGATCGGACCGAAGGCCGTTAGGGCCGTCAGGACGGGGCCATTCGGCAGGTCCGAGTCGGGCCCTTCGTCCCGCGTAATCCGCCCAAGAGCCGGTGACCGAGGCCGTCGCCATGGGGCGACCAGCGTCCGACCGCGAGATGGTCGCCAGGTGACGAGGGATCGGCCGGATGTCCAGGCTCGATGACAGCCTCTACGCGGCGCTCGTGGAACGCGGTGTCTCTCGCCGGTCGTTCCTGAAGTTCTCGGCGGCGATGGCCGGCGCCCTCGCCCTCCCGGCGAGCTACGCGCCGCGGATCGCCGCGGCGGTCGAGATCGCTCCCCGCATCCCGGTCATCTGGCTCGAAGGCCAGGACTGCGCCGGGAACACCGAGGCATTCCTGCGCGCCTCCCATCCGACGACCGCCGAGCTGGTCCTCGACATCCTGTCGGTGGACTACCACGAGACGCTCATGGTGGCCGCCGGCCAGCAGGCCGAGGAGGCCCGGCTGGCCACGATGGAGAAGTTCCCCAACGGCTACATCGCGGTGGTCGAGGGCTCGGTCCCGATCGCCGATGGTGGCGTCTACTGCACGATCGGCGGGCGCGCCTTCAGCGACACCGTCCGGCAGGTCTGCGAAGGCGCGATGGCGACGATCTCGGTCGGCACGTGCGCCTTCGACGGCGGGCTGCCCGCGGCCGCCGGCGGCCCGACCGGCGCGGTCGGGGCGAGCGCCGCCGTCCCGAAGGCGAAGGTCATCAACCTGCCGGGTTGCCCGATGAACGTCCAGAACTTCACGGCGACGATCGTCCACAAGCTGACCTTCGGCGAGTGGCCGGCGCTCGACGCGATGGGCCGGCCCTTGTTCGCCTACGGCCAGCTGATCCACGACCAGTGCGAACGACGGGCCCATTTCGACCGGGGCGAGTACGTGATGGCGTGGGGCGACCAGGGCGCGCGCAACGGCTGGTGCCTCTACAAGATGGGCTGCAAGGGCCCCGAGACGCTGGCCAACTGCCCTACCGCCCGGTTCAACGACGGCACGAGCTGGCCGGTGAAGTCGGGTCACGGCTGCGTCGGCTGCACGATGCCCGGGTTCTGGGACGCCATGAGCCCGTTCTACCGGCGCCTGCCGGCGCCCACGCCGTTCCCGTCGGACGTCACCGTCGACCAGGTCGGGATCGTCCTCGTCGGCGGCGTCGCCGCCCTGAGCGCGGCCCACGGCGTGGCCAGCTACACCCGCAAGCGGCGGATGGACGCCAAGGCGGCCGCCGGGATCTCGAGCGCCGCCGGTGTCGCGGTCGCCACCCCACCGGACGGCGGGCCGCCGGCGGCTCCACCACCGATGGCCCCACCGCCCGCGCCGCCATCGGCCGGGTCAGCCAGCGACCAGGCCAGCGGGAGGGCCGAGTGAGATGACCAGGATCGTCGTCGATCCGATCACCCGGATCGAGGGTCACCTCCGGATCGAGGTGGAGGTCCAGAACGGCGTCGTGTCCGACGCCTGGAGCTCCGGGACGATGTTCCGCGGCCTCGAGCTCATCCTCCAGGGTCGCGATCCACGCGACGCCTGGGTCTTCGCCCAGCGAGCCTGCGGGGTGTGCACCACGGTCCACGCCCTGGCGTCGGTGCGCTCGGTCGAGAACGCCCTCGAGATCAAGATCCCGAAGAACGCCCGGATCGTCCGGAACCTCATCGCCGGATCGCAGTACGTCCAGGACCACGTCATCCACTTCTATCACCTGCACGCCCTGGACTGGGTCAACATCGTCTCGGCCCTGTCGGCCGATCCGGCGGGCACCGCCGCCCTGGCCCAATCGATCAGCGACTGGCCGCTCTCCAGTGCGAGCTACTTCAAGGGGGTCCAGGACAAGCTCGCCGCGTTCGTCAAGACCGGTCAGCTGGGCCCGTTCGCCAACGGCTACTGGGACAACGCGGCCTACAAGCTCCCGGCCGAGGCGAACCTCATGGCCGCGGCCCACTACCTCGAGGCGCTCGACTGGCAGCGCCGGATCATCCGGATCCACGGCCTGCTCGGGGCGAAGAACCCCCATCCCCAGACCTATGCGGTCGGCGGGATGGCGCTCTCGATCGACCCGAACTCGACGACGGCCCTCAACGCCCGCGGGCTGTCCGAGATCAGCCAGCTCATCACCGAGGCGAACGACTTCGTCGACCGGGTCTACATCCCGGACGTCCTGGCCGTCGCCGGGTTCTACAAGGACTGGGCGGCCCTGGGTCGCGGCATCGGCAACTACATGTCCTACGGCGAGTTCCCCCAGGACGACTCGGGTCAGCCGTCGGCGTTCTACCTGCCGCGCGGCCGGATCATGGGCCGCGACCTCTCGAAGGTGGAGCCGGTCGATCACACCCAGGTGGCCGAGACGGTGGCCCACTCCTACTACACCTACGACGGCGGGGACACCCAGTACAAGCATCCCTGGGACGGCCAGACGAAGCCGAACTACACGGGTCCCAAGCCGCCCTTCGAGACGCTCGAGGGGTCGGACAAGTACAGCTGGCTCAAGTCCCCGCGCTACGCCGACCAGCCGATGGAGGTCGGGCCGCTCGCTCGGATGCTGGTCGCCTACGGCGCCGGTCAACCGGAGGTGAAGGCCGCCGTCGACGCCGTCCTGGGCAAGCTCGGCGTGGGCGCCGAGGCCCTCTTCAGCACCCTCGGCCGGATCGCCGCCCGGGCGATCGAGACCCAGCTCATCGGCCACCGAGCTCCAGCCCTGGCTGACCGAGCTGGCCGAGAACCTCGACACGGGCGACCTGACGATCGCCGACACGACCCACTGGGAGCCCAGCACCTGGCCGGCCGAAGCCGAAGGCTGGGGCTTCGAGGAGGCGCCCCGCGGATCGCTCGGCCACTGGGTGAAGATCAAGGACCAGAAGATCGCGAACTACCAGCTCGTCGTGCCGAGCACCTGGAACGGCTCGCCGCGCGACGACAAGGGCCGGCGGGGGGCGTGGGAGGAGGCGCTCATCGGCACTCCGGTCGGCAACCCGGCACAGCCGGTGGAGATCCTCCGGACGATCCACTCGTTCGACCCGTGCATGGCCTGCGCCGTCCACGTCTACGACCCTGACGCGGGCAGCTCGGTCGAGATCCGGGTCGTTTGAAAGGGGTGACGTGATGACTGCCATCCCCGCCCCCGGCCCGGCCCCGACCCGACCGGCCGCGGCGGCCACCCGGGCGGCCGACGACGAGCTCGAGATCCCCCCGGGTCTCGAGCGGGTCCGGATCTACGTCTGGCAGGTCCCCGTCCGGGTGACCCACTGGGTCACCTTCTCGGCGATCGTCGTCCTGACCGTGACCGGTGCGTACATCGCCGACCCGTTCTTCTTCGCCTTCAACGCCGAGACGATGTCGACGATGCGGGTGGTCCACATGCTCGCGGCGTTCATCTTCCTCGCCTCGGGCGTCCTGCGGACGTACTGGCTCTTCGCCGGCAACCAGTTCTCGCGCTGGACCGCGTTCGTCCCAACGAACCGGCGGCACCTGGCCGAGGTCCGGACCCAGACCGCCTTCTACCTCTTCCGGAGCCGGGACATCCCGGGCATCCTCGGCCACAACGCGCTGGCCGGCGGGACCTACACCGTGGTCTTCTTCCTGTTCCTCATCCAGACCGTCACCGGCTTCGGGATGCTCGCCATCCACGGCACGGAGCCGTGGGCCGCCCTGTTCGGCTGGGTCCCGGCGCTGTTGGGGGAGCAGGGGATGCGCCTCCTCCACCACCTGCTGATGTGGGTGATCCTGGCCTTCGCCGTCCACCACGTCTACAGTGCGATCCTCGTCGACCACTGGGAGCGCAACGGGCTGATGTCGAGCATCTTCGCCGGCTCGAAGTTCGTGCCTCGCTGGCGGATCGACGAGGCCCGCGATGGCGGGATCGCCTTCGACCGGATGGTCACCCGGGAGGACATCGAGACGTCGATCGTCGAGGCCGTCGAGGCCGGCCAGCCGCTGACGAAGGAGGAGGTCGTGGCCCTCGACGAGGCGACCGAGGCGGTGGAACGGGACGCCGGGTGAGCGCGCCGGACGGTCCGCTTCTCGTCCTCGGGATCGGCAACGTCCTGCTCCGGGACGAAGGGGTCGGGGTCCAGGTCATCCGCGATCTCGAGGCGCGCGTCGAGCGCGGCGAGCTGGCCCTGCCGCCGGACACCGAGCTTCTCGACGGGGGCACCCTCGGGCTCGACCTCCTGCCCCGGATCTCGGACGCCCGGGCACTCCTCCTCGTCGACGCGATCGACCTGAAGGATGAGCCGGGGACGATCCGGATCCTCCGGGGGCCGGAGATCCAGGGCGCCCTGTCGGGGCACGTCTCGCCCCACCAGGTGGGCATCGGCGATCTCATCGCGGCGGCCCGGCTCATGGGCACCCTGCCGAACGCCGTCGTGCTGGTGGGCATCCAGCCGCTCGAGATCGAGATCGGCCTGGAGCTCAGCCCGCCCGTCCGTGCGGCGCTGCCCGGTGCGGTCGAGGCCGCCATCGCCGAGCTCGGTCGACTGGACGGCGCGGGAGGGTCGTCGGACCCGGGGATGACCGGGGCCGTTCCGACCCCGGCGACGGGCTGATCGGCACGCGGTCGACCGGCCCGGCTGTGGTCAGATAGGGACGACGGATCCGAGCAGGAGGTCGGTCGGCAGGTCATGCATGAGTCGGGACTCGCGGCAGCGGTCGCGGACGCCCTCCGCGGTGAGCGGCTCGACGGCGCCCGGGTGCGGCTCCTCGTGAGCGGAGGCCACGCGGACCCCTTCGACTTCGACGCCGCGTTCCGCTTCCACCTCACCGCGGCGGCGCCCGACCTCGGCGCGCTCCCGCTGGAGATCGTCCATCTGCCGACGGACCGGCTGTGTGTCGGCTGCGGCCGCACCTTCGCCGCGATCACCGCCGACGAGCCCTGCCCGAAGTGCGGATCGGTGGGTCTTCCGACCCAGACGACCGAGCGGGTCGAGATCGAGCTGGTACGCCCGGGTGCCAACGACCCCTGAGCGGACGCGCGTCCCGCGCCAGGCGCGTCCCGTTCCCGTTCCCGCTCCCTCCCGTGACCGAGGTCGGGCGACCGACTGCGTCGCGCGCGCCGTGACCGTCGAGGGCGTCGTCCAGGGTGTCGGCTTCCGGCCGTTCGTCTGGCGGCTGGCCCACGAGCTGGGACTCGACGGCGTGGTCCTGAATGCCGCGGGCCGGGTCGAGATCCGGGTCGCGGGCCCAGCGCAGGCGGTCGAGCGCTTCATCGAGCGGCTCGCCTCCGACGCCCCGCCCCGGGCCCGGGTGGAGCGGGTGGTCGCGGCCGAGATCGCGATGGATGCTTCCCCCGAGATCGCCGCCGCACCCCGGCGCGGCTCGGGCTTCACGATCGAGGAGAGCGTGGCGGCCGCGTCCGTGGTCCGCCTCTTCCCGCCCGACATCGCCACCTGCGACGACTGCCTTCGGGAGCTCTTCGACCCGAACGATCGGCGCCATCGCTACCCGTTCACCAACTGCACGAACTGTGGGCCCCGGGCCACGATCATCGAGGAGCTGCCCTACGACCGGGCCCGGACGTCGATGCGCGACTTCCCGCTCTGCGAGGCCTGCGAGCGGGAGTACCGCGACCCGGCCGATCGCCGCTTCCACGCCGAGCCGGTCGCCTGCCCGGCCTGTGGCCCGCGGCTCGCCTTCCGTCGAACCGGCGACCCGGCGCCGATCCGGACCGGCGACGCCGCCCTGGCCGAGGCCGTCGGCGAGATCGTCGCCGGACGGGTGGTCGCGGTGAAGGGGCTCGGCGGCTACCATCTCGCCTGCGACGCGACCGACGGTGCGGCCGTCACCCGGCTCCGCGACCGCAAGCGCCGCTGGGCGAAGCCGTTCGCGGTCATGGTCCGCGACCTTGCCGCGGCCCGCTCGATCGCTCAGCTCACGCCGCTCGAGATCGAGCTGCTCACCTCGCCCGCCCGGCCGATCGTGCTGGTGTCGATCCGCCCGGACGCTCGTCCGGCGATCGCGCCCGAGGTGCTGAACGGGAACCGCCGGATCGGGCTCTTCCTGCCGTACACGCCGCTCCATCACCTCCTGCTCGAGGCGACCGGCCGACCGGTCGTGCTCACCAGCGGCAACCTCTCCGACGAGCCGCTCGTCACCGACGATGACGAGGCGCTCGCCCGGCTGGCCGGGATCGCCGACGCCTTCCTGGCCCACGATCGCCGGATCCGGGCGCGCTACGACGACTCGGTGACCCGGGTGCTGGGTCGGGGCGTCACTGCCCGCGAGTCGATCATCCGGCGCGGGCGCGGCTACGCCCCGGACCCGCTGACCCTGCCCGTCGAGCTCCCGGCCGGCGAGGTCGTCCTGGCCGCCGGAGCCGAGCTGAAGCACACGTTCGCCCTCGCGGCCGGGTCACGGGCCCACGTCGGACCGCACGTCGGCGACCTGGAGGATCTCGCGACGCACCAGGCCTTCCTGGGGAACCTGGCCCACCTCCAGCGGCTCCTCGCCCTCGAGCCCGGACGGGTCGTCCACGACCTGCATCCGGGGTACCTGTCCACCCGGTTCGCGCTCGATCGGTTCCCGGCCGACCGACGGATCGCCGTCCAGCACCACCACGCCCACGTCGCGTCGTGTGCCGCCGAGCATGGGGTCACGGTACCGTTCCTCGGGATCGCCTACGACGGCCTGGGGATGGGCGATGACGGGACCTTCTGGGGCGGCGAGGTTCTCATCGCGGACCTTCGCGGCTACCGTCGCTTCGCCCGCTTCGGGCTGGCGCCGATGCCCGGTGGGGCGACAGCCGTCCGCAAGCCCTACCGGATGGCCCTGGGCTACCTGTTCGGCGCCGAGGGCGACCCGACGGGCGACCCGCTCGCGGGCGCGATCGCCGACGGGGTCGCGGCGGCCTTCCTCGCCCGGCTCGACCCCCGTGAGGTCGAGGTCGTCCGGGTCCAGCTCCGTCGCCGGCTCAACGCCCCGCTCGCCTCGAGCGCCGGTCGGCTCTTCGACGCGGCCAGCAGCCTCATCGGTCTGCGCGACGTCGCCGAGTTCGAGGCCCAGGCGGCGATCGACCTCGAGATGACCGCCGACCCGACGGCTCGTGGTCGGCTTCCGTACCGCCTCGTCCGGCGCGACGGCCTGCTGGTCTACGACCCGCGACCCACCCTGCTCGGCCTCCTCGAGGGGCTCGCCGGGGGGACGACGCCGGCCGTTCTGGCCGCCCGCTTCCAGGCCACGATCACGGCCGTCACCCGGGAGTTGTGCGCCGAGGCCCGCCGGTCGACCGGGATCGAGGTCGCCTGCCTGTCCGGCGGGGTCTTCCAGAACCGCCACGTCGCCGATGCGCTCCTGACCGGTCTGGCTCGCGACGGCTTCGACGTCCACATCAACGAACGGGTCCCGGTGAACGACGGGGGCATCAGCTACGGCCAGGCGGCCGTGGCTGCCGCCCGGCTCGCCGCCTCGTCCGCTCGCCCCCGCGGCCGGCCCGGCCGCCGCGCTCACCCGGAACCCCTGAGGAGGACCACCGCCATGTGCCTCGGCATCCCCGGCAAGGTCATCGAGATCCGCGACGAGGCGGGTCTGCGGATGGGCCGCGTCGACTTCGGCGGCGTCCGCAAGGAGGCCTGCCTGGCCTATGCGCCCGAGGTCGAGCTCGGCGACTACGTCATCGTCCACGTCGGGTTCGCGATCAGCAAGGTCGACGAGGAGGAGGCCCTCCGGACGCTCGAGCTCCTGAGCACGATGGGCGACCTCGTCCAGCAGGAGCTGGCCACGATGGGCCCGGGGATGAGCCTGCCCGCCGTGGTCGACGACCCGATCCCCGACCCGGCGGCCGGGCCGGGCAGGACCGCGCCGCTCGCCGGCGGGCCCGTGGCATGAAGTACCTCGACGAGTACCGCGACCCCGTACTCGCCAGGAAGCTCATGGCCGAGATCCACCGGATCACGACCAGGCCGTGGACGCTCATGGAGGTCTGCGGCGGCCAGACCCACACGATCGTGAAGCAGGGCATCGACGAGATGCTCCCCGACGGCGTCCGGATGATCCATGGGCCGGGCTGTCCGGTCTGCGTGACCCCGCTCGAGCAGGTCGACAAGGCCCTGGCCATCGCCGCCCGGCCGGACGTCATCTTCACCAGCTACGGCGACATGCTCAGGGTCCCCGGCTCCACCACCGACCTCCTCTCGCTCAAGGCCCGCGGCGCCGACGTCCGGATCGTCTACTCGCCGCTGGACTCGGTCCGGATCGCCCGGGCGAACCCGGATCGCCAGGTCGTCTTCTTCGCGGTGGGCTTCGAGACGACCGCTCCGGCGAACGCGATGGCGGTCTGGCAGGCCGCCCAGCTGGGGGTCGACAACTTCTCGATCCTGGTCTCCCACGTCCTCGTCCCGCCGGCGATGATCGCCCTGCTCGAGTCGCCCAACAACCAGGTCCAGTCGTTCCTGGCCGCGGGCCACGTCTGCGCGGTGATGGGCTGGACCGAGTACGAGCCGATCGCCGCGAAGTACCACGTGCCGATCGTGGTGACCGGCTTCGAGCCGCTCGACCTGCTCGAGGGGATCCTCATGGCGATCCGCCAGCTGGAAGAGGGTCGGGCCGTCGTCGAGAACCAATACGTCCGGGCCGTCAAGCGCGGCGGCAACGCGCTCGCCCAGGAGACGATCTTCCGGGTCTTCGACGTGGGCGAGCGGACCTGGCGGGGGATCGGCGAGATCCCGGACTCCGGCTACCACCTCAAGCCCACCTTCGCGCGGTTCGACGCCGAGACGAAGTTCTCGGTCGCCGAGATCCACACCAGGGAGCATCCGGCCTGCATCGCCGGGGCGATCCTGACCGGCGAGAAGTCGCCCCTGGACTGCACGGCCTACGGCGTCCTGTGCAGCCCCCAGAAGCCGCTCGGCGCGCCGATGGTCTCGTCAGAGGGGACCTGCGCCGCGTTCTACTCGGCGGGGCGGGGGATCGGCGCCCCGGCCCGGCCGCTGCCGATGGTCGAGCCGCTTACCCTCCGGCCGGAGGCGATCCGATGACCGGGGTGCGGGACGGCGACGGCCTCCCCGCGATCGGGACGGCCGCCGCGTCTGACCCCCTGCCCGGCTCGGCGGCCCGGCCGGACCCCAGCGGGGCGGTCTGCCCCGCCCCGATCCCGGAGGTGGAGCGGGTCCTCCTGGGTCACGGGTCCGGCGGGCAGCTCTCGGCCGCGCTCATGCGCGACGTCATCGCACCGGCCCTGGCCGGCGCGAGCCCGGGCGGCCCGCTCAACGACGCCGCGATCGTCGAGACCGGCGGCCAGCGGCTCGTCTTCACCACGGATTCGTTCGTGGTCAGCCCGATCGACTTCCCGGGCGGCGACATCGGCGACCTGGCGGTGAACGGGACGGTCAACGACCTGGCGATGATGGGCGGTACCCCGATCGCCCTGTCACTCGCCTACGTCATCGAGGAGGGGCTGCCGATCGAGGACCTCCGCCGGGTCACCGAGTCGGTCGCCCGGGCGGCCTCGCGGGCCGGCGTCCCCGTCGTCACCGGCGACACCAAGGTCGTGAACCGCGGCGCCGCCGATGGCATCTTCGTCAACACCGCTGGGATCGGCGTGGTCCCGGACGGTGTGGCCCCGGCCGCCGACCGGGCTCGAGCCGGTGACGTCGTCCTCCTGTCCGGGGCCATCGGGCTCCACGGGGTCGCGATCATGAGCGTCCGCGAGGGGCTCGACTTCGAGGTCGAGATCGCCTCGGACAGCCAGCCGCTCCACGGGATGGTCGGCGCGATCCTGGCGGTCGACCCGGACGTCCACGTCCTGCGCGACCCGACCCGCGGCGGGCTCGCCTCCGCCCTCAACGAGATCGCCGCCACCTCGGCGGTCGGGATCGTCCTGGAGGAGTCCGCCGTGCCGATCCCGGGACCGGTCCGGGCCGCCTGCGAGATGCTCGGGCTCGACCCGTTCCACGTCGCCAACGAGGGCAAGTGCGTGGCGATCGTGGCCGCCGACCGGGCCGCTGCGGTCCTCGCCGCGATGCGTGCCTGCCCGGAGGGCGCCGAGGCCGTCCGCATCGGCGAGGTCGTCGCCGAGCACCCGGCGATGGTCACGATCCGGACCATCGTCGGCTCGGAACGGATCGTGGACATGCTCGTCGGGGAGCAGCTCCCCCGGATCTGCTGAGATGGCCATCGGCGAGGCGACCATCACACCTCGCGCCACCGCCGTCGCCAGGATCCGGGACGTCCTCCTGGGTGGCCAGGACGGCCTGGTCAACGTGCTCGGGCTGGTGCTCGGGCTGGCCGTCGCCACCGGTGACACCCGGGTCATCATCACCGCTGCGCTGGCCTCGATGTTCGCCGAGTCGATCGCGATGGCCGGTGTCGCCTTCACCTCGAGAGGGGCCGAGCGGGCCTATGCGGACGATGCTCGCGGCGAGCTCCAGGCCCTGCTGATCCAGCACTCCACCGAGCGGATCGAGCGGCGGCGGGCGGCGCTGATCCACGCCGGCCGAGACGTCGACCTGGTCGACGCGACGGTCGAGGCGATGATCGACGAAGCCGCTGGATGGCAGGCCAGCCTGGAGCTTCTCGAGCGGTCCCTGGCGCCGATCCGTCAGGCGCAGCCGGCCAGGGCCGCGGCCATCGTGGGGCTGTCAACCTTCGTCGGGTCGGCGATCCCCCTCGTGCCGTTCCTCGTGCTCCCCGTGGCCGAGGCTTCGATCGCCGCCCTGCTCCTGGCTGGGATCGTCCTGTTCATCGCGGGGGTCGAACGCGGGCGGATCACCGGCGGCGCGCGGCTCCGGTCCGGGATCGAGCTGGTCGCGATCGGGTTGGCGTCGGCGCTGGCCGGGTTCCTCATCGGCCGCGCGCTGCGGGCGCCGGGGGCCTGATCGGGGACGCCCCTCGGGACGACCGGCCCCCCGCCACGGTGACCGCCGGCCCCTGCCGACCGGGCCCCCCGGCACTCATCCGCATCTGCGCATACGTCGATAGTCCGGGTATGGACGAGATCTACCAACTCCAGGCGGAAGTCCTGAAGACGCTCGCCAGCCCGCGCCGGCTCGAGATCCTCCACCGGCTCGCGGAGGGCCCCTGCGAGGTCGGCCGCCTGGCCGAGGAGCTCGGGCTCACGCAGCCGAACGTCTCGCAGCACCTCGCGCTCCTCCGGTCCGCCGGGGTCGTCGAGGCGGAGCGCGACGGTCGAGAGGTCCGCTACCGGCTGGCCGACGGCGACGTGATCGTCGCCTGCTCGATCATGCGCGGGGTCCTCCAGCGCCGGATCCGGCGGCTCGCCGGCATCTCGGACGAGGCGGACCAGCGGGTCGAGGACGCACCGGCGGTCCCACCTACGACTTCCGGCAGCCCCATCGCCGTCACCACGAACTGAGGTTCAGCACGTCATGGACGAACCCCTCAACCTGGTCCTCTTCTCCGGGACCGACGATAAGCTCCAGGCCGCCGCGGTCCTCGCCGCCGGCGCCGCCGCGCTGGGCAAGCCGGTCAACATCTTCCTCCAGTACTGGGCGCTCGACTCCTTCCGGGCCGACCGGATCGAGCGCGACCACGGCCTCGCCCCCGAGGCCGGCGCCGAGGGCCGCGGCCACGTCGACGCCCTCCGGGCGGCCGGCCAGGCCAGCTGGGCCGAGACGTTCCGCCAGGCCAAGGAGCTCGGCTCGATAGACATCCAGGCCTGCTCCCTGTCGATGGACCTGCTCGCGCTCGAGCAGACCGACCTCGACCCGCTCGTCGACGGCGTGGAGGGCGTGACCGCCTTCTACCTGAACGCCGGCGAGGGGCACCTGGTCTTCATCTGAGCATCAACCCGCGCACGAAGGAAGGAGTGCACTCATGGCACCGATCGTGGAAGTCGATCAGCGGATCGACGCTCGAGGCCTGTCCTGCCCGATGCCGATCGTCAAGACCGCCCAGGCGATGAAGACGATGACGGCGGGCCAGGTCCTGGAGGTCCTCGCCACCGACCCCGGATCCCTGAAGGACTTCGCCGCCTGGTCCAAGTCGACCGGCAACGACCTTCTCGAGACCACCTCCGACGGCGCGGTCTACCGCTTCGTCATCGCCAAGAAGTGAGGTCGAGATGACCGTCGCCGAGGCCACCGTCCGCGAGGACGCGCCAGTTCCCGCTCCCCAGGCCGCCGTCGCCCCAGAGGCCGAGGTGAAGCCGAAGGACATCCTGATCATCAACTACAGCGGCGAGCTCGAGAAGGTCTGGGCGACGATGATCCTCGCCTCGACGAGCGCCGCCATGGGCGTCAAGACCCGCGTCTTCGTGACCTTCTGGGGCCTCCAGGTCTTCGTCAAGGACGAGAAGCGGATCACCGGCGACAACGCGATGCAGAAGATGATGTCGGCCATGCAGCGGCCGGGCATCAGCCATCGCAAGCTCAGCAAGATGAACTTCCTCGGGATGGGCCCCTGGATGATGCGCAAGCTCGCCAAGCAGTACAGCGTCGCGAGTCCCAAGGAGCTCCTCGAGGCGGCCCAGCTCATGGGCGTCGAGTTCATCCCGTGCCAGATGACCATGGACATGTTCGGGCTCAAGCCCGAGGACATGATCGAGGGCATGGCCGAGCCGGCCGGCGCCGCGACGGTCATCGGCCTGATGACCGAGCAGTCGGTCCCCCTGTTCATCTGATCCCAGCGCGTCCCGACGACCGCTCCACCACCAAAGGCAGGAACCCACGATGACCGAGACCACCGCCCTCCCCGAGATCACCCGGACGATCGACGCCCGCGGCAGCTTCTGCCCCGGTCCCCTGATGGAGCTCATCCGCGCCATCCGCGAGGCCCAGGTCGGCGACGTGCTCTCGGTCTACTCCTCGGACAAGGGCAGCAAGACCGACATCCCGAAGTGGATCGAGAAGGCCGGCCACAAGCTGCTCGCCCTCGAGACCCGCGACGGCTTCGACGAGATCATCGTCGAGAAGATGCGGTAGCTGTCCGATGAAGCGCATCCTCATCCTCGGCGGCGGGGTCGGGGGGACCCTCACCGCGAACCTTGTCTCGCGCAAGCTCAAGCGCGAGATCGACCAGGGTGAGGTGGACGTCACGGTCGTCGATGCGACCGGCAGCCACGTCTACCAGCCCGGTTTCATGTACATCGCGATGGGCGGCGAGCGGGCCGCCAACCTCGCCCGGCCGGAACGCTCGCTGCTCGACCACCGGGTCCGGCTCGTCGTGGGCGAGGTCGACCGGGTCGACGAGGCGAAGCGGACCGTCGCTCTCAAGGACGGGATGGAGCTGGCCTACGACCAGCTCGTCCTCGCCTCCGGCTCGCGGATCGTCCCCGAGGCGATCGAGCACTTCGCCGAGGAGGCCCACCACTTCTACACGGCCGAGGCCGCCGCCAAGCTGCGGAAGGCGCTCGACACGTTCAAGGGCGGCAAGATCGTGATCGGCATCGCCGGGATGCCCTACAAGTGCCCGCCGGCGCCGCTCGAGGTCGCCTTCCTCATCGAGGCCGAGCTCCGAGAGCGCGGTCTCCGCGAGAAGAGCGAGATGCACTTCTGCTCGCCGATCGGCCGGGCGTTCACGATCGAATCGGTCAGCGAGATGGCCACCCCGATCCTCGAGGAGAAGGGGATCGAGCTTCACACCTTCTTCAACGTCGAGGCGATCGACCCCGCGAGCAAGCAGGTCCTCAGCCTCGAGGGCGAGGAGCTCCCGTACGACCTGCTCATCCTCGTCCCGCCCCACAAGGGCCAGCAGTTCCTGATGGACTCGGGGATCGCCCCGGCGCCCGGGGGCTGGCTGCCGACCGACCGGAACACCCTCCTGGTCGGCGGGCGCTCGAACGTCTTCGCCCTCGGCGACGCCACCGACCTGCCGCTCTCGAAGGCCGGCTCGACGGCTCACTTCGAGGCGCCCGTGGTGGCCGAGCGGATCGCCGCGGCGATCCAGGGCCGCGAGCCCAGCGGGAAGCACGCCGACTACGCAGGCAAGGTCATGTGCTTCTTCGAGATCGGCGACGGCAAGGGCACCCTCCTCCAGTTCGACTACGACCACCCGCCGAAGCCGCCGAAGCCGAACCGGATCTGGCACCTCGGCAAGATCGTCTTCAACAAGACCTACTGGCACACCGTCCCGAAGGGCCGCGTCTAGCGGCCGCTCCCGGACCGCGTCAGGCGGTCATCGACCCGGGCCATGGGCACCCTCTGGCCCGGACCCTCGCGCGACGCCCCGGACCGCCTTCCACCGGGGCGTCGTCGCGTCCGTCGCCCGGTCCGATCGTGGTGATCGCGACCGGGCCGTGAGGTTCGTTACTTCTTGACGACGATCCCGCCGGCGCTGAGGGCGATCGGGCTCGCGGCCGTGCCGACCCGGTGGTACAGCGTGCCGGCCGATGTGGTCGCGGCACGTGCCGGTCGCGAGGGCCCGGCGGCGGTCGCGCGGGATGTACGCCTCGGGGTTGTCGCGCTGGAGCTCGACCGTGGCGTCGCCCATGGTCGGCCATTGTGCCCCGTCGCGGGACCGTCGTGGAGGGGGTGGCGCCGGTCACCCGGGTCGCAGCCGGCCCCCTACAATCCTCCCGTGACCGGTCGCGTCTTCCGTCGCTCGCTCGACCCGGATCCACCCGTCGCCGTCCGCGCCGAAGGGTCCACGATCTGGGCCGCCGACGGCCGCGCCTACCTCGACGCCGCCGGCGGGGCGATCGTCGTGAACGTCGGCCACGGCCGGCGCGAGATCGCCGCGGCGATGGCCGAACAGGCGGGCCGGGTCGCCTACGCCCATGGCAGCGCCTTCACGAGCGAGGCGCTCGAGCGCTACGCCGTCGAGGTCGGTCCCCACCTCCCGCTCGACGACCCGGCGATCTACCCGGTCTCCGGCGGCTCCGAGGCGATCGAATCCGCCCTGAAGCTTGCCCGGGCGTACCACCTGGCCCGGGGCGAGGCGGACCGCCTGGTCGTCATCAGCCGCTGGGGGAGCTACCACGGGAACACCCTCGGGGCGCTCGACCTGTCCGGTCGCAAGCCGCTCCGCCGGCCGTACGAGGGCTGGCTCGGCCGGTTCCGCCACGTCAGTGCGGCCTATCCGTTCCGTGCCGGCGAGCCCGGTGCCCACGCCCTGGGCAGCGCCGCGGAGCTCGCCGCGGAGCTGGAACGGACGATCGAGGTCGCCGGGCCGCGCACCGTCGCGGCCTTCGTGGCCGAGCCGATCGTCGGCGCCACGCTCGCCGCCGCGGTCCCTCCGGACGACTACTGGCCGGCGATCGCCGAGGTCTGCCGGCGTCACGGCGTCCTGCTCGTCGCCGATGAGGTGATGACCGGGTTCGGCCGGACCGGCCGCTGGTTCGGGGTCGATCACTGGGGCGTCAGGCCGGATCTGCTCGTCGCCGCGAAGGGGGCGTCGTCGGGCTACTGGCCCTTCGGGTTCGTCGCCGCGTCCGGCACGATCCACGAGACGGTGACCGCGCCGGGTGCCGGCTTCGTCCACGGCTTCACCTACAGCCATCACCCGGTCGGCGCGGCCGTGGCCCGCGAGGTCCTCCGGATCCTCGAGGCGGAGGACCTGGTCGCGGCGAGTGCGACGAAGGGCGACCGGCTCCAGGCCCTCCTCCGGGATCGGATCGGCGATCACCCCAACGTCGGCGAGATCCGCGGCCGGGGTCTGATGGTCGGTGTCGAGCTCGTGGCGGACCGCGAGACGAGCGCGCCGTTCCCACGCGCCGCTCGCCTGACCGAGGGCATCGTCCGGGCCGCCCGCGCCGGCGGCCTCCTGCTCTACAGCGGGACCGGCCTGGCCGACGGCGTCGACGGCGACTCGATCCTCGTCGGTCCGCCGTTCGTCATCACCGACGAGGAGCTGGTCCGGATCGCCGACGGTCTCGCGGCGGCGCTCTCGACGGTCCTCGAGGGCGGATCCGGCGCCTCGCCGGCCGCCGCGTTCAGCGGCGGACGGCCCGGTTGAGGATCACCAGGCCGAGCAGGACCAGGAGGATCGGCCCGAGGAGCTGGCCGAAGCTCGGCAGGCTCGGGTAGAGCCGACCGGCCAGGTCCCAGCCGCCGGCGACCGCGAGGATCGCGCCGACCACCAGCTGCCAGCCCCAGGTGTGGCGGGCTCGCCAGCGCATCACCGCGACGCCCAGCAGCCCGAGGCCGAAGAGGAAGGTGCCGTACCCCGACCCCGCCGGCAGGACGCCCAGGTCGACCAGCAGGCCGGGCAGGCTGTAGGCCGTGATGAGCAGGCCAGGGTAGAGACCCCAACCGCGCCCCGTCGCCCAGGAGACGAGGAGCGCGACCCCGAGCGCGGTGGTGATCGCCGATCCAAGGACGTGGGCGTCGGGCACGGCCTGGCCGATGAGCAGGATCGCCCCGAAGACGACGAGGAAGACGCCGATCCACGGCAGGCCCCGCCGGACGTCCTCGTCGCCCCAGGTCCACGTCCGGGTCTCCATCCGGAAGGACCCCCGGTCGAAGCCGGCGCCCGGATCTTCCACCTCCCCGACCAGGACCGGTCGTTCGTCGGTCGGATCCGGCGCCGGGACCCCGGATCCGGGGCCACCTCCGCTCGAGCTGCCCGACCCCGGAACGCCACCCAGCTCGGTCATCCCGGTGCACCCTCCAGCCCCGGACGATGGTCGGTCGTCACCGAGCCGTCCGGATCATCCTCCACGTGGTCGAAGCCGAGCCGGTCGACGAACCGCTTGAGCGGAGCCGGCGCCCACCAGTTCCAGTCGCCCAGCAGGCGCATCGTGGCCGGGACGAGCAGGACCCGGATGATCGTCGCGTCGATGAGGACGGCGACGGCCATCCCCACCCCGATGGTCTTGATGGTGATGATGTCGGCCAGGGCGAACGCGGCGAAGACCGAGACCATGATGAGCGCCGCCCCGGTGATGACCCCAGCCGTCCGGGCCAGGCCCTCGGCGACCGACGCGGTGTTGTCGCGCGTCCGCCGGTAGGCCTCCTGGATCCGCGACAGGAGGAGGACCTCGTAGTCCATCGACAGCCCGAAGATCACGCTGAACATGATGATCGGGTTGCCGGCGATGGTGTACCCGAGCGGGACGAAGTGGAGCGGGCCACTGAGGTTGCCCTCCTGGAAGATCCAGACGAGCGCCCCGAAGCTGGCGCTGATCGAGAGCAGGGTCATGATCACGGCCTTGATCGGGATCGCGATCGAGCCGAACAGCAGGAACAGGACGAACGCGCTCGCGAACAGGGTCAACCCGACGGCGTACGGCATCCGGTCCGCCTGCGACTGGAGGAAGTCCCAACCGGCCGCGGCCTGCCCGCCGACCTGGGTCGTGATCCCAGCCTCGGCGGTGAGCGCGCGGATCTCCGGCGTCAGCCCGGTCGCCTTCGGCTGCGAGGGGTCGAGCGGGCTGATCGCGTCGAAGCGGACGCTGTCGCCGCTGACGTACGCCTTCTGGAACGCGGCGATCGCGGCGGCCACCTCTGGCGGGCGCTGGGCGGCGGGGAGGGCGTAGAACGCCGCGACCTGGTCGGGCGTCAGGGCGGCCCCGGTCTTCGGGTCGGTCAAGCTGTACGCGCTCTCGACGTGGTCGATCCCTTCGGCCTTGCCCAGCGCCTGGGCGTAGCGGGCGAGGGCCAGAGCGTTGGTCGGGTCGGTCGGGTCGCCCTTCACCCGGGCCAGGACCACGATCGGGCTCGTCTCGCCCTGGGCGAAGTCGGTCTCGATCGCCACGTAGGCGTCGCGACTCTCGAGACCCGCCGGGTAGATCGCGGCGTCGGGGACCCCCTGGACCATCCGGAAGAACGGCGAGCCGAGGATGAACAGGAGGACGAGCACGGGCACGAGGACCCCGATCGGGTGGCGCATGACCTGCCGCGCGACCCGCTCCCACCAGCCCGCCCGACCGTGGCCGAGGGGCCGGATCCCCAGCCGGGCGAACAGGCCGCGGAGGCTCAGGGCGTTGACCCGGTGACCGAGCATCCCCAGGACGGCCGGCAGGAACGTCAGGGCGAAGAAGAGGGTGCTCAGGACCACCAGTGCGCCGGCGATCCCGATCGAGCTGATCGCGCTCGCCCGAAAGAGGAGGAGGCCGGACAGGCCGATCATCACGGCCAGGCCCGAGAAGGTGACCGCCTTGCCGCTCGTCGCCACCGCCTTCTCGACCGCCTGCCCGACGGTCCGGCCGCGGGCCAGCTCCTCGCGGAACCGGCTGACGATGAAGAGCGAGTAGTCGATCGAGAGAGCCAGCCCGAGCATCGTCGCGATGTTCAGGACGTAGATGCTCATCTGGAGCTGCTGGCTGACGAAGAAGATCAGGCCCAGGGTCGACGGGATGGCCAGGGCGGCCACGAGGAGCGGCATCCCGGCCGCGGCCAGCGAGGCGAAGACGAGGATGAGGACGATCGCGACGACCGGCAGCGAGACGGTCTCGGCACGCTGGAGATCCTTCTCCGACAGGGCCGCGGAGTCCTTCGTGATCGGGCCATAGCCGGTCAGCTGATAGGCGTAGCCGGCCGGCGCCGCGATCTCCGAGCGGATCGGGTCGACCAGCTGGACCGACCCCTCGTCGGTCGCGTCGAGCTGGACCACGACGTAGGCCCGGTCGCCGGCCGAGCTGATGAACCGCCGGTCGCCGGTCTCCGCGTACCCGACGATCCCGGTCACGTGCGGGTCGGCCTTCACGCTGGCGAGGGCCGTGGCGATCGCCGCCTGGTAGGCGGGCGAGGTGGCGTCCGACGACGCCGTCGACGAGAA
Source organism: uncultured Chloroflexia bacterium (assembly GCA_963840375.1). Lineage (GTDB taxonomy): Bacteria > Chloroflexota > Limnocylindria > Limnocylindrales > CSP1-4 > Chersky-267. Next base: position 947,697 of record CAWIYR010000002.1, read on the forward strand.
GAGCACGATCAGGCTGCTCCGGCCGGCCCCGAAGTCCAGGGCCAGGCGATCGGAGACCTGGGCCGACTCGGAGTTCGCGTCGAGCCAGCCGCCTGAGCTCAGGTGACTGGAGGCCTGCGCGGCGAAGACCGACAGGCCGATCGCGATGAGGATGGTGACGAGGGCGACGGGACGACGGAAGCGGTAGACGAACGCTCCCCAGCGGCTGAACATCGCGATCCTTTCGGGGCTGTCTGGGACGACCGGGCAGGCCCGGGAAACGATAGCCCGGCTGTCGTCGCGGCGTCTTGGGGGCGATCTCGGTGACGCCGCGGCCGGCCCACGCGAGCCGTCGCTCGAACCCCGATAATCGGGCCATGGGCAGCGTCATGACGGTCTCCGGCCCGGTCTCCCCGGACCAGCTCGGCTTCGTCCTGCCCCACGAGCACACCGGGATCGCCCTGTGGCACATCCAGGACCGCTGGGACTACTGGGAGCTGACCGTCGATGACGGGATCGTCGTCCCGGAGCTGGCGGCCTACCGCTCGGCCGGCGGCGCGACGCTCGTCGACCTCACCCTCCCGGGGGTCGGGCGCGATCCGGAGCGCCTTCGCCGGTACGCCGCCCTCACCGGCCTGAACATCGTGATGGGCGCCGGCTGGTACCGGACGGCCTACTACCCGCCCGAGCTGCTCGTCGACCGGCGCTCGACCGACGACCTGGCCGACGAGATCGTCGGCGAGTTCCGCGACGGGGTCGGCGAGACCGGCGTCCGCCCCGGGATCCTCGGCGAGATCGGCACCGACAAGCCCTGGTTGACCGCCCAGGAGGAGCGTGTCCATCGGGCGGTCGCCCGGGCGTCGCGACGGACCGGGATGGCGATCTCCACCCATGCGGTCATGTCGCCCGTCGGGCTCGCTCAGCTCCGGATCTTCGAGGAGGAGGGTGTCGACCCGGGTCGGGTCGTCATCGGCCACGCCGATTCCTACCCGCTCCTCGAGCATCACCTGGAGATCGTCCGCCGGGGCGCGAACCTCGAGTTCGATTTCCTCGGGATGAGCTTCACCGTGATGGAGCAGCACGGCGAGGCGAGGGTCATCGGCCTGCTCGGTGAGCTCGTCGCGCGCGGCCACGCCGATCGGATCCTGCTCAGCCAGGACATCTGCCACAACTCGCAGCTCCGACCGTACGGCGGCAACGGGTACGTCTACCTCTTCGAGACGTTCCTGCCCCGCCTCCGCGAGGCGGGGATCCCCGAGGCTGCCATCCGGACGATGACCGTCGAGAACCCGGCCCGGATCCTGACCCTGGCCGAGCCCGGCTGAGGCCACGTCTCCGCCGTCCGCCGTCCGGCGCCGGCCCGGGCCCCGGCGCTCGCCGCACCATCGCCCCCAGCTCATCGCCCCCAGCTCATCGCCCCGGCCCAGCCGCTCATCGCCCGCACCGATAGGTCGAGCCGGTCTGCGGTCCCGGCGGCCCCGGCGTCCTCACCCGGCCCCGGCCCCAGGCCCGGCCCATCGCCCGCACCGATAGGTCGAGCCGGTCTGCGGTCCCGGCGGCCCTCGCGCCGTACTGATCCAGGGCGGCCCCATCGTTCGAACCGATGGGTGGCGTCCATGCCGGTGCGCGACCCGAGGACGATTGAACCTTACCGGCTGGATCTATCGCTCCCACCGATCAGGTGGACGGGAAGATGGACCCAACCGATCCAGGATCACGAGGCGCCGGACCTCGGCCACGAGGCGGGGGACGCGTCCTGGCGCCGCTGGCTGGCGCGACTCCGGTCCGGCGACCCGCGCACCCGAGTCCCCCTTGGCCTATGCCTCGAGGGTGGCGACCACGGACAGGGCGACGTTGCCCTTGAGGGCCTGCGAGATCGGGCAGTTGTCCTTCGCCGCCTCGGCGGCCGACGCGAACGCCTCCGCATCCATCCCGGGGACCCGCCCGACGACGGTGAGCGCGCTCGACACCACGCGCCAGCCGGCGTCGGTCTTGTCGAAGGTCACAGCGGCGTTGACGACCAACCGCTCGGGCGGCAGGCCGGCCCGGGCGAGCGCGCCCGAGAAGGCCATCTCGTAGCAGGCGGCGTGAGCTGCGGCGACGAGCTCCTCCGGGCTGGTCCGCCCATCGGCCGACTCGGTCCGGGACGCCCAGGTCACCGGCAGGTCCGCGAACGCCTTGCTGCTGGAGGCGCTGACGGTCCCCTTGCCGGTCAGGAGGTCTCCTTCCCAGGTGGCGTCGGCACGGCGGATCGCGCTCATTCGGTCACTCCTTCCGGGTCCGGTCGGGACCCGCTCCATCGCTGGCGAGTCGCTCTCGGAGGGCGGCCACGAAGGGCCGGTGGGCATGGCTGCGTGGAAGGATGATGCGACGAACGGCGCCGAACCGCTGGTGGGCCCGGAGCGCCTCGACGAACGCCGCCACGAAGCCGTCCTGGGCGAGCGGGTCGAAGCCGGTCTCCCACCACAGCCCGAGGACCCGGAGGGCGCCGGTCCTGCGGTCGATCCGCGGCTCGATCCGCCCGACCAGCCGGTCGCCCCACAGGACCGGCAGGACGTAGTAGCCCCAGCGTCGCTTCTTCTCGGGGACGTAGACCTCCCAGACGTAGTCGAAGTCGTACAGGCTGCGCAGGAAGTCGCGGTCCCAGACGAACGGATCGAGTGGAGCCAGGAACGCCACCCCGGCGCCCGCCGCTCGCCCGCCTGAGTCCGCGTGGTCGGCGCCATCCCGGGCTGCCGTCTCGAGGAGTGGCAGCTCCGCGGTCACGACGAAGCGCTCCCCCCGCACGCCGTCGATGGTCACCGGAACGAGCGACCGGTCCTCCACCAACTCGCCGAGGAGCTCCGGACGAGTGATCGCCGTCGGGGAGTCCGCCGGCGCCCTGACCGGTGCGGTCCCGTACCACAGCTCGGCCGAGCCGCTTCGGCCCAGGAGCCCATGAGCCCGGTAGCGCGAGAGCAGCTTGTGGCGGCGCTGGTCCCGCTCGGTCTCACCCCGGCCGAGCAGTTCCGCCGGGAACAGGCGCTCGACCAGGTCGTAGACCCGTCGGTTCCCGTCCCGCCTGCGGAGCCCGAGGATCCCGGCCTCGCCGAGGGCCTCGAGGATCGCCCGGACCTGGTTGGTCGGGCGCCAGTACCACTCGATGGCGGCTCGCGGTTCGACGTCCGTGGAGCTGAGCGGGCCGTGCTCGCGGATCCGTTCGAGGAGCTCCGCGACGAGCGGAGCGTGCTCGTCGAAGGCGCCACCGTCGTGCGCGGCACGGTCGCGATCCCAGGTGATCCGGTACCACGGCATCTCGGCCGTCGGCACCAGGCTGAGGCCCTTGTTATAGGTCTCGTAGAGGAGGCGATCCTCGTAGAGGATCCGGTCGGTCCACTCGCGACGATAGCCGGCGATCCGGGCGAGGAGGACCACGTCGTGGTTCCGGCCGGCGACCTCGAGCGGATCGAACTGGAGCGAGCCGAGCCGCTCGACGACGGTGATCACGCTCGAGGGATCGGCCGGCAGATCGCGTGGCGGAGCCAGGAAGTGGCGGCGTGCGAAGAATCGCCGGGCGGTGGCCCGATCGAGATGGATCGGTTCGATCATCGGAGCGGGAATGGTAGCGGCCGGGCTGCCATCGGGCGCGGTCCGGCCGCGGTCCGGCCGCAGGCGGGCCGCCTCGTCGGCCGTCGACCGAAGTCCGGCAGCCATCCGGACCATCGGCTCATGCGAATGTTCGGTCGAGGCCGTATCCTGTGCCTCGACCAGATAGTCCGGTGAGACCAAACGATTTGCCTGAGACGAAGCAACCCTACGGCCCCGCGCCCCGAGCGGTGAGCGTCGACCGCGTCCTCGACGCGACCGACGAGCTCATGCACCGGCTCTCGGAGGAGCATTCCGTCGAGTTCCTCGAGATCGGCATCACCATGCCCCAGGCCAAGGTGCTCTACCTTGCCGCCGTCGATGGCGGGCTGAGGATGTCGGCGCTCGCCGCGCGGCTGCGGGTGACGATCTCCACGGTCAGCGGCCTCGTCGACCGCCTCGTCGACGCCGGGCTCCTCACCCGGAGGGACGACCCGCACGACCGCCGCCAGGTCCTCGTCTCGGTCACGCCCGAGGGCCAGGCGCTCATCGACCGGTTCCGCGAGCTCAATCGGCGACAGCTCCGGGAGCTCCTCGAGCGGCTCTCGGGGCCGGACCTCGCCGTCGTCGAGCGCGCGATCGAGGTCCTCAGCCGAGCGGCACCGGACCACGCCATGACCAGCCAACCCACGACCCGCCATCCCACGACCGACGACCTCACGCCGGGGAAGCCCGGGGCCGATCAGCCGGCCACGACGGATCGTCCGACCCTCGAAAGGAAGCCAGCGTGAACCGTCTCACCGAATTCGCCGTCCGTCGCCGGAGCGTCGTCCTGCTCCTGGCCTTCGGGGTCTTCCTGAGCGGTGCGTACGCCTGGAGCAACCTCCAGCAGGAGCTGCTTCCCGATATCGAGTTCCCGGTCATCACGGTCATCGCTCCGTACCCCGGTGCGAGCGCTGCGGACGTCACCGAGCAGGTGACGAAACCGATCGAGCGGGCGATCTCCGGCGTCCCGCGGCTGAGCCGGCTCCAGTCCACCTCGGCCAACTCGGTCTCGCTGGTGGTCGCCCAGTTCTCCTACGGCACGAACGTCAAGGAGACCCGGGCGGCGATCGAGCAGAACCTCGCGACGGTCGGCCTGCCGTCGGGCGTCACGCCCCAGGTCACCGCCCTGAACATCAACTCCACCCCGGTGATCATCGCCTCGATCTCCGGTCAGGGCGACGGTGGCCTCGAGACGGCCGCCCGGATCGCCCGGACGGACATCGTGCCGGCGCTTCAGGGCATCGAGGGGGTCGGCTCGGTCGACGTGACCGGCGGCCTCGAGCAGCGGGCGATCATCACGCTCGACCCGGCCAGGCTCGCTGCCAGCGGCGTCTCGGTCCAGCAGATCCAGGGGATCCTGGCCGCCAACAACCTCACCCTGCCTGCCGGGCAGCTGCCCGAGACGGGGGCGAACATCCCCGTCTCCACCACCAGCGCCTTCGGCTCGCTGGCCGACATCGAGGATCTGGTCGTCGGCGTCAAGACGGCCGGCCCCGTGGGCGGGATCCCGACCGGTGGCACACCGGCAGCGAGCGCCGCCCCGGGGGCGAGCGCGGCTCCCGTCGCGAGCCCCGTCGCGGTCGCGCCGGTCCCGATCATGATCAAGGACCTCGGGAGCGTCGAGCTGGTCGGCGTGCCGACGACCGGTTATGCGCGGACCGACGGCCAGCCGGCCATCACGGTGAGCGTCTCCAAGACCTCGGGCGCGAACACGGTCACGGTCGCCGATGCCGTGCGAGCCGAGCTCGACGCCGCCGCCGAGGCCAACCCCGACCTCCGGGTCGTCACGGTGCAGGACCTGTCGGGCTTCATCAAGGAGTCGCGCGACGGCCTGGTCCGGGAGGGCGGGCTCGGCGCCGTCTTCGCGATCATCACGATCTTCCTGTTCCTGATGAGCCTGCGCTCCACCCTCGTGGCGGCGGTGAGCATCCCGCTCTCGATCTTCGCCGCCCTGACCCTCATGCTCGTGACGGGCATCTCGATCAACATCATGACCCTGGGCGGCCTCGCGGTCGCGGTCGGACGGGTGGTGGACGACGCGATCGTCGTCCTCGAGAACATCTATCGGCATCGGGCCAGGGGCGAAGACCGACGGACCGCCGTCCTCGACGGCGCCCACGAGGTGGCCGGCGCGATCACCGCGAGCACGGCGACCACGGTGGCGGTCTTCCTTCCGCTCGGATTCGTCGGCGGGCTCGTCAGCCAGTTCTTCCTGCCCTTCGCGTTGACGGTGACGTTCGCTCTCCTCGCCTCGCTCCTGTGCGCCCTGACCGTCGTCCCGGTCCTCGCCTACTTCCTCGTCGATCGAGTGAGGATGGACGTCGACGAGGACGGCGAGCCGCGCCGCTCCATCTGGATCCGGGCCTACACGCCGGCCATCCGGTTCGCGCTCCGCAGCCGCTGGACGAAGTGGGGCCTGGTCGCCGCGTCCGGTGCGCTGTTCGTCATGTCCTTCGCCCTCGTCCCGTCGATCCCGACCCAGTTCATCAACGCCGGCGGCGAGAAGATCCTCCAGGTCTCGGTGCAGCCACCTCCGGGGACCGGCTCGGCGGCCGTGCTCGAGAAGACGATCGCCGCCGAGGCGATCCTCAAGGCCGATCCCACGGTCGAGCTCGTCCAGTCCACCGTCCCCGGCGAGGGTGACACAAGCCGCCAGACGCTCCAGGCGGCCTTCTCCGGCCGGGCGGCGAACTCCTCGTCGCTGATCGTCCGGCTCGACCCGTCGGTGGACCTCAAGGAATCCTCGAAGAAGCTCGCCGACGCGCTTGCCTCGCTCAAGACCGACGGCTACGACGTGGCCGTCTCTGAAGCCACCGGCTTCTCGGGCGGCGGGATCAACGTCGTCGTCAGCTCGCCCGACCGGGCGGTCGTCGCCAAGGTCAGCGACGCCCTCGTCGCGGCGCTCAAGACGAACCCTGACCTCATCAACATCAAGAGCGACCTGGCCCAGGGCACGCCCACCGTGGAGGTCAGGGTCGACCCGAACAAGGCCGTGGGGGCCGGACTCACCACGGCCCAGGTCGCCGGTGAGCTGCGCAACGTCCTCGTGCCCCAGCGAGCGAGCCGGATCACGATCGGCGACCAGCCGACGGTGGACCTCTACCTCCGGATCGATCCGGCCCAGGTGGCGTCGATCGACGCGCTCAAGAAGCTTCCCGTCGGGACCGCCCGGACCGTTCCGCTGGGGACGATCGCGGCGGTGGAGCAGACGGACACCCAGGGCAGCATCACCCGGATCGACGAGCGCCCGGCCTCCTCGATCTCGGCCGAGATCACCAGCGCCAACACCGGCGCGGTGTCGCAGGCCGTCGCGAAGGAGATCGACCGACTGAAGGCGGACGGGACGATCCCCAAGGGCGTCGAGGTCTCCCTGGCCGGCGTCACCCAGCAGCAGAACGAGGCCTTCGGCGGGCTGTTCGCCTCGATGGGCGTGGCCATCCTCCTCGTCTACGTGATGATGGTCCTGACCTTCAACTCGCTCATCACCCCGTTCATCATCCTGTTCAGCCTGCCGCTCGCGACGATCGGTGCCTTCGTGGCCCTCTACGTCACGGGGCGACCGATCGGCATCAGCGCCCTCATCGGCTTCCTGATGCTCATCGGGATCGTGGTCACCAACGCGATCGTCCTGCTCGACCTCGTCGAGCGGCTCCGGTCGCAGGGCGAGAGCACCCAGGAGGCCCTCATCGAGGGCGGGCGGACCCGCGTCCGGCCGATCCTCATGACGGCCATCGCGACGATGCTCGCGCTCATCCCGCTGGCCGCGGGGTTCAACCAGGGCTCGATCATCGCCGCCGAGCTGGGGACCGTCGTCATCGGCGGGCTGTTCAGCTCCACGTTCCTGACCCTGCTCGTCGTGCCGGTCGTCTACTCGCTCGTCGACGGGGGCAAGGTGGGTCTCGCGAAGCGGTTCGGACGGAGCCCGGCGACGGGTGCCGACGGCGACGGGGACGGGTCCGGCCGAGCGGACGCCGGCCGCGCCCCGGATCCCACCGGGGCCGGCCCGGCCACCGCCTGACCTTCCGGCGGCCCGACTCGCGGTCTACACTCCGGTGGATGCAAGTCGCGGGAGTTCGGACGTGAGCGAGGCCGTCGATCCGCAGGCCTCGACGGGGGCGGTCAGGGGCCGGCGCACGCGCCCGCTCGGGATCGTCCTGCTCGTGCTCTTCCAGGTGGCCAACGTCGGGGTCAACCTGCTCGCGACCGCCGGCGCGCTCGGTCCCCGCCACGGGACCCTCATCGCCGTCCTCGGGTCCGACACGCCCATCCTCGACTACGTGATCATCGGGCTGGGGGTCCTGTCCCTCGTGGGCGCCGTCGCGCTCTGGCGGCTCAACCGGTTCGGCTGGTACGCGATCATGCTCCTGACCGGCCTGGGACTGGCGCTCCAGATCGCCTTCTATGTCTGGGCGACCGCGAACTTCCTCAACCTGGCGATCTTCACGGTGTCGGCCTTCTATCTCAACCAGCACGACGTGAAGTCGCTCTTCCTCGCACCGCCGGACGAGCCCGAGAGCGTCGTCCTGGCCGTCGAGGCGGACGACCGCTGATGATCGACCCCGCCATCGACGCCATCCCGGCCGTCGCGTCCGACGACCTCGAGCTCCTGCGGACGTACGAGCCGGTCGTCCGGTACACCCAGGGGGAGCTGTTCTTCCCCGCCGCCATGGAGTCGTACATCCCGGAGTGCGACCTGTTCGTGGGTCGCTCCGAGCGCGAGCGTCGCCTCCTGGTCCCGTACGGCGAGCTGACCGAGGAGCGTCTCGTCTCGTACGTCGCGGCGCCCGGTGAGACCCTCTCGATGCGGCTCGCCCAGAAGCCGTTGGGTGGGCTCGATCTCGCCCGGTGGAACCGGCGACCGGACCGCCCGGCGTTCCATGCCCCGAGCCGGTTGGCCCGGGTCGGGATCTTCGCCCGGCTCATCGACACCGCCTTCACCGCCTCGCTCCTTCTTCGGGGCACCGTCCCGGGTGGGACCACGGCGGCAGCCCACGAGAAGTACGAGAAGGTCCGTCAGGCCGACCCTCGCTACGTCTATCACGGGCGGATCCTGCGGGCGGAGGGCTGGATCGTCCTCCACTACATGTACTTCTACTTCATGAACGACTGGCGCTCGACCTTCTCTGGCGCGAACGACCACGAGTCCGACCTGGAGCAGGCGTTCGTCTTCCTCGAGGACGCTCCCGGGGGTCCCCGGCCGATCTGGTTCGCCTGTGCCGCCCACGACTACTCGGGCGACCAGCTCCGGCGACGCTGGGACGACCCGTACCTGGTCAAGGTCGGCGACCACCCGGTGATCCACGCCGGAGCCGGCTCGCACGCCGCCTACTTCGAGCCGGGGGAGTACATGACCGCGGCGCCGGTCCCGGGAGCCCGCCGTCTGCACGGGTTCCTCGATGCCGTGCAGTCGTTCTGGCGCGACACGCTCCGGCAGCCGGACCCGGGAGACCTGGCGACCTCGCTCGAGCGTGCCTTGAGCATCCCGTTCATCGACTACGCCCGCGGCGACGGCGTCCAGGTCGGTGGCGACGGCGGCGCGGCCTGGACCCCGGTCCTCATCGATGACGGCGTCCCCTGGGTGGACGGCTATCGCGGGCTGCTGGGCCTCGATACCTTCGACCGGTTCGCCGGTGAGCGGGCCCCGGCCGGGCCGAAGTACACCCGCTCCGGCATCGTCCGCCAGTCCTGGAACGATCCCATCGGGTGGGCCGGTCTGGCGAAGACGGCGCCGCCGTTCCGGATGCCGGCTGCGCTCGAGGCGCGACTCGCCGAGCTCGACGGGGAGCTGTCGGCACTCCGCAGCGAGAACGACGCGAAGGCGGCCAGCCTGGACGGGCTCGACCTCGAGGTCCGGGCGCTCTCGACCGACCAGAGCTTCGCCGCGATCCACGAGGCAAGGGCCGCCGAGCTCGCCCAGCGCGAGGCCGAGGTCAACAAGGGCCGCTCGCGCGAGGCGGTGCTGTCCGACTCGATCCGGGCCGGCCGCCGGGAACTCGAACGGCTCCGGGCCGGCGACTTCGGCGATCCTCGCGCCCACCTCCACGGCGACCACCACCCGGTCCCGCCTGAGCTGACCCGGTACGGCCGGATCATCGAGCTGTGGTCGGCGATCAGCATCAGCCTGGTCCTGATCGGGGCGATCGCCCTCATCTGGCTCACGCCTGTGCGCTGGTGGGTCGCCCTCCTCGTGGCCTTAGCGGTCTACGCGGTCCTCGAGTCGGCGTTCCGGCGGCGGCTCACGGTCCTCCTCCTGCGGATCACCCTGGTCCTGGCCGGGATCGGGGCGCTCATCCTCCTCTACGAGTTCACGACGCTCATCGTCTTCGCGGCGATCATCGGGCTGGCCGGGCTGACGCTCTTCGACAACGTCCGGGAGATCAGCAGGAGCTAGGCCGCGCGGCGTCCCGGTCGGGAGCCGCCCACGCTCAGACGGTGGCGCCCGTCCCGCTCGGAAGGTCGCCGGCCGGCTCATCCTCCTCGTCGCCACGGCCGATCAGGACGAACCAGGCCGTCATCAGGGCTCCCACGAGGACGGCGACCTCGATGCCGACCGCCATCCAGATGACGATGAAGGCGACGACGGCCACCCCGACCAGGCGGAGCTCGGCCCGGTGCGCCCGGCGGAATGCGCCCGCCCCGGCGACCACGGCGGTCGTCCCCGCGGCACCGGCGGTCGTCCCCGCCGCACCCGCCTTCCCGGCCGCCCCGGAGACGGTCGCGGCTGCCGACACGGCCCAGCGCGGCCGCCCGGCGAAGTAGGCGATCAGGGTCACGATCACCGCGCCGACGACCAGGATCCAGACGAGCCCGAACAGGTCATGGATGAAGACGTCCACCGCGCCCCGGACCGCCGGGAGTCCCTCGTCCGAGATCGACGAGATGATCGCATTCTCGACGCCGGCCACGATCAGCCGGGCCGCGAGGAACGTGATGACCGTGCCGATCCCGAGGTAGACGACCGCCCGCCGTCGGGCGGCGGCCAGCCAGATGGCGAGGACGATCAGGACGGCCGTGACGATCCAGAGTGCGACCGTCAGGAGGTCGAACGCCCGAACGGCCGTCTGAAGGCGGGCCAGCCGCTCGGCCCGGAACAGGGGCATCTGGCCGAAGTCGGCCGGGAGGGTGACGCCGAGGACCGCCTGGAGCTTCGTCCGTGTCTCCTCCGGGACGGCCGTACCGGTGAACTCCGGCAGCGTGACGGTGGCCGGGATGAGGCCCTGTTCCTGGAGCGCGACGAGGGCCTTCCCGACGAGGGGATAGAGATTGAACGTGACCATCCCCTGATCCACCGTGAGAACGGTCGTGTCACCGCGGAGGGCCCGGACCAGCTGCTGGTGGACGGCTCGATTGCCCTCCTCCCAGACCGTCGCGAACTGGGGGCTGGCCACGACCTTCAGGAGCTGCTCGTCGAGCGTCCGCTGGACGGCGGCGGTCACCGGAACCGCCAGGAAGCTCGCCTGCTCGGGCAGGGCCTGGGCTACCCGGGTCTGGACGTCGAGGGCGTCGACCACCTGCTGCGAGATGAACGTGGCCATCTCGGCCTGCACGGCGGGATCCTGCTGGACCGCCGAGACGACCCGCACGTAGCGATCGGTGTTCAGGACGGTCTGGTGGGCCCACGTGGCGAGGACGCTGGCGAGCAGGCTGATGCAGGCCAGAAACAGGACGAGGCCGGTCATGTAGCGGCGGCCGCGCGTATGGCGGCGAGGGTTCGTCTCGACGGTCACGGTCGCGATCCTCCTGGGCGGACGGGCCTTGGGGCAGAGCGCGATCCCGGGTCCGCCGATCTTGGGTCGAGCCGGTCCGTCGGCGCGGCCGGGTACAGCGTAGTCGCTCCGGGCTGGACGGCGCGCGCTACGATTCGACCGGCCGGGTCGTGCCCACCCCGGGTCCTGTCGCTCGATCGGCGTCGCCGATCGTGGACCGCTCGGGGCGTGGGGCCCCGCGAAGTTCGAGGGAGGTCGAGCCCGTGAGCCTGGAAGGGATCGTCATCGGCGTGGTCGGGCTGCTCGTCGGGGCAGCGCTGACCTTCGCCGGGTACCGGTTCTTCCTGATCCTGCTGCCGATCTTCGGGTTCGTCGCCGGCTTCTACGTCGGTTCGGCGGCGGTCACCGCGCTGTTCGGCGACGGCTTCCTGTCCACCGTCACCGGCTGGATCGTGGGGCTGGTCGGGGGGGCCGCCTTCGCCATCCTGTCGTACCTGTTCTATTACGTGGGCGTCATCATCCTGGCCGGTGCCGTGGGCGCCTCGGTCGGGTCCGGCTTCATGGCCTGGCTCGGGTTCGACCCCGGGCTGCTGACCCTTCTCGTCGCGGCAGGCGCGGCGCTCGTCGTCGCCGTCGCCGCGATGGTCCTGGCCGTCCCGAAGTACCTCGTGATCGCCCTCACGGCGGTCGCCGGCGCCACGACCCTGATCGGAGGCGTCCTGCTCATCGTCGGCGTGATCAAGCCGGCCGACCTGCACGACGGGGCGATCGCGGCCGAGGTTCGGGAGTCGCTCCTCTGGATCGTGGTCGCGCTCGTCCTGGCCGGTGCCGGGATCGTCGCCCAGATGCGCACGACGATGACCTACGTCCTGGACCCGGAGGGTTCGCGCCTCGGTTGACCGCCTTCGGGCCCGGTCGGGCGACCGTCGCCGGGGCGGGTCTCAGCCGGCGAGGTGACGGAGCGCGACCGCGGCGTAGGTGGCGACGCCGTCGGCCATCGCCGCCTCGTCGAAGACGACCAGGTTCGAATGGTTCTGCGGCCCGCGCTCCGGGTCGATCCCGGCCGGGCTCGCGCCGAGGAAGGCCATCGTGCCGGGCACCCGCTCGAGGACGTACGAGAAGTCCTCGGCGCCCATGATCGGGGCGGCCAGCTCGGCCACCCGATCGTCGCCCAGGAGCTCGGCGGCGGTCTCCCGGGCGAATGCCGCGAAGGCGGGGTCGTTCACGGTGACCGGGTAGCCGGGCTCGATCTCGACCTCCACCGCCGCGCCGGTCGCCAGCGCGGCGCCCGCGGCGACTTCGCGGATGCGTTCGTGGATGGCGGCCCGGGTCGCGGCCGAGACGGTCCGGAGCGTGCCGCCCATGAAGGCGATCTCCGGGATGATGTTGGTGGTCGTCCCGGCGACGACCTGGGCGATGGTGATGACCGCCGGGTCGAAGACGTCGACCCGCCTGGTGACCATCGTCTGGAGGTCGATCAGGACCCGGGCCGCCACGGCGATCGGGTCCACGGCGAGGTGGGGCGCCGACGCGTGACCACCCCGACCGCGGACGGTGATCCGGAGCGTGTCGCTCGAGGCCAGCAGGGCGCCGGGGCGGACGTTGATCGTGCCCGATGGGTAACGGGTCGAGATGTGCAGGGCGAACGCACCCGTCACCGGAGCCGCGCCGACCTCGTCGAGGAGGCCCTCCTCGATCATCGAGCGGGCCCCGTGGAAGCCCTCCTCGCCGGGCTGGAACATCAGCAGGACGGAACCGGCCAGCTCGTCGCGACGACCGGCCAGGAGGCGGGCCGCCCCGAGGAGCATCGCGACGTGGGTGTCGTGGCCGCAGGCGTGCATCGCCCCGTCGACCTCCGAGGCGAAGGGCAGCCCGGTGTCCTCGTGGAGCGGCAGTCCGTCCATGTCCGCCCGCAGAAGGATCGTGGGTCCGGGCCGCGCTCCGTCGATCCGGGCCGTCACCGAGCTGACCGTGCGACCGAAGCGGGGCGTCAGCCCGAGCCCGGCGAGCGACTCACCGACGATCGCCTGGGTGGCCGGCAGGTCGAGCCCGATCTCGGGATGGCGGTGGAGTCGCCGTCGGACCTCGACGACCTCGGCCAGGATCGAGCGGGCGGCATCGGCGAGGGTGGTCGGGTCGGTCATCGTCGCGGTCTCCATGGAGGGGTGATCGGTCAGCGCCAACTCTGGCACCGCTGCCCTCCGCCCGTGGAACGCGCCCGGCCGCCGCGCCCGGCAGCCGCGCCCGGCAGCCGCGCCGGTCGCCCTGACCGTGACTCGTTGACGGTTCCGCCGGTAATTCCGATAATGTGGGTCGGAATTCCTCAGACCCCGCGCGCCGGCTGCACGCCACACCCTGGAGACCACCAGATGGCCGTCATCAAGCCCGTCGTCGACAACGACCGCTCGAAGTTCGACTTCAAGGACGACATCGTCTATCTCCAGCAGACGAAGCGCGGCCTGACCCGGGACACCGTCGAGGAGATCAGCGCCCTCAAGAACGAGCCGGAGTGGATGCTCAAGTTCCGGCTTCGCGCCTACGACCACTTCCTCGGGCGGCCCATGCCCCAGTGGGGCGGCGACCTCGGGCAGATCGACTTCGACCGGATCGTCTACTACCGCAAGCCCTCCGAGCGCGAAGAGAAGTCGTGGGACGACGTCCCCGAGAAGATCAAGGCGACCTTCGAGAGGCTGGGCATCCCGGAGGCGGAGCGCAAGTTCCTGGCCGGGGTCGGCGCCCAGTACGACAGTGAGGTCGTCTACCACTCGGTCCGCGAGGAGCTGAGCAAGATCGGCGTCGTGTTCATGGGCACCGACCAGGCCCTGATCGAGTACCCGGAGATCTTCCGCAAGTACTTCGGGACGGTCGTCCCGCCGGAGGACAACAAGTTCGCTGCGCTCAACAGCGCGGTCTGGTCGGGCGGCTCCTTCGTCTACGTCCCGAAGGGCGTCGAGGTCCCGCTCCCGCTCCAGGCCTACTTCCGGATCAACGGCGAGAATACCGGCCAGTTCGAGCGGACGCTCATCGTCGTGGACGAGGGGGCCAAGGTCCACTACATCGAGGGCTGCACCGCACCGATCTACGCGACCGACTCGCTCCACGCGGCGGTCGTCGAGGTCATCGCCCTGCCCGGCTCGAAGGTCCGCTACACGACGATCCAGAACTGGTCGAACGACGTCTACAACCTCGTCACGAAGCGGGCCCACGCGTACGCGAACTCGACGGTCGAGTGGATCGATGCGAATACGGGTAGCCGCCTCACGATGAAGTACCCGGCGATCTACCTGCGCGGCGAGAACGCCACCGCCGACATCATCTCGGTCGCGGTCGCCGGCGCGGGCCAGCACCAGGACACGGGCGCCAAGGCGGTCCATCTCGCCCCGAACACCCGCTCACGGATCGTCAGCAAGTCCGTCTCCAAGGACGGCGGCCGAGCGACCTATCGCGGTCAGCTCAAGGTCGCGCCGGGGGCCACCAACGTCGTCGCCAGCGTGCGCTGCGACGCGCTCATGCTCGACGACATCAGCCGGAGCGACACCTACCCGTACATCGACATCCAGGAAGACGACACCTCGATGACCCACGAGGCGACGGTGGGCAAGGTCAGCGCCGAGCAGGTCTTCTACCTGATGAGCCGCGGGCTGACCGAGAACGAGGCGACGAACCTCATCGTCCAGGGCTTCCTCGAGGTCTTCACCAAGGAGCTCCCGATGGAGTACGCGATCGAGTTCAACCGCCTCGTCAAGCTCGAGATGGAGGGGTCGCTCGGATGACGACCCCCACCCGGGAGGATGCCGCCGAGGCATCCACCCCGGTGTCTCCCGCACCCGGCCCGGCCCGATCGGCCCGCCGGGGCCCGGCCGACCTGCCCTTCGACTTCGCCGACCGCGGGCTGGTCGATGCCCTGGTCGCCGACCGGGGCGAGCCCGACTGGCTGCGCGACGAACGGCTGGCCGCGCTCGGCGCCTACGAGGCGCTGCCGGTCGAATCGAATCGGCTGTACACCCCGTACGTCGATCTCCGGGCGGCCGACCTGGCGACGGTCCGACCCTACGTCCGGACCGCCGCCCGAGCCGTCACGGCCTCGTCCGTGCCCGACGGCACGTCCGGGCTGATCGAGCTCCGCGAGGACGGGATCGCCGCCCTCGCCCTGTCGGCCGAAGCCGAGAGGGCGGGCGTCCGGCTGGAGACCTTCGCCGCGGCGCTCGAGGGCGATCCGGACGGGCTCCGGGCCGACCTCGAGGGCGGGCGGACCCTGCCCCTCGACGACAAGCTCGGCCAGCTCGCCCGCGGCTTCTGGAGCCAGGGCGTCCGGCTGGTCGTCCCGGCGGGGGTCCGGCTGGATCGCCCGTTCCTCGTCCGCTGGGCGGTCGGCAACCCTGAGCGGGCGCTGATCTCGCGGACACTCATCCGACTCGGCGAAGGGGCCGAGGCATCGGTCGTCGAGGAGCTCGTGGCCTCGGGTCCCGCGATCGACTGCGCGGCCGGCGAGACGGTGCCCCAGTCGCTCTTCGCCGCGACCCTGGAGGTCGTCCTCGAGCGATCGGCCAGCCTCGCCGTCGCCTCGATCCAGGAGCTGCCGTCCGGGGTGATCGCCTTCCAGCACCGGCACGCCACGATCGGCGAGGCGGCGACCCTCGACTGGGCCCTCGCCCAGCTGGGTGGCCGACTGGTCCGCTCCCGGGTCGACAACCGCCTGGAGGGCGACCGGGCCACCGTCGAGCAGGTCGAGATCGTCTTCGGCTCCGGCGACCAGCTCTTCGACCTGACCTCCTACACCCGCCACATCGGCCGGGACACGACCGGCAACCTGCTGAGCAAGGGCGCCCTCCTGGACGCGTCCCGGAGCTATCTCAAGGGCCTCATCGTCATCGACAGGACCGCCGTCGGCACGGACAGCTTCCTCGGCGAGTTCGGGATGAACCTCTCGAAGCAGGCCCGGGCGGTGGCGATCCCCAGCCTCGAGATCGACCAGCCCGATTGCCGTCGGGCGGCCCACTCCAGCTCGGTCGGGCCGATCGACGAGACCCAGCTCTTCTACCTCGAGAGCCGCGGGATCGAGCCCGACGAGGCCCGCAAGTTCATCGTCCTCGGCTTCCTCGAGCCGGTCGTTGCCCGGGTGCCCCTCGAGGCCGCCCGAGACCGACTCCGGGCCCTCCTCGAGGCGAAATGGGCCGAGGCGTCGCCGACCGCGAGTCGCGACGCGGCGTGAGGCGGGTCGACCTCCTCCCTCTCGACGATGTCCCGCCGGGCACGATGGCGATGGCCTGGGCGGACGGCACCGACCCCGTCATCGTGGTCAACCTGGCCGGGGATGTCCGGGCCTTCCAGGGGATCTGCAGCCACGAGTACTTCGAGCTGGACAAGGGGTTCCTCACCGACGGGAGCCTGACCTGCGCCCTCCACCTCTCGCGCTTCGACCTCGTGTCCGGGGATGCCCTCGACCCGCCGGCCGAGCTACCCCTGGCCCGCTACCCGGTGGTCGTGGCGGACGGACGGGTGCTCATCGAGGTCCCCGAGGGCCCGCTCGAGGTCCACGAGTGACGCCGGCTGAGGCCTCGCC
This sequence comes from uncultured Chloroflexia bacterium, assembly GCA_963840375.1. Classification (GTDB taxonomy): domain Bacteria; phylum Chloroflexota; class Limnocylindria; order Limnocylindrales; family CSP1-4; genus Chersky-267. Next base: position 964,554 of record CAWIYR010000002.1, read on the forward strand.
ACCCTCCGGCCGGTGACCCGCCGGCGGTGCGTGCTCAGCGCGGGAGGAGCGTCCCCAGCCCGGCGGCCTCGGCCGCCCGGATGATCGCCTGACCGAACACGAGATCCGCCAGGCCGGTCCCCAGGTGGGTGGCCACCACGCGACCCGCGGCAGGTCGCTCCACGCCGTCGAGGATCGCCGCCCCGAGGCTCGTCATCGGGTCGGGGTAGTCCTCGAACAGGCCCGCCTCGCGGTTGGCGAGGAACTGCCCGATCTCGTCGACCAGGAACAGGCCGGCATCCCGGGCGACCTCGGCCGCGCAGTACGTCGCGTAATCGACCGGGACGACGAGCGCATCCGGCCCGAGCCACTCGTCGGTCATGACCTGCTGGACCGGCCCGAACGACGCCGCGGTGATCACGACATCGGCGTCGAGGACCGCCTCGCGCGCCCCCGGCGCCAGCCTGGCCGCGCCGATCCCGGCGGTCGTCCGGGCGGCGTGGACGAGCGTCTCCGCCCGGGTGCGATCGCGGTCGAAGACCCGAAGGTCCGCGCCGGGGAGGACGTGGGCGATGACCTCGAGATGGCTCCGACCCTGGACTCCGGCCCCGATGAGGCCGACCCGATAGCCTCGCGCCGTCGACGCGCCGAGATCCGGGGCGAACCGTCTGAGGGCGACCCCGCTGATGGCCGCCGTCCGGGCCGCGGTGATCGGTCCGCCGTCGAGGATCGCCAGCGGCGACCCGTTGAGCGGGTCGTTCATCACGACCGTCGCGAAGATCGTCGGCAGGCCGGGTCCGGCGTGGGCCCCGTTGCCCGGATAGCCGACGACCCACTTCATCCCGACCAGGTCGTCGTGGCCGGCAGGGTCGGCGCCGCGCAGGTGGGCCGGCATGGCGTGCCCGAACGACGACGGGCCCCGGGGATGGATGGCGATCTTCGCCGGGAGCTCGGCCGATCCGTCGGCGAGCGCCACGAGCGTCCGCTCGGCGAGACGGAGTCGCTCCTCGACCGACGGCATCGCGGCGACGACGTCGGCGGCCGACAGGTAGCGCAACGGCGGGAGGCTCACGAGTCAAGTCTAGCGCCGCGTCCGAGCCGGACGACGACTACCATCCCGACATGCCATCGCTCGACACCGCGCAGAGCCTCGAGAACCTGCGGCTGGAGCGCGACGCGATCGCCCTCTACGATGCGCTGGCCTCGATCGAGCGGGAGCCGCACCGGGCAGAGGCCTTCCGGACGATCGCGGGCAACGAGCGTCGGCACGCCGGGATCTGGGCGGACCGCCTGCGCGAGCTGGGTGCCGAGGTCCCGCCGGTCGGGCGACCGCGTCTGAGGGTCCGGACGATCATCTGGCTCGCCCGGCTGTTCGGGACCCGGGCCGTCTCGGACATGGTCCAGGCGCTGGAGGGCGACGAAGAGGGGATCTACGCCGAGCAGGCCACGCCCGAGGTGGCGGCGATCGCCGCCGACGAGCGCGAGCACGCCGAGATCTGGCGCCGCCTCGACGGCGCGGCCACGGCCGCCCCGGCCACGGCCGCCCCGGCCACCGCCGCTCCGGCCACGACCGCCCCGGCCACGGCCGCACCGGCTCAGGCCAGGACCGCAGTCGACGCCGGCGTGACCGAGGCCTTCCGGGTCGAGCACGCAGGTCGTGCCCCTGGGTCGATCGGACGCGACGAGCGCTGGCACCGGGCCGGCCAGTCGGGCACGCTCCGGGCCGTCATCTTCGGGGTGAGCGACGGGCTGGTGAGCAACACCAGCCTGGTGATGGGCGTGGCCGGTGCCGCGGTGAGCGAGCCGCGGTTCATCCTTCTGGCCGGGATCGCCGGGCTGCTGGCCGGGGCGTTCAGCATGGCGGCCGGCGAGTACATCTCGATGCAGTCGCAGCGCGAGCTCTACGAGCGCCAGATCGCCCTCGAGCGGGCCGAGCTGGAGCTCATGCCCGACGAGGAGCAGGCGGAGCTGGCGGCCGTCTACCGGGCGAAGGGCTTCACCGCCGAGGAGGCGGAGGTGATCGCGGCTCGCCTCTTCCGCGACCCCGAGCATGCTCTCGACACGCTCATCCGCGAGGAGCTCGGGCTCGATCCCGACGAGCTGGGCTCCCCGTGGCGGGCAGCCGCCGGCTCGTTCGCCGCATTCGTCGTCGGGGCGGCCGTCCCGGTCCTGCCGTTCCTCTTCGCGAGCGGGCCGCCGGCCGTGGTGGTGAGCCTGTGCCTCAGCCTTGTCGCGATGTTCTTCGTGGGGGTGGCGGTCAGCCTGATGACCGGCCGGAGCGCCATCTTCTCCGGGCTTCGCCAGGTGGTCATCGGCGCGAGCGCCGCCGGGGTGACCTTCCTGGTGGGGCGGATCATCGGGGTGAGCGTCTCATAGGGAGGGTCCGGATGGACGACGACCGACCCAGCGAAGGGCAACTTCTGGCGCGTCTGGCCGACGAGGGGCTGATCGCCCAGTCCTGGTCGAACGGGCCGGGTGACGCATACGCCGCCCATGCCCACGCCTACGACAAGGTGATCGTGGTCGTCCGCGGGTCGATCGTCTTCACGATCGCGCAGGACGGCGACCCGATCGAGCTCACGATCGGCGATCGGCTCGACCTGCCTGCCGGGACCGTGCACGAGGCCGCGGTCGGCGCCGACGGGGTGACCTGCCTCGAGGCCCACCGGGTCGCCGGGCGGCTCGCTGCGCTCCGCCGCCATCCGGCCGCGGGCTGGTAGCCTAGAACCCGGCCGTCGGCCGTGAGTCGACGGCTAGCGTCGGCCGATCCAGGCCCACAGGGAAAGGTCGTCACGGGGGTCGACCGGCGCATCGCGCCGGTCGGACGGGACGGTGAAGATGGCGAGGACCGCGAAGAGGGTCGCCATGCCGAGGATGGTCGCGATCACCACGGTCGGGACCTCTGGCTACGGATTATTGCTACACCGCTATCTTAGCCTTATGGACCGAGACGGTCAAGGGTACTGCGCCTAACGTACTGGGGTTCTTGGGTGAGTCGCGAGAAGTTGAGCGAGAACGACCTGCGGATCCTCGACCATCTCCAGCGGGACGGCCGGGCGTCCTACGCCGAGATCGGTGCGGCCGCGGGGATGAGCGCTCCGTCCGCTCACGAGCGGGTGAAGAAGCTCGAGGCCCGGGGCGTCGTCCGCGGTTACGCCGCGGTCGTGGACGCTGCCGCGGTCGGCCTCGGTGTGCTGGCGTTCTCGCGGATCCGCCAGTCGCCGGGGACGTCCACCTCGGACCTGACCCAGGACTTCGCGGCGATCGCCGAGGTGGAGGAGTGCCACCACGTCGCCGGAGAGGCGGACTACCTGCTCAAGATCCGGGCCTCGGACACGCTCGACCTCGAGCGGGTCATGCATCGCGTCCAGGCGATCCGCCATGTCTACACCACCGAGACGGAGATCGTCTTCTCGACCGCCTTCGAGGGCCGTCCGCTTCGCCTCGGCCGTGAAACCGGCGAGCCCACCGGTTCGTAGGCGATGACGGGACCGCGAAGCGACCCGGTCGAGGACGCTCGCCTCGTGCGTGCGGTGGCTGCCGGTTCAGAGGACGCGCTCGCCGCGCTCTATGACCGTCACGCCAGCGCCGTCTTCGCGGTGGCCCGTCGCCTCAGCTCCGACTCGCAGCTCGCCGAAGACGTCGTCCAGGAGACCTTCCTCGCCGTGTGGAACCGCGCCGACCAGTTCGCGCCGAGCATCGGGACGTTCTCGGCCTGGTTGCTCACGATCGCCCGGAACCGGACCGTGGACCGGCTCCGGGCCGCCGGGCGTCGGCCGACGACGGTCTCGATCTCGGCTGCTCGGAGCGGTGATGAGACCGACGCGGCGGCCTTCGAGCGGGCGGCCCGGTCCGGGGTCGTCGTCGGTGGCTCGGAGGCCGGTCGCGGCCCCGAGGCCGAGCTCGACCGGGCAGAGCTCCGGACGGTCCTCGCCGGGGCCCTGGCCGAGATGACCGAGCCGGAGCGGCGGGTCCTCCTGATGGCCTATCGCGACGAGCTCAGCCAGAGCGAGATCGCGGCCCGCCTGGGCTGGCCGATCGGGACCGTCAAGACCCGGACGCGACGGGCATTCCTCAAGCTCCGACTCCTCCTCGGGCCCGAGTACGGCCCGGTCCCCGGCCCCGGAGCGCCGGACCTCGATATCGACGGCGTCATCGATGGCACGACGGTCGCGTCAGCCGATGGGTCGAGCGTCGATCCCGGACCCGAGCCGCTCCGGCGCGGACCCCGGGGTCTCGAGCGGTCCACGGGGTGGAAGCCATGACCGACCACGCCGCGGTGCGCGAGGAGCTGGAGCTTGCGGCCCTCGAGCCGGGCGGTCTCGAACGGCTCGCGGCCGGGGACACGGCCGCGTCGGCGGCGATCGCGGGTCACCTCGCCGGCTGTGCCACCTGTGCCGAGGAGGCGCGCCGGCTGGCGATCGTCGGGCCGCTCATCGCGGACACGGTCCGGACGATCCCGCCCGAGGACCTGCGCGCGCGGACCCTGACCCTCGTCCGTGATGTCGGGCAGGTCCGGACGGTCGACGCGGAGACCCCGGCGGCCATCGCCCGCGATCAGGCCGCGGTGGCCCGGATCCGCCGGCCGCCACGACGGATCGCCTGGCCGATGGCGGCGGCCGCGGTCGTCATCGCCCTGGTGGCAGGGGGCCTGCTCGCCGGGATCCCACTCGCCCAGCGGGCCGGATCCGCCGAGGCCCGGGTCGCCGAGCTGGCTGGACTCGCGGCCGCGACGCAGCGGCTCGCCGACCGCCCGGATGTGACGCGTGTGGCGCTGGCGACCGCCGAGGGTCGACCGGCCGGGACCCTCGTCTTCTCGCCGAGCAGCCAGGAGCTGGTCATGACCGCCACGGGGCTCGACGCGCCCGCCGGCGACCAGGTCCTCGCGTGCTGGATCGCCGGGCCCGACGGTCAGCGTACCCGGATCGGCGAGATGCGCCGCGACGGCGATCTGGCCTACTGGACGGGTTGGGCCGAGGAGCTGTCCCGGGCGGGGCCGGGCACGAGCTTCGGGGTCACCCTCGTCGACGGCGCGGGTCGGCCGGTCGGTCCGGGCGACGTCCTCACCGGCACCGTGACGGACGGCTGAATGCCGGTGCGCGGATCAGATCGGCGGGGCCGCCTGCTCGACCCGGAAGGCGGCGAGGTCGGGCCACTGCGCCCCGCAGGCCAGGCAGCCGATCCCTGGCTCGCCCTCGAGGCGGACGTCGGTCGCGATGCCCATCGAGGCGTTCGCCGGCTGGTATCCGGTCAGCTCCACGTCAGGGACGTCGAGGACGGCCAGCTGATGGGCGCCACACCGTGGGCATGCGTCGCGGGATCGCTCGGTCTCGGCGGACATCGACGGTTCCTTCCGGCTGCGGTGCGGCCATCATGACGCGTTCCGACGACCCCCGGACCGGCAACCCCGTGCCACCGCCCGCGGTCGCCGCGATGTTCGACGAGATCGCTCCCGTCTACGACCGCCTGAACACGGTCATGACCGCCGGCGGTGATGGGCGCTGGCGCCGGGCCGCGGTCGCCGCGACCCGGCTGCGGGCCGGCGACCGGGCCCTCGACGCGGCCTGCGGGACGGGCAAGCTGAGTGTCGCCCTGGCCGAGCGGGTGGGACCGTTCGGGACCGTCGTCGGGCTCGATCTCGCCCCGGCGATGATCGAGCACGCCCGGGCCGCGGCGGGCGACCTCGTCCAGCTCGAGTTCATGGTCGGCGATGCGCTCGCCCTGCCGTTCGACGACGGTTGCTTCGACGCCGCGACGATCGCCTTCGGCCTGAGGAACCTGGCCGACTTCAAGGCCGGGTTCCGGGAGATCTCGCGGGTCGTCCGACCGGGCGGCCGGGTCGTCTGCCTGGAGCTCTCGCTGCCACGCCCGCGGGCCTGGGGCGCCATCTACCACGCGACGTTCCGGGGTCTCGCCCCGCTGGCGGCGTCGGTCTTCGGGCACGGCGCGACGTACCGCTATCTGCCGACCTCGCTGGACGGCTTCCCGGACGCCGATGCGCTCGCCGCGACGATGGAGCGGGTCGGCCTCGGCGAGGTCACCTTCCGCCGGCTGGCCCTGGGGGCCGTCGCTCTCCACGTCGGGGTGGTGAGGGGCTGACCCTCGTCAGGCGTCCGGCGGGTCGACGCCCGTCGGCTCGCCGCCGACCGCTGGGCTCGGCTCGGTCGCCGGCGACGCTGACGTCGCCCCTTCGTCCGCGCCCGTCGGCCACGGGACGGGGACATCGTCCCGGCGGTCGTCCGGTGGCCCATCCGCGACCCCGTCGCCGGGCCATTCGGGCTCCCCGTCGTCGGCGCGCATGTCCGCGAGCACGAGGTAGACGAGAGCTCCGCCGATGACGATCCCCAGGATGAGCAGCCACCACTGGAACTCGGCGTTCACGCGTGGCGGCTCGCGGGGCAGGGGAGGGGGCTCATCGTCCCGAAGTATATGGACGGAGCCGGGAGTCCATCGCCGACCGGCATGGGTCCCCGGGTCGAACGTCTACACTCCACCACCATGATCGATCTCACCCCCGAGCCGATCGCGATCCATCTCGGCCCGCTGCCCATCTACTGGTACGGGATCTGCTACGCGCTCGGGCTCTTCGCCGCCTACCAGATCATGGTCCGCGAGGCTCGCCGGAAGGGCCTCGACAGCGAGATCATCATCAACGGGCTGATCATCGTGGCGATCGCGGCGCTCATCGGGGGGCGCCTTTACCACGTCGTGGATCAATGGGTCCTCTACAAGGACGACCCGATCACGATCCTGCTGCCGATCCATCGCCTGGCGGACGGGTCGTACTACTTCGCCGGGTTCTCGGGGCTCGGGGTCTACGGCGGGTCTCATCACCGGGACCCTTGCCGCGCTCGCCTACATCCGCTGGAAGGGCCAGTCGTTCTGGCGCTGGGCCGATGTCGTTGCCCCCGCTCTCTTCCTGATGCAGGCCCTGGGTCGGTTCGGGAACTTCTTCAACCAGGAGCTCTACGGACCGCCGACGAACCTCCCCTGGGGGCTCGCCATCCAGTGCAAGAACCGGGTCGCGATCTACGCCTGCCCGGCCGGCTCGGATCCCGCCGCGACGCTCGGGGATCACTTCCACCCGCTCTTCCTCTACGAGTCGCTGTCCGGACTCCTCGGTGCGCTCTTCGTCCTCTGGCTCGGGCGGCGGCACTCGGACAAGCTTCGACCGGGTGACCTGCTCCTCATCTTCTTCATCTGGTACTCGACGACCCGGTTCCTCCTCGAGTTCCTCCGAGCCGGCTACAACTGGAACGTCGGCGGCATCCCCACGGCCCAGCTCTTCGCCGGCGCCGCCATCGTCGGGGCGAGCGCGATCCTCCTGATCCGGCACCTGCGGGGCGGTCCGTCGGTCGCCCGGATCGAGGCTGCCGAGGCGGCCGAACGGGCCGAGCGGGCCGCTGCGACGTCGCCGCAGGGATCCGGCGAGCCGGTCGCCCCCGAACCGGCGCCCACCGAGCCGGAGGGCGTGTCCACGGCCTCCGAGCCGGCGCCCACCGAGCCCGATGAACCCCGTGCGACCGGTCCCGACGAACCGCCTCGATCCGACGAGTCGTCCCCGCCCGAAGGCGGCTGACCGTGGCGCCGACCCCCGGGTCGGGGCGCACGCAGCGGCCTCCGCCCGGGCGGATCGCACCGGAGGCGCTCGCTGCGGAGCGTGGCGGCGCGGTCGAGGGCCTCGACTGGCTCGGGCGACCGCCCGAGACGCGGGCGACCCTCCTTGTCCGGTTCCTGGCGATCGTTGGTCGGGTGGTCCTGTTCGGCATCTTCCGGTTCAAGGTCGAGGTCGAGGGACGGGAGCTCCTTCCGCGGACGGGCGGGTACACCGTGGTGGCGGCGGCCCACCGGGGCTGGATGGATCCGTTCGTCGTCCTCCACGCCTTGCCACTCGAGCCCCGGGTCTGGTTCCTCGGATCGGGTCCGTCAGCCTTCGGTCCCCGGTGGCGTGAGGCGCTGCTTCACCGGATCGGCGGATTGATGCCGGTCTGGCGGGGTGGCGTCGGCATCGACAAGCACGTGGCCGCGGCTCGGGCCGTCCTCGGCAACGGGGCGGTCTTCGCCCAGATGCCGGAAGGGACCGTCAGCGGTCCACCCGGCCGGATCGGTCCGTTCCGGGTGGGCGCCGCGCTCATCGCCCTGAGGACCGGGGTGCCGATCGTCCTCCTCGCGATGGCCGGGACCGAGGAGCTCTACGTCGGGCGGCGGATGGACGCCCGGATCCTGCCGCCGACCACGGTCGGCGAGCTCCTCGGGGACGCCTGGGATGGGCGGCTCCCGATCGAGGGCTCGCGCGAGGAGCTCGACCTGGCCCGGCTGCTGACCGATCGGTTCGCCGAGCGCCTGGGTCCGGCGGTCGAGGCGCTCTACCCATGGACGGTCGACGGACCGGACCATCGCCGTCGCCTCCGGGCCCGGCTCACCTGGCTGCTCCTTCGACGCGGGCGCCTGGACCGCGCTGCCGCAGCCGAGGCCGGCGCCCCGACCGAGACGACCGGGCCGACGGATCCGGCCGAGGCGACGGATCCGGCCGAGGCGACCGTGCCGACCGAGGCGACCGTGCCGACCGATGACCGGGGGAGCCCGTCGGCCGATCGGCCGGCTCACCCACCTGTTCCACCGACCGCGTGACGCTGGCCGGGCCTGTCGGGCATACTCGGCGGCCATGGAGTACGCCGAGTCGATCCTCGACCTGGTCGGGAACACCCCGCTCGTCCGGCTGACCCGGGTGACCCGCGAGCTGGGGCCGCGCGCGCGCCAGCCGCTCATCCTGGCCAAGCTCGAGGCGCTCAACCCGGGCGGGTCGGTCAAGGACCGGATCGGGCTGCCGATGATCGAGGCCGCCGAGCGAGCCGGGCTGCTCCGACCGGGCGGCACGATCATCGAGCCGACCAGCGGCAACACCGGGCACGGGCTGGCGATCGCCGCCGCCCTGAAGGGCTACCGCTGCATCTTCGTGATGGCCGACAAGCAGTCCGCCGAGAAGCAGCAGCTCCTTCGCGCCTACGGCGCCGAGGTCGTCCTGTGCCCGACGAACGTGGCGCCCGAGAGCCCCGAGAGCTACTACAGCGTCGCGGCCCGTCTCGCCCGTGACATCCCCGGGGCGTTCAAGCCCGACCAGTACTGGAACCAGGAGAACCCGGACGCCCACGAGCGGACGACCGGGCCCGAGCTCTGGCGCCAGACCGACGGTCGGATCACCCACCTCGTGGCCAGTGCCGGGACCGGTGGCACGATCACCGGGATCGCCCGCTACCTCAAGGCCCGGAACCCGTCGATCGTCGTCGTCGGTGCCGACCCGGAGGGCAGTGTCCTGTCCGGCGACACGGCCCGGCCATACCTCACCGAGGGGGTCGGCGAGGACTTCTTCCCCGGCACGTTCGACCCGTCGATGGTCGACCGCTGGGTCCGCGTGTCCGACCGCGACGCGTTCGCGGCCGCCCGCCGGCTGACCCGGGAGGAGGGCATCCTGGCCGGCGAGTCGTGCGGGACGGCCCTCGTGGCGGCCCTGGATGAGGCCCGTCGGGTCATGGCCGACGATCCGGACGGCGCCCCGGAACGGATCGTCGTGGTCGTGCTGCCCGACAGTGGTCGCTCCTACCTGTCCAAGCTCTACAACGACGAGTGGATGCGGGCGAACGGTCTCATGGATCGACCGGGGACGATCGTCCGGGTCGCCGAGCTGCTCGCCGACCGGCATCATGCCGGCACCCTGCCGGCGCTCGTCCTCGCCCGGACCACCCAGCGGGTCGGCGAGGCGATCGCCACGCTCCAGGAGTACGGCATCAGCCAGATGCCGGTCTCCGAGGCGCCGGACGGGGACGCCATCGAGGCGATCGTCGGGGCGATCGGCGAGAAGGGCCTGCTCGACCGGGCCTTCCACGACCCGACCGTGACCGAACGGACGGTCGGCGAGGTCATGGACGCGCCGCTGCCCCAGGTCGACGCCGACGCGTCGCTGGCCGAGGCGTTCGCGCTGCTCAGCGGCACCGCCCCGGCGCTCGTCGCCGTCCGGGCCGGCCGGCCGGCCGGGATCGTCACCAAGCTCGACCTGCTGGAGTACCTCAGCCACAACCCGGGCTGAGCCGCGGGATCAGGCCGACCCGACGCCCGGTCGGACGGCGGCCCCCGGCCTCTCCGGGGTCCTCGTCGAGCCGATCCACGGGCTGGCCCGCCGGTTGCCGTCGTCGAACGCGGCGTTCCCCCAACGGACCGCCCACTGGCACGTCAGCGCGCTCGGGGTCTGGCACGAGGCGGCCGACGACGAGTCGACGATCGCCTGGACGCGCGCCTCTGCCGCGGCTTTCGCCGCGCACTCGGCGGGCGGCACGTACGTGAACTACATCACGCCGGACGAGCCGCCGGACCGCGCGCGGACCGCCTATCCCGCCGAGACCCTCGCGAGGCTCCGCCTGGTCAAGGGCCGGCTCGATCCCGACAACGTCTTCCGCTCGAACATCAACATCGCCCCCGCCGCCGGCTGAGCGCCGGGCGCCGTCTGCGGCGGTCACGGCTCGTCACCCGACGACACCTCCCGCCCGCGGCGATGCGCGATGATGGACCCATGCACGACCACGACACGCCCTCGTTCGAGACGCTCGCCGTCCATGCCGGGCAGGAGCCCGACGAGACGACCGGCGCCGTCGCTCCGCCGATCTACCAGACCAGCACGTACGCCCAGGAAGCGGTCGGCCGACCCACTCGCGGCTACGAGTACGCCCGGAGCCAGAACCCCACCCGCGAGCGGCTGGAGCGCGCGGTCGCCGCGCTCGAGGAGGGGAGCCACGGGATCGCCTTCGCCAGCGGCTCGGCCGCCACGGCCGCGATCGCCGAGCTCGCCGGGCCCGGCGAGGAGGTCATCGCCGGGGACGACGTCTACGGCGGGACCTGGCGCTACCTCGAGCGAGTGGCCCGTCCGCGCGGCGTCGAGCCGCGCTGGGTGGACCTCGCGACCGACCCGGCGGCCGCCCTCGCCGCGAACCTGACCCATCGGACGCGCCTCGTCTGGTTCGAGACGCCGACGAACCCGCACCTGAAGATCATCGACATCCGGGCCGTCGCGGAGGCCGTCGCGGACCACGCCGGCGCACGTGGTGTCCGGCCGATCGTCGTCGTCGACAACACGTTCGCGTCGCCAGCAGGTCAGCGTCCGCTGACGCTCGGCGCCGACCTCGTCTTCCACTCGGCCACCAAGTACCTGGGCGGTCACTCGGACGTCATCAACGGCATCGTCGTGACCCGGAGCGAGGAGCTCCACGAGCGTCTCCGCTTCCTCCAGAACGCGATGGGCGCCGTGCCCGGTCCGTTCGACTGCTTCCTCGTCCTGCGCGGCCTCCGGACGCTCGCCATCCGGGCCGAGCGTCACACGGCCAATGCACTCGCGGTCGCCCGGTTCCTCGCCGGACGGGAGGATGTCGCCTGGGTCCGTTACCCGGGCCTGACCGACGGACCCCGGGCCCATCCCCAGGCGGCGCTCGCCGGACACCAGATGCGACTGACGGGGGGGATGGTGTCGTTCGCACCGGCGGACGGCGGACGCCACGGCCGGACCGCCCGCGAGCGGGCGATCGCGCTCTGCGAGGGGACCCGGGTCATCACCCTGGCCGAGTCGCTCGGGGGCGTGGAGTCGCTCATCGAGGTGCCAGCGATCATGACCCACGCGTCGGTCGCCGGGAGCAGCCTCCAGGTCGAGGACGCACTCGTCCGCCTCTCGGTCGGGATCGAGGCGGCGGACGACCTCATCGCCGACCTTCGGCAGGCCCTCGACGACGCGTAGCGGTCGGACGCGGGCGTCGCCGCGAGGTTTCAGCGGTCAATCGACGACCGGTTCGAGGTCGATCGTCCGGACCTGGCGGGTCCGACCGGCCTCGGTCCGGACCACGGCCGTCGGGATCGCCTGTCCCGCGAATTTCTCGATCGTCGCGATCTCGCCGCTGTAGAGTCCGGACCCGGCGATCCTGACGCGGTCGCCGACCGCGAGGTCGGTCCGGCCGTGGAGCGCGGCCGTGTTGATCTCGGCGACGGTCGGTCGCACGTACGGCTCGGGGGCGGTCACGCCGGGGATCGGCGGCTTCGTCTGGGGCGGCTTCCGGTAGACGGTCTTGCGCTTCGGGGCTGGCACTCGGGCGAGGTCCCTCCTGTCGGGATGGGCTGCGGCGGGCATCCACCCCGCATCGCTTCGCGGACTATGCCACACGGGACTCCATCGGCCATCGTCCGGAGGTCCCGGTCCGCCCGCTGCGTGGGCCATGAGGAGTCGGCCGCGACCAGGCTCGCGCCATCGACCGGCCGGCGGTCGATGGCAACCGGTTCGCAACCGGGCTGCAATCCCGCGTGTCCCGATGTACCATCCCGTCGACTGCGGAAGCCGACTCCCTCCGCCGGCTCGAGGCCGGCCCGAGGCACGCGCGGCCGGTCGAGACCGATGGCCCACGGGACGGGCGCGGGACCGACCTGCCCTGCCGCCGACCAGGGAGCGAACGAAGTGACCGCCACCCGCATCACCAGGTCCACCAGCGCCACCGGGCTCCTCCCGGCCCGTCAGGTCCGGGCGAACCTCAGCATCGCCGAGCTGTACGAGGACGCCATCCGGGCGGGCGAGGGGATCGTCGCCGCCGACGGTCCGCTGGTCGTCCGAACCGGCAAGCACACCGGCCGGAGTCCCGAGGACAAGTTCATCGTCGACGAGCCCTCGAGCCGCGCCAGGATCTGGTGGGGTCCGGTCAATCGCCCGATCTCCGAGGCCCACTACGACCGGCTCCGGGCCCGGCTCATGGACTACGTGGCGGACAAGGTGCTGTACGCCCAGGACTGCTTCATCGGGGCGGCTCCGGAGCACCGGCGGAGCCTCCGGGTCTACACCGAGACCGCCTGGGCGAGCATCTTCGCCGCGAACCTGTTCCGCCGGCCGAGCGTCGCCGGGCTGGAGGGGTTCAGCCCGAACTTCACGATCATCAACGTCCCGTCCTTCAAGGCCGACCCGGCCAGCGAGGGGACCCGGACGGAGACGGCGATCCTCCTCCACCTCCAGCGGATGGAGGTCATCATCGTCGGGACCGAGTACGCCGGCGAGATCAAGAAATCGGCCTTCACGGTGATGAACTACCTCATGCCCGATGAGGGCGTGCTGCCGATGCATTCCGCGGTGAACGTGGGATCGTCGGGCGACTCGGTCATCTTCTTCGGCCTCAGCGGGACCGGGAAGACGACCCTCTCGGCGGATCCCCTGCGCAGCCTCATCGGCGACGACGAGCACGGCTGGGGCGACGCCGGCGTCTTCAATTTCGAGGGTGGCTGCTACGCCAAGACGATCCGCCTGAGCCCGATGTACGAGCCGGACATCTTCCAGACGACCCGTCGCTTCGGGACGATCCTGGAGAACGTCGACCTCGACCCGCGGACGCGCGACCTCGATCTCGATTCGGACCGGTTCACGGAGAACACGCGAGGCGCCTACCCGCTCCACTTCATCGGCAACGCCGACCCGACCGGGATCGCCGGGCAGCCAGAGCACGTCGTCCTGCTCACGGCCGACGCGTTCGGCGTATTGCCGCCGATCGCCCGGCTGACCCACGATCAGGCGGCCTACCACTTCATCAGCGGCTACACCGCCAAGCTGGCGGGCACGGAGATCGGGGTCAAGGAGCCGAAGGCGACGTTCAGCGCCTGCTTCGGCGCTCCGTTCATGCCCCGCCATCCGGGCGAGTACGCCGACATGCTCGTCGAGCGCCTGGCGAAGTGGGACGTCCCGGTCTGGCTGGTCAACACCGGTTGGACCGGTGGCCCCTACGGCACCGGCGAGCGGATGAACATCAACCACACCCGGGCGATGGTCAGGGCGGCGCTCGACGGCCGGCTCGACGACGTCGACTTCGTCGTGGACCCGATCTTCCGGGTCGAGGTCCCGACGAGCTGCCCCGACGTCCCCGCCGCGTTCCTCCAGCCGCGCTCCACCTGGCAGGACCAGGAGGCCTACGACCGGAGCGCTCGAAGGCTCGCGGCGATGTTCGCCGAGAACTTCGCCAACTACCACGACGGAGCCTCCGATGGCGTCCGCTCGGCGGGGCCCCGGGTCGAGGGTTAGCGTCGACCCGGACTGCTCATGGGAAGGTCAGAGTCGTCAGGAGGCTCGTGACCTCCCGGTCGAAGTCCGCGGCCGCCGGATCCATCTGCTCCACGGCCAGCAGGACGGTGGCGCCGCCGACGTCGAGCGCCGTCAACCGGGCGGTCTCGCCCGGTGTCAGGAAGAACGGGCTCGAGCCGATCTGGAAGAGGTAGTACGCGTCTTCCGTTCCGGGGGCGCGATCGGGGCAGGTCGGCGGCCTCGGACCGGCCGTCACGTCCATCTGCAACCCCGAGGTGCCGGCGAGGTTCACCGGGACCGGTGCTGAGACGTGCAGGTCCTTGCGAGCCTGCAACCAGCGAACGAGCGCCTCCGGACCGGTTCCGAGCAGCTCGGTCGGACTCGTCTCACACGATCCCATGTACCCCAGGCGGACCCGCGCGAAGGAGACGAAGCCGTCCGGCGCACCTCGGGGCGTCGTCTGCCGACGGAGCTCGACCAGGTCCGGATCGTCGGCCGTCGCCTCCCACCCGGTGCCGATGTAGAGACCGACCGTCGGCTCGAACAGGGCCGACCGGTAGGTGCCCGGGGGTGTCGTGACATGCGGGGCCATCCCGTCCGAGACCGGCAGCGGGGCGACCGTCGAAGACGGCGTCACGGACGCAGCGGATCCGGGCATCGGCGACGTCGTCTGACCGGCACTGACGGCGGCGCCTTCCTGGACGACGCGGGGGCTGGGGCTGGCCGCCGACCCCGACGCTCGGCTCCCCAGCCAGGCGACCCCGAGCACCGCCGCGATCAGGAGCGCGATCGACCCGGTCCCGATCGAGGCGAGCGTGCCGACCGCTGGGCGATCGCGCGAGGTCCGCCGGAGCGGTCGGTCGCCGGCCGCGCCGGCGCCGACGCTGAACAGCGCGATCGGCTCCGAGACGCCCTTGAGCTGCCGGCGGCCGCGCGGGGTGAACACGAGGTCGCCGCTGCTCCGGGTCAGCGTCCGCACGGTCTCCGAGACGAGCACCTCGCCGGGGTGGGCCTGGGCGCAGATCCGCGCGGCGATGTTCACGGCGAGCCCGACGTAACCCTCGCCGTCCTCGGCCGATTCCCCGACGTGGATCCCGACCCCAACCCGGATCGGCAGGCCGGCGTCCGCCGCCGTGGCCACCTCGGCCGCCGCCACGATCTCGAGCCCACACTGGACGGCGCCGCTGGCCGAGTCGAAGACGAGGTAGAAGCTGTCGCCTTCGGTCCGGATCTCCGCTCCGTGGTACCGGGCGGTCACCTCGCGAACGATCTTCCGGTAGGCGGTCAGCAGGCGCTGGGCCGCTGCGTCGCCGTTCGCCTCGACGAAATCGGTGTAGCCGCGGAGGTCGGCGAACAGGAACGCCCGGGTGAGGGGCATCGGGCCGCGCGATTGGGTCGTCACCGCGTCGACCGGATCCACTGGCCGATCATGACGATCCGGCGTCCAGCCGACAAGCCCCTGCGGCGTTCCCGATCCGCGGCCATCGACCGGATCCCTCGGCCTTCTCCGAACGGCGAGCCTTCTCAGGCGGCGACCGCGCGGTCGAGCCGGTAGAGACCGACGACCAGGGCGATGATCCCGATGACGAGCGGGGCAAGGAGGAACCCGAAGGGGATCGCCACGAGGATGAGCGCGACGCCGAGCGCGGTGAGACCCGGGCTGGGGGTGCCGTTCATCGTCCGAACCCGCGCGCCTGCCAGGCCACCCGGCTCTCGTACAGGCCGACGGCGAGGGCGAGGCCGCCGACGCCGAGCAGCGTCGCGCTTCCGCCCGTGACGACGCCGAGCAGGATGAGGATGACGCCGACGACGATGAGCTCGCCGCTGCTGGACGTGACGGGCATCTGACGGACTCCTGGATGCTTCGGTCGGGTTCGACCTCCGCACCGTCGCATCGGCGGGGGCCACCCGCCATCGTCGATGGTCGAGGTCGAGCACCCACGAATGTCGACCCGACCGCTGGGGGAGCGGCTCGGCCGGCCGCGGGATCGCCGGTCCCGGTCCCCGGGAGGCCGCGGGTGGTCGCGCGCGCCTACAATGGGCAGCGTCCCGAAAGCCGAAGGAGCCAGCCAGCCATGTCCCGGAACAAGGTCACCGTCATCGGCGCCGGCAATGTCGGCGCGACCGCCGCGCAGCGGATCGCCGAGGCCGGCCTGGCCGATGTCGTCCTCATCGACATCGTCGAGGGTCTGCCCCAGGGCAAGGGACTCGATCTGGCCGAGGCGGCGCCCGTGGTCGGCCACGACGCGAGGGTGATCGGCACGAACGACTATGCCGACACCGCCGGATCCGACATCGTGGTCGTGACCAGCGGCCTGGCCCGCCAGCCGGGCATGAGTCGCGACGACCTCCTGGCCAAGAACGCCGGGATCGTCCGCTCGGTGGTGGAGCAGGCCGTGAAGCACTCCCCCGAGGCGATCCTGATCGTCGTGACGAACCCCCTCGACGCGATGTGCCATGTCGCGCTCAGCGCGTCGGGCTTCCCGCGCGAGCGGGTCCTGGGCATGGCCGGGGTGCTCGATTCGGCTCGGTTCCGGTCGTTCATCGCGGCCGAGCTGGGCGTCAGCGTGGAGGACACCCACGCCTTCGTCCTCGGCGGCCACGGTGACACGATGGTGCCGCTGCCCCGCTACTCCACCGTCGCCGGCGTGCCGATCACCGAGCTGATGAGCGCCGAGCGGGTCCAGGCCCTGTGTGACCGGACGGCGAACGGGGGAGCGGAGGTCGTCGCGCTGCTGAAGACCGGATCCGCCTACTACGCGCCCGCGGCCAGCACGTTCGAGATGGTCGAGGCGATCCTCCTCGACCGGAAGCGGGTCCTGCCCTGCGCCGTCCTCCTCAAGGGCGAGTTCGGGGTGGACGGTCTCTTCGTCGGGGTTCCCTGCGTCCTCGGGGCCGGGGGTCTCGAACGGGTCTTCGAGATCGCCCTGACGGCCGACGAGCAGGCGTCGTTCGATCGCTCGACGGCGGCCGTCCGCGAGCTCGTCGCGAAGCTCGCCTGAAGCTCGAGAACGGCGAATGCGGTGCGCTGGCGCACCACGAGGGCCGGCCGCCGCACGGCGAGATTGACCGGGCGGGCTTCCGGGCGTTACCGTCCCATCAGCCGCCGATGACCGTGGGACCTTCCCGCCGGAAGGTCGTCCGTGCTTCCGATCCCCTCGCCCGTGCGTCCGGGCGACCTGTTCGCATCCTGAGGAGGTTGCCCCGGATGAAGCGTCTTGGTGTGATGGTCGCGATCGTGGCGCTGCTCGTGGGCGCGATCGCCCCGATCGGGGTCGCCGCGGCCGGCCCGACGATCCACGGACTCAGGCTCGCGGACGCCCAGGTGACGAGGGGCGCCACCTACCAGGGCGTCAAGTCCCGGTCGGGCAAGCTGGCCAAGAGCGATCCGGCGCTCCTCGCCCGGACCGACTCGAAGATGGTCAACGTCATGGTCAAGTTCGACGCGGACGCCGTCGCCTCCTACGACGGCAGCATCGACGGCCTGAAGGCCACCAGCCCCGAGGTCACCGGCAAGACCCTCAAGCAGAACCGGCTCGCCGTGGGTGCCTACGAGCGCCATCTCGCGGCGCTGAGCAAGACGATCGAGACGGGGATCGCGGCGAAGGTGCCGTCCGCTCGCCTGGGCCAGACGTACACCACCGCCTACGGCGGCGTCGCGGTCCGCCTCCCGGCGAACCGGGCCAAGGACCTGCTCAAGGTCCAGGGCGTGGTCGCCGTCCAGTCCGACCGGCTCGAGCAGCTCACGGCCACCACCGGGGGCAGCTCGGTCGACTACGTCGGGGCTCCGAAGGTCTGGAACGCACTGGGCGGCTCGAAGACCGCCGGTCAGGGCGTCACCGTCGGGATCCTCGACACGGGGATCTGGCCGGAGCATCCGATGCTCCAGGACCCGGGGATCGCGCCTCCGACCGGCACCTACGGGTGCCAGTTCGGCGACGGGTCCGACCCGCTTCTCGGCGCCTCGTTCGCCTGCAACGACAAGCTCATCGGCGCCTACGCCTTCACCGACACCTACCTGAGCGTCTACGGTGCGGAGACGGGTGAGTTCTGCGACGTCCCGGCGGGCAAGTGCTCGCCCCGCGACGCCGACGGCCACGGCACCCACACCGCCACGACGGCGGCCGGCTCCCCGGTCCGGCATGCGGTCCTCATGGGCGTCGATCGCGGTCCGGTCAGCGGGATCGCCCCCGGCGCCCACGTCATCGCCTATCGCGTCTGCCTGACCAACGGCTGCTTCCAGTCCGACTCGGTCGCGGCCATCCAGCAGGCGATCCTCGACGGCGTGAATGTGATCAACTTCTCGATCGGCGGCGGCTCGAGCGCCTTCACCGATCCGGTCGAGCTGGCGTTCCTCGACGCCTACGCCAACGGGATCTCGGTCAACGCCTCGGCCGGCAACGACGGCCCCGGGGCGTCGACCGTCGAGCACAACGGCCCGTGGGTCACCACGGTCGCGGCCTCGACCTACGACCACATGTACCTCACCACGCTCCGGCTCAAGGCGAGCAACGGCGCGACCCTCGACGTCACCGGCTCGGACATCGTCCCCGGCCTGACCCATGCGACCTCGGTGGTCCTCGCCACCGCGCTCGGACAGCCGTCCACCTGCGACGATCCATTCCCGGCGGGAAGCGCCGCCGGCAAGGTCGTCATCTGTGAGCGGGGCGTGATCGGCCGCAACCAGAAGAGCTTCAACGTGCTCCAGGGCGGCGCGGTCGGGATGATCCTCTACAACCCGACGCTGCAGAGTCTCTTCACGGACAACTTCTGGGTCCCGACGGTCATGATCGAAGGCACCCAGCCGGCGGCGAAGATGCTGGCCTTCATCAAGTCGCACCATGGCGTGACGGCTCGCTGGTCGACCGGCACGCTCAAGCGGGTCCGCGGCGACGTGATGGCCCAGTTCTCGTCGCGCGGTCCCGGCGGTGACTTCCTCAAGCCCGACGTGACCGCTCCCGGCATCCAGATCCTGGCCGGTCACACGCCCGCTTCGATCGACGTGGCCACGGGCCCGACGGGCCAGTTGTACCAGGCGATCGCCGGCACCTCGATGTCGAGCCCGCATTCGACCGGCGTGTCGGCCCTGATCAAGGCCGCCCACCCGAGCTGGACCCCGGGCCAGATCAAGTCCGCCCTGATGACCTCGTCGGTCCAGGACGTGCTCAAGGAGAACGGCAAGAGGTCCGATCCGTTCGACCGCGGAGCCGGCTCGATCCGGGTCGATCGGGCGATCCACCCGACGGTCACCTTCGACGTTCCCGCCGCCGCGTACTACGCCAGCGTCGCCGACGCCGGCGGTCGACTCGACCTGAACATCCCGAGCATCGACGCCAACCCGATGCCGGGCGGGATCGCCACCACCCGGACCGTCAAGAACGTGTCCGGGCGCACCCAGATCTTCCACGTCCGGATCAGCAGCCCGCGGGGGGTCCGCATCTCGGTCTCTCCCTCGACGTTCCGGCTCCTCCCGGGACGCACCCGCGAGCTGACGATCCGCATCAGCGCGAGCGGGGTCAAGGACGGTTGGTACTTCGGGCAGATCACCCTCGACCCGGTTCGACGCGGCGCGACCAGTGCGGTCCTGCCGGTCGTCTTCGATCGGACCCAGGGCAAGGTCACGCTCTCGCATGCCTGCGCCGACACGAGCCTCGCCCGGTTCGCGACGACGAAGTGCACCGTCACCGCCACCAACCTCGCCCCGGTCGCCACGGCGGTCAGCCTCGGCGTGAGCGCCCCGGCGCATCTCGACATCACGAGCATCGCCGCGCCGGGCGTGCCCAGCACGAGCGGGCTCGCCTGGAGCGGCATCCTGGCCGCGGCCGTCGCGCCGACGGTCGATTCGATGGCCGACGCCGGCGGCACCAGCCCGGCGGGCGGGTACCTCGCGCTGAGCGACTTCGGCGTCCCGGCCGAGGCCGGCTTCGGTGACGAGACGATCGTCAACTACGACGTGCCGGCGTTCAAGTTCGGCTCCGAGACCTACACCAGGGTCGGCGTCGACTCGAACGGCTACGCCGTCATCGGTGGCGGCACGGCCCAGGACAACGAGTGCTGCAACGTGCAGACCTTCCCGGATCCGACCCGGCCGAACAACGTCCTGGCGCCGTATTGGACCGACCTCGACCTGAGCACGGGTGGCGCGTTCCGGATCGCGTCGCTCACCGACGGGACCGACGAGTGGCTCATCCTCGAGTGGGATGGGGCGGACGCCTACGGCACCACCCAGGCGAACACCTTCCAGGTCTGGATCCAGCTCGGCGACACCGAGGGGGTCTGGTACACGTACGGGACGCTCGGCGGACCGTCCGATGCGCTGAGCATCGGCGCCGAGAACCGCGACGGGTCGTCGGGGGTCAACCTCGGCGGTGCGCCGACGGCCGCCGACTACGTGATCACGACCTCGCCGCCCAAGCCGGGTGGCTCGGTCACGATCACCTACCGCGCCTCCTCGACACGGGCGGGGCGGTACACGGTCCCGGCATCGATGACCTCGGACATCGTCCGCGGGACGACCGTACGGGTGGTCCGGCTGACGGTCCGCTGATCGCGCAGCTCCGATGACGCTCTCGTGCCCCGGCGGGTGACCGCCGGGGCACGACGCTGACCGGGGTGTCCGTCAGTCGGTCAGCCGGGTGCGGCCGTGCACAGCCGGAACTTCCCCGGCCCGGTGCCCCGGTAGTCGTAGGTCACCGCGCCCGCCTGGACGACCACCTGGTAGCCGTCGACCGGGACCTGGGTGTAGACCATCCCCGGGACCGGGCAGCCGAGGCCCGCGTCCGGCCAGGTCCGGGCCGTGGCCGAGACCACCACGAGGCTTTCGGGGGCCTGGCCGGACCGTCCTGCCGCGTCCGCGAGGATCGGGTCCATGATCGACGGGGAGAGGGTCCCGGCGGATCCTGGCGGTGCCGAGGTCGCCGATCCGGGTGCGCTCGAGGCGGCCGTGCCGGTCGCCGCGGCCGACGCCGCCGTCGGTGTCGGAACCCCGTTCGAGGGCCCTCCGACCGAGGCGGTGCAGCCGGTCGCGCCGAGCGCGAGCAGAGCGACCCCGACGATCAGGTACCTCACCCGGTCGATGCTACGCCGATCCCTCGATCCGTGGCGGACGCGACCGGCATCCGGCGAACGACGCCCGTCCGGTCGCGGCCGTGCTCGAGCCGTGGCTCCGGAGCGAAGGCCGAGGCCGTGGTCCGCGCCCGCGACCGCTCGACGGTCGCCGCGATCGACGCCCGGAAGACCGCGACCGTCTCGGGGAGCGGGTCCACGCCGAGCTCGCGCTCGAGCATCTCGGCCAGGCGTCGATACTGGCGGACGACCTGCGAGCGCGAGCCGGTGCGTCCGTGGGCCCAGATGAGGACGGCGTGCGCCTCCTCGCGGAGCGGATCGCGCGACAGGAGCTGCAGGGCGGCGAGCCGCGCCCCGTCGACATCCCCGCTCAGCATCCGTCGTTCCGCGGCGAGCGCCAGGGCGTCCTCGAAGGCGTCCGACAGCCGCTCCCGCTCGAGGGCGAAGCACTCCAGGGCCAGGCACTCGGTGAGGTCGCCGCGGTATAGCGCGAGCGCCTCCTCGGGACGGGCCGGGCGCATCTCGAGCAGCCGCTCGAAATCGGCCACGTCGAGGTCGAGGCGCACGGTCGGGCGGAACCCGACCACCTCGGCGTCGATGTCGAGGTACTCGTCGAGGTCCAGGCCCGCCGAGTTGAACGCCGAGCGGAGGAGCCAGAGCGCCTGGCGCAACGAGGCGGACACCCCGCTTCCCTCGCCATCGGGCCAGATCTCACTGGCCACGGCCTCGCGGGTGCGAACCCGCGGCTTGAGAGCCAGGACGGCCAGCAGCGACTGGGGGCCGCGGGACGGGAGGCGGATCTCCCGATCGCCGGCCCGCAGGACCACCCGGCCCAGCAGCTGGACGGTGAGGGGCGCCGGGATCGAGCGGTCGGGCGCCGACGCGCCGGTTCTGGGCGGCTGGGACGCTGATCTGGGCACGACAGCCTCCAGGCGCTGCCGGGACCGATGCCCCACCTCCCCCCTGCGAGGGTCGGGCACCGGCCGTCGGCAGCCACTGCGCGGACGTCCGGTGGCGCCCGGATGGGCGTCGACCGAGCGGACGCGTCCGCCGGGACTCGGCGTCGGTCCCGCTCCCCCAGCAGGTCCACCGACCGAGCGCCGCAGGGCCTGACTATCGATGCCCGTCCGGCCGCCCAGCAGCGACCAGTGGACAGTCGGAGTGTCGGCCAGCCGACACCCCGACGATCGAACGCTCGGCCCGCTGGAACCCCCGAGCCCGGCCGCCGCGGCTTCGTTCGGTACACTGCCGTGGTGCCGCTCGCGATCATCACGTTCGACTTCGACCCGCTCGTCCAGCTCGGCGATCGGGTCGTCCGATGGGAGACCGTGGCGATCGCCGGAGCCGTCGTCCTCGCGCTCGTGGTCGCGGGCCTCCTGGCCGGCCGCGCAGCGCTGCCGCCGGCCCCCGACGATCCGGCGGGTCCGGTCCGCCACCTCCGGCGCGACGATCTCCTGTTCATCGTGGTGGGGATCGTCCCGGGCGCGGTGATCGGGGGCCGGCTGGCCTACGTGCTCCAGCACTTCGAGTTCTACCGGTCGAATGCCCCGGCCGTCCTGGACACCGCGACCGGGGGACTGGCGCTGTCCGGCGCGGTGGTCCTCGGCGCCCTGACCGGCGGGATCGTCGCCCGCCTGTTCGACGCGCCCCTCGGACGCTGGTACCGGCTCGCGGTCCTGCCGACCCTCCTCGTCCTCGGGCTGGGCAAGGCGGCGATGGTCCTCGGCGGCTCGGGCCAGGGCCTGCCCTCGGTCGTCGACACGGCGACCCGCTACCTGGGGCCCGGGCCGTGGGGCAGCCTCGGCCCGGCCGTGCCATCCCTCCCGTCGCAGGCCTACGAGGCGGTCGGCGTCCTGGTCGTCGTGGCCGTCCTCGGTCTGGCCCGGCTCCTGGGGGCGTTCCATCAGCACGACGGGCGGGTCTTCGCGGTCGCGCTCGGGCTATGGGCGACGGTCCGACTCGTGGTGGCCGGGACCTGGCGCGACGCGCCGCTGGTCGGTGGCCTGAACGGCGAGCAGGTCCTGGACCTGGCCATCGTGGCCCTCGCGCTGGTGGTCTACCTCGGGATCCTGGGTCGCGGCTCGCGGAGTCGTCGCCGCGCCGACGACCCGGGGACCGCCACGTCCGGGCTCGCCTGGCCGGACCCGGAGGCGGCGCACCGGTTCTGATCGCGGGTGTCGTCCGGTAGGGGGCGGGGGAGCGACGACCGACGCGGTATCCTCGACGCCTCGATGGGCCCCCTTCACGAGAGGTCGTCATGACGCAGGTCGCTGAGCCGCGGAGCGCCGCGGCCGGATCGTCCCCGGCAGCCGGACGGGTCAACCACTGGATCGGCGGCCGCGCGGTCGCCGGCACCTCCGGCCGCGACGGAGCGGTCTACGACCCGGCGACCGGACGTCTCGCCCGACGGGTGGACTTCGCCTCGGTCGAGGAGGTCGACGCCGCGGTCCGGGCCGCGAAGGCCGCGTTCCCCGCCTGGCGGGCCACGTCGGTGGGCCGGCGTTCCGAGATCCTCTTCCGGATCCGCAACCTCGTCGATGCCCACCGCGCGGACATCGCCGCATTCCTCACCGCCGAGCACGGCAAGGTCCCATCCGACGCGCTCGGCGAGATCGCTCGCGGTCTCGAGAACATCGAGTTCGCCTGCGGGATCCCCCAGATGCTGAAGGGCGGCTTCAGCGAGCAGGCCTCCACCGGCGTCGATGTCTACTCGATCCGCCAGCCGCTCGGGGTCGTGGCCGGGATCACCCCGTTCAACTTCCCGGCGATGGTCCCGATGTGGATGTTCGCCAATGCCATCGCCTGCGGCAACACGTTCGTCCTCAAGCCATCGGAGAAGGACCCATCCGCCTCGATCTACCTGGCCCAGCTGCTGGCCGAGGCGGGTCTGCCCGACGGCGTGTTCAACGTGATCCAGGGCGACAAGATCGCGGTGGATCGGATCCTGGAGCACCCGGACATCGCCGCGGTCTCGTTCGTGGGCTCGACGCCGGTCGCCCGCTCCATCTACGAGACCGGGACCCGTCACGGCAAGCGAGTCCAGGCGCTCGGCGGGGCGAAGAATCACATGATCGTCCTGCCCGACGCCGACGTCGAGATGGCCGCCGACGCCGCGGTCTCGGCCGCCTTCGGGTCGGCCGGCGAACGCTGCATGGCCGTCTCGGTCGTCGTGGCCGTGGGCGACGTGGCCGACCCGTTCGTCGAGGCGGTCAAGGCCCGTCTCCCGAGGATCAACGTGGGGCCGGGGTCGGACCCCTCGTCCGAGATGGGCCCGCTCGTCACCCGGGAGCACCGCGACCGGGTCGCCTCGTACCTCGAGAGCGGCGCCGCCCAGGGCGCCGAGCTCGTCGTCGACGGCCGGGAGCACGCCCTCTACCGCGAGAGCGACGGGTTCTTCCTCGGGGTCTCGCTCATCGACCGGGTCGAGACGTCGATGGACTGCTATCGCGACGAGATCTTCGGACCGGTCCTCGAGGTCATGCGGGTGGCGACCTACGCCGAGGCCGTGCGACTCATCAACGACAACCCGTACGGCAACGGGACGGCGATCTTCACCCGCGACGGCGGGGCGGCCCGCCAGTTCCAGTTCGAGGTCGAGGCCGGGATGGTGGGGATCAACGTCCCCATCCCGGTGCCGGTCGCCTACTACTCGTTCGGAGGCTGGAAGGCCTCGCTCTTCGGCGACTCCCACATGTACGGGCCGGAGGGCGTGTCCTTCTACACCCGGGCCAAGGTCGTGACCGCGCGCTGGCCCGATCCGGGCACCTCGAAGGTGGACCTGGGCTTCCCGCGGACGCGGTAGCGAGCAGGGCGGACCCGGCGACCCGGACCGCCCTGCCGGTCACATCTCGCGCATGCCCCAGGGCGATCCGTAGGCGACGAGCAGGTCGAGGAAGGGGATCGGCTCGAAGGCCTCCGGGCCGAGGACGCCGGAGCCCGACCAGGTCCCGGCGGCGAGGAGCTCGAGGGCGGCCACCGGGTTGATCGCGGTCTGCCAGACGACGGCCTGGGATCCGTACTCGGCCATCGACCACTCGTTGTCGACCACGTGGTAGAGGTAGACCTCGCGCGGAGCCCCGTCCTTGCCGGTGCCCTTGACCCAGGTCCCGGCGCACGTCTTGCCGTGCATCCGGTCGCCGAGGGTCGCCGGGTCGGGCAGACAGGCGGCCACGACGTCGCGGGGCGAGACCCCGACGCCGCCCACGCGGATCTTCTCGGTCCGGTCGAGTCCGATCATGTGGAGGACCTGGAGGACGTTGATGAACTCGTTGCCGAGGCCGTACTTGAAGGTGACCCGCTTCGCCTTGACCCAGCGCGGGATGAGCAGGACCTCCTCGTGCTCGACGTTCACGCACTCGACCGGGCCGATCCCCTCCGGGAACTCGAAGACCTCCGGCTCGCTGAACGGAGGGGTGGTGAACCAGCCTCGGCCTTCCTCGAAGATGACCGGCGGATTGAGGCACTCCTCGATCGTCGTCCAGATGCTGAACGACGGGGCGAAGTCGTAGCCCTCCACGGTCAGGTTCGCGCCGTCCCGGACACCGGCCTCCTCGATCTCGCCGAACAGGTGATCCTGGGCGTAGCGGGCGAAGATGTCCGACAGCCCCGGCTCCACGCCGATGCCCACCAGGGCGAGTCGTCCGGCCGCCTGCCACGCCTCGGCCTTCTCGAACTGCCGGTCGCCGAGCTTCTCACCGGTCAGCTCGTGGGGCCGCTCCGGGTGGGGGCGGGAAAGGGACATCGCCATGTCCAGGTAGTCGGCGCCGGCCGCGAAGGCGCCGTCGAAGATCGGCATGACGAAGCGCGGGTCGACCGCGTTCAGGACGTGACTGATCCGATGCTCGCGACAGAGGGCCTCGACGGCGGCCGCGTCCGAGGCGTCCACCCGGGCCGCCACGAACCTCGGGTCGGCGAGCCGGGTGACGACCCGCTCCGCCCGGGCGAGGTCGTAGTCGGCCACGACCATCAGCTCGAAGAACGACCGCCGGGCCGCGATCGGGGCGACCGCGCTCCCGACGCCGCCGGCGCCGACCACCAGGATGCGCATCTCGAGGACCTCCTGTCACCCGACCCGAGCGGGCCGGCTCACACTCGGCCGCACGCACGATCGGCGCGCGGGCCTGGGGACGGGAGGAATCCTAGTCGTCGTCGGGGCCGGTGCCCCGGGCCGAATGGCGCCGTCTCACGGGCCGAACCGGCGGCCCCCCGGGCGATCCTCAGACGATCACCGAGAGCTCGTGGACCTCGTCGGCCGGGTGACCGGCGCGTTCGTGGATCCGCCGGACGGCGTCCTTGCTGGGGGCATCCGACAGGCAGAAGACCTTGCCCGAGACCGGATCGAGCCAGGCCCGCTCGAAGTGGACTCCCTCCTCCGACTCGATCGCGAGGTCGGCGGCGTGGGCCTCTGCCAGCTGTGCCTCGGTGACCCCGACGAACCCGTTGTGGACATCCATGTACTTCACGAACCATCTCCTCGTGGCCGGGCCGGTGGATCGTCGGGGCCCGGATGAGGAGACGCTAGGAAGCGACCGTTTGGCGACGCGTTTGCGGTCCGCGCACGACGGCGAGGCGCGCCGCGAGGTCGGGCATCGGCCCCCGGGTGACGATCCGTTCGGCGGCCTCCAGGTGCTCGGGGTCCGCCCCGTTCTCCAGGTCGACGAGGTCGGTGAGGAGGAGCGCCTCGGCCCAGGCATAGGCCCCCGGCTGGCTGCGCAGGCAGCGGACCCCCTCGCCCAGGAGGTCGCTCGCGCGACGCACGTCCCCGTCGCTGCGTGCGACGAGGGCCATCCCCCGCAGCGAGATCCCCAGCCAGCACGGGTCGTCGATCTCGCGGGCGAGCGCGTAGGCTTCCCCGAAGGTGCTCGACGCGGCCCGGACCTGGCCGAGCTGGAACTGCGACTCGCCGAGGACGGCGAGCGGCCAGGGCAGGAGCGACAGCCAGCCGGTGGTCCGGGCGGCCGTCGCCGCCGCGGCGGCGCTCGCCATGCCGAGCTCCGGCCGGCCGGTGCGCGTCTCGAGCCGAGCCAGGAAGGTCAGGGCGTACGCCGGCCAGCGCTCGTCGGCGGCGAAGGCCATCACCTCGATCGCCGAGCGGAGGGTGGGCTCGGCCGCGACGAAATCGGCGCGGTCGGAGCGACAGGCCCCGAGGATGGCCAGGGCCCGGCCGCGCTGGAGATCGTCACCGGCGTCGACCGCCAGCGCGATCGCTCGCTCGAGCCCGGCCTCGGCGGCGCCGTAGTCCGCCTCGAGGAAGTGGAGGTAGCCGATCTCGCGCTCGACCTCGGCGGCCAGGCTGGGGTCATCGAGCGCGAACGCAAGACGGAGCGCCTGGTTGAGCAGGATGTCCGCCTCGCGATCCTTGCCGCAGATCGAGTGGGCGAGGGCGGTGCCCAGGTCCACCGCCGCTCTCGCCTCGAGCCAGGGGTCGCCGGTCTCGGCCGCCCCGCTGGCGGCCCGTCGTCCCAGGTCGAGCGCGGACCCGTAGTCGCCGGCATCCAGTCGGGCCCTCGCGAGCTCGATCAGGGTCCTGGCCTCGATCGTCCCGGAGGGCCGCGCGTCCACGGCGCGATCCGGCTCGACCTCATCCACCGGTACCCGGGGCAGTCGGACCAGCATCTCCGGCGGGTCGGTGCCGAGCTCCTTCCGGTACAGCCGGGTGACCTGGTCCGCGTACGCCGCCGCCCCGGACCGGTCCCCCAGGCGGATCTGGCATTCGACGATGAGCCGGTGAGCCGGATCGACGAACGGATCGATCGACAGCGCTCGCTCGGCGAAGGTGCAGGCGCGCGCCGGCTGATCGGTGGCCAGTGCCGTGGCCGCCCAGAGCAGCGCTTCGACGGCTGCCGACCGGACGCGGGACCGCTGAAGCGTCAGCCAGCGGTCGAGATCGGGGGCATCGGCGAAGTCGAACCCCTCGAGCAGCTCCGGTCCGAGGTCGACCCAGGTGTCGGTCGCATCGCATCGCCCGGCGAGCACGACCTCGGCGTCCACCTCGGCCGGACCGCGGTCAGCGATGACGAGCCGGCCGTCACGCTGGACCACCTCGAGCGGCGCGATGGCCCGGCGGACCTGGACGAGGCTCCAGCGGAGCGCGCCGAACGGATCGTCCGCCTCGGGCCACCCACGGGCGATGAGGTCGCGCCGGCTCGTCCCCGCGGGATCGAGCAGGAGGATGGCAAGGAGGGCCCACGGTTTCCGACCGGGAAGATGGCGCGTCTGGCCGTCGACCTCGAGCGAGGGGCGGCCCAGCAGTCGGACGCGGACCTTCGCCATCAGGTCGCGCCGGTCACCTCGCGCAGGACCGGGATGATCTCCCGCCCATAGATCGCGAGCTGCTCCTCCTCGTCGCCGTTCATGAGGTAGAGGTTGAACTGGTCTACGCCGGCGGCGGCCAGTGCCCGGAGCCGCTCGATGTGCTCGTCGACCGAGCCGACGACCGCGAACCGGTCGACGATCTCGTCGGTCACGAAGCCGGCGTTGGAGCTGCCCACCTCGGCGTGGTGAAGGTAGTCGTACCCGGCCCGGTCGCGAACGTACGTCGTCAGCTCCTCGGGCAGGTCCTCGCGCGGGTAGCAATTCACGAGGTCGACGACATGGTTCGAGACGAGGGCCGGGAACCAGCGGACCCGATCCCGGGCCTCCGCTCGATCGCCGACGTGGGCTGGGGCGGCGGCCATCACCCTGACCGCGTCCGGTGCCCGTCCGGCCTCGACCGCCGAGGACCGGACCTGGCTGACGAACCAGCGGACGAGGTCCGGGTCACCGATCTGGAGCATCGCCCCGTCGGCGATCCGACCGGTGAGCTTGAGCGCGACCGGCCCGTAGCCGGCGATCCAGACCGGCAGGCGGTCGCCTCGGGTCCAGGTCAGCTCGAGCATCGTCCCTTCGTACTCGATCGGCCGACCCTCGACCAGTGCCCGGATGACGTGGACGGCCTCCTCGAGGTCCTTCATCGAGGTCGGCGCCTTGCCCAGGACTCGCCGGGCGGAATCACCCCGGCCGATGCCCAGGTCCATCCGTCCGCCACTGACCTCGTCGAGGAGGGCCAGGGCGGAGGCCGTGACCGTCGGCTCGCGGGTGGCCGGGTTCGTGACGCACGTCCCGAGCCGGAGGGTCGTCGTCGCCTCGGCCATCAGGGTCAGGAGCGGGTACGGATCGCGCCACAGGACGTGCGAGTCGAACAGCCAGCCGTACTCGAACCCGGCGGCCTCGGCCTGACGGGTGAGGGCGAGCGTCCGCTCGACGCTGTGGTCGGGTTTCAACGTGAATCCGAATCGCATCGGTCGAGCCTCCCGGCCGGCGGCGGAGCCGGCCTTCGGTCGTGGTGGCTGGTCGCGCCTAGGGTCGGACGAGGTCGCCGTAGGCCTCGGGCCGGCGATCGCGGTAGAACTGCCAGGTCTGGCGGACCTGCTCGACCATGTCGAGGTCCATGTCCCGGACGATGAGCTCCTCGGCGTGGGCGTCGCCGAGGGCGCCGATGAACTGGCCGCGCGGGTCGCAGAAGTAGCTCTGGCCGTAGAAGTCGTCGTCGCCGATCTCGGCCTCGATCCCGACCCGGTTGATCGTGCCCACGAAGTAGCCGTTGGCGACCGCGTGGCTGACCTGCTCGATCCGCCAGAGGTACTCGCTCAGGCCCCGGGAGGTCGCGGAGGGGATGAACACCATCTCGGCCCCGTTGAGGCCCAGCGCCCGGGCCCCCTCGGGGAAGTGGCGGTCGTAGCAGATGTACACCCCGACCTTGCCCACGGCGGTCTCGAAGACCGGGTAGCCAAGATTGCCCGGGCGGAAGTAGAACTTCTCCCAGAAGCCCTTGACGTGGGGGATGTGGGTCTTGCGGTACTTGCCCAGGTAGCGCCCGTCGGCGTCGATGACCGCGGCGGTGTTGTAGTAGATCCCGCTCGTCGCGTCCTCCTCGTACATCGGCACGATGAGGACCATCCCGGTCGAGCGGGCGAGGTCGCCCATCCGCTTCGTCGTGGGGCCGTCGGGGATGTGCTCGGTGTAGGCGTAGTACTGGGGATCCTGGACCTGGCAGAAGTACGGCCCGTAGAAGAGCTCCTGGAAGAGCATCACCTGCGCGCCGGCCTTGGCCGCCTCGTGGGCGTAGCCCTCGTGCTTCTGGATCATCGACTCCTGGTCGCCGGTCCAGGTCGCCTGGAGCAGCGCGCCTCGCACCATCCGTGCCATCTCGACCCTCGCTCAGCGTTCCCGGTGAAGAACGCCGAGCGTACACCGCCGGGTGAGGAGATGCGCCTCGTCGGCGACACGTCTCGCCTCGCGCCGCTCAGGGGCGGCCGGGCACCGGAACGCGGGTGCGAGCGGGTCGACGACCGCCGACCCGCCTTACCGGTCGCTTACAGTCGAGGAGGACCGCCGGGGGGAAGAAGGATGGCCGGTCGCCTACGGTCTCCTCGATCGGCGCTCACCGGCCGGGAACCATCGTCGGACCAGGAGGATCATCCATGCTTCACCATTCCTCGGGCCACGCCGCCCGTCGCGTCGCGGCCGGGCTGGCCGTGATCGCGGCGCTCGCGATCCCGGCGACGGCACTCGCCGCGAGTCAGACCGGGACCTCGGGTCCGGACCATCTCGTCGGGACCGCCTCGGCGGACGTCCTCGCCGGTCTCGACGGCAACGACATCCTCGAAGGCCTCGCCGGGCACGACCTCCTCGATGGCGGAGCAGGCGACGATCAGCTCTACGGCGGCGCGGGGCCCGACGTCCTGTACGGTCGCGCGGGTGCCGATGGGATCCGCGGCGGGGACGGCGCCGACGTGCTCTACGGTGGCGACGGGGCGGACCGCCTGTCCGGCGGCGACGGCCGTGACGTCATCTATGGTGGCGCCGGCGCGGACACGATCTGGGGCGGCAACGCGGGCGACGTCATCTACGGCGGTCCCGGTCGCGACATCGTCTACGGGGGCGCCGGCAACGACGTCATCCGCGTCGGCGGCGACCGGACGGCGGACGCGGTCCATTGCGGCCCGGGCTGGGATGTCGTCTACCTCGGCCGGTACGACATCGCCGACAGCTCCTGCGAGCGGCGGATCCGCACCCTCGAGCACTGATCCCGGGGGCGGTCAGCCCGCCCGAACGACACGCCGAGAGCCCCGACCATCGACCGGCCGGGGCTCTCGCTCGTGCGGCGTTGTGCTGTAATGGACCGACATCGCGAGCCCACCGAAACGCGCGGCCCACAGCACATCCAGGGGTCGCCAGAGGGAGCACCATGACCGTCCGCGAAGCCGCCGGGACCATGTCCAGCGAGGAGATCGTCGCCCTCTCCCGCGCCCACACGTTCTTCTCGTGGTCCGTCCAGGGGGCGATCGATCCGATCGCCATCGACCACGCCGAGGGTGTCTACCTCTACACTCCGGAAGGCGCCCGGATCCTCGATTTCAACAGCCAGCTGATGTCGGTCAACATCGGTCACGGCGATCGGCGGGTCGTGGATGCGATCACCGAGCAGGCCCTCAAGCTCCAGTACGTCCAGCCGGCCTTCGCGACCGAGCCGCGGGCACGGCTCGGGGCGAAGCTCGCGGAGATCCTGCCGGGCGACCTCGACAAGGTCTTCTTCACGCTCGGCGGCGCGGAGGCCATCGAGAACGCCATCAAGCTGGCTCGGGGTTACACGGGCCGGACGAAGATCCTCGCCCGCTACCGCTCGTATCACGGCGCCACCCTCGGCGCGATGACCCTGACCGGTGACCCGCGGCGCTGGGCGAACGAGCCCGGGATCTGGGGCGTGGTGCGCTATCCGGATACCCACCGCTGGGGCGAGAAGGAGCCCCGGCCGGTCGCCGAGTCGCTCCAGGGGCTCGAGGACGTCATCCGCTACGAGGGGCCGCACACGATCGCCGCGGTCTTCCTCGAGACGATCGTCGGCACGAACGGCATCCTCATCCCGCCGGACGGCTACCTCCAGGGCGTTCGGGAGATCTGCGATCGGTACGACATCCTGATGGTCGCCGACGAGGTCATGGCCGGCTTCGGAAGGACCGGTCGATGGTTCGCCATCGACCATGCCGGCGTGACCCCCGACCTGCTGACGATGGCCAAGGGTCTGACCAGCTCGTACCTGCCCCTGGGCGCGGTCGCGATGAACCACAAGATCGCCGAGAAGTTCGATTCGACGATGTTCTACGGCGGGCTCACCTACAGCAGCCACCCGGTCAGCCTGGCCGCGGCCCTGGCCACGATCCGGGTCTACGAGGAGGACCACCTCATCGAGAACGCGGCCCGGCTGGGACCGGTGATGCGCGCCCATCACGAGCGGCTGTACGCGAAGCATCCATCCGTCGGCGCCCATCGCAACCTCGGGCTGTTCGGGATCCTCGACCTCGTCCGGGACCGCGATCCGTTCACTCCGCTGACCCCGTTCAACGGCACGAGCGATGAGATGAAGGCGATCGGCAAGTACCTCCGTCAGAACGGGCTGTACACGATGATCGCCAACAACTCGATCCACACGAACCCGCCGCTGTGCATCACCGAGGATCAGCTGGCCGAGGGCTTCGAGGTCATCGACGCCGCCCTCGCCATCGCCGACGAGGCGGTCCGCGGGTAGCCGGGTCGCCACCGGCGACGGCGACCGTCCCGTCGATCGTGTCCGACGCGTCGACCGGTGCGCGACGGTGACCGTGCCGTCCACCGGTCCAGGTCGCCCCATCGTCGAGATCGAGGGCCTGCGCAAGGTCTTCGGCACGCCGCCGAACGCGGTCACGGCGCTCGACGGGGTCGACTTGACGATCGCCGCCGGCGAGTTCGTCTCGATCATCGGCCCGTCGGGCTGTGGCAAGTCGACGCTCCTGCGGATCGTCGGCGACCTGACGGGCGCGAGCGGCGGCTCGGTCTCGGTCAACGGCAAGCCGGCCGAGCGGGCGCGTCTCGACCGCGACTACGGGGTGGTCTTCCAGGCGCCGGTGCTCATGGACTGGCGGACCGTCGCCGGGAACGTGGAGCTGCCGCTCGAGATCATGGGCTACCCCAGGGCCGATCGGGCGCTTCGCTCGGCCCGGCTCCTCCACCTCGTCGAGCTCGACGAGGTGGTCGGCCGCTATCCCTGGCAGCTGTCGGGCGGGATGCAGCAGCGGGTGGCGATCGCCCGGGCGCTCGCCTTCGACCCGAAGCTCCTGCTCATGGACGAGCCGTTCGGGGCGCTCGACGAGATGACCCGCGAGCGGATGAACCTCGAGCTGATGCGGATCTGGCGTGAGACCGGCACGACGATCGTCTTCGTGACCCACTCCATCCCGGAGGCGGTCGTTCTCTCCACTCGGGTGGTCGTGATGTCGCCGCGCCCTGGCCGGATCTCGGCGGTCGTGGCAGTGGACCTGGCCCAGCCCCGGGACGTCGACACCCGGGAGTCGCCACGCTACTTCGAGCTCATCACCGAGGTCCGCGAGGCGCTCCGGCGGTCCGACCCGCCGCCGGCGGGGCCGGAAGGGTAGGCGTCGTCGAGCTCGTCGCCGCCGCCGCGAGCGCTCGAGCGATCGCCGCCAGGTGGTCCGGTGTGCTCCCGCAACAGCCACCGACGATCCGGGCGCCGGCCTGATGCATCTCGATGACCTGGCCGGCCATCGTGGCCGGGTCGGCTCGGTAGACGGCGCGCATGTCGACGAGCTCGGGCATCCCGGCGTTCGATTTCGCGACGAGGGTGATCCCCGGCGCTGCGGCGTGCATCCGCTGGATCACGCCGAGCATCTCGTCGGGGCCGTTGCCGCAATTGCCGCCGATCGCGTCGGCGCCCCAGGCCGCAAGGGCCTCGACCGCCTGTTCGGGTGAGACCCCCATCATCGTGTGGCCGCGCGTGTCGAACGTCATCGTGGCGATGAGCGGGATCGCCGGCGAGGCCCGACGGACGCCTTCGATCGCGGCCCGGATCTCCTGGAGATCGGACATCGTCTCGATCCAGATGAGATCGACCCCGCCGGCCACGAGCGCGGCGGCCTGTTCGGCGAAGACGTCGACCGCGACGGCATAGTCGAGGCTGCCGAGGGGGGCCACGATCTCGCCGCTCGGCCCGATGTCGCCGGCCACCAGGGCTCGTCCGCCGGCCGCGTTGACCTCGGCGCGGAGGATGATCGCCGCCGTCCGGTTGAGGTCGTCGACCCGATCCGAGAGGCCGTGAAGGCCCAGCCGCAGGCGATTGCCCCCGAACGTGTTCGTGAGGAGGATCCGCGAGCCGGCCTCCAGGTAGCCCCGGTGGATCCGCCGGACGAGGTCGGGCTGGGTCAGGTTCCAGACCTCGGGCGGGTCGCCGAACTGGAGCCCCGCGGCGAAGAGCATCGTCCCCATCGCGCCGTCGGCCAGGATCGGGTCGCCCTCGGCCAGCAACGCCTCCCAGCGAGCCGCTGCGGCACCGCCGTCGACCGCCCGACGCGTGGCCAGGTCGGGGAACCTGGCCGGATCGACCGGACCGATGGAGCCGCCACCGGGGCGTGCATCACCGCTCGTCGGCTGACCGTGGTCGGCCTGGCTGCCGGCGGCACGTCGGCCGGTCCGTCGCGCGTGGGTCACGAGTGCTCCTCGGTCGGGCAGGGTCGTCCGTCCGAGGATACCCGAGGCGTGCCCGTCGGTCCCGTTCGCACGGGAGGTTCACGGGACGGCAACGACCCGCTCATGGGTCCGACCGAGGGTAGATCCATCGATCACCGACCGGAGGACCACGACATGCCCGAGATCCGGGTCGCCCACCACACCGCCCACCCCGTCGACGACGCCTGGACGTCCCGCGCGCGCGAGCTCGAGACCCTCGCCGACATCCTGCCGCTTCTCGTCGTTCGGGTCGATGAGCGACCGGCGACGTGGCTGGCGCCGGCCTTCGTCCGCCAGGTCGCGTTCGTCCGCTCACGCATCGCGACGATCACGAACGGCCGCCTCCTGGCGGCGCGGCTCGGCCCCGAGGTCCCCGGTCCGGGGCCCGGGCGGTTCGAGCGGGCGACGCGCCGACTGTCCGCCGATGCGACGGCGGTGGCTCTCGCGATCCGCTGGCTCGAGATCGAGGACGAGACCCGGCTCCCAAGCTGGGTGGAGATCCTCCGGCGGCGGACGATCGGCATCGCGCCGGTCGCGAGCCGGAACGCCGACGCCTCGTTCTGGTTCGGCTGAGCAGGAGGTCCCTCGCCATGTGGCAGCTGTTCTACATCCGGGCACGCGAGATCCACGAGGAGCGCCGGTACGAGGCCGAGCAGACCCGACTCGCCCGCCGCGAACCGGGACCTCCGTCGCCGCGCCGGTCGAGGGTGGTCAGCCTTCGGCGAAGCGGGGCCGGTCTCGCCGTCCGGGTCGCCCGTCGGCTCGATCCGGGTGCGGCCCGCGCGGCCGCCCGTCGGATGTCCCGCAAGCTCGGTTCGATCTAAATGCTCGCGATCATCGCCCACGGCGGCCGGAAGGCGGACCTGGTCGCCTTCGCGACGTACAACCGGGACACACTCGCCCGGTTCCCCCTCATCGCGACTGCGACGACCGGCCAGCTCCTGCGCGAGAAGGTGGGGCTGACCGTCGTGACCGTGCTCGCCGTGCCGGTCGGCGGTGATGCCCAGATCGCCGCGCTCGTCGCCGAACGGCGGGTGGAAGCGGTCATCTTCCTGGTCGATCCGATGAGCGCCCATCCCCACGAACCCGACATCCGGACGGTGCTCCGATCCTGATCCTGACCGGCGATGGCGAGCTCGTCTCACCGACCGCGGTCGTCTCGCCGCCCTCGGCGTCGCGATGGCGGGTCTCGGCCTCTCTGCGGACCGATCGATGCTCCTACCGGCTATCCTCGAGCGAGCGCGTCCGGGCCGTGTCCACGACGAGGGAGAAGGATCACCGTGGCCAGGTCGATGCGGGTCGGGATCCTGACCGCCGGGGGCGATAGCCCGGGGTTGAACGCCGCGATCCGCGGGTTCGGCAAGGCGGCGATCGGGAAGCACCGGATGCGGATCGTCGGGTTCCGGGACGGCTTCCGGGGGCTCGCCGAGGACCGCCGGATGCGGCTCGACTCGAGCACCCTCGCCGGTATCCTCACCGTCGGCGGCACGATCCTCGGCACGAGTCGCGACAAGCCCCACCGTATGGCGGTCGACGGCCAGGTCGTCGACATGACCGACGAGATCGTCCGGACCTACCGCAAGGCGGGTCTCGACGCCCTCCTGTGCATCGGCGGGGGCGGCACCCAGAAGAACGCGCTTCGCCTGGTGAAGGCCGGGCTCGATGTCGTCACCCTGCCCAAGACGATCGACAACGACGTCGCCGAGACAGACGCCACGATCGGGTTCGCCACGGCGCTCGAGATCGCGACCGAGGCGATCGACCGCCTCCACAGCACGGCCCACAGCCACCATCGGATCATCGTGGCCGAGGTGATGGGTCACGGCGCCGGATGGCTGACCCTCGGG
This sequence comes from uncultured Chloroflexia bacterium, assembly GCA_963840375.1. Classification (GTDB taxonomy): domain Bacteria; phylum Chloroflexota; class Limnocylindria; order Limnocylindrales; family CSP1-4; genus Chersky-267. Next base: position 1,001,064 of record CAWIYR010000002.1, read on the forward strand.
GCCGGGATCGCCGCCGGCGCCGACGTCATCCTCATCCCGGAGATCCCCTACGACATCGACGCCGTGGTCGCGGCCATCAAGCGACGGACCCGTCAGGGCACGAACTTCAGCATCGTCGCGGTCGCCGAGGGAGCTCGTGACGCCGCGAACGCCCGCGCCTACCGGGACGCCCTGGCGCGGCGCGAGATCGTCCGGGGCGAGGCCGAGAAGGAGGTCGCCGAAGCCGAACTGGCCGCCTACGACGCCGACCACACGGGACACTCCCTGCGTTTCGCCCACCAGCTCGAGGAGCTGACCGGGCTCGAGTCGCGGGTGACGATCCTCGGCTACGTCCAGCGCGGCGGGACACCCTCCCCGGTGGATCGGCTGCTGGCGGCCCGCCTCGGCAATGCCGGGGCCGACCTCGTCGCCCGGGGCACGTTCGGGGTCATGGTCGCCGCGGCCGGCGACGACACGCGGGCGGTGCCGCTCGAGCTCGTCGCTGGACGACGGAAGACCGTCCCACTCGACCACTCATGGATCGAGACGGCCCGTCACGTCGGGACCTGCCTGGGCGACTGAACAGGCGAGCGCCCGGACCCGTCCGCGATTGGGGATCCCGAACTCACCGACGAGATCCGGAAAGAACCGGGCGAAGGCGTCGAGCACACCGTGCTCGCGCGACGAGGGGACGACGACGTCGGCGCAGGCGCGCACGTCGCATGGCGCCGAGCCGATCGCCGCGGACCGACCCACCCGACGGCGCATCGCCAGGTCGTTCGGCGAGGTCGCCGACTGCGGCGACCTCGGCCAGGGTGAGACCGCGCGAGGCCGCGAGCCCGGCGATGGCCTCGCCCTTGTCGGTGCCCCGGGGCGAGGGGAGACCGACGGGGCGACCATCGCCGTCGCGGAGGCTTTGGTGCGGTCGAGCGGGGTCCGGTGTGGTCGGATGACGTCGGGTGCGGTCCCGCGCCGGGCTGATGGTGCCGGCATGCACCGATTTGGTACCTTCGGCAGGGTCACCCCTACCCATTCGGGTGGTAGCGATGCTAGCGTCACAGGTGATCGAAGGCCACGGCCCTTGGCCCTGCGTTCGCGCGCGCTCGCCGAGGAGACGGCGTGGCCGGTACGGGCCGGGTCCCGCACGAGGTCGGGCAGATGGCGAACCTGCAGCGGATCCTGAAACGGCAGCCGGGGGTGGAGGAGGCCGAGCTCGAGCTTGTCCGATCCCGGGTGCTCGTTCGGCTCGAGGCGATGAGTCGCGGCGGTGGGGCCGGGTCCCGTGACGATGCGCCGGGTGCTGAGGAGCCGCCCGATGCCATCGCCCCGGGCGACGACGGCGTCGGCGTCGAGGCGGCGGGAGACCTGTCCTCGCGGATGACGATCGCACCGCTCGCAGACGACGCCCAGGAGCGCGCTGCGTCGGAGGGCGTTGCGTCCGTCGACTCGCCGGCAGCGGACATGGTCCGCTTCGACCCCTCGGCGATCCCGGTGCTGCCCGACGTCCCGTCACCGGCGGTGACGATCTCGGCGCTCGGTGACGACGCCCGCGGCTCCACCGAGCCCATCGACGCGCCGGCCGTGGGTCGAGTGCCCGTCGACACCGACCGCCCTTCGCCCGGGGTGGTGAGCATCGCCCGCCAGGCGGAGGCCGATGGGGGGGATGACGATCGACTCGACGCACCGGCGGTCGCCCAGGCCGCCATGGCGGTCGAACCGCCGATCATCCGTGCACGCCGACCGGCTCGCCCCCCCGCCGCCGCTCGAAAGGCTCGCCCCTCGGCCGCCGCTCGGAAGGTCCTCGCCCCGGTCGAGGTCCTCGCCCCGGTCGAGGTCCTCGCCCCGGTCGAGTCGGACGTCATCGAGGCCGGCCCACCGGTCGAGGTCCTCGCCCCGGTCGAGGTTCTCGCCCCGGTCGAGTCGGACGTCATCGAGGCCGGCCCACCGGTCGAGGTCCTCGCCCCGGTCGAGGTTCTCGCCCCGGTCGAGTCGGACGTCATCGAGGCCGGCCCACCGGCCCAGGAGGTCCTCTTCACGCTCGATGGGGAGTCGGCCCTCGCGATCGGGTCCGTCGAGCCACCTGCGATCGAGATCGACCCCCCGGAGGCTTCCGCCTCGACCGCGACCGAATCCTCGCGGATCGAACGCGACCCGGACGTCCCGCCTCGGGCCTTGCCCCGGCAGCCGGCGCGGACCACCCGGACGGCGACCTCGAAGCCCCATCGAACGAGCGGGGACCGCCGCTCGGCCCAGGCGTCGCCCCAGCCACCGGATCCCGCCGACCCTGCGGCGTACTGCCCGTATTGCGCCACGGTCCTCGAGCCACCGCCGGACGCCACCCGCCGCTGCCCGCGCTGTCGCCAGCGGATCGTCGTCCGCCATGTCGGGACGCGCACGGTCTACCTGGCCGAGGCCGCGCTCCCGGTCTTCGAAGCGGAACGCCGGCGGGCGGCGAACGCGGAGCGATGGGGACGAGATCGGGACCGCTGGCTCGACCTGGCCCGCGAAGCCGGGGCGTCGGCGGACCGGGTGGCGCGATCGGCCAGGGAGCCGTTCTCGGAGGTGAGCGTGACCGCCGCGCGCGCCCTCTACCTGGCCACCGTCGACCAGTCATACCGGACCGCCAGGAGCGAACGTCGGTGGGAGGAGGCTGCCTCGATCCGCTACGACCAGGCGCTCGTCCTGTTCCGCATCGCCGGCTCGCCGTCCCCGCCGCCGGACGATGTCGTCCGTGTCCACCAGGAGGGTCTGGCCGCGGCGCTGCACGGCATCGGCGAGGTCGCCAAGGACGCGGAGCTTCGCGGTGCACCCTGCTGCGAGTCCTGCGGGGCCGACCAGGGTCGGATCGTCCGGATCGCCGAGGAGCTGCGGTCCCCTCGACTGCCCCACCCGGGATGCCCCAAGGGCCTGTGCCGCTGCCGCTGGTTCATCTCGGCCCGGGACCAGGCGTTCCTGAGCGAGTTCCTCCGACGGCAAGCCCGGGCGAACCGGCGTCTCAGCGCTCCTCCGACGGAGAGCTGACGACCGACCGGCCCGGGTGGTGCGTCAGCGGTCGGTCGGCATGGCCGAATCGAAGCGATCCCAGGTCTCGACCCAGGCCGGACCGCTCAGGCCGTCCCGCCTGGGGCGGGCCCAGCGGCGAGCTCAGTCCTCAGCTCACCGCTCTCTTCACGAGCGCGCCGATCCTGGCCTCGTCGGCGGGGGTCAACTCCATGAGAGCGTAGGCGGTCGGCCACATGGCACCTTCGTCGAGGTTCGCCTCGTCGCTGAAGCCGAGCGTCGCGTACCGCGTCTTGAACTTCTGCGCCGGTTGGAAGAAGCAGAGGACCTTGCCGTCCTTGGCATACGCGGGCTGGCCGTACCAGAGTCTCGGCGACAGCGTCGGCGCGCTGGCCTTGATGACGGCGTGGAGCCGCTCGCCCATGGCGCGATCCGGTCCCGCCATCTCGGCGATCTTCGCGAGCACGTCGCTCTCCCCGTCCGCCTCGGCCGCACGCGGGCCGCGGCGCGCGTCCGCCTTCAGCTCTCGGGCGCGCTCCTTCACCGCGGCTCGTTCTTCGTCCGTGAACGTCCCCTCGGACGTCTCGTCGATCGCGGTGGTGCTCTTGGCGGACTTCTGCGTATCCTTCATCCAGGTTGCCTCTGTGCGAGTCCTGACGGGAACGACCCTGACGTCGAGATCACCGTGCGCGATGACTCGTCGGCGAAGGCGGCGGTGGTGTCGGGAACGCGACGAACGGACGTATCAGCATCGGCGCGAACGCCCTGACCTTCACGATCATGCGGCGCCGAGAGGGTGCTCTCCCTAGCGCCCAGTCCCGAATTGGCGATCCCCGGCGTCGCCGAGGCCGGGCATGATGTAGCCCTTCTCGTTCAGCTGGCGATCCAGGGCGGCGCAGTAGATCTCGACGTCCGGGTGGGCGGTCGTGACCGCCTCGACCCCCTCAGGGGCGGCGATGAGGTTGATGAGCTTGATCCGGGTGGCGCCCCATCGCTTGAGGACCTCGATGGCGGCCGTCGCCGAGCCGCCGGTCGCCAACATCGGGTCGAGGATCAGGCAGAGGTCGACCGTCGCCGAGTCGGGCAGCTTGTTGTAGTACTCGACCGGTCGCAGCGTCCGCTCGTCGCGGAAGAGCCCCAGGTGCCAGACCTCGGCGGTGGGCATCAGCTCGAGCATCGCATCGACCATCCCGAGTCCGGCCCGAAGGATCGGCACGAGCCCGATCCGGTCGGCCAGCTCGTAGGCCTGCATCGTCTCGAGCGGGGTCTCGATCTCGATCGGGCGGACCCGGGCGTCGGCCAGCGCCTCGTGGCCGAGCAGCCAGGACAGCTCGCGAACGATCTCCCGGAACTTCTTCGGCTCGGTGTCCCGGCTGCGCAGGATGGCGAGCTTGTGGAGGATCGCCGGGTGGCTCGAGACATGGAGGCTCGGCCAGGCGGCGACCGCGGTCGGTGAGGAGGGTGAGTCGGACACCGTGGTCCTCCGCTGGGGGTCGGCCGTTCACCGGCATCGTAGCATCGGGGCAGGTGCCGGGGTGCCATCGGGACGCGGTCCGGGCCCGTGCCGGGGATGCCGCTCGGGCCTCGCCGTGTCCGGTCCGAGAACCTGTTTGACGCGGCGTCCCGCGAGGCCTACCGTCGCGCTGACGGTCGGTCCACGGGGGCGATCGGACGGCCGAAGGGGGTGCCCACCGGCGGTCGTCCGGGCGGTCCGGGCCCGACCGTCCTCGCGGCCCGCCTCGGGGCGCTATCCTCGTCTCCTTGCGTCCTCACCGGAGACCACGGCTTGGCGATCACCAGCTCCAGGCCCGGCACCTCGGCCGGTCGCCGTTCGCCGGCTCGCGTCACGGCACCCGCCCGCCGGACGACGTCGCCCATCCTCGTCCGCCAGGTTCGCAACGGGGTCGTCGAGAGCACCCATCGGGGCGACATCGTGGAGGTCGATCCGGCCGGTCGGGTCATCCGGCTCCTCGGGGACCCCGACCGCCTGGTGACGCTCCGGTCCTGCGTCAAGCCGTTCGGCCTCATCGCGCTCGTCGAGGCGGGCGGGATCGACGAGTTCGGGCTGACCCCGCCCGAGCTCGCGATCATGGCCAGCTCGCACTCCGGCGAGGACATCCATGTCCGGACGATCCAGGCGATCTATCGACGGGCGGGGGTCAGCCAGTCGGTCCTCGCCTGCGGGTCGGAGGGCATGCCGCTCGACGCCCTGACCGCCGCCCGTCTCGCCCGCGACGGCGAAAAGGCCGGACCGCTCCGCCACATGTGCTCCGGCCAGCATTCCTCGATGATCCTGCTCGCCCGACTGCGCGGCTGGCCGCAGGACGACTACTGGACCGTGGACCACCCAGCCCAGGTCGCCTATCGGGCGGCCGTCGCCGCGGCCTTCGCGACGAAGCCCGACCGCCTCGTGACCGCGATCGACGGCTGCGGCGTCCAGACCTTCGCGTTCCCCCTCCGCGAGGTGGCCCGGGCGTACGCGATCCTCGCCGGCCCGGACCGGGTCGCGGCCGCCGACCCGCGCCGGAGTCTGGTGCCGGCGCTGACCGTCATCCGCGACGCGATGCTCGCGAACCCCGAGATGGTGGGCGGCAATCGCGACCGGATCGACACGTCGCTGATGAAGGCGCTGCCCGGCCGGATCGTCTCCAAGGGGGGGATGGAGGCGCTCCGCGGATTGGCGATCCTCGACGGGCCGCGGAGCGGCAACGGGAGGGCCGCTGCGGGTCCGACCGGCATGGCGCTCAAGATCGAGGACGGCGACGGCTACGATCGGGCGACCTGGGCCGCGACGGTCGAGGCGCTCCGGCAGGCCGGCGCCCTCGATGGCCCCCCGCTCCGGGAACTGGCCCGCTATCACCGCCCGGTCTCGCTCGACCCCCATGGCCGGGTGGCGGCCGAGGCGATCCCGGAGTTCGAGCTCGCCCCCGTCGGCGAGCTCATCGGCTGAGGACGGGACGGACCCCCGGGCGGGCCGACCGACCGGCGATCCGCCTCGCGGCGACCTGCGAACGCGTGACTGAGTGACGATGACCCGACTCGACCCGCACCGAACCCTGGGGGTCGCCCCCGACGCGAGCCAGGCCGAGATCAAGCGCGCATATCGGCGTCTCGCCAAGCAGTACCACCCGGACTCGGGCGGCGACCGGCAGCTGACCCGGTTCCTCGCGATCCAGGCGGCCTACGAGACGCTGATCCAGGGTGGGCCTCGACCCGGTACCGCGCGGCCCGCGGCGCGTGCGGCGGAGTCGCCCGCGTGGCAGGCCGACCCCGATCGAGCGCGGGCGACCCGGGACGCCTATCGTGCTCGGCGGCGCAGCCCGGGCCCGGACGCCGCAGGGAGCGGTGGAGGGGCGTCCCGGGGGACCGGGTCGGCGACGGGCACGCGCGCCGACGCGGACGGCAAGCGCGGTGCGAGTGACGAGCGTGCCTCGGCCGGTTCCGCGGACGGGCCGGACCGATCCAGCGGGGCCGGCGGTGCCGCCGCCGGTCCCTCAGGCAGGACCCGTCGGAGGCCGAAGGCGACGATCGGCTCGACGAGCTACGACGGGGTCGACCGCGAGCCGTTCGACCCGGCCTGGGACGGCGCCACCTGGTACGGCGCCGGAAGCGGGACCTACTGGACCGTCAATCCGAAGGAGTACGCCGACCCTCGGAAGCACGGCCCCGAATACCTTGCCCGGTCGCGGCGCCCGACGGTGGCCGGCGGCCGGGCCGCGCCGACACCCGACGCGCCGACACCCGACGCGCGCGCGACCCGACGCTCCGCCGCCCGACGATGTCGGGACACCGGCCGGCTCAGCGGAGCCCCGGAGCGCTCCCGCGTCCCGAGGTTCGGCGACCACCGAGGCCGATCCACCGATGCCGGGCGGCATCCATCGGCTGGACGAGACGATGCTCGGCCGGCTCCTCGCCATCGTATCCGGCTGGCTGGCTCGCTAGGATGACCGGGTGAGCCCACGCAGCGATCATCCGCGGGACCTCTCATCGGCCGCTCAGCAATACCTCCTGGCCCTCCGGGTGATGGCCGTCGACGGGGGCCGGGTCACGGCGGCCCAGGTGGGTCGCCACCTGGGGGTGAGCACCCAGGCCGCGAGCGAGATGTTCCGGCGGCTCGGTACCGACGGTCTGGTGAGCCAGGCTGGGGGGACGGGCGGCCGGGAGCTCGTCCTGACCGAGGCGGGACGGGCGGCCGCCGACGGGATCTTTCGTCGGCACGCCCTCCTCGAGTGGCTGCTGACGGCCGTCGTGGGACTCGGCTGGGCGGAGTCGGACGAAGAGGCGGCCCGGCTGCAGGGTGCCATCTCGCCGCGGGTCGAGGCTCGACTCGACGAGATGCTCGGTCACCCCGAGACCTGCCCCCACGGGAACCCGATCGACGCGGCGACCGCGCGCCGCCGCCCCGCCGGGACGGCGCTGAGCGTGTGTGAGGCCGGGGAGCGGGCCACGATCTACCGGATCACCGAGGAGGCGGAGGAGGACCCCGGCCTGCTCTCCTACCTCGAGGCGAGGGCGCTCACCCCCGGCGCCCACGTCACGATCCTCGCCCGCTCCGAATCGCTCGACTCGCTCACCCTCGAGGGACCCCGTGGCCGGGCGACCCTCGGGCTTCGGCCCGCGGCCCTCATCCGGGTCCTCCCCGGCGAGGCCGATCCGTCGCTCTTCCACCGGGTGCCCGGCGTCCCTTCCTGACCACCGACCGCCCGGCCCCGTAGAATCGCCGGGTGAGCCAGACCACCCCGATCGATCCCGACGTCCGCGTCCGGATCGCCCCGAGCCCCACCGGCCCGCTCCACATCGGCACGGCCCGGACGGCGCTCTTCAACTTCCTGTTCGCCCGGCATCTCGGCGGGACGTTCGTCCTCCGCCTCGAGGACACCGATGTCGCGCGGTCGTCCCTGGCCTACGAGAAGGACATCCTCGACGGGCTCCACTGGCTGGGGCTCACCTGGGACGAGGGGCCCGGGGTCGCCGGGGAGGCGGCCCGGGGACCGTACGGGCCGTATCGCCAGATGGAGCGCCTGCCGCGCTACGCCGAGGCCGCCGAACGGCTCCTGCGCGGCAGATGCGCCTACCCCTGCTACTGCACGCCCGAGGAGCTCGACGCCGAGCGCCGGCGGCTCGAGGCGGCGAAGCTGCCCCCCGCTACAGCGGCCGGTGCGCTCGACTGACCGCCGGCCGAGCGAGCCGCCTTCGAGGCCGAGGGCCGGACGGCTGCGATCCGCTTCCGGGTCGGCGAGGGTGTCGTCGCCTTCGACGACATCGTCCGCGGTCATGTCGAGATCGACGTCGCCAACATCGGCGGCGACTTCGTCATCGTCCGGGCCGACGGGACCCCGCTCTACCACTTCACGGTGGTGGTCGACGATGCCGCGATGCGGATCAGCCACGTCATCCGCGGCGAGGATCACCTGAGCAACACGCCCAAGCACATCCTCCTGTTCCGGGCGCTCGGCGAGCCCGAGCCGCGGTTCGCCCATCTTCCGCTCATCCTCAACCCGGACCGCTCGAAGATGAGCAAGCGCAAGAGCCAGACGGCGATCGACGACTACATCGCCCAGGGCTTCGTCCGGGAGGGTCTCGTCAACTACCTCGCCCTCCTGGGCTGGGCGACCGGCACGGAAGAGGAGGTCCTCTCGCTCGACGAGCTCGTCGCCCGGTTCGAGCTCGAGGCGGTCCACAAGGGCGGGGCGGTCTTCGACCTCGAGCGGCTGGAGTGGCTCAACGGCCAGTGGATCCGCCGCCTCCCGGCGACCGAGATCGTCGATCGGCTCCGGCCGTTCCTCGAGGCGGCCGCCGCCGCCGGTCGGATCGACCGGGTGCCCTCGGACGACGAGATCGCGGTCCTCGTCCCGATGGTCCAGGAACGGCTGCCGGTCCTCGGCGCGATCGGCGACCTGGTCGGCTTCCTCTTCGTCGACCGGCTCGACCTCGACCCGGCCCTGCTCGTCCCGAAGCGCTGGGACCGGGCGACCGCACGAGCCGGACTCGTCGCGGCTCGCGAGACGATCGCCGCGGTCCCGCCGGTCGTCTTCGAGGCCGACGAGCTCGAGCCGCCGCTCCGGGCGCTGGCCGAGTCGCGGGGCTGGAAGGCGGGCGACCTGTTCATGGCGATCCGCGTCGCGGTGACGGGGCGGACGGCCACACCGCCGCTCTTCGACACGATCGTCGCCCTGGGTCGCGAGCGGACGCTCGAGCGGCTCGGTGGGGCGATCGTCGTCCTCGACGCGGCCGGCTGAGCGGCGCACGGACCGCCGAGTCGCGATGACCCACGACGATCTCCAGACCTGGCTGGATCGCTACGTCGACGCCTGGCTGAGCTACGACCCGGTCCGTATCGGCGACCTGTTCAGCCCCGACGCCGAGTACCGCTTCCACCCCTGGCACGAGGGCGACCGGGTGCTCCGGGGCCGTGCGGCGATCGTCGCCGCCTGGCTCGACCCCGAGCTGCACGACGACCCGGCGACGGTCCGGGCGGCCTACCGACCGTTCGCGGTCGACGGCGACCGGGCGGTGGCGATCGGATCGAGCGTCTACCTCGACGGGCCGGGCGGAGTCGATCGCCGAACGCCTGGGACAACTGCTACGTCATGCGCTTCGACGCCGACGGCCGATGCGCCGAGTTCACCGAGTTCTGGGTGAAGCGTCCTCCGGAGGCCCCGGGCGTCTGATCCGGCCGGCCTGCCGGGGCGATCCCGCGTTGACCGCGCGTTAACCCGGCCCGGCTACCATCGACGCGATGGCCCGCACGATCCTCGTCGTCGACGACGAGCCGACCCTTCGCGAGACGCTCGCCGACGGCCTCGAGGCGGAGGGCTTCCGGGTGGTCGTGGCGGCCGACGGTCGCGAGGCGCTGAGCCGCTTCCGGGCCGAGCGCCCGGACCTCGTCGTGCTCGACCTGATGCTGCCCGAGCTCTCCGGGGTCGAGGTCTGCCGGATCATCCGGGCCGAGTCGCCGGTGCCGATCCTGATGCTCACCGCGAAGGATTCCGAGCTGGACAAGGTGGTCGGGCTCGAGCTCGGCGCAGACGACTACGTGACCAAGCCGTTCAGCCTGCGCGAGCTCATCGCCCGCATCCGGGCCCTCCTGCGCCGGATGGAGCGCGGCGTCGCCGACAGCGAGCCGCCGGCCGCGGTCGACCTCGGCGCCGTGCAGGTCGACCTGGCCGGCCACCGGCTCCTCCGGGACGGCCAGATCGTGCCGCTCAAGCCGAAGGCCTTCGAGCTGCTGGCCTTCCTCATCCGGAACCCGGGCCAGGTCTTCACCCGGGACCAGCTCCTCGAGCGGGTCTGGGGCTACGACTACGCCGGCGAGACGCGGACGGTCGACGTCCACGTCCACTGGCTGCGCAGCGCGATCGAGGGTGATCCGGCCTCGCCGGCCTACCTGCACACCGTGCGCGGCGTGGGCTACGTCTTCCGGCGGCCGGCCTGAGGTCCGGACGGCTGGTCGCTCGGACCGCGCTGTCGGCCGGCGCACAGGTGGCCGAGGAGCGGGGCGCGTCAGCTGGACTTCGCGACGATCCGCTCGATGACCTCGCCGGCGTCCTCGGCGGCGTCGATCGTCTCCTCGAGGTCCTTGTAGATCTCCATCCACTTGATCACGAAGAGGGGCTCGTGACCGCCCTGGAAGAGTGAGGCGATGGCCGCGCGCGAGAGTCCGTCGGCCCGGTTCTCCAGCTCGTGGATCTCGCGCAGGTGCGGCTCGATCCCCTTGAAGCCGTCGAGGCTGCGGCAGGCCTCCAGGAGGTGCTCGCCCTGGGCCGCCAGGATGCCGCTCAACTGCTTGGCTTCGGGGTCGGCGCGTCGACTCCGTAGATGACCATCGCCTCGGCGACCTCCTGGATCCCGTCGACGATGTCGTCGAGGCGGACGACGAGCTCGTGGATGTCCTCCCGGTCGAACGGGGTGATGAACGCCCGCTCGAGACGGACCTGGATCTCGATGTCGATCTCGTCGCCCCGATGCTCGAGGCGCTGGATCTCGGCGACCCGCTCGTCCAGCCGGTCGTAGGCGCCGATCATCGCGTCGAGCTCGCGTGCCGCCAGGACCAGGTTCTCTGCGTCCTCGATGAAGCTGGCGATGAAGTTCTCGTCCTTCGGGACCAATCGGACCATGACGATCTCCTGTGGCTCAGCTGACGCCGAATGCGTGGAGGACCGCCCAGCAGGCCGCCCCGATGATGCCCGCGGCGGGGATCGTCAGGACCCAGGCGGTGAGGATGCTGCGGGCGACGCCCCAGCGGACGCCCCGGGTGCCGCGGCTCGAGCCGACGCCCATGATCGCGCTCGAGATGACGTGGGTCGTCGAGACCGGCATGCCCAGGGTCGCGGTCCCGAACAGGACGGTGGCGGCGGTCATCTCGGCGGCGAACCCGTGGACCGGCTCCAGGTCGGCGACCCGCTGGCCCATCGTCTTCATGATCCGCCAGCCGCCGATGGCGGTCCCGAGGGAGAGCGCCGTGGCTGATATGACGATGACCCAGCTCGGGACCTCGACCGAGGGGATGACCCGGGCCGAGAAGAGGGCGAGGGTGATGATGCCCATCGTCTTCTGAGCGTCGTTCGAGCCGTGGGCGAAGGCCATGTAGCCGGCGGATAGGACCTGGACGTGGCGGAAGCCGGTCGAGGCCTTCCGCCGGTCCGCCTTGAAGAAGAGCCGGTAGAGGATGACGGCGAAGAGCAGCGCCCCGGCGAAGCCGATGATCGGCGAGGTCACGAGCGGCACGAGGACCTTGTTCCAGATCCCGGAGAGGTTGAGGGCGCCGAACCCCGCGGCGATGATCGTCGCGCCCAGCAACCCGCCGATGAGGGCGTGGCTGCTGGAGCTGGGCAGCCCGAGCCGCCAGGTGATCAGGTTCCAGACGATCGCCCCGATGATCGCGGCCGCCACGATGGCCTGGGTGGTCGTGGCGTCATCGACCAGGCCGGAGCCGATCGTCTTGGCGACCGCCGTCCCGGCGAAGGCGCCGATGAAGTTGAACGACGCGGCCATGAGGATGGCGTAGTGGGGCCGCAGGGCGCGGGTCGCGACCGAGGTCGCGATCGCGTTGGCCGTGTCGTGGAAGCCGTTGATGTAGTCGAAGACGACGGCGAGTGCGATGACGACGATCAGGGCGAGCGTGAACCCCTCTGGCACGTCGGGCGGCACCTGCTGCTGCGGGTCATGGGCGGCTGCGGCGCCGTTCGGTCACGAGGACGCCGCCGCGTCGCGAGCGGTGGTCCAACGGGCCGGGTCGTGCCGGGGGCGCTCCTCAACGATACCAAGAACGCCGGCCGCGGTCGCCGGCGGATCCGTCAGGGGTCCGTCGGCGTGACGTCGGCGGTCGAGGGCCCGCCCCGGCTATCCTTGCCCCCATGCGCCTGAGCCACCTGTTCTTCACGACGCTCCGCGACGACCCGGCGGACGTCGAGATGCCGTCCGCCCGTCTCCTCATCCGGGCGGGCTACGTCCGCCAGCTGGGCGCCGGACTCTACTCGCTGCTCCCGCTCGGGTTCCGGGCGACCAGGCGGGTCGAGCAGGTCATCCGCGAGGAGATGGACCGGATCGGCTCCCAGGAGATGGAGATGCCGGTCGTCCACCCGGCCGACGTCTGGCGCGCCTCGGGTCGTTACGACGCGGTGGGTCCCGAGATGGCCCGGTTCAAGGACCGGGCCGGCCGGGACATGGTCATCGCGATGACCCACGAAGAGGTCGTGGCCGGGCTCCTGGCCGACATCGTGAAGTCGTACCGTCAGCTGCCGATCATGGTCTATCACTTCCAGACGAAGTTCCGGGATGAGCCGCGCTCGCGCGGTGGGCTGATCCGGGTCCGCGAGTTCGTCATGAAAGACTCGTACAGCTGCGATCTCGACGAGGCCGGGCTCGACGTGAGCTACCAGCTCCACTACGACGCCTACGTCCGGATCTTCGAGCGCCTCGGTCTCCACGCGATCCCGGTCAGCTCCGACGTGGGGATGATGGGCGGGTCCGGGGCCCACGAGTTCATGGTCCTCAACCCGGCCGGCGAGGACGTCCTGGTCCTGTGCGACGAGTGCGGGTTCGCGGCCAACCGCCAGGTCGCGAGCGTCCGCCATGCCGCCCCGGTCGCGGAGGCGCTCCTGCCGATGGAGGAGATCGAGACGCCGGGCACGACCACGATCGCCAGCCTGGCTGCCTTCCTCGGCGTCGAGGCGTCGCGGACCGCCAAGGCCGCCTTCTTCGTGACCGGCGATGGACGGCTCGTCACCGCGATCGTCCGGGGTGACCGGGAGGTCAACGAGACCAAGCTGGTCAATGCGGTCAAGGCCGCGGGTGGCATCCGGCCGGCTCAGGTCGAGGAGATCAAGGCGGCCGGGATGGAACCGGGCTACGGCTCGCCGGTCGGCGCCCGGGGCACGACGATCGTCGTCGACGAGCTCGCCGCCGCCTCGCCGAACCTCGTCGCCGGGGCGAACCGCGAGGGCTTCCACCTGCGCAACGTCAACCTCGGTCGAGACTACGAGGCGGATGTCGTCGCCGATCTCGACAACGCCCAGGAGGGGGACGCCTGCCCGGACTGCGGCCGACCGGTCATCCTTCGGAACGGGATCGAGGTCGGCAACATCTTCAAGCTCGGGACGAAGTACACGAAGGCCTTCGGCGCCACCTACCTCGGCGAGGACGGGGTGGCCCATCCGATCGTGATGGGCTCGTATGGCATCGGGCTCGGGCGGAACCTGGCCTGCGTCGTCGAGGCGCACCACGACGAGAAGGGGATCGTCTGGCCGCAGGAGGTCGCACCCTACCCGGCCCATCTCGTCTCGATCGGGTCGGACCGCGAGCCGCGGGTCGCTCGAGGTCGCGGCCGCCCTCCACGACGCCGCCGCCGCCGCCGGACGGGAGGTCCTGTGGGACGACCGGGCCGAGTCGCCCGGGGTGAAGTTCACCGACGCTGAGCTGCTCGGGATGCCCTGGATCGTGACCGTCAGCCCGCGCTCGCTGGCGGCCGGCGGGGTCGAGGTCACCGAGCGGGCCACCGGCGAGCGGACCGGTCCGGCCGCTCGCCGACGTCGAGGCCTGGCTGACCGGCGCCTGATCCTCGGGCGTTCATGGCCCGTTAACCCCCGTCGGGCCGCCGGCCCGGTCCGACCTGTGCGATGCTCCGGTTCGTGGACCCGATAGCCGTCTTCCTGGTCGTGGTGCTCGCTCTCGCTCTTGCCGTCAGCCTCGTCGTCGTGGTCGATCGAGGAAGGACGCTCCGGCGGATCGCCCGGATCGCCCCGGGATCACCCGGGACGGACACCGAAGAGGCCGTCCGTGCCCTGGCCGCGCGAGCCCGCGACGCCGAGTCGGGCCTCGACGGGACGACCCGGGATCGGGCCGCGCTCGTCGACCTCATCGGGGTCGGGATCGTCCACCTCGACGATCGGCTGCGGATCGACGTCGCGAACGCCGCCGCGCATGAGCTCCTGGCGAGGCCCTCCAGCTACCTCATCGGACGGGCCGCGATCGAGGCCTTCATCGACACGACGATCGAGACGATCGTCGCGACCGCGCGGGACGGCGGCCTCGCGAACGGCGAGCTGACGGTCCGCCGCGACGGGCGGACCCACCCTCCTGATCCGGGCCGGCCGCTCGCCGGTCGCCGGGGTCTGGCTGATCATGGAGGACGTCTCCGAGCTGCGCCGTCTCCAGCGGATCCGGGCGGAGTTCATCGACAACCTCTCGCATGAGCTTCGGACGCCGCTGACCACGGTCAGCCTGCTCGCAGAGACGCTCGTCCGTGAGGCCGAGGAAGCCGGTGAGGCGATCCCGCCCCGGATGCGCGACCGGATCTCGAAGATCGAGGTCGAGACGGATCACCTGGCCCAGATGGTGTCCGAGCTGTTGGACCTGTCCCGGATCGAGTCGGGAGGCCCGATCCGGCTCCTCGACGTCGTGGACCTTGCCCGGCTGGCCGCGTCCACCACCGAGCGTCTCCGGCTCTTCGCCGAGCGCCAGGGCGTCAAGCTCGAGACCATCGCCGACGTGCCCGTGCCGCCGGTCCGCGGGGCCGAGGAGCGTCTCGGCCAGGCGCTCGTGAACCTTCTCCACAATGCGGTGAAGTTCAGCCCTGACGGCGGCACCGTCAGCGTCACGGTGGCCACGGAGCGGAGCGACGTCGTCGTCGCGGTCGAGGATCACGGGATCGGGATCGCGAAGGCGGACCAGGACCGGATCTTCGAGCGGTTCTACAAGGCCGACAAGGCGCGGCGGCGCGGTGCCGGAACGGGCCTTGGGCTGGCGATCGTCCGCCACGTCATCGAGGCGCACGGTGGCTGGATCCGGGTCGAGTCGGAGGAGGGCCGGGGTTCCACCTTCACGTTCGGGATCCCGGCCACGTGGACGACCACGGGACCGCCCCGGTCATGAGCGATGTCGACGGCGCGCGGGCCGGTATCCTGCGATCTGTCGGAACCGCGGTCGGCCTAGAGGTCTCATGATCGAGCGGCAACGGCTCCACGTCGCGACCCTGAACATCCTCAACCTCGCCGACCGCTGGGACGAGCGCCTGCCGCTCATCCTGGCCGACTTCGCGGCCCTCCAGCCCGATCTCATCGGGCTCCAGGAGGTCGTCTATGTGATGCAGCAGGACCGCGTCATCGGGGCGGCCGGGGCGGGAGAGTACCGGACCGTGCGGGGCTGGGCCGGACGGCCCGAGTACGGCAACTCGACCCTGGCCCGGGCGCCGCTCGAGCCGGCCGACGTCGAGCGGATCGACCTCTCGGCGCAGCGCTCGGCGCACCGCTCCCTGCTGACCCTGGCGAGTGGTGGGTCGGTGGTCTTCGCGGTGACCCATCTCCATCATCTCGGTCCGGACGAGGCGATCCGCGACGCCCAGACGGCGGCGCTCCTCCAGTGGCTCGACGGGGCGCCGGAGGCGGACGGCCAGATCGTCGTCGGTGACTTCAACGCCGACCCGGCGGAACCGACCGTCGCGCGGATGCTGGCCGCAGGCTTCCGTTCCGCATATCGCCAGGCGAACGGGGCCGAGCCGCAGGTCACCTGGCCATCCGGTCTCCAGGCGCCGGCGATGGACACCGACGGCTCGCCCGAGTGCCTCGACTACATCTGGGTCCGCGGCGCGATCGCGGTTGAGGATTGCCGGACCGTCTTCGACCGGCCCTCGCCGACCGACCCGACCCTCTACCCGTCGGACCACTTCGGGCTCGCCGCCCACGTCCTGATCGGCTGAGATGACCGGGCCGACCACCCTCCGGCTCGCCCATCGGGGCGATCATCGCCACGAAGCCGAGAACTCCCTGGAGGCGATCCTCGCGGCGCTCGAGGTCCCCGGCTGCGACGGGGTGGAGTTCGACGTGCGGGCCGCCCGTGACGGCACGCCGGTCATCGTCCACGACACCACGCTGGCCCGGGTCCAGGGCCGTCCCGAGGCGGTCGGCGAGCTCGACCCGGATGAGCTCGAGACGCTCGGGGTGCCGCGCCTGTCAGCCGTGCTGACGGCCATCCCGCGGAGCGCGTTCCTGGACATCGAGTTGAAGGAGCCGTTCGGGCGGACGCTCGTGGAGATCCTTGCCGCGGGTCGCGGCCCCGAGCTCCACGGCGCGGTCATCTCGTCGCACGAAGTGGGCGCCCTGGCCCGGATCCGGGGACTCGTGCCGGGCTGGCCCCGCTGGCTCAACGTCCCGAGCCTCAGCGCGGTCGCGATCGCCACGGCCCTCGACCTCGGTTGCCGCGGCGTCGCCGTGGAGCGGGCGGGGATCGACGGTCCGAGGTGCGCCGCCGCCCAGGCGGCCGGTCTCGAGGTCGCGGCCTGGACCGTGACCGACCGAGCGGACTACCTCAGGCTCGTCGGGCTCGGTGTCGTCGCGATCTGTGTCGAGGGCGACGCGCTCACCGGCTAGAACGCCGACCCCGCTCAGGCCTGCCGGCTCGAGTCCGACCATTCGACCCCGGCTCCGGCGTCAGCCCGGCTTGGTCGCCCGGACCATGGCCGCGAACATCCCGTCGGCCACCTCGTGGGTCGGCCGGACCGAGACGCCGACCAGTCCAGCCTCGCCGAGCCCGCGCTCGTACTCCGCGAATGAGAGCGCTCCAGCGATGCAGCCGGCGTAGCTGCCGCGCTCCGCTCGCTGGGTCGGCGTGAGGTCGTCCCGGGCCACGATGTCGCTCACGCCCATCCGGCCACCGGGGCGCAGGACGCGGGCGATCTCGGAGAGGACCGCACGCTTGTCGGCGGCCAGGTTGATGACGCAGTTGCTGATGACCACGTCGACGGACGCGTCGGCGAGGGGGATCGACTCGATCGTTCCCTCGACGAACTCGACGTTCGTCGCGCCCGCCGCGGTCGCGTTCCGTCGCGCCAGCTCGAGCATCTCGGAGGTCATGTCGAGGCCGATCGCCCGACCCGAGGGCCCCACCCGCCCGGCCGAGAGAAGCACGTCGATCCCCCCGCCCGACCCGAGGTCGAGGACCGTCTCGCCCTCGCGGAGCTCGGCGACCGCCGTCGGGTTCCCGCAGCCGAGGCTGGCCAGCGCCGCCGCATCCGGCAGGCTCGCTCGGTCGGTCGGGGCGTACAGGGCCGCGCCGAAGACCTCGGGACCGTCGGCCGGGGAGCAGCATGAGCCCGCCGAAGCATCGGCGCTCGGGTCGCAGCAGGTCGCCGCGTCCACCCGTCGGCTGGAGGCGAGGGCCGCACTCGGAGGTGCGGTCGGATCGAGGATCTCGAGGGCCGCCGCCGCGTAGCGGGCACGGACCTCGGCGTGGATGCGCTGGCTGTCGGTCATCGGGGGCTCCTCGTCGTGGCCCGGAGACGGATGTGGACGCCCTGTCCATCCTGGGGGCTGTATCGACACTTGTCAATATAGAGGTTCATCGATACCCTCCCGAGATGAAGCGGATCGTCGACCCGGACGTGCGGTTCCTGGCGGCGCTCGCCGACCCGACCCGGCTGGCGATCGTCCGCGAGCTGTCCGCCTCGAGCGAGGTGTGCGCCTGCGACCTGACGTCGTGCTGCGACGTCCGTCAGCCGACGGTGTCGCATCACCTGCGAGTCCTTCGCGAGGCCGGCGTCATCCTCGGCGAGCGGCGGGGGACATGGGTCTGGTATCGGCTGGCCCCCGACGCCGCGGAGCGCCTGGCGGGGATCGCCCGGGACCTGGTGCCCGGGGGCCTCATCCCGGTCGACGAGCTCCACCGGCGGACCGGCAGGCCGGCGGCGTCGCGGATCCTCCCGCCGCGCTGACCGAACGCCTAGCGGCGCTCGTGCAGCAGCTCCGGGGGGAGCAGCCAGCGCAGGACACCCCGCCCGATCTCGAGTGGCCGCTCCAGGTCCACCCGGGCGATCGCGCCCTTGCGCATCGGGATCTCGGTGGCGTCGGTCAGGAGCGCAAGCAGCTCGCTGAAGTCCGGGTCATGACCGACGAGCACCGGCCGGATCGGGTCGCCGGCGTCGCTGAGGATCTGCTCGACCGCAGCCGGCGAGAGCGGCTCGGCAAGCCGGTCGTCGATCCGATAGCCACAGCCGAGCCGGGCGGCCACGATCTCGGCAGTTTCGCGGGCTCGCGCCTTGGGTGAGCTCACGATCGCATCCGGGGTGAACCCGATCGCGGCGAGATGGGCCCCGAGTCGATCCGCCTGGTCTCGCCCCTTGGACGTGAGCGGACGGTCCGCGTCGTCGCCGCGCCACTTGGCCGGGTCGCCGGCATGGGCGTGGCGAAGCAGGTGGAACTCGATGGTCATCGTTCTAAGCGTACGGCCTCGGCGACCCGCCCGGCAAACCGGTTCGCCCGGCGTCCGCGGCTCAGGGGTTGAGGTCGACGATGTCGCCCGAGGCGAGGAAGACGATGTCCTCCGCGATGTTCGTGACCCGGTCGCCGATCCGCTCGAGGTAGTGGGCCGCGAACAGGACCCGGGTCCCGGGATCCACGTTGTCCGGGTCGGCCCGCATGAGCTCGAGAGTCTGCTCGAAGGTCCGGTGATAGAGCGTGTCGACATCGTCGTCGCGGGCGGCCACGGCCCGCGCGGCGTGCTCGTCGATGTCGACCAGGGCGCTCAGGATGTCACGGACCAGGGTGGCGGTCAGGCGGGCCATCTCGGGCAAGCCTTCATACGCCCCGAGGGGCGGGTACGGCGCCAGCTTGCGCGCCTGCTTCGCGACGGAGGCGGCGTGGTCGCCCATCCGCTCCAGCTCATAGCTGACGTGGTCCAGGGACAGAAGGAAGCGCAGGTCCCGGGCGACCGGTTGCTGGGTGGCGATGACTCCGGCGATCTGGGACGACAGCTCGGACTGGGCCTCGTTGATGAGGTGGTCGCCCCGGATGACCCCGAGGGCTCGCTCGGCGTCGTGATGGACGAGCGCCTCGAGCGCCTCGAGGATCTGCTCCTCGACGAGGATCCCCATCCGGAGGACGCTCTCCTTGACCGTCCGCTCGCCGCGATCCAGCTCGGGGCGGACCGAGTGAACCGCGGTCGCGGCGATCGCGTCGACTTGGGCGTCGAGGTCGTTGGGGATGTGGCCTTCGGTCATGGTGCTCCTCTCAGCCGAAGCGGCCGGATACGTAGTCCTCGGTCAGCTGGTCCTTCGGGCTCGTGAAGATGTCCTTCGTGGACCCCTCTTCGACCAGGTAGCCGGCCCGGTCCTCGCCCATGTTGAAGAAGGCGGTCCGGTCACTCACCCGCGAGGCCTGCTGCATGTTGTGGGTGACGATGACGATCGTGTACCGGTCGCGCAACTCCTGGATGAGTTCCTCGATCTTCAGGGTCGCGACCGGGTCCAGCGCCGAACAGGGCTCGTCCATGAGGATGACCTCTGGCTCCACGGCCAGCGCCCGGGCGATGCACAGCCGCTGCTGCTGGCCGCCGGAGAGCGAGACCCCGGGCTGCTTGAGCTTGTCCTTCACCTCGTTCCAAAGGGCCGCCCGGCGGAGCGAGCGCTCGACCACCTCGTCCAGCTCGCCCTTGGGAATGGCGCCCCGTGAGCCGCAGGCCGGCCACCACGTTGTCCCGGATGGACATCGTGGGGAACGGGTTCGGGCGCTGGAAGACCATCCCGATCACCCGGCGCAGCTGGACCGGGTCGATCGCCGGGTCGTAGACGTCCACGCCGTCGAGGG
The DNA here is from genome assembly GCA_963840375.1 of uncultured Chloroflexia bacterium. GTDB lineage: Bacteria > Chloroflexota > Limnocylindria > Limnocylindrales > CSP1-4 > Chersky-267. Next base: position 1,021,118 of record CAWIYR010000002.1, read on the forward strand.
TGACCCGACCTTCGATGTGCGCCCCTGGGATCACCTCGTGCATCCGGTTGAGGGTCCGCAGGAAGGTGCTCTTGCCGCAGCCCGAGGGTCCGATGAGCGCGGTGACCGAGTGCGGCTCGATCGCCAGGCTGACGTCCTTGACGGCCCGGAACGCGGTGTAGTAGACGCTCAGGCCGCTCGACTGCCATCGTGCCGGTCGCGTCCTCCGCGGCGGCCTCGGGCGATCCCTCAGCCGGCCGGAGCGGAGCCGGCGCCAATGGAGGTGGCTCGCTGGCTGGGGTCATCGTGTCGATGGCCATCGGCTCGGACTCCTTCATCGAGTGCGCTTGCCCAGGTTGCGGGCACGGACGAGGATGTTGACGATGAGGACGAACGTGAGCAGGAGGAGGGCCGCCCCCCACGCCTGCTGGTTCAGGGCGTCGATCGGCTGGCGGGCGTTCGTGTAGACGAAGAGCGGCAGGGCGTCCATCGGCTTGCTGAAGTCGCCTACGTTGACCAGGCGGCTACCGAGGGCGGTGAACAGGAGCGGGGCCGTCTCGCCGGCCGCCCGGGCCACGGCGAGCATCACCCCGGTCAGGATCCCCGGCAGGCCGGTCCGGAGGACGACCGAGAGGACGGTCCGCCAGGTCGGGACGCCGAGGGCGAACGACGCCTCCCGCAGGTCCCGGGGAACGAGCCGGAGCATCTCCTCGGTGGTCCGCATGATCACCGGGATCATCAGGAAGGCCAGCGCGACACTGCCGGCGAAGGCGTTGTACTGCTTGAACGGCAGGACGAGGAAGGTGAAGACGAAGACGCCCATCAGGATCGACGGGATGCCCGACCAGGACGTCCGCCGCGAAGCGGATGACCGTGGCCGACCGGCGGCGGCTGAACTCGCTGACGTAGACCGCCGCCAGGATGCCGGCCGGGATCGCCATGAGCGAGGCCAGGCCCACCATCTGGATCGAGCCGAGGATGGCCGCCGCCGCTCCGCCGCCGACCCCGAGCGCCTTGGGCGGCTTCGTCAGGAGGTCCAGGTTGATGCGCCTGGATCCCGTTGATCGACGACGTAGGCGATGATCAGGAAGAGCGGGATCACGCACAGGATCGCCGCGACCAGCGACAGGCCCCGGAAGAAGCGGTCGACGTAGGCCCGGCGCCGGTCGTCGCCGGAGCGGACGAGGCAGATCGGGATCGGGTCGGGTCGCGACGGCCATCGGTCAGCCTCCCGTGGCCTGGCCGACGCCGTCGCCAGCGACCTGCCGGACGAGGAGCCGGGCCACGATGTTCAGCCCGATCGACATCACCAGGAGGATGAAGCCGAGGGTGATCAGGGCCGAGGTCTGGAGACCGACCTGGGCCTCGTTGAAGGTCGTCGCGATCTGCGACGAGATCGTCTGGCCCTGGTCGAACAGCCGGGTCGGGATCTGCGGGCTTGTTGCCGATGACCATGGTCACGGCCATCGTCTCGCCAAGCGCCCGACCGAGGCCCAGGATGATCGCCCCGACGATGCCCGAGCGGGCGAACGGCAGGACGGCCCTCGTGACCGTCTCCCAGCGGGTCGCGCCGAGCGCCAGCATCGCCTCGCGCTGGCTGTCCGGGACGGCGAGGATGACCTCGCGCGAGATCGACACGATGGTCGGCAGGATCATGATCGCCAGGATCACGCTCGCGGCGAAGATCCCGATCCCGAAGGTCGGCCCGGCGAAGAACGGGACGTACCTGACCGATCGTGCTGGCGATCCAGTCCTCGACCGTGTCCCTGAGGATCGGGCTGAGGACGAAGACGCCCCACAGGCCGATGACGACGCTCGGGATCGCCGCCAGGAGCTCGATCAGGAAGCTCACCGGGACGGCGATCCGCCGCGGCGCGAGCTCGGCCAGGAAGATCGCGGTCAGGAGCCCGATCGGCGCCGCGATCAGGAGCGCCAGGAGCGACGTCATCAGCGTCCCGACGATGAACGGCAGGGCGCCGTACACGGAGGCGACCGGGTCCCACTCCGTCCCGGTGATGAACGACAGACCGAAGGTCTGCCAGGTCGAGATCGAGCTCGCGAAGAGCATCAGCCCGATCGCGGCGAGTAGGACGATGACCCCGAAGGCGAGGAGTCCGGACCCACCGCGGAAGATCCGATCGGGTAGTCGGGACGTCGCGCCGGCGGCGAGCCGGCCGGGTCGGGTGAGGGCGGTCAACGATCCTCCTCGGGAGCGTTGGCAGAACGATGACGCAGGCCCGACGGTGGCGTGCCGTCGAGCCTGCGTCGATGATCGCGCGGGACGCCCGGGGAGATCAGGCGATCCCTCGATCGAGGCGTCGACGATCAGGGCCAGATCGGCGAGCCGCTGTAGGTGATCGTGTGGAGCGACGCGAGCGCCTTCGCCTGGACGGACGACGGGAGCGGGGCGTAGCCCAGGTCCTTCTCCATCGCCTGGCCGTCGGTCAGCGCCCAGGCCATGAACGCGACCAGGTCCTGGCCCTTCGTCTGGTCGGTCTGGTCCTGGTAGACCAGGAGGTAGGTATACGAAGCGATCGGGTAGGTCGCCGCGCCGGCCCCGTTGATGATCGGCGCCTGACGGGCGTCCGCCGGGAAGTCCCCGGCCACCGCATCGGCCGCGGCGGTCACACCGTCGGTCGAGCCGGGTACGAACTGGCCGTCCGCGTTCTTGATGAGCGCCGAGGCGATCTTGGCCGTGGTCGCGTACTGCAGCTCGACGTAGCCGACCGAGCCCGGGGTCTGCTTGACGCCGCCGGCGACGCCGTCATTGCCGGCAGCGCCCTGGCCGACGGGCCACTTGACCTCCTTGCCCTTGCCGACCCTGGCGTGCCAGTCCGGGCTGACGGTGTCGAGGTACGTCGTGAACGCGTTCGTGGTGCCCGACCCGTCCGACCGATGGACCACGTTGATCGCCTGGTCCGGCAGGGTCACGCCGGGGTTGTTCGCGGCGATCGCGGGGTCGTTCCACTTGGTGATCGTGCCGAGGAAGATCCCGGCGACGTTGGCGGCGTCGAGCTGCAGCTTGTCGACGCCGTGCAGGTTGTAGATGACCACGACGCGCACCGAGGGCGGTCGGGACGTGGAGGATCTTCGTGCCGGCCGGCAGGGCGGCGATCTCCTCGTCCTTCATCGCGGCGTCAGACGCGCCGAAGTCGACGGTCTGCTGGGTGATCGCCTTGATCCCGGCGCCGGAGCCGTTCGCCGTGTAGTTGAACTGGACCTGGGGGTACTTGCCGGTGTAGGTCTCGAACCAGACGTTGTAGAGCGGGGCCGGGAAGGTCGCGCCAGCACCCTGGAGGGTGGCGTTGGCCGATGCCGGCTCAGGAATGGTCATCGCCGGCGCCGAGGCGGCCGCTGACGAGATCGCGGAGGCGACCGGCGGAGGCCGGAGCCGTGCTGGGCTGTCCGGATGCGGCGGACGACGGCGCGCTCGAGGCGCCGGAGCTGGAGCAGGCGGCGGCCGCGAGGAGCGCGGCGGCGCCCAGCAGCCCAAGGCGCCGGGGGGTCGTGATCGTCACGTGCAGGTTCCCTCCTGGTGGCGGGCGCCATCGACCCGCCGTGATGGCTCGATCTCAGGGCTCATCGTCGCCAGGGGGGATGAACGGGTCGTCAGCGGGTCGTTGCGCTCGCGTTAACAGTCGGACGCGACGCGGGATCAGTCGCCCGGGGGCGTCCCGCGGTAGGCGATGACCTCGATCGACTCGAGGGTGATCAGCCCGTCGACGACCATCGCGTCGAGCTCGGGGAGGATGGCCCGGAGGCGGTCCTCGCCATCGACGACCTCGATGAGGATCGGCAGGTCCTCCGACAGGCGCAGGATCCGCGCGGTATGGAGGCGGGCCTTCGCGCCGTAGCCCTCGATCCCGCGGAGGACGGTCGCGCCGGCGATGCCCCGCTCACGGAGGAGTTCCACGATCGCCCGGTAGAGCGGCTTGCCGTGGTGCTGGTCCGCCTCGCCGATGTAGATCCGGGCGAGCAGCGCGGGTCCGTCGATGCGCATGATCTCCGCCTCCTAGGCGATCGCGCGGCCGAGGGCGAGACCGGCGAAGACGGCGGCCAGGCCGAGCGCGACCGATCCGCCGAGGTTGGCGAGGGCCGGCACCCAGCTCCCGGCCTCGATGAGGCGCCAGCTCTCGAGCATCCACGTCGAGAAGGTGGTGTACGCCCCGATGAAGCCGATGAGGACCGGCCCCCGGATGTCGGGGCTGAGGACCGATCGGTCGATGGCCAGCGCGGCGAGCAAGCCGAGCACGAAGGACCCGCTGACGTTGACCGTCAGGGTCCCCCACGGGAACCCGCCACGGGAGGCGTCGGAGACCCAGCCATCGACGAGATAGCGCGCGATCGCGCCGGCGAAGCCACCGAACCCGATGAGGACGAGGTGCACCCGCGGACGATAGCGCATCATTGGAGGCGGCGGCCGCGACCGGTGCGCCGGCCAGCCCCCTCGATCCATCCCTCGGAGACGACGATCCGGTGACGAACGCAACGAAGCACGATCGCGACGAGGCCGACCGGGCCTTCCGCAAGGCCTGGAAGCTCCTCGGTCGCCTCGAGCGACGTCTCGTGGCCGCCCGGGCCGAGGAGGAGCGCCGGACCCGCCAGCTCGGCGACGGGACCGGCAAGAAGACGGCGAAGCGGCTCACCCAGCTCGAGGCTGCCCAGTCCGAGATCGCCGAGATCGAGGGACTCCTGACGGAGCTCTCGGAGCTCATCGCGTCAACCTCGCAGACCCAGTCGGGGCGTTTGGTCCAGGACGTGGCGCGGGAGGTCGCGGCATCGATCAAGGCCGATGCCGCCGCCGAGCCCGACGGCTGGCCCGACGGCACGCCGACGAATGGACGCGGGTCCATCCGGGGACGCCGGCCGAGTCCCGCCATCCGGCCGGCGGCCACACAACGGAAGGTTGGCCGGAGGACCCCGGCCCGGAAGCCGCGCGCGGCGGCCGGCCCGTCATCGGCGGCGAAGCCGACGACTCGTCGACGCCGCCCGCCGTCCTCGCCCCCGCCGCCGGCGGAGCCGTGACGGCCACCCGCGGGACCGCCGCGAGGGAGGCCGGCCGGGTCACCCGCGCGGCCGCCGTCGATATCGGGTCGACCTCCGTCCATCTCCTCGTCGGTGAGGTCGCCGAGGGCGGGCTGACCTCGCTCCTCGACCTCTCCGAGCTGCTCGGGCTCGGGGCCCGGATCGAGGCGGAGGGGCTGCTCGGCCCGGTCGTCCGGGCCGAGCTCGCGGAGATCATGTCGACGTATGCCGACGAGGCGCGTCGTCTCGCTCCCGACGTGGTCGTCTTCGTCAGCACGGACCCGCTGCGCCACGCCGCCGATGCCGCCCGGGCGGCCCACGAGATCGAGCGCGCCGCCGGGATCCCGGTCCACGTCCTCGACCAGGCCGAGGAAGGCGCGCTCACCCTGCTGGGAGTGGCCGGCTCCGGACCTCATGGCGATCTCTCGGTCGTCGACATCGGTGGCGGGAGCACCGAGATCGTCCTGGCCGGACCGGGTGGGATCCGTGAGGTCGTGGGATTGCCGCTCGGCGCCTCCCGACTTAGCGCGGTCGTCGATCCGGACGACCCGCCGACGGTCGCCCAGGTGGCCGCCTTGCGCGACGAGGTCGACCGGATCCTTGCCGTGGCACCGGACCTGGAGCTGGGCGAGGTCGTCTGGGTCGGCGGGACCGCCTACGGGGTGGCGCGCGTGGCGACGGGACCCGGGTACGGCGAGCGGCTCGTCGATCGCCAGGGGATCGACCTGGCCGTGGCGGTGGCCGGGCGAGAGCCGTCGGCTCGGGTCGCGGAGGAGTTCGGGCTGAACCCTCGCCGGGCGCGGATCCTGCCGGCCGGGGTCGCGATCCTCGATGGCATCGTCCGGCGCTACGGTCTCGAGCGGATCCGGATCTCCGAGTACGGGATCCGCGAGGGTCTGGTCCTGGCGATGGCCCGCGACGGCCTCGCCTGGCGCGACCGCCTTGCCGCGACGGCGCATCCCCGCCAGGCGGGGTAGGTCCGCCTAGAGGGCCGCCAGCGTCCGTCCGAGCGCGCGTCGGAAGGTGAGTCCGGCGATCCCGCGCCAGGGCACCCCGACCGTCCGCTTGAGGCGCGCCACCTCGCGCTCACGGGCCACGAGGTAGCGGCCGATCGCCGCGCTCTCCGCGTCGCTCAGCTGGCCGCTGTGCTCGACCAGGAAGGTCCGGGCCATATGGCCGGCGACCTCGGCGTCGTTCATGGCACCGAGGTGATCCTGGAGCGCGACGACCCGGGAGATCAGGGCGGGTGCCTCGGGTCCGAGCGCCTCGCGCACGAACTCGAGGGTGTAGCGCAGGCGCTTGGCCTCGATCCGGAGCTGGTGGAGGGTCGGCACGTCGGCCCACTTGAGGACCGCCTCGTACGCCCGGACCTGCTCGTAGGCGAGCCAGATCCGCGAGCCGGCGGTGTCGCGGACGCGGTGCGGCCGGGCCGGATCCACCGGCTGGACGTCGAGACCGGGGGTCATCACGAACTCCGTGTAGGCCTCGACGAACCGTCGATGCCCGGCCGAGTCCAGCTCCCGGATGAGCAGCTTCCGGCCGGCGTCGCGCTGTTCGCGCCACGACGCGAGGAGCGGCTCGAGACCGCCCTTCTCGGTCACCGGGAGGGTCTCGGCGAAGGCCTCCGTCGCGTGGAGCAGCACGTCCAGATCGCGGACCGTGCCGAGACGGGCGGCCACGAGGCGGAGACGTCGTCGGTATCGCCGGGTTCGCTCGGGTCGGTAGCCATCGCCGAAGACACGCCAGGCGGCCCGCATCCGGCGGGTCGACACGCGCATCGCATGGAGCTCCTCCGGGTCGTCCCCCTCGCGGGTCCCGGCCTCACGGGCGATCATCCGGGCGAGGTGGAACCGGAGCACCTTCCGACCGGCCTCGGAATGGAGGTCGTCGGCGGCGACGCCGGGCGTCTTGCCGACCGGGATCTCGAGCAGCGGTGCCGCCGGTGGCGTGCCCAGCACGACGGCATCGACGGCCTCGGCCTCCTCGATCAGCTCGGGAGTGTCGTCGAGGGCCTCGATGTCGATGACCTTGCCTTCGACCGGGCCGTCCTCCGGGCTCGACGTCATCACCGCGACGAGGCGCTCGGCGTGATCGAGCTCGCGGTCCTCGTCCTCGAGCCCCTCGTCGTCGGCCTCAGCCTCCGGCTCGGCCTCAGCATCCGGCTCAGCCTCCGGTTCCGGCTCGGCCGCAGCCGCCGGCTCCGCCTCGGGCTCCGCCCCCGCCTCAGCCTCGGCCTCGGGCTCGGCCTCGGCCTCGGCCTCGGGCTCTCGGCCTCGGCCTCGGGCTCCTCCTCCGCCTCCGACTCCGCCTTGGGCTCCGGCTCGGCCACGGGCTCCGGCTCGGCCACGGGCGTCGGCTCATCTTCGGCGTCCGGCTGGACCGCGGCCTCGGCCTCGGCCTCAGCCTCCGGCCTGGCGTCGGCTTCGGAGCCGAGGGCCGCCTCAGCGGTGGCCTCTTCCTCGACCGTCGCAGCCGTCTCGCCGGCCTGCACCCCCGACTGAGGGATCCCGACTCGGGGCACCGCCTGGAGTGCCCGCTGGAACTTGGAGTCGGTGGCCGGGGTCAGACCGTGGTAGCCGTCGAGGAGCGCCTGGACCGGGGCGAGGTCCGCGGGGGTCCCCCGGGTGAGTTCGATCTCGAGCTCGAGGAAGCGCTCCACGACGCGTCCGCGCGACACCACATCGACCTCGTCGAGGCTCAGCTCGATCGTCGCCTCGTCGTCCCGCCCGACGAGATCCCGCTTGCGTCGGAACTGGCGGACGGTGACCAGCTCGATGAGGGGAGCGTCGCCGCACAGCTCGAGGATCAGCGATCGGGCCGCCGAGGCGGGCCAGCTCGACGGGTCCGAGGATCGGTCGGCCGGTCCCTCGAGCTCCTCGCGAGTGTGCAGCGCGTCGCCGCTCTGCCCCAGCGACTTCACGGAGACGATCGTGCCGCTCGCCGACGTTCGCAGCCGTGCGGCGAACCCACCGCGGGCCAGCAGGCCGTCGGCCGAGTCGAGGTAGCGATCCTCGTGCTGGGTCGGTCGCGGCGCTCCGGCGGCCCGGAAGCCGCCGAGCGTCTCGGCGGTGAGCAGGCGCTCGCCGATCGCCCGGTCGACGATCCGGTACTTCAGCTCGATCTCCATCGTCTGCTCCATCATGCCCGTGGGTCGAGGGAGCCGATGCCGGCCCCCGGTCGATGGGGAGCGGTGGGCTCACGGGCGGACTCCAGGGCGATGGCCTTCATCGCCGCGAAGGTGTCGGTGGATCCCTCGGCCCCGGTCAGCGTCTCGGTCCGGCGCCAGACGGCGTCGGTCGCCAGCTGCCACGAGCGGCGGTCGTCGGCCAGCATCACGGTCACGATCTCGGCGATCCTGGCCCGGGCCTCGAGGTCCTCGATCGGCACGACCGCCTCGACGCGCCGGTCGAGGTTGCGCTCCATCAGGTCGGCCGAGCCGATGTACCACTCCTCCTGGCCGCCATTGAGGAAGCCGAAGATCCGCGAGTGCTCGAGGAACTCGCCGACGATCGACCGGACGTGGACGCGCTCGCTCAGCCCCGGCACACCCGGCCGGACGGAGCAGATCCCACGGACGATCAGGTCGACATCCACGCCTGCCTGGCTCGCGGCGTAGATCGCCTCGACCGAGGCGGGGTCCACGATCGCGTTGCACTTCAGGACGATCCGTGCCGGATGCCCCGCCCGGGCGAAGCCGATCTCCCGGTCGATGAGGGCGAGGATCCGCGAACGCAGGCTGTGCGGTGCGACGAGCAGCCTGCGGAAGTCGCGCTGCCGGGAGAGACCGGTCAGCACGTTGAACAGGTCGGTCGCGTCGGCGCCGAGCTCCGGCCGGCAGGTGAGGAGCCCGAGGTCGACATAGATCCGGGCCGTCTTCGGGTTGTAGTTTCCTGTCCCGATGTGGACGTAGCGCCGGAGGATCGACCCTTCGCGGCGAACGACGAGGGCGACCTTCGAGTGGGTCTTCAGGCCCACCAGCCCGTAGACGACGTGGGCGCCGGCCTGCTCCAGCTTGCGCGCCCAATCGATGTTCGCCTCCTCGTCGAAGCGGGCCTTGATCTCCACGAGGACCACGACCTGCTTGCCCCGCTCGGCCGCCCGGATGAGCTGGTGGACGATGGGCGAGTCGCCCGAGGTGCGATAGAGCGTCTGCTTGATCGTCAGGACGTCGGGATCCTCGGCCGCCTGGGCGATGAACCGCTCGACCGAGGCGGCGAACGAGTCGTACGGGTGGTGGACCAGGATGTCCCCGTTCCGGATCGCGGCGAAGACGTCGGCCGGCTCATCCTCGTCCGGGGGCGTGAGGCGGGCCGGAACGACCGGCGTCCAGGTGGGCACCTGGAGGTCGGGTCGGTCCAGGCCGGCCACGGCCCACAACCCGGTGAGGTCGAGCATCCCGCTCACCTCGTAGCAGTCGTCCTCGCCGAGCCCGATCCCCTCGAGGAGGATCCGTCGGGTCGACTCGGGCATGCTCCGCTCCACCTCGAGTCGGACCGCCTCGCCGAAGCGCCGACGACGAAGCTCCTCCTCGATCGCGAGGAGGAGGTCGTCCGCCTCGTCCTCCTCGATCGCGAGGTCGGCGTTCCGGGTGACCCGGAACAGGTGGGCGTCGGTGATCTCCATGCCGCTGAACAGGGCGTCGAGGTTGTTGGCGATGACCTGGTCGATGAGGACCCAGGTGTGCGGCTCGACCTCGATCAGCCGGGGCAGGACCGGCGGGACCTTGACTCGGGCGAAGCGCCGCTCGCCGGTCTCCGGATCGCGCAGGCCCACCGCGATCGACAGGCTCAGCGTGCTGATGTACGGGAACGGGTGACCGGGGTCCACCGACAGTGGGGTGAGGACCGGGAAGATCTCCTCGAGGAAGCGCTCGCGCAGGCGCGCGTGGTGCTGGGGGATCTTGTTGTAGCGGACGATCGAGATGCCCTCCTCGGCGAGGGCCCGGCGGATCTCCGAGAAGGCCACCGAATGCTCCGCGACGAGGTGGCGGACCACGGTCCGGATGCGGGTCAGCTGCTCGGCGGCCGAGAGGCCGTCCGGCGACAACCGCGCCGAGCGCGCCGCGGCCTGCTGGCGGAGGCCGGCGACCCGGACCTGGAAGAACTCGTCGAGGTTGTTGGCGAAGATCGCCAGGAACTTGACGCGTTCCAGCAGCGGGTTGCGCGGATCCTTCGCCTCGTGGAGCACGCGGGCGTTGAAATCGAGCCAGGAGAGCTCGCGATTGATGTAGCGCAGGGCCGCCTTCGTCGGGACGCGACGGAGCCGGGTCGGCCGGGCTTCTGCCTTCGCAGACCGTGCGGCGGACATCGGACGTTCGGCTCCTCGACGCGGGTGGTGGACGTCGCCGTGGCACGCGCGCGCACGCTCACCCCTGGCCGACAAGCGTAGCACGAGGGGAACGGCCCTCCGCGGGTGCCCGGAGGTCCGGGTCCGTGACCGCCGTCAGTCCTCGATCGGCGACCCTGGGGCGGTCAGCCCTCGGCCACGTAGCGGCGATCGCCGGATCGCGGGTCGAGGAACACCCGCATCCGGACGCCGCTCGTCGGGTCGATGAAGACCTCGTCGGTTCGCTCGAAGCGAGGCTCCGGAGGGCCGGATGGCTCGCCGCCGCCGGGTCCCACCGGCGGATTCGCCCGATCGTGGTCGTTCGAGCGATAGCGGAACCGCTCGAACCAGGGGACGACCAGGCAGACGATCCCCGGGACGAAGAGGAACAGGGAGCCCGTGACCGAGCCTTGTCCGCCCTCGACCAGGACCACGAGGCCGAGGAGGATCAGGGCGACCCCGGAGGCGACGAGGACGACCCGCGCCGCACCGATCATCGGGTGCCCTCCGCCTACTCGACGACCGGCGGTGTCGCGGTCGCGTCCGGGACGATCACGACGGCCGTCCCGTACGCCACGATCTCCGACATCGTCCCGCCCAGCTCCGACGAATCGAAGCGCATCGAGATGACCGCGTTCGCGCCGGTCAGGGTGGCGTTCTGGACCATCCGGTCGATGGCCTGGCGGCGGGTGTCCTCGAGGAGCGAGGTGTACTCGTGGATCTCGCCACCCACCAGCGAGCGGAGGCCGGCAGCGAGGTTGCCGGCCAGGCCGCGGCTGCGCACGACGAGACCGAAGACCTGCCCCTTCGTCTCGGCGACCCGGTGGCCGGAGACATACGGCGTGGTGGCGATGATCATCACGATCCTCCTGGGCTGGATCCGGGATCGTCGGTCCCGGAGTGACGGGCATGGTCCGGTCGGCCGATCGTCGGGCGGCCCTCGGCGGTGCGCCCCGCCGTGCACTCCGGACACGGGCACATCGAGCGCAGCACGCCGAACGCGTAGTACCCGGTGTGGTGACCGTCGCCCCAGGTCGGCGCCACCGCGTACTGGCCCACGAGCTGAAGGTCGACGAGGCGGGTCTGGTCGGCGGTCAGCTCGGGGGCGCTGTCGAGCCAGCCGGGCAAGCCGGCCTCGCCGCGGCAGTAGGCGCACGGGCAGAGCCAGCGCAGGGTCACGACGTCGTAGGTGGTCAGGTGCCCGTCGCGCCAGGCGATCTCGAGGGTGCCCGCGCCGCGATCGGCGTGGATCCGAGCGGGCGTGGCCGCCGCGGTCTGGGCCGTGGCATCAGCGGTCATGGGTCGATTGTAGGCCCTTCCGGGCCCGGCACCCGCCACCTCACATCCACCAGCCGTCCGGTCGGTGCGGTGACCCGAACGTCCCGGGGACGGTCCGTGACGTCGGGGCTATCCTCGCGGCATGACCCTCATCGTCGACCGCCTCGTGAAGCGGTTCGGTACGGTCGTCGCGCTCGACGGCATGGACTTCCGGGTCGAGCCCGGCCAGATCTTCGGCTTCCTCGGCGCGAACGGCGCTGGCAAGACGACGACGATCCGGATCGTCCTGGGGCTCCTTCGGCCCGATTCCGGCTCGACGAGCTGGCGCGGCACGCCGACCTCGGAGCTGCCCCGGCGGACGTGGGGCTACCTCCCCGAGGAGCGCGGTCTGTACCCCCGGATGCGGGTCCTCGACCAGCTCGTCTTCTTCGCCGGGCTCCACGGGGTCGAGGCGTCGGCCGCCCGGCGGACGGTCCTCGAGTGGCTCGAGCGACTGCGGATCTCCGACGCGGCGGACCGCCGGACCGACGAGCTGAGCAAGGGCAACCAGCAGAAGATCCAGTTCATCGCGGCCATCGTCCACGATCCCCAGGTCCTGATCATGGACGAGCCGTTCAGTGGGCTCGACCCGGTCAACAGCTCGCTCCTCCGGGCCGCCTTCCACGAGATGCGCGATCGGGGCAAGACGCTCATCTTCTCGACCCACCAGATGGAGACGGTCGAGGCGCTGTGCGAGACGCTGGTGATCGTGGACCGCGGCCGGGTCGTGGCCGGCGGGACGCTCCGCGAGGTCAAGCGGGCCTCGGGTCGCCAGGTCGTCCGGTTGGCCGTCGATGGCGACGGCCGGGCCGACGACCGGCTGGACTGGCTGGATGGCTTCCCCGGGGTCAGGGTGACCCGGCCGGGAGCCGAGTACGTGGAGCTGACCGTTCCGCGCGAGCTCGACCCGGAGCTCATCCTTCGGGCGGCGATGGACCGCGGCGACCGGGTGACCCGGTTCGAGATCGCCGATCCGTCCCTCGAGGAGATCTTCATCGAGCGGGTCGGCATCCGGCCCGGCGACGAGATCGACCTGGCGACGCCGGCGCTGTCCGAGGCCGAGGCCGCAGCCGGCGGCGACGGTCCCGGCGCCACCCTCGCCGGGGCCCCGTCGGAGGGGGGTCGATGAGCGGCGACCGTCGCAACGCGATCCTCATCGCCCGGCGGGAGTACATCGACCGGGTCCGGACCCGGTCCTTCGTGGTCGCCTCGGCGATCCTCGCCGTGATCGCCATCGGGATCTCCCTGGCCCCGCTCGGGATGCGCTACTTCGACCGTGGGACCAGCGTGAAGATCGGGATCGTCTCGAGCGAGGTCGCCGTCGTCGAGACGACGATCAGCACGCTCGACGCGATCCTTGACGCGACGCCGTCCGGGGCGGACCCGGCTACCGTCCAGAAGCGCTACCAGTTCGACCGCCCCGTCGACCTCGAGAGCGGCCTGGCCGAGCTGAACCGGGGCGCGATCAACGCCCTCCTGATCGCCGAGCGACTGCCCGATGGGGGCCTCGCGTTCACCCTCCATACGCCCCAGTCGTCGACGAGCCCCTTGAGCCAGCTGCTCCAGTTCGGCTCCTTCGGGGTGGGGGTCCTCGACTGGTCCACCCGGGTGGACCAGAGCACGGGCCCGAAGTTCGTCCTGCCCTCCTACGAGGTGGTGAGCAGCTCGGATGCTGCCGGCCCCCAGGTCGACCAGGTGGCGATCGCCAGTCGGACCGTCCTCGCCACGATCCTCATCGTGCTCATCTTCGTGACCCTCACGATCTACGGGATGTGGGTCGCGACGAGCGTTGCGGCCGAGAAGAGCACCCGGGTCATGGAGCTCCTCATCAGCGCGGCCACGGCCCGCCAGCTCCTCGTGGGCAAGGTCTTCGGTGTCGGGGGGGCCGGGCTCACCCAGTACCTGGCGATCGTCATCCCGGCGATCGTCGTCATCGTCCTCCAGGACCGCCTGGCCACCGCGGTCCTCGGCCCGGTCGGCCCCGGGAGCGGGCCGCCCCTCGTCGGGCTGAGTCTGCCGATCCTCGTCGCCTACGGGACGTACTTCCTGCTCGGGTTCGTCCTCTACGCCCTGATCTACGCCGCCGCCGGATCGTTCGTCAGTCGCCAGGAGGACGTCCAGCAGCTGGCCCTGCCGCTCAGCCTCCTGTCGATGGCCAGCTACGTCGCGGCGATCGCCGCACTCGGCAGCATCGGGTCGAGCTGGGTGGTCGTCCTGTCGTTCGTGCCCTTCTCCAGCCCGTTCGTCATGCTCGCCCGGATCATGCTCGGGCGGGTCGCCCCGTGGGAGATCGCCCTGTCGGTCGCCATCCTCGTCGCGACCAGCCTCGTGGTCCTGTCGATCGCGACCCGGGTCTACGCCAGCGGGGTCATCCTGTACGGACAGCGCCCCAGCCTCCGGGACTTCCTGCGGGCGGCTCGGGTCGCCTCGCGCTGATCGTCCCGGGTCGCTCAGTCGATCTCGAGCGGCAGACGCTGGATCAGGGCGAGGATCGGCGCGGTGGGCGCGGTCGCCGGGGCGCCCTCCGGGACCTCGACCGGCTCGTCACCGGGCGCGCCGCGATCGAGCCCTGGTCCGGCATCGACGGCGGTCGCGACGAGGCGCCAGAGCCGGCTCCGGACCCCGGGCAGATACGGGCTCCGGCGGTGACGAGCGATCGTGGCCGGGATGCCCTGGATACCGGCCGCCGAGTGGAGGGCCCGACCCTCACCCGGGATCGCCGGCACGACGAGGAGCGGGCCACCGGGCTCGACGATCCGCCGGAGGGTCTCTCTGCGCCGCTCGAGGGGCTCCCCGAGGAGTGGCCGTCCGTCGATCCCGACGAGGTCGAAGGCGAGGTAGACCACCGGGCCACCGGCGCGACCCGCGAGCCGCTCGGTGAGGGTCCGGGGATCGGGTCGACCGGCCCCGTCCACCGCGACCAGGCAGCCGTCCAGGACCGCCGAGCGACCGCCCAGCCGCCCGATGAGCCCGCCCGCGCCGGTGAGCTCCGGGAGGGCGGTCGAGACGTCCTCGCCACGGCGGATGGGGATCCGCACGGTGCCCGCGCCCGTGGCGTCGTCGAGCTCGACCATCGCGAACGCCCGCTCGCCGCCCCACCACGGCTCGAAGAGGTAGTCGCTGTCGTCGAACGGCTCGGCGAACGTCCGCGGGAGCATCGGCCGGAGGTCGGCGGGCAGCCCGGGGCGTTCGGCGTCGAGGTCCAGGCTGAGCTGGTCCGTCCGGTCGCTCATCTCGCTCGATGGTAGTCGGTAGACTGGGCTGATGACCGATCCCACGACACCCCGCGCGCCGCATCCGGACGACCTCTACGCCTTCGCCATCGCGACCGACCCTCGTCTCTCGCCGGCCGGCGACCTCGTCGTCTTCACGCTTCAGACGGTGGCGCCCGCCAGGGACGGCTATCGCCGGGCACTGTGGGCCGTCCCGGCCGACGGGTCGAACCCCGCCCGCCGCCTGACGATCGGGGCCCGGCACGATCGCGCCGCCCGGTTCTCGCCCGATGGTCGGACCCTGGCCTTCCTGTCCGATCGCCGGCTCGTCGCCGAGGAGCTTCCCGGGGCGCCCGACGACCGCGAGGACGGCGTGCAGGTCCACCTCCTCCCGCTCGACGGGCCCGGCGAGGCCCGCCGGCTGACCGACCTCCCGCGCGGAGCCGACGGGATCGCCTGGTCGCCCGACGGCCGCCGGCTGGCCGTGCTCAGCGCCTCGCTCGGGGCCACCCGGGCCGACGACGCCCGGCGCCGGGGCCGGTCGTCGACGCCACCCGCTCCCGGATCGCCGCCGCCCTCCGACTACCACTACCTCGATCGGCTGCGCTCGATGCTCAACGGCGCCGGCTTCGTCTACCCCCTCGTCCGGCAGCTCTGGATGGTGGACGCGGAGACGGGCGAGGCACGTCGCCTGACCGACCTGCCGGCCTCGGCCGAGGCGCCGGCCTGGTCCCCGGACGGGTCGCGGATCGCCTTCGTGGCCGACCTGGACCGGGATCGGGACCTCCGCTGGCGGAGCGACGTCCACGTGCTGGACGTCGAGACCGGGGCCCTGACCCGGATCACCGGGGGCGGCGTCTTCGGGGCCCCGGTCTGGCTGCCCGATGGCGACCGGCTGGTGGTCCTCGGCAATCGCCTCCCCGCCCGAGGGGGCAGCCGCAACGACATCTGGTCGTTCGCGGCCGACGGCTCGGAGAACGGGCGCGACGGCGGACGGAACCTCTCCGCCCCGCACGATCTCATGCCCGGCTCCGCGATGAGCAGCGACCTCACGATCGGCGAGGAAGCCCGACTGGCGATCACCGCGGACGGCACGGCGGTCCTCTTCAGCGCGCCGATCGAGGGCACGTACGAGCTCTGGCGGCTCGGCCTCGCCGACGGCTCGCTCGAACGCCTGACCGACGGCCGCCACTACCTGTCGGGATGGCACTCGGTGGCGATCCCGGCCGGTGAACGGTCGCGAGCGAGCGGGGGCGACCGGATCGCGGTCCTGCGGTCCTCGCCGACGGAGCTGCCGGACGTCCACGTCCTCGACGTCGGGACGAGCCGCGGCCGCGGCCGCGGTCCGCTCCGCCGGGTCACCGACCTGAACCGCGAGGCGCTTGCCGGGATCGCCCTCGCCGAGCCTGAGACCCGCTGGTCCACGGTCGACGGCCGGCGGGTCCAGGGCTGGCACGTCCCCGCGGCGTCGCCCGACGAGCCGGGTCGGCCGGCTCGTCGTCCGGCCCCGCTCGTCCTCGAGATCCACGGCGGCCCGCACACCCTCTACGGCTGGTCGCCGTCCTGGGAGTTCCAGTGCCTGGCCGCTGCGGGGATCGGCGTGTGGTACGCCAACCCGCGCGGTTCGGAGGGCTACGGGCAGGCGTTCAACGCCGGGAACTTCCGGGACTGGGGGCACGGGCCCACCCGGGACGTGCTGGCCGGGCTGGAGGCGCTCGTCGCGGACGGGATCGCCGATCCGGACCGGCTCGGGGTGACCGGCGGCTCGTACGGTGGGTACCTGACGAGCTGGATCGTCGGTCACGACGGCCGCTTCCGGGCGGCCGTCAGCTGTCGCTCGGTCAACGACCTCACGAGCCAGATGATGACGGGCGACATCGCCGGTCCCGAGTTCGGGCGACTCGAGTTGGGCGCCGCGCCGTGGGAGGACCCGGATCTCTACCGGGAGCTCTCGCCGATCACCCACGCCCGGGCGATCCGGACGCCGCTCCTCATCCAGCACGCCGAGAACGACCTGCGGACCCCGATCGGCCAGGGCGAGGAGCTGTTCACGATCCTGCGCTCGCTCCGCCGACCGGTCCGGATGATGCGGGTCCCGGGCGAGACGCACGAGCTGACCCGGTCCGGGACGCCGTATCGACGGGTGGAGAACCTGGTCCAGATCGGCGCCTGGTTCCACCACTTCCTGGTGGACGGGAAGCGTCGCCTGCCGCCCAGGCCCCGGGAGCGCGCGGGGAAGTAGGGTCGCTCGGCGGCCGCTCCCCGGGCGGCCCCGGGCCGCGGTGTATCCTGACGGCCCGATGACCTTCTCCACGTCGCCATGACCACCATCCAGCACCGGGACTCGCTCGCCCGGGAGCATGCGAACGAGCTCATCCGGGCCGTCGACGGGAGGGCGGGCTCGCTCGGGAGCCTCCTCGGCCGGGTGCCGCCGGTCGACCGAGTCGGGGTGGACGAGCGGGTCGCCGCGCTCCAGAAGCGCTCGATCAAGAAGGCCTCAAAGCTCTGGGCCCTCGACATGACGATCCGGATGATCGACCTGACCACCCTCGAGGGGAAGGACACCCCGGGCAAGATCCGGGCCCTGTGCGTCAAGGCGATCCACCCTCAGCCCGGCGATCCCACGATCCCCCACGTGGCGGCGATCTGCGTCTATCCGGCGCTCGTGGCCGAGGCCCGCGAGGCCCTCGGGACGTCTGGGGTCCGGGTGGCCAGCGTCGCGACCGGCTTCCCGAGCGGCCAGACCTTCCTCGACGTCAAGCTGGCCGAGACCCGCCAGGCGGTGGAGGCCGGGGCCGACGAGGTCGACATGGTCATCGATCGGGGCGCCTTCCTGTCGGGCGACTACTACACGGTCTTCGAGGAGATCGTGGCCGTGAAGGAGGCCAGCGGGCCGGCCCATCTCAAGGTCATCCTCGAGACCGGTGAGCTCGAGACCTATGACAACGTCCGCCGGGCGAGCGTCCTGGCCATGGCCGCCGGGGCCGACTTCATCAAGACCTCGACCGGCAAGGTGAGCCCGGCGGCGACCCTCCCGGTCACCCTGGTCATGCTCGAGGCGATCCGCGAGTTCGAGCGGGCGACCGGTCGGATCGTGGGGATGAAGCCGGCCGGCGGGATCCGGACCGCCAAGGAGGCGATCCAGTACCTGGTCGTCCTGTACGAGACGCTCGGGCCGCGCTGGATGACCCCGGAGCGCTTCCGGTTCGGCGCGTCGTCGCTCCTCAACGACGTCCTCATGCAGATCGAGAAGGAGCGGACCGGCCGCTACCAGGGCCCGGACCATTTCACCCTCGACTGATCGCCGAAGATCGGTGACTTCCGCCGGCCGGACCATCCCGCTCATCCGGGTGGCCGGCTCGCACCGCGAGGTCGGCCGGGCGGTCGGCGCCGCGACCGCGCCGGTCCTCCGCGAGGCCGTCGACTTCGACGCCGCGCTCCCGGCGGGGCGGAGCCGGGCGGATCAGCTGGCGCTCGCCGAGCGATACCGCGCCGCGACGCTGGCGGCAACGCCCTGGCTCGTCGACGAGATCGACGGCGCGGCCGAGGGCGCCGGGGTCGACCCGCTCGCCCTGTTCGCCGCCTCGATCGAGGAGATCTGGACCGTCCGGCCGTCGCAGGTGGGCATAGGCGGGATGGCCCGGATGCGCCCCGTCGACGGTCGCTGCTCGGACCTGGTCGCGGTCCCGCCGGCCACCGCCGACGGTCACGCCTGGGTCGCCCACAACAACGACCTCTCGGCGTCGAGCGAGGCCAACATCGTGGCCGTCGAATGGCGAGTGCCCGGCGAGCCCGTGGTCTTCAGCCTCGGGATCGGGCCGTGGATCAGCGTCGGCTGGAACGACGCCGGACTGTCGCTGACGGGCAACGAGCTCGCCCCGAACGACGAGCGGGTCGGCGTGCCCCGGCTCCTGATGGTCCGCGAGCAGCTGACCGCGCGGAGCGTGGACGAGGCGGTGACGATGGCCCTCCGACCCGACCGGGCCTCCTCGTACAACACCGTCTTCGTCGACCGGGCCGGCCGGGTCGCCGACGTCGAGGGTTCGGCGACCGACGCCGAGGTGGTCGGCGCCTCGGATCGCGGGACGCTCGCCCACACGAACCACTACGTCTGCGGACGGATGCTGGGCTACGAGGGCGACCCGAGCCTACGCGGTCCTCTCGGACGTGCGCTACCGACGCGCCATGACCCTGCTCGACACGGCGACCGCGGGCCCGGCCGGCGCGGGCACCATCACGCCGGAGGCGCTCCGGGCGATGCTGGCCGACCACGCCACCGATCCGTCGCTCTGCCGGCACGTGCGCCCTGGCGGCGACGAGGCCGACTCGGTGACCGTCTTCTGGTCGGTCACGGACGTCACCGCCGGGCAGATCAGCTACGGCCTCGGCCGCCCCTGCGAGCCGGGCGAGGAGCACTACACCTTCGCCTGAGGGCTCGGCTGGGCGAGCGGTCGGATCCGACCTGCGTAGACCCGGAGACGCTTGCCCGCCCGTTCGGTCTCCTTCTCGAGGGTGAAGCCGATCTTCTCGGCGACCCGTTGAGACGGCATGTTGCCCGGATCGATGAGGGCGATGAGACGGTCGAGACCGAGCACGTCTCGGGCGTGGTCGCGGGCCGCCGAGGCCGCCTCGGTCGCGTAGCCGCGACCTTGGAGCGAGCGGCGGACGTGGTACCCGACCTCGATCTCCAGGATGCCGTCCACGTCCTGGGGCGTGAGCCCGCAGTCGCCCACGGATCCGCCCGTCCCGCGCAGCTCGACGATCCACAGCCCGAACCCACGCTCGCGATAGAGACGCTGGTTCCAGGCGATCCAGTCGAGCGCCTCGGCGCGACTCTTCGGACGCGGGTAGTAGGCCATGACCTCCGGGTCGCCGAGGAGGTCGGCCATCATGTCGAGGTCGTCCGGGGTCATCTCGCGGAAGACGAGGCGCTCGGTCGGGTCGGGTGGCGGCATCGGGGGATCGTAGCCTGCCACCGGGCAGGATCCTGCCCGGGAACTCAGCGACCGGCGAGCCGCGCCGCCCGGTACCAGGGGATCGTCAGCCGCTCCACCAGGCCGACGAGCGCCCAGAGGGCCAGGGTGAGGAGGGCGGTCAGCAGGATCGCGGCGAAGACGAGGTCGGTCCGGAACAGGTTCTTCGAGAGGACGATCCAGATGCCGAGGCCGTCGACGGCCCCGACCGCCTCGCCGAAGATCGCCCCCACCACGGCGTAGGTCACCGCGATCCGGAGCCCGGTGAAGAGGGCCGGGAGCGCGCCCGGCAGACGCAGCTTGAGGAGCTGCTGGCGACGGCTCGCCCCGAACGAGGCGAGCAGCTCGGTCGCCTCCCGGCTCGCGCCGGCCAGCCCGTCGAGGAGGGCGACCGTGACCGGGAAGAAGGTCACCAGGACGACCACCAGGACCTTGGGCAGGAGGCCGATCCCGAACCAGAGCAGGAAGAGCGGAGCGATCGCCACGATCGGGATCGTCTGGGAGGTCACGAGGAGGGGATAGACGGCGCGGCGGATCCAGCCGACCTGGTCCATGAGCAGCGCGACCGCGACCGCGAACGCGACCGAGACGGAGAACCCGACGACCGTCTCACCGAGCGTGGTGAGCGTATGGCCGGCGGCCGCGTCGCGCGCGTCCCAGAGGGCCCCGAGGATCCGCGACGGTGTCGGCAGGACGAGCGGATCCAGGGCGAGCCATCGGCCGCCGAGCTCCCAGGCGATCACGATGACCCCGAGAAGCGCCAGGGCCGGTCCGGCGCGGCGGAGGGAGGCCACGCCGGCGCTCGACACGCCGCCGGTCCCCGATCGATCCTCGGCCCCGTCGGTCACGGCAGGTAGTCGTTCGTGAAGTAGGTCGAGAAGTCCGGCGTCGTCGTCAGCGGCTTCCCGTCCGGTCCGGCCAGCAGCCCGGTCCCGTAGAGGAAGCCCGAGAAGCCGGCCCAGCGGTCGGCGGTCTGGCGCCCGACCCGGCCATCCGCGTCGAGATAGAGCCTCTGCTCGGCGAGGTAGGCCGCCGAGTCGGTCGGCAGCTTCGGGTTCGCGTCGAAGACGCCCGGGTTCGCCGCGATGAGGAGAGCCGAGGCTGCGGCCGGATCGGACGCCGCGAGCTCGAACCCGCGGACCGTGGCGGCGAGGAAGCGCCGGGCCACGTCCGGATGGGCCGCCAGCCAGTCGTCGTTGCAGACCAGGACCACGGCATACGAATCGGGCAGCCCGTAGTCGGTGAAGGCGAAGGTCCGGAGCTTGATCCCGCGCTCGGCGGCCTCGAGCGCCTCCCATGCGCTGTAGGTGATCGTGAAGTCGGCCTTGCCGCCGTAGAGCGCCTCGTAGGCGGCGGTGTCGAGGGTCGCCGTGCGGAAGTCGCCCTTCCCGCCGTCGGACTTGATGACCGCCTGCAGCTCGGGGACCTCCTGGGGCAGGCCGAACCCGGCGTAGAGCTTGCCGTCGAGGTCGCGCGGCCGGGTCACCGAACCGTCGTCACGCGTCGCGATCTCGGTCGCCGTGTGCTGGAGGATCGCCATCACCGAGCGCTCCTTCGCGCCGGCCGCGATGGCGAAGGTCGCTCCCTCCTGGGTGCTGATCCCGCACTCGGCGCCGCCGGCCGAGACGAGCGTCTCCGGGCTCGTGCTCGCGTACGGCAGGAAGCGCAGATCGATCGCCTGGTCGCGGTACCAGCCGTTCTGCTGGGCGACGTAGAAGCCGGTGTGGTTCGTGTTCGGCGTCCAGTCCAGGGCCAGGCGCACGGTGGCGGTGGCCGGGAGGGGGGTCGCGCTCGCCGGCCCGGGCGACGCGGCCGACGGGCTCGCTTCTGACGGAACCGCGATCGCCGACGCCGCCGGCGACGAACCGGCGAGACCGCTCCCGGTCGGTCCTGCGCCAGGCGAGCACGCCCCGGCCACGACGGCGACGACGACGAGGGCGCTGGCGGCGAGGAGTGAAGCGCGAGACACCGGGGAGGACCTCCGACCCGTAACGGGGACGCCGCCCCCGGATGGACCGGGAACGGCGTCGAGTCGGCGATCTGCCTGCTTCCTACACCGGTACGAGCCGGATCAGGTTCGGCGGGTCTGTGGTCTGGCCACACTCTCAGCGCGTTCGCGCTCCCCGGAGGCGTATTCGATTGTGGGCCGAGTCTACACCAGGCCGAGTCGCGCCTCGATCGTGGTCGCCTCGTCGAGCTCGGCGGGTGTCGCATCGTCGACGCCCTCGAGCAGGCGCAGCGCCCGGGCGGTCCACCAGGCGGCTCCGACGCGACGAAGGGCGGGCAGGCTGCCCCGGGCGACGGCCGCGACCTCGCGTTCGGGGCGACTCTCCGCGGCCATCACGGCGGCTCGCTCGACCTCGATCGCGCCGACCGCCAGCGTGCTCGGGACGGTCGCCCGGCCGAGGGCCGCCGCGGTCGCCTCGAGGGCGGACCGACAGGTGTCCAGACGATCCGCCGCGCGCCAGGCCCCGAGGATCGTCGCGAGGCAGCCGAGCCAGCCGGGACCCCCCGGCTCGAACCCGAACCCGTCGAGCAGTGGCTCGGGATCGGGCGGGCCCGCCGCCACGAGACCGGCCCGCGCGAACCAGACGTCGGCGGCCGCCCCGAGGATGCGCCCGTACGGGGAGTCGGGCATCGACCGACGACGCGCCGCCATGAACCAGGCGTGGCCGCGGGTCACGATGTCGCGGCGTCCACGGTGTCCGGCGACGAGGAGCATCGGGCTGAGGGTCCGGACGGCCAGGCGGTGGTAGCCGTGCCGCTCGGCCAGGTCGAGCGCCGCGATCCCCGACACCAGGCACCCGTCCCAGTCGCCGCTCGCCAGGCCCGCCTCGCATCCGAGGTTCTCGATCCAGCCGAGTCGTTCCGGCAGCCCCTGGCTCGCCGCGATCTCGCGGGCCGGCGCGAGGATCGCCGCCGTTTCCGCGGGGTGCTCGTCGATCGTCTGGAAGCCGACCGTGGTCAGCGCCTGGGCAGCGGTGTCCCAGTCGCCCAGCTCGCGGGCAAAGGTCGCGATCGACGCCCACGGATCGGCACCGACGTCCCCGACCTCGGCCCGAGCGACGGCCAGGTCGAACCGCGCCGTCAGCTGCAGGTGGCGGTCCGGGGTCGTCTCGGCGATCGCGACGGCGCGCGCCGCATCGGCGACCCAGGTCTCGCCCTCGTTCGTCTCGCCGGAACGGGCACGCCCCCTGGCGAGGAGAAGCGCGGCCGTCCCGCCGTCCTCCGGCGGTCCGATCTCGCCGAGGAGTCGGTCGGCGAGGTCCCAGCTGTCGCGGAACCTGAGCTGCTCGAAGAGGATCCCGCACAGCGTCGCGCCGGCGCCGGCGATGACCGTACGAGCCTCCACGGCCCCCAGACCGTCGCCCCGGGTCGAGCCGTCCTCGACCGTCGACCGGGCGCGACGCGCCTCCGCCAACGCACGCTCCAGGGCCTCGGTCGCCGGCTCCAGCGCGGCGGTCCGGTGCAGGGCGCGACCGAGCCCGTACCACCGCCGTGCCGCGTCGACCGCGTCGGATCCCGTGGTGAGGGCGACCGCCCGACGTCCCAGCGCGACGGCGGCCTCGTGGGCCGACGCGCGGGTCGCCTGGTCGGCAGCGCGCTCGAGCCAGGCGGCGGCGCGGGCGGCTGCCTCGAGCCGGTCCAGACCCGGGGCGACCGTCGAGGCGAGCGTCGACGCCGACTCCAGCGCTGCCTCGTAGTGCCCGCCGATCGCCTCGGCGACCTCCTCGACCCGCTCGCCGGCGACCTGCTCCAGCCAGCCGGCCAGGGCCACGTGGAGTCTCGCCCGCTCCGCCCGGGCGAGACTCACGTAGGCGGCGTCCCGGAGGAGGGCGTGACGATAGGCATAGGTGGCGCCGACGACCGGAGCCGGTGTCGGCCCGGCGATGAGCGAACGGCGGTCCAGGCTGGCCAGGGCGGTGACGGGATCGGTGACACCGAGTCCCGGGAGGGCATCGACCGGGAACCGGCGTCCGGCGACGGCCGCCCGGCGGGCGGTGGCGCGGGCGAGCGGCGGCAGGTCATCCAGCTGGACGCCGTAGAGCGCGTGGACCGTCGCCGGGATGGCCAGCGGGCCATCGCTGGTGACGAAGGTCCACCCTCCGGCTCCCTGCCGGAGCATCCCGCTGCTGGCCCAGCTCCGGAGCAGCTCCTCGACGTACAGGCAGTTGCCGTCGGAGGCCTCGGCGATGCGAGTCACGAGCGGGTCCCCCAGGGCGTCGCCCACGAGGGCCCGCACGAGGGCCTCGGCCGATCGGGCCGACAGGCCGGCGAGGTCGAGACGGTACCGTCCCGCCGCCGGGTCGGTCGTCGCCCAGCCCCGGCCGGTCTCGAGCAGCGACGGCCGGGCGGTCACGACCACGAGACGGCCCGAGGGGACGGGGCCGCCGCTCGCCGCGTCGATGAAGGCGAGCGCATCGGGGCTCGCCCAGTGCCCGTCCTCGGCGATCCACAGCTCCCCGGTCGGCGCGGCCAGCGCGGCGAACCCGTCGAGCCACGCTTCGAACAGGCGATCGCGGTCGGCGGGTCCCGACCCACCCGTCGTGCCCCGGCCCCCGGCGGTGGGTCCGTCTCCGGCCTCGCGCGCGGGCGCCGCCAGTCCGACGAGCGCCTCCGCGACCACCGCGGCCCGGCCACGGGTGAGCCCGCCGGTCTCGAGCCGTCCGGCGATGTCGGCGTCGACGACGTCCCCGGCCAGGTCGGCGATCGCGCCGAAGGGCCTCGGGTCGTCGAGCCGGAACCGGACCCGGCGGACGAGGACGTCGGCCTGGACCCGTCCCGCCAGCTCGTCGACCAGCCGGGTCTTGCCGGTGCCTGGCGGCGCGACGATCAGCCAGCGTTCGCTCCGTCGCTGGGTCACCGATCGGGCGACCGCGGCCGCGAGCGTCCCGAGCTCCGTCTCGCGACCGAGGATCGGCGCCCGGAGCGCGCCCATCGCCGTCTCGCGCGAGCGGATCGCCAGCACGCCGGTCGCCTCCCTGGCCGAGACCGGGGCCGCCTTGCCCTTGAGCTCGAGTTCGGCCGGCGGCCCGAGCTCGATCGTGTCGGCGACCGCCAGCGCCGTCGTCTCGGAGATGAGGATCCCACCGGGTCGGGCCGCCGCCTGGAGCCGGGCCGCCGTATTGACCGTGTCGCCCGTCAACCGCCCGGCATCCGGACCGTCCTCCGCGTGGACGACCTCGCCGGTCGCGATGCCGACCCGGACGGCCAGGTCCCCGGGGTCGAGCCCGAGCTCGCCGTGGAGGCGCTCGACCGCCGCCGCGATGGCCAGGCCGCAGCGGACCGCTCGCTCGGCGTCGTCGTCCCGGCCGACCGGCACGCCGAAGGCGGCCATCGCCGCGTCGCCGATGAACTTCTCGAGCACCCCTCGATGACGGGCGACGGTCTCGCGGACCGCCGCGAAGTAGCGGTCCTGGATCGCTGCGACATCCTCGGCGTCCAGCCGCTCGGCGAGCGACGTGAACCCGACGAGGTCGGCGAACAGGACGCTGACGATCCGGCGCTCGTAGCTCGCGTCCCCCTCGGCCGGTGACATGGTCGGACTGTAGACCCTCGCGGCCGTCCGGCACCGGGCGGACCTCCGGGACCGACGACGACCGGGCGATGCGTCCGGTGGCTCCGGGCCGGGTGCCATAATGGCCCGACGATGACGACCGAGCCCCAGGCGAAGACGCCGACCGCCCCCGCCGTTGCCCGCGGCGGGGTGCCCGCCCCGAACAGCTGGGGCTTCGGCGACGGGCAGGCGATCCCGTGGGAGTACGCGCCGGCGCCGGAATCGCGGGACGTCGTCCGGATCCGGGAGCGCTACGGCCTGTTCATCGGCGGTCGCGAGGTCCCCGCGGCCGACGGCGCCACGTTCGCCAGCGTCGACCCGGCGACGGAGGAGACGCTCGCCCATGTCGCCCGTGCCACGCCGGCCGACGTCGACCGGGCGATCCGCTCGGCGCGCCGGGCCACCGGGACCAGCTGGGGCCGGCTGCCGGGCCGGGAGCGGGCGAAGTACCTCTTCCGGATCGCCCGGATCCTCCAGGAGCGCAGCCGCGAGTTCGCGGTCCTGGAGAGCATGGACTCGGGCAAGCCGATCAAGGAGAGCCGCGACGTCGACGTGCCGCTCGCCGCCGCCCACTTCTGGTACTACGCCGGCTGGGCGGACAAGCTCGACTACGCCTTCCCGGGTCGGACCGCCCGCCCGCTCGGTGTCGCCGCGCAGATCATCCCGTGGAACTTCCCGCTGCTCATGCTCTCGTGGAAGATCGCCCCGGCGCTCGCCGCCGGCAATACCGTCGTCCTCAAGCCGGCCAGCACCACGCCCCTGAGCGCGCTCCTCTTCGCCGAGGTCTGCCGCCAGGCGGACCTGCCGCCCGGCGTCGTCAACATCGTCACCGGTCCGGGCGAGATCGGGATGACCATGGTCACCCATCCGGGCGTCGACAAGGTCGCGTTCACCGGCTCGACGGAAGTCGGCAAGCTCATCGCGAAGGGCATCGCCGGCCAGGGCAAGGCCCTCACCCTGGAGCTCGGCGGCAAGGCCGCCAACATCGTCTTCGAGGACGCCGCGCTCGACCAGGCGGTCGAAGGCATCATCAACGGGATCTACTTCAACCAGGGTGAGGTCTGCTGCGCCGGCTCGCGACTGCTCGTCCAGGAGTCGATCGCCGGGACGCTCATCGAGAAGCTCAAGGACCGCCTGTCCACGATCCGGGTCGGCGACCCGCTCGACAAGAACACCGACGTCGGCGCGATCAACTCGAAGGCCCAGCTCGAGAAGATCACCGAGCTCGTGGCCGCCGGGGTGGCCGAGGGCGCCGAGCTCTACCAACCGGCCTGCGACCTGCCCGAGCGAGGCTACTTCTTCCGTCCGACGCTCTTCACGAACGTCGCTCAGAGTCACCGGATCGCGCAGGAGGAGATCTTCGGGCCGGTCCTCGCCACGCTGACGTTCCGGACGCCCGACGAGGCGATCGAGAAGGCGAACAACACCCCGTACGGCCTGTCCGCCGGGATCTGGACGGACAAGGGCAGCCGGATCCTGATGATGGCCCAGCGGATGCGGGCCGGGGTCGTCTGGGCGAACACCTTCAACAAGTTCGACCCGACCAGCCCGTTCGGCGGCTACAAGGAGTCGGGCTACGGGCGCGAGGGCGGGCTCCACGGCCTGCTCGCCTATGTCCGGCTCGAGGACCGCTGAGATGCCGGGTGAGGACCGGGCCGGCGCGCCCCGGATCGAGGTCCGCAAGACCTACAAGCTCTACATCGGGGGAGCCTTCCCGCGGACCGAATCCGGTCGGACCTACCTCGTGAGCGGGGCTGCCGGGCGACCGATCGCGAACGCCTGCCGGGCCTCGCGCAAGGACGTCCGCGATGCGGTCCGGGCGGCACGCAAGGCATTCGAGCCGTGGGCGGCCCGGACGGCGATGAACCGCGGTCAGATCCTCTATCGCGTCGCCGAGCTCATGGAGGGCCGGCGCGACCAGTTCCGGGCGGAGGTCGCCGCGGGGGAGGGGCTCACCCGGGCGCGGGCCGGCACCGTCGTGGACCAGGCCATCGACCGCTGGGTCTGGTACGCCGGCTGGGCCGACAAGCTCGGTCAGGTCCTCGGCAACTCGAACCCGGTCGCCGGCCCGTTCTTCAACTTCACGATCCCCGAGCCGACGGGCGTGGTCGGCGTGGTCGCGCCGGAACGCTCGTCGCTGCTGGGCCTCGTCAGCCGGCTGGCTCCGGCGATCGTGGGCGGCAACGTCGCGGTCGTCCTGGCGTCCGAGGCTCGACCGCTCGCGGCCGTGACCCTGGCCGAGGTCCTGGCCACCTCGGACGTGCCCGGCGGCGTCGTCAACATCCTGACCGGGCACCGCTCCGAGCTGGTGCCGGTCCTCGCCGCGCACGTGGACGTCGACGCCATCGACACCTGGGGCGTCGAGCTCGCCGAACAGCGTGCGGTCGAGATCGCGGCCGCCGACAGCGTGAAGCGGCTCTCGCGCCGGCCGGCGGGCGTCGCGGACGCCCGGTTCGACTGGACCGACGATCGTGCCGCCCAGCGTCCGGAGTGGATCGCCGCCTTCCTGGAGATGAAGACGGTCTGGCACCCGATCGGCGCCTGAGACGGCCGACACGAGCGTGGCCGGGACGGGTCGCGTCGAGCGACGGACCTACGTCAGCGCCGCGCCGCGGGTGGTCTGGGCGACCCTCCACGACCCCGCCGCCCAGGACGTCCTCTACCCCGAGCTGCGACTCGGCCTCGCGGCCGCGAGCTGGCCGGCCGCCGGGGCGACCCGTCCGGCACGGCTCCGGCTGGGCCTGCTGCGCACGAGCGTCCGCCTCGAGAGCCTCGAGGCCCGACCCGAGAGCCGGTTCCGCTGGATCCTCGTCGGCGACGGCATCCGGCTGGAGCGTTCCTGGGCGATCGAGACCGGGGCGGCCGGGGGCACCCGGGTGATCGCTGCCGCGGATCTCCAGACGAGCGGTCGCTGGGTGGAGACGCTCGTCCGGCTCGGCCGCGGCTCGGCCGACTCGCTGGTCGAGACGAACCTGCGGATCCTCAAGGAGATGGCCGAGGGCGGCGCCCGATGACTCTGGCCGGCAGCCGCTGATGCCCCCGGCGGTCCTCGGGCTCCTCGTCGCCGCGGCGGTCCTCCACGCCGGCTGGAACATCCTCCTCAAGACCGCGAGCGATCCGCTCCGGACGGCCGGCCGGGGGATGCTCGTCGGAGCGATCGTCCTCCTGCCGGTCGGAGCCATCGGGTGGCTCGCGGTCGGCCGGCCGGCGATCCCGACCGAGGCGTGGCTCCTCGCGGTCGCCTCGGGGGTCCTCGAGGCGGTCTACTTCGGCCTGCTCTCGGCGGCCTACTCGCGGGGCGACCTCTCGCTCGTCTACCCCATCGCGCGGGGGACCGCCCCGGTCATCGCGGTCTTCGTCGGGCTCGTCCTCCTGGGCGAGCGCCTCGGCGTCCAGGGGGCGATCGGGGTGGCGCTGCTGCTCGCCGGCATCCTCTCCCTCCAGCGACCGTGGGCCGTGATCCGGGGTCGCGCGGCGATGTCGCGGCAGACCCGGGAGGCGGTCTGGCTGGCGGTCGCGACCGGGGTCGCCATCGCCTCGTACTCGGCGGTCGACCTCACCGGCGCCCGGCTCATCCCACCGTGGCTCTACGCCACGCTCATCTGGACGTTCACCGCCGCGTTCCTGCTGAGCGGGATCGCCCTGGTCGACCGCCGCCGACGCGAGCCGGCCGAGCTGGCCCTCGCGTCGGTCGCCGCGGTGACCGAGACCGAGACCCTCGACCCGGCGGCGTTCGCGACCGCCGCCCCGGTGGCCGGCCGACCCGGCGCGGGATCGCCCGGCGCGTCCGGCTGGGGTCGCGCGGCGGTGGGTGGGATCGTGACCGTCGTCGCCTACCTGCTCGTCCTCGTCGCCTACGTCTACGCGCCGCTGACGGCAGTGGCGCCGGTCCGCGAATCGGCGATCGTCCTCGTCTCCGGGTGGGGGTCCTTCCGGCTCGGCGAGGCGGCCACCCGCCGAGCGGCGCTGGGCCGGCTCGCCGCCGCCGCGGTCATCGTCGTCGGCGCGTTCCTCCTCGCCACGGAGGGCTGACCGAGGGTCGTCGGCGTCGCCCGCCCACCCCGACCGCAGGCTGGCCGCGGGGCCCGAATCAGGCGGCGGGAGGGCTCTCCACCGGAGCCGGGGCCGGGCTCCGCCCGAACAGCTTCCGCCGTCCGAAGGGGCTGTTCACCAGCCCGACGCCGGTCAGGATCACGGCCGTCCCGACGAGGGTCTGCAGGTCGATGACCTCGCCCAGGACGACGAATCCAAGGGCGATCGCGACGATCGGCATGAGATAGGTGATGAGCGACATCCGGGTGGGACCCATGATGTGGATCAGCCGGAAGTAGATCAGGTAGGCGAAGGCCGAGCCGAAGACTCCGAGCCAGACGACCGCGAAGAGCGCCGACGCCGTCGACGGCAGCTCGATCGGCGACTCGAAGACGAGGGCGAGGGTCGTCACCACCACGAAGGCGATGCCGACCTGGAAGAACGCGGGCACGGTCGGGTGCTGGCCGCGCATCTTGAGCCGGACGAACACGTTGCCGATGGCATACGACACCGACGACAGGGCGATCGCGATCTCACCGATGACCTGGTCGCTGCCGCCGCCTCCGAGCCCGCGACCGAGCAGGATGACGACGCCGCCGAACCCGATGATGAGCCCGACGAGCCGGTTGACGGTGATCGCCTCCTCGGCCAGGGCGAGCGAGGCGAAGACGATCGTGAAGAGCGGGGTGGTGGCCTGCAGGATCGCCGCCAGGTTCGACGGGATGTAGCGCTCGCCCCAGGTGATGAGGCTGAACGGCAGGACGATGTTGAAGAAGGCCATCACCACGAGCTTCCCGTAGGTCGAGCGCTCCCGCGGCAGGGGCGCCTTCGAGAGCCGCAGGGCGACGGCCAGGATCAGGCCGCCGAAGAACAGCCGGCAGGCGACCAGGGTGAAGGGCGCGAGGGTCTCGATCCCGATCTTGATGAACAGGTAGCTGCTGCCCCAGAAGAGCGAGATCAACCCGAACAGCAGCCAGTCTCGGGTCGTGGGTCGGGACGTCATCGGGGTCCTCGGGCGGCGGTCGATCGGCAGATGATAGCGCGTGTTGGCCTAACCGGATAGGCCAAAGATGGACCCGGACGCGGGATCGGACGGGACCGCAGGGAGAACCCGCCCGGGCCGCCGTCGGTTGCATCGCGGTCGGATGGGCCCGCGGCCGGCCTCGCTCCGTCTACGATGTCGTCAGCCCGCCGACGCGAGCCCCGACGCCCCGTGGAAAGGAGCCTCCAGCTGAGCCGAGCCGCGACCGCGACCGTCGCCGATCTCCAGCCGGCGGCCCTCGCCGCCGCCCTGGAGCGCGCCTTCCCGGCCGGTCCGGGGTCCGCCGCCGACGAGCCCGCCATCCGGGTCGTCCGGGCGCCCGGCCGGGTGAACCTGATCGGCGAGTACACGGACATCAACGACGGGTTCGTCCTGCCTGCGGCGATCGACCTCGAGGTGCGGATCGCCGTCCGTCCGCGCCGCGATCGTCGGATCCGCCTGGTCCTCGCCGCGACCGGGGAGCGGGCCGAGCTCGACCTCGACCGGATCGGACCGGCCCGGGGTCGCTGGCTGGACTACGTGGCCGGGACGGCCCGCGAGATGGAGGCGGCCGGGCTGCCGGTCCACGGCTTCGACGGCGCCCTCAACAGCAGTCTCCCATCCGGGTCGGGGCTCTCGTCCTCGGCGGCCCTCGAGCTGGCCGCGGCCTGGGCCCTGGCCGGTCCAGCCGCGCCGGCGACCGACCCCCTCTCGCTGGCCAGGATCGCCCAGCGGGCGGAGAACGCCTACGTCGGCGTCATGTGCGGGCTCATGGACCAGTTCGCGTCGGCGAGCGGCGTGGCCGGGGCGGCCGTGCTCCTCGACTGCCGGTCGCTCGACCATCGGGTCGTGCCCCTGCCGTCGTCGGTCGTGCTGGTCGTCGCCCACACCGGACGCCCGCGGACGCTCGGAACGAGCGAGTACAACGCCCGACGGGCCGACTGCGAGCGGGCGGTCCGGCTGCTGAGCGAGGAGGAGCCGTCCGTCCGCTCCCTGCGCGACGTCGACCCGGCCATGCTCGAGCGACACGCCTCGCGGCTCGACGGGATCGCCCTTCGGCGGGCCCGGCATGTCGTCGACGAGAACG
This sequence comes from uncultured Chloroflexia bacterium, assembly GCA_963840375.1. GTDB lineage: Bacteria > Chloroflexota > Limnocylindria > Limnocylindrales > CSP1-4 > Chersky-267. The sequence goes on from CAWIYR010000002.1 coordinate 1,052,646, forward strand.
ACCGGGTGCTCAGGGTGGAGGCGGCCATGGCGGGCGGCGACCTGGAGGCGGTCGGAGGCCTGTTCGCGGCGAGCCACGCCTCGCTCCGCGACGACTTCGAGGTGAGTTCGCCGGAGCTCGACGCCCTCGTGGACATCGCCACCGCGGTGCCCGGCGTGATGGCCTCTCGGATGACCGGGGCCGGCTTCGGGGGCTGCACGGTCAGCCTCGTCCGACCCGACGCGGTCGAGGCGCTCCGGGCACGGATCCTGGCCGAGTACCCGGGTCGGACCGGGCGCACACCCCGGGTCTGGGTGGTCCGGGCCGCCGAGGGCGCCGGCGTCGTCGACCGCTGACCCGGGATCGACCGCGGCACCCTCGTCGAGTGCCGCGGGCGTCGATCGCCTGGTCGGGCTGGAGCCCGAGCGGGCTCCCGGCGGGCCGTCAGCCCTTGGTGGAGCCCAGGGTGAGTCCGCTGATGAACTGCTTCTGGGCGGCGAAGAAGACGATCATGGTGGGCAGGGCCACGATGATCGCGCCCGCGGCGATCAGGTTGTTATCCACGAAGAAGTTGCCCTTGAGGTTGTTGAGCGCGGAAGTGATCGGCATCCGCTCCCCGCTCTTCATCAACAGGAGGGCCCAGAAGAAGTCGTTGTAGATCCAGGTCGTCTCGAGAACGACCAGGGCTGCGAACGCCGGCCGGACCAGCGGCATGATGACCTTGTAGTAGATCTGGAACACGCCCGCGCCATCGACCACCGCCGCCTCGGTGATCTCATGCGGCAGCGTCTTCATGTAGTTGCTGAGCACGAACGTGCAGAAGCCCAGCTGGAACGCGACGTGAATGGCGATGATGCCGAAGTACTGGTCGTACCACAGGCCGTTGTCGCTGAGCAGCGGCGGCAGCGGCAGGAGCAGGTACATGCGGAACAGGGGCGTGATGATGACCTGCTGGGGCAGCAGGTTGCCCGCCGTGAAGAGCATCAGGAAGAGCAGGTTGAAGCGCCAGCTGAAGCGCGACAGGACGAACGCCGCCATCGAGGCGAGGAGCAGGGTCAGGAAGACCGCCGGCACCACCACGATCAACGTGTTGAGGAAGTACGACGGGAGGTTGCCGTCGGTGAAGGCCTTAACGTAGTTGTCGAAGTTGTACGACCCGCCGACCGAGACGTACCCGAGCTTGGCGGTGTCCGCATACGGCCGGAGTGACGTGTAGAACGCGTAGACCAGTGGGAAGAGCCAGACCAGGGCCATCGTGAACAGGAAGATGTGCAGGGCGGTCCGGCGCCAGCGGATCCCCGTCTTCTTCCTGACCTGGGCGGCGGCCACCTCGGAGCTCACGGCGGTCATCGGGACTCCTCGCGCAATGTCCGGCTGAGGTAGAAGATGATCGGCCCGACGGCGACCACCAGCAGCACGACGGCGATGGCCGAACCGAACCCGATCCGGCTCGCCTCGCCGATGATGTTGTTCGTGACCAGGACCGAGAGCAGCTCGAGTCCGTTGAGACCGCGGTTGATGATGAACGCGAGATCGAACGCCCGGAGCGACTCGATGACCGTGATCACGAGGACCACGATGTTGATCGGCCGCATGACCGGGAACACGACCCGGAAGAACGTCTGGGACTCCGTGGCGCCGTCGACCTTGGCTGCCTCACGGAGGGTCGGGTCGACGCCTTTCAGGCCCGCCAGGTACAGGATCATCACGTAGCCGACCTGGCGCCAGCTCGCGAAGACGAGGATGGCCCACAGGTTCAGGCTGGAGTTCCCGAGCCAGTCGACGGGTTTCACCCCGAAGGCTGCCAGCACCCCGTTCACCAGCCCCTGGTCCGTCGAGAGGAACAGCTGGGCGATGAACCCGATGATGGCCAGCGAGAGGACGACCGGTAGGTAGAGGGCGCCCTGGTAGAACCGGGTGCCCCGGATCTCCTTGTCGAGGAGCACGGCGAAGAAGATCCCGAGCGGCGTCGCGATGAACAGGAAGACCCCGAGCCAGATCAGGTTATGCGTGATCGCGGGCCAGAACGGCGGATACGTCGTCACCAGCACCCGGTAGTTGTCGATCCCGACGAACTTGATCCGGTCGAGCCCGCCGATCCCGTTCCAGCTCGTGAACGACAGCACGATCGAGAACAGGGTGGGGACCCAGACCAGGAAGATGTGGACGAACGCGGGGATGCCCAACAGGAGGGCGAGGACCATCCAGTCGCGGCGCGTGAGGAGGCCGCGACCCTTCAGCCGCTGTGGAACGGGCGCAGCCCCGACCCCGGACGGGGTCGGGGCTGCGGATCCGGCGACGTCAGACGTCACGGCGTTCGGTCCGGCTCAGCGGATCACTGCGCGGGAAGCGAGTCGTAGACGCCCTGGATCTTCGCCGTGTAGGCGGCCAGATCCTGGGACGGATTCTTGATGAAGTCCTGCAGGAGTGCCTGCATGCCCTGCGCCCCGGCGAAGTCGGAGCGAGTATCGCGGTCGAGGAACTGGGCGACACCACCGGACGCCCCGATGATCTCGGCCATCTTGGTCTGCTGCGGGGTGAACGAGCTCGTGTCCGTCACCTTCGATGCTGGGATCTGGCTTTGGTCCTTGCCGAGGAAGGCCAGCTGCGCCTCGGGGGTCGCGAAGCACGCGAGCATCGCCTTGGCGGCTGGAAGGTTCTTGGGAGCCTTGCTCAGGATCCAGGCGTCGACCGGGGCGTCGATGCCCAACTCGGAGTCGTACTGGGTCCCGAGGGTCGGGAACGGGAAGAAGTCGACGTCAGCCTGGTCCGCCGCCGGCACCTGCTGGGACGCGAACGTGCCCAGGAAGTACATCGCAGCCTTGTTGTTGGCCCACGTCTGGGCGCCTTCCTGCCAGGTCCGGCCGAGTGGATCGGGCTGGGTGTAGGGCAACAGCTCGGCCCACTTCGCGAAGACCGCCTGGACCTTGGGATCGGTCCACTTCTGCTTGCCGGCCAGGAGGTCGGCGTGGAACTGATAGCCGTTCATGCGCATGTTCAGGATATCGAACGTGCCCATCGCCGGCCAGCCGTCCTTGTCGGCGAAGGCGAGCGGGATGAGGCCGTCGGCCTGGATCTTCTTGGCCAGCGTCACGAACTCGTCCCAGGTCTTGGGGACGGTGTAGCCCTTCTGCTGGAAGAAGCTCTTCCGATAGAGGACGACCCACGGATAGGAGACGATCGGCACCGCGTACTTCTTGCCGTCGTCACCCTGGGATGCCTTGGCCATGCCGTCCGTGTAGTTCGCGGCGATCGTCTGCCAGACGTCGTCGATCGGCGTCAGCAGGCCGTTCCGGGCCGGGAACCGGAGGCGCTCACCCGTGAACCACTTCACGATGTCGTCGGGCGTGCCCTGCATGAACGTGTTGAACTGGTCCTGGAAGTCGTTGTGATTCGAGGTCGAGACCACGGCCTGGGCCCCGGTCTTCGCGGTGCAGTAGTCGACCATCGCCTTGACGGATGCGGCCGGCACCGTCTCGTGCTCGTTCGAACGGATCGTCGTCGAGCCCAGGGTGCCGGCGGTGGCCGGCCCCGAGGTGTATTTGAGTGGCGGGGCGGGGGTCGCGGCAGGCGCGGCCGCCCCGGCGCTCGGCGAGCTGCCGGACGAGCTGCACGCGGAGAACAGCATGAGGGCCGCGGCTCCGACCGCGAGGCCCCTGAGCGCCAGGCTAGGGCGCGGGGTGGATACCATCGATCTCCTCCTTGAGTGTCGACGCCTGGTCAGCGACCAACAGAAACCGACACAACCGCACGGATTGTGGTTCTCCGCCTGCCCGATGTCAAGGGAATTTCGGCCTCTCTGTGGATAACTTGGGCGAGTCCGTTGACTTGTGTTGGTTCGTGGTGCAATCTGGCAGGCAACGCGACGTATCGCCGCGCGGCCCGAACGTCACGGGCAACGTACGGACGACGGAGGGTCGGAGTGCTAGCGCGCCAGCGACAGGCGTACATCCTCGACCGGGTCCGCGAGGATGGCGGGGTGCGAGTGGCCGATCTCGTCCGCGAGCTCGGCGTCTCCGACATGACGATCCGACGGGACCTCGAGATCCTCCACGACCAGGGCCTCCTCGAGAAGGTCCATGGCGGTGCCACGGCGGTCCCCGGGAGCGCGATGTTCGAGCCCGGGTTCGCCGCCAAATCGGCCCTCCAGCAGAGCGAGAAGGAGGCGATCGCGGAGGCCGCCGCCGCCTTCGTGGAGCCCGGCACGGCGATCGGGATCTCGGCCGGCACCACCACCTATGCCCTGGCCCGCCGGCTGGTCGACGTCCCGGGCCTGACGGTCGTCACGAACTCGCCCCGCGTCGCCGACATCCTCCACGAGGCCGGTCGCAAGGGCCAGACGATCATCCTGACCGGCGGCGTCCGAACGCCCTCCGACGCGCTCGTCGGGCCGTTCGCGGTATCGGCCCTCCGGAGCGTGAACCTCGACCTCGTGTTCCTCGGGGTCCACGGGATGGATGCCCACGCCGGGTTCACCTCGCCGAACCTCCAGGAGGCCGAGACCGACCAGGCCCTGCTGGAGGCGGGCCGCCGACTCGTGGTGGTGGCCGACCACACGAAGTGGGGCGTCATCGGGCTCAGCTCGATCGCCCGGCTCGACCAGGCGGATGTCCTGATCACCGACTCGCACGTCACCCGCGAGGCGCGCGAGATCCTCGAGTCGCGGGTCCGCGAGTTCGTCGTCGTTGAGCCGCGGACCGGGGGGACGGCCCCGGCCGCCCTGCCGGGAGCCGATCCGACGGCCGTGCGTCGCCCGGTCGGGGAACCCGCCCGCCTGCGGCTCGCCGGAGCGGAGACGCATGCCTGACGGGGCGGACCCCGCGTCGGGGACCCTGGCCCACGCGGCCGGCATGGGCGGCCTGGCCGACCAGCCCCATCGACGCTACAACCCCCTCATCGACGAGTGGGTCCTCGTCTCGACCGGTCGGACGCAGCGGCCGTGGCAGGGTCGGAAGGACCCCCGCGCCGACGATCGACGGCCGAGCTACGACCCAGGCTGCTACCTCTGCCCGGGCAACGTCCGGGCGAACGGGGAGCGCAACCCGGACTACGGGGACACGTTCGTCTTCACCAACGACTATGCCGCCCTGCGCCCGGACACGGCCGACATCCGGGTCGCCGACGGGCTGCTCGTCGCCGAGGGTGAGCGGGGGACCTGCCGGGTCCTGTGCTTCTCCCCCCGGCATGACCTGACCATGGCCCGGATGAGCCAGCCGGCAGTCCGGCGGACGGTGGACCTGTGGGCCGAGCAGACCGAAGAGCTCGGGGCGACCTACCGCTGGGTCCAGGTGTTCGAGAACCGGGGCGAGACGATGGGCGCGTCGAACCCGCATCCCCACGGCCAGATCTGGGCCGGGACCGCCCTCCCGCGTGAGGCCGCCCGCGAGGACGCGGGTCAGCGCCGTCACCGCGAGGCGACCGGTCGGCGTCTCCTGCTCGACTACGTGGGCCAGGAGAGCGGCGGACCTCGGGTCGTGGTGGAGAACGACGAGTGGCTCGCGGTCGTCCCGTTCTGGGGGCTCTGGCCGTTCGAGACCCTGGTCATCGCGAAGCGGCCCACGACGCGGCTGTCCGAGCTCGCGTCGTCGGCCCGGGATGCCCTCGCCACGGCGCTCATCGATCTCCTGAGTCGCTACGACAACCTGTTCCAGTCCCCGTTCCCGTACTCGATGGGCTGGCACCAGGCCCCGTTCGACGGCGCGGACCACGACCACTGGCAGCTCCATGCCCACTTCTATCCGCCGCTCCTCCGCTCGGCGACGGTCCGCAAGTTCATGGTCGGCTACGAGCTCCTCGCCGAGACCCAGCGCGACCTCAGCGCCGAGGAGGCCGCCGAGCGACTGCGGGTGGCCTCGCCCGTCCACTACCTCGGCGAGACCCCGGAGACCCTGCCGGCCTAGGGCCGGCCCGGTCGCGCCGGCCGGGTCCGCGGAGCGTGGCCCGACCAGACGGGTCGACGGTGCTCCGGTCCGCGACCCCCGCTACGATGGGCGGCCTGACGGACGGAGGGATGATGAAGCTCTGGGGCGGTCGCTTCTCGGCCGGCAACGATCCGCGGGTCGCCGCGTTCACCCGCTCGATCGAGATCGACGCCGCCCTCGCGCTCGACGACCTCGACGGCTCGGTCGCCCACGTGCGCGGCCTCGGCCGGGCGGGGCTGTTGGCCCCCGATGAGGTCGAACAGCTCATCGCCGGCCTCGACGGCCTGCGGGCCGAGGTCGAAGCCGGCACGCTCGCCTGGGACCCCGCCCTCGAGGACGTCCACCTGAACCTCGAGGCCGCCCTCGAGGCTCGGATCGGACCGCTGGCCGGGAAGCTCCACACCGGTCGCTCGCGCAACGACCAGGTGGCGACCGATCTGCGCCTCTGGCTCCGACGGACGATCGACGCGCTCGACGACGCCGTCCTCCAGCTCGAACGGGCGCTGGTGGGGCTGGCCGAGCGCGACGGCGCGGCGATCCTGCCCGGGACGACCCATATCCAGCCGGCCCAGCCGGTCCTCCTCGCGCATCACCTCCTGGCCTACGTCGAGATGCTCGAGCGGGACCGTGGCCGACTGGCCGACTGCCGACGTCGGGCGAACGTGTCGCCGCTCGGGGCCGGGGCGCTGGCCGGGGCCGGCTACCCGCTCGACCGAGAGTCGACCGCCCGGGAGCTCGGCTTCGACAGGGTGACGGCCAACTCGCTCGACGCGGTCTCGGACCGGGACTTCGTCGTCGAGTTCCTCGCCGCGGCGGCCCTGGCGATGGTCCACCTCAGCCGCTTCGCCGAGGAGCTCACCTGGTGGTCGAACCCGCGCTTCGGGTTCGTCCGGCTCTCCGACGCCTTCTCGACCGGCAGTTCGATGATGCCGAACAAGAAGAACCCCGACCCCGCCGAGCTCGTCCGCGGCCGTTCTGCCCGGGTCATCGGATCGCTGGCCGGGATGCTGACCCTGCTCAAGGGACTGCCGCTGGCCTACCAGCGCGACCTCCAGGAGGACAAGGCGCCGCTGTTCGAGGCCGCGGCCACGCTCGAAGCCTCGCTCGGGGTCATGGCCGGGATCGTCGACACGCTGGCGGTCGACGCGGCCGCGATGCGGGCCGCGGCGGAGGAGGGGTTCACCACCGCGACCGCGGTGGCCGACACCCTCGTCCGGCGAGGCGTCCCGTTCCGATCTGCCCACCACGTCGTCGGGGCCCTGGTCGCCGCCGCCGAGCTCGCCGGGGTCGGTCTCGCGGCGCTCGACGACGGAACGATCCGGGCGGCGCTCCGGGCGAGCGAGGACCCGGCGGCGGTCGCTCTGGCCGACGATCCGGGGGCCGGTGACCTCGTCCGGGCGGCCGCCTCGATCGAGGGCGCCGTGGCCGCCTGCGACGTCGTGGGCGGGACCGCGCCGGCCCGGGTCTCGGCGGCTCTCGCGGCGGCGCGCGCTCGTCTCGATCGCGCCTGAGGCAGACCTGGGCAGGGCAGGCGGACCGGCCGGCGCGTCTGCTCAGATCTCCGTGGTCGAGCAGACGGTCACCTCGCGGACCAGGTGCGAGTCGGGCGCCCAGGCCCGGGCCAGGATGACGTGGAACGTGGCGTCGGCTCGGCCGTGGGGCAGCTCGATCGTGGGCAGGTAGGTCGGCGGGATATCGCCCCGGAACGGGATGGCCTGCGACGCGCCACCGAAGCGGCCGGGGCCGGCCAACCGCCCCGCCCAGGCGATGAGCTCCTCGTCCCGGCCCCCGCTCACCGTCGCCTGCACCTTGACCCGGAGCTCGAGCCGGACCTCCTGGAGGTCCATCTCGCCGTCCGTCTCGATCGTCAGGGTCCCCTCGATCGGCGCGCCGACGCAGATCGGCATCGGCTGGATCTCGACGGTGGCCCGGGCGTCGCCGCTGGACGAGTCGGCCGCTTCGTAGAGGGCGAACGCGCCGACCCGCACGACGCCGGCCCGCAGGAGAGCGGTCGGCTGGAGCACCCGGACCGGGATGACGATGGCCGCGTCGGGGGCGGCCTCGCAGTCGAGCTTGACTTCGAGGTCCCAGGTCAGCCGGCTGACCGTCGCCTCGAGGGTCGCCGGGCCGAGCGGTGGCACGGGCACCTCGAAGGCCAGCTCGCGACGCTCCCCGGGCGCCAGCTCGACCGGCCCGGACAGCGCGACCGGCAGACGCTGGAGCTCGACCACGCGGGTCACGACCCGGGTCGTCGGATGGCCCTCGCCGTCCGTCGTCGTCTCGGTGTACTTCCACTGCTCGGTCGCGATGAGGCTGGCCAGGATCGCCCTGGCCGGCACGCCGTCCCGGGCGGAGATGACGACCGCGCCCTTCGTCGTCGTCCCGGGCAGGACGTCGTCCCGCTCCAGGCGCAGCTCGAAGTCGACGCCGTGGCTGTGGGCGTGCGCGACGATCCCTCCCATCGGTCCTCCCGTCGCGATCGTACGGGCTGGACGGCCCGTCCGCTCGTCCGGCCGACGGCTACGATGACCTCATGACGATCCCGCTCGAGACGATCAGGCGCGCACCGAAGGTCCTCCTCCACGACCATCTCGATGGCGGACTGCGGCCGGGGACCATCGTCGAGCTGGCGGCCGCGACCGGCTACGACGGCCTGCCGACCACGGACGCCGACGAGCTCGCGGCCTGGATCCGGCGAGGCGCCGACCGCAAGTCGCTCGAGCTCTACCTGGAGACCTTCGCGCACACCGTGGGCGTGATGCAGACCCCCGAGGCGATCGCCCGGGTCGCCGCGGAATGCGCCGAGGACCTCGCCGCCGACGGCGTCGTCTATGCCGAGGTGCGCTACGCGCCCGAGCTGTCGACCGAGCGCGGGCTGTCGCTCGACACCGTGGTCGACGCCGCCCGCGAGGGCTTCCGGACCGGCTCGGACCGATCGGCCATCAACGGCCGGCCGATCGTCGTCCGGCAGCTCGTCACGGCGATGCGCCAGGCGGATCGGGCCCTGGAGATCGCGGAGCTCGCCATCCGCCACCGCGACGAGGGCGTGGTCGGCTTCGACATCGCCGGGCCGGAGGCCGGCTACCCGCCGGGACGCTTCGCCGAGGCGTTCCACCGACTCACCCACGCCAGCTTCCACCTGACCCTCCACGCCGGCGAGGGCTACGGGCTGCCGTCGATCCGCGAGGCGATCGACCTCGGGGCCGAGCGCCTCGGGCACGGCGTCCGGATCGTCGACGACATCGAGGTCGGCGCCGGCGGCCACGCCCGTCTCGGGCGCCTGGCCGCCTATGTCCGGGATCGCCGGATCCCGCTCGAGCTCTGTCCGACGTCGAACGTCCACACCGGGCTCGTGGCCTCGGTCGAGGAGCATCCGATCGACCTGCTCCGGCGGCTGCGGTTCCGGGTGACGGTGAACACGGACAACCGGCTCATGTCCGGCGTGACCCTGTCGAGCGAGTTCGCGGCCCTCGATGCCGCCTTCGGCATCGGCCTGGGCGAGATGGAATGGCTCACCCTCAACGCGATGAAGAGCGCCTTCCTGCCGTTCGACGAGCGGCTCCGCCTCATCGACGAGGTCATCAAGCCGGGCTATGCCCGGTTGCGTCGGGAGGCGGCAGGGTAGGCGGACCGATGGAGGCCACGGTCACGCCGGAGCGCCGCGCCAAGATGACCCCGAAGATCATCCTGGAGGGGACCCGGCTCACCCACAAGACCGACGTCGCGTTCGCCCTGAACGAGCATCCCCGGATCGTCGGGCCCCGGCGCTATCGGTACCACTCGCCGCTCATCTCGGCCGAGTGGTGCGGCTTCAGCCCGTTCCCGTGGGGTCGCGGGCCGATCGACTACGACCTCGACCAGGAGCCCCAGGCGATGGAGACGTACGCGACATGGGCGCGGCTGTTCGAACTCCAGCGCTACTACAGCTGGATCGTCGACCGGTTCCACCTGTCGACCCGGGCCTTCCAGCTCCGCGAGCGGGGGAGGGAGGTCGACTTCGACTGGCTCGAGGAACGGCTCCTGCCCCTGGGCTTCCACGTCGCCCTGCTCGTCCGGCGCCCGGAGACGTTCGAGGCGGCCCGGGCGGAGCGCCTCACGGTCTCGGGGAAGCCAGCGCAGTACGACGACCTCGGCGCGTTCATCGCCGAGCAGGAGCTCCTCAGGAGCCTGGCCGCGACGTCGCGGCTGCCGGTCCGCGAGTTCGACCTCAGCGACGACGACGTCGCCGCGGCCTGTGAGCGGATCGCCGATTGGCTCGAGAGCGACGGCGGCCTCTGGGCACCGTGACGTCGACGGTGTACGGTGCCGGGATGGCGAAGCCGAGCAAGCTCCGACAGGCCCGGACCCCGGACCCGGCGACGGACCGCCCGGGCGGTCCGGTGGACGACGCGGGATCGCTCGTGTTCGTGGCGGGGAACCAGAATGCGAGCGGCTACCCGCAGGGCATCGTGGTCGTGGTGGTCATCTACGTCCTGGTCCGGCTCGCCGGGCTCCTGCTCCGCTTCCTCCGCAGTGGCGGACCGGCCCGGTCCTGATCCCCGATCGCAGCCGGACGTCCGACCGGCCCGGTGCGCTCGGCCGGCCCGCCGGCCGTGGTCAGGCCGGAGTCGCCTCCGCTGACTCGACCGTCGTCGGCAGGGCATCGAGGAGTGGATCGGTCCAGGCCCAGGCCGCCCCGTGGTGCCGGCCGACGGCCCCGTGGCGGGCCGCCTCGACCCGGAGCGGCAGGCCGAAGATCTCGATGAAGCCGACGGCCGCAGCGTGGTCGAAGGCGTCCCCCTCGTCGTAGGTCGCCAGGGCGCGGTCGTACAGCGAGAGCGGCGAGCGTCGTCCCACGAGGACCGCCGAGCCGTGGTCGAGCCGGATCCGGGCCTCGCCGCTCACGACCCGTTGCGACGAGGCGACGTAGCCTCGCAGGTCGCGGTGGAGGGCGCTGAACCAGAGCCCGTCGTAGGTGAGCTGGGCGAGCTCGTCGGCCACGAGCCGGTCGAAGCGGAGGGTGTCCTTCGTGAGGGTGAGTCCCTCGAGGGCCCGGTGGGCCGTGTGCAGGACCGTGGCCGCGGGCGTCTCGTAGATCTCCCGGCTCTTGATCCCGACGAGGCGATCCTCGACGTGGTCGATCCGGCCGACCCCATGCGTCCCCGCGAGGGTGTGGAGCCGGTCGACCAGCGCGACCGGATCGAGTCGCTCTCCGTCGAGGGCGACGGGGATCCCGCCTTCGAACCCGATCGTGACCTCGACCGGGGCCGGGGCGTCGCCCGGCGCGACCGTCCACTCGTAGGCGTCGGCCGGGGGCGCCGTCCAGGGGTCCTCGAGGACGCCCGTCTCGCACGAGCGCCCCCACAGGTTCACGTCGATCGAGTACGGCGAGCTCTTCGTGATCGGGATCTCGATCCCCCGGGCGATCGCGTAGTCGATCTCCTGGTCACGGGAGAGGCCCATCCCGACCCGCATCGGGGCGATCACCTCCAGGCCCGGGTCGAGGGCGTGGACGGCCACGTCGAAGCGGACCTGGTCGTTGCCCTTGCCGGTGCAGCCGTGGGCGACCGCGTCGGCCCCCTCGCGCTGGGCGACCTCGACGAGGAGCTGGGCGATGAGCGGGCGGGCGAGCGCGGTGGCCAGCGGATAGGCGCCCTGGTAGAGGGCCCCGGCCTGGAGATGCGGCCAGACGAAGTCGGTGACGAACCGCTCCCGGGCATCGACCACGTAGGCCTTCGTCGCGCCCGCGCTCATCGCCCGGCGCTCGACGCCGTGGCGCAACGATCCGCCGCCCAGGTCGATGGTCAGGGTGACGACCTCGACGTCGAACTGCTCCCTGAGCCAGGCGACGGCGACCGAGGTGTCCAGCCCGCCCGAGTAGGCGAGGACGACCTTGTTCATGCGAGTGCCTCCGGAGATGGGTGGGTCGATGACGGGGAGAAGGCCGCGCCGCCGGCGCTCGAGATCGGGCCGGGCGTCGCACTGGCGGCGGCCTGGATCGCCCGGAACCGGTCGAGCCAGCGCTCGAGGCGGACCTCGTCGGCGAACAGGACGAGCAGCGTGTTGTCGCCGGCGAGCGTTCCCTCCTGCTCGGTCAGCGGCGAGTCGTCGATCGCCTGGGCGATCGACGAGGCCGTGCCCGGTGTCCCGATGAGCAGGAGGATGAGCCCGCTCCGGCCGACGGTCACCGGGATGTCGGCGAGCAGCCGGCGGAGCCGCTCATCGGAGGCCGGGACCCGCACCGCGAGGTCCTCCGGCGCGACGTAGACGTGGCGCTCGCCCCGCGAGACCTTCACCAGACCGAGCTCCGCGATGTCCCGGCTCACGGTGGCCTGGGTCACCGCGAAGCCCCGCCGGCCGAGCTCGTCGGCCAGCTCGCCCTGGCTGCCGATCGACGTCCGGGCGACGATCTCGCGGATGACCCGCTGGCGGTCGTGGCGCGTCCCGGCCGAGGTCCCGTTGCGCATCCTCCCGGCCTCAGGCGGCCCCGACCCGGGGCGATCGGCCGGCGGTCAGCCGGGTCCCGAACGTCGGGTCGTCGAGGGCCCGGGCGAGGGCATCGGGCGCCGAGGCGTCGGCGATGATCGCCTCGGCCCCGTCCCAGCCGAGCGCGGCCAGGGCCGCCCGGATCTTCGGGACCATCCCGCCGGCGATCGTGCCGTCGGCGATGAGGGCCTCGGCCTCGCCCACGGTCAGCGTGTCGAGCCGGCCGCCGGCCGCGTCCCGGACGCCATCGACGTCGGTCAGGAGGACCAGCTGACGGGCACCCAGCCCCGCCGCGATCCCGGCCGCCACGTCGTCGGCATTGACGTTGCAGACGATGCCCTCCTCATCGCGGGCGAGCGGCGCCACGACCGGGACCTGTCCGCCGACGAGGAGCGAGTCGAGCAGGTCGCGGCGCAGTCCCACCACGTGCGCGACCAGGCCCATCCCCGGCACCCGCTCGGCGATGAGCAGGCCGCCGTCCACCCCGGAGAGGCCGACCGCGTCGACGCCCAGGTCGCGCAGGCCGGCGACGAGTTCGCTGTTGACGACCCCGCGGAGGACGGCGGCCGCCACCTCCAGCGAGGCGGCATCGGTGACCCGGAGACCACCCTCGAAGCGCGAGGGCACGCCGAGCCGCTCGAGCCACTCGCTGATCCGCTTGCCGCCCCCGTGGACGAGGACGACCGGCCGGCGTCGGGCGACCGCGGCGACCTCCACCAGGACCTGGCGCTGGTCGGCGATGGTCGTCCCGCCCAGCTTGACGACCAGTACCTCACTCATCGGTCGGCGCCGACGAGGCAGGTCATGTCGTGTACTCCGAGTTCTCGATCACGTAGGCCTCCGTGAGGTCGCAGCCGAAGGCCTCGCCCGACCCGTCGCCGAGACCGAGCTCGAGTCGGAAGAGGACCTCCGGGGCATCCATCGCGACGCGAGCCGCCGCCCGGTCGAACACCGCCGGCCCGCCGGCCGGCCCGTCGAAGACGAGATGGCCGGCGATCGCGACCCGGAGGCGTGAAGGGTCGACGGTGGCCGGTCCGCCCGCCCGCGTCCGGGCCGCCTCCGGTGACAGGCCGCCCGCCTCGAGGACGGCGGCATCGGCCAGCCGGGCGTTGCCGGCGGCGCCGACGATCCGGCCCCAGTTCGGATCGCGCCCGTGGGCCGCCGCCTTGACCAGGCTGCTCGAGACCACGGCCCGGGCCACCGCCCGGGCATCGGCGTCGTCGACGGCCCCGGAGACCTGGCAGGTCACGAGCGTCGTGGCACCCTCCCCGTCGGCGGCCTGCTGACGGGCCAGGTCCCGGGCCACGGCCTCCAGGGCCGCACCGAGGAGCGCCGCCGCCTCGCTCCCGGGCTCGACCGGCGCGGCCCCGGCGGTGCCCGAGGCGAGGACGAAGACCGTGTCGTTGGTGCTCGTGTCGCCGTCGACGCTGAGCTGGTCCCAGGTCCGGGCGACGGCCGGTCGGAGCAGCCCGTGGAGGACGACCGGCTCGACCGTCGCGTCGGTCAGCACGATCGCCAGCATCGTCGCCATCCGGGGATGGATCATCCCGACGCCCTTGGCGATCCCGGTCACCCGGACCTCGACCGGCGAACCGTCCGGGCCCGGCAGCACGAGGGCGACGGTGGCCGACTTCGTCCGCGAATCGGTGGTCCGGAGCGCGACGGCGGCGGCCTCGAGCCCCGCCTCGGTGGCTTCGAGCCCGTGCGGGACGAGGGTCTCCAGGCCGGTCCGGACCCGATCGAGCGGAAGGCGGGTCCCGATGACGCCGGTCGACAGGAGCAGCGTCCGCTCGACCTCGATCCCCGCGACCCCGGCCAGCGCGCGGGCGACCTCGAGCTGGTCGGCGTCGCCCGCCGGACCCGTCGCCGCGTTCGCGCAGCCGCTCGTCGAGACCACGGCGTCCGCCCAGCCGTAGCGACCGTACCCTCGCGGCGCGGTCGCGGCGAGATGGGCCTGGGACAGCCGGACGGGAGCCGCCGCGAAGGCATTCGGGGTGAAGACCGCCGCGGCGGCGGCCGGACCGCCGACGGTCCGGACCACGGCCAGGTCCGGTCGTCCGGATGCCTTGATCCCGGCGGTGGCGCCGCCGGCGACGAAGCCGGCAGGGACCGTTGTCCGTCGTTCGACCGGGGGCAGGGTGCTCGGGAGCGGGTCGCCGATGGCCGCGCCCGGGTCGCTGGTCCGTTCGGAGGCCTGCGTCGTCACGGCGCGAGCGGGTGCTGCTCGAGCCCCAGCGTCTCGGGCAGGCGATGGACGAGGTTGAAGGCCTGGATCGCCTGGCCGGCGGCCCCCTTGACGAGGTTGTCGATCACCCCGATCGCGACGATCCGTCCGGACCGGGGCTCGTACCGGACGTGGACCCGGGCGAAGTTGCTGCCGTGGACGTGGCGCGTCGCCGGAGCGCTCCCGACGACGTCGACGAACGGCTCGTCGGCATAGGCCGCGGCGTAGATCGCGTCGAGGTCGGCCTGGTCGATCGAGCGGCTCGGCCGGACGTGGCAGGTCGAGTGGATGCCGCGGTTCATCGGGATGAGGTGGGGCAGGAAGTCGACCCCGCTCGCTCCCGGGTTCGCGCCCCCGGCCAGCTCGGCTTCGGCGGTCAGGCCGGCCAGCTCCTGCTCGATCTCGGCGACGTGCCGATGGCCGCCGAGGCCGTAGGCGCGGACGCTCTCGTTGACCTCGCCGAAATGGAGCTCCGCCTTCGGATCGCGACCGGCGCCGGAGACGCCACTCTTCGCGTCGACGACGAGGTCGCCGATCAACCCGCTCCAGGCGAGCGGCGCGAGGGCGAGCAGGGTGGCGGTGGGATAGCAGCCCGGCGACCCGACGATCCGGACCGGCGCCTCGGCGAGCCGGCCGAGGTCGCGGCGGTGGAACTCCGGGAGCCCGTAGACCGCCTTCGCGAGGAGCTCGGGATGGGGATGCTCGAACCCGTACCAGCGCGGATAGTCGGCCGGGTCGTGCAGACGGAAGTCGGGCCCGAGGTCGATCACCGTGGCGCCGGTCGTCACGATCCCCGGGACGAGGTCCGCGGCGACGCCGTGGGGCAGGGCCAGGAAGATGGCATCCGCATCGGGCACCTCGGCGTCGACGAGGTGCGGGGTCGTCGCAAGGTGCGGGTGGATCGAGCCGACCGGCTCGTCGTCGCGCCCTCGGCCCACGAGCCCGACGATCTGGACGGCCGGATGCCGGTCGAGGAGGCGGACGAGCTCGGCGCCGACGTAGCCCGTCGCCCCGATGACCGCCACGCGGATCGGAGGAAGGGCGCCAGGCCGGCGATCCGCCTCGGCCCACGCCTCGAGGTCCGCGCTCACGGGCGCGCGTGGCCGCTCACAGGCGGCCGTCTCGTCTCGCGGTCGGGGTGGATCGCCGTCATGGTCCGCATGACTATACATTGGCCTGCATAGTCATGCAAGGGCTGGACGCAGCGGCGTGCCACGGCTTGCCACGGGGCCATGGGGACCGCGCCGGGACGTGACGTTCGTGGCGACCTCACCCGGCGTGCCGCGCCCCGAAGACACGCCCCGGGGATCTTGTCAGGTGCCCACCACCCGGTCGTTCGTCAGCGGGATCGTGGTCGCGATGCCGATCGCCGGGCTGGATCATCCCGCCGTCAGCGTGGCGCGGGATGGTTTGCCGTCGCGAGAGGGTTCTGATCGGGCCGAGCGGTGACGAGTGCTCGCCTGATGGGCGTATGTCAAGACCGGGCCCCGACGCCGCCGACCGGCCCCGACGCCGCCGACCGGGCCCCGACGCCACCGGCCGCCCGTGCCCGGCGCCCCTCGCCAGGGCCTCCGGCCTCAGTCGGGGAGGACGTCCGGTCGCTGGTACGGGCCGGTGACGATGACCTCGCCGCTCGTGTCGAATGGCTCGGAGCCGGTCCCGATCACCCGGTAGCCGTGGTGGACCTCGGTCGCCCCGGCCGAGATCATCGCGCTGACCGGGCAGTACTTCGTGGCCGACAGCTCGATGCAGCGCCGGATGGCCGCCTCGCTGACGCCGGGTCCCTCGACCTCGTGGACGACCTCGACCCGGGTCAGCACCTGGGGATATTCGTCGCGCTGTTCGGCCCGGACCCGGATCTCGTAGCGGGTGAAGTCCTGGCGCTTCTTGAGGGCGATCGAGACGACGTCCATCGCGCTGCACGCGGCCAGGGCGGCGACGACGATCTCGACCGGGCTGAGCTCCTCCTCGTCGGCCGCGTCCCCGAAGACCGGGTGTCGTCCGGTGCCGGTGGTCGCCTCGAAGCGCATCTCACCCCGATGGCGGAGGGTCGCGGTCCGGATCGTGGTCATGACGGTCTCGCTCCTGGGACGCCTCGTGATCGTGGATGGGCCCGTCGAGGCGACGGGCGATCGGCTGTCCGGCCGCCGCTCATCGGTCGGCGCCGACCTCGGCGAACTCCGGCGCCGATGCCTCGAACTGCTCGTGGTACAGGTTCGCATAGAGGCCGCCCTGGGCGAGCAGCTCGGCGTGGGTCCCACGCTCGACGATCCGCCCGCGCTCGTAGACGAGGATCCGGTCCGCCCGGAGGATCGTCGAGAGGCGGTGGGCGATGGCGATCGTCGTCCGGCCCTCCATGAGGCGCTCGAGGGCGGCCTGGATGAGCCGCTCGCTGACCGTGTCGAGGGCCGAGGTCGCCTCGTCGAGGATGAGGATCCGCGGATCCTTGAGGAGGACCCGGGCGATCGCGATGCGCTGCTTCTCGCCGCCCGAAAGGCGGTAGCCGCGCTCGCCGACCACCGTGTCGTAGCCGTCCGGGAACTCGGTGATCCGCTCGTGGATCGCCGCCGCGCGGCCCGCCGCCTCGAGCTCGGCGTCGGTCGCCTCCGGCTTGGCATAGCGCAGGTTGTCCCGGATCGAGCTGTGGAAGAGGTAGGTCTCCTGGGTCACGAAGCCGATGACCCGACCGAGCGACTCGAGGGTGACCGAGCGGATGTCGTGGCCGTCGATCTCGACCGAGCCGGCCTCGACGTCGTAGAGCCGTGGGATGAGGTAGGTCGTCGTCGTCTTGCCCGAGCCCGACGGCCCCACCAGGGCGACGAGCTCCCCGGGCGCGGCGTCGAAGGTGATCCCCTCGAGGGCGAACCCGGTCGGGCGCGGCCCGGGCTGGTCGATCGTGGGGCCGGCTCCGATCGCTTCGAGGGCATGCCGCTGAGCGGTCCGCTCGTCGGCGGCCTCGATGGCCAGGCCGGCGGCGTCGGCCGCGTCGCCCGACTGGAGGACGGCGATGCCCGTGGCCTCGACCTCGTCACGTCGCTCGGCGTGCTGGAGCGCGCTGATCCCGCCGTCCGGCTCGCTGGCCGCGTCGGTCTCCGCTGCGTCGGCCCCCACCTCCGCCGTCGCGACGCCGGACGTGGCCGCCGGGTACTGGAAGGCCACGTCCCGCAGCGCCACCCGTCCGGTCACGGCCCCGGCATCGAGGCTGATCGCATCCGGCGCGTCGACGATCCCGGGCTCCAGGTCGAGGTACTCGAAGATCCGGTCGAAGAGGGCCAGCGAGCCCTGCAGCTCCACCTGGACGTTGAGCAGCGAGCCGAGCGGGAAGAAGAGCCGGCTCTGGAGGGTGGTGAAGGCGACCACCGCACCGGGGCTCGGTGCCGAGGCCACGCCGTTCTGGGCCAGGCTCGCGGCCAGCCAGTACACGAACGCGGGGGCGATGCTGAAGATCGTCCCGATGATCATGAAGAACCAGCGACCGACCATCGCCTGGCGGATCTGGAGCGCGGCCAGCCGCCGGTTGAGGTCGCGGAACCGGACGATCGATGTCTGCTGCTGGCCGAAGGTCTTCGACAGGAGGATGCCGCTCACGCTGAGCGTCTCCTCGGTCGCCGCGGACAGGTCGGCCAGCGACTTCTGGGTCTCGGTCGAGACCGTCCGCCGGACCTTGCCGACCCGGAAGGTCAGGTAGAGGAAGAACGGGGTGATCGCCAGGGAGAGGAGGGTGAGCTGCCAGCTGAGGATGAACATCGCGATGACCGTGCTGACGGCCACCGCCAGGTTGCTGGTGAGGTTCGCCGCCGTGTCGGTCACCACGGCCTGGATCCCGCCGACGTCGTTGGCCAGACGGCTCTGGATCTCGCCCGTCCGGGTGTCGGTGAAGAAGCGCAGGGGCATCCGCTGGAGGTGGGCGTACAGGGCGTTGCGCAGGTCCTGCATGACGTTCTGGCCGACGATGTTGTTGAGGTACGCCTGGCCCACCCCGATGAGCCCGGTGATGATCGGGATGACGACCATCAGCCCGACGTAGAGGTTGAGGTGGGTGTAGTCCTTGCCGACCAGCACCTGGTCGAAGATGACCCCGAGCAGGAGCGGGTTGATCAGGCCGAGGAGGCTCGTCGCCAGGATGGCGACCACCACGATCGCGACCTGGGGACGGTAGGGGCGGAAGAACCCGGCGATCCGCCGGACCGTCCGGTTTCGGCGCTCGGGCGGGACGGGATGCTCGGGTGCCTCGGTCCTGGCGAACATGCCGCCCCGCCCGCCACCGCGGCCGCCGCCGCGTGGACCCATCAGACGGCGCTCCGGCGACCGATCGTCGCCGGTCGGGACGCGCTCACCACGCGGCGGCGGTGCTCGCCTCGGTGATGCCCTGGGCCTCGAGCCAGCGTTCGGCGTCGATCGCCGCGCGACAACCGTCGCCGGCGGCGGTGACGGCCTGGCGGTAGCGGTGGTCGTGGACGTCACCAGCCACGAAGACGCCATCGATCCGGGTCGTGGTGTGGTCGTGGACCACGAGGTAGCCCTTCTGGTCGACCTCCAGCCAGTCCCGGAAGACCTCGCTGTCGGGCTTGTGGCCGATCGCGATGAACAGGCCCTCGGCCGGCATCGTCCGCTCCGCGCCGGTCGTCGTGTCGCGCAGCCTGAGGGCCTCGACGTGGGCCTCGCCGAGCACCTCCTGGACGGCGGTGTTCGTGTGGACCTCGATCTTCGGGTTCTCGAAGGCGCGCTCGACCATGATCTTGCTGCCCCGGAACTCGTCTCGCCGATGGAGCAGGTGGACCTTGCGGGCGAAGCGGGTGAGGAACGTGGCCTCTTCGAGGGCCGTGTCGCCGCCGCCGACGACCGCGATCTCCTTGTCCCGGAAGAAGAACCCGTCGCAGGTCGCGCAGGCGCTCACCCCACGACCGCGGAGGCGGGTCTCGCTCTCGAGCCCCAGCCAGATCGCACTCGCCCCGGTGGCGATGATGACGGACTCGGCCCGGTACTCCACGCCGCGAGCCCAGAGGCGGAAGGGACGGGACGAGAAGTCGACCCGGTCCACGTCGACGTCGACGACGTGGGTCCCGAAGCGGACCGCCTGCTCGCGGAAGCGGGCCATCAGGTCCGGGCCCTGGATCCCCTCCGGGAAACCGGGATAGTTCTCCACGTCGCTGGTGATCATCAGCTGGCCGCCGGGCGCCGTCCCGGCCAGGACGATCGGTTCGAGGTTCGCCCGGGCCGCGTAGATCGCCGCCGTCAGACCGGCTGGTCCGGAGCCCACGATGAGGACCTTCGCCTCGGTCCGCCCGCCATGGGCCGCGACCGCAGACGGACCGCCGGACCCGGGGGTCGCGATCGCATCCTCCGCGCCGAAGGCGATCGGCGTGACCGCCGCGGCGAGCGGGACGGCGCCGGTATCGCTGCTGAAGTCGATCGCCAGGCCGCCGAACGTGAAGGCCGGGTCGACGGGCGCCGGGGAGCTGCCGTTCGGTCCGCTCGTCTCGGGGTCTTCGGGGGTCTGGTCGGTCATCGCCGGAGGTTCCTTCGCGCAGGGTCGCGGCGGGTGGTTCGTCGCGTCGGCGCCATGGTAGCGCCGACCCTCATCGTAGCACGAGACTGATACTCCTGGGGAGTATGCCGCGAGCGGACGTCGGGTCCGTGGGGCTCCGGCCGGGTGCTCGGTCGGTGATCGGACGACGAGGGAGGACCCGGCGTCAGACCCGGGCCTGGACCCCGTCGTCGGGCGGGTCCGCGTTGCCGGGAGCCGCCTTGAACGGGCCGATCTCGCGACCGAGACGCTCGCGGGCGGCCGCCAGCTCGCTCCCCTTCGTGGTCGTCACGAGGATCCGCGGCCGGACCGGCGGCGTGACGCCCACGTACCGGTCCCGGAACCACCCCAGCCAGGCCTTCCGGAAGATCTCCAGCCGCTCGTAGAGTCCGCTCGAGCCGGGCGTCCCGATGACCACGAACTCGTCGCCGCCATCGCGGATCGCCCGCGTACCGGGGATCCCCGTCAACGCCCGGCCGAAGTCGCCGATCACGTCGTCTCCCTTGGCCTGACCGAGCGCGGAGTTGAACAGGCCGAACCCGGCCAGGTCGATGAATGCGATCTCCCAGGTCATGCCGGCCAGGCCGGGCACCTCCTGGATGCTCCGGGCGAGGTCCGCGAACCAGGCGAACGTCGGGATCTGGGTCCGCCGGTCGAGGTCGAGCCGGAGGGCGCCCGGCCACCGGAAGCGGTCGGGGAAGGGCAGCCGGGCCCGCTCGAGGAGCTCGGCCACCGCACCCGTCAGCCAGGGCACCTCCGGTCCCAGGGCTCGCCACCAGCCCTCCGGCTCCTGGCGGCGCTCCAGCCAGTCGACGGTGGCGGCCGGGTCGTAGTCGGGGTCGAGCGACAGGAGCAGGTCGGCCACGACGAGGGTGGTGAGGACATCGTCCGGCTGCCGCGGGTCGTGCCAGGCCCCGGGATCCCGGGTGCCGACCCGATCCGGCCGGGCCCCGCCGGGTGTCTGGGCGGACCGCTTGCAGAGGGTCATCAGGAGCGGCACGAGCGAGGGGTAGATCCGCAGCCGCCAGAGGACGGTGCCCAGGGCGGCACTCGCCGAGACGAGCGGCTCGCCCCGGAACGGGCCGGTACCCATCACCGCCCCGCCGACCTTGCGGGCCTGCGACGCGTACATGTAGGCGATCGCGACCGCGAGGAACCAGATCCGGTCGAGCAGACGCGGGGCGCGCGAGAGCTGCCAGAGGGCGAACAGGTCGCGCCATGGGTCGTCGGCCGAGACGAACCGGGCGAACCCCGACTCGACCGCCGGCGTGTGCTGGAGGAGCATCGGCGCGGCAGCCTCGCCGGGCGGTCCGCCCCGCTCGACGAGCGCCGCGAGGAACTCGAGCGTCTGGACCTGGGCGATCGGCTCGACGAGCCGACGGGCGTAGGCCGCGGGATCGGCGCGCCGGGCCTCGGACTCCCGCGGTCGCCAGTTGATGTCGAGCCCGTCGCAGCGTCGGTACATGGCCGACCCCGGTCCGCCGTCGGCGGGCCAGACCCAGGGGAAGTCCTGACCGTCGAGGACGGCGAGGAGGAGCGGGGTGTTCACGTGGACCCCACGCCGGAGCGCGTCGAGGGCAGCGGCCGCCACGATCGGATCGCGGAGCTCCTCCTGGCCCATCTGGTAGCCGAGCGCGTCGAGCGCCGCGTGGGCCCGCGGGATCGCCGGGAGCCGTGGGTCCGGCGCCGAGTCTCCGAGACCGCAGGGCGCCGGGGGTTCGGGGATCCGTCCTCGACCGGCGCGGGCCCGACCCTGGCCGTACGACGACTCGACGGGGCTCTGCGACGCGGGATCGCGGGCGGGTCCCGTGAGGCGGCGGATCTCCGGGTCGTCGGTCCGCTTCTTCGGTGCATCCCCCCACGCCTTCATCGGATGGCCCCGAGGTCTCCGGTGAGCGGTGCCTGGGTCGGGGACGCGACAGGAGCGGGGACCGTGCGCACGGGACCTTCCTCCATCCGACGTGGTCCATGCGCCGCCGCTCGCCCGGCGTGCCCTCCGGGAGGGGTGCGGTGCGGTGATGGTGGGAGTTTCGTCCTCATCGCCCGGCAGGGCCCATGGCCCGAAGGTACCGGGACCGGGCAGGACCCGTCTTCACGGTCGCGCTCAGAGGCCTCGCAGCGCCGGGATGACGTCGCGCCCGACGAGCTCCAGCCGGGCGATGTCGTCGACGCCGCGGAGGCTGAAGATGACGTGCTGGGCGCCGGCGTCGCTCAACTCGCCGAACCGGTCGACGACCCGGCTCGGAGACTCCGAGCCGCCCGTGCCGTCGGGGCTGATGTTCACCGACTGGAGGGTCGACCGCTCGATCTCGTCGTAGGGCCGGCCCAGCCGCTCGCAGTGCTCGCGCAGGACCGCGTACTTGTGGGCGATCCGGGGCGGGTCGCCGAAGACGTTCGTGGCATCGGCGTAGCGAGCGACGAGGCGCAGGGTCTTCTGTTCGCCGCCGCCGCCGACCATGATCGGCGGATGCGGTCGGGTGAGCGCCTGGGGCGAGTTCAGCAACCGGGTCGCGTGGAGGTGGCGGCCATCGAGGGCGGTCTCGCTGCCGCGGTCGCCCTGCCACATCCCGTGGGCGAATCGAAGGGTCTCCTCGAGCAGCTCGAAGCGCTCGCCGAGGGGTGGGAAGGTGAACCCGAGCCCACGGCTCTCCGATTCGTTCCAGGCGGCCCCGATCCCGAGCCAGGCGCGCCCCCCCGAAAGCACGTCGAGGGTGGTGGCGGCCTTGATCCACAGACCCGGCTGGCGGTAGTGGACGCCGCCGACCATCAGCCCGAGCCGGGCCCTGGAGGAGTTGGCGGCCATGAAGCCGAGGGTCGTCCAGCCCTCGAGCATCGGGTCCTCCTCCGGGCCGTTGCCCCGGATCTGGAAGAAGTGATCCATGACCCAGATCGAGTCGAAGCCGACGTCGTCGGCGGTCCGGACGATCCGGGCGAGCGTCGGGCCGATCCCCGCGGCGCCACCGGGCCACGTGAACGAGCTGATCTGCAGGCCCACCTTCATGGCCCGAGGGTACGTCGGTGGTCGGTTCTCTGCCCGGGGCGCGATCGACCCGGCCGGGTCGATCGGCCCCCGCACCTCAGCGGAAGAGGTCCATCGCCTCGGGGATGAGCGCGTCGCGGACGGAGCCCTCGCCGCGGAGCGGCCGGGCCCCGCGGACGACCGCCGCCGGCCGCCCGGCGACCTTGCCGAGGGCGAGCTCCGCCGCCGAGGCGATCTCGTCGGCGACCGCCCGGACCGTGGCGCGCATGACCCGCCCGTCGGCATCGGGCGTCCCGCGGAGGTCCTCGAGGGGCAGCAGGCCGGCCGCCCCGATCGCGACGTCGACGATCCCCCAGCGCCACGGACGCCCGAACGAATCGGAGATCACGACGGCGAGGTCCACCCCGAGGCGCTCCCGGACCCGCTCCCGGATCCGGGCGGCCGAGGCATCCGGGTCGACCGGCAGGAGGGTGACGATCGAGCCGCTCTCGGGGCCCACGTTGGATGCGTCGATCCCGCCGTTCGCGCAGACGAACCCGTGGCGGGTCTCGGTGATGATCACGCCGTTGGCCATCCGGACCACCCGGACCGCCTCGCGCAGGACGACCTCGACCTGGCGCGGGTCGCGCTCCCAGCGTTCGGCGAAGGCGATCGCCTCGAGTCGGGGCTCGACGGTGGTCAGGTCGACGATCGCCCCTTCGGCCTTCGAGACGACCTTCTGGGTGACGACGAGGACGTCGCCGGGGTGGAGCGGCCCGCCGAGGACGGCGACCCGATCCGCGAGCCGGGTCAGGGCCTCCGCGAGCAGCCCTGGGAGGTCGTCCCCGACCCTGATCTCGGGGATCCCCTCGAGCGCCAGCACGACCAGGTCGGGAGCGGCGTCGGTGGCGCTCGGTGCGCTCCTGCCGCGGCTCGGCCGTCGGGCGTCGTCAGCCGCCACGGGCGGGGTCCAGGAGCCCGAGCTCCTCGGCGCGGATGAGGTCCTCGGGCAGGTCGAGGTCGAACGACAGCGGGCTCTCGACCTCGACGACGGCGGCCGAGACCGCCTCGGCGGCCGCTCGATGGGCGGCCCGGCTGCCGGGCCCGAAGGCGAACGCGATGACGTCGGGTGGGCTCAGGAGGAGGGCGTTCGTGCCCTCGCCGTGGCGATCCGGGACGATCGCCACGAGCGATCGGCCGGGGGTCATGGCCTCCACCGCGGCCTCCACGACGGTCCGCACCGAGCGATCGTCGGCGGCCGGCAGGTCCGCGGCGAGGACGAGGATCGCGCTGGCGCCGTCCGCGACCGCCCACCGGACGGCCGCCCGGAGACCCTCGTTGAGGCCCTCGTCGGTCTGGCGGACCGGAGTCGCCCCGAGCGCCGCGGTCAGCCGGAGGACGACCGGATCCGGGCTGACGACGACGACCGATTCGATCGCCGGGACGTCGAGCGCCGCCCGGACGGTGCGTTCGAGCAGGCCGCCCGTCAGGACCGTCCGCTCCTCCGCGTCGAGCGAGCCGCCCAGCCGCGACTTGGCCCCCTCGAGGGAGCGGACAGGGACGATGGCGACGAGCCGGCGGAGGTCCGCCTCGGAAGCCTGCATCAGGGCATCGTAATCGGCGTCGCCATCGCCGGCCGGTCCGCTCGGGTCGTCGCCCGACGTGCCGCAGGATGGACCGTTCGACCGCCCGCGTCGCCCCCTACACTGGTCGCGATATCGGAGCGGAGGAGACCCTTTCCGTGAGCGCGATCCACACCCTCGTCGAGTACTACCGGACCCAGTTCCGCCTCCTCTGGACGTGGCGCGGGGCGCCGGGCCGGACCATCCGGCGGGTGCTCCTGTCGGTCGTGATGACGATCATCGCCCTGTTCGTCACCGCCGCCATCATGCCCGGCCTCACGATCACCAACCTCGGCAACCTCATCGCGGCGGCGATCCTCCTGGGGCTCCTCAACCTGCTCGTCCGGCCGATCTTCATCGGCCTCGTCTCGGGCATCTCGGTGGTCGCGGTCGCCGTCGTCTCGCTCGTCTTCCAGGTGCTCGTCTTCATCGTGATCGCCAACCGCCTGCCCGGGGTCACGGTCAACGGGTTCTGGGCGGCGTTCTGGGCCTCATGGGTCTTCGCTCTCATCAACACGATCCTGACCGCCCTCATGTCGGTCGACGAGGACGAATCCTTCTACGGGACCCTCGTCCGGCAGCTCACCAGCCGGAGCCGTTCGGTGGTCCGGAGCGAGCAACCGGGCGTCGTCATCGCCCAGATCGACGGCCTGCCCCATCCGGTCATCAGCCGCCAGATCCGCGCCGGCCGTGTCCCGGTCATGAGCCACTGGGTCCGCGAGGGGAGTCATCGCCTCGACGGCTGGACCGCGATGCTCCCGTCGCAGACGTCGGCCAGCCAGGCCGGCATCCTCCACGGCAACAACGACGGCATCCCGGCCTTCCGGTGGTACGAGAAGAAGGCCAAGCGGCTGATGGTCTCGAACCATCCCGCGGACGCCACGGAGATCGTCCGGCGGGTCTCCAACGGCGAGGGGCTCCTGAGCAACGGCGGGGCCAGCATCAACAACCTCGTCTCCGGTGACGCCACCCGCGCCTACCTGACGATGGCCACGATCAAGGGCTCCAAGCAGGGCCTCGGCGACAGCAAGGCCTTCACCTCGTTCTTCATCAGCCCCTACGGCTACCTCCACATGATCGTCCTGTTCTTCGCCGAGGTGGTCAAGGAGATCGTCCAGGCCCGTCGCCAGCGCCGGGCCGGCATCATCCCGCGGATGCACCGGGGCGGCCCCTACCCGTTCGCCCGGGCGGCCACGAACGTCGCCCTGCGTGCCCTCGGGACCTCGCTCGTGATGGAGGAGATGTACCTGGGGACACCGGTCATCTACATCGACTACACCGACTACGACGAGATCGCCCATCACAGCGGCCCGGAGCGCAGCGAGTCGCTCGACGCCCTCGACGGGGTCGACCGTCAGCTGGGCATCCTCGAGAAGGCCGCCAAGGACGCCCCGCGGCCGTACCGGATCGTCGTCGTGTCCGACCACGGCCAGAGCCTGGGCTCCACCTTCCTCCAGCGCTACGGCGAGTCCCTCGAGGACGTGGTCCGCTCGCTGATGGGCGGGCAGGCCTCGGTCGAGGCGGCGACCTCCGGCGTGGAGCAGTGGGGTCCGCTCAACACGTTCCTGTCGGAGGTCACCAAGGCCGGCGGCGCCAGCGGCGCGGTCGCCCGGACGGCCCTGGGTGGCCGGACCCACGACGGGGTCGTCGAGCTCGGCCCGACCGACGAGCCGGCGAAGACAGCGACGGGCAAGGCCAGGAAGGGCGAGCCGGAGCCCATCCCCGACGTCGTGGTCGTCGCCTCGGGCAACCTCGGTCTCGTCTCGTTCAACGCGATGGACGAGCGGATGACCGTCGAGGACATCGAGGCCACCTACCCCGGCCTCGTCGACGCCCTCTCGAACCACCCGGGTATCGGCCTGCTGATGCTCCGCTCGGAGGCCCACGGCGCGATCGCCGTCGGTCGGGAGGGGATCAACTACCTCGACGAGGACCGGATCGAGGGCGAGGACCCGGTCGCCCGGTTCGGCGAGTACGCCAGGGCCAGCCTCCTCCGCGAGGACCAGATGGAGCACGTCCCCGACATCCTGGTGATCAGCCTGCTCGACGAGGAGTTCGACGAGGTGGCGGCGTTCGAGGAGCTCATCGGCTCACATGGCGGGCTCGGCGGGATGCAGACCCACCCGATGATCCTGCATCCGAGCGACTGGACGATCGACGAGCCGATCGTCGGGGCGCCCGCGGTCTACCGCCAGCTCCGGGCGTGGATCGAGTCCACGGGTCACCGGCTCGGGACACCCCAGGACGGGGCACCTGCGCCGTCGGCCATCCTGCCCATCGGCGGGCCTGCCGACCCCTCGGCCACGTCCTGAGCCCGGGGTCCGGGACGCGCCAGGTTCGCTGCGGGGCTCGCCCGTCCGTCCCTGTGCCCGCCGGGCCCCGGCGATCGGGCGGCTCCGGTGGCGTCAGCCCGCCCTGAGCCGCTCCGCGAAGCCCACGACGCGCCCGGCGACGGCCGCTCGCGAGGCGTCGTCGGTCATGATCGTGTCGGTCACCAGGACGTCGAGGCCGAGCGCCTCGACCGCCGGCGCGAGTCCCCGGTCGGCCTCGTCGAGGATGAAGCCGTCGCACAGGTCGGCGTAGATCCGGGCCACCCCGAGGGCGCTCGGCTCGTGGCCGAGCGTCGCGAGCATCCGGTCGGCCGGTCCCCTGAGGGCCCGACCCCCGACGATCCCCGACACCGCCACGACCGGTGCGCCACGGTCCCGGGCCGCGGCGATCTCGCCGCGCATCCCCGGGACGGCGAGGATCGGGCCCACCGACACGATCGGGTTCGACGGGGCGATCACCACGGTATCGGCGGCGGCGAGGGCCTCGCGCACCTCGGGGGTGGGCCGCGCGGCGTCGATGCCGTCGAAGCGGACCGCCCGGACCTCCGGGGCCTGGTGCCGATGCACGAAGTACTCCTGGAACTCGAGCCACCCGTCGTCGGTCAGCACGGCGGTCCGGACCGGCTCGTCGGCCATCGGCAGGATCCGGCCGGCGATCCCCAGCGCGCGCTGGAGACCGAGCGCCACCTCGGTCGGGCGGCCTCCGGCCCGGAGGCGGGCCGTTCGGGCGATGTGGAGGGCGAGGTCGCGGTCGCCCAGCCGGAACCAGGTCTCCTCACCGTAGGCGTCGAGCTGGGCGGCCACGGCATACGTCTCGCCCCGGACGCCCCAGCCCTGGGCGCGATCGTCGAGCCCGGCGAGGTTGTAGAGCACCGTGTCGTGATCGGGCCAGACGGCGAGGCCGTGCCGCTCCAGGTCGTCGGCGGTGTTGACCACGACGGTCAGGTCGGGGCCGATCCGGGCCTGGACGCCGTGGGCCAGCTTCGCCCCGCCGACCCCGCCGGCGAGGACGACGACCCTCACCGATCGCCGGCGGTGCCCGGCTCGTCCGCCGCTCGGGCGTCGATCGCCGCTCGGACCTCGCCGACCCGCTCGAGCGTCTCCCGGTCGTACGGCGCCGGCAGGCGGACGATGATCGTCCCGAACCCGAGTCGGCGGAACGGCCGGACGATCTCGGCGATCTCGTCCGGCGACCCGAGCAGGGTCGGGATGCTGAAGATGCCCGCGAGAGCGTCGCCGGTCAGGCCGTTGTGGGCCAGGAGGGCGTCGAAGGCGGCCTCCGCATCGGCCCGTCGGTCGCGGATCACCATCGGGAAGCTGATCGTCATGTCGATCGCGGCGGGATCCCGTCCGACCGCCGCGCAGTGCTCGTGAAGGGTCGCGATCTGCCCGGTCACGGCCTCGAGCGTCCCGTTCGTGTTCCAGGCGTCGGCGTATCGGGCGACCGTCCGGAGCGTCTTCCGCGGCCCGCTCCCGCCGATGAGGATCGGGAGGTGGCGCTGGACCGGCGGGGGCAGCTGGGCGGCCTCGCGGAACCGGTAGGCCGGGCCCTCGTGGTCGACCGTCTCCCCGTCGAGCAGCCGGCGGATGAGCCCGACGGCCTCGT
Source organism: uncultured Chloroflexia bacterium (assembly GCA_963840375.1). Lineage (GTDB taxonomy): Bacteria > Chloroflexota > Limnocylindria > Limnocylindrales > CSP1-4 > Chersky-267. Next base: position 1,081,279 of record CAWIYR010000002.1, read on the forward strand.
CGAGCCGGTCGAGCCGCTCGCCGAAGCCGGAGCCGAAATCGATCCCGTGGGCCTCGTGCTCGCGCTCGAACCACGCTCCGCCGAGACCGAGGATCGCCCGGCCGCCGCTGATGTGGTCGAGGGTCGTCGCGAGCTTGGCGGTGTGGCCCGGGTTCCGGAACGTGTTCGCCCCGACCATCAACCCGAGCCGGATCCGGCTCGTCTCCGCGGCCCAGGCGGCGAGGCTCAGCCAGCCCTCGAAGATCGGCTGGCGCCATGGTCCCTGGATGGCGAGGAGGTGGTCCCAGGTCCAGAGGCTGTCCCAGCCGGCGGCCTCGGCCGCGAGGGCCGCGGCGCGGATGGCGGGCCAGTCGCTCGCCTGGGACCAGAGCTGCGCGCCGAACCGGGTCGCGCTCACAGGTCCACCGCGAATCGCTCCGGGCGGAGCCGGAACGAGACCCGCCGCTGCCGCTGGAACCGGCCGGTGATCAGCTCCTCGGCGTGGGTCGGGTCGTCGGCGTGGTACCGCCGGGCCATCGCCGCGATGTCGGCCTGGGCGGTCGTCTGATCGTCCTCCACCCGGACCAGCCCGCGGGCCGAGACGTAGCGGAGGCCGTCCTCGACGATGAACGAGATGCGCGGGTCGCGGCGCAGGTTGGCCGGCCAGCGCCGGCCGTCGGCCGAGTTGACCACGATCTCGTCGCCGTCGACCGTGTACCACACCACCGCCTGGTGAGGGGCGCCGTCCGGATCGATCGTGGCGACCACGGCATTGCGCTCCCTGTCGAGGTAGGTCCTGATCGCGTCGGTCCATGGGCTCGGGGAGGGTTCGGTCATGGTCAGAATGGTAGTCGGCGCGCCGGAGTCGCACGCTCGCGCTTCGGACCTGTCAACGTTGCGCGGCGCGACGTTCACGGCGCGTTCACCGAGAACCCACTTGACGCCGCGTGAACGGGGCGGTCAAATGCGCCTGACGGAGGTCGCCGGCGAAGGACCGCGCGCCCCGTCCCACCGTGTGCGCCCATCGACCCCGCGAGGAGGGGAGCCGATGGACCGTGCGCGACCCCGATCAATCCACCACAGCTGGAGAGAAGACTTGACTGGTAGCCGAATCACCGTCCGCCTGATGGCCCTCGGAGCCGCGGCGGTCATGATCTTCGCGGCGTGCTCGTCCACCGGTTCGAGCCCGTCGGCGGCCGCGCCGACCGCCGCCAGCGAGGCCCCGTCGGCGCCGCGTCGACCGCCGCCAGCGAGGCCCCATCGGCCGCAGCGGGCCGGACCTGACCGCGCTCTACGCCGCCGCCAAGGCCGAGGGCAACCTGACCACGATCGCCCTGCCGCACGACTGGTGCAACTACGGCAAGGTCATCGACGGACTTCAAGGCCAAGTACGGCATCACGGTCAACGAGCTCAATGCCGGATGCCGGCTCGGGCGACGAGATCGAGGCGATCAAGGCCAACAAGGGCAACACCGGCCCGCAGGCGCCGGACGTCGTCGACGTCGGCCTGTCGTTCGGCCCGTCGGCCAAGACCGACGGCCTGATCCAGCCGTACAAGGTCTCGACCTGGGACACGATCCCGGCGAGCGCCAAGGACGCCGACGGCTACTGGTACGGCGACTACTACGGCGTGCTCTCCTTCGAGATCGAACAACGACATCGTCAAGAACCCGCCCGACCGACTGGGCCGACCTCCTCAAGCCCGACTACAAGGGCCAGGTCGCCCTGGCCGGTGACCCGCGCGTCGTCCAACCAGGCCATCCAGGCCGTCTATGCCGCCGGCTCTCGCAACGGCGGCTCGCTCGACAACGCCGCGCCCGGCCTCGACTTCTTCAAGAAGCTCAACGACGCCGGGCAACTTCGTCCCGGTCATCGCCAAGCCCGGCACCATCGCCCAGGGCGCCACGCCGATCATCGATCGCGCTGGGACTATAACGCCCTGGCCGCATCGCGACACCGCGAACGGCAACCCGACGATCGAGGTCGCCGTCCCGACGACCGGCCGCCGTTCGCCGGCGTCTACGTCCAGGCCATCAGCGCGTACGCGCCGCACCCGAACGCCGCCAAGCTCTGGATGGAGTACCTCTACTCCGACGAGGGCCAGCTCGGCTGGCTGTCGGGCTACTGCTACCCGATCCGCTTCGAGAACCGTCAAGACGACGGGCGCGATCCCGGCCGACGTCCTGGCGAAGCTGCCGGACGCGACCGGCGCCGTCTTCCCGACCCTCGACCAGCTCAACAAGGCGAGCGAGGTCATCACCAAGGGCTGGGACACCGTCGTCGGCGTGAACGTCAAGTAGGCCCGGACCTCGGCAACGAGTTCGGAACGCGTCGTGGCCAGTCCGCGACGCCCCCGGCCGCCCAGAATGCGCCTCGCGCGCGTTCCGGGCGGCTCGGTCGTTTCTCCTGGGCGGGCGTCGTCCCGTTCTTCCTGTTCGCCTTCCTGTTCATCTGCTGCCGGTCATGTTCCTCGTCGTCGGGCAGCTTCCAGGATGCGAGCGGGGCTCCGACCCTGCAGAACTACGCGGACCTGTCCCAGGCGAGGTATCTCGAGGCGTTCCGCACGAGCCTCGAGATCAGCCTGATCACCGCCATCGGGGGCGGGCTCTTCGGCTTCCTCCTCGCGTACGCGGTGATCCTCGGCGGGCTGCCGCCGTTCCTGCGCGATGCGCTGATGACCTTCTCCGGGGTCGCCTCGAACTTCGCCGGCGTGCCGCTCGCCCTGGCCTTCATCTTCACCCTGGGTCAGGTGGGCCTGCTCACGGTCTTCCTGCGCGACACCTTCGGGATCGACCTCTACCAGGCCGGCTTCAGCCTCTACACGAAGCTGGGGCTCGAGCTCGTGTACATGTACTTCCAGTTCCCGCTCATGGTCCTGATCATCGCCCCGGCGATCGACGGCCTGAAGAAGGAGTGGCGCGAGGCGGCCGAGAACATGGGCGCCACCTCGGGCCAGTACTGGCGCCACGTGGCGCTGCCCATCCTCATGCCGACCATCCTCGGGACGATCATCCTGCTGTTCGGGAACGCGTTCGGAGCGCAGGCGACCGCCTACCAGCTGACCGGCGGGACGATCCCGGTGGTCCCCGTCATCATCGGCGCCCAGATCAGCGGCGACGTCCTCCACCAGCCCGGGTTGGGCTACGCGATGGCGATGGGGATGGTCGTCATCATGGGCATCTCGATCGCGATCTACTCGGTGCTCCAGCGGCGCTCCGAGCGGTGGCTCCGCTGATGGGCTCTTTCGCGATCCTCGGCCTGGCCATCGTCGTCGAGCTGGCGGTCCTGTTCCTGGTCGGCCCCGGACAGGCGATCGCCCTGGCCTTCCTGATCATCCTGCTGGGCGGCCTGACCCGCTGGCGTCGGGCCGGCTCGTGGCTGGTCTTCGTGGTCGGGTTCCTGTACTTCTTCCTGCCCCTCGCGGCCACCCTCGAGTTCTCCCTCCGGGCAAAGCCCTTCGGGGCGGCCTACACGAACTCGATCAAGGATCCCCAGTTCATCACCAGCCTGGGCTACTCGTTCGTCATCGGGCTGGTCACGATCGTGGTCAGCATCGGGCTCATCGTGCCGACCGCGTACTGGGTCCGGCTGCGCATCCCGCGCCTGCGCCCGTACGTGGAGTTCGTGACCCTGCTGCCGTTCGTCATCCCGCCGATCGTGCTCGTCTTCGGGCTCATCCGGACGTACAGCAAGCCGCCCCTCCCGCTCACCTCGACGGATATCGGGTCGAGCGCGCTGCTCGTCGCCGCCTACGTCGTCCTGTCGCTGCCCTACATGTACCGGGCGGTCGACACCGGCCTGCGTTCGATCGACATCCGGAGCCTGACCGAGGCCTCCCAGAGCCTGGGCGCCGGCTGGTTCACGATCATCGTCCGGGTCATCTTCCCGAACCTGCGGGTCGCCCTTCTCAGCGGCGCCTTCCTGACCCTGGCGATCGTCATCGGCGAGTTCACGATCGCGAACTACCTGGCTCGACCGGCCTTCGGGCCGTACCTCTCGCACCTCGGCAACAACCGGGCCTACGAGCCGGCCGCGGTCTCGCTCATCAGCTTCGCGCTGACCTGGCTTGCGATGGGGGCGATCACCCTCCTCGGGCGGGGCTCACGGAGCAAGGTCGAGCTCGTCGGGGCTCACTAGCAGGCAGGGACTATGACATTCCTCGAGCTCACGGGCATCAAGAAGCAGTTCGGCGAGGCGGTCGCGGTCCAGGACTTCAACCTGGCCGTCGAGCGGGGCGAGTTCGTCTCGTTCCTGGGGCCCAGCGGCTGCGGCAAGACCACCACCCTGCGGATGATCGCCGGGTTCGAGCTGCCCTCGGCGGGCTCGATCACGGTCGAAGGGGCCGACATCACGCACAAGGCGCCCAACCAGCGCAACGTGGGGATGGTCTTCCAGTCGTACGCCCTCTTCCCGAACATGACCGTGGCCGAGAACATCGGCTTCGGGTTGAAGGTCCGCAAGAAGCCGGCCGATGCCATCAAGAAGCGGGTCGGTGAGCTCCTCGAGCTCATCCACCTCTCGGGCAAGGGTGGCAAGTACCCGTACGAGCTCTCCGGCGGGATGCAGCAGCGGGTGGCCCTGGCCCGGGCCCTGGCCATCGAGCCCCACGTCCTCCTGCTCGACGAGCCGCTGTCCGCGCTCGACGCGAAGATCCGGATCTCGCTGCGCAACGAGATCCGGTCGATCCAGCGTCAGCTCGGGATCACCACGGTCTACGTCACCCACGACCAGGAGGAGGCCCTCTCGCTGTCCGACCGGGTCGTGGTCATGAGCGAGGGCCGGATGGAGCAGGTCGGGACGCCGTTCGAGATCTACAACTTCCCGACGACCACGTTCGTCGCCAAGTTCGTCGGGACCCTCAACGTCCTGACCGCGAAGGTCATCGACGGCGCGGCCGGCCGGATCTCCATCGACGGCCAGGAGATCCAGACCGGGAAGCCGGTGACGAGCACCTCCGCCGGCGAGACCGCGGTCGCGCTCCGACCCGAGCGGGTCCGGTTGGACGAGGGTCCCGAAGGCTACAACCACCTGACCGGCGAGATCCACGACATCACCTTCCTCGGCTCGATCGTCCGGATCCGGATGCGGCTGAGCGACGGCAGCATGGTGATGTTCGACACGTTCAACAACCCCGGGCTGTCGGTCCCCCAGATCGGCGAATCGGTCCGGGTGGCGTTCTCCCAGGAGGCCTGCCTCCTGCTCGACCAGGCCGTGGTCGCGGCCGAGCCGGACCTCATCGAAACCGGAGTGTGACGGCCGACCATCGGGCTCGACCGCTCGACCCGGAAGACCCCTTCGCCGGGCTCGGTCTGGTCGTCTTCGACAAGGACGGCACCCTCATCGACTTCGACGCGATGTGGTCGGGCTGGGCGACGGAGCTGGCCGACCGGCTCGCGGCGACGACGGGTCGCCCGATCCGAGGAGTCGCTCTACCGGGCCCTCGGCTACGACGAGGCGACCGGGCGGGCCACGGCTCCGGCGGACCGCTCGCGGCGATGCCGATGGCCCACCTGCGCGACCTCACCGACCGACGTGGTCCGCGACCTCGGGCGGCGACCAGCGAGGCCGCGGAGGCCGGCGGTCGCCGCGTCCTGGCAGGCCCCCGATCCGATGGCCCGGGCCCACCCGCTGACCGATCTCCGGGCGCTGTTCGGCGGCCTCCGGGCACGGGGCATCCGGGTCGGTGTGGCGACCTCGGATGATCGGGCACCGACCGAGGCGACCCTGGCCGGACTCGGGGTCGCCGGGCTCGTCGACGGGATCGTCTGCGCCGACGACGGGCTGCGGGTCAAGCCGGCGCCCGGACATGCTCGTCGCACTGTGCCTGCGGCTCGGGGTCCCGGCCTCGGCGACCGCCATGGTCGGCGACTCGCACGGCGGACCTCGCGATGGGTCGCGCGGCCGGGGTCGCGCCGATGCGTCGGGGTGCTCTCGGGAGTCGGGGTCGCGTCAGGACCTGGGACCGCTCGCCGACGTCATGGTGGGCTCGATCGCGGACCTGATGCCCTCCGCCTGACGCCCTCGGGGTCTGGCGCTCCGCCGCACGCCGGGCCGCGGTGGGTGACGCCCGCCGCCACTCCGCCGCCGCCGGCTTCATGAGACTCTACAAATGTTTCGATACCTTCACCGAATCCGTCCTCCGAGCGCAGACGCGGAACGGGATGCTGCGGCGCGCCCGCCCGTCGGTCGCCCAGCCTGGGAGGACCCATGCCGCCAGCGCTCCATCCGTTCGCTCGGACCGTGCTGCCCGTCGCCGCGACCGCCCGTGGCCTCGACGGCCGCCCGCCCGTCCGGGACCCGGGACGAGGTGCGGCGGCGCGGGACCGCGGGCGTGGATCGGACGCGTCGGAGCTCCCTGCCTCTGGTCTGCGTGCCTACCGGGCGCTCCTCCCGCTCCGGTTCTTCCTCGGTGCGACGTTCGTCTACGCCGGGCTCGACAAGGTCGTCGACCCGCACTTCCTTCACGACACGGGCCCGGGCTCGATCGGCGAGCAGCTCGTGGGGTTCACCCACGTCTCCCCGCTGGCACCGCTCATCCAGCTGACGGCCCTCCAGGCGCCGGTCCTCATCGGCTTCCTCATCGCCCTGGCCGAGATCGCGATCGGGCTCGCCGCGCTCACCGGTCTGCTCTACCGGGTGGCCGCGGCCGGCGGCTTCGCCCTGTCGGTCATGTTCTGGCTGACCGCCTCCTGGGCGACGAAGCCGTACTACTACGGCCCGGACCTGCCCTATGCCCTCGGCTGGCTGACGATCGGCCTCGCCGGACACGGCGGCCTATACGTGCTCGACGGAGCGTGGGACCGCTGGGCGGGGCGGCGCATCGTCCGGGCCCGCTACGGCGACTTCGTCCCGCCGGCCGAGGTCGACGCCTGGACGGCCGACCCGGGCCGACGCGGCTTCCTCCAGGTCGCGCTGCTCGGCAGCGTGGCGGTCGGCCTCGCCGGCGCCTTCGGGCTGCTGGGTCATCGCCACGCCCTCGTGAACGCCCTCGGTCTGGGCGGGTCCGGCGAGACGCCGCGTCCCGGCGCCACCGGGTCCGGGCCGGCTTCGGTCGGTGGCGCCGGCACCCCGGCCGACAGCCCGAGCCCGACGCCCCTGACCGCAGGCGGGACCACGCCCGCCGCCTCGAGCGACGCCGGGACCCCGGCGGCGACGCCGAGCGGGAAGCTCATCGGGCAGGTCGACCAGGTCAAGGGCGGCCGGGCCGTCGCGTTCCAGGTGCCGTCGACGGGTGACCCGGCCTACCTCATCCGGCTGCCGGACGGGAAGATCGTCGCCTATGACGCCGTGTGCACCCACGCCGGCTGCACCGTGGACTTCGACCGAGGGTCGGGTCTGCTCGTCTGTCCGTGCCACGGGGCGACGTTCGACCCCGGCCACAACGCCCGGCCGATCGCCGGCCCGACCGACGTGCCACTGGCGAAGCTCCCGATCAGGGTCGACGCCGCGACCGGACGGATCACCCTGACCGGATAGCGGCGCACCCCATGGGGGAGGGCTGCGTCCCGGGCACGTCAGGCGATCCGCTCACCCCCGAGGACGGCGAGGTCGAGGCGGTTCTCGGGCGGCGCGAGCGGGCAGGCCCAGCGCGGGTCGAAGGCGCACGACGGCTGGTAGGCGAAGTTGAAGTCGACGACCAGCGTGCCGACGCTCGGGTCGCCGCCGAGGTCGGCCCCCTTCGCCGCGTCGAGCACGTAGCGGCCGGCGCCGTACGTCTCGGTCCCGTTCGTCGCATCGCGGAAGGGCAGGAACAGACCGCCCGCGTATCCCTCGAGCCAGAAGAGGCTGAGGGTCCGCGGTCCCGACCGGAACGGGATCGCGACCCGGCCGATGCGCCGGAAGGCGAGGTGGTCCGCGCCGCTGTTCGGCAGGGCGATGGGCGGGGCCGTCGGTGCGCCCGGCGGCGACCCAGGCTCGGTTTCCGGCGTGGGCCCGGGCTCGGGCTCCACCGTCGGCTCGAACCGGAGGGCGGGGTCGTACGCCCAGTGCCTGGCCCGGAAGGTCGGCCGGTCGGCGGCTGGCACCGGCGACTGGCGATGGGTCCGGTAGAGCCGCTCGCGGACGTCGCGCCAGTGCCGCCAGGCGATCTCCGGGTCCTCCTCGGCGAACGCCCGGACGTCGGCGTAGAGCTCGGCCATCCGGCGCCGCCAGTCGGCCAGCTCGAGCTCCCGACCCGGTGCCACCGTCATGCCGGCGAGTATCGGCTCGCCGGGCCCCGCCCGTCTAGGATGGACGGCGACCGGACGACGGGATGGCTCGTCGGTCGATCCACGGCAGGATGCGGGCGCGGCGCTGGACCGACAGGAGGATGCGAGGGTGACCGGACAGGCGGAGATCGGGGTGTTCGGCGGGTCGGGCTTCTACTCGCTCCTGGACGATGTCCGGGAGGTCAAGGTGGACACCCCCTACGGCCCGCCCTCGGACAGCTTCTTCCTCGCCACGGTGGGCGGCCGACCGGTCGCCTTCCTGCCCCGCCACGGCCGACGCCACACGCTCCCGCCGCACAAGGTCAACTACCGGGCCAACGTCTGGGCGATGCGCTCGCTCGGGGTCAAGGCGGTCATCAGCCCGTGCGCCGCCGGCAGCCTCCAGCTCGACGTCCGGCCGGGTGACTTCGTCGTGGCCGACCAGTTCGTCGACCGGACGAACGGGCGTGCCGACACCTTCTTCGACGGCCCGATCGTCAGCCACGTCTCCTCGGCCGACCCCTACGACCCGACCCTCCGGTCGATCGCGATCGAGGTCATCCGGAAGCACGGCATCCCGGTCCATGAGCGAGGCACCGTCGTCGTCATCCAGGGTCCGCGGTTCTCGACGAGGAGCGAGTCGAAGTGGTTCTCGGACGCCGGCTGGGAGGTCATCAACATGACCCAGTACCCGGAGGCGTATCTCTGCCGGGAGCTCGGGATGGCCGTCGTCAACATCAGCCTCATCACCGACTACGACGCCGGGGTCCTCGAGGGGACCGAGGCGGTCAATGCGACCGACGTCCTCGCGGTGTTCGAGCAGAACGCGGCCCGGATCCAGAAGGTCGTCCTCGAGATGATCCGGCGATTCCCGACCGACCTCGACGGGCTCGGGGCGCGCGACGCCCTTCGCCAGACCCGGGGCGACGGCCACGCGATCTCGCCCGGTGACATCCGGATCTTCGAGACCGGGCTCTAGGCCGTGGCCGCCCCGACCGACGGGCCGCCCCCGATCGGGATCTGCATCGGCACGATCGGCGAGAGCGCGGCCTGGTGGCTCGAGAGCGCCAGGCGACTCGAGGCGGCCGGCTACGCCGGCGTGTGGTCCTGGGATCACTTCATGGGGCGGGGCGACCGGACCGTGCCGGTCGTCGAGGCATGGACGATCCTGACCGCCGCCGCGGCGACCACCAGCCGGGTCACCGTCGGCCCATTCGTGGCGAACGTCATGAACCGCCCGCCCGCCGTCCTCGCCAGGATGGCCGCCACGCTCCAGGAGCTCAGCGGGGGTCGGCTGATCCTGGGCATCGGGATCGGCGGCCACCCCGCCGAGCACCGCGCCATGGGCATCCCGTTCCCGGAGGTCCCGGAGCGCGTCAGCAGGCTCGAGGAGGCCGTCGCGGTGATCCGCGCCCTGTGGACGGGCGGACCGGTCAGTCGGCCGTCGCCGTTCTACCCGCTCGAGGATGCCGTGGCGCGGCCGGCGCCGCGACCCGTGCCCCGGATCGTCATCGGCGGCGAGACCCCGGCCGGGGCCCGGCTCGCCGGTCGGATCGGCGACGGCTGGACCGCCTTCGACACGAACTTCGAGGCGAGCCTGCCGCGCTACCTCGAGGCGCTCGAGATGGCCGGTCGGCGTCGGGCGGACCAGCTCGTCATGGTCGGCGTGCAGGGCGGTCGATCCGGCCAGGATGCCCTCCGCGACAGTCCCTGGATCGACGCCCCGCGGGAGACCTGGGAGCGCTGGCGCGCGGCCGGCGCCGATGCGGCGGTGCTGACCGCCCGGACCACCGCCGACGTCGACGCGCTGGTCGGCGCGGCCGAGCGCTGGTAGCTCCGGGCCCGTTCCGCCGGTCCGTGGCACCATTCGCAGGCCGATGATCGAACCAGCGCCCCGATGACCCCTCCGGCCCCCGGCGACGAGCCGACCCAGCACTGCGTCCGGTGCGGGGCGGTCGTGCCCCTCGACACGGCGATGTGCGAGCGCTGCAACCCGCTCGGGCTCAAGCAGCCGGCCCCGTCCCAGGCCCACGGGACCGTCGTGCTCGCGATCGTCGTCGCGGTCGTGGCCCTGGCCCTCCTCGGGAAGGCCTCGCTCGGCGGCGTCGGCCCGTTCCAGGGCAGGATCGGCGGAGTGGCGTCCGTCGCCGACGGCCTGGCGATCACGCTGACGGTCGACAACCTGGGGTCCTCGCGCGGTTCCACCACCTGCCGGGTCTTCGACCCGAGCACGCCCGGTCTCGGACCCGACGCCGCGTTCGTCCTGAGCCCGGAGATCGAGGCGGGAGCGCAGGTCACGTTCACCAAGCCGGTCGTCGGGCTGGGGACCGCGGTCCGGCCCCTGGCCGTCGAATGCACCGGACCGTGACGGCCGTGGTCGCCGACGGCGCGCCGTCGGCCTTCGTCGCCGAGCTGGCGCTGGCCCGGGAGGTGGCCGCTGCCGCCGGCTCGCTCCTCGTCGATCGTCTCGGCCGGGTCGGTCGGATCAGCCACAAGAGCCCCAAGGACGTGGTCACCGAGGTCGATCACCTGAGCGAGGCGCTCATCCTCGACGCGATCCGGGGGACGTTCCCCGACGACGGGGTGCTGGCCGAGGAATCCGGGCTGGCCGCCGGCCGGACCGACCGGGTCTGGGTCGTCGACCCGCTGGACGGGACGGTCAACTACGCCAACGGCATCCCGATCTTCTGCGTCTCGATCGCCCTGGTCGTCGGCGGCCGGCCGTCTGTCGGGGTCATCCACGACCCGGTCCGCGCCGAGACGTACGCCGCCGTCGCCGACGGCCCGGCGACGCTCGATGGGTCGCCGATCGCGCTCGACCCGAAGGCGCTCATGTCCGACTTCGTCATCTCCCTCACGATCGACGGTCCTCGTGTCGCCGAGCGCCTGGCAGCCGTCCGCGAGGCGATCCGGGTCACCCGCCGGATCGGGTCCTCCGCGCTGGCCCTGGCCTACGTCGCGAACGGTCGGTTCGACGCGTTCGCCCAGACCCATGGCCTGTCGGCGTGGGACGTGGCGGCGGCCGGGCTCATCGCCGAGCGGGCGGGCGCGACGATCACCGACGCGGCGGGCGGGCCGTGGCTGGACCTCGGCCGGGGGACCGCGACGTTCGGGGTGGTGGCCGCCCCCCCGGCCCACCACGGTCATCTCCTGGAGCTCGTCCGACCGGTCGGCTGAGGACGGTCAGCTCGTCCGCCAGCGATGCGGACGGGCGCGCAGTCGAGCCAGGCCCCACGCGTCGCAGAAGGCCTCCCATCGCTCCCGCGGCACGCCCTGCCAGCGGAGCTCGTCGACGTCGGACTGCTCGATCGGAGCGTCCGTGCGCAGGCGGGCGAGCTCGCGGTAGAGGAGGGCGGCCTCCCGCTGCTCGCCGAGGGTCGCCGCCAGCCCGACGGCGTTGCGGACGCCGCCGGCCACGTCCCAGGTCGAGGCTCTGGGCGGGATCCCCTCGAGCGAGCCATACCGGCCGAGGACGGCGGCCGCGGACTTCGCGCCCCAGCCGGGCAGCCCCGGGTACCCGTCCGCGGCATCGCCGACGAGGGCGAGCCAGTCCGCGATCGAGGCCGGTGGGACGCCCCACTTGGCGATCACCCCCGCCTCGTCGTACACGATCCGGCGACGTCGATCCCAGAGGACGACCCGCTCACCCTCGACGAGCTGGGCCATGTCCTTGTCCGGGGTGCAGACGACGACCCGCTCGACCCCGGGGGCGTCGCGGAACCGTTCGACCGCCGCGGCGATGGCGTCGTCCGCCTCGAACTCGACCATCGGCCAGCAGACGAGCCCGAGGGCCCGGATCGCGTCCTCGGCGACGGGGAACTGGGCGAGCAGCTCGGGGGGCATCCCGGCCTCGGTCTTGTACCCGGCGTAGCGGTCGTTGCGCCAGGACCGGATGACGTGGTCCGTGGCGCAGCCGACATGGGTGGCGCCGTCCTCCCGGAGCAGGTAGAGGAGCTGGTCGACAAGCCCAGCCACCCCCGAGAGGATCGCGCCGTCCCGGCCGCGGACGGGCGGACGCGGCGCGAAGTGCGCCCGGAACAGCTCGTAGGTGGCGTCGACGAGGTGGACGTCCACGGGGTCGTTCGGGCGGGGGCGCGGTCGGCCGGCCGGGTTCAGCCGGTCGGGCCGACCCCGTGGCCGTTCGTCGGAGCGACGGCTCGCTCGAGGTCGAGCAGGTCGCCGGAGACAGGACCGCCGGCCGCAGACCCGGCCCGGTCGCCCTCGACGATCGTCCGGAGGCGCTCCAGGTCGGCCTGGAAGATCCGACCGAGGATCGGTGCCTGGACGATCGTGCCGAGGTTCGCCAGGAGAGGCGGGACGAGGGTCTCGGTCCATTCGACCCGGGTCCGCCGACCGCCATCGGCCGTGTCGAGGGTGATCAGTCCGCCGCCCTTGAACAGCCCCTCGTGGCGGATCGCGAAGCGGTGCGGCGGGCTGAACTCGGCCACCTCGACCGGGTCGCTCACGGTGATCCCCATGATCCGGACGTCGGCCTCGGCGCGCGTCCCCACGCCCACCGGCCCGGGCGTCAGGACGCGGACGGCCTTCATCTCGGTCATCCACTCGGGTTGGCGCTCGACGGCCGCCAGGACGTCCCAGACGCGCTGGATCGGGGCGTCGATCTCGATCCGGCTGCGGATGGGGACGCGGATCGGCCGGCCTTCCTCATCGACGCTGAGCCCGCCCAGCCAGCGGTCGAGAAGGAACGCGCCGGCCAGCCCGCCGAACGCGCCGACCACGTATCGCCTGATCATCGGTCACTCTCCCGCACGATCGCCACGCCGGCGTCGTTCATCTCGGTCACCGCCCGATCGCCGTCGCCGGGGGCAAGGTCGACCGCCCGGCTCGCGTCGTTCAGGAGGCTCGTCGCATAGCCGAGGCGGACCGCGTCGAGCGCGGTGGCCCTGACACAGTAGTCGGTGGCCAGCCCGCCGACCACGACGCGGTGCACCCCGCTCGCCCGGAGCAGCTCGTCCAGCTCGGTGGGGACCTCCGCACCGGTGGCCGGGTCGCGCATCGTGAACCCCGAGTAGCCGTCCTCCCCGTTCGCGCCCTTCCGCACGGTCGGCCCGTCGACGACGAGTCGAGGATGGAACTCCGCGCCCCACGAGCCGGCCACGCAATGGACCGGCCACACGCCGCCGTCCTTGGCGAAGTGGGCGGTGTCCGGGGGATGCCAGTCCTGGGTGTAGACGATGAGCGCGCCGGCGGCCCGGGCCCGGGCGATCTCCCGGTTCAGGATCGCCACCACGTCGGACCCTCCAGCAACGCTCAGGCTGCCGGCGGGGTCGGCGAAGTCGTTCTGGACGTCGACCACGACGAGCGCGCTGGTGGGACCGTACGGCTGCACCAGCCAAGGCTAACCCACCGCGGCGCGGGGGTCCTCCGGGCGACCGGGCCACCGACCGACCGACGGCCGGTTGCGGGTCGGTGACGGTCGGATTGCGGGACGGCCCGGAGGCGATGGATTACAGTCCCAGCGGGCCTTCGACGATGTCCCGGTCCTGCCCAACGGAGCGCGCCACGCATGTATTCCGACGAGTTCAAGCAGCAGCTGCCAGACATCGACGAGGGGGAGACGGCCGACTGGCTGACCTCGCTCGACCAGGTCGTGGCCGAGGGCGGCGAGATCCGGGCCCGCTTCCTCATGTTCAAGCTCCTCAAGCGGGCCCGCCAGCTCCACATCGGGCTGCCGCCGCTCACCCAGACCCGCTACATCAACACGATCAGCCCCGAGCAGGAGCCGTTCTTCCCCGGCGACGAGGACCTCGAGCGGCGGATCCGCCGGCTCATCCGCTGGAACGCCGTGGCGATGGTCCTCCGGGCGAACACGAACCACCCCGGGATCGGCGGCCACCTCGCGACCTATGCGTCGGCGGCCACCCTCTACGAGGTCGGCTTCAACCACTTCTTCCGGGGCAAGGACGACGGACCCGGCGATCACATCTACTACCAGGGCCACGCCGCGCCGGGGATCTACGCCCGGGCCTTCCTCGAGGGCCGGCTGAGCGAGGACCAGCTCGATCACTTCCGGCGCGAGACCGTGCCCGGCCAGGGCCTGAGCTCGTATCCCGCACCCCCGCCTCATGCCCGACTTCTGGGAGTTCCCGACGGTCTCGATGGGGCTCGGCCCGATCAGCGCGATCTACCAGGCCCGCTTCGACCGTTACCTCCAGAACCGGGGCCTCGCCGACACCTCCGGCTCGCGCGTCTGGGCGTTCCTCGGCGACGGCGAGATGGACGAGCCCGAGTCGATCGCCGGCCTGTCGCTGGCCGCCCGCGACGGCCTCGACAACCTGACCTTCGTCGTGAACTGCAACCTGCAGCGCCTCGACGGGCCGGTGCGCGGCAACGGCAAGGTCATCCAGGAGCTCGAGGGGCTCTTCCGGGGCGCCGGCTGGAATGTCATCAAGGTCATCTGGGGCCGCGAGTGGGACGACCTCCTCGCCCGCGACGTCGACGGTGTCCTGGTCGAGAAGATGAACGAGACCCTCGACGGCGAGTTCCAGAAGTACTCGGTCGCCGGCGGGGCCTACATCCGGGAGCACTTCTTCGGGCCGGATCCGCGACTGGCGGCGCTCGCCGAGCACCTGACCGACGAGGAGCTCGCGAAGCTGCGCCGCGGCGGCCATGACTACCGCAAGGTCTATGCGGCCTACAAGGCGGCCACCGAGTTCCGTGGGGCCCCGACCGTCATCCTGGCCCACACGATCAAGGGCTGGACCCTCGGCCCGGGGGTCGAGGCCCGGAACATCACCCACCAGGCCAAGAAGCTCTCGGAGGCCGAGGTCCGCATCTTCCGCGATCGTCTCGAGCTGCCGATCCCCGACGCGAAGCTCAAGGAGGCGCCCTACTACCACCCCGGACCGGAGTCCGAGGAGATCCAGTACCTCCTGGAGCGCCGGCGGGCCCTCGGCGGCGCCCTGCCCCGGCGGATCGTCCGGGCGAAGCTGTTCGAGGCCGTCGCCCCCGCGGTCGACGCCGAGTTCGACGCGGGCAGCCCGACCCCGGTCAGCACCACGATGGTCTTCGCCCGCCTTCTCCGGAACCTCATCCGCGACCCGGAGCTCGGCCGGCGGATCGTGCCGATCGTCCCCGACGAGGCGCGCACCTTCGGCCTCGACCCCCTGTTCAAGGAGGTCGGGATCTACGCCGCCCACGGCCAGCGCTACGAGCCGGTCGATTCGGATCTCGTCCTGAGCTACCGCGAGGCCCGCGACGGCCAGGTCCTGGAGGAGGGGATCACCGAGGCCGGCTCGATGGCCAGCTTCCTCGCCGCGGCCACGGCCTATTCCACCCAGGCCACCGCGATGATCCCGTTCTATGTCTTCTACTCGATGTTCGGGTTCCAGCGCACCGGCGACCAGGCCTGGCAGCTCGCCGATGCCCGCGGCCGCGGCTTCATGATGGGCGCCACGGCCGGCCGGACCACCCTTCACGGCGAAGGCCTGCAGCACGACGACGGCCACAGCCACCTGCTCGCGTCGACGATCCCCGCGATCCGGGCCTACGACCCGGCGTTCGCCTACGAGCTGGCGACGATCGTCCGGGCCGGCATCGAGGCGATGTACGTCCGGGGCGAGGACGTCTTCTACTACGTCACGATCCACAACGAGAACTACGCCCAGCCGCCGAAGCCGGAGGGTGTCGACGAGGGCATCGTCCGGGGCCTCTACCGCTTCGCCGGCTCGCTCGACGGCGCGGGGAAGGGCGGGCAGGTCCGGCTCGTCGGGAGTGGCTCGATCCTCCAGCAGGTCCTCGAGGCCCAACGGCTCCTGGCCGAGCGGTTCGACATCGCGGCCGAGGTCTACAGCGCACCGTCGTTCCAGCAGCTCCGCCGCGACGCCATCGAGGTCGAGCGGTGGAACCGTCTCCACCCGGCCGACACCGCCCGGATCCCGTACGTCAGCCGCGTCCTCGGCCAGGACGGCGGACCCGTCGTCATCGCGTCCGACTGGCTCAAGGCGGTGCCGGATCTCGTCGGGCCGTGGTTGCCCGTCGGGACGATCACCCTCGGGACCGAGGGGTTCGGCCGAAGCGACACGCGCGAGGCGCTCCGCGCGCTGTTCGAGATCGACGGGCCGAGCATCGCCGCGGCCGCCCTCGCCGGGCTCGCCCGGAGCGGCTCGCTCCGGGCCGATCGTGCCGCCGCCGGGATCGCCGAGCTCGGCATCGATCCGGAGAAGATCGACCCGCTCGCGCTCTGACGCCGCAGCGCGCGGCCACGCTCGCCCGCCACCGTGCAAGTCGCCTTTGAGGTCGCATTCAAGGCCCCTTGACCGGTCGCACGACGCTCCGCTAGCATGCCCTCGATCAGGGCGGCGGTCCCGCGTCCGATCCACAGAGAGGTGTCCCGTCGGTGGAGTTCGGAGCGTTCATCAGCGGCCTGGTCACGGGTCTCCGCGAAGGCGTCGAGGCCGCCCTCATCGTCAGCATCATCCTGGCCTACCTGGTCCGGACCGGGAATGGACGGTATACCGGGCGGATCTGGGTGGGGGTGGGGAGCGCGCTCGTCCTGAGCGCCGTCCTCGGGGTGGCGATCTTCGTCACGATCGGCGAGTTCCGGGCCCCCTACGAGCAGATCTTCGAGGGCGCCACGATGCTTCTCGCGGCCGTCGTCGTGACCTGGATGCTGTTCTGGATGCGACGCCAGGCGGCGAGCGTCAGCGGCGAGCTCCGGGCTGCCGTGGACCGCGCCCTGACCGAGGGCGGGCTCGTCGGCCTGACCGCGCTCGCCTTCCTGGCGGTGATCCGCGAGGGCCTCGAGACCGCCCTCTTCCTCGTCGCGCAGGCGAGCGCCGCCAGGACCGAATCGGCCGCCGGTGCGTCGAGCGTCTTGGTGGGGGCCCTGGTCGGGCTCGGGCTCGCGGTCGTCATCGGCATCGGGTTCTACCAGGGCAGCCGCCGGATCGACCTCGCCCGGTTCTTCCGCTGGACCGGCGTGGCCCTGATCTTCATCGCCGCCGGGCTCGTCTCCCACGCCGTGAGCGAGTTCGTCGAGGCAGGCCTGATCACCGTCGGCACCCAGACGCTCTTCGACGTCTCCGCGGTCCTGCCCGCCGACCCGGAGAGCGGGAACGTCGTGGGCATGGTCCTGCGGTCGCTCTTCGGCTACAACCCCCAGCCCGAGATCGTCACCTTCGTCGCCTGGTTCGCCTACCTGGTCATCGCCCTTCCGCTCTACCTGCGGCCGGCCAGGCCTCGACCGCAGCGACCGGTGTCGCAGCCGGTCGAGCGCCCGGTCGATCAGCCGGCGGCCGATGCCGTCGCGGACGTCGGATGAAGCGGACGATCAGCGTCGTCGGTCTCGGCCGGGTCAGCGTCGCTCCCGATGTCGCCGACGTTCGCCTGGGCGTGAGCGTGACCCGGCCGACGGTCTCGGAGGCCCGGAAGGTGGCCGCCGACACGGCCGGCAGGATCCTCGAGTCGCTCCGATCGCTGGGCATCGCGCGGTCCGACATCCGCACGGTCTCGCTGGCCGTCCAGCCCGACTACGAGTATCGCGAGGGCGAGCAGCGACTCCGCGGCCAGGCGGTCATCCACGAGTATCGCGTCACGGTCCGCGACCTGGACCGCCTCGGTGCGGTCATCGACGATGCCCTCGCCGCAGGCGCCACCACGCTCGGCGGGGTCGAGTTCCGGGCCGCCGACCCCGAGGCTGCTCTTACCGCGGCCCGGATCGCTGCGATGCACGACGCTCGGGACCGAGCGACCACGCTGGTCACGGAGGCGGGACTCACCCTCGGCGAGGTCCTCCGGATCTCCGAGCAGCCGATGACCGGCGATCCTCGGCCCTTCGACGGCCGGATGGCGCTCAAGGCCGCCGCGGTGATGCCGACCCCCGTCGAGGCCGGCGAGCAGGAGATCGCGGTCGGCCTGGCCGTCGTCTTCGCGCTCGCCTGAGCTCCCGGTCCCGGCGAGCCGCGGGCCCCGGGGATCCCGCCTCGCCCGGCGGTCCGGCCACCGGACGGGAACCGCCGGCCGGTCCGCGACGTCTCCGTTCCAGCACCGCCTCCTCGGTCGGTGGCCTGAACACGACGGAGCAGCCCGATGTCCAGCACGACGGTCACGATCCCTCTCCCGAGCTCGCGGGCTCGCTGGCTCGCCCTCGGCATCGCCACCGGCCTTCTCGGCGCCGCGATCGCCTGGCCGGCCTTCGCCCCGCGCGGGATCAGCGCGGTCGATGGGACGACCACCGCGCCCGAGCACACGATCGCCGTCACCGGGACCGGTCGAGTCATCATCAGCCCCGACGTGGCCGACCTCCGGCTCGGCGTCCAGGCCACCCGGCCGACGGTCAAGGCCGCCCGCCAGGTCGCCGCGGAATCGATGACCAAGGTCGTCGCCGCGCTGAAGGCCCTCGGCATCGCCGACAAGGACATCCAGACCTCGACGCTCTATCTCCAGCCGGTCTACGACTACACGAACAACACGAATCCGCCGCGGATCACCGGCTACCAGCTGTCGAACGCGGTCGCGGTGACGATCCGCGACCTCGACAAGGTCGGCGACGCGATCGACGGCTCGCTGGCCGCCGGCGCGACGACGATGGACGGGGTGACCTTCCGGGTCGACGACCCGGCGAAGGCGCTCAGCCAGGCGCGCGAGGCCGCGATGACCCAGGCCAAGGCGAGCGCCGATACGCTGGCCCGGAGCGCAGGCGTCACGATCGCCGGGGTCGCCTCGATCAGCGAGTCGGGCGGGACGATCCCGACCCCGATCCCGTACGCCGAGCGGACCGCCGGCGCACTGGCAGCCCCCGACAAGGCCGTCTCGACCCCCATCGAGGCCGGCACGAACGAGGTCACCGTCACGGTGGCGGTCAGCTACCTCATCCGCTGACCGGAGGCGCTCCCGGGCGTCATCCGTCCCGAGGCCGGCGACCCGACGCGAGGATCGGGCCGCCGGCCTTACTCGTTCGCAGCGACGATCCGGTAGAGCTCTCCCGAGCCGAGATCGGTGAGGTAGAGCCGACCCGCCTCGTCCTCGCCGAACGACGAGATCGACCGCCCGGAGTCGAGCAGGACCGCCGGCTTCGGGGCCGACGCCGACGCGTCCAGGCCCCAGATCCGTCCCGTGCAGGAATCGCCGAAGAGGTAGCCGCCCCAGAGCGTGGGCTCGGCCGGGTCGCGCGAGACGTACCCGCCGACGATCGCACAGCCCTGGTCGTGCCCGTACTCGGCCACCGGCAGCACGAGGCCGTCCTGGCGGCAGGTCGCGGCGTCGTAGCAGTGCCGGCCCTCCATGATGTTCCAGCCGAAGTCGGGACCGCCGGCGAAGCCGCTCCCGGCCGGCCAGTGGTCGACCTCCTCCCAGGCGCCCTGGCCGACGTCGCCGATCCACAGGTCGCCGGTCGCCCGGTCGAACGAGAAGCGCCACGGGTTCCGGAGACCGTAGGCGAAGATCTCCGGTCGGGCGCCCGTCCGGGACGCGAACGGAGCGTCGTTCGGGATGGTGTACGGCGGCCCGGTCGCAGCGGCCGCTGCCGGTCGGATCCGGAGGAGCTTGCCGAGGAGCGTGTCGAGGTTCTGGCCGTTGCCCATCGGGTCGCCGCCGGAGCCCCCGTCGCCGGTGGCCACGTAGAGGTCGTCGTCCGGCCCGAAGGCGAGCGCTCCGCCGTTGTGGTTCGGGAAGGGCTGGTCGATCCGGAGGAGGATCCGCTCGCTGCCGGGATCGGCCTGGTCGGGCGTGCCCGGCGGGACGCTGAACGACGAGACGACCGTGTCGCCGTTGAGGTCGGTGTAGTCGACGAAGACGCGCGGGTCGGCCGGGAACCCGGGCGCGAAGGCGATGCCCAGCAGGCCGCGCTCGCCGCCCGAGGCGATCCGGCCCCGGATGTCGAGGAAGGGCGGATCGACGACCTGTCCGTCCCGGACGATCTTCACCCGGCCCGGCTGCTCCACCACGAAGAGGCGTTCGCTGCCGTCGCCGGCGTTCACCGCCGCGAGCGGGCTGTTCAGACCGCCGACGACCTTCTCGAGCCGGATCTTCGTCGTCGTCGGGTCGAAGGCGATCGCCGGGCTGGGCGCGACCAGGACCGAGGGCGATGGGGCGGCCGAAACCGACGGGGCGGCGCTCGGGCTCGCGGGCGACGACGCGCCCGCCGTCGCCGACCCGGCCGCCGAGGGCGTGGATGCCGGCGGCGAGGCGGCCCCCGGCGGAGACGAAGTCGCGCTCCCGCAGGCGACGACGACGATCGCCATGACGGCCAGGAGGCCCGATCGGACGGGGCGGGCGATCATCCGGGGCGGCGACGCGGGTCCGGCCATGTCGGACAGGGTAGCCCAGCCGCTATCGTTGGTCCCGAGAGCCCGACCGAAGCCGAGGTCAAGGAATGGACGCCCACGATCTGGCCACCCTCGAGACGCGCCGCGCCGCGACGGCCGCCCCGTACCTCGAGTTCCTCCGGGTGCCGGCGCTGAGCGCCGGGCTCTACACCCTCGAGGCGGGTGCCGTCGACGGACAGTCGCCCCACACCGAGGATGAGGTCTACGTGGTCATGACCGGTCGGGGTCGGATCTCGGTGGGCGACGAGGTCCGCGACGTCGGGCCGGGCTCGGTCGTCTACGTGGCCGCCACCGTCCCGCATCGGTTCCACGACATCGCCGAGCGGATGGAGATCATCGTGGTGTTCGCCCCGGCGGAGTACTCGCTCGCGGCAGGACGCTAGCCGAGCCGGGCGGCAAGGGCGATCGCCCGGTTCGGCGAGATCCCCGTCTCGTCGTGACGGAAGAACGCGTAGGTGTCGAGCCCGGCGTCGAGGAACGGGGCGATCCTTCCGGCCCAGGCGTCGAGATCCGCATCGTCGTACCCGGTCCGTCGGAGACGCAGGTAGAGGAACGGTCCGGTGAGCCGGACGATCGGCGGCTCCGGGAGGTCGTCGCGGTCGGTCGCGCAGAGGGCCACCCCGTGCTCCCGAAGCAGCGCGAACGTCTCGTCGACGTGCCACGAGACGTCCTGGAACTCGAGGGCAAGAGGGTACGGCCGCGGCCACAGCCCGAGGAGGCGGGCCAGCCGCTCGTGCCGCTCCTCGGAGCGGGCGATCTGACCCGGCACGCGGTAGAGCACGCAACCGAGCCGCTCGCCGAAGTCGGCCAGGGGTCGGGTCAACCAGCCCACGCTCTCGGCCTGATCGTCGCCGAGGAGCGCCCGGACGCTGCCGCCCCGCTGGGCCTTGACCACGAAGCGGAACGACGCCGGTGTCCGCGCGAGCCAGCCCGCGATCGTCGAGGGGCTCGGTTGTCGGTAGAACGTCGTGTTGAGCTCACAGGCGGCCAGTCGTGCGGCATAGGCCGCGAGAAGCCCGTCCGGGCGGGTCCCGGATGGGTAGAACGCCGGCGCCCAGCCGGGATAGGAGAACCCGCTCGTCCCCGACCGCAGGGTCCCCGGTGATCCCGGGGACGGTGCGCCGCCGCCGGTCATCCGGTCGTGCCGGCCCGGGGTCGGCTCAGGCCGATCGCGTGTCGGCCGCGACCCGGGCGACCTCTTCGCACGCGGTGGACCGGCCGTCGTCCCGGGCGTGGTCGTTGATCTTCTGGCAGGCGTCGGCGACCGCGTCGAGGTCGTCGGTGGCCATCGGCCCGATGAAGTAGGTCTCGATGCCGCGAAGGTGGGTCCGGCTCGCCGTCCGGAGCCGGGCGATCCCGGTCGCGGTCAGCACGGCTTCGGCGCCGCGCCCGTCGGACGAGCAGTGGCTCCGCTCCACCAGGCCGTCCGCCTCGAGCCGATCGATCAGCCGGGTGACCCCGCTCCGGCTCAGCAGGATGCTGTCGGCGAGCTGGTTCATCCGCAGGCGTCGGCCCGGGGCCTCGGCGATGTGGAGGAGGGCTCCGTACTCGGCGAGGGTCATTCCCTGCTCGCTGCGCAGATCGTCATCGAGCCGTCGCGTCACCAGGGCGTGCGCGGTGAGGAACGCGCGCCACGGCCCGAGCCGGGGATCTCGCGGGGTCAGGGGGCGTTCGCGCGCTGCCGTCCCGGAGCGCTCGGACATCTCGGTCATGGCGCGCATCATACCCCCCGGTGCAAGTGGTTGACAAGGCAACGACGTGGGGCATATAGTTGCGCCATCAACCAACTGACGAGTCACGGCCCGACCGCCGGGACCGCGATCGCGAAGAGGAACGAAAGCACGACATGGCCACCTGGAAGCTCGACACGGCGCACACGGAAGTCAACTTCTCCGCCAAGCACATGATGATCACCACCGTCCGGGGCAAGTTCGGGCAGGTCGAGGGCGAGATCAGTCTCGACGAGGCCGAGCCCACCCGTTCCACCGGCCAGATCAGGCTCGCCGCCGCCAGCCTGTCCACCGGGCTGGAGCAGCGCGACCAGCATCTCCGATCGGCCGACTTCTTCGACGCCGAGCAGCATCCCTGGATCGTGGCGACGGTCACCGCGATCGAACCCGCCGGCGACGCCTACAGGGTCACCGCCGACGTCACCATCCGCGAGGTCACCCGTCCCGTCGTCCTCGATGCCGAATATCTCGGCGTCGTCGCCGGGATGAAGGGCGGCCGTCATGCCGGCTTCCACCTCAGCGGCACGATCGACCGCGAGGCGTGGGGTCTCAGCTGGAACGTCGCCCTCGAGAAGGGCAGCTGGCTCGTGGGCAAGGACATCAAGCTCGACATCGACGTCGCCGCGGACGAGGTCGCCCCGGCGGTTCGGGAGCTCGTCTCGGCCGTCGCCTAGGCCGCATCCCGGACCGGTCGCGCGCCGGACCCCGTCGTCACGACGACCGGCCGCCGTCCCGCGGCCGGTCGTTCTCGTGCCGGGATCCCGCCGAGGCGTCCGCCGCAGCGTCGGCGAGGGCGGCCAGACCCTGCTCGAGGTCGACCCGCGTCGGCCAGCCGTAACCCAGCCGGAACGACCGGTCGGGCTGCTCGAACCAGTGACCGGGGCCCACCACCGTCCCGTGGCGCTCGAGCAGGAGCCGGTAGAAGCGCTCGACGTCGACGCTCGCATCCGCGCTGAACCGCGGGAACCCGACGACCCCGCCCCGCGGCTCCACCCATTCGAAGCGGTCCTGGTTCGCCATCCAGCCGCGGACGGTGGCCAGTGCGGCCGCGATGCCCCCGAGGATGACCGGCAGGCGTTCGGGTCGGCGTCGCATGGCGACCTCGGCGATGGCTTCGTCCACGACCGAGTTCGTGATGAGGATCTGCTCCTTGGCGGCGAGGAACCGGGCGAGCAGGGCCCGGTCGCGGGTCGTCAGCCAGCCGATCCGGATCCCCGGCAGCCCGTCGGTCTTCGAGAGCGATGAGACGCCGATCGCTCGCTCGGACAGCGATGCCGCGAGCGGCAGGGGTCCGCCGAAGGTCATCTCGCGATAGGTCTCGTCGACCAGCAGGCGGGCCGTCGGGTGGGCCTCGACGAGCGCCACGATCTCCCGGAGCGCCGCCACCGGCATGACCTGGCCGGTGGGATTGTGCGGGTTCGTGATCGAGACGAGGACCGTGCGCGGCGTCATGAGCGCCGCGATCCGATCGGGATCGATCGCCCAGCCGTCCTCGTAGCGAAGGTCGACGTGGCGGATCGCCGCGCCGATCGCGCGCGGTGTCTCGAGGTTCGTGGCGTAGTTCGGTCGGACGACGACGATCTCGTCGCCCGGTCCGAGCAGGGTCGTGTGGATGACGAACAGCGCCGCCGCGGCCCCCGGGGTCACCAGGATGTCGTCGGCGGTCACCGAGCCCGGCCCGCCGGCCGCGATCGCCGCCCGGAGGCCCGGCCGGCCGACGTGGTCGCCGTACATCAGGACGAGCTCGTCGAGCTCGACCCCGAGGTCGCGCAGGGGCGTGTCCGCGACGGAGCTCTCGGCCAGGTTGTACCGGATCCGGTCGTAGCCGAACTGCTCCGGCGACTCGGCCTCGATCGGCATGCGGCGATAGTCCACGATCCCTCCGTTCGGCGGCCGACCCTCTTCCCACGGCGGGGCACCGCGCCTATCATCCGCGGAACGGCCGCCTCACGTGAGGAGCGAGCGGTTCTGCCGGGACCTGCAGCACTGGAGACCACGATGAACGGGATCGGATCCTCGGACCGCCGCTCGGCCGGGCCCATCCGCCTCGCGCTCGGCTTCGCGCTCGTCGTCCTGCTGGCGGCGTGCGGCGGCACGGCGGCCGGTGCGGGCGGCGCCGGTGGGGGCGGCAACGGGAACTACGACACGGTCATCGCCCAGTCGCAGGTCGCCTTCGGGAACTCGATGGTCGCGGGGACGGTGGAGAACGGGGACACCCTGAGGATCACCCTGACCGAGGCGACCGGATCGAACATGGCCAAGCTCTTCCTGTGCTCGAACGTCAAGGACGCCCTCAAGGCGGCGGGCCTGGGGGGCTCGAAGGTGATCATCGTCGACACCGCCGGGACCCAGCTGGCGACCCAGGCCGACTGCAAGGGCTGACGCCGGCACCCCGCGAGATCGGGCGACGGCCGCTCAGCGCCAGCTATCGGGGCTGAACAGGTAGAACGTCGCCTGCGTCCAGACCTCGCGGAGCCGGTCGATCCGGTCGCGGAGGGCGGCCGGCGACGGGGCGCGAACGCAGCGGATCTCCTCGAACCAGGCATGGCCGGTCTCGGCATCGGGGGGCGCGGAGACGGGGACCGGCGCGTCGTGGCGGGCCGGGCGGGCCGCCGGCGCGGAACCCTGCCGGGCCGCAGGAGCGGACTCCAGCCGGGACGGTCGCCCGAGTCGGGCGGCGTCGGGCGCCAGTCGTGCGGTGGCGGCGTAGCCGGCCATCGCCGGACGATACCCCGGAACGGCATCGGCGACCAGCCCGGGGACTATCCTGCGGGGATGCAGACGACCGGCCGGGCCTACGGCGCCCAGAGCATGACCGACCCGCTCATCGAGGTCCTCGTCAAGCGGCCGGGTCCGGCCTTCGGTCGCGCCTTCGACGACCCCGCGCACGGGTTCCTCCGGCCGGTCGACCTCGAGCTGGCGCAGCGTGAGCACGACGCCTTCACCGAGCTTCTGGCGAGCCTCGGCCCGACCGTCCACGAGCTCGGGATCGAGAATGACTCCCCGGATCTCGTCTACCAGTTCGACCCGGTCCTCGTCGCCGACGCGGGGGCGATCCCGCTCCGTCCGGGCAAGTCGAACCGACGGGGCGAGGAGCTCCTGGTCGAGGCCTGGCTCAACGACCATGGGGTCCCGACGGTCGCCCGGATCGAGGCCCCGGGCACGATCGAGGGCGGCGACACGTTCTGGCTGCGCCCGGACATCCTGTGCATCGGTCGCACGCTCCGGACGAACTCGGAGGGCGCCCGCCAGCTCGACGCGATCGTCCAGGGCGACGTCCGCCTGTTCGATCTCCCGTACGGGAAGGGTCCGGCCGAGCTCATCCACCTCCTCTCGGTCGTCTCGCCGGTCGCCGACGACCTGGCCGTCGTGTACCTGCCGCTCCTGCCGCTCGGACTGTGGGAGCTGCTCGGCGACCTGGGCATCCAGCTCATCGAGGTCCCGGACGAGGAGTTCCCGACGCTCGGCTGCAACGTCCTGGCGGTCCGTCCGGGTGTCGTGATCCTGGCCGAGGGGAACCCGTCGACCGCGGCTGCGCTGGCCCGTGCCGGCTGCGAGGTCCACACCTACGGCGCGACCGAGATCGGGATCAACGGCTCGGGTGGGCCGACCTGTCTGACCCGCCCGATCCTGCGCGACCCGATGGGATGACCGCGCCTGGACCGACGTCGGCGGCTCCGGCGTTCTACTCGCGACGGGGCCTCCACGTCGAGATGTACGACGTGCTCGAGCGCGAGGTCCCCGGTGGCGACGACGTGGGGTTCTTCCGGGACCTGGCGCTCCGGGCCGGCGGGCCCGTCCTCGAGCTCGGATGCGGCACGGGCCGGGTGACGGTCCCCCTCGCCGAAGCCGGGATCTCGCTCGTCGGGCTCGACCGCTCCCGCCCGATGCTCGACGTGGCCGAGGCGCGCCGACGCTCGCTCCCGTCCGATGTCCGGAGACGGCTCCGGTTCGTCGAGGGCGACATGCGCGACTTCCGCCTGGGTCGCCGGTTCGGGCTCGTGTTCGCCGCGTTCCGGGTCTTCATGGCCCTGCCCGACCCGGCGGACCAGCGGGCAACGCTGGCGACGATCCGGCGTCACGTCCGGCCGGGCGGGCTCCTGGCGCTCGACCTGTTCGACCCGCGTCTCGACCTCCTGGTCGACGCGTCGCGGTCGATCCGCGAGATCGCCGAGGGCCGTCATCCCGTGACGGGCCGTCTCGTCCGGGTGACCGCCGAGGAGCGCGTGAACGACCTGGTCCACCAGCGGTTCACCGAGCGCTGGCGGTTCCGGGAGATCGCCGACGACGGAACGATCGTGCGCGAGGAGTCCGAGACGCTCGTCCTCCGCTGGACGTTCCGTCACGAGCTGCATCACCTCCTGGAGCTGGCCGGGTTCGAGCCGGTCGCCGAGTACAGCGACTACGCCGGCGCACCGCCCGCCTACGGGAACGAGATCATCGTGGTCGCCCGGCGACCGGGTGGAGACCGGTGAGTCCGACCCGGACCGCCGCCGAGGCGGTCGACCCCGACCGGCTGCGGGACGACCTGGTCGAGCTCATCCGGATCCCGAGCGTCACCGGCTCCGAGGATGCGGTCGCGGACTGGCTGGCGGCGGCACTCAGGTCGATCCCCGGCGTCGACGTGGCCCGGATCGACCCCGAACCGGCCTCCGTCCGGGCCGATCCCGACTGGCCCGGGGAGGAGATGCCCCGGACGACCCTGCCGATCGTCCTCGGGCGGCTCGGCCGACCGGGTGGCCGCCGGCTGGTCCTCGTCGGCCACACCGACGTCGTCCCCCCCGGTGAGCCGGCGACCTGGTCGGTGGACCCCTGGGCCGGCGAGATCCGCGACGGCGCCGTGTACGGCCGCGGGGCCTGCGACATGAAGGGCGGCCTGGCGGCGATCCTCGCGGCCTTCCGGGCCCTCGTGGCGTCCGGAGCCTCGGAGGCGCTCGGCGGCGAGGTCCTCGTGGCGTTCGTCCCCTCGGAGGAGGACGGCGGGCAGGGCATGCTGGCGGCGATCCGGGCGGGCGTGACCGGCGACATGGCGGTCATCGCCGAGCCGTCGAACCTCGACATCGTGGTGGCGCATGCGGGTGCGCTCACGTTCCGGCTGACCGTGCCCGGACGGGCGGCCCACGCCTCGCAGCGGCGGGAGGGCGTCTCTGCGCTCGACAAGCTGTGGGTGCTGGCGCGGGCGCTCGAGAGCCGACGAGACGCGCCGGAACGCCGCCGAGACGGACCCGCTGATGACCGTCCTCGGGTTGCCCTATCCGACGATCCTCGGGATGGTCCGTGGTGGCGACTGGGCCTCGACCGTGATGGACCGGGTGGTGGCGGACGGCCGGTACGGAGTGCGCCTCGGCCAGACACCGGCCGAAGCCGAAGCCGAGCTCCGGGCCTGCATCGCGGCCGCCTGCGCCGAGGACGCGTTCCTGCGCGACCACCCGGCGGTCGTGGAGTGCGTCGGCGGCCGGTTCGGCTCGGCCCGGGTGCCGTCGGACCATCCGCTCCCGACGGGTCTGGCCGGCGTCGCCGAGGGGATCACCGGTCGCCGCCCCGAGCTCCTCGGCGAGCCGTACGGCGCCGACATGCGGCTGCTCGTCAACGAGGGCCGGACGCCGACGGTGATCTTCGGACCGGGCGACGTCCGGGTGGCCCACAGCGCGGACGAACGGGTGCCGCTCGCCGAGGTGGAGGCCTGCGCCCGGGTCCTCGCGGCCTGGCTGGCCGATGAGCTCGGACCGGCCTGATCCCGCGCCCGGGGGCCCGGCGAGCCCATCGGCCACCGGCCTGCCGGCCGAGCTGACCGGCGGGGCGATCCTGCTCGTCCCGATCCGTCCCGAGCACGTCCCGTCCCTCGTGGCGATCCTCCGCGAGCCGTCGGTCGCGCGTCGCTGGCCGACCGCCGACGACGGCGACCGGCAGGCGGTCTTCGCGCCCGAGCCGGACGTCACCGGCTTCGCGATCCTGACCCGTCCCGGATCGCCGGATCGCCGGCTTCCTCCAGGTCTCCGAGGAGCCGACGCCCGACTACCGCCATGCGGCGATCGACCTCTTCCTGGCGACGCGATCGGCAGGGTCGGGGCCTCGGGCCCGACGCGATCCGGACCGCGATCGGGTGGCTCTTCGGGGATCGCGGACATCACCGGATCACGATCGACCCGGCCGCCGACAACGCCGCGGCGATCCGGGCCTACGAGAAGGTCGGCTTCCGGCGCGTCGGCGTCCTTCGCCGGTACGAGCGTGGGGCCGACGGCACCTGGCACGACGGCCTGCTCATGGAACTGCTCGCCGGCGAGGAGCGCTGATCGTCGGGCGGATCCGCGACGGCTACTTCGACGCGATCACGACCCGATCGGCCGGCACGAGGGCGACGCCGCCGGGTGCCTCGGCGAAGCGCATCAGGGCCGGCTCCCAGGCGTACGCGCCCGGCGTGACCACCCGGGCGAGATAGCGGAGGACGATGGCCTTCGTCGGGGTCGCCTCGCGGTCGGCGCAGAACCGCACCTCCTGGCCGACGACGGCATACGGACTGACCGACCCGTCCTCGCCGATCCAGCCGTCGGCCCGGGTCATCGGCGCCAGGCCCGATGGGACGCTCTCGACCACCTCGTAGCAGCCGTCGACGGCCGTCGCGGCGAACGACGGCCTGAGCTCCACGACCACGACGGTGTCGACCGGGATCGTTCCGGCCGGGGTCACGCTCCGGGTCAGCCCCAGGTCCGGGTCGAGGCGGAGGGTGTCCGGCGCCACCGGTTCGTCCCAGGCTGCGCCGACGCCGACCGAGCCGGTCAGGGCCTCGACGCGGACCGCGTCGCGCTGCGCCGCGGTGAGCTCGAGACCGAAGGATCGACCGGCCGGCAGGTCCACGACGTGGCGCGTGCCGTCGAGGGTGTAGGCGAAGCTCGCGGCCGCCGCCGGCGTGCGGGCGAGGATCCGTGTCACGACCCCGACCTCGTCGAGGACATGAAGGTCGGCCGTGGCCGGGTTCGCCCGGACGTAGTCGAGCAGCGCGGGCGCGAGCGGGTCGCCCAGGCCGGCGGCGACGAGGGCGCCGAGCGAGGTGAGCTCGACGACGTCGTCGGCGCTCGAGCCGGTCCGCAGCCGGACCCAGTCGCCGAGCCGCTCGCCGTAGGTCCGCAGCAGGTCCTGCTCGATCGACCGGGCCGTGTCGTCGTCGCCGGAGGCCTCGGCCCCGAGGGCGACGTAGAGCTTCTCCCGGACCGTCAGGTCCCGGGCGCGAGCGGCCGTCCGGATCTCCCCGAGCCGCGGCTCGCCGAGCGAGGCGAGCCCGGCCGTGACCGCCAGGTGGAGCTCGCGCGACGTCGACGGGAGCTGGTCGATCGCGAGCAGGGCTTCGCGCAGGGCGTCGGCATCGAGGCGATCCGGGGCGACGATCGCGATGCGCGCCGCCAGCATCGGGTCCGCACCCGAGTACGGCAGGAGGGGAACGCCGATCGAGATCGGGCCTTCGTCGTCGGCCGCGTCCGACACGATCCCATAGATGCTCGGGTCGAAGGCGACCGGCGGGAGCGAGGCGCGGATCATGCCCGAAGGCGTCGACGAGGAGGTCGTGGGCCATCGCCTGGGCGAGCCCCCGATCGATCCGGGCCCCGCCCTCCGTGGCGAGCTCCTCGAGCAGGTCGACGTAGCGACCGCGCCCGGCGTCGCTGAACGTGTAGGTCGTCGGCCCCGCGCCGCCGGGAAGACGGCCACCGGTCGTCAGCGTCAGCCGGTCGGTCGCGGTCGAGGTCAGCCGCGAGCCGACGACGGTCACCGTCCGGGCGAGCCGGTCGGAGAGCGGCCGGCCATCCGGCCCGGTGCGATCGGCGGTCGCCTCGATCGTGAGGACGTGTCGGCCCATGGTCAGGCCCGGCAGCGGGACGTCGACGTCCACGAACGCCCGGCCGGCGAGTCGGGTGGGAGCGATGCCGAGCGACGGACCGCTGACCGTGAAGGCCACCGGGTCGCCGGCGCTCAGCGCCTCGCCGTAGGCCCGCAGGCGGATCGTCGGCCGGTCGGCGAGGAGGTACTCGTCCGCGATCGTGGCCTCGACGAAGAACGGAAGCCCGACCGGGATGAGCAGCTGACCCTCGCCCGTCCGCAGGGTCGCCGTCATCGCGGTCGCGCTGATGTGCCACGACGTGAGGTCGTCGGAGAGCGGCAGGCTGACCGTCGCCCGGCCCTGAGGGTCGGTCTGGACCTGTCGGAAGGCGAGGGTGTCGACGAAGTCGTTCCGCAGGCCCTCGTTCCCGTCGCCGCCGCCGGTCGAGCCGCCTTCGCCCTCCGTCCCGCCACCGGGCGCCTGGTGGGTGGCGGTCAGGCGGACGATCCCGCTCGGCTCCCGCTCGTAGAGGGTCGTCAGCGGCTCGTAGGGGACCGCGGCGCCCATCGCGAACAGCTTCTCGTCGACGGCCCGCAGGACGACCGTCGCGGCGACCGGGCGCCCGCGGACGTCGGTCGTCCGGACCGCGACGATCGCGGTGTCGCCCGGCTCATAGCGCGACTTGTCCGCGGACAGGCTCACCTCGACCCGGCGGTCGGTCGGATCGAAGTCCGCCCAGGTGGCGGCCTTCGGCGCGTAGGCGCGGCCGGTGAACCGGACGCCGATGACGAAGACGCCCGGCACGTCCCCTTCGACGAAGCGTCGGACGAAGCGGCTCGACGACGTCACCTTCGCCGAGCGGAGGCCCTGTCGCGAGACGATGTAGAGGTACCGGTTCGGCCCGCCGCTCGGCAGGGCCCGGACGCCGTCGGTCATCGTCAGGTGGACCGCGTCGCCCACGCCGTAGCTCGCCTCCACCTCGCGTTCGCCGACGATCGTCTCGAATTCCGGGAACCGCACCGCAGCCTCACCGAGGTCCGGGGCCGCCTGGCCGGCGTAGGTCGTGTGGCGCTCGACCCGTCCCTGCGGGTCGGACGCCCGGAAGGCGATCTCGTAGTCGTGGTCGCGGCTCGGGACCGACACGGAGACCCGGAACCGGCCGTCGGCGCCCGTCCGGACCGTGAGCGTCCGCACGTGACGGTTCTTCGTGTCGTAGTCGTACTGCGGGACGACTCGCTTCGCGATCGGGTCGTAGCGGTAGCCGGCGAGGCGGCGGACCGGGATGAGCTCCGTGACATCGGCGACGACGGCGACCCGGGCGACCGGCGCGCCGTCGACCTGGAGCGTGGCGTCATCGGC
This sequence comes from uncultured Chloroflexia bacterium, assembly GCA_963840375.1. Lineage (GTDB taxonomy): Bacteria > Chloroflexota > Limnocylindria > Limnocylindrales > CSP1-4 > Chersky-267. The sequence goes on from CAWIYR010000002.1 coordinate 1,112,630, forward strand.
GAGCCCGGCCGCCAGCTGGCGCTCGACCCTGGCCAGATCGACGAGGTGGACGTCACCGCTCAGCGTCAGGCGGCGACCGGTCAGGGCGCTCGCGGCCCGCAGGGTCAGCGTGCTCGGGAACACGAGGGCACAGCTCGAGGCCTGGATCTCCCCCTCCTCCGGGCGCGCCGGCGAGATCGCGATGCAATCGTCGCCTTCGCCCTCGCGATCGGGGTCGAGGACCGGTCGCCACGCGTAGACGACCTGCCCGCCCGCGTCCGTCGGCGCGGTGACGGTCCTCGTGCCGCTCGAGTCCTCGTCGTCGTTCCCGACCCGCAGCGGGATCGTCGGGACCGGGCGGCCGTCGAAGAACCGGGCGGTGATCGTCGCGGCGATGTCGCCCTCCGTGGACGGCTCGGCGGAGGCGACATCCGGGCCCACGATGACGGCGTGTCGGTCGAGCGAGACGCTCAGCTGGTAGAGCGGCTTGCGGATGACGCCGACCTCGACCCAGGTCCGCCGCGCGACCGCGCCGTCGACCACTGCCTGCAGGACGTACGCGCCGACCGTCTGGCCGGACAGCGGCAGCGTCCCGCTGAACGCCCCGGTGGCGTCCGGGTGAACGGCGATCCGGGCGATGACCGGAGGGTCTTCGACCTCGTCGTTCGCGGCATGTCACGAGTCGGAGCTCGACGGTCGACGGCACCGTCCTCCCGAGCCGCGTCCGCAGGAGCCCCCAGACGTCCACGTCGTCCGTCGTCCGATAGACCTCGCGGTCGGTCGACAGCAACGACCACCAGCCGGGCGAGGTCGCCGGCTCGTAGCCGGCCCACTCGCCGCGGTAGCCGCCCCCGTTCTCGCCGATGTCGAACGGGACGGAGACCGTGGTCCCGTTGGGTGCCCTGACGTCGAGGATCGGCGACGGGCCCCTCGGCGGTGGACTCGGCGAGCCGGACTTGCCGTCGCCGATCGCCTCGGTCGGGACCAGGGCGGCGGGGGTCCGGGCGACGAGGAGGCCCGTGGCGTCGGTCCGGCCGAGGGTCGCCCCATCGTGGAGGCGGACCACGGCCCGGCTGACCGGTCGGCCGGTCACCGCGTCGTTGGCCCAGACGACCGTCCGGTCGGAGAGCACCGCGACCCAGGCGGTCACGCTCGTGACCTGGAGGATGGCCTGCGATCGGCCGGGTCGATCCGACCTCGACGAGGTACCAGCCGGTCGGCAGCCGGGACGGGAACGTGACGATCGCACTGTCGTCCTGGAGCATCCGCAGTCGGCCGCGGAAGCTCAGCACCTGGGGGAGCCCGGTCGTCGGGACCGTCGGCTCGCTCCACTCGGCGAACCCCGGTTCGTCGAGCAGGGCCCGCAGCTGGCGGATCGCGGCATCGGCGGACGGGTAGCGATAGACCCGGACCGAGATCGTCTTCGGTGGGGTGGCGGTCACCCCTTCGACGTCGGGGAGGACGACCTCGAGACCGATCACCGTCCGCTCGGTCGGGCTGGCCTGGAGGGCGTCCCGGCCGATCCGGACCCTGACCGGCTCCTTCCCCTCCGGGCCGGACGTCTCGAACCGGAAGCGCACGTCACCCGGGAGCGCGAGACCGGTCCCGCTGGCCGGCAGGCCGTGGCGAACGGTCACCGTGTACACGGTCCGCTCCTTCAGCCCGTACGGCACGAAGACCTGGGTCCGTCCGTTCCGCTGGAATCGACCCTGGGTCGCCGGCGAGATCGTGAAGTAGGGCGCCATGTCGGCGACGCCGTCCTGGTCGAAGGTCAGCTCGATCCCGGTCCTCGTGGGGACGGACGTCTCGGAATCCCCGGGCAGGGTGCTGAGGACGTGGACCGGTCCGCGGACCTGGAACGCCCACGACGCGGTCCTCGTGCCGTCCGGCCCGGTGAGGTCGAACCGGTAGGTCTGGCCGGCGGCGAGCGGCCGCTCCGGGCGGAGGGTCACCGACCGGGCGTCCGGGCCCTGGGCCACGGCGAACGGAGCGACGGGCGTGGAGACGAGGCGGGTGGCGAGTGTGCCGGCCGGCGTCGTGCCCGTGCTGGCCAGGATGAACGTCGTGTCGCCGAAGACCCCGGCGGCGTCGGCCCGGACGGCCCGGAGCGTGGCCTCGGGCGCGAACGCGACCGGCTCGACCGACGTCCAGTCGCCGCCCTCACCGACCGGCGTCGGGGTCGCGCCGGGCGAGGCTGAGGTCCCCGTCGTCGAGGTGCCGCTCGGTGGCCGGCCGGACGGTCCCCCCGTCGGGGCGATGCCGCCCTCGCAGCCGGTGAGGAGGGTCCCCGCGACGAGGAGCGCTGCCATCATCGCGGCGGCATGGCGCCACCGATGGGACGTCCGGGAGGGGAGCGCGGTCTCGATTGGCTCGACCACGGTTCGGCCTCACGACCGCCGGTCCCGTGGCGCTCGGCGCCTCGGAGGCGATCGCCTTCTGCGCCCATGAGACGCGCAGCGACCACGGACCGTTTCAGCGATCGGGCGACCCGGACGGCGGGGCTCGTGCCCGCGGTTCGGCAGCGCCCGGTTCAGCGGGCGGCGACCACCTCGACCTCGATCCGGTAGGGCGGAACGAGGTCGTTCACGGCGACCGTCGCCCGGGTCGGCGGCTCGCTCGGGAAGACCTCCCGGAAGACCGCGTCGTAGGCGGCCCAGTCGGCCATGTCGACGAGGTAGACGGTCGTCTTCACGACGTCGGCGAGGGTCAGACCGACGGCCTCCAGGCAGGTCGCCACGTTGGCGAACATCGCCCGGGTCTCGGCCTCGATCCCGCCGGGGACCACCGTGCCGGTCGCGTGATCCTCACCGACCTGCCCGGCGACGAAGACGAGGCCGTTCGCCTCCACGACCTGGCTGTAGGCGGACCGGCCGGGCTGGATCCCGGTCAGGACGGGGACGGTCTTGGGCATCGTCTCTCCTCAGCTGAAGAGCTCGTCGACCGCGGCGGCGAACACCTCGGTGTGACGGTCGACGTCGGCCTCCACCGTGGCCGGGCACATCAGGGCCATGTTGTGGAAGGGGGTCATGCAGGATCCGCCGGTTCATCGCGTAGAGGTGGAGGAAGCGCTCGAGCTCGGGGTCCGAGGCCGCGGCCTGCTCGGCGCCGTCGCGCGGCGCGGTGGGCATGAAGTGGTACTCGGCGCGGCAGCCGAGCCTCGTGACGTGCCACGGCGCCCCGCCGCGCTCGATCACGTCCTCGACCCCGGCCGTCCAGCGTTCGGCCAGCGTCGTCATCCTGGCGAACGCCTCGTCGGTCATGACCTCGGTCAGGGTCGCCCGGACGGCGGCCATCGAAAGGGCGTAGCCGGCGAGCGTCCCGCCGATCCCGCCGACGTCGGAGTCCTCGACCGCGATGCTCGAGGAGATGCGTTCGCCGATCGCCTCGGTGAAGCCGTACGTCCCGACGGGGATGCCGCCACCGATCGTCTTGCCGATGACGAGCATGTCCGGGTCGAGGCCCCAGGCGCCGGTCGCCCCGCCCGGGCCGGCGCAGATCGTGTGGGTCTCGTCGTTGATGAGGATCGTGTCGGTGGCCCGGGTGAGCTCGCGCATCGCCTCGAGGTAGCCCGGCTCGGGCAGGACGATCCCGATGTTCGTCAGGGCCGGCTCCACCAGGACGGCGGCGACGTCCCGGTCGGCGAGGGTCCGCTCGAGCGCCCCGATGTCGTTGAAGGGGACGACCCGGGTCGTCCCCGCCGGGTCCACCTGCGGGCCGATGTTGCCGTGGCGTGGTCCGACGCTGCCGTCCGGTCGGAGGGTGGCGAACGTCTCATCGACCGAGCCGTGGTAGCAGTAGTCGTGGACGACCACCTTCGAGCGGCCGGTGATGTGTCGGGCCAGCCGGAGCGAGAAGCGGTTCGCATCGGTCGCCGTGAGGGTGAACTGCCAGTAGCGCAGCCCGAACCGTCGCCTGAGCTCATCGCCCGCGGCGATCGCATCCTCGATCGGGAGCATCAGGGTGATCCCGTTCGTGAGCTGACGCTCCACGGCCGTGACGGTGGCGGCGGGGGAGTGGCCGGCCATCGCCCCCGTGTCGCCGAGGCAGAAGTCGATGTAGTCGTGGCCGTCGACGTCGGTGAAGTGGGCTCCGCCGGCCGACTCCACGAAGAGGGGGAAGGTCCCGGCCCACTTCACCATCCAGTTCATCGGGACGCCGTCGAGGAGCGAGCCCTTGGCCCGCTCGTGGAGGGCGTGGGAGCGCGGGTTCTCGGCCGCGAACGCGGCGAGCTCGCGCTCCATCAGCCGGGCGAGACGCGATCGGTCGAGGGTGCGGGTCGCGGGCACTCGAGGGGCCTCCGGGATGGCAGGTCGTGACACGGGCGCGGTCCGCGCTCGCCTCCGACGCGCGTACCGCGTCATCTTGCGCTTGGGACGGGCATCGGGCCGGGTCGGGTCATGCCGCGGGACGCCTCGGGTCATGCCGCGGACCGTGGCCCCGGCAGGCGTCCTAGTTCGTGCGGCGAGTGAGCCCGCACACGGGACAGGTCGCGATGCCGGTCGAGGCATCGAGCTCGAGGAAGCTGGCACAGCCGTTCGTCGAGCAGAAGATCCGGCCGTTGGCGGCCGACTGGGTGCGCCGGCGCATCCGGCGGATGGACCCGGCACGTGCCGAGGTCGAGTGGGTCATGGTTCGCGAGAGCATGCGGTTCCTGGTTCTTCCCGGGTGTCGCGCGGACGGTTTCGGTCCGGCGCCAGCCCGCTGGTCTCCGCCTTGACGCCTTCTCGGGCGCTCACAGAGGCGGTGCGGTGGTTGAGGTGTCCGGCGCGTCGCGGGAGCAAAGGTTTCGGATGCTCTGACCTGCGACGCCGCTCGGGCGTTGACCTGGAGAGGATGGGCCCCGGACGAGGTCCTGTCAAACGGCCGATGGTCCGGGGCGGGCGGGGACGGGTCCCGGCCCCGGCTCCGCCGATGCTAGGCTCCGGTCGATGGTGAGCCCAGACCGTCGCCGTTCGGACCGGGAGATCGTCCTGTTCGCCGCTGGGCTCCTGGCGATCGCGGTGATCCTGTTCCTCCTGCCGGACCTGGCGCCGCCGGCCGCCCGGGGGCTGATCTCGGAGCGGATCCATGCCCGGATCGTGGCCGTCGTGCCGGCTAACGACCAGCAGGCGCCGACCGCCACGGTCGAGTTCGTGGAGGGAGCCCGCCGCGGCCAGCAGGAGCAGGCGACGCTCGAGGGCCCCTCCGGCCAGCTCGAGCTGCCCGACTACGTCGACGGCGACGAGGTGGTCGTCGCCGTCGACTCCCAGCCGGACGGCACGACGACCTTCTCGGTGATCGACCGATGGCGGCTGCCGCTCATCGGGGGGCTGGCCCTCGCCTTCGCGGTCCTGACGATCGCCGTGGCCGGTTGGCGGGGCGTGCGCTCGATCGTGGCGCTGGCCCTGACGATCGCCCTGACGATCCGGATCCTCATCCCGCTGCTCCTCTCGGGCTGGAACCCGCTCGTCCTGGCGATCGGGGTCGGGGCGGCCGTGACCGTCCTGTCCTTCGTCCTCACCCAGGGCTCGAGCCGGACGACCGGAGCCGCGGTCGCCGGGACGCTGGCCGGGCTCCTCATCACCGGGGTCGCGGCGGCCCTGGTCACCGCCCTCGCCCGGTTCACCCCGGCCCAGGGTTCCGAGGAGGTCGTGGCGATCGGCCAGCTCGCCGGGTCGCGGATCGACCTGTCGGGCCTGCTCCTCGCGGCGGTGGTCTTCGGCGCGCTCGGAGTCCTCAACGACGTCGCGATGAGCCAGGCGGCGACCGTCGAAGAGCTCCGTGCCGTCGATCCGACGATGAGCGACCAGACCCTCTACCGGCGGACGATGAACGTCGGGATCGCCCACCTGGCGGCGAGCGTGAACACGCTCTTCTTCGCCTACCTCGGCACCGCCCTTCCGCTGCTCGTCCTGTTCGCGGTCCAGGTCCGGGGGCTCGGCTTCCCGCTGAGCGAGGAGATCGTCGCGGTGGAGGTGGTCCGCACCCTGGTCGGGGCGATGGGGATCGTGGCCACGGTCCCGATCACGACCGCGATCGCGGTGCGGATGGTGGCCCGGCCGGTGGCCCCACCCGTCGAGCCGCCGCCGGTCGGCCCCGCCCCGACCGGTCCCGAGGACCTGGACCCGTCCTGATCACCGACCCGCCGGTTCCGGGCCGGGCGCCGGAAGCGGGCCCCGGCGACCTATCGCATCATGCTCGGGTGACCCGCCTCCCCCGGACCCCGGTCCTGCTCGTCGTGCTCGCCGTCGTCCTCGTCGGGGTCGTCCTCTTCGTGACCCAGCCGCTGCGACCGGCGGCCTCCACCACCCCGACCGCCACCGTCGCCACGGGCTCGATCGAGTCGACCGTGGAGCTGGCCGGAACGGTCGCGGCACGGGCCAGTCGAGCCGTCGGGTTCGGCGCCTCGGGAACGGTTGCCACGGTCGACGTGAAGGAGGGCGATCTCGTCGCGGCCGACCAGCCGCTGGCGACCCTCGACACGGAGCTCCTCCAGGCCCAGCTCGACGCCGCGCAGGCCCAGCTCGACGCGGCGAACCGCCGGCTCGCCGCGGACCAGGCGGGCCCGACCGCGACCCAGACGGCGGCGGCCCGGGCGGGGGTCAGCCAGGCCCGGGGAGCCCTGGGCGCCGCCCAGGCCGGGCTCCGATCCACGAAGGCCAGCCAGGCCCAGACCGTGGCCGCGGCGCAACGGGCGCTGACGGCGGCGAAGCGGCGGCTCGCGGCCGATACCGCGGCCGGCGCCCCGGCGGCGGTCATCGCGGCCGACCAGGGAGCCGTGACCGCCGCCCAGGTGGTCCTCAACGCCGCGAAGTCGCAGTCGGCGGCGGCAACCGCGCAAGCCCAGGCTGGGGTCGGCAACGCTCAGCGCGCGCTGAGCACGGCGAACGCGACCCTTAAGGCTGCCAGTGCGAAGGCGCCGTCCGCGCTCATCGTGGCGGATCGAGCGGCTGTTGCCCAGGCGACCGCGGCGGTCCTGGCGGCGCGGATCGCGCTCGACGGTGCCACCCTGCGCAGCCCGATCTCGGGGACCGTCACGGACATCGGCTTCGAGGTCGGCGACCGGGTCATCGCCGGCGGGACGCCGAGCGCGGTCGGCGTGAGCGGGATCGGCGGCAGCGCCGGGTTCGGCAACGTCGCGAGCGGCGGGCCCGGGCGGGCCGTCGTCTCGGACCTCGGCGGGTTGCAGGTGGACACGACGGCCTCGGAGATCGACGTGGTCCAGCTGACGGACGGCCGCGAGGCCACCGTCACCCTCGACGCGATCCCGGACGCGACGCTCCCGGGCCGGATCTGCCGCCTCGGCGCGGTCGGGGCCGAGGTCCAGGGCGTCGTCGGCTACCCGGTCTCGATCTGCCTGACCGCGCCCGACCCACGGTTGCGTGTGGGGATGAGCGCGAACGGCTCGATCCTCATCGACCACCGCGATGGGGTGCTCGTCATCCCGACCAGCGCGATCCGCGACATCGGTGGGCGGTCGATGGTCCGGGTGGTCGGGCCCGACGGCGCGGTCACGGAGGTCGAGGTGAAGACGGGCCTGCGGAGCGGGACCCGGACCGAGGTCGTCAGCGGGCTCGCGGAGGGCCAGACGATCGCCCTGCCCGCGGCCACCACCGGCGGATGAGCGCCCTCGTCCCGATCGTCGCCATGATCGGGATCGAGAAGACCTACCGGCCCGACGGCGGCGGCGAGGTCGACGAGGCGGCGACGGCCGTCCACGCCCTCCGGGGGATCGACCTGCGAATCGAGCCGGGCGAGTTCGTGGCGATCGTCGGCGCCTCGGGGAGCGGCAAGAGCACCCTGATGAACCTCATCGGCTGCCTCGATACGGCCGACGGCGGGACGTACGGGCTGGCCGGGGAGGACGTCGGCGGGCTGCGCGACGACGCCCTCGCCGGGATCCGTAACCGGTTCGTGGGGTTCGTCTTCCAGCAGTGGAACCTGCTGCCGCGGACATCGGCGCTCGGTAACGTCGCGCTCCCGCTCGCCTACCGGGGCGACCGCGGACGCCGGGAACGGGCGCTCGCGGCGCTCGACGCGGTGGGCCTGCGCGAGCGGTCCGGGCACCGGCCGAACCAGCTCTCCGGCGGCGAGCAGCAACGGGTCGCGATCGCCCGAGCGCTCGTCACGGAGCCGGCCCTCCTCCTCGCCGACGAGCCGACCGGCTCGCTCGATACGGTGACCGGGGCCGAGATCCTGGGCATCTTCGAGCGGCTTAACGCGGAGGGCCTGACCGTGGTCCTGGTCACCCACGATCCGGCCGTGGCATCGCGGGCCCGGCGGATCGTCCGGCTCCGCGATGGCCGGATCGAGGAGGACAGCGGGCGGCCGGTGGCGGGTCAGGGTTCGGCTGGCCCCTGGGCCGCGCTCGCTCCGGGAGCCGTGCCGCCGCTCGCCGAACCGGTCCGGGGCCGGGAGCCCGGTCGGCCGTCCGTGCCCGCGGCGGAGACCCTCGGCACGGCCTTCACGGCGCTCGCCGCGAACAAGCTGCGAGCGGCCCTGACGATCCTCGGGGTGATGATCGGGGTGGCCGCCGTCATCGCCATGGTCGCCCTGGGCCAGGGCGCGGCGAACGTGGTCCAGTCGACCCTCCAGGGGCTTGGGACGAACGTGATCTTCGTGACGCCGGGCGGTCGGACCACCGGCTTCGCCCAGGCGGCCGGCGGCGCCGCGACGTCGCTCACCCTCGACGATGTGAGGGCCCTCGAGGCGCCCGGCGCGGTCCCCGGCGCGACGGCGATCGAGCCCGAGCAGTCGGGCTTCGTGACCCTCAGCGCCGGGCCGAACAGCGCGACCGTCCGGCTCGTCGGGACGACGCCGGCCTACGCCACGGTCCGCGACTGGGGTGCCAGCGCCGGGTCGTTCATCACCGACGGCGACGTGACCGCCGCCGCACCGGTGGCGATGCTCGGCGCGACCACCGCCGCGGACCTCTTCGGGGACGCCGAGTCGGCGGTCGGCAAGACGATGACCCTGAAGACGACGACCGGCGGGACGCCCCTCACGATCCGCCTCCGTGTGGTGGGGGTCCTCGAGCCGAAGGGCCAGGTCGCCGGGTTCTTCAACCGGGACGCGCTCGTCCTCGTGCCGGTGACGACCTCGGAGAAGCGGATCTTCGGTCGCGACAGCGTGAGCGCGATCTCGATCTCGGCGGAGTCCGCCGAGGCGATGGAGCAGACGCGCCTGGACGTGGAGACGATCCTCGCCGAGCGTCACCGGATCGGCCCGAACGACACCCCCGACTTCACCGTCCAGACCCAGCAGGACCTGCTGGCGGCGGCCGTTCTGACGACCGACGTGTTCACGATCCTCCTCGGGGCGATCGGCGGGATCAGCCTGCTGGTGGGCGGGATCGGGATCATGAACATCATGCTCGTGAGCGTGACGGAGCGGACCCGGGAGATCGGGCTGCGCAAGGCGCTCGGGGCGCGGCGGCGGGACATCCTCGGCCAGTTCCTCGTGGAGGCCGTCGTCCTGACGACCGTCGGCGGGGTGGCCGGGATCGTCCTCGGCGCGCTGATCGCCGCCGCAGTCAGTGCGGTATCGCCGATCGCCGCGGTCGTGTCGCCCTTCGCCGTCGCGGTGGCGATCCTCGTCTCGATCGCGGTCGGGGTGATCTTCGGGCTCTACCCGGCCCGCCGCGCCGCGATGCTCCAGCCGATCGTCGCGCTCCGGGCGGAGTAGGGGCGCCCGGATGACCGAACGGGACCTGCCCGGTGGGGTCGTGGCGGGGTCGTGGCGGGGTCGTGGCGGGGTCGTGGCGGCCGCGCCGTCCATGCGGGCGCTGGGCTCCATGCGGGCGCTGGGCTCCATCGTCGGGCGCTGGCCTCCATCGCCCATGCCGATAGGTTCCGCCGGTTATCCGCGGCGTCCGACAGTGACCGGGGCCTGAACCGACGAGTCTCATCGCTCGGAGCGATGGAAGGATGCGGCGTCGCGTCTCAAGGACGGCCAACGCCCTCGCAACCGGCCCGACCTATCGGTGGAGGCGATGCCCCGGGCTCGCAACCGGCCCGACCTATCGGTGGAGGCGATGCCCCGGGCTCGCGCCCGGCCCGACCCCTCGGCATCGGGGCTCTGCCCGGCCCCACGTGAGGGCGCCCGGCGCCGACCCGACCGACGATCAGCCCTCCCGAACGACGATCCCGACGATCTCCGCCCCGTAGCGCTCGAGCTTCGTCGGGCCGACACCGCTGATCCCGGCCAGGTCGGCCAGCGATCGCGGCCGGGCGGCGGCGATCGCGGCGAGCGTCGAGTCGTGGAAGATGATGTACGGCGCCATGGCGTCGGCCCGGGCGCGCTCGAGCCGCCAGGCGCGCAGCGCGTCGAAGAGCGGATCGCCCGAGCTGGGCGCCGAGGCGCCGGGGGCGCCGGTGACGCCGGCCGGCGCCGTGCCGGCGGCCGCCGACGTGCCGGTGCGAGTCCCGCCGCTGGCCGTGTCCCTGCGGCCACCGCTCGCACGCTCCACCGGCGGCATGACCTCGAGCAGGAACCGTGAGCGACGGCGCTCGGTCGTCTTGCCGTCACGGTGCCGGGCGGACGTGAGCCAGAGATGGACCCGGGCCCGGGTGATCCCCACGTACAACAGGCGACGCTCCTCCTCGATCTCGGCCGGCTCGCTGGCCTGGCGGATCGGCAGGAGACCCTCCTCGAGGGCCGGCAGGAAGACGGCGTCCCACTCGAGCCCCTTCGCCCGGTGGTAGGTCAGCAGCTCGACACCGGCGCCGGCGGACCCGTCGGCCTCGGCGGCAGTCCGACGAACCACCTCCTCGAGGAAGGCGTCCACGCCTGCCGACGGGTCGGCCGCTCCGACCTCGCGCCCGATCTCCAGGAGTGCGAGCAACGCCGCATGGCGCTGCCTGGCCTCCTCACCGGGCGGGACCGTCTCCGGGTCGAAGTCGAGCGTCCGTCGCCAGGTGGCGGCCAACCGCTCGACGAGCGTCGGTGATGAGACGCGACCCGGTCCGGTCGTCGACGGAGCGTCCTCCGCCTCGGGCGCACGGCCCGGCGCCTCGGGCGCACGGCCCGCCGCCTCGGGCGCACGGCCCGCCGGCTCCGTCGCGTCGACGGACTCCGCAGCCCTCCGGCCCGATCGCACGGCGGAGATCGCCCGGCGGATCTCCGGGCGGCCGAAGAAGCGCTCGCCGCGGAGCTGGAAGGGGACGCCGGCCGCCCGGAACGCCGCCTCGAAGCCGACGAGCTGGCCGTTCGTCCGGACGAGGACGGCGACCTGCTCGGCCGCGACACCCTCGCCGATGAGCCGGCGCGCCTCCGCGGCCACGCCCCGTTCCTCGTCGATGTTCGTCGCGAACTGCCGGATCGTCGGGACGGGACCGCTCGGTCGGGTCGGGACCAGCCGCTTCGGCGGTCCGGCGACCGCCCGGGGCGCTCGGGCGAGCAGCCGGTTCGCGAGCGCCAGGACCTCGGGGGTGCTGCGGTAGTTCGTCTCGAGCCGGATGACCTTCGCGCCGGGATGGCGGCCCGTGAACCCGGTCAGCCACTCGGACGACGCCCCGGTGAACGTGTAGATCGTCTGGTCCTCGTCACCGACGACGGCCAGGTCCTGCCGCCCGCCGAGCCAGGCGTCGAGGACGGCCTGCTGGAGCGTGTTCGTGTCCTGGTACTCGTCCACGCTGAACCAGCGGTAGCGGTCGCGGACCTCGTCGGCCGCCATCGGCTCATCCTCGAGGAGGCGGACCGTCATCTCGAGCATGTCCTCGAAGTCGATCCGCCCGACCCGTTCCTTGGCGCGCTCGTACTGCCGGTAGAGGGGCGCGAAGAGGCGGGCGGGGAGGGGACCGTCGTGTCCCTCGCGGTCGACCGCGGCCTCGTACGAGGCGGGTGGGATCCGCCGCGCCTTCGCCCACTCGATCTCGCCGGCGAGGTCGCGGGCGGCCACGTAGCGGTAGCCGCCCGGCAGGGTCCGGGCGAGGTCGACGACCAGCGGGACCTTCGACTCCAGGATCCCCGGCAGCTCTCCGCCGGTCGTTCGCGGCCAGAAGTGGCGGAGCTGGCGGAGGGACGCGGCGTGGAACGTCGCGGCCGCGATCCCCGGCCGGCCGAGGGCCGCCAGCCGGTCGCGCATCTCTCCGGCGGCCTTGTCCGTGAAGGTCACGACCAGGACGTGCTGCGGCTGGACCACGCCGGTCTCGACCGCGTAGGCCACCCGGCGGGAGATCGCCCGGGTCTTGCCGGTCCCGGCGCCGGCCAGGATGCAGACCGGGCCTGCGGTGGTCAGGACGGCCAGCCGCTGGGCGGCGTCGAGATCGGCCAGGAGGTCGTCGCGGCCGACAGCCGCGGTCGGGGATGGACGGGGGTCGGGCACCCGGTCATGGTAGCGAGCGTCGCTCGACGGCCCATCGCCGGGACGGCCGAACCCCCATCATCGGGCCACGACGTGGCCGGCCTTCCGCGACGCCGCCGTGGCGGCCGATGCCGCGCGCTCCTGCTCGAAGCGGACCTGAGGTCGCGGCTACGCGACTGCGGGGCGCGGACGCGCTGAAGCTGCGCGGCGCGTGTTCGACGACGCGCGAGCGAACCCAGGAGGGCCGAGCATCGCCGGAGGCCCGAGTATCGCCTCGGTCAGTACGCTGGCCCGTGTGAAGCGCCGCCCGATCCTCGATGGCCCTGGACGTATGAAGAGGAGAGCACGATGAGCAACGAACAGGTGGCACCTGAGACGAGAGGTGTCGCGGTGGAGGTCCTTGCCACGGTCGACCTTGCCCATGAGATCGAGGGCATGGCAGGGCGCCGACTTCGAATGCGGATGGTGACCATCGAGCCTGGAGGCATCTTCGGCCCGATCCACGACCATCGAGGCAGACCAGGCACCGTCTACATCCTGCAGGGAACGATCACCGACCATCGGAACGGGGTCGCGACGGACTATGGGCCGGGAGTGGGCTGGCCCGAGGATCGGGACACGCTCCACTGGCTCGAGAACCGGGGAACGATCCCGGCGGTGGAGATCTCGGTCGATATCGTCAGGCAAGAGTGAACTGAGCCGCCCTCGGGCTCTTCGCTGCCGACCGTCGACGCGATCCCGCGGCATCGGCTATGATTCGAATCTCGTGCTCGACGGGCGCCTCCGGTCTGCGCCCCGGTCTTCCCAAGCCGCCGATCCCGAACCATCCCTCGCCCTGACCGGGCCCCGCGTCCCGCGGGAGGGCCCCGCCAGGAGCACATCGTGACCTTCGCACCACTCGGGCTTGCGCCCGAGCTCCTCCGCGCTGTCGCGGAGCAGGGCTACACGGAGCCCACCCCCGTCCAGGCCGCCGCGATCCCGCTCGTCCTCGAGCGCCGCGACGTCCTCGCCGGAGCCCAGACCGGCACCGGCAAGACCGCCGCGTTCGTGCTGCCGATCCTCCAGATCCTCCATGGCTCGCGTCCCGCGGGCCAGGCCGGGAGCTTCGGCGCCCCGAACGGCGGCCGCTCCGACCGGCGCGACGCCACCCGGTCGCCCATCCGCTGCCTGATCCTCACCCCGACCCGCGAGCTCGCGCTCCAGGTCGAGGAGAGCGTCCGGACCTACGGCGCCCAGCGCCCGATCCGCTCGACGACGATCTACGGCGGCGTCGGCTTCGAGCCCCAGGCGCGCGCCCTCCGGGCCGGGCCCGAGATCGTCGTGGCCACCCCGGGGCGTCTGCTCGACCACGTCGGCCAGCGGACGATCGACCTCTCGAAGGTCGAGATCCTCGTCCTCGACGAGGCCGACCGGATGCTCGACATGGGCTTCATCCGCGATATCCGCAAGGTCATCGCGCTCGTCCCGCCGCGTCGCCAGACGCTTCTCTTCAGCGCGACGTTCTCGGACGAGATCCGGCGGCTCGCCGATGGGATCCTCGACCGCCCCGAGCACGTCCAGGTCACCCCGCGGAACACCACGACCGACCTCGTCCGCCAGCTGGTCATCCCGGTCGACCGGGAGCGCAAGCGCGAGCTGCTCAGTCACCTCATCCGCTCCGGCCGGATCGACCAGGCCCTCGTCTTCACCCGGACCAAGCACGGGGCGAACCGCCTCGCCGAGCAGCTCGGTCGCGACGGGATCTCCGCCGCCGCGATCCACGGCAACCGGAGCCAGTCCCAGCGGGTCCGCGCCCTCGAGGACTTCAAGCGCGGGCGCGTCGCGATCCTCGTCGCGACCGACATCGCGGCCCGGGGGATCGACATCGACCTCCTGCCCCACGTCGTCAACTACGAGCTGCCGATGGTCGCCGAGGACTACGTCCACCGGATCGGCCGGACCGGTCGCGCCGGCTCCGACGGCGACGCGATCTCGCTGGTCTGCGTGGACGAGGGCAAGCTCCTCTTCGAGATCGAGCGGCTGCTCAAGCGCAAGGTCGACACCGAGCTCGTCCCCGGCTTCGAGCCCGACCGCTCCATCCGTCCCGAGCCCATCCTCATGCGCTCCGGCGGCGGCCAGCACGGTGGACGCCCCGGCGCCCGATCGTCGGCGGGTTTCGCCCGACCGAACCACGGTCCTCGGCCGGCGACCGGTGGCGGCCGTCCGAGCCAGGGTGACGGTCGTCCGAATGTCGGTGGCGGTCGACCCCAGCCGACACCGCACGGGCGTCCGGCCCAGCCCGGTCGTGGCGGGGCCCCTCGTCGTCCCGGCCAGTCGATCGGCGGCTACGCGCCTGCCGCACGCCCACAGGTGCAGCCCCGCCGGGACGGCCCGGCCCACGGCCACACCGCGCTCCCGGGCGAGCGCCTCGCCCGGAACGGCGGCCACCAGGGCCGCTGAGGCACCTCTCGAACCGCGCGAGCGAGCGTGCGTGCTCGCGGACGCGGGCGTCAGGTACCCTCGCCGGCGTGGGATCGAGGAGGAGGGAAGCTGTGGACCACGACGACGCGATGCGGATGCTCAAGGCGATCACAACGGCCTTCGACGAGCACGACCTCGAAGGGATCATGGTGCACTTCGCCGACGACGCCGTCTTCGAGGGGCCGCGGGGAACGGACCCGTGGGGAACCCGGTTCGTCGGCTCGAAGGAGATCCGCGAGGGCTTCGCCGCCCGCTTCGCCGGGATCCCCGACATCCGGTACCAGCAGGATGAGCACTTCGTCGACGGTGACCGCGGGGCATCCGAGTGGACCTTGTCCGGAACGACGACCGAAGGACAGCAGATCGAAGTCCGCGGCTGCGATCTGTGGACCCTTCGCGATGGCGCGGTCGTGAAGAAGGACTCGTACTGGAAGATCCGAACGACGGGCTAGCATCCGGGTGACATTCGCGAACGCTGAGCGATGACGCGGTACGCTCTCGCGCCAGGGTCACGGCGTCGCCTGGAGCACGGCCCGCAGGGGCTCACCAAGCCTGATCTGGCGTGCGACGTTTGCAGGTGGAGGAGCCGTGGATGGCGCTCGATGAGCTCGATGGGACGGTGGTGGCCCCGGACAACCACCGGGTGATCTTCGAGAACGACCAGGTCCGGGTCCTCGAGACGACGATCGTGGCGGTCGAGGTCACGCCCCTTCACACCCATCTCGCTCCGACCGTGATGTACGTGCTGTCCGGATCGCACTTCGTCAGGCGTGACGAGCATGGCGCGACCATGGTCGACACCAGAGCCGATCCCGACTTCATCCTGCCGAAGGTGCTGTTCGCGGCGACGACGCCACGACACACGATCGAGAACACCGGCGACGTCGACCTGGTGGTCATCGGCGTCGAGCTGAAGAGCACCGACCGCAGCTGACCGCCTCAAGCGGATGCTGGAGGCCCGGGAACTCCAGCCCGGTCTCGACCGTCGGCAGGGACTCGGCATGGCTCCGGGAGGTCCCCCCGGCGGCTGACGGGTACAATCGCGCCACCCGTCGACCGAGTTGTTCAGGTGGGGGAGGAGTCGGGGGCCGCCACGGCTTCCGGCAGTCTCGGCCGGTTGGCCGTTCGTGTCGATCGTTGCTGGCGTCCCGCATGCCAGGAGTCACCGGATCGTGCGCGTGGTCACCGTTCCCAAGAACCACCTGATGCTCATCGCCGGTCTGGTCTGGTGCGCGGCGGGCGCGATGGTCTGCATGATCGGGCTGCCGCTGGAGTTCGGGCTGGCCCCCTCGCACCTGATCCTGCTTCCGCTCGCCGTGACGATCTTTCTCGCGTTCTACTTCTTCGTCTTCTCCCGACTCGTGCGCAAGCACACCGGTCGCATCCGCGCGCAGCCGGAGGAACGGCTCCCCTTCTGGCACTTCTTCAACGCCTCGTCCTGGGCGGTGATGGCGGTGATGATGGGCGGCGGCATGGCGCTCCGCTTCTCGCACCTGATGCCGGACTGGATGATCGCCTTCTTCTACAGCGGGCTCGGGATCGCCCTCTTCCTCTGCGGCGTTCGCTTCCTGGGCATCTTCGCGCGCAAGGAGGTCCTGGCCTTCGCACCCGATCGATCCGGGGCCGACGACTGACAGCGCGACGAGAGCGTCGAGTCGGGGGTCGTTCGACGTAGTCGGCGCCTCGATGGCCGCGTCGTAGACTCCGCGGACGATGGACGAGGCGCTGCGGAGCAACCGCGAGCTGTGGGACGCCTGGACGAGGATCCACATCGGGTCCGACTTCTACGACGTCGAGTCGTTCCGCAACGGCGAGCGGCCGATCCGGGTCGCCGACTACGAGCGCGAGGAGGTCGGGAGCGTCGAGGGCAGGACGCTGCTCCACCTCCAGTGCCACTTCGGGCTGGACACGCTGTCGTGGGCGCGGCTCGGCGCGACGGTCACCGGCGTCGACTTCAGCGAGGAGGCGATCGTCGCGGCGCGGGGACTCGCCGCCGACGTCGGGATCCCGGCGACGTTCGTGCGGTCGGACGTCGACGGGCTGCCCGAGGTGCTCGACGAACGGTTCGACATCGTCTACACGTCGTGTGGCGTTCTCGGCTGGCTCCCGGACATCGCCGGCTGGGGGCGGGTCGCGGCGCACTTCGTCCGTCCCGGCGGCGTTCCTCTACGTGACCGAGATCCACCCGGTCGCCCTCGCCTTCGACGACGAGGGCGTCGACCCCGGCGAGCTGCGCCTGGCCTACCCCTACTGGTCGCACCGCGACCCGATCCGCACCGACGGTCGGTCCTATGCCGACCCCGAGGCGCCCACGGACGGGCTCGTGGCGCACAGCTGGGATCATTCGCTCGGCGAGATCGTGACCTCGATCGCCGACACCGGCTTGCGGCTCGAGTTCCTCCACGAGTTCGACTTCGTCCGCTGGCAGTCTGCCCTTCCTCGTCGAGGGCGTCGACGGACGCTGGCGCCTGCCCGACGGTTCGAAGGGCGAGCTCCCGCTCTTCTTCTCGCTCAAGGCGACGAAGCCCGGGACGGACGAGGGCGGATCCGCCTGAGCCGGCTCGTGTGCTCGATCCAGTCTCCCTCGAGGCGGTGACCTGACGGACCGTCGCCCGCGGGGGGCGGGGCCCGATCGACGGCGGCTCGGGGCGTGCGACCGCTGGCCGGGGCGTGCGACCGCCGGCCGGACCGTGCTACGGTGCGACGATGAACGGCTCACTGCTCACGGACGCGTTCGCCCATCACGTCTGGGCGACGGTGCGGCTCATCGATACCTGCCGCTCGCTCAGCCCGGACCAGCTCGAGTCGGGCGTGCCGGGCACGTACGGCTCGATCCTCGAGACGATCCGGCACACCGTGGGCGCCGACGCCTCGTACCTCTTCGTCCTGTCGGGCGGCGAGGTCCCCGAGATCGAGGAAGCCGGGATGGATCTCGCCGAGCTCCGGGCCGCGATGGAGCGCAACGGCCCCGCCTGGGCCGCCCTGCTGGCCCGGGACCTCGACCCCGACGCCACCGTGGTCCGGCATCGCGACGACGGCTCCGAGAGCGGCGCCCCGCTCGGCGTCCGGATCGCCCAGGTGTTGCACCACGGGACGGACCATCGCAGCCAGATCTGCACGGCCCTCACCGCGCTCGGGATCGAACCCCCGGACATCGACGTCTGGGCATTCGCCTGGGGGCAGGACCGGCTGTTCGAGGTCCCCCCGCCGTCGTCGTGACGACGCCCGGCCCTACCCGCCGGCGCGGTCGTAGACGGCCACCTGCCAGATGAGCCCCCGGGCGATCGACCGTCGCTCGAAGCCGGCCGACCGCAGGACCCGGTCCATCTCGCCCTCCCGATGGACGTGGAACCGGAAACCGTCGCGGGCCACGTGGAGGACGACGTTGAAGACCGTCGCCCCGGCGCGCGACCACCACGTGTCGCGGGGGTAGACGACGCCCACCGAGCGCCGGGCCCGATCGGCGGCGGCGCCGAGCAGCGCAGGCATGTCCCCATAGCAGCAGATCGACCGGCACAGGGTCACGAGGTCGGCCCGCTCGACCTCCGGGGCCACGTCGACGAAGTCGCCCTCGACGTACCGGATGCGATCCGCGACGCCGCGGCGCTCGGCCTCGGCCCGCGCGGTCGAGACGAAGGCGCTCGAGGCGTCGACCGAGATCGCCGACGCCGCGCCCAGCCCGAGCAGCTCGAAGGGGACGGCCCCGATCCCGCCACCGATGTCGATCAGGGTGGCCCCATCCACGCCGCCGGACCGGAGCGCCTCGACCAGCTGACGGATCGGGCGATCGGGACCCCGGCTCCGGTAGCGGCGGAGGTCGTCCTCGGCCATCTTCGTGTCGAACGTCGTCTCGTGGCCGGAGCACTCGCAGCGCGTCATCGGCGGAGTCTACGACGAGGATGTCGAGACGCGATCGAGGCCCCCGGCCCGGGACGGGCGCGAGGCGACGGACGCGGCGACGGGCGCGAGGCGACGGGCGCGAGGCGACGGGCGCGAAGCGACGGATCGGCGCCGGATGGGGCACGATGTCCTCGATGCCGAAGCGCTGGAACGGCTGGGGCGACGAGACGGTCACGATGGCCGTCCCGGGCGGCGCGGCCGCGCTCCTGGAGCAGCTGGTCGGCCCGTCGACGCGACCACGCGACGCGGCCCTGTCCGACGTCGTGGCGGCCGTGCCGGACTCGCGGATCGAGCCCGGGACCCTCATCGCCGTGGACCCCGAGGATCGCGTCCGGCACGCCCGCGGCCAGAGCCTGGGTGACTGGGTGGCCCTGCGCAGCGGCCGCCTCGGGCTCGTCCCCGACGCGGTGGCTCGCCCGGGGGATCCCGCCGAGGTCCGGACCCTCCTTGCCCGTGCCGCGGACCGCGGCTGGCGGGTGGTGCCATACGGCGGTGGCTCGAGCGTCGTCGGTGGACTCGGCCCGTCGGAGCTCGGCGAGCTCCGTGGCGGCGAGCCGCCCGTCCTCGTCGTCGACCTCGAGCGGATGGCCGACCTGCGCTCCCTCGACGAGGCGAGCGGGCTGGCGACCTTCGGGGCGGGCGTGACGGGGCCGGCCCTCGAATCGGCGCTCCGGGCCCGCGGTCGGATGCTCGGTCACGAGCCGCAGTCCTGGGAGTTCTCGACGCTCGGCGGCTGGGTCGCGACCCGCTCGTCGGGCCAGCGCTCGCTCGGCTTCGGGCGGATCGAGGCGCTCTTCGCCGGCGGTCGGCTCGAATCGCCGGCCGGGACGCTGGAGCTCCCGCCACACCCGGCCTCGGCCGCCGGTCCGGACCTCCGCCAGCTCGTCCTCGGCTCCGAGGGTCGGCTCGGGATCCTGGCCGAGGCGACGGTCCGGAGCGTGCCCGTCCCCGACTTCGAGAAGACGATCGCGATCTTCCTGCCCGACTGGGAGCGGGGGATGGTGACCGTCCGCGAGCTCGCCGCCGCTCGGCTCCCGCTCGCGATGATCCGGCTCTCCACCCCGCTCGAGACCCGGACCACCCTCGCCCTGGCCGGCCACGAGCGCCAGCTCCGGCTGCTGGGCCGCTGGCTCGGGATGCGCGGCGCCGGCGACGGGCAAGTGCCTGCTGCTCCTCGGGGTCGCCGGCCGGACGCGGATCGCCGAGGCGACCGCCGGTGAGGCCTCGAAGCTCGCCAAGAAGCACGCCGGGGTCCCGGCGCCGGGCCGGTTCGGGCGGCAGTGGGAACGCTCGCGGTTCCGGTCGCCGTACCTGCGCAACACGCTCTGGGAGATGGGCTACGCGGTCGACACGGTCGAGACGGCGGTCGACTGGTCGCGGGCGCCCGAGCTGGCGGCCGCCCTGACCCAGACGCTCGCCTCGGGGCTCGAGGGCGAGAACGAGCGGGTGCATGCCTTCACCCACCTGTCGCACGTGTACGGCTCGGGCACGAGCATCTACAGCACCTACCTCTTCCGGCAGGCGCCCAAGCCCGAGGGGACGTTCCGGCGCTGGATGACGCTCAAGACCGCGGCCAGCCGGACGATCGTCGAGGCCGGCGGGACGATCAGCCACCAGCACGGGGTGGGCCGCGACCACGCCCCGTACCTCGCGGTCGAGAAGGGCGAGCTGGGGATGGCGGCCCTGGCCGACGTGGCCCGGCGCTTCGACCCGGCCGGGATCATGGACCCGGCGGTGCTCCTCGGGGCCGCGCCGTCCGGGGCGGTGGCCGGGGGCGAGGCCGACCGCCGGTGACCGCCGCCACCTCGGCCGACCACATCCTGGCGATCGACTGCGGGACCCAGAGCCTGCGGGCGCTCGTGATCGACCCGACCGGCGGGATCGTCGCCAAGGTCCGGGTCCCGTTCGAGCCGTACGTCTCGCCGCAGCCGGGCTGGGCGGAGCTGGACCCGGAGATCTGGTGGCGTGCGCTCGGCGAGGCGACCCGGGGCGTGCTGGCCGATCCGATCGTCCGGATCGATGCCATCGCGGGCGTCGCCCTGACGACCCAGCGGGCGTCGATCGTCGTCGTCGACCACGACGGGAAGCCGCTCCGACCGGCGATCAGCTGGCTCGACCAGCGCCGGACCGAAGGCCTGCGCCGGATCGGCGGTCCCACCGGGCTGGCCTTCCGGGCGCTCGGGGTGCACGAGACCGTGGCGGCGTTCCAGGCCGACGCGGAGGTCAACTGGATCCGCCGCCACGAGCCGGAGGTCTGGGCGAAGACGGCCGGCTACCTGCTCGTGTCGGGGTTCCTCACCCGGCGGCTCGTCGGACGGAACGTCGATTCGGTCGGCTGCCAGGTCGGCTACATCCCGTTCGACTACAAGCGCCTGCGCTGGAGCTCGCCGTCCGACTGGAAGTGGCAGGTCGCCTCGATCGACCCGTCGATGCTCCCGGAGCTCGTCCCGCCGGGCGGTCGCCTCGGCGAGATCACCGCCGAGGCCTCGGCCGCGACCGGGATCCCGGCCGGCCTGCCGCTCATCGCCGCCGCCGCGGACAAGGCCTGCGAGGTCCTCGGCGCGGGCGCCCTCGACCCGTCGATCGGGG
Organism: uncultured Chloroflexia bacterium; assembly: GCA_963840375.1. Taxonomy (GTDB): domain Bacteria; phylum Chloroflexota; class Limnocylindria; order Limnocylindrales; family CSP1-4; genus Chersky-267. The sequence goes on from CAWIYR010000002.1 coordinate 1,133,841, forward strand.
CGATCTCGTTCGGGACGACGGCGACCTTCAACACGACCCATCGACGCTACGTCGAGGCGATCCCGATGATCCCGCCGTACCCGGCCGCGGTCCCGGGCGCGTACAGCCTCGAGATCAACGTGATGCGCGGCTACTGGATGGTCGAGTGGTTCAAGCGCGAGTTCGGCGACCGCGAGGTGGCCCGGGCGGCCGAGGAGGGGATCGCGGCGGAGGCGCTCTTCGACGAGCTCGTCCGGGCGGTCCCGGCCGGCTCGATGGGGCTGACCCTCCAGCCCTACTGGTCACCCGGGGTCCGGATCCCGGGTCCCGAGGCGAAGGGGGCGATCATCGGCTGGGGTGACGTCCACACCCGGGCGCACCTCTACCGGGCGATCCTCGAGGGTCTCGCCTACGCGCTGCGCGAAGGCGCGGAGCGGACCGAGAAGCGGGCGAAGGTGACGCTTCGGGAGCTGCGGGTCTCCGGCGGCGGTTCCCAGAGCCCGGCCGCGGTCCAGCTCACGGCCGACGTGTTCGGGCTGCCGACCGGGCGACCGCACACCTACGAGACCTCGGGCCTGGGCGCGGCGATCGACGCGGCGGTCGGCCTCGGGATCCATCCCTCGTTCGAGGCGGCGGTCGCCGCGATGACCCGGGTCGCCGAGGTCCGCGATCCGGATCCGGTGACCCACCGGATGTACGACCAGCTCTACCGCGAGGTCTACCAGAAGATGTATCCGGCGCTCCGACCGCTCTACGCCTCGATCCGCCGGATCACGGGGTACCCGGGCTCGACCTAGTCGGGGTGGGTCGGGGGCGGGCGGCCGTGGGCGGGCGGACCGGAGGTCAGGCCGCGGGGCCGGCGGCGGTGGGGAGCTCGGGTCGCATCCCGGCGGCCTCGGCCGTGAACCCGCTGATGACCTTCGACTCCGCGCCCGGGAAGAAGAACCCGAGCTCGATGTCGGCCTCGACCCGCTCCACGACGTAGCGGTTCACCCAGGCGAGCCCGTGCTCGACCGCGCCGCTGGCCGGTGCCGCGGCGAGGGTGATCCGGACGTCGTCGAGCAGGACGAACGTGCCGGTCGGTCGGGCCAGCGCACGGGCCGGGTCGAACCCGGGCATCGTCGGCATCCGCCCGACGACGACGTACGGGCCGGCCCGCAGGACGACGTCGTGCCAGGCCGGGTGGACGGGGATCGAGGTCTCGGGCGGCGCGACGACGACGAGGAGCTCGTCGACCGGGACGTTCGTGCCGCCGGCCGGGTCGGGGATCGGCGGAGCGCCGTCGAGCGGGACGATCACGCCTCCGGTCACCCGGATCCCGTCGAGGGTCTCCAGGAGGTCCCCGAGCCGCCCGTCGGCGTCGACCGTGCCGCGGCGCACCCCCGTCGCGGTGTAGGCGTCGAATCGGATGGTCATCTCGTCGTTCCCCGGCGCGCGATGCGCTCCGTCGCGACCGGAGCGTGACATGGCCCCTGCCGGCCGTCGATGGGCTTGCCGTACCCCGTCCTCGCGGCCGTTCGTACCGCGCCGAGGGAACGATCGGCTCTCAGTACGGCGGCCAGGGGACGGCGGGCCAGTCCGGGCTGGGCTCCGGATACCGGCCGGAGGACAGGAGGTCCTCCAGCCGTCGGCGGGTCGCGGCCAGCTCGGTCTCGTCGAGCAGCGCCGCCAGCTCCCGCCCGAGCCCGCCGTCGAGCGCCCGGTGGAGCCGGCGCAGGACGGCCAGCTCCGGCTCGGCGATCGGGGTCGAGCGCCAGGCCCAGAGGACGGTCCGGAGCTTCGGGTCCTCGGAGAAGCAGACGCCGTGGTCCACGCCGAACAGGTGGACACCGTCGGCCCCGGCCCTCGATCGCCGGCCGGCGCCGTCCGTGCCCAGGCCGTCCGTGCCCAGGCCGTCCATGCCCGCGCCGTCGTCCCGGACCGGGAGGATGTGGCTGCCCTTCCGGTCGGTGTTGTTCACGACCGCGTCGAAGAGGGCCATCGGGCGGAGCCGCTCGTCGTCCTGCTGGACGAGCTCCCAGGCGTCGATCGTCTCGTCCTCGTCGATCCACAGCTGGACCATCCCCAGCCCCGCCGGACCGTCGCGCAGGACCGTGGGCGGGACGATGCCCCAGCCCGTCGCCTCCGAGACGAGGAATGCGGCGACCTCGCGGTTCGCGAGCGTCCCGTCCGGGAAGTCCCAGAGCGGTCGCTCGAAGGCGATCGGCTTGTAGACGACGGCGGCCGCCCGGCGGCCGGGCTCCGGCGGCCTGCCCTCGAGGAGCGAGTGGAGGAGACGGGACCGGACCGGGGCGTTCGGGTCGTCGCCGGGCGCCTGGTCCGGATCGGCCTCCGACGGCGCGCTGACGATCCCGACGAGCGCGGCGTTCGACGAGACGACGAGCCGCCCGCGCACCTCGAGCTCCCCGTCCCGGAGGAGCCGGAGCGCGTCCACGCTCAGTTCAGGTAGGCGGTCGGTCGGACGCAGATGTGGCCCTGCGGGTCGAGGGGCTCGCCGCACTTCGGGCAGAGCGGCCGACCGGCCGCGATGACCCGGACCGCTCGCTCGACGAAGGCGCGGGCCGTGGGCCCGTCGATCCGGATCCGGACCAGGTCGGGTCCCTCGAGGGCGTCGTCATCCGTGTCCTCCGGCGACGTCTCGCCGTCCTCGGGGATCGCCGCGGCCTCGATCACGACCCGGTCGTCCTCGCCGTCCCAGGCGAGGGCCATGGCCCCGACCCGGAACGCCTCCACGAGCGGCTCGCCGAGGGGCGCGTCGTCGGCCAGGGCCGGATCGGCAGCCGTCGGGATGCCCTCGACGCCGCGGTCGGAGAGGATGTCGAGGAGCGCGTCGAGCTGCTGGGCGAGGACCGCGACCTGGGTCTTCTCGAGGGCGACGCTGACCACCTCGCCGCCCTTCTTCGCCTGCAGGAAGAAGGTCCGGTCGCCGGGCTCGCCGATCGTGCCCGCCACGAACCGGTCGGGGGTGTCGAACGTGTAGACGCGACGGCTCATGGCTCGACTCTACGACCTCCGTCGTTTCTTCGCCGGAAGCAGGTCGCTCGGATCTCCGCCCCGGTCGTTGACCCGCAGGACCCGGGCCGGACCCCCGCCGTAGTGGATCACGCTGAGCGAGCCCGGGCCGACCACCAGGTGCTGGTAGCCCTCGAAATGGAGCCCGAGCGCGTCGGCGAGGATGGCCCGGATCGGGTCGGCATGGCCGACGATGACGTAGGTGGCGTCGGGGCCCAGCCGCTCGTTCCAGTCGCGGACGCCGGCCACCGCCCGGGTCGCCATCGCCCGGAGCGGCTCGCCGTTCGGGAAGATCACCTCGGCCGGGTGGGCGATGACGCTCTTCCAGAGCGGCTCGCGGTGGAGCTCCTTGAACGGGCGCCCGGTCCAGTCGCCGTAGTCGACCTCGGCGAAGCGGTCGTCGAGCGTCACCGCCGGGACGGGCTCGCGGACCGATGCGACGATCGCCGCGGTCTCTCGGCAGCGGTCGATCGGGGAGCTGACGATCGCGGCCACCGGCACGGAGCGGATCCGCTCCCCGGCGGCTCGCGCCTGCGCGACGCCCCGCTCGTCGAGGGGCACGCCGGGGGTCCGCCCGACGAGCGTCGACTCGGTCAGCGCGGTCAGGCCGTGGCGGATGAGGAGCACGGTGGTCACGGGCGGCCATCATACGGGAGCCGCCGATCCACTCCGGGCCCGGTTGTATCATCGCCCGCGATGATCGTCCTCGCCTCGTCCCAGGCCGCGCGCACCCTCCGGATCCTGAGGTTCGGCGCCCTCGCCCTCGTCTCGGTCTGGTTCGCCCACGACGCGGTCTTCGCCGCCGAGCACGGCATCGGGTCGGGGTTCGCGGCGGCGATGACGGCCGGCGGGCACGACGGGTACTGGTGGGCCTTCACCCTGGCCGTGGGGATCGTCGCCAGCCTGCTGGGCCTGTGGGTGGCGATCCGGCTGGTGCGCCTGGCGGGTCGGACCAGGGACGTCCCGCATGGTCCGGACCATTCCACCATCTCCACCTATCGCGGCGAGCTGGCCGGCCTGTGGGCGGCCCTCTTCGCCGTCACGGCGACGGCCTTCGCCGTGCAGGAGAACATCGAGCACCTCACGGGTCACGGGCACCTCCTCGGCCTGGGCGCCCTGACCGGGCCGGAATACGCGCTTGCGCTCCCGGTCATCGCAGCGGTCACGCTCGTCGCGGCAGCCCTCGGGGCACTCGTCCGCTGGCGGATCGCCGTCCTGGAGGCTCGCCTCGCCGGCCGCCTCCATCGACCTCGCCAGCGCGGGCTGCATGGGATCCGGCCGCCGGCGACCTGGGCCGAGATCGCCTCGGCGCGAACCCACGCCTGGTTCCTCGTCCGGGACGATGCCGGCCGGGCGCCACCGCTGCCCGTCTGAACCGACGATCAGGCAGGGCAGCCCGGCCGCCATGGCCTTCCGGGCTGCGATCCGGGGTCCCGGCCGTTCCAGCCGGGTGCCTCGCCCCAGGAGATGACGATCCATGCACGTTTCCATCGGGACGCGCCGGTCCGGCCGTTCCCCCATCCGAGCCGTCCTCGCCGCGGGGCTGGGGACGGCGCTCGTCCTCGGCCTCGCCGGCACGGCCCTGGCCCACGAGGAGCGCGACGTCGCCGGGTACGCGGTCGAGGTCGGGTTCGTCGGCGAGCCGGTCTTCGTCGGCCAGCGGACCGGGATGGAGCTCATCGTCCACAAGGACGACAAGCCCGTCTCCGGTCTCGACAAGACTCTCAAGGCCGAGGTCATCTTCGGCGACGCGAAGCGCGACCTGCCGCTGACCGAGTCCGAGGAGTCGCCCGGCACGTACACGTCGGTGTTCATCCCGACCGTCGCCGGGAAGTACACCTTCCACATCGGTGGGGACATCGAGGGCACGGCCGTCGACGAGTCGTTCACCTCGAGCCCCGAAGGGTTCGACGAGGTCCAGGAGGCGACGGCCGGCCAGTTCCCGGTCACGCTGCCCACGACCGCCGAGCTCGCCGACCAGGCGAAGAAGGGCGCCGACGCGGCGAGCCAGGTCCAGATCGCCCTCGTTCTCGGAGCAGCCGGGCTCATCGCCGGGTTGCTCGGGATCGGCATCGCACTCGCCGGCCGCCGCCGGCAGGCTGCGTAGCGCCGACGATGGGACGACCCGCGGTCGCGCGACGGGCCGCCCTGGCCCTGGCCGCGGCCGCGGCCGTCCTCCTCGTCGGGCCGGTCGCCGCCGGACCGGCGCTCGATCGCTCGACCGGCTTCGTCGCGGTCGGGCACTCGCAGCTGGTCTCGAGCTCACCGGGCGCCGGCGACACGGTGACCACCCCACCGACCGAGATCCGGTTGGTGTTCAGCGAGCCGGTCGAGCCCCGCTATACCTCGCTCGACCTCCTCGACCCCCACGGGAAGGCGATCCTCGTGGGCGCCGGGTCGCCGGACCCGACCGACCCCCGGACGCTCGTCGCTTCGATCCCGGCGGGCACGACGCTGACCGACGGGGTCTATACCGTGAACTGGCGGGCACTGTCGGCCGCCGACGGGCATTCGACCGACGGGTTCGTGACGTTCGGGGTCGGCGCGGCCGCGACGGGCGATCATGCCGGGCACGACGCGACCTCCTCGAGCGGCGGCAGCGGCGGGCTCCACAGTGGGCATTCGGGTGGGGCGGCGATCGCCGAGATCCAGGGCAAGGTCCTGGCCTACGGCGGCACGATGCTCGCCTTCGGCCTGGCGGTCCTGGGCTGGCTCGTCCTGCGCCCCGCCTTCGGACTCGTGACGCGCGGCACCGCGTGGGGCATCGCCAGCGGCCTCCTCGCCGCCGCAGCGGGATGCGGCCTCCTCCTGGTCCTCGGGGCGAGCTCGCTCACGGTCGGCGCCGACACCGACTACGTCGGGTTCGCGACGGGAAGCCGGATCGGCCAGCTGCTCCTCGCTCGGCTCGCGCTGGGCCTCGTGGCCGGCGTCGCGGTCCTGGTCCTCGCCTGGCGTGGCGGTACGCGCGGTCCGGCGGTGGCCCTGGCGATCGGGGGCGGGGCGGGCGCCATGCTCATCGTCCTCACGGCGGCTTCCGGCCATGCCTCCGCGTTCACCTCGCCCGTCCCCGCCATCCTCGACGTCGTCCACGTGGGTTCCGGGAGCATCTGGCTGGCGGGACTGGTCACGCTCGCTGCGCTGACCGACTTCGGTGGCTCCGGGCGCCTCGAACACGGTCGGCTCCGGGCGATCGTCCCGCGCTTCTCGGGTCTGGCCCTCGTCTCGGTGGCGCTCATCGCCCTGACCGGCACCTATGCCGACTGGGTCCAGACGCGGGACCTCCTGGCCTTCGGCACGCCCTATGAGCTGAACCTGCTGGTCAAGGTCCTCCTCTTCGCCCTGGCCATCGCGATCGGTGTGCTCAACTATGTCGACGGTGGCAGGGACCGACGGTGGCTCGGCGGCTTCTCGCGGCGAGTGCTGATGGAGCTCGTCCTGGGCGTCGCCGTCGTCGTCGCCACGGCGAACCTGACGTCCGGATCGCCCACCGCGCTCGACCGACCGGTCGCGATCAGCCCGGCCGTGAGCACGGCCGTCTCGGCGGAGCCGGTCGGTCTCGGGCTCCTTCCCGGGCGACCCGGCCCGCAGCGCTTCGTGGCGACCCTGCCCACGCCGCCGGTCGAGGGGACGACGGTGGCGCTGACCCTCCTCCGGCTCGACGCGAGCCAGGGCGGCTCGCGGATCGTCATGCGGCCCGACTTCCAGGCGGCCGTGCCGACGTTCGTGGCCGATGGCGTCCTGCCGGCAGGGAGTGGCTGGAACGCGACCGTCGTCGCGACCGAGCCCTCGGGGGTCGAGCTGGCCCGTCAGCGGTTCGCCTTCACGCTCGATTCCGACGGGGTCGCCGAGGGCCGGGCCACGCCCCCGCTCGATCCCGGACTCGTCGTGGCGGTGCTCCTCCTGGTCCTCGGGCTCGTCGGGTTCGGCTACGCGCTCATGGGCGGCACCCTCCCGCGGACCACCGCCGACGCCGGCCGGCCGGCGCTCACGGTCGCGAGCCTGGTCGGGGTGGGACTCGGCGTCGCGATCCTCGTCATCGGCGGTCCGACATGATCCCCGGCGGCATCCTCGCCTCCACGGCACCGGTCGTCACGGGCGGCGGCGGCCCGATCACCGTCGGGCTCGTCGTCGGGATCCAGCTCCTGGTCGTCGGCGTCCTGGCGGTGGCGTTCGCCCGGTACGTCGGTGTCCGGAGGCCCGGCTGGGCCAGCCTCGCCCGGCTGGTCGGCAGCCTGGCCGGGATCGCCGGGCTGGTCCTCGTCGTGGCGGCCATCCTCGGTCCCTCCCCCGGCGGCACCTCGGCGCTCGTGAACCCGGTGCCGAACACGGTCACGTCGGTGGATGCCGGGGCGGTCCTCTACGAAGCGGATTGTGCGCGCTGCCACGGCGTGGATGCCCGGGGCGGCGGCGTCGATGCCGGGACGACCCAGATCACCCCGCCGAACCTCCGGAGCGGGCACCTCAACATGCATTCGGACGGCGACCTCTTCACCTGGATCAGCGACGGCCTGCCGGGCGGGATGCCCGCTTGGTCGAGCCTCCTCAGCCAGACCCAGCGCTGGAACCTTGTCAACTACCTCCGCTCGATCAACGGTCGCGGCCCGTCACCTGAACCGTCGGCCTCGCCGTAGCCAGGGAGCGGCGCTCTAGCTCACCCGGCGGTAGGCCCGCACCGCGAGCGGCACGAAGACGATCAGGATGACGACGGTCCAGGCGATCGGCGGCCACGAGCGTGTCGATCGTGGCCGTCCCCGAGAGGAGCGTCCGGCAGGCGTTCACCGCGACCGTGATCGGGTTGACCGTGGCGATCGGCTGGAGCCAGGTCGGCATCGTGGCGACCGGGACGAACGCGCTCGAGCAGAAGGTCAGCGGGAAGATCCAGATGAAGCCGGCCGCCTGGACCGACTCGGGGTCCTTCACGCCCAGCCCGATGAGCGCCGAGACCCAGCTGAACGCGTAGCCGAAGGCGACCACGATCGCCAGCATCAGCAGGAAGGCCGGCAGGCCGCCGGTCAGCGGCTCGAAGCCGACGAGCACGCCGACGGCGGTCATGAGGAGCACGACGAGCATGTTCCGGATGAGGTCGGCGAAGGTCCGTCCGGCCAGGACGGCCGAACGGGCCATCGGCAGCGAGCGGAACCGGTCGATCATCCCCCGGCCCAGGTCCTCGGCCAGGCCCACGCCGGTGGCGGTCGCCCCGAAGACGACGGTCTGGACGAAGATCCCGGGCATGAGGAAGTTCACGTAGTTGCCGCCCGGGACGGACGCCGCGATCGCGCCCGCCGAAGACGAACACGAAGAGGAGGACGAACATCACCGGCTGGATCGTCGAGAAGACGAGGAGCTGAGGGATCCGGACGTACTGCAGGAGGTTCCGGCCGGTGACCGCCCTGGCGTCGGCGAACATCCAGTACAGGGATGGCCGCGAGCTCGTCGATGGGGCGCCCGGCGCGCCGGCTCGGGTCGAAGCGGTCATGCGGGGGTTCCTCCGGGGCGTGGGCCGCGTCGGCGGATCGGTCGACCGGGCCGGGCGGTCGGGTCGTCGTCTTCCGCGTCGGCCGGCGTCGCCTCCGCGTGATGACCGGTCAGGGTGAGGAAGACGTCGTCGAGGGTGGGTCGGTGGAGGCTGAGCTCGGCCACCTGGAAGCCCGCGCCGTCGAGTCGACGGACGGCCTCGGCGAGGATCGTCGCGCCGCCGGTGACCGGCAGGCGGATCGCATGGGCGTCGTGGTCGAGGACGGGCTCGGCCGAGGCGAGGTCCCGGAGGAGCACGTTCGCCCGGTCGAGGTCGCCGTGACGGTCGGCCTCGCGGCTGAGCCGGAGCTCCACCATCTCACCGCCGATCCGGGCCTTCAGCTCGTCCTGGGTCCCCTCGGCGATGACCTTGCCCAGGTCGATGACGGCGATCCGGTCGGCCAGCCGGTCGGCCTCCTCGAGGTACTGGGTGGTCAGGAGGATCGTCGTCCCGTCGGCGACGAGGCCGGCGATGACATCCCAGAGCGCGAGCCGGCTGCGCGGGTCGAGACCGGTCGTCGGCTCGTCGAGGAAGAGGACCCTGGGATGACCGACGAGGCTCGCGGCGAGGTCGAGCCGGCGCTTCATCCCGCCCGAGTAGGTCCGGGCCGGGCGGTCGGCGGCGTCGCTCAGCTCGAACCGCTCGAGCAGGTCGGCCGCGCGGCGCCGTGCCTCGCTGACGCCGAGGTGGTAGAGACGACCGACGAGGACGAGGTTTTCGCGCCCGGTCAGGTTGCCGTCGATCGCCGCGAACTGGCCGGTCAGGCCGATGACCGAGCGGAGGGCGCTGGCGTCGCGGACGACGTCGAAGCCGGCGACGGTCGCCCGGCCGCTGTCGGCGGTCAGGAGCGTGGTGAGGATCCGGACCGCCGTCGTCTTGCCGGCCCCGTTCGGGCCGAGGAGCCCGAGGACCGTGCCTTCGTCGACGCTGAGGTCGATGCCCGCCAGGGCGTGGACATCGCCATAGGACTTCGTGAGGCCGACGGCCTCGATCGCCGGGGACGCCATGGGGACTCCGCAGAACGGCCGATACGTTGGCGAGGAACAAGCCTAGACTACCTTGTCGGCCGATCCAGGCCGACCGGCGGTGCCCCCGCTGGGTGGCATCGACCGACCCGATCCGTAGCGAGAGGGAATGGATGTCAACCAGCAGAACGCTTCGAGCCGGTCGGACGGCCACCACACGGCGACTCCTGGCCATGGCCACGGCGATCGCCCTGGTCGGCGCGATGGTCGGTGTCGCGGTCGGAGGATCGGCGCCCGGCACGAAGCAGAACCCGATCGCCTTCGGCGCCGTCGCGCCGGCCGGCTCGGTCTACGTGCCCGTCACGCCGAACCGCGTGTTGGACACACGGGCCCACCTCGGGATCAGCAGCAAGCTCCACAGCCGCGTCGCCAAGTCCTTCCAGGTCACCGGTCTCCACGCCTCGGACCCGACACTCAACGTGCCGGCCGAGGCGGTCGCGGTCACCGGTAACCTCACGGTCGTCAACCAGTCGGCGAGGGGCTACCTCGCCCTGACGGCCGTGCCGGTCAACAGCCCGTCGACCTCGACCCTCAACTTCCCGACCGGCGATACCCGGGCCAACGCGGTCACCGGCCCGCTCGGGGCGGGCGGCAAGCTCGCCGTCACCTACGTCGCGACGAACTCCAGCGCGACGACTGATGTCGTCTTCGACGTCACCGGCTACTTCGTGCCGGGCAGCGGCGGCACCGGTCCTGCCGGGCCCGCCGGTCCTGCCGGTCCCGCCGGTCCTGCCGGTCCTGCCGGCGCCGATCCGGCGCAGTCGGTCCTGCCGGTCCTGCCGGCGCCGACGGCGCGGTCGGTCCTGCCGGTCCTGCCGGCGCCGACGGCGCGGTCGGTCCTGCCGGTCCTGCCGGCGCCGACGGCGCTGTCGGTCCGCCGGTCCTGCCGGTGCCACGGCGCGGCCGGTCCGCCGGCGCAGACGGCGCGGTCGGTCCTGCCGGTCCCATCGGTCCTGCCGGTCCTGCCGGCGCCGACGGCGCTCCCGGCGCAGACGGCGCTGCCGGCGCGGCCGGTCCTGCCGGCCCCACAGGTCCTGCCGGTCCTGCCGGCGCTGACGGCGCAGCCGCGGGTTACCTTCGCGTCACCGGAACGACCAGTGCCGATGACGAGCACGCCAAGACTGCGGACGCAGTCTGCACGGGCGGCCGCAAGGTCATCGGTGGCGGCTTCGCACTGCAGCACGCCAGTCGGGCGGCTCCGTCACCGAGAGTGTGGTCGTCTCGAGCTTCGCGTTCAACGACACCACCTGGCGCGTGACGACCCGGAGCACGAGCGGCGGGTGCGGGACCGACGTCCTATGCCGTCACGGCCAATGCGGTCTGCCTGACGGCGAATCCGTAGTCGACCGAACCAGCTGGCGACTCGGTCGCCAGAGGCACGAGGAACCCCGGCAGGACACGCCGGGGTTCCTCGTCTGTCCGTGACTCGTCATCGCCGACCCGGCGTCCGGTAGGCTTCGCACGGTGACCGAGCCGATACCGGCCTTCGCCCGACCGGACAGCGATGCTCCCTGGCGGCCCTCGCCGGCGGATCTCGCCGATTCACGGGTCGCTCGACTCGTCCACGCCGCCGGGTTCGGTCCGGATGTGGTGGCCGGGCTGGAGGAACTTCAGGCTCGGGCCGTCGCGGATCCGGGCTGGTTCTGGGGCACGGCCGCCGACGATCTCGGCCTCGCCTGGCAGCGTCGCCCGACGAGGACGCTGGACCTGACCGGTGGCGCGGCGCGAGCGCGCTGGTGGACCGGTGGGGCGTTCAACCACGCGGTCGCCGCGACGGAGCCGTGGACCCGCTCGCGGCCGGACGTCGAGGCCCTCGCCTGGGAGGGCGAGGATGGTGCGGCGGTCACCCTCACCTGGGCGGAGCTGGACCGGGCGGTCCGGGCCGCCGCCCGGCGGCTGGCCGCGGCCGGCGTGGGGGAGGGGACCCGGGTCGGGATCCTCCTGCCGATGCTGCCCGAGACGGCGATCGCCGTGCTCGCCCTGGGACGCCTGCGGGCCGTCTTCAGCCCGATCTTCAGCGGCTACGCGGCCCCGGCCGTCGCGGCCCGCCTGAACGCGTTCGAGGCGACCCACCTCATCACCGCCGACGGCTTCCTCCGGCGCGGGTCGCCGGTCGAGCTCAAGGCGGTGGCCGACGAGGCCGTCGCAGCCGCGCCGAGCGTCCGGACCGTGGTCGTCGTGCGGCGGCTCGGGGCCGGGCGGCTGGCGGTGCCGATGACGCCCGGCCGAGATGTCGAGTGGGCGGCGCATCCGGCCGGCTACGGGGGCCACAGCGTCGCCGAGCCCGCGGCCGGGTCGGTCGAGGACGATGTCCCGGCCACCGATCCCGAGACGCCGTACATGGTCATCTACACGTCGGGGACCACCGGTCGGCCGAAGGGCACCGTCCACGTCCACGGCGGCTTCCCGATCAAGGCCGCCCAGGACCTCGCCCACACGTTCGACCTGCGGACCGGCGACGCCCTGTGCTGGTTCACCGACCTCGGCTGGATGATGGGGCCGTGGGCGATCAGCGGCGCCCTGCTCCTCGGCGCGCGCCTGGTGATGTACGAGGGCGCCCCCGACTGGCCGGACGCCGGTCGCCTGTGGTCGCTCGTCGCGCGCCATCGGGTCACCCACTTCGGGGTGAGCCCGACGCTGATCCGCGCGCTCCGGGTCCACGGCGAGGAGCCGGTCCGCGCCCACGACCTCTCGTCGCTCCGGGTCATCGGCTCCACCGGCGAGCCGTGGAACCCGGACCCCTGGCGCTGGGCCTTCGACGTCGTCGGCGGGGGCCGGCTGCCGATCGTCAACTACTCCGGCGGGACCGAGGTGGGCGGTGGGATCGTGGGCTGCTCGCTCCTCCGGCCGATCCGGGCGACCTCGTTCAACGGGCCGTGCGTCGGGATGGCGGCCGACATCGTCGACCCGGCCGGCCGGTCGGTCCGCGGCGCGGTCGGCGAGCTCGCCATCCGCGCCCCGTGGCCGGGGATGACCCGCGGCTTCTGGGCCGAGCCCGACGACGAGCGCTACCTCGAGACCTACTGGCGGGCCGTTCCCGGGCCTGTGGATCCACGGCGACTGGGCGGCCACGGACGGCGACGGCTACTGGTACATCCACGGGCGCTCGGACGACACCCTCAAGGTCGCCGGCAAGCGGGTCGGTCCGGCCGAGGTCGAGGCGTGCGCGGTCGCCCACCCGGCGGTCGCGGCCGCCGCCGCGATCGGGGTCCCCGACGAGCTGAAGGGCGAGGCGATCGTGGTCCTCTGCGTGCCGCGGCCGGGGACGACCTGGGACGAGCTGATCGCCCGCGAGGTCGGCGAGCTCGTCATCCACGACCTGGGCAAGCCCGTCCGCCCCCGGGCGGTCGTGGCCGTCCCGGACCTGCCCCGGACCCGGAGCGGCAAGATCATGCGCCGGGTCGCCCGCGCCGCCTGGCTGGGCCTCGACCCCGGCGACACGTCGGCCCTGGAGAACCCGGCCGCGGTGACCGCGATCGCGACGCTGGGTCGCGAGTCGGGCTGACGGTCCCGGAAGGTCGGCCCGGGCCGATCAGCCCGTCGTCAGCTGGCCGCGCAGCCAGATCCCGAAGAGGAGCGCCGCCACCGCCGGGACGGCGAACCACAGCGCGAGCAGGGCGATCGACAGGCGGACGATCCCGATCATGTCGGCCAGGCTCTCCTCGACCAGGCCGGAGTCGAGGGTGTCCCGCGTGCCCCGCAGCTGGGTCGCGAGATCGTTCAGGCTGGCACCGAGGGCGACGAGGGTGGTCTTGTTCTTGGTCAGGTTGTCGGCGAGGAGGCTGACCTGGCCCTGGAGGCCCTCCAGCTGGGTGGCGACACTGCCGAGCTTCTCGCCGGCGGCCCCGAACGGGCTGGCGCCGAGGATCGAGACGCCGCCGAGGGCGACCTGGAGCTGGCGCAGGGTCGGGGCCATCGTCGAGATCGTGTCGTCGACCTGGTGGAGGGTCGGCGCCGACTGCTCGATCGTGACCGCGAAGCCGGTCGAGGCATCGGCCGCGGCGTCGAGGGAGGTCGCCGTCTTGTCGAGGGTGGTCGCGACGTTCCCGAGCTGGGTCGTGACCCGCAGGGCGACGACCTCCATCCGGGACGACAGCAACAGCTCGCCGCCGAGCAGGACGACGGTCAGGACGATCCCGATGACGCCGTAGACGATGAGCCCGGTCGAGAGCGTGCGCAGCCGGCGACGGGTGTCCGACGGGGCGATGGGCGGCTCGATGGCCTGGGTCACGGTCTCGGTCACGGTCCGTCCCTCGAGTCCTGGCTGGGATCCCGTCCATCGTAGAGGCGCGGCCCGTCCGCCGCGCGACACGACCGCGGCTATCCTGAGCCGCGTGACCGACCCCGAGCGGACCGCCGCGTTCCTCGACGCCGTTCGCGCCCGCCTGCCCGACCTCCGGCTCCTGACCGACGAGGTCGACCGCGACTCGTACCGCCGGGACGAGACCGCCTACCTCGAGCCGCCCCGGCCGATCGCCGTCGCGCTCCCGACCGAGACGGCCGAGGTCGCCGAGCTGGTCCGGCTGGCCGCGGCCCATCGCGTCCCGGTCGTCCCGCGCGGGCGCCGGGACCGGGCTGAGCGGCGGGGCGTCGGGCGTCGCGGGCGGCCTCACGATCGCCTTCACCCGGATGGACCGGATCGTCGAGATCGACCGCGAGGATCTCGTCGTCGTCTGCCAGCCGGGCGTCATCAACGCCGACCTCAAGAAGGCCGTCGAGGCCGAGGGCCTCTTCTACGCCCCCGACCCCGCCAGCTACGAGACGTGCACGATCGGCGGCAACCTGGGGACCAACGCCGGCGGGCTGTGCTGCGTGAAGTACGGCGTGACCCGCGACTCGGTCGTCGGGCTGGAGGTCGTCACGGCCGACGGCTCGGTCGTCCGGCTGGGCGGCCGGACGGTCAAGGACGTCGCGGGCTACGGGCTCATCCCGCTCATCGTGGGCAGCCAGGGCACGCTGGCGATCGTGACCGAGGCGACCCTCCGCCTCCGGCCGCTGCCGCCCGCCGAAGGCGACGATGGTCGCCTTCTTCCCGACCCTCGACGCCGCCGGCCGGGCGGTGACCGGGATGAACGAGGCGGGTGTCCAGCCGTGCACCCTCGAGCTGATGGACCGGACCACGATCCGGGCGGTCGACGACGACCACCACCTCGGGCTGGACCGGGACGCCGCGGCGATGCTCCTCGTCGAGTCCGACCTCCCGGGCGCGGCGGCGAGCCGGCGCGCTCGAGACGGCCGTCCACGCCTGCGAGGCCGCCGGCTCGAGCTCGACGGTGGTCTCGACCGATCCCCAGGAGGCCGACTGGCTGCGCCAGGCTCGTCGGCTCGCCTTCCACTCGATGGAGCGGATCGGGGTCGCCCGGATGGAGGACGTCGGCGTCCCCCGCGGCCGGGTGCCCGAGCTCCTCGCGGCGATCGAGCGGATCGGCCGGGAGCAGGGCCTGACGATCGCGACCTTCGGTCACGTCGGCGACGGCAACCTCCACCCGAACATCATCATGGAGCGCGACGACCCCGACGGCGAGGCGAAGCTCGGCCGGGCGACCGACGCGCTCTACCGGGCGGCGATCGCCCTCGGGGGGACGGTGACCGCCGAGCACGGGATCGGTCTCTCGCGGCGCGACTACCTGGAGCTCCAGCGCGGGGCCGGGGCGGTGGCGATGATGCGGGCGATCAAGGACGCCCTCGACCCGCTCGGCATCCTCAACCCGGGCAAGGTGCTCCCGGAGCGCTGAAGCGCCGAGGGCGGGCGATCAGGCCAGGAGCGCGTCGATCTCCGGGGTCCAGACGACCCGCTCGTCCTCGGTGATCGCGAGCGCCCCGTGGCCCGCCCGGGCGTGGATCCAGGTCGGGCCCTCGAGGCCCATCGCGAAGCCGGCCGTGGCGTAGGCGTCGACCGTCGTCAGGCTCGGTCCCACGACCGTCAGGCTCAGGAGCCCCCGGGGCGGTCGGCCGGTGTGCGGATCGACGATGTGGTCGCCCCGCTCGTAGCCACCGGAGGTCGCCACGGCCCGGTCGCGCACCGCGAGGACGGCGGCGACCCGGTCCGGCCGGAGGGGATGGCGGATGCCCACCCGCCACGGCCGCCCCGGTTCGGGCTCGCCCGAGGCGATGACGTCGCCGCCGGCGTTGATCGCGTAGTTCCGGGCCCCGGCGGCCTCGAGGATCATCGACGCCTCCTCGACCGCCCAGCCCTTGACCAGGCCGGCCGGGTCGAGGCCGCGATCCGGACGGCGGATGTCGAAGTAGCCGTTCGAGGTCCGGCGGAGGTCCTCGCACAGGGCCAGGACCCAGCGCACCTCGGGGCTGCAGTCCTCCTCGGCGATCTCCTCGCGCGCCAGCCGGCTGATCTCGCTGTCGGGGCGGTACGTGCTGTACGTCGCATCCACGTCGCGCAGCCGGGCGAAGGCGTCGTCGAGGGCGCCCGGCGGGACCCACCGGTCGATGACCTCGATCCCGATCGCCGTCCCCATGATGGACTCGACCCGGTGGAGCCCGGGCGTTCGGGTCGGACCCGGCCGGGTCCCCGGATCGATCGCGGCCGTCGGGGCGAGCCCGGTCGAGGCGCCCATGGGCTCAGCCCCGGGCCTGGTCGAGCGCGGCCTGGAGGGAGTGGGTGTAGGCGTCGCTGGTGTAGGTCGCGCCGCTCACGAGGTCGATCGAGGCGCTCTGGGCCTGGAGGGCCTCGCTGCGCAGGATCGGCTCGGCGTACTGGCTGATCTGCCACGAGCGGCGATCGCCCGACGGCACCTGGAGGGCCGTGACGTCCACGATCGAGCCACCCGAGATGGTCAGCTGGACCTGGACCGGGCCGAACCGCGTCTGGACGGTCGATCCGGTGACCGTGCCGTCGGCCAGCCCGCCGCCGGCCGGGCCCTGCGTGGGCGCGGCCGTGGGAGCGGGCGCCAGGGTCGGGGCGGCCGTCGGCGCGGGGGTCGCGGTCGATCCGTCGGCCGTGACCGCCGGTGCCGGGCTCGCCGTGGGTGCCGGCGTGACCTGGACCCGGCTGACGGCCGCGATGTTCCGGTCGAGCGTCCCCGCCTGGATGGGCAGGTCGGGGGTCTTGAAGCTGAACAGCAGGGCCAGGGCGACGGCGGTGGTGGCGAGGGCGGCGATCGCGCGTTTCGGCAGCATCGGGATCTCCAGGTCAGTACGCGAAGCGTTCGGCGTGGATCTGCGACCCCGGGACCCGGAGGGCGCGGAGGGACTGCCGGGCAGCCTCCATCATCGGATCGGGGCCGCACAGGAAGACGTCCCGGGCGTGGATGTCGGGGACGAGCGCGGCCAGCGCCGCGGGCGCCAGCGGGTCCGCCGGCAGTGCCGGGCTGCCCCGTCGGCCGACGATGTAGTGGACGATCGCGCCGCGGGCCCGGGCGATCGCGTCGAGCTCGGCCCGGAAGACGACGTCCTCGGGCCGGCTCGTCCGGTAGATGAGGGTCAGCATCCCCGGGGCCGCTGGGAGGTCCTCGAGCAGGGCGCGCAGCGGGCTCACCCCGATCCCGCCCGCGATGAGCAGGACCCCGGGCCGGGTCCGCCGGACGGCGGTCAGCGCGCCGTACGGCCCTTCGATGAACACCGGCGTGCCGATCGCGACCCGGGCCAGCCGGCGACTGTCGTCGCCGAGGTCTTTGACGGTGAGGCGCAGCCAGCGCCCGTTCGGCGCCGCGGAGATGGAGTAGGGGTGTCCCCGCCACCAGCCCTCCCGGCCGAGGAAGCGGACGATGACGAACTGGCCCGATCGGATCGGCAGCTCGTCGAGGCGTCGTCCGGTCAGGTAGACCGAGACGATGCCCGGAGCCTCGGTGACGACGTTCGCGACCCGGAGACGATGGCGGAGCGAACGCATCACCGGCTCGCCGAAGCGGAAGACGAGGATGAGCGCGACGGTCGCGACGTAGAGGGCGATCCAGTAGAGCCGGGCGACCGGATCGGTGGCGAAGTCGGCCCCGACCACGAGCTGGTGGGCGAAGGCGAGGGCCACCGCGAGATAGGCGTAGAGATGGATCCCGAACCAGGTCTCGTACGACAGCCGGCGGCGGGCGGCCCGCAGCGAGGTCACGGCGACCGCGACGAACAGCCCCAGGGCGCCCACGCTCCACAGGACGAAGGGATACCCGGTGACCAGCGTCCAGGCCTCCTGGAGGACGCCCTGGCGGTCGCCGAGGGCCCAGCCGGTCGTCGTGAAGACGGCGTGACCGACCAGCAGCCAGACGGAGGCGAAGCCGAGCCAGCGATGAGCCCAGGCCAGGCGGTCCATCCCGAAGAGCTGGTCCAGCCAGGGGCTCCGGGACATGAGGACGAGCTGGACGAGCACGAGGTAGGTGGCATAGAGCGCGGTCAGCTGGCCGAGGGCGGTGAGGACCGCGCCGACCGAGTGGAGCTCCGCCAGGCCGCCGTGGCGGACCCACATCCCGCCGATGAGGAGCCCGTTCGCGATCGCCAGGGCGACCACGTCGGCGGCCCGGATCGACCAGGTCCGCGGGACGGCGAGATGGCGCAGGGAAGCCGGGGCCGGTCGCGGAGCGTCCATGAAGACAGCATCGCGACCTTCGTTGAGACCTCGCTGAGAGACGGGCCCCGCGACGGCCAAGGTGCGATGAAGGTTTCTTGACCCAGGCCGCGGGCGCTGCCGGGCGAACTCTCATGACCGTCTCATGAGCCAGGGGCCAGACTCTGGGTCGAATGCATCACGTCGGCCGGTCGGTGAGCCAGTCCTTCGCTCGACGGGCGCCCACCCGCCGGGCATCCTCCCGTTCCGCGGCGTAGCGTTCCGGCCATGCACGTGCTGCTCGTCGAGGACGATCCCCGGCTCGGCCGGCTCCTCCGGCGGATGCTGGAGGAGGACCGCCACGTCGTGGAGCTGGCGACCGACGTCCGGACGGCCCTGGAGCTGGCCGAGGACCTGGGCGGGTTCGAGGCGATCGTCCTGGACATCGGCCTGCCGGACGGCTCCGGTCTCGACGTCGCCCAGCGGCTCCGGGCGAGCGGCTCGGCGATCCCGATCCTCGTCCTGACCGCCCGCGACACGGTGGCCGACCGGGTCAGGGGCCTCGACGCCGGGGCGGACGACTACCTGGTCAAGCCGTTCGCCTACGAGGAGCTGGCCGCCCGCCTGCGGGCGCTCGCCCGGCGAGCCGACGGGACGGTCGCGGTCCGCTCCGACAACCTCCTCACCAACGGCTCGATCACCCTCGACGACGTCCGTCGCCGGGTCACGGTCGACGGCCGCGAGATCGAGCTGAGCCCGCGCGAGTTCTCCCTCCTCGAGTACTTCCTGCGTCATCCCGGCGAGGCGCTCACCCGGGACCGGCTGCTCGACCACGTCTGGCCGTCCGGCGTCGCGGTGACCCTCAACGCGGTCGACGCCTACGTCCACTACCTGCGCGAGAAGCTGGGACCGGCCGGATCGCGGATCCGCACCCTGCGCGGGGTCGGCTACCGGCTCGAGGAGTCCTCGTGACGGTCGCCCATTCCGGCGACGCGCGACTCCTCAAGGGGGTCCGCCTCCAGCTCGTCCTGTGGACCGGCGGGATCGTCCTGGTGGTGCTGCTCGCCCTCGGGGTCATCCTCACCCTGGCCGTCGCGAGCTCGCTCGCCGCGAGCGGCACGGCCCAGCTCCAGGACCGGGCCGACCAGCTCTCCGATGCCCTCCGCGATCGACCCGGCCGACCGAACGGGCCCGGGCGCCCGGAGGTGGGCATCGCCGTGGGCGGTCGGAACGCCGGGACGTTCGCCTTCGTGGTCCCGCCGAGCGGCGAGATCATCCGGCCCCCGAACCTGGATCTTCCGCCGGAGCTCCCCGACGTCGCCTCGATCGCCGCCGTGCGCGAGACCGGGCAGACCGACGTGCGCACCGAGAGCGCGAGCGGGACGCCCTTCCGGGTCCTCAGCGAGCCGGTGCTGAGCCAGGGCACGGTCTACGTCGTCCAGGTGGCCCAGGACATCACCGCCGAGCGCCAGACGCTGACGACCCTCATCGCCGTGCTGGCGATCGGCGGGCTGCTCGCGGTCCTCGCCGCACTCGCCGCGGGCGCGCTCGTCGCCCGCCGGGCGCTGGTGCCGATCCGCGACGCGCTCCGGCGCCAGCGCGAGTTCGCCGCCGATGCCAGCCACGAGCTGCGGACCCCGCTCGCGGTGGTCCGGGCGAGCGCTGAGCATCTCCAGCGGAACCCGGATCGGCCGGTCCGCGAGGTGGGCACGGCGGTCGACGACATCACCGCCGAGGTCGACCACATGACCGGGCTGGTCGAGGACCTCCTCCTCCTCGCCCGGAGCGATTCGGGCGCCGTCGAGCTGGTCCGGGAGCCGGTGGAGCTCGCCGCCGTGGCCACCGACGCGGCCGCCGGGCTCACCGGCCTGGCCGCGACGAGCGGGGTCGCGCTGGCGGTCGATCCCGAGCCCGTCGAGGTGAAGGGCGACCCGGCCCGGCTCCGCCAGCTCGTCACGATCCTGGTGGACAACGGGATCCGCCATGGGCCGTCGGGCGGCACGGTGACGGTCACCGTCCGGCGCGACGGCCACGTCGCCGCGCTGACGGTCGATGACGACGGCCCGGGCATCCCGCCGGCCGACCGGGAGCGGGTCTTCGACCGGTTCTGGCGCTCGCCCGACGCGACCCCCGGCGGCACGGGCCTCGGGCTGGCGATCGCGGCCTGGATCGTGGACCAGCACCAGGGGACGATCGCGGCGACGGACCGACCCGGCGGGGGCTCGCGCTTCGTCGTCCGCCTGCCGGCATCCTGATCAGGGCGCCTTGATCTGCTCCAGGGTCGGGCAGGGATCGATCTTGTAGGTCGTGCATTCCGTGGCCGTGAAGGTCCGGGTCAGCGACGCGCGGACGACGTTCGCCAGCTCCGCCGGATCGAGGGTCATGAACAGCAGATCGCCCCGCCGCGGGGTGACGGCAAGGTGCAGGTCGTCGACGAAGGCGACGCCCTGCACCTCCGACCGGCCGAAGTCCATCTGCTGGCTGAGCGCCCCGGTCTTCGTGTCCCAGACGCGCAGGATCCCGTCCGACGCGCCGGTGGCCATCAGCGACCCGTCGGGGCTCAGGGCCATCGACTTCGGCGACCCGGTGTGGGCGTGCGCGATGGTCCGGGTGACCTTGAGCGTGGCTGCGTCGAGCCAGATCAACGTCGCGTCGCCTCCCTGCCCGAAGCCGCCGAGGGCGAGGATCGTCGAGCCGTCCGGCGTGACGCCGATGAACCCCAGGCTGGTCACTCCGAAGATGGTCGGGTCGAGCGTGTTCGTCGTGGTCGGCTTCCACGTCTCCGTGGACAGCATCTCCACGACCCCCTGGGCGGGCGCCGGGGACCAGACGTTCCAGGACACCACGAGGCCCTTCGAGTCCGGCGTGAACATGACCTGGAACGCTCCCTTGTCGGGGAAGGACTCGCCCTGGTAGTCCACGGCTCCGGTCCGGGCGTCCCAGACCACCACCGATCCGGAGTTGCCGTCGACGGCGGCGATCATCCTGCCGTCGGGCGACCACTGGATCGCCCCGGACACGAGTCCGAAGGGGAACGGCGCCTTCGGGGAGGTCGCGCAGCCGGGCTGCTTGTCGAAGGGGGTCACCGAGTTCGAGTCGTAGGTGCACATCCCCTGCAGCTGGACCTGGACCGTGCCGGTCCGGAGGTCGGCCACCGCCAGGGGGCCGACGACGATCCCGTCCCTCGACACCTGGCTCACGAAGGAGCGTCCGTCCGGTGACAGGGCCAGGTCCTGCGACCACCACCCGGACCATGACGCCAGGCGCGACCGCGTCGCGAGGTCCACCGCCTCCAGCCGGATGCTGTCGTCAGCGCAGAACTCCCCGAACGCGGCCACGCCGGCCCGGATCTTCAGGCTTCCGCCCATCGTGAAGATCCGACATGACGTCACCCCGCCGAGGTCACCCCGGGCCCCGACATCGAGGAGCGCGGCGGTGGCGGACACGGGGTCGGTCACGAGGACCCTCGGGTCCTCGGCCGCCACCGCGATCCAGCCGTCGCCGACGGCCGGCCAGGTGTCGAGCACCTCTCCCGTGGTCGGATCCCAGCGGCGCAGGGTCCCGTCGCGAGCGTTCTGGACGACGGCGCCGTCCGGGGCGAACACCGCCCAGCCGCCGCTCCCGCCCGTGCCGGCCCACTGGGCGATGGGCCTCGCCCCCGCCCCGTCGGTGGTGCGGTAGACCTGCGTCGGGCGGTCCCCGGAAAGGAGCAACGATCCGTCCTCGTTGAGCCGGCGCGCGTTATGACCGACCGAGCTTGTCTGCGCGAAGTCGAGCACGAAGACTCGCTTGCCGGTCGCCACGTCGACGACCACGGTCTTCGGGCACGAGGATCCGCATGTCCCGGCCTCACGCAGGTCGAATGCGGCGAAACGACCGTCGCCGCTCAGCGTCCCGCCTCCGGTCCATTCACCCCGAACGCTGAGCGGGGTCACCACGCTCGTGGCCAGGTCGACCACCACGACCCGTTCCTCGCCGGCCGGCCGCCAGTCGCAGCCCGTCCGTCCGTCGGGACCCGGCGCCATCTGGGGAGTCCAGACCAGCAGGCGGTCCTTCGAGACGGCCGTCACCTCACCGCCGCAGGGACCCACGTCGATCGTCCTCTGGTAGGCGCCGGTGCGGGCGTCCCAGACCGCGATCCCCAGCGTGACCCCGCTCGGCGGCGGGGCACCGGCGTCCGAGACGGGTGATCCCCAGTACAGGCCGGCGATGACGTGCGAGCCGTCGGCGGAGAACCAGGACGGCCCGACGAAGCCATCGCTGCTGGTGGCGCTCACGTCCCCGTGCGTCCAGGACCACAGGACCGTCCCGGTCGTCGCGTCGGCGACCTCGAGGTGGTTGGTGGGACTGGCCCCGGCTCCGGATGCCACGAGCACCCGGCCCGAGGGATCGAGGTTGGCCCACAGCTCGTCCACGTGCCGGTCCTTCGGCCAGCTGTACCGGGCGATGATCGGATCGGCCGCGAGCACCTGGTGGAGCACGCTGGTGGACTGGTAGGTCGGCGTGACCGCCGCGTTCATCGCTTCGGCGATGAGGAGCTTGGCCAGGCTGGCGTCCTGGTCCTTCGCGGCGAGAGCCGAGGCGACGAGCTCGCGGGATCGCGCGTCGCGGGCCGCCCGCTGCGCCTGGTCGGCGGCCTGCTGGGCGAGCCCCTGCTGCTCCGTCGCGTTGCGGGCCTCGTCCGCGGCGCGTTGCCCCTGCACCGCGGCGAAGCCGCCCGCCAGGAGCGCCACGACGAGCAGGACCGCCGCGCCGGCGAGCAACCCTCGCAGCCGGCGGTTCATCCGCCGCTGACGCTCGACCTCGCGCTCCGACGCCCCGCGGCTCTCGTCGAGGAAGGTGCGCTCGGCCGCGTTGAGCTCCACCGGGTGCTCGCCGGCCCAGTCGAGCGCGGCCGCCAGGCGGGCGCCGCGATAGAGGTCGCCCGGCTCACGGCCGCGCTGCTCCCAGTCGTGGACGGCACCGATGAGGTGGAGCCGGACCTGGCGTCCGGCCGCGTCTTCCTCGAGCCAGTCCTGGAGACGGGGCCACTCGCGCAGCAGCGCCTCGTGGGCGACCTCCACGAAGCCGTCGCCGCTCGTCAGCAGGCGTGCGGCGGTCAGGGTCTCGAGGACCTCGGCGACCGCCGGATCGCGGTCGGCGTCGAGCTCGGTGACCGGGACACGGCGCCGGACCAGCTCGGCGCCCTCGCCCGGCCCGGCGAGCCGCAGGAGGATCGCCCGGGCGATCGTCTGGCGGTGCGGGTCCAGCTCGGCGTAGGCGGCCTCGGCCAGCCGGGCGATGGCGCCACGCAGGCCGCCGCTCGCTCGATAGGCTCCCAGCGTCAGGTGGCCGTTCTCGCGCGCCTGCCAGAGCTCGAGCAGGGTGGTCGAGAGGAGGGACAGTCCGCCCGGCTCGCTTCCGGCATCGACGACGAGGGCCTCGGTCAGTCCCGGCTCGACCCGCAGGCCGACCCGCTGCGCGGGATGCTCGACGACCGCCGCCAGCTCGACCGCGCTCAACGGTCCCACGAGGACGTGGTCCGTGCCGATGAGGCGGGCCAGCGCCGGATAGGCCGCGCACCGTCCGTAGTGATCGGCCCGGATCGCGACGATGACCTTCAGCCCGGGGCGGTCGCCGGTGAGGAGGTCGATGAAGGCGCTCCGCTCGGCATCGTCGCGGGTCGCGTTGAAGGCCTCCTCGAACTGGTCGACGACGACGACGAGCCGGCCGCCGGTTGCGAGCGTGGCGAGGGCGGCGTCGAGCGTGGCGGACGGATCGTCGGCCGGCAGCGTCCGTTCCGGGAGCGCCCGGGCGAGCGCTCGGCCGAGCTCGGCCAGGGGGTGCTCGCCGGGTCGCATGACGGCCTGCGGCCAGCGCTCGCTGCCCGGCAGGACACCGCCGGCCAGGGCCGGCAGGAGCCCGGCCCGGAGCGCCGAGGACTTGCCGCTGCCCGAATCGCCGACGAGCCCGAGGAACGTGCTGCCCACGAAGCGGGCGATCAGCTCGGCGACGAGCCGCTCGCGCCCGAAGTAGTAGTCGGCGTCGGCAGCCTCGAACGCCGCGAGGCCCTTGTACGGGCAGATGGTCCGGACCGCGGCCCGCTCCCCCTCGACGGCCGCGTCGACCGCATAGAGCCGGGCGCGCTCCCGCGTCGACTCGAGGTCGGCGACGTCGTCGATCAGGGCCGCCTCGGCCTCGCGCAGCGACCGCCGGCCCGCACCGGTCCGGCCGGCCGAGGCCTCGAGCCGATCGGAGGCGGCGGTCCGTGCCCACTGGCTCGCCACCTGGTGGACGGCGGCGGGCACGCCACCCGATGTCGCGACGAGGTCGCCCAGCGGCACGTCCTCGACGGCGCGACCGGCATAGAGGGCCGCGATGGCCCGGACCGCGTCCGGCTCGAGCGGACCGAGCTGCAGGCGCTGCTCCGGCGGCGCGAGCCGCTCGCCGAGGGCCACGACCATCGGCGCGGCCTCCCGGCGGTGGGTGACGAGCAGCAGCGCCGGTCGCCCCGTCAGCTCGCCGGCCAGGCGTTCCGCTTCACGAGCCGTCGGGGTCGCCGCGGCGTCGATGTCGTCGACGATGACGAGGGCCGGTCCCGGCAGCCTCGCGAGCGCCTCGAACGCCTGCTCGTTGGTTCCGTGGGGCGCCGGCAGGTAGGCCACCGAAGCGCCGGCGGCGTGGGCCTGCATCGCGAGCTCGGCGGCCAGGCGGGTCTTGCCGATCCCGGGCGGCCCGGAGACGACGACGGTGCGGCCGTGGCCGTGCCGGGCACGTCGCCAGTGCCAGCCGAGCCAGCGCAGCTCCGACCGACGGCCCGCCAGGGGCACGATGGGGTCGAGCTCGGGCGGCAGGGCCGGCGGCTCCGCCCCGGACGGCTGCGGCGCGACACCGGTCGTCGTCCAGAGGCCGTCCGCGCCGGCGATCCGGACCGCGGCGATCGGCTCGTCGTAGCCCTTGACGGCCGTCGGCTCGAGGGAGGTGTACTCGAGCCCGTCCACGTGCCCGGCGAGACGAACGAGTCCTTCGCTCGCCAGGACCTCGCCCGGCCCGGCGATCGCGCACATCCGGGCGGCGAGGTTCAGCGCCGCCCCGCGATAGCCGTCACCGACCGGGACGGCCTCCCCGATGTCGAGGCCGATGCCGACGCCGAGCGGCAGCGCCGGCTCGGCGGCCGTCTCGTCCGCGAACGCCGACTGGAGCTCGACGGCCGCGCGCAGCGCCTGGCGAACGGAGTCGAAGACGGCCAGGGCCTCGTCGCCGCGCAGCTCGACCAGCTCGCCGCCCCAGGCCTCGACCCCTTCGGTGGCGACTTCGGCGAACTTCGTCGCCAGTCGCGAGGCCGCCTCGTCGCCGTGCTGGGCGGTGAAGCGCGTGTAGCCCCGGACGTCCGCGATCAGGAACGTCCGGATCGCGGAGGCTCGCGTCGACCCGCCGGGCACCGAAGCCATCTCGCTCGGCCCTCGAACTCCGAGCCGGCACCACTGGTGTTTCCGAGTGGCCGGGACGCCGGCTGGATCCTTGGCGTGGCTGCGACTGTACTCGTGGCTCTCGGCGAAAGGAAGCCCCCCGGGGCGAGGGCAGTCGGCCGCGTGCCTCGGTCTACTCGCTCGGCCAGTGGATCGGATCTCCTCGCGGCTTCCCGCAGCCTGACGAGGCGCAATGCGCAATGCGAAGGCTGGCGTCCGCGACGGCAAGCGGCGTGCCGAACTGGAGCCCGCTCGACTTCACGGCCCCGAGGGCCAGGCCAGAGCGCACGTCGTCAGGTTCGACGAAGTGGTGCGGACCACTCGTGCTTGGCAGGACTTCGCGGCTCACCTTTGGCCGGCTCTTCATTCACGGGCCCTCAGGCGGCGCCGTCGAGGCGGATGACCCGGTCGGGGTCGCCGTGGAGGGCCCCCTCGGCCCAGGCGAGCGCCCGCTCGTCGTGGGTGAAGACCACCACCTGGCGCCCGGCGCTCACCTCGTGGAGGAGCTCGAGCAGGCGGGTCGCCCGGCCCTGGTCGGACTGGACGGTGACCTCGTCGCACAGGAGCGGGGCGACCTCGCCGTCGCTGACCAGGTGCTCGGTCATCGCCAGGCGGAGGAGCAGGTAGATCTGCTCGCGGGTGCCGTGCGACAGGCGTCGCGCCTCGCGCCAGCGGCCGTCGACGGCGGCCTTCACCTTGACCGCGAGGTCGGCCGGGTCCACGGCGGCCTCCACGTAGCGTCCGCCGCTGATCGACGGCAGGTGGGCGGCGATCGCCCCGCCGAGGACCGGGGCAAGGTCGCGGTGGATCCGTCGCTCCGCCTCGCGGAGGAGGGCCATCGTCGTCTGGAGCACCTCGTCGAGACCGGTCACCCGGACGACCTCGGCGTCGGCCGCGGCCAGGAGCTCCTCGGCCTCGGCCACGCCGGGCAGGCTCCGCTCCACCTGGGCCAGCCGCCCGGCCAGCCGGTCGGCCTCGGCCCGGCTCTGCGCGACGGTGGCCTCGAGCGCGGCGATCCGGCGATCCGGGTCAGGTCCCAGCGAGGTCCGGGCGGTCGCGACGCTCCCGGGATCGAGGCCGTCGGATCGTTCATCGGCGAGCCGGTCGAGGGCGGCCGCGTCGGTCTCGAGGTCGCCGACCGTGCGGTCGCCGAGGAGCGTCTGCAGCTCGCGCCACTCGAGGGTCGCGGTCTCGACCGTCCGTCGTTCGAGGCCCCGGCGCTCCTGCCAGGCGCGGAGCGCGGTGGCGACGGACTCCGGGTCGGTCCCGGGCCCGGCATCGACGCCCACCTCCGCCGCCGCCGTTCGGAGTCCGGCCTCGATCGAGACGAGGCGCTGCGTCACCGTGGCGGCGTTCCGCTCGAGGTCACGGCGGGCGTCGAGCGCGGAGTGCAGGGCCGGCGCGCGGGAGGCCTCCCGGGCGAGCGCGGCGCGCGTGCGGCAGTCGGCGAGGTAGCGCTCGACGGCCGCTTCGAGGTCCCCGTCGGGCTCGACCGCCGTGCCGTGCCGGGTGAGACCGGCAGCGAGCGCCTCGCGGGCCGTCTCGAGGGCCGCCGTGCGCTCGGCCACCAGCCGGGTCCATTCGGCGAGGCGGGTCTCCGCCTCGCGCTCGGCCCGGCCACGCTCGACGTCGGCGGCGTGTGCGGCGTCGGGCCCGGCCGACGGGCGGCGAACGGGCCGGGCGCGAACCGCGACGATCCCGAGGACGATGGCCAGGACGAGCAGGCCGGCGCCGGCGATCGGCAGCGCGAGCAGCGCGGCGACGCCGATGAGGCCGACGACGATCGCCGCGACCGCGACGGCCATCCAGCCGCGAGCGGCGGTCGTGGCCGGCGTCTCGGACGTCGCGGTCGGGGCCGGCTCGGGCTGGGCCGGGGCGGCGGTCGATCCCGGCCGGTCCCCGGCGAGCCGGCGTGCCTCCAGGCGTCGGTCGTACTCCGCCTTCGCGTCGAGGATCTCCCCGGCGGGGTCGAGATCGCCGATCGGAGCCGCGGGCAGCCGGCCGAGCTCGAGCTCGAGCTCCTCGGCGGTGCGGCCCTCGAGGGCCACGGGCGCCGGACGGCCGTCCCAGGCGTCGAGGGCGCTGGCGACCCGACCGGCGACATCGTCCGCGTCGGCCAGGGCCGGCGGCGCCCCGCCCGGGAACCGCGCCGCGAGCGCGGCCGCCCGGTCCGCCCGGGTGCGGGCGATCCCGGCCCGGTGGAGCGCCAGGGCCGCCACGAGCGGGCGCAGGTCGGCGGCCTCGCGCTCGGCCCGCTCGCGCGCCGCGTCCGTCTCGGCCGCCAGCGCGAGGTACTCGTCGTGACGTCCCTGGGCCGCGAGCAGGGCGGTCCAGGCCCGGTCGCGGGCGACCCTCGCCGTGTGGAGCGGCTTCGTGCTGTTGGCCCGGTCCTCGCCCACCTGGTTCCGGCGGAAGTCGGCCAGCCGTTCCACGGCGGCCGCGGCCGTCGCGTCCGTGCCCCGGGTCGCCGCCGCCCGCTGGATGTGCTCCTGGAGGAGGCCGGGGTCGTCCGAGATCGCCAGGAGCTGGGCCTGGTTGATGCAGGCCGTGGCGAGGAACGCCCGCCGATCGAGACCGAGCCAGCGTGAGCCGTCGGGGCTGCCCTCGAACATGATCTCGTTCGAGACGTCGGTCCCGAGGGACACGTCGGTCGCCCGGGAGTCCACCCGCCCGGCGAGGTCCTGGCGGATCTCGACCCGGCGGCCGTCGGCCAGCGTGACGAGGACCTCGACGTCCCAGCGGTCGTCATCCCAGGGCTTGTGGTCGTCGCGGAACTCGCGGTCGACGAGGATCGGCTGGCCCTTCCCGCGGCGCATCCCGCACAACCCGGCGTAGAGCGCGGCGTGCCAGCTCGACTTGCCGGCCTCGTTCGGGCCGTAGACCAGGGTCATCCCCGGCGCCAGGTCGAGGCGCTGCTCGGAGAGCGGACCGAAGGCGTGGGCGGTGACCCGCTCGATCCGCACCTCAGACCGCCTCGAGGTCGGTGCGCCCGTCGAGGGCGCGGAGGCCGGTCACGAGGACCCGGCGGAGGACCTCCGGCTCCAGGTCGGCGGCGCGGGCGTCCCGGACGAACTGGCCCCGGACGGTCGGCTCCGCCTCGAGCGCCTCGAGGTCGTAGGCCGGTCGGAGGTCCTGGAACCGGATCACGTGCCCGTCGAGGCCCGCGAGGAGCGGCTCGAGGTCGGCGGGGGAGAGCTCCACGTCGGCCCCGACCTCGCCGCCGATCGTCAGCCGGACGGTGCCCTCGACCCCGACGAGGGCCATCGCCACCGCGTCGCGGACCTCCTGGCGGGTGGCCGCCCCGGTCACGTCGACGGGGATGTCGTGGACCTCGCTGGTGGCCACCCGGACCCGCCGGCGGTCCACCGAGCCGTCCGGGCCGATCGTGGCGATGACCGCCCCGCGCTCCCCGTCCTCGCCGAAGGTCAGCGGGTCGGGATTGCCGGGATAGGTGTGCCGGGCGGCGTCCTTCGGGGCGTGGAAGTGGCCGAGGAAGGCATGGTCCAGGCCGGCTGCCTCGATCTCCGGCGCGTCGAACGCGGCGTGGGGCGCCTTGCCCGACTCCTGGAAGGCGAGCCCGCCCCGCTCGGCGGCATGGAACAGGCCGAGGTTCACGCCGCCGCGGTCGACCCGGAAGCCGGCCAGGAAGTCGTCGGTGTTCGCCGGGGCCCGGTGGGCGCCGCCCCACAGCGTGACGCCGGCATCCAGCTCCACCGGCGTCAGCCGGTCGTCCCGGAAGACGTGGACGTTCGGCGTCCAGGCGACCCGCTCGTAGGCGCTCGCCGGGCCGAACCAGTCGTGGTTGCCGGGGGCGAGGAAGACGGGGATCGGATCGAGCCCGGCGAAGGCCGCCCGCAGGAACCCGGCCGTGTCCGGGGTGATCCGCTCGTGCTCGTAGAGGTCGCCGCCGGAGAGGACCGCATCCACCCCTTCGGCCCGGGCGAGCTCGACGATCCGGAGCAGGGTGGCGCGGAGGTTCTCGCGGCGCTTCCGGGCGGCATCGGGCCCGGCCCAGGCGAACTGGGCGTCCAGATGGAGGTCCGAGAAGTGGAGAAGCTTCACGCGGCGACGGCGAGGCGGCGGATCCGGGGGCCGCGCTGCTGGAATGCCGTCCTTCGCACTGGCTCGAAGGGTACCGCACGGCGACGCCCCGGCGCCGGCGGCGTGTCCCTCCGCCGCCGGGCGCGAATGGGCCCGTCCTGGCCCTTGCGACAATCCCGGGCGAGGCGCGTCATACCACCATGAACAGGGTGTCCGAGCCGACGGTGCCGGAGCAGGTGGTCCCGGTCGCGGAGCCGCTCCACCCGGCCGTCCCGGCGGACGAGGTCGCGCTGAGCGAGCTCTACCTGCAGCACCGGGGCGAGATCCTCGCCTTCCTCGTCCCCATGACCCGCGACCCCGAGGTCGCCGAGGACCTCCTCCAGGACGCGTTCATCCGCCTCATCCGTGAGGCCCGAGCCGGTCGGATGCCGGACAACGTCCGGGCCTGGCTCTACCGCGTGGCAGCCAATCTCGCCATCTCCCGCGGCCGGCGGGTGGCGACCTGGCTCCGCAACGTGCCGCGTCTCCTGGAGCGGGACGAGCCGCCGCGCCCGGAAGCCGAGTTCCTCCACCGCGAGCGGGATGCGGAGCTGCATGCCGCCCTGGCCCGACTGCGGCCGGACGGCCGCGCTGCCCTGCTCCTCGCCGCGCAGGGGTTCGACGGCCACGAGATCGCGACCCTGATCGGCCGGTCCGAGACCGCGACCCGGACGCTGCTCTACCGGTCGAGGATCGAGCTCCGGCGTCTCGCCGAAGCCGCGGAGGTCCAGCCATGAGCCGCCAGGACCGCCACGAGCACGATCGCGCCCTGGAGCTCGCCGCGAGCGCCCTCGACTACGGCCTGACGGCCGGCCAGTCCGCGGCCCTCGATGGCCACCTGGTGACGTGCCCGACCTGCGCCCGCTCGGCGGCAGGCATGCGCGCCGACGCGATCGCCCTGCATCCGCGGACGACACCGCTGCCCTCGCGCCGGGTCGACGACGCCGTCTCGGCCGCGATCGCCGGACGGCGGGCCACCTCGCCGAGCCTCCTCGTCCTGGCGGCGGCCGTCCTGCTGCTCATCGCCCTGCTCGGCGTCGCCGCGGCCGCGGGCAGCGTGCTCCTGCGGACGTGGTGGACGCCGGCCCCCATCGTGGTGGTGGACGTGAGTCCGAGCCCCGGCCCGACCGACCTGGTGGCGGACGCTCCGGACGCCCGCTTCTCCCACACGGCCACGCGGCTCCCCGACGGCCGCGTCCTCATGGCCGGGGGCTATAACGGCCTGGATCGCTTTGCCACCGCCGAGATCTACGACCCGGCCACCGGGACGTTCAGCCCGACCGGCTCGATGGCGTTCTATCGCGTCTCCCACACGGCGACGCTCCTCCCCGACGACCGCGTCCTCATGGCCGGGGGGTCGGATGACACCTCCGCCGAGATCTACGACCCGACGACCGGCACGTTCAGCCCGACCGGCGCGATGACGGACCGTCGCGGCGGCCACACGGCGACGCTCCTCCGCGACGGCCGCGTCCTCATCGTCGGAGGGTCGACTCTCGCGGAGAGTTACTCCGCCACGTCGGCCGAGACCTACGACCCCGTGACCGGCACCTTCAGCCCCACGGGCGCGATGGCGACCGCTCGGATGGGCCACACGGCGACGCTCCTGCCCGACGGCCGGGTCCTCGTCACCGGGGGCTCGAACGGCACGGAGGGGGCGGTCCCCACGAACGAGATCGTCGCCACGGCCGAGCTCTACGACCCCAGGACCGGCACCTTCAGCCCCACCGGCTCGATGATGGACGCTCGCAGCGCCCACACCGCGACGCTCCTTCCGGACGGGCGCGTCCTCGTGGCCGGGGGCGGGAGCCGGCGTGTCGCCGGCCAGCGCGACGCGAACGACCCGGTAGAGACCGTCGCCTCGGCCGAGATCTACGACCCGAGGACCGGCACGTTCAGCCCGACCGGCGCGATGGCGGTCGCTCGCGCCGACCACACGGCCACGCTCCTCCTCGACGGGCGCGTCCTGATGGCCGGGGGCTCGGACGACTCCTCCGCCGAGATCTACGACCCGAGGACCGGCACCTTCAGCCCGACCGGCACGATGGCGACCGCTCACTTCTCCCACACGGCCACGCTCCTCGCCGACGGCCGCGTCCTCAAGGCCGGCGCCTCGGAGGTGTTCGCCTCGGCCGAGATCTACGACCCGGCGACCGGCACCTTCAGCCCGACGAAGCCGTAGCCGCCAGGCGGCACGGGGTCACATGGCCTTGAGGCTGACCACCCGTGCACCGCAGCTGGAGCAGACGCCGGCGACCGCCCTGTGGCCATTGGCGAACGTCACCGGCTTCGGGTCGCGCATCGTCACCCGGATCCGCTCGCGCATGCAATACGCCTGGACCGCCGAAGGATCCCCGGTCGAACCGCCTTCGGGGGCGCCGTCCGGGCCGGTCAGTGCGGCGAGTCGATCGGCCAGCGCGGCCCGCCGGGCCGAGGCGGCCTCGAGCTGAGCTTGCCGCCGGGCCACGCGACGATCGGCGACGGCCAGCCGCTTCTCGATCCGCGCCCGACGCCTGGCCTGTCGACCCTTCTCGGGGCGCGCCGTGAGCACGCTCCCGGCCTTGTCGCCCGCGTTCCTGGCTCTCTTGCCCATCCGATGCTCCTTCGAGGACTCCCTCCCGGCCATTTGGGCCCGGGACGCGACGCGCCGCAAGGTGACCAACGTCACGTCGGTCCGGGCAGGACCATCGGGCCCGGCAGCGGCGTCGCTGCAGGATGGGATGGTCGGCCCCAAGGCCAGAACTGATATCAGAAGGACGTGATGTGGTATCGTCCTGAGGTGCGGCGCATCCCGATCGGCTTCACCGATGCCCAGCACGAACGACTCCGCCGCGAGGCCGCCCGCCGGCACCTCAGCGTGGGTGCGCTCGTGCGTGAGGCCGTGGACGCGACCTTCCCCGAGGAGCTGGAGGCCCGTCGGTCGGCCCGGATCCGGTCGGCGACGATCCTCGGCACCTTCGCCTCCGGCCGCGCCGACATCTCCGAACGCCACGACGAGCACCTCGGGGAGGGTCCCTGGTGAGCGTCGTCGTCGACACGAGCGCGATCTTCGCCCTCCTCGATCGAGACGATCGCCACCACGCCGCGGCGGTCGACTTCTGGCTCGATCCCGATGACGAGGATCTCGTGACCCATGCGTACGTCGTGATCGAGAGCGTCGCGCTCGTCCGATCCCGGCTCGGGGCGCACGCGGCGATGGCCCTCATCGACGACCTCCTGCCGGCCGTCCGCGTCGAGATGGTCGATCGAGCGCTTCACGAGACGGCGCTCGCCGAGCACCGGCTGGCCGGCGGCGGGACCAGCCTGGTCGACCGGGTGACGATCGCGTTCGCCGCGCGGCACGGGATCGGGCGGGCCTTCGCGTTCGATGCCGACCTCGTGACGGCCGGGCTCGACACGGTGTCGCCAACGGCGCGATAGCGGTGCCCTAACGCACCATTCCGTGTCTGGGCACGAGAGAACGTGCCAAACGTCCTGTGGCGCGTTGGAGATTGAATGGTACGTTCGGCCCGTCGGGGAGTACCATCGACTGTGGCGTAGCGTCCCGCAGGCTGTTCAACAGCCGCGAGCGACCGGGGAGAACGCATCGATTGATCACCAGCGTCACGTCGGCCACCGTTGTCGCCACGTCCGCCGTCGCCGGCTGGGGTGTGGCGCTGGGTGCGGGTGGCGCGCTCCTCGTGATCGGCCTGCTCATCGCCCTTGAGCTGATCGGGACGGGCCGGACACGCTTCCACACGACCCTCCAGACGGCCCTCAGGATCGCCGTCTCGCCGCTGCTCATCGTCTTCGCGGTCAGCATCGTGGCCAAGGCCCTCCTGGCGCTCGGCTCATGAAGCCGCGTGGGACGAACCCGAACGAGGACGCCATGGTCCGTCGCTCACTGCCGTTCCTGGCCACGTTCATCGCACTCGTCATGCTCCTGCTGGCCGCCGCCCCGGCGTCCGCGTACAACCACGTGAACGACTACCACCTGCGGCTGAGCCGGCTCGATCCGCTCAGGTGCGGGACGCCGATCGGGATCCAGGCCCTGCTCACGGACACGAGGGGACACGCCGTCAGCGGGGCGACGATCCACTTCGCGATCGCCGAGGGCAGGCGTGGCGACACGCTGGGTCCCGCGAACGTCGTCACCAACGCCCGGGGGAAGGCGGTCACGTCCGTCCGTCTCGTCTGCACGAACGACACGCATCGTGTCGAGATCGTGGCGAACGGACCCGGTGGCGCCAAGGCGAGGATCACCCTTGTCCTCTACGACTATCACGGTGGACATCAGGACAAGGACGACCGCGA
The DNA here is from genome assembly GCA_963840375.1 of uncultured Chloroflexia bacterium. GTDB lineage: Bacteria > Chloroflexota > Limnocylindria > Limnocylindrales > CSP1-4 > Chersky-267. Next base: position 1,167,681 of record CAWIYR010000002.1, read on the forward strand.
CCGCCAGGGCGCGGCCGGGTTCCTCGCCGCGACCACCGGATCCACCGGGACCGGGGGCGGTCTGGTGGCGGGCAGCGCGAGCGGCTCGGTGATCGTCGGCCCCGTCGGCTCGATCAGCCCATCATCGATGAGCCTCCTTCCGGTCGGGCCGGCGCTCCTCGGACTGATGGTCATGCTCCTGGCGGTGCTCCGCCGACGGTTGACGCCGGGAGCCCGGCGCCTCGCGGCTGCCTGACCCCAGCCCAGTCCCGGAGCCGTCTGCGGCGGCCGACCAGCCGCGTCCCGTCATGAGATCGAGACGCCGCCGGTTGGCCGCGGGTCTCGTGCTCGCGTGCCTTGGCATCATCCTCGTCGGTGGCGTCGTGCTTCGCTGCGCGGATGATCGGGCTCTACCAGGACCTCCAGCGCGCCGAGCAGGCGCTGACGTCTGCAGGTGACCTGGTCCAGCGGGCCGGCTTCTCGATCACCGCCGACGCAGGCCGGGCAGGTCGTGAGCCAGCTCGCCGACGCCGACGCGTCGCTCACCCGTGCCGCGGCCGAGCTCGATGGGGACCCGCTCATCGGCGCCGTGCGGATCCTGCCGCCGGTGGCGCGGCAGCTCGACGCGGCCTCCGAGCTGGTCCACGCCACCCGCTCCGTGACCGGCCACGGCGCGGCGGTCACGACGCTGCTCGACGGCTTCATCGCCGCCCGCGACGGCAGGACCGGCGTGGACCGGATCGCGGCCTTCGCCAGGCTCGTCGCACGAATGCGACCGCAGACCGACGAGCTCGCGGGCGCCTTCCGGGAGGCGGACGGCATCGTCGGCGCCATCCCCACTGATGGCCTCGTGGACCAGCTGGCCCGGGCACGGACCCTGTTGACCGAACGGCTGGACCAGGTTCGGCCGCTCGTGGCGGCGGCCGAGACGGCGAGCACCACCCTGCCGTCGATCATGGGTGTCGACGGCCAGAAGAAGTACCTCGTCCTCGCCCTCGACAACGCCGAGATCCGGCCGATCGGCGGTCTCATCGCTGCGTTCGCGACGCCTGCGCTCGTGGACGGATCCCTCCGCGACATGACCTTCCGCGACATCCAGGAGATCGACCGGCGCGACCAGCGGACATACGTGAAGCCGCCCGACCCGCTCGCCGACCACCTGCTCGGCTCGTTCACCTGGCAGGTCGCCGACGCCGGCTGGTGGCCCGACTTCAAGACGAGTGTCGCCGACGTGCGGCGGCTCTACCGGATCGAGACCGGGAAGGACGACGTCCAGGGCGTCATCGCCTTCACCCCCGAGCTGGTGGACCGGCTGCTCGAGATCGTGGGCCCGGTCACCGTGAAGGACGCCGGGATCACCGTCGGCCCCGGCCAGACCTACCTCGTGAGCCTGGAGCAGGTGGAGGTCCTCCACCAGGGCAACGGGCGGAAGGCGTTCCTCGCGGACCTGGCGTCGCAGGTCCTCGAGCGCCTGTATGCCCTGCCTCCGAGCCGTTACCCGGAGGTCCTCGCCGCGCTGGACGAGGCGGGCAAGCGGCGGCAGCTCCAGGTCCAGCTCGACGACCCGGTGGCCCAGACGGCCATCGACGGCCTCGGCTGGCCCGGTGCGTTCACGTTCCCCGCGACCGGCGACCGGCTGGCGGTGATGGAGGCGAACGTGGCCCCGGTCTCCAAGCTGGACGTCCTGCTCGACCTTGATCACTCGCTCGACGTCCAGCTCGCGGCGGACGGATCGGCCACCGAGAAGCTGGTGACGACCTACACGAACCGGTACGGACCCAGCCTGTCACCCGAGCTGGAACGGGTCCGCTCCACCTTCTTCGACGGGCTCCTCGGGAGCTACGACCGGCGCTACCTCGTCCCCGATGCCGAGGTCACGAGCGTCACGAGCGACGATCCGAGCGCGCCGATCACCGATCCGGACGCCGAGGACCTCGAGTCGGGCTCCCTCGCCGTCGGCAACTACCAGCTGGTGCGACCCGGCACGGTCCACCTGACGACGGAGTACCTCGCCCCGAACGTCGTGGAACCCGGCACGGCCGGTTCCGGCACGACGGGCACCTACCGGCTCACCTACCGCAAGCAGGCCGGCCGTGACCGGGACACCCTGACCGTCCGGGTCACCGTCCCGGACGGGATGACGCCCACCTCGTGGAGCGAGGGCGGGGTGCGCGACGGCCGCACGGTCACCTTCACCGTCGACGTCCGAGTTCGACCACACCTTCGAGGTCGCCTTCGGGCCGGCCTGAGCCGATCAGGCGATCCCGAGCAGTCTCGCGACGGCCGGCAGGTTCGGGGCGATGAAGAACAGGACCACGTTCGCCTGCCCGTGGCCGATCGAGATCCCGATGATCGAGCGGCTCCGCTCGAAGACCCACCCGTACAGGAGGCCGACGCCGAACACGAAGGCCAGGTCGAGCGGGCTCAGGTAGCCGATGTGGAGCACCGCGAAGACGACGCTCGCGTAGATCCAGTTCAGGCGACCCAGGAGCGGTCGCGTCGCCGTCTGGAGCACGCCCCGGAAGATCAGCTCCTCCGGGAAGCCGGTGGCGATGCCGACGACGATCGCCGGGATCACGCCGCCGGCGACCCACGGCAGCGGCCCGAGCGGGGCCGGCCGGAGGATGGCGTACTCGACGAAGCCGAGCCCGATCGAGACGACGATCACCGCCACCTGCATCCGCCACTTCCGCCAGGCCAGGCCGACGTCCCGGATCGAATAGGGGGCGGCCCGGGCCACCAGCACGGCGCCCAGGGTCATCGGGATGCCGGCCAGCAGGTAGCGATAGGCCGGTTCGATCGCCGCCAGCGGCAGGGTCAGGCTGATGATCCGGATCGAGGCCACCACGATGAACGTCAGGAGGAACGGCGTCAGTCGATCGTGGCCCGCCTCCCGATCCGGGCGTCCCTCGAGCCAGGCGACGTGGAGCGCGGCGATCCCGACGATCCCGCCGTGGAGCGGGAACACCAGCAGGGGACTCGCCAGCGTGACCGCGAGCTCGGCGATCGTCAGGAGCGCCAGGTAGCCGACCAGCGCGAGGCGATCCCACCGGAGCGATCGCGGCACCGGGCGGCGACCTGGGCCTGGGCCGGCAGGACCGGGACTCCCACCCACGGCGCCGCCATGCCGGCATCGAACTCGACCTTGGCCCCGGTCAGGTCGCCGGAGCCGATGAGACGGGCCGACTCGAGGAAGTACCACAGGGCCGGCATCCCGACCGATTCCGCCGCCGCCTCGAAGCGACGCAGACGCTCTTCGAGGCGCGCCGTGGCCGTCGGATCCGTGCCCGCGTGGTCGGCCACGTACCGGGCCCGAAGGGCCTCGCGATACCGCGCCGAGATCCGGGCCGCGACCGACGACCGGTCCACGCTCTCCGCAGGGTGATCGCCGGCCTCCTCCGTGGCCAGGCCAGCGACGCCGGCCGGCGCGGTCGCTCGTTCGACCGACGCTGGCGCCATGCCGGCATCGAACGCTTCCCTCGCCCCGATCAGGTCGCCGGAGCCGATGAGACGGGCCGACTCGAGGAAGTACCAGAGGGATGGCATCCGCACCAGCTCCGCGGCCGCCTCGAAGCGATGCAGGCGTTCATCCAGGCGCGCCGTGGCCCCGTTCCCCGAGGTCGAACGGTCGACGACGTACCGGGCCCGAAGAGCCTCGCGATACCTCGCCGAAACCAGGGCGGCGACCGACGAGGCGTCCCGTGGCTCGGCCTGCAGGTCGCCGGCGGGCACCGTGACAGCGACATCCACCGGGGCCGGGACATCGATCGTGGCCGGCGTGGTCGTCCGATCGACCGCCAGCGCCGCCATGCCGGCATCGAACGCGTCCTTCGCCCCGACCAGGTCGCCGGAGCCGATGAGACGTGCCGACTCGCGGAAGAACCACAGCGACGGCATCTCGAGTGACTCCGCGGCCTGCTCGAAGCGACGCACCCGCTTCGCCAGGCGCGCCCAGCGGGCGGGACTCGGCGCGGTGGTGTCTACGAAATACCGGGCCCGGACAGCTTTGCGGTACCTCTTCGCGAGGAGGGCGGACCGTGCCTGGACGCCCTCAGGTGCCACGTTGGGGCCCGTCCTTCGAGGATTCTTCACGTGCACGAGCATAGGTGTCGCGAGCATGGGAGTGGGCGCCATGGAAGCCTGCGTTCGCGCTCGGGTCCCACTCATCGCTGTGAAGTGCGCCAGTGGAACTCCTAGGTGAGCCGCCGGGCGGTGGGACCTGGTGATCGATCGGGAGGGATCGAGTCCGAGATGAGGCACTCCCTGAGGGCGACGACCATCAATGAACCATGCTGGATTGGCTTCGTACTACGGGAGCACTCGTCGGACTCGGTCCTCGAGTGATGGCGTGGTCCGTAAGCCGGATCGCTCCTTGAGTTCGATTCGGGTCGAAAGCATGTCGCGGCTGTCCGTCCGGTCGACACACTCCTTGATAAGCGCGGGGATCGCGTGTGAGCTGTGCACATCGAGGTTGTCACCCGGGCCACAGACAATCGGAGCGTCGCCCGCCACTCTGGCGTTCGGACCAACCGTCGTGCCGCCAGGTCGACGGCCTCGATTGCATAGCCGTCGAGTCGCTATGAGGAAGCCGCTTGCTCTCCTACCCTCGAGGTTGGGCATGCATCCGGGCAAGCACGCTGACCTTGCCGACGGAGCCCATCATCGGACCAAATGCACGTGAGAGAGGGTAGGTCACGGGGAACAGATACGGTTGGGTAGGCAGGAGTTTGATCCGCTTCGTGTAGGCCAGGGCCCGCACGTCGAATCCCTCAGCCGTGAGTAACTCCCGCAACCGCGGGGCATTGTACCCAGACCGCCAGTGAACACCACCGATGAACAACCTGTCGAAATCGTTTGCCGTGAGGCTCCGGCTGGTCTCGAACGCCTGTTGCGGGGAGTCGTATTCCACCGGATGCTCCGCATAGGGAACCGACACCAACAGCCACCCGCCCGGCTTCAAAAGGCGTCCGATGTTCCTGATCGCGCCGCGGTCGTCCTTGATATGTTCTAGCGTTTCGACGGTTAGGGCGATGTCGAAGATAGTATCCGTCGAAATTCCCGCGGCTATGTCACCGACTGCGAACCGTGCGTTCTCGAATCCGAGTCGATCATTCAACCGGTTGGCAAGGTCGATGCTCAACGGATCTAGATCGACGCCCAATACGGGATTAGGCCGGAGCCTCCGTGCAAGTTCGAACGTATAGGCGCCGCCAAATGCGCAGCCGATGTCAATCACGCTCCCCTGAAGCACCGGGGACAGAAGTCCGAAGATGTCCCTCGCTCGCAATCGAGTGTCAGTCTCGAGTGGATAGCCCAAGAGCGAGACCGCCACTGGCCCGAGCAACCTCATAAGGGTCTTGTTCGGCCGCGTGAACAGGCGCTCGGACTTATCGTTGTCGAGGAGGATGTCGACAACGGCCCGGCTGCCCAGGAAGCTGTTCATCATCGGGAGAGACTCGCCCCAGCTGGGAGTTCGGAAAAAGGCGATACGCGGCTTCGGCCAAGATGCACTATAGGGAGTGGGCCTCTCGGAGGTGGCGAGGCACATTCCTCTGACCCGTGCAGCCGGCGCGCCTTGGTTCGCTTGCGCTATACAAGCCGGACCTTCACGGACCGGACCCATTTGATCGTCGCGGAGCGCGTGAGGTCGCCCGACGGCCCCAATTGGGGTCAGACTTGACGCCGACAGCCCGGGAGGCAGCATTCGCACCCGATGCGGACGGCAGACCGCGCGGCAGGAATCCTGCCGGACTCGCTGCCGGAGACTACTGGCTCGGCGCGACACGGAGAGGTAGTTGAACGTGCGAGATTCGCTCGGGGTTGTGGTAGGCGCGGGCGCGGTCGCGGAGATCCACATGCGCGCGTGGGCACGCGTACCAGGTATCCGGATCGTGTCGATCGTCGACCTAGACGCGCGTCGGGCACGCGCCCTCGCCAATCGTCACGGGGTCGCCCACTCGAGTGGTTCGATAGAAGATGCCCTGATCCTCCGCCCGGACTTCGTCGACGTGTGCACGCCTCCGGGAGCCCATGAGGAGGCCGTCAGGGCCGCCGCCGCGGTCGGAGCAGCCGCCCTTGTGGAGAAGCCATTGGCTGACACGCCGGCGTCCGCGCGGGCTATCCAACAAATCGCAGAAGAGCACGGAGTGCTGGTAGTCCCCGTCCACCAGATGAACCACAGCACGGTAATGAGGCGGCTCAGACGAGCCGTGTCGACGGGGCGAGCAGGCCACGTGGCAGCGGTAACGGTCCATTGGCACAACACACCGAATGACGCGTTCACCAGCGACCCGAAGGGCTGGGTCCACCAGTATCCAGGGGGGCGCCTCTTCGAGGCCCTGCCTCACCCGATGTACATCCTCTACGGGTTGATCGGCCCATTCGAGGTAACCGGCGTGTCTGACGCCCATGCGAGTATCCCGTGGATGGACACGGACAATCTCGCCGTCGTCGTCCGCGGCGCACGTGCGATCGGGTTGGTATCGATCGGTACGACTGCGGCTCAGACCTTGTTCTCGGTGAGTCTCGTGGCGTCGCGCCTCAATCTGGTGGCTGACCTCACGTCACACACACTCGTATCCCAGCGTGGCGGCGAGCGCACCGGCCGGATCGTCAACACAGAGGCGGGTGCTCACACCGCGATCGAGATCGCGCAACTCGCCGGCGACACGGCGCTGAATGCCATATCCGTCGCACGTCGGGAGTGGCGCACGGGACACGAAATGGTCCTGGCCGGCTTCGCAGCAGCGCTCCGTACGGGTGCTGTCCCGCCGGCGACGGTCGCCGAAGGCGTCGCAGCGATCGACGCCACCCATCGCGCTCTGGAATTGCACGAAGCCAACCTCGGGCGACGTGACGCCACGGCCTCCGTGGTTGCCGACAGCGAGGCGTAGCAATGAGCGATCGGGTCGACCAACGGCGATCGATGGTCAGCCGACTACTGCGGCGGTGGAGAAGCACACCATGAGAGTCGGTTATCCGTCAGGCAGTTCGGGCTCGCGACGACTGATCGGACGACTCGTTGGAAGCCTCGGGTACGAAGTCAGGAGCAAGCGTGCTCCGCTGCTGGGCGTCGAAGAGGAGTTCCTGGACCTCTACGCCGGGTGTCGCGACTACACCATGACAAGTGTCGAGCGCATGTACGCGGTCTACGCCGCGGTCAAGTACCTAGCCCGCAACGAGACGCCAGGTGACATGGTGGAATGCGGAGTGTGGCGAGGCGGCAGCACGATGATGACACTTCGGACTCTCCTGAGCTGCGGTGACTCGACGCGCGAGGTGTACCTCTACGACACCTTTGAGGGCATGCCTTCCCCTTCCGAGCGAGATGTTTCCCTATACGACGGTCGGTCGGCTCAGCAGAAGTGGGATCAGCATCAGCGCGACGGCTACAACGCTTGGGGCTACGCATCACTCGAGGAGGTCGACCGCAATCTGCGTCGGACTGGCTATCCGATGGAGCGGCTCCATCTCGTGAAGGGAATGGTCGAGCAGACTATCCCTGCCACGATCCCCGGGGGCATCGCACTGCTTCGCCTGGACACGGACTTCTACGACTCGACCTACCACGAGTTCGTGCATCTGTACCCACTCGTCGCCTCAGGTGGAGTGGTGATAATCGACGACTACGGCGACTGGCAGGGGTCACGCGAGGCCACCGATCGCTACCTCACCGAGCAAGGCTTGCAGCCGCTCCTCAATCGCATCGATCACACAGGCCGCCTGATCATCAAGTCCTGAAGCTACGACGAGTTGACACTGGCCGACCAGCGTTACTCGAGCGCCGAGGGGATGTGAGCTCCGGCGATGAGGGTCGAGCGGGCCTCGCGTACGCCAAAGACGATGCTGTCAGCGATCCAGGCGTCGGACGAGAAGGAGGCTTGCGGGCACTTCGGCGGCGACTCCACACGCGATCACGCCGATAAGCCCGAACGGCTGGGCCAGTGCGACCAGTCCGACGGCGATCCCGGCAGCTGCGCCAACAACGGCCACGCTGATGACACCATGCAGTCTGACGCCGAGGCGCCACGCAGACCTGAGGATGATCATGTCTGTGGCCAGCTGGGCGGCCAGCATCGAGGCAGCGACCGCAGTAAGGCCCAACGAAGCTGCAGTAATGGAGATGGCGGTGACGGAGATACACGTCCCCGCGGCTGCCGCGGCCAGGAACGAGCCGTCCCGATGCCGTGCAAGTAGGGCGTAGGCTGTCGGGACGGAGCAGACCCACGCACACACCGTGAGGGATCCGATCGCGAGCACTGGGGCGCTGTTGGCGAAGTCGGGCCCGAGCACCGTCGAGACGATTGTCGTGGCTCCACCGATCACGACTCCGGCCGCCGGGAGACATGCGAGCAGGAGCAGTCGCGTCGTGGCCGTCGCGAGTTGAGATACCCCTTCCGGCTCGGTTGTGTCGAGCGCTCGGTAGACGGGGAGAAGGGATGTACCCAAGACCCAGCCGAGTCCCACCACCGACGCGAGGAGTCGCATCGGTGCTGCGTAGAGACCTGCTGCCACCGGCCCAAGGAAGATGGCGACTAGTAGGCTGTCTGTCTGCCAGTAGATCTGCCTAAGGACCGCACTCACGCCCATCGGCAACGAGTGTCGAAGCGTGGCGACGATGCCGCTGGGTGAGGTCCAACGCGGCCGCCCGATGGTCCTGACCAGAAGGATCCAGCTGACCCCACACCCGAGAGTGGCGGCGGCAACATAGCCGACTGCGGCGCCCGTTGGGCCTGCCTCGACGGCGAGGGCCGGACTCAGCGCCAAGACCCCAACACCCACAACGAGCCTCGCCGCAGCCGCACGACCGGTCCGCTCCAACCCAATGAGCGCCCAGTCCACAGCGAAGCCGGCTGGGACCATCGTGACGACCATGACCAGCGAGGGCACCGTCGCCCCCTCCGGCAGCGGCAAGAGGAGCACTGCGCAACACGCAAGGACAAGCGCGAGCGACACGGTGATACACCGCGCGGCGGTGAGTCGGCCTACTGTTGCCCAACGGTCCGGGTCGTCGTCGATTACGCGCAGGCCCCACATTCCAAGGCCGGCGTCACTGAGGAACGCCGTGAGGCCGTACATCGCCATCCCGATCGCGAGGAGGCCGTACGACTCGACGCCGAGAATCCGCGCCAGGAGCACGATGTTCACGAGCAGTAGCCCGTTGACGGCCAACTGTGCGGCGAGGAGGGGCGTTGCGTTCCCTAGGAATCGCGCGCCCGGCGAGCGGGCGACCGTCACCTCTCGCCGCCGGGTCGGTCCCGGTCGTTCAGGCGTGCCGCATCACTAACCCCGTTGGCCCACCCACGGAGCGACTCACGAGAAGCGGCATCGCGGCGGGCTAATGCCGCAACCGCAAGGTAGAGTCCAATGCCCACGATCGACCACCACGACGCGAGACTGGATCGCCGGCCCGGGAGGTTCTTTCGGGCCAGGTAGCGGTAGTTCCGGACGGTCAAGTAGCTCTTCCTCTTGGGCGTCAACCACGCTGCGCCGGTTCCGCCGGGACGTGCATGGCCGTTGAATGATTCGAGGTCGGCCCGGTACTCGATCCGGTGGTGGCGGGACAGGCGGAACCCAAAGTCGACATCCTCCAAGAGGGCAAGAGGTGCGAGCTCCAGGCGAGGGTCGAAACCCACCTCGACTGCGATCTCTCGGCGGACCATCGTCGCCGCGCCCTGGGTCCAGGACACCGGTCCGGAGCCCTGCATCGTTCGCATGTCCGATTGGATGTGCGAAATCGAAACGCCGCCTGGCTTGATCGCACGCAAGAAGAAGAGCACCTTGACCCAGTCGAACATGTTCTGGATGGTCTGGGCCAGGAGCCCCAGCGACGGTGCAAAGGGACGAACGCGAATGGTCACCGCGGCTAGGTCGTGCGATCCGACCGCGCTGAACATCCCGACGAGTTGCGCGACAACTGTCGGGTCATGAATGGCCAGATCGTCGTCCAGCATGAAGCACAGGTCTGCCTTCGTTGCCGACAGTAGGAGATTGCGACCAGTGGCAGTCCCGACCGGCTGCTCGGGACGCACGACACTTCAGGATCGCCTGGATCGGAATGCAGGCGACGGCGCGCCGACAGGCCTCGAAATCGTCGTAGTTGTCAAGGATCACAATCTCATCTGGTACGCGCGACTGCTGCACCAGACACGCGACTAGACGTCGCAGTTCCGCGGGACGGTTCCGCGACAGGATGATCGCCGCCACGCGTACCGGCGCAACCTGCCGATGGTCGCCACCTTGAGCCGTCATTGCCCCACGTCCACCGCGATTGGAAGCATGACCGTGGCGCCATTGCCCTGCGCCGTCGAGCGTGCGGTGAGCTTCCCGCCGCGGTCGCCGCGAGGGGGATCTGTATGGTCGTCCACTCGGTGCCGATCGTCACGTCAGATACAGACCAGGGCCTGATTCCGTCTCCTTCGACCGTCATTGAAACGGACCTGACGTCGCCAGGCACGGACCTGACGGCGACAGTCACAGAGGTGCCTCCCGGGCCCGAGTGGACCGGCATGATCATCAGCCGACCTGTGCCGTCGACGGCCATGATCTCGAGACTCGGTCCCCGCGGCGCGGGGTGCAGGAGGAGGATGGAGGCGAACCCGGCCGCGAGCAGCACGAGCGATCCGAGGCTCACGAGAACCTCCGGTCGCTGTGCGCGGGCCGCCAAGCGTCCTGTCCTGTGCGAGCGGAATCGGACGGACAAGGTCCCGAGGATTGCCGATACGAGAAGCAGAAGGACAAGGACGTTCGTAGGGGACACGGCGAGTCCTGCGAGGTGGAGGCCCACGCCGAGGAGTCCGGCGAGCGCAAGACTCAACGCGGCTGCAAGTCCAAGTCGCTCCACGGCGGTCCATCGCTCGGAATGGAACACTGGCTCCACCGCGGTCCCCGGGGCGATCAGCACAGCCACTAACCCGACCACCTCGGATACCACTGGGACACGCGGGATCGCGTTCGTCGTCCACAGCAGCGCAAGGACGATTACCGCTATCGCGCCTGCGGGCAGGGCGCTGGCGAGTATACGAGAGCGGGCGGGGCGGCTCACTGCGGGCGCTCGGCCGCAACCATGATCCGTACGTCGCCGTTGTCGTAGCTCCAGAACGGCATTAGCGGCGGCTGAGGCGTCGAGATCACGGCAGAAGTCCGGTAGAACAACGGGCCGTAGACCACGACGAAGGGACCGACCGAGACCTGTGCCCCGGGCACATCACGAGTGAGGCGAACGCCGTACCAAGTTCGGCTTTGCACGTCGAGGTTCCACGTTGCCGGGTGGCGTTCGGCCAACACTTGGTCGGTCGTCGAGCTCACTCGGCCGCACGTAGTCGAGGAGTTCGTTGCCGAAGAGGTTGATCGGGCTTAGGAGTGCCGCCACCAGGATTGCCGTGGCGACCAGGATCCGCCCAGCCCGGATGCGCGCCAGCCACGACGCGAGAGCGAGCGAGCCTGGTGCCGCGAGCGTGGAGCCGCGTGCGAGTATCTCTCCCCCGTATGCGCCGGCGCCGAGGCCCACGATTCCGGCCGCGATCCAAACGGTCGGCAGGACCCATCGACGTAGTGGCCGCCTTAAGGCGATCGCGACCAGCCCGCCGAGCGCCCCGAGCCCGGATAGGCCTATGACGTAGCCGATCCGTATGAGTGCGACGCGCGTATGGTCTGCGCTGCCCCCCGCGACGTTCGTCGACGTCCCCCCAAAGATGGCCCCGAAGAAGCCGGTCTAGGTGGAGCATCGTCTCGACCTGCTGCGGGTAGGAGGGCGGCGGTGACGAGCCACCGCGACGTAGAACAGGTTGGCCGCGATAAGCGCGCCACCGAAGATGGCGGCTGTTCCTGGCCGGCGGTTGTAGGCAACGACGCCCAAGAACGACACACCGATGACGGCGACCAATCCGACAATCGACGTCAGTAGATGCGTAACGACGAGAGCGGCGAAGAGGACGAGATTCCAGCTCGGCCGCGAGTGGTTCGGGCGCGCCCGACGTACTCCTCGATCGTAATGGCCACGAGGAAGACGAGCCAGGACGAACGCCATCGATCCTGGCACGGGATAGGTCGGCGGTACGAACGCCGTCGCGGCGAGCGCGACTGCGATCCAGCGCTGGTAACGGGGGAGCCGATATCGTCGAAAGAGCGTCATTAGCGCGGCGAGCGTGATGAAGCGCGAGCCAGAGCGGTATCCATGTGAGGAGTTCGTCTGGATCCACTCCTGACACGCCCACGGCGACCGCCGTCGCGACATGCCAACCCGGCCACGACATGTATGACTGCGAGTAGTCGATGACACCGGTCCGGAGGATTTGGTCGCCATACGTGTAGCTGCGGTAGATGTACGGAAAGCGAGGTCCTTGCTCCAGGAGCATGCCGGTCGACACGATCATCACGAGGATCGTGATTGCATAGGCCGTCAGGAGCACCGAATGTCGACGCGTTGCGATGGCCGCCAGCATCCCGGTAACGGCAAGCGCTACGGCGGCATACCATGCGGGGTGGAGGCCCCCGATGAGGCCGTAGCCTCCAAGGGAGAGCCGTGAGGCAAGGATCGCCGCGGTCCAGATGCTGATGGCCGCCGGCATCGCCACGCGCGAAAGGAGAAGGACCGGATTGCGCTCACGCATCCGCCTCCGCCGCCTCCGCGTTCGCGGCGGGGCTCACGTTCGGGAGCCGCACATCGCGCTCGTCTGCTCGCACGGCGGTCACCTGACCGAGCTCCTCGCGCTGCAGCCGGCTTGGGCCGGAATGAGCCACTTCTGGCTCACGTACGACGCATCCCGGACCCGATCGCTGGAGCGCGCGTACCGGATACGCAATATCGGCTTCAACCCGATCCTTATGGCGGTCGCGTTCGCTCGTGACTCTTCTCGTCTTCGCCCGCGAGCGGCCGAACGTGATCATCACCGACGGCGCCGAGATCGCGATCCCGGCCGTACTCCTCGGGCGCGCGCTCGGATGCCGGATCGTGTTCGTGGAGGTGTGGACGCGCGTTCGGCTCCCGACGCTTACCGGTCGGATTGTGTATCCGCTGGTCGACGCGTTCTTCGTAATGTGGCCGGAGATGCTCGACTCAGTACGGCCCGAAGGCCCGATGTGAAGGCGGTCTGCTGTGATCTACGTGACCGTCGGCACGCACACCGCCCAATTCGACCGACTCGTCCGTGCGGCAGACGCGTACGCCGGACCACTTCGGAGGAGGTCGTCGTCCAGCGCGGCGCTTCCGCCGTTGTAACTGCCACGGCGCGGTCGTTCGTATTCTGCGACTCGGCCGAGATGGATCGCCTCATTCGTGGGTCGCGCGTCGTGGTTTGTCATGGGGCCGATACGATTCTCGACGTGCTCGTGCTGGCAGGCCGGTCCTCGCCGTCCCCCGGCAGCAGCGGTATCGGCGAGCTCTCAACGACCACCAGGTCGACTTCGCCCGGGCGCTCGCGGCACGTGGATGGATTGCCGTGCTCGAGGAACCCGAGATCCGGGCTGGCGGACGCGATCGAGCGCGCGGCCGCCCTGGACATCCCGTCGGTCCCCGCCGAGCCGCCGCTTGCCGTGGCAATACGCGACTTGCTCACGGGTTGGTATCCGGACCATCACCCGATGAGATCCCGGTAGAGCCGCTCGAACCGCTCGGCCACGGCATCCCAGCTGTACCTGGCGACGGCGGCCCGGCGCGCCGCGAATTCCAGCTCGCGTCCGAGCCGCGGCGTCGTCCAGTAGGCCGGCAATCGCCACGGCCATCGCAGTCGCATCTCCAGGTGGCACGAAGCTCACCCCGGCGTCAGCCCCGACCTCAAGGTGCTGAGGGATGGCGGAGGCGACCACGGGTCGGCCGGAGCTCATCGCCTCGAGCAGCGACAACGGCATCCCCTCAGCGCGGGATGCGGTCGCGACCACGGCAGCGGATCGATACATGTCAGGGAGGCGGCTGAAATCGACTGGCCCCATCATCCTGAGCCTGTCCTGGGCTCCGAGGTCTGCCGCGAGTCGAGTAAGGAATTCGGCATATGCGGCGTCATCTGGTGGTCCGACCAGCAGAAGTCGGGCACCTCGGACGGCAAGCTCAGGGCGGCCGAGCGCGGAGACGAGCGTCGCCTGATCCTTATAGGGGGACACGCGGGCGACGCACAAGATGGTGCGGTCGGCCGGTTCGTCCGCGCCAGGGGCGAACATCGACGTATCGACGCCGTTCGGAATAACGGTTAGTCGGTGTCGTGGCAGGTGGTAGCGAGCACGAAGGTACTCGGCCGTGTACTGAGATACCGCAGCGACTCGATCTGCGCGGCGGCAGGCGATCCGCTCGATCAGCGAGCTCAGCGGCTCCAATACGCCCGACGTCGCTTCGCGGCCAGCGGCGCCGATGGGCGATGCGTACGAAAGGACCGTCGGCACAGAACGTGGACTGGACCCGACCGAGGCCGGCGTACAAAGGTAGTGGTGGATCACGTCCGGTCGAAGGTCGGGCATCACACGTCGCGCGTGCAGCCCAAAGAGCACTTCGCTGACCGAGTTCACGCTCCATCGTGAGGTCCACGGCTCCAGCTCAATGGTTCGGTAGGCGGCCGGGCTGGCAGGACCCGGTCCGCAGATGGCCGTCACGCGCAATCCACGGCGTACGAGCGCGACAGCCAGCTGGTCGATCACCAGTGCAGGCGAATCAGCCGTCTCCGGCGGGAGCGGGCGGTAACCATGGTTGACCATCACGACATGCATCACTCCAACTCCCGGAGGACCCTGCCGAGTTCGATGCCTACCACGGTCGGGGACGCGATCCTCTCCACATGTCGCCGTGATGCCTCCGACAATGACCGCGCCCACGACTCGTCCGTGATAACCCTGCGTATCGCCTCCGCCATCGCGACGGCGTCTCCAGGGGGCACGATCGAAGCCGTGCCGTCGCCCTGATACTCGGTGACCGAAGGTACGTCGGTCGCTACGACCGGGACTCCCGTTGCCATTGCATCGAGCAGGACGCGGATTCCCACGGGGCAGTCCGAGGTTTGCAGGGGATGGACCAACGCCGCGGCGCCGCGCAGCAGACCGAGGTAGGTCTGGCGGGATACTCTGCCGTACCGGACGACCGTGGTCGGACAGGTTGCCGGCATGTGGGTCCCACGTGCCGGGATCAACGTGTGCCCGCTTTCGATGACTCGAACCTCGATCGATCCGCCGCGAGCAGCGTCACACAGGAGTCTCAGGTCGCGACCGGAAGTCCCTGCGCAGAGCAGGTATGGGGTGTACCGGTCTGGTTCCCAAGAGGAGGCGGGCGGGCTCACGGGCTGGTGGACGACCGGGGCATGGCGTTGCCCGGGTCGGATCTCGTCAAGCGCAGCGGCGTGTGCCGCCGTGAGCCCGACGACCGAGGTGGGCGAGCGGACGAGGGTGGTCGAGGCGCCCCATCTTCGGCCCAGGAGCTCGACGAGCCGCACTGCGAAGTCGTCGATGGCAACAACCGGCACACCATGGGTCGCTATCGTCGCAACCGCGCCAAACAAGGTTCCGACCGCGAGGACTACATCCGCATTGCGAGCAGTTCGCCGGACGGATCGCACCGAGGAAACGGCCGCGGCATTCAGGGCTCCAGTGGGCAGTGTTGTGCTTTGCGCGAACAGCGCCTCGTAGCCAGGGACGGCGCTGACTGCTGACCCCCAAACTCGAAGGCCGGAGTCGCTGCCGTAAAGGACGACCCGACGCATCACCCGACTCGCCCGATGGGGCCACGTTTCTTTGCATGCTGCTCGGACGAGATGCCCGCGATCCGGAACACCACGCGGTCGATGATGGCACCAACTATGGACACGCCCGGGATCCCCGGCATGACGGTCGAATACGGAAGTCCTGTCGCGAGATCGTCTGCAAGTCCACGCGCGGCCTCGCGGTTGACCAGACGGGGGCCCGCCAAGCGCGGAGCACATGCGCTGCGAGCTTTGGCGGCGACATGCGCGCGGCCGTGCGTGAACGCATACAGCCAGCCGAGCGCTTCCGCCTGCAGGAGGATGAGGTGAGGCACGACGGCCACCGTGCCAGAGCAGTCTTCTCCACAGGGTTCGCCGGTTGCGCTCGAGTAGGCCGAATTTCTGTGGCGTGAGCGACAGCGACCAGCCGTGCGTCGGCGACGGCGTCGCACGCCGCTAGGCAGACGCCGCCGGCGAGTCGCGCCCGGAGCGACAGGTCGACGTCCTCCATGTACATGAAGTACGACTCCTCGAGGCCGCCGAGCGGTTCAAGGAGTTCGCGCCTGGCCATGAACGCGGCGCCGGAGATGGCGGTGACCTCCACGACGCCGTGCCAGTCGTCGGCCGGGGTGTCCGAGCCCGTGGCACCAGGCGACGCCGCTCAGGTGCACGTCGTTGCCGATCGCGTTGACGCGAGTCGGATCCGACTTCAGGACGAGCTTCGGGGTGACGAGCGCGTCACGCGGCTCGTCGAGGAGGACTCGCCGCATCTCCTCGAGGCAATCGGGTTCGAAGGTCAGGTCCTGGTTGAGGATCGCGACGATCGGGGCGTCGGTGGCGCGCCAGCCGGTGTTGGCACCGGCCGCATAGCCGCCGTTCGTCGTCGCGCCGGATGACCCGGATGGCGTCGCCGAACTCCGACTCGGCGCGCTCGATCGAGCCGTCGGTGGACGCGTTGTCGACGACGATCACCTCGAGGTCGGACACCGTCTGGGCGAGCAGGATGCGCAGGCACTCCAGGAGGTCGTCGCCGCCGTTGTAGGCGACGACGACCGCAGCGGTCCTGGTCCTCGAGGTCATCGCTCCTCGACCGCGACCGGCCGGGTGCGACCGACGCGGATCGCGAGGAACGGCGTCGCGACGAGCATCGGCAGTCGCAGCGGACGGCGGCGGGCGGTCATGAGGATCGTGCGGACCAGGACCGAGACGCCGTGGACCACCGGGCTGCGGCGGGCGGGCCCGGCGTAGCGGATCGCGATCGGCGTCTCCGCCGAGCCGCAGGTCCTTCGCGGCCGCCTCGAACTGCATCTCGGACTCGACGGCGAAGGCATCCTCGTGCAGCTCGAGGCGGTCGATCGCGCGGCGCGACAGGATCCGGAAGCCGCTCTGCGAGTCGGTGACGTAGATCCCGCTCCCGAGGCCGGCGGATGCCGTCAGGACATGGAGGCCGAAGAGGCGGTAGAGCGGCGCGTTGTTCGTGCCCAGGAACCGACTGCCGACGAGGATGTCCAGTTCCCGCTGCCGGAGCTCGGCCACCAGCCGCGGGATGTCCTCGGGGTCGTGCTGGCCGTCACCGTCGATGAGCACCAGCTCGGTGACGTCGCGGCTGAGCCTTCGCCCAGGCCAGGGCGGTCCGAAGGCCGACGCCCTTGCCGCGGTTCCGGTCGTGCGTCGCCACCTCGGCGCCGGCCTCGGCGGCCAGGCACCCGCTGCCGTCGGTGGAGCCGTCGTCGACGACGAGGATCCGATCGACGTAGGGCCGGACCGCGGCGATGACCGCGCCGATCGCCGGTGCCCTCGTTGTAGATCGGGATCGCCGCCGCGACGCTCATCGGTCGTCACCCGAGCCAGGCGGCGGGGAAGCGCGGCCAGGTGGCCAGCCGCGCGGTCAGCAGCGGGATGGCGCAGGGCGAGCCGGCGGATACCCGGCGACGGGAAGTCGATGTCCGCGCCGCGACTCGACCTGCGCTCGGAGGGCCTCGCGTTCCAGGAGGTCCATGAGGAACTGGAGCCGGGCCGGGTCGAGCCGCGGTGAACATCCGGCGCATGTCGTGCTGACGCCGCAGCTCGCGGCCCATCGTCCGTCGCCATTCGCGCTCGTAGGAGCCGAGGACCCGCGCGGACAGGCGCGGCCCGTGCAGGGCGGCGCCGGCGTGGCGGGCCGCGATCGCCGCGGCGTCGAGCGCGGCGTGGATGCCGCCGCCCGACGTCGGCTTGACCTGGCGCGCGGCATCGCCCACGAGCATCACCCGGTCGGCCGACCATCGCGGTCGGCTCCCAGAGGGCGATCGTCCCGGCGGAGCGCGACCGGATCCGGGCCGTCCCGAAGCTGCTCGGCGAAGCGCGACCGCAGGCGCTCGAAGCTCTCGCACGGGCTTCATGCCGTTGGCGCTGCCGGTGCCGACCCGGGCGGTGCCGTCGCCGAGCGGGATCGTCCAGCCGAACCAGCCCGGCGCGGCGTGCTCGTCGAGGAAGACCTCGACGTGGTCGAGGTAGCGGGTTCGCCGCGTAGTCCGCGTGCGCCCCGAGCCCGGCGACGAGCCCGGTCTGGTGCGTCCCGCGGATCTGCCGGGCGACCTTGCTGCGCGCCCCGTCGGCGCCGATGAGGAGGCGAGCCCGGAGCTCCACCTCGACGCGGTCCCGGAGTCGCGGTGACGGCGACGCACCCGGACCGGGCCTCGGTCCCGAGCTCGCCGACGAGCCGATACCGCTCGAACCGGGCCGGCTGGATCAGCTCCGCGCCCGCCGCGATCGCCTGGTCGGCCAGGCGCCGGTCCAGCTCGACGCGGTCGATGACGTAGCCGTGGATCCGATCGCCGCCCACCTTCACCGGGTTCCGACCCGCGCGTGTGGACCACGGCGCCCCGGATCGTGTTGAGGATCGAGGTCGTCGACCGACCTGCGCGAGCTCCAGCGTCCGGGGCGAGACGAGACCGGAGCAGTGGCAGGGCTGGCCGATCTCGCGGTGCTCCTCGAGGATCCCGACGTCGAGGCCGGCGAGGGCGAGGTCGCGCGCGATCCGACTGCCGGCCGGGCCGGCACCGACGACCAGGACGTCGTAGACGCGTGTGGCCATTGACCCTCATCCCGCTGCCGTGTCGTGCGGTCCACGAAACGGCGCCCGAGCCTGCGAACACGAATGGCCCGGTCCGCGCGCCAGGAATGCGGTTCAGCTCATCCGCCTTGGATCCGGCCGCGTCCGCGATACCGGCAGGCAGCCAGCGTCGAGGGCGCGGGAGGACGGGACCACGGTCCGTGGACTCTGATCCCGTAGGCCAAACGTACCATCGGACCATTGGGACTGTCGAGGCATTCGGGGCGTCGGCGCACCGGCGTCGGCGCACGAGGGTCGGCGCACCTGCGGCAATCAGACGGCGCCAGCCGGGGAAGCGCGATCCGTGGTGACTCGGTGCACCGGATCCGACGGCCGGGATGTCTCGCGTCTGCGGCCCCGCCGGCCTCGAGGGGTATCTCGGCCGCGGGCCGGGCTGCTCCGGGCGACGTTCGGACCTTGACATGCCGCAGGGCAGGGGACAGGGTCGTGGTGGGCAGGTCAGCCGTGACACGCGGTGGCCCCCGAGGAGTGACGTGAGCGAGCCGCAGCGCAAGCGATCGGGCCCAAGCGCCGGCGCCTTCCTGTCTCCGGTCGGCCCGGTGGCCGCGCCGACCCGCACGCTGAGCGACGAGTACCACGACGAGCCGGCCGAGCCCGAGGACTCGTCGAAGGTCCCCGAGCCCGAGCCTCCGGGTCTCGTCCGACGGATCCTCGATCGACTGAGCGGATCCCTGCGACCGGGCCGCTGACCGTCGGGTCGAGGCGGTCCGCGACCGCCGGCCCCGATCCGAGCCGTCAGCCCGCCGCGACCTCCGACGGGAGCGGGAACCAGCGGAGCGTCTCGAAGTCGTCGTCGACGACGAGCGGCTCGGGCGCGACCGCCGGCGGCGGCGGGTCGGCGAGGAGCCGGCGGGCCTCGGCCAGGTAGCCCGCCAGCGCGGTCTCGGGCTCGGTCCGGCGATGCGACGGCCAGGTCATCCGGCCGTCGGTCCAGCGGACGTCGCGCAGGCTCATCGGCGCCTCGGCGGTCCCGGCGGCGTGCCGCCACAGGCCGGTGACCGGCTCGAACCGGTAGTGGGGGAGGAGCCGCCAGCCGTCGCTGGCGACGAGCTCCAGCGCGCCGAGGATGAAGTCGAAGACGGTCTCGCTGATGAAGTAGTTGAAGTTCACCCGGACCCAGCCGGGCTTGATCCCCTCGCAGCCGCGCCCGATCTCGCGCTCGAACTCGTGGGACCGCTCCAGGTCGATCCCGAGCAGCCGGTGGCCGTACGGCCCGGCGCACGAGCAGCCGCCCCGCGACTGGATCCCGAACAGGTCGTTGAGCAGGGCCACCACGTAGTTGTGGTGGAGGTAGCGGCGCGTCCCGTCGGGCCCGGGGTGACGGACGACGAACGAGACGATCGACAGCCGGTCGAGCGAGTGGCTGCCCAGGATCTCGATGTTCGGGTGGCGGTCCCAGCGCTCGATCGCCCGCCGGATGAACGACTCCTCGCGCTCGCGGATCGCCTCCGCGCCGACGGCCTCCTTGAGCCCGAAGACGAGCCCCGCCCGGATCGACTCGACGATGGCCGGCGTGCCGCCCTCCTCGCGGTGCTCGATCTCGGTCAGGTAGCGGTGCTCGGTCGGGTTGACGTAGGCGACCGTGCCGCCGCCGGGGACGCTCGGGACGCGGTTGCGGAAGAGCTCCCGGCGGGCCACCAGGACGCCCGGGGTGCCCGGGCCGCCGATGAACTTGTGGGGCGAGATGAAGATCGCGTCCTTGTAGGCGAGCGGATCGGTCTCGCGCCCGCCGGCCGTCTCGGCGAACGGGCCCATCTCGATCGAGACGTACGGCGCGGCCGCGGCGAAGTCCCAGAACGACAGCGCGCCGTGGCGGTGGAGGAGGATCGAGATCGCCCGGACGTCGCTGATCACCCCGGTCACGTTCGAGGCGGCCGAGAACGAGCCGATCTTCAGCGGCCGGTCGGCGTGGGCGGCCAGCTCGGCCTCGAGCCGGGCCAGGTCGATCCGGCCGTCGTGGTCCTCGGGGATGACGACCACGTCGGCCAGCGACTCGCGCCAGGGCAGCTCGTTGCTGTGGTGCTCGTACGGGCCGATGAAGACGACCGGGCGGTCCGCGACGGGGATCGCGGCGCGCAGGTCGTAGCGGTCGTCGAGGTCGGCCGGGATCCGGATCTCGAGGCAGTCGATGAGCTTGTCGATCGCGCCGGTCGAGCCCGACCCGGCGAAGAGGACGACGTGGTCGGCCTTCGTGGCCCCGACCGCGTCGGCGATGATCCGGCGGGCGCCCTCCCGGAAGCGGGTCGTCTGGAGGCCGGTCCCCGAGGACTCGGTGTGGGTGTTCGCGTAGAGCGGCAGGACCGCCTCGCGGATGAAGTCCTCGATCGACCCGAGCGAGCGGCCCGAGGCCGTGTAGTCGGCGTACGTCACCCGACGCAGCCCGAACGGCCCGACGACCGCCTCGTCATCGCCGATGACGTCGGCCCGGATCGCCTCGATCAGGTCGTCGGTCTGGCTCATGGCCGCCAATGGTACGGCCGCCGGACAGGAAGAGACCGGGCCGGCCCGCGATGGGCCGGCCCGGTGGGAGGAGGGGGGAGGGGGCCCGCGTCAGCTGGCCGGCGGGAGGAGGACGCCGTCGATGACGTAGACCGTCGCGTTCTGGGTCTTGACGTTGCCGCAGATGACCGCGGACGTGCCGTTGACCTTGAACGAGTCACCGCTGCCGGTGATCTCGATGTCACCGCCCTGGAGGGTGGTGTGCTTGCCCGCCAGCTGGTCCGGGGCGATCTGGCCGGCCACGACGTGGTAGGTGAGGACCTTGGTGAGGAGGCCCTTCGGATCGGCCAGCGCCGCCTTGAGGGTGGCCTGGTCCATCGCCTTGAAGGCGTCGTCCGCCGGGGCGAAGACGGTGATGTCCTTGGTGGTGTTCAGGGTGTCGCCCAGGCCGGCCGCCGTGACGGCGGTCACGAGGGTGCTGAGGAAGGGGAGCTGCGAGGCGGCGTTCGCGACCGGGGCCTTGGCGAGCTCGGCGACGCTGCCCATGCCGCTGGCGGGGACCAGGGCGCAGGCCGCGCCGAAGGGACCGGTGGCATGGCCGCGGCCGAGGGGGCGGTCGACGGCGCCATCGACGGCTCCGCGCTGGCGGCCGCCGACGGGGCGGTGGTCGGGGCGGTCGTGGCGGCCGGGGTCGACGCCGCGGAGCTGCAGGCCCCGAGGACGAAGACACCGGTCGCCATCAGGCCGATGAGGCCCGTGATCCTTCGGTTCGAACGCATGGGTGTGATCTCCTGGGTGATCGGTCTGGTCGCAGCGCCGGTCCGGCGCCGTCGATCACCACTTCGGGACCACCTGCGGATTCGGATGGCGCCGACGCCCAACTTCGGCCGCCGGGCCGTTCCGCTGGACGGTCTCACCGCGCCCGGCGGGCCGGTCCGGGGCCCTATGCTGTCGACCTCGCCGCCGACGGAGAACCGCGTCCATGAGCACTTCCTACGACGTCGACATCTACGACACCGCCGAGTGGACCCCGCGCCCCACCCTGAGCAGCGCCGACTACGCCGGCCCGGAGACCTGGCAGGAGGAGCGCGAGCGGATCTGGTGGAACGACTGGGTCTGCATCGGACGGGCGGAGGAGGTGCCCAGCGGCCGGCGACTACATCGTCCGCGACGTGGCCGGGGAGTCGGTCTTCGTGACCCGCAACGAGGCGGCTGAGCTGCGCGCCTTCTACAACGTGTGCAGCCACCGCGGGACGAAGTTCCTCGACGACACGGACGGGACCGGCCACGTCCGGAAGGCGTTCAAGTGCCCGTACCACGCCTGGAGCTGGGACCTCGACGGGAAGCTCATCGGGACCCCCAACGTCCACGAGGACGAGCGCTTCGACCGGAGCTGCTATCCGCTCTACGACGTGGCCGTGGACCAGTACGCGGGGTTCGTCTTCGTCAACCTCGCGAAGGGCGAGCCGCGCCCGCTCATGGAGGCCCTGACCGACGGGGCCGAGACGATCACCGCCTTCGAGCGCTACCGGCTGGACGAGCTGCGGATCGGGGTCCGGCTCGTCTACGAGGTCGCGGCGAACTGGAAGATCATCGTGGAGAACTACAACGAGTGCCTCCACTGCCCGACGATCCACCCCGAGCTGGTCGCGGTCGTCCCGCTCTATCGCTTCGGCGAGGTCTGGGACGAGGCGGACACCGCCACGGGCAACCGGATGGTCGACGGCGCTACGAGCTTCACCCTGACCGGGGCGTCCACGCTGCCCAAGTTCCCCGGCCTCGAGCCCGAGGACTACGGGATGTACCACGGCTCGTTCGAGTTCCCGAACCTGATGATCAACCTCCACCCCGACGCGGCGATGTACTACATCGCCTTCCCGAAGGGCCCGAACCACACCCAGGTCGTCTCCGAGTACCTCTTCCGGCCCGAGACGATCGCCGGCCCGGGCTTCAAGCCGGAGCCGGTCGTCGAGTTCTGGGACCTCATCAGCAAGCAGGACTGGGCGGTCTGCGAGCGTGCCCAGACCGGCGTCTCCTCGCGGGCGTTCACCCGCGGCGTCTTCCCCCGGCAGGACCGGTTCCTCTACTGGTTCAACGAGGAGTGGCGGCTGAAGATGGGCCGGGCGCCGCTGGGCTGACCCCTCCCGACGCCCGTCGGCGGTCCGGCCGGTCCGGGGCACGGGGCCGGTCCGGTACACTCGCTCCGAGGCCGGTCCGCCGGCAGCGGTTCCCACGGAGGAGAGGACGGGCATGCCCTGGCTGTTCGCCGCGCTCGCGGCGCTGATCGGCTTCGTCGGGTTCAGGCGGGTCCGGGTGGACCGGTCGAAGCGGGCCTATCCGCCCGGGCCGGACGCCGTCGACGCCGACCGGGCGAAGGCCCTCGGGGCGGCGCTCGCCGCCAAGCCCCGTCTCGACCGCTCCGACCTGGCGATCCAGTTCGCGCCGAGCGCCTCGGAGACCGTCGAGCCGCTCCTCCACGGACGCCACTTCTTCCCCCGGATGCTGGCCGACATCGAGGCGGCGACCTCGTCGGTCCACCTGATGATCTACGGCTTCAAGCCCGGTGACATCGGGACGACCTTCAAGGACGCCCTCATCGCGAAGGCGGCCGCCGGCGTCCAGGTCCGGCTGGTGGTCGACTCGATCGGCAGCGAGATCGCGTTCGGCTCGAAGGCGCTCTACAAGGAGCTCACCGACGGCGGGGTCGGGATCGTCGCGAACGAGGGGGCGGGCCCCGACTTCGAGGGACGCCTCGGCTCGAAGCGCAAGCTGGACTGGCGGTTCGACGACCTGGGCCACTTCGACCACCGCAAGTTCATGATCGTCGACGGCCGGATCGGCTACGTCGGCGGGGCGGGGATCGAGGACCACTTCAACGACGAGCGCTTCTACGACGTCTTCGTCCGCTACACGGGTCCGGCCGTCCACCAGCTCCAGACCCTGTTCATCGCCGCGTGGCGCTATCACCAGGGCCCGCTGCCGACCGACCCGGCCTCGATCGCGGCCTGGTACCCGGAGATCGCCGCGCCGGCCGGGGGCGGCATCCGGACGACCCTCCTGACGAACACCCCGGGCGAGGACCACTACCCGATCACCGACGCCATCGAGCACATGCTCGAGAACGCCCAGGCGAAGATCGACATCGTCAACCCGTACATCACCGACCACGGCATCCTGGAGCGGATGCTGGCCGCCGCCGGTCGCGGGCGTGAAGGTCCGGATGATCATCCCGGGCAAGCCCACCCCGCCCTACGCCGCCGCGGCGTTCAAGAGCTGGTACGGCCGGATGCTCGACGCGGGGATCGTCCTCGTGGCCCACCCGGACATGGCCCATGCCAAGGTCATCCGGGTCGACGATCGCGTCCTGGCCGGCGGCTGCAACCTCGACGCGCTGAGCCTGTACCACAACCACGAGGTGGACGCGCTCTTCGAGGACGCCGGCACGGCGGCCTGGTTCGAGGAGCACCTGTTCGACGCGTGGCAGGCCGTCTCGACCCCGGTCCAGGTCGCCACGAAGCCCACCGAGCGCGCGTTCAACGCCGTGATGGACGTGCTCTCGCCCCTGATGTAGGAGTCTCGATGACCGAACCCACAGGATCCGACGCCGACGAGGCGACGCCGTCACCGCCGGCGGAGCCCGACGGGCCGCCGCCCGCCCTCCCGACCGACGACGACGACCGACCGCTGACGAGCGGCCGACCAACGACGACGCGTCGACCGGTGACGACGAGTCCGCCGACGACACGACCGACGAGGGCGACGGCGGCGAGGACGAGGACGGCGAGGACGAGGAGGACGAGGAGGAAGCTCCTCCGCCGGCGTCCCGCCGTCTCCGCCAGGTGGCCGCGATCCTCGCGGTGATCTCGGGCTTCATGCTCGGCGGCGGGCTGTTCCTGCCGTACGCGGCGTCGGCCGGGGTCGAGAACCCGGGGCTGACGATCGACTTCTCCCAGCCGTCCTGGGTCATCAGCATGAGCAACTTCGGGCTCCCGGCCCTGATGGTCCTGGCCGGGCTCGCCGTGCTCGGCGAGTTCATGCGCCCCTCGGTCGGCGCGGGCGTCGTCCTCACCGCCTCGATCAGCCGGCTCCTGACCTCGGCGGCCGGGCTGGCCTTCCTGCTCATGGTCGGCTCGCAGGCCCAGCTCTCCCTCGCGAGCGGCTTCTACGTCCTGGGCACCGGCGGGATCCTGGGGCTCCTGGCCGGTGCGATCCTGCTCGCTACCTCACGGCGCTCACCCGGCTGATCCGCGTCCCGGGAGGTCGATCCGATGACGTTCGATCCGAATGCCCCACTCGACTCCTCGCAGGTCGAGGATCTCCGCGGCTCGCGGATCGGTGGTCGGGGCCTGGTCGCGGGCGGCGGCGGTCTCGGCCTCGTGGTCGCCCTCGTCTGGGTCCTGCTCGGCGGCAGTCCCAGCACCGGTGGTGACATCGGCGGCCTGGTCGACCAGGCGGTCGGGGCCGGGGCCGTGGGCGATCAGCTGCCGACCAGCTCGGCCCTGGCCAACGACTGCCAGAGCGGAGCCGACGCCAACGCCCGCGAGGACTGCCGGATCGTGGGCTACGTCAACAGCGTCCAGGCCTACTGGACGACGGTCTTCAAGTCCTCCGGGCTCACCTACCAGCCGTCGAAGACCCGCTTCTTCACCGACCAGATCGGCACCGGGTGCGGCGGGGCGACCGCCGACGTCGGGCCGTTCTACTGCCCGGCCGATCGGTACATCTACATCGACCTCGGCTTCTTCGACGAGCTCCGCACCAGGTTCGGCGCGAGCGGCGGGCCGTTCGCCCAGGCCTACGTGATCGCCCACGAGTACGGCCACCACGTCCAGGACCTGCTCGGCACTCTGAAGCCCGGGAGCGCGACCGGGAGCACCAGCCGGGCCGTCCGGACCGAGCTCCAGGCGGACTGCTACGCCGGGGTCTGGGCGAACCACGCCGCCTCGACCGGGTTCCTCCTGCCCCTGACCGACACCCAGATCGGGGATGCCCTGAACGCCGCCGCGGCGGTCGGCGACGACCGGATCCAGAGCCAGACCCAGGGCCAGGTCGACCCGGAGAGCTGGACCCACGGATCGTCCGCCCAGCGCCAGAAGTGGTTCTCGACCGGCTATCGGACCGGCGACCCGAACGGCTGCGACACGTTCACCGGGAACCCCTGACCCGGCCGCGGGCTGGCCGAGGGATCCCGGCGCGGCATCGCACCGGGGAGCCTGACGAACCAGGCGGCCGGTCCGCGAGGGGCCGGCTGCCAGACTCGAAACGCTGGGATCGGGTCAGGGTGCCGTTCGCTGCCAGCTGGGGGCGTACCCGGACGACCACTCCGTGCGCGTGACCTCGCCGGTGGTGGCATCGACGACCAGCAACCGGTTCGCATCGTCGTTCGGCGTACCCGGCACCTCCAGGATGGACTTCCCGTCGGGTGACCAGCCCCACTGGACCCAGCCGTTGACGGACGTCACGCCGAGGTCCCGGGTGATCCCGCTGGCCACGTCGACGACGCCGATCGGATGGGAGTCCTGATTGCCGTCGTCGAGCCGGGTCCATCGGTTCAGGGCGATCTTCGTGCCGTCCGGCGACCATGCCGGCCAGCCCTCGTCGACGACCTCGCCGGGCGTCGCGACGCGGAGCGGCCGCACGCCGGTCCCGTCGGCTCGCAGGACGTACACGGTGTGGAGACTCGGATCCTTCGCCGAGCTGACGAACACCGCGATCTGCGAGCCATCCGGTGACCACTGGGCCTCCCCAAGTTCGCCGATGTCGAATCCCAGGGTCCTCGAATCGAGGACCGTCCGGGCATTCGATCCGTCGAGGCGCGAGGCCACGAGCGATGGCGAAGCTCCCCCGCTGACGAACAGCACCTCGTCGCCGGCCGGCGGCCGGAACCGAGAGGCGACCTCGATGTGGAATCCGTCGCCGACGGCCCCAAGGTTCGAGGCCAGCGTTCGCGGGGGGGCCGCGCGTGCGGCATCGAACGCAAGCAGATCACCCGGCGGGACAGCGACGACGACAGACCTGCCGTCCGGTGTCCAGGTCAAGTCGCCGACCGAGAGCAGTGCCTCCGAGGAGATCACCCGCGCGTTCGAGCCGTCGTCATCCGCGACGACGACGTCGTAGTTGCCGATCGCGTTCTTGCGCAGATGGGCGAATCTCGCGCCATCGGGTGAGAACACGGGACGCTCGTTGCCAGGCCCTGCGACGACCACGCTCGACCGGCCGCTCGCGATGTCACCGACGTGGATCGCGCCGCCGTCGTCGACGTAGGCGATCAGCCCGTTACCCGCCAGCCCGAACGGAGCCGGAACGCGATCCGGCCGCGAGCCCGCGATGAAGGCGACGGCCGCTGCCAGGGCCAGGAGGAGCAGCGCGACGACGACCGCCGCGCGCAACGGCACGCGAGGTGCGGACGCAAGCCGCTCGGAGATCGCAGACATGGGAAGCCACCTTTCAAGGAAGATCCAGCCGGGTCGCTGCCGCGTGCGGCCGGTCCGGCGGAGGACCGTGTCGAGGTAGTCAGGTACGTGCGTTCCGGCCAGCTCATCGAGGAGCTCCGGCAGGTTGCGCTCCATGCGATCGAACGAGGTCACGCGTACTGCCCTCCCGGGACCGGCGTGATCGACGCGCGATCGAGGTCCACGATCGTCGAGCGCATCAGGCCCAGCGACCGATGGAGGCGGGACTTCGCCGTTCCCAGCGGGACGCCCAGGGCCACCGCCACGTCGGGCAGCGGCATCCCCAGGTAGTAATGCAGGACGACGACTGCACGCCATTCCGGCTCCAGCCGGCGAAGCGCACGGTCGAGGAGGTCACGATCGGCGACGACGGACGCCACGTCGCCGACGGCCGCAACATCGATCGGGGTCAGCTCGACCTCGATCGGACGGCGTTTTCGGCGTCTTGCCGCGTCAAGGCAGGAGTTCACGAGCAGGCGGTGAAGCCAGGCATCGAACCGGTCCGGATCGCGCAACCCGGGCAGGTCTCGCCAGGCCCGCACCAGCGCGTCCTGGACGGCGTCTCGGGCGAGCTCGCCGTCCCGGAGGATCAACCGGGCAGCCGCGTCCAGCCGCGCGATGGCCGCGGTCGCAAGCACGGCAAAGGCGTCATGATCGCCCTTCCCGGCTCGCTCGACGAGACCTCGCTGGTCCACGGTCGCCTCGGATGCCGCGCCCCCATTTGGGGCGTTCGAATGGTATGGCGTCGCTGTCGGGCGAAACGTTCCCGATGGACTTCGCGGCGGGTGCTACCTTGCTCGCCGCCGCGTCGCGTCAGGCGCTCGATGGGGCGGGGGAGGACCGTTCCCGGCGCGGGCCGGCCACCCACAGCGCGGCCGCCCACAGGACGAGGGCGACGAGCACGACCGGGATGAGCGCGGCGTACGTGCCGGTGCGGTCGAAGGCGAACGCACCGAGGTAGACCGCGAGCGTGCCGCCGATCGGGTAGGCGACCCCGAGCAGGCCGAAGATCGTCCCGAAGTTCGGGCCTCCGAAGACGTCGCCGAAGGCCGCCGACCGGACCGCGATCGTGGCCCCGGTCCCCACCCCGTGGAGGACGAGGCCGGCGACCGCGAGCTCCGGCGCCGCGGCGACCAGCCCGATCGCCGCCACGACCCCGCCGCCGACCATCACCGCTGCCGCGACCCCGACGATCCGCCGGCCGACCCGGTCCGAGAGCCAGCCGCCGATCACCTGTCCGGCGACGTAGGCCAGCGACTGCAGGCCGAGCACCGACGCCGCCCAGCCCGAGCCGAACCCGGCCTGGACCGCGTTCGGGATGAACGCCTGGAGGACGCCCTCGTCGAAGACGCCGATCGCCGCCGCGCCGGCGAAGAGGAGCCAGAACCGCCGGGTCCGGACGACGCGCCGGATGCTGTGGCGGCCGTCCCCGCTGCCGACCGGCCGGATCTCCTGGGCGGCCGAGACCGCGCCCGGGGCCGAGGTCTCGTGAAGGCCGGACGCCCGGGCCGCCAGACCGGACTCCGTCGCCCGGATGTCGAGCTGGCCGGCGCTGAGCGGCTCGCCGAGGGCCTTCGAGGCCGGTCCCGGCGAGATGCCGTCCGGGATCGAGCGGGTCGGATCCGGGCCGGGGCCGCGGCCGGGGGCCTTCGGCGGCGCCGCCCCGCGGACGTCCGAGGGCGCGGAGGTCCGACGCCGTTCGCGACCACGGGCCGGGACCACCACCGCCGGCCCGCTCGTCATCAGCCAGACGAAGGCCACGCCCACGAGGCACGTCGCGAGGAAGACCAGGGCGGTCGCCCGCCAGCCGACCGTGGCGATGATCCCGCCGGCGAGGGGCAGGGCGATCGCCACCCCGATCCCCGGGCCGGCGTAGGCGATCCCGAGGGCGAGCCCGGACACCCCCTCGTAGCGCCGGGCGATCGCGGTGGACGTCCCGATGAACGAGAGCTGGAGACCCATCGCCATGAACACGGCGTAGGCCAGGATGACCAGCGAGATGTCCTGGGCCAGGTAGACCGCCAGCCAGCCCGCCGCGAGGAGGACCATCGAGGCCGTCAGGAGGTCGCGGTCCGCCCATTCGTCGTACGCCCGGCCGAGGAGCGGGCTGGCGACCGCGGTGACGACGAGGAACATCGTCCAGGGCGTGACGGCCAGGGTCCGGCTGATCCCGAACTCGGTGGCGAAGGCGACCGACATCGCGGGGAACGTGTACAGCCCGCCGTACGCGATCGCGCCGACCACGAACGCCCCCACGAGCGGGAGCGAGACGCGCGTCGCGCGCCGGGCGATCGGCAGGGCCATGCGCCCATCGTACGGGAGCGGTCCGGCCGGCCGACGGCCACCCGTGGCTCAGCCGACCGGGGGCCACCCGGGGCTCAGCCGACCGGGCGCCACTCCCAGCGCATCGTCGCGGTCAGCGGGCGGCCCGGCTCGACGACGACCGGGTCGATCGTCACGAAGTCCGGCGGCGACGATTGCGGCTCGACGCAGACGGCATGGGCCGGTCGGTCGTAGACCACCCAGAAGTCGCACGACGACTCGATCGTCAGCTCGAGGACGCCCGGCCAGGTGAGCCGCGGCGCGCTCCGGAGCCCGGTGAAGCAGTCGTCCCACGGCCCGGGCGTGGGCGCGACGAGCTCCCCGGTCGGGATCCCCTCGTCGTCGCGGACGAACATCCGGCCGGCCTCGAACCGGAGCTCGACCGGCGCCGAGGCCGGTGCCGGGGATGCCGCCGTCCCGCTCAGCCGGCGCCGGAACCAGGGATGCCAGCCGACCGCTCCGGGCATCCGCTCGTCGGCCTCCAGGGTCAGGCTCGCCTCGAGACCGTCCGGGGTCAGCTCGAAGCGCTGGACGACCCGGCCCGCGAACGGCCAGTCCGGCCCCAGGTCGGTCGCGATCGTCCGCTCGTCCAGGACCGACCACGGTCGTACGTAGGCCGTGCCGTGCATCGCGTGGGGCGGATGGTTGATCGGCAGCCGGATCTCGCGGCCCTCGAACCGGAAGGCGCCGTGGCGGATCCGGCCGGCGAAGGGGACCATCGGGTAGGCGCCCCACATGACGGGACCCATCCCCTCGGTGACGAGGAGCTCCGATCCGCCGACCACGACCGACGAGATCCGGCCGCCGTCGGCCGGGCTGACCTCCAGCCGGGCGCCCTCAGCCTCGAGCACGAGCCGTCCCGGACGGTCGCCCGCGCTCATCCGGACGGGCTCCTCGGTGGCATCGGTCGGCGGTCTCCCCGGGCTGGCGAGGCCGGATGTCGGGGGCGCGACGACCTCGCGGCCGATGGTGCCATATCGCGCCCGGTCAGGGGACGGTGACGGTCAGCTGGTAGGTCCAGGCGCCCTTCTGGCCGCCGGCCCACGGCTGACCGTACTTCATGGCGACGGTCGTGGTGCCCGCGGCCAGGCCCTTGATCGTGACGACCTGCCGTCCGGCCGCGCCGACCACCGGCGGGCTGGCAGCCGCGGGAGCCTCGTAGGTGCTCGAGACGACCTCCGCCACGGCCGGGTCGGCGACCGTCGGCGCCTCCCAGGCGTAGCCGGTCGTCGGGTTGGAGCAGAGGTCGACGGTCGTCGTCGCGCCGACGGCGAGGTGGGTCGCCTGCTGGACGGTCGGCGTCGTCGCGAACTGGTCGCAGGTCGCGCCCAGGGCCGCCGCCGGTGACGTCCCCGGTGCGGAGCACGATCCCGCGGTCGCGAGCGCGAGGAGCCAGGTGAGGACGAGGGCGGGTCGGACGGTCGTGCGCATCGAGGGCTCCCTGGGGCGCTGGCGGTGGGTCGTGCTCCGAGCATGGCCGGCGGCCCGGTCGGGCGCCAGAGGCGTTCGTCCCGAAGGACGACGGCCGCTCCCGGTCGCTGGGGTACGATCGGCCGGTGATGGACTTCCCGATCCGCCGCTCCCCGCGACTGCTTCCGATCCTGCTCCTGTTCGGGGTCCGGTCCGACCGGGCGTACGTCCGGCTCGATGCCGAGCGGCTCGTCGCCCGCTTCGGGTTCTTCGCCGCGGAGACCGCCCTGGCGAACATCGCCCGCTGGGACATCACCGGCCCGTACCGCTGGTGGCGGGCGGTCGGGGTCCGGCGGACGGTCGGGACCCACGACCTGACCTTCGGCGGGAGCGCCCACGGCGGGGTCTGCCTGCACTTCCGCGAGCCCGTCCGGATCGGACGGCTGGGGGTGACGGACCTCTACCTCACGGTCGACGACCTCGAGGGCCTGGCGGCCGCGCTCACCGAGCGGGGGATCCCGGGCGAGGACCTGCGCGCGTCCCGCTGACGCCGATCGCGATCCCGCGACGCCGATCGCGACCCCTCGCCCCCGGGTGGACGCATCTCCATCGGACCTTAGCCGGGACTGAACGGGGCATCCCGTAGGATGCGGCGAGGAGGAGAGGGCGAGCCCCCTGCGGGCTCGCATCGACCGGTGTCCTTGCTTCGGCGGGGACGCCGGTCGCTTGGTTTCGGGCCCTCGACGGGCGATGCTCAGGGTCCGGCCCGGGTGATCGAGACCGACCAGCGGGGGCACCCGGACTCGACCCGGACGGCAGCGGGTCCCGCGGCGATCCCGGCGTCGCGCGCCGTATCGCGCACCGTCTCGTCCACCGGATAGGCGGTCGCCATGAGCAGGTCGAGCCCGGCGGCATCGGTCAGGTAGATGGCCCAGGGGCAGCTCTCACCGGCGGGCGACGAGACGACGTAGTCGACCCGATAGGTCCCGCCGGCGATCGCGACCCGGGTCGGCGGGTGGTCGCCGCCGCCGGACAGCGAGATCGCCGGAGCCGAGGGGGACGGCGAGGGACGTCGAGCGGACGCCGTGGGGCTCGCCCCGGGCGTGACCCCGGCGGACGACCCCGGGGTCGGCGTCCGGGCGAGCGGGACTGCCGCCTGGCTGGTCGGCGCCGAGCCGGTCGGCGACGCGACCGCGGCCGGCGATCCGGCCCCGGGTCCGGGGACGACGAGGAGCATCCCCAGTCCGCCGACGATGAGAAGCGCCGCGATGACGGGCAGGAGCACCCGCCACCGGTCCCGACCCGCGCGGGCGGCCGATCCGCGGCGGACGCGCTCGACCACGTGGCGAAGCGCCGGCGCCTCCATCCATGCCGGGCGTGAGACCGCGGGACGCGAGGACGTCGGGACGGGCGGTGGCTCGGCCGTCCGGGCCCCCGATGGAGGCCGCGCCCGATCGCGCGCGGCGGCGGCGGCCGCCGCCGAGGCCGCCGCAGCGGTGGCTTCGGCCCGCTCGCGACGCGCCTGCTTCCGTGTCTCGTCGTAGCGGGCCCGCAAGTCCGGGTCGGTGAGCCAGTCGTGGGCGATGTTGAGCCGCACCGTCCGCTCGGCAGCGCGTGGCCCGCCGAGGTCCGGGTGGTTGCGCTTCAGCAGGGATCGCCAGGCGGCGTCGATCGTCGGCGTCGTCGCGGTCCGGCTGACCTCGAGCTCAGCGTAGAGGTCGAAGTTCGGTACGGGCTCCAATGGCGTGGCGTCTCCTGCGCCCGCCCTTCGGGCATGCCGGGGCGCGTCCCCTGAAGACTATCCGGATGCGCCGCGGCTCAGGGAGCCGAGCTCGGAGCCGGTGATCCGTTGTCGCCGCCGCGGAAGCCCCGGCCGAAGATGCCCAGGTCGCCGATGACGACGCTCGTCGCGGTGACGCTCCCGTCAGGGTTCGCCGTCCCGACGACCGTCACGTTGTTGCCGCTCGAGATGTCCGTGACGGCCTTCGTCGCCGAGCTGACCTCGGTGACCGTCGTGGTGGGGGTCAGGAGGACGATCTTCGAGCCGTTCGGCGTGGTGACGGTCATCTGATCCGCGGAGACGGACCCGACGGTGCCGCTCGTGTTCCCGCCGAAGCCGCCCCTCGGTCGTCCCGAAGCGCCCGGACCGAAGTTCTGGCCGAAGTTCTGGCCGATGCCCGGGCCGTTGCCCGTGCCGTTGGCGCTCGTCGAGCTCGGGCTCGCGGTCGCGTTGGCCACGGCGTAGCCACCGCCGAAGGCGACCACGGCGACGAGGGCCACGCCCACGGCCGGGACCACGAACCGTCGCGGTCCGGGCTTGGGCGACGCGGCCGGCGGCATCGGCGCCGGTGGGATCCCCGGTGCGACGGGAGCGGGCTGGCCATAGGGCGGGTTGTTCATCGAAGGTCTCCTGCGGTTGTCGACCCGGACGTCGGGTCGGGACGATCGCGCCGGCCTACTCGGTCCGCAGCGCGACGATCGGCTGAAGGCGCGCGGCTCGCCGCGCTGGATAGAGTCCGAAGATCAGCCCCACCGCGGCGCTGACCCCGATGGCGAGGGCGAGCGAGATGGGCGTGACCGTCGCCTGGACCGTCGAGAGGCTGGCGATGGCCATCGAGACGAGGATCCCGACCACGGCCCCGGCGATGCCGCCGAGCGTGGTCAGGAAGACGGCCTCGACCAGGAACTGGCCGAGGATGTCCTTCCGCCGGGCACCGAGGGCCTTGCGCAACCCGATCTCGCGGGTCCGCTCGGTGACCGAGACCAGCATG
Source organism: uncultured Chloroflexia bacterium (assembly GCA_963840375.1). Classification (GTDB taxonomy): domain Bacteria; phylum Chloroflexota; class Limnocylindria; order Limnocylindrales; family CSP1-4; genus Chersky-267. The sequence goes on from CAWIYR010000002.1 coordinate 1,201,825, forward strand.
ATGTTCATGATCCCGATCCCCCCGACCAGCAGGCTGATCCCGCCGATCGCGGCGAGCAGGACCGTGAAGGTCGACGCTGCGGACGTCGCCGCGCTCAGGAGGTCCTGCTGGGTCTGGACGGTGAAGTCGGCCTGGGTCACATCGCCGATGTGGTGGGTCCCGAGCAGGACCTGGGTCGCCTCGAGCTGGGCGTTGCCCATCGTGTCCTGGCTCGTCGCGCTGATCGCGATCGTGTTGACGTTGTTCCGGCCGAAGATCCGCTGGGCGGCCGTGGTGACCGGCACGACGACCTGGTCGTCCTGGTTGAAGAACCCGCCGGCGCTGCCCTTGGCGGCGAGGACGCCGACGACCTGGAGGCGGACGGTCCGGACGGGCGCGTTGCGACCGCCCTGGGTGAAGTTGAGGTTGATGTACTGGCCGACCGGCTCGCTGCCGTTGAACAGGTCGGTCGCGGTCGTGGCGCCGATCACGGCGACCGGCGAGGCCGACGAGACGTCGTTGTCGGTGAAGAACGCGCCATCGGCGACCGTCCAGTTGCGGACCGTCGCCCAGGCGGGCGTCGTGCCGGTCACCGACGTGTTCGTGTTCGTGCCTCCGACGATGACCTGGGCCCGCCCGGTCAGCTCCGGCTCGATCGCCGCGGCATCGGGCACGGCGCCGGCCGCCTGGAGCGCGCTGACGTCGTCGAGGGTCAGGGTCGTGGCCCCGCCGCCGGCACCGCGGACGATCCCCGACGAGACGCCGCCCGGCGAGACGAGGACGAGGTTCGTGCCGAGGCCCTGGAGCGTGTTCGCGATCGAGGCCTGGGCGCCCTCGCCGACCGAGACCATCCCGATGACCGCGGCCACGCCGACCATGATCCCGAGGATCGTCAGGAACGCCCGCATCTTGTTGGCGGCCGTCGCCACCATCGCCGTCCGGAGCGTCTCGTAGATCGGCATCTCAGTCGATCCTCGCCGGGGACGGCGTCGAGGTCGGGACCGGTCTCGCGACCGCGGCGGGGTCGGATGGGGAGGGGGAGTCCATCTCGTGGGTGAGGGCGTCCAGGACGATCCGCCCGTCGAGGAGATGGATCTGGCGGTGGGCGAGCGCGGCGATCTGCGGGTCGTGGGTCACCACGATCACGGTCCGGCCGCTCTCGTGCAGGCTCTTGAACAGCCGCATGATCCCCGCCCCGGTCGCCTGGTCGAGGCTGCCTGTCGGTTCGTCCGCCAGCAGGATCGCCGGCGAGGTGACCAGGGCCCGGGCGACCGCGACCCGCTGCTGCTCGCCGCCGGAGAGCTGGTTCGGGCGGTGCGTCGCCCTGGCGGCCAGGCCGACGGCCTTGAGCGCGGCCATCGCCTTCCGATGACGGTCGCGATCCCCGCGGTACGCGAGGGGCAACGCGACGTTGTCGACCGCCGCCGTCCGCGCCAGGAGGTTCCACTGCTGGAAGATGAAGCCGACGAACCGGTTGCGGACCTTGGCGAGGGCGTCGTCGCCGAGTCGCGACACGTCGACCCCGGCGAGGACGTACCGGCCATGATCGGCCACGTCGAGACAGCCGAGGATGTTCATCAGCGTGCTCTTGCCGGAGCCCGACGGCCCGACGATCGAGACGAACTCGCCGCGATCGATCCGCAGGTCGATCCCGCGCAGGGCGTACACCGACGTCGATCCGGCGGCCCCGAGGGAGCCCTCGGTCGCCCCGTAGCGCTTGACCACGCCCTGCATCCAGACGAGTGGCGGCGTCCCGCCGACGGCGGTCGTCACCGGGACCGGACCGACGGCGGTCGTGACCGGGACCGGAGCGGCAGCTTCCACGCCGATCAGGTCGTCCGGCCGGTCAGCCACCGAAGCCCCCACCGCCGAATCCCCCGCCCGGGAAGACCCGGTTGTTCCCCCCGCCGTTCCGCGTCGTGGTGGTCGTGAGGGTCTCGACGACGGTGGCACCCTCGGCCAGCCCGGACACGATCTGGGTCTGGGAGCCGTTCGAGATGCCGACGGTGACCGGCATGTTCGTCTGCGTCTTGCCGTCGGCGCCGAGCACCGTGACGACCTGCTGGCCGCCGACCGTCTTGATCGCGAGGCTCGGGACCAGGACGGCGTTGTCGGCGCGGTCGGTCACGACGGCGGCAGTGGCGCTCATCCCGACGAGCAGCGCGGGATCCGCCCCGTCGAGGCAGACCGTGACGGCGAAGCTCGTCACGCCGGAGATCTGGGTGCCCACCTTGTTCAGCGAGCAGACCTTGCCGACGCTCGTGTTCGAGCCGAGCGCGGCCGCCGAGATCGTCGCCGGCTGGTCCATCTTGAGCTTCGGGATGTCGGTCTCCGAGGCCTGACCGGCGATCTGCAGGTGCTCGAGATCCATCATCTCGATCTGCCCGGTCGTGCTGGAGCTGGAGCTCGAGCTGGAGGCTGCGCCCGAGGAGCCGGTGACGTCCTGGCCGACCTTGAGGTTCACGGCGGTCACCGTCCCGGCGCTCGGCGCGGTGATCGTCGCGCCGTTCTGCTGGAGGGTGGAGAGGGCCTGCTGGGCCTGGGCGACCGCGGCCTTGTCGGCGGCGAGCTGGGCGGCGGTCGTCGGGACGATCTTGAGGTTGTAGCCGTGCTGGGCCGCGGTCAGCCCGAGGCTGGCCGAGTTCACCTGGTTCTGGGCCTGGTGGAGCGACAGCGTCGCATTGAGCTTCGCCGCGCTGAGCGCCGAGGCGGCATTGGAGACCGCCGCCTGGTCCTTGGCGATCTGATTGGGGTCGACCGGGACGGCCTTCTTGTCGGCCGCCAGGGTGGCCTTGGCCGACTTCAGGGCGGCGTTCGCCTGGCTGATCGACTGGGCGTTCTTCGCCTTCGTGTCGCTCAGGCTCTGCCGGGCGACCGAGAGCTGGAGGGAGGCCTGGCTGACGGAGTCCCGGGCCGCGGCCTTGGTCGCCTTGGTGGGCCCGGCCTTGTCGGTCGCGAGTCGCGCCTCGGCGGCGACCAGGTTCGCCTGCGCCGTCGCGAGCTGACCCCGGAGGTCGGAGTCGTCGATCGTCGCCAGGACCTCGCCCGCGGTCACGGTGTCACCGGGGGCGACGTTCACGGCGGTGACCGTCCCCGAGGTCTCGAAGTTGAGCTCCTCGACCGTCGAGGAGGCGACCGCGCCCGAGAGGCTGACGCTGCTGACCACGGTCCCGGTGGTGGCCTGGGCCGTGACGAGGCGCGCGGCCGTCGACCCGAACGGGTTCGCGACCCAGATGACGGCGCCGGCGATCAGGACCACGACCAGCGGGACGGCCAGCCAGCGCAGCCAGCGGCGGCGAGGCGGGGGCTGCTCGCCGACCCCGGGATCCCCGAGGTCGAACTCATCGACCCAACCCGTCGCCGCCCCGGTCGTCTCGATCGAGCTCGTCATCGCTGTTCTCGCGCTCCTGATGCAGCCATACGCAGCGAAGGTAGCCCATGACCCTGAGACCCTCGTGAGAGTGGGGTTGAGGTTCCTCAATATCGGGACGGCCCGGCCGGTGTCGCCATCCCCCGCACAACGAGCTATCTTGACAGTGGAACGTTGTGATGTATCATTGGCGCATGCCGACCGAGAACGACTACACGCTCCAGGACCTCGCCGATCTGGCCGACGTGACGCCACGGACCATCCGCTACTACGTCGCCCAGGGTCTTCTGCCGTCGCCCGGGAGGGTCGGGCCGGGGGCGACCTACGGCGAAGGCCACCTCGCCCGCCTGCGGCTCATCCGGCAGCTCCAGCGGGACCACCTCCCGCTGGCCGAGATCCGCGGCCGGCTCGCCTCGCTCGACGATGCGACGGTCGCGGAGCTCCTCGCGGCCACTCCATCCGGGCCCGAGCCGGGTTCGGCCGCCGAGTACATCCGCCGCGTGCTGGAAGGGCCCGGTCTCGGATCCGCGCCACGTCCCGGCGCGCCGCCCGGCTGGTCACCCGACCAGCTCACCCTCGCCGAGCCCGACGCGCGGACCGGGTCGATGCTCCGGGCGGTCTCCATGCCTCCGCTGGCGTCGCCGCCGGCGCCGGCCCGGCCGGACCTCGAGACGGCCCCGGCGGACCGCTCCCAGTGGGACCGGATCGTCATCGTCCCCGACGTCGAGCTCCATGTTCGCCGCCCACTCACCCGACATCTCAACAAGCGGGTCGAGCGCCTCGTCGCGATCGCCCGGGAGCTCCTGGAGGAAGACCAGCCATGACCTTCGACGTCCGAGCCGACCGACGGCTCATCCGCCCCGCCTACCGCAGCAATCGCTTCGTCCTGGCCGACGTCGTCGCCCCGCCGTCGCGCCGGGAGCACGGCCGTCCGCCCGTCAACCTCGCCTTCGTCCTCGATCGCTCGGGTTCGATGAGCGGCCCGAAGATCGCCCTCGCGAGGCAGGCCATCGAGGCCTCGATCGACCGTCTCCACGACGACGACCGGTTCGCCATCGTCGTCTACGACGACCAGGTCGACGTCGTCGTGCCGGGCACCCGGGCGACGCCAGACGCCCGGCGGACCGCGCTCGACCGGCTGCGCGCGATCGACGCCCGGGGCAGCACGAACCTCGGCGAGGGCTGGCTCCGCGGCTGCGAGCAGGTCGCCCTCGCCCTCTCCGAGGAGGGGGTCAACCGCTGCCTGCTCCTGACCGACGGGCTGGCCAACCGGGGGATCGTCGATCGGGACGAGCTGGCCCGGCACGCCGGCGAGCTCCGGTCCCGGGGCGTCTCCACGACCACCTTCGGGGTGGGGGAGGATTTCGACGAGGTCCTCCTCCAGGCGATGGCCTCGGCGGGCGGCGGTCACTTCTACTTCATCTCGGGGGCCGCCGCGATCGAGGACCACATCACGAGCGAGGTCGGCGAGACCCTCGACGTCGTCGCCCGCGACGTCGTCCTCGAGGTGACCGCGCCGGAGGGGGTCCGGGTCGAGCCGCTCAGCCGGTACCCGGTCCGCGAGCATCGCGGCCGGACCGAGGTGGTCCTCGGCGACCTCACCTCGGACGAGCGGGTCTCGGTCGTCCTCCGGCTGAACTTCCCGTACGGGGAGATCGGTCGCTCGAGCATCGCCCTGGTCGGCCTCGTCGACCGCGACGGGATCCTCGAGGGCGGGGCCAAGCTCGCCTGGGACTACGCCGACGACCGGGCGAACGACCTCCAGCCACGTGATCGCGATGTCGACCGGGCGGTCGCCCGGGTCTTCGCCGCCCGCGCCCGGCAGGAGGCCGTCGGACGGAACCGGCACGGCGACTACGTCGGTGCCCGTCAGGTCGTCGAGGCGACGGCCAAGCGGATCCGCAAGTACGCCGGCCGCGACCCGGAGATGCGGGCGATCCTCGCCGAGCTCGACCGCGAGGCCGGCGAGTTCGACGCCCCGATGATGGAGATGAACCGCAAGGTCGCCTACGCCCAGAGCTCGTACGCGATGTACTCGCGGATGGCCGACGGGAAGGCGATGAAGGACCCGAACCGACCCGGCCGCTGAGGGCCGGTCCCGTCCCGGGCGGCCGGGGTGGCGGACGCCGGTCCCCGGTCCGCGCCGGTGGCGTGACCGGGTCCCGGGTGGGTCAGGCCGGCCGCTTCAACGGCATCGGGACCGCGATCGCCGCAAACCCGGCGCTGACCTCCGCGGGCTCGGCGGCCGGCTGATCGGTCGATCGGACGACCGATCGATCCCTGGCGAGCCAGGCGATCAGCGGGATGAGCATGAGCGGGACCTCGTTGACCGAGTAGCTGAGCCCGAGCCCGGAGTGGCGGATCGCGGCGATCCAGTCGAGCCACAGGGTCGTGAACGGGATGCTGAGCGCCACCAGCGCTCCGAGCGCGATCCACCACGAACGATGGCGGATCCCGAACAGGGCGAAGGGCCCCAGGCTCGGCTTGAGGACCACGAGCGCGGAGGGCCAGGCGTAGAGGGTGCCCATCGCCAGGGCGGCCATCGCCCAGATGACCGGATTGCCTGACACGATCCTGAGCATCGCGGGCAGCCAGGCGAGGCACAACGCCATCGCCGGCCAGGCATACGGCGCGGGGCGTAGTCGGCGGATGGCGTAGCCGGTCAGGCCGAGCGGGATCGTCCACCACAGGACGGCCGGCAGGAGCGTGAAGACCGCGAGCAGCGGCAGCACGCTCGGCGGGTAGAGGATCGCCCCGAACGAGATCGGGTACGGCCCGGCGACCTGCCACGGCTCGTAGAACGGGCCACCGGCGAGGAACCGGCGGGCGGCCTCCATGTACAGGGTGTAGTCGACCCCGGCGTAGGTCCAGATGAGGTGGCCCCAGCCGCCCAGCATGAACAGCGCGACCGGCGCCAGCGCCACTCCCGTGGCCGCGGCGCACGCGAGGCGGATGCGCCGCGCCCTCATCGTGACGATGGTCCCAGGTCCTTCATCCCGAGCATCCCCCATCGGTACTGGTCCGGAGTCGACATCGTGCCGGACGCGGGACCGATCGGACACCCCGAAATCGATCGTTCTGGTGCCCTCAGGCACCTGATCGGCCCTCGCGGGTGCCGGACGAGCGACGAGCGCTGCGTCCGGCATCACTCCCGCGTGGACCCGGGCTCAGGCGGCCATCCCGGCGCCCTCCGCGTCCCCGAAGGCGGTGCTCGCCTCCGGCTCCGGTGCGGTGAGCCGCATGCCCCGGACGTAGCGGGGCAGGGCGAGGGCCACCACCGCGCTGACCGCCACGACGACCGCCCCGGCGGCCACCGCCGGGACGAGCCCGGCGACGTACTCGGTCGGCGACTGGTACGAGCCGTTGGCCGAGAAGATCGCGGCCAGGACGGCCACCCCGAAGACCCCGCCGAGCTCGCGGATCGTGTTGTTCGCCCCCGAGGCCTTGCCCTCGTCCTCCCGCGGCACGGCCGACAGGACGACGTTGGCGATCGGGGCGAAGAAGAGGCCCATCCCGATGCCGCTCAGCACGAACGGCGGGACGAAGCTGGCATAGGCGACCGTGGTCGTGCTGATCGCCGCGATCCAGGCCAGGCCGACGGCCATCAGGGCGAGCCCGGCGACCAGGATCGGGCGGGCGCCGATCCGGGCCGAGGCGACCCCGGCGATCGGGGCGACGAAGATGGGCATCGCCGTCCAGGGCAGGATCCGCAGCCCCGACTCGAGGGGGTTCAGGCCCTGGACCACCTGGAAGAACTGCGAGAGCAGGAAGATCGAGCCGAACATCCCGAAGGACATCAGGAACGAGACCCCGTTCGACACCACCGACCCGCGACGGCCGAGGACCTCGAGGGGCAGGATCGGCTGGGCCGTCCGAGCCTCCCAGGCGATGAAGGCGGCGATGAGCGCCGTTCCGACTCCGATCGCAGCCAGGATCTGGGGATCGGTCCAGCCCTGGCCGTTGCCATGGGTCACGCCCCAGACGATCCCCATCAGCCCCGCCCCGGCGAGGGCGACCCCGGGCAGGTCGAGCGCCCGGTCCGGGCCACGGCTCTCGTCGAGCCGCATGGCGGCCAGGACGACCGCCACGATCCCGATCGGGACGTTGATCCAGAAGATCCAGTGCCAGTTCACGCCCTGGGTGATCGCGCCGCCGACGACCGGCCCGATGGCGATGGCCAGCCCGGAGATCCCGCCCCAGGCGCCGAGCGCGAGCGGTCGACGGGCGGGCGAGACGGCGTTGGACAGGATGGTCAGGCTGAGCGGCGTCACGAACGCCGCGCCGAGGCCCTGGGCCGCCCGGGCCAGGATCAGTGCGTTGCTCGTCGGAGCGAGCGCCGCGGCGGCCGAGCCGAGGGTGAATACCGCCAGCCCGATCGTGAAGACACGCCGCCGGCCGAACCGGTCGCCCAGCGCGGCGCCCAACAGGAGGAGGGCCGCGTAGGTCAGGGTGTAGGCGTTGACCGTCCACTCGAGGTCGGCCAGCGAAGCGCCCAGGTCGCGGCGGATGACCGGCAGGGCCATCGTCACGACCAGGTTGTCGAGGCTGACCATGAACAGGGCCAGCGCGGTGATCATGAAGGTCCAGGTGGCGGAGGAACGGCGGGTCATCGGAGTCTCCTTGGGTTCCGGTGGTATCGGGGTCCCGGTGGTCGAGTACGCCTCGTCTGAGAGTGAGTACTCGCTAAGTCCAGCGGGCAACGAGAGAAGGTCGGTCAGTCCCTGGCGGCGACACCTCCGAGCAGCGTCGCGTTGAACTCCTCGACAGTGCGCGCGTCGCCGACGCTGGCGATGACGTTGATGAGCATCCCCTGGGCGAACCAGGCGTGGAGCCCGTAGACGTCGGCTCCGGAGAGCCGGGCGACCCGGTGCCACAGGGCGAAGAACTCATCGCGGACGACGGCCCGGACCTCCGGGTCCGAGCAGGCCGCGTAGGCATGGAGCTGCAGCCGCAGGCTGTTGCGGTCGGCCAGCAGCATCTTCACGTACGCCTCGCCCATCCGCATGAGGATCCCGTCGGTGTCGAGACCCGCCGCGCGGGCGGCCCGGCCCGACTCCTCGAAGACCCGGCCGGTGCGGTCGAAGCATTGACGGACGACGGCCAGGAAGATCTCGTGCTTCGTCCGGAAGAGCTGGAAGAGGTAGGGCTGCGAGACACCCGCCCGGCGGGCGATCGCGTTCGTGGAGGTCCCGGCGTAGCCGCCGACGGCGAATTCGACGCTGGCGGCGGCGATCACCTCGTCGCGGCGCTCATCGGCGGTGAGTCGCGTGTTCATGCCCGTAACTTAGCGAACACTAAGTCAGTTGTCAAGGGCCCAGGTCCCTCCGTGAGGGAACGCCGGCGGACGCCGGTGTGATGACGCACGGGATCCGAAACGAACCGCGCCGGTGCGCGTCTTCATGATCGGCGGGACTGCCCCGACGCGGCTTTCCCCCGGTCTCCGTCGGGGCCCCGCCGCGAGCAGCCGGTGTGCGAGCAGCCGGTGTCAGGGTCGCGGGGCGGTCGGGCGGCTCGGGGCGGCCGAGGTCAGCTCCCGCGGCGTGACCCAGGACCGGATCGTCTGCATGTAGTTGGCGCGCTCGAACGCCGACGGGTTCTCCACCGTGGCCTGGCTGGCGCTGCCCCGGAGCTGCTCGACCGACACGTACTCGTGGTCGGTCATCCAGGTCCGGAGCTCGGCCTCGACCGTCCCGACGTGCTCGGGGCCATGACGGAGCAGGGCCGAGGTCATCATCACGACGTCGGCGCCGACCATGAGGCCCTTGACCACGTCGGTCCCGGCCTGCACGCCGGAGGTCGCCGCCAGCGACACCGCGGGCCCGAGCTGGGGCCGGAGGATCCCGATCCAGCGCACCGGCAGCCGAAGCTCCCAGGCCTGGCTCAGCTCCAGCCGCGGGACGATCTCGAGCGTGTCCAGGTCGAGGTCGGGCTGGTAGAAGCGGTTGAACAGGACGAGCCCGTCGGCACCGGCGGTCGTGGCCGCGGCAGCGAAGTGCGAGAGCGACGAGTAGAACGGGCTCAGCTTGACCGCCAGCGGGATCGTCACCGCGAGGCGGGTCGCGGCGATCAGCTCGAGATCGGCCGCGTCGCTCTCGGCCGGGGTCCGGCGCGGATCGGCGGCGATGTGGTAGAGGTTGAGCTCCAGCGCGTCGGCGCCGGCCTCCTCGAGCCGTTGCGCGTAGCGGACCCAGCCGCCGGCGGTGCTCGCGTTCAGGCTCGCGATGACGGGCACCCCGACGGCCTTCTTGACCCGCTCGAGTGAGGCGACGTAGCGATCGGCGGCGCCCATGAACGTCTCGACCGCCGGGAAGTAGTCGAGGGCCTCGGCGAACTGCTCGGTACCCTGGTCGAGGGCCCGTTCGAACTCCCATTCCTCGGCCAGGACCTCTTCCTCGAAGAGGGACGGGAGGACGATCGCGCCCACCCCTGCGCTCTCGAGACGTCTGGCGGTGGCCGGCTCCCCGTTGTGCGGTGCCGCCGACGCGACGATCGGCGAGCGGAGCTCGAGACCCAGATAGCGGGTGCTGAGGTCGACGGTCACTTCCGGTCCCCCTCGCGCTCGTAGCGATAGCCTGCGTCGCTCTCGACCTCGGGCACGATGTCCGGGTCGGGTCGGTGGACGTGGGGCACCGTCCGCTCGATCCCGGCGAGCTGCTCGTAGTAGCGCCAGCGCTCGTCGGCGTCGTCCTGGGCCAGCGCGGCGAGCTCGGCGGCTCGTTCGGGCTGGGTCCGCTGGAGGATGCCGAAGCGGGTCTCGGTCGCCACGAAGTCGGCGATCGGGATGGTCGGTGTGGACGAGTCGAGCTTGAACGGGTGACCACCCTCGATCTCGGAGGGATGGAACCGGTAGAGCGGCCAGTAGCCGCTCTTGACGGCGTCCTTCTGGTGGGTCATCGACTTGCTCATGTCGATCCCGTGGGCGATGCAGGTGCTGTAGGCGATGACCAGCGACGGACCCGGCCAGGCGTCGGCCTCGAGCAGGGCCTTGATGGTCTGGACGTCGTTGGCGCCCATCGAGACCTGGGCCACGAAGACGTTGCCGTACGACCGGGCGATCGCTCCGAGATCCTTCTTGGCGGTCCCCTTGCCGGCGGCGGCGAACTTCGCCACGGCGCCACGAGGGGTCGCCTTCGACGACTGGCCGCCGGTGTTCGAGTAGACCTCGGTGTCGAGGACCAGGATGTTCACGTTGCGACCCGACGAGAGGACCTGGTCCACGCCGCCGAAGCCGATGTCGTAGGCCCAGCCGTCGCCGCCGATGATCCACACGCCCTTGCGAACGAGGTCGCCGGCCAGGGCGAGGAGATGCCGGGCGTCGGAGGCCAGCGGACCATCGACCCGGGCGAGCGCCTCGCGGAGGTGCGCGACCCGCTCCCGCTGGAGGTCGATGTCGGCCTCGGTCTCCTGGACCGCGCCGAGCAGCCCACCGACGAGATCGGGTCCCAGCTCCGGGGCCAGCCGCTCGAGGAGCCGGCGGGCGTGGTCGGTCTGGGCGTCGAGGGCGAGGCGCATCCCGAGACCGAACTCGGCGTTGTCCTCGAAGAGGGAGTTGTTCCAGGCCGGACCGCGTCCGGCGGCGTTGACCGTCCACGGGGTCGTCGGCAGGTTGGCCCCGTAGATCGACGAGCAGCCGGTGGCGTTGGCCACGATCATCCGGTCGCCGAAGAGCTGGCTGACCAGCCGGATGTAGGGCGTCTCCCCGCACCCCCCGCAGGCCCCGGAGAACTCGAAGAGGGGCTCCAGGACCTGGCTGCCCTTGACGGTATCGTGGGCGATCAGCCCGCGATCGAGCGGCGCGATCGACTGGAAGAAGTCCCAGCGTGGTCGCTCGACGGCGACGTGCTCGGCGACCGGCTCCATGTTGATCGCCTTGTGGCTCGTGTCGGTCTTGCTCTTGGCCGGGCAGACGTCCACGCAGACGCCGCAGCCGGTGCAGTCGTCCGGGGCGACCTGGATCGTCAGCCGGTGATCGACCAGCTCGCGCGACTTGAATTCCTTGTGCAGGAAGGCGGCCGGTGCATCGGCGACCGCGGCGGCCGGGAAGACCTTCATCCGGATCGTGGCGTGGGGGCAGACGATCGCGCACTTGCCGCAGTCGATGCAGATCGACGGATCCCAGATCGGGATCATCTGGGCGATCGCCCGCTTCTCGTACTTCGTGGTCCCACTCGGGAAGGTGCCGTCGGCCGACATGGCGCTCACCGGCAGCATGTCGCCGTCGCCGGCCATCAGCCGCGAGGTGATCCGGGCCACGAAGTCGGGCACGTTCTCGGGCGCCGGCGGGATCGTCGGGATGGCGTTCGTGACGACGCCCTTCGTGACGTGGGTCAGGCGCTCCAGCGAGCGATCGATCGCCGCGAAGTTCCGGGCCACGACAGCCTCGCCCCGCTTCGCGTAGGTCTTCTCGACGAAGCCCTTGATCCGGGCGATCGCATCGTCCGGCGGCAGGATGTTCGCCAGCTGGAAGAAGCACGGCTGCATGACCGTGTTGATCCGACCGCCCATCCCGGCCTCGTCGGCGACGGCGAAGGCGTCGATGACCCAGAAGTCGATCTCCTTGTCGATGAGCAGCTGCTGGACCCCGCCGGGCAGGCGCTCCCAGACCTCGTCGGCCGGATACGGCGCGTTGAGCAGGAAGGTGGCCCCCTGCTTGGCGTACTCCAGGACCTTCATCCGGCCGAGCAGCCCGAACTGGTGACAGGCCAGGAAGTCGGCGTCCTCGATGAGGTAGGTCGAGCGGATCGGCTCGGGCCCGAAGCGGAGGTGGGAGACGGTGACCGAGCCGGACTTCTTGGAGTCGAGGACGTAGTAACCCTGGGCGTACAGGTCGGTGCTCTCGCCGATGATCTTGATCGAGGCCTTGTTCGCGCCGACGGTGCCGTCCGAGCCGAGCCCGAAGAACATCGCCTGGACCTCGCCGGCCGGACGCGGGTAACGGAAGGCCCCGTCGATCGGAAGGCTGAGATGGGTCACGTCGTCGTAGATGCCGACGGTGAAGTGGCGCTTCGGCTTCGGCGCCCCGAGCTCCTCGAAGATCGGCTTGATCATCGAGGGGGTCATCTCCTTGGACGACAGCCCGTAGCGCCCGCCGATGACCCGCGGGACGACCGCGAACGGCGGCGTCTCGCCGTCCATCGCCTCGCTCAGCGCGGCCACGACGCCGAGGTAGAGCGGCTCGCCGATCGCGCCGGGCTCCTTGGTCCGGTCGAGGACCGCGATGGCCCGGACCGTCGACGGCAACGCCGCCAGGATCTGCTCGGCCGGGAAGGGCTGGAACAGCCGGATCCGGAGCAGCCCGACGCGCTCGCCGGTGGCGTTCAGCGTGTCGACGGTCTCCTCCACCGCGCCGGCGGCGGAGCCCATCACCACGATGACCCGGTCCGCGTCGGCGGCGCCGTGGTAGTCGACGACGCCGTATCGCCGACCGGTCCGCGCCGCGAGCTCGTCCATGACCTCCCCGACGATCCCCGGGACGGCCAGGTGGTACGGGTTCGACGCCTCGCGGGCCTGGAAGAAGACGTCCGGGTTCTGGGCGGTGCCGCGCACGAAGGGCGCGTCGGGGGTCATCCCTCGGGCGCGGAACGCGAGGACGTCGTCGTCGCGGACGAGGGCCCGGATGTCGTCGGTCTCGAGCAGGGCGATCTTGTCGATCTCGTGCGAGGTCCGGAACCCGTCGAAGAAGTGGAGGAACGGCACCCGGGCGCGAAGCGTCGCGGCATGGGCCACGAGGGCGAAGTCCTGCGCTTCCTGGACCGAGCCCGCGGCGAGCATCGCCCAGCCCGTCGTCCGGGCATGCATCACGTCGCTGTGGTCGCCGAAGATCGACAGGGCATGGGTCGCGACCGTCCGGGCGGCGACGTGGATCACCGTCGGCGTCAGCTCGCCCGCGATCTTGAACATGTTCGGGATCATCAGGAGGAGGCCCTGCGACGCCGTGAACGTCGTCCCGAGGGCGCCCTTCTGGAGCGCGCCGTGGAGCGTCCCGGCCGCGCCGGCCTCGGACTGCATCTCGATCACCTCGGGGACCTTGCCCCACAGGTTCGGTCGTCCCGCCGCGGACCAGTCGTCACAGTGCTCGGCCATCGCCGAGGCCGGCGTGATCGGGTAGATCGAGATGACCTCGCTGACGGCGTACGCGATGCGAGCGGCCGCCTCGTTGCCGTCGAGACATTCGTAGCGCTGGCCCACGGGCGGGGCTCCCTTCGAGGATCGGATCGGTGGCGTGTTCATGGCAGGCCCCGGGGACGCCGAGTGGCACAGCCGGGAAGTCGATTATCGGCGGCGCGACCCTCGCCCGCGCCGTGCCAACGGTGCTTACCTGCGCCGGGCCGAATGGCCCTGTTGTCGAGGCCGACCGCACTGACGACGTGGGGCGTCCCGGCGGCATGCGTCGTGGGTTCCTCGGCCGCGGGCCTGGCGCCGCAGATCGGTCATCGCGTTACGAGTGCGGCGGGGCCGCGTCCGGTGCGACCGACACCCGGAAGTCCTGGCGTTCCCAGGTCGAGTCGTCGGTCCAGCGGATCGTGAAGACGATCGCGGTACCTGCCGGGTGATCCTCGGAGATGTCGATGACCCAAGAGCCGAGACGCCGACAGGCTGGCGGCGTTGCTGATCGCTCCCGGCGGCTGGCCACACGGCGCAGCTTGATCCCGGCCGCCATCCAGGACCGCTCATACCGCACGCGCCCGTTGCGCTCCGGCGCCAGTGTGCGCGCCCAGACTGAGGGTCAGGCCCTGTTCTCGGCGGAGAGGTCCTTGTCCTCCATTTCCCACGCATGGTCGAGTGTGTGGAAGGCGGAGTGTCGGATGAGGAACGGCAGTGTCCACGACCGCATGCGCTTCGCGACCTCCCCGGCGTTGTAGGCGCGCATCGCCGCGACGTAGGTCTCCCGGTGGCTCTTCAGCCCATCCGGGGTGAGCGCCCCTTCCTCCGGGATCCGCAAGCCGACCTGCTTCGCGAAGTCCTCGCTCTCGGTCCGGATCGTGTGGCGGATGATCCGGTTGCGGTCGCGCCCTCCCCCGCGTGGCCCCTTGCGCATCTCCGGCGAGACCCGCGCCGCGACGCCGTCGAAGAAGGCCCAGCACGCTTTCAGGATCGTGATCCCGCGGTCGAGCTCGGCCTCGCTCAGGGGGCCGTGCTCGGTCGAAGAAGGCGAAAAGGAGATCCCCCAGAAGTCGACCGAACCGGGTCCGACCCTGTCCTCTACGATCTCCAACGGCCCGGCGGCGTCGAACTCAGCCGCCATCCCGGCGAGGTCCGCGATCGGCCGATAGCGCTCGCGATAGGACTCGAGGGTCTCGAAGGCGAGCTCGCCGGTCTTCGCTCCTCGGTTCCAGCCTGGCCAATCGAGGGCGAACGCGACGGACCGCTTGTCCTTTGGGCCGTGCTCGATGACCGTGCGGACCGGCATGGGCCGAGTATGGCACCGACGTGTGCGCGCGACTCACGCCGGCCCAGTACGCAGCGTCAGGTGAACACGCCCTTCGGCGAATCAGGTGAACGTCCGGAAGTCGAATCAGGTGAACTTCGTGGCATCTCGTGGCTCCTTCTTGGAGTCCACGCCTTGCTCTTGCCGCACGAAACCACGAGATGTGGTGTGGGAAGTTCCCTGGGCTGCTTCCCGTTGGGT
>CAWIYR010000003.1:0-47500 GCA_963840375.1 uncultured Chloroflexia bacterium
AGCGCTTGGTGTACTGGGGGGCCTTGCGGGCGCGCTTCAGACCGTACTTCTTGCGCTCCTTCATCCGCGGGTCGCGGGTCAGGAGGCCGGCCTGGCGGAGCGGCAGCCGATTGCCCTCGGGGTCGAGCTGGAGGAGCGCCCGGGCGATGCCGTGGCGGATCGCCCCGGCCTGGCCGGTGACGCCGCCGCCCTCGACCTTGATCATCGCGTTGAAGCGGCCCTCGGTCCCGGTCACCCGGAAGGGCATCCGGACCTCGGACTCGTTCACCGCGTTGCCGAAGTGCTGCTCGAGGCTCCGGCCGTTGACGACGATCTCACCCTCGCCCGGCAGGAGCCGGACGCGAGCGACCGCGGTCTTGCGCCGACCGGTGCCGTAGTAGAACGCTGGGGTCGTCATCTGATCGTGGCTCCTCGTCAGCCGAGCGGCTCGGGCCGCTGCGCCTGGTGCGGATGGTCCGTGCCGGCGTAGATCTTCAGCTTGCGGAGCTGCTGGGCGCCGAGCCGGTTGTGCGGCAGCATCCCCTTCACCGCCCGCCGGATGACCTCCTCGGGGCGCCGCTCGAGGAGGTGACCGAGGGTCTCCTCCTTGTAGCCCTGGGGGTGGCCGCTGTGGCGGTGGTAGATCTTCGATTCGAGCTTGTCGCGGGTGACCGCGATCCTCGCCGCGTTCAGGACGATGACGTGGTCGCCCGAGTCGAGGTTCGGGGCGTAGGTGGGCTTGTGCTTGCCCTCGAGGACACGGGCGATCCGCGACGCCAGGCGGCCGAGCGTCTCGTCCGCCGCGTCGACGACGTACCAGCGTCGCTCGATCTCGCTCTCACGAGGCGCGTAGGTCTTCGCGGTCATGGTTCTCCGTGTTCTCCATCCGCCTCGCCCGGCCGTCCGAGGACGACCCGCCGAAGGCACAATCCCTTCGCCGGAGCACTCGCTCCGTCGAGGGCCGGTCGTCCGGCGACCAGCGCCAGCGCGACCCCGTTCTCATCCAGCCTGCCGTGCCCGACCTCCAGGAGGACGGCCACGATCCGTCGGACCATCCCCCGGAGGAACGACGCCGGCGGTGACGTCGATCGTCACCGTCCTCCCGTTCCGCCGGACCCGGACCGCATGCACGGTCCGGATCGACGACCGATCCGTCGCCCCGAAGGCCCGGAAGTCGTGCCGGCCGATGAGGACCGACCCGGCTCGCGCCATCGCCGCGACATCGAGCGGGTCCCGCACCCCGAGCGCCTGACGCTCGCGGAGCGGGCTGCGCGGCCCGTTCCAGACGGTGTAGCGGTACTCCCGATACCGCGCCGCATAGCGAGGATCGAACCCGTCCGGCACCCTGGTGAGGCGCCCGATCGAGACGTCCGCCGGGAGGAGCGCGTCGAGCGCCCGTCCCAGCTCCGTCGCCGCGAGCCTGCCCCGGTAGGTGAAGGCGATCACCTGCCCGCTGGCATGGACCCCGGCGTCGGTCCGTCCCGCCGCGTCGACCGTCACCGACCCCGAGGGGTCGAGCCGGGCCAGCGCCGCTTCGAGTTCTCCCTGGACCGTCCGCCTGCCAGGGTTGGACCTGGAAGCCGGCGAAGTCCGTTCCGTCGTATTCCACCCGTGCGCGGTAGCGCACCGAGCGCGCCCTCTGGGTCAGCGCGCCGTAGACCAGCTCGATCTGTACGATCTCCGCCGCGTCGCCGAGTCGTTGGCCGAGCCGGACGATCCGGGTGTAGCCGGAGGTCCGGTCGGCGTACCGCGGGCGCGATCGTGTCGAACAGCTTGTCGATGACGAGCGGCTCGTTGGGGAACTGGGCGACGACCGCCCGGCGTGCCGCGAGGTCGCCCCGCTTGGCGAGGGTGATCGTCCGCTCGACCCGGCCCTGGATCTCCTTGGCCTTCGCCTCGGTCGTCTTGACCTTCTCGTAGCGGAGCACGGAGACGGTCAGGTTCTTGTAGAGCGCGAGGCGCGGGCCGTGCTTGCGTGACAGCTTGCGGCCGTCGATCCGCTTCGCCATGACTCAGACCTCCTCGGTCTCGTCGTCGTCGAACGGCTCGTCCGACGGCTCGGTGTCGGGGACGACGAAGCCGCGCATCCGGAGGCGCTCCTTCATCTCGTCGAGCGACTTGCGACCGAAGTTGCGCATCCGCAGGAGGTCGTCGTCGGACAGCTGGAGGAGCTGGCCGACCTTGACGATGTTGTTGCGCTTGAGCGAGTTGTACGCCCGCATCGGCAGGTCCAGCTCCTCGATCGGCATGTCGAGCATGTTCGGGGGAAGCTGCGGCGCGCCGCCGGTGGCTGCGGTGGCCGTGGCCACCATCCCGATGTTGGCGAACAGCGAGAACTGGCGGACGAGGATGTCGGCCGAGCGCGCCAGGGCCTCCTCCGGGCTGACCGTGCCGTCGGTCTCGATCTCGATCGTCAGCTTGTCGTAGTTCGTGATCTGGCCGACCCGGGTGGGCTCGACCCAGTAGTTGACCTTGCGGACCGGGGTGAAGATCGCGTCGACCGCGATGACCCCGATCGGCAGCGCCTCGGCCCGCTCGGCGGCGAGGTAGCCGACGCCGCGCTCCACGGTCAGGTCCATCTCGACGGTCACGTCGTCCGTGTCGAGGGTCATCAGGACCTGCTCGGGGTTGACGATCTCGACGTCGGCCGACTCGGCGATGTCCGCCGCGGTGACCGCCCCGGCGCCGCTCTTGACGAGCCGGAGCTGGACCGGATGGGTCGCGAAGCTCTTGAGGCGAAGCTTCTTGACGTTCAGGACGATCTGGGTGACGTCCTCCTTGACCCCCGGGATCGTGGAGAACTCCTGGTAGACGTCGCGGAGCTGGATGGACGTCACGGCCGCGCCCTCGAGCGAGGACAGCAGCACGCGACGGAGGGCGTTGCCCAGGGTCACGCCGTAGCCGGCGGGGAGCGGCCCCGCCTCGTACTTGGCGTAGGTGCCGAGCTCCTCGACAGGCTCGATCTGCGGGCTCTCGAGTTCGATCATGGTCTGGGGCTTACCTCGAGTAGTACTCGACCACGAGCTGCTCGTTGAGATCGAGCGGCATCTGGTCGCGGCGGGGCTGGTCGAGGATCGTGCCGGCCAGCTTGGCCGCGTCGATGCTCAGCCACTCCGGGGCCTGATGGGAGCGGAGCGTCTCCTTGGCCACCTTGAACGGCTCGCGCTCGCGATGCGACTCGCGGACCTCGATCCGATCGCCGGTCCGGAGCTGGTACGACGCGACGTTGGTCGGTCGCCCGTTCACCGAGAAGTGGCCGTGGGTCACGAGCTGGCGGGCCGCCGCGCGGCTCGGCGCGAAGCCCATCCGGAAGACGACGTTGTCGAGCCGGAGCTCGAGCATCCGGAGGAGGTTCTCGCCGGTCACGCCGGGACGGGCCTCGGCGCTGTCGAAGTAGTTCTTGAACTGTCGCTCGAGGACGGAGTAGACGCGGCGGACCTTCTGCTTCTCGCGCAGCTGGAGACCGTAGTCACCGACCTTGCGCCGGCGGACGCCATGCTGGCCGGGCGGGCTGGGTCGGCGCTCGAAGGCGCACTTCTTGGAGTAGCAGCGGCTGCCCTTCAGGTAGAGCTTGGCGCCCTCCCGACGGCACAGCCGACAGACGGATTCGGTGTAACGAGCCATCTCGACCTTCCCCCGCTAGACCCGGCGCCGCTTGGGGGCGCGGCAGCCGTTGTGCGGGATGGGTGTGACGTCGGTGATCGCGGTCACCTCGAGGCCGGCGGCCTGGAGGGAGCGGATCGCCTGCTCACGGCCGGCACCCGGGCCCTTGACGTAGACCTCGACCTGGCGCATCCCGTGCTCCATCGCCCGGCGAGCGGCGCCCTCGGCCGAGAGCGCCGCGGCGTAGGGCGTGCTCTTGCGCGAGCCCTTGAAGCCGGCGGTCCCCGCCGAGCCCCAGCTGATCACGGCGCCGACCAGGTCGGTGATCGTGATGATCGTGTTGTTGAACGTCGCCTGGATGTGGACGTGCCCCTGGGGAACGTTCTTCTTCTCCCGGCGGCGCTGCTTGACGGCGCGCTTGCGTTCGGCCATGGGTTCGCTCGGTGCCCCTTACTTCTTCCGCCGGACGCCGACCGTCTTCTTCGGTCCGCGACGCTGGCGCGCATTGGTCTTGGTCCGCTGGCCGCGCACGGGCAGGTTGCGCCGATGGCGCAGCCCGCGATACGAGCCGATCTCGACGAGTCGCTTGATGTTGAGGGCGACCTCGCGGCGGAGGTCGCCCTCGACCTTGTACCGCCGGTCGACGATCTCGCGCAGGCGGTTGACCTGCTCCTCGGTCAGGTCGCGGACCCGGGTGTCCGGGTTGATGTTCGCCTGGGCGAGGACCTTCTGGCTGGTCGGCAGGCCGATCCCGTAGATGTAGGTGAGGGCGATCTCGATCCGCTTCTCGCGCGGGATGTCGACGCCGGCGATACGTGCCATCGGTTACCCCTGCCGCTGCTTGTGCTTCGGGTTGGTGCAGATGACCATCACGGTGCCGTGGCGGCGGATGACCTTGCAGTTGTCGCAGCGCGCCTTGACGGAGGCTCGGACTTTCAACGGATCCTCGATCGATCTGCGGTGGGCGGTCGGTTGATCACTTGAGTCGGTAGGTGATCCGACCGCGGGTGAGGTCGTACGGCGAGAGCTCCACGCGGACGCGGTCGCCCGGCAGGATCCGGATGAAGTTCATCCTGAGCTTGCCGCTGATGTGGGCCAGGACGCGGTGGCCGTTCTCGAGTTCGACGGCGAACATGGTGTTGGGCAGCGGCTCGATGACCGTTCCCTCGACCTCGATCGCGTCCTTCTTCGCCACGGGCGTCCAGGTTCCCTTTCTCGCACGGAGTGCCGGCCCGGTGGGCCGACACACGAATGGTCAGGATAGCAAACGATGATCGATCCGGCAAGCGGACCGGCGCTCGTCAAACGGTGGTGAGGATCTCCGGTCCCCGCTCGGTGATGGCGATCGAATGCTCGAAGTGGGCGGCGATCGATCCGTCGCGGGTGACCACGGTCCAGTCGTCGTCGAGGATCCGGGTGTCGTACGAGCCGAGGGTGAACATCGGCTCGATGGCCAGGCACAGGCCCGGCTCGAGACGACGGCCGCCGCGACCGACCCGGTAGTTCGGGACCTGGGGCTCCTCGTGCATCGCCCGGCCGATGCCATGCCCGACGAACTGCCGGATCACGCCGTAGCCGGCCGGGATGGCGACGTCCTCGACGGCCGCCGAGATGTCCTCGATCCGGGCGCCGGGCACGGCCGCGGCGATGCCGGCCATCATCGCCAGGCGGGTCGTCTCGATGAGGCCGCGGACCGGCTCCGGCGGGGTGCCGACGTAGAACGTGCGGGCGGCATCGCCGTGCCAGCCGTCGACGATCGCGCCGGCGTCGATCGAGACGACCTGGCCCTCGCGGACGACCCGGTCGCCCGGGATGCCGTGGACGATCTCGTCGTCGATCGAGATGCAGATCGAGGCCGGGAACGGCCGGCGCGGGTTGATCCCGGGGTAGCCCTTGAAGGACGGGACGGCACCCGAGCGACGGATGTGCGCCTCGGCCAGCGCGTCGAGGTGGGCCGTCGAGACCCCCGGGCGCAGCTCGGACTCGACGAGGGCCAGGACCTCGGCCACGACCGCCCCGGCCCGGCGCATCCGGGCGATCTCGGCTCGGGCGACTTCAGGGTGACCGCCATCAGCCGTCGCCCCGCGGGGTGGTCTCGCTGCCGACCGTGGGCCGGACGATCGCGAGGATCGCGTCGGCGACCGCCTCGACGGGATGTCGCCCGTCGACCGCCTCGCAGGACGCCCCGCTCGCGGTAGTGGCCGGCGACCTCGCCGAGCGCCTCGAGCTGGACCGCGAGGCGGGCCCGGATCGTCTCGGGCCGGTCGTCCTCGCGCTGGATGAGCGGCGAGCCGTCGAGGTCGCAGCGACCGGGCACGCGCGGCGGGTGGCTGGTCTCGTGGTAGACGTGGCCGTTCTCGGCGCAGATCCAGCGACCGGACATCCGGCGGACCAGCTCGTCGGCCGCGACCTCGATCTCGACGCGTGGTCGACCCGGCCGCCGTGCTCGGCGAGCGCTCGTCGAGCGCCTCGGCCTGGGCCTTCGTGCGCGGGAAGCCGTCGAGGATGACGCCCGCCGGCCGCGTCGGGCTCGGCGAGCCGGTCGAGGAGCATCCGGACGGTGATGTCGTCGGGGACCAGCTGGCCGCGCTCCATGAAGCGACGGGCCTCCAGGCCGATCGCCGAGCCGACCCGGACGGCGGATCGGAACAGGTCTCCGGTCGCGACGTGGGGGATGGCCAGTCGCTCGGCCAGGATCGCCGCCTGGGTGCCCTTGCCGGCGCCCGGGGCGCCGAGCAGGACCAGGAAGGTCACCGGATGAAGCCCTCGTAGTTGCGCATCATCAGCTGGGCCTCGACCTGCTTCATCGTCTCGACCACGACGCTGACCACGATGAGCAGGCTGGTGCCGCCGAGGGTCAGGCCGCCGAGGGACGGGAAGATCACCCCGACGATGATCGGCGAGACGGCCACGGTGGCCAGGAAGAACGCGCCGGCCACGGTGATCCGATAGACGACCTTGGTCAGGTAGTCCTGGGTCGGCCGGCCCGGCCGGATGCCCGGGATGAACCCGCCGTTCTTGCGGAGCTGCTCGGCCGTCTCATCGGGCTTGAACGTGAAGGCCGTGTAGAAGTAGGTGAATCCGAACGTCAGCAGGAAGTACATGACCGCGTAGAGCGGTCGCTGGGGATTGAAGATGTCGACGATGAGCTGGCTGATGTCGGCGACGATCTTCACCTGGGACGTGGTGAAGTACTGGGCGATCTGGCTCGGGAACAGCAGGATGCTGACCGCGAAGATGATCGGGATGACGCCGGCCTGGTTGACCCGCAGGGGCAGGAACGTCGCCCCGCCCTGGTACATCCGCCGTCCCCGGACCCGGCTGGCGTACTGGATCGGGATCCGCCGCTGGCCTTCCTGGATGTAGACGATCACGAAGACGGCCACGACCGCGACGATCGCGAAGGCGACGAAGGCGATGACGTCCGGCGAGTTGATGAACGCGATGAGGGCCGACGGCGCCCGGCTCGACGATGCCGGCGAAGATGATGAAGCTGATGCCGTTGCCGATGCCCTTCTCGGTGATGAGCTCACCGAGCCACATCAGCAGGATCGAGCCGGTCGTCAGCGCGACGATCTGGGTCATCGTCTCGAGGTCGGCGAGACCGAAGGAGCCGGTCAGGACCGGCGGGTTCGTGTTGTGGAGGAGGGCCAGGAAGCCGTAGGACTGCAGGGCCGCGAGCGGGACGGCCAGGTAGCGGGTGTACTGGTTGATCTTGTTCCGCCCGTACTCCCCCTCCCGGCTCAGCGCCTGGAGCTGGGGGACCACGTTGGTCATCAGCTGCATGATGATCGACGCGTTGATGTACGGGTTCACCCCGAGCCCGACGATCGAGAACCTCGCCAGCCCGCCGCCCGAGAACAGGTCGAGCAGACCCAGCAGCGAGTTGCCGCTGAAGAACGTGGACAGCGCCGCCGGGTTCGCCCCCGGGACCGGCACGTGGGCCAGGAACCGGAAGACGATGAGGATCCCGGCGACGAACAGCAGCCGTCGCCGGATATCCGGGGCCCGGAAGGCGTTGAGGAGGTTCTCGATCACGGTCAGGCGTCTTCGCCGGCCGCGGGTTCGACCTCGGTGGCGGTCTCGACGGGCTCGACGGCCGGCTCGTCGGTCGGCGCGGCTCGGCGTCGGCGGCTCGGCTCGGCCTCGGCGACCGACGGCTCGGCTCGGCGACGACAGGCTCGGCGACGACCGCCTTGGCCTTGGCGCGGCGGCCTTGGCCTTGGGGGCGGCCTTGGCCGGCTCGGCGGTCGGTCGTGTCGGTGGCGATGGGCTCCAGCCCGAGCGCGGCCAGCGGCCCGGTCGGGATCTCGAGGACCTGGACGGTGCCCGCCGGCGCCCTCGATCTTCGTCCGGGCGCTCTTGCTGAAGGCATCCGCGACGACGAACAGGGGAACCTCGACGTCGCCGTGGCCGAGGACCTTCATCGGCTTGTCGAGCGTGCGGACAAGCCCGACCGCGCGAAGGATCTCCTGGTTGATCGTGATCGGCGCAGTCTTGGCGGCCTTGCCCGACGCCTTCCCGCCCGACAGCTCGCCGGCCTCGAACGCGCCGACCTGCGCCAGCTCGGCGATCCGGCCGACGTTGACGACCTCGTACTCGATCCGGAAGCGGTTCTTGAACCCGCGCAGCTTCGGGATCCGCTGGTGGAGCGGCGTCTGGCCGCCCTCGAACCAGGGCGGGATCGAGCCGCCGGCGCGGGCCTTCTGGCCCTTGGTGCCGCGGCCGGCGGTCTTGCCCTGACCGGCGGCGATGCCCCGACCGACGCGCTTGCGCGGCTGGCGCGAGCCGTCCGCCGGCCGGAGGTCGTGGAGCTTCATGCCTTCTCCTCGGGGGTCGCCGTCCCGGGGATCTCCTCGACGGAGACCAGGAACCGGACCTGCCGGACCATGCCCCGCGTCGCCGGGTTGTCCGGGATCTCGACCGTCTCACCGATCCGGTGCAGGCCGAGGGCCCGGATCGTGGCCCGGTTCCGCTCGATGTGGCTGATCGTGCTCTTGATCTGGGTGACGCGGAGCCTACCGGACATCGCCGCCCTCCATGGCCGGCTGGCCGGGGATGAAGGCACGGACGCGGACGCCCCGACGGGCGCGAGATCTCCTCGGCCGAGTGGAGTCCGGCCAGGCAGGCGATCGTGGCCCGGGTCACGTTGACCGGGTTCGTGGAGCCGTGGACCTTGGCCAGGATGTCCCGGATCCCGGCCGACTCGACGACGGCGCGGACGGCGCCGCCGGCGATGACCCCGGTCCCCTGGGAGGCCGGCTTGAGCATGACCTTCGCCGCCGCGTACTCCTCGCGGACCTCGTGGGGGATCGTGGTCCCGACCATCGGGATCCGGATGAGGTTCTTCTTGGCGTCCTCGACCCCCTTGCGGATGGACTCGGGGACCTCGCCGGCCTTGCCGATGCCGACGCCGACGTGCCCGGCGCCGTCGCCGACGACGACGACCGCGCTGAAGCTGAAGCGACGCCCGCCCTTGACGACCTTGGCGACGCGGTTGATCTGGACGACGCGCTCTTCGAGCGTCAGCTTGTTCGGATCGATCCTGGCCACTGGGCTGCTCCCTTCGATCAGAAGTCGAGTCCGGCCTCGCGGGCGGCGTCGGCAAGCGACTTGATCCGTCCGTGATACCGGAACCCGGCCCGATCGAAGACGACGCGCTCGACGCCGGCGGAGCGGGCACGCTCGGCGACCAGGCGACCGACCTGGGCCGCCTCCTCGGACTTCGTCGACTTGGAGCCCTTGAACTCCTTCTCGACCGTCGAGGCGGCGGCGAGCGTCCGACCGGACGCGTCGTCGATGACCTGGGCGTAGATGTGGTTGAGGCTGCGGAAGATGGCGAGACGCGGTCGCGCCCCGGTCCCCTCCAGGCGGAGGCGGATCCGCTCGTGACGCTTCTGGCGCGCGGCGCCGCGGCTGGCGACCTGCGTCATCGGACTGGTTCCTTCGTCATGACTACTTCTTCCCGCCGATCTTGCCGGCCTTGCCGGCCTTGCGGCGGATGACCTCGCCCGCGTAGCGAACGCCCTTGCCCTTGTACGGCTCGGGCTTCCGCGTCGAGCGGACCTTGGCGGCGACCTGGCCGACGAGCTCCTTGTCGATCCCGACGACCGCCAGGCGGGTCGGGTTCTCGACGTCGAAGCTGATGCCGGCCGGGGGCTCGATCTCGATGGGATGGCTGTAGCCGAGGTTCAGCTGGAGCTTCTCGCCGACCTTCGTCGCGCGGTAGCCGACGCCGGTGATCTCGATGCCCTTGCGGTACCCGTTGGTGACCCCTTCGACCATGTTGGCGACGAGGGTCCGGGTGAGACCGTGGAGCTGCTTGTGCATCTTGCCGTCGGTCGGTCGCTCGACGAGCAGACGCCCGTCCTCGCGGACGACGCGCATGTCCGGGTGGAGCTGGCGAGCGAGGGTCCCCCGGGGACCCTTGACCGTGATGTCCCGTCCGTCGAGGGTGACCTCGACGCCGGCCGGGACGGCGATGGGAAGACGACCGATCCGCGACATGATCCCTCCCCTACCAGACGTAGGCGAGGACTTCGCCGCCGAGCTGGGCCCGCTTGGCCTGCGCGCCGGTCATGATCCCCTGGCTGGTGCTGACGATGACGATGCCCAGGCCGCCGAGGACCCGCGGGATGTCGGTCTTGCCCGCGTAGACGCGGAGCCCGGGCTTGCTGATGCGCTTGAGCCCGGAGACGACCGGCACCTTGCCGTCGACGTACTTGAGCGTGAGATGAAGGATCGCGACGCTGCCGTCCCGGTCCTCGACGACGTCGGCGATGAAGCCCTCGTCCTTGAGGATCCGGGCGATCTCGCGCTTCGTCCGGGAGGCCGGCACGACGACCTCGGCGTGCCGGGCGCGGGACGCGTTGCGGATCCGGGTGAGCATGTCCGCGATGGGATCGGAGATGTTCATCGGGTCCCCTACCAGCTCGACTTCGTGACGCCCGGGCAGCTCGCCCAGGAGCGCGCGCTCCCGGAAGCAGATCCGGCACAGCGCGAACCGGCGCATGTAGGCGCGGGGCCGACCGCAGACGAAGCAGCGGTGATACCCCTGGCTCGAATGCTTGGGGGTCCGCTTCGCCTTGGCGATCATCGATTTCTTGGCCATGTGACTCCTCCCCGCGCCTAGCCGGCGAAGGGCATGCCGAGGAGCTCGAGCAGACGCTTCGATTCCTCGTCGGTCTTCGCCGTCGTCACGATGCTGATCTCCAGCCCGCGGAGACGGTCCACCTTGTCGTAGTCGATCTCCGGGAAGGCGAGCTGCTCGCGCATTCCCAGGGAGTAGTTGCCGCGCCCGTCGAACGACTTGGCCGGGATCCCCCGGAAGTCGCGGATGCGGGGCAGGGCGAGCGAGGTCAGGCGATCGAGGAAGTCCCACATCCGCTCGCCGCGGAGGGTGACCTTGGCCCCGATCGGGTTGCCGGTCCGGACCCGGAACTGGGCGATCGACCGCTTCGCCCGGGTGATCGACCGGCTTCTGACCGGTGATGAGGGTCAGGTCCCCGACCGCCGCATCGATGGCCTTGGCGTTCGTGAGCGCCTCGCCCAGACCGATGTTGAGGACGATCTTCGAGACCCGCGGGACCTCCATCCGGTTGCCGTACTCGAACTGCTTGAT
Source organism: uncultured Chloroflexia bacterium (assembly GCA_963840375.1). Lineage (GTDB taxonomy): Bacteria > Chloroflexota > Limnocylindria > Limnocylindrales > CSP1-4 > Chersky-267. The sequence continues at coordinate 11,204 of CAWIYR010000003.1, forward strand.
GAGCGCCGGAGCGACCTCGGTCGTGTAGCGCTCGTGGAGACGCTGCGCCATCAGGCCTTCACCTCCAGGCGCTCGCCGCAGTGGCGGCAGACGCGGACGCTCAGGCCGTTGTCGAGGACGGCGTGCTTGACCCGCGTCGGCCGGTCGCAGCTGCCGCAGACGACCATGACCTTGCTGATCGCGAGCGGCTGGGCGATATCGAGGATCCCGCCCTGCTGGACGCGGGGCATCCGCTCAGTGCTCGTCCCGCTCGCCCGCGGCTTGGTGTGTCGCTTGGCGATGTTCAGCCCATCGACGACCACGGCGACCTCGGACAGCGGGCTGACGTGCTTCCACGCCCCGCCGCCCTTGGCCTTCGTCTTGGCCATCCCCTGGGGGTTGCGCAGGACGCGCTCGACGGTGCCTCGCTTGCCGGCGTCCTTGCCGGCCAGGACGACGACCGTGTCGCCCTTGCGGATCTCGGGGACCTTGGTCCCCAGCTTCACCTGGAGGTGCGCCATCTCAGAGCACCTCCGGGGCGAGCGACACGATCTTCATGTAGTTGCGATCGCGAAGCTCGCGCGCGACCGGCCCGAAGATCCGGGTGCCACGCGGGTTGCCCTGGTTGTTGATGAGGACGGCGGCGTTCTCGTCGAAGCGGATGTAGCTGCCGTCCGGACGCCCGTATTCCTTGGCCGTCCGGACGATGACCGCCCGGACGACGTCGCCCTTCTTGACGGCGGCGTTCGGGATGGCCTGCTTGACGCTGGCCACGATGACGTCACCCACGCCGGCGGTCCGCTTCTGGGAGCGGCCCATGATCCGGATGCACTCGATCGTCCGGGCGCCGGTGTTGTCGGCCACCTTGAGCCGGGTCGATTCCTGGATCACGCCTCGACCTCCGTCGGGGCGGCATCCTCATCGGCGCGGTGCCGACCGGGATGGGCGGCGCCGTGGATCGCCTCGGTCGTCTCGAGCTCCTCGGAGACGATCTCGCTGGCCGGCGTCTGGTCGCCGGCCCGGGTGACGATCTCGACCAGCCGCCAGCGCTTGGTGGCCGACAGCGGGCGCGACTCCTCGATGAGGACGGTGTCGCCGACGCGCGCCTCGTTGAGCTCGTCGTGGGCCTTGAACTTCGTGCTCAAGCGGATGACCCGCTTGTACAGCCGGTGGCGCGTCAGGCGCTCGACGGAGACGACGATCGTCTTGTCCATCTTGTCGCTGACGACGCGGCCGACCTTGGTCTTCCGCTTCCCGTTCACCGTGGCTCCTGTCATCGCGTGATCTCCCATCAGGCGGTCCGGCCGAGCTTGCGCTCGTGCTGGACCGTCAGGATCCGCGCGATCGTTCGACGCGTCTGCTGGATGGTGCTGAAATCCTTGAGCTGGCGGGTCGAGAGGGCGAACCGTGCGCTCCAGAGGTCCTGCTTCGCCTGGCGAAGCGCCTCGTCGAGCTCAGGGTCGGACATCGCCCGGACCTTATCGATGTCCATCGCCGACCGCCTCCTTGACGCCCTGCCGACTCGCGCACGACCACCCGAGTCGCGACCGGCAGCTTGTGGCTCGCGAGACGCATCGCCTCGAGGGCCTCGGCCTGGCCGACCCCGGCCATCTCGAAGAGGATCCGGCCCGGCTTGACGACCGCGACCCAGTGGTCTGGGGCGCCCTTGCCCGAGCCCATCCGGGTCTCGGCCGGCTTCTTCGTGGCGGGCTTGTCGGGGAAGATCCGGATCCAGATCTTGCCGCCGCGCTTGACCGATCGAGTCATCGCCCGTCGGGCGGCCTCGATCTGGCGGCTGGTGATCCAGGCCGGCTCCATGGTGGCCAGTCCGTACTCGCCGAAGGCGACGCTGTGGCCGCCCTTGGCGACGCCGGACATCCGGCCGCGCATGACCTTGCGGTGCTTGACCCGCTTCGGCATCAGCATGGCCAGGCACCCCCCGTCGCCGCGGCGGCGGCCGCGGTCTGGGCGGCCACGACGTCGCGGGCCGGCGTGCGCTCGGGGATGATGTCGCCCCGGTAGATCCAGACCTTCACGCCGATCCGACCGTAGGTCGTGTGGGCGTGGACCTGGCCGTAGCTGATGTCGGCGCGAAGCGTCCCGAGCGGGATCCGGCCGTCCTTGTCCCACTCGCGACGGGCCATCTCGGAGCCGCCGAGGCGACCCGAGACCATGATCTTCACGCCCTTGGCGCCGGCCTTCATCGTCCGCTGGATGCCCTGCTTCATCGCCTTGCGGAAGGCGATCCGGCGGGACAGCTGCTGGGCGATGTTCATCGCCACGAGGTAGGCGTCGAGCTCGGGCTGGCGGATCTCCTTGATCTCCAGCTTGACCTTGCGCCGGGTGAGCGCGCCGATCTGCTGGCGGAGGATCTCCACGTTCTGGCCGCCCTTGCCGATGACGATGCCCGGCTTGGCGGTGTGGACGGTGACCGTCACGTGGTTGATGCCGCGCTCGATCTCGACCTGGCTGACGCTCGCGTTGGCCAGCCGGCGCTCGACGAGCTGACGGATCGAGATGTCCTCCTTGAGGAGGGTGGTGTACTCCTTGTCCGCGTACCACTTCGCCGTCCAGGTGCGCGACACCCCGAGCCGGAAGCCGTACGGGTGGACCTTGTGTCCCATCTGCTAGGCCTCCCGGTCCTCGACGACGATCGTGATATGCGTCATCGGCTTGTGGATCGGGAACGCACGGCCCTGGGCCCGCGGCCGATACCGCTTGATCGTCGGGCCCTCGTCGGCGTGGGCATCCACGATGACGAGGTCCTCGGCGGACAGGTTGTGGTTGTTCTCCGCGTTCGCGGTCGCGCTCCGGAGGACCAGGGCGACGTCACGGGCGGCGTGCTGGGGCATGAACCGCAGCAGGGCGGCCGCATCCTCCACCCGCTTGCCCTTGATCGCCGTCGTGACGAGGCGGGCCTTGCGGGTGGAGCCGCGGAGGTACTTGGCTGTGGCGGAAACGCGCACGATCCGCTTGCTCCTACTTGAGGGCCGACGAGCGCTCGGTGTGCTTCCCGTGCCCGCGGTAGTTGCGGGTCGGGAGAGAACTCTCCGAGGCGATGGCCGACCATGTTCTCGGTCACGTAGACCGGGATGTGCTTCTTGCCGTTGTAGACGGCGACCGTGTGCCCGATGAACTCGGGGAAGATCACCGACGCCCGGGACCAGGTCTTGACGACCTTCTTCTCGTTGCGCTTGTTCATCTCGGTGACGCGGCCGAGGAGCCGCGCCTCGACGAACGGCCCCTTCTTGACCGATCGCGACATGCTTGTCTCTCCTCCCCGCTACTTGCGGTGCCTGGACCGGACGATGAGCCGGCCGGATGTCTTGTTCACGCGGGTCCGATAGCCCATGGCGGGCTTGCCCCAGGGCGTCTTCGGGGGCATCCCGGTGGGGGACTTGCCCTCGCCGCCGCCGTGGGGATGGTCGCGCGGGTTCATGACGACGCCGCGCACCTCGGGTCGCTGGCCAAGGTGCCGGGCCCGCCCGGCCTTGCCCAGGTTCTGGTTCTCGTGGTCCAGGTTGGAGACCTGGCCGATGGTGGCCATGCACCGGATGCTGACCCGGCGGACCTCGCCGGAGGGCAGCCGGACCTGGGCGTAGTCGCCCTCCTTGGCCAGGAGCTGGGCGGCGACCCCCGCCGAGCGGACGATCTGGCCGCCCTTGCCCGGGATGAGCTCGATGTTGTGGATCGTGGTGCCGAGCGGGATGTTCGCGATCGGCAGGGCGTTGCCGACCCGCGCCTCGGCGTCCGGTCCGGCGACGACGACGTCGCCGACCTTCAGCCCGTGGGGCAGGAGCATGTAGCGCTTCTCGCCGTCGCGGTAGTGGAGCAGACCGATCCGGGCCGACCGGTTCGGGTCGTACTCGATCGTGGCCAGCCGGGCCGGCACGCCGATCTTGTCCCGCTTGAAGTCGATCCGGCGGTAGTGCTGCTTCTCGCCGCCGCCGCGATGGCGGACGGTGAGCCGGCCGGCGTTGTTCCGGCCGGAGCCCCGCTTCTGGGCCTCGAGGAGCGGCTTGTACGGCTCCCGGGTGGTGATCTCCTCGAACGTCGAGCGGGTCATCTGGCGAAGACCCGGCGACGTCGCCTTGTAGCTGCGCAGCGGCATCGCTAGACCCCCTCGAAGAATTCGATCTTCTGGCCGTCGGCCAGGGTGACGATGGCCTTCCGCCAGGGGGTGGTGAAGCCGGTGATCCGACCGCGCTTCGTGCCGCGGCGCTTCTCCTTGGCCTTCGTCGTCAGGACGTTGACCCCGACGACCCGGACCTTGAAGAGCTCCTCGACGGCGGCCTTGATCATGATCTTGTTGGCGTCATCGTGGACGGCGAAGGTGTACTTGCCGCGACCCGACTCGTCCATCGACTTCTCGCTGATGACCGGCCGGAGGATGACCTCGTGGGCGGTGAGGCTCATGCGTACACCTCCTCCATCCGGGCCAGCGCCGGCTGCTCGATGAGGACCGTGTCCGCGTTGAGCAGGTCGACCACGTTGAGCGAGTCGGCCAGGATGACCTCGACGGTCGGCAGGTTGCGCGACGAGAGCTGGAGCCGCTCATCGCGTCCCGGGGCGACGAGGAGGACCCGGCCGGTGGCGCCGACCGCGGCCAGCACCCCGACGAGCTCCCTCGTCTTGATCGCCTCGAGCCCGAAGCCGTCGATGACCTTGATCGCGTCGTCGCCGAACTTCGCGGTCAGGGCGCCGCGCAGGGCGAGCTGCTTCATCTTGCGCGGCAGCCGCTGCGCGTACGAGCGGGGGTGCGGCCCGAACACCACGCCGCCGCCCCGGAAGTGAGGCGCGGTCCGGTGACCCTGACGGGCGCGGCCGGTCCCCTTCTGGCGGTACGGCTTGCGCCCGCCGCCGCGGACCTCGCCGCGGGTCTTCGTGTCGTGGGTCCCGAGGTGGCGGCCGGCCAGCTGGGCCGTCACCACCTGGTGAAGGACGGCGGCATTGACCGGGGCGTCGAAGAGCTCGTCGCTGAGCTCGACGCTGCCGATCGACGCGCCGGTCCGGTCGTAGAGGGTGGTCTGCGGCATCGTCAGGCCTTCTTCACGAGGATGAGCGAGTCGCGCGAGCCCGGCAGCGTCCCGTTCACGAGGAGGAGGTTGCGCTCCGGATCGGTCCGGACGACCCGGACCTTCTTGACGGTGACCCGCTCGTGACCCATGTGACCGGCCATCTTCATGCCCTTGTAGACCCGTCCGGGCGTGGTGCCCGGACCGATCGAACCCGGGGCACGATGATGGTCCGAGCCGTGGGTCTTGGGGCCCCGCCGGAAGTTGTGGCGCTTGATGTGACCGGCGAAGCCCTTGCCCTTCGAGATCCCGGTCACGTCGACCAGGTCGCCGGCGGCGAAGACGTCGTCGACCGACAGGGTCTGGCCGACTTCGTAGGCATCGACGTCGTCGACCCGGAACTCGCGGATCGAGGCGACCTGGGGCAGGCCGTTGAGCTGACCGGCCTCGGGCTTGGTCAGCTTCTTGGCGACGTCCGTCCCGAGCTGGACGGCCGTGTAGCCGTCCCGGGCGGTCGTCCGGAGCCGGGTCACGGTGTTGGGCTCGACGGCGAGGACGCTCACGGCGACCATCGTTCCGTCGTCCTGGAAGACCTGGGTCATGCCGACCTTGCGGCCGATCAATCCGATACTCATCTGCCACGTTCCTCCAGCGACCGCTCAGCCGGTCCGAGGGCAAGGCGGAGCCGAGCACCGGAGCGAGCGCACCCCGAGGTGCGTGAGCGAGGAGCGCAGGCGACAACGCGGCTCTCGGGCTGGATCAGCGGTGGCGTCATCACATCTTGATCTCGATGTCGACGCCCGCAGCCAGCGAGAGTCGCATCAGGGCGTCGACGGTCTTCGCGCTCGGATCGAGGATGTCGACGAGCCGCTTGTGGGTGCGGATCTCGAACTGCTCCCGCGAGTCCTTGTCGATGAACGGCGAGCGGAGGACGGTGAACTTCTCGATCCGGGTCGGCAGCGGGACCGGGCCGACGACATCCGCGCCGGTCCGCTGGGCCGTCTCGACGATCTGGGCCGCCGACTGATCGAGCAGTCGGTGGTCGTAGGCCTTGAGGCGGATCCTGATCCGCTGCTTCGCCATCTCGCTACTCGACGATGTCGACGATGGCGCCGGCGCCGACGGTCCGGCCACCCTCGCGGATGGCGAAGCGCTGGCCGGTCTCGAGGGCGATCGGGGTGATCAGCTCGACCGACATCAGGACGTTGTCGCCGGGCATGATCATCTCGGCCCCGTCGGGCAGGCCGATCGCCCCGGTCACGTCGGTCGTGCGCAGGTAGAACTGCGGGCGATAGCCGTTGTAGAAGGGGGTGTGCCGACCGCCCTCCTCCTTGGTCAGGACGTAGACCTGGGCGTTGAACTTCGTGTGGGGCTTGATCGAGCCCGACTTGGCCATGACCTGGCCGCGCTCGATCTCGTCGCGCTCGATGCCCCGCAGGAGGCAGCCGACGTTGTCGCCGGCGCGGCCCTCGTCGAGGAGCTTCTTGAACATCTCGACCCCGGTGACGACGACCTTGCGGGTCGCCTTCACGCCGATGATCTCGACCTCGTCGCCGACGTGGACGACACCGCGCTCGATCCGGCCGGTCGCGACCGTGCCCCGGCCCTTGATCCCGAAGACGTCCTCGACCGGCATGAGGAAGGGCTTGTCGATCGCCCGCTCGGGGGTCGGGATGTAGGAGTCGACCGCGTCCATGAGCTCCTGGATCGGAGCGTAGGCCGGGTCGGCGGGATCGTCGGGGGCCTCGAGGGCCTTGAGCGCCGAGCCGCGCACGACCGGGATGTCGTCGCCCGGGAAGTTGTACTTGGACAGGAGCTCGCGGACCTCGAGCTCGACGAGGTCGAGCAGCTCGGGGTCGTCGACCGCGTCGCACTTGTTGAGGAAGACGACGATGTAGGGGACCTCGACCTGGCGGGCCAGGAGGATGTGCTCGCGGGTCTGGGGCATCGGGCCGTCGGTCGCGGCGACGACGAGGATCGCGCCGTCCATCTGGGCGGCGCCGGTGATCATGTTCTTGATGTAGTCGGCGTGGCCGGGGCAGTCGACGTGGGCGTAGTGGCGCGCCTCGGTCTCGTACTCGACGTGGGCGATCGCGATCGTGATCCCCCGCTCGCGCTCCTCGGGCGCGTTGTCGATCGTGTCGAACGCGCGGTACTCGGAGGCGCCCTTGAGCGCGAGGTACTTCGTGATCGCCGCGGTCAGGCTCGTCTTGCCGTGGTCGATGTGACCGATCGTGCCGATGTTGACGTGCGGCTTCGTCCGCTCGAACTTCTTCTTCGCCATCTGGCTGCTCCTCAGCTCCTCTGCCCGGCCGACCCGACCGCCGCCTAGACCTTCGATTTCTGGACGAGCTCCGCCGCGAGACTCGCGGGGACCTCGGCGTAATGACTGAATTCCATCGAGCTGCTCGCCCGGCCCTGGCTCATCGAGCGCAGGTCCGTCACGTACCCGAACATCGCCGCGAGGGGAACGTAGGCCCGAACGACCTGGGTCCCGCTGCGCGACTCCATCCCCTCGATCTGGCCGCGCCGGCTGTTGAGATCGCCGATGACGTCGCCCATGAACTCCTCGGGCATGAGGACCTCGACCTTCATGATCGGCTCGAGGATCGCCGGATCGGCCTTGTGGAAGGCGTCCTTGATCGCCATCGAGCCGGCGATCTTGAAGGCCATCTCCGACGAGTCCACGTCGTGGAACGAGCCGTCGAAGAGGGTCACCTTGACGTCGACCACCGGGTAGCCGGCGTAGATCCCCGTCTGGAGCGTCTCGCGGATACCCTGGTCGACCGGCTTGATGTATTCGCGCGGGATCGTCCCACCGACGATCTTGTCGATGAACTCGTAGCCGGCGCCCTTCTCGGCGGGCTCGAGCTTGATGACCGCGTGACCGTACTGGCCCTTGCCACCGGTCTGGCGGACGAACCGGCCGTTGCCCTCGGCGGCCCGACGGGCCGTCTCCCGGTAGGAGACCTGGGGCTTGCCGATGTTCGCCGCGACCTTGAACTCGCGGATCATCCGGTCGACGAGGACGTCGAGGTGGAGCTCGCCCATCCCGGCGATGAGGGTCTCGGAGGTCTCCGGGTCCGTCTTCACCCGGAACGTCGGGTCCTCCTCGGCGAGCCGCTGGAGGGCGATCGCCAGCTTGTCCTGGTCGGCCTTCGTCTTCGGCTCGATCTTGACCTCGATGACCGGCTCCGGGAACGTCATCGACTCGAGGATCACCTGGTGGTCGGGGTCGGCCAGGGTGTCGCCGGTGAAGGTGTCCTTCAGCCCGACGACCGCGGCGATGTCGCCGGCGTAGACCTCGTCGATCTCCTCGCGGTGGTTGGCGTGCATCTGGAGGAGGCGGCCGACCCGCTCCTTCTTGCCCTTCGTCGGGTTCATCACGTACGAGCCCGCCTTGAGCGTGCCCGAGTAGACCCGGAAGAAGGCCAGCTTGCCGACGAAGGGGTCGGCGGCGATCTTGAAGGCGAGCGCGCTGAACGGCTCGCTGTCGCTCGGGGTCCGGATGATCTCCGCCCCGGTCCGCGGGTCGAGGCCGATCATCGGCGGCACGTCGAGCGGCGAAGGCAGGTAGTCGACGACCGCGTCGAGCATCGTCTGGACGCCCTTGTTCTTGAGCGCCGAGCCGGTCAGGACCGGGATGATCCGGGTGGTCAGCGTGCCCGAGGCGGAGCCCCCGCTTGATCTCGGCGACGGTGAGCTCCTCGCCCTCGAGGTACTTGTGGGTGAGCTCGTCGTCCATCTCGGCGACGGCCTCGATCATGACGTGGCGGTGCTGCTCCGCCTCGGCCCGGAGCTCCGCGGGGATCTCGACCACGTCGATCTGGTTGCCCAGGTCGTCGCGGTAGTAGACGGCCTTCATCTCGACCAGGTCGATGACGCCCTGGAAGTGGTCCTCGCGGCCGATCGGGATCTGGATCGGCACCGCGTTCGCGCCGAGGCGCTCCTTGATCGACTCGACGCCGCGCCAGAAGTCGGCACCGGTCCGGTCGAGCTTGTTGATGAAGCAGAAGCGCGGGACGCCGTAGCGATCGGCCTGCCGCCAGACCGTCTCGGACTGGGGCTCGACACCGGCGACACCGTCGAACACGACGACCGCGCCGTCGAGGACGCGGAGGCTCCGCTCGACTTCGACGGTGAAGTCCACGTGCCCGGGCGTATCGATGATGTTGATGCGATGGTCGCCCCAGAACGCGGTCGTGGCCGCGGCCGTGATGGTGATCCCCCGCTCCTGCTCCTGGGGCATCCAGTCCATCGTGGCCGCGCCCTCATGGACCTCGCCGATCTTGTAGATCTTCTTCGTGTAGAAGAGGATCCGCTCGGTGACGGTGGTCTTTCCGGCGTCGATGTGGGCGATGATCCCGATGTTCCGCGTCTTCGCGAGCGGAACCTGGCGTGCCACGGTTCGTCTACGCTCCTGGGTTCCTGCTTACCACTTGAAGTGGCTGAAGGCCTTGTTGGCCTCGGCCATCTTGTGGGTGTCCTCGCGGCGCTTGACCGCGGCGCCGAGACCGTTGGCGGCATCGACGAACTCGGCGGCGAGCTTCTCGCCCATGCTCTTGCCGGTCCGCTTGCGGGCCGCCTGGACGAGCCAGCGGACACCGAGCGAGAGACGGCGGTCGCCCCGGATCTCGACCGGGACCTGGTAGGTGGCGCCACCGACGCGGCGCGGCTTGACCTCGATGATCGGGGTGGCGTTGCGCAGCGCGGCCTCGAGGACCTCGATCCCCGGCCGGCGAGCCTGGGCCTCGGCCCGGGCGAGCGCCTGGCGCATGATCCGGTCGGACAGGTTGCGCTTGCCGTCCTTCATCAGCTTCGCGCTGAAGCGGGCGGTGGTCCGGTTCGCCGGGACCGTCTCGTACTTCGTCTTGCGGGCGATCTGAGCTCGGCGCGGCATCAGCGCTTCCCTCCGATGGCGGCCGCGGCCTTCGCGCCGTACTTGCTCCGACCCTGCTTCCGGTCACGCACCCCGGCGGCGTCGAGCGTGCCCCGGATGATGTGGTACTTGACCGACGGGAGGTCCTTGACCCGGCCGCCACGGACCAGGACGACCGAGTGCTCCTGGAGGTTGTGGCCGATGCCCGGGATGTAGGCGGTGACCTCCATCTGGTTGGTCAGCCGGACACGGGCGATCTTCCGAAGGGCCGAGTTCGGCTTCTTCGGGGTCATCGTGCGCACCTGCAGGCAGACGCCGCGCTTCTGAGGCGCTCCCGGGATGGGCTCCTGGCGCTGCTTGAGGCTGTTCCAGTTCTTGCGCATGGCCGGCGCCTTGACCTTGCTGATCTTGCGCTTGCGGCCGTGACGCACGAGCTGGCTGATCGTCGGCACGAAGACGCTGCTCCTCTCGATGTGGTGCGGCGGTGGGACCGCCCCGGTCGACCGGCGCCGCTCGGCGGGGACCGGAGGTTCGGATCTGTCTGGAGTGGCCGGTCGCGACGCGCGCACGCGCGGGTCGGACCTCATGGGCCACGAAGGGGGAGGATATCAGCGGCCCCGATCGCGTGTCAAACGCGACGGAGGCCGCCGATGCCCTCGGATGGTCAGGCCGGGAGTCACCTCAGGACGGCTCGCCGGCCGGGGTCTCGTCGGCCTCGTGCGGCATCGGCGAGGAACGGGTTCAGGTCGGGATCGCTGAGCGGATCGTCCGCGGCGCCGCATCGGCGAGGAGTCGGGTCGACGAGATCGTCGCCGTCCTCGTCGGTCCGGGTGGCTGCCAGGAGCGAGGCGAGGCCCGCCGTCTCGTCGTCGACGCCGCGGCCGGCGCCCTCGTCGAGGAACGGGTTGTACTCGCCTTCGCCGGGCAGGCCCTCGATCGCCTCGCCGGCGAGCGCCTCGATGGCCGCCCGCCGTCGTCGCTCCTGGGCCGCCGCGAGGTTCGCCGGTGCGCCGGTCCCGGCAGGGATCAGCTTGCCGATGATGACGTTCTCCTTGAGCCCGATCAGGTGGTCCTTGGCGCCGTTGATGGCGGCCTCGGTGAGCACCCGGGTCGTCTCCTGGAAGGACGCCGCGGCGAGGAAGCTCGACGTGTTGAGCGAAGCCTTGGTCACGCCCAGCAGGACGGTCTGGGCCGTCGCCGGCTCGCCACCCTCGGCCAGGACGCGGTCGTTGGCCTCCTCGAACTCCAGCCGGTCGATCAGCTCGGTCGGCAGGAGGTCGACGTCGCCCGGCTGGTCGATGCGGACCTTGCGGAGCATCTGCCGGACGATGATCTCGATGTGCTTGTCGTTGATCGTGACGCCCTGGCTCCGGTAGACCTTCTGGACTTCCTTGACGAGGTAGCGCTGGACGGCGTCCTTGCCCCGCGTGTCGAGGTACTCCTGAGGGTTGATCGGACCGTCGGTGATGGCGTCGCCGGCGCGGATCTCCTGGCCGTTCTCGACCTTGAGCTTCGCGTTGTGGGGGATGACGTACTCGCGCTCGACGACGTCCTCGGCCCGCACGACGAGGGCGTCGCCCTCGCCGACGAGGAAGCCCTTGACCGGCGCGCTGACCTCGATGGTCCCGTCCTTGGTCTCGGCCCGGGCGATGACCTGGTTGGCCTCGACCCCGTCACCCGACGCGGCGAGGAGCTCGGCGCCGGCCGGGATGGCCAGCGACGTGTCGTACGCCTCACGGCTGGTGACCTTGACCTTGGTCTGGCCGTCCCGGACGATCTCGACGACGCCGTCGATGTGGCTGATCTCGGCCTTGCCCTTGGGGATCCGGGCCTCGAACAGCTCCTCGACGCGGGGCAGGCCGGCCGTGATGTCGAGCCCGGCCACACCACCGGTGTGGAAGGTCCGCATCGTGAGCTGGGTGCCCGGCTCGCCGATCGACTGAGCGGCGATGATCCCGACGGCCTCGCCGGTCCCGACGAGCTCGCCGGTCGCCAGGTTCCGCCCGTAGCACCAGCGGCAGACGCCGTAGCGCGCCTCGCAGGTGAGCGGTGAGCGGACGACGACCTCGTCGACGCCGGCCTCGTCGATGGCCCGCGCGATCTCCTCGGTGATCGACTCGTTGCGCTCGACGATGACCTTCTTGGCCTTGCTCCGCGGATCGACGATCGTCGCGGCGGCGAGCCGACCGACGAGCCGGCGGCCGAAGGCCCCCTCCTCGTTGCCGGCGATCTCCACGGACTCGGTCCGGGTGATCCAGCTCCCCTCCTCCGTCCCGCAGTCGTCGTCGCGGGTGATGACGTCCTGGGCCACGTCGACGAGGCGGCGGGTCAGGTAGCCCGAGTCGGCGGTCCGCAGGGCGGTGTCGGCCAGGCCCTTCCGGGCGCCGTGGGTGGAGATGAAGTACTCGAGGACGGTCATGCCCTCGCGGAAGTTGCTCCGCACGGGCACGTCGATGATCCGCCCGGACGGGTCGGCCATGAGGCCGCGCATCGCGCCGAGCTGGCCGATGTTGCCCTTGTTCCCCCGGGCGCCGGAGGCGGTCATCATCGTCACGGCCCCGAACGGGTCGAGGCCGGCCATCATCGCGTCGGACATCTCCGACGTGGTCCGCTGCCAGACCGAGACGACCTGCTCGTAGCGCTCGTCGTCGGTGATCAGGCCACGCTGGAACTGGCGGTCGATGTCGTCGACCTCGCCGTCGGCCTTCGTGAGCCGGGCGGCCTTGTCGACCGGGATCTCGATGTCGAAGAGGCCGATCGTCATCCCGCCGCGGGTGGCGAACTCGAACCCGACGCTCTTGATCCCGTCCACGAGGTGGGCGGTCTCGTCCGAGCCGAGGAGCCGATAGCACTCGTCGACGAGCCGTCGGAGCTCGGTCCGCTTCATGACCTTGTTGTTGAAGCGGAGCCGGTCGGGCAGGATCTCGTTGAAGATCACCCGGCCGACGGTGGTGGCCTCGCGCCGCTCCACGATCCCGCCGGCGTCCTCGTCCCAGGTCGCGGACCTCGACCTCGATCGGCTCGTGGAGGGTCAGGGCGGTCTTCTCCCGGAGCTGGTAGGCGAGGACCGCCTCCTTCTCGTCGGTGAAGCGCCGGACCTTGGCCCCGGGCACGGGCTTGCCGTCCATCGTCAGGTAGTAGCAGCCGAGGACCATGTCCTGGGTCGGCGCGACCACCGGGCTGCCGTCGGCCGGCGAGAGGAGGTTGGCCGTCGAGAGCATCATCTCGCGGGCCTCTTCCTGGGCGGCCGACGAGAGCGGCACGTGGACCGCCATCTGGTCGCCGTCGAAGTCGGCGTTGAAGGCGGTGCAGACGAGCGGGTGGATCTGGATGGCCGAGCCCTCGACGAGGACCGGCATGAACGCCTGGATGCCCAGGCGGTGGAGGGTCGGGGCGCGGTTCAGCAGGACCGGGTGATCCTTGATGACCTCTTCGAGGACGTCCCAGACCTCGGGCCGGACGCGCTCGACGATCCGCTTGGCGCTCTTGATGTTGTGGGCGAAGCCCTTCTCGACGAGCTGGCGCATGACGAACGGCTTGAACAGCTCGAGGGCCATCTTCTTGGGCAGCCCGCACTGGTGGAGCTTGAGCTCCGGGCCGACCACGATGACCGAGCGACCCGAGTAGTCGACCCGCTTGCCCAGGAGGTTCTGACGGAACCGGCCCTGCTTGCCCTTGAGCATGTCGGACAGGCTCTTGAGACGGTGGTTGCCGGTCCCGGCGATCGCCCGGCCACGGCGGCCGTTGTCGATCAGCGCGTCGCAGGCTTCCTGGAGCATCCGCTTCTCGTTGCGGATGATGATCTCCGGGGCGCCGAGCTCGAGGAGTCGCTTCAGCCGGTTGTTCCGGTTGATGACCCGGCGGTAGAGGTCGTTGAGGTCGGAGGTGGCGAACCGGCCGCCGTCCAGCTGGACCATCGGCCGGAGGTCCGGCGGGATGACCGGCAGGACCGACAGGATCATCCAGTCGGGCCGGGTCCCCGAGCGGCGGAACGCCTCGATCAGGCGGAGCCGCTTGATCGCCTTCTTGCGGCGCTGACCGGAGGTGGTCCGGACCTCGACGTGGAGGGTCCGGGACATCTCCTCGAGGTCCATCCGCTGGATGATGTCGCGGACCGCCTCGGCGCCCATGCCGGCGTGGAAGATCCGACCGCCCCGGGCCCCGCTGCCGTACTTCGCGTCGAGGTCGCGGAAGTTCCAGCCGTCGAGCGAGGTCTCCGGCAGGGTCATCATCGGCTGGAGCTTCTCGATCTCCTCGCGCGCCTTGCGGATCTCGTCCTTGAGCCCCTCGGCGTCGCGCTTGAGCTGCTCGCGCTCGACCTCGAGCTCGGCGTCGATCCGAAGCTCGGCGTCGGCGATCTTCTGGGCGGTGGCCGCCTCCTCGTCGGCGGCCCGGCCCTTGAGCTCCTCGTCGACCCGCTCCGTCTCGGCCGCCGCGATCTTGCGGAGCTGGGCGGTCGCCGTCTTGCCCGGCTTGTCGCCGGCGGCCAGGACGACCTCACCGGTCAGGGCGAAGGCGATCGTCTCCTCGGCCGGGCTCGTGCCGAGCGCGGCGAGCTGCGCCTCGACCGCCTTGGCGGCCTCGACGATGGCGTCGGTCCGGCTGGCCCGCTCGGCCTCGAGGCCCTCCTTGATCGCGGCGAGCGCGGCGTGCAGCTCGTCCTTCTCGCGATGGAAGGCGGCTCGAAGCTCATCCTCGCGCTCGGCCAGGGCCTTGCCGCCCTTGCCGCCGCGGCCCTCGGCCTCCTCGTCGAGCTGGCGGAGCGCCCGGGCCCGGGCCTCCTCGTCGACGTGGCTGACGATGTACAGGGCGAAGTAGAGGATCCGCTCGAGGTTCCGGGGGCTGATGTCGAGGAGGATGCCGAGGCGGGAGGGCGTCCCCTTGAAGTACCAGATGTGGCTGACCGGGCTGGCCAGCTGGATGTGGCCCATCCGCTCGCGTCGGACCTTGCTGCGGGTCACCTCGACGCCGCACTTGTCGCAGATGATGCCCTTGTAGCGGATCCGCTTGTACTTGCCGCAGTAGCACTCCCAGTCCTTGGTCGGACCGAAGATGCGCTCGTCGAAGAGGCCGTCCTTCTCCGGCTTGAGGGTGCGGTAGTTGATCGTCTCGGGCTTGGTGACCTCGCCCTTCGACCACTCGCGGATCTGGTCCGGACTCGCGAGCGAGATCCGGATGGCGCTGAAGTTATTGACCTCGAGCATGGTTCTCCTCCGCGTCGCCGCCTGGCTCGGCGACGCGATCTGGACCGTGAGCGAGCGAGATCGGGCTGGCCGGGCGCCGAGCTCGCGGAAGGTTCGTGGGGATGGCTAGTCTTCGAAGCCGGCGAGGTTGATCCCGCCGAGATCGGGCAGCGCGTAGACCGCGCTGTCGTCCTCGCCGAGCTCGATCTCCTGGTCGTTCGGGTCGAGGATCTCGGCGTTGAGCCCGAGGCTGCGCAGCTCCTTGATGAGCACCTTGAACGACTCGGGGACCCGCGGCGGCTGGATCTCCTCGCCCTTGACGATCGCCTCGTAGGTCTGGACCCGACCGAGGACGTCGTCCGACTTCACGGTCAGGAGCTCCTGGAGGATGTTCGCGGCGCCGTACGCCTCGAGCGCCCAGACCTCCATCTCGCCGAAGCGCTGGCCGCCGAACTGGGCCTTGCCACCGAGCGGCTGCTGGGTGATCAGGCTGTACGGGCCGGTCGACCGGGCGTGGATCTTGTCCTCCACCAGGTGGTGGAGCTTGAGCATGTAGATCTGGCCGACGGTGATCCGACGGTCGAACGGCTCGCCGGTCCGCCCGTCGCGGAGCTCGATCTTGCCGTCCTCGGGCAGACCGGCCGAGACGAGCTCGGCCTGGATCTGGGCCTCGGTGGCCCCGTCGAAGACGGCGGTCGCGGCCTTCTCGCCCTTCGCCTTGAGGGCCCACCCGAGGTGGGTCTCGAGGATCTGGCCGATGTTCATCCGGCTCGGCACGCCGAGCGGGTTGAGGATGATGTCGACCGGCGAGCCGTCGGGCAGGAAGGGCATGTCCTCCTGGGGCAGGATCTTGGCGATCACGCCCTTGTTGCCGTGGCGGCCGGCCATCTTGTCGCCGACGCTGATCTTGCGCTTCTGGGCGACCGACACCCGGACGAGCCGGTTGACCCCCGGCATCAGCGCCGAGTCGTCCTCGTCGCCGCGCTGGATCTCGCGGATCTCGATGACCTTGCCGCGCTCGCCGTGGGGCAGGCGGAGCGAGGAGTCCTTCACCTCGCGGGCCTTCTCGCCGAAGATCGCCCGGAGGAGGCGCTCCTCCGCGGTCAGCTCGGTCTCGCCCTTCGGGGTGATCTTGCCGACGAGGATGTCGCCCGGGGCGACCTCCGCGCCGACGTAGACGATGCCCTGCTCGTCGAGGTCCTTGAGCGACTCCTCGCCGACGTTGGGGATGTCGCGGGTGATCTCCTCGGGGCCGAGCTTCGTGTCGCGGGCCTCGATCTCGTGCTTCTCGATGTGGATGCTGGTGAAGAGGTCGTCGCGGACGAGGCGATCGCTGATGACGATCGCGTCCTCGTAGTTGCCGCCCTCCCAGCTCATGAACGCCACGAGGACGTTCCGGCCGAGGGCCAGCTCGCCCATGGTCGGTCGAGCTCGAGTCGGCGATCGGATCGCCGGCCACGACGCGGGTCCCGACGTCGACGATCGGGCGCTGGTTGATGCAGGTGCCCTGGTTCGAGCGGACGAACTTCTGGAGGGGCGACTCGATGAGCTCGCCGCCGTCGCTCTCGATCTGGATCCGCTCGGCGGTCACGCTGGTGACCACGCCGTCCTCACGGGCGACGAGGACCTGGCCCGAGTCGCGGGCGGCCCGGACCTCCATCCCGGTCCCGACGATCGGGGACTCCGGCTCGAGGAGGGGAACCGCCTGGCGCTGCATGTTCGAGCCCATCAGGGCGCGGTTCGCGTCGTCGTGCTCGAGGAACGGGATGAGCGCGGTCGCGACCGAGACGACCTGCTTGGGCGAGACGTCCATGTACTCGATCTGGCTCGGCCGGGCCTCGGGGAACTGGTCCCGGTAGCGCGACGGGACGCGCTCGGTCGGCGAAGTGGCCCGGTCTCGTCGAGCGGCGCGTTCGCCTGGGCGACGACGTGCTGCTCCTCCTCGTCGGCGGGCAGGTACTCGATCTCCTCGGTGACGACCGGGCGGATCGAGAAGGCCTGGGCCTTCTGCTTCTTGAGCTCGGCGGCGGCCGCCTCGGTGAACGTCTGGCCGGCCTTGAGGACGACCTCGCCGCCCTTGGCCAGCGAGGTCGGTCCCGGCCTCGTACTCGCGCAGGTTCGGGTCGTCCCAGGCGACGGTCCGCTTGACCTTGCGGTAGGGCGTCTCGATGAACCCGTAGCTGTTGATCCGGCCGTAGGTCGCGAGCGAGCCGATGAGCCCGATGTTCGGACCTTCCGGCGTCTCGATCGGGCAGATCCGCCCGTAGTGGCTGTGGTGGACGTCGCGGACGTCGAAGCCGGCCCGCTCGCGGGACAGGCCGCCCGGCCCGAGGGCGCTGAGGCGCCGCTTGCGAGGTCAGCTCGGCCAGCGGGTTCGTCTGGTCCATGAACTGGGAGAGCTGGCTGCCCCCGAAGAACTCCTTCATCGCGGCCACGACCGGCCGGATGTTGATGAGCGCGTTCGGGGTGGCCTTGTCGATCTCCTGGATCGTCATCCGCTCGCGGACGACCCGCTCCATCCGGAGGAGGCCGATCCGGAACGCGTTCTGGATGAGCTCGCCGTTGGCCCGGATCCGGCGATTGCCGAGGTGGTCGATGTCGTCGGCCGTCCAGCGCCGCTCGCCGATCGGCTTCTGGCCCTCGATGTTCAGCTCGATGAGATGGCCGACGATCGCGGCGATGTCCTCGCGGGTGATCGTCCGCTCGTCGCGGGGCAGCTCGATCCCCATCCGGGCCGCGACGGCGTCGAGCTTCTTGTCGAACTTGTAGCGGCCGACCCGGCCGAGGTCGTAGCGCCGGAAGTTGAAGAACAGGCTCTCGACCAGCTGGCGGGCGTTGTCGCCGGTCGGCGGATCGCCCGGGCGGAGCTTCTTGTAGACCTCGATCAGGGCGTCCTGCTGGGTCTTGGTGAGGTCCTTGTCGAGGGTCGAGGCGATGTACGGATGGTCGGGGTCCGTGTCGACGTTGACGAACAGCCCGGCGATCTCCTCGTTCGACTCGTAGCCGACGGCGCGGAGCAGGGTGGTCGCGGCGATCTTGCGCTTGCGGTCCACCTTGACCGAGAGGAGGTCCTTGTTGCTGGTCTCGAACTCGAGCCAGGCGCCCCGGTTCGGGATGACCTTGGCGCTGAACAGGGTCCGACCGCTGGTCGGGTCCTCGGTGTCGCTGTAGTAGACCCCCGGCGAGCGGACGAGCTGGGAGACGACGACGCGCTCTGCGCCGTTGATGATGAACGTCCCCTGGTCGGTCATCGTCGGGAAGTCGCCCATGTAGACGCGCTGGCGCTGGATCTCGCCGGTCTCCTTGATGAGCAGCTCGACGCTGACGTAGAGCGGGCGGCTGAAGGTCAGGTCCTTCGTCCGGCACTCGAGCTCGGTGTACTTCGGCGGCCCGAACTCGTAGTCGAGGAACTGGAGCTCCATCACCTTGCCGGTGAAGTCCTTGATCGGGCTGATCTCGTCGAAGCAGCTCGCGCAGACCCTTCTCGATGAACCACTGGAACGAATCGAGCTGGAGCTCGATCAGGTTCGGGATCGGGAGGACCTCGGGGATCCGCGCGTACGACTTGCGCGCCGAGGCCAGGGTCGCCCGGGGCGACGACTCAGCAGACAGCATGAACCGCTCCTATCGGAGGAGGTAGGGGGAGAGGGAGAGGGCCGCGCTCACAGAAGGAGTAGGATACCGCGATTCGGCCAACTGTCAAACGACCCAGTGGAGTGGCGACCGAAGCCGCCTCTCCCTGGGACCGTTCGTGCGTGCGCGAGCGACGCGGCGGGCGACGCCCGGATGCGTCGCCCGGCGGCGACCTACTTGATCTCGACCTTGGCGCCCTGCTCCTCGAGCGCTGCCTTGATCTTCTCGGCCTCGTCCCGGGCGACGCCCTCCTTGACCGGCCTTGGGGGCGGCGTCGACGAGATCCTTGGCCTCCTTGAGACCGAGGCCGGTGAGCTCGCGGACGACCTTGATGACCGGGATCTTGTTCGGGCCGACCTCGGTCAGCACGGCGCTGAACTCGGTCTGCTCCTCGGCAGCCTCGGCGACGGCGGCGGCCGGCGCGGCGGCGGCAGCCACCGCGACCGGCGCGGCGGCGGTGACGCCGAAGCGGTCTTCGAACGCCTTCTTGAACTCGGACAGCTCGAGGACGGTCATCTTCTCGAAGGCCTCGAGGAGCTGCTCGGCGGTGAGATTGGCCATGATTCGTGGATCCTCCTGGACGTTCACGGCCGGGGCCCGGGGGCAGCGGCCTGGTGGGTGCCTGGGTTCGAGTGAGCTAGGCGGCCGAGCCGCGCTGGTCGGCGAGGGCCCCGATCCCGCCCGCGATGTCGCGGAGCGGAGCGTCGAGGAGACCGGCCATCGTGGCCATCGGCGCGGCGATCGCACCGGCGACCTGGGCCAGCAGGACGTCGCGCGGCGGCAGCGTCGCCAGCCGGGTGACACCGTCGGCGTCGATCGCGGTCGCGCCGAGGACGGCGCCCTTGACCTTGACGATCTTGTACGACTTCGTCGCGTCGAGGACCGCCTTGGCGATGGCCGCCTCATCCCCGGACCCGAACGCGATCGCGCTCGGACCCTCGAGGAGCGGCGACAGGGCCTCACGGCCCGACTCGTTCGCGGCGATCCGCATCAACCGGTTCTTGACGACCCGGTAGGACACGTTCTGCTTGCGCAGCGCTCGCCGGATCTCGGCGATCTCGCTCACCTTGAGGCCGCGGTACTCGGAGACGATCATCGTCGTGCTGCCGGAGAGTTCCTCCTTCAGCGCGGCGACGGTCTCTCGCTTGGCCTCGGTCGGCATGGATACCTCCCGTTCTCATGCGCGCGAGCCGGCGCGCGGCGGTGGCGCCGACCCGGCCCTCCGGCCGGATCGACCCTGCGACGGTCCACTTGCGTCCGCAGGGGGCGCCTTCCCGCTCCCGGGAGGGCTCATCCTGCCTCGGCGTGCTCGCCGTCGTCCCCGGGTCTCCCCGGTCCGGTCCGGCGGTTCAAGCCCCGACCGTCCTCTCGGGCGGTCCGCGGGCGCAGGCTGTCTTGGGCGTCCGTCGTGTTCGATTGTCTGGCGACGCGTCGGCGGGCGGACCCGCGGACCGTCACCGCGTCTGGTGCCGCCGGTCTCCCGGCGGGGATGAGCCTAGGCCGCCGCGGCGACCGCGAGCAGGGCCGGGATGTCGACCCGGATGCCGGGGCCCATGGTGCTGGCGATCGTCAGGCCCTTGAGGTACTGGCCCTTGGCGCCGGCCGGCTTGGCCCGGTTGATCGCGTCGATGAGGGCGGCCAGGTTGGCGACGAGCTCGTCGGTCCCGAAGCTGCCCTTGCCGAAGGCGACGTGGACGATGGCGCCCTTGTCGACCTTGAACTCGACCCGACCGCCCTTGACCTCGGCGAGCGCCCGCTCGATGTCGAAGGTGATCGTGCCGGACTTCGGGTTCGGCATGAGGCCGCGGCGACCGAGGATCTTCCCGAGCTTGCCCACCTGGCCCATCATGTCCGGCGTCGCGAGGGCGACGTCGAACTCGAGCCAGCCGGCCTCGATCTTCTTGACCAGGTCCTCGCCGCCGACCTCGTCGGCGCCGCCGCGGAGGGCCTCCTGGGCCTTCTCGCCCTGGGCGAAGACGACCACCCGGACCACCTTGCCGGTGCCGTGGGGCAGGACGACCGTGCCGCGGACCATCTGGTCGGCGTGGCGCGGGTCCACCCCGAGGCGGAGATGGGCCTCGATCGTCGGGTCGAACCCGACCGTGCTCGTCTGTCGGACCAGATCGGCCGCCTCCGCCGGCGCGTAGACCTGCGTCCGGTCGACGAGCTTGGCGGCGTCCTGGTATTTCTTGCCGTGGGCCATGGTGCTGGTTCCTCGCTGGCGGCCGGATCGCGGCCTCCCCCTGGCGCGGGGTGGACGACCGGCGGATCCGTCTCGCGGCCGGTGCGCGCGATGGAGCGGCGGGTTAGCCGACGACCTCGATGCCCATCGAGCGGGCGGTCCCCTCGATCTGGCGGGCGGCCGCCTCGATGTCGTTGGCGTTGAGGTCGGTCATCTTGATCGTGGCGATCTCGCGGAGCTGGTCGCGGGTCACCCGGCCGACCTGGTCGCGACCGGTCGTCGCGGCGCCCTTCTCGACGCCGGCGGCCTTGCGCAGGAGATCCGCGGCCGGCGGCGTCTTGAGGACGAACGTGAACGAGCGGTCCTCGAAGATGGTGATCTGGGCCGGGATGACCTGGCCGGACTTGTCGGCGGTCTTCTCGTTGTAGGCCTTGGTGAACTCGACGATGTTGATGCCGTGCGGACCCAGCGCGGTCCCGACCGGCGGCGCAGGGGTCGCCTTGCCGGCGGGGAGCTGGAGGGTCAGGACGATCCGGATCTTCTTGGCCACGACGTTGCCTCGAGGTGCCTCTCGGCCGTGATCGCTGCCGGGCGGTGGCGTGGATGCGGTCAGAGCTTCTCGACCTGGAGGAAGTCGAGCTCGACCGGCGTCTCCCGGCCGAAGATGCTCACCAGGACCTTGACCTTGTTGCGCTCCGGGTTGACCTCGTCGACGGTGCCGATGAACTCGCGAACGGTCCGTCGGTGACCCGGACGCTCTGGCCCTTGGTGAAGGCCACCCGGTACTTGGGCGTCTCGACGCCCATCGTCCGGAGGATCTGCTTGACCTCGTGGTCGGCGAGCGGGATCGGCTCGTTGCGCTGGCCGGGGATGTTCCCGCCACCGACGAAGCTGGTCACGCCCGGGGTGTTCCGGACGACGAACCAGCTGTCGGGGTCGAGGATCATCTCGACCAGGACGTAGCCGGGATAGACCTTCTTCTGGACGGTGTGGCGCTGGCCCTGGCGGATCTCGATCTCGTCCTCCATCGGGACCAGGACCTGGAAGATCTTGTCCTCCATGCCCATCGACTCGATCCGGTGCTCGAGGTTCGTCTTGACCTTGTTCTCGTAGCCCGAGTAGGTGTGGATGACGTACCAGTGCTTCTGGGTCGGCTGGGATCTCGGTCGTCGCGTCGGTCATCATGCCTGCCCTAGCCCAGCTTTCCGAGCGCGTCGAGACCCGCCGCGAAGATGACGTCGAAGACGGAGATGAAGACGCCGACGACGACGCTCACCAGGAAGACCAGGAACGTGAGGTTCAGGGTCTGCTCCCGGGTGGGCCAGACGACCTTCTTCAACTCGGACCAGGACTCGTCGAGGAACCGACGGATCCGCTGCAACATCAGGGTCTATGCCTTCGATACGGATGTGGCGGGGTGGCAGGCGCGGCCGGACTCGAACCGACAACCACTGGTTTTGGAGACCAGAGCTCTGCCAAATTGAGCTACGCGCCTCCGGGATCGACCTACTTCGCCTCCCGATGGAGGGTATGACGGCGTTCTCGCGGACAGTACTTCATGAGCTCGATCCGGTTCGGATCGTTGCTTCTTGTTCTTCCGCGTCGTGTACGTCCGCTCCTTGCACTCGGTGCAGGCGAGCAGGATGACCGGGCGGTTCTCGACCTTCGCCATCTCGCTACTCGACGATGTCGACGATGGCGCCGGCGCCGACGGTCCGGCCACCCTCGCGGATGGCGAAGCGCTGGCCGGTCTCGAGGGCGATCGGGGTGATCAGCTCGACCGACATCGTCGACGTTGTCGCCGGGCATGATCATCTCGGCCCCGTCGGGCAGGCCGATCGCCCCGGTCACGTCGGTCGTGCGCAGGTAGAACTGCGGGCCGGTAGCCGTTGTAGAAGGGGGTGTGCCGACCGCCCTCCTCCTTGGTCAGGACGTAGACCTGGGCGTTGAACTTCGTGTGGGGCTTGATCGAGCCCGACTTGGCCATGACCTGGCCGCGCTCGATCTCGTCGCGCTCGATGCCCCGCAGGAGGCAGCCGACGTTGTCGCCGGCCCGGCCCTCGTCGAGGAGCTTCTTGAACATCTCGACCCCGGTGACGACGACCTTGCGGGTCGGCCTTGACGCCGATGATCTCGACCTCGTCGCCGACCTGGACGACGCCGCGCTCGATCCGGCCGGTCGCGACCGTGCCCCGGCCCTTGATCCCGAAGACGTCCTCGACCGGCATGAGGAACGGCTTGTCGATCGCCCGCTCGGGGGTCGGGATGTAGGAGTCGACCGCGTCCATGAGCTCCTGGATCGGAGCGTAGGCCGGGTCGGCGGGTCGTCGGTGGCCTCGAGGGCCTTGAGCGCCGAGCCGCGGACGACCGGGATGTCGTCGCCCGGGAAGTGGTACTTGGTGAGGAGCTCGCGGACCTCGAGCTCGACGAGGTCGAGCAGCTCGGGGTCGTCGACCGCGTCGCACTTGTTGAGGAAGACGACGATGTAGGGGACCTCGACCTGGCGGGCCAGGAGGATGTGCTCGCGGGTCTGGGGCATCGGGCCGTCGGTCGCGGCGACGACGAGGATCGCGCCGTCCATCTGGGCGGCGCCGGTGATCATGTTCTTGATGTAGTCGGCGTGGCCGGGGCAGTCGACGTGGGCGTAGTGGCGGGCCTCGGTCTCGTACTCGACGTGGGCGATCGCGATCGTGATCCCCCGCTCGCGCTCCTCGGGCGCGTTGTCGATCGTGTCGAACGCGCGGTACTCGGAGGCGCCCTTGAGCGCGAGGTACTTGGTGATCGCCGCGGTCAGGCTCGTCTTGCCGTGGTCGATGTGACCGATCGTGCCGATGTTGACGTGCGGCTTCGTCCGCTCGAACTTCTTCTTCGCCACGTGAGCGCGTACTCCATCTGTCGCTGCGGCCGGGCCGCCTCTGGACTGCCGGCGAGTCGGCCCGCCGATACGGGGATCCAGCGCGGCGGCCGGTGCGACCGCGATGGTGGAGCCCACAATCGGACTTGAACCGATGACCTCTTCCTTACCAAGGAAGTGCTCTGCCAGCTGAGCTATGTGGGCCCGGAAAGACCTCTGAGAACGCCGAAGGTGATGGTGGGCAGGGAGGGAATCGAACCCCCACAGTCGAAGACGGCTGATCTACAGTCAGCGGAGCTCACCACCTGCTCAACCTACCCACTGAACGTGCCCGGTGACGCTGCGGCGTCGTGGTGCACCCGGCACGCGACTTATTCGCGCTGGAGCCGACGACGGGACTCGAACCCGGAACCGGCGGTTTACAAAACCGCTGCTCTACCAATTGAGCTACGTCGGCGCGCGCAGGACCATACCGCAGGTGACCCTGTGGCGCCCGGGAATGATAGGGCTCGAGCGGCCGGAGCGTCAACCGCGCTCGTCGGCCCCGCCCTTGGACTTCGTCCTGGCCTTGCGCCGGCTTGGCGGCCGGCGCCTCGGCCTTCTTGCCCCGCTTGGCGGGCTTCGACGGGCCGTCGGCAGCAGCCTTCGAGTCGGCCTTCGCCTTCGCGGCCGCCTTCGAGCGGGGCTTCTTCGCGGGCGGCCCGTCGGCCGCGACCTCTGCCTTGTCGCGGCGCGTCGACGGCGCGTCGTCCGGGGACCCGATCGGTCCCCCGGGCAGGAGCTCGTCGGCGTCGGCGGGCCGCCTCGGGGCGATGCCTCGACCGTCTCCGGGGTCGCGACGGCGGGGGCCGCGGCGCCGACGTCCCTGGTCTCGGCAGCCTCCCGTGGCCCGGCCGGCGACACATCCGGCCGGCCCCTCCTGCTCGGGACCGCGTCTTCCTCGTGGCCGGGGCGACCGGCTGCGGCCCCTTCGCCGCCGGACGCCTCGTGGCCGGTCGCACCGGCGCGACTGGCTCGGTCGACGCCGGCGGCGGCTCGACCGTCGCCTCGCCCACGGCCGGTGACGCCACCCCGTCGGCCGTCGGGCGGCCCGGGACGGCGGTCGCCGCGCCGCCGCGCTGGGTCGATGCCTCGTAGAGCAGGATCGAGCCGGCCACCGAGGCGTTGAGCGAGCCGACGGCGCCGCGCATCGGGATCCGGACGAACAGGTCGCAGCGTCGTCGGACGGCCGGGCCGAGGCCCTGGCCCTCGCTCCCGACGACGAGAGCGAGCGGGCCGCGGAGGTCGGCCTCCCGGACCGTCAGCGTCGCGTCGGCATCGGCGCCGACGATCCGGAGTCCGCGGGCGTGCAGGTCGGCCAGGCTCGCCGGCAGGTCGTCGACCGGGGCCAGGAGGAGATGCTCGACCGCGCCGGCCGAGGCCTTCACGGCGGCCGGGGTCAGCGGGGCCTGGCGCTTCGTCGGGAAGATGACACCGTGGGCGGCCGCCGCCTCGGCGCTGCGCAGGAGCGTCCCGACGTTCTGGGGATCCTCGAGCGAGTCGAGGACGAGGACGAACGCCGGCTCGCCGCGCTCGATGGCCCGGGCCAGGATCTCCTCCGGATCGGCATAGCGCCGGGCGCGCCACGACGAGCGCCACGCCCTGGTGACCGTCGAACCCGGCCAGCGCCGTCAGCGTGCCGCCCTCCACCTCGACGATCGGGATCCGCAGACCGGTCGCGTGGAGGACGATCTTCTCGAGCGCCTGCCGTCGCTGGGGCACGACCAGGAGCCGGTGGGCCACCCGGCCGGCCACGAACGCCTCCTCGACCGGGTCGTCGGCCGGCGACGATCTCGTCGCCCTCGGCGATCAGGTCGTCGGGGATGGGCGGCGGCGGGCTCCAGCCCGGGACGGCGGCCCGGTACGGCAGCCGTCCCCGGTCGGGCGGCCTGCCACGATCGGATGGCCCGCCACGGTACGACGGCGTCGGGCGATACCCGGGAACGGCTCGACCCCCCGACACCCCGGGTCCGGGCCGCCGGTCGGGCGCCGCCGGGCGCCGGTCGGGCGCCCCCGGGCGCCGGTCGAACGGGACCGGGCGGCGCTCGGCGGGCGAGCCGGGCCCGCCTTGGTACGGCGGTTCGGGCCGTTGATCGAACCGCTGGGCGGGTCGACGATCGGTCGGCGGGCCGAGGCGGCGGCCCCCCGCTCCAGCCGGCCCGTACGACCCGGGTCGCGATCCCGAGGGCCCTCCCCGATAGGGGCCGGTGGGGCAGCCGGGCGCTCGAACGGTGGTCGACCCCGCGGCGGACGGGCGCCATCGAACCGCGGCCGGGCGTCCGGGCCTCCGGGCGGGAACCCGCCGCCGTGGGGCGCCCGTGGCTCGGGCGCGGGTCGATCCGTGCGGTACGGTGGGCCCGATCGCTGCCCGGATGCTCGTGGGCGCCCGCCAGTCGCGGGGCGCGAGGCGGGGTGCGCTCCTCCCGGTCGGCTCGGACCCGGTCGGGCCGAGCCCGGCCCGTTTCGGCCCGGAGCCCCCGGCCAGGACGCCATCCGGCCAGGTTCTCGCCCAGGGCCTTCGGGGATCGGACGGCCGGCGGGCCGCCGATCGCGTGCGGCGGCCGGGCGGGCTCGATCCGCCGGACCTTCGTCCGAGCCCGAGAAGCCGAGGCCGGGCCGGGCCGACCGCCCCGCTGCATCCCCGGCCGCGGTGGCTGGGTCGATGGGTTTCGATCCACCGGCGGCCGGCTTCGTCGGACGCGGACGCGGGGTCTTCGGCCGAGCCGCGTCCGATCCCGTGTCCGCCGCCTTCGCGGCGGGCGGTCGCTTCCGATCAGCCATCGCCGGCCGTCCCGGCGCGCCGCCAGCGCTGCCCGTCACGCGAATCCTCGACGACGATCCCCTGCTCAGCCAACTCGTCGCGAAGGCGGTCGGCCGCAGCCCAGTCGCGGGCGGCCCGGGCTGCGGCGCGCTCGTCGAGCAGGGCCTGGAGCCCGGCCGACAGCGCACCTTCGGTCACCTCCGGAGCGAGGGCCAGGACCGCGTCCATCGCCCGGAGCGCCGCGGTCGCCCGGACGGCGTCCGCCGTGGAGAGCGACCGGGCGTCGATCCGGCGATTGAGATCCCGGACGAGCTCGAAGACCGCGGCCAGCGCCGGGGCGACGTTGAGGTCGTCGTCGAGGCCGGCCTCGAAGCCGGCCCGAGCGCCCGCCAGCGCGGCTTCGAGGGTCGGGTCGTCGGCCCGGTCCTCGCGATAGTTGGCAAGGGCGAGATAGAGCGCGTCGAGTCGATCGACCGCGGCGGCGGCGGTGGCCAGGGACGCATCCGTGTAGTTCAGGCTCGCCCGGTAGTGCGCCGAGATGAGCGCGTAGCGGAGGGCCCGAGGCGACACGCCGGCGTCGAGGAGATCGCCGACCCGGGCGATGTTGCCGATCGACTTGGCCATCTTCTGACCGCCCATCTGGAGGTGGGCGCAGTGGAGCCAGGTCCGGACGAACTCGCGGCCGGTCGCCGCCTCGCTCTGGGCGATCTCGTCCTCGTGATGGGGGAAGATGAGATCCACCCCGCCGGTATGGATGTCGAACGTCTCGCCGAGGTGACGCATGCTCATCGCGGAGCATTCGATGTGCCAGCCGGGGCGGCCGACCCCCACCGCCGTCGACCACGACGGCTCGCCCGGCTTGGCCGCCTTCCAGACCGCGAAGTCGCGCACGTCGTCCTTCGCGTAGTCGTCGGCCTCGACGCGCTCGCCGACGCGGAGCTGCTCGGGGTCCAGACGGGCCAGGCGCCCGTAGGCCGGCCACGACGCGATCCGAAAGAAGATCGAGCCGTCGTCGGTCCGGTAGGCGTGGTCCGACGCGAGCAGTCGCTCCACGAGGGTCACGATCTCGGGGATGTGCTCCGTCGCTCGGGGCAGGACGTCCGGCACGGTCATCCGGAGCGCTGTGGCGTCGACCAGGAAGCGCTCCGACCAGCGTGCCGAGAGCTCGCCGATCGTCTCGCCGGCGGCCGCCGCGCCGCGGATGATCTTGTCGTCGATGTCGGTGATGTTCATCGCCCAGGTGACCCGGTAGCCGCCGTAGCGCAGGTAGCGGACGAGCAGGTCGGCGAACAGGAACGATCGGAAGTTGCCGATGTGCGCGGGGCCGTAGACGGTCGGCCCGCAGCTGTAGACCCGGACGTGACCCGGTTCGAGGGGGACGAGCTCGCGCTGCTCGCCGGTCAGCGTGTCGAGCAACCGAAGGCTCATCGGGCCGGCTCCACCACGGCGACCGCTCGGGCGCCGATGCTGCGACCGGCGCCCTCGGACCCCGTGAGGTTGCCCGTCGAGGCCTTCACGCTGACGGCGCCGACCGGGATCCCAAGGAGTGCCGCGATCGCCGTCCGCATCGCCTCGAGCCGGTCGCCGAGGCGCGGTCGGGCGCCCACGATCGTCAGGTCGACCGAGGCCGGCCGCAGCCCGACCGCCGCAAGCCGCGTCAGGACCTCCCCGATCAGCTCGGCGCTGGCGACGCCGCGCGGGGTCGCCGGACCGGCCGGGAAGAGCCGCCCGAGGTCGCCGAGCCCGGCAGCGCCGAGCAGGGCATCCGCGATCGCGTGGAGGGCGACGTCGCCGTCGGAATGGCCGTGCAGTCGCGGCGCGCCATCGATCGCGATCCCGCCGAGCGCGAGCGGTCCGCCCGGACCGAAGGGATGGACGTCGTCGCCGTACCCGACGCGGAGGCGGGACACGCCGGGCAGCGTGCGCTCGACCCGCCCGAGGTCGTCGGGCGTGGTCACCTTGACGTTCGCGGGTTCGCCGGGGATCGCATGCACCTCGAGTCTACAGGCCTCGAGCAGCGAGGCCTCATCGGTCCATTCCCGGGGTCCATCGGGCGGATACCGCTCGAAGGCGGCCCGCAGGAGCGACCGCCGCACGCCCTGGGGTGTCTGGGCGGCGGCCAGCGACGACCGATCCACCGTGGTGACGACCGACCCGTCGTCGACGCGCTTGACCGTCTCGACGATCGGCACGACCGGGATCGCCGCTCCGTGCTCGGCGGCCGCGGCCGCCACCCGCTCGAAGAGCCCGGGCGACGGGCACGGCCGGGCTCCGTCGTGGACGAGGATCACCCGGTCCTCGCCGGGCGTCCCTCGACCACCATCGAGCGGCCCGGTCTCGCCCGCCTCCGCGGTGACCGGATCGCGGCCGAGCGCCTCGAGCGCGGCGAGGCCGGCGGCCACCGACTCCTGGCGTCGCCGGCCGCCGGGGACGATGGCCCGCACCGCCGTCGGCAGCCAGGCCGCGCCCCTGATCAGGGCCACCGAGTCGGGTGCGACGACGACCACGATCCGCCCGACGACCGGTGCGGCCGCCACCGCAGCCAGCGTCCAGGCGAGCAGCGGTCGGCCGCCGACCTCGGCGAGGACCTTGTCGACACCGGCCATCCGGCTGGAGGCACCCGCGGCGACGACGATGGCGTCGGCACTGCCGGCCGGCGGTCGGGTCCCGTCGGCGAGATTCACGTCCGGGATCGTCAATCGAGCCGCGGCTGGGCGAAGATCATCCGCCCGGCGACCGTCTGGAGCACCCGGGTGACGGCGACGTCGAGGTCCTTGTCGATGAACCGGGCGCCGCCCTCGACGACGATCATCGTCCCGTCGTCGAGGAAGCCCACTCCCTGGCCGCTCTCCTTGCCCTCCTGGATGACCCGGACCCGGAGCTCCTCGCCGGGCAGGACGGCCGGCTTCACCGCGTTCGCCAGCGAGTTGATGTTCAGGACCCGGATCCCCTGGAGCTCGGCCACCCGGTTCAGGTTGAAGTCGTTGGTCAGGATCGCCCCGCTGTAGCGCTTCGCCAGCGCCACCAGCTTGGCGTCGACCTCGGCGATGTCCGGGAAGTCGTCCCCCACGATCTCGACCGGTGTCGGCGCGTCCTTCTGCATCCGGTTGAGGATCTCCAGGCCCCGCCGCCCACGGTTGCGGCGGAGCGTGTCGGCGCTGTCGGCGATGTGCTGGAGCTCCTCGAGGACGAAGCGCGGGACGACCAGCGTGCCGTAGATGAACCCGGACTCGGCGATCTCGGCGATCCGGCCGTCGATGATCGCGCTGGTGTCGACGACGATGTGGGGGTCGCCCGACCCGGGTGTTCGCGTCGTCCTCCGACTTCGGGCGACGGAAGATCCCGAGCGCCTCGGCGGCCGTGGTCAGGTCCTGCCGTTTGGCGACCGTCAGGCCCGACCATCCCGAGCCCGAGCCCGAGCGAGATCGCGAGCGGCAGCCACTCGCCGAGCGGCGCCGGCAGGTTCGACAGCGGGATCCCGAGGAGCATCCCCATCAGCAGGCCGATGAGCAGGCCGACGACCGCCGTGACGAACTCGGCCGTCGACAGGGCCTGGGTCTGGCGGACGATCCACAGGGCCGGGACGATCGTGAGGTAGGGCAGGATCGCGAAGCCGACGACGATCCAGGCGACGACCCAGGCCGCGAGGAAGAACCCGTAGTAGGTGCCGCTCCGGTCGAAGACCGCGCTGAGCGAGGCGGCCATCCCGAGCCCGACGATCCCACCCAGAGCGGCGCCGAGGATGCGGATGTTCCGGATCACCGTGGTCGCAGCGCTCCCGCTCGATGGACAGGCACCGCGGGTCGGTCGACGGCGCGGGCCGTCAGCCTAGCATCGCCGGGGCGGCGACGTCGGCCTCGAGTGCCGCGCCGATCGCCTCGCGGAGCGTCGCGACCGCGACGACCTCGAGCCCGTCGATCGCCGGCGAGGCCCCCGAGCGGGGCGGTCGCGGGACGACCGCCCGGACGAACCCCAGGCGGGCCGCCTCGCGCAGCCGGCGCTCCAGGCCCGAGACGCTGCGCAGCTCGCCGAGCAGCCCCACCTCGCCGATGGCCACGGTCCCGCGCCGGACCGGCCGGTCGCGCAGTGAGGACGCGAGGGCGAGGGCCAGCGGGAGATCGAGACCCGGCTCCTCGAGGCTGAGGCCGCCGGCCAGGTTGGCGTAGACGTCATGCCCGGCGAGCCCGATCCCGGCCCGCCGGCCGAGGACGGCGACCAGCAGGGCGAGTCGGTTCGGGTCGATCCCCACGCCGGTCCGGCGCGGCGTGCCGTAGCCGACCGGCGCGACGAGCGCCTGGACCTCGACCAGGAGCGGTCGGCTCCCCTCGAGGGTCGGGCGCGACGACGCTGCCCGGCGCGACGCCCTCGTGCTCGACGAGGAACGCCCGGGCCGGGTCGCTCAGCTCGGCGAGCCCGAGCTCGCCCATCTCGAAGACGCCGACCTCCTCGGTGGAGCCGAACCGGTTCTTCGTCGCCCGGAGGAGCCGCAGGCCGGACGACCGGTCGCCCTCGAGCGCGAGGACGGCGTCGACGATGTGCTCGAGGGTCTTCGGTCCGGCGATCGAGCCGTCCTTCGTCACGTGGCCGACGAGGACGACCGCGACCCCGTCGCCCTTGGCCAGCTCCATGAGCCGGAGCGCGGCCTCGCGGACCTGGCCCACGCTGCCCGGCGGACCGTCCAGCTCGTCGACCGTCGCGGTCTGGACCGAGTCCACGATGAGCAAGGCCGGGCGGGTCGGACCGGGCGAGGTCGGCGATCCGGCCGATCTCGCTCTCGGCGAGGACCCGCACGCCGGTACCGGCCGGGCCGCCGAGCAGGTCGAGACGCCCGGCCCGGAGCCGGACCTGGGCGGCCGATTCCTCGCCGGTGGCATAGAGGACGTGACCGCCGCCGGCCGCGACCCGCGCCGCGACGCCGGCCGCGGCCTGGAGGAGGAGCGTGGACTTGCCGATACCCGGCTCGCCGCCGACGAGGACGAGCGAGCCCGCGACGAGGCCCGCCGCCGAGGACCCGGTCGAGCTCGCCGATCCCGATCGCCAGCCGCGGGACATCCGCCTCGACGACCTCGGCCAGGGACCGCGCGAGCGCTGCCGGACGGGCGCGCCCCGACGCGTCCGCGCGGAACGGGGGCGTCCCGGACGACGGTCTCGACCAGGGTGTTCCAGGCGCCGCACGTCCGGCACTGGCCCTCCCAGCGCAGGAAGGCGTCGCCGCAGGCCTGGCAGACGTAGCGACTCTGGGTCTTCGCCATGGGCCGGCCGGCCGTCAGGCCTCGACGGGTGTCTTCTCGTCGACCGCCCGGATGTCGAGCCCGGTGTCATCGCCCTTGTCGACGACGATCGTGGTGCCCGGCTCGTACTTGCCCAGGAGGAGGTGCTCGGCGAGGACGTCCTCGACCATGTTCTGGATCACCCGGCGGAGCGG
The DNA here is from genome assembly GCA_963840375.1 of uncultured Chloroflexia bacterium. Classification (GTDB taxonomy): domain Bacteria; phylum Chloroflexota; class Limnocylindria; order Limnocylindrales; family CSP1-4; genus Chersky-267. Next base: position 43,154 of record CAWIYR010000003.1, read on the forward strand.
CCGCGCCCCGTAGGCGACGTCGTAGCCGAGCTTGATGATGTGCTCCTTGGCCGCCTGGGTGACCTCGAGCTGCATCTGCTGGGCCCGGAGCTGGTCGCGGACCCGCTGGAGCATGAGGTCGACGATCTCGGCGATCTCCTCGACGGTCAGGCTGCGGAAGACCACGGTGGCGTCGATCCGGTTGAGGAACTCCGGCCGGAAGCTCTGCTTGAGCTCCTGATTGACCTTGTCGCGCATGAGCTCGTAGGACGACTGGGCCCGCGCCTCCTCGGTGTCGCCCTGGACCCGGAAGCCGAGCGAGGAGTTCGTCTGGAGCTGCTTGGCGCCGAGGTTCGAGGTCATGATGATGATCGAGTTGCGGAAGTCGACCCGGCGACCCTTGGCGTCCGAGAGGTGCCCGTCCTCGAGGATCTGGAGGAGGATGTTGAACACCTCGGGGTGCGCCTTCTCGACCTCGTCGAGCAGGACGACGCAGTAGTTCTTGCGCCGGACCGCCTCGGTCAGCTGGCCGCCCTCGTCGAACCCGACGTAGCCCGGGGGTGCCCCGACCAGCCGGCTGACGTTGTGGCGCTCCATGAACTCGCTCATGTCGATCTTGATCAGCGCGTCCTCGCTGCCGAACATGAACTCGGCGAGGGCCTTGGCCAGCTCGGTCTTGCCGACGCCGGTCGGGCCCAGGAAGATGAACGAGCCGATCGGTCGCTTGGGATCCTTGAGCCCGGCGCGGGCCCGGCGGACGGCCTTCGAGACGGTCTCGATCGCCTCCTGCTGGCCGATGACTCGTCCATGGAGGGCCTCCTCCATGTGGAGCAGCCGCTCCGACTCCTCCTGGGCGATCCGGGTCACCGGGATGCCGGTCCACATCGCGACGACCTGGGCGATCTCCTCTTCGCCCGACGGTCGGCTGGTCGCCGGAGATCTGGGCCTGCCACTCCGCCCGCAGGCCGTCGGCCTTCTCCTTCGCGGTCGCCTCGGCCTCGCGCAGGGTGGCCGCCTCCTCGTACTCCTGGGCGTTGATCGCGGCGTCCTTCTCCTTGGTGATCCGCTCGAGGTCCTTCTGGGCCTCGCGCAGGGCCGGCGGCGCCGAGGAATGGCGCAGGCGGACCCGGCTGGCCGCCTCGTCGATGAGGTCGATCGCCTTGTCCGGGAGGTGGCGGTCGGTGATGTAGCGGATCGACAGGTCCGCCGCGGCCTGGACCGCCTGGTCGGTGATCGTCACCTTGTGGTGCTGCTCGTAGCGCTCGCGGATGCCCTTGAGGATCTCGATCGTCTGCTCGAGCGTCGGCTCCTCGACCATGACCGGCTGGAACCGGCGCTCGAGGGCCGCGTCTCGCTCGATGTACTTGCGGTACTCGTCGAGGGTCGTGGCGCCGATGCACTGGAGTTCGCCCCGGGAGAGCGGCGGCTTGAGGATGTTCGCGGCGTCGATCGCGCCCTCGGCCGCACCGGCCCCGACGAGGGTGTGCAGCTCGTCGATGAAGAGGACTGCGTCGTTCGTGTTGCGGAGCTCCTCGATGATCTTCTTGAGCCGCTCCTCGAACTCGCCGCGGTACTTCGTGCCGGCGACGAGCGACCCGATGTCGAGGGTCAGGACCCGCTTGTTGAGGAGGATGTCGGGCACGTCGCCGGCCACGATCCGGTGGGCCAGGCCCTCGGCGATGGCCGTCTTGCCGACACCGGGCTCGCCGATGAGGGCCGGGTTGTTCTTCGTCTTGCGGCCCAGGATCTGGATGACCCGCTCGATCTCCTTCTCCCGGCCGATGACCGGGTCGAGCTTGCCCGCCCGGGCGGCCTCGGTCAGGTTGATCCCCAGCTGGTCGACGGTCGGTGTCTTCGAGGCGCGCTTGGTCTCCTGGGCGGTCGGGCCGGTCGACGAGCTCTGCGAGAGGACCCGGATGACCTCGTGGCGGACCTTGTCGAGGTTGACCCCGAGGGACTCGAGGACGCCGGCAGCGATCCCCTCCCCCTCGCGGACGAGCCCGAGCAGGAGGTGCTCCGTCCCGATGTAGTTGTGGCCGAGTCGGCGCGCCTCGTCGATCGCCAGCTCGATGACCCGCTTCGCCCGCGGGGTCAGACCCACCTCGCCGACCACCGGTCGGTCCCCGCGGCCGATGATGAACTCGACGGCGGTCCGGACCTTGGGCAGCTCGACGTTCATGTTCTCGAGGACGCGCGCCGCGACGCCCTCGCCCTCGCGGACCAGGCCGAGCAGGAGGTGCTCCGTCCCGATGTAGTTGTGATTGAAGCGCTGGGCCTCGTCCTGGGCGAGGGTCAGCACCTTCCGAGCGCGATCCGTGAACTTGTCGAAGCGATCCATCCGGCCGAACGCCTGTCCTCTTCCGGGCCCCGGCTGGGGCACCGCGGCCATGCTAGCACGGCGACCGCGCCACGCTGCGTGGCGGTGGTCGGCGTCCGGGGATCGGCGCGGCCCGCCGGTCGGACCGACGGGCCGCGGGTCGACGGGGATCCGAGGGTCAGCCCTTGGTGTTCTTCTCCATCGTCTCGGTCGCGATCTCGCGGACCGCCTCGGCGGCCACGGCCTCCTCGGCAGCCTCGTCCTCGGCGACGGTCTCGACGATCTCAGCGACGACCTCGGCAGCCGAGGCCTCCTCGGCGTACTCGTCGACAGCGACCGTCTCGACGATGTCGGCGATCGCCGCGTCGGCGGTCGTCTCCTCGGCGTACTCGTCGGACGCCACCGTCTCCTGGATCGACTGGATCGCGTCGGCGGCCTCGGCCTCCTCGGCTGCCTCGGCGGCGGCCACCGTCTCGACGACCTCGGTCGCTGCCTCGACGGCGACCGGCTCGTTGGCCTCGTTGGCCGCGGCCGCATCGGCGATCCGCTCGAGCTCGGCGCCGGCCGAAGCCTCGAGCGCCTCCTCGTCGTCCGCGACGGCGACGACGATGTCGGCGATCGCCGCGTCGGCGGCCGTCTCCTCCGTGTACTCGTCGGACGCCACGGTCTCCCGGATCGACTGGATCTCGTCGGCGGCAACGGCCTCCTCGGCCGCCTCCTCCGCCGCCACGGCTCCGACGATGTCGTTCACGGCCACGGCCGCGACGGCCTCCTCGTCAGCCTCGTCCTCGGCGACCGCCTCGGCGATCTCCTCGACCTCGGCCGCAGCGAGCTGCTGGCGGACCTGGGCGAACGCGGAGGCCAGGGTGTTGTCGATCCCGCCCTCCGGTTCCTGGACGGCGTCGGCCATCGAGTAGCCGCGCTCGGGTCGCGGCCGGCGCTCGGGTCGAGGGCCGGCCGGGCCGGCCGGGACGCCCGCGCCGGGCTCCGGGGCGGGCGGACGGGCCGGCGGCTCCTCGGCCTGCTTCAGGCTGAGCCCGAGACGATGCCGCTCGGAGTCGAGCGAGATGATCTTGAGCTTGAGCGTCTGGCCCTCGTGGACGACGTCACCCGGATGGGCGACCCGCTGGTGGGACAGCTCGCTGATGTGGATGAGTCCCTCGAGCCCGTCGCGGACCCGGACGAACGCACCGAAGTTGACGAGCTTCGTGACCGTCCCATCGATGATGTCCCCGACCTTGAAGTCGGCGACCGTCGAGTGCCACGGATCCGGCTGGAGCCGGCGGATCGACAGGCTGATCCGACCTCGCTCGTGGTTGATGTCGATGACCTCGGCCTCGACCTGCTCGCCCACCTGGTAGCCGGCCTCGGGGTTGTTGACCTTGTTCCAGCTCAGCTCGGACTTGTGGACGAGGCCGTCGATCCCGCCGAGGTCGACGAAGACGCCGAACGGGGCGATCGAGCGGACGGTCCCGGTGACCTTCTGGCCGACCTGGAGGCTGCTGAACAGCTCGTCCCGCTTCTCGCGGCGCTCCTCGTAGAGGGCGACCTTCTCGGACAGGATGAGCCGGTTCGCCTTGCGATTGACCTCGAGGATCTTCAGCCGGAGCTTGCGACCGACGAAGGGCTGGAGCTTCTCGGCGATCTCCTGGGCGGCGTCGCGCGGCTGGTCGTTCTGGGGTCGACGCGGGAAGTCGACGATCTGGCTGATCGGCACGAAGCCGCGGATGCCGCAGTCGACGATGAGACCACCCTTGTTGTGGTCGATGACCGGGGCCTCGATGATCACGCCCGACTCGAACTGCTCCTGCATCGAGCGCCACTTGCGCTCGAGGCCGGCCCGGCGGAGCGAGAGGACGACGTGGCCCTCCTGCGACTCCGGCTGGAGCACGTAGACGAGGACGACGTCGCCGATCGCCAGCTGGGGCTGCGACTCGGCGTTCCGACCGTAGAGCTCACGGTTCGAGACGACACCCTCGCTCTTCGCCCCGATGTCGACGAGGATCTCGTCCTTGTCGATCCGGACGACCGTGCCCTCGACGACATCGCCG
>CAWIYR010000003.1:52500-721697 GCA_963840375.1 uncultured Chloroflexia bacterium
TCGTCGGCTCATTCTTCAAAAGGCACGCCATCAGGCTACCGACCCGAAGATCGGCAACACCCTTTGACTGCTTGTAGGCACGAGGTTTCAGGTACTATTTCACTCCCCTTCCGGGGTGCTTTTCACCTTTCCCTCACGGTACTCGTTCACTATCGGTCGCCAAGAGTATTTAGCCTTGGACGGTGGTCCGCCCAGTTTCCCACATGAGAGACCTTCCACGTGGTACTCAGGTGGTCGATCAACGGAGGCCATCTCGCTTTCGCCTACGGGGCTGTCACCCTCTCTGGCCTGCCCTTCCTGACAGGTTCGACTAGCGAATGGCTTTGTAACTCCGCCGGGACCTTGCGGGCTCCCGACGATCGACTCCTACAACCCCCACTCAGAAACGGCCGCAACCTATCGCGCTGAGTGGGTTTGGGCTCTTCCCGTTTCGCTCGCCACTACTCAGGGAATGTTCTCTTTTCCTCCAGCTACTGAGATGTTTCAGTTCGCTGGCTTACCTCTACCTGGTCTATTTGGTTCAACCAGGAGTGACTGGGCATGACCCCAGCCGGGTTTCCCCATTCGGACATCTCCGGATCAACGTCTGCTCGCGACTCCCCGAAGCTTTTCGCAGCCTGCCACGTCCTTCATCGGCTCTTGGCGCCAAGGCATCCACCCCGTGCCCTTTGTAGCTTGACCCCCTCCAGCATCTGATCAAGCGATCAGTCGCCGGTTCGGGGTCCGGGATACACCTTGAATCAACTCGGCGAAATCGAAGTTTCGATTTACTGCCGAACAACATATCCAGTTGTTAAGGTGCGACCCACGAAGTGGGTCACCTGCCGGCCTGCCCGAGCGGACTCGGATCGGTCGTCCAGCGATCCGCTGGTCGGTGGCCTCGTCACGGGGACGAGGGCACGGATCAAGGGATCGTTCGGGGCTGAGCAGGGTCCAGACCGGCGATGGCGCCGGGCTGGTCGGTATTCGGTTTGCGCAGGGTGTCGTTGCGGCCCATCGGCCCGGCGTCGGGGGATGGTGGAGACGAGGAGACTCGAACTCCTGACCCTCTCCTTGCAAAGGAGATGCTCTGCCGACTGAGCTACGTCCCCTCGCCGAGAAGAATGGTGGGCGTTTCTGGACTCGAACCAGAGACCTCTGCCTTATCAGGGCAGTGCTCTAACCAGCTGAGCTAAACGCCCGCCGGGGCCGTGCCGACGATCCAGGTCGACACGTCGTCGCTGGCCGGCGGCTGCACCCTTAACGATTGAAGAGTGACAGGAACCCGGGGTCCGGGTGTGTGAACGGGTTTCGGTGTCTCGCCAGGCTCGCCTTCGATCGTCCGGCCGATCCCGAGGGACCGTCCGGCGCGTCCCACCTGGCGGAGGTACGCGAACCGATCGTGCGATCAACCCTAGGAGCCATCAACGCCGATGACCCACCGAAGGCCATCGACTCGGATCTCCCTAGAAAGGAGGTGATCCAGCCGCACCTTCCGGTACGGCTACCTTGTTACGACTTCGTCCCAATCACCGACCCCACCTTCGACGGCTGCCTCCTTGCGGTTGGCCCACCGGCTTCGGGTGTTGCCAGCTTTCATGACGTGACGGGCGGTGTGTACAAGGCCCGGGAACATATTCACCGCCGTATGCTGACCGGCGGTTACTAGCAACTCCGGCTTCATGTAGGCGAGTTGCAGCCTACAATCCGAACTGAGACCGGCTTTAAGGGATTTGCTCCACCTCGCGGTTTCGCCGCCCGTTGTACCGGCCATTGTAGCGTGGGTGTAGCCCAGGACGTAAGGGCCATGCTGACTTGACGTCATCCCCACCTTCCTCCGAGTTTCTCTCGGCAGTCCCGTGTGAGTGATACAACACACAGTAGGGGTTGCGCTCGTTGCGGGACTTAACCCAACATCTCACGACACGAGCTGACGACAGCCATGCAACACCTGTGGCCAGGCCCCTTGCGGGGAAGCGACGTTTCCGCCGCGATCCTGGTCATGTCAAGCCCTGGTAAGGTTCTTCGCGTTGCATCGAATTAAACCCCACGCTCCGCTGCTTGTGCGGGCCCCCGTCAATTCCTTTGAGTTTTAGCCTTGCGGCCGTACTCCCCAGGCGGGACACTTAATGCGTTAGCTTCGGCACTGGCGGGGTTGATACCACCAACACCTAGTGTCCATCGTTTACGGCTAGGACTACCGGGGTATCTAATCCCGTTTGCTCCCCTAGCTTTCGCGCCTCAGCGTCAAGAACAGGCCAGGAAGTCGCCTTCGCCACTGGTGTTCCTCCCGATATCTACGCATTTCACCACTACACCGGGAATTCCACTTCCCTCTCCTGCCTTCGAGTCGATCAGTATCGAGTGACCCTCCCCAGTTGAGCCGGGGGCTTTCACACTCGACTTGAACGACCGCCTGCGCGCTCTTTACGCCCAGTAAATCCGGACAACGCTTGTCACCTACGTATTACCGCGGCTGCTGGCACGTAGTTAGCCGTGACTTATTCTCCAGGTACCGTCATTATCTTCCCTGAAAAAAGAGGTTTACAACCCGAAGGCCTTCATCCCTCACGCGGCGTTGCTGCGTCAGGCTTTCGCCCATTGCGCAAAATTCCCGACTGCTGCCTCCCGTAGGAGTCTGGGCCGTGTCTCAGTCCCAGTCTGGGTGATCGTCCTCTCAGACCACCTACCGATCGTCGCCTTGGTGAGCCGTTACCCCACCAACGAGCTAATCGGACGCAGGCCCCTCCCGAAGCGCCTTGCGGCTTTACTGGTGCGATCGAACGCACCACCACATGCGGTATTAGCCACCCTTTCGGGCAGTTATTCCCCACTTCGGGGCAGGTCACCCACGCGTTACTCAGCCGTCCGCCACTAACGATCAGAGCAAGCCCTGATCGTCCGTTCGACTTGCATGTCTCATGCACGCCGCCAGCGTTTATCCTGAGCCAGGATCAAACTCTCCAAAAGAAGCCCAGCCTTGCGGCTGGGACTTGGTTCGAGGGTCTGACCGCTCGCACATCCTTACCCGGATTTCCTGTCACTCTTCAATTGTTAAGGTGCAGCTCCCGGGGACACGAAGGCACCCGGCGCGACTTCTCATTGTGAGGCATCGCGGGCTCGAGTGTCAAACGCTCGACCTCGAGCCCTGGACCGGTGATCCGGTCCGTCGCGGTCCCCCTTCCGGGGGCGCGAGGAGGGATGGTAGGGCTCCCCCCGGAGCGTGTCAAACACCGCCGGGATCGCGCCGTGGCCCCCCCTCGCGGGTGCGAGGCCCGGCTCAGATCGGGCTCGTCTCGACGAGCAGGATGAAGGCCGCGCCGCTGAGCCAGCAGAGGAGTGCCAGCTCGACCGACGGGCTCGCCCCGCCGAGGGCGACCGCGACGACGTAGACGAGGAGTCCGACGACGAGCGCGGCCAGCGCCTTGCTGAGCCGGAGCAGGATCTCGTAGACCAGGTTGCTCACGCTCGGATCGCCCGCCGACCCTGGAGCGCCCGGATGAGGGTCACCTCGTCGGCGTACTCGAGGTCGCCGCCGACCGGGATCCCCCGGGCGATCCGGCTGACGACCCCGACGCTGCCATCGAGACGCTCGTCGAGGTACATCGCGGTCGCCTCGCCCTCGAGGGTCGGGTTCGTGGCGATGATGACCTCCTCGAACGGCTCCCCGGCCGCCTTGGCCTCGTCGACCCGGGCGAGCAGCTCCCGGATGCGGAGCCGCTCCGGGCCGATCCCGTCGATCGGCGAGATCGCGCCGTGGAGGACGTGGTAGCGGCCGCGGAACTCGCCGGTGCGCTCGAGCGCGAGGACGTCGAGCGGCTCCTCGACGACGCACAGGCGACGCTGGTCGCGACCCGGATCGCGGCAGATCGGGCAGAGCGGAGCGTCGCTGATGTTGAAGCATCGCTCGCAGAAGACGACCTGGTCGCGGACGGCGATGAGTGCCGCCGCCAGCTGGCGCGCCTCGGCGTCCGGGGCCCGGAGGAGGTGGATAGGTCAGTCGCTGGGCGGTCTTCGGACCGATCCCGGGCAGGCGAGCGAATGCCTCGATGAGCCGGGCGACCGGCTCGATGACGGGGGTGACCACGAGGCGACCCCTACATCCCCGGCAGGCGCAGGCCGCCGGTCACGGCGGCCATCTTCGACTCGGCGAGCTCGCGGGAGGCACGCAGGGCATCGTTGACGGCCGCCACGACGAGGTCCTGGAGCATCTCGACGTCGGCGGGATCGACCGCACTCGGGTCGATCGTGACGCTGACCAGCTCCTGCTTGCCGGTGACCGTCGCCCGGACCACGCCGCCACCGGCCGAACCATCGACCGTGATCGTCTCGAGCTCGCCCTGGACCCGCAGCATCTCCTGCTGCATCTGCTGGGCCATGCGCTGCAGGTTGGCCATGCTCATCGTGGGTGATCCTCCTTGAGGCAGCGGCCGGGCCGCGCTTCGATGCGTGGAAGTCTGGCCGATGCCGACCGACGACGCAGACTCCGGCGGCATCAGGTGACCTCCCCGGCGTCGACGAGGTCGTCGGCGAAGATCCGCCGGGCGGCGGCGATGATCCGCTCGGCCTCGTCGTCCACGGGCGGCGGGAGGATGTCGAGGTTGGTGGCGACCAGGCGGACGGCGACCGGCCGGCCGAGCGCCCGTCCGATGCCCTCCTCCAGGTTCGGACGCCGACGCTCGGCGACGTCCTTGAGGAAGGCCATCCCCTCCGGGAATCCAAGGGTCACGACATCGCCGTCGACGTCGATCGGGCGACAGACCGTCGACGAGCGGCTTGAGCGGCGGCGACGTGCTCAGGTCGGCCACGATCGAGGGCCACATCCGGTCCAGTGCGCGCAGGCCGTCCACGTCGGCGGCGACCGGCGGATCGACCGCGACCGTGCTCGGCCCGGGTCCACCCGACGCGACGGGGACGTCGGGCGGCGCCTCCGACCCGACGACCGGGGACCCCCCGGCGGCGGGGGTCGGCGGCAGGGCCTGACGCGGCGCGGTGCGGGCCGCCCGCGGCGCCTTCGCGGTCACGACAGCGGCAGCGGAGGTGGACATCGCCACCGGCACGGGTCGGACCGACGCCGGGACCGCGGCTGGCAGGGTCGGAGCCGGGGCGAACGCTCCGGACGCGATCGTCTCCGCGGGCCCGATGGGCCGGGGGGCGAGGAGGGCGAGCTCGAGCTGGAGGCGGACGCCGCCCACTCCCGGGCGACTCGGGTCGATCGCCGCCAGCCGTCGGGCCGCCTCGACGAGCGCCGGACCGGTCCAGGTCGGTCGCCCCGGCTCCGCGCTCCCGGACAGGCGGGCCGTGAGGGCCATCCGGACGACCGTGACCACCTGGTCGACGAAGGCACCGAGATCGCGCCCGGCGTCCTCGAGGCCGTCGAGGATGGCGATCCCGGCAAGGGCATCGCCGACGACGAGGGCCTCGGTGAAGGCCGAGATCGTCTCGCCGTCGACGAGCCCGAGGAGGTCGCGGACGGACGCCTCGGTCAGGTGGCCGTCGGTGGACGAGAGGAGCTGGTCGAGCATCGACTCCGCGTCGCGCATCCCGCCGGCCGCCTGCCGGGCGACCAGCTCGATCGCCGCGGGATCGGCGACGCGTCCGTCGGCCTCCAGGATCGTCGTGAGCTTGCCCTCGATCTGGGGAACGGTGAGGCGCCGGAAGTCGAACCGCTGGACCCGCGACAGCACGGCCGGCCGGATCCGGGTCGGGTCGGTGGTGCAGAAGATGAAGACGACGTGGTCGGGCGGCTCCTCGAGCGTCTTGAGCAGGACGTCCCAGCCCTGGTCGATCCGCTGGACCTCGTCGATCACGTAGACCTTGCGACGGAGGTCGGACGGAGCCGTCCAGGTCCGCTCCACCAGCTCCCGGATCTGGTCGACCCGGTTGTTGGTGGCCGCGTCCATCTCGATGACGTCGAGCGCCCGGCCCTCCCGGACGGCGACGCACGAGGGACAGGCGTCGCACGGGTCGCCGTCCTGGAGGTTCGTGCAGTTGACCGCCTTGGCCACGATCCGGGCGACCGAGGTCTTGCCCGTGCCGCGGGGTCCGACGAACAGGAGGGCGTGGGCGACCTGGCCCGTCCGGACCGCGTTCCGGAGCGTGGCCACGACCGCCTCCTGGCCCACGATCCGGCTGAACGTCTGGGCTCGCCAGCGCCGGTAGAGGGCGCGATGCGAGCCGTCCGGGCGGGCGAGGTCGGTGGTCAGGTCGGGCTCCACGTCACTCTCGCGTCGAGGGGTTGGTACGCCGTGCACCCTCCGTCGATCGGACGCTCCCGCGCCCACGTGCCTCGAGCGGCTCGGACCAGGCCGTTCCGCGGCACTCGGCGAAGATCGCTTAGTGCTGCTTCCTTCCGGACCTGACACGGTTCACGAGTCGCCGCTGCGCGGGACCCGGCCCTCAACGTCGCTCGTGACGGCGGCTTTCGAGAACGAAGACCTCGGGAGGGGATTCAGCCCTGCTGGAGCGGATTGCAGGTACAGGGCACCGCTAGTTCCCCGCCTAGCACGGCATGCCGATGATAGCAGGGGTATCGGGACGGGCCGCGATCGCGGGACCGACTGGCCCAGGCAAGGTGGCGGAGAGGGCGGGATTCGAACCCGCGACAGGTTTCCCTGTACCGCATTTCCAGTGCGGCGCCCTAGGCCACTAGGCGACCTCTCCGCGGGCGGGCCGACGCGGTGACTCGACGGGCTCCGAGCAGTTGGGCGATGGCGGAGAGGGCGGGATTCGAACCCGCGGTGCTTTCGCACACCGCTTTTCGAGAGCGGCACCATCAACCACTCGGACACCTCTCCGCGCGAGAGGATAGCAGAGGCGCGGCTGCTGACCCCGGCAGGCGACCGGTCGCGACGGGTCTCAGCCGCCGGCGCGGCCCGCAGGAGCCGTCACCGCGGCGCCGGCCATGAGCTCCTCGACCTCGTCCCGGCGGATCCCCGACACCACCTGGAGCCGACCTGGGAGGCCCACGTGCTTGGCGAGCTGGAGCACCGTGCCGGCTGCGCCGTCGGTCTCGTTCGGGACGGCGTAGACGAGCTCCGAGACGTCGCTCGCGAGGAGCGCGCCGACGCACATCGGGCAGGGCTCGACCGTCGCGAAGATCGTCGCGTCGCCGAGATCGGCGGTGCCGAGCTTGCGGGCCGCCTCGCGCAGGGTGACCACGACAGCGTGGGCGGTGGGGTCGTTCGTCCCGCGGACTCGATCGTGAGCCCGGGCGACCATGGCGTCGTTGACGACCGCGACGGCGGCGATCGGTCGCTCGCCACGCTCGACGGCCAGCCGAGCCTCGGCCAGCGCCTCGCCCATGAAGAGCTCGTAGTTCATGAACCGATGATACAGGCCGCCCGTCGGCCCGACGTCCCGGCGGACGCAGACCGACCGCCCCGGGACTAGGATTCGGGACGCCCGCTCCGCGGGCTCCGATCGATCGCGACCGACCCCAGCCAAGGAGTACCTGCCCATGTCCCGGACCCGACGAATCGGCGTCCTCACCGGCGGCGGCGACGTCCCCGGGCTCAACTCGGTGATCAAGAGCGTCGTCTACCGGTCGACCGAGCTCGGTTACGACGTCGTCGGGGTCCGTCGCGGCTGGGAGGGGCTGACCCACGGGCGCCCAGGGCCCGAGCTCGACCCCGAGTACCTCCGCCATCTCGATCGGATCAACACCCGGACGATCGACCGGACGGGCGGGACCTGGCTCCACACGTCGCGGACGAACCCGCGCAAGATGCGCGGCAAGACTCTGCCGCCATGGCTCTCCGCAGCCGACGCCACGAGGTACGCGACCGGCGAGGACCTCTACGACCTCACCCCGCTCGTGCTCGAGCATATCGAGGCGCTGGGCCTCGACTACCTCGTCGCGATCGGCGGCGACGACACGCTGAGCTTCGCCGAGGTGCTGTCCGGGTACGGGATCCCGCTGGTGGCCATCCCCAAGACGATGGACAACGACGTCCAGGGGACCGAGTACTGCATCGGCTTCTCGACGGCGATCACCCGGGCCAAGGAGCTCATCAACCGCCAGCGGACGACGCTCGGCTCCCATGAGCGGATCGGGGTCTTCCGGATCTTCGGGCGTGACGCCGGGTTCTCGGCCCTGTTCACGGCCTACGTCACATCGGGCCGCTGCCTCATCCCGGAGCACCGGTTCGACCTCGACCGGCTCGCCGCGATCGTGGGCGAGGACCACCACGACAACCCCAGCCGGTACGCCTTCGTCATCGCCGCCGAAGGCGCGATGTGGGAGGGGGGCTCGCTCGCCGAGTACGGCGAGGCCGACGCATTCGGCCACCGCCACAAGGTGAACGTCGCGGAGGCGCTCTCGGAGGAGATCCGGCGCCGGACGGGGATCGAGGCGGTCGCCTCGGAGCTGACCTACGACCTGCGCAGCGGCGAGGCCGACTCGCTCGACCAGATGGTGGCGATGACCTTCGCCAACGTGGCGATGGACCTCATCGCCGACGGCGCCCACGGCCGGATGGTCGCCATCCGGGACGGGCATTACAGCCACACGACGCTGCCCGACCCGAAGCTGGGTCCTCGCTCGGTGGACGTGGAGCGGCTCTACGACGTGGAGCGCTTCCGTCCCAAGTACTCGGGCAAGCTCGGCGAACCGCTCCTCCTGCTCGGGACGCCGGCGGTTACGCCCGTCGCCTAAGCCAGGGGTCGGCGGGCCCGCGATCAGGCGGGAAGGCCGGACCCCGCCCGGATCCGCCGGGCGACGGCGGACATGTCGTCCTCGCCATGGCCGTCGGCCATGAGCCCTCGCTCGACCTCGGCGCACAGCCGGCTGACCGGCAGCTCCGCGCCCACCTCGTCGGCGAGACCGAGCGCGATCGCGAGGTCCTTGAGGTGGAGGGCCACCTTGAAGCCGAGCGGGTAGTCATTGGCGATCATCCGGCCGCTCCGGTTGGCGAGGACCCAGCTCTGGGCCGCGCCACCACCCAGCGCTCCGACCACCTGCTCGACGTCGAGCCCGGCCTTCATCGCCAGGACGATCCCCTCGGCGACACCGAGGTACGTGCCGGCCAGGATGACCTGGTTGACGGCCTTGACCGCCTGGCCCGAGCCGATCGGGCCGACGTGGGTGATCGTCCTGCCGAGGATCTGCAGGATCGGGCGTGCCCGCTCGAAGGCCTCGCTCGACCCGCCGACGAAGACGGTCAGGGTGGCCTTCTGCGCGCCCTCCGAGCCGCCCGAGACCGGGGCATCGACCATCGCCACGCCGATGGCCGCGAGGCGCTCGGCGAACCCGCGCGTGGCGCCAGGGGCGATCGTCGAGCAGTCGATGACGAGGCCGCCGGCCCGGATCCCCTCGGCGATGCCGCCGGGGCCGAACAGGACCGCCTCGACGTCAGGCGTGTCGGAGACGCAGATCACGATGACGTCGGCGCCGGCTGCGAGCGCGGCCGGCGTCTCGGCGACCGCGGCTCCGGCCGAGGCGACCCCGGCGGTCCGGGTCGGGGTTCGGTTCCAGACGGTCAGCGGATGGCCCGCCCTGAGCAGGTGACCGGCCATCGCCTCGCCCATCGTGCCGAGCCCCACGAACCCGATCCGCTCCACATCGCCACCTCGACTGTCCGAGTCCTCGCCGCGTCGACCAGATGATGACGTCCCGACGGGTGGCCCGTGCACATGGCATCGTCGATGTCGGAGCCGTGATCGGAGCAGTCGCCGGGGGGTCGCGCGGACGTCGAGTCATCCCGGCGGGGCGTCCCCGGCGCCGGGGGCCTTCGATCCGCCATCTCGGCCGTACGGTCCGGGCCGCGCGGCGAGGGAGGTCCCGCCAGGCGCCGAGGGGTGCCTGATCGACCGCGTCCCGAGCCCGGTGCGGATCGCACCCTCCGATAGGCGAGCGCGGAGCAGCGGTCGACGCTCGCGGCGACCAGCCAGGTCAGGCAGAAGGATTGGCGCGCCCGGCGGGACTCGAACCCACGACCTTCAGGTCCGCAACCTGACGCTCTATCCGCTGAGCTACGGGCGCACGCGATGGGGTCCAGAGGAGTGGCGGAGAGGGAGGGATTCGAACCCTCGAAGCAGGTTACCCCACTTGGCGGTTTAGCAAACCGCTGCACTAGACCTCTATGCGACCTCTCCGTGGACCGCGCGGAATCCTACCACGAGGCTCCCGAGCGCTCGTGCCGTGCGTTGACACGGAGCCCGGCCCTCGGCTACGGTTCGGGCCTCAGATGAACGCCCTCTTCTACTTTCGTACCCCGGCATGATCGTTCCCGGAGCGTAGGCCCGGGAGCGCGGGTCGTGCCGGGGAAAGCAGAGGTCCGGACCTCTGCTTTTTTCTTTGTCCCGGGACGAGCCGCCAGCCCAGGAAGGACACACGGATGTTCGTGGTGATGGCCGTCGGCGCGACGGAGGCCGAGATCAACGCGGTGAAGAGCCACATCCTCGGCTGAGGGGCTCACCCCGTTCGACCATGTCGGGACGGAGCGGGTGGTCATCGCCGTCGTCGGCGAGATCGGACCCCGCAAGCCCGTCCTCATGAGCCGCCTCGAGGCCCTGCCCGGGGTCGAGACGGTCACCGCGATCAGCCGCCCGTTCAAGCTGACCTCGCGCGAGTTCCACCCCGAGGACACGGTCATCCGGGTCCTCGAGGCGACGATCGGCGACGGGAGGCTCACCGTCATGGCCGGTCCGTGCTCGATCGAGAGCCGCGACCAGCTCATGGAGACCGTCGACGGGGTCGTCGCGGGCGGCGCCACGATCATCCGCGGCGGCGCCTTCAAGCCGCGGACCAGTCCGTACTCGTTCCAGGGCCTGGGCGTCGAGGGGTTGCGCTACCTGGCGGAGGCCCGTGAGCGGACCGGCCTGCCGGTGATCACCGAGGTCATGGAGCCCAACCAGGTCGACATCGTGGCCGAGTACGCCGACATCCTCCAGGTCGGCACCCGGAACATGCAGAACTACTCGCTCCTGACCGCGGTGGGCCGGGTCGCCCGGCCGGTGATGCTCAAGCGGGGCTACGGCGCGACGATCGAGGAATGGCTGATGAGCGCCGAGTACATCGTCAGCTCGGGCAACCCGAACGTCATCCTGTGCGAGCGGGGGATCCGGACCTTCGAGACCTACACCCGGAACACGCTCGACCTCGCGGCGATCCCCCTCCTCCACCACCTGACCCACCTGCCGGTGATCGTCGACCCGAGTCACGCGACCGGGAAGCGCTGGCTGATCAAGCCGATGTGCCTGGCGGGCGTGGCCGCCGGCGCCGACGGGGTGATGGTCGAGGTCCACCCGCGCCCGGACGAGGCCCTGTCCGACGGCGAGCAGTCGATCACCCTGGAGCAGTTCGCCTCGATGATGGCCGCGATCCGGCCGATCCACGAGCTGGTCCGCGACCTCCACGGCGACCCGGTCCTGTCCGGGGCGGCGCTCAGGGTCGGCGGAGCGAGCCGGCATTGAGCCGGAGCGAGGGCGACGACCCGACGCGGACGGCCGGGTCCGGCGTCGGACCGGCGGTCGTCCGCCCGGCCACGCGCTTGCGAGGTGAGCCGCGCCTGCCCGGCGACAAGTCGATCAGCCACCGCGCCCTGCTCATGGCCGCCCTGGCGACCGGCGAGAGCCGGATCGTGGCCGCCGGCGACGGCGACGACGTCCGGACGACGGCCGCGCTCATCGCCCGGCTGGGCGTGACCGTCGAGCGCCGGGCGGAGGACGGGCTCCTCGTCGACTACCGGGTCGCGTCGCCCGGCGTCGACGGTCTGGTCGAGGCGGACGGTGTGCTCGACTGCGGCAATTCCGGGACGACCCTGCGTCTCGCCGCCGGGGTCCTCGCCGGACTGCCGGCGATGCACGTCCTCGACGGCGATGGGTCGTTGCGACGGCGTCCCGTGGCTCGTATCATCGAACCGCTGCGCCGGATGGGCGCGGTGCTCCATGCCCGTCGTGACGATTCCCTCCCACCACTCACCGTGGTCGGTCGTACCCCGCTCCGGGCGATCGACTACAGCACCGCCGTCCCGAGCGCCCAGGTGAAATCGGCGGTCCTCCTGGCCGGCCTCCGGGCGGAGGGGGTCACCAGGGTCCGCGAGGCGGTCGCCACCCGCGATCACACGGAGCGAATGCTGCGGGCACGCGGCGTGGCGGTGGAGCGGGCGTCGACGGGCGGCGATGGAGCCGGTGTGACCTGGAGCCTCGAGGGAGGTGGACGCGTGCGAGCGATCGACCAGCGGGTCCCGGCGGACATCTCCGCGGGCGCGTTCTGGCTCGTCGCCGGGGCGATCCATCCGGACGCAGAGCTGACCCTTCGCGGCGTGGGCCTGAACCCGACCCGCAGGGCGGTCGTGGACCTCCTGCTCCGGATGGGCGCCCGGCTCGACGGCGCGGACGTCGCCGACGACGGGACCGGCGAGCCGGTCGGCGACCTCACGGTCCGGTCGAGCGAGCTCGAGGCGATCGACATCTCGCCCGACGAGGTCGCCGCCGCGATCGACGAGATCCCGATCCTCTGCCTGGCCGCGTCCCAGGCCCGCGGACGAACGACGATCCGCGGCGCGGGCGAGCTGCGCCACAAGGAATCGGACCGGATCGCCGGGATCGCCGACGGCCTCCGCGCCCTGGGGGCACGGGTCGCGGTGGACGGCGACGACATCACGATCGACGGGCCGACACCGCTGACCGGCGCGCCGACCCGGAGCCTGGACGACCACCGGCTGGCGATGACGTTCGCCGTCGCGGGTCTCATCGCCCGGGGGACGACGACGATCGACGCACCGGCGTCCGCGTCGATCTCGTACCCCGGCTTCTTCGCGGAACTGGGAGGGGTGCGAGCGTGACCAAGCGCGTGGTCCTGATCGGGCATCCGGTCGCCCATTCCCTGTCGGGCGCGATGCAGCAGGCGGCCTTCGACGACCGCGGCATCGACGCCACCTACGAGCTGTGGGATCGCCCGCCGATGGAGCTGGCCGAGGCGATCGGCGAGCTGCGCGGCGACGCGTTCCTCGGGGCGAACGTCACGATCCCCCACAAGGAGAAGGTCGTCCCCCTGGTCGACCGCCTGACCGAGGAGGCGCACGCGACCGGCGCGGTCAACACGATCACCCGCGAGGGCAAGCGGCTGGTCGGCCACAACACCGACGTGCCGGGCTTCCGGGTGGCCCTCGATCGCCTCGTCGGCAAGCAGAAGATGCCCCGCCAGGCCGTGGTCCTCGGCGCGGGCGGCGGGGCCCGCGCCGTGGTCTACGGTCTCATCACCGAGGGCTTCACCCGGATCGTGGTGTTCAACCGGCACCTCCACCGGGCCGAGTCGCTGGTCAAGCACTTCTCGCGCAGCGCCGCCCACATGGAGCTCCGGGCGATGCCCTGGCACGAGTCGATCATCGAGTCGGAGCTGTCGAAGACCCGGGTCCTGGTCAACGCGACCTCGATCGGGCTCCACGGTGACGAGACGCCGATCCCGGGAGAGCTCCTCCCGCCGGACCTCCTGGTCCTCGACCTGATCTACCGTCGCACGAAGCTCCTCCGTGACGCGATCTCCGCCGGCGACTCGGCCGCCGACGGCGAGACGATGCTCCTCCACCAGGGGGCGGCTGCGTTCACCCTGTGGACCGGCCAGCCGGCGCCGATCGAGCTGATGCAGGCGAAGCTCCAGGAAGCCCGGGCCGGCGGGATCGAGTCGGCCGAGGGCGAGCCGACCGGCGCGCCGGCGGCCGGCTAGCCGGTGGGTCGGCTCCGGTTCCTGACGGCCGGCGAATCCCACGGCCGCGGCCTCGGGGTGATCGTCGAGGGCGTTCCCGCCGGGCTGACGCTGACGGCCGAAGCGATCGGGATCGACCTCGCCCGGCGCCAGCGGGGGTACGGTCGCGGCGCCCGGCAGGCCATCGAGCAGGACCGGGCCGAGATCGTCTCGGGGGTCCGCCACGGGGTGACCCTCGGCTCACCGATCCTCCTCGAGGTCGCCAACCGCGACTGGGAGAACTGGACCCGGGTCATGCAGGTCGAGCCGCTCACGGACGACGCCGCGGCCGAGCTGCTCGCCGCCGCGGAGGAAGGCCTGCGACGGGCCACCCCCGTCACCCGGGTCCGCCCCGGTCACGCCGACCTGGCCGGTGCCCTGAAGTACGGGTTCAGCGACGTCCGCAACGTGCTCGAGCGAGCTTCCGCCCGCGAGACGACCGCCAGGGTAGCCGCCGGCGGCGTGGCCCGGGCGTTCCTGGCCGAGCTCGGCATCGACGTCTGGTCGTTCACGGCCGAGGTCGGCGGCGTGGCCATCGACCCGGCGAAGGCCAGCCGGGACCGCGAGACGGCGGACGCCTCGCCACTGCGCTGCCCGGACCCGGACGCCGAAACGCGGATGATCGCCCGGATCGACGAGGCCCGGTCGAACGGCGACACCGTCGGCGGGGTCTTCGAGGTGGTCGCCCGCGGGCTGCCGATCGGGCTCGGGTCGTACGTCCACTGGGACCGCCGGCTCGATGCCGCGCTGGCCGCTGCGGTCATGAGCATCAACATCGTCAAGGGCGTGGAATTCGGCCTGGGCTTCGAGCAGACCCGGCGGTTCGGCTCGGTCGTCCACGACGTCATCGAGGGCCGGACCGAGAACGGTCGGTGGATCCATCGGAGCAACAACGCCGGTGGACTGACCGGCGGCGTGACGAACGGGGAGCCGCTCGTCGTCCGTGGCGCGGTCAAGCCGATCTCGACCCTGGCCCGCCCGCTGCCGTCGGCCGACCTCCTCAGCGGCGAGGCCGTCGAGAAGGCTCACTACGAGCGGAGCGACATCAGCGTCGTCCCGGCCGCCGGCGTCGTGGGCGAGGCGATGGTCATGCTCACCCTCGCTGATTTCGTGCTCGACAAGTTCGGCGGCGATTCGCTCGGCGAGACCCGTGACAACCTGGAGCGCTACCGGGAACGGATCGCGAGGCCGCCCGGAGACGTGACGGCCGGTGGCCGCGTCGACGGAGCGGCTCGCCGGACGGACCCGGACCTCGGCACACCCGATCGGGGCGAGTCCGGCTCCGGTGGGGACGACTGAGGCCCCGATGGACCTCGTCCTCGTGGGTCTCCCCGGCAGCGGCAAGAGCGCGGTCGGCCGCCGCCTCGCCGCCCGCCACCAGGCCGAGTTCGTCGACCTCGACGCCGCGATCGAGGCGACGGCCGGTCGGTCGATCCCGGCGATCTTCGCGGACGAGGGTGAGCCCGGCTTCCGGGCCCGCGAGCGGGACGCGGTCCGGGCGCTCGGCGGGCCTTCGGCCGAGACCGGCCTCAGCCGGGTCATCGCCACCGGCGGCGGGGCGCCCGTGGACATCCGCAACCGCTGGCGACTCTACCGCGGGCGGACGGTGGTCTGGCTCGACGGGACCCCCGAGGCGCTCGCCGGCCGGCTCCGGCGCAGCCCCAACCCGCGACCGCTCGTGGCCGGACCCGATCCGATCGGCACGATCCGCGCCCTGTCGGCCGACCGCGAACGGTTCTACGGAGCAGGTCACCGGGTCGATGGCGTCGGCCCCGTCGGCGGCGTCGTCGAGGCGGTCGAATCGATCCTCACCGAGGAGCCCCGGGGTGGAACGCTGCTGAGCGTCGCGGAGACCCCGATCGGCCGGTTCGTCCTGGGCGAGGGGATCGGCTGGGCGGTCGTCGACGAGATCCGGCGGGCGGGCGGGCGGCGGGCGATCCTCGTCTCGGAGCCCGGGGCCTGGGCGGCCTTCGGCGAGGCGGTCTCCGGCTGGGCGTTCGCCGCCGGGCTGCCGGTGGAACGGGTCATGCTGCCGGAGGGCGAGGCCGCCAAGACCCTGCGCGTCGTCGAGACGGCGGCCCGTGAGCTGGCCCGGCTGCGCGTCGAGCGGAGCGAGCCGCTCGTCGCCATCGGCGGTGGCGCCCTCGGAGACGCGGCCGGGTTCCTGGCCGCGACCTACCTGCGCGGCATCCCGGTCATCCACGTCCCGACGACCCTCGTCGCCCAGATCGACAGCGCGATCGGGGGCAAGACGGCGGTGGACCTGCCCGAGGGCAAGAACCTCGTCGGCGCGTTCCATCAGCCGGCGGCGGTGATCATCGACGTCATGGCCCTCCGGACGCTACCCGAACGACATCGCCGGGCAGCCCTCGGGGAGGCGGTGAAGATGGCCGCGCTCGGCGACGAGCGGCTGTTCGAGCTGCTCGAGGACGACGGACCGGCGATCGCCCGCGGGGAGCGCGAGGCCTTCGACTGCGGGGCGGTGGCCGAGGTCGTGGAACGCGCGGGCTGGGCGAAGGTGGCCGTGGTCCTGGCCGACGAGCGGGAGCGGGGCGGCCCGGCCGACGCCGTCGGAACGGCCGCGGCGGGTCGACTCGCCCTGAACCTCGGCCATTCGCTCGGCCACGCGGTGGAGGCCGCCGGGGGCTATGGATCGCTCCTCCACGGCGAGGCGGTCGCGTACGGGCTCCGGGCCGCCTGCCGTATCGGGCTGGAGCTCGGGGTCACGCCACCGGCCCGGGCCGCCCGGATCGGCACGCTCCTCGACCGGCTCGAGCTGGGCCGCGGCCGGCTGCCGTATGCCGCCGACGTGGTCCGCGACCACCTCGACGCCGACAAGAAGCACGCCGATGGGCGGCTGCGCTGGGTGCTGCCGACCGCCGACGGGGTCGTCGTCCGGGCGGACGTGCCCGGGTCGGTCGTCGACGCGGCCGTCGCATCGCTGCTCGAAGCGCCCGCTCCGGCGGCGTCCGGCCGGGAGGTCGGAGGGCGATGACCCGCGTTCTGGTCCTCCAGGGGCCGAACCTCGACCTCCTCGGCACGCGTGAGCCGGAGATCTACGGCCGGGCGACCCTCGACGAGATCCACCTCGCGATGACGGCCCGGGCGACCGAGCTCGGACTGGCCGTCGACTTCTTCCAGTCGAACCATGAGGGGGAGCTCATCGACCGGCTCCACGAGCGGGATTTCGACGTCGCGATCGTGAACGCCGGCGGCCTGACCCACACCTCCGTCTCCCTGCGCGATGCCCTCGTCGGCATCGGGCGGCCGTTCATCGAGGTCCATCTTTCGGACCCGTCGACCCGCGAGCCGTTCCGGCAGGTCAACTTCCTCCACGACGTCGCCCTCGAGTCGATCGTCGGGCTGGGCGCGGTCGGGTACACGCGGGCGCTCGAATCGATCGCCCGCCGGGTCGACGCCGGCGAGCTGCCGCGATGACCCGGCGCGACCGGCCGGGCGACCCGGAGGCCCTCGCGGCGGCACTCGAGCTCGAGCTCCTGCGAGACCGGATCGACGAGCTCGACCGGCGGATCGTCGAGCTCCTCAACGAGCGCGCCACGGTCGCCCTCGAGGCGGGACGGGCGAAATCGGCCGCCGGCCGGCGGGGCATCCGGGACGCCGACCGCGAGCGGGAGGTGCTCCTCCGGGTCGCCATGGCGAACGCCGGTCCCCTCCCCCAGGCCGACCTCCTGGCGCTCTATCGGCGGCTCATCCGGGCGACCGTCGAGCTGGAGCGACGCGACCGGAGGCACGATGAGGGCTGATCGGGCGGTGACCCGCCGGCCCGGCCCGCCATCCGTGCCGTCCGGCACGACCCCTCAGAGCGGCCGGCTTCGGTCCTCGATCTCCCAGGCATGGTCCAGGGCATGCCAGGCGATCCGGCGGGCAGCGTACCGGGTGGTCCATTTCCGGCCGGCGATGGGCGAGCCGTCCGATGGTAGCCGGATCGCAGCGAGGACCGCGTCGCGGGCGACGGCCACGGCCGCGGGGTCGGTCGGGGCCGGTTCGGCGATCCGGAGTCCGAGCTCGCGCGCGTAGGCGTGCTCGGCCGCGACGACGTGGGCCACGACGCCGTCCCGGTCCCGGCCGCCACCCCGCGGTCCCTTGCGGAGCTCGGCGGGTGCCGCTGATGCCGTCCGGTCGAAGACCGTCCAGGCCGCCGCGACGAGGCTCGCCAGCCGCTCGGCGTCCGCCCGGGAGACCGGCTGTCGGTCGTGATCGGTGATCGCGTACGGGACCCCGAACTCGGTCGCCCCCGAGCCGGCCACCGTCTCGACGACCTCGAGCTCGAGCTGGCGAGGCGACCCCGGGTCCCCAGGGAACGAGTGCCGCCCCGCAGCGACGGGCGCGTAGCGCGACGCGGCGGCGATGAGGGCGGCATCCGCCGCATCGATGTCCCGGCCGGCCCGGCACCAGCCCGGCCAGTCGACGGCCCAGCTGAAGCTGCGCTTCTGCCCGACCTCGTGACCGACCCGGACCCGCTCGAACGCCATCACGGATCAGGATACGTGGCGGCTCGGGGTCAGCGGACCGTCGCCGCCCGGAGCTCCCCGACGAGACGACCGAGCGCGGCCACGTCGCGTCCATCGGGACCGAGGGCATCCACCAGTGCCGAGGCGACGATGACGCCGTCGGCGCCCGCCTTCGCGAGCGCCCGGACGTGGGCCGGCCGGCTCACCCCGAAGCCGACCGCGACCGGGACCGGGCTGGCTGCCCGCACGTCGCGGACGAGCCGGCCGATCGACCGGGGGAGCGCGGTGCGCGCGCCGGTGACGCCGACGAGCGACACGCAGTAGAGGAACCCGCCCGAACGGGCCGCCACCCGCGCCCGACGTTCCGGCGAGGTCGTCGGGGCGACGAGGTAGACCACGGCCAGACCGGCTGCCCGGGCGACCGCCTCGAACGGACCGCCCTCGTCGGGCGTGAGGTCGGCGACGATGATCCCGCTCGCCCCCGCCCCGACGAGCCGGGCGGCTGTCGCCCGACCGTCGCCGCCGCCGATGACCTGGTTCGCATACGCCATCGGCACGAGCGGGAGCCCCGGTCGCGCCGCTCCGATCCGCTCGATGAGGGCGATCGAGCCGTCGAACGTCGCCCCGGCCTCGAGCGCGACCTGGGACGCGCGCTGGAGGGTCGCGCCGTCGGCGAGCGGATCGGAGTACGGCAGGCCGACTTCGAGGAGGTCGGCCCCGGCGTCAGCCGCCGCGAGGGCGATCGCGAACGACGTCTCGGCGTCGGGATAGCCGGCGACGAGGTAGGGGATGAGGGCGGCCCTGCCCTCGGCGGCCGCGGCCCGGAACGCGGCCGCGATCCGACCGGCACCGGGCGTCTCGCCCGGCCCCGCCGGCGCCTTCGGCGATGCATCGGTCGCGATCGGGCTCACGACGCGTCCTCGCTCTCGAGCGCGGCGAGGTCCTTGTCGCCGCGTCCGGAGAGGCCGAGCAGGACGATCGTCTCGTCCGGGTAGGGCTGGCCGGAGCCCTCGACCCCGGCCAGGAGCCGGGGCAGCACTGCGAAGGCGTGGGCGGTCTCGAGGGCGGGCAGGATCCCCTCAACCCGGGCCACCCCGCGGACCGATGCGAGCGCTTCGGCGTCGGTCGCGGCGGCCAGCTCGAGCCGGCCGCCGGTCATGAGCGCGGCGATCTGCGGCCCGACGCCCGGGTAGTCGAGCCCGGCGCTGATCGAGTGCGCCTCGACCACCTGGCCGTCGCGATCCTGGAGCATCATCGAGCGGCTGCCGTGGAGGATCCCGGGGGTCCCGCCGGCCAGCGCCGCGGCGTGCCGTCCGGTGGCGATCCCCTCCCCGGCGGCCTCGGCGACGGCCAGCCGGACCGACGGCTCGCCGATGAACCGGTCGAGGAGCCCGATCGCGTTCGAGCCGCCCCCGACGCAGGCCAGGACGAGGTCCGGCAATCGCCCCTCGACGGCCCGGAGCTGAGCGGCCGCCTCGTCCCCGAGGACCCGCTGGAGGTCGCGGACGATCGTCGGGTAGGGATGCGGGCCCATCGCCGAGCCGAGGACGTAGTGGGTCGTCTCGACGTTGGTCACCCAGTCGCGCATCGCCTCGTTGACGGCGTCCTTGAGCGTGGCCGAACCCGAGGTGACCGGTCGGACCTCGGCACCCAAGGCCCGCATCCGGAGGACGTTCGGTGCCTGGCGACGGATGTCCTCGGCACCCATGAAGACGACGCAGGGCAGGTCGAGGAGGGCGCACGCGGTGGCGGTCGCGACCCCGTGCTGACCGGCCCCGGTCTCGGCGATGACCCGGTCCTTGCCGAGACGCCGGGTGAGGAGCGCCTGCCCGAGCGCATTGTTGATCTTGTGGGCACCGGTGTGGGCGAGGTCCTCGCGCTTGAGGTACAGACGGAGCCGGGTGGGGATGCGCGGCGTGGCGGCCGCGTCGGCGCGCGCGGCGAGCAGCGCACCCGCCCGGGCGAGGGTCTCCGCCGCCAGCCGGTCGGCCCGGTAGATCGGCGTCGGCCGACCCGAATAGGTCGCCAGGCGCTCCCGGAACTCGGCCCAGAAGCGCGGGTCCAGCCGGACCTCGGCGTAGGCGCGCTCGAGGTCCTCGAGGGCCGCCATCAGGGTCTCGGGAACGTACCGGCCGCCGAACTCCCGATCGATCCCCCAGCGCCCGGCCTCGTCGGCCTCGAGGAGCCCGGGGTGGACGGGGGTCGGGCGGGCGGGAGCGTGGGGTCGGTCGACCCGGACGGCGCGGGCCCGCTTGACGAAGATGGCGACCTTCAGCGGATCCTTGTGCGGGCGGGTGTCGCCGTCTCGCGGCGCCTCGACCCCGGAGGCCACGTCGACGCCGACGGCCGGGATCCCGAGCAACGCTCCCGCGACGTTCTCCGCGTCCAGCCCGCCGGCCAGGACGACCGGCAGCTCGCGCGCCACCGCGGCGGCGAGGGGTGCCGCCGGGCGGGTTCCGGTCCCGCCCGGGAACGGGCCCCCGGCGGTGTCGATGAGCAGACGGGCCGCCCCGGCCGCGAGGTGGGCCCGGCCGGCCTCGACCACGGCCGCGACCGCCGGTCCGAGGGCTTCCGGCGCCTCGGCCGGCAGATGGAGCACCTTCCAGGCCGGCCGTCCGACGGCGGCGACCTCGGCGGGTGCCTCCCGGCCGCTGAGCTGGACCGCATCGGGGTCCAGCGCGGCGACGATCGCTGCGAGGCGCTCGGGTCCGGCATCGGCGGTGACGGCCACGACCCGCGGATCGGTCCCGGGCCCCCCGATCGAGCGGGCATGACGAGCGAGGACGACCGCCTCGTCCAGCTCGAGCGCCCGAGGGGTCCCGGGCACGAGGTTGAGCCCGATCGCATCGGCGCCGGCCCGGACGGCCGCCTCGACACCGGCCACGTCCGTGATCCCGCAGATCTTCACGAACGGCAGCCGATCGCGGATCGCCGGGTCGTCGGGGACGCCGCCGGCGGCCACGAACGACGCCGCGGCAGCGGCCGGGTCTGAGGCCCGGACGAGCGCCTCGCCGATGAGCGCGGCATCGAACCCGACCGCACGCCAGCCGGCCACGGTCGCCGGCTCCCGGACGCCCGACTCGGCGATCGCCAGCCGATCGTCGGGCACGGATCCCCGAAGCCGGACCGCCCGCTCGGGGTCGACATCGAGGGTCCTGAGGTCCCGGTTGTTGATCCCGATGAGGCGGGCCCGGGTCGCGATGGCCTGGTCCAGCTCACGGGCGTCGTGGGCCTCGACGAGCGGCTCGAGACCGAGGTCGAGGGCAGCCTCGACGAGTGCCGCCAGCCGGCGCCTCGGATGAAGGACGGCGAGGAGCAGGACGGCGTCCGCGCCGGCCGCCCGGAGGAGCGGCAGCTGGCGCGGGTCGACGACGAACTCCTTGGCCAGGACCGGCAGGCTCACGGCCGCCCGCACGCGTCGCAGGTCGTCGACGGACCCGCCGAACCAGTGCGGCTCGCAGAGGACGGAGATCGCGGTCGCACCGCCGCGCTCATAGGCTCGGGCCCGGGCGACCGGGTCGTCGGCCGGGTCGGCGATGGTGCCGGCGGACGGCGATCGCCGCTTCACCTCGGCGATGAGGTGGAGGCCGGGGCGGGCGAGCCGCGCGGCGATGGGCCGCGGATCCGGTGCCACCGCGGCGGCCAGGGCGAGCTCCCGGGCGCTCCGTCCCTCGAGCTCGACCGCCAGGTCGGCGGCGCGGCGCGTCGCGATCTCGCCGACGACGCCGGACGTCGATCGCCGGCGATGAGGGGTCGGACCCGCGGAGCCGGGGGCGATCGGGGTGACGCTCATCGTCGAGCCCCTTCCGGGATCGTGGCATCCGCCTCACCAGCACGACGGTCGGCCCGGAGCCGCTCGAGCAGCGCCGCGGCGGACCCGGCGTCGATCGTGGCCCGGGCGAGGTCGGCTCCCTCGGCCAGGGTCCCCACTCGACCAGCGGCCAGGAATCCGGCGGCGGCATTGAGGACCGCGACGTCGCGATACGCACCCGCCGCCCCGGCGAGGACGGCCTCCACGAGCGCCGCGTTCTCCGCCGGGCTCCCGCCGGCGAGATCGGCGTTCGATCGCGGGGAGAATCCCAGGTCGGCGAGCGCGGACCGGTCGATGGCCTGGCTCACGATCCCGCCGGGAGTGACGTCGAGGATGACGCCGCTGCCATCGAGGGGCAGCTCGTCGACCCGCTCGCCGTGGACGACGAGCGTCCGCTCGGTCCCCAGGCGCCGAGCCACCTCGGCCAGGCGTGGGGCGACCGCGGCGTCACCGACCCCGAGGACCTGTCGCGTGGCCCCGGCCGGGTTCGTGAGGGGCCCCAGGAGGTTGAACGAGGTCCGGACCCCGATCTCGCGCCGGGTCGGCCCGGCGTGACGCATGGCCGGGTGAAAGACGGGTGCGAACAGGAAGGCATAGCCGACCCGCAGCAGCGCCTCGCCCGCGCTGGCCGCGTCGTGGTCGATCCGGACCCCGAGCGCGTCGAGGACGTCGGCCGACCCGGAGCGGGAGGTGATCGCCCGGTTGCCGTGCTTCGCGACGGGCACGCCGGCCGCCGCCACCACGAGCGAGGCCGTCGTCGAGATGTTGAACGTGCCGCTGCCGTCACCGCCGGTCCCGACGAGGTCGATCGTCCCGGCGGGCGACGCGACCCGGACGGCCCGATCGCGCATCGCGCCGGCGAAGCCCACCAGCTCGTCGATGGTCTCACCGCGCATCCGCAGGGCCACGAGGAGCGCGGCGAGCTGGGCCGGCGTCGCCTCACCGTCCATGACCGCGCCCATCGCCCCGCGTGCCTCGTCGAGGCTCAACGTCCGCCCGTCGACGACGGCCGCCAGCGCCGCCTGCACGATGTCGCTCATCGACCGGCCGCCTCGGCGACGTCGGCCATCCCGGCCGTGGCGAACGACCCGGCGACCGCGTCGAGACGCCCGGCCTCACCCTCGCCGGCCAGCCGGAGGAAGTTTGCAAGGAGGTGCGGACCCTCCGGAGTGAGGACCGATTCAGGGTGGAACTGGACGCCTTCGAGCGGCAGCGACGTGTGTCGGAGCCCCATGATCACCCCGTCCTCCTCGGTCATCGCGGTGATCCGGAAGACGTCCGGCAGGGTCTCCCGATCGACGCACAGGGAGTGGTATCGGGCGGCCATGAAGGCCGGCGACAGTCCGCGCAGCAGGCCCTCGCCGTCGTGGGTCACCTCGGAGGCCTCACCGTGGACGAGGGTCGGCGCCCGGACGATCCGGCCGCCGAACGCGACCGCCATCGACTGCATCCCGAGGCACACCCCGAGGAGGGGGATCGACCGGTCCGCCGCCACCTCGATCGCGGCCACCGAGATCCCGGCCGACCCGGGGTCGCCCGGGCCGGGCGACACGACGATCCCCCGGAGACCAGCCGCCGGGTCGTCGGCGAGCGATTCGACGCCGTTCCGATCGATCGCGTCGTTGCGCACGACCCGGACGTCCGCCCCGGCCGCCTCGAGCGCCTGGACCAGGTTGAAGGTGAACGAGTCGTAGTTGTCGATGACGAGGATCACCGCGCCCCTCCCCCGCCGACCGCGCTCCCGGCCGCGGACTCGGCCTCGGTGGCGGACCCCGGCTCCTGGGCGCCGGCGGCCGTCCGACCGGGAGCGTCGCCCAGGCCGGCCGCGAGCTCGATCGCCCGACGCAGGGCGGCCGCCTTGTGCTCGGTCTCCTCGAACTCCTTCTCCGGGATCGAGCCGGCCACGATCCCCGCCCCGGTGTGGACGTGGGCCATCCCGCCGCGCAGGACGGCGCTCCGGATCGTGATCGCCGTGTCGAGGTTGCCGTCGTACCCGAGGTAGCCCACGGCGCCGCCGTAGAGCCCCCGCCGCTCGCCTTCGGCCGCCGCGATGAGCTGCATCGCCCGGACCTTCGGGGCGCCCGAGAGGGTGCCCGCCGGGAAGACCGAGCGGAGCGCGTCGAGGGCGTCCATCCCGGGTCGGAGCCGGCCCTCGACGTGGCTCACCAGGTGGAGGACGTGGCTGTAGCGCTCCACCTCCATGTACTTCGTCACCCGGACGGTCCCGGGCCGGCTCACCCGACCGAGGTCGTTGCGGCCGAGGTCGACGAGCATCACGTGCTCGGCTTTCTCCTTCGGGTCGCGCTGGAGCTGCTCGGCCAGGAGCTGGTCCTCGGCCGGGGTCGCCCCGCGCGGCCGGGTGCCGGCGATCGGGTGGGTGGTCAGCCGGTCGCCCTCCACCTGGAGGAGGAGCTCCGGACTCGCCCCGACGACCTCGAACGAGGGGGTCCGAACGAAGAACAGATACGGGCTCGGGTTGACCCGTCGGAGCGCGCGGTAGAGGCCGATCCCGTCGATCGCCGTGCCGTCGGGTCCGGCCGGGAGGTCGAAGGACTGGCGCCTGGCGAGGACCACCTGGATCGCCTCGCCGGCGGCGATCGCGTCCTTCGCCGTCTCGACCGCCCGGATGTAGGCGTCGCGACCGAGACTCGTCTCGACCCTGGCCTCGGACAGGGCCGCGGGCGCCCCCTCGACCGCCCGTCGGCCGCCGGGACCGCCCCCACGGGCGGCCGTCGCCGCGGTCAGCTCCGCGGCGCTCGGCCGGGCGGTCCGCTCGAGGGCCTCAAAGACCGCCCGCTCGGCGATGGCATAGCGGCCCTCGAGATCGGGGGCATCGGTGTGGAGGCTCGCGATCGCGCTCATCGTGTGGGTGAGGTGGTCGAAGACGAGGACGAGGTCCGTCTCGATGAAGGCCGCCGCGGGGACGCCGACCGGGTCGGCGGCCGGGAGCGGGACGGAAGGCTCGAAGCTCGTGACCGCGTCGTAGGCGAGGGCGCCGACCGCACCGCCGGTGAACCGGGGCATCCCTTCGACGGGCAGGACCCGACGCCGAGGCACGAACCCGCGGAGCGCGGCCAGCGGGTCCGGGGTCGCCTCGACGACGGTCGGCAGGTCGGGGGCGTAGACGGGCACCGTGACCGGCCGCGTCTGGACCGTGGCCACCCCGTCGCGGACCTCGAGGAGGCGACGCGGACCCACGCCGATGAAGCTGTACCGGCCGAGCCGCTCGCCGCCCTCGACGGACTCCAGGAGATACGCCGGGCCGCCGTCGTCGAGGCGCAGGAACGCGCCGATCGGCGTCTCGAGGTCGGCGTCGCGGGTCGCTCGCAGGAGGATCGTGTCGGCGTTGCCGACGAGGCGCTTGGCTTCGGTCAGACTCAGCGGATCGGTGGTGCTCACGGGTTCGACGCCTCCGGGCGATGCACTGCGGTGTCGGGCGGGATCCGTCCCGACGGACATGAAAAACGACCTTCGTCCCCAGGGACGAAAGGCCGTGCCTTCCGCGGTGCCACCCTCATTCGGCGTGTGCCGCACTCTCGTGACCGACGGGTCGGCCGCGGGCTCTCGCCCGTCGCCGCTGATCGGCGCTGCCCGATATCGCTGGCGCTCTGCGCCGGAGCCTACTGGGCGTCCCACGGTTGCCGCGGTGGCCGTTCGGTCCGGAGGCTCCCGGGTCCATCCCCCGCCGTCGTCGCCCCGGTTTCCACCAGCCACCGGGTCTCTGTGCCGACGCGCGACGGGTACTCGTCCCGATCAACGCCCGTTCTTCGTGATGTAGCCGGGAGTATGGGCAGGGTCCGGGATGGCGTCAAGGGCGGCGAGGACGCGGGCTGCAGGCGGGCACGCGTCGGCGCTCGGGCTATCGCGTCCGCGCCCCGGGCTATCGCTCCGGGCGATCGATTCCGCGCCCCGGGATATCGCTCCGGGCGATCGCGTCCGCGCCCCGGGCGATCGCGTCCGCGCCCCGGGCTATCGCGTCCGCGCCCCGGTACCGCGTCGGCGCTCGGGCTATCGCGTCCGCGCCCCGGGCGATCGCGTCCGCGCCCCGGGCTATCGCTCCGGGCGATCGATTCCGACGGTTGGGGGTCCGACGCCCTCCATCCAGGCTCCCAGGGGTCGGCCTGATCGCTGCTGGCGATGGGGTGGACGGTGACCGGACCTCGGACCGGCTCGGTCGGCGCGCAACCGGCTGGACCTATCTGTGGGAGCGATGGGCAGGATCGCCGCGCGGCGCCGGCCGCAGGCCCCGGGCAAGGTCCGAACGCGCCGATCTTCCACACCAGCCGAAGTTCACGAGCCCTCACCGGCCAGTGGGAGCGACTCGGGTCATGGCGCCGGTTCCCGTCCGCACCGCGATCGAGCGTCCCGGGCCTTGTATCTAGCGGGCGAGGTCCCCACCGCATGCGGTTCCCGCTGAACCTCCTGGACCCGATCTTTCCTGCGGTCGGTCGAGCAGAGACCCGCAAGAACCTCGCGCGGTTGCGCCGGCGGATCCTGGCTGGCATCCCGGCGACCTCGAACACGCCGACGCTCGACTAGGGAGCCAACGCTCGCGA
Organism: uncultured Chloroflexia bacterium; assembly: GCA_963840375.1. Lineage (GTDB taxonomy): Bacteria > Chloroflexota > Limnocylindria > Limnocylindrales > CSP1-4 > Chersky-267. The sequence continues at coordinate 79,006 of CAWIYR010000003.1, forward strand.
GCATCCTTCGGTCCGTCCATCGACGGACCTACCGTCGCAGCCCGGTGGCCCGAGGTTGGCCGCCTCTCGGGCGTGGGACAAGCTCACCCAGGTCTGCGGCCAGTACCTCGGCAAGGGCCAGCAGGTCGCCATCGAGGGTCGGATCCAGACCCGGACCTGGGACGACGACGCCGGCAAGCGCCACTGTCAAGGTGGACCCGCGTTGTCCCCCGTCACACGGCCATCGATGAGCGATGCTGACTGACGCGACGGAACTACGGCGCAGGCGGTCGGCTCCTCAGGGCTAGGTCCAGGGCCGGGTCTTTGCCGGCGAAGAAGTCGGCGGCGGTTAGGGCGAACGGGATGTCGGGCTCGACGGCGGGGCGCGGGTCACCGTTCCTGAGGAACTGGGTAGGCACGGTGACGGTCAGCCGGGAATCGGGAAGGAAGATGTCGCTGCAGTCGCACAGGAAGTTGTCGGCCCGTGCCGGCGTCATCTCGCCGATCAGGGTCGCCTTGGTTCCGCGGTCGAGCGCACCTGCCACGACGGTGCCCGCGGAGACGTTCTCGCGCCCGGTCAGGACGATCAGGCCGCCGGGGCGGTTGATCCGCTTGTCGCCGGCCAGTGCGTCGATCAGCGGACCCGCAAGGTCGCCATTGCCTCCCCGGATGTAGCGCATGTCGAGGATCACCCGGTCAGCGATGCCTTTCGCAAGTGCGGCATCCATCGAGGCGATGACCGGAGTCAGGTCGCCTTCGGTGTAGTCGTTGTACGAGAAGACGAACGTCTTCGTGGCCGTGTCGAGACGACCCCACGCAGGTTCAGCGCGGCGCTTGACCGCCTCGGGGGCGTTACCTTGCAGGCCGCCGTGGTATTGCTCCTGCCAGTTTTCGATGGCGATCGAGTTCGGGTCGGCGGTCACCTGGGTGCCATCCGGACGTTCGAACACGAAGGTGGGCTTGGCCGGGTCGTCGATGAGACCAAGACCGTGAAGGAACTCGACGGTGATCATCGGCACTTGGAGCCCGTCCAGCTTGCCGCTCTCGTTGTCGGCCGGCACGAGCGGTCGCATCGCGGCCTCGATGTCCACGATCGGATGTCCGCCGATGGACACGAGCCGCGTCCCGACGAGCGAAATGTCCTCATCGTCCTGGATAACGGACCACCCATCAGCGAACCGGTATGGGAGGAGGTTGTACAGGTGGAATGGTCCGGAGAGGCCGGAATGCGTGTCGAGCAGGCCGACGAGGCTGGCGAACTGGACGATCCGCTGATCTGGCGTCGCGCCGGGAAGCGTCTTGTGCAACTCGGCCAGCTTCGCCACCCAAGCCGACTCGGGGTTGATGGCGAACGGATCCGGATGGATGGCGCGCACCTGCTCGTCGAGCAGCGACAGGTCACCCGCCCAGGGGTCGCGGCTCGCGGCAGCCGTCGGTGACGGGGCGACCGCAGTGGCTGCGGCGGAGGACACGGGCTCGGCGGGTGCCGCGGCGCAGCCACCGCCAAGGAGGCCGGCCGCGGCCACGACGAAGATGAACGACGCGGGACGCATCTCGCCTCCTGCCTGTCGCGCGCGCAGGCCGACTTGTCGGTGGACATCCGGTCGGCCGGCTGGCACCGTCGGCGGAGCCTAACAGGGCGCCGTCTCGCCGATCCAAGCGATGGGTACCACGTCGCTCCGGCTCGGCTGGCCGCCTGGGCGCGATCGCACGACGAAGGCAGTCGCTTCCCGGTCCTCGAGGAGGACGCGGTCGACGCCGAGGGTCACGGGTCCAAAGGGATCAGCCGTCGGCGGCCGTCGAGCCTGACGAGGCCGCCCAAACGACGAGGCCGCCGGGCCGGACACGTTCACGCTCATCACGTTGGCGGAGAGGGTGGGATTCGAACCCACGGACCTTTCGGTCAGCGGTTTTCAAGACCGCCGCAATCGGCCGCTCTGCCACCTCTCCGGGCGGGAGGATACCAGTCGGCGACGACCGGCCGGGCCCGCGGCCAGACGGCTTCCGGTCCGACGACGGGCCGGTTCACAGCCGCTTGATCACCACCGTGCCGGCGATGAGGTCGTGCCAGCAGCGCTTCCGCTTGTCGATGAAGATCCAGATGAACCCGATGTAGAAGACGATCGAATTGATCCAGTAGCCGACGAGGCGGAGCATCGCCGCGCCCACGCTGATCGGGCCGCCGTCGTGGTCGCGGACGACCCGGAGGCCGAACATCCGCAGGCCAGGTGTCTGGCCCGTCCGATGCCAGAACCACGGGAAGTAGCTCAGGCAGATGAGCGGGGTCACGAGGTACACGATCAACCCGAGCGGCCAGAAGACGAGCACCAGGCCCGTCCCGACGACGAAGCCGACGAGGCCGATCAGCGAGATCAGGATGCCGTCCACGATGTAGGCGATGAGCCGTTCGCCGGCGCCGCCGAAGGCGTACCCGGGAGCCGGTCCGACCACCTCCTCGGGCCCCTCCCATGCGGTCGGTGGCGGTGGCGCTGCGGCCGACGGTCCTTCCGTCGAGGCCCAGGCATCGGCGGGTGGAGGCGGGATCGAGGGTGCCGGGACCGTGACGGGCGTGGTGGCGTCCCCGGTTGCGTCGGCTTCGGCGCCTGCGAGCGCCTCGCTCGCGGTGGTCGGCACCTCGGCCGACGTCGCGTCGGGGACGGGCTCACGGGTCGGATCATCCATCTGACAGCTCCCTCAGCCGAGCCTGCGCGAGGCGGGTCAGCCCGGCAGGGAGATGGTATCCCGCCCCAGGTAGGGCCGAAGGACCTCCGGGACGACGACCGACCCGTCGGGCCGCTGGTACGTCTCGAGGATCGCGGCGACGATCCGGGCGAGGGCCAGACCGGATCCGTTGAGGGTGTGGACGAGCTCGGGCTTCGCGCCGGGCTCGGGTCGGTACCTGACGGCCATCCGGCGCGCCTGGTAGTCCCGGAAGTTCGAGCACGAGCTCACCTCGAGCCAGCGCTCCACCCCGGGGGCCCAGACCTCGAGGTCGTACTTCTTGGCCTGCACGAAGCCCATCTCACGGGTGCTCATGAGGAGCACCCGGTAGGCCAGGCCCAGCCGCTGAAGGAGGTCTTCGGCCCGACCGGTCATCCACTCGAGGGCTGCCTCGGACTCGTCCGGACGCTCGAAGAGGACCATCTCCACCTTGTCGAACTGGTGGACCCGGAGGATCCCCCGGGTGTCCTTGCCGGCCGCCCCGGCCTCCCGGCGGAAGCACGGGGTGTAGGCCGCGTAGCGGATCGGGAGCTCGGACCCGTCGAGGATCTCGTCGCGATGGAGGTTCGTGACCGGGACCTCGGCGGTGGGGACCAGGTAGAGCTCGTCGCGGGTGACGACGTACATCTGGTCTTCCTTGTCGGGGATCTGACCGGTGCCCCGGGCCGAGGCGGCGTTGACGACCGCCGGCGGCCAGATCTCGACGAACCCGTTCTCGCGCGAGTGGACGTCAAGGAACCAGCTGATGAGCGCTCGCTGGAGGCCCGAGCCCAGGCCGCGGTAGACCGGGAACCCGGAACCGGCGATCTTGGCCCCACGCTCGAGGTCGAAGATCCCGAGCCGGGCGGCCACGTCCCAGTGGGGCAGGCGCTCCCACGTCGCCGCACCGACGGCCGCGTCCGCACCGACCTCGCCGACGACCGGCTCGAGCCGCGGCAGGAGCTGCCCCCAGGTCCGGACCGTGACGTTCGCCTCCTCGCCGCCGACCGGCACCCCCGGGTCGGCCGGGTTGGGGATCCGCAGGAGGAGGTCCTCGACCCGCGCCTCGACGGTGGCCAGCTCGGCGTCGATCTCGGCGATCCGCACCCCGGCCTCGGTCGATGTCGCTTTGAGCGCCGTGACCTCGGGGCCGTTCGCGTCGGCGCCGGCCCGGATCGCCTCGCCGACCGCCTTCGAGGCCTGGTTGCGCTCTGCCTTCAGCCGGTCGCCCTCGGCGAGCAGCTCGCGCCGCCGGGCATCGACGGCCAGGGCTTCGTCGACGATCGCCGGGTCCTCCCCCTTGTCGATCGCGCCCCGGCGGATCGTCTCGGCATCCTCGCGCAGTCGCTGCAACCCGACGCTCATGCCGTCACCTCCCGGGTCGTGGACGCGGCGCGGAGCCGCTCGATGACGAGATCGCGGGGTTGGGTGGCGAGGACCCGACCCGCCCGCGGGCCCTGGGGAAGCCCGTAGAAGGCGAGGTAGATCGCGACGAACGCCGCGCGGTTCGTGGCTCCCGCCTCCGCTGCGGTCCGAAAGACGAGGTCCTGCCAGGCCGCGGCATTGGCCTCGTCGGGCAGGCCGGCGGCGGCGGCGGCGAGCGCACCGAGGAATCGTCGCTGGACGGGCTCGAGCTCGGCCGCTTGAGCCGGCAGCTCCGCGGAGACCCGCGGGGCGCGAGCCGAGTCGGGGGCATACGTCTCGAGCCAGGCCCGGGCGGCTCGCTCGCGCTCGGCCAGGATCCCCTGCTCGACCGGGGTGAGCGTCCCGGGCTTGTCCGCCGCGGCGATGGCCGCCAGGTCCAGATCCTCCCGCTGGACGAGCAGCGAGACGTCCGCGAACGGGAGCCGGAAGGCAGCCGCGCGCTCGGCCACGACCGCCGGATCGGTGGACAGCGAGACGTAGGCGAAGATCCGTTCCGGCGACGGTGGCAGGGTCCCCCTGACCTCCCGGCCGGCGGTCGCGTCGGCGAGCTTGTCGAACTCGTCGAACAGGCGGGGGATCGCGTCGGTCCCCTCCGGGTCGAACTCGATGGCCGACTGCGGCCGGGGTCTCAGGAAGAGCAGCCGAAGCTGCTCCGGGGGAACGACCTCGACGATCCGGTGGGCGGCGGCCCCGCGACCCTTCGAGGTGGACATCTTCCGCCCGCCGATGTTGAGGAACTCGTAGGGCACGTTGAGCGGGGGCTCCCGCTCGAAGACCTCGCGGGCGATCGCGTCGGAGCGGTCGCGCGACCCACCGGCCGTCGAGAGGTCCTTGCCGCAGGGCTCGATCGTCACCCCGAACAGGCTCCACTGGGCGGCCCATTCGAGGTTCCAGCCAAGCTTGCCGGTCCCGCCGAACGGCGAGATCCAGCCGGAATGGCCGCAGCCCCGGGCCCAGGTCACCTGGGCCGGCCGGCACTCGTAGAAGACCCGCTCGCCGTCCCAGCGGGTCACGATCGTCGTCCCGACCTTGCCGCAGACCTCGCAGACGACCTGGAACGGATGCCACTCGTCGGGGTGCTGGACGTTCGCCACCCGACGGTAGATCTCGCGGACCCGGTCGGCCCGATCCAGCGCCGTGCGGATGAACGGATCCATCGCCCCGGTCGGGTAGATCTCGCTCATCCAGTAGTAGCGGTCGGGGCGGATGCCGAGCCCGGCGAACGTGTCGATGAACGCCTGGGCGTGATGACGGGCGTAGGAGGCATGCCCGTCGGCGACCTGGTCCGGGACGTGGGCGAGCGGCCGACCCATCTCGTGGTCGATCGCGTCCGGGGTCAGCAGGGCCTGGGCGTCCATCGGGTCCATGTCGTCGACGCCGTAGAGCAGGAGGGTCTCGAGACCGTGGGCCCGGAGAGCGCGGGTGATCGTATCGAGGATGACCGGACCACGGAGGCTGCCGACGTGGACGGTGCCCGACGGGGTCTTGCTGTCGTTCACGACCTGGGGGCCGCTGACCGATGCGGCGAGTTCGTCGGCCCAGTCCATCGGGTCCTCGCTCCCGGCCGGAGCCGGGCTCCGCCCGGCGTTCGCCGGGCTAGCGGATGCTGACGATCGAGTAGCTGAAGTCGCCGGCGGGAACGCGCACGAGGACCTTGTCACCCTTCTTGCGACCGAGCAGGGCCCGGCCGACCGGCGACTCGTTCGAGATCCGACCCTCGCGGGGGCTGGCCTCGGTTGAGCCCACGATCGTGAACGTCTCCTTGCCGTCGGCGCTGTCGACGGTGACGGTCGAGCCGATCTGGACGTGCTCCGTGGAGTGCTGCTCGTCGATGATCGTGGCGTTCTTGATCAGCGCTTCCAGGGTCTGGATCCGACCCTCGACGAAGGCCTGCTCGTTCTTGGCATCCTCGTACTCGGCGTTCTCCGAGAGGTCGCCGTGCTCCTTGGCATCGTGGATCCGATTCGCAACCTCTGCCCGACGGACGTTGACCATCTCGTCGTACTCCACGCGGAGCTTCTCGAGACCGTCCCGGCTGAGGTAGGTGGGCTTCGTGTTCACGGCGGGTGGACCCCCGTAGGTACGGCCGATCGGCCGTCGGCTCAGGTCTGGGTAAAGGAAAGAACTCCAGGACGGCGCGCGTGCCGCGCCCCTGAAGTTCGACCGCGACGAATGGTAGCCCGCGGCAGGCGGAGTGTCAAAGCCCGGGGCTACTCGGCGAGCCTCAGGAGGCGGCGCTTGATCCGGCCGAGCGACGTCCGGTCGGTGAACGCGACGAAGAGGGTGTCGTCGCCGGCGACCGACCCGGCGACCTCCGGCCAGCGGGCCCGGTCGAGGGCGGCCGCGATCGCGTGGGCCGAGCCGGGCAGGGTACGGATCACGAGCAGGAGCCCGGCTTCGCGGATCTCGACCGGCAGATCGGCCAGCAGCTTGCGGAGGCGGTCCTCGCCGCTGGCCTCGGTCTCCACGAGCCGCGGCGGGAGGGCGTAGGCGACCGTCCCCTCGCGCGCGACCTTGATGAGGCCGAGCTCGGCGACGTCGCGGCTGATCGTGGCCTGGGTGGTCCGGAAGCCACGTTCGCGCAGGGCGGCGGCCAGCTCCTGCTGGGTCCGGATGGGCCGCTGCTCGACGAGATCCCGGATGGACCGCTGGCGGAGCTGCTTCATCACCTCCATCGGCCCGCCTCGATCAGCGACTGAGGACGACGGCGATGACGACCGCGGCGACGACGAGGCGGTAGACGACGAAGATCGTCATCGTGTTCGTGCGCAGGTAGCGGAGCATGAAGTGGATCGCGGCCAGGCCGGCCACGAGGGCGGCGAGCATCCCGACGACGAGCGCGACCGGCTCGACCGGCACGCCGGCGCCACCCCGGACGACCTTGACCCCCTCGTACAGTCCCGCCGCCGCGATGATCGGAGTGGCCATCAGGAAGCTGAACCGGGCGGCCGACTCGCGGGTCAGGCCCACGAGCAGGCCGGCCGAGATGCTGATCCCCGAACGGCTGATCCCCGGGATCAGGGCGAACGCCTGGGCGCCGCCGATCACCAGTGCCTGGACGAAGCTGAGCCGTCCCTCGCCCCGATCCTTGGCGCCCCAGCGGTCGGCCAGCCAGAGGACCGCCGCGCCGATCACCATCGTGATCGCGACGACGCCCGCCGACCGCACCGCGGCCTCGAGCGTGTCGTTGAGGATCGGCGCGATGATGAGGGCCGGGATGGTCGCGGCGACGATCAGCCAGGCGAGCCGGCGGTTCGGGTCGTCCCGGAACGAGCGGTCCCGGATCGTCGCGAAGCCGGCCGGGACGAGGACCTGCCAGTCCCGCCAGAAGTAGACGAGCAGCGCGACGAGCGTGCCCATGTGGAGCATCACGCTGAACACGAGCGAGGTGAGGAACGGGTCGTCCCAGCCGAACAGGTAGGGCGCCACGATGAGGTGCCCGGAGCTGGAGATCGGCAGGAACTCGGTCAGTCCCTGGATGAGCCCCATGACCAGGGCCTGGAGTGCGATCGGCATGAGGTGCTCCTAGGGACGGGCGCGGACGACCGCCCCGAGAGGCCGGGCGCCTACCGGACGAACAGGGGCGCGAGGACGAGCGCGATCGTCGCGATGAGCTTGACGAGGACGTGGAGGGACGGACCGGCGGTGTCCTTGAACGGGTCGCCGACGGTGTCGCCGACGACCGCTGCGGCATGCGCCTCGGTCTTCTTGCCCAGGACGTTCCCGGCCGCGTCCATGAGGTGGCCCGCCTCGATGTACTTCTTGGCGTTGTCCCAGGCGCCGCCGCCGTTGTTCAGGACGGTCGCCAGCAGCACGCCGCTGATCGTCCCGATCATCAGGAAGCCGGCGACGGCCTCGTAGCCCAGCAGGACCCCGACGACGATCGGCGTGCCGACCGCCAGGGCGCCCGGCAGGATCATCTCGCGAAGGGCCGCGCTGGTCGTGATGTCGACGACCCGGGCGTAGTCCGGGCGCTGGGTGTAGTCCATGATCCCGGGCATCTCCCGGAACTGGCGGCGGACCTCCACGATGATCGCCTGGGCGGTCGTGCCGACGGCCCGGATGGCCAGCGAGCTGAACAGGTAGACGAGCATCGCCGCGATGAACGCCGCGATGAACACGTTCACGTTGGCCAGGTTGACCGACTCCATGAGCGGCCGGCCCTGGACGCGCAGGATGAGGTTCACCTTGTCGATGTAGGCCGAGAAGAGCAGGAACGCCGCCAGCGAGGCCGACGCGATCGCGTAGCCCTTGGTCAGCGCCTTCGTCGTGTTGCCGACGGCGTCGAGGCGGTCGGTGATGCTGCGGGCGCCCGCTTCCGCCCGGCTGAACTCGGCGATACCGCCGGCGTTGTCGGTGATCGGCCCGAAGGTGTCCATCGCCAGGATGTAGGCGGTCGTCATGAGCATGCCCATCGTGGCCACGGCGGTCCCGAAGATGCCACCCACATTGACGCCGTTCTCGTTGACGATCCCGGCGCGATCGCCCAGCCAGTGGCTGACGAAGAGGGCGATGACGATCGAGATCGCGGTCACCGCCGTCGTCTCGAAGCCGACCGCGACGCCGGCGATGATGTTGGTCGCCGGGCCCGTCTTGGACGCCTCGGCGATCTCCTTGACCGGCCGATACGAGCCGGCCGTGTAGTACTGCGTGATGTAGACGAAGGCGACGCTGGTCGCCAGGCCGACCAGCCCGGCCAGGAAGAAGTAGATCCAGGTCGGGAAGCCATCCGGACCCGTCTGGCTGCCGGTCGACATCATCAGGTTCGTGGTGATCGCCAGGCCGATCACCGAGAGCAGTGTGGTGACCCAGTAGCCGCGGTTGAGGATGTTCATCGGGTTCTCGTCCTCGCGGCCGCGGATGAAGAACGCGACGGAGACGATCGTGGCCAGGAGCCCGAAGGCCCGGACCACGAGCGGGAAGAAGATCCAGGCCGCCGGGTTCGGCCAGCCGGCCTTGAGCGCGATGGCGTAGACGCTGACGCCCAGGATCATCGCCCCGATGTTCTCGGCGGCGGTCGACTCGAAGAGGTCCGCCCCACGGCCGGCGCAGTCGCCGACGTTGTCGCCGACGAGGTCCGCGATGACCCCGGCATTCCGGGGGTCGTCCTCGGGGATCCCGGCCTCGACCTTGCCCACCAGGTCCGAGCCCACGTCGGCGGCCTTGGTATAGATCCCGCCGCCGAGCTGGGCGAAGAGGGCGACGAAGCTGGCCCCGAAGCCGAAGCCGACGATGAGGAACGGCGCGACCGCCGGATGATCGAGCCCGCCGTACAGGACGAAGATCCCGTAGACCCCGAGGAGGGAGAGGGCGACCACGAGGAACCCGCTCACCGCGCCGCCGCGCATCGCGACCTGGACCGCCTCGACGAGGCTGCGCTGGGCCGCGGATGCGGTCCGAACGTTGGCCTTGACGCTGATGTACATGCCGATGATCCCCGAGGCCATCGAGCAGGTGGCCCCGACGAGGAAGGCGACGCCGGTCCGGATCCCGAGGTCGATCCCGAAGTACTCCGTCTCGGCGAAGTCCTTCGTCTCGACCGTCGCGATGATCGCGCCCAGGATGACGGCCGCGAAGAGGGCCAGGATCGCGATCGTCCGGTACTGGCGGCGGATGAACGCGACGGCACCCTCGAGGATCGTGCTGGCGACGTCCTGCATCGCCTGCGGCCCCTGGTCGCGTCGGAGGACGTCGCGGGCGAGGTAGATGGCGAAGAGGACCGCGGCCAGGCCGGCGATCGGGATGATCAGCTGGAGCGCCTTGGCGTCCATGTGGGTGTGCGTCTCCTCCTGCGGGGGTCACCGTCCCCGGGGCACGGCGGGCACCGCCCACGGGCGGGGTCGGGGGTACGGATCACGGGCGTCCAGGCCGTCCCGGATCGAGCCGGGACTGCAACCTTTCAGGGCGGCGCGAGTGTAGCAAGCGGCCGCGAGGCGGGTCAAACCAGAGACACGATGCGGGATATGCAGCGGGACCGATGCGCGCCCGGGCGGTCCCGACGGCCGTCGCGAGCGTGCCGGGGGCGCACCGGGTGCCCACCACCTATACTGCCGGACTTGTGAGCCAACGCCCGTTCGGGTGTCTCTTCGAGGTCGTCGAGACACTTGTCTTGACCCTCGTCATCTTCCTCGTCATCCAGAACTTCGTCGCCCAGCCGTACCAGGTCCAGCAGATGTCGATGGAGAACACGCTCCAGCCCGGCGAGTACGTCCTGGTGGACAAGCTGACGCCGCGGTTCGACGACTACAGCCGGGGTGACGTCATCGTCTTCAAGCCGCCGGCGGGCTACGACCAGGGCGGCGACACGCCGTTCATCAAGCGGGTCATCGGACTGCCCGGCGACCGGGTCTCGATCCGCGACGGCGGCGTCTACGTCAACGGCGTCCTGCTCGACGAGCCGTACACCTACCCGGGCACCGTGCCCAACCAGCCCACCGAGGCGCCGCCCGACCGGACCGACTGGACCGTGGCCCCGGGCGAGCTCTTCGTCCTGGGCGACCACCGGGAGCAATCGTCCGACTCGCGCGTCTTCGGCACGATCCAGCGGGACTCGGTCGTCGGTCGGGCGTGGCTCCGCTACTGGCCGTTCAACGTCTTCGGGATCCTCCCGACCCCGACCTATCCGGAGGTCCCCGCCGGGACGCCGTGATCGCCTTGCTCGTGGTCGCCGCGTTCGTCACCGTCGTCGGGGCGCTCGTCGCGGTCACGGCTCGCGATGCCCGCACCGCCCTCGTCGGTCTGGTCGCCGGTCTCATGGCGGCTCCGCTCGTGGCCGACCCACCGGCGGGGATCGCGGCCCTCGGCGTGCGCGCGGTCGCGGCACTCCTCGGCGGCTACCTGCTCTTCGTCGTCATCGGCCGAGGGTCGCGGGTCACCCGCGGCTCGCTCGTGGGACTGCCGGCCGAGGCCCTCGCCGCTGCCGCCGCGTTCGTCATCGGCTTCGGGTCGGACGGCCTGGCCAGTACCCCGGTGGGGCCGCCGCTCGCCCTCGGAGCCGGGCTGGCCCTGATCGCCCTGGCGATCGCTCCGGTCGCCCGCGCGACCGACGTCCTCCGGCTCGGGATCGCGCTCTCGGTCCTGATCACCGGCGCCGAGCTGGTCCGGGTCGGTCTCGCCGGGACCCCGGCCCCGCTGGAGCAGCTCCTGACGGCGGGCCTGACCCTCGCGCTCCTCGTGACGACGGCGGTCCTCGGCGCGGCAGCCGTGGCGACAACCGAGAGCTTCGCCCTCCGGGACGAGACCCGGGCGACCGCCGTCTTCGAGGCCCACCCGATCGCGGCGGCCTCGGCCGGCGAGGGCGCGCGTCTGACCTGGCGCGCGCGGCGCCCTGGGCGACCCGGGCATCTCGGGCGACCCGGGCGGTCGACGCACGAGCCGGATGCCCACCGGGCGACCGCGTCGGACGTGCCCCCCGAGGAGCCGGTCGGCGCGACCGGGATCCCCGACGACACCGAGCCCGTCGCGGGTGCCGGGATCGCCGCCGGACCGGCCCCGGCGCACGAAGACGCGCTTGCGCCGGCACCGATCGCCGACGAACCTGCCTCGGCGCCGGAAGCCGCACCCGACTCGGCGCCGGACGCCGCACCCGACCCGGCGCCCGACCCGGCGCCCGCACCCGACGACGGTCCCGAGTCCGCTTACGGTCCCGAGTCCGCCGATGGGCCGGTCGGCGGATGAGCCTCCTGCCGTTCATCGTCGTGACCCTCGGGGCGGCCGTCGGCGCCCTGCTGACCCGGCGCTGGCCCCAGGCGTCGCTGGCGATCGGTCTGGCCGGCCTCGGGCTGGCCACCCTCGCCGCCCTGGCGATCGTGCCCGGCGAGCGCGCCGTGGTCGGGACCGGACAGGTTCAGGCCACCGAGTTCGGTCGGCTCTTCCTGGCCCTCGGGGCGTTCACCGGGCTGATCATCACGGTCGTCGCGCTCGCGACGGAGTGGCGTCCGGACCTCCCGGCCGCCCTCCTCGGCGGCTTCGGGACGCTGGCCGTCGCGCTGGCCGTGGGAGACTCGACCGACGCCCTCCTGGTGGTCCTCGCCGGCTCCCTCGGGGTCACCCTGATCACGGTCGCATCGCCGGTCACCGCCCGGGACGTGACCGTGGCCAGCCGCGAGTTCCGGGCGATCGTGGTCGCCGGCGCCCTCGCGATCGTGGGGATGGCCTGGATCGATCGGCCGATCGGGACCCCGCCGGCCGACCCCACGGTCTACGGGCTCGCCTTCCTCGCGGTCGCGCTCGGGGCGGCGATCCGGTTCGGGGCGATCCCGTTCCACCGCTGGGCGGCTCGCCTCGCCGACTCCGCGCCGGAGCCGGCCCTCCCACTCCTGCTCGCCTGGGCACCGGCCGGGTTCGCGGTTGTCGCCCTCGCCTGGATGGACCGGTCGGTGGCTCCTCTGCTCATGCCCCTCGACGTCGAGCGCGGGCTGGTCGTGGCCGTCGCCGCCCTGACGATCGTCCTCGGCGCGATCGGGGCCTGGCTCCAGGACGACCTGGAGCACGTGGTCGGCTACTCGATCCTCCAGGACGCGGGGTTCATCATCCTCGGCCTGGCGATCCTCGACCCCGCGGCCTGGCAACCCACCCGGGCCTGGATCCTCATCTTCGTCGTGGTCAAGACGGCCTTCGCCGCGTGGGCGGTCGCCCTGCGGATCCGTTTCGACACGCGGCGGATCCCGGAGCTCGGCGGCTGGGCGCGGCGGGCGCCGCTCCTGGCGGCCAGCCTGCTCCTCATCGTGGTCGCGACGATCGGCGTTCCGGGCCTGTTGAGCTGGGATGTCCGGAGCGAGCTCATCGACCTCACGCTGGGGTCCGGCCCGATGAGCCTGCTCGTGCTGCTGGGCGGCGTGGCCTCGCTGGCCTACTACGGACGAATCGCCCTGGCCGGCGTGGGCGCTCCGTCGACGCTCGTGGCCGCCGGCGCCGGCGAGCGGCCCCGTCGGGCTCCGTCCGAGGAGCCCGGTCCGGCGCTCGCCGCGACATGGCACGTGAACCGGGCGCCGATCGCATCGGCCGGCGTGCTCGTCCTGGCGATCGTCGGACTGACGGTCGGCGTCGGTGGGCTCGACAGTCGGGCCGCGGCCGCGGCGCCGGCACCGGACCCGGGAGCGCCCACGGAGACGTACGTGCCCGGACCGTCCGCGGGGTCACCGACCCCGAATGAGGGCGAGCCATCGGTCATCCCGAGCACCGACGCCTCCGCGAGCGCGGCGCCGGGCAGCGGCTCGGCGAGCCCGGACCGGGCCTCGCCCACGCCGGGCGACGCCACGAGCCCGACGCCGGGTCCGCCGTCGCCGTCGGGGGCCGAGACGCCGTCCGGCAACCCGACGCCGGGTGGCAGCGCCAGCCCGACGACCGGGCCGTCGCCGTCCTCCTGAGGCCGGTCGGTCAGTCGGCCGGGGCGAGCGCCCAGCGGTCGATGTCGCGGTCGTAGTCGAGGAGCTCGCCGGGCGCGAACCAGAGGGCCAGCTCGCTCGCCGCGGTCTCCGGTCCGTCCGACGCGTGGATGAGGTTCTGGGCCGTCTCGAGGGCGAAGTCGCCGCGGATCGTGCCGGGGGCGGCCTCGTTCGGACGGGTCGCGCCGACCATCGACCGGACGACCGCGATCGCGTTCGGGCCCTCCACGGCGAGGGCCACGAGCGGGCTCGAGGTGATGAAGTCGACCAGCGAGCCGAAGAACGGTCGCTCACGGTGGATCGCGTAGTGCTGCTCGGCCAGCTCGCGGCTCACCCCGACGAGCTTGAGCCCGACGAGCTTGAGCCCGCGCTCCTCGAAACGGCCGAGGATCCGGCCGACGAGAAGGCGCTGGACGCCGTCCGGCTTGACGAGGATGAGGGTGCGTTCGGTCACGGTGCGTGGTCCTATCGTGGTTGGGGGGGTGCCTGCGGCTGAAGGATAGCGCCCGGGCGGTCAGCCCTGGTCGGACGCCCGGTCTGCGGGCTGGTCGCCGGTGTCCCAGAGACCGTCGGGCGCGTCGGGCCGGACCTCCGCCTCGGCGACGGCGGCGATCTCGGCCTGCGCCTCGGCCTTCGCCTCCGTTTCGGCCCGGGCCTCGGCCTCGGCAGCGTCGTCCTCGGGCAGACCGACGGCCGGGAGCGACTCACCCTCGGGCTTCGCGGCGTCGCCCCCCAGACGCGACACCGCCGCGGCGTAGGAACGCCTGGCCTGACTCTCGTGCCCGACGAGCCGGAGCGCATCGCCGCGGATGAGGTCGAACTCGGGCCCCGGCTCGGCGGCGACGATGTCGAGGACCGCCGGGGCGAGGCTCGGCGAGACTCTCAGGACGACCGCCAGGCGGACCGCCGCATCCGCGCGATCGCCTGCCGTGAGTGACGCCCGCGCGGCAGCCAGCTCGTCGGCCGGACGCTGGGCCAGAGCGCCGGGTCCTCCGGGCGTCGCGACGACGGCAGCGGCCGCGACCACGACCGGTCCGGGACCGGCCTCCCCATCGACCGGCGCGACCACGGCACCCGCCGGCAGCGGGACGCCGACCGGGGCCACCGGGTGGGCGGCAGTGTCCGTGCCGGTGGCGACGGCCTCCGTCGGCCAGACCTCGCTCCGTCGGATCCCGGCGAAGAGCGTGTCCAGCGGGACATCGGCGATCTCGACCGCGCGCCGGGCCAGGCGGCGCCCCTCGGCCGGCCGCCCGAGGGCGGAGGTCGCCTCGGCGGCGATCGCCAGGGCAACGAGCGATTCCCGCCCGGCCGCGAGATACGCGGCAGCGGCCTCCCCGGCGCCGGTCAGGTCGTCCGTTCGCCAGCGGATCTCGGCGAGGTCGAGCATCGCTTCGGCGTCGAGAGTGCCCGAGCCGGCGGCCGTCTCGAGCTCCACCCGGGCGAGGGCGTACGAGCCGGTCCGGAGGTGAAGCCGGGCAAGCCGGAGCTCGGCCGGGCGCTCCGGAACCTCGGCTGGTGCGCCCGTGGGCGGCGGCCCGCCGACCTCGGCAGACGAGGGATCCGGGCGGCGAACCGTCCTCCGTCGATCGCGTCGACGCTCGCCCTGGACCACCGTCAGCCGCCCGAACCGGGGAGTCGGAGCGCCGCGTCGAGCCCCTCGCCGTGACCGGCCGGGGCGACGACCGAGAGCCGGAGCAGGTCGTCGCGGAAGAGCTCGCCGGCGACCCGTCGGATATCGACCGCGGTCACGGCGGCGACCGCCTCGAGCGCCTCGTCGAGGGTGAGTACCCGCTCGTGGAGCGCCTCCTGGCCCCCGATCCACGAGGCGAGGTGGCGGGTGTCGTCCATCCGCAGCTCGAGCCCGCCCGACAGGTACGCCTTCGCCTTGTCGAGCTCGTGCTCCGAGACCTCGACGTCGCGCAGCTTCGCCAGCTCGGCGAGGATCGCCTCGAGGGCCGGGCCGAGTTCATCCGGGTCGACCCCCGCGTAGACCCCGATCGAGCCGGTGTCGGCGTACTCGCTGATCCCCGAGCCGACGTCGTAGGCCAGCCCGAGCTCCTCGCGGACGGACAGGAAGAGCCGGCTGCTCATCCCCTCCCCCAGCACCCCGTTCAGGACGCCGAGGGCCCAGGAGTCGGGGTGGTCGCGGCGGTACGCCGGGACCGCCAGGCAGAGGTGCGCCTGGGTCGTGTCCCGATGGCCCAGCAGGTAACGCGGCCCCGCCGGGAGGTCCGGCGCGGGGCCGTAGCCGAGCGCCACGCCGTTGCCGGTCCCGAACGCCGGGGCCACCAGGTCGAGCGCCGCCGCATGGTCGAGGTCACCGGCGATCGCCACGACCACGTTCGATGGTCGGTAGGCCGCCGACCAGAAGGCCCGGATCGTGGTCTCGGGGAGGGCCCGGATCGCGTCCTCGTCGCCGCAGATCTCGCGGCCCAGCGGACCGTCGCCGAACATCGCCTGCTGGATGAGGATCTGGGCGTACTCCGCCGGGTCGTCGAGGTACGAGCGGATCTCCTCGACGATGACCGAGCGCTCGTGGTCGATCTCGGCGTCCTCGAGGCGGGGCCGGATGATCAGCTCGCCGACGACGTCGGCCGCCCGGCGGGCCTGGCGGGCGGGGACCCGGACCCAGTAGACCGTCGATTCCCGGTCGGTGGCGGCGTTGAAGCTGCCGCCCACGCCTTCGATCGCCTCGGAGATCGCCCGGGTGCTCGGGAACGCCTCGGTCCCCTTGAACGTGATGTGCTCCATGAAGTGGGCAACGCCCACCTGGTCGGCCGTCTCGAGCCGCGAGCCGGCCAGGACGTAGGCCGCGATGGAGACCGAGCGCGCTCCGGGGAGGCAGGCGCTGATGACGCGTGGCCCGTCGGGCAGCGCCGTGCGTTCGAACATCGCGGCGATGGTACAGGAACGGTCCGAGCCGGTCGGGAGTCGGCCGTCCGAGGGATCGAGCGCGGTGGCGCCCGACCTACTTGGGCAGGATCCCCTGGATCCAGCTCTGGCCGAAGTAGACCAAGAACGCGGCGGCGACGACCCACATGAGCGGGTGGATCTCGGCGAACTTGCCCCGGATGGCCTTGATGAAGACCCAGCTGATGAAGCCGGCGCCGATCCCGACGGTGATGTCGTAGGTCAGCGGCATGAGGATCATCGTCAGCAGGGCCGGGAGTCCCTCCTCCACGTCGCCGACCGGGATGTCCTTCACCAGGGTGAACATCATGTAGCCCACCAGGACGAGGACCGGCGCGGTAGCCACCGACGGGATGAGCCCGGCCAGCGGCGAGAGGACGATCGCCAGGAGGAACAGGACGCCGGTCACAACCGACGCGAACCCGGTCCGGGCGCCGTCGCCGACCCCGGCCGCGCTCTCGATGTAGGTGGTGTTCGAGCTGATCCCGGCGGCCCCGCCGGCGACCGCCGCGAGGCTGTCGACGAGGAGGACCCGGCCGATCCCAGGGACGGACCCGTCCGGTCGGGCCAGCCCGGCCTCGGCGACCACACCGGTGGCGGTCCCCATCGTGTCGAAGAAGTCGGTCAGCATGATCGTGAAGATGACCAAGAGGGCGGTCAGGATACCGAGCTTCTCGAACGGCTCGGTCAGGCTGAACTGGCCGAGGGTCGCGAAGCTGGGGGTCGCCGCGATCGACGACGGGATCGTCTGGACCCCGGTCGCGATCGCGATGACCGTCGTGATCAGGATGCTCAGGATGAGCGCCGCCCGGATCTTCAGGACGTACAGCCCGATGGTGATCGCCAGCCCGAGCAGGAAGACGAAGTGGGCCGTGGTCGTGGGATAGACCGGCACGACCGGCGGGACACCGCCCTGCGGCGAGACGATCATCCCGCCGTTGACGAAGCCGATGAACAGGATGAACAGGCCGATCCCCACCCCGATCGCTCGCTTGAGCGAGAGCGGCACGGCATCCATGATCGCTTCCCGAGCGCCGATCACCACGAGGACGGTGATCGCCAGGCCTTCGAGGACGATGACGCCCATCGCACCCGGCAGGGTCAGGCCGCGACCCAGGACCAGCCCGAACGCCACGACGCCGTTGATCCCCAGCCCGGCCGCGATCGCCAGCGGGTAGTTCCCGACCAGGCCCATCGAGATCGTCATGATCCCGGCCACGAGCGCGGTCGCGGCGGCGGCGGCCGGCACGTCGATCCCGGCCGCGCTCAGGATCGCGGGGTTCAGGAAGATGATGTAGGCCATGACCATGAACGTGGTCAGACCCGCCCTGGCCTCCGTGGTCAGGCTCGTGCCGCGCTCAGCGAACTTGAAATACGACGAGATCGCCTCCAAGGCCGACACCCTCCTCCGTACCCGCGACGGCACGCCGGACCGACACGATCCGCCACGCGCCTGGACGCCACGCCCGGTCGACCGGCGCCCCGCCGGTCTCGGGCCAGACCCGCCTCGGCGCGTCCCTTACCGCGCCGTGCCTCCCTCCGGCCGGACCGTCCTCCCACGGACCGGCGTCCCCTCCCTCAGCCGTCCTCGGGCTCGAGTCCCAGCAGCTCCATCTGCACGAACCCGCTCGTGTCGAACTCGAGCTGGCGCGGCACCGGTGGGACGTGGTCGTCGCCGCCGATCGGCGCGAACTCGATGACGACCCGCTCGTCCCCCTGGACGAGCGCGTAGACGAGGAGCTGGTCGGGCCGCGTGTCGAACTCGAGGTGCTCGAACGAATCGACGTTCAGGCAGATCGACAGCGGGGTGAAGTACGTGGAGACGCCGGGGTTGTCGAGGACGATCCGCTCGACCCAGCCGGTGCCGTGGCTGACGAGCTCGCGCCCGCGGAAGTAGCGGTAGGTGACGGTCTGCTTCAGGAGCGGCCGGAGGAGGTGGTAGACGTCCGTGCGGTTCGAGACGATGCCGTGATCCACGAAGAACTTCGCTGGCGGCACGGACGACACGCAGGTCTCCTGTCGGCGGCTGGATGACCGGGGCGCGGGGGCAGCGAGCGGGGAGATCCCCCGGGAGCGGAATCTACCGCAGCCGGACGGCCGGGACAAGGCGATCGGCGCACCTCATCCGGGATCGGTGGCCTGGACCGCCCAGCCCGGGTCGCCGTCAGGTGACCCGTCGGCTCGGTCGCCCGCGTCGGGTTCGATGACGACCAGCGGGACGGACCGCGGCGTCCGGTCACGGTAGACGGCATACCCGCGATAGGTCACGAGCGACCAGCGCCGGGGATCCGCATCGGGGTCGACCTCGCGGGCGCGGCCCGGCCAGCTCCGGCCGCGGATCTCGACCCGGACCCGTGGATCGTCGCGGAGGTTGAGGAGCCAGGCCGGATGGTGCCGCCGGCCACCGTTCGACCCCACCACGATGATCGCGTCGCCGTCGGCGAACGGCGGTCAGGGGCACGGTCCTCGCCCGGCCGGTCCGTCGCCCGGTCGTGGTGAGCAGGGCGATGTCGTAGCCGATCGGCCGGGACAGGAGCCGGCCACCCGACCGCCGAAGGACGGTCCGATGGAAAGCGCTCACCGGCCGGGTGGTGACGATCGACCCGACGGCGAGGTAGACGAGGCGGCGCGGGGACGGCATCGGGCCGAATGCTAGCCGAGCTCGGCGCACCGGTTCCCGGCCGGGTCGAGACGGCGGCGGTCCCCGAGGTGCATCATCGGGCCATGCTCCTCGCCGTCGACATCGGGAACACGAACGTCAGCTGTGGCCTCTTCCGGCACGGATCGCTGATCGCGACCCGCCGCGCCCGGACGAGCCCCGCGGCGACCGCCGACGAACTGGAGCTCCTGCTCGGCGGGCTGCTCGGTCTCGACGGTGCGACCCTCGGCGACATCGGCGCGATCTCCTGCGCTTCGGTCGTCCCGACCCTCACGTCCGGGCTGGAGGTGTTGAGCGCCGGACGCGGGATCCCGCTCCTCATCGCCGGGGCGGGACATGTCCCGATGGCGATCCGGGTCGAGCGACCGGCGGAGGTCGGGGCGGACCGGCTGGTGAACGCCCTCGCGGCCGCGAGGCTCTACGGGACCCCGGCGGTGGTCGTCGACCTCGGCACGGCGACCACCTTCGACGCGGTCGCGCCCGACGGGGCCTTCGTCGGTGGGGCGATCGCGCCAGGTCTCGAGCTTGGACTCGACGCCCTGGCCGGCCGCACCGCGAAGCTCCCCCGGATCGAGCTCCGGGCCCCGGACCGGGCGATCGGTCGGGACACGATCAGCGCGATGCGGGCGGGCACGGTCCTCGGCTACCAGGCCCTGGCGACCGGGCTGCTGGCCCGGATCCGGGCCGAGCTGGCCGAGACGAGCGGCGTGCCGGTCGGCGACGTCCGGGCGATCCTGACCGGCGGGCTGTCGGCCGGACCCTGGGCTCGTGGGATCGAGGGGGTCGACGCGATCGACCCGGACCTCACCCTCAAGGGCCTGGCCATCCTCCACGCCGAGGTGAGCGGCGGCGAACCGCTCGAGGCCGGGCTGGCGTGACCGGCCGACTGGCCGGACGGCTCGTCGGGCTGGGGATCACCGGCTCGATCGCCGCCTACAAGGCGGCCGAGCTCGTCCGGCTCCTCCGGGCGGAGGGGGCCGACGTCCAGGTGCTGATGACCCCGTCCGCGACCCGGTTCGTGGCGCCCCTCACCCTTGCCGCGCTGAGCGGCCATGCCGTAGACGCCGACGTCCTCGAGCTCCTGCCGGATCGCCGGATCGGCCACATCGTGGTCGCCGACAGCGCCGATGCCATCGTCGTGGCGCCGGCCACGGCCCACTGGCTCGGGGCGATGGCCAACGGGCTCGCCGCCGACGTCGTCACGGCGGCCTGCCTGGCCTCGGCCGCGCCGGTCGTCGTGGCGCCGGCGATGGACGGCGAGATGTACGCCCACCCGGCCACGCGAGCCAACGTCGCCCGCCTCCGCGACGGCTTCGGGTACCGGATCGTCGAGCCGGAGAGCGGGCCGCTCGCCTCGGGTCAGACCGGCGTCGGCCGCCTCGCCGAGCTGCCCCGGATCGTCGACGCGGTGGTCGAGGCGATCGGCGACCGGCCGGTCCGGGCCCCGGATCCGGCGGCTCGCCCACCCGCGCTCGCCGGTCCGCCACGCGACGCCGACCTCGTCGGCCGACGGGTCGTCGTGACCGCCGGCGGGACCCGTGAGGCGATCGATCCGGTCCGCTTCATCGGCAATCGCTCGACCGGCCGGATGGGCGCGGCGATCGCGGCGGCGGCCCTCGACCGTGGGGCTGCGGTCACGCTCATCGCGGCGAACCTCGCCGTCCCGGCCCCCGACGGCGCGACGGTCGTCGCGGTGGGATCGACCGGGGAGCTCCGGGCCGCGCTCCTCGGGGCCCTCGTCGACGCGGATGGCGGGCCCGGCTTCGACGTCCTCGTCATGGCGGCGGCCGTCGCGGACTTCCGACCGACCCGGCCGGCCGAGACGAAGCTGGCCCGGGGCGACGGTCTGACCCTGGAGCTCGAGCCGACCCCGGACCTCCTCGCCGAGGCGGCCCGGATCGTCCGCGGGCTCGACGCGACCGGGGCGCCGACCCGGGCGGCGCTCGTCCCGCGACCGATCCTCGTCGGGTTCGCCGCCGAGACGGGATCCCTGGAGCGGGCCGCCGAGAAGCTCCGACGCAAGGGCGTGGACCTGCTCGTCGCCAACGACGTCGCCGAGGCCGGATCCGGGTTCGGGACCGACACGAACCGGGTCACCCTCTTCGACGCGGAGCGCGAACCCGAGGCGTGGCCGCTCCTCCCGAAGCGCGAGGTGGCCGATCGCCTCCTCGACCGGGTCGTCGAGCTCCTCGCCGACCGGGACGCCGCGCAGGGCTGAGCGGCCCGCGCCGGCGTGCGCCGCCCCGGTGTTGCGCCGCGTCGGCGTGCGCCGCGCCGGTGTGGAGTGCCTTCTGGGCCTGCGCGGACCGCGATACGGCCCCCCGACATCACGGCCATTGCTATCAGGCGCCAGAACCTCGGGATCCAGGGCGGGCGGACCTGACCAGGGCCCCAGATATCGCGGCCATTGCTATCAGGCGCCAGAACGGCGCCCTCGAAGGCCTGGAGCAGACAGCTGGGCACCGCAAAGCCCTCTGTTAGCAATGCTCGTGATATCGAGGCGGGCAGGGTGCCGCGACGCCGCGACGCGGCGGTGCGCGACGCGGCGCGGCGGTGCGCGACGCGTCGGCGTGCGCCGCGCCGGTGTGGAGTGCCTTCTGGGCCTGTGCGGACCGCGATACGGCCCCCCGATATCACGGCCATTGCTATCAGGCGCCAGAACCTCGGGATCCAGGACGGGCGGACCAGACCAGGGCCCGAGATATCACGGCCATTGCTATCAGGCGCCAGATCGGCGCCCTGGAAGGCCTGGAGCAGATAACCGGGGACCGCAAGGCCATCAGGTAGCAATGCTCGTGATATCGAGGCGGGCAAGGTGCCGCGGCGCGGCGGTGCGCGACGCGGCGGTGCGCGACGCGGCGGTGCGCGACGCGTGCACGGTGCGCGACGCGGCGGTGCGCGACGCGGCCGTGCGGCCTGAGCCACACGCGGGTGCGAGGCACGGCCTCTGCCGCTGTCGCCGAGACCCGCGGAACCGGGACGGTCCGCCCGGCGTCTCCGGACCGATGGCGCACCGACCGGTGCGATCGGGAACGGCGGAGGTTCCGGCCATGATCGGACGACCCACGACGAGCATTCGGCGGGCTCTCGTCTTCTGTGCGGCCGCGGCCGTCGTCTTCGCCGCGTGCTCCTCGAGCGCCGGCAGCCTCCGGGACTTCGGCGGCGCCGTCGACTCGAGCGGCGGGACCGGCACGCAGGGCGGCGTCAAGGTCGTGGGCGGCCCGGCCCAGCCCGCGGCCTCGGCCGCGGCCGCCGAGGCGCCCGACGGCAACGGGAACACGGCGGTGGACGGCTCGTTGACCGCCCCGAGCGATCTCCTCATCGTGAAGACGGGGACGCTCGCCCTCCAGGTCAAGGGTCTCGACGCGGCCATCGCGGCGGCCACGGCCAAGATCTCGTCGCTCGGCGGCTACGTCAGCGGCTCGCAGCGGATGGGCGACGGCCAGTCGGCGGTCGCCAGCGTCACCTACCGGATCCCGGCGGCCCGCTGGGACGACGCCCTCGCCGGCCTGCGGGGCCTCGCCGACAAGGTCGTCAGCGAGCAGACCCAGACCGACGAGGTCACCGGCCAGGTCGTCGACCTCGCGGCGCGGATCGCCAACCTCCAGGCGACCGAACGTGCCCTCCAGGCGATCATGGACCGGGCCGTGAAGATCAGCGACGTGCTCGAGGTCCAGGGCCAGCTCACCCAGGTCCGCGGCGAGATCGAGCAGCTCGCCACCCAGAAGAAGCACCTCGAGGAGCAGGCCGCCTTCGGCACCCTCGGCGTCACCTACGGCCTCGAGACGGTCGCCGTGGAGCAGGCCAAGAAGGGCTTCGACCCGGCCGGCGAGGCGGACCGCGCGACGGCCAGCCTCGTCGAGATCGGCCAGGCCCTGGCCGCGGCGGGGATCTGGTTCGCGATCCTGTGGCTGCCGATCCTGCTGGCCCTGGCGGTCCTCGCCCTGGTGGCGCTCATCGTCCTGCGGCGACTTCGTCGCGACCAGACGGTCGCACCGGTGGGGCCGATGGGTCCGGTCGCCCCGTCCACGCCGGCCTGACCCCGGCGGCCGGGCCGCGGCCGGCCCGGGATCGTCCGGTCACCGGCTCGACGCGGGTGACCGGACGCCCCGGGGCGGGGTGGCGTGCTCGTGTCATCTCGTTCGGTCCGCGTAGACTGGACGGAGCGCGAGCCCGCAGGAGTCCCGAACGTGAGCGCAGCCGAGAACCCGAAGCCGGTCACCCCCGGCCGTCTGACCGTCACCGATGTCGCCCGGATGCACGCCGAGGGCGCCCGCATCCCGATGCTGACCGCCTACGACTACCCGACGGCGCGGCTCCTCGACGAGGCCGGCATCCCACTCCTCCTCGTCGGCGACAGCCTCGGCGAGGTGATCCTCGGCTACGAGTCCACCGTCCGGGTGACGATGGACGAGATGCTCCACCACACGAAGGCCGTCGTCCGCGGGACCAGCCGGGCGATGGTCATCGGCGACATGCCCTTCCTGTCGTACTCCGAGCCCGACGAGGCGCTCGAGAACGCCGGCCGGTTCATGCGGGAAGCCGGGGCCGGCGCCGTCAAGATCGAGGGCGGCACCCGGAGCGCCCGGATCGTCGAGGCCCTGGTCAAGGCCGGGATCCCGACGATGGGCCACATCGGCTGGACGCCCCAGGCCAAGTACGCGATGGGCGGGAAGACGCGGGTCCAGGGCAAGGCCCGCGACGGCGCCCGGGCCCTCCTCGGCGACGCCCTGGCCATCCAGGAGGCGGGCGCGTTCGCGGTCGTCCTCGAGCTCGTCCCGGAGCAGCTCGCGGCGGCGATCACCGAGCGACTCCGGATCCCGACGATCGGGATCGGCGCGGGTGCCGGCTGCAGCGGCCAGGTCCAGGTCATCACCGACCTCCTGGGCCTGGGCTCGTTCATCCCCCGGCATGCCCGCCCGTACGCACACCTGCGGGAGACGATCCTCGAGGCGGCCAACGCCTACGCCGCCGACGTCGCGGCGGGGACCTTCCCGGGACCGGAGCAGACCGTCCGGATGGACGACGCGGTCCTCGGCGAGATCCTCGGTCGCTCCGCGCTCGACCGGGCGGCCGGTGGCGCCGACGTCCCGGCCGGCGGGATCCCCCTCGACCGCGACCTGTGACCCGGCGCCGGTGAGCGCCCGACGAGGGACCCTCCGCTGACCACGGTGCTCCGGACCCGGGCCGAGCTGCGGGCGGCCCTCGCGGCCGCGCCGCGGCCGATCGGCCTGGTCCCGACGATGGGCTGGCTCCACGAGGGGCATCGCTCGCTCATGACCCGGGCCCGGGAGGAGACCGCCACGACGGTCGTGACGATCTTCGTGAACCCCCGCCAGTTCAACGCCGCCGACGACTTCGGTCGCTACCCGCGGAACGAGGCCCGGGACGTCGCGATCTGCGCCGAGACCGGGATCGATCTCGTCTGGGCGCCGGCGGTGGACGAGGTCTACCCGCCGGGGTTCGACACCACGGTGTCGGTCGGCCGGATCGCCGAGCCCCTGGAGGGTGGGGCCCGGCCGGGTCACTTCGACGGGGTCGCGACCGTGGTGGCGATCCTCTTCGCCCTGGTCGGGGCGGATCGGGCGTACTTCGGCCAGAAGGATGCCCAGCAGGTCATGGTCATCGACCGGATGGCCCGCGACCTCGCCCTGCCGACCGAGGTCGTCCGCTGCCCGACGGTGCGCGAGCCCGACGGGCTGGCGATGTCGTCGCGGAACGTCCATCTCACGCCCGACCAGCGCGCCGCCGCCCCGGTCCTCCACCGCGCCCTGGTGACCGCCCGCGATCGGTGGGCGAGCGGCGAACGGTCGGCCGACGTCCTCCGGGCGACGGTCCGAGACGTCCTCGCGGGCGAGCCGCTGGCCGAGCCCGACTACGTGAGCTGCGCCGACGGACTCACCCTGCAGGAGCTCCATCGGGTCGACGGCCCGGCGATCCTGTCCCTCGCGGTGCGGTTCGGTCCGACCCGGCTCATCGACAACGAGCCGCTGGGCTAAGCCCCGGCGGCCGGTCGGGCGCCGACGATCCGTTCGTGGGTGAGCGTGGCCCGCAGCCGAGCCTCGGCGGCACGCCGGACCTCCGGCGCGAGGTCGAGGCGATCCAGCCCGAGGAGCGCGGCGCCCAGAACCGGTGGGGCGTCGAGCGCCTCGACCCGAGCGGCCGGAGCCACCGTCGCGATCCCCGAACGGATCCGCTCGAAGAATGGCCGATGGGTCGCCTGGAACACCCCGCCGGCGAGGACGACCGGCACGTCTCGCCGGGTGAGATGCAACCGGCGGATCATCGCCCGGGCCCACGCCACGATCTCGTCGGCCAGCGCGTCGATGATCGCGGTCGCGACCGGATCGCCCGCCTCGGCGGCCGAGAACACGACCGGCGCGAGCGCGCGCAGACGGTCCGGGTCGAGCCGGCCGAGGTACAGCTCGATCGTGACGTCCCGCGGCCGGCGCAGGCCGAGGAATGCCGGGACGTCGTGCTCGAGGCGGGTCCGCGGTCCGCGACCGTCGCGCCCGCGGATCGCGGCGGCCAGGGCGGCCATCCCGACGTCGCCCCCGCCACCCCGGTCGCCGGAGTACTCGCCGAGGCCGGCGAAGCGGACGACCCCACCGCTCGGACCCACCCCCAGCCCGTTCATCCCGGCGCCGCACACGACGACCACCCCCCACGGTCGGTCGCTCCCGGCACGGAGGGCGGCGTGGGTATCGTTGAGCACGACGACCTCGTCGACCAGGCCTCGGCCTCGGAGCCCCCGTTCGAGCATCCGGACGTCGGCGGGTAGATCCGCCCCGGCCAGCGCGAAGATGCCGAGGCCCGCCGCCGGTCGACGATCAGGCTCGGCGTCCGCCTGGCGGAGCACGGACGCGACGACCGCCTCGAGCGCCGCAAGACCACCCTCCAGGCCGACCGCCTGGTGGGAGATGGTCGGCCCACGGCTCGCGCCGAGGAGCGTGCCGTCCGCGGCGACCAGGGCGATGTCCGCCTTGGAATTGCCGCCGTCGACGGCCAGGATCGCCGCCTTCACGACCGGTCCGTCCAGCCGACGATCGCGAAGCCGTGAGCCGTCAGGTCGAGCCTCACGACGGGACCGTCCGGGGCTCCACCGTCCGGTTCGAGCGGCACGACCCCGGCGGTCGTGAACCGTCGGATCGGCCCGGCGCCCTCGGGCAGGTGCAGGTCGACCCGGAGATCCTCCGGACCGTGGTTCGTGAGGGTCGTCAGGCCGCCGGTCGGGCCGTGCAACGTGCCACCGGTCACCTCCGGACGGTCCACCCAGGCGGGCTCCCGGATGCCGGCCCGGGCCATGACCCCGGCGTAGAGTCCCCAGCTGCGATCGAGCGGCCCGTGGGCATCCGGCCGGCCGGCCTGGAGCAGCTCGACCGGAGCCGCGCAGGTCACGACCAGCCCGGACCCGCGGCTGGCGGCGATCAGCCCCGGTGCCCCGTCGGCGTCGAGCGCGACGACCTCGCCGTCGTCGACGGCCAGCCGCGCCCAGCGGGTCGCCAGCGATCCGTCGCCGTCGGGCAGGGCGAGCTCGTCACCGGACGCGAAGGGTCCCCAGGGACGGACGAAGCGAAGGATCCCGGGCCGGTCGGCCGGCGCCCGGTCGGCGAGATGGCAGCCGGCGAGGGCGTCCATCTCCGGCATCGCCGCATCGGCGGACATCGAGAGCCAGACGGCCCCGCCTCCGGCGAGATGATCCGCAGCCCCGTCCCAGAAGCTCGTCCGGACGTGGACGAGCGAGGACGACGTGGACGTCAGCGGAGCCGGCACGATGACGAGCGGGGCCGCCGGCCAGCGGTCGTCAGGCGCCTCCCGCGCGAAGCGGACCGAGGCGCCCGCCCGGGCCGCCAGGACGAACCCGTTGAGCCAGGCCCGTACGAGCGGCCGATGATCCCGCTCCGGGGTCCATGCCCGCTCGGCCGGCTCGTACATACCCGAGGGCGAACCGGACAGCCCGTAGCCGGTCGGGTCGTAGGGCCGGACGTACTCGTGCGGGACGGGGATCGCGGCGCAGCCGACCGGCCCGTCGCCGGCCAGCCCGTCGAGGTCGTCGGCGAGGACGGCGAGGACGGCCGCCATCTCGCGCAGGACGTGGCCGCGCGGTCGGAGGACCCCGCGATGGTCGGTCACCCCGAACTGGGTCTCGTGCGGCTGGCGGACGTAGGGGGCGCGCCGGTAGGCGGCGGGCTCGGCATCGGTCCAGCACCAGGCCAGGAAGCCGATCGCGCCGCGGCCGAAGCTGGACCAGGCCAGCAGCCGATCGTAGTCGGCCGCCAGTCCCGGGTCGAACTGGGCCGACGAGACGCCGTACTCGTGGAGCATCACCGGTCGCCCGGCGCCCGCGGCCAGAGCGGTCTCGAACGCCGCGGCATGGGTCATCCGCGCGCTCAGCAGGCTGTCCGGGACGAGCTCGGGGTTGTACGTCGGGTACGGGTGGACGGTCGCGAAGTCGAGCTGGTCGGCCACGACGTCGGCCCGGAACGGACCGGCGCCGACCTCCTGGCTGGCGGTCCCGATCGTCACCAGGTGGTCCGGATCCACCGACCGCAGGGATCCGGCCAGGGCCGCGGTCCAGCTCCGCGCGTCGTCGTCGGTCGTGTCGGGGAAGAGCCACAGCGGCGGCTCGTCGGTCAGGTCCCAGGCGAGGATCGCCGGATCGGCGCGCCAGCGTCGCCCGAGCTCGGCCACATGGTCGGCCTGGAGCGCGATCAGCCCGGGATCGCGATGGGGGTGGCGACCGGCTCGCCACGGGATGTCCCAGTAGGCGTCGCCGACCTCGCCGCCGATGAAGAACGTCGGATGGAGGAGCAGGCCGTGCCGCCGTGCCGCCTCGAGGATCTCGTCGAGGACGGCCAGGTGGTCCGAGTCGTAGCGACCGGGCTCGGGCTCGATGGCGCTCCAGAGCAGGTCGATCCGGACCGTGTCCAGGCCCGCGGCGGCCATCGCCGCGAAGGCCCGGTCGAACGCCTCCGGCCCGACCCGCCACGGCCAGTCCGGTCCCTCGACCGGCACGAGGTGAGCGCCGATCGGGACGATCGGCCGGCCGGCCCGCTCGAGGTAGTGCCGCCCGCGGCTCACGAGCCCGCTCATTCGCGGGTCGTGACCTTGGACGCGACGCTGAACTCACCGGGTCGCCGTCCGCGGGCGATCGCCAGCTCGCGGGCCAGGAGCTGGAACGGGATCATCGCCACGGCCGGGGCGAGCGGCCGCTCGACCGGCCCGACAACGACCGAGTCGGCTGCGCCGACCGGCGTCGGGTCACGACCGATCACGACCACGGTCGCGGGGCCCGCGGCCAGCTCCGCCGCGAACGACCGGTCGATGGCGTCGGTGACCGGCTCGAGGGTCACGAAGGCGACGGCGAGGTCCGGGTCGATGAGCTCGAGCGGACCGTGCCGGAAGTCGGCGGTCACCATCGACTCGGCGGGCGCTCCGGAGACCTCCTTGATCGTCAGCGCCGCCATCTCGGCAGCGGCCCGCCCGACCCCCCGCCCCAGGATGAGCAGCTTGGGCCTCCCGGCCGCCCAGCCGACCATCGTCGCAGTCACGGCGGACCGGTCCGCCAGAAGGGTCTCGGCCGCGGCGGCCGCCCCCTCCGCGTCGAGCGCGACCCGGGCGACGATCGCGTCGACGTCGGCGGTCGCCCCCGCCGACAGCACCCCGGTGACGGCGTCGAGCACCACCAGCGAGGCGGCGAAGGTCATCGTGGACGGGCCGAGCTCGCCGCCCACCGCGGTGTCGAGGGCGACATCCGCACCGGCCGCCAGCGGGTTGGCGAGGCCGTTCGTGATGGACACCACGAACGGTCGATCCGCTCGCCCGGCCAGCCGCTCGAGGAGCCGGACGATCTCGACGCTCTGCCCGGACTGGCTGACCACCAGGAGGGTGGTCGCGGCGTCGAGGATGGCCATCCGGAAGTGGAGCAGCTCGGCGGCGTTGACCAGGGTGGCCGGCGTCCCCCCCTGGGCGAGGATCGTCACCGGCACGTGGCAGGCGTCGTAGGAGCTGCCCATCCCGGTCAGCACGAGCCGACCGCCCGGGCGAGCCGTCGCAAGTCGGCGGAGCCGATCGGCCTGCCCGGCGATCGCCCGGGCCGCTCCCCGGATCGCGGCCGGCTGACGGACGATCTCGGCCAGGAACGGGTCGTCGGCCGTGATCGATCTCGGGTCGCTCATCCCACGTCCTTCACCGCGCCCGCGGTCAGGCCCTCGATGAAGCGGCGCTGCATCAGGAGGAAGACGATGATCAGGGGCGCCGCGGTGATGATCGTCCCGGCCATCGTCGTGCCCCAGTCCGAGGCGTTCCGTCGGGCCAGCAGGGCGAGCCCTACCGGCAGGGTCCGCATGTCGTCGGAGCTGGTCACGATGAGCGGCCAGAGGAAGTCGTTCCAGGCCGCCAGGAAGGTGAAGATGGCCAGGGTCGCCATCCCGGGCACGGCCAGCGGGAAGACGACCGAGCGCAGGACCCGCCACTCGGAGGCGCCGTCCATCCGGGCCAATTCGAGGATCTCGTCGGGGATCGAGCGCAGGAAGCCGCGCATCAGGAAGATCCCGAAGACCGACACGGCGCTCGGCGCGACCAGCCCGAAATACGTGTCGGCGCCGAGCGCCGGGATCACCTTGTGGAGCTCGACCATCATCTTGAACAGCGGGATGAGGTTGACCTGGAACGGGACCATCAGGGTGAGCAGGAGCAGGTAGAAGATGGCGTCCCGGCCGGGGAACTTGAGCTTGGCGAAGGCATACGCGGCCGCGGTCCCGAAGATGACGTTGAGGATGACGATCGAGCTCGTGACGATGACGCTGTTGAGCAGGTACCGGGGGAACGGGATCAGGGTGGTCACGTTCCGGTAGTTGTTCGTGGTCCACGGATCGGGCAGGAAGCGGGGCGGGTAGGCGAACACGTCGCCGGGCAGCTTGAACGACGTCGAGAGCGCCCACAGGAACGGCGCGATCATCAGGAGCGATGCGGCCAGCAGGAAGGCGCTCTTGGCGAAGCGCGCGCGTCGGGTCGATCGCATCGCCGGCCTCAGTCCCGCGACTCGCCCAGCCGGAGCTGGAGGTAGCTCAGGACGGCCAGGACGGCCAGCAGGATGTAGGCGACCGCCGAGGCGCCGCCGATGTCGAGCTTGTTGAAGCGGTCGACGAGGTCGAAGACGATCGTCCGGGTCGCCTGGATCGGCCCACCGTTGGTCATCACGAAGACCTGGTCGAAGGTCTGGAAGCTGCCGATGATCCCGATGACGTAGACGAAGACGATCGTCGGCCGGAGGCCGGGCAGGGTCACCCAGCGGAACTTCGCCCAGCGACCGGCGCCGTCCACGGTGGCCGCCTCGTAGTACTCCTGCGGGATCGCCTGGAGGGCGGCCAGGAAGACGACGGTCTCGAACCCGAAGCCCTGCCAGATCGCGGTCACGACCACGGCCGGCAGCGCGGTCGTCGGGTCGGTCAGCCAGTTGTGACCCGGCAGCCCGAAGAGGCCGACCACGGCGTTGATGATCCCGTTGTCGGCGTACATGAACTTCCAGATGGTCGCCACCACGACGAGCGAGGTCATCGTGGGGAGGAAGAACGAGGTCCGGAACAGGGCCCGGAGGCGCAGCCTGTCGTTGAGGAGCACCGCCGAGCCGAGGCCGAGGAGCGGCCCGATGGCCATCCCCATGACGACGAAGAAGACGGTGTTCTGGAAGGCGCGCTGGAAGCGCGGGTTGGTGAGGGTGTCGACGTAGTTCTGGAGCCCGACGAACTCGGGCGGCTTGATCCCGTTGTAGTGGGTCAGGCTCCAGTAGCCCGAGACGACCATCGGGATGACCAGGAAGACGACGGTCACGACGACCGCGGGGGCGATCAGCAGGTAGCCTGCCGACGCCCCCCGGAACCGTCGCGCGATGGTGGCGGTCACGGTCCGCTCAGGCCGCGCGTCGTCGTCGGTCGTCGATCACTTCAGCAGGGTGTTCGTCTCGGTGGCGGCCTCGTCGAGCGCGGTCTTGGCGTCGGCCTTGCCGAGCAGCGCCTTCTGCATCGCCTCGTCGATCGCCGTTCCGATGTCGTCCCAGGCCCCGACGTACGGGAATGGGTGCGACGTCTTCATCGAGTCGAGGAAGATGCCGAAGGGCGCCTGCCCGCCGAAGTACGGGTCCGGCTTGGTCAGCTCCGGGCTCTCGAGGGCGGCGGTCGTCGCCGGAGCCGCGCCGGCGTAGGTGAAGACCCCGACCTGGTTCTCGGGTCGGAGGAGGTACTGGGCGAGCAGCCAGGCGGCGTCCTTGTGGGTCGCCTGGACCGGGATGCCGAGCCCCGTGCCGCCGAGATAGCTGCCGGGCTGCTTGGAGAACGGCGCCGTCGCCACGGCCCACTTGCCGGACTGCTCGGGTACCCCGCTCTTCAGCAGGCCCATGTAGTACGGCCCGTCCTGGAACATCGCGACCTCGCCCGACTTGATCGCCGGGGTCAGGTCGCCGTCGGCATCCGGCCAGAACTTGCCGCTGCCGTCGTCGAGGATCGCCTTCTGGATGTTCACCGCGTCGATGCCGGCCTGGTCGTTGAAGGCGGCCGCGGTGTTGTCGGCGTTGAGCAGGGAACCGCCGCCCTGGTAGAGGAACTGCGAGAAGTGGAAGACGTTCGGGCGGATCGCGGTGAGGTACTTGTCCGGCTTGCCGCCCGGCTTGGACGACTCGGCGAGGGCCTTGGCCGCCGCCTGGAACTCGACCCAGTTCGTGGGCACCTTGATGCCCTTCTGGTCGAACAGGTCCTTCCGGTAGTAGAGCGAGTAGGTGTCGAAGTCGTAGAGCATCGAGACCATCTTGTCGCCGTAGGTCATCGCATCGATCGCGCCCTGGGTGTACTGATCGGAGATCGGCTTGCCGTTGAGCTGGCCACCGGAGATCGGGGTCAGGTCGTCGAGGGCGCCGTTGGCGGCAAGGGTCGGGATCCAGGTCATGTCGAGGGTCGCCAGGTCGGGCACCTCACCGGCCCCGAGGCCGGCCTTGAACTTCTCGTTCATCGAGTCCCAGTCGAGCGCCTGGTAGTCGACCGTGATCCACGGGAACTCCTTCTTGAACCCGTCGAGGGCGGGCTTGATCGGGGTCGTCTCCCCGTAGTAGTCCCAGACCTTGATCGTGACCGGTGTCGTGTCGAGACTGGGGGCCGCGGACGGCTCGGGGCTGACGCCGGCGCCCTCGGACGCCGCGGCGGTCGGTCCGGTCGTCGGAGCGGCGCTGGTCGCCGACGAGCCGCAGGCGCTGGCCACGATCGCCAGTGCGGCGAGTCCAGCGAGAGCACGGAACCTGGGTCGCATCGTCGTCCTCCTCCTTGGCGCTGACCTGGTGGTCGCCCGGCGGTCGGTCATCCGACCGCCCCGGGCTGTGACGGATCCGATCGAACGACGACGCGTTCGACGTAGTAGCGGGTGCGATCCCCCCGGATGTACGACCGGCCGTACTCGACCGGAACGTCGCGCTCGCCATAGGCGATGCTCTCGACGAGGAGCGCCGGACGGTGGGGATCCTGGTGGAGCAGGTCGGCCACCCGGCGCGACAGGTGGACCGGCTCGAGCCACTCCCGGGCCCGGACGATCCGGGTGCCGTAGCGGGTGGTCAGCAGGTCGTACAGCGAGGAATGCTCGAGGTCGGCGGCCAGCAGACCCGGGAACCGATCGGCCGGCAGGTGGACGCCCTCGAGCAGGAGCGGCTCGCCGGCGCTGATGCGCAGCCGCTCCACGAACAGGGTCGGCGCCCCGACGGGCAGGTGGAGGGCCTCGGCCGCGCCCTCGCCGGCGGGCTGGCGGCAGGCCACCAGCAGTCGCGTCTCGGGGTCGAGGCCGCGGACCTGCATCTCCTCGGTGAAGCTCATCGAGCCGCCGAGGTCGAGCTCGATCGGCGGCGCCGTCGCGAACGTGCCTCGGCCCCGGGTCCGCTCCAGGCGATGCTCCCGGGCGAGCTCACCGAGGGCTCGGCGGACGGTGATCAGGCTGCAGCCGTAGCGGGCCGCCAGGTCGCGCTCGGTCGGGAGGCGGTCGCCGGGTCGCCACTCGCCGTCATCGAGGGACGCACGCAGGTCGAGGTAGACCTGATGATGGAGCGGTACGGGCCCGGACTCGAGCTGGAACGTCGCCATCGGCACCCTGTCGCTGGGTGGGCGGTTGCTGATAACGTTATAACGAACCTTGGACAACCGAGGGGTCGGTTGTCAAGCCTCTTCTCGGAGGATGGGTGGCACCGATCTACCGCGTGTCGATCGCATACGTGGCGTACTTCGCCGCGGTCGGCGCGGCCTGGCCGTACCTGCCGATCTACTACCGCGAGCTCGGTCTCGACCTGGCGGCGATCGGCGCCCTGGCCGCCCTGTCGGCCGCGGTCCAGCTGGTCGCCTCGCCGGCCTGGGGGGCGCTCGCCGATCGCTTCCCCCACACCCGCCTGACCCTGCCCCTTGCCGCCCTGGTCGGGGTCGCCGGGGCGCTCATCCTCGTGACCGGGCGGGACCTGGCCCAGATCACCGCCGGGGCGGTCGTCCTGGCCGGTGGCCTCAGCGGGGTGGGCCCGGTCCTCGACGCCCGGGCGATCGAGACCCTCGGGCCGGACCGCATCCGCTACGGCCAGGTCCGTGCGCTCGGGTCGGTCGCCTTCGTCGTCGCCGCCTGGGCGGTCGGCCTGCTCATCGACGCCCGCGACGTCGCCGCCCTGTTCCTCGTCTACGTGCCGGCGCTGCTGGTCACCGCGCTCGTCTCGGCGACCCTCGTCCGTCGACCGACCACCCGGGCTGTGGGGATCCTCCGTGGCGCGATCGGCCTGATCCGGGCCCCCGGGATGCGTCTCTTCCTGTTCGGGACGTTCCTGGTCTGGACGTCGCTCATCGCCGCCAACGCGTTCTTCTCGATCCGCATCGTCGCGCTCGGCGGGGCCGCCCAGATGGTCGGTCTGGTCTGGGCGATCGGCGCCGCCGTCGAGGTCCCGGTGATGTGGTTCTTCCCGCGGATCGCCCGCCGCCACGGGACCGGTCGTCCGCTCATCGTGGGCGCCTTCCTGTTCGCGATCCGGACCGGGGTCGCCGCCCTGGCTACCGACCCGCTCGTCCTCCTCGCGACCGCGCCCATCGAGGGGGCGGCCTTCGGCCTCTTCTACGTGGGCGGGGTCACGTTCGTCGCCGAGCGGGCGCCGGCCGGCCTGGCGGCGACCGCCCAGGGCCTGTTCACGGCCGTCTCCGGCCTGGCCTCGATCGTCGGCTCGGCGGTCGGCGGGCTGATCGCCGGCGCGATCGGGATCCCGGGCCTGTTCGCGATCTGCTCCGTCGGCGGCCTGCTCGCCGCGGTCGTCGTCGTCCTCGCCGTGGCCCGGTCCGGGATCCCTGCCCGGACCTTCGCGGCGGCCGGCGGCCCGGGGCTCGCGTCCGACAGTCAGGCCATCCCATGAACCGGACCACGAGGAGGCGGATGCGGTGGGTGTGAAGATCGCCGTGATCGGGGGCGGGAGCACGTATACCCCGGAGCTCGTCCAGGGGATCGCCGACCGGGCCGCCAGCCTGCCCGTCGACGAGCTCGTCCTCCACGACATCGACGACGAGCGACTGTCGATCGTCGCCGGCCTCGCCGGGCGGATCCTCCGGCGCCAGGGCTGGCCCGGACGCCTCGTCGCCACGACCGAGCGCGCCGACGCGCTCGACGGGGCGGCGTTCGTCCTCGTCCAGCTCCGGATCGGCGGCCAGGCTGCCCGCCTGACCGACGAGACGCTGCCCCATCGGTTCGGCTGCATCGGCCAGGAGACGACCGGGCCGGGTGGCTTCGCCAAGGCCCTCCGGACCGTGCCCGTCGTCCTCGAGCTGGCCGAGGAGGTCCGGCGCCGGAGTGCGCCCGACGCCTGGATCGTCGACTTCACGAACCCGGTCGGGATCGTCAGCCAGGCGCTCCTCGATGCCGGCCACCGGGCCATCGGGCTGTGCAACGTGGCGATCGGTCTTCAGCGCCGACTGGCCGCCCGGTTCGGGGTGGCGCCGGAGCGCGTCGAGCTGGAGCACGTCGGTCTGAACCACCTGACCTGGATCCGGGCGGTCCGGGTCGACGGCGTCGACCGGCTGCCCGGGCTCCTGGCCGACGACCCGCAGGCCCTGGCCGACGAGGTCGAGACGTCGGTCGAGCTCCTCCGGGCCCTCGGGGCGATCCCGTCCTACTACCTGCGCTACTACTACGCCACGACCGAGGTCCTCGCCGAGCAGCTCGCCGGCGGGACCCGGGCCGAGGATGTCATGGCCATCGAGCGCGAGCTCCTCGAGCTCTACCGGGATCCGACCCTGGACCGGAAGCCGGCCCTCCTCGAGCAGCGCGGCGGCGCGTTCTACAGTGAGGCGGCGGCCCAGCTCATCGCCTCGCTCCACGCCGGGACCGGCGATGTCCAGGTCGTCGACATCCGCAACGACGGGGCGCTGCCGGACCTGCCCGACGAGGCGGTCGTCGAGGTGCCGGCCAGGATCGACCGGGCCGGCGCGCACCCGCTCGCGCAGACTCGCCTCGCGCCCGAGATCAGGGGGCTCGTCCAGGCCGCGAAGGCCTACGAGGAGCTCGCCGTCCGGGCCGCGCTCGAGGGCGATCGACGGGCCGCCTACCTCGCCCTCCTGGCCAACCCGCTCGTCCCCGACGCTCCGACCGCCGCCGGGCTGCTCGACGCGATCCTCGAGACGAATGCGGCCTTCCTCCCCAGGTTCGCCCGACGATGACCGGGCCCACCGGGATCCCCGACCCGGCGACGATGCCGACCGTCCGGTCGGGCCGTCGCTTCGGCGTCGATGTCGGCGGGACGAAGATGCGGACCGCACTCGCCGCCGCGGACGGGACGATCCTCGCCGAGGGCGTCGAGCCGACCGTGCGCGACTCCGCGTCCGGGCTGGTCGACCGGATCGCCGCGGCGCTCGACCGCCGTCGGGCGGAGGCCGCCCTCGGCGTCGGCGACGGACCGGTCGTCGCGGCCGGGATCGCCCTGCCGGGCGGGGTGGACCCGACCACCGGCCGGCTCGACTCGGTCCACAACGTGCCCGGCCTCGCCGGGGTGGACCACCTCCGCGCTGACCTGTCGGCCGCCCTGGGGGTGCCGGTGGCGATCGACAACGACGCGAACGCGGCCGCCATCGCGGAGCGGGCCCACGGGATCGCCCGGGGGTTCGACGATGTCGCCGTCATGGCGATCGGCACGGGGATCGGGCTCGGGCTCATCGCAGGAGGCCGGCTGGTGCGGGGGGCCCGCGGGATGGCCGGCGAGATCGCGTTCCTGCCCCTTCTCGCGGAAGCGTTCCGGCCGGCGGCGGACGTGGTCGTGGCCGGACCGCGATCAGGGCCGGCCGACGAGGTCCCGGCCTACGAGGCCCTCGTCGCGGGTCCGGGGCTCCGCCGTCGGATCGACGGCGCGATCCATGCCGGCCCGCCGACCCAGCTGCGGACCGGGGCCACGGTCGTCGATCTCGTCGCGGCCGCTGCGGCCGGTGACGGCCCGGCGACCATCCTCCTCGAGGAGGAGGCGCGTCTCGTGGCGCTCGGGATCGCGGCGGTCGTCGCCCTGCTCGATCCCGCGCTCGTCGTCCTCAGCGGCGGCGTCGGTTCCGTCCCCGGTCTGCTCGAACCGGTCCGCCGCCACGTGGCGGCGCTCGTCCGGGTCCCCCCGCGGATCGAGACCGGATCCCTCGGGGAGCGAGGGCCGCTGGTCGGCGCCCTGGAGCTGGCCCGATCGGCCCGTGCCGCCGACGAACGCTAGCGAGCGACCGCCAGGATCCGGTCCACGTCGAGGTGCTCGGCCACCAGGGCCTTGATGAGGTCGATCTTCCCGGTGTCCGACGGGTGCGTCTTGACGAGCAGGTCGTGGACCTCGGAGGCCACCGCATAGGTGTCCTCGGCGACGAGGGTCGCGAAGAGGTCGGCCCAGTGGATCTCGTCGAGGACGGTCTGGCTCGGTCGATAGCCGCCGGTCAGGACCAGCCCGAGCGCCACCCCGCCGCCGGCCGAGTGGGCCGAGGTGAGCTTGAGGATGACGTCCTCGCGGTCGCCCGGCACGATGACCAGCGTGCCCGGACCGATCCGCTCGAGCATGTGGACCGGTTCCATCGCCCCGATGGCGACCCCGTCGATGACCCGGTCGAGGGACGGCCCGGCGTGGATCGTCTCGCCGTGGACGCCTTCCATGACCATGGCCAGGGTGGGGTTGGAGAGGATCGGCCGATACGGCAGGACGCCGAGCAGGGGGACCCCGTGGAGGGCCAGCCCGCGCTCGAGGACCCGTCCCAGGCCGGGCTGGGCGTCGAGGTCCACCTTGTTGACGATCGCCCCCGCGACCTCCACGCCGTGCGCCGCGAAGTGGCTGGCGTTGAGCACGATCTCGTCGATCGGGCGTCCGACGCCACCCTCGCTGACGATGATCGCCGGCGCCCCCAGCATCGCCGCCACGACCGCGTTCGAGAGCCCGATCACGGCCCCCACCCCGGCGTGCCCGGTCCCCTCGATGAGCGTCAGCTCGTGGCGCTCGGCGAGGTGCCGGTGGGCGGCCAGGACCCGCTCGCCGAGGTCCTCGACGACGTCGCCGTTGATGTACGCCTTGGTGAACCCGCGCGGGATGTGGACCGGGCTCATGACCGACATCGGGTCGGTCAGGC
The DNA here is from genome assembly GCA_963840375.1 of uncultured Chloroflexia bacterium. GTDB lineage: Bacteria > Chloroflexota > Limnocylindria > Limnocylindrales > CSP1-4 > Chersky-267. The sequence goes on from CAWIYR010000003.1 coordinate 116,688, forward strand.
CGTAGACCTCGCGCATCAGGACGGCGTCCTCGTCGGCCGGGACCCCGTCCTCGATGATCGTCCGCTGGCCGACGGGCTTCATGAACCCGGTCCGGACGCCGCGACCGAGGAACAGGTCGAAGAGGCCGAGGCTCGTCGTGGTCTTGCCCCGGTTCTGGCCGGTGGCGGCGAGATAGACCTGGCGCATCGGTCCTCAGCCGGCGACGTCGGCGTTCGCGCGGAACTCGACCAGGGTCAGGTCCGGGTCGTCCGTCGGTCGATGAGCTGGACCGCGTCGCGCACCCGGACGAGGGTATCGGCGTCGATCGCTTCCGGCTCCAGGTACGGGCCGAGGCGCTCCATGATGTCCGCCACGAGCCCGAGGTAGACGCTGGCGTCGGCCACGAAGAACTGGGGCTCGTTGTTGTAGCGGACCAGGGTGAGGCGGCCCTGGAGGACCCGGCGGTCCTCGACGTGGGCGACCTGGGTCGCGAAGTTGTGGCCCTGGATCCCGTCCGGGTTGTTGAGGAAGTTCAGGGCGTTGTCGATGGCCAGCCCGAACCGGGCCCGCCAGGCCACCAGTCGCTCGTGGACCTCCGACGGGATGTTGACGTCGGCGACCTCCTCGAAGACCTCGGGCGCGACCGTGAGCAGACCCACGAGGGTGGTCCCGGGCCGGGCCCCGAGCATGACCTGGAGGCTGCGCTCCAGGGTGAAGACCTCGGAGTCGAAGCGGGGGCTGCTGATGACGTCGGCCAGCAGGTCCTCGACGTTGTCGAGGATCGTCGGCTCGGCCATCGCGTTGGCCAGCTGGAGGATCTCCTCCTTGAACAGGAACTTCTCTTCGTGATCGAGCATGGGCGCGATGGTACACCCCGGACATGCCGAGACCCCGGTCGGCTCCGGGGTCTCGGGGCGATACCGTTGACGATCGGCGACGCTCCGTCGCCGGTCGGATTACGGGTAGAGGCCGCGCATCGCGGTGGCGTCGGCGACGCGCTGGACGGCCAGCAGGTAGGCGGCGGTCCGCATGTTCACGACTTCCTTCTCGGACATCGCGAGGGTGTCCCGGAAGGCCTTGACCATGATCGTCTTGAGCTTGGCGTTGACCTCGCCCTCGTCCCAGAAGTCGCGGTTGAGGTCCTGGACCCACTCGAAGTAGCTGACGGTGACGCCGCCGGCGTTGCACAGGATGTCCGGGATGAGGAAGACGCCCTTGTCGTAGAGGATCACATCCGCCTCGGGCGTGGTCGGGCCGTTGGCCGCCTCGGCGACGAGCCGGGCCTTGATGTTCCCGGCGTTGCGCGCCGTGATCTGGTTCTCGAGGGCGGCCGGGATGAGGATGTCGCACTCGACCTCGAGCACCTCGGCGTTGCTGATGTCCTTCGACCCGGGGAAGCCCTGGACGGTCCCGTGCTCCTTCTTCCAGGCGATGACCCGCTGGACGTCGAGGCCGGCCGGGGCGTGGATGCCGCCGGTCGAGTCGGAGACGGCCACCACCGTGGCGCCTTCGGCCGCGATGAGCTCGGCCGCGATCGATCCGGCGTTGCCGAAGCCCTGGACCGAGACGGTCGCCCTCTTCAGGTCGATGCCGAGATGCGGGGCGGCCTCGACGATGCAGAAGACGGCACCGCGAGCGGTCGCCTCGTTGCGACCCTCGGACCCGCCGAGCGCGATCGGCTTGCCGGTGACGACGCCGGGGACGGTGTACCCGTTGTGCATCGAGTACGTGTCCATGATCCAGGCCATCGTCTGGCTGTTCGTGTTCACGTCCGGTGCCGGGATGTCCTTCTCCGGGCCGATGATGATGCTGATCTCGGTGGTGTAGCGCCGGGTCAGGCCCTCGAGCTCCTTCTGGGAGAGCTTCTTGGGATCGACGATGACGCCGCCCTTGCCGCCGCCGTACGGGATGCCGACGACCGCGCACTTCCAGGTCATCCACATCGCGAGGGCCTTGACCTCGTCGAGGCTCACGTCCTGGTGGTAGCGGATGCCGCCCTTGGCGGGACCGCGGCCCAGGTTGTGCTGGACGCGGTAGCCGGTGAAGACCTGGACGCTGCCGTCGTCCATCTTCACGGGGAAGTGGACGATGAGCTCGCGGCGCGGCTCGCGGAGGACCTTGCGCAGGCCCGGATCCAGGTTGAGGCGCTCCGCGGCGAGGTCGAACTGCTGCTGGGCGACCTCCCACGCATTGATCCGCGCAGCCGCCTGTTCGGTGGTCATGGAGTGCGATTCCTCCGTCGGTCGCCACACGGCGACCGTTGCTGGGTCGTCTCCCGGACGACCCCACGGGGCGCTCCGTCGGACCCGCATGGGCGAACGACGGGACGCGGCTGGTCGAAGTGAGCGGAGTATACCGACCGCTCCGCCCGAGTGTGACGGGCCGGTTGCGTCCGGGTTGCGGGCCGGTTGCGGCGTTCTCGTGGGCCGAACGGCCCGACTCTCGCCGTCCCCGCCGAGCTCAGTCCGGCCGGCGCCGCAGGACGGCGGCGCCCACCGCACCCGGACCGAGGTGGGGCCCGACCGACGAGCCCACGACCTGGACGGTCACCCGCGAGGGGTCGATCCCGCCAGGGGCCCGGGCCACCAGCTGATCGCGGAACGTGTCGACATCCGGACTCATCGTGTGGAGGACGGCCAGCCGGTCGACCGGGCCGCGCATGATGTACTCGATCGCCCGCTCGCGGGCCTTCGACCGGGTCCGGACCCGGTCCACCGTGGCGACGACGCCGTCCTCGATCGAGATGATCGGCTTCACCCCGAGGAGCGAGCCGATGGCGGCCTGCGCCCCGCTGATCCGCCCGCCCTTCCTGAGGTAGTCGAGGGTGTCCAGGCAGACCGCGACGAGGATGTCGTCCACCCGTCCCTCGAGGGTCGCGGCGATGGCCCCGGCCGGGACGCCCTCCGAGACGAGATCCCGGGCGAGCATCACCAGGACGCCGACGCCCATCGAGGCGCTCTTCGAGTCGACGATATGGATCTCCCGGTCCGGCAGGAGCTCCCGGGCGACCTGGGCGCTCTTGTTGGTCCCGGACAGCGAGGACCCCACGGTCACGCAGACGATGGCCCCGGCACCGCCCGCGAAACAGGCCTCGAAGGCGTCCCGAAAGGTGCCGGGGCTCGATGCGGCGGTCGTCGGGAACGGGGCGTCCGGGGCGACCATCCGCTCCCAGAACGCCTCGGTCGTCAGGTCGACGCCGGCCCGGTAGCTGGTGCCCCCGAAGCTGACGATGAGCGGGACGACCGTGACGCCGAGGTCGGCGGCGGTGACCGGGTCGAGGTCGGCGGCGGAGTCGGTGACGATGGCGACGCGGCTCACGGGGCTCCTCTCGCGTGCGTTGCCCCGATGATACGGCCCCGTCACGGGCCGCCGAGGGCCGGCGCGGCGGCCCCCGTCAGGCGGTGGCGGCTCGACCGGGCGGCGCCCCGCTGATGAGGTACTCCACCGACCGCAGCCGACCGAGCGGGATGAGCGCCACGATGAGGGTCAGGCCGGTCGCCACGAGGATCCCGTCGATCCCCTGCCATTCGGCCGCCACCCCGCCGAGGAGGCTGCCGACGATCTGCCCGACCGCCAGGAAGACCGAGTAGAGACCCATGATCGCCCCGCGATCGGCCGGGAACGCCTCCGAGATGTCGGCCAGCATCCCGAGCGCCGCCGGGGTCGCGCCGGCGAGCACGAACAGGCCGGCCACGACCGCGACGCCGGCGGCGATCCGGACCAGCGGCGAGAGGTCGCCGCTGTGGTTGATGACCGCGACCGCGGCGACCATCGCGCCGCCGCCGAGGATCCCGTAGAAGAGGATCGTCGTGCGCCGCATCGTGCGGAACCGCTCGCCCCAGAAGCCGAGCCCGGCGAAGAAGACGACCCCCGCCGCCAGCAGCCCGGCGCTGACGAGGAGCGGGTCGGCCCGACCCATCAGGTACTGGTCGGCGAACGTCGGCGACGGCTCCTTGACGAGCTGGAAGAGCGACTGGCTGGTCCACAGCCCGATCGCGGCATTGACCGCGATCCAGGTCGGAGCGAGGACCCAGACATGTGAGCTTCGCAGGATCTCGAGGTAGCGGCGGAGCCCGGGGTGGGGCTCCTTGATCGCCTCGGCGTCGCCGGGCATCTCCGGCACCCCGAACCGGTAGATGGCGAACGAGATGAGGTAGAGCGCCGCGTTGAGCAGGAACCCCTCCTTGTGAAGCGTCTCCCAGACCGGTCCGGCAGCCACCAGGCCGGCACCGAGCCCGGCCAGGGTGGCACCCTCGAACCGGGCGGCCGCCCGGCCCCGGAGCAGCTCGTCGCCCATCGTGATCACGGCGATGAAGCCGAGGATCGACGGGACCGAGGCGGCCGTCGAGGCGCCCTCGAGGATCCGGGTCAGGCCCAGGACCACGACGTTCCCGGCCAGGTAGGTCAGGATCACGGCGACCAGGCCGAAGAACGGGCCGAACTGCATGACCCGGTGATGACCCCAGCGGTCCGACAGGAGGCCGAAGGCGGGGGCCAGAAGCAGCTCCGAGACGAAGAACGCCGCCGTGAGCAGACCCAGCTCGGTGGCGTCGACGATCGGCGCGCCGTGCTTCGGGTGGGCCAGGTAGTAGATGAGGAGCCCGCCGGTCAGCCCGGTGCTGAAGCGCAGGGTGAAGGTGCCCGCGAGGACCGCGATCAGCGAGCGCGGGATATCGCCGATGATCGGCCGCAGGAGGCGTGGGACGGCAACGTGGTCGGCGGTCGGGTCCACGTCGGACAGCGTACCCGGCCGGTTCGGCACGTTGTCGGGTCGATCGGCCCCGGCCGGCGGGCCGGGCCGCTAGACTCGGTCGGGTGACCCGCCCGCTCGTCCCGATCCCGCTCGCCCGCGGACCGCACGGGGCCGTCGTGGCCCCGCACCACCTGGCCAGCGAGGCGGGCCTGTCGATCCTGCGCGGCGGAGGCAGCGCCGTCGACGCGGCGATCGCCGCGAACGCGGTCCTTGCGGTGGTCGACGGCAACGCCTGCGGGATCGGCGGGGACGCGTTCTGGCTCATCTGGGACGCCGCCGCCGGGCGTCAGCTGGCGCTCAACGGCTCGGGTCGCTCCGGCGCCCGGGCCGATGCCGCGGCGCTGCGGCGCGCCGGTCGGGATCGCCTGCCCCTGCGCGGCGGGCTGGCGATCACCGTGCCGGGCGCGGTCCGGTCGTGGGGGGACGCCCACGACCGCCACGGACGCCTGTCGGGTGACCGGATCCTCGCCCCCGCGATCGAGCTGGCCCGGGCCGGCTTCCCCGCCTGGGACGGCTTCATCGAGGCGGTCGAGGCGAGTGCGCCGGTCTTCGCCGCCGCGCTCGGGCCCGACGCGGTCTGGTCCTCGGTCTACCGCCCGGAGGGCCGACGATGGCGCCCGGGCGAGCGGGTCCGGCTGCCCGCCCTGGCCGACACGCTCGAGCGGATCGCCCTGAACGGCTGGGCCGAGCCGTACGAGGGGGAGACCGCGGAGCACATCGCGCGGACGCTGGCAGCGGCCGGCTCGGTCATCGGCCCGGACGACCTCCGGGCGCACGCCTCGACGTGGGTCGAGCCGATCGGCGTCGACTACCGGGGCGTCCGGGTCACCGGCCACCCGCCGAACAGCTCGGGCTTCGTGGCGCTCGAGCTGCTGTCGATCCTCGGGCGCTTCGAACCGCCGGCCGCGGCCGCGTTCGCGGCGGGGGCCGGAGCCGACGTTCGCTGGGCCCACCTCGGGATCGAGGCGGCGAAGCTCGCGATGGCCGACCGCGACGCCCACCTCACCGACCCCGAGACCCACCCGGCGCCGCTGGAGCGACTCCTCTCGGACGGGTACGCGGCGGAGCTCGCCGGACGGATCGACCCGACCCGCGCCAGCCGGCCACCGGCGGCCCGCGTCCCGCGGGGCGGCGGCACGATCTGGCTCGGCGTCGTCGACGCCGAGGGGAACGCGGTCAGCCTCATCGAGTCCAACTACATGGGCTTCGGCTCCGGCATCGTGGACCCGGCGACCGGCATCGCCTACCAGAACCGGGGCTCGTTCTTCAGCCTCGACGCGGACCATCCGAACGTCCTCGCGCCGGCCAAGCGGACCCTCCACACCCTCATGCCGGGGATGCTCTTCCGGGATGGCCGGCCGTGGGTCGTGACCGGATCGATGGGCGGCGATGCCCAGCCCCAGATCCACGCCCAGGTCGTCTCGGCCCTGGTCGACGGCGGCGTCGACGTGGCGACGGCGGTGGCGATGCCGCGCTGGTTCGTCGAGCCGGAGGTCCACTTCGCGCCACCCGAGGCCGTGCGCCTGGAGCCGCGGTTCCGGTCGGGCCTGGTCGAGGGGCTGGCCGCGCTCGGCCACCCGGTGTCGATGGTCGCGCCGTTCGACTCCGGCCTCGGCCATTGCCACGCGATCGAGCTCGTCGACGGCGGTCCCGCCGGGGACGGGACCCTGGCCGCCGCGACCGACCCCCGCAGCGCCGGCCTGCCGGCGGTCTGGTAGCGGGCGTCGGACCGGCGACCCTCCCCTATACTCGCGCTGCCGGTGGCTGCTGCGCTCACGACCACTGCCACCGGCGGAGCTCATCGACCTCCGGGAGGGATCCGTGTCGTCCAACGTCGGCCAGAACTACCCCTATTCCAGCGAGACCGAGGCGGAGCGGGCCCGGGCGATCGAGACGCTCGTCGCGGCCCGCGAGGGACTCGGCGGGACGATCGCCGCGGAGTCGACGCCGCTCGACGAGAACGACCGCTGGTGGGTCTGGAAGTGCCCGACGAAGGGCTGCCCGGGACTCCTCCACGCCGCGGGCTATGCCGCCGAGAAGCGGGCCGTCTTCGTGGTCTGCGACGGGACCTGCGCGAAGACGTTCCTGCGCTGACCGCGGCCCCGACCTCGTCGCCCGCGTCGGCCCGACCATGGCGCTGACCCCGGGTCCGGCCGACGTCCAAGCGCCGGACCTCGCCTCGGCCCGGCGCCGCCTCTGGCAGGAGTCGGCCGGGATCGCCGTCTCCGCCGCCGGGTTCGGCTTCGTCTACGGCCTGGCCGCTCGAGGCGCCGGCTTCAGCCCGATCGAGGCCATGGCGATGAGCCTGATCGTCTTCGCCGGCGCCGCCCAGTTCGCCGCGGTGGGCTACGTCGCGGGTGGCCTGGCCTGGCCCGGCGTGATCCTCCTCACCGCGCTCCTCAATGCCCGCCACCTGCTCTACTCGGCGGCGATGGCGCCCTGGCTGCGCGACCGGCCGGTCGGCAAGCGGGCGGTCATGGCCCATCTCCTGACCGACGAGGCGTTCGCCCTCTCGATCGCCCACTTTCGACGGATCGGGCGAGCCGACGACCGCGGGCTACTGGATCGCCGCCGTCGCGTCGACGTTCATCCCCTGGAACCTGGCCACCCTGGCCGGCGTGCTGCTCGGTGGCCAGCTCGACCGATCCCTCGGCGCTCGGGCTCGACGTGATCTTCCCGGCCGCGATGGCCGGGCTGTGCGTCGGGCTGATCACCGGTCGGCGCGAGCTCGTCGCGGCGGCGGTCGGCGCGACGGTCGGGGTCCTCGCCAGTCTCGCGTTCGGGACCGCCGTCGGGATCATCGCCGGCGGCCTCGTCGGCCCCCTGGCCGGGCTCCTCGTGCCGGCGGCACTGGCCGAGGAGTCCGCGCCTCTCGGCTCGGTCGCCTCGGCGGAGGTCTACGCGGTGCCCGGCGCCGCCCACGAGATCGACGAGGCCATCGCCGGCCTCCCGCCCGAGGACGAGACCCGATGAACGTCGGCCTCGTCCTCCTGGCCGTGCTCATGGGCGCGGTGACCTACCCGTCGCGGGCGCTGCCCCTGCTCACCCCCGGGATCGAGCGGCTCCCCCGCCGCGCCCTCGCCTACCTCCAGCTCGTCGGACCGGCCGTCCTCGCGGCGCTCGCCGCGGTCAACGTCATGGTCGTGACCGTGGACGGTCGCCCGACGTTCCACGTCGGGGTCGAGTGGATCGCGGTGATCGCGGCGCTCGCCCTGACGGCCTGGCGGAAGAACCTGTTCGTCGGTCTCGTCGCGGCCGTCGTCATCGTCGCCGGAGCGAGAGCGGCGGGATTCTCGGGCTAGTCCGTGGATCGGCGGGCGTCCACCTCGATCTCGACGAGCAGGCTCGGGTCGATGAGCCCGGCCACGACCGCGATCGTGGCGGCCGGCCGGATGTCGGCGAACCGCGCTCCGTGCGCCTCGAGGACGGCCGGGATCGCCTCCCGGTCGGTCACGAGCATCCGGGTCCGGACCACGTCGGCGAGCCCGAAGCCGGCCTCGCCGAGCGCCCGCGAGATCGTGTCGAGGGCCGCCGCCGCCTGGGCACCCGGGTCACCCGGGTGGAGCGACCGGCCGTCGGGTCCGGCATCGGTCGTCCCGGCCACCCAGCAGCTGTCGCCGACCGCGATCGCCCGGCTGTAGCCGACCCTCGCCTCCCAGGGACCGCCCGTCGAGACGTGGCGTCGGGTCGTCACGATGTCAGGCGGGATGCGGCCGCCAGCTCGCGACGAGCGGGTCGCGAGCGACGGCGAGGAGGAGCGCCGCGAGGAGCACCGTGCGGGGGACGATCGAGTCGACCTCGAGGTACTCGAGGGGCGAGTGGTCGTTCCCGCCGATCGGTCCGAGCCCGTCGAGGGTCGGCACGCCGAGCCCGGCCGTGGTGTTCGCATCCGAGGCGCCGCCGGTCGAGCAGTCGGCGAGCGCGAACCCGAGCCGATCGGCGATCGCCACGGCGTGATCGACCAGCCGGCCGGAGCGCGGGAGCTTCTCCATCGGCCAGTGCCGGGCGGCCTCCTCGACGGTGACCGTGACGTCCGGGTCGCTCGGCGCCGCGGCGGCCGCGCGGACGGCGGCCTCGGCCGCCTCGAGATGCTCCCGGCTCGCCGCCCGAAGGTCGACCTCCAGGACCGCCTCCTCGGCGACCACGTTCGGTCGCGTCCCACCGCGGATCACGCCCACGTTGCAGGTGACATCCGGCCAGCGCCCGTTGAGGGCGTGGAGGGCGATGGTCTGGTGGGCCGCCTCGAGGATCGCGCTCCGGCCCTTGTGGGGCTCCACCCCGGCATGCGCGGCCCGGCCGCGGACCACGAGGCGAAGGTCGACGGTGCCCTTCCGGGCCGACACGATGTCGCCGTTCGCCCGGGCGCACTCGAGGACGAAGCAGGCGTCCGACTCGAGCGCCAGCTCGCGGATATGGGGCGATGAGCTCGGCGACCCGATCTCCTCGTCGGGGTTGGCCACGAAGACGAGCCGCTCGAATGGGAGGAGCGGCTCCTCTTCGTCCTCGTCGTCGGACGCCCCGAGGGCTCGCAGGGCGAGGATGGCGTAGAGGCCCGCCAGCAGCCCCGACTTCATGTCGGTCACTCCGGGGCCCCGGGCGACGCCGGCGTCGATCCGGAACGGCCGGGCCTTCGCGGTCCCATCCGGGAAGACGGTGTCGAGGTGACCGATGAGGAGGACCCGGGGGCCGCCCGGCTGGCCGGTCAGCGTACCGACGACCGTATCCCCGAGCGTCGGGTCGGGCCGGATCTCGACGTCCGCCCCGAGCCGCTCCAGGTATCGGGCCGTCCACCCACCGACCCGGTCCACCCCCGTCTTGGTGTAGCTGCCGCAGTCGACGTTCACCAGCGACGCGAGGTCCTCGAGGTAGGCCGGGAGCTCCTCGTCGACGATCTCGCGGAGCTCCTCGAGCTCATCGGCGCTGACCGCGGCGCCGGGCGCGTGAAGGGATGCCATGCCCTGATGGTAGCGGCCCGCGGAGGGGCCGGCCGGCGCGCTATCCTGCCCGGACCGTGCGCGTGATCGAGACCCGCCTGCTCGAGGGTCCCTCCGTCTACCGGCTCGAGCCGGTGGTCAAGCTCGAGCTCGCCGTCGGGCGGCGCCGGACCTGGTACGGCCAGCGGGCGCCGGGGGCCCATGCCCTCGTCCACCTGGGCGCCGACGTCCCGATGCGCGAGTGGCCGGACGGCCTCGTCAGCGTCGTCGAATGGGTCCGTCGGCTGCGGGCCGACCACGGCGAGGGACACCGCGGCCTGGCGGTCCACCGATCGTCCGATCCGGGTCACTGGATCGTCACGTTCCCGTGGGTCGGCGCCGAGCGATCCCGGGAGATCGTCGACGCCGCCCTCGCCCTCGCCGAGCAGAACGTGTCGCCGGCCCGGCGCGCCCGGCTCACCGGCGGTCAGTCCCGGCTGCTCGCCCGATGGGGGGCGCGGATCGACGAGGCCCGGACCACGCCCGCGTCGTGGATCCGCGACACCGACCGACGGATGCCGATCGTGTCGATCAGTGGGACGAACGGGAAGAGCACCGTCACCCGGCTCCTCAGCCACGTCCTCCTCCTGTCCGGGCGGCACGTCGGCACGACGACCTCGGACGGCGTCCTCGTCGACGAGCGGATGATCGACCCCGGCGACTGGACCGGCCCCGGAGGCGCCCACCAGATCCTCGTCCGCTCGGACGTGGACGTCGCCGTGCTCGAGACCGCCCGGGGAGGGATCGTCCTGCGGGGTGTCGGCTACGAGTCGAACGACGCGAGCATCCTCACCAACATCTCCTCCGACCACCTCGATCTCCAGGGGATCCACACCCTGCCCGAGCTGGCCGAGGTGAAGGCGACGATCTGCCGGATCACCCGACCGGACGGCTGGGTGATCCTCAATGGCGACGACCCCCTGGTGACGGCCGTCGCCCGGCGCGTCCGGGCCCGGATCGCCTTCTTCTCGATGTCCGCGGTCCCGCCGCCGACGGTCCGCCGTCACCTCGCCCGGGGCGGCCGGGCCTACCTCGTCCGTCGGGGAGCCCTCGTCGAGGTCGACGGCGACCGGGTGGCCATGATCGTCCCGGTCGACGAGGTCCCGATCACGATCGGCGGGATCGCCCGTCACAACGTGGCCAACGCACTCGCCGCGGCCGCCGGCGCGCGGGCGCTCGGGGCGTCGATCGACGATGTCGCCCATGGCCTGCGCGACTTCCGGCCCACCACGGACCGTTCGCCCGGCCGGCTCAACCTGTTCCGCCTGGGGCAGCGGATCGTCATCGTCGACTTCGCCCACAACGAGGCCGGGATCTCGGCGGTCCTCGACGTGGCCGAGGGGATCGCCGGCGGAGCGGCGGGGCGGACCGCGCCGATCACGATCATCATCGGGACGGCCGGCGACCGACCCGACGACACCCTCCGCGGGATCGGCCGGATCGCCGGGGAGCGGGCCCAGCGGGTCGCCATCAAGGAGACGCTCCAGTACCTCCGCGGCCGGTCCCGGGAATCGGTGATCGGGGAGCTCCGGGCCGGGATCGTCTCGGCCGGCCGGTCGATCGACGACGTCCCCGTCTACGAGTCCGAGACGGCCGCCCTGCGGGGCGAGCTGACCGGCGGCAACGGCCGGAGCGACGGTCGCGCCGAGCGACCCGACGCGCCACGGGTCGTCGTCCTGCTCTGCCACGAGGAGCGGCCGGCCGTCCTCGAGCTCCTCGATCGGGTGGGCGCCCGCCCGGTGGACGTGGCCGCCGAGCTCACCGAGCTCGTGCCGAGGCTGCAGGACCGCACCCGTCGCTGACCCGCGGTCAGCCCTCCGGCACCTCGAGCTCGCCCGGGTCGGTGAAGGCCGTCGGGCCACCGGGGATCCGGGCCGACGCCAGCGCCTCCCGGTGGACCCCGACGGCGTCGTCCACGCACATGACGATGAGGTCGCCCGCGGCGGCCCGGCGGAGGGCGGTCCGGACCGCCGTCATCTCGTCGAGGATCGTGTCCGCCCGGGTCGTCCGGGCGGTGCCGTCGGCACGGGCCGCCTTGACGCCGTCGACGACATGGCCGGCCGTCTCACCCGGTGCCCGACCGCGGAGGTTCCGGTCCTCGCGGACGATGATCTCGTCGAAGGCCGTGGCGGCCACCGCCCCGTAGGCCCGCTGGTCGTCGTCGCGCCGATCGCCGGGGATCCCGATGACGCCGATCGCCCGGCCGGTGCGATGACGGCGGTCCTCGATGGCCAGGCCCCGCTCACGACGCCGATCGCGGGCGCCGCTCGGGGCGGGCTCGCTGACCATCCGCTCGACGAAATCGGCCAGCTGCCGCATGCCGTCCACGTTGTGGCAGTAGTCGATGACGACCCGGACCCCGCCGACATCGACGAGGTTCAGGCGTCCCGGGGCCTGGAAGAACGAGGTCGAGAACGTCCGGAGGCCCTGCCGGATGTCGTGGAGGTGGGCGCCCGACGCCCACGCGGCGGCGGCCGCCCCGAGCGCGTTGGCGACGTTCATCCGGGCCCGGCCACCGAACGTCGCCGGGATGAGGTGGGTGTACAGGACGGGCATCGTCCGGCCACCGAGGCGGAGGACGATGAGGTCGCCCTGGGCGCCGGGCTCGATGCAGAAGGCGGCACCGCCCCGGCCGAGATGGCCGTCGACCCGGTCGTAGCCGTCCTGGCCCTTCTCGGTGGCCATCGTGAAGTAGACCACCCGCCCGGCGCAGTGGCGACCCATCCGGGCGACATGCGGGTCGTCGGCGTTGAGGACGGCGGTCCCCGAGCGGGGTACCGCCTCGACCACGACGCCCTTGACGTTGGCCAGCTGGCCGAGGGAGTCGATCCCGCCCAGGCCGAGATGGTCGCCGGTGACGTTCGTGACGACGGCCACGTCGTTCCGGTCGTAGCCCAGGCCCTCGCGCAGGATGCCGCCTCGGGCGACCTCGAAGACGGCCGTGTCGACGGTCGGGTTCTGGAGGACCATCTGGGCCGACTTCGGCCCGGACATGTCGCCCTTCTTGATCATCCGGCCGTCGATGACGATCCCGTCGGTCGAGGTCATCCCGACCCGGCGGCCCATCAGCTTGAGGACGTGGGCGATCATCCGGACGGTCGTCGTCTTGCCGTTCGTGCCGGTCACCGCGATGATCGGGATCCGGGCCGACGAGCCCGGGGGGAACAGGTTGTCGATCACCGGCCGGGCGACGTACTGCGGCTCGCCCTCGGTCGGATGGGTGTGCATCCGGAAGCCCGGCGCGGCGTTGACCTCGACGATCGCGCCACCCGTCTCGCGGACGGGGGTGGCGATGTCCGGGCAGATGAAGTCGATCCCGGCCACGTCGAGGCCCACGATCCGGGCCGCCGTCTCGGCGATCTCGACGTTGTCCGGATGGGCCTCGATGGTCCGGTCGATCGAGGTGCCGCCGGTGGACATGTTGCCGGTGAGGGCCAGCTTGATCCAGGTCCCGGCCGGCGGGACGGCGTCGAGCGTCCAGCCCTGTCCGCGGACGAGCTCCTCGGCTGCAGCGTCGACCCGGATCCGGGTGAGCACCTTCTCGTGCCCGATCCCCCGGCGCGGGTCCAGGTTGGCGATGTCGACGAGCTCCTGGAGGGTGTGTTCGCCGTCGCCGGTCACCGACGCCGGGACCCGCTCGGCGATGGCCGCGACCTTGCCCCCGATGACGAGGCAGCGGTAGTCCTTGCCGGCCACGTAGGTCTCCACGACGACATCGCCGGCCCGGCTCTGGGCCACCGCCCCATGGAAGGCGGCCCGGACGGCCTCGTCGGAGCGGAGGTCCAGGTAGACGCCCCGGCCGTGGTTGCCGTCGAGCGGCTTGACGACGCACGGGAAGCCGAGTCGGCGAGCGGCCGTCGAGGCCGCGTCCTCCGTTTCGACGACGTCGGCCCGCGGCACGGGCAGGCCGGCGGAGTCGAGGAGACGATTGGTCAGGCTCTTGTCGCTGGCGATGTCGACGCCGATCGCGCTCGTCCGGCTCGTCATCGTCGCCCGGATCCGCTGCTGGTGGACACCCTGGCCCAGCTGGACGAGCGAATGGCGGTCGAGCCGGATGAACGGGATGTCCCGGCTGATCGCCTCGTCGATGAGGGCCTGGGTGGACGGCCCGAACGCCGACCGCTCGGCCATCCGGATGAGCCGCTCCAGCTCGGCCTCGAAGACGAACTCGGAGCGTGCCGGGTCGACGAGGTGGTTGACGAGAGCGACCGCGATCTTGCCTGCCTCGACGCCGACCGACTCCTCGCGGAACTCGTAGATCACGTTGTACTGGCCGTACGGCCCGGCGGACCGGGTCTTGCCGTGGCGGACGTCCGTGCCCGACAGGTTCTGGAGCTCGAGGGCGACGTGCTCGGCGACGTGGCCGGTCCACGTCCCGTCGCGCAGGCGGGTGACGAAGCCGCCCCGCCGGCCGAGCGAGCAGGCGTGGTCGTCGAGCGACGGGAGGAGCGCCATCAACCCGTCGACGAAGCCGGGGATCGTGCTCGAGGGGAACTCCTCGAGGCTGCCGAGGTCGACCAGGAGCCGGATGACCGGCTCGCGGGCCCAGTAGTTCGGCCCGCGCAGGATGCGCGTCTCGAGGATCGTCAGGCTCGGTTCGGGGCGGGCCGGGGCGGGCTTCGCCTTCTTCCGCGTCCCGGTGGAGGTGGTCGCCGGCGCGACCTCCGCCGCCAGGGTCCGTCGGCGGCTCGACGACGCCCTCGCGGGCGGCTTGCCCTCGGACGGGGTCATGTGGCCGCCTCTCCTCCGCTGACCGCCCGGAGGGCGGGGGCCGCGACTCGATGCCGTCGCCGCAGGTCGAACCGGTACCCGGCCGGGAGCGAGTGGAGCACGACGTTGGTGATCATGATCGGTCGGTGACCGCCGACCTCCCAGGCGTCGGTCTCCGAGGCGGCCCCGTCGATGATCGTGACGCTCCCCCGCCCAACGACCTCGAGGACGTGGTCCGGGCCGACGATCCCGGCGGTGTCCTCGTCCACCCCGAGGCCGAGCAGGCTGGGGTTCTGGGCGATGAGGCTGAGCAGGCGCCCGAGCCGGTTCCGCTGCTGGAAATGCTGGTCGATGATCACCCCGGGAAGCACGCCCAGACCGGCCGCGATCTGGGCCATCCGCTGCTTGGGGGTCGCGCCCGAGGCTCCGAAGGCGATCATGTGGCTGCTCATCGCCGACGCGCCGGCGCTCGTCCCGGCCACGACCGCGCCCTGCCGGAAACGGTCGAGGATCGCATCCGCGAGACGCGTCCCCCCGATCGTCGAGGCGAGCCGGAGCTGGTTGCCCCCGGTCATGAAGATCCCGGTCGCGCCGGCGACCGCGGCGACCGCGGCCTCGTCGTTCGCCTGGGGGCGGGTCATCGCATGGAGCGGATGGACCCGGGTCGCGCCGAGCTCAGTGAAGACCTGGCGATAGCGCTCGCCCGCCTCCAGGCCGAGAGATGAGGCCGTGCTGATCACCGCGATCGTCGCACCCGGCCCCCCGGCGAGCGCGACGAACCGACTGAGGATGACCCGGTCGCGGACCTTGTCCTCAGCCCCCCCGATGACGATGACGGTACCCTCTGGCACAGGCCAGCCAGCCTCCCGATGCGTTCCGGACAGGATACAGAACGCCCCGGTCGGCGGGCGTGCGTGCTGGACGCTCGGGCTCGGCCGTCCGCCCGGGCCCGAGCGGCGGAACCTCCGGGGGTGATCGAATCGATCCTCCGCCTGCGCCCGGATGCTGCATGCATGAGCGCCGAACCAGAGTAGGGCGACCGCCCTATTGACCCCTCGACAGGGTTACTTCTAGCCTCGGCGGCCCCGCATCGCGCGGGAGTCTGAAGGAAAGGAGGTCCACATCCACATGACGCAGCTTCTCGCTCTCATCTCTTCGTTCCGCTCTGATGACGAAGGCCAGGGTCTCGCCGAGTACGCGCTGATCCTCGCCCTCATCGCGATCGTCGCGATCATCGCCCTGATCTTCCTGGGCAACCAGGTCAGCGGCATCCTCCACAACGTCGGCAACTCGATCTAGTCGACGGTCGCTCGTCCACCGGCGAACGTTGGATCGACAGCGATCGCGGACCCCGCGTCTGCGATCGCTGTTCGATTCCGGCCAGGAAGGACGAGGCCGAGTCTGCGCCCGGTACCAGCTCGGATCGTTCGCACCTCCTGCGGTCGTCCTCGCGGTCGATGGTAGACGAGCGAGGGCAGCCACCAGTGTCCGCGACCCCGGTGCGGCGAGGCCGGCGTGCGACAATCCGTCGGCCATGGCAGACCGGCCTGACGACGCACGACCGCCCGGGACGATGAGCGCGGGTCTCCCCCGGGTCGCCGCCTTCCCGGCCGACCGCCCGAGCCACACCCAGCGTCGGGCCGGGGTCTTCAAGCGGGCCCTCCGGCGTGAGGTCTCGCGTCTCCGCGAGCCGCGGCGGATCGTCGCGATCGCGATCATCGTGGTCGTCGCGTCCCTGATCGGCGCCGGCCTCATCGCCCGGGGCGAGCTGGCCGGCGCCGACGCCAGGGCCTACTGGGCCGGTGTCCGGACGTGGCTGAGCGGCGGCAACCCGTACTACCCCACGGGTCCGTTCCTGCCCTACGTCTATGCCCCGTGGATGCTCCCGCTCTTCGCCCCGTGGGCCCTCCTGCCCTGGGACGTGGCCTGGTTCGTATGGCGCGGCATCGCGATCATCCTCCTCCTCTGGACCGCCGACTGGGCCTACCGCCGGAAGCCCCTCGCGACGGCGGTCGCGCTCCTCCTCCTGGCGTTCCCGATCGCCGCGAACCTGGACACCGGGAACATCACCCTCCTCCTGACCTTCATGCTCTGGGCCTGTCGCTTCGTCGGCCCGTCGACCGCCGGGCTGCTGTGGGGGCTGGCGACGTGGATGAAGTGGGTCCCCGCGCCGTTCTGGCTCATCCTTGCGCCACGAGCGCGTGGCTGGGGCATCGTCTGGCTCTTCGCCTGCATGGCCCTCAGCCTGGCGACGCTGCCGCTCACGATCATCCAGCTCCAGGCGCTGTTCGGGTTCGGGTCGCGCCCGCCGCGGCTCGACTATCTCGTCCTCCTGTGGGCGACGATCCCCTGGCTGTGGCAGGCCCCGGACCCGCTGAGCTGGCTCCGTCCAGCGAACTGGCGCCGCTGGGCCGGGGAATGGCGGACGTCGCCCCGGGCCAGGTTCCGGCGGTTCGTCGGTCTCGAGGAGGGGTAGGAGCGGCGCGTCCGGTCCCGGACGAGCGCCAGAGGCGGGCGACCGGTCGGTGCGATGACGACGGGACTCAGCTCGCGGGGAGCGCCCCCGCGGGGAGGGCCACCGTCGCGTGCAGCCGGACGAGCGCGCGGTCCCTGGCGCCGGGCGCCACGAACCGGAACAGCGAGCGGTCGAGCGAGTAGATGCCGGTCGAGGCGAGGCGGATCCGGCCGAGCCGGAAGGTGAAGACCGGGTTCTCGGCGTTCCCCGCGTAGTGGTACGGGGTGCCGTCCCCGGCCAGGACGGCCATGTTCGCATCGCCGCCGAAGACGTCGTGGAGGGTGCCCAGGAGGTGGGCGACGGGCTCGCCGGGATCCCAGGCGTCCTCGAGCCAGCGGGCGCCGGCCTCGGTGTCGGCCCGTCCGTGGATCCGCCCCTCGCGTCGGTATCGCTCGCGCCAGCGGCGGTAGTCGTGGAGGTCCCCGTTGTGGGAGAACGCGAACCGCCCGGCCGGGTCGAGGAACGGCTGGGTGTCGGGAAGGGTCAGGGTCGAGAGCCGGGACGGACGCCGGAGATGGACGAGCAGGCTTGCGGTCTCGGTCGCCCCGACACGTTCGCGCCCGGGATCGTCACGGAAGGCTTGAACGGCACGATAGGTGCCGATCGTCCCGTCGGCGGCCTGCCAGGCCGCGCCCCAGCCGAACCCGGCCAGGCCGAAGCGCTCGAGGCGCTCGGTGAACGACCAGAGCTCGTCGATCCGGAACGGCGCGCTCGCTCGGGCGACGAAGTGCTCGCACATGGGTCCGGATTGTACGAGCCGGCGCCGTACCGGCGGCACGCACGGCCTCGGTCAACCGGGCGGCATTCCCGGATGGCGACCGAGAAAGGCGACCGTGCGCTCGAAGGCGAGATCGGCGGCGGCGGCGCGGTAGGCGTCGCGCGATGGCTCGGCGAACCAGTGGCCGGTCCCCGGGTAGCGGTGGATGACGACGTCGCGGCCGGCCGAGCGGAGCGTCGCCTCGAACTCGGCGACCCCCTCGTCGGTCTCGTACGGGTCGGTCTCGGCGAAGTGCCCCAGGACTGGGACCGACGAGCGCGCGAGGACCGGACCCCCGGTCGAGCCGTAGTAGATGACGGATGCGACGAGGTCGCGCTCGGCCGGGCTCCACATGGCCCAGTGCGCGCCGAACGAGAACCCCAGGGCCGCCAGCCTGGCGGGCGGGCCGAGGCGGTCCGCCAGGTGATCGACCGCCGCGAGGGCGATGGCGTCGACCGCCGCCTCGTCGGCCCCGCCGGCCAGCCGCTCCGCTCCCTCGACCGTCGACGCCACCCGGCCGCCGAAGAGGTCCGGGGCGACCACCGTGAATCCGGCCGCGGCCAGTCGGTCGGCGAACGCGATGACGTCGTCGTTGAGGCCCCACCAGGGATGGAACACGACGACGCCCGCCGCCCCGGGCCCGACGTCGCCCGCCGCGTACAGGCGCGACGTGGTGCCGCCCACCTCGATCCTCTCGAACGTGCCCATGACCCCTCCCGCTCATCCGCCTCGACGGAGTGTACGAGGCTGGGTGGTCGGGAACCGTCATGAACCCGCGGAGACGGGACGCGACTGACACCCTGGACACCAGTAGGTCAGTCGAGGCGGATCCCCCTGGCGCGCCGAGACGATCAACCGGCGACACCGGCGGCACGGGCGGCCTGCCCGCCCGTAGACCCAGAGCGGCCCGACCGCTCGTCGGTCGGCTCCGGTCGTGACCCGCTCGGTGCGGGTGCGGTCCACGTTCGCGAGCATGAGGCTCCGCGCGTCGTCGATGAGCCCGAGCAGGTCGTCGTCGGCCAGGGCCCGCACCTCGACGAACGGGTGGATGGATCGACGGAAGAGCACTTCGCTCTTGTAGACGTTGCCGATGCCGGCCAGGGCCTGCTGGTCGAGAAGGATCCCCGCGATCGCCCGCCCGGCTCGGGAAGGCTCGCGCAGCCGGTGCAGCGCCTCGGTCCGACCCGCTGGATCGAAGTCCGGGGCGAGGAGGTCCGGGCCGAGCGAGGCGATCGCCGGATGGAGCCCCTCGGCCCGGGTCTCGAGCAGCTCCACCACCGGGGCGTCGAAGCAGACCGCGACCGTGCCCGGGCACTCGATCACGAGCCGGGCCCGGGCGACCGGCCGCCGCCACGGCTCGCCCGGCCGGTAGCGATGCCACGAGCCGTTCATCCGGAGGTGGGTCCGGATCTCGAGCCCGCTGTCGAACCGGATGAGCAGGTTCTTGCCGACCGCCTCGACCTCGGTCACCGTCGCGCCGACCAGCCGGTCGGCCTGGGGCCGCGCACCCGGTCCACCGGACCTGGCGGCGGTGACGACCCGGCCGACGAGGTGCGGACGGAGGCCGTCGGCCGTGCGACGGAGCGTGTCACCCTCGGGCATCGTCGGTCAGCGGGCCCGGAGGACCAGGCCGCGGTAGCCCGGAACGAAACCGGC
The DNA here is from genome assembly GCA_963840375.1 of uncultured Chloroflexia bacterium. Classification (GTDB taxonomy): domain Bacteria; phylum Chloroflexota; class Limnocylindria; order Limnocylindrales; family CSP1-4; genus Chersky-267. The sequence goes on from CAWIYR010000003.1 coordinate 136,032, forward strand.
GGCGAGGAGCGCCGCCTTCCAGCGCGACTCGCCGACCGGCTCGCCGTCGACCCGGGTGACGACGAGCTCGCGCATCCGGCCGTCGGCCACGAGCGCCCCGAGCCCGCGCAGCGCGAGCCCGGCGACGGCCGGGTCGTCCGCGGCCGGGAACGTCGCCAGCGATCGCCCACCGCGCTCGAGGAAGAGGGCGGCCAGGCCGTCGACGAGCGTGACGTAGGCCCCGGCGGCACGAGACAACGGGCGCCGGTCGGCGTCGTCGCGCCGCGGCCAGGCGAGGGCGGCTCCGTAGGCGTTGGCCGGATCGGCGGCCGCGAGGAGGTGGACCCGGCCACGCTCCGCCGGATCGGCCGGGTCGCGGACCGTCCGCAGACGCTCGATCGCACCGGGCAGGGCGAACTGCGCCGCCCCAAGGCCGTCGACGAAGTAGCCGCGCCGGATCCGACCCGACTCCTCGAGGGCCCGGAGGACCGGGTAGACCACGCTGAACCCGCCGGCGATCCCCTCCGCGACGACCGCCTCGCGGGTGAGCACGCCGTGTCGCTCGAGGAGGAGGTTCGCCAGCCGGTGCGCCCGCGTGGTGGTGACCGCGGACCGAGCGGCCACGGCGCTCGCGGTGGCCACGGCACCCGGGGTGGCCGAAGCTGACGCGTCCGCGCCGTCGATCCCGGCCGCCACGTCGAGCACCAGCGACCAGCGACCGGCGGCCTCCGGCGGGCCGAGGCTCGTCAGCCGGCCGGCTCGCCGACGCGCCTCCCGTCCCGGACGCGCCCATCGCAGGGCCCGGAGGGGGGCGAACGTGTCGTTCGTCACCTCGCCTGCCCAGACGAGGTCCCACAGGGCGTCGAGCATCTCGCGATCCGACCCGCCCCCGGCTGCGGCGTGGATCTCGCGATAGAACGAGGCGCCGCGCCGGGCGAGGAATACCCGGATCGCGTCCTGACGCGGACCGGACGGCCGCTCGGCCGCGGCCGCGTCGAGGGACCCCGGACCGCCCGGACCCGGCGACCCCGGGACCTCCCGGCCGGGCCGGTAGAGCGCCAGCCGGCCGTCGTCGCGGCCGAGACTCCCCCGGCCGGCCCAGGCGACCTCGCCGAGAGCGCCGAGCTCGTCGAGGAGCCGCGGCTGGTAGCCGGGGACTCGGGCCGGCAGGACGTCGCGCTCCAGGACCGATGCCGGGATCGGCAGTCCGGCCAGCTGGTCCACCACCTCGGCCAGACGCTCGAGCGCGGCCTGGGTCCGGAGCGGCGGAGGCGCCTCGGACGGTCCGCCGCCGAGCCGGGGCAATGGCGCCACGCCGTGCCACTCCGCGAGGAAGCGGGCGAGCGCGGGACGTTCGACCGGCTCCACCTCGCGTCGCAGGCGGGCGAGCGAGCGACGGCGGAGCTGGCGGAGGACGTCGGGGTCGCACCATTCGCGCTCCGCGCCGCCCGGTCGGAACTCGCCGCGCAGGAGCGAGCCCGCCGCGACGAGTCGGGCCAGGGCGTCCTCCACCACGCCCGGCGGCAACCCCCAGCGGAGCGCCGGCTCGGCCGAGAGGAACGGCCCGTGGGTCCGAGCGAACCGAGCAAGGAGCCCCTCGAGCGCGGCGGTCGTCGGGCCAAGGAACGCGAGCGGAACGCCGACCGGCGGCTGGACCCCCACCGCGTCACGATAGCGGGCCGCATCCTCGATCGCGATCCAGCGGACCTCACCGGCGACCCGGACGGCGACCGCCCGACGCCCGGCCGCGAGCGAGCCGAGCCACTCGGCGGCGACCCCCGGCGGCGCATCGCTCCGGGCGGTGACCTCGGCCTCGGCCAGGTCGCCGACCCGCCGGAGAAGGTCGTGGAGCTGGTCCGCCGTCGTCGCCCGCCGCTCCTCCGCGAGGCCCTGGAGACCCAGCTCGAGGTCGGCCAGCGCTGCCGGGTCGAGCAGCTCCCGGAGCTCCTCCTGTCCGAGGAGCTCGCGGAGGAGATCCCGGTCGAGGGTGAGCGCCTGGGCGCGTCGCTCGGCCAGGGGCGCGTCGCCCTCGTACATGTAGGCCGCCACATAGTCGAACAGGAGCGAGCTCGCGAACGGAGAGGCGCGGACCGTCTCCACCCGGTGGACGGCGATCTCCCGGCGAGCCACCCCGGCGAGGACGTCGCGCAGGGCCGGCAGGTCGAAGACGTCCGAGAGGCACTCCCGGTAGGTCTCGACGAGGATCGGGAACGACCCGTAGCGCGAGGCGACCGCGAGCAGGTCGGCCGCCCGCTGGCGCTGCTGCCAGAGCGGCGTCCGGGTGCCCGGCCGGCGCCGCGGCAGGAGGAGCGCCCGGGCGGCGTTCTCCCGGAACCGGGCGGCGAACAGGGCCGAGTCGGCGACCTTGCCGACGACCAGGTCCTCGATCTCGTCGGGATCGGGGAAGAGGAGCTCGTCGATCCCGTCGAGGTCGGCGTCGGGCAGGCGGATCGCGATCCCGTCATCGGACCAGATCGTCTGGACCTCGGCCCCGAGCCGCTCACCGAGCCGCGCCTCGAGGGCCAGCGCCCACGGCGCGTGGACCCGGCCACCGAACGGGGTCAGGAGGCACAGTCGCCAGTCCCCGAGCTCGTCCCGGAACCGCTCCACGACGATCCGCCGGTCGGTCGGCAGGGCGCCCGCGACGTCGCGTTCGTCCTCGAGGTAGGCGAGGAGGTTCTCCGCGGCGAGCGGATCGAGGTCGTTGCGCGCGGCAAGCCGGGCGAGCGCCGCCGTCCGACCCCGGGCGCCCCGCCCGAGGTCCGCCTCGAGCTCGCCGACGAACGCGCCGAGCGCGCGGCCGAGCTCGATCGGCCGGCCGACCGCATCGCCGTGCCAGAACGGGAGCTTGCCGGGCACCCCCGGGGCCGGCGAGACGACCACCCGGTCGTGGGAGATCTCCTCGATCCGCCAGGCCGAGGCGCCCAGGGTGATGACCTCGCCGACCCGGCTTTCGTAGACCATCTCCTCGTCCAGCTCGCCCACCCGGCGGCCGGGCGTGCCGGCCTCGCCGACCATGAACACGCCGTAGAGCCCACGGTCGGGGATCGTCCCGCCGCTCGTCACCGCGACGACCCGGGCGTCGCGCCGCCCCTCGACGACGCCGGTGACCCGGTCCCACAGGATCCGCGGCCTGAGCTCGGCGAACTCGTCGCTGGGATAGGCGCCGGCAAGCATCGCCAGGACACCCTCGAGGGCCTCCCGGCTCAGCGCCTCGTAGGGCATCGCCCGGGTCACCGTCACGAATAGCTCGTCCACCGTCCAGGGGTCCATGACCGTCATCGCGACGACCTGCTGGGCGAGCACGTCGAGCGGGTTGCGCGGGATGACCGTCGTCTCGATCGCCCCGGCATGCATCCGCTCGCTGACGATCGCCGCCTCCAGGAGGTCGCCGCGGTACTTCGGGAAGATGACCCCCCGCGACGGCGCGTCGACCTGGTGACCGGCCCGACCGATGCGCTGGAGCCCACGCGCGACCGAGGTGGGGCTCTCGACGTGGATGACGAGGTCGACGGCGCCCATGTCGATCCCGAGCTCCAGGCTGGAGGTCGCCACGATCGCCGGCAGCCGGCCATCCTTCAGCGCTTCCTCGATGGCGACCCGCTGCTCGCGGGCGATCGAGCCGTGGTGGGCGAGGACGAGCTCCTCCCCCGCGAGCTCGTTCAGCCGCTGGGCGAGCCGCTCGGCCAGCCGTCGGCTGTTGCAGAAGACGATCGTCGAGCGATGGGCCCGGATGAGCTCGAGGATCCGCGGGTGGATCGCCGGCCAGATGCTCACCCGCGCCTCGGCGCCGGCCGCCGGGCCGCCGGGCTGCTCGTCGAGGGGCAGCGGCTCGCCGAGCCGGCTCATGTCCTCGACCGGCACCACAACCGACAGCTCGAGCGCCTTGCGGGCGCCGGCGTCGACGATCCGGACCTCCCGATCGGGTCCCGCTCCGCCGAGGAAGCGGGCGATCGTCTCGAGCGGACGCTGGGTCGCCGAGAGCCCGATCCGCTGGGGTGGCCGCTCGGTGAGCCGTTCCAGGCGCTCCAGGCTGAGGGCGAGGTGGGCCCCCCGCTTCGTCCCGGCGATCGCGTGGACCTCGTCGACGATCACGTGCTCGACCCCGCGCAGGCCCTCGCGGGCGGCGCTCGTCAGGAGGAGGTAGAGCGACTCGGGGGTGGTGATGAGGATGTCGGGCGGACGACGGGCCTGCAGCCGGCGCTCCTCGGCGGACGTGTCCCCGGTCCGCAGGCCGACCGTGATCGACGGGATCGGATCGCCCCGCCGGCCGGCCGCCAGGGCGATCCCGGCGAGCGGCGCCCGGAGGTTCCGCTCGATGTCGTACGAGAGGGCCTTGAGCGGCGAGACGTACAGGACCCGCACGCTGCCGGGGCGTTCCCGGGTCGGCACCGGGGTGGGCTCCCGGGCCAGCCGGTCGAGGCACCACAGGAATGCGGCCAGCGTCTTGCCGCTTCCGGTCGGGGCGTGGATGAGGGTATGGTGCCCGGCCGAGATCGCGGCCCAGCCCTCGGCCTGAGCCGTGGTCGGGGCCGGGAAGGCGCCCCGGAACCAGTCGCCGACGGCCGGGCCGAAGGCCGCGAGCGAATCGGTCGGGGGCGGGCTGGATCGTCGGGCGGCCACGGGACGCCGAGTATAGGACGGCCGCCCGTCGGGCGCTCGATTTCGAACAGATGGTCGAGGTGTCGTGGGATCGACAAGAGGGTCGTCCGCGAGGGGCTAACGCCTCGAACCGGGGCTGGGGCAGGATGGACGAGGCACCAGGAAGGAGGGGTTGAGATGGACCCCGGACTGAGCCCCCAGTTCACTCCCTATCGTCAGACCGCGATGCGCCGGGAGGCCGACGAGGCCCGGCTCGCGTCCCAGGCACACGTCGGCGACCGCACCAACCGGCACGAGCGTCGCTGGCGGCTCGACATCGCCACCCTCGCGCGCCGGACCGCCTTCCGTATCGGCGTGACCGGGGCGGGGTTCGTCGCCCCGGGTCGGCACCATCCGCACGGGGGCGCCCATCCCGCCTGACCCTCGCGCCCATCCGACCGGGCGCTCGAGGGTGGTGGGGAATCAGAACGGCCGGGGGGACCCGGCCGTTCTGACGGATGGGGGGAGCGGCGGCGGCCGCCCCGGTTCAGGCCGTGATCGGGGTCACGTCCTCGCCCGAGAAGATCCACTTCTTGAGCGCGGGGCTCATGTTCCTGGCGAGCGTGGCGTCGAGGCCGAAGTAGTTGCCGGCACCGATGTAGCCGATGAAGGCCGTCACGACCGCGTAGGTGAGGTGCTGGTTGACGATCCCGTAGGCGAAGTCCCAGGCCGCCACGAAGAAGACGAGCATCATCAGGGTGCCCATGAGCGAGGCGAACCGGGTGGCCAGGCCGAGGATGAGGCAGATCCCGATCGAGATCTCGCCGAACACGACCAGGGTGTCGATGACCGACAACACCTGGGCGTTCCCGGCGAGGCCCACCCAGAAGCTCTGGGTCGGGTTGAAGACGGCGTCCTTCGCCGGCTCACCGGTGACGAACGGCCAGCTCAGGGTGCCGGCGGTGGCGAACTTCAGGAACCCGGCCGAGCTGAAGCCCGGCGCCGCGGTCCCGAGCAACTTCTCCAGGCCCGCCCAGAGGAAGATGATCCCCACCGCGATCCGGAGAACCGCGACTCCCAACGCGTGGCCTTTGTCGACGATCCGCATGACTCTCTCTCCCGCCTTCCAGCGCCACTCGTGCCCGTAGGACGATCCCGACCCGTCGCGACGCTGGTTCCTACGCAAATCTACTCATATCGCGCAAGTCTCCACACAGGCCGAGCGACCCCGGCCGGGGTGCCATCGGTCGGCATCGGGCCGGCCGGATGGCCCGCCCGGACCGGGTCCTCTGTCCGTCGGCCGACACCTGAGGGGGTCCCCGTGCGACGACAGGCGGTGGCTCGGGTTGACCGCCTGGGGGTCGGCGATGCGGTCGCGCCCGACCACCCGGCGGGCGGACCATGCACCCAACGGAAACGGCAGGCCAGACCAGCACCGAGACGAACGAGAGGACGGAGATGAACACCTACTTCAGCCAGGAGTACACCCGTCACCACCAGGCCGGACTGCTCCTCGAGGCCGATCGCAGCCGACTCGCGAAGATCGCCAAGGAGGCCCGCCTCCAGTCCACCCCGGACCCCAAGTGGGGCGGCAAGGGTCGGCTCGTGATCGCGCTCAGTGGCGCGGCCGCAGCGATCGTGGCGACGGCCTCGGCGGTCCTCGCCGGCGTCTGACAGCCGCGATCGACCACCGCGATCCAGGGAAGCGGCGAGCTGGGGCTCGCCGCTTCTTCATGCCCCCCGCGTCGAGTAGGGCCGGACCCCTTCGACGGCCTCGCCGTACCCGCCGGCATCGCCGCGGACCAGCCCCGCTCCGGCCAGCAGCCGCTCGGCGACGGCCTGCCGGATGTCGAGCGAGAGCGGCTCCACGGGATCGCGGTCGCCCGGACCGACCAGCGTGCCGAGCCCGACGCCCCGGGCCCGGGCGGCATCGGCGGCCGCTCGGACGAGGCTCCGGCCGAGCCCCCGACCGCGCCAGGCCGGCGCGACGCCGATCGCGACGAGCTCGTCGGCAGCCCGCCCGACCGACCCGGGCGGCCCCGGGAGCACGAGGGCCACCCCGACGAGCATCCCGTCCGCGACCGCGCCGATGACCCGACCGCCCTCGTCGGCCGCCGTCGCGAGGATCGCACGACCGACCGCAGGATCCGCCGGCGCGATCGTCCTCGGCGCCAGGCCGAGGCCTTCGAGGGTCTCCCGATCGAGCTCGTCGACGACCGTGGGCGTCGATCGATGATCCGGTTCGGACGCCCGCGCGAGGTCGGTCGGCATCGCCGGAGCGGTGGGTTCCCACCAGCCGCGCTCCTCGGCGACGAGGAGCAGCCGGGGCAGGACGCGCGCCCGGACGCGCCTCGTCGTCCACTCGGCCGTGACCTCCGCCGCGTCCTGGCCCGGACCCCGGCTCAGCCCGGCGTTCGGGCCGTCCTCGAAGCGTTCGGGCAGCGGGCCGGCGTCGAAGCGATCGGCCTCGGCGGCCCACCGCGCGCGCCACGTCTCGGGCAGGCGGTCGGGTGCCTCGCGGTGGGCGCCGGCCAGCCAGGTCAGGGCCCACGCCCGGGGCACGACCCGGTAGACCTCGTAGCCACCGCCGCCCGTGGCCAGCCAGCGCCCCCCGGCGTGCCGATGGGCGAGCGTGTCGACGAGCCGGGCCGCCGCGCCCATCGCCGTGGTCGTCAGGCGGAGGTGCGCCAGCGGATCCCAGGCATGGCCGTCGGCGCCGTGCTGGCTGACGATGAGGTCCGGCCCGAACGCCGCCGCGAGCGGCGGCACGACCGCCCGCACCGCCGCGAGCCAGGCCATCTCACCGGTCATGGGATCGAACGGGACGTTGACGACGGTCCCCGCCGCGGGGCCCTCCCCGATCTCGTCCTCGGACCCGGTCCCCGGGAAGAGATACCGGCCGGATTCGTGGAACGAGACCGTCAGCACCCCGGGATCGTCGCGGTGGATCGCCTCCACGCCGTCGCCGTGGTGGACGTCCAGGTCCACGTAGAGGACCCGGAGCCCGGCCCGTCGCGCCGCCGACACGGCCAGCGCGACGTCGTTGTAGACGCAGAACCCGGAGGCCCGCTCGGGCATCGCGTGGTGAAGGCCGCCGCCCGGATGGTAGGCATGCTCGACCTCTCCGCGGACGACCATTTCGATCGCCCGGATGGAGCCGCCGGCCACGGCCGCGGCGGCCTCGTGCATCCCGGCGAACGGCGGCACGTCCCCGAACGGGGCGATCCCATACGCAGGGGCGGCGGTCGGGTCCTGCGCGAACCGGCGGACCGCCGCGAGATACCGCTCCGTGTGGATGGCGAGGAGCTCGGCGTCGGTGGCCGGCTCGGGGGCCAGCCCGGGTCTCGCCCCGACCGCCCGCAGGAGGTCGATGCCCGGGCCGAACCGGCGCGGCGTCAGCGGATGGCCCGGCCCGAAGTCGTAGTCGCCGGACCGTGGACCGTGGACGAGCAGCGGGCCGTCGCGGGGAGTGGGGTCCGTCATGCGTCGCACGATACCGGCGGGGGTACCATGACGCCATGGGAATGGACACCTTCCTCGTCATCCTCATCGTGATCCTGATCATCGTGGTGATGATCCGCGGGCCCAAGACGCTCCCACTCATCGGCGGGATGCTCGGGCGCGGGGTCAAGGAGGTCCGCAAGGGCGCCAGCGAGCTCCAGGCCAGCCAGGACGCGACGCCCGGCGAGCAGCCGCCGACCGCGCCGCCGACGCCGACCGCCGCCGACCCGCCCGGCCAGCCACCCACGGCCCCGCCGGCGTCCTGACCGTCGGGCCACCCGACCCGGTCCGCCGGACCGGGTCATCCGGTGCGTCGAGGCACCGGACACGTGCCGCACGGAAACACGCTTCGGACCGGCGCGTCCTAGACTCGCGACGCGTGGGTCCGAGGACCGTCACTGCGGCCCCGGCACCGACGCGGGAGGGACCCGTCGATGACGGTCGACACATCGAAGCCCACGTCCCGACGAGCCGTGCTGGGGGCCGCCCTCGGCGGTGCTGCCGCGGTCGGCATCCACGCCCTCGCCTCGGCACCCGGGGTCCGAGCGGTCGATGAACCGCTGCTCCTCAATGTCGGCAACGCCGGAACGGCATCGACGTCGCTGAGTGCGAGCCTGACCCAGGACACGGTATTCGGCGTATCCAACAGCGGGTCGGAGGGCACGGCGATCCAGGGTGCCAGCGATGATGGCACCGGCCTCGCCGGCTACACGACCACCGGCAACGGTGTCTACGCGGATTCCATGGGTGTCGCCGGGTATGGTCTTCATGCCACGGGGGGCGGCGGCGCAGCCGTCTGGGCGGCATCGGGCGACACCAGCGGGGCACTCACGCACGACAGCGCGCCCTCGACCGACGAGACCGGCGTCTACGGGTACTGCGACGTCTCCGAAACGAACTCCGCCGGGGTGTGGGGCGACAGCAACCAGAGTGCCGGTGTCGTCGGCACCGGGTCGACCGGCGTCATCGGCGCCGGCGGCTGGGGCGTCTGGGGCTACTCCGGGAGCTCCGGCGGCGTCGGTGTCTACGCCGACTCGGCCGGCCCCAGCGTCACGGCCCTCGTCGTCAACGGCAAGGCCCACTTCAGCCGCAGCGGCAAGCTCTCGTTCTCGAGGACGCAGGCCACGAAGTCGCTCGGGGTCACCGGGGTGACCTCCGCCAGCAGCGTGATCGCGACGATCCAGGCGAACAAGAGCGGCCTCTACGTGAAGGGCGCGGTCGCCGGGACCAACAAGATCACGATCTACCTGAGCAAGGCGCCGGGAGCCACCGTCAAGGTGGCCTGGCTCATCCTCGACTGAGAGGACACCGTGGAGACCTCTGACCACGACGCGAAGGCCCGGGCCCTTCGAGCCCGCGTCAAGCCACACCTCGGCCCGGTCGATCAGGCCCGACAGCGGGCTCGGTTGGCCCCGCTGGCTGAGCTCGTCGCGAGGCGCGAGACGCGGGCCGAACCACCGATCGACCACGCCCGACGGATGGCTCAGCTTCGGCGTCTCGCGACGCTGCGGATGCCGAAGGGCTGACCCGGCCGGTCGTCCGGGCGGCGTGCGCTATGCTCGCCGCCCGATGACCACCCTCGACGAGCTCCTCCATCGCCCCGGTCCCGGGCCCCACCGGATGACCCTGACGATCGACGGCCTGGCCGTCGAGACGCTGCTCGACCTGCCGCCGGAACGCGGCCGGCTCCTGTTCGTCGGACTGAACCCGTCGCCGGTGAGCGTCGCGGCCGGCCATTACCACCAGGGCAGCCTCGGCCGCCGGTTCTGGACCCGCCTCGGGCGGGCCGGGGTCATCGGGGCCGACACGGCTCCCGACGTCGCCGACGATGCGCTCGTGGCGGCCGGCCACGGCATCACCGATCTGCTGAAGACGCCGACCGCCCGCGACACGGCGAGCGACGCGGCCCTGACCTCCGGCGTCGGCAGCCTCTGGCAGAAGGTCGCCCTGTGGCGGCCCGGAGCCGTCGTATTCATCTACAAGCGGGCCGCGACCGCCTGCGCCGGGCGTCCGCTCGAGGTCCGCTGGGGTCAGCTCGACGGCGTGGCCCTCGGTGGTCGGCCGTGCTTCCTGATGCCCGGCCCGTATGCACCGCAGGAAGAGGTGGACGAGGGGCTCAACCTCCTGCGGAACCTCGCCAGGTCGCTCGACAAGGAGGCCGCCCGCCCGGGTCGGTGAGGACCACGGGCGGGCGGGCGGAGCTGCCTGGGCGACCGGGGGAAGTCACTCGGGCGGCAGCTCTCGGTAGACGAGATCGATGTCGATGCCCTGGCTCCGGCGGATGAACTTCGCGCCGTAGAAGATGACCAGGCCGATGATCACGATCCCGATCATGAACGCTGGCACCCACCAGGCGTTATCCGGGCTGCCCAGGGCAAGAGGTGGGTAGGCCAGAACCGCGTAGACCAGGAAGACCATCACCAACGCCGACAACGGGGCCACGATCTTGAGGACCGGGATCCCGGCGAACTTCACGTTGGCCGGCGACGCCTGGTAGAGGTCGGGTCGGCGGCTCGAGAAGACGAAGGCGGCCAGGCTCACGATCAGCACGCAGACCACCCCGGCCAGCACGCCGAGAGCGAGCCACGTCCCGAAGTCGGTCGACACGATCGACCAGGCCAGCATCACGGTGACGATGCCCATCACGAGCAGGATCGCAGGTACGGGCGAGTGCGTCCGCTCATTGACCTCCGCGAACTTCTCCGGGAGGAGCCGGTCGAACGACCAGGCGAAGACCGAGCGGATGGGCATGAACGTGTTGCCGACCATGGCCGGCAGGCTCCAGAACAGGAACGAGCCGACGATGAGCACCGTCAACACCGGGATATTGACGACCAGCCCAGCGAGGAGCTGGAAGAACGCTCCGGACGGGACGGCGTATGCCTCGCTGCCGCTGTTGGCCGCGACGACGAAGTCGAAGCCGACGACCCGGAAGAAGAGGATCGCGCCAAGCGAGATGAACACGACGTCGAAGATCAGCGCGCCGAACATGATGCTCAGCTGGCGCCCGCGGTTCATCGCGCTCTTGAGCTCGCCCGACAGATAGACCGACCACCAGTTCCACATCATGAACGTCATGACCACGAAGATCGCCGGGATGGTCGAGCCCAGATCGGTCACGTCCGGGCTGATCCCGGCCTTGTCGCCGATGACGGCCGCCGCGGTCCCGCCGCCGAACTTGGCGTTGAACTCGTTGAAGTGACTCGTGAAGTCCGCGTTGTTGCCGAACAGGAGGACGAGGAAGGCGGCGAACGTTCCGGTCATCGCGATGATGAAGAACGTGTTCTGCCAGCGGAACGTCGTCTTCGTGCCCGCGATGAGGATCGCGGTCATCAGGGCGATCATCGCAAAGCCACCAAGGAAGACCCACAGCTGGTGGTCCTTCTGGTCGCTGAAGTTCTGACCCCATTCGACGAGCGTCTGGTTCCCGGTCACGGCACCGATCGAGACGAGGACCGGACCGAGCGCCGAAACGGCGAAGTAACGGGCCCAGAAGGTGGCGCCGATCATCGCCGACAGGGCCGCCCCGAAGTTGCTGATCAAGGCCAGGGGTGGCGACAGGATCCGGCTCACCCAGACGTAGTCGCCGCCCGTCCGGGGCATGCTCGCAGCGAGCAGCGCCATCATGATCAGGACCGGGACGTTGAGCACGAACGAGATGAGCGTCGCCGACACCAGGTCGGCCTTCGGGAAGGCGCTGTAGGCCCAGAACAGCCCGAATGCCAGCGCCGCACCGACCGGCGCCGAGAACACCGCGTTGAAGATCGTGGCGTCGAGCGCCGACGCCTCACGGACCAGGCCGGTGCTCTGTCGGACGAACAGCTGGCTCCCGCCTGACCCTGTCCCTTGTGCCACGTCGACCCTCCTCACCTCGCGACTCGCCAGGGCTACGCTTGACAGGGCACGCCCGGCGCCTCGATAGTGGAACACAATCGCACATCAGTCGTCAATGGTTGTTGTGCGAACGTGGAGGAGGGGACGTGTCGGATGCTGTGACGCCGCCGCGGGCGAACGGTGCGCGCCGGCGCCCGATGGCCGCCGTGGACCGCCGCCACCTCATCCTCGAGCGGGTCGCCGAGGAGCAGACGATCCGGGTCGGCGAGCTCGCGCGGGCATTCGACGTCTCGGAGATGACGATCCGGCGCGACATCGCCCGCCTGGAGCGGGACGGCTTCGTCCGCCAGACCTACGGCGGCGCGACCGCCCACCTCACCCGGTCGCTCGACGTCGCCTTCAACGCCCGGGCCCTCGAGCACACCCGCGAGAAGCGGCTCATCGGCATGCGGGCGACCAGCCTGCTCGGTGATGCCCGCCTCGCCTTCGTGGGGATCGGCACGACCGCCGAGCAGTTCGCCCGGTTCCTGCCGGCCCGCCAGGGCCTGACCGTGGTGACCGCCTCGCTGCCGATCGCCAGCCTGCTCGGGACCCGCTCGATCGACGTCGCGATCCTCGGCGGCGCGGTCCGCCAGGACGAGCTGACCTGCGTCGGGCCGATCGCCGTCGCGACCCTCCTCCGGTACCGGTTCGACCTGGCCGTGGTCGGGGCGGCCGGTCTCAGCGCGCGCTGGGGCCTGACCGAGGTCGACGACGCCGACGCCGAGATCCAACGCCAGGCGATCGCCCGGACCGCCCGGCTCATCATCATGGCCGACGGGTCGAAGATCGGGCTGGCCACCCACGCGGTCGTCAGCGACGCCGCCCGGATCGACACGGTGGTCACCGACGGAAGCGCCCCGAACGACGAGCTGGCCAGCCTGGCGGGGCTCGGGATCCAGATCGTGATCGCCGGGGACGGCGACGCGGCGACGCCATCCGACGTCCATTCCCACGCACGGACCTGAGGAGGAGCCATGGACGCGCTGGAGCGCATCTTCGGGACGACCAAGCCGGTCATCGCGATGCTCCACTTCCCCGGCCTGCCCGGCCGCCCGCTCCACGACGTCGCCACCGGCCGAGCGGCCGCCCTCGACCGGGTCGGGCGGGACCTCGAGGTCCTCCAGGGGGCCGGCGTCGATGGCGTCCTCTTCTGCAACGAGGCCGACTACCCCTACCAGCTCAAGGTGGGGCCGGAGATCCCGACGGCGATGGCGGCGACGATCGGCGAGCTCCGGTCGGCGATCCGCGTCCCGTTCGGGGTGAACATCCTGTGGGACGCCATCGCCAGCCTGGCCCTCGCCCGGGCGACCGGGGCAAGCTTCATCCGCGAGGTCCTCACCGGGGTCTACGAGAGCGACCTTGGGATGATCGAGCCGCGGATCGGCGAGATCGCCGGCTACCGGACGATGATCGGCGCCGCCGACGTGGCCCTGTTCGACAACATCGCCCCGGAGTTCGCCAGCGCCATCGGCAGCCGCGGCGTGGCCGACCGGGCGAAGGGCGCGGCCTTCCTGGGGATGGACGCCATCCTCATCAGCGGACCGGCCGCCGGCGTGTCGTTCGAGATGAGCGACCTTCGGGCGGCCAAGGAGGCCGCCCCGACCACCCCGGTCATCGCCAACACCGGGGTCCGGGCCGAGCGCATGGCCGACATCTTCGCGGTCGCCGACGGGGCGATCGTCGGGACCAGCCTGAAGGTCGACGGGGTGACCTGGAACGTCGTGGACCCGGACCGGGCGAAGCGGCTGATGGACGCCGCCCGGGCGGCCCGGGCGCGAGCGGCCGGCTGACCCGGCGATGGGCCACAAGACGAAGGTCTATTTCGCGACCGACCTCCACGGGTCGAGCAAGTGCTTCCGCAAGTTCGTGAACGCCGGCGCCGCCTACGGAGCCGACGTGCTGATCCTCGGCGGCGACGTCGCCGGCAAGGCGCTCCAGACGATCGTCCGCGGGGCCGACGGTCGGTACCGCTGCTCGTTCATCGGGGTCGACTACGTCGTGGAGGACGGAGCCGAGCTCGAGACGCTCGAGAAGCTCATCGCCGATCACGGCTACTACCCGTACCGGGCCGAGCCCGGTGAGCTCGATGCCCGGAAGACGGACGGCAGCCTGGACGGGCTCTTCGTGCAGCTCATGCACGCCCGGCTCAATGGCTGGCTCCAGCTCGCCGACGAGCGCCTCAGGCCCGCCGGGAAGCGGATCTACTACATGCTCGGCAACGACGACCCGATCGAGCTCCGGACCCTCCTCGACGACGCCTCCTGGGGTGTCCACGCCGAGGGCAGGATCGTGATGCTCGACGACGACCACGAGATGATCTCGTGGGGCTACTCGAACATCACGCCGTGGCTCAGTCACCGTGAGATGACCGAAGAGCAGCTCACCGCCGCGTACTACGGGATGGCCGGGCAGCTCCGCGCGCCCGAGAGGGCCGTGTTCAACTTCCACGTTCCGCCCTACGGCAGCGGGCTCGACGAGGCACCGGTCCTCGACTCGAACCTGGTCGTCCAGACTTCGGTCGGGCAGCCAAGGATGGCGGCGGTCGGGAGCACCGCCGTCCGGGACGCGCTCCTCGATCTCCAGCCGCTCCTCGGACTGCACGGTCACATCCACGAGTCGGCCGGGATCCGTCGGCTCGGCCGGACGATCGCGATCAATCCCGGCTCGGACTACTCGACCGGTGCCCTCAACGGGACCCTCATCACCCTCGAGCGGGACAAGGTGGCCGCCCACCAGCTGGTCCGGGGCTGACATGCCGGCACCCCGCCAGGCCGGGGAGACCACGGTCGGATCGGACCGCGAGCTGCTCGCCGCGATCGACGTGGGGACGTCCGGGGCCCGGGCGGCGATCTTCGACCTGGATGGCCGACGGCTGCTCGAGGCGCGCCGCGCCTACCCCACCACCTCGGCCCGGGTCGGCTGGGCGGAACAGGATGGCCGAGCCTGGCGCTCGGCCGCGGTCGGCGCCCTGGCCGATGCGGTCCGTCGGCTCGTGACCCAGGGGATCGGTCGCCCGGGCGACATCCGGGCGATCGGCCTGACCGGGCAGTGCCCCTCGGTGGTCCTCGTGGACGCACAGGGCGAACCGGTGGGCCCGGGGCTCATCTATCGCGACAACCGCGCGAGCGGCGAGGCGCACGCGCTCCGGGCACGGTTCGGCGACGTCGCGATCCACCGTCGGACCGGGCACCTGCCGAGCGGCTTCCACGTCGTCCCGAAGCTCCTCTGGCTCCGCGAGCACGAGCCCGCCACCTTCGCCCGGGCCCGCACGGCCCTCCAGCCCCGCGATCTCGTGGCCGCGACCCTGACCGGCGAGACGGCGACGGACGGCACCCATGCGGCGGCGACCCTCGCCTACGACCTCCGGGCCGCCACCTGGGACGAGGCGTTCTGCGCGGAGATCGGTCTCGACCCGGGTCTCTTCCCGGCGATCCGGCCTTCATCCGCGGTCCTCGGCGGGCTGCGGCCCGGGATCGCGCGGCGGACCGGGCTACGGGTCGGCCTGCCGGTCGTGCTCGGCGGCGCCGACAGCCAGGCCTGCGCCCTCGGGGCGGGCGTGGTCACGGCCGGGCCGGTCAGCGAGATGGCCGGCTCGTCGACCTGCCTGAACGCGGTCGTCGCGGACCCGCTCGACGTGCTCGCGGTCACCCACTACCCCCACGTGATCCCGGGTCCGTTCACGACCGAGACCGGGATCAACACGACCGGGGCGGCGATCGCCTGGCTCGCCGGGCTGCTCTACGGGGGACGGTCGGGCCGACTCGGGAACGCCGCCTTCGCTCGTTTCGACGCCGAGACCGCCGCGGTCCCGTCGGGCTCCGGCGGAGTCGTCGCGCTGGCGGTGCTGGCCGACGGCGAGCGGACGGACCCCGACCTCCGCGGCGCCATCGCCGGCCTGTCGCTCCGGCACGGCCGGGCGGAGCTGGGGAGGGCGATGCTCGAGGCGGTCGCCTTCGCCATCGCCGACCAGCTCGACCTCCTGCGGGAGGGCGGGGCGGTCGTGACCGAGCTGCGGATCTCGGGGGGCGACACCCGGCTCGGCACGTGGAACCGGGTGAAGGCCGATGTCCTGGGCATCCCCGTCCGGACGGTCCCCGGCGATGCCGCCGTGACCGGGGTGGCGATGCTCGCCGGGCTCGGGGCGGGCGTCTACCGCGACCCGGCCGAGGCGATCGCCCGGTGCGTCCGGCCCGACGCCGCGATCGAGCCCGACCCCGGGGCGGTCGCGACCTATGCGGGGGTCCGGGCCGCGTATCGGGAGCTGCTCGGCGCGGCGGCTGCCCGACCACGAGGAGGCTGACGATGCGCATCCGGCTCGGGATCAACACCTGCTTCGCGGTGAAGCGCTGGCCGGAGCCCGAGGACTGGGCGCCGATCGTCGCGCGCCGGCTGGGCCTCACCCTCGTCCAGCACTCGCTCGACCTCGAGGACGGCCGGCGGGCCGCCGATGACGGGGTCTCGGCGGCCCGGCCGATCCTGGCCGCCGCGGGAACGTACGGCCTGGTCGTCCACTCGACGTTCACCGGGCTCGCGGCGTACTCCCGGAACCTCCTCCTGGACCCGGATCCGGTGGCCCGCGAACGGGCCCGGACCTACCTCGGCGCGGCGGTCGACCTGACCGCCGACCTCGGCGGGGTGGCCACCGGCGGCCACGTCGGGGCGTTCGGCGTCGCGGACTGGACGGACCCCGCCCGCCGGGCGATCCGCTGGGCCGACCTCCAGGGGTCGCTGGCCGCCCTCGCGGGGCAGGCTCGGCGAGCCGGCCTCGAGTACCTCATGGTCGAGAACCTCGCCGCCGCCCGCGAGCCCTCGACGATGGCGATGATCCGCGACCTGCTCACCGACGGCGACGCCGAGCGGGTGCCGATCCGCCTCTGCCTGGACGTCGGCCACATGTGCGTGGCGGGAACCAGTGGCCCGGACCGCGACCCGTACGCCTGGCTGCGCGAGCTCGGCCGGTCGGCCCCGGTCGTCCAGCTCCAGCAGTCCGACGCCGACGGCGACCACCACTGGCCGTTCACCCCGGCCCGGAACGCCGCGGGCCGGATCGACGCCCGGCGAGTGCTCGACGCCCTGGCCGAGGGCGGGACCACCGAGACGGCGCTCATCCTCGAGGTGATCCCGGCCTTCGAGCAGGACGACGACGAGGTCCTCGACGATCTCGAGCGCTCGGTCGATCACTGGCGAGCGGCGCTCGTCGCGAGCGGTCTCGGCGCGGGTTAGCGACGAGCCTCTTCGGGGACCTCGTACCAGCGGACCCGCTCGCCGACCCGTGACCGGGCGCGCCAGCCGATCGACTTCGGGGCCGCCTCGATGTCGGCCAGCAGGGCGGCCACCTGGGCGTCGACGGCGTACGGCGCATCGGGGGCGGGCGCGCTCGCCCACAGCCCGGCGACGTCCTGCAGGTTCCGCTCGACGGTGTGGCAGAACCCCCAGTCGGCGCCGAGGACCGCCCGGATGCGGACCAGGTCGATCGGCCCGGGTGTCCCGTCGGGGGCCGGCGCCGCGACCGCTCGACCGACCGCTCCGAGGGGGTGGTCGGCGAGGAGGCAGAGGACGTCGCCGCGATCCTTCCCGTTCGTCTCCCAGATCTGGAGCTTCGTCAGCAGGAGGTCGGCGAGGTCGAGGGTGACGCCGTCGGTCCTGAGGCGATCCTTCAGGTCGAGGGTGTGCGACATCGAGAGCGAATCGATGACGACGTCGACGGACCAGCGGCCGTCCGGGGCGGTGTAGACGAGCCGCTGGGCCCCGTGGATCGCGTTGAACAGCTTGTCGCCGACGTAGCCCTCCGACTCGAGGAGCTTGCGCAGGGCGCCGACGTCCTTGTCATGGGCGACGAGGTCGAGGTCGCGGTAGACGCGGGCATGCGGCGGCCGGCGGACGCTGGGCGAATGGACCCGGATCGCCAGCCCGCCCATGAGCCGGACGCGGAGCTCGCGCGCCCGGGCCAGGCCCACGAGACGTTCGGCCTCGGCCTCGATCTCGTCGGGCGGTGGGGCGATGGGTCCGCTGGACTCGGGCGACTCGGTCATGCGAGCGCAGTCTAGCCCGGCCGGAGAGCGGGCACGGACCCGGCGTCCGCGACCGGTCCGTGGCCGGGGATCACCCGACGGATCTCACCCCGGCCGGCCATCGCGGCGAGGCGGGCGAGCGTCACCGCCTGGGCGGTCGGATCGCCCTCCGGCCCGAGGAGGACCGGGACGCCGTCCACGATCGTGTCGCCGGCCACGAGCGTGCCCTCGGCCAGGAGGAACGACAGGTGGTCGGGCCGATGGCCCGGCGTCCGGACGACCCGGATCACCGCCGGGTCGGCGGCCGCGACCGTGGCCGAAGTGATCACCGGGGAGAGCAGGTCCGGCGCCGACCGGTCCGGCCGGATCGCCGACCGCTCGTCGATCTCCGTGACCTCCCACGAGAGGGCCGCCGCGCCGCCCGGCCCACACAGGATCGGCGCGCCCGTCCGCGCCCGGAGCTCCTCCGAGCCGGCGGCATGGCCCGGGTCGACGTGAGTCAGCGCGATCGCCGCGACCCGTCCGCCGGCGGCCGCCACCTCGGCCTCGATCGCATCGAGGAACGGCTCACCCGGATCGCCGGGGTCGACGACCACGACCGCGCCGATGCCGACGAGGACCGTGTTGGCCGGGCGCCCCGCCGGTCCGAAGGCGTGCTGCCCGGTCATGACCATCAGACCGGGCCCCAGCCGCTCGACCCGGATCGGCGGCTCCGGGCGGAGCGC
Source organism: uncultured Chloroflexia bacterium (assembly GCA_963840375.1). GTDB lineage: Bacteria > Chloroflexota > Limnocylindria > Limnocylindrales > CSP1-4 > Chersky-267. Next base: position 154,705 of record CAWIYR010000003.1, read on the forward strand.
CAGCCCATCGCGGATCGCCTCGAACGAGCCGGCCCGCTCGAGCCGCTGGAGCGTGGTCGAGGTCGGCGGCCACATCCCGATCCGCCCGGCGGCCATCTCGGCGAGGGCCGCCCGTGGGGTCAGCCAGGCGTGCCCGGCGACCTCGCGGGGATCCGGGTGGAGGAGCGCCCCGGTCGGGAGCTCGGCCACGAAGAATCGGGCGGCGAAACGGCGCGGGTACGCCCGGGGCGTGGTCCAGCGCGCCACCTCGACGAGGGCGTCGGTCCGGAGCTCGAGATCGAGCGCCGCAGCGAGCGCCGGGAGATCCTCGGGGTCGTGGCCGAGCGCACCGCGGCCGACCGAGGCGACCGGCTCGTCGCTCCCCCGCCGGTCACCGAGGAGGACCCCGACCTCCTCCCAGGTCTCGCGGATCGCGGCGATCCGGTGCTCCACGTGGAAGTCGGGATCGTCCCGCGGACCGCGCGCCCGGCTCACGAGTGCCGGGGCGGCGTCGGTATCGTCGAGACGACCGCCCGGGAACACGTGGAGACCGGCGGCGAAGGCCATCGAGTCCGGCCGCCGGGTGAGGAGGACCTCCAGCCCGGATGGACCCGTCCGGACGAGCACGATCGTCGCGGCCGGGCGGGCCCTCGCCGGCGGCGTCGGGTCGTCCGGTGCCCGGCGCTCCATCGATGGGCTCATCCGGTGCCGTCAAGCTCCAGGGCGAAGGCGAGCAGCTCGAGGTCGTCCTCGGGCCGCCAGTCGCGCCCCGGATCGCGCCGGAAGCCGAGGCTCTCGTACAGCCAGTGGGCGGTCGTCATCGACGGACGGGTGAGCAGGACCATCCCGTGCCGGCCGTCGCGGCGGGCCCGCTCGATGCAGCTGAGGACGAGGCGGCGGCCGACACCGAGACCCTGGGCCGCCGGGTCGACGGCGAGCATCCGGAACCCGGCCTCGCCCTCGCGCTCGACCTCCGAGTACGGGGTGCCCGGCCCGGGGACGTAGGTCACCCCGCCGAGGACCCGTCCGCCCGGGTCCACGGCCACCAGGACCGGGCAGACGGCCGCCCGGGCGCCGACGTCGTGGACGTGCTCGAGGTACCCGGGGTCGAGCTCCCCGACGATGCGGTAGGCGGCGACGATCAGGTCGCCGAGGGCGGCGTACTCCTCGGGTCGGACCTCGCGGATGGTGAGGTCCCCGGGGACGCCCGGTGCGCTCACGTGGCGAGGAGCTGGGCCGCCAGCGCTTCGGGCTCGTGGACCGGCTGACGGCAGGCGAACTCGCGACAGACGAATGCGGTCGGTCGGTCGCGGAGCTGGAACCGGGCGCCCATCAGCTCGATGGCGCTGTCGCGGGGCGTCGGGCTGATCGCCATGACCAGGTGCGGCCGGAACCCCGTCCGGGCGGGTGCCGCGAGGCGCCGGGTGGCGGGGTCCGCCGGGTCGCCGACGATGGCGATCTCGATCGTGGGAGCGAGGGCGAAGTCGATCGCGACGAGCCATTGGGCGAACCCGGTCGGGTAGCGGCCGGCGACCCCGGCAACGAGCCCGATCGCGCGCTCGGCCGCGGTCCGGTACCGCCCCGAGCCGGTCAGCGCCGCCAGGCGAAGGAGGACGGTCGCCGCCATCGCGTTGCCCGACGGCACGGCGTTGTCCTGGAGGTCCTTGGGGCGGGTGACGAGCGCCTCGTGGGCGTCACTCGTGTCGAAGAAGCCGCCGGCCGGGTCGGCGAAGCGGTCGAGGATCGTGTCGGCGAGCCCTCGCGCGGCCACGAACCAGCGCTCGTCGAAGGTCGCCTCGTAGAGGGCGAGGAGACCCGCCGCCAGGCAGGCATGGTCCTCGAGAACGCCGTCGGCCGTGGCCCGACCGTCCTTCCAGCTCCGGCGGAGCCGTCCGTCGGGGAGCCGGAGCCGTTCGAGGACGAGGGTCGCGGCCTCTTCGGCGAGGACGCGGTACCGGGCCGCCGGCGTGGCCGCTCCCGCTCCCTCCAGCGCACCCGCCGCGTCCGCCAGCGCGGCGATCGCCAGCCCGTTCCAGGCGGCGAGGACCTTGTCGTCACGGGCTGGCTGGGGGCGGGCGTCACGGGCGGCGAGCAGGGAGGCCCGGGCCGAGGCGAGCCGCTCGGTCACCGTCTCGGCGGTGGTCCCCGAGAGCGCGGCGAGGTCGGCGTCGGAGCGGACCCGGCGGAGGATCGATCGGCCCTCCCAGTTGCCGTTCTCGGTGACGTCGTAGGCGGTCATGAACAGGGTGGCCTCGGCCGGGGCGAGGACGGCCCGGACCTGTTCCGGGGTCCAGACGAACGTGCCGCCCTCCTCCCCCTCCGTGTCGGCATCCTGGCTCGCGGCGAAGCCGCCCTCGCCGGTACGAAGCTCCCGAGCGAGGTAGTCGAGGGCGCCGACGGCCGTCTCCCGGTAGCGCGGGTCGCCGGTGAGCCGCCACCCGTGGACGTACGTCCGGGCGAGCTGGGCGTTGTCGTAGAGCATCTGCTCGAAGTGCGGGACGAGCCAGACCGCGTCCGTCGCGTAGCGGTGGAAGCCGCCGCCGAGCTGGTCGTGGATCCCGCCGTCGGTCATCGCGTCGAGCGTCCGGCAGGCCATCGCCAGGGCCCGGGCGTCACCCGTCCCGGCCGCTCGGCAGAGGAGGTACTCGATCGTCATCGGCTGGGGGAACTTCGGCGCGCCACCCCATCCGCCGTGGCGCGGGTCGAAGGACCCCTCGAGCGTCGCGACCGCCGACTCGAGGGCGCTCGGGTGGGGCAGCCGGCTCGACGGCGCCGGACCGAGATCGACCGCGTCGGAGGCCACGGCCGGCCGTTCGCTCGAGGCGGGCGGGACGACGCCTCCGGCCGAAGGCGACCCCTCGGGCGGTGGGGGCCCTCCAAAGCGCGCCGCCTCGGCCATCGCCGCCACGATCCCGTCGCCGGATCGCTCGACCTCCGCCCGCTGCTCGTGGAACGCGCGGGCCACTCCGGCCAGGACCTGGCGGAACGACGGCATCCCGTGGCGCGGCTCATCCGGGAAGTACGTGCCGCCGTAGAACGGCTTGCCGTCGGGGGTGAGGAAGACGCTCATCGGCCAGCCGCCCTGACCGGTCATCGCCTGGACCGCGCCCATGTAGACCTGGTCGAGATCGGGTCGCTCCTCGCGGTCCACCTTGATCGGCACGAAGTCGCGGTTGAGCTCGGCGGCGGTCGCCTCGTCCTCGAACGACTCGCGCTCCATGACGTGACACCAGTGGCAGGCCGCGTACCCGATCGACAGGAAGATCGGCTTGTCCTCGGCCTTCGCCCGCGCCAGCGCGGCCTCGTCCCAGGGCGACCAGTCGACGGGGTTGTGGGCGTGCTGGAGGAGGTACGGGCTCGTCTCGCCGGCGAGCCGGTTCATGGGCATGGAGCGATGGTAGCGCTCCGGCCGCGTACCCTTCGGTCATGTCCCGATCCACCCCCGCCGCCCTGCGCACCGCGATCGGCGAGTGGCGGATCTTCCTCGGCGCGCGCTACCGGCGGTACCTCGGGATCGGTGCCGGGCAGGCGACCGTCTCGGCCCTGGCCGGCGACGGGCTGACCGTCCCGCTGCTCCTCGCCCTCGGCGCCCACCCGGCGGTGGCCACCGTCATCGGCGTCCTGCCGTTCGCCTTCTCGTCCGCCCAGCTGCTCGTCCCACGCCTCCTTCGGCGGTTCGACGGGAATCTCCGAGCGATCACGATCGCGATCCTGCTCGTCGGCGAGACGCGCGGGTTCATCCTCGCGGCGCTGACGATGCTGGCCTGGGCGAACGTCATCCCGTCGTTCGTGGCGGTCGTCGCGATCGGGGCCGTGATGGCCATCGCCGGCGCCGCCACGACGATCGGTGGCACGAACCTGCTGGCCTGGTTCGGGGCGGTCATGCCGGACCCGGAGCGCCGGTTCGTGGCGCCCCGGGTGATGGGCACGAACCTGGGCCTCGGCGCGGTCCTCCTGCTCCCGGTGGCGCTCCTCGTCCAGGCGACCCTGCCGACCTTCGGGATCCGGATCTACGCGGTCGTCTTCCTCGTCGCGGGGGTCGCGGGCGTGCTCGAGATCCTCGTCGTGCGGCGGCTGCCGAAGCCGGGACGGGTCCACGTCGCGCGTCGGCCGTCCGTCGATGGCGGCCCGAGGGCCGCGGCCGGCGGCCCCGAGGCCGGGGTCGAACCGGCGGTCGGCCGAGCGCCCCGAACCGAGCTCGAGCGCTTCATCCGCTCGATCACCTTCGCCGCCTTCGGGGCCGGGTTCGGGCCGTACCTGTCGATCTACTCGATCAGCGTCCTCGGGCTTTCGCCGGCGTTCGCGATCCTCCTCTCCGCGCTCGCCTCGGGCGCGTCGCTCGTGAGCGCGACGATCGTCGGCGGGATGCTCGCCCGCGGATCGGCGTCGCGAACGCTCCGCCTCTCGATGCTCATGCGCGGCGGCTCGATGCTGTTTGGCCTGCTCGCGTTCCCCCAGAACCCCGTGGCCGGGCTGGTCGTCTGCGTCGTGGCGATCGTGGCCTCGGCCGGGGCTGCCGCCGGGTCGCTCTCCTCGAACGAGCGGCTGATGCGGCTCGTGCCGGGGCCCGACCTCATCGACGCCCAGGGTCGGTTCGTGGCGGGGACCGCCCTCGGGGTCACCGCCGGGCAGTTCTCGAATGCGGCGATCCTCGCGGTCCTGCCGCTCGGCTTCCCCGCCTTCGCGATCCTGTTCACCGTGTCGGGCGTTACCCGGTTCATCACGGCCGCCCGCGTCGACGTCTCCGCGACCTGGTCGTCGAGCACGATGGCCTACCGGACGGAGGATCTCACCGGCCCGAAGCCGTAGTCGCGGGTATCGTGGCCCGCATGGCGACCGTCGTTCGAGCCGTGCCGGGGTTCCTCCCCTCCACCGCGGGGTTCCACTTCGCGAACCGCTGGCCGAGCGCGCCCGCCATCGTGCTGGGCGCCCGGCTGCCGGGTCCGGTCCCGGTCGGGATCGAGCTGCGGATCGGCGACGCCGCATCCGGGCTGTGTGGCGGGATGGCCCTCACCTGTCTGGACCTGTGGGCGGCCGGGGAACCGCCACCGCCGGACCGGGAGCCGCCGATGCCCGGCTCGGCGCTCTTCCGGACGCTCGTCCGGCGCCAGCTCGACAGCCTGGAGTGGGGACTCGCCGCGCTGCGCTTCTATCGGGCCGCGGCGGCCGGGCCGGAGACCAGGGCCAGGCTCACCGTCCGGGATGCCTGGCCGGCCGTGCGTGACGGGATCGATTCGGGTCGGCCGACGGTGGTGGGCCTGGTCCACGTCGCGTCGACCGATCCGCGCATGCTCGTGGCGAACCACCAGGTCGTCGTCCACGGCTACGAGCTCGACGCCCCGGGCGGCCGCGTCGACCTCTGGATCTACGACCCGAACCGCCCCGACGACGACACGATCCGGCTCGGTATCACCCTCGCCGGACCGCACGGCCCGGTCGCCCTCAACTACCTCGATCGAGCGTCGCCGGTGCTCGGACTGCTCCCGCTTCGCTCGTCGCCTGAGCCGGCACGAGGGGCGTAGCCGCCGGACCGGCGGCGATCCATCGCCGCCACCGATAGGAGGACGCGGCGACGACCGCTGCGGGGGCTCGTTGCCCCGCGGGCCCATCGCTCCCACCGATGGGTTCGGCGACCTGGGTGGCCGCCTCGACCGCTGCGGGCTCGTTGCCCCGCGGGCCCATCGCTCCCACCGATGGGTTCGGCGACCTGGGTGGCCGCCTCGACCGCTGCGGGCTCGTTGCCCCGCGGGCCCATCGCTCCCACCGATGGGTTCGGCGACCTGGGTGGCCGCCTCGACCGCTGCGGGCTCGTTGCCCCGCGGGCCCATCGCTCCCACCGATGGGTTCGGCGACCTGGGTGGCCGGATCGACCGCTGCGGGCTCGTTGCCACCCGGATCGATCGCTCCCAGCGATGGGTTCGGCGACCTGGGTGGCCCGGGGACCTCGGACGATGGCCCGCCGACGGTTCCGGAGATAAGCGCCAAGAGATGCCCTGCCGACATCGTGGTGCGATGCCCCTTGATCGACCGAGAACACGCATCGAGATCGAGGCGAACCGCAGCGCGCGCGAAGCGCATCGCGCGATCGGGCTGAGCATCCGGCGGATGCGCGAGGACGCCGGCGTCAGCCAGGTTCGTCTCGCGGCTGCGGCAGGCATCAGCCAGGGTCATGCCTCGGAGATCGAGTCCGGGGCGGTCACGCCATCCGCCGAGACGCTTCATCGCATCGCCATCGCGCTCGGCGGCCGGTACGTGACGAGGATCGAACCGGGGATCGGGGTGCCGATCCGTGACCACATCCAGGCCCGGATGGTGGAGGCCCTCCTCGCTCGACTCGACCCGCGCTGGCAGCGACATCTCGAGGTCCCGATCCACCGACCGGTCCGCGGCAACGTCGACCTCGTCCTGCACGACCCGAAGACCGGGGACGTGGTCGTCTGTGAAGCGCACTCGCAGCTTCGACGTCTCGAACAGCAGATCCGCTGGGCCCACGACAAGGCCGCCGCGCTGATGACCGCGGATCCGCTCGGTCTGGCCGCAACGGGCCGGTCCCCTCTGCGGGTATCGTCCCTGCTGCTCCTCCGATCGAGCCGAGCCAACCGGACGCTCGCGCGCGAGTTCGACGCCACGTTCCGCACGGCCTATCCGGGCGACACCCGACGGGCGGTCCACTCCCTCTCTGGTCCGACCGAACCGTGGCCGGGTTCGAGCCTGGTGTGGGTGTCGGTCGAGGAGGGCGTCGCCACGGTCCTGATGGGAGCGGCTCGAGGCGTCCGTGTCGGTCGCTCGCTGGTGTCGGGATGATGCCTCGCGGGTGACCATCGCCCGTGGCGATAGGCCTCGGCGGTTACCGCAGGCAGCCGCAAGGCCGGCCGACTCCAACCGTCGATCCGATCGCCGGGAGCGATGTGCCACGAGGGGCACGGCCTTGGATCTCCCCGGTCCACTCGGTCACCGTTTGCGAACCGCCTCGACCCATCGCTGCCGGCGATGGCCCGCGGGACTCTCGGCGATGGCCCGCGGGACTCTCGGCGATGGCCCGCGGCCCGCGGGACTCTCGGCGATGGGCCGCGGCCCGCGGGACTCTCGGCGAAGGTCGTCCTCAGGATGCGCCGGCTCGGTCAGGAGGCCGTATCGGCACCCGGACTCGGCCCCGTCGCCGGGCTGTCGATGCCCGCTCGGGACGCGCCGCGCTCCTGGCTCGCGACAGAGCCACCCCGGCGGGCCGGTGCCCCCAGCATGCCCCAGCGCCAGGCGATCACGGCGGCACCGGCACCGACCGCGAAGGCGACCGCGCCGCCCACGATGACCGCGGCCGCGGCACCGGCCGCCCCGGCGAGCGCGCCGAAGGCCAGGCCGCCGATCGGCGTCGAGCCGGCGAAGACCGTCGTGTAGACGGACATCACCCGGCCGCGGAGGAGGTCCGGGACCGCCAGCTGCATCGTCGTGTTCGCGGTGATCGCCATCGCGATCCCGCCCATCCCGATCCCGAACATGCACACCAGCGAGAGCGGCATCGAGCGCGAGATCCCGAGGGCGACCTCCAGCCCGCCGAGGAGCATCGCCCCGCCGACGAGGACCCGGGTCCCCGGCCGCCCGAGCACGGCGACCCCGACCGCGGCCGTCAGCGATCCGATCCCCGAGGCCGCCATGAGGAACCCGAACCCCTCGGCGCCGGTCCCGAGGACGTCGCGCGTCAGCGCCGGGATGACCACCGAGAAGTTCATCCCGGCCGTCGACACGAGACCGACGACCGCCACGGCCAGGAGGACCGCCCGGGTCCGCCGCACGTAGCCGAGGCCCTCGGCCAGGTTGTCGCGGACCGCCCGGACCGTCCGCGGCATCGTCCCGTGGGCCACGGTCCGGAGCTCGCCCTCGCGCATCGCCAGGAGGCTGGCGATGACGGCCACGAAGCTCAGACCGTTGATGAAGAAGGCGACCGAGATGCTCACCGCGGCGATGGTCAGCCCGGCGATCGCCGGACCGACGATCCGGGCCGCGTTGAAGATCGCCGAGTTCAGGGCGACGGCGTTGCCGATGTCCTCGCGTCCGACCATCTCGATGACGAAGGATTGGCGGGTGGGCATGTCGACCGCGTTCGAGCAGCCGAGCAGGAACGCCAGCAGGATGATCTCCCAGACCTGGACGGTCCCGGTCGCGGTGAGGATCGCGAGGATGAACGCGAGGATCATCGCGATCGACTGCGTCGCGACGAGCGTCTTGCGCTTCGGCAGGCTGTCGGCCAGCACGCCGCCGAACAGCCCGAGCACGAGGACCGGCACGAACTGGGCGGCGGCCACGACCCCGAGCATGAACGGGTCGTTCGTCATGGTCAGGACGAGCCAGGCCTGGGCGACCTGCTGCATCCACGTCCCGATGAGCGAGATGAGCTGGCCCGACCAGAACAGCCGGAAGTTGCGGTGCCGGAGGGCACGCAGACCCTCGTACCGGGCGAGCGTGGCGACGGGGCTCATCGGTCAGTGCCCGAGGTGCGTCGGCTCGGCACGGTCCGGCCCGGCGTGGCCCGGGCCGCCCGACCGTGCTGGGCACCCCCGGCATGAGCCGCGCGTTCGTGCTCGGCGGCCGCGGACGGGTCGCCCGCGATCTCGGCCTCGATCGCGGCGAGATGCTCCAGGAGGTGGCTCCGCCGGGTCTCGGCCTCGGCGATCATCGCCTCGAGGCGGTCGGCCTTCGCCCGGATCGTGCTGACTTGGCGGTCCACCCGGGCGAGCGCGTCGGTCACGATCGCCCGTCGCTCGCCGAGGTCGTCGCTCGAGCGGAACCGGGCGCGGTTCCGGGCCCGGGCCGCCTCGTCCTCGAGAAGCTGGGCGATCTCGGCCAGGCTGAACCCGGCGTCGTCGCGGAGGCCCTTGATGTAGCGCAGGCGCTCGACGTCGTCCGCGTCGTACAGCCGGTAGTCACCCTCCGACCGGGCGGCCGGCTCCAGCAGACCGAGCTCCTCGTAATAGCGGATCGAGCGGGCGGTGAGCCCGAGCTCCGCCGCCACCTCCTGGATCCGGAGGAGCCGGGTCGGGGTCGAGGCGTCGGTCGGTGGAAGCGGGGACGTGCGCGTGACCATGGCTGCCTATTCTACGGCAACCTTGACGTTGACGTGAAGGTTAGGGTGGAGGAGCAGGGGATCCCCGGCGGCTGACCCGACGAGGCGCCCCACGGATCGCCTCAGCTCGGTCGACGAGTCCGCCGCCGCCGGCGACTAGCCTGGCCAGTGTCGTCGGCGTCGTTCCCGACGATGCTGATCGAGCCGTCGGCTTCGAGCGTGGCGAGCTTCATCTTCCCGACCGCGTCCAGCCCGTGCTCGCGCAGGGCCGCCTCGACATCGGCGAGGTCGAGGCCCTGGCGGACGAGGGCCGGCAGCATCCAGGCGCCATCTCGCCCGATGACCGTCGGGGCGGATTCGAGGAGACGGCGGACGAACGGACTGCGGACCCGCAGGACGGCGACACCGCGGTTGAGGACGAAGATCGTGACGATCACGATGATGCCGCCAGGAATGGATGCATCGGGTCCGGTGACCGCCGGCTGGAGCGCGTTCGCAGCCAGCAGGACGAGGGCGAGATCGAACAATGTGAACTGTCCGATCTCGCGCTTGCCGAAGATGCGGAGGGCGCCGAAGAAGGCCGCGTAGATGATCGTGGCGCGGATGACCAGCTCGAGGACCGGTGTACCGAGTGTCCACATGGGATGACGAGGTCTATGGGCGCTCTCTGGTCAGAGATCCTCGCGCCCGAGAGGTCAGGCCGTGCGAGTACCGCCGCGGGTGCCGAACAGCCGGCTCGCGACGAAAACGACGATGATCGCGCCGATCACGGACACGACGATGGTCTCGACGTTGATGCCGGTCGGATCCTTGACGTTGAGGAGTAGCCCGGCCAGGAAGCCGCCGACGAGCGCGCCGACGATGCCCAGCACGATCGTCATGAGGACGCCCTCACGGGTGCCGGTGATGAACGTGGCGATGAAGCCGGCGATCGCGCCGACCACGATCCAGGCGATGAGTCCCATGGTGTCGCTCCCTCGGTTCACCCCGGGATGCTCGCGCAGGAGGACGGCTCCGGGTGCGCCGTACTGCCAGCGTGCCGCGTTCCGGGCCCCCAGGTCATGACGGACCGTCATGACGGTCCGTCATGGGCCCACTCGGCCCGCCCGAACGTCAATGCAAACGAGCGTCAGTGACCGCCTGCTCCATCGCCACCGGGACCCGGTCAGGTCGGCTGAATGGGTCTGGCGGCGACCCGATGGCGGTCCCCATGCCCTCGTCGGCGGCCCGCTCGAGCGCGTCTCGATCGAGACGTTCGTCGCCTTCGATCATGTCGTCAGCGGACCGTCGTCGGAGCCACCAGGCGGCGAGGACGACCGCACCGACGATCCCGATCGCCAGGCCGATCAGGGCGGGTCGGCGCCGCGACCGGCGACGACCCCGAACCGGGAACCGGGCGACCGTCTCAGCGAGTGCCCCGGCGGCATCACCGACGACTTCTCGGCCGACGTCGATCCCGTGCGTGACGTCGATCCGGCGGATGGCGTCCATCGGGTCGGACACGTCGATCTCGCGCGCGCTGCGGATCGCGGCCGCGAGACCGCTCGAGATGTCCGATGAGATGAGGCTCGTTCGTGATGCCATGCTCGTGCTCCCTCGGTAGGCGTCCCGTGGCCGTCGACTCACGCCCGCTCGTCCGCCGGGCGATCACGCCCGATGATCATCCCGACGACGAGGATCGCCGGAGCGAGGGTCGCCGCCACGATGAGCCGAGGGGCTCCGCTGATGGACAGACCGAGGCCGAGGCCGAGCGAGAACGCGGCCAACAGCCGTTGGCTGTTCTCCGGCATCGCCTGGATCGTGCGGGCGCTCTCGAGCGCACCGTCTCGGACCGTCTCGGCGACGACCGGGATCCGTTCGCCCACCTGGTCCGCCGTCGCGCGCAGGGCGCCGACGGCGTCGGCGACACGGTCGCCGGTCGAATGCGCGTTGGTCCCATCCACGGGGAGCGTCTCCGTCGTCATCGTTCCATCTCCTTCGTTGCCGCCCGACGGACCCGGAGGTCGCCTGGCTCGGTCGATCCATCGCGATGCACGTCGAGGACGAGCGTCGGTCGCCATCCCCCACCGAGCTGCGCGCCGCGAAGCAGCACGGTCGCCATCGGGTAGCTCTCGCGGAGCAGCGCCTGCATGAGGGCGATGCCCTCGGGCGACGCCAGGTCCCACGGGCCCCGGTCGACGGCGCGCCGGACCCGCTCCCCGAACGTGAGGTCGGTCGCCGGGAAGCAGACGGCGAGGACACGCGTCACCGGTCGATCTCCGCCCGAGCCAGCTCGGGGCTGTTCGGACCGTTCCACGTCGCACGCGCGTCGACGATGGCGATCGCCGCCGCCCGGGTCGGGTCGGGAGCCTCCACCGCCGTGAGCGGGGCAAGCGCCACGAGTCCCTTGGTCATGACGAGGCGCCCGGTGGCCTCCTCGGGCGCCCGCGGGAAGAAGGTGCCGTCCAGGGTGATCCCGACCAGCACCAGCGGAGCCGAGCGCGAGGTCCGTCGGAGGACGGCCTGGGTCTGGTACCGCACCGTCAGATCACGGATACGAAGATCTGCCACACGCCGTGAGTGTCCCGCCGGAGCACGCCCACGTCATGACGGGCCGTCATGACGCCGCGCGGTCAGGGCCACACCTTCGCATCACGCGAGAGCGCAGCAGTGGTCGGAGCACGGCTCCGCGGTGACCTTCATGGTCCCGCATCCCAACAACGGAAGGAATGAGTTCGATGGGCTTCATCGCATGGATCGTCGTCGGCGCGATCGCCGGCTTCCTGGCCAGCCAGGTCATGCACGCCCGTGAGGGCCTCCTGATGATGATCGCCCTGGGCATCGTCGGCGGCATCGTCGGCGGGTTCGTCGCGACGACCGTCCTCAAGATGGGTTCGGTCAACGGCATCAACATCGAGAGCATCGTCATCGCCACCCTCGGCGCGATCGCGGTCGTCTTCGTCGTCCACCTCGCGACCGGGTCGCGTGGCCTCATCCACCGCTGAACGAAGCAGGGGTCTCGGACCTGACCTCCTGACCAGCGCAGCCTTGGCGGGCGTCGTGTCTTCGCCACGCCGGCCCGGCGCATGTCGACCTGCCGGTCCGCCGGCGGCGTAGCGAGTCGTCAGGGACCGCTCGCCACCTGGGTCCCGGCCGCGCCGAGCACCGCCGGGAAGACGACGAACACCAGGAGGCCGGCGATCGCGATGAGGGCGGTGCTGCGCAGGGCCGCCCAGGCGATCGCCCTTGAAGCGTGGCTGTCGCTCATGCGGAATGCCGTCCCGGTGGCGAGCTTGACGTTTCGAGGCAGCGTCGCACTGTGGCACGACCTCGTCATGACCGCGCGTCATCTCCCCGTGGCGCCGCTCAGTCGTCGGGTTTCTCGCCCGGGTCCTGCCCGCCGTCCCAGCCCTCGTTGGAGAACGTGGGGATGAACCGATAGCCCCGGCTCGGGACGGTCGCGATGAAGCGCGGATGCCGGTAGTCGTTCTGGAGCTTGATCCGCAGGCTTCGGACGTGGCGATCCACGATGTTGCTCTCGGCCACGAAGTCGGTGCCCCAGATGGCGTCCAGGATCTCGTCCCGGGTGACCACCCGTCCGCTTCGACTGGCGAGGAGATAGAGCAGGCTCTGCTCGATGCCGCTCAGGTGGACGATCGACTGACCGGCCCGCACCTGCCGGTTCACGATGTCGATCTCCATCTCGCCGAGCTTGATCGTCGGGACGATCGGCCGATCGGTGCCCGTCGCGCGCCGGGTGATGACGATGGACCGGGCGAGCAGCTCCTCGGGCGAGAAGGGCATCGTGAGGATGTCGTCGACCCCCAGGTCGAATGCCCGCAGCTTCGTCTTGAGATCGCCGCGTCGAGTCAGTCCCAGGGCCGGCGTCACGCGCTGCGTCAGGCGGTTCGAGGCGCCGAGATGCTGGAGCAGCGCGGTGCTGTCGTCGTGGTCCATGTCGATCACGGTGAGATTCGGGCGCCACTCGGCGAGCAGCGCCTCCGCGTCGGCGAGGGTGCTCGCGGCCCGCACGACGAAGAGACCGTGGTTCAGGGTGAGCCGGATGAGATCCACGACCAGCGGGCGGTCGTGGAGCACCAGTGCTCGGCGCGCCTCGGCCGTGCCTTCGTTCGATCGACCAGCCGTCACGGCTCGTTCCTCTCGCGCGGTTCCGATCGGCCCGCCGGACACCTCGACACGGTGCCAGTGCGGGATGCGGGATCCTCGACTGCCGATACCTTAGCGCGCCTGGATCTTCGTGCTGGCCCATCCCTTCTTCGAGGTGGTGGACAACATCCGGCCGCGCGGTCACCCGGATCCAGCGGCTCTCGACGGTCCTCGCCGACGTCCGCTTCACGGTCGAGGACCTGGTCGCCGAGGACGACCGGGTCGTCGCGAGGGTGACGGCACAGGCGACCCAGGTCGGGGAGTTCCCGGGGCTTCCGCCCAGCGGGAAGTCGTACGCCATCGGCGAGATCCACATCTTCCGGATCCGCGCCGGCAAGGTGGCGGAACACCGGCACCAGTACGACCAGCTCGGGATGATGCGTCAGCTCGGGATGATGCCGGGGTAGCCCCGTTCCCGTCCCGCCGACGGCATCGGAGAATGCCGCCCGGAGCTGAGATCGGGGTCGGCGGCTCCTCGGTCGCCCCGCTACCATCCGGGCATGGACTACGGACTCGTTCTTCCCACCCTCCACGCCGGCGCCAGCACCGAGGGGATCGAGGCGGCCGCCGAGGCCGCCGAGCGCCAGGGCTTCAGCACCGTCTGGACCACCGACCACGTCCTGGTCGACCACGCCTCGGCCGACGAGTACGGCCGGATCTTCGACGTCATCATCACCCTCGCCCACGTCGGCGCCCGCCACCCCGGCATCAAGCTGGGGACCAGCGTCATCGTCGTCCCCCAGCGCGGCGCGGTGGTCCTGGCCAAGGAGCTGGCCACCCTCGACGCGCTGACCGACGGCCGGGTGATCGCCGGGGTCGGGATCGGCTGGAACGAGACCGAGTTCGCGAACCTCGGCGAGGCGGACCGCTTCCACGTCCGGGGCGCCTACCTCGACGAGGCGATCGCCCTCTGGCGGCATCTCTGGAGTGGCTCCCAGGAGCCGTTCCACGGTCGCTTCCACGACCTGACCGACTTCGTCTTCGGCCCGCTGCCCGCCCAGGGGGCCGCCCTGCCGATCGTCGTGGGCGGTCGGTCCGAGGCCGCCCTCCGCCGGGCCGGACGGCTCGGCGACGCCTACCAGCCCACATCGTCGAGCCCGAAGACGGCTGCCGAGCGCCTGGCAGCCGTCCGGGCCGAGGCCGCTGCCGCAGGCCGGCCGGCACCCTCGATGTCCGCGCGGGTCCGGGTCGAGCCGGGCGTCCCCGTCGGCACGGGCGAGGGCTACGCCCTGCGCGGCAGCCCGGACGAGATCCGCACCGAGCTCGATGCCTGGAAGGCCGCCGGGGCCGGGCACCTCGCCCTCTACTTCGACTCGGTGACCGCCGAGGCGATCGTCCGCGACGTCGAGTGGTGGACCGGGGAGTTCGGCGTCAGCCGCTGACCTCGGGCACGCCCGACCCGCCCTCGGCCGGCAGGTGGATGACGCCCTCGAACGTCTGCGCCGTCGCCGGCACCAGCAGCGCGGCCAGGATCGCCCCCACCAGGGAGGCGACGGTCGCGAAGATCACCGCCGCGCCCAGCGACTCGGTCACCATCGCGCCCGCGATCGCGGCGCCGATCGGGAAGCCCATGAAGTTGAAGGCCATCGAGACCGCGAACGCCCGACCCATCCAGGCGGGGTCCGTCCGGCGCTGCCGGACGGTGAACAGGGCGATGTCGGCGCAGCCGTTGAGCAGTCCGAAGATGAACATCGCCAGGGCCAGCAGGGCGAAGCCGGTCATCGGTTCGATCGGCCCGAGGGCACCGGTCGCGGGCAGGATGATGAGGACCGTCGGGGCCATGAGCAGCATCGGGATGACGAACATCCGCCACTCCCGGCCACGGGTGTCGAACCGTCCGAAGAAGATGGCCGACACCATCCCCGAGACGCCCGACACGGCGAAGACGAGGCCCACCATCTCGGCCCCCAGGTGGAGGACGTCGAGGACGACGATCGGGATGAGGATCGTCATCGTCCCCCAGGCCAGGTTGACCACCGAGAGCGAGAAGCCGAGCCCGCGGATCGTCCGGTTGCTCCAGGCGTAGCGGACGCCCTGCCAGGCGTCGTAGAAGAGACGCCCGGTCGAGGCGTTCGCCGTGCGCGGCTCCTTGAGCCCGAGGATCGCCCCCGCCGCCAGCCCGAACGGGATCGCGATCGCGATCATCGCCTCGGGCGCCCCGAGGACCACCACCAGGGCGGCGGCCAGCGGCGGGCCGAGGATCGTGGCCACGACGTAGCCGTTCGAGTCGACCGCGTTGACCCGCTCCCAGAGATGGGGCGGGGCCATGATCGGATAGAGGGTCCGCAGCCCGACGACCGAGAGGATGCTCGTCAGCGAGGTCACGATCGTGATGAGCACCAGCAGCCAGGGCGGCAGCAGGTCGGCCAGGGCCAGGAACGCCGATGAGGGCCAGGCTGATCAGCGCGACGACGTAGTCGAGGATCATCAGCCGGACCCGCCCGTGGCGATCCAGGAGCGCCCCCGCGATCGGGGCGATGACCAGCCCCGGGAAGATCGAGGCGAACGTCACGATCCCGGCCAGCGCCGGCGAGTGGTACTCGGCCAGCACGAACAGGACGATCGCCACCCCGACCATCGACTGGGCGATCCGGGCCAGCGTCATCGACGTGACGACGCGCCCCAGCCCCGGCACCCGGAACAGGGCGCGGTACGACCGGTCGACGACCTCTTCGGGCATCCGTTGATGCTATCCGAAGCGCGAAGGGATTTGTATTACGGGACTGGGCCAAGTGAGCCAGAAACCGCTGCCGGAGAGCTACCAACCCAGATCGAGTTCGGGGTACCTCTCCGCCAACTCGTAGAGGTCGAGCCTCCGAAGCTCGAAGGACTCCGAGGGGTCATCCGCAGATAGCGTCACCCAGCGAGCGATCCAATGGCTCTCGTTGACGAGATCGATGGCTGGACGCAGGTCGCGCAGGGAGGTCGGCAACTCTTCGAACGCCTCAACCTCGAGGTCTCGGCGATGTGCCGAGAGGACCCTATCGAGACTTCGCATCGCGGAGATCGACCCCATCGGCTGCGAGGATATCGATCGAATGCCCGATCGTCGATCGTGCCGGGCGGACTCAGTCGTATGGCTCCGGCCTTTCGGCCGCCCGGCGCGACTCGATATCGGGCGGGCCTATGCCGAACCGACTCGGACCGCCGTGCCACTGGCCCTGTAGGTTCACTTGAAACTGGACGCGCTTGGTGCGAGTCCTAGCCTCGAGCTCATCGAAAGTCAACAGCACGAAGAACTCGCTTCCGTAGACGTTCTGCCAATTCAGGATCACGAATGCAAACAGATAGCGGTCGCCGAGCCGCCCGGCGAGCTCGTACTCACGCTGCGTTGCGCCGAAGAAGAACCCACCCAGACTCGAATCCCTGATCGACTTCCGCGTGGTCTTCATTTCGACAAGCCTCAGCTCCCCTATCCGCTCGTCCAAATTGAGGGCGGAAAGGGGTTCGACCCCAGGCGTTGTCATCACAGCATCAAAGGCATTCGTGCCGAACTCGTCGTAGATCCCGAGACGTCGCGCGATGTCGCGCTTGAGGTCCAAGGTGACGACTTGGAACCGCCCGTCCTTCAGAAGGACGGCGAGACCACCGTTCTCGGTTTGGCGGTTTGTTCCGCTCTTGGTGAACTTGCTCTCGATCCGGATGGGTGAGTCGGCCACGCGGGTGTGCACTCCAGGCAGACCGCGATGATCCGACCGTGAAGGCTTCAGATCAAGATCCACCTTGCGTTCGTTGCGTCACTCGGCCAACTTCCGGCTGAGTTCCTGGACCGCGCCTCGATACCCTGCCCACGCCTCCCACGCCGACTCGCACCAACGCCGCATCGCGGCCCCCTGTTCCTCGGCGTTCGCCGCGGCGTGCACGTCCACCACCGTCACCGCGCCCAACGACGCCGGCGGCTCGAGCCAGGGCCAGTCGCGCTTCTCGGAGGCGAGGCGCTGGATGAGGCGGATCGTCAGGTCGTCGGGAAGGCCGTGCTCGAGGCGCAGGCAGAGGCTGACGAGGTGGATCCAGACCGACTGGCTCGACCGCCGTTCGGGGACGCCGGGGTGCTGGACGGCGTAGGCGTCGATGAGCTGGAGCTCGCCGGCCCGATAGCGCGCATCGGATCGCTCGCGGGCCGAGACCTCGCCGAAGAGCGCCCAGCAGCCGGGCGAAGCCAGCATGTACGCGTGGGTCGGCCCCGGACCGTCCGTCACCGGCACGGAGGCCCGGCAGCCGAGGCACGTCTCGAGGCCGGTCGAGGTCATGGCCGTATCTTGCCCGGCCGGGAAGCATACGCCGTGGCAACGGACCCAATTCGTCGACAGGTCCGCGATCACCCGGTGGTGACTGCCACGATCAGGCTGCAGGCGAGCAGCACGGCGCCCACCGGCGCCCAGATCCGGCGCTCGCCTGCGCTCGGGGTGATCGTATTGAGCACCAGGCTGAGCGCCGCGACCGCGACGACCACCCAGATCAGCCACGGGAACGCCCCGATCCACGACGTCGGGACCAGACCGGCGCGAGACAGCACGACGACCGCCATCGCCCCGAGGAGCACGGCCTGGGCGAATGCGGCGACGCGCATCGTCGCCGGAAGCCGCCCAGGGAACGCGCCGCCCATCGCGTGGGCGCCCCATGGCGCCCCGAGCGCGAGCGCGACCTGGAAGACGACCACGCCCGCGGTCACAGCGGCATAGACGAGCGCAGCGGCTTCGGTCATCGGTCCATCGTGCCGCAGTCGCGGCAAGGTCGCGACCTCGCGGCGGGCAGGTCAGCCTTCATCCCGGGTGTAGGCTGGTGATGTGGCGGCAGCCATGGCGCCGCCGTCGTGTCGACCGTTGCGGATGCGTCCGATGGAAGCGCTGATTTACTGGCTGGTGATCGTGGTGCTGGCAGTGATCGCCTGCATGCCGACCCGGCCGCGACGCTTCGTTCCCGACGTCGCCGACCTCCTGAGCGGGCTCTTCAGCGCGCACGAGCTCGGCTGGCCGAAGGGCGTACAGGAGGAGGACCTGATCCGGCCGTGGGGCGCGCCGGTGCCGTCCGACGGTACGGCGGCCGCCGGCGTCGAGGGGCAGGCAGACCTCCCCGATGCCTCGGCGATCGCGACACTCGAGGACGTGACGGAGCCCACCTCCGTGGTCAGGGTCCATCGCGCCGCCTGATCCCTGATGTCGGGGCAATGCCCCGATGTCCGCCGAGCTCGAGCCCGCCTGCCGCCGACGGCTTCAACCGAGGGTCGGCAACGTCTGCTGCTCGGTGAGCGCGGCCGCGAACAGGTCGCCCCGCGCCTCCACCCGCGCGACGATGTCGCGGATCGTCCAGCGGTCCGGTCGGAGGGTGGGGTCGTCGAGCTCCTCCCAGGCGATCGGCGCCGAGACGGGCGCGCCGGGGGCGGGCCTCACCGCGTAGGGCGCGACGAGCGTCTTGATCGAGGCGTTCTGCGTGTAGTCGAGGCGGGCCCGGCCACCCCGCTCCCCCTTCGACCACTCCCAGCTCACGAGGTCGGGGACGATCGCCCCGACCGCCCGGCTGAGCTGCTCGACCCAGGCGCTCGTCTCCTGGTACGAGTAGCGCCGCTCGATCGGGATCCAGACCTGGATGCCGCGCTTGCCGGTGGTCTTCGGGCAGCCCCTGACCCCGAGGTGGCCGAGTGCGGTCCGGAAGAGCCTCGCCAGGGCGAGCGTCTCGTCCCACGTCGTCCGTTCGCCCGGGTCGATGTCGATGAGCGCGAACGTCGGCTGCCAGGGCGCATCGATCGTGCTGGTCCAGGCGTGGAACTCGAAGGCCGCCTGGTTGCCGAGGAACGCCAGGGTGGCGACCCGGTCGGCCACGAGGTGGGTGTTCGGGGCGCGGTGATCCTCCACCCCGGTCTCGCGCCATCGCGTCAGCCAGGCCGGCGCCGTCGCCGGGAGCTGCTTCTGCCAGAAGCTCGGGCCGCCGACCCCGTCCGGGAACCGCTGGACGTTCAGGGCCCGGTCGGCCAGGTGCGGCAGGATCGTGGGCGCGATCCGGGCCAGGTAGCGGATCAGCTCCCGCTTTGTGATCGGCGGATCATCCGGGCGGTCCGGGGCCGGCGGGAAGAGGACCTTGTCCAGGTTCGTGAGCTTCTGCTCGAAGCCGCCGACGCTCCAGATGCCCTCCTTGCCGAGCGCGTCGAGGGCCTCGAGCTCGGCGGCCGTCGCGGGCGGATCGGGCACTCGGTCGGTCGTCCGTGATGCGGATGGATGCATCGGGGGGTCCTGAGTCGTCGCGGCCGGGCGCGCCGCAGGCCCGACCTCGGCCTCGGCCGCGCGCTCTGCCTCGTCGGCCCGGATCGCTCGCTCGCGGGTGACGGTTCCGGCGTCCCGGCCCGGCTCGACGCCCTTGAACGACGGCTGGCGGATGACGCCCTCCTTGGTCCAGTTGGAGAACGCCACCCGGATGACGAGCCGCGGCTCGGACCAGACCGCGGCACGAAGGTCGCCCTTGCGCTCCGGGGCGGGATCGAACGGGGATGTCTCGCGGACGACGGCGTCGAGCGCCGCCCGGAGCTCACGACGCGTCCGACCGTCGAAGCCACTCCCGACCCGACCGGCGTAGCGTAGTAGCGTGTCATCGTAGTAACCGACGAGCACGGCACCAAGGTCCTTGGCGTTGCCCTCGCCGGGGAGGTAGCCGCCGACGACGAACTCCTGCTCGGGTCGGATCTTCACCTTGAGCCAGGTCGATGCCCGCCGGCCGGGTTCGTAGCGGCTGCGCCGGTGCTTCGCGAGGATCCCCTCGAGGCCGCTGGTCTCCGCGGCGCGAAGGAAGGCGCGTCCGGCGCCGTCGATGTGGGACGCGAATCGGACGCGCGGGTGCTCGCGGAGGACCCGGCGGAGCAGGCGCTTCCGCTCCTCGAGCGGCACGGCCAACAGGGACAGGCCGTCGAGGTAGACCAGGTCGAACGCCTGGTAGACGAGCGGCGCCGGTGGCGCGACGGGACCGACGGCATCCGTGCCGGGTGCCGCTCGCTCGCTCGCCGGTCGGCGACGAGCGGAGCCGCTCTCGTAGGAGACGCCGATCCGCTCCTGGAGGAGTCCGAAGTCGGGCGTGCCGTCGGGGGCCAGGGCGACCACCTCCCCGTCGACGATGGCCTGCCGGGCCTCGATCCAATCCGGCGGCGAGAGGAGGTTCGGGAAGTAGGTCCCGGCGTCGTTGCCGTTCCGGGTGAGCATCCGGACGAGCCCGTCGCGGACCACGGCCTGGACCCGATAGCCGTCCCACTTGATCTCGAAGAGCCAGTCGGGGTCGTCGAAGGCGTCGGAGGTCAGCGTGGCGAGCATCGGCTCGACCGAGCTCGGCATCGGGGCCTCGACGGCCCGGGAGAGATCGATCGGGGGCTCGGGCGCCGGAGGTGACGCCTCGAAGCGCGGCGCGAGGCCGGCCTTCACCTCGTCGTTCGTCCGACCCGTCTTCACCGAGGCGGGGTGATCCTCGGCGTCCCAGCCGGGCACGGCCGCCGCGTCCTTCTTGTGGATGAGCAGCCAGGCGTCGCCGCCCTCCTCGCGACCCGGCGCGCTCTGGCTGCCCGCGGCACCGCCACGCCCGCGGCCGGCCCGACCGGGCGCAGCGCCGGTCCGGACGATCGTGAACCGGCCGCTGAGCTTCTGACCCTGGAGACGGAACTTCAGCTCGCCGTCGAGGATCGCCCTGACCGGGTCGAGCGTCGGAGCCTCCGGCTCGAACGTGCCCCAATCCCAGACGATCGCGTCGCCGGCGCCGTACTCGCCGCGCGGGATGACGCCCTCGAAGTCGAAGTACTCGAGCGGATGATCCTCGACGTGGATCGCCATCCGGCGCTCGTCGGGGTCGAGGGTCGGACCCTTCGGCACGGCCCAGCTCACGAGGACGCCACCGATCTCGAGGCGGAGGTCGTAGTGAAGCCGGGTCGCCCGATGCCGACCGACGACGAACCGGCCGCCCCGCGGGCCGATACGGCCGGGCGCATCCAAGGATACGAGGCCAGCGCGGTCCGAGGCGCCGGTCGCGTCGGCTCCCGCCGGCTCCGGGGTCCTCGCGAAGTTGCGCTTGCGCCGATACGACTCGAGCGGCATGGCGCCCAGTGTGCCGCCCCGACGCCGGAGCGCGCCAGTATCGAGCGCGCCTTGAGGGTTCGGGTGCCGGACATGGAACGAGCCTCGACAGGTCGGTCGAGGCTCGTTCCCGAAGGGAGCGGCGGCGGGCTCAGCCCTGACCGAACCCGCCGCCGGTGCTGCCGCCGCCCCCGCTCGAGCCTCCGTCGCCGGAGTCGTCGCCGGAGTCGTGGCCGCCGGAGTCACCGCCGGAGCCACCGCCCGAGTGGTGGCCGCGGGATGAATGATGGCTGGAACCGCTCGAGTGGTGTCGAGTCGGGCTCTTCGAGTCGTGCTTCGTCGACGACCCGGCCGGACCGCTTGAGCCGTTCGAGTCGTCCGCCTCGTCCTGCTGACCCTGCTGACCCTGCTGGTCCGTGGCGTCCTCGGCGTCCGACGTGTCCTCGTTCTCGGCCTGACCGGCCTGGTCACCGGGGTTGTCCTGGCTGACCTGGTCCTGCTGGCCCTGCGAGCCGGTCTGGTCCTGCGGCCCGGCCTGATCGTCGGCGCCCTGCGAGCCCTGGGCGTCCTCGGTCTCGAGGCCGGCGATCTCATCGTCGATCTCGGGCTGCTCGGTCTCGGCGACGCCGTCCTGGTTGGCGACGAGGACCGCGAGCTGGTGGGTGCTGGCGGTGGTGGTGTGGCGCACGCTCAGCGAGAGGTGCGCGAACGTCGGCGCGACCGTCAGGGCCAGCAGCCCGACGGTCGCGACGACGGCCCCGAGGACGCGGCTGGCGCCTGCTCGGCGATGCCCGGAGATGACCTCCATCGATGATGACTCCCTGCCCGTGCCCGCCGACCTGGTGGGCTCTACCTGCATCGAGTCCGGGCATCGACCCAAGGCTTCGCGCCTGGGGCGCCGAAGGTCCGGGACGACATGGCTCGATGGTCCCGGTTCGGTGCGGCGAGTCGACACAGGTTGCGGCCGAGCCGCGGGGCGGGCGCCGGGCGGGGTTCTCTGGGCCGGTCCGTCGGGCCGGCGACGCGGCCGAGACGCCGGGCCGGGGCGATCCTTTCAGGCGCCCACCAGACGGGCATTCGTCAGCGGACCCGGGCCACCGGGGATCGTCAGGCGCTCTTGCGACGCCGGCTGGGACGAGCCTCCGCCTCCGACCGGTCCGCGGACTCGTCGGCGGACTCGGCAGCGGACGCGGCAGCGGACTCGGCGGCCCGGGCGCCGGCCTTCGCCGCGCCTGTCTTCGACCGGCCGGCGCTCACCGGCGTCGGGGCGCTGTCGGCTCGGGCATCCACGGCGGCCTTGACGCTCGCCTCGAGAGCGGCCATGAGGTCGATGAGGTTGGAGCTCGGCTCGGCGGGCGCGACGGCGACCGTCTCCTCGCCGGCGACCTTCGCCTCGATGATCTTGAGCAGGGCGGCTCGGTACTCGTCGGTGTAGTTCGCCGGGTCGAACTCGCCGGTCATCGCCTCGATGAGCTGCTCGGCCATCTTCCGCTCGGCGGGCTTGATCTCGGGTTCCTCGGCGGGCAGGTCGAGCTCGGCGGTCGAGCGGATCTCGTCGGGCCAGTGGAGGGTGGTCAGGATCATCGTCTTGCCGAACGGGTCCACGGCGGCGAGCGCCTCGCGGTCCTTGATCACGACCTTGCAGACGGCGGTCAGGCCCTTGTCCTCGAGGACGTCCTTGAGCAGGTAGAACGCCTTGCGCCCGATCGGGTCGGGCTCCAGGTAGTAGGCCTGCTTGACGAAGCGGACGGCGCCGTCGTCCGGGCGCTTCTGGGTGAACAGCTCGATCTCGATGGAGCGGACCGTCTTGAGCGGGACGGACTCGAGGTCCTCGTCGGTCACCACCACGTACTGGCCGGGGGCGTACTCGAAGCCCTTGACCGTGTCGCCACGGGAGATGACGTCGTCGTCGACCGGGCAATAGGTCTTCATCTGGATCCGGCTGAGATCCGTCCTGTGGAGCATGTTGAAGCTCACACCCTTCGACTCGGTCGCAAGGTAGAGCTTGACCGGGATGGTCACCAGCCCGAACTGGATGGCCCCCCGCCACATCGCGCGCGCCACGATCGCAATCCTCGCCTGTCGGTCCTACCCGTGCCTGGGCGGTCCGGGAGGGTGACGATAGCACGGGTTCGCTCGCGCGCAACCCCGAGCGGCCGGGCTCGGGTCCTCCCCTCGGACGGCGGGACGACCGCCCGGACCCGAGCGCGGATCGGTCGGTCAGCTCCGGCGGCTGAGCTCCGTCTCCGCCTCGGCGACCCGGGCGATGACCCCCTCGCGCATCCGGTCGAGACCGGCCGCTACGTCCTTCGAGCTGTTGCCGATCGAGGTCAGGGTGGCCTTGAGCCCCTTGATGAGCTCGAGCTGCTCGCGGACCCCGGCCAGCGCCGCCTTGACGGCCGGGGCGTCGACCTCGACCTCGTGCTCACGGGTGCTGACGAGGGCGAGCAGGCGGGCGAGCCGGATGGCGGCCTCGAACGAGGCATGGTCCGGGGCCTCCGGGTCGACGACGCAGTAGACGTCGCCTGCCCGGAGGTCGAACGGGGCGATTCCGCTGGGGGCGTGGGCCGGGGTGAAGACGACCACGCCGACGGCAGCTCCGCGGTTCTCCTTGGCCGCCCGGATCTCGTCGCGCATCTCGCGGACCGACTTCGCCCGGTCCTTGGCCTCGATGACCAGGCGCAGCTCGGTGCCCGAGGTGTGGGCGGGGTTCACGGTCAGGACGAAGTCGCCCTTCTTCGAGCGGATGACGTCGCCGGTCGAGGTGCCGGTCCGCTCGAGGAGGTCGCCCGGGCCGCGGGCGACCTCTCCGAGCATCGCCTCGAGGAGGTCCTCGAAATCGGCGCCCTTGGCCGCGGACTTCGCCCGCTCGGCACCCTTGGCGGCGGCGGCGGCCTCGATGGCGGCGAGCCGTTCACCGATCTTCTCGAAGCCGGCGGTGACCTCCGTCCGGAACTGGAAGAGCGGCGAGTTCATCCTGGTGGGGTCGAGGAGCTGGGCGAGCCGCGAGGCGTCGCCGTCGAAGTACGTGCCGAGGAGCTGGCGCATCCGGCCGATCGCGCTGTCGCGCTTGGATTCATCGAACAGGTCGGTGACGAAGGCCTGGAGCCGTCCCCGGTCGCCGAGGAAGGATTCGAGGGTCCGCGGCAGGCGGCCGTCGCCGTCGGCGAAGTTCTGGCGGAGGACCTGGTCGAGGGCCGTGGCAGCCCGCTCGTTGGCCTGGGCGGTCCGGGTGAGGAGCCCCTCGAACTCGCGCCGGACGGCGTCGACGTTCACCGTGACCCCGGCGTCCTGGAGCGCGACCAGGCCGATCCTCAGGGCACGCTCGACGAGAGCCGGCCGGTCGGCGGCGGGCCGCTCGGCGACGAACGTGGCAAGACCGGCGTCCGAGAGCACCAGCCGCTCCACGACGACGCGCTCACCGTCGATCCGGACGACCGTGGAGCTGCCGGGCGAGGGCTCCCCCACGATGTCGATCCCGACCGGCTCGCGCCGGCCGACGGCGGGGTCCTGGGCCTGGAACGGGATGACCGCTGCATTCGTCATGGGCTGATCGTCGAGCCGGCCCGTGACATCTAGCCTGTCACGGCTCGACGACGAGAGCGGCGGCGATCGGGCCGATCCTGGTCGACGGCCACCCCGGCCCGGCGCGGTGACGCGGCCCCGACCCCACCGCTCCCGACCGGACCGCAACCGACGGT
This sequence comes from uncultured Chloroflexia bacterium, assembly GCA_963840375.1. Classification (GTDB taxonomy): domain Bacteria; phylum Chloroflexota; class Limnocylindria; order Limnocylindrales; family CSP1-4; genus Chersky-267. The sequence goes on from CAWIYR010000003.1 coordinate 179,631, forward strand.
GTCGAGCAGCACCGCCATTCGGTCCGGGAGGTCATGTGACTGTGGTCATGCCCCGGGCTTCGGACCTATCATCGCGGCCCGGGAGCGGCATGCGGCTCCCGCATCGGAGTCCTCCGCGACATGTCCAGCCAACCGGTCCTCGTGGTGATCGGGGTCGCGATCGTCGTGAACCTCGTCATCATGGGCGTGCTCCTGGCGATGCTCGCCGCCCGTCGCCGCCCGGCGGCGGCGTCGGAGGGCGTCGGGGTGCCGTCGCAGTACCGTTACGACATGGTGCAGGGGGTTCCCACGGCCGTCGGTCCCGTGACCTACATGAACGACGAACCCAGCCAGGCATCGGTGCGAGCGATGGACGAGTATCAGATGGCACCGGACCCGACCGGCGTCTTCCGGGGATCCGGCGGGACCACGCCCCAGGTCGAGGACACGATCAAGGGGTACTTCGCCGCCGATGCGGTGCCGGCCGGCGACGGCGACACGACCGCGCCGGTCCGGGAGGAGGTGGTCGTGACCGCCCCGCCCATGGCTGCCGCGGCGCCCGCGCCGCCGATGGCGGAAGCGGCGGCCCCGATGACCCCGGGCACGACCACGCCGCACCTCGACGAGACGGCGACCACCGACGTGCTGACCGGGCTCGACGGACCGGTCCTGTTCGACGGGAGGATCCGCGACGAGGACGCGCGCTTCAACCGCTACCGCCGACCGGTCTCGGTGGTCCTCTTCGAGCTCGACGGCCTCGACCGGCTGGCCGACCTGCTCGGCCCCGATGCGCGGACTCGGATCCTGCGCCCGGTGGGCCAGTCGATCCGGCGACAGGCTCGAGCGACGGACTACATCGCGCGGGTCGGGGAGGGACGCTTCGCCGCGCTCCTGCCCGAGACCGACGAGGTCCAGGCGATCAACTTCGTGGAGCGGGTCCGGACCGAGTGCGACCGCTGGCTGGCCTCAGGGGCGGTCTCGATGCGGATGGCGATCGGCTGGTCGAGCCCACCGCCCGGAGGCCAGCTGAGCACCGCCCTGCGGGTGGCCCAGGACCGTCTCGACCGCGACCGGCGCCGCGCGACCAGCGTCTGAGGTGCGCCGCCGGCGTTGCCGGGGGTGAGCCGGTGGCGCTCCCCGACCTTGGAGTTCCCGGGTCGGTCCTAGCGCTTCTTGCCGCGGACGAGGAGCAGGTGTGCGTTCCACTCCGACGGCTGCCCGTCCGGCGCCGCGGAGCTGCCGTGCCAGCCGCAGACGCAGGTGACCGTCTGGTCCCGGTGTTTGTACTCGTCGATCACGTGCTTGAATTCGGGCTCGGGAACGGTCTTGGTCAACGGGGAAGCGGCCAACGCGGGCTCCTGTCGGGGATGATTGCGGCCCGGGGGATCGCCGACCCCAACGTCGTCGGGCACGACCGTCGGGGCGAGCATCTATTGTGCGCCATCGGGCCGGATCACGCTCGCGAGACCCCTCGTGCGGGGCCCGGTCAGTCGGGGCCGAGGTGGTAGCCGAAGCGACGCGGCAGCCGGGTGATCCCGCGGACCAGCGGATGGGCGGTCATGCCCGCGGCCTCGGCCGATTCCCGGCGCACGACCGCCTCTCGGACGACCCTCGCGCCGACCGACCGGATCGGCTCGGGCGGGAAGCGGCGCGGTCGCCGGCCGACGATCGGCAGGTCCAGGACCCGGTCGTCGCGCCGCTCGAGGGCGAGCGCGGCGAGGATCCGGCCGCCCAGGTGAGCCGGCGCGACCCCGTTGCCGCTGTAGCCGTGGCCGAGGTGGATCCGACCGCCGGGCAGCGTCCCGTAGAACGGGCGGTGGTCGTCGCAGATGTCGATCGGGCCGCCCCAGGCGTCCTCGATCCGGACACCGTCCAGGCTCGGGAAGAGCGCCCGGAGGCCCGCCGCGGCGCGGCGTGCCGAGCCGGCATCGGCGGTGAACGCGTCGCCGATCCGGCCGGCCCAGCCCGCCCGACCGCCGCCGCCGCCGAGGGCGATCCGGCCGTCGCGGGTGGTCCGCAGGTAGTGGAGCGTGAACCGCGCGTCGCAGAGCCCCTCGCCACCGGTCCAGCCGAGCTCGGCGAGACGATCGGGGATCGGCTCGGTGAGGACGATGTAGCTCGACCAGGTGAGCAGTCGCCGCTCCGACCACGGCCAGGCCGCGGCCCACGCGTTGAGGCCGAGGACGACCTGCTCGGCCCGGACCTCGCCGGGCACGCCGCCGGCGTCGGTCCGCACGATGACGGGAGCCCGGGTCGAGCGGCCGGGTCGGGACGACGCTGAAGCACCGGACGACGACGAGCCCCACGGCCGGCCGAGCCCCTCCCGCCGGCCGTCGATCTCGACGACCCGGGTCCCCTCATGGATGACGACGCCACGCTCGAGCAGGACCCGGCGCAGCCCGCGGGCCAGGATCGCCGGCTGCACGGTGGCGCCACTGCGCAGGAAGACCCCGCCCCGGAGGATCGGGCTCGCGCAGCGGGTCTGGACCTCGGCCGGGCTCAGGACCACGCATTCCTCCCCCACCCCGAGCCTGGCGCAGGTCTCGAGGGTCGCCGCGAACGCGCCGTCCTGGGCCGGTGCCGCACTCGCGACCACGTACCCGGCCCGCCGGTACCAGGCGTCGACGCCGTGGGCCTCGGTCCAGGCACCGACCCCATCGACGGCCGCCGCCATCGCCCGGGCCATCGCCAGCCCGCGCTCCTCGCCGAAGTCGGCGACGAGCGCCGGGAGCTCGTCCCACCAGGCGGTGACGAAGCCGCCGTTCCGGCCGCTCGGGCCGCCACCACAGATCCCCTGCTCAAGGAGGACGACCCGGGCCGCCGGGTCGAGCTCGGTCAGGAAGTAGGCCGCCCACAGCCCGGTGTATCCGCCGCCGACGACGAGGACGTCGGCCGTCGTCTCGCCCACGAGCGGGGCGACCGGCGCACCCGGGTCGGCGGCGAGCGCCTCGCGGAGCCACCAGCTCGGCCGGCGGCCCGGTCGGACGTCGCCGAGCGGATCGGCCCCGGCCCGGGTCATTCGGCCGGGCCCCGGGTCGCGGCCGCGTCCACGGCGCCATCGGCGGCAGCCCGCTCCGCGGCCGCCAGTCGGTGGATCACCGGACGGAGCGCCGGGTACAGCTCGACGTAGTCGGCATAGAGCCGGTCGTAGGTCTCGCGGAGGGCCGGGTCCGGCTCGATCCGCTCGTCGATCCGGACGAGGTCGCGGGCGCCGGTCGCGAGGTCCGCCACGGCCCCGGTCCCGCTGGCCGCGGCGATCGCCGAGCCGAGCATCGCGGTCTCCACGACCCGCGGGACCGCGACCGTGAAGCCGGTGATGTCCGCCTTGAGCCGGTCGAGCCCACGGTCCCGCGCGAGCCCGCCGGAGACGCGCAGCTCGCGGACCGGCAGGCCGGCCTCGAGGATCGGCGCGGCGACGTGGCGAAGGGCCAGGTTCGCCGCCTCGAGGACCGCCCGAACCAGGTGGGCCCGACCGTGGCGAAGGGTCAGTCCCACGAACGCGCCGCGGGCGTCGCTGTCCCAGATCGGCGACCGCTCGCCGGACAGGTACGGCAGGAAGACGAGCCCGTCGGCCGTCGGACCGATCGCCGTCGCCTCGGCGATGAGCTCCGGGGTCGCCGCCGGACCGAGGTCCAGGACCGACTCGCGGAGCCAGTCGAGGGCCTTGCCGGTCGCGTTCATGGCGCCGCCGAGGAACCAGCGGCCGGGGATCGGGGCCGCGGCGCCGAAGACCCCGGGGATGACGACCGGACGATCCGTGTAGACGGCGAACCCACCGCTCGTCCCGCCCGTGTCGATGGCGTCGCCGTGCTCGAGCAGACCCGCACCGAGGAAGCTCGCGTGGGCGTCGGCCATCCCGGCGACGACCGGGATCCCTGCGGCCAGCCCGAGCTCGGCCGCCGGCGCCGCGAGGAGCGGACCCAGGACCGTCCCGGACCGGACCCGCGGGGGGATCCGGTCGACCCGCAGGCCGGTGGTCGCGAGGCGCTCTGGGTCGGGATGGACCCGGCCGGGAAGGTCGGTCTCGGCAGCGACCCCGGAGAGCCGGAGGGCGATCCACTCCCAGCTCGCCAGGTACCAGCGCCCCTCGGCGACGACGGCCGGGCGATCGCGCTCCGCCCAGCGGGCCTTCGGGAGGACGCCCAGGACCCAGCCCGACTCGCCGGTCGCGTCGGCCAGTGCCGTCTCCTCGGCGCTCGCGCGGGTGTCCAGCCAGGTGAGCGCCGGACCGGTCGGCCGACCGGCGGCGTCGGCGACGACGAGCGTGGGTCCCTGCCCGTCGGCGCAGATCCCCTCGACGACGACCGGTCCGGCCGCCGCGAGGAGCTCGGCGGTCATCGCCCGGATCGCCGTCCACCAGTCCTCGGGATCCTGCTCGGCGGCACCCGACCCGCCGTCGCTCGAGATCGGGTAGGCCGCCCGGGCGAGGGCGATCAGCGACCCGTCGAGGCCCACCAGGCCGGCCTTCGCCTGGGTGGTCCCGAGGTCGATCGCCAGGAGAGCACGGATCGCCATCCGGTGCAGGGTACCCGGCGGCCTAGGCGCCGGGCCCGGGCGATGCGAACCGCGCATCGGCCGCCAGCGCCTGGGGCATCGTCCGCCAGTCGCGGGGCACGAGCGGGCGCCAGGCCCTGAGCCCGGCGACGAGCCAGGCCGAGACCACCCGCCGGCGCGGTCCCCAGTCGAGCCCGTAGGCGTCGCGGATCCCCGGCGGCAGGAGCCCGATCGACGGCCAGAGGGTCCAGCCGTAGGCTGCCGCGGGCAGCCCGCCCAGGACCGGGTGGAGCGGCCCGAGCGGCGGCGCGAGGATCGTCCGGGCCAGCTCGCGGGCGGTCGCCGTGACCCGGATCGGGCCGGCCGGGCCGAGCTGCTCGGCGAGGTAGGCCTCGAAGGCGTCGAGGTCCGCCGGGACGACGTCGTCGGGGACCCCGAAGGCACGGGCGATCGGCCGGGTCTCCGCGTAGAAGCGGGTCCGCTCGGTCCGGCCCAGGGGCTCGATCCAGGCGTCGTAGGCCACCATCGTGGCGTCGATGAGGGTGGCGTGGACCCACATCCCGAGGATCGGGTCGCGGCCGTCGTAGGCGATGGCACCGGTGGTCGCCCGAGCGAGCGGGTCGCGGACCGGTCCGGCCACGGTGCGGTGGAGGGCGTTCAGCCGGCGGATCTCCGCCCGGGCCTCCGTCGTCGTCCCGTAGACGATCGCGAGATAGCTCCGGAGGGTCGCCCGGAGCCGGCGCCAGGGGTCGGCCCGGAAGTCGCTGTGCTGGTCGACGCCCTCGGCGATGAGCGGATGGGCGATCTGCATGAGGAGCGCCCGGGGACCGGCCCCGAGCAGGAGGACCGCCTCGCGGTTCAGCCGCCAGGCCTCGCTCGCCGGACCGTAGAGGCCCTCGAGCTCGGTGGTCACCGACTCAGCGTGCGTCACCGCCGCGCCCGACCACCCACCAGGCGAACGGGAAGAGGGCGGCGGCGGCCACGAGCTTGATCGCGTCACCCAGGAGGAACGGGATCGCCCCCTTGGCGACGGCCGTGGCCGGGTCCCAACCGGTCGCGGCCATCAGCCACGGGACGCCGACCAGGTAGATGACGAGGTTGCCGAGCGCCAGGGCGGCGAGCGCACCGCCGAACCGTCGGTCCCAGCCGAGCTCGGCGAGGCGGCCGACCAGCCCGGCGGCCAGGACGAAGCCGATGAGGTAGCCGCCGGTCGCCCCGAGGACGAGTCGGCCCTCCTGCATCGATCCGATGATCGCGGCACCCTGGCGATGCTCCGCGTAGACCGGCAGGAACAGCCCCAGGACCAGGTAGAGCAGGCTGGCCAGGATCCCCCGTTTCGCGCCGAGCGCCCCGCCCACCAGGAGCACCGCCAGGGTCTGGCCGGTGATCGGCACCGGCGTCCCGGGAAGGACGATCGAGAAGTTCGCCGAGAGGGCGATGAACAGGGCGCCGGCCACGATGAGCGTGATATGCCGGACCCGGGTGCTGATCCGCTCCCCGATCGTGATCGGGACGAGGAAGTCGCCGATGGTGATCCCGCGCTCGGCGGCGGGGAGGCGGTTCAGGCGGCTCGCGGCGCTGGTCATCGATCTCCAGGTCTGCTCGGTCGGCGGAGGGCCGAAGGGAGTCTAGCAGAGGCCCCGGAGCCGGCCGGGGCCCCGGTCGCCGGTCGCGACGGCCGGGACGGCTACTCCGCCTGGACCGCCCTCACGATCGACATCCGCGAGGCCACCCGGGCCGGCCAGACCGCCGCGAGCATCGCCACGGCGACGCCGAAGACCGCGACGACCGCCACCGTCCGCCAGTCCGGCTCGAACGGCAGGCGGAGCGCGCCACCGCCGGCGAGGCCGATCATCACCTGCCCGGCGACGAGCCCGGTGACGCAGCCGAGGATCGACCCGACCACGCCGATGACCCCGGCCTCGACCACGACCATCCGCCAGACCTGGCGCCGGGTCATCCCGGCCGCCCGGAGGACGCCGATCTCGCGCACACGCTCGGCGACGTTCATCGTCAGGGTGTTCACGATCCCCAGGCCGGCGACGATGACGGCGACGATGGCGAGGGCGTCGAAGAGCCCGAACATCCGTCCGAGCGCGTCGTCCACGGCACCGGCGATCCGCTCGAGCGAGCTCGGCTCGAGGGCGTAGCCGCGGGCCGTCGAGGCGAGCGCGACGCGATCGGCGTCCGTCGCGCTCGGGGCCATGCGGATCGCGAAGAGGTCGGCACCGGTCACCCCGAAGGCCTCCGTCGCGTCGCCCCAGCCCACCAGGATCGCCTCGCCGTTCCGCACCGGGAGGGTCCGCTCGGCGATCCCGACCACCCGCAGGGCCGCCGTCCGGTCGCCACCGAGCGGGAAGCTCATCTCGTCACCCACCCGCAGACCCAGGCCCGCCGCCAGTCCGGCCGGGACGATCGCCGATCCGCCTTCGTCCAGCGCGTTGAGCGCCGCGGTCCGGTCGCCCTCGGTCAGGGTCAGCCGACCGTCCGCCAGGAGATCCCCGCCGGTCACCGCGGCCGCCGGGAGCCGGGTGCCCCGGAAGGCGACCTCGAACGCGCCGATCGGGCTCACCCGGGCGACGCCGGGCGAACCGGCCAGGGCGTCCGCCACCGGCTCGTCGAGGGCGACCGGACGGATCGACGTGGCGACGAGATCGCCCGGGACCACGCCCGCCACCCAGGCCGTCGCGGCTCGCCGAGCGTCCTGGGCCAGGCCCCCGAGCGCCACGATCATCGCCAGGCCCACCGTCAGGGCGCCGACGGTCAGCGTCGTCCGGCCGCGGTCGCGGACCAGGGCGCCGCGGGCCAGCCGCGAGGCGGCCGGGGCGACGAGCCCGAACGGGTACGCCGCGATCCGGCCGAGCGGCCCGAGCAGGAACGGGGTGAGCAGGGTCGCGACGAGGAGGACCCCGTAGACCGCCAGCCAGCGGACGGCACCCGCCCCGGTCGAGGTCCCGGGCCGCAGGACGAGACCGGCCGCGGCGAGCACCACGAAGACCACGAGGAGCCAGCGCAGCCGAGCCCGGACCGCCGGGCCCGAGCCGGCCGGGCGAAGGGCGTCGACCGGCGAGATCCGACCGGCCCGGACCGCGGGCTCCACGGCCGCCGCGAGCGTCACCAGCGTCCCGACGGCGACGGCGACGAGGACGGCGCCCGCCGTCGGGCTCGGTCCGTCGATCGGGACGATCCCGGCGGCCCGCACGTACCAGGCCACGACCGCCGCGAGCCCGAGCCCCACGACCACGCCGACGAGCGATCCGGCCAGCCCGAGGATGACCGCCTGGACCAGGACCAGGCCGTTGACCTGGCGACGGGTGGCCCCGGCGGCCCGGAGCAGGCCGACCTCGCGGGCCCGCTCCGCGACGGTCATCGAGAGGGTGTTGAAGATGAGGAACGCGCCGGCGAACAGGGCGAGCGCGGCGATGAGGGCCGTGGTGGCCTGGAAGTCCGCGGTCGAGGCGCGGATCCCGCGGGCCAGGTCGGCCGGCCCGGAGAGGACGTACGGCTCCTGGGTCAGGCGGGCCTGGAGCGCCTGGCCGACCGCGTCGGCGGTCGCATCCGGGGCCAGGATGAGGTCGACTCGGCTGACGGCACCGGTCCCGAAGAGCGTCTCGGCCTCGCCGAGCCCGATGACGACCGTCCGGCCATCGGTGCTGGCGATCGGGCCGTCGCCGGCCAGGATCCCGACGATCGGCTCGGCCCGCGGTCCGTCGGCGCCGTTGAGCGTGATCGTGTCGCCGACCGCCGACCCGGTCTCCCGGGCGAGGCGCCCGGTGATGAGCGCCCCCGGACCGACGGCCGCGTCGAGCGGGGCGCCGGCGACGAGGGCGAGGTCGTGCACCCTGGGGTACGTCGTCGGGTCGACGCCCAGGACGGTCACCGGCGCGGGCAGGGCGTCGCCCAGCGGGATGGCCGGATCAGGGACCGGGTAGGTCCGTCGCTCGAGGATCGGGGTGGCCACCGCCACGCCCGGGGTCGCGGCGATCGTGCCGAGGGAGGACGGCGAGAGACCGGCCTCCGTGAAGCCCTCGACTCGGAGATCGGCCCGGCCGATGAGTCCGGCGACGGTCCGGTCCACCGCCCCGTCGATCCCGGCGTTCGTGGTCAGCGCGGTGAGCAGGACGCCGACCCCGAGGGCCACCCCCAGGATCGTCAGGAGCGTCCGGAGCGGCCGCGCGGCGAGGCTCCGCCGGGCGTACGACCCGAGCCCGCCCACCTCAGAGCCCCAGCTGGGCGAGCCGGGCGATGAGCGGGGCGGCCGAGTGGTCCGCGCGCCGGCCCAGGGCGATCTCGTCGCGCAGGCGGCCGTCCTGGACGAAGAAGACCCGGTCCGCGTAGGCCGCGGCCTTCGCGTCGTGGGTCACCAGGACGATCGTCTGGCCCCGCTCGACGCACGATCGCCAGAGGGCGCCGAGGATCTCCAGCCCGGTCGTGAAGTCGAGGTTCCCGGTGGGCTCGTCGGCGAAGAGGATCGCCGGCCGGGTCACGAGGGCCCGGGCGATGGCCACCCGCTGCTGCTCGCCGGCGGAGAGCTGGTCCGGTCGGTGGCGCTCCTTGCCGGTCAGGTCCACGAGCTCGAGGACGTCGCGGACCCGGGCGGCCGTCTCGCCCTTGCGCGGATCGTCCCCGGCGATCGTGAACGGGAGGCCCACGTTCTCGGCCACGTCGAGGAGCGGGATGAGGTTGAAGAACTGGAAGACGAAGCCGGTCTTGCGCCGGCGCAGGAGGGTCGCGGTCTCGTCGGCCATCGCGCTCACCGGGTCGCCGTCGAGGACCACCTCGCCCGAGGTCGGCCGGTCGAGACCGCCCATCAGCTGGAGGAGCGTGCTCTTGCCCGAGCCGGACGGCCCCATGAGGGCGATGAACTCGCCCGCCTCGACGCTGAGCGAGACGCCCCGCAGCGCCTCCACGGTGGTCTCGCCCAGTCGGTACGACTTCGTGAGGTCGCGGGCTTCGAGGATGGCCGCCATCGCGGGGAGTCTACTCGGTGGTCGGGGGTCGCCACCCGGGCCGTCGACCCGGGCGAGCGCCGCTCAACCGCCGAAGAGGAGCCCTGCGACGCCGTCGACCACGGTCTCGAGCAACCCGCCCGGGACGGGCGGATCGACGACCCGGAGGCCGAGGTCGGGGATCGCGATCCCGGTCGAGCCGCCGCCGTCCGCGACGGGACCCGGGTCCGGGCCGCTCGTGCCCCGGGGTGCCGGGGCGTCGGTCGGCTCGGGCGTGGGAGTCGGGGTCGGGGTCGGCCGGACCGTGGGTGCGGCCGTCGGTCGCGCGGTGGGGCGCGGCGTGGCGCGCGTGGCCGAGGCGGGCCGCGGCTTCGGCTGGGCCGCCGGCTTCGGCTTGGGCTTCGGCTTCGCGGCCGTGCCGCCGCAGCGGTCGGCGAACAGGACCGTCCACATCTTCCTGCCGTCGTCCGCCTTGTAGGCCCCGATCCCGATGTGGTCCCAGGCCGTCCCCAGGATGTTGGAGCGGTGACCCGACGAGGCCATGAACATCTGCTGGATCTTGGCCGTCGCCACGTCGTCCGGGTAGTCGTTCCAGCCGATGTTCTCGCCGGCGATCCGGTAGCAGTAGCCGCGTGCGGTCATGACGTCGAAGACCTTGCCGCCACCCGGGATGTCGTGGCTGAAGTAGTCGCGCTCGATCATGTCCTTGCTCCGCCAGCGGGCGATCGAGGCGAGCGCGGAGTCCCAGGCCAGCGTCCGTCGACCTGCGCTCGCCCGGGCCTGGTTGGTCAGGCCGAACAGCTCCCGCTCGGAGGCCGAGCTGTACGACTTCGCCCCCCAGGCGAGGGTCGCCGACGGGAGGGCGAGGAGGCCGAGCGCCGTCGTCGTGAAGGCGAGGACGAGGAGCACGCTGAGACGTCGTCCCGCGCGTCCTGCGCGAGGCACCGGAGCCACGTCCGGGGCAGCGTCGGGTCGGGCCGCCGGGGCCGGATCTGACATGACCGCACCGTACTCGTCCGCTCCCGTCCGGTCAGCCCGCGCGATGGTCCGGGTCCGCCCCGGACCCGAGTCCTATCGCCACCCGGGGTACGAACCGACGGCTGCGCGGAAGACGCTCCTGCGCTATCGTCGCCTCCCCGGTCCCGTGCGACCGGGTGTCCGCGAGGTGGCGGTGGGACTCACCCTCGAGATCGTCGGCCAGGCGCCGAAGCGGCGCCTCGTCCCGCGCGGTCCGACCGGCGACCGGATCCTGACCGAGATCGAGGCCTGGCTCGGGACCGACGGATCGGAGTTCGCCCGCGGGACCCGGCGCAGCGATCCGGTGTCCGGCGATCCGACCCTCGCGGTGGCGCTCCACCCGGCCGCGTCGGAGGTCGTCATCCGGGCGTCGAAGGATGGCCGGGTCGTCGTCTCGGCGGTGACATCGCCGGTCGGTCCCGGCTACCACACGTACGTGTGCTCGCTCATCGAGCGCCTCGGGGGCGAGCTCGGGATCGCCTGGCAGCCGGTCGGAGTGCCGGACGGCTCCCGCGACGACGCCGGCGCCTTCGAGGCCGGCGAGCGACCCGGCGGCCGGCGGGCCGCCGCGGAGCGGGCCCACCTCGCCTGGCTGGGACAGACGCTGGGCTCCGTCCAGCAGGCCCGGCGGTCGGGCGCCCGCGGCATCCACGTGGGAACGCCCGGCGGGGTGCGCTATGCGTTCGAGGGCGCCCTCGCCACCGTGCTCGGGCCGCGGGACGACGGCTGGCTCGAGCGGGCCCTGGCCGACCCACGGACGGCCATCGACGTCCTGCCCTGGTGGGCCGACGCCACCGACGGTCGATACCTCCTGAACCGGGCCCTCTGCCTGATGTGGACCGAGGTCCGCTGGCGACCGCCGGGACTCGACGGCGAGCGCGAGCTGCTCGACGAGATCGCCCACCTCCTCTGGCACGCCTACCCCCTCGACCCCGCCCTCCCCTTCCCGTGGCGCGAGTGGCAGGAGATCCTCGTGCTGCGCGGGGTCGACGATCCGGCCTCGCGCATGGTCGCCGAGCGCGCAGCCGGACCCGGCCAGGATCGACCGCTGCTCGGCTATCGGCGCGAGCCGGTGACGATCGTCCATGCCGGCTGGGCGCTCCCGATCCCGGGTTCGTTCGGCGAACGTCGGAGCGGCGAGGAGTGGTGGGGCGGCGAGGGGGGTCGGGCCGTGACCCTGGCCGGTGTCGAGACCGGTACGGCCCGCGGCCCGATGACCGCCGATGAGTTCCTCGACCAGGTCTCGGGCGACCTCGGGATGCATGCCCTCGCGCACGGCGCCGGACCGGTCAAGAGCCGGGCCCGGCTGACCACCGACGGCAGCTCGGGGGTCGACATCGGGGTCCTCGACGGGTATGCGGCGATCGCCGGGCGTGGCGCTGCCATCCGGGTCGAGTTCGCCGACCCCGCCGACTACCAGTGGGCGCTCGACACCTGGCGAGGCCTGAGCCCGGCCTGAGTCGAGCCCGACGCCGGGCCTTGTTACCCTTCCAGGTGAGCCGTCCGTTCCGTTGCCGTTCCGCAACGTGGACAGGACCTTGGTACTGGTATGACCCGGACCCAGTGCTAGCATCGGGGCAACGGCGATCGAGAACCGTACGGCGATTCTGCACAACGGGGTTCCACGACCATCGACGCTTCCTACGCCATCATCGTCATCGTCATCCTGGCCGTGATCGAGCTCTCGCTCGGCGCTCGCCTCATTCGCGTGCGCCGGCGGAACGCCCGAACCAGGCTCGGGGCCAAGCCCACGGAGGCGGAGCTCAGGGCGGCCGGCCTGTTCGTGCTGCCGCCGACCGAGGTCGAGGCGACGATGCCCGCGCCGACGTCGATCGAGGTCCCGGCGCCGAGCCTGGCCGCATCCGCGCCGATCGAGGTCCCGGCGACGATCCTGGCCGCAGCCGCGCCGATCGAGGTCGCAGCGGCGAGCGAGTCCGCGCCGGTGCCGATCGAGGTCGCGGCGGCGAGCGCGTCCGCCCTCGTACCGATCGAGGTCCCGGCGCCCGAAATGCCGCCACCGGCCCCGGCCTGGACCAAGGCGACGGGTGTCGCCCCGCCCTCGGCCACCACCGGCCCGCGGTTCGGCCGGCCCGCCGCGCCGCCCCCGGCCGAGATGCCTCCGACGACCGAGGGCGTCGCTCCGGTCGCCGGGTCCGGTCAGGTCCTGGCGCTCATCCGGAACGCCGCGATCGCCGTGCTCGTCGTCGTGGGGATCCTCTTCCTCGCCTCGTCCGTCATGCCGCGGTCGGCCGGTCAGGGCGAGGTCCTGGGCGCCACGGCGACCCAGGCCGGAGCCGGCTCGTCCGTGACGGCAGGCCTCCCGACCGCGACGGCCGGTGTCCCGACGGCCGCCGCCAACGCGCTCCGGCTCACGATCACCGTCGATGACCGGCTGGCCGGATCGGCGGCCACGCTCCGGACCCACATGGCCGGGAAGGGCGACCCGGTCGCGATCGCGGCCACCCTGCGCGAGATCGCGGCGACTGCGGCGTGGGGCATCGACGTCGTGGGCAGGCTCGGGGACTGGCCCGCGGCGGCCGAGCTGCGCGGATCGCTCCGCGCGTACTACGTCTCGATCGCCACCACGGCGCGCGATGGTCTGAACGCCTCGATCCAGAGCGCGACCGCCTACCAGGCCGCCGGCAAGCGGATGCTTGCGCTCACGGACCAGGTCGCCGCGGTCCGAGCGAGCACCGTGACCTTCGCCACGGCGAACGGGATCGACCTCCAGCAGCCGTGACTCGACCCCCGGCCGGGGGTCGCTGATGCGATCGGGGTGCTGGGGTGGGCTACGGGGCTCGAACCCGTAACCTTCGGAGCCACAATCCGATGCTCTGCCATTGAGCTAAGCCCACCACGGCGCGTCGATCGCCCGTGATCGCGGCGCCGTGGGCGCGCCGCGGGCGGTCGAGCCACGGGAGTATAGCGGCCGTTCGACCGGGACGGGGCATCGGTTCGCGGTCCCGCCAAGGTCGAGGGTGAGAACGACGTCGGTCACCGGCCCGGCTCCCCGATCGCGCACGTCTCAGCCTCCCGGCGGATGCTACGATGGCGGAGCCTCACGGGACGCGTACGGGGTCCGTCCGGGTCCGCCATCGGCGGCAGGATGCAGGGATCCGCGCAGGTCCGCGGGGACGGGAGTGCGCGATGGCGACGGTCACGTTCGAGCACGTGAACAAACGGTACGGCGAGTTCGTCGCCGTGAACGATCTCAACCTCGAGATCCAGGACGGCGAGTTCATGGTCCTCGTCGGACCGTCGGGCTGCGGCAAGACGACCAGCCTGCGGATGATCGCCGGGCTCGAGGAGATCTCCGACGGCATCGTCAAGATCGGCGACCGGGTGGTCAACGACGTCGCCCCCAAGGATCGCGACATCGCGATGGTCTTCCAGAGCTACGCGCTCTATCCGCACATGACCGTCTACGACAACCTCGCCTTCGGGTTGAAGCTGCGCAAGACCTCCAAGGCGGACATCGACAAGCGGGTCCAGGAGGCAGCCGGGATCCTCGATCTCGGCAAGCTCCTCCAGCGCAAGCCCAAGGAGCTCTCCGGCGGCCAGCGCCAGCGTGTCGCCCTCGGTCGCGCCATCGTCCGCGACCCGGCGGTGTTCCTGATGGACGAGCCGCTCTCAAACCTCGACGCCAAGCTGCGCGTCCAGACCCGCGCGGAGATCGCCCGACTCCACCAGCGCCTGGGGACCACCTTCGTGTACGTCACCCACGACCAGGTCGAGGCGATGACGATGGGGACCCGGATCGCGGTCATGAGCGACGGGCTGCTCCAGCAGGTCGGCAGCCCGCAGACGCTCTACGACACCCCGGTCAACCGGTTCGTGGCCGGGTTCATCGGCAGCCCGGCGATGAACTTCGTCGACGTCACCGTCGTCGGGGCCGGCGACGGCGCCACGCTCGAGGCGGCCGACTTCACCCTGCCCCTGCCGGCCCGCCTGCGCGAGGCCGTCGGGCCGACCGCCGGTCGGAAGCTGGTCGCGGGCATCCGCCCGGAGCACCTCGACATCGGAATCGCCGGCGACGACGTGGCCACCCTCCAGGTCCGGGCCGACGTGGTCGAGTACCTCGGCAACGAGGAGCTCCTTCACGTGAAGGCGGGGGCCAAGGAGATGGTCGCCGTGGTCGGCGCGGAGCACCGCGTCCGGACGGACGACGTCGTGAACCTCGTCCTGCCGATGTCCAAGCTCCACCTGTTCGACGCCGAATCCGGGGCCTCGCTCGCGAGTCTGGGCGCCACCGCAGCCGTCGCCTGACCCCGACCCATGACCGACGACCCGGCCGCCGGCACCGCGCCGCGACCGGGTCGTTCGCGTTCCTGATCGGCCGATGAGCCACCTCGCCGCCCGGTGAGCCGCCCGGTCCCCGACCCGTTCCTCGACCCGGCGGCCGATGCCGAGCTGCACGAGGAGACCGTGGCGTCCAGGGTCGTCCACCGCGGCCGGACGATGACGTTCCGGGTCGACACGATCGAACGACCCGATGGATCGCGCCACGGGCGCGAGATCGTGGGTCACCCGGGGGCGGTCGCCATCGTGGCCCTCGACGAGCTCGACCGCATCCTCCTCGTCCGCCAGTACCGGACGGCCGCCGGACGGGCCCTCCTCGAGATCCCCGCCGGGACCCTGGACGTGGACCCGGCGACCGGGGCGGTCGAGGACCCCGACCTCGCCGCCCCGCGCGAGCTTGAGGAGGAGACCGGGGTCCGGGCCGACACCTGGCGGAAGCTCGGCGCGTTCTGGACCGCGCCGGGGTTCGCCACCGAGCTCATGCATCTCTACCTGGCGACCGGCCTCCGGCCGGCCCACGGCGACCGGCTCAGCCCGGACGACGACGAGGCTCTCCAGCTGGTCCGGGTGCACCTCGAGCAGGCCGTGGCCGCGGCGGAGGACGGCCGGATCGTCGACGCGAAGTCGATCGTCGGGCTCCTCCGGGTCGCCCGCCTCGGGGACCGGCGGTGAGCGCGGAGCCGTCGCTCGACCGGACGGTCCGGGACTTCCGGGGGCCCTCGAGCTCTACCGGAGCGAGGGCTTCGAGCCCGACGTCGAGTGGCCGCACTGGGTCCTGCCCGCGATCTGAGGGCCCGCAGCCGGAGGGGCGTCGCGGTCAGGGTGCGGGCGGCGGACCCAGCCTCGCCAGCGCGTCCCGATAGAGCCGGCTGTCCGGTGCCAGCGCGACCGCCAGCCGGAGATGGGTCCGGGCCTCTGCGGTCCGGCCGAGGCGCTTGAGGCTCTGGCCGAGGGCGTAGTGGCCGTAGTGGGACGACGGATCCACCTCCAGGAGCCGCTCGAACGTCTCGGCGGCCGGGTCGAGCTGACCGCTCATGAAGCGGGCTCGTCCCAACGCCTCGAGGATGGAGCCCTTGCCCGGCTCGAGCCGGTCGGCGCGAGCGAGGACGATCGCGGCCTGGGCGTAGTGGCGCCGGGCGGCCAGCGCCGAGCCGCGCTGAAGGAGCTCGTAGGCGGTCTCGCGCTCGTCGGCCGGCTCGCGATCGTCGGGGCGATCCCGTTCGCCTTCGTCACGGTCGCGGCCGCGCTCGTCCGGTACTCGGTCGCGCTCCATCCGACCGGCCCCGATCCCGTTCCGGTCAGCCGCCGGCGCGCCAGCGGTCGGGATCGAACGGCCGAAGCCGCGGGCTGGCGGTCCGGCCCGGGATCCGGCCCCGCTTGGCGATCGGCCGCCCGTCGATCTCCTTGATGTCGCCGGTGAAGTCGATCGGCGCCGCGCCGCTGATGTACGAGCCGACGGCGAAGGAGTCGACCGGCGCTCCGGCCTCCTTGAAATAGCGGATCCGGTCCGGGGTCAGGCCACCCGAGACCACGATCTTCACGTGGCGGAAGCCCTCGATGTCGAGCCGCGCCCGGATCTCGGTGACGAGGTCGGCCGTGACCCGCCCACGCTCGGCCGGGGTGTCGAGGCGGATCCCGTAGAGCCGGTCGCCCAGCGCGTGGGCGACCCGGAGCGCCTCCTCGGCCTCGTCCCTGAACGTGTCGACGAGGACGATCCGGGGCACGTCCGGGCCGAGGTCGCGGTCGAAGGCGAGGGCCGCGTCGACCGTGTCCCCGAAGATGAGGACCAGCGAGTGGGGCATCGTCCCGGTCGGGTTCAGACCGGCCAGTCGCGCCCCGGCGGGGGTCGAGGCGCCGACGCAGCCGCCGACGATCGCGGCGTAGTCGAGGACGTCGGTGATGTCCGGGTGAACGTGGCGGGCCCCGAAGGAGATGACCGGGACGGGCGCAGCCGCCTCGACGCACTCGCGGGCAGCGCTCGCCCAGCCGGTGGACTGGGCGAGCATCCCCAGGACGGCCGTCTCGTACAGCCCGAACCGCCGGTAGCGCGCCTGGATCCGGAGGACGATCTCCTTCGGCTCGAACAGGTCACCGTCGTCGAGCGCCTCGACGGCCGCCTCGGCCGGGTCGGCGTCGCCGAGGACGTGGGCGATGAGGTTCTTCGCCTCGTCGATGCCGCACAGGACGCCGGACTCGCGGCTGAAGACCTCCATGACCACCATCGGGTCGAGGCCCTCGCGGTCGAGGACGCTCTCGGCGCGCGCGAAGTAGACGTCGGCCGACTCGCCGGACAGGATCTCGTTCGACGGCCGGGTCCGCAGGATGCCCATCAGGCCGAGGCCGACGGCGGTCCGTCGAAGGGCTCGATCACGGGCGGCTCCACTCCTCCGTTCGGGCCCGCGGTCTCGGGGCTCGACTGGCTGGCGAGTGTACCAGCCACCCGCCAGCCGGCGATGGCCCGAGGGTCCGGGGTCGACGCCGGACCGATGGACCGCCAGCCGGGGATGGCGCCCGGACCGGCGACCGACGGGACCGCTTCGCGCCGACGCCGGACCGCGAGCGCCGCGACGAGCACGATCGCGAACCACAGGCCCGCCGCCCCACCGATGCCGACCGCCGCTCGAAGGCCGCGATCGCCGGCCGCCTCGACGGTGCGGGCGGCGGCGTTGGCGAGGAAGACGGCCCGGATGAGATCGTTCTGCGCGTAGGCCGTCTTCGCCTCCGCCAACGACCGGTCCGGGACCTCGCCGACCAGGCCGACGACGACGAGCGGGTCGCGCGGCGCCGCCAGCCGGTCGGCCGCGGTGCGGATCGCCCGGATCGCTCCGAGCTCATCGGTCGCGATCTCCGACGCGGTGACCAGGTCCGACCAGGCGCTCTCGTAGGCGATCCGCAGGGCTGCCGGCGCGGTCAGGCCGAGGGGATCACCCTCCCGGGCGATGCGGTCGCGCGTCTCGAGGATGGCCTCGCCGGCGGTCATCGCCCGCTCGGCGACGGGGAAGCGCCAGTCGGACATCGGGCCGCGGACGGCGTACGGCGGAGCCCATCCCCGGCCGTCGACGGTGAGCCGGGCGTAGGCCAGTCGGGCCGCGGCGCGCGCGTCGAGGATGACCCGATCCGCCTCATCGACGACGTTCCGGCGGAACTCCGCCTCGACCCCCGCCGAGCCGGCTCGCTCCTCGAGGTAGTCGAGGAGGGTCCGCCAGTCGGGCGTCGTCTCGAGACGCTCGACCGGACCGGCCCCGACATAGGGCACCTCCCGGTTCGCGGCGGCGGCGAAGACGGCCCGCATCCCCGCCTCGCCGGCCAGGTCGACGATCCGCTGGACGACCGCGAACGAGGTCTGGTAGCCGTAGTCCTCGCGTCGTCTCGTCGCGTCGTCGGCGATCCGTCCGAGCGGCGGCCAGTCGTTGAGCGGGAACGCCGCCGGGTCGTTCCGGGGATACGGGTACGGCGGCTCGGTGACGACCCCGATCCGGTCGAGGGCGGTCGTCGCATAGGTGTCCGCCAGGCCTTCGGCGATCCACCGCCCGGTGATCAGGCCGTCGTTGAACCAGGCATGCGACGCCTCGTGGAGGACCGTCAGGTCATCGAGGTCCTCGCTGATCTCGATCCCCTGCGAATCGCTCCGGTAGATCCCGGCGTAGCCCTCGAGGAGCGGGGTGTGGACCTCTTCCACCTCGAGCGCGCCGTCGACCGGCCAGGTCAGGCCGATGAGCCCGTCGAGCACCGGCAGTCCCCGGGCGAGCCGGTCGGACACCCGTCCCAGCCAGGTCGGATCCTCCGGCCAGGCCCGGACCGAGACGCGCTGGCCGGGGGCGATCGTCAGGTCGCGACCGAGGAGCGCGGACGGCCGGGCGGCGTCGATCCGGGCGTACCAGCCCGCGGTATCGGTGATCCCTTCGGCGCTCAGGACCGTCCTGCCGGCCGCGGTCGACGTCGCCATCGGCCCGCCCGTCACCGATGGGTCGAAGGTCGACGGCAGGACGACCCGGACGACGGCCTGATCGCCGTTGCCCCAGGCGACGAAGGTGGCGAACGCCCGCCCGACCCGGATGCCCGAGGCCGACCGAGGGGGACCACCGGGCAGCTCGTAGGCGATCCGGACGACCACCGTGCGACCGAGATAGAGCTTTGCGTGGAGGCCGACCTCGACCTCCTGGAACCCGGTCCGTCGGGTGATCGCGGTGGCCAGGCTCGCGCCGCTCGCGGTCGCCCGGATGGCGACGGCCTCCGGCTGGACCGCGACGTGGACCTTCGTGAAGTAGAACCGGGTGGTGCCGGTCGGCGTCGTGACGTCGGGGGTCGTGTTCCGAGCCGTGAGGTCGATGACCACCCGGACCGTGCCGCGATCGGGGACGAGGGTGTAGGTGGAGACGGTCCGGATGTCGATCCCGTCGTTGGCGGCGGCCGCGACGGTCGGGGCCACGCCGGGGGTCGCCGAGATGAGCGTGAGCACCAGGACGATGATCGCGAGGACGGCCGCCCGGGATCGTCGTCCGAGGGGCGCCGGAGACCAGGCCCGACCCGCGCTGCCGACCATCCGCGCGGCGGCGGCCGTCACCGCGGTCCGTCCCGGCGGGCCTCGCGACGAGCGGCCCGTGCGCGCGACCGGATCAGGAGGTACGTCAGCCCGAGCACGACGAGAATGAGCACGGCCAGGACGGACCGCAGCCGGAGCCCGCCGGCGTCGGCTGCCCCGACCCAGGTCGCCCAGGCCTCGGTCGCCCGGGTCTGGGCGGTCTCGAGATCGCCGGCCTGCCAGGCCGAACGCGCGGCGGACAGCCGGGCGCTCGGGTCCTCGCCGAGGAGGCCCAGCCGTTCGGACCAGGATGACGCGGCGGCACCGGCCTCCTGGGCCGCCGTGATCTGCTCGACGATCGTCCGGGCGCCATCGATGACCGGGATCGAGGCGTTCGGCCCGCTTCGGAGATAGGCCTCCCGTAGCTTGACGGGTGGCTCGAGCCCCGCCACCGCGGCGGCCACGACGAGCCGGTCGCGGGCGTCGAGCGCCGCCCCGACGCGGGCCATCTGCTCCTCGGCCAGGTCGAACCGCCACGTCGCCATCGCCTGCCGGATGCCGCCCGGGACCCCCCAGTCGCCGGCTCGAGCGGTGAGCGCCGCGAGGTGGGTCCGGGCGGCCGCCCGGACATCGAGGAGGGCGGTTTCGTCGGGACGGACCACCCATTCGCGCCAGAGGTCCGTGGCGTCGACCCCGCCCTGTTCGGCGACCAGGTCGAGCAGGCCGCGCCAGTCGACGGGGCCGGTATCGGCCGGGCCGGCATCGCCCGCCGTCGCGCCGGCCGTCGTCGGGTCGGCGGTCGGGACCGGGTAGGTCGGCCGGCGGTCGGCCGCGGCCTGGAGCGTCGCCCGGAGGCGCGCGGACCCGGTCCGGGCGGCCAGGATCCGGAAGAGCTCGCTCGACGCGGCGTAGCCATACGTCTCGACGGCCCGGGCGGTGTCGGCCCGACCCGGGTCGGCCGACCAGGCGTTGAGCGGCTGGGCGGCCTTCGCCACCGACGGGCCGTAGGCCGGCAACCCGGATGGCACCTTCAGCTCGGCTGCGGCGCTCGCGGTCGCGCGGCCGGCCAGCCCCTCGACCATCCAGCGGTCGGCGAAGGTCGAGGCCGGCAACCACAGGTGGGCCACGGCCCGCAGGACCGCGGCCGGCGAGGCCGAGTAGGCCAGGCGGATCGTGCTCGTCGAGGGATCGTAGACGGCCCCGTTGCCGTCGAGCGCCCGCGGCGTCGCCTCCTCGATGACGATCCGACCCCCCGGATAGGCGAGGCCGAGCGCACGGGACAGGGCGGGCAGGGCGCGTTTGAGAAGGGTCGTCGTCCGCGAGGTCCAGGCCCGGTCGTCCTTCCAGGAGCGCAGGGTGAACGTCGCGGTCCGGTCGCCGACCTTGACGCTCAACGGCGACTCGACGTAGGCGCCGGGTCGCTCGGCGACGAGGTAGGCCGAGAGCGACCATGGGTCGGCCAGCGTCCCCGACGCCACGCTGGTCGAACCGTCGGCGGCCGTGACCGGCCGCCCCAGACGACCCGCCGCGACCGAGACGCGGTAGCCGGCCGGGAAGCGGACGGTCGCCGACGATCCCCCGGTCCCCGGCGTCCCGTAGGCCCACACGGGGAACCCGACGATGGCCTCCCCGACCCGCACGGCACGCGCCTGCGAGCCGCCCCGATCGACGAGGTCGAACGACAGGCTGACCGAGGCCGAAGCGCCGCTCGCAAGGCCGTGGGCGAGGCGGACGGAGACGAGGGTCGAGGCGGAGCTCGCCGAGACGACCGCGGCCCGGATGGCCGCCGATCCCTGCTTCGCCCGGAGCCCGCTGGCGCCGGGCAGGACGGCCAGGTTGAACCCGTCGGCGACGTAGCGGGTCGTCAGGGTCTGAGTCGTCCGGTTCGTCACGGTCAGGTCGACGACGACGTGGACGCGGTGCTGCCCCGGTCGGACGTCGTAGCGGGCCGGTCCGGCGATCGTCAGCCCACCGGACGAGCCGGCGGCCGCCGCGGTCGGGACCGCCGGCGACCCGGGCCCGGCTCCGACCAGACCGGCGAGGACGAGCGCCGCCCCGGCGAGTGCGACCGTCCGACGGACGGCGGTCCCGGTCACGACCCCAGCAGCTCCGGGAGCCGGTCGGCGTAGCGGTCGAGGAGCGCCTCGCTTCGACCGACCCGGTCGCCCTGCTCGGGGACCCGGCCACCGATCCAGAGCCAGCCGGCCGACTCGTCGAGGAGCGCGTCGCAGATGGCCACGGAGCGCGCCAGGGCAAGGCCCAGCTCGTCGGGCCCGGCGTGCCGGACGGGGATCTCGGCGCTCAGGGTCGGACGACCGTCCTCGGCCAGGCTGAACTTCACGAACGGGAACTCGTCGTTCCAGCGGAGCAGCATCCGGTACGACTTGCGGAAGCCGTCGCCGATCGGGGGCGCGAAGTGGACCCAGCTGATGAGCCCGAGCGCCGGGTCGAGGATGATCGTGGCCCGGATGTCGAACCGCCGGCGGCCGTCGAGGACGAGGTCCCAGGCGGCGATCCCGTCACGGTCGACCCGCTCATCCGCCTCCAGGCCGAGCTCGGCCAGCCACGCCTCGATGTCGGCGGGGTCGAGGTGGCGAGCGTTCGACGGGACGGTCGACGCCGGGTTGGTCGGCTCGGCGGGCACCCGCGAAGTCTAGCCGACGATGCCGCGGCCCCCTTCCGACGGCCGATCCGCGCTCAGTCGCGGGGCCGACGGCCTCCGCCCACCTCGCCGCCGCGCCCCGCTCCGCCGACGGCCTCGAGGGGCTCGTCCACGGCGGCGGGCGTCCGTACCGGCGGGCGTCGGCTCGGGGCCGCCCGATCGACCGAGCCGCCACTGCGGACGACCCGGCTCGGATAGTCGGTCGCCCGGACCTCGCCGCCGATCCTGACGTTCCGGCCGATGCGCGCCCCGCGGGGGACCACCGAGCGCTTGCCCACGACGCTGATCCCGGTGTTCAGACGGTTCGGCTCGCGCTTGTTCGGGGTGTCGTCGCCGCCGTCGCCGACGATGGCGCCCTGGCCGACCACGACCTCCTTGTCGAGGATCGACCGGTCGATGATCGCCCCTCGCTTGATGACCGTATCGAACATCAGGATCGAGTCGCGGACGACGGCGCCCACCTCGACCCGGACGCCGGGCGAGAGGACGGAGTTGACCACCGTGCCGTCGACGATGCAGCCGTGGCTGATGAGGCTCCGGTGGACCTGGGCCGTCTGGCCGATCCGCGCCGGCGCGCGCTCCTCGGACCGGGTGTGGATGATCCACTCCTTGTCGTAGAGGTCGAGCTCGGGATGGTCGTCCAGGAGGGCCATGTTCGCCTCCCAGTAGGACTGGATCGTACCGACGTCCTGCCAGTAGCCCTCGAACCGGTAGCCGTAGACCCGCGCTCCGCCGTCGATCATCGCCGGGATGACGTGGCCGCCGAAGTCCGGGCGCGACTCGTCCAGCCACTTGCGCAGGGCCTTCTTCGAGAAGACGTAGACGCCCATGCTGGCGAGGTCGCTCTTGGGCTGCTTCGGCTTCTCCTGCCACTCGATCACCCGGTGGCTCTCGTCCATGGCCAGGATCCCCATCCGGGTCGCGTCGGAGAGCGGGACCCGTCGGACGGCGATCGTCACGTCGGCGCGGCGCCGGCGATGGGCGGTCAGGAACGGGGCGTAGTCCATCTTGTAGATGTGATCGCCGGCGAGGACCACGATGTCGTCCGAGCCGTCGTGCTCGATGACGTTGAGGTTCTGGAGGACCGCGTCCGCGGTCCCGCGGTACCACTCCGCGACGCGACCCCGGGCGATGTACGGCTGGAGCATCTTGACCCCGCCGGTGTTCCGGTCGAGATCCCACGGCCGGCCGAGCCCGATGTGGTCGTTGAGCGACCGCGGGTTGTACTGGGTCAGGACGACGACGTCGTGGATGCCCGAGTTCACGCAGTTGCTCAGGGTGAAGTCGATGATCCGGTACTTGCCGCCGAACGGCACGGCAGGTTTGGCCCGGACCGACGAGAGGATGGAGAGTCGCTCGCCCTCGCCGCCGGCGAGGATCACGGCCATCGTCGGTTTCATCGCGTGGTCCCTTCGAGCTCGAGCCCCAGGAGGGTCCCTGGGCTCGATGCTAGCACGCGCGACGTGGTCGTTCTCCGCGGCCGGGTGAACGTCCTCCACGGCCGGGTCAACGTCCGGTGAACGCTAGAGGAAGAGGCGCGGGTTGACCCAGCGGTCGTTCAGCTTTACCGCCCAATGGAGATGCGGCCCGGTGGTGTGCCCGGTCATCCCGACATAGGCGATGAGCTGGCCGGCGGAGACGAACTGACCGGCGTGGACCGGGATCCGGGTCTTGACGTGGCCGTACAGCGAGATGAGGGACTGGCTGTGGGCGATGATCACCACCCAGGCCCCATCGGAGAGCGGTCCGGCATAGATGACCTTCCCGGCACCGGCGGCGTGGATCGGGGTGCCGAGCGGATCCGCGATGTCGATCCCGGTGTGGAAGTGGGAGCAGTTGCCGAGCGGCGGCTCCCAGCTGAACCCGGTGCAGCCGAACTCCTGGGTGACGGTCCCCGACAGCGGCCAGCCGAACGTCCCGTTGTAGACCGACGGGACGCCGCCACCCTGGCTCTGGCGGGCCATGAGCTGGCGGATCTTGCGGTCGATGGCCGCGTTCTCACGCGCCTCCCGGGCGAGGACGCGGCGGGCGGCCGCGGCGTTCGTCGCCAGCTTCTTGAACGCCGACTGCTGGATCGCCAGCTGCCGCTTCGTCCGGGCCTGGAGCACGGCCAGCCGCGCCTTCGCCGCCTTGAGGTCGGCCAGGCTCCCGTCGAGGACCTTCTTCTGGGCCGCCGTGGCGGCCCGCAGCTGGCCGGTCTGGAAGCGCGTGTCGAGGACCGTCTGGCTGAGCGCGAAGAGCGTCTTCTGGTCGTTGGCGATCTGCTGGGCGAGCGCCTTGTCCTGGTCGCCGATATCGATGAGGTAGCCGACGTCGGCGATGGCGTCGGAGAAGGAGTCTGCCGACAGGATCGTCTCGAGGAGCGAGGTCCGGTCGCTGTCGTAGGCGGCCCGGACGTGCTCGGCCAGGAGCGCCTTGCGCTGCTTGAGCTGGACGTCCTTGGCATCCTGCTCGGCCTGGATCGAGGCGAGCTGGCCGTCGAGGTCGGCGAGCTGGGCGACCTGCGTGGTGTACAGCGCCTGGACCGCCTTGACCTTCGCCGCGGCCCGGACGACCTGGGCCCGGACGAGGGTCAGGTCCGCGTTGATGCCGGCCAGCTCCTGGCTGGTGGACTGGATCGACGAGCGGAGGTCCGCCTGGAGGCTGTTGAGCTGGGCGACCTGTCGCTTCTGGGCGGCGATCCTCGCCTGGATCGCCCGCTGCTGGGCCTGCGCGTCGGTCAGGTCGTCGCCGGTGGCGGCCGGCGGCGCGAAGCCGCCCGCGAGCAGCGGGACGAGCAGCAGCGCGAGGGCGAGGACCCGGAGGGGACCCGAGAGGCGGCGGTTCATCCAGGCGACGTCACGATGCGAGCAGACTCCGTTGGCGCGTCGGGATCGACGCGATTGCGGCAATGCCCGCCGGTACGCGCCGTCCCACCGGGGCACACCGCAGGACGACTCCGGCTGGGGGGCATCATACGCCCCCCTCGCCAGTCCGCCTCCGGGACCCTCATGCCGACCGGAGCAGGATGGCCCAGAGCGCACCGATGATCAGGAACGGCCCGAACGGGATGAACGTCTTCAGGCTGATCCGGCGGGTCGCCAGGAGGGCCACGATCACCACCCCCGAGAGGAGGATGCCGGCGACCGTCCCGAGGATCGCCCGGTATCCGCCGACGACGAGTCCGACGCTCACGAGGAGCTTCACGTCGCCCAGTCCGAAGGCTCCCGGACCGAACGCGAGCGAGGGCAGGTACAGGACGGCCGGGATGACGATCGCCGCGAGGATGGCCGGGAGGAGCTGGTCGCCGACGAGCGGGTTCTGGCCGGACAGGGCGAAGAGGAAGGCGAGCGGGATCGCCGGCAGGGTGAGCAGGTCCGGCAGGAGACGCTGGTCGAGGTCGGTGGCCAGGAGGACCACGAGGGCCAGGACATACCCTCCGAAGACGACGAGATCGAGCGGATCGCCGAAGCGCGACGGCAGGAGGCCCAGCCCGATCGCCCCGAAGGCCGCGACGACCACCGTCCGCCAGCCGGGCCGACGCCCGGGGAGGAACCCCTCGGTCTCGTCATGAGCCGGCCAGCGGGTCGCCAGCCGGTCGGCGGCGAGTCCCCAGCCCGCCCCGAGGATCGCGAGTGCGACCGCCGGCAGCGAGAGCGCTCCGAGCGCTCCCTGGAGGTCCATGTCGGCCGCCTCGGACCCGGTCCGGACGCGGCCCCTACCGGGCCCCGGCCAGGGCGAGCTCCACCAGGGTGGCATGGGTCACCCCGTTGGAGCCGCGGGCGGCGAACGGCAGCGCCTTCCGGAAGTAGCCGGTCCCGCCGATGTCGAGGTGGACCCACGGCTTCGTCACGAACTCGCGCAGGAAGAGGCCGCTCTTGACCAGCGAGCCGTCGGCCGAGCCGGAGTTCTGGAGGTCGCCGTACCAGCTGTCCATGTCCGGGACGTAGTCGTCGACCAGGGGGATCTGCCAGTAGCGCTCACCGGCCCGTGTGCCGGCCGCGATCACCTCGTCGAACCACGCCTGGGGCGTGCCGAAGGCGCCGGTCACCAGCGTCCCGAGCGCCCGCTGGACCGCCCCGGTGAGGGTCGCGACGTCGACCAGGTGGGTGGCGCCGAGCTGCTCCGCGTAGGTCATCGCGTCCCCGAGGATGAGCCGGCCCTCGGCGTCGGTGTTCGTGATGTCGACCATCTTCCCGTTGAGCGCCCGGACGACGTCGCCCGGCCGGGTCGAGTGCGGGCCGGGCATGTTCTCGACCGCCGGGGCGACGGCCAGGAGCGGCGTCCCGGGGGCGAGCCTGGCCACCGTCGCGATCGCGGCGATGACCGTGGCCGCGCCGGTCTTGTCCATCTTCATCTCTTCCATCCGGTCGGCCGGCTTGATCGAGATGCCCCCGGAGTCGAAGCAGACGCCCTTGCCCACGATCGCCAGGTGACGGCCCAGGGCGTCGAGCTCGCCGGGCCCGCCCGAGCGCATGACGATGAGCTTCTGGGGGTTGTCGCTGCCGCGTCCGACCGCGGTGAACATCCCCATGCCCATGTCCCGCGCCTGGTCGGCATCGAGGACCTCGATCGCCAGGCCGTGCCGCTCGGCGATGGCTCGGGCCTCGTCGGCCAGGACCGCCGGGCTGACGTCGTTCGAGGCGCGGTTGGCCAGGGTCCGGGCCGTGTTGGCCCCCTCGCCGATGATCCGGCCGCGATCGGCGGCCGCCGCCAGGGCGGTCGCGTCCCCGCCGGGCACCACCACGATCAGCTCGTCGAGCACGGGTGGCGCGGTCGGGACCGACTCGAGGTAGATCGACTTGGGCTCGTAGCTCCCCTCGACGATCCCCCGCACCAGGAGCTCGACCGCGGCGGTCGCCCCGCCGTCGACCCGCTCGGCGAGGTCGCCGACCCAGATCGCCAGCCGGGCGACCGTCCTGCCGCCGAGGCGACGCTCGACGGCCGCGCCGATCCGATGGATCGTCTCTCGATCGACCGACGCCGGATCGCCCACCGAGACCGCGAGGATCCGCCGGACCGGCAGCTCGCCCGCGGCTCCCAGCGCCGAGGCGAAGCGCTTGTCGCGGAGCTCGCCGAACGCCACGAGCGCCTGGAGCTCGCCCCCGGTCCGCCGGTCCAGCTCGGCGAGTGGACCCTCGAAGGCCGGACTTCCGGCGGTCGGGATCGCGAGGACATCGGCGGCGACATCCCAGGGTTGATCGGTCGCGATACGCAGGAGCATCGGGCGCTTGACCTCCCGGCGGGCGTGCCGCCGCAAGTGGGGTTACGACGAAGGGGCGTGGCCGCCAGTGTAGCGGGCTACTCCCCGCCGAGGGCCGCGCCGGCGGCGTCCAGGCGGCCCTTGGCCTCCTCGATCCCGATGACCGCCTGGTTCAGCCCGCCGCGCGCGACGTCGGACATGATGACGACGAGGGCCCGGCCGTCGGGCGGGAGGTTCGCCTCGGCCGTCCGAAGCTCCGCGAAGGCGGACCGGACCGCCGCGGTGACCTTCCCCTTCGACCGGGCCAGCTCGGTCCAGGCCCGCCGGACGGCGGCATCGAACGCCGCGTTGCGGTCGATCCACTGGCTGAGGATCGACACGTCGGTCGTGTTCGCCAGGCGGTCCCGCAGCCGCCTCGAGGTGGCGAGCGCCGCGTCGGCCCTGTCGAGCACCGCCAGGGCCTTCTGGTAGCGGCCGCCCCGGCCGAGCGTGCCGGCCTCGGCGGCGCGCGCGTCGTGCTCGGACAGGCTCGTCGAGAGGTCGATCGCCGCAAGGCTTCCCTGGGTCAGCGCGGTCCACGAAGCGGCGAGGCCGTCGGTCGCCGAGATCGCCAGGGCGAGTCGGTCGTAGCGTCCGCGCAGATCGGCTCCGGTGAGCGCCGCGTCATCGGGCCCGATCCCGGGCACGGCTCGCAGCCGCGCCCTGAGGGCGTCGATCGCCGCCCCGACCTTCGCCAGCTGGGCGTCGCCCTCCGCGCTCGCCGCCCGGACCGCCGGGACGTCGCGGTCGACGAGCGCGACGAGCGCCTTCCGGCCGATCGCCCCGAGCGCGTCGACCTGGTCCGTGAGCGCGGCCAGCTCCCCGGTCGCGGCAGCCAGCTCCGGCGCGAGCCGCCGATCGTTCGCCCAGGTCAGCTCCGCGCGCGTGCCGGCCGCCGGCGGGACGTTGGTGGCGGCCACCAGTCCGGCCGCGCCCAGGGCGATGAGCACCACGATCGCCAGCCAGGCGATCGCGGCGGCGACATGGCGCATCCCGTCGGACATTCGGACCTCTCAGGCGGGCCGGGGCTCCTGGTCGCGCTTCTTGCGGCGCAGATAGCCGAGGTTGCCGGCCATGTCGGCGGGCATGGACCCGAAGGCCCGTTCGAACCCGTCTTCCTTCGCGATGTTATCGAGCCGGAGCTGGCGGAGCTGGTCGGTGGCCACCGGGAACGGGATCCCGAGCCGCTCGGAGGTCCCCGCCACGAGCCGGATCAGGGGGACGGGCATCGGCAGGATGGCCCGTCGCTTGTGCATCGCGGCGCAGACCTCGGCGGTGATCTCCCGGTAGGTCCAGTAGCGCGGCCCACCCAGCTCGTGGGCCCGACCCACGTGTGCGGGGTCCTCCAGGCAGATCCGGACGGCCCGGGCGAGGTCCGCCACGGCGAGCGGCTGGAACCGGCTCCTGCCGTCGCCCGGGACCGGGACGATGCCCGGTGACAGTCGGACGAGGTCGGCGACGATGTTGAAGAAGCCGTCGCGCTCGCCCCACAGGAGCGACGGCTTGAGGATCGTCCAGTCGAGGTCGGAGGACTCCACGAGCGCCTCAGCCTTCGCCTTGGAGCTCGCGTAGTGGAGGTCCGGATCGTCGGTCACGCCGAGGGCGCCCAGGTGGACCAGCCGGCGGACCCCGGCGGCGGTCATCGCCTCGACGAGGTTCCGGGTGCCGTCCGTGTTCACCCGGGCGAGGTCGCGGCCGTGGGTCCGGTCGCGCGGCAGGGCCACCAGGTGGACGACGGCGTCGATCCCGTCGAGGGCGGCGGGCAGGCCGGCCGGGTCGGTGACGTCGCCGGCCCGGATCTCGACGTTCGCCCGGTGGGCCGGCGCGAGACGGGCGAGGACACGCTCGCCGGAGGCCGGCGAATGGGTGAGGGCGACGACGCGATGGCCGGCCGTCAGAAGCTCCGGGAGGATATGGCTCCCGACGAACCCGCTGGCGCCGGTCACGAGGACGGTGGTCATGGTCGAGGGATCCTTCCGGTGGTGCGACGCGGTCGCTCGGGACGACCTTCCGAGTCCGGTTCGTGTCCCGGGCGGGACGCGGATGGCCACGACCGCGAACGGGAGCGTAGCATCGGAGCCGTGACCGACCCCGCCGGCGACGACCCGCATGCGCACGCCCTCGCCGGCGCGCCGCTCCGGCGGTTCCTGAGCGCCCTGCCGAAGGCGGAGCTCCACCTCCATCTCGACGGGTCCCTCCGGGTCGAGACGGCGCTCGACCTGGCCCGGACGCGGGGCGTCGAGGCGCCGCGGACCTACGCGGCGATGTTCGAGGCGCTCGTCGCCCCGGAGCGGACGTCTTCCCAGGCCGAGCTGCTCGAGCGGTTCGACCTGCCGATCACCCTCCTCCAGGATGCCGAGGCGCTCGAGCGGGTCACCGCCGAGCTGGTCGAGGGGAAGGCGGCCGACAACGTGCGGTACCTCGAGATCCGCTGGGGACCGGCCCTCCACGCGCTGCGCGGACTGTCGCTGGACGACGGGATCGCCGCGGTCTGCCGCGGAGCGGCGAGCGCCGCCGGACGAACGGGGACCGTCGTCCGCCTGATCTGCACCGCCCTTCGCTCGCACGACCCGGCACTGAACGTGGAGCTGGCGGAGACCGCGGCGCGGTTCCGGGATCGCGGGCTGGTCGGCTGGGACCTGGCCGGACAGGAGGAGCGGTTCCCTGATCCGCTCCGGTTCGGGCGAGCGTTCGAGGCAGCCCGCGCCGGCGGCCTCAGGATCACCCTCCACGCCGGCGAGTGGGGCGGCGCGGCCCAGGTCCGACGGGCGCTGGCGCTCGATCCCGAGCGGATCGCCCACGGGCCGGGCGCCGCCGAGGACCCGGAGCTCATGGCCGAGCTCATCGCCCGCGGCGTGACCCTCGACCTGTGCCCCACGAGCAACGTCCAGGCCGGGATCGTCCCGTCCGTCGCGGCCCATCCCCTGGCGCGGCTCCACCGGGCCGGCGTCTCGGTCACCCTCTCCACCGACGACACGACGGTCTCGGACGTCACCCTCTCCGAGGAGTACGTCCGCGCCGTCGAGCAGAACGGGCTCACCCTGCCCGAGCTGTTCGCGATCGACCGGCGCGCCTGCGACGTGGCGTTCGCCGAGACCGCGGCCCTCGCGCCGCTCCGGGCCGAGCTCGACGCCTGGAGCACCGGTGTGCCGGAGCTGTCGGGCGCCGGCTGAATCCGCTCGGCCCCGGCGCTATCGATCGCCGGCGAGTCGATCGAGGACGACCGCCAGCCCGGCAGCGTCCGCGGCCACGGCGGTCGGGCGCTCCGCCGGGGGGAGCGCGTCGAGCTGGGCACGCGTCGTCACCCCGGTGAGCATGAGCACGCAGCGCGCGCCCACCGCCCGGGCGGCGGCGAGGTCGGTCGCGATCCCGTCGCCGATCATCACGGCGTCCCGCGGGTCCGCGCCCGCCACGCGACAGGCCTCCTCGAGCAGGAACGGCTCCGGCTTGCCGATCGAGACCGGGGTCACCCCGCTGGCGGCCTCGACGGCGATGACCACCGAGCCAGCGCCCGGCATCAGGCCGTGCTCCAGCGGGTAGACCGGGTCGCGGTTCGTGGCGACGAACCGGGCGCCGTGGCGGACCGCGTCGGAGGTCACCGCGAGGCGAGCGTAGGTCAGCTCCATGTCCAGCCCGACCACGACCGCGTCCGGGTGGCCCGCCGCCTCCCAGCCGCCGCTGCCGTCGGGGCGGGCGAGCGCGGCCGCCTCGGCCGCGGTCACGACCTCGAAGCCGCAGTCCTCGAGCTCGCGACGCAGACCGGATCCGCCGAGGGCGAGGACGCGCCGGGGCCGCGGTTCCTGCTCGGTCAGCCACAGGGCGGTCGCGCGGGGCGAGCTGACGACGCGGTCGGCCGCCACCGGCGCGCCCATCCCGGCGAGCCGCGCGACGTAGTCGGCCCGGTAGTGCATCGAGTTGTTCGTGACGTAGACGACCGTGTCACCACGGGCGGCGCGGTCGGCGAGCACGGCGGCGACGCCGGGAACGGGCGCCGGGCCGCGATAGACGACGCCGTCGAGGTCGACGAGGAGGAGCACACCGGCATCGTAGCGGTCGTGGGCCGACCGGTTCGACAGGGAAGCCCGACTCGGTCACCATCGGCTGGTGAGCCGACCCGAACGTGCCGACCCGCTGGTCGGGACCGAACGCCTGATCGTCGACGGCTCGAACCTGCTCCACGCCATCGGCCGGGGCAAGGGCGGACCCGCGCCCGCGGCGACGCTCATCGGTCGGCTCCGCGGGGTCATCCCGGGGCCGATCCGGGTCGAGCTCATCTTCGACGGTCCGCCGGATCCGGGCCTCCGCGGCGAGCGGATCGCGTCCGGCCTCACGGTCCGACATTCCGGCCGCTACACCGCGGACAGCCTCATCGACCGGCTGGTCGCCGACGCGATCGGGACGGGCGGGACGGCCGAGGCGGCTCACGCCGCCGGGTCGGCGATGCTCATCGTGACCGACGACATCGACCTGGGCCACCGGGTCCGCCGTCGCGGAGCGCGGACCGCGAGCGCCCGCTGGCTCGTCGGGCGGCTCGAACGCGGCGTCCTCGTCGCTCCGAGCAGCGGGACGGGCCGCGCGCCGGGCGGCCCTCGGCACCCGGCTGCGGGTCGGAGCTCGGGCGCCGGTCGACCTCCCGCCCCGGGTCGCGACGTCGCACCCGGCGCGGCCGATCCGGACGACGACCCTCCGCGCTGGAACCCGGGCCGCGGCGCCACGAAGAAGACCGGCAACCCGAAGCGCGGCCACTGAACCCGGTCGGCGGCGACGACCGCCGCAGACCGCGGGAACGGACGGGGCTCGCGAACCCGCAGCGCATCCTCGACGGCCCCGGCTAGAATGCGCCGGTGAACCTCGTCGACCAGCTCGACCAGATCTGGAACTCGATCCTCGACGTCATGTCGAAGCTGATCATCCCGGACTGGGGTGCGCTCATCGGGCTGCTTCCGCTGGCGCTGCTGGCCCTCCTCCTGGGCCCCGTCCTCTCCCTCCTCGCCCTCGTCTGGGTGATCTACTTCCTGCGCAAGCCGCGGGCCAGGCTCAAGGTCGTCGAGGGTCCGTACGCCGCTCCGCTCGATGCGGATGGCACGCCCGTCTACCCCGTCGGGGAGCCGTACTGCGCCCGGGACGGGCTCGTCTTCGCCTCCGGAGAGACGACCTGCTCCCGCTGCCGCGATGAGCTCGGCGTCGATTGCCCCAAGTGCGGGATCGGCCGCCAGGCCCGGGTCGAGACCTGCGCGAACTGCGGCCTGGTCCTGCGGATCGACCGTAACAACGAGACCCGGTCCCTCCGCCCGGCGGGTCCGCCGCCCGGCGGCGCGGCGATCGCCTGAGCCGGTCGGACCCGGTGCCCCGACAGCGTCCCTGAGGCACGACATGGCCAGCACCGGACAGCTCTTCTTCGTCCTCGGCGTCATCGCGGTGGCGCTGGCATTCGCGGCCCAGGTGGGGCATGCCGTCCTCCTCGCCAACGGCCGGCGGAGCCTGCCCCAGCTGGTCCCGTCCCGACGACCCGCCTACGCGGGGGTCGTCACCGGTTCTTTCGCCGAGCACGTCGCCACGGGCACGCCAAGCGGAGCGGCCGCGGACCCGGTCAGCCCCATCTCCCGCGGCGCCCGCGCGCTCGGGCTCATCGCCGTGACCCTCCTCGGCCTCTCGCTCGTGGCCCGGGCCGTCGCCGTCGGCCGCGGGCCGTGGGGCAACATGTTCGAGTTCACCGTCGCCTTCGGGTTCACGATCCTCGCGGCCTACCTGGTGCTCGAACGGCGCTACCCGATCCGGGCCCTCGGCTTCGTCCCGTTCGGCGTCGCGCTCGCCCTGCTCCTTTATGCGAGCAGCCTGCCCAGCGAGGTCAAGCCGCTCGTACCGGCGCTCCAGAACGCCCCGCTCCTGACGATCCACGTGGGGATGGCGACGATCTCCTACGGGATCTTCGCGACGAGCTTCGCGGCCGGGGTGGGCTACCTCATCCAGGGTCAGGCCGATCGCTTCGCCTGGCTTCCCTCGCACAAGGTCCTCGACGAGGTCGCCTATCGAGCGGTGATCATCGGCTTCCCGATCTTCGCGACGATGATCATCCTCGGCTCGTGGTGGGCCTCGATCGCCTGGTCACGCTACTGGGGATGGGACCCCAAGGAGACCGCGGCCCTCGTGACCTGGCTGACCTACGCCGTCTACCTCCACGCCCGGAACCGGCGGTCGTGGGCCGGTCGGCCGGCGGCCCTGCTCCTGGTGGTCGGGTTCGCCATGGTCCTGGTGACCTACTCGGGGAGCCTCTGGTTCTCCGGTCTCCACGCCTACAGCGGCCTCTAGCCGATCCGGCCGACACCCAGCCCGAGACCGAAGGAGCCACTCCGATGCGACCCGACTGGTGGCGGCGCGGGGTCGTCTACCAGGTCTATCCGCGGAGCTTCGCCGACAGCGACGGCGACGGGATGGGCGACCTGCCCGGGATCACGGCCCACCTCGACCACATCGCGAGCCTGGGCGTCGACGCCATCTGGCTCTCGCCGATCTACCCCTCCCCTGGCCTGGACCTGGGCTACGACGTCGCCGACCACGCCGCGATCGACCCACGGTTCGGGTCGATGGACGACTTCGACCGGCTGGTGGCGGGCGCCCACGAGCGCGGCCTGGGAATCGTCCTCGACCTGGTCCTGAACCACACCAGCGATCGCCATCGCTGGTTCGAGGACTCCCGATCGAGCCGGACGAGCGAGCACGCCGACTGGTATCTCTGGCGCGACCCGGTCGGCCGGACCCGGACCGGACGGCCGAAGCAGCCGAACAACTGGCTCTCGTTCTTCGGTGGCTCGGGCTGGACGTGGGAGCCGCGACGGGGCCAGTTCTACTACCACACGTTCCTGCCCGAGCAGCCCGACCTCGACTGGCGCACCCCGGCGGTCCGGGCGGCCCAGCTGGCCGTGATCCGGGGTTGGCTGGACCGAGGCGTTGACGGGTTCCGCCTCGACGTCTTCAACGTCTTCTTCAAGGCGGCCGACCTTGCCTCGAACCCGCCGGCCCGACCCGGGCCGAAGGGTTGGGGGCGGCTGCGGGCCTGGAACCGCCAGGATCACGTCAACGACAAGGACCAGCCCGAGCTGGGCGACTTCCTCCGCGACCTCCGGGCGATCGTCGACGAGCGCCCGGGCCGGATGACCGTCGGCGAGCTGTTCGCCGGATCGCCCGCCGTCGCCGCGAGGTACGCCGAGCCGGGCCACCTGATCTTCGACTTCCGGCTCCTCGAGCGGCGGTGGCGGGCCGACGCGCTGGCCGAGGCGATCGACGAGCGAGAGGCGGCCTTCGGACCGGATCGCTGGCCCGCGATCGTCCTCTCGAACCACGACCAGCCCCGGGCGGCGACCCGGCTCTCGCGTGAGCGACCCGCGGACCGCGACGCGATCGCGAAGGCGGCGGCGGTCCTCCTCCTCACCCTGCGCGGGACGCCGTTCGTCTACTACGGAGAGGAGATCGGGCTCGGCGATATCCGGGTGCCGCGGCGCGAGATCGTCGACCCGCCCGCGCGACGCTACTGGCCCCTTCCGCTCTGGTGGAACCGCGACGGCTGCCGGGCGCCGATGCCCTGGACCGCGGGCCCGGGAGGCGGCTTCAGCACCGGCCGGCCCTGGCTCCGGATGGCACCCGACGTGGCGACCCGCAACGTGGCCACCCAGGACGCCGACCCGTCATCGGTCCTCGCGACGTACCGGCGGATCATCGCGGTCCGGGGCTCCCTGCCGGCGCTCCAGGCAGGCGCATTCCGGTGGGTCGTCCGTGGCCGGGAGGGCGTCCTCGCCTACCGCCGCGACGCCGAGGACGAGGCCGTCCTGGTCGCCGTCAACCTCACCGGGCTGCCGGTCCACGTATCGATCGACGACCCGGACACCGCGGCGACGGCCTGGATCCCCCGTCTCTCCACGGCCGGCCCCCTCCGGCCCGTCATCCGCGACGGCGTGCTGGGTCTCCGCCCCGACGAGGCGGTCATCCTCAGTCGCTGAGGCCGACGCGGGACCCGGAGCCGCCCGGGACCGGCGTCCCCAGCGGGACCGGGCTCAGCGGCGAGCGGCGGCGAGGGCGGCGAGCGAGGTCGCCAGAGCCGACGCCACGGCAGACCGGATCGCGGGCGCGACGGAGCCGATGGTGTCGCCCTCGAGCACCGCGAACCGCGAGCGACGAAGCTCCGCGAGGTCGGGCAGGTGGATCTCGACGGCCGGCAGCGCGACGGACCGGATCGGCTCGATCGAGACATCCGCGAGGAGCTGCGGCCGGAGGCGCCGGATCGCGAGGTAGCCGAGACCGAGACCCACGACGGCCGCGACGCCCGCGATGACCAGCGCCCGGACCCGACGGCTCGGGGTCTGGTCCGGTGCCGGCTCCTCCAGGTCGTCCACGGCCAGCTCTTCGCCGACCGCCTCGGTCGAGGGAACCTCGGCCATCACGGCGACCAGGCTTCCGGCGGCCTCGTCGATGGCGCCCTCGGTCGGCGTGTCGGCCTGCCCCGGTGCCTCCTCGGTCGGCCCTGAAGCCTCTTCGGCCTCCGGGTCCCTGGTGAGCTGGGCGAGGGCGAAGCCGCTCAGCAGGCTCGTGATCGTCAGCAGTGATCGGAACATGGCCATCTCCTCCAGGTCGGTCGGCGTCGGGTCCGGTGCCAGTATCCACCCGCCGGCCCGACCCGGGCCAGAGCCGATCCGCCCCCGGTTCGGATCAGGCCCGTGGATGAGCCATCGGTCCGGCGATATCGGGCCGACCGAACCGGGACGAATGCCCGCCGGTACCGCACCATGGGATGGATACCAGGACGGATCCGGCGGAGGGTGGATGAGCCTCGTCCTCGATTCGCTCAGCAAGCGCTTCGGTACCGTCCAGGCCCTCGACGGGATCAGCTTCACCGTCGAGCCTGGCGAGGTCTTCGCCTTCCTCGGGGCGAACGGTGCGGGCAAGACGACCACGATGCGGATCGTCATGGAGATCCTCCGGGCCGACTCGGGGACGGTCACCTGGCGTGGTCGGCCGGTCCACGAGCTGTCGCGCCGGACCTGGGGTTACCTCCCGGAGGACCGCGGGCTCTACCCGCGGATGAAGGTCCTCGACCAGCTGATCTTCTACGCGGCGCTCTACGGCGTCTCCCGGCGGGACGCCGCCTGGCGGGCTCGCGAGTGGCTGGAGCGCTTCCGGATCCCGGAGTACGCCGAGCGGCGGGCCGAGGAGCTGAGCAAGGGCAACCAGCAGAAGGTCCAGTTCATCGCCGCGATCCTGCACGACCCGGAAGTGCTCCTGATGGACGAGCCGTTCGTCGGACTCGATCCGGTGAACGTGGCCCTGCTCAAGGAGGCCTTCCTGGCGATGCGCGACCAGGGCAAGACGCTCCTGCTCTCGACCCATCAGATGGAGATGGTCGAGGAGCTGTGCGAGTCGATGGTCATCGTGGACAAGGGTCGGATCGTGGTCGGCGGGCCCATCCGCGACGTCCGGCGGATGAGCGGCCGGCGGGTCATCCGGATGGCGGTCGCCGGTGACGGCGACCTCGACTGGGTCGCCGGGGACGGGGTCCGACTCATCGGGCGACGCGAGGACTACGCCGAGCTGGAGGTCGGACCGGGACGCGATCCGCAGACGATCCTCCGGGAGGCCGTGCGGCGCGGCGAGGAGGTCACCCGGTTCGAGATCGCCGACCCCACGATCGAGGAGGTCTTCATCCAGCACGTCGGGACGGCTCCGACCGACGAGCGGAAGCTGGCCGTGACGGGCGCCCCGATGGCGGCCTCGGCCGGTTCCGCCGGGACCGGCCCGATCCCCGGCGCACCCGACGCACCCGACGACCCGATGGGCGGCCAGCCGTGAGCCGCGAGCAGCCCCGCACGGCGACCGTTCGGAACGTGGCCACGATCGCCCGCCGCGAGTACACCTGGCGCGGGCGGAGCCGGTCGTTCGCGATCTCGACCCTCATCCTCGTCGTCCTCGCCGTCGGCGTCGCGCTGGCTCCGGTCATCATCGAGGCGATCGGCCGGAGCCAGACCGCCGACCGCATCGCCGTCTACCAGGGCTCGGCCGACCCGTCGGTCGACGTCGCCACCGCCCTCGAGAGCCTGCTCGACGCGACCGCCGGCCGGAGCGGGTCGGGCAGCCAGCCAAGCACCTCGGCCGGCTTCGCCGTCACCGCCGTGACCGACCTGGCGGCCGCCAGGGCCGAGGTCGAGCGTGGCCAGGTCAAGGCCGCCATCGCTCTGTCGCGGACGACGTCGGGCGATCTCGCCTTTCACGTCTACTCCAAGCTGGCCGCCTTCGAGCGGACCTCCCAGCTCATCCAGGCGGCGGTCACGACGCTGACGATCCAGGATCGACTCTCAAGGGCGGGGATCGCCCCGGGCGACCAGGTCCGCCTCTTCTCGCCGGCCAGTGTCGACTTCGAGCAGCCGCCCAGCGCCGGGGCCGGCGCGTCGACCCTCGACCAGCTCATCGGGGGCTCGATCCTGGGGGTCGCCCTGACCATCGCGATCTTCATCGCGATCATGGTCTACGGCCAGTGGGTGGCGATGAGCGTCGTCGAGGAGAAGAGCAGCCGGGTCATGGAGATCATCCTCGGGGCGGCCCGACCCGTGGAGCTGATGACGGGCAAGGTGCTCGGGGTCGGTGGGCTGGCGTTGACCCAGTACGCGATCGTCTTCGTCCCGGTCGCCCTGGTCGTCCTGTTCGAAGGCGCCATCGCCGCGCTGGTCCTCGGCGGCAACGCCACGGTCGAGCTGCCGAAGGGCCTCTCCGTCTCACTGCTCGTCGGCTTCGGGATCTTCTTCGTCCTCGGCTTCCTGCTCTACGCGACCCTCTACGCCGGCGTCGCCTCGCTGGTCAGCCGCCAGGAGGACGTCAACCAGATCATCGGGCCGCTGACCCTCATCTCGACCCTCGGCTATCTCGTCGCGGTCTGGATCAGCTCGGGTCTGATCGAGCTCGAATCGCCCCTCGTCCGGATCCTGTCCTACGTCCCGTTCCTGAGTCCGTACATCATGGTCTCGCGGATGGCGACCGGGCAGGTGGAGCCGTGGGAGATCGGCATCGCCGTGTTCATCCTGGTGATCTCGATCGGGATCGCGCTGTGGGCATCGGCCCGGGTCTACGCCGCCGGGGTCCTGCTGTACGGGCAGAAGCCCGGCGTGCGGGTCTTCATCCAGGCCTTCCGGAACGGCTGAGGCTCGCTCGGTGGCTCGTGGGCGTAGCATCGGCCTGCCGTCGAGCGTCGACCATCGACGCCACCGTCGCCTCGCCACGGCCTGATCCGCGACCCTCCGAGGGATCCCAGCGTGACCCGACCACTCGATCCGCCGCAACGGACGCCCGGCGCGGGCACGCCCGGCACCGCGCCCGGGGCGACGCGGGCAGGACGAGCGAGGTGGCGGACCGACGCCCGGCACCGTCTCGGGTCGGCCTATCGCCGGGTCCGCGACATCGGCCTGCGACCGGTCTACGTGTTCTACGCGGCCCGGCTGAAGGCCGCCGTCCTGGCCCGCCCCCGGCCGCGTCACGTGGCAGTGATCATGGACGGCAATCGACGCTGGGCCACCGCTGAAGGCTATGCGCCCGGGATCGGCCACCGGCGGGGCGCCGAGAAGGCGCTCGAGCTCATCGACTGGTGCGCCGAGCTCGGCATCCGCGAGGTCACCCTGTGGGCCCTCTCGATCGAGAACCTCGAGCGACCGGCGGACGAGGTCGGGGCGATCGCCGACGTGGCTGCCGACGCCATCTCGGCGATCACCGAGGGC
The DNA here is from genome assembly GCA_963840375.1 of uncultured Chloroflexia bacterium. Classification (GTDB taxonomy): domain Bacteria; phylum Chloroflexota; class Limnocylindria; order Limnocylindrales; family CSP1-4; genus Chersky-267. Next base: position 218,524 of record CAWIYR010000003.1, read on the forward strand.
CGGCGCCGGACCCGCCTCCCGATCCATCTCCGGGTCATCGGTCGGCGCGACCTGCTGCCCGAGAGCCTCGCGTCGGTGGTCGACCGGTCGGCCGCACTCTCGAGGGACGACGGCTCGATCTCGGTCACGATCGCCCTGGCCTACTCGGGCCGCGACGAGCTCCTCGAGGCGTTCCGATCGACGGTCCGGCAGGCCGTGGCCGCGGGCGTTCCGGCGGACCGCCTGGCCGACCAGCTGACCGCCGAGGACCTGGCGGCGCACCTGTACACCCAGGGCTCGAGCGACCCGGACCTGATCATCCGGACCTCGGGCGAGGTGCGTCTCTCGGGCTTCCTGCCCTGGCAGAGCGTCTACAGCGAGTACCACTTCTGCGAGGCCTACTGGCCGGCCTTCCGCGAGATCGACTTCCTCCGGGCGATCCGGACCTACCAGCTCCGCGCCCGCCGCTTCGGTCGATAGCGACAGACGGACCTGTCGCGCGTCGGTTCAGCAGGACTACGCTCTGCGCCGACACCTCACGGAGCGAGTCCCGGTCGGGAGGACGACGCATGCCGGAAGGGGACCGGCCCACGACGGGCGGACAGGGTCTGTACCGGCTGAAGCCGGCCTCGCAGCGGCTCGTCGAGCCCTTGGCCGACGGCCTTGCCCGGCGAAGGGTCTCACCGGACCTCATCTCGGCCGCGGCCGTCGTGACCGCCGCCATCGGCGGAGCCTGCCTGGCCGGCTCGACCGCGATGCCGAGCCTGCTCCTCGTCGTCCCGTTCCTGGCGGCCGCCCGGCTGATCCTCAACCTCCTCGACGGGATGGTCGCCCGACGGACCGGCACCGCTCGCCCGATGGGCGAGGTCTGGAACGAGGTCGGCGACCGCCTCGGGGACATCGTCTTCATCGGCGCCCTGGCGCTCGTCCCCGAGGTGGGGCCCGGGCTCGCCCTGGGGGCCGCCATGGCCGCCGTCCTCGCCAGCTACGCCGGGCTGGCGACCCGGGCGGCCGGCGGTCGCCGCCTGTACGGGGGCGTCCTCTCCAAGCCCGGTCGGATGATCGTCCTGGCGGTCGCCGCCCCGCTCGCATTCCTGGCCGGCGATCCGCGGATCCTCGCCGTGGCCGCCGCGATCCTGCTGGTCGGCGGGGTCGTCACGCTCCTCCAGCGGCTTCGAACCGCGCTGCACGAGCTCGGTCATGCCGGCTGACCTGATCGTCGACCCGCGGACCGTCCCCGGCGCCGATTACGCCGCCGGCGCGATCCTCGTCCTGCTCGGCGTGACCCTGATCAGCGTGCTCGTCGCGGGCGGTCTCGGCCGCGGCGGCGCGAGCCCGGGCACGCTCCTGAAGCGCTGGGTGACCTGGGCGGTCCTCGCGCCGCTGTGGTGGCTGGCCGTCTTCTGCGGGCCGCTCCCGGTCGCGGTGGTCGTGACGATCTTCGCCGTGGTCGGCCTGCTCGAGTTCGCCCGGCTGACCGACCTGCCCGAGGCACATCGCCGGCTGCTGCTCGGAGCGGCGCTCCTGTCCGGGGTCCTCAGCCTGTTCGGGTCGACGGCGCTCCTCGCGGCCGTCCCGATCCTCCTCCTGGCCGGGATGCTCCTGCCGGTCCTCTTCCCCGACATCCGGTCGGCGGTCCGGCACCTCGCCTTCGGAGCCCTGGCCTTCGGGTACCTGCCGCTCCTCCTGGGACACGCCGTCCTGATCGTCGAGGACCTGACCGGTGGCGCCGGGATCCTCTTCGCGACCGGGGTGGCGGTCGCCTTCTCGGACATCGGGGCGTACGTCGCGGGACGGACCTTCGGGCGACACCCGCTGGCGCCGACGATCAGCCCGAACAAGACCGTCGAGGGGCTGGCCGGCAACCTGGTCGGAGCCGTGATCGGCTACGCCATCTTCCTGCCGGTCCTGCCGACCCTGTCGCCCGTCCTGCTGGCCGCCCTGCCGATCGTCGTCGCGCTCGGCGCGGTCTGGGGCGACCTCTTCGAATCGGCCCTGAAGCGCGAGTTCGGCACGAAGGACACCGGCACCTGGCTGCCCGGCTTCGGCGGCCTCCTCGACCGGATCGATTCGCTGATCCTCGTCGTCCCCCTCATCTACTACCTGTTCCGGGCGGCGGGAGTGCTCAAGCCATGAGCGAGGAACGGATCCTGGTGGGGCCGCCGGTCCCCGAGTCGCTCCGCGAGCTGACCGGCGAGACCCTGATCGAGCTCCTCGAGCGGGCGGTCGAACGCGATCCCGACGCCTCGGTCTTCGTGATGCCGCGGGGCCTCCGGCTCGAGCGCTGGACCTACCGCGACCTCGAACGGAGCAGCCGGCAGGTGGCCGTCACGCTCGCCGGGCGCGGGGTCGGGCCCGGTGCCCGGGTCGCGACCTGGGCGGCCAACGACCCCTGGCTCGTGGCCGCCTACTTCGCGGTCTGGCGGCTGGGCGGATCGGTGGTCCCGCTGGACCTGCGGATGGCGCCGGACGTCGCGATCCGGATCGGGCGGACCGTCCGGCCGGCCCTCACCCTGGCCGGCGCAGGCGGTGAGCGTCGAGGACGCGGCAGCGCTCGGCGCGCCGGTCCTGCGGGTCGACGCCGGGACGTTGCTGGGGACCGCCGGGGCGGACCAGGCTGCGCCCCGCGGGGACGACCCTGGGGCAGGCGCGAAGCCCGTGAGCGCCTCGATCACGGTGGCCCCCGACACGCTCGCCGAGGTCCTGTTCACGAGCGGGACGACGAGCGACCCGAAGGGCGTGATGCTGACCCACGGCCAGATGATCCACAACGCCCGGACGATCGCCCTCACCGCCGGGATCCGCCGCGAGCGGGCCCTCGCGCTCATCCCGCTCTCCCACATGTACGGCCAGATCGTGCCCCTCCTGTATGGGCTGCTCACCGGCTCGCAGCTGACCTTCCTGCCCGCCCTCACCCCGTCGGCGCTGATGGCGGCGATGCGACGCGACCGGGTCACGGTCATCACCGCGGTGCCCCAGCTGCTCAAGCTCCTCATGGACGGGATCGAGGCCGAGGCGAACCGCGAGGGGCGACTGGACCGACTCCGGCAGATCCGCCGGATCGCCCTCGTCCTGCCCATCCCCGTCCGGCGGCTCCTCTTCCGCTCGGTCCTCGAGCGCTTCGGCGGGGAGCTCCGGACGATCACCTGCGGCGGCGCGGCCCTTTCGGCCGACCTCCAGCTCGCCTGGGAGGCGCTCGGGATCGTCATCGTCCAGGGCTACGGCGCGACCGAGTGCGCCACGATCGCCGGTCACACCCGGACCGCCCGCCGGGCCGGGACCGTCGGGCCACCGCTGGCCGGGATGGAGGTCCGGATCGGGTCGGACGGCGAGCTCATCGCCCGGGGGCCCAACGTCATGCTCGGCTACTGGGACAAGCCCGAGCAGACCGCCGAGGTCATCGTCGACGGCTGGGCACATTCCGGCGACGCCGCCGAGATCGACCCCCATGGCGACCTCATCATCCACGGCCGCACCCGGGACCGGATCGCCCTGCCGAACGGTCTGAAGGTCTACCCCGAGGACGTCGAGGCGGCGATCGTCGAGGCCGGCTCCGTCCGGGCCGCCGTGGTCTTCGAGGCGAGCCCGGGTCGACTCGCCGCGGTCCTCCTGCCGGCCGATCCCGCTGCGGCGGACGCCGACCTCGACGGCGCGGTCGAGCGCGCGAACCACGCCCTCTCGCCCCACCAGCGGGTGCGACGCTGGGTCCGCTGGCCGGACCCCGAGCTGCCGCGGACGCACACCCTCAAGGTTCGCCGGGCCGAGGTGCTGGCCTGGTACTCGGCCGATGCCGGCACCACCGGGTCCACGACGACACCGGAGACCGAGGCGACCGACGAGCGGGCGAGCCCCGGAGCGTCCGGCGGCGGCGCCGGTCCCGGACGGCGCTCCGGGTCGTCCCCGACCGCCGACGGATCGAGGGTCGTCCCGACCTCCGCCGAGGCCGTGCTTCCGGCACTCATCGACCTGGTCGCCCACGTCGTCGAGGCTGGTGGGCACCCGAGCTCCCCGATCGGGCCGACGACCACCCTCGAGGCCCTCGGCTTCGACTCCCTCGGCCGGGTCGGGCTGGCGATCCAGATCGAGGATCGCTTCGGCTCGTCGCTCGATGACTCGGACATCGCGGGCGCCGAGGATATCGCCGGGCTCGCCCATGTCATCGTGGCGCGACGCGATGCCGCCCCGCCCCCGGAGCCACCCCGCTGGGCGCACACTCCGCCGGCGAAGACGGTCCGGCGCTGGCTCGACCGGCTTGTCACCGGCCCGGTCGTCGCGATGATCGCCCGCCCCCGGGTCGACGGGCTGGAGCACCTCGCCGGGCTCGACGGCCCGTTCCTGCTCTGCCCGAACCACGCCAGCCACCTCGACGCGCCGACGCTCCGGTCTGTCCTGCCGGCCGCGGTGCGCGACCGGACCGCGATCGCGGCCGCCGCCGACTACTTCTTCGCCGGCGGCCTCCTGGGACCCGCCGTCGCGCTGGCGACCGGGGCGTTCCCGTTCGGCCGGACCGAGCACGTCCGCTCGTCGCTGGAGCGGGTCGGGTCGTATGTCGACGCCGGCTGGAACGTCATCGTCTTCCCGGAGGGCACCCGCTCGACGACCGGCCGGCTCGGGCCGATGAAGGCCGGGATCGGCCTGCTCGCCACACAGCTCGGCGTGCCGGTCGTGCCGATCGGGATCCGCGGCGCCGACCGGATCCTGCCGAAGGGCGCCACCCTGCCGCGGTGGCGGGGGCGGGTCGGCGTCCGGATCGGCGAGCCGCTGACCTTCGAGCCCGACTGCCCGGTGCCCGAAGCGACCGCCCGGATCGAGGCGGCGATCCGGGGTCTCGTCGGGGCTTGAGATGGCGCTCCGGGCGCTCTCGAACGCGGAGTACGTCGCGGACGTCGTCGGCGCCGCCCTGGCCTACCCCGCCTACCGGCGTCGGGAATCCTGGTCGACCGATCGGCTCCGGGCGTGGCAACTCCGTCGGGTCCGGTCGCTGGTCGACCGGGCCTACGCCTCGGTACCCGTCTACCGGGAGCGCTACGGTGCAGCGGGCTACCACCCGGGCGACATCCGGACCTGGGATGACTTCGCTCGCCTGCCGACCATCACGAAGGTGGATCTCGTCGGCGCGTACCCGGAGCGGTCGGTGGCGGCCGACACCCCGCTGGCCCGCTGCCTGATCTCGACGAGCTCCGGGTCGACCGGTCGGATGATGGAGATCCCCCACCGAGCCGACCGGCTCTGGCCCTATGTCCTGGTCACCGAGCGCCTGTTCCGACGCCTGGCCGGGCGCTACCCACCGAGCTGGCGGCAGGCCTACATCTACACCTCGCCCTATCCGGTCCGTGGCTCGCTCGGGCTCTACCCGACGACATTCATCCCGACCGCGGACGACCCGGCGCCGATGCTCGACGCGCTGCGGCGCTGCCGGCCCCGGCTCCTGGCGGTCTATCCGACCGTCCTGCGCGACCTCCTGGCCGCCGACGCCGCGACGATGCGGGCCCTCGGGCTGCAGGCCGTCGCCGTCTCGAGCGAGCACTCGACGGCCGAGGAGCGTCGCGGTTGGACCGAGCTGCTGGGCTGCCCGGTCGGCGACCAGTACAGCAGCGAGGAGCTCGCCTACATCGCGGCCGAGTGCGTGGCGGGGACCTACCACCTCGTCGAGGACCTGACCCTCGTCGAGATCCTCGACCCCGACGCCGATCGACCGGTCGACGGGATCGGCGAGGTCGTCGGGACGGAGCTCCACAACCGGACGATGCCGTTCATCCGCTACCGCCAGGGCGACCTCGCCCGGGTCGAGATGGGGACCTGCCCCTGCCGTCCGACGGCCGGTCCGGTCCGCCGGCTGACCGAGCTCGCCGGGCGAGCCAACGACGGCTTCATCCTGGCTGGCGGGCGGACGCTGTCGCCGGGCTTCCTCCTCGACGCCTGCTACCGGGCGATCCTGCCCCGACCGGCCGAGGTGGCGGCCTACCGGCTGGTCCAGACGGCGCCGGATCGGGCCGTCCTGGAGGTCGTCCCGGGCCCGACCTGGGACGAGGCGAGCGCCGGGCGGCTCGGCGCGGCGCTGGCCGCCGAGCTCCCGCTCGACCTTCGGGGCGACGTCCGGGTCGTCGAGCGGCTCGACCGCGCCGAGGCCGGCAAGCGGGCGACGATCGTCCGCCATCGGTCGCTCAGCGCAGCGTGAAGTAGGCGCCGTAGATGACGACCATGAGCCCCACGTACCCTGCCATGACCGCCCGCGGGTGGCGGCCGATCGGACGCCGGAAGACGGTCCCCACGACCCAGGCCACCGCGGCCGAGAGCCCGACCCGTTCGAGCCGGTTCAGGGCGACCATCAGCAGGACGCCCCCGAGCGGCTGGCCGAGGAGCGCCGCCTCGTGGATGTAGAGCTTGACCGGGAGACCCTGGAGGGGGCCGTTCAGGAACGCCCCGAGCCCCTGACCGCCGAGCTCGCCCGACGCGGTCGCCAGATCGACCGGGCGGATCCCCGGGAGGGCCGCGATGGCCTCGCCGAGGACGGGCCAAACCGGGGTGAGCCACCACAGGACGGTCGCGCCGACGAGCGCACCGGCGACCGTCGCCAGGAGGACCTTGAGCGTCCGCCCGGGAGCGAACAGGGCCACGAACATGACCCACAGGTCGGGGACCAGGAAGAGGAGCGACGCCTCGGCGGCGCCCCAGCCGGCCGCGACCCAGAGCGCACCGGTGGAGGCGGCGATCCGGTGGATGGTCGAAGGGGAGCGCGGCTCGGCGTCGCGGCCCGTGGTCGCGCCGGGTGGCGCGTTCGCGTCGGAAGCAGGCGCCGCCGCGGACTGCGTCTGCGCGCCCGCCTCACCGCCCTGCGTTCGGGGATCGTCTACAGCCGGGTCTGGGAGGACGACCGGGTCGACCGGCTGGCCCTCGCGATCGAGCCCGGCGACCGGGTCCTCGTCGTCGCCTCGGCCGGCGACGTCGCCCTTCATGCCGCGCTCGACGGCGCCCGAGAGGTCATCGCGGTCGACCGGAACCCCGCCCAACTCCACCTCCTGGAGCTCAAGCTCGCCGCACTTCGGACGCTCGACGCAGATGCGTTCTGGACACTCTTCGGCGAAGGCCGCTCGCCGGCCGGCGCCGCCTGGTACGACCGGCTGCGACCGGCGCTGCCGCCTCCGAGCCGGCGGTACTGGGACCGGCACGCCGGGCTGTTCGACCTGGGACTGATGCACCAGTCCCGGGTGGAGCTGGGCCTCCTCCTCCTCGGTCCGCTCGTTCGTGGGATCGCGGGCCGGCGGGACTTCGCCCGACTGATCGAGGCGCCCGATGTCCGGGCCCAGGGACAACTCTACGCCCGCCGCTCGGCGCGACGCCTGTGGAATCCGGTCACCCGCCGGGCGATCCGGTGGAGCGGGCTGCTGGCCCTGCTCACGATGAACCGCGAGCAGTGGCGCCTGGTCGGTCGACGACCGCTTCCTCGACGGCTTCGAGGAGCGGGTCGCCTCCCTCGTTGACCGCGAGCTCGTCCGCGAGAACCCGTTCTGGTGTCGCGTCCTCACCGGGCAGCCGTGCGAGCAGGCTCACGAAGTCGCCTATCTGGCGCCCGGGGCGTTCGAACGTCTCGGCGGCTGCGCCCCGGCGATCCGGCCCCGGCTCGGCCCGCTCGTGATGATCCTCCGGGGCGAACCCGACGCGAGCCTCGACGCGATCGATCTCCTCGACGTCCCCGATTGGCTGCAGCCGCCGGCCCGGCGTGAGCTCTGGGGCGAGGTCGGCCGGGTCCTCCGGCCGGGCGGGCGGTGCCTGACCAGGTCGATCTCGCGACGGCCGGACCTCCCCGGCCCGGGTCGCGGCCTGGTGCTGGACGGGCCGCTGTCGAGGCAGCTCACCGCGATGGAGCGGACGGCCGTCTACGGCTCGGTGACCGTCCTCCGGAGGGCCGCGGTCGAGTCAGGCCCGGCCGGCCGGCCGGTCGCCGACGCGCCGGTCAGCGTCGGGCCGATCAGCGCCGGGCCGGTCGCCACAGCGCGGTGATCGTCGAGCCCGGGAGGAAGCCCTCGAACGAGCCCACCGGCTCGAACCCGAGGCGCCCGTAACGGGCGTCATCGGCTGGGTTCGTCGACTCGAGGTAGGCCGGCATCCCCTGGCCGTCGATCAGCTCCAGGTTGTCCGCCAGCAGACGCATCCCGTGACCGGCACCACGATGGTCCGGGTGCGTCCCGAGCAGGCTCAGATAGTGGTGCGGCTCCGACCGGTACCCGGGGCGCCCGCCCCGGGTAGCCGCCGCGCCCGCCTGGGCCGACGAATCGTGACAGGTGACCACCAGGCGGGCACTCGACAGCGGAGACCCGCCTCTCGAGGCCTCGCGAACCCGCGATCCATCCCGGGCCACGCTCACGCCGGGCGATCCATCCGTTCGAGAAGCCCGAACCAGGGCCCGAGCGGGGCTCGGGCGGTGACGAATGACCGGGTGATGGGCATCTGACAAGAAGCGGGCCCCCGGCGCGAGATCATGGCCCCCGGCGCGGGATCATGGCCCCCGGCGCCGAACGGGGCCGGGGCCGCCACCGAGCCGATGTCGCTCTGGATATTCCGATCGCGATCGGAATATCGTACGGACGTTCGATTTCGGCGATCCCACGACCCTCCGTGCCGGTGCCATCCGAGCTCCCGCCAGGCTCACACCCAGCCACCGCGCCATCCGTTCGTCCACACTCCGTCCACCGTCGCCGACGACTCGTCCACAGCCCGATCGGGAGCTGTCCACCGCGGATGCCCAATTCATCCACAGCCACAGCATGTAGCGGTACGATGGTCCGGCGCACCACTACATCTTGTGTTTCGGGGGTTGACTGCGGCCGGAGCGGGAGGTATCGTAGGAGGGTCGCTCGCCCGCGAGGGAACGCGCCGGAACGACCGCTCGGGACCGCTCGGATCGCGGCTCCAGGGTCGACCCGGGACCCGCCCGGAACGACGATCACGGAGGACCGGTCGCAGCTACGCCCGACGGGCACCACCAGAGCGAGTGGACCCTCGACCCGGGCACGGACAAGCCTCCGGACCCAGTCCATCGACCCACCGGCATCGTGGGTCCCAGCCGCCGCATCAAGCCCCCGTCAGCCCCACCGACCCCGGCGGAGACCGGGGACCCGCACCCGCCCAGCGCGTTGGAGGAGAGAGCAACGATGGCCCGAGCCGCCGTCCAGGGAGTCCCGGTGATGGAACAGCCCAAGTCCACCGGTCGGAAGACGCCGCACCGCCACCACGGCCCGTACGGGGTGAGCTTCAACGGCCAGAACCCGGACGGCAGCCCCGCCAGGGGCCTGACCTTCGAGCGGCGCTGGACCCGGCCGGGCGTCCATCCCTACGACGAGATCCGCTGGGAGACCCGGACCGCGACCATCGGCAACGAGTCGGGCAAGCTCGTCTTCGAGCAGAAGGACGTCGAGGTCCCGGAGTTCTGGAGCCAGCTGGCCACCAACGTCGTCGTCAGCAAGTACTTCCGCGGCCACCTCGGGCACGCCGGAGCGCGAGACGAGCGTCCGCCAGCTCATCGACCGGGTCGTCAACACGATCGCGGCCTGGGCCGAGACCCAGCGCTACTTCGCGACCGACGCGGACCTGCGAGACGTTCAAGGCGGAGCTCACCCACCTCCTGGTCCACCAGAAGATGAGCTTCAACTCGCCGGTCTGGTTCAACGTGGGGATCGAGCAGAAGCCGCAGTGCTCGGCCTGCTTCATCAACTCGGTCCAGGACTCGATGTCCTCGCATCATGGACCTGGCCAAGACCGAGGCGATGCTCTTCAAGTTCGGCTCGGGCGCCGGCTCCAACCTCTCCCCCATCCGCTCCAGCCGGGAGAAGATGTCGGGCGGCGGCACGGCCAGCGGCCCGGTCAGCTTCATGAAGGGCTACGACGCCTTCGCCGGCGTGGTGAAGTCGGGCGGCAAGACCCGGCGCGCCGCCAAGATGGTCATCCTCGACGTCGACCACCCGGACATCCTCGACTTCATCGACTCGAAGAAGCACGAGGAGGAGAAGGCCTGGGCGCTCATCGAGATGGGCTACGACCCCAGCTTCACCGGCGAGGCCTACGGCTCGGTCTTCTTCCAGAACGCGAACCACAGCGTCCGGGTGACCGACGAGTTCATGCAGTCGGTGGTCGACGACCGCGACTGGACCACCCACGCCGTCGTCGACAAGAAGCCGATGGGCACCTACAAGGCGCCGCGACATCTTCCGCCGGATGGCCGACGCCGCCCACCTCTGCGGCGACCCCGGGATCCAGTACGACACGCACGATCAACGACTGGCACACCTCGCGCGAACACGGACCGGATCTACGCCACGAACCCGTGCTCCGAGTACATGTTCCTCAACGACACGGCCTGCAACCTGGCCAGCCTCAACCTCATGAAGTTCGTCCGCGAGGACGGTGAGTTCGACGTCGAGGCCTACCGCTACGCCGCCGGCTGACGATCACCGCCCAGGAGATCCTCGTCGACAACGCGTGCTACCCGACGCCGCGGATCGAGGAGAACTCCCATCGCTTCCGGCCGCTCGGGCTGGGCTACGCCAACCTCGGCGCGCTGCTCATGAGCCGCGGCCTGGCCTACGACAGCGACGAGGGCCGGGACTACGCCGCCGCCCTGACCGCGATCATGCACGGCGAGGCGTATCGCCAGAGCGCGATCATCGCCCGCGACCACGGCGGCCCGTTCGCCGAGTACAAGGTCAACGAGCAGCCGTTCCTGCGGGTCATCGGCAAGCACCGCGACGCGGCCTACCGGATCCCGGCCGACCAGGCGTCCCGGCCGACCTGCTGGCGGCCGCCCGGGTCGTCTAGGACGAGGCCCTCGAGCTGGGGCCGGCAGCACGGCTACCGCAACGCCCAGGTCACCGTCCTGGCCCCGACCGGCACGATCGCCTTCATGATGGACTGCGACACCACCGGCATCGAGCCGGACATCGCCCTCATCAAGTACAAGAAGCTCGTCGGCGAGGGCTTCCTCAAGATCGTCAACCAGACGGTCCCGGCAGCGCTCAAGAAGCTCGGCTACGCGCCCGACCAGGTCGAGGAGATCCTCGCCTACGTCAACGAGCGCGAGACGATCGAGGGCGCCCCGCACGTCAAGCCCGAGCACCTGTCGGTCTTCGACTGCGCGTTCAAGCCGGTCAACGGCGAGCGGTCCATCCACTACATGGGCCACGTCCGGATGATGGCCGCCGTCCAGCCGTTCCTCTCGGGCGCGATCAGCAAGACCGTCAACATGCCCGAGGCCGCCACCACCGAGGAGATCGAGCAGGTCTACCTCGAGGGCTGGAAGCTGGGTCTCAAGGCGATCGCGATCTACCGCGACGGCTCCAAGCGCAGCCAGCCGCTGAGCACGGGCAAGAAGAAGGACGACGAGGCCGACGCCGGGGTCGTCGCCGAGCTCCGGGCCCAGCTCGCCGCGGCCCAGGCCGAGGCGAAGAAGCCCCACCGGCATCGGCTGCCGACCGAGCGGACCGCGATCACCCACAAGTTCGACATCGCCGGCCACGAGGGCTACATCACGGTCGGGCTCTACCCGGACGGCCAGCCCGGCGAGATCTTCCTGAAGATGGCCAAGGAGGGCTCGACCGTGTCGGGCCTGATGGACACCTTCGCGACCTCGGTCAGCCTCGCCCTCCAGTACGGCGTGCCGCTGCGCGACCTGGTCAACAAGTTCGCCCACGTCCGGTTCGAGCCGAGCGGCTTCACCGGCAACCAGGAGATCCCGATCGCGAAGTCGATCGTCGACTACATCTTCCGCTGGATGGGCAGCCGCTTCCTGCCGGCCGACGAGAAGGCCCAGATCGGGCTGATCGACCGTGCCGCGGTGACGGACGCCCCGGCCGCCGGCGGGTTCGGTGGCGGCTTCGGTGGGTTCGCCTCACCGGCCGCTGACGCCCGACGGCCGAGGAGGGCCCGTCGGCCATCGACGAGGCGGTCGAGCCGCCGTCCGACCGAACCGCGGGCGACCGCGGTCGCCGCCGAGCCGGCGCCGGTCGCCAAGGCGGCCCTGCCGGTCGTCGAGTCGGCTGCCACCAACGGTCACGCGAACGGCAACGGGAACGGCAAGGCCAACGGGAACGGCAACGGTCACGCCCTGAGCGCGATCACCGCCTCGCTCGGGACGACGAAGGTCTCCTTCACCGTCCAGGAGGACGCCCCCAGCTGCGCCGAGTGCGGCTCGATCATGGTCCGCAACGGCAGCTGCTACAAGTGCCTCAACTGCGGCAGCACGAGCGGCTGCAGCTGAACCCCTCCCCGAACCAGCGACCGAAGGCCGGGCGATGAGCCCGGCCTTCGACGTCGTAGCGGCCCGAGGTCTCGCGAGGCCACCCGGATCCCCGTCGGGGCCGACCCCCAGCCGAGCTAGAGCTGCGGCTCGAGCCAGCCTTTCTCTCGAGCGATCCGGGCAGCCTCCGCGCGGTTGCGGGCTCCGACCTTCTGGATGGCCGCCGACAGGTGGTTGCGGACCGTCCCCTCGGTGAGCGACATCGCGCCGGCGATCTCGGCGATCGTGCCGCGCTCACTGGACACGGCCAGGACCTCCCGTTCGCGGTCCGACAGCGGGTTGTCGCCGTCGGCGAGGGCATCGAGCGCGAGTCCAGGGTCGACCACCCGCTGACCCGCCGCGACCCGTCGGATCGCGACCGCCAGGTCCCCTGCCGGGGCGTCCTTGAGCACGAACCCGGTCGCGCCCGCCTCCATCGCCTGGCGAAGGTAGCCCGGCCGACCGAACGTCGTCATGATGAGGACACGACAGCCCGGGACCGCCCGACGCAGCGCCGCCGCGGCCGACAGGCCGTCGAGCCCGGGCATCTCGATATCGAGGACGGCGACATCGGGTCGGCCCTCGAGGGCCGCTGGTACGACCTCGTCGCCGCGAGCGCACTGGGCCACCACCTCGAGGTCGGGCTCCATCGACAGGAGGGCGGCGACGGCGCCGCGGACCATCGCCTGGTCCTCGGCGATCAGGACCCGGATCGACGACTGCCGACTCATCCCAGGGCCCCTTCACCGTCGGACACCGGTACCCTCGCCAGCAGCCGGTAGCCACCCGTCGGGAGGGGGCCGGCCTCGAGACGGCCGCCGACGAGCTCGAGCCGCTCATGCAGACCGCGCAGCCCGGATCCGCCGTCCGCATCCCCATTCGCCGCTCGGGCCGGAGCGCCAGGTCCGCCGGCTCCCGGGCCATCGTCGACGACCTCGAGCTCGACGGACCCGCCACGCCGCTCGGTCCGGATCGATCCGTGCCGTGCCGCGCTGTGGCGGACCACGTTCGTGACGGCCTCGCGGACGGCCCAGGCGAGGATGGCATCCTCCGGGGCCGGCAACGTCCCGGCACGATTCTCGATGCGCGGCTCGATGCCCGCGGCCTCCAGGGCCCGCCGAGCGCCCGCGAGCTCGGCGTCGAGGGTCGGCTGGTGATAACCGCGGACGGTCTCGCGTACCGAGGCGAGCGACTCGCGGGCGACCTGCTCGATGTCGGCGATCTCGGCCCGGGCCCGCTCGGGGTCGCCGGGGAGCAGCCGGCCGGCGAGCTCGCTCTTGATCGCGATGAGCGACAGGCTGTGGCCCAGCATGTCGTGGAGGTCGCGGGCGATCCGGTCGCGCTCCTCGGCGACCGCGGCGGCGGCCAGCTCTCGTCGGGCGGCATGCAGCTGGAGGTTCGTCCGGCGAAGCGCAGTGGCCGAGAAGACCGTGAGCCCGATCGTGGAGATCGAGACCCCCTGGAGGAAGGCCCCGGCTGCGTCGCCGGTCGACTGCTGGAAGCTCAGCCCGCCAAGGATCCCCGCGACGACGATGAGGACGATCGCGCGCCGATCCGGCTGGAGCAGGCTGGCTGCCGTCGACGCGTAGTAGAAGAGGACGATCCACCCGGCCGAAGGGTCGTGGAGGGACGCCCCCGTCGCGATCAGGATGAGCGCCACGTCGGCGAGCGCCGCGATGGGGCTCGATCGCCAGCGGTGCCCGGCAGCGCGGCGGGCGAGTCCGCCGAGCAGGCCGGCGAAGATCGCGGCGGCCGCCAGGACCAGGATCGCGTCGACCGGCTCCGTCGGGGTGGAGAGGACGCGGATGACCGGGTAGGCGATGAACAGGAGGCCCGCGAACCGGAAGAACGGCATCCCGCTGCCCGCCCGGGGCAGCGCCTCGTCAGGCACCGGAGCCCGCCTCCGAGGTCCGGTACCGCCAGACGACGAGCGCGCCGAAGATCGCGGCGTACGCGCCGAGGACCGCCAGGTCGATCGGGGACGGCGGCTGGCCGGTGACCGCTGCCCGGCCGAGGTCGGCCAGCCGGAACGACGGCAGCATGCGACCAATGGTAGCCAACGCGTCCGGGAACGACGAGAGCGGTGCCCATAGTCCGCCGAGGATCGACAGCGCGAAGAAGCAGATCATCATCGCGCCCTGGGCGCTGTCGGCGTCGAAGACGTAGCCGATGAGCAGGCCCAGGGCCGCGAACGGCAGCGAGCCGAGCACGAGCGAGCAGAAGACCTGGACCCAGTCGGCGGCGGACAGGCGGACGTTGTCGACGAGGAAGCCGGCCAGCAGGACCGCGGCGACCGCGGGGACCGTGACGACGTAGGCCACCAACAGCTTGGCCGACACGTAGCCGACCGCCGACAGGGGGGTCACGCGGAGCTGGCGGGCCCAGCCCGAGGCGCGCTCCTGGGCGATGATCACCGCGCCGCCGAGGGCCGCCGCGATGGACGCATAGGCCGCCATCGAGACCATGAAGTAGGTTCCCCAGGTGGTCCCGTCGATGGGCGCGTCGGCCCGGGCGGCCCCCTGCGAGAGCACGCCCGTGTAGAGCAGATAGAAGACGGTGGGGAAGGCCACTGCGAACAGCAGGTAGCGCCGGTTCCGGAGGGCTCGCCGGAATTCGAGGCGGACGAACGCCGCGAACGGTGGCAGCGCGCCGGGACGGTCGACACTGGCGATCATCGTTCTCCTCTCTCTGGGTGGTCGCGGTCGGTCAGGGCGAGGAAGGCGTCCTCGAGTCCGGCGCTCCGGACTTCGAGATCGCGGACGTGGAGGCCGGCGACGTACAGGGCCCGGACGGTCGCGTCGGCGTCGTCGCTGGCCAGCTGCACGGCCGTCCCGTGGATCTCGACGGCGGTGACGCCGGGGAGCTCGGCCAGGGTCGCGGCATCCGGAGCGCCGGACGTCGCCAGGTCGAACCTGACGGTACGGCCGGTGACCTGCCCCCGGATCGCCCGGCCGGTCCCGTCGGCGACCACCCGGCCCCGGTCGAGGACGACGACCCGGTCGGCGACCTGGTCGGCCTCCTCCAGATAGTGGGTCGCGAACAGGATGGTCCGGCCCTCATCGGCCGAGCGCCGCATGTCGGCCCAGAAGGATCGCCGGGTCTCGACGTCCATGGCCACCGTCGGCTCATCCAGGAAGACCAGATCCGGGTCGCCCGCGATCGCCAGGGCGAACCGGACGCGTTGCGCCTCACCTCCGGACAGCCGATCCGCGGTCCGGTCGACGAGTCCGCCGAGTCCGGTCCGCTCCAGGAGCGCCTCCCGAGCGAGCGGGTTCGGATACAGGCGACGGGCGAAGTCGACGAGCTCGCCGACCCGGACGTTGGCGGGCAGCGCCGCCTGCTGGAGCATCGCCCCGACGCGGCCGCTCGCGAGCGCGGCCCGGGGCGCCAGTCCGAGCGTCGTGACCCGACCTTCGGTCGGCTCGAGCAGACCGAGCATGAGTCCGATCGCGGTGGACTTGCCGGCACCGTTCGGGCCGAGCAGGGCGACGGTCTCGCCCGACGCGATCGACAGGTCGAGCGAATCGAGCGCGGTGACCTCGCCGAACCGGCGGGTCACCCCGCTGAACCCGATCGCGCCGGAGGCGATGGCCTGCTGGGTCCTCGCGGCGACCGGCATCGGCGATGGAAGGGTGGAACCCTGCATGAGCGGTACCTCGTGGGGGCGAGTGGTCATGCCAGGAGTCTCGCCCTCCACCCCCTCGAGTCGAAGTCACGCCCATCCGGAACCCGTCGTTACGCCGCCGGATGCGTCGGCGTGACGCGTGTCATGCCGACGCAGGAGGGCGCACCTGCGGCGCGTCGTCGGGTGTCAGCCCGTCAAGGCAGGTCCGGCGTCCGATCGCGGGCCATCAGGATCGCCACCCGCTCCTCTCGCGACATCGCCGCGACCCGGGCCGCCTCACGAGCGAGTGCCTCGAGCTGCACCTCGGGGATCGGGTCGCCTTCGCGGTAGGTGACGAAGCGGACCTTGCGGAGTCCGAGATGGGCGCCCTCGAGGAGCCGCTCCGGGTCGGACAGGTAGGTGCCCACCTCGAAACCGAGATGGACGTGGATCGGCTCGGGCGCGACGTAGGCGAAGTAGACCGTCCGGCGCCCGACCGGGAGGTCGTAGCCGATGAGTCGCCAGCCCGGGCGGACCCGTTCCACGGCCTCGGGTGCCGCCCGCCGAACGATCGCCCGAAGCCGGTCGGCAGCGGCATGGATCCGGTCCGGGTAGGACTCGAGGAAGAGGTCGGGCGGGATCGGGTCCATGGCAGCGTCATGATGCACCGGGTCGGTTCCGGCACAATCGGCCGGTGACCGCCGACGTCCTGAGCCTGCGGGCCCTGAACCGGGCGACCCTGGAGCGCCAGTCCCTGCTCCGGCGGTCGGCGATGACACCGCTCGAGGCGGTGCGGCACCTCGTCGGGTTGCAGGCCCAACTGCCGCTGAACCCGTACCTCGGCCTGTGGTCCCGGATCGAGGGCTTCGATCCGGCCGAGCTCGGCCGGCTGATGGAGGATCGGCAGGTCGTCCGCGCGCCGGTCATGCGATCGACGATCCACCTCGTCACGGCGGACGATTGCCTGCCCCTGCGCGCCCTTGCCCAGCCGGCCCTCGATCGCCAGCTCGAGCGCCATCGCGAGTACGCGCCCAGGCTCCGGGACGTGGACGCCGACGCGGTCATCGCGTTCGCCACGCCGCTGCTCGAGCGACCCCACACGCTCGCCCAGCTCCGCGCGGCCCTCAAGGGGCAGTTCCCCGACCGCGACCCCGCAGCCCTCAGCCTCCTCTGTCGCAACCGGCTGACCCTCGTCCAGGTCCCACCACGCGGCGTGTGGGGACGGACGGCGCCGATCACCGTGGCTACGGCGGAGGCGTGGACCGGCCGGGCGCGGCCCGGGCGTCCGTCGATCGACGGGGTCGTCCTCCGCTACCTCGCCGCCTACGGTCCGTCCTCGGTCGCCGACGTCGCCGCATGGTTCGGGCTCACCGGGCTGCGCGAGGTGCTCGAGCGGCTCCGGCCTCGACTGCGCACGTTCCGCGACCCGAAGGGCCGCGAGCTCTTCGACCTGCCGGACGCGTCACGACCCGACCCGGACAGCCCCGCCCCGGTCCGCTTCCTGCCCGAGTACGACAACGTCCTGCTCTCCCACGCTGACCGGTCACGGTTCGGGTTCGACGCCGTGGCCGCGGCGTGGATCGCGCCGCCGGTCCAGGGGACGACACTCCACGACGGCCGGGTCATCGGGACCTAGTCGATCGAGCGCGACCGCGGCGCCGGGCGGTCGACCCTGACGATCCGGGCGATGGCCCCGCTGACGACGGCCGCGACGGCGGAGGTCGAAACGGAGGGCCTCGCCCTCCTCGGCCTCCTCGAGCCGTCGGCCGTGGCCCACGCCGTCCGGTTCGCCGCGCTGGCCTGACCGGGCTCGGTCGACCGCGCCCGACCTGGCGGCCGCCGCTCGTCGAAGACCGACGGGTCGGGGTCGGCGGCCCCCAGAAGCGGCATGGTCTCGGCTCGATCCGCCGTCGCCTGACATCATGACGTCGCCGGCCACGCGATACTTGGGGGCCTCACCCCCGTCCGGTCCAGGGAGCACGAGTGGATCAGCTGATCGGGAACGGCTGGCGCGCGATCGGCGTGCTCCTGGCGGCGGCCCTGCCGGCCATGGCCGTGTGGACCGTCCTGACCGCCAGCCGCGCTCGACGGCTCGATCGGATGACGGCGATGCGGTCGTCGGCGCTCGACGTCGGGGTGGGCTGGTCGCTCGTGGTGATCGCGGTCGTCGGGCTTCGGCCGGGCTTCGGCGAGACGCCCGACTGGGGCCAGTGGAACCTCGTGCCGTTCGTCGACCTGCTGCGCAGCCTCCGCCAGGCGGACTGGGTGCGCGAGATCGCGATCGCGAACCTCGTCGGCAACGTCCTCTTCTTCGTGCCGTGGGGGATCGCGGCCGGCCTGCGCTTCCCGACCATGCGCTGGTGGCTCCTCATCGCCGCGACCGCGGCGCTCTCGCTGGCCGTCGAGATCGGTCAGGCGGTCGAGGCGAGCGGACGGATCTCGGATGTCACCGACGTCCTGATGAACACGCTCGGCGGTGCGATCGGGTTCGGCCTGGTCCGTCTCGCCCAGCTGCTCCAGCGCCGCCGGGTCGCCGCCCGACGGGCGGCTACACGAACAGCGCCACCAGGGCGATGAGCGGTGGCACGGCCTGGATGAGCCCCGACCGGACGAAGCGCCGGTCGGAAGCCATCAGCACGATCCCGGCGGCGGCCATCGAACCGCAGGCCAGCAGGACGAGCGCCCGACCGGCTTCGACGTAGCCGAGGTTCGCGGCGATCACCCCGCCGATCGCGCCGATCGCGAGGAACAGGTTGTAGAAGCCCTGGTTGAAGGCCATCGGGCGAAGGAGCTCGGCGTCGGCCTGCGACCCGACGAGGAACCGGCGCCAGGTGGCCGGTCTCGTGAACGTCACGCTCTCGAGATAGAAGAAGAAGACGTGGATGAGCGCCGCGACGACGGCGAAGATCTCGGTGAGGGGACTCATCGGGGCATCGTAGCGGCCGACGTCACCGGGATGTCTTCAGGCCCAGTCGCCGAGACCTGAGACCTTCTCGACGGCGACCCGGATGACGAACCCGGGCGGCGGATCCGCCATCGGCGGGAACCGGACATCCGGGCCGAGGTAGACATGGGCCAGGCGCTGAAGCAGCTCCGGCGCGCCACTCTCGGTCACCCGGGCACGGCCGCGCAGGACGAGGTAGCGGTCGAGACCGTATTCGTCGCGTCCGGGTGCCTGGAACGAGAGGGCGATCCGGGGATCCGCCCGAAGGTTGCGCAGCTTGCGCTGGTCGCCGAGGGTGCCGATGACGATCTCGTCGTCCTCGACCCCGACCCAGGCCATCGAGACGTCCGGATCGCCGTGGCCGTTGATCGTCACGACGTGGGCGAGCGGACCGGTGGCGAGGAAGTCGACCACGGAACGAGGCAGGGGCGTCATGACCCGCATCCTACCGCCCGGGCGTCAGCCCGCCGGGTCGGCCTCCGGCGCGGTCACGTCGGCGACCGTCGCATCGAGCGCACGGACGAGGTCGGTCGGGGCGAGGTGGACGTTCACTCCCCTTGCGCCGCCCCCGATCGCGACGACCGCTCGTTCGAGGATCGAGGCGTCGGCGACGACCGGCCAGGCGCGACTGGCGCCGAACGGGGTGATCGCGTAGCGGACGTAGCCGGTCACGGCGAGCGCCGCATCCGCGTCGGGCAGCGAGAGCCGGTTCACCCCGAGATGGGCGCGGAGCTTCGGCCAGTCGAACCGACGGCCGGCCGGCACGAGGACGAAGACGTAGTCGTCCTCACCGCGCCGGACGATGATCGTTCGGAGGAGCGAGCCCAGCTCGATCCCCTGCATCGCTGCGCTCTCCTCCGCGCTGCCGGCGGGCTCGGTCCGGACGACCCGGTACGGGACGTCGACGCCGGCGAGGGCCGGCAGGGTATCGGGGTCGATCATCGGGCGATGGTAGCGGGCATCGGGCGGGGGAGCGCGGCTCGAGGAGGGCCGCCGCGGTCGCTCCGGTATGACGTACGCCCGCCTGGTGGTGGCCTGTCAAGAACGAGGCCGTCCAGAGGGTTCGAAGGGCACGGGCAGCCTGTTCAGGTTCGGGAGCCGCCGCACGGCCCGGACCGGCGGAGCCGCACCACTGGACCCCCTCAGCCCCCCTTCCCGGTCCCCTGCCAGTCCTTGAGGATCTGGCCGGCGGCGAGCTTGCCCGGCGCTCCCACCACGCAGCCGCCCGGGTGGGTGCCCGAGCCGCACTGGTAGTAGCCGTCGATCGGGGTCCGGTATTGCGACCAGCCGGGGGCCGGACGGAACATGAACATCTGCGGGGCGAGCAGCTCGCCGTGGAAGATGTTGCCCTCCGACAGGCCGGCGACGCGCTCGATGTCGAGCGGGGTGACGACCTCCCGCTGGAGGACGAGGTCGCCGAAGCCCGGGAAGAACGACTCGAGGGTCCGCTGGACCGTGTCACCCAGGTTCTGCCGCTCGGCCTCCCAGTCGCTCTCGCGCAGCTTGTAGGGCGTGTACTGGACGAAGCAGCTCATGACCGCCTTGCCGGCCGGGGCCATGTCCGGGTCGACCATCGACTGGATCGCGCAGTCGAGGTACGGCCGGTCCGAGTACCAGCCGTACTTCGCCGCGTCGAAGGCGCGCTCGAGGTACTCGAGCGACGGGCCGATGTTCGTGAAGCCACGGTACTGGTCGGTCCGGTCCCCGAGGGCCGGGTAGCGCGGCACGCCGTCGAGGGCGAAGTTCACCTTGGACGACGTCCCCTGGAAGCGGTACCGCTCGATCGTCTCGACGAGGTCGGCCGGCAGCTCGCGCGGCTCGACGAGCTCGAGGAACGTCCGCCGCGGGTCGAGCGCCGAGACCACCACCTTGGCCCGATACTCGCGGCCGTCGGCGAGGACCACGCCGGTCGCCCGGCCCCCCTTCGTGATCACGTGGTCGACCGGCGACTCAAGGGCGATCTCCGCCCCGAACGAGCGGGCGGCCCGGGCCAGCACCTGGGTGAACCCGCCGTTGCCGCCCTTGTGGAACGACCACGCCCCGAACTCTCCGTCGTGCTCGCCGAGGAGGTGGTAGAGGAGGACCAGCCCGGACCCCTGCGAGTACGGCCCCACCTTCGTGCCGATGATGCTCGACGAGGCCATATAGCCCTTGAGGATGTCCGACTCGAAGTAGTCGTCGAGGAAGTCGGCAGCCGACCCGGTCAGCAGCCGGACCGCATCGTGGAGGACCTTCTTGTCGAGGCTGCGGAACCGCTGGCCGAGGGCGGCCAGCGCCAGCCACTCCTCGGGATCGTCGCTGAAGATGTCGGGCGGGACCTGGTCCATGAGCGGCTTGAAGACCTGGAGGACCTTCGTGATGTCGTGGTTGAAGGCGTCGTAGGCGTCGGCGTCATGCCGGCTGTGCCGGGCGATCTCCCGGTGGTTCTCGCCGTGGTCCTGGCCAAGGAGCAGGTAGTCGCCGTCCTCCATCGGGCAGAACGTCGTCGGCATGAGGATCGGCATGAAGCCGTGCTTCGTGAGCTCCAGGTCCTGGACGATGTCCGGCCGGAGCAGGCTCAGGGCGTACGAGAACGTGGTGAACCAGTAGCCCGGCCGGAGCTCCTCCGTGATCGCGGCCCCGCCGACCAGGTGGCGACGTTCGAGGATGAGGGTCTTCAGGCCCGCCTTCGCGAGGTAGGCGCCGTTCGTCAGCCCGTTGTGACCGCCCCCGATCACGATCGCGTCGTACTCGCGATCCGCCGGACCGACGACCGGACGACCGCCGGCGCCGGCGGCGGGTCGTCCGGTCGGAACCCGTCTTCGAGCCGTGGGTCGCGGTCTTCGTCTTCGGCCGGGTCCGCTTCGGGGCGTCCGTCTTCGTCTTCGGCATGTCAGGCGGTCCTCCGCTCGGGGTTGAAGAGGGGGGTCCGGGTCACGACGGCATCGAAGTACTCGTAGCGGTGAGCGACCGCCAGCTCCAGCTTCACCCGCGAACCCGGTGCGGACCGGTCGAGCGGGACCCGGGCCAGCGCGATGTGGCGCTGGAGTATCGGCGAGTACATCTGGCTCGTGGCATAGCCGAGCTGGTTGAGCTCGTCGTCGTAGATGTAGTACTCGTCCTGGACGGGGGTGTGGTCCATCGGCGGGATGAGTCCGGCGGCGTCCCAGATCCGGCCGTACTCGCGCCAGTCGAGAACGAGCCCGGTCAGCTTCCAGCGTGAGGTCCTGCCGGCCAGCTCGCGACGGATCGCGTCGCGACCGATGAACGCCCGATCGTCGGTCGCGACGTCGCGGAGCATCCAGCCGAGGCCGAGCTCGACCGGGGTCGACCGGTCGGCGTCGGTCCAGGCGAAGCGGCTCGAGTGGAAGTCGACATCGAGGAGGAGGAGGCCGGCCTCGATCCGGGCCATGTAGAGCGCGGTCATCCCGATCGGCACGATCCCCTGGCCGCGACTCGCCGCCCAGATCGCGTCCCACACGGCGATGGCGTCCTCGGAGCGGACCCAGACCTCGTACCCGAGATCGCCCGTGAACCCGGTCCGCGAGACGTGGACCGGGACGCCCGCGATCGCGGTCGTCACGAGCCCGAAATACGGGAGCGCGACGACCTCCGGACTCAGCGTCGCCAGCAACGGCCGCGAGCGCGGACCCTGGACCGCCAGGACCGCCCAGTCGTCCGAGACGTCCTTGACCGCCACGTCGAGCCGGCCGATCAGCCCCTGGAAGTAGGCGAGGTTCGGCTCGGCGGCGGTGAGCACGAACTCGTCCGGCCCGTGGCGCAGGATGACGCCGTCCTCGATGACGAACCCGCGGTCGTCGCACCAGGCCGTGTACTGGGCCTGGCCGGGCCGGCAGGTCCGGATGTCCCGGGCCAGCACCCCGGCCAGGTAGCGCTCCGCGTCGGGGCCGTGGATCCGATACTTGTAGAGCGGCGACGAGTCGAACAGCCCGGCGCTGTTCCGGATCGCGAAGTACTCCGCCTTCTCGGACAGCTGGTACTTCGTGGCCGTCAGGCAGCCCGACCAGTGCTCCCACAGGCCGGTCTCGTTCAGGGGGCCGATCCGCTCGTGGAACGGCGTCGTCCGGATCATGAAGGGCGCCTCTCCTACTCGCCGCGGCACGGTCCATCGCGACGCCGACCGCCGCAGTCCCGCGGGCGACCCGGCCGGGTTCGCCTCGTGGCCGGGAACGGTACGAGGTCGGCGCGGTCGCGCGGGCCGGCGTTCGGGCTGGTGGGACAGGTCCCGCCGGCTCCTCGCGCTCCGGTCTCAGCCCCGGCCGACGGCCTCCAGCGCCGACGCGAAGCTCCGCAGGCCGGTCTCCACCATCGCATCCGAGGCGGTCAGGCTGATCCGAAGCCAGCCGGGCAGCTCGACGACGCTGCCGGGCAGGACCAGGGCGCCGTGCTCGGCGAGCAGCTCCGTGAACGCCAGGTCGTCGGCGATCGGCGAGCGGGCCATGACGTAGAAGGTGCCCTCCGGAAGGTTCGTGTCGTAGCCCATCGCCCGGAGCGCCGGGACCAGCCGGTCGCGCCGACGCTCGAGCGCACCGACGTCGACCGAGAGGGCCTCGAGATCGTCGATGGCGTGCTGGAGGAGCGCGTTCGGGAACGCGTAGCCGGTCGCGACCTGGGAGACGAAGATCGCCTGGCGGAGGGTCTCGCGGTCGGGCATCGTCGGCGGCACCGTCACGTAGCCGATGCGCATCCCCGGCGCGAGCAGCGTCTTGCCGTACGAGTAGGTGACGATCGTGTTCGGGTAGACCTCCGCGGGGCTGTGGAAGGTCCGCCCGTCGAAGACGATCCGGTTGTACGGCTCGTCGCAGACCAGGAGGATCGGCCGGTCCCGTCCCGCCGAGGCGCGCTCGAGCATCGCCCCGAGCGCCTCGAGCGATCTCGAGCGGATAGATCCGCCCGGTCGGGTTGTGCGGGGTGTTGATGAGGACGGCCCGGGTCCGTGGCGTGATCGCCGCCTCGATCGCGGCCGGGTCGAGGTCGAAGGCCGGCGGCTCCAGGCGGACCGGGATCGGGACGCCGTCCGCGGCGACGACGAGCAGCTCGTAGAAGAACCACGGCGGCGACAGGTAGACCACCTCGTCGCCCGGCTCGAGGATCGCCCGCATCGTCACGGCGAGGGCCGCGAAGCCGCCGTTCGTCATCGCCACGTCGGCGGGATCCCAGGGCAGGCCGGTCCGCGCCGTGAGGGTCCGGGCGACGGCCGCCCGGGCGTTCGGCTCGCTCATCTTGTAGGCGAACCAGTCCGGGTCCTGTGGCTCGAGATGGCGCCGGAGGGCGTCGACATAGCCCGGCAGCGGCATCTCGTGGGGATTGCCGACCGCGAAGTCGGCCAGCCCGGGCCGGCCCGCCCAGCGGGCGTACACGCCGTCGAAGAACGTGAGGAAGGGAACGACGGTCGCGGCATATCGATCGAGCCGGCGCAGCGTGGTCGCCATGGGACGCACCTCCTCGGCGGAGGATACCCCGCGGCCGACGCCGGGCATGTCCGCCCCACGGCGGCCGTGCGGCCGGGCGGCACTGAGGACGAGCGATGCGGCAAGTCCGAGGTGGCCCAAGACGAACGGGCCATGGCAGGGACACCCGACGACGCGGACGATCAGGGCGTGACCACCACCGCGACAGGGACGGTACGGGGCAAGACCGGGACGAAACGTGTCGTCCTCATCGCGATCGTCGTCCTCATCGTGGTCCTGGTCGTCCCGCCGCCGTGGTTCGCATCCGGGCAGCCGGTCGGCTGGGTCGGGGCCCGGGACGCCCTCGGGGGCGAGCTCGGCCCGATGACGACCCGCGTCGAGGTCGGGGTCTACGCGCCGCCCGAGTCGGACCCGGCCTACGCGGAGTTCGATCCCGGCGCCCCCTCCTGGCTGGGGACACCGACGGTCATCTACACCCCCTGGTCGGTGATCGTCACCTTGCACACGAGCGCCGCCTTCGACACCACGAAGCCGCGCGGCTGGAGCTTCGAACCGACGTACGTCCCGGTCCAGCTGGTCCAACCGCTCCTGGGTCGCACGCTGGTCGACGGCTCGGGTGGCGCGATCCCAGGTCCGGTGCGATAGCCATCCGACCCGACGCACCTGAGGTGCGACGCCGGTCTCCGCCGGCCGGTCCCGCGGCACGGTGGAGCCAAGGAGGGCTCGAGTCCCCTTCGGTCCCCGACGCTATCCTTGGGGGGTGACCATCTACCGCCTCGACGAGACACCCGGACTGACCGCTCCGGTGCTCGTCGCCGCCCTCGACGGTTGGGTGGATGCCGGGACGGCCGCGACCACCGCCGCCGAACGGCTGGCCGAGGGCGGGAGCGTGATCGCCACTTTCGACGGGGACCTCCTGTTCGACTACCGGGCCCGCCGGCCGACCCTGGAGATCATCGACGGCCGGCTGGCCGAGCTGACCTGGCCGGCGGTCCGCCTCCAGCGGGCCCGGATCGCGGAGCGCGACCTGCTGATCCTCAGCGGCGCCGAGCCGGACTTCCGGTGGACCGCCTTCTCGGGAGCGGTCATCGAGCTCGCCAGGCAGCTGGGCGTGACCCAGTCGATCAGCCTCGGGGCGATCCCGGCCGCCGTGCCGCACACGCGGGCCGTGCCGATCATCGGGACGGCCTCCGAGCCCGGGCTCCTGCATGGCTCCGTCCAGCCGGGCCCGACCGGTCACCTGCGGGTCCCGGCGGCGGCGATCTCGGTGCTGGAGATGGCCCTGGCCGAGGCGGGGATCCCGACCGTCGGGTACTTCGCCCAGGTCCCCCACTACGTCTCGGGTCCCTATCCCGTCGCCGCGCTCGCCCTCATCCAGGCGCTCGAGCGCCATCTCGGGGTGGAGATCCCGTCCCTCCAGCTGACCGAGGAGGCCAGCCAGATGCGGGCGAACCTCGACGCGGCGGCCGCGGCCGACACCTCCACGAAGGCCTACATCGAACGACTCGAGGCGATGGTCGACGAGCAGCGCCAACCCGCCGGTGACGAGCTCATCTCGGAGATCGAGCGCTTCCTGCGGGCCCGCGGGAGCGGTGGCCCTGGGGGTCCCGGCCCATCGGGCGAGGGCGGCGGCCTCCCGAACTGAGGCCGGATCGGAGGCAGACCATGAAGATCGGAGTCATCGCCCCGCAGGGCTGGCAGGGCGAGTACGACGGCTGGGATCCCTCCCGGGCGTGGCACCGGACGGCCACGGTCGCCCGGCAGGCTGAGCGGCTCGGCTTCGAGTCGGTCTGGCTGTTCGACCACTTCCACACGATCCCCGAGCCGACCGACGAGATCACCTTCGAGTCGTTCACCTCGCTCTCGGCCCTGGCGGCGCTGACCAGCCGGATCCGGCTCGGCCACATCGTCATCTGCACCGCGTTCCGCAACCCGGCCCTGACCGCGAAGATGATCTCGACGATGGACGCGATCAGCGGCGGCCGGATGGAGCTGGGGATCGGCGCCGGCTGGAAGCGCGACGAATGGCAGGCCTACGGCTACGGCTTCCCGCCTACCCGCGAACGTCTCGAGCGACTCGACGACGACCTCGAGATCATCACCCGGATGCTGGAGGGTGACCGCCACGTCCACGCCACCTACGAGGGCGACCACTCCCAGGTCCACGACGCGGTCAACGTCCCGAAGCCGGTCCAGCGACCGCGGGTCCCGATCATGGTCGGCGGCAACGGGCCGAACGTGACCTGGCGGCTGGCCGCCCGGTTCGCGGACGAGCTGAACCTCGACGGGATGCAGCCGGACGAAGTCGCCTCCTCGCTCGCGATCATCCGCGAGCGCTGCGAGGAGATCGGTCGCGACCCGGCCAGCCTGCCGGTATCGCTCCACATCTGGTCGGAGCACTCGGCGGTCGCCGGCCCGGCCCGGGTCGCCCGCCTGGCCGCGTACCGGGAGCTGGGGCTCAGCCGGGTGATGACCCTGGTCCGGGCGTCCGCGACGAGCGACCACGCCCTGGAGTCGCTCGCCGACGATGCCCGGGCCGCCGGACTCGAGCTGGCTCCGGCCGGCTGAGATGAGCGAGGGAGTCGTCGCGGCCCCGGCCCGCCACCTCCGCCTGCCCGGCACCCGCAACCTCCGGGATGTCGGTGGCTACCCGGCGGGACCGGGACGCCGGACGCGATGGCGGACCCTGCTCCGGACCGACGCCCTCGACCGCCTCCCGGCCGCGTCGCAGGAACGCCTCCTCGAGACCGGGGTGCGCTGCGTCATCGACCTGCGCTGGCCGCACGAGCTGAGCGAGACGCCGAGCGTCTTCGAGCGGTCCGACCGCGTCGCCTACCGGAGCATCCCGCTCCTGGAGGACGACCCGACCCCCCACCTCGGGCTGGCCGGGATGTACCGCCACATCCTCGACGAACGGACCGATCAGCTCGTCGAGATCGTCCGCGTGGTTCTCGCGCCCGGCGGTCTCCCGGCGGTCATCGGCTGCGCGGCCGGCAAGGATCGGACCGGGGTCGCGGTCGCCCTGCTGCTCTCGGCGGTGGGAGTCCCGGCCGATGTCGTGGTCGACGATTACACGCTGTCCGGGGCCGCCTTCGCCGACGGGGACGAGGACGAGCATCTCGACGACTGGCGCCTCCGGCCGCTCTGGGTGGAGTGCCCGCCGGAGTACATGCAGGCGATGCTCGAGCACCTCGAACATCGCCACGGCGGCGCCGCCTCGCTCCTGCTCGGTCATGGGATCCCGCCGGGCGAGCTCGCGCGGCTGGTCGAGCTCCTGACCGAGCCGGTCGACTGAGGGTGCGAATGGACCGCCGCTGAGGCAGGATTGCCGGCTCCGCCGCCGCCCGGCATCCCGCCGGGGGGTCGACGCGCCGCCGGTCGAAGGTCTCGATGTCCGGCGGTCCGTTCGCTGAGCAGACCGTAGGCCCGCGACGGGTCGGCGCACACCCGCAGGACGTCCGGGTCGGGCCTGGACATTCGTCGCAGGGACGGACCCGTGGGACCCCGTCCGATGCGCAGATCTCATGACAAGAGCTGTCATCTATCGGCTATCCTCGGGCGATGCGAGCCTCACGCCTGGTGACCCTCCTGCTCCTCCTCCAGACCCGCGGGCGGCTGACCGCCGCCGAGCTCGCCGGGGAGCTCGAGGTCTCGGTGCGGACGGTCCACCGCGATGTCGAGGCGCTCAGCCAGGCGGGTGTCCCGATCTATGCCGAGCGCGGCCCCCACGGCGGGATCCGGCTGGTGGACGGCTATCGGACCCGGCTGACCGGGATGACCCCGGACGAGGCGGAGGCCCTGTTCCTGTCGGGGATCCCGGGGCCGGCCGCCGAGCTCGGACTCGGAACGGTGGTGACCGCCGCCCGGCTCAAGGTGCTCGCCGCCCTGCCTCCGGAGCTCCGGACCCGCGCATCGCGCCTGGTCGAGCGCTTCCACCTCGACGCATCCGGCTGGTTCCAGGCCGGCGAGCCGGTGCCTCACCTCGGTGTCCTCTCGGGAGCGGTCTGGGAGACACGTCGGGTCGAGATCGACTATGAACGCGGGGATCGTCGGGTCAGCCGCGTCCTCGAGCCGCTCGGGCTCGTCCTGAAGGCCGGCGTCTGGTACCTCGTCGCCGCCACCGACGGGCAGGTCCGGACCTACCGCGTCTCGCGGGTCTCCGCCGCCCGGCCGCTCCCCGACCGCTTCGTCCGACCGGCCCCGTTCGACCTCGCAGCGTTCTGGACCGAGGCGAGCGCCGCCTACGAGCGGGAGGCGTCACGGGTCGAGGTCACCGTCCGGGTCCGGCCCGACCGGATCGGTGCGCTTCGCCAGGCGGTCGGCGACCGGGCGGTCGACGGCGCGGCGACCCTGGACGAGCCCGACGCGGAGGGATGGACCCGTCTCCGGCTCACGATGGACTGGCCCGACGAGGTGCCCGGCCGCCTGCTCGGGATGGGCCGCGACCTCGAGGTGCTGGCACCGGCCGAGATCCGCCGGGGCCTGATCGAGACGGCCCGCGCCACGCTCGAGCGCTACGACGATGGAGCCGCCTGACCGCGTCGGTCGCACGGCGGCTCCATCGGTCGGTCGTCAGCGGGCGTCGCCGCTGATCGCCGGTCGCAGCGGGTGGGTGATCCGGGTCGGTCGCTCCGTTGGCACGAAGGTGTCCTCCGAACCGGGTGCGAGGGCATCCCGGACCGCCCGGGCCCGCCGGTCGCGGGCCATCTCTCGTTCCCGGTCCAGGTGGATGAGTCGGGCAAGTTCCAGGTCATGCATCGGGACGGCTCCTCGGTCCTGACGATCGGCGCGATCGCCTGCTGCTGATGACCGGACGATACCGGAGGAACATGCCAGTTCCTGTCAACATCGGTCGCGGTCGTCGATGCGGGACGGGGCACGCCCTGGAGCGCGACGGTCCGGTGCGCTACTCGACGACGATCCGGACGCCGTCGCCGTCGTCCCCGATCGCCTCGAAGACGGGCCCCCGGGTCCCGTGGGCGACGGCCGTCCGGATCCGGTCCATGGCCTGGCGGGTCAGACCCGGGATCTCCCCGAGGCCGAGCTCGCCGAGCGAGGCCGGCACCCGCAGGCGGACCCGCACCACGCCCCCCTCGGTCACCTCCAGGCGGAGGGAGCGGCCCGCGGTCGCCGGCCCCGCCGACGCGCCGGACGGGACCCGCTCGGTGACCCCCTCCGAGCCCGCGTCGTCGTCGAGGGCGGCGAGGATCGGACCGGCCTCTTCGGCGGTCAGACGGCCCTCGGCGACCAGCCGGAGGACCCGGTCGAGGGCATCAGTCATCGCCGGGCATCCCTTCGTCGATCTCGGCGAGCCGGCGACCGGCCTCGTCCACGTCGATCCGGCCCGCCTCCAGCTCGCGCAGGATGGCAAGACGGTCGACATCCGCCGATCGCGGGTCACCATCGACGGGTGGCACGGCCGACGCGGTGGCCTCCGACAGGGCCGGGATCGGTTCGGTCTTCGTCGCGAGCGGAGCCTCGGTCGCGGCCGGTGCCGCGGTCATGTCGGGCGCTGCCGGGCGCGCCGGCGGCGGGGCGGATGATGGCGCCGCCGGAGGGGCGCTGCCGACCCGCGGGCCGACGACGGTCAGCCCGCCCGAGATCGACCGGAAGCCCAGCCGCGGCCCTCCCTCGCCGATCCGGATGGTGCGTCGGCCGGGTCCTCCATCCGAGCGATGGGGCAGGCTCGTCCGCAGGTCCCCGGAGACGGTCCGGCCCTCGACGACGATCGGCCCGGGCGAGACGATCGAGGTATCCCCGGAGATCGTCTCGATCCAGTGGTCGACATCCCCGGCGAAGGCGCCCTCGAGCCGCAGGTCGCCGCTGGTCGTCTTGACCCGGACCACCCCGAACTCGGGAGCCGTTGCCTCCAGGTCGGCCGACACGACGCGTGCCTCGAGGTCGAGCCTGGCGTTCGCCCGGACCGCGACATCGCCGGACACGCCGTCGATGACGACCCGGCCGGCCACACCGGTCAGGCGCAGGTCGCCGGAGACGGTGCGATAGCGCTGGTCGCCCTGGAGCCCGTCCCCATGGATCGAGCCGCTCGCGGTCTCGATCCGGAGGGTCGCTCCGCGCGGGACCTCCAGCTCGAGGTCCTGGGTCCGATCCGTCCGGAACCAGCGGAGACCGATGCCGCCGATCGCGACCGCCTCGACCCGGAGCTCGCCGGGGCCCCGGACGATCCGGTAGTCGTCGTCGAGGGGCCGCGACCCGGTGCCGCGAAGCCGGACGGTCGAGACGTCGCCGACCCGAAGATCGATCGACCCATCGATGCCACGGACGGAGACGGAGCCGTGGGGCCCGATCTCGTGCTCGACCGACGGCGTGGTCTGGCTCAGTGTCATCGGGGTTCCCTCCGAAGTCCTCGGATCTCGATGGCGGCCTCGTCCGCATCGATCTCGTGCCGGGCGAGCCGTTCGAGGATGGCCTGGCGGGCGGCCGCCGGATCGCCCCCGGTCGAGGCGGACGACGACGGGGGGTCGCCGAGGCCGAGCGCCCGGACGAGGGCGTCGACCCGGGCCCGGACGGTCGGGTAGCTGATGCCGAGCTCTCGCTCGACGTCGCGAAGGTTCCCCCGCGAGCGCAGGAAGCTCTCGAGCAAGGTCATCTGCTCCCGGCCGAGCCGACCGAAGCGCCCGACGCTGAACTCACCCTCCAGGGCGGTGCCGCAGGTCCGACAGGCGAGGCGGGTGACGATCAGCTCGCCGGAGCAGACCGGACAGGTGGAGATCACATCATGTGTCATCGCATGGCCCGCAGATATGAGTTCCTGATGCGCACATTATGACATGTGACTTTCGTTTTGTCAATGTCATGCACAACTTTGTTGCGTTGCCTTTCGTCCGGCCGCAGTGGCGTACGCTTGACCTCCGATGCAGCTCGAGCGGTTCGACGACCTGGCGGCCTTCCGACGCCGGGCGGAGCCCTTCCTGGTGGCGCGCGAGGCCGAGCACAACCTGCTCCTCGGGATGACGTCCGCGCTCGGTTCGGCGGCGGAGCACGACCCGGGCCCGGATTACCTGGCGGTGGTCGTCGACGACGGCGTCGTCGTGGCGGTCGCGGGCCAGACCCCGCCGTTCGGACTCGTCCTCTCGGAGATCGACCGGATCGAGGCGATCGACCTCCTCCTCGACGACGTCGAGGCGATCGGACCGCCGAGCGTCCTCGGACCGGCCGAACATGCCGGCGGCTTCGCTCGACGCCTCGCCGAGCGTTTCGGCTTCATCGCCGTCCACGAGTCGTCCCAGCGGATCTTCCGGACCACGACGATCCGCCCGCCGGTCCCGGCAGCGGGGCACCTCCGGGCGGCGGCGATCGCCGACCGCGACCTCCTCGTCGAGTGGCTGACCGCATTCGAGCGCGAGGCGCTCGGTGACGACGACCCGATCGGCGTGGACGAGCTCGTCGCCGGGCGACTCGAACGCGGCTGGGCGTTCATCTGGGACGACGACGGACCGGTCTCATTCGTCGGGATCGGCGGGCGAACGCCGAACGGCGTCCTGCTCGAGGGTGGGTACACCCCGCCGGGTCTCCGCGGTCATGGCTACGGCGGGAACGCCGTCGCCGCGATCAGCCGCTCACTGCTCGAGGACGGCGCGCTCTTCGTGTTCCTCTTCACCGACCTCGCGAACCCGGTCTCGAACCACATCTACCAGGCGCTCGGCTACGAGCCCGTCCGTGACGTCGAGGTCTGGCGCCTCGAGGCGAGGTAGTCGACGATCCGCCCGGCGAGGTGACCCGCGACGGGACGCCGTGGCCCGGGCCCGCTACGCTCTCCGGGATGCCGCCACCCGTCGCACCCGCGATCCCGATCCGCACGGTCACCGCCACCCGCTACGTCACCCCGTTCCGCGAGGGGGGTTCCCTGCCGGGACTCATGGAGGCCGACGACGACGGGCTCTACGTCGTGAAGTACCGCGGCGCGGGCCAGGGGCCGAAGGCGCTCATCGCCGAGCTCGTCGCGGGCGAGGTCGGACGGGCGCTGGGACTGCCGGTGCCGGAGATCGTCCTGGTCGCGCTCGACCCGGCCCTCGGCAAGGCGGAGCCGGACCAGGAGATCCAGGAGCTGCTCGACCGGAGCGCCGGGCTCAACCTGGGCCTCGACTTCCTGCCCGGCGCCCTCCCCTTCGAGCCCGGGACGGCCGCCGCGCCGAACGCTCCCGTTGGCGACCGCCCGGACCCCGAGCTGGCCGCGGACATCGTCTGGTTCGACGGACTCGTCACGAACGTGGACCGGACCGCCAGGAACGTCAACCTCCTCGTCTGGCACCGCCGCCTGTGGCTCATCGACCACGGCGCAGCCCTCTACGTCCAGCACGCCTGGAGCGACCCGGCCGCCCACGCCCGGCGATCCTTCCCACGGATCGTCGATCACGTGCTCCTGCCCTACGCGGGCTCCATCGCCGCGGCCGACGAGCGCCTCGCCCCGCGGCTGGTGCCCGAGCTGCTCGGCGAGATCGTCGGGGCGATCCCCTCGGCCTGGCTGGCCGATGGGGCCCGGCCGGCCGGCGACGGATCGGAGAGCGCCCATCGCGACGCCTACGTGGCGTACCTCATGCGCCGGCTCGAGGGGCCGCGGCCGTTCGTGGAGGAGGCGGACCGTGCCCGGCGTCCGGCGTAGCCCGTTCGAGTACGCCGTCATCCGGGTCGTACCGCGGGTCGACCGGGGCGAGGCGATGAACGCCGGGATCGTCCTGCACTGCCGGCCGCGACGCTTCCTCGAGGCCATCGTCGAGCTCGACGAGGACATCCTCCGGGCGCTCGCGCCGGAGTGCGACCCGGCCGCCGTCCGTGCCCACCTCGAGGCGATCCCTCGGATCTGCAGGGGCGACCCGGCCGGGGGTCCGATCTCCGGCCTGAGCCAGGCCGAGCGGTTCCACTGGCTGGTGGCTCCGTCGAGCACGATCGTCCAGCCGTCGCCGGTCCACACCGGGCTGACCGGCGATCCGGCGGCCACCCTGGACCACCTCTTCGGCACGCTCGTCCGCGGGCGCTGGTAGGGGGCCGGCGATGACGTCCGACGCGCTCCTCATGGTCCGGGCCGGTCGGCTCGTCGACCCGATCGCCGGCGAGATCCTGGTCGACCGGACGTTCGTCATCCGGGGCGATCGGGTGGAGGCCGTGCTGGCGCCCGGAGCGGTCCCCGTGGAGTCCGGCGACGCCCGCCGGCTCGACCTGTCGGACCATACCGTGACCCCGGGGCTCATCGACCTCCACACCCACCTCGTCGGCGACCTCCAGTACGAGGACGTCCCGTCGATCGGGGTGACCGCCGCGAACGAGCTGCTGATGGGCGTCCGGAACGCCAGGGAGACGCTCCGGGCCGGGTTCACGACGGTCCGCGACGTCGGCACGTTCCGGGCGTTCCTCGACCTCGAGCTGCGTGATGCGATCGACGCCGGCTGGATCGACGGGCCACGGATGCAGGCGGCCGGCGCGTTCGTGACCGTCCCCGGCGGCGGCGGCGAGGTGACCGGCGACCCGAGCGTGGAGGTGCCCGCGGAGATGCGGGTGGGGCTCGTCCGCACGCCCGAGGACGTGCGCCGGGTCGTGACCCTCCTGTGCGACCGCGGCGTCGACGTCGTCAAGGTCATCGCCACCGGCGCCGTGCTGACCGTCGGCACCGAGCCCGGCGAGGTGGAGCTCGACGAGCCGATGCTCCGGGCGGCGGTCGAGACGGCGGGCGCCCGCGGTCGCTTCGTCGCGGCGCATGCCCACGGCGCCGAGGGGATCCGGGTGGCCGCCCGGGCCGGCGTGCGGACCGTCGAGCACGGCTCGCTGCTCGACGACGACGGGATCGATCTGCTCGTCCGGCTCGGGACCTACCTCGTGGCCGACGTCTACAACGGCGACTGGATCGCGACCGAGGGCGCCCGGGCCGGCTGGCCGGCCGAGACGATGCGCAAGAACGACGAGACCACCGAAGCGCAGCGATCGGCCTTCGGGAAGGCCGTCGCCGCCGGGGTCCGGGTCGCCTTCGGGACCGACTCCGGCGTCTATCCCCACGGGATGAATGCGATCCAGCTCGGCTACATGGTCCGGTACGGGATGACCCCGCTCCAGGCGATCCAGGCGGCCACCGCGGTCGCCGCCGAGGCGATGGGCTGGTCCGACCGGGTCGGGGCGCTCGTCGCGGGCCGGTTCGCCGACCTCGTGGCCGTCCCCGGCGACCCGCTCGCCGCACTCGACGGCTCCGGCCTCGCGGCCTTCCTCGCCCCGACGCTGGTGATGAAGGGCGGTGTCGTCGTCCGCGACGATCGGCCCGACCGATCGGCGGTCAGCCCTTCGCGACCGGGATGACGAGGACGAACCGCCCGTCCTTCCCCGGGTACCTCCCGGTGGGCCGCTTCCAGGGCAGGTAGTCCTCCGGCAGGAGCCCGACCGGGACGAGGACGTCCGGGCGTCGCGAGGGTCCCCAGATCGTGCTGATCCGCGGATACCAGACGTCCTCGATGCGCAGGGCAGTCACCGTGAAGTCGTCGCCCAGGGCCGGGTCGTTCGTCGCCGTGAAGCCGGAGACGACCCAGTTGTGGGCGCCGCGCCAGACGAGCAGGTCGGCCGGCCGACCGGTCAGCCGGATCGCCTTCACGGCGGCCTTGACGGCCGCCGCCCGGGTCGGCATGGCGAGGACCTGCCACGAGCCGTAGCCGAGCGAGGTCAGCGTCCGGGCGATGCCCTCCGGCTCCGGGCCACCGTCCGGCGCCGGTCCCAGCCGTCGGGAGATCCGCTGGAGGAGGGCCTGGGTCTCCCTCGTGGTGTCCGCGCCCCGGGTCATCACGTTGATCATCGTCTGCATCGCCGCCGGAGCGCACCACGTCACGCGCTTCTCGCTCACGAAGTCGCCGGTCCGGTACAGGTCCATCGCGAAGGGTCCGGGGCGGGGGGCCGGCTTCAGGCCACCGGTCGTCGACCCGCTCCCGCCCGGCGACGAGGACGGCGTCGCGCTCGGAGCCACGCTCGGTGCGACGGACGGCGCCGGTCCGGTCGAGGGCGGGACACCCGAGGCGCCTCCGGACGGGGTGGCCGACCCGGGCCCGGGGGTCGCCACCGGGGCGGACGGTCGGTCGGTGGCCCCCGGGGTCGCGCCGGCGGCGACGCCCGGCGACCCCGCGGGCGATGACCCGGCCCCGCCGGCCGATCCGCTCGCCGGGTCGCAGGCCGCAGCCACCGTGATCGCGGCGAGCAGGAGCAGCGACGCGATCCACCGGTCCATGAGGCCGTCCATCGTGGGACGAGCCGGCAGGACGGTCAACTCGCCCGCCGCGGCCGATCGTGGGCCGCCGGCCCTCGAGCCGGTCGCGCGGCCGTCGTCAGCCGGCGTCGCCCGCCCGCATCGTGGCCATCGCGGCAGCGCCGGCCTCGTCGTCGGTGGCACCGGCCCGCAGGGCGGCCTTGTAGGCCCGCTTGCCGGCCTGGTAGGACGCGAGCGCCTCGGGCGAGTCGACGTCGCCGAGGGTCGGACGGGTCGGCGCGACCGCCTCCCAGCCGGGCGGCCGGACCTCGAACCGATGGACGATGACGGCGATGATCGACTTCGCCTTCATCTCGCCGATCCCGGGCAGGGCCAGCAGGCGACGCTCGAGGTCGCGACCGTCCTGCGCCTCGAGCCAGATCCGCCCGGCGTCGTCGCCGTAGTCGCGGGCGACCGCGACGCACAGGGCCTGGACCTTGGCGGCCATCGCGGCGGGGAAGCGGTGGAGGGCCGGTCGCTGCCGGAAGACCTCGATGAACTCGTCGGGACCCATCGCCGCGATCCGTCCGGCGTCGAGCCCGCCGAGCCGGCGCTTCAGCTCGAGCGGGCCGCCGAACGCCTTCTGGACGGTGACCTGCTGGTCGAGGGCGAAGCCGATGAGGAGCGCCAGGGGCTCGCTCACCAGCAGCCGGTCGGCGTCGTCGTCACCGGTGAAGTAGAGCCGGTCGGGAAGCTTCGAGGTTGCCATCCGGTCATGGTAGCGAGTCGCGACATCGCCGTCGGTCGGCCTTCCGGCATACTCGTGGCGTGGACGCGACGATCGACT
This sequence comes from uncultured Chloroflexia bacterium, assembly GCA_963840375.1. Classification (GTDB taxonomy): domain Bacteria; phylum Chloroflexota; class Limnocylindria; order Limnocylindrales; family CSP1-4; genus Chersky-267. The sequence goes on from CAWIYR010000003.1 coordinate 254,750, forward strand.
GGCTGGGTCATGCCACACTGCTCATCGAGCTCGACGGCGTGCGCATCCTGACCGACCCGACGATCCGGGAGCGGATCGGGCCCCTCGACCGGAAGGTCCCGCCGGTCCCCCACCACGCCCTCGAGCGGATCGACGCGGTCCTCGTGAGTCACCTCCACCTGGACCACCTCGACCTGGCCTCGATCCGCCGGCTCGGCGAGCCGCGGCTCATCGTGCCGGCCGGGTCGGGACGGATCTTCCGCGCGGCCGGGCATCGCGACATCGACGAGGTGGCCCCGGGCGACACGACCACCCACGGGCCGCTGACGATCGAGGTCGTCCGGGCCGACCACAGCGGCTTCCGGCCGCCGTTCGGGCCGACGGCACCCGCGCTCGGCTTCATCGTCTCGAACGGCCGGCGGCGGATCTACTTCGCCGGCGACACGGCCCTGTACCCGGAGATGGCGGACTTCCAGGACCTCGACGCCGCGTTCCTCCCGGTCTGGGGCTGGGGCCCGAACCTCCGCGGCGGCCACATGGATCCGGTCATGGCCGCCCATGCGGCGGACCTCATCCGCCCGGGCGTCGCGGTGCCGATCCACTGGGGGACCTTCTGGCCGAAGGCCATGGGCAAGGTCCGGCCGGACCGGTTCGTAGGACCGGGCAGTGAGTTCTCGGTGGCCGCCGGTGAGCTCGCCGCGGGCGTGAGGGTCACGATCCTCACCCCGGGCGAACGGCTCGACCTGGGCCGCCCGGCGTAGGGTCCAGGCATGCAGGCGCTCCTCCTCGACGGCCCCGCGCCGGCCGCCTCCGGCCCGCTCCGACTGGCCCGGGTCGCCGATCCGGTCCCGGGCGCCGGCGAGCTCCTCATCCGTGTCGGCGCCTGCGCCGTCTGCCGGACCGACCTCCAGCTGGCCGAAGGGGACATCGCGGCCCATCGGTCGCCGCTCGTCCTCGGTCACCAGGCCGTCGGCCGGGTCGCGGCGATCGGGGATCCGGGTCCCGCCGCGACCGATCGCTCGATCGACACGACCGCCGACTGGGCCGTCGGCGATCGGGCGGCCGTCACCTGGTTGGCCGGCTCGTGCGGGACCTGCCGGGCGTGCCGGTCGGGTCGCGAGAACCTGTGCCGGGAGGCCATCTTCACCGGCTGGGACCGGGACGGCGGGTTCGCCGAGCTGATGACCGTCCGCGCGGACGTCGCGGTGCCGGTCCCGGACGCCTTCCCCGACGTCGCGGCGGCGCCCCTCCTGTGTGGCGGGGTCATCGGCTACCGGGCGCTCCGCGTCTCGGGCATCGAGCCGGGCGGGCGGCTCGGCCTCTTCGGGTTCGGGGCGTCGGCACGGTTGGCGATCCAGGTGGCCCGGTCCTGGGGGTGCGAGATCTACGCCTGGGCCCGGGACCCGCGCGACCGCGCGCGGGCACTGGCGCTCGGGGCCGCCTGGGCCGGGGGTCACGGCGAACCGGGCCCGGTCCCCCTCGACGCGGCGGTCACCTTCGCCCCGGTCGGCTCGGTCGTCGTCGAGGCGCTCCGGTCCCTCGATCGCGGCGGGGTCGTGGCGATCAACGCGATCCACCTCGACGGCATCCCCGCCTTCCCCTACGAGGATCTCTGGTGGGAGCGCTCGATCCGGAGCGTCGCCAACGTGACCCGTCGCGACGCCACCGAGTTCCTCGCCCTCGCCGCGACGATCGGGATCGAGACCGAGCCCGAACCGATGCCGCTCGCCGATGGCGACCGGGCCCTCCTGGCGATCGCCCGCGGGGAGATCGCCGGGGCGGCGGTCCTCGTCCCGGGCTGACGACCGGCCATTTCAAGGATCCGAGGAGAGCGCGACATGACCGACCCGGTGGGCGTCACCGCCCAGATCGATGCCATCCTCGCGGCGCTGCCGCCGGATCAGCGCGCCGCATTGCAGGCCCTCCGCCGGACGATCGCGGCGGCGGCGCCGGAGGCCGTGGACACGATCAGCTACGGGATGCCCGCCTTCCGGTACCGGGGCCGGGCCCTCGTCTCCTATGCCGCCTTCAAGGCACACTGCTCGCTCTTCCCGATGAGCGCGGCGCTGATCGAGACGCACCACGATGAGCTCGCCGCCTTCGCCACGGCCAAGGGCACGCTCCACTTCACGCCCGACCATCCGATCCCGGACGACCTCGTGCGGATGATCGTTCGCGAGCGGATGGCCCAGATCGATGGGCGCTGAGGTCGGATCAGGGGGCGAGCTCGATCAGCCCCCGAGATCGGCGGTGATCTCCCAGCCGGGGACCGTCCCCTCGGGCACCGCCACGACCTGACGGAGGGTGAGCGCGCGATCCGCGTGGTCGGCGACCAGGCACCCGGTGCACGTCCAGGCCACCCGCTGGCTCCAGTCGGCCGTATCCGCGGTCGCGGTCGTCCGACCGCACACGGTCTCGCCCTCGGTGCGGCCCAGGGACATCGCGACGTCCACCTGCCGGCACGGTCCATCGAGCACCCCGGCGGGCCAGGTCTCGAACACCTGGTTCGACGGAGTGCCGACGAGTCGGGCCCCGATGACCGCCCATCGAGCACCGGTCCCCGCCTCCCCGCCGAACGTGCTCGAGATGCGCAGGTGGTAGTAGTCCTGATCCGGATCACCGTCATGCGGGTCCCGGTAGGCATCCCAGCACAGCTTCATCGTCCCGGCCGGTCGCTCGATCGGATCGAGACAGGCGGACCCGGACGGCGAGCGCGGGATCGTCTCGGGATCGACGTCGTCGGTCACATCGGGCGCGATCTCGCCCGTGAGCGCGACGTTGGCGACGATCGTGGACCCTGCGCCGTCCGGGATCGTCGGGGTCCAGCCGGTCCAGACGGTGGCCCCGCCGAGCGCGATGACCGCGAGGAAGGTCACGATCGGGATCGCCCACGGCGCTCGGGACACCGGGATCACCTCCTGGTGCTGACGGTCACCGGCATCCTCTCACCCCCCGCGACCCTGTCAAGGTCGACCGCGACCGATCGTGCGCGGACCGGCGGGTCGACCCGATCCTGATCCGCCAGACCCTCTCGACACCCGGCCGGGGCGGGAGTAGATTCGAGTGGCGAACGGTCCGTGGTCGACCGACCGGCGGTCGTCCCGACGGGCCTGGTGAGGCTTCAAGTCCGATGCGCCTCGACCGCAGCAGACCGGGAAGAACCGGACGGAGCGACGACCCGCGAACGAGCGGGCGATCGCTGCCGATCACGGCGGATGCGTCGCACGGTGCAGCGAACCTCGCCACGATCCCCCGCGCGGGGAACATCTCGAGCGACACGCGGGCGGGCCTCTGATCGACGCCACGGTGGCCGGAGAAGGCTCCGTGGCGACCCGAGAATCGAAGCGAGACCCACGTCTGACCGGGCGTGGGCCTCCGATTCTCCGGCCCTTCGGCTATGCTCCGCGAGACGACCCGCCCCGCCCACGGGGGCGCGGGCGACCGGGCCGACCCGCCCGACGTCGGATGACCCGCCCGCGCGGCCTCGGCCCGACGGGCCACAGGAGCCCTGCTTGACCTTCGACACCCTCGGCCTCTCGGCCGACATCCTCCGCGCGGTCGCGGAAGAGGGCTACACGGAGCCCACCCCCATCCAGGAGCGGTCCATCCCGCTCGTCCTCCAGGGCCGCGACATCCTCGCCGCCGCCCAGACCGGGACCGGCAAGACGGCCGCGTTCACCCTGCCGATCCTGGAGCGCCTGCGGGTCCACGCGAACACGAGCTTCTCGCCGGCCCGCCACCCGGTCCGCGCCCTCATGGTCACGCCCACCCGCGAGCTCGCGATGCAGATCGCCGAGAGCGTCGGCGCCTATGGACGACACGTCCCGCTCCGCTCGGCGGTCGTCTACGGCGGTATCCCGATCGATCCCCAGATCAAGGAGCTCCGCTCGGGCGTGGAGATCCTCGTGGCCACCCCGGGGCGACTCATGGACCACGTCGGGCAGCGGACGGTGAACCTGTCGCAGGTCGAGATCCTGGTCCTCGACGAGGCGGACCGGATGCTCGACATGGGCTTCATCCCCGACATCCGCAAGATCGTCGCGCTCCTCCCGTCGAAGCGCCAGAACCTCCTCTTCAGCGCGACGTTCTCGGACGAGATCCGACGCCTGGCCCAGGAGTTCCTGCACGACCCCGAGACGGTCGAGGTCGCCGCCCGGAACATCGCGGCGGAGGGGGTCTCGCAGGTCGTCTACCCGGTCGACCGCGACCGGAAGGAGGACCTCCTCATCCACCTCGTCCGACGCGACAGGATGGAGCAGGTCCTCGTCTTCACCCGGACGAAGCTCGCCGCCAGCCGGCTCGCCTCGTACCTCGACCGGCGGGGCGTGAACGCGGTCGCCATCCACAGCGATCGGAGCCAGCCCGAGCGGACCCGCGCCCTCGAGGACTTCAAGCGCGGGGAGGTCACCTGTCTCGTGGCCACCGACGTCGCCTCGCGCGGGCTCGACATCGAGGAGCTGCCGTACGTCGTGAACTTCGAGCTCCCGTTCGAGGCCCAGGACTACATCCACCGGATCGGCCGGACCGGTCGGGCCGGCCTGAGCGGCGCCGCGATCTCGCTCGTCTGCACCGACGAGGTCGAGCTCCTGCGGGCGATCCAGCGCCTGCTGAAGATGCCCATTCCCTTCCAGATCGTGCCGGGCTTCGAGCCGGACCGGAACATCGTCCCGCGCCCGATCCGCGGGTTCGGACAGGACGGGGGCGGTGATCGCGGGCATCACGCCCACCACAAGCCGATCCGGGTGCGATCGGGCGGGGGCCGGACCCGGGGCTGACCCGACCGCGTCGGGTCAGGGAGCCGCTGAGGGCGATGGCGTCGGTGAGGGTGACGCCGTCGGCGGCAGGGCGATCTTCAGCAGGCCGGCGGTGAGCGGCCGGAGGTCCACGCCGTTCTGGTTCGCGAGCACGGCGATCGCGACCCCGTCGTTCGGGAGGTAGCGCAGCTCGCCGCGCGTGCCGAGGAGCCGGCCGCTGTGACCCAGGGCCCGGTGCCCGCCGATCTTCGTGACCTGGACCCCGAGACCGTAGGGCACGAACGGGTGGAAGCGGGCGGTCTTCCGGGCGTCGGCCACCGCGGCGGCGAGGGTGGCCGGCTCGAGCACCCGCCCGCCGTAGAGCGCCCGGGCCCACGCCGCGAGGTCGGCCGTCGTCGCGGCGAGGTCGCCGGCCGAGCCGGCCGCGGTGACGACCGAGGTGAACGGCGCGATGTTCCCGGCCTTGTCGGCGAGCGGGATCGGTCGGGCCGCGGCCGACGGACTGTTGAAGTAGTAGCCGACCGAGAGCGGGCCCCGTGGCCGCTCGTCGACCTGCACGAACGTATGGCGCAGGCCGAGCGGGTCGAGCAGCTCCTGGCGGACCTGGCTCGCGAACGATCCGGGTCCGACCTGTTCGGCGATGAGCCCGAGGAGCAGGTAGTTCGTGTTCGAGTAGTGCCAGCCCTTGCCCGGCGCGAACAGCTGGCGGCCCGACGTAGCCGAGCGCCTGGGCCGCTGTCCAGGTCGCCCCGCGGTCGGCCAGGAGCGCCTTGTCGACACCCTTGCCGAAGAAGAAGTCGGCCAGCCCGCTGGTGTGGTCCAGGAGCATCCGGACCGTGACCGCCTTGGGGATCCGGCGACCCGGCTTGCCGATCCGGACGTCCGGCAGGAGGTTCACCACCGGCGTGTCGAGCTGGACCCGGCCCTCTTCGACGAGCTTCAGGACGAGGGCCGCGGTGAACGTCTTGCTCATGCTCGCGATCGAGAAGGCCGTGTCCGCGGTCACCGCCCGTCGGGCTGCGACGTCGGCGAACCCGGTGCTGCCGGTCCAGTGGCGCCCGTCCGGCCAGGTGATCGTGACGCTCGCGCCCGGAAGGCGGTAGCGCTTCGCGTACCGGTCCAGCGAACGCTGGAGCCGGGCCGCCAGGGCCGGGTCGACGGCGGTCGGCGACCCGCCGGGTGACGACGACGCCCCGGGCGTCGCACTCGGCAGTGGGCTCGCGGTCGGGACGACGACCGCCGACGGCGCGGCCGAGCGGCTGGCGGCGGGCGAGCGGCCCGGTGAGAGCGACGGTCCTGACGTCCCCGCCGTGCTCGCTCCGAGGCCGTCGCTCGTCGGGGAGGCCGCCGCGCTCGGAGCGACCGGGCCGCCGGTCGAGGACCCGATGAGCGCGGCGATGCCGACGGCCGCCAGGACGAGGGCGAGGATCGGCGCGACGATCGACCGGCGAAGCACAGGCGGACTATACGGCGCGCGGACCGAACGACCCGCCGGCGTCAGCCGACGCGGGCGATCCGCGCGATACGGGCCCCGGTGAGCCGGACGAGGTCGTCCCCGCGCAGCTCGATGTCGAGGCCCCGCCGGCCACCGCTGACGAGGATCGTGTCGGCCGCGATGGCGCGCTCGTCGACGACGGTCGGCAGCCGGCGCCGCTGGCCGAGCGGACTGATCCCGCCGACGACATAGCCGGTCGCCCGCTCTGCCTCGGCCGGGTCGGCCATCGTCGCCCGGCGACCGTCGAGCGCCGCTGCGAGCGCCTTGAGATCGAGCTCGCGGTCGACCGGTACGACACCGACCGCGAGACGGGTCTCGTCGATCCGGGCCAGGAGGGTCTTGAAGACGCGGCCCGGCTCCACGCCGAGCGCCTCGGCCGCCTCGAGGCCCCACGACCCTCGATGGGTGCCGGCTGGCCGGTCCTCGGGCACGTACTCCCGGACCGTGAAGGTGACGCCCGCCCGACGCAGCGCATCGACGGCCGGTGTCCCCCGGCCGCTCATCGGCTCGCCCTCATCCCGGCATCTTGCCAGCCAGGACCGCGCCCCGTTGGTTCGGCTTCCCTTGCCATCCCCGGTCAACGTCCGATCCGCGAGACGGTCCTGCTGGCGGGGATCGTCGCGGGCGCTCCGCTCTCGGGGCGACGGCCCCCTTCCGGGGCCGGCCGCGGCACCAACCGTCCGACCGGTACACTGAGGTCCAGGGAGTGGCGCCGAGCGCCGGAGCGCGATCCACAGGAGGGACTCGAACGTGGACACGAAGAAGCTGCTGGCCGAGCTCATCGGGACGTTCACATTCTTCATGATCGCCTTCATGGCCGTCGTGGCGCAGAAGACCTTCTCGTCGACCGGCGACCTGCCGGTGATCGCGTTCGGCTTCGGCTTCGGCCTCCTGGCGGCGATCCAGATCTTCGGGGCGGTCTCGGGCGGCCACTTCAACCCGGCGGTGACCACGGCTGCGGTCCTCGACCGGCGGATGGACCCGGCGACCGGGGTGGGTTATGTCGCCTCCCAGCTCATCGGAGGGATCGCCGCCGCGGTCGTGGTCGCGATCGTGTTCGGGACCGAGACGGTAAAGGGCATCGAGACGCTGCCTCAGAATGGTGTCAGCGACATCCAGGCCCTGCTGCTCGAGACGATCTTCACTGCGTTCTTCGTGCTGGTCATCCTGGTCTCCACGAAGAAGGCTCCGACCCTGGCCGCCATCGTCATCCCGCTCACCCTGGTCGCGATGCATCTCGCCCTGGTGCCGTTCACCGGTACCTCGGTGAACCCCGCCCGGTCGATCGCACCGGCCGTGATCGGCGGCGACCTGACGGCGCTGTGGGTCTACATCGTGGGTCCGACCCTCGGCGCGATCATCGGCTGGGCGGTCTACAAGTACGCCACCGGCGAGCCGTCCGCTGCCTGACGACGAGCCGACACCGGGCGGGTCGGGCCCCGGCGCTGCGGCCCTCCTCCGCTCGGTCGGCCTGCTGGCCGATGGTCCGGCGGTCTGGGGCGCGGCCGTCCGCTCGAACCGGCCTGGCGTCTACATCGTCGAGCTGCCGGAGCCGACGGCCACGGCGCCGATCGACTTCAACGCCGTCGGCCGCTGGATCGAGCGGGTCCCGACGCTGACCCTGGACGGGAGCCAGCCTACGGGCCGCGAGCTCGCGGCCCGTCTCCGGTCCTTCTGGCTGGCGGACCAGCCGATCCTGTACATCGGCACCTCGGGCGTCTCGATCGGAGCCCGGATCTCCGCCTCCCTGCGGACGCCGCTGGGCGACCGCCGACCGTACTCGGGCGGGCACTGGCTCCGGACGCTCAGCGGCCTCGACCGCCTGCGGATCTGGTGGGCCGAGACCGACGCCGTCGAGGAGTACGAGGACGCCCTCCTCGACGCATTCGCCGGGGCCGTGCCGGAGCCGGCGGCAGCGGCACTCCACGACCGGGCGGTGATCCTTCCGTACGCCAACCTCCAGGCCGCCGACGGCACGCGCAAGGCTCACGGCATCGCCGGGTCGCTGCTCACCGACGAGTCCGCTGGGCCGGTGACCGACGCCGAGCGCCGGGCGGCGGCCGGCCGGGCCCAGACCGCCCGGGCAGCCGGGCAGCCGGCCGGGCGAGCCGCCACCGGCGGGCGGTCCGATCCGACCCGGAACACGGGGGTCCTCCGATCACGCTCGGTCCTCACGGCGAGCGGCCGACCGGCAGCACCGCGGAGTCCGCGGGCGGCGGGCGCCGGAACGTCCGCGTCGAGCCGGGAGACAGGCGGCGCCGGCCGGCAGACGGGTGTCCCGACCGCGGCGCCGACGATCGGCTCGAAGGCGCCAAAGGCGCCGACCCGACTCTCCGAGGACGGGCTCGCCGCGCTCCGGGCCGAGCTGGACGAGCTGACGAACGTGACCCGCCCGGCGATCGTCGCCCGGATCGCCGCCGCGCGCGAGCTCGGCGACCTCAAGGAGAACTCGGACTACCACGAGGCTCGGCGCGAGCAGTCGTTCGCCGAGGGCCGGGTCCGGGCCATCGAGGAGCTCCTCCGGAACGTCGAGATCATCGAGGAGGGGGCCGACGGAGGCCGGGCGCGGCTGGGCTCCACGGTCGCCGTCCTGGGCCCGGACGAGGAGGAGGAGACCTACACGCTGGTCGGGTCGAGCGAGGCGAACGCCGCGGCCGGTCGGATCTCCGCCGAGTCCCCGATCGGGGCCGCACTCATGAACGCTGCGGCCGGCGACGAGGTCGAGGTCATCATCCCGGCCGGACGCCTCCGCTATCGGGTGGTCGAGGTCCGCTGACGCCGGACGCGACGAGACCCCGACCCGAGGGCCGGGGTCTCACGCCGGAGGAGGAGCGGATCGCCCGAGGGCCCGGCCCGAGGGCCGGTCACGGTCCGTTCAGGCCGCGACGGCGTGCCGGACCGGGATGAGGCGGTCGATCCAGCGCCCGCGCTGGCGCGAGCTGCGCTCGACCGTCATGCTCCGCCGCTCGATGGTCGCGTCGCGGAGCATCTCCTGCTGGCGACGGGTGACCTCGATGAAGCGTTCGACGTGGTTCACTGGGACCTCCTTCCTCCCGGTCCGCCGACCTGGCGTCCCTGGGGCTGAGGTCACTATCGCCGCGCGGGGCTCCGGCTTCGAGGGTCGTTCGTCGAGCCGGGGGGTCGAGGTTCGCGGGCCGCGACGATGGACATTCGTCGACGGCGGCACGACCGGATCAGACGAGCTTGTGCTCGACAGCGTAGAGGGCGGCCTGGGTCCGGCTCGTCAGGCCGAGCTTGCCGAGGATGTTGCTCACGTACGTCCTGGCCGTGCCCTCGGCGATCCCCAGCTCGTAGGCGATCTCCTTGTTGCTGAGACCGCGGGCCACGAGCCGGAGGACGTCGCGCTCGCGCTCGGTGAGCGGCTCGACGGGGTCCGGGGCCGGCTTCGCCCGCATCTTCTGGGCGAGCAGCCGGGCGACCTGCGGATCGAGGGTCATCTCGCCGGCCGCGGCTGCCCGGACCGCTGCGGCGACCTCCTCGGCAGACGCGTCCTTGAGCAGGTAGCCGGTGGCGCCCGCCTCGAGCGCGGCGGTGACCTTCTCCTCTTCGATGAAGCTCGTCATCGCGACGACCTCGATCTCGGGGTGCTCGTCCTTGATCCGGGCGATCGCGGTGACGCCGTCCATGTTCGGCATCAGGAGGTCCATCAGCACGACATCGGGCAGGAGCCGGCGGGCCATCGCCACGCCCTCGCTGCCGTCGCCGGCCTCGCCGACGACCTCGATATCGTCCTGGAGGTCGAAGAAGAGGCGCAGGCCGCTGCGGACGACCGCGTGGTCGTCCACGAGCAGGATGCGGATCCGGACGGGTTCGTTCACGGACGGACTCCCGGTGGTGGGAACGGCGATATCGAGTCTACTGCAGGCCCCGCCGGCCGGGCCCGGCGACCGCGTCCGGGTCCGGGCGTTCGCGACCGGCCGTCTCGATCGCGGCGATGAGCTCGCCCGGGCCGATCGTCTTCGGCAGGTAGCGATCGGCGCCGGCGTCGAGGGTCAGCGACTCGAGCGAGTCCGACCAGGTCAGGACGACGATCCGGGTCCCCGGCCAGCGGGTCCGGACGAGCCCGACGAGCCCGAGTCCGGCGTCGATATCGGGCAGCTTCGGGTCGATCACGAGGACGTCGGCCGGGGTCGACTCGAGGGCCGCGAGGGCCGCGGCGACGTGGCCGACCGAGGCGCTGAGCTCGAGGCCGTCGGCGAGCCCGACGAGCGCCGCGATGGCGGCGCGGACCCGGCGGTCGCCGTCGACGACGACGACGCGGACCGGGGGAAGGGCGAGCGAGGCCGGGGCGGCGGGAGGCGACAGTGGTTCGAGCATGACTCGATCTTCGTCGGTCACGAGCGCCCCCGCCCATCGCCTGAGGGCGGGATCCGACCTCCACATCCGTCATGGTCGGTCACCGCAGGTGGTCGGTCCGCGACCGTCATCCGGACGTCACTTCGGTCTCGGTCGGCAGGATCGCCCGGACGATGGTCCCGCGCCCGGGCGCGGCCTCGACCTCCAACCGGCCGCCGGCGCGCTCGGCCCGGACGCGCATCCCGTCGAGGCCAAGGTGGCCGGACCCGACGGACGTCGGATCGAAGCCCGACCCGTCGTCCTCGACGCTGAGCTCCACCGCTCCGTCGGAGCGGGCGATGGTCAGTCGGGCCCGGGTCGCGCCGGCGTGCTTGACCACGTTGTGGAGCGCCTCCTGGCCGATCCGATAGAGGACATCCTCGGTCTGGAGGGGGAGCCGGTCGGTCGGATCGAGACAGTCGACGACGATCGAGAGGCCGGTCCGGCCCTCGACGGCGGCGGCGTGGGTCCGCAACGCCTGGGCGAGCCCATCGCGCTCGAGGCTCCCGGGTCGGAGCTCGAAGATGAGCGCCCGCATCTCGGCCAGGGCGTCACGCTGCAGCTCGCGGAGCGTCTCGAGCCGCGCGACGGCGGCGACCGGGTCGCGCTCGACGAGGATCTCCACGCTGCGGGTGATGAGGGTCATGCTGAAGAGGGCCTGGGTGACGGAGTCGTGGAGCTCCCGGGCGAGGTGGGCACGCTCCTCGCCGGCGGCGATCTCGGCGGCCTGGCGACGGAGCTCCAGCTCGAGCCGGTTCCGGTCGCGGACGTCGCGGGTGGATCCGTGGACGCCCACCAGGCGCCCGTCGACGACGACCCCGACCGCGGTGATCTCGGTCGGGACCACGGTCCCGTCGGACCGGACGAGGTCGAGCGGGACCAACTGCCGCTGGGTCGGCTGGGCGAGGATCCGGGTCCAGCGGTCCATCGCCCGCGGGATCGACACCGGGGCCACGACCGTCGCGAAGTGACGACCGACGAGCTCGTCGGGGGTCAGCCCGAGGAGCTCCCGGGAGGCCTCGCTGATGAAGGTGAAGACGCCGTCCGGTGAGGCCGACCAGATGAGATCCGGCGAGGTCGTGGCCAGGCGACGGTGGCGCTCCTCCGACGCCTCGAGACGCCCCCAGAGGCGGGCGCTGGCGAGGGCCAGGGCCGCCTGGCCGGCGAACGCCTCGAGGATGGCGATCTCGTCGGGTCCGAACGCGTCCGGCCGCTCGGAGAACACCTCGAGGGCCCCGAGCACCTCGTCCTCACCGAGGAGGGGCGCGGCGACGAGCGAGCGGATCCCGGCCCGACGGATGAAGTCGTCGGCCTCGGCCTCGTGCTCGATCGACTCGTCGGCGAGGTAGTCGCCGGTGACGATGACCCGCCGCTCGGCGACCGCCCGGCCGGAGATCCCCTGGCCGACCGGCAGCTCCTGCTCCCGGACCCGCTCCCCGCCGACCCGCTGGGACAGGCCCGCGTCGTAGGTCGTGCGCAGCGTGCCTCGCTCGGCGACCACCAGGTCGAGGAGCGCCCCGTGGCCGCGCAGGATCCGGATCGCCTCGTCGACGACGAGGTGGAGGACCGTCTCCGGGTCGCGGGTGCCCACGAGGCTGGTGGCGATCTCGCGCAGGGCATGCTCCATGTCGGCGCGTCGGGCGACGTCGGCCGCCGACCGGTTGAGCCGCTCGATGAGGCCGGCGTTCGTCACGGCGATCGTGGCCAGGTCGGCGATCGTCCCGATGATCCGCAGCTCGTCCGGTCCGAAGGCGTCGCGTCGCAGCGCGTGGACGTTGAGGACCCCGACCGGGCCGGCATCGGTCGCGAGCGGAGCCGCCATGACCGAGTGGATCCCCTCGCTCGCGATGAAGGCATCGCGGGAGGGCTCATGGTTGAAGCTCGGATCGGTGAGGTAGTCGCCGGTCGCGATCGGCCGACCCTCGGCGAGAGCCCGGCCGGAGATCCCGACCCCGACCGCGGTCTCGACATCCATGAGCGCCGGCGCGTTCACGTCGTTCTGGGCGACCCCGACCGCGAACCAGAAGCCGCTCCCGGACCCGACCGGGGTGAGCAGGTCGATCGTGGCGCCCTCGGCGTCGAGCAGCCGGCCGGCCTCCGCGGCGGCCTGCTCGAGGATCGTCGCCGGGTCGTGCAGGGCGGTGATCCGGGCGGCGATCTCGCGCAAGGCTCGTTCCGTCTCGGCCCGGCGGGCCACGTCTTGACGGGAACCATCGAGCGCCTCGATGAGCCGCGCGGTCGCGATCGCCACCGAGACCTGGGTCGCCAGGGCATCGAGCAGCTCGGCGTCGAAGGCGTCGAAGGCGTCGGGGGTCGACGAGCCGACCGACAGGACCCCGATGGTCCCGTCCTCACCCGAGAGCGGCACCGACAGGACCGAGCGCAGCCCGACGGCCGCGACGTAGACGTCCTCGGCGGCATCGTGCTCGAAGCCGGTGTCGAGGAGGTAGTCGCCGGTCGAGTACCGCTCACCGGTGGCCACGACCCGGCCGCCGACCCCGGTGCCCGCCGGCCGCCCGGCCCCGGCCCTTCGGTCGGGCGGGGTCCGCCGGTCGCGTGACGACATGTAGGCGACCCGGAGCTGATCGGTCGCGGCGTCGATGAGCTCGATCCGGGCCTGATCGGCACGGAGGAGCCGGACCGACTCGTCGACGGCGTGCTGGATGACCTCGGCCGGCGCCCGGATCGATGAGATCCGGGCGGCGATCTCGCGCAGGGACCGCTCCGCGTCGGCCCGCCGGGCGACCTCACCCCGGGATCGATCGAGGGCCTCGATGAGGCGGGCGTTCGTCAGGGCGATCGCGGCGTGGTTGGCGATCGACTCGAGGACCCCGGCGTCGGCCTCGTCGAAGGCGGACGACCGGGTGGAGAAGACCGTGAGCGCACCGAACGGCCCATCCTCGCCGACGAGGGGGGCGGCCATGACCGACCGGATCGCCTGGTTCCGGATGTAGACGTCCGATCCGGAGCCGTGCCGGAACCGGTCGTCGGCCAGGTAGTCGCCGGTGAAGAACGTCCGGTTCTGGGCGACGGCCAGACCCGAGACCCCGGTGTCGAGCGTCTCGTCGGGAGTGTCCGGCCACTCCTCCTCGCTGGGGTGGACCCCGCCCGACATGTACGCGCCCCGGAGGAGACGCAGGCTCGGTTCGATGAGGTCGATCCGGGCGCCGTCCGCCCCGAGGAGACGAGCGGCCTCGTCCACGGTCTGCTGGACCACGGAGCCCGGCTCGCGGATCGCGCTGATCCGGGCGGCGATGCCGAGGAGGCTCCGCTCGACCTCGGACCGGTGAGCGAGCTCGGCCTGGGACTCGGTCAGGTCGGCCATCCGACGGGCGGTCGTCAGGGCCACCGCCGCGTGATCGGCCAGCGCTCCGACGAGCGCGGCATCGTCCGGGTCGAAGGCGTCCGGCCGGGTCGAGTAGACCTCGAGCGCGCCGAGCGGCCGGGCGTCGTCGCCGATCGGGGCGGCGATCATCGATCGGAAGCCGGTGACCGCGAAGAAGTGGTCGGACTCGGCGGACCTGGGGAACTCGGCGACGAGGTCGTCGCCGGCCACCAGGACGGTCCGCTGCTCCACGGCGCGCCCGGTGAGGCCGACACCGATCGGCAGCGTGTAGTCGCCGATGTCCTCCGGTCCGAACCGGTCGGAGAGACCCGAGTCGTAGGCCCAGGCCAGGATATGCGTCCCGGGCTGGAGGACGTCGAGGACCGCCCCGTCCCCGTCCACCAGCCGGTTCGCCTCGTCGACGACGTACTGGAGCAGGTCGGCCGGGTCGGTGATCGCCGCGAACCGGGCGGCGATCTCGCGGAGCGACCGTTCGTTCTCCGCCCGCCGGGCCAGCTCCATCCGGGAGCGCCCGAGCTCGTCGATGAGGCGCTCGTTGGCGACCGTCCCGGCGATGTGATCAGCGAGGGTGCCGAGGAGCGTGACCCTCGCCTCGTCGAACGCCGCTGGGCGATCCGAGTAGACGGCAAGGACTCCGGCCGCCACGGCGTCGATGACGATCGGGACCGCGACCATCGCCCGGATGCCGAGCTGGCGGACGGCTGCCGCCTCGGTCCGACCCGGGACGAACGAGCGATCCTCGAGGTAGTCGTCGGTGACGACCGGACGGCCGGAGACCATGGCCTTGACGAGGATGCCGTCGAGCTTCCTGGGGTCCCGCAGGGTCGCCTGCCAACGGGCCAGGCGATCGGCCGGGAGCGGCTCGGCGGTCGCGGAAAGCAGGACACCGTCGGGACCTTCGCCCCGCAGGAAGACGAGCCCACCCCGGGCGGAGGTCAGTCGGACGGCCTCGTCGACGGACCGCCGGGGCGACTCGTCGCGCGGCGCGGGGGCGCGATCGACGAGCGGCGCGCTGGCAGGGTCGGCGGTGGTCACGGCGGGCCCACGATACGTCACCCGCGCGCGCGTGATGCTCGACATCCGTCGGGTCGGACCATCGACATCTGTGGATGTCGGACGCCGTCCTTCATCGGGCGAGCGGGTCGTCGTTCCGCGCTGTCGGGCTCCGCCGCGCGGCCCGGAGACTCCGGACAGCGGCGGTCGTCCCGAACCGCCACACCGGACGAACTCCCTGGAGGACCACGATGACCAGCTCCGCTCGCTCGACGGCCGGCCCCGGCGCCGTCGATGTCGCCATCCGCCTCGCGATCGTCGGCCTGACCCTGGCGACCGCCTACGTCCACTCGACCCTCGGCGGCCTCATGTTCACGGCCAACGCCGTGGGCTTCGCGGCCCTTGCCGTTGCGATGATCGTCCCCGTCCCGATCGCGGCCCGCTACCGCGGTCTCATCCAGCTGGCGCTCGGTGGCTTCGCCGCGGCGACGATCGGCGGCTGGCTGATGTTCGGCGCCCGCTACTCGACCGGATACATCGCCACCGGGATCGAGCTCGCGATCGTCGCCCTCGTCGCCGTCGCGACGTACCGCGCCTACGGCAGTCCGGTCGCCATGGCCCGGTCAGTGGTCGCCATCGCCCGGTCCGTGGTCGCCCGCGTCGCCCGACCCTCGAGCGCCGGCGCGCCGGCCTGACCCCTGCGACCGTCGACCACCCGCGGGCCACGACCCGCGTCACCAAAGGAGATCCTTCGATGACCCGCATCCTCTCGCGAGCCACCTTCGCCGGCGCCCTGCTCCTGGTGGCGCTCACCGCCGCCGCCTGCGGCCAGGCCTCGGGCGCCCAGCCGGCGAGCGCCGGCCCGGTCGACCCCGACGCCGTGAAGATCGTCGCCAGCGGCCAGTCGTTCGTGACCGCGGACGTCGCGGCCCCGGCCGGCCGGCCGTTCCAGATCTCGTTCGAGAGCCGGACCGGCGACCCGCACGACATCGCGATCGGCGCCGACGGATCGGACCCGGTCTTCCGCTCCGACGTCTACTCGGGCCCCGGAACGACCACCTTCCAGGTCCCGGCCCTGGCCGCCGGGACGTACACGTTCAAGTGCGACGTCCACCCCGGCATGACGGGGACCATCACGGTCAGGTAGCGACCGTCCCAACCCGTCGCCCCGCCCTCCTCCGAACGACCCCTGGCCCCGGGCCAGGGGTCGTTCGCACGTGCGCCGGCCCATGGCCCGGAGCCGGGGCGCGGTCCCGCCGTCAGCTCGGGGCGGCGAGGTCCCGCCGCGGGAAGATCGCCAGGGCGGCCGCGACGGCGACGACGATGACGGCCGTCGGGGCGATCCAGTCGGCCGGCGGCATCGTCCCGGCGAGCGCGCCCCGCGGATCGAGGTAGTGGAACAGCGACCACGGCTGCAGGCCGCGGGCATCGGGCCAGAGCGACCCGAGGATCTCGAGGAAGTATGAGACGAGAACGACGGTCAGGCTCACCGTCAGGGCCGGCGAGAGGCGGTCGAACGAGACGGACGCGAGGAGCGAGACCGCGCCGATCGCCACGAAGACCAGGCAGGCATTGAGCCACATCAGGGCCAGCCGGTCCGCCCCGAGGGCGCCCAGCTCGCCGCTCATCGCCGATCCGACCACGATACCCGCGACCTGGGCGGTGATCGCGAGCACGGTGAACACGATGCTGGCCGCCAGCAGGGTGAGGTACAACCGTCGACGCGAGATCGGCCTGGCCAGAAGCACCTCGAGGGTCCCGCGCTGCCGCTCGCCGGCGACCGCATTGACCGTGAACCCGAGGGCGAAGACGAGGACCATCGCCACGGCCATGGGGTGGATGAACCCGATGGCCACGACGCCCTCGAGGCTGAACATGTCCCCGCCGCCGAAGCTCATCAGCTGCTTCGGGATGAGGCCGGAGTCGACGATGAACGAGATCTGGGCCTGGAACGCCTTGTAGATGACCGGCATCAGCGAGCCCCAGATCGCGAGCGCGACGGCGACCACGAGGAGCTTGAGGCGCTGCGCCTCCCAGGTCCGGACGAAGAGGGCGCGGCTCATCCCGACCCCAGCGGTTCGGTCGAGAGGTCGTCGGCATCGCCGGTGTCCTCGCCCTCGTAGAACTCGAGGAACGCCTCCTCGAGGTGGGCCGGCTCGATCGTCAGGTCGGTGACGGCGACGCCGTCGAGCGCGTGGAGGAACGGCGCGACGTCGCCATCGAGGCGGCAGCTGAGCAGGCCGTCGTGGACGGTCAGACCGCTCACCCCCGGCACCGTCGAGAGGTCCGGCGGCACCCCCCGGACGCGGAGCTCGACGTGGCGCTTGCGGCGCTCGAGGAGCGGACCGATGTCCTCCAGGGCGACGAGCCGGCCGCGCCGGACGATCGCCACGCGATCGCAGACCCGCTCGACCTCGGAGAGGACGTGGGACGAGAAGAAGATCGTCCGGCCGGCCGCCCGGAGGTCGTCGAGGATGTCGTAGAACGCCCGCTGCATGAGTGGGTCGAGGCCCTCCGTGGGCTCGTCGAGGATGGCCAGCTCGGGGTCGTGCTGGAGGGCCTGGATGATGCCGATCTTCTGGCGCATGCCGCGCGAGTAGTCGCGGACCGGACGGCGGAGGGTCCGGGCGGAGAGCTCGAGACGGTCGAGGAGCCCGGACCGGGCGGTCGGTGGCCCGTCGTAGAAGCGCCCGAGGTAGTCGAGCAGGTCCGACCCGGTCAGCCCGTCGTAGAGGGCGATGCCCCCGGGCAGGTAGCCGACCCGCCCTCGGATCGCCACCGAGTCCACCCGGCTGTCGAGGCCCAGGACCTCCGCGCGTCCGGCGGTCGGGTGGAGGAACCCGAGCAGAAGCCGGATCGCCGTGCTCTTGCCCGCCCCGTTCGGCCCGAGGAAGCCGAAGACCTCGCCGGGGTGGACGGTGATCGACACGTCGCGCAGGGCGACGACCTCGTGGGACGCCGGCAGGGGTCCGCGACGCGGACGGCCGTACCGCTTGGAGAGGCCCTCGGTCCGGATCGCATCCACCACGCCCCAAGGCTACAACGCGCCGTCGGACCGGCGGTCGGGCGGGCCGCGCCATGACCCGTTCGGTCGGCCCGGGGCTGGTCCTGTCGGGTACTGGAGCGGGGCCCGGAAGCAGGGCATCGTGCTAGCCTCACCCGCTGGAGACGTTCCTTGTCCGTGCCCGACCGGCGACCGCTCCGACTCCGCCCGCACGCCCGAGCGACGACCGCGACCGTCCTGGCCGTCGTCGGGGCGATGCTCGTGGGCGGGTCGTTCGCGGCGGCCGCCGCCCCGACGCCGACGCCCAGGGTCGATCCCGCGCCGCCGCCGCCGACGACGATCACGTTCTACGGACGCGGCTACGGCCACGGGGTCGGCATGTCGCAGTACGGGGCCCGGGGTCGGGCGCTGGCCGGCCAGGATGCGGCGACGATCCTGGCCCACTACTACCGGGGCACGACGCCCGGCGCCACCAGCCCCGACCCGCGCGATCCGGGTCCTCGTGCTCCACGCGTTCAGGCCGACGACCGCGGTCCCGCTCCGGCTCTACGGGCGAGGCGGGACGTGGACGATCGACGGCGTCGCCGGGACGTTCCCGCCCGGCGCGAGGCTCCTCGTCACGCGAGACGTCGACCGGCTTCCGCATCTCCGTGCGGAGCGTGGCCGGCGTCACGCTCCTGAGTCGGTCCACGGCCGCCGACCTCCGGGTCCGACCCACGAACCCTGAGAGCGGGCGGATCCAGGTCTGGTCCAAGCCGGGCTCCTACGACACGTATCGCGGGGTCATCCGGATCCGGGCCGCGTCCGGCGGCATCGACGCCATCGACGAGGTCGGGCTCGACGCCTACCTCCTGGGCGTGGTCCCGGCCGAGATGCCGTCCAGCTGGCCGGTCGAGGCGCTCAAGGCCCAGGCGATCGCCTCGCGCAGTTACGCCGCCCGCCGGCTTCACCCGAAGACCGGGACCTGGGACCTGTACGACGACACGCGGAGCCAGGTCTACCGTGGCTCGCTCGCCGAGAGGCCGGGGACGACCGCGGCGGTCGGCGCGACCGCCGGGCAGGTCCTCCGGAGCGGCACGGCGATCGCCAACACCCTCTACCACTCGACGGGCGGGGGCGCCACCGAGGACAACGAGAACGTCTTCGTCTCCGCGACCGGCGCCATCGTGGCCGGACCGGTCTCGTATCTGCGAGGCAGCGCGGACCGGGCTCCCGACGGGACCGCGTACGACGCCGCCGCACCGCGAGCGACCTGGCAGACCGCCGCCTACACGATGGACGAGCTGTCGACGATCTTCGCCGGGGACGCTCGAACGAACGTCGGGAGCCTGACCGCGCTCGACCTGACCCGGGTGGGGGTCTCCGGGCGGCTGATCAGCGTCACGCTGACCGGCAGCCTCGGGGCGAAGACCGTCGCCGGCGACGTCTTCCGGTCCGTGTTCAACAGCCGATCGCCGGCCGCCGATCCGGCCATGTGGAGCACGCTCGTCTCGACCGAGCCGATCCCCTAGCGACCAGCCGGGGACCCGGGCCGCGCCATCGCGCCGCGGACCACTATCCTGCCGGTCCATGGACCACCCGCCCGCTGAGCCCGGCTTCGACCCGTCCCTGCCCCGCTGCAGCTGGGCGGGCGCCGACGGCCCGCGGCCGGACCGGCTGATGGTCGCCTACCACGACACCGAGTGGGGCGTGCCGGTCCACGACGATGTCGAGCTGTTCGAGCGGCTCGCGCTCGAGGGCTTCCAGGCCGGCCTCGCCTGGTCGACGATCCTCCGCAAGCGGGAGGCGTTCCGGCTCGCGTTCCGCGGCTTCGACCCGGCGGTCGTCGTCGGCTTCGGCCCGACCGACCGCGAACGCCTCCTGGCCGATGCCGGGATCGTCCGCAACCGGGCGAAGGTGGACGCGACGATCGCCAACGCGGCACGGTTCCTGGCGGTCGTCGCGGAGTCGGGATCGTTCGCGGCCTACCTCGCCGAGAAGGTCCCCGGGCCCGTCCGCGCGGTGGCCCCGGGGACGACGCCGGCCGACCTCCCCGCCCGGACCGACGCCTCCGACCGGCTGTCCACGGACCTCCGCCGACGCGGCTTCGGCTTCGTCGGCTCGACGATCGTGTACGCCTTCATGCAGAGCGTCGGCCTCGTCGACGACCACCTCCCGGACTGCTTCCGCTACCGGGGCTGAGGCGCGACCGCGTTCACGGCAGCCGAGAGGCGAACATCCGTCGTGGCTCGATCCGGAAGTAGGTCGCCGAATCGGTGGCCCAGTCGATCCATCCCGGACCGTAGCGTGGCGCGTACACGTCGACGAGCGTCTCGCGGAACGCCTGCTCGGCCGGGTCGGCCAGGTCGATGCGGACGGCCCGCCCATGGATGATGACGACGATCCGCTCGCCCTCGAGATAGGTGGCGCTGACCGCCGGCCGCACCGCCAGGTGACCGGCCCGAACGGAGCCGGGCGACGTCGCGAAGTGGATCCGGCCACGGTGGAAGATCCCGTCGGCGGGGGCGGTGAGTGGAGCGCCGGCGGCCGTCACGGTCGCGATCACGAGGACCCGCACCCCGGTGAGCAGGTCCGCGACCTCGCCCGCGGACAGCCGGGCCGCGTCGGCGAAGACCTCGCGGAGATGGACGCCGGCCGTCCCTCGACTCTCGTCGAGAAGGGCCTGGAGGGCCTCGAGGTCATCCTCCGTCTCGTGCATCGCGGGTCAGCGCAGGCCGGGCCGCGCGATCACGCCACGGCCCCGGGCGGCGCCGCTCACTGGACGCAGAACTCGTTCCCTTCCGGGTCGTTCATCCGGACCCAGTACTCGCCCCGGAGATCCATGGCCCCGCGCTCGTCGGTCGCACCGAGGGCCTTCAGGCGGGCGACCTCGGCATCGACCCGTGGGCGCCGCTCCGCGACGGGTACGCCATGATCGCCACTCACGTTGAGGTCGAGGTGCAGCCGGTTCTTGGCGACCTTGCCCTCGGGGACCTTCTGGAAGAACAGCCGCGGCCCGACCCCATCCGGGTCCTGGATGGCCGAGGCGTCGTTCCAGCTCTCCTCGGGGATGCCCTGGGCGCGCAGCCAGTCGTCCCAGGAGGCGAAGCCCTCGGGCGGGTCGGGCTGGATGTAGCCGAGGGCCGCCAGCCAGAACTCGGCCTGTCGGGCCGGGTCGGCACAGTCGAACACGATCTGGACACGGGTCGCCATCCGGGTCTCCTCCGCTGCGGTCGTGGTCGCCCAGTGTGCCTCGAACGGGGGACCTAGCGCAGCGATATCGAGGAGGCCGTGACGTTCCGACCGCGGGACCGGTCGCTGCCGCCGACCGTCAGGCTCATCGCGCCGGCCCGGCCACCGCGATGGATCGTCCAGGTCGCCCGGTAGGTGGAGCCGGACACGTGCTTGAGGGTGAGCGCGTAGGGCGCCAGGCCCGGCTGGCGGACCGTGAGCCGCGGGCTCCCGGAGAGGGGCTCGGTCGAGACGACCGTCACCGTGAGCCGGGCACCACGCCGGGCCCTGGCCACCGAAGGCCGGATCTCGAAGGCCGCCGCTCGTACGGCGGCGACGTGCGTCTCGCTCGCGTCTCCGACGGCCGCCCGGACCACGAGCCGGTAGACGCCCTGCGGGGCGAAGCCCCGGCGTCGGTCCGACCGTCCCAGGCCACCGCGACCGGTCCCGTCGGATACGGGCCGGCGATCGTCCGGACCGCGAGGCCCCTGGCATCGAGCACGCGGAGCTCGACCTCGGCCGGGGCGCGAAGGGTGAACGCGGCACCGGTCCGGGGCGCCAGAGCGTCGCCGTCCTGCGGGAAGAAGCGCGCCGGCGTCGCGGCCAGGCCGACGAACGACCCGAAGACGGAGACGTCCACGGAGGCCGTCGGACCGGCGTTCCGGGCCCGGTCGAGCGGGGTGAGGGTCAGCGTGTAGTCGCCGTCGGGGACCACGTGGCCGGCGTCGTCCCGACCGTCCCAGACGACCGACCCGGAGCCGGCCCTGGGGGCGCCGGTCGTCAGGGTGCGGAGCGTCGATCCGCCGGTCTTCGGGGTCACCGCCAGCCGCACTGCGCCGGGCTCGCTGATCGCATGGCTCACGGCGACGGTGTCGGCGATGCCGTCGCCGTTCGGCGAGAAGATCGTGCGCGAGACGGTCACCGAGCCGTCCGGGCCGAGCGACGGCGCGGTCCGGTCGATCGTGAACCGGGTGGTCTTCACGGCCTCGGCCCGCCCGGTGACGTCGATCGAGCGGTAGGCGACGGTGTGGACCCCCTCGGTGGTGACGATGATCGGACCGGCGTACGGCGTGAGCGGGGCGCCGTCGAGCGAGATGAAGGTCGACGCGACGCCGCTCTGGGCGTCGGTCGCGCTCAGACCGACGGTGACGTCGTCGCGGAAGTAGCCCGCCTCGCCGACCGGGCCGGCGAGGTCCGCGCTGGTCACCGGGGCGGTCACGTCGACCCGGACGGCCACGCTCCGTGCGGTCTCCACGTTGCCGGCCCGGTCGGTGGACCAGTAGCGCAGCCGGTGGTCGCCGGAGCGGGCGATGACGACCGGACCCGTGTAGCGCGTCGCCGCCCCGCCGTCGAGGCTCCAGGCCGTGCCCCGGAGCCCGCTGAGGGCATCGCGGCCGGCGAGGGTGACGGTCGCCGCGGTCGCGTACCAGCCGCTGGGATCGAGCGTCCCGGTCACGCTCGACGTGGTCTGCGGCGCGGTCGCGTCGAGGACGAACCGACCCGACAGGGTGAACGGCGCCGGGTTGTTGCCGGCCGGCTCGCGACCCGCGTACGCCCACGTGTAGGTGCCGTCCGGGATCAGCGTCCCGCCCGTCCCCCGGAGGTTCCAGTCGAAGACGGACCAGGCGTCGGTCCCCGCCAGGGTCCGGACGACGGCCCCGCCGGCATCCCGGACCTCGATCGTCCCGTCGAGCGGCTCGGAGGCGCGGACGATCACGTGGAAGGTGTCGTGGACGTAGTCGCCGTTCGGCCCGATGAGGACGCCCGGCGGGTCGTAGTCGTAGAGCCGGGCCGGCGTCCCGTCGACCGGGACGAGCGCGTCGGCGCGGACGTAGCCGACCAGGTCGGGAGCGTCGAACGGGTGGACTCGGACGACCCGACCGCCGTCCGGGAGGGCCGCCGCGTCGGCGACGATCCGCAGCCGGCGGCCGGCCTCGAGCGGGGCGATGACGCTGCCGAGCTCGGGATCCGCGAACAGGTCGCCGGCGGTCGCGACGTCCCCGGCGCCGCCGACGACGATCGTCGGGGGCACGACGTCGGTCGGAAGGTAGGCCGTCCGGGTGACCATCGCCGCGGTGAGGCCCGGGTCGAAGACCGCCGAGTGGTACCACGGCCCGCGACTGACGCTCGTCGGGTCCATCAGGGCCCGGGCCCCGGTGGTCCGGAACGAGTCCCAGGCGATGTCGTGGCCGTGATAGGTCGGCGCGGCATGGAACAGGGCGTTCATCCCGAGCGACGAGGTGAAGAGCCGGCGGAGGTACGTCGTCTGGGGGTGATAGGCGTCGGCGATGACAGCCCGCGCGCCCGCCGCGAAGAACCCGGCTCCGTAGTTCTCCACCCGCGCCTTCTTGTCGGACAGTGACCCCGTCGCCAGCCCCGGCTCGGTGTTGCCCGACGCGTAGCAGAGGTGGAAGAGGAGGACCACCGCGTTGGGTGCCAGCCGGATCTCGGAGCCGACCTGCGCCTCGCCGTAGTAGACGTGGGTGGTCCCGTTCGCGCCGGTCGGCGGGTCGAGACCGAAGCCGTTCTGGGTGAACGGCCAGAGCGCATCCCGGTAGCGGGACGGCCAGCCGTTGCCGTGCCCCAGGTAGATGAGGATCGAGGCCCCCTGCGCCGCGGCCCGGACGGCCGACCAGGTCGCCCGGGGCGTCTTGATGACGACGACGTTCCTGGTGTACTTCCGGGCGACCGCGGCGAGCGCATCCGCGTCGGCCTTGTAGTGGGCGTTGTACGAGCCGACCGGGCCGACGACGATCACGACCTTCGGGTTCACCGCCGCGGATGCGGCGGCAGCCGGGTGGACCGTGGCCAGCGGAAGGAGCAGGCCGAGGGCGACGAGGACGGCGACGATCGGTCGGATCATGGGCACCGTCTACCCTGACAGCCGGCGGCGCTGTCGGCCATAGGGCAGACGGGCCAGTCCGGCCCCGGACGTCCGAGTCCGGGCCGTCGCTTCACCGGGGCAGCAGGTAGAGCGCCATCACGAGCGGGGTCCGGGCGGCGATGCCGTGCCGGGTATCCGGGGCCATCCTGAGCCAGGCCCCGGCGCCGAGCCGGTGGGATCCTCCGCCGACGGTCACGTCCGCCTCTCCGGACAGGATGTGGACGATCGTCGGACGGGCCGAGGTGTGCTCGGTCAGTGCCTCGCCCTCCGCGAAGGCGAACAGCACCAGCTCCACCCCGTCGCCCTCGGAGACCGTCTGGCTGTGGATCCCGCGACGCGGGATCGGCGCCTCCTCGAGCAGGTCCGCGAAGAGCTCGTACGCCGGAGCGTTCATCGCCCCACGATAGCGCGGCGGGTCAGAGTTCGCGACGTCGGAACGACAGGATCGCCAGGCCGAGCGTGCCGGCGACCCAGACCAGGCACCAGCCCAGGAAGGCCGGCCCCGGACCGGTCGATGCGAAGAACGGGTTGGCCTGGAGCACCCGGAGCGAGCGGCCCTCGGTCATCAGGGCGATCACCGCGCCCGGCTCGAGGGCGAAGATCGTCGCCCGCCACAACCCGTCGGACGGGAACGCGATCCGGACCATCCGGCTGACGGTCTCCAGGGACTCGACGCCGAGCGCGCTGCCGACCCCGCCCAGGACTCCGAGGCCCCAGGCCAGCCCGAACAGGACCACCGCGACGGCGCCGCTCGCGATCGCGGGCATCCGCGTCCCGAGCAGGACGGTCACGGTCAGGACCACGACGGCCTGCGCCGCGAGCCCGCCGGCGGCTCCGAGCGGATCGGGTGGTCCGTAGCCGGAGACGAGCCGCAGGGCGGCGATCTCGCCCAGGCCGGCTGCCACGCCGTAGCCGGCGACGACGATCGCCAGGCCCGTCCATCGACCGAGCAGCCAGGCGCCCCGGCCGATCGGCCGGGCGAGGATCGCCAGGAGGACCCCCGACTCGATGTCGGCCGCGATCGCCGGGGCGCCGATGAACGCCGCGGTCGCGGCGAGGATGAAGCTGAACATGAACGCGCACAGGACGAGGACCTGGCTGACCCCCAGCTGGAGCTCGAGCTCGGTCGTGCCCCGGGCCCGCGTCTCGCTGACCAGGAAGTGGAAGCCGAGTCCGCTGAGGACGACGACGATGGCGGTCAGGGCGATCAGGGCCCACAGGGTCCGGCGACGGAGGGTCTCGAAGAGGGTGACCCGGACCCCGATCGCGACCGTGCGCAGGACCGTCACCCGACCCGGCCCCCCGCGATGAGGCCGAGGAACCGCTCCTCGAGGGACGCCCGCTCCGGCTCGACGGCGTGGATCCGCCCGCCGGCCGCCACAACCGCGGCGACGAGCTCGGGGATGCGATCCGGCGCGAAGGGACGGAAGGCCAGCCAGTCGCCGTCGGCGGCGTGCGGACCGAACGCCGCGAGACCGGCCCGTGCCGCGGCGTCCAGGCCGGTCACCCGGAGCCGGACCCCGTCGCCGCCGAGCATCTCGTCGAGGGTCCCGGCCGCGACGACCCGCCCGGCGTCCACGACGGCCACCCGGTCGCAGACGAGCTCGACCTCGCTCAGGAGGTGGGAGTTGAGGAAGACCGTGGCACCACGGTCGCGCGCCGCCCGGATGATCCCGCGGACCTCGGTCCGGCCGAGCGGATCGAGGGCCGAGGTGGGCTCGTCGAGGAGGACCAGCTCGGGACGGCCGAGCAGCGCGGTCGCCAGCCCGAGCCGCTGCTGCATCCCCTTCGAGTACGTTCCGACGAGGTCGTCCGACCGATCGGCCAGGCCGACGGTCTCGAGGGCCTCCGCCACGGCAGCCGGTCGCGCGACCCCTTCGAGGCCGATGAGACCGGCGTGGAACGCGAGGACCTCGCGTGCCCGCATCCAGGGCTGATAGCGGAACATCTCGGGCAGGTAGCCCACCCGGCGACGGGCCTCGCGGTCCCCGAGCGGTCGTCCGAGGACGGTCCCACCGCCCGAGGACGGCGGGGTGAGGCCGAGGAGGAGCTTCACCGACGTCGTCTTGCCGGCGCCGTTCGGACCCAGGAAGCCGAAGACCTCGCCGCGCTCGACCCGCATCGTCAGCCCGGCGAGGGCGGTCGTCCGGCCGTAGCGCTTGACGAGATCGTGGGTCTCGATCGCGGGCGCGAGGTCGATCGCTGAAGGGGACGGCATGGCGGCCATGGTCCCACAGACTCGCCGGCGCGCCGAGGTGTGACACACGAGCTGTCACGAGGGCCCGGCACGATCGGTCCATGAACACGCCATCGAACGCCAGGAACGCCACGGTCGCCCTGGATTGCCCATGGTGCGCCGAGCCGCTCCGGTCGAGCCTCGACGAGCTCAGCGACGGGTTCGCCTGTCCGGCCTGCCTGGTGGAGGTCGTCCTCTTCGACTCGGCTCCCGTGGCCGGCCAGCGCGCCGATCGGCCGGTCGCCCGCCCGCTCGCCGCCTAGGCGATCCGGACGGTGGCGGCGCCACCGGAGAAGCGGACGAGGACCCGGTCCGAAGCGGCCCCGAAGCCGGGCGTCTCTGTCCGGCCGTCGACCGAGGTCAGGCCGCCGCTCGTCTCGAGCCGGTACTCGACGCCCGCCGGAGCCTGGAGGTCGAACTGGGCGGCGCCACCGGTCAATCGGATCTCGACGGTCCCACGGGGCCTGGGCAGGACGATCGAGGCCCGGGCCGCTCCGATCTGGACCCGGGCGCCGGCCACGGCGAGCGTCGAGAGATCGACTCGGAATTCGCCCGCCCCGCCGTTCATCGTGAACATCGTCGGGACGGCGGGGGCGATGCGAACGGTCCAGTCCGCCCCGCCGCGCCATGCGTCCGGCCACCAGGCCACGTCCTGGCGGAGACGGACCCGCGCCCGGTCGCCGACCCGCTCGATCCGGGTGGCGATGTCGTCATCCGTGGACGAGACCTCCACGAGCCGGCCGGCCGAGGCGCCGCCCTCGATCCGGAACCGGCCGGCCCCGACGCTCAGGTCCAGCTCGAGACGCGAGGATCCCTCCACGGGGACCTCCGAGGTGCTCGCCGTGCGGCGACCTGGCCTGACCGCCCCGAGCAGGAGGACCGCCCCGACGCCGATGATGAGGATCGGCCAGATCATGCTCCAGGCCACCCGGATGACCCCCATCTCGCCGAGGAGGTAGACGCACCCGATGGCGATGAGGACGATCCCGAAGAGCTCCGCGCCGCGCCAGCCGCGTCGGCGACGGCGCGCATCCCGGTCGCGCGACATGCACACTCCTCCCATGACGACGATCCGGTCCAGCCTAGCGAACCGACGGCCGGCCGACCACTGCCGAGCGGCACCCGGTGACCGCCGGGGGGATGCGTGCCGATGAGGCGGAGCGGACGATGAGCCGGGCCGAGCTCGACGCGCTGTCGAGCGCCATCGTGGCAGCCGGGCGGCGGCTGGGGGCGAGGGGTCTGATCGTCGCCGGCGAGGGCAACCTCTCGGTCCGGCTGGGCGATCGCATCCTCGTCACCCCGTCGGGTCGGCGCAAGGACGAGCTGAGCGTCGACGACCTGCTCCTCGTCTCGGCCGACCCGGACGCCGAACCCATCGACCCGGACCGGCCGGATCTGCGCCCGACCTCGGACCTCCGGATCCACCGGGCCGTCTACGCCGCCTGCCGGGACGTCCGGGCGATCGCCCACGCTCACCTGCCCGCATCGCTCGCCCTGACCCTGGCCGGGGAGGTGCCCGATCCGGCGGCGCTGCCGGAGACCCGCCTGTTCCTGCCCCGCCTCCCGTATCTCCGGCTCATGGATCCGGGCAGCCCGGAACTCGCTGCGGCCATCGCCGGTGCGTTCTCCGACGGACTGGAGCCACCGGCGCCGGCGGTCCTCCTGGAGCGGCACGGCGCCGTGGCGATCGGCGCGAGCCCCGACGCGGCGGTCGACCGGCTGGAGCTCGTCGACCTCCTCTGCCGGGTCTGGCGTGATGCCCGCATCCTGGGGCTGGTCCGCGAAGCCGCTCCGGGTCGCGACCGGCCAGGGCCGCCCGAGGACTGATCCGTCGGGCGTCAGTCCGGCGCGGTGCCGGCCGACTCACTCGTGGCCGACCCGGAGGTGGCCGGCTCGGCCGCGGCGCCCGTGCGCCGGACGACGAGCCCGGCGGTCGTCCCCTGGACCAGGAGAGTGAAGAGCACGATCCCGAAGGTGACCTCCTGGAGGAGGGCCCGCTCGGGGACGTCGATCGGCAGGGACAGGGCCGCCGCGACCGCGACGGCACCGCGCAGGCCGGCCCAGAACATCACGTGCGACCAGCCCCGCGGCAGACCGCGCCCCGTCCCCTCGAGCGACCGGACGCGGACCGCGATCCGGAGGAGGCCGTAGACGACGAGCGCCCGGCCGAGGAGCGCACCGGCGATCCCCCAGCCGATCCAGGGCAGCGAGTCGACCAATCGCGCCGGTGGGATGGCCAGACCGACGACGAGGAAGACGAGCGCGGTCAGGAGGTAGGCCAGGAACTCCCAGACCGTGTCGAGGGCGTCGACCCCGCCCTGGCTCATCGTCCGTGGGCGCCCGTAGTTGCCGAGGACCACGGCGGCCACGACGGTGGCGATGATCCCCGAGTCGCGCAGGGCGTCGGCGGCCAGGTAGGTCCCGTAGGCCAGCACGACCGAGATCGTGAGCTCGGTCAGGTGGTCGTCGGTCAGCGACATGAGCCGGGCCGCGATGAAGCCCCCCGCCACGCCGATGAGCGAGCTCACCGCGACAGCCCCGACGAACGCCGTGATCGCGCCACTCGGGCTCAGCGGCGCCTGGAGCGCCCCGAGGGCGATCGCGAAGACGACCAGTCCCGTCCCGTCGTTGAACAGGCTCTCGCCCTCGACCAGCGTGGCCAGGTTCGGCGGCACGGCGAGCCGCTTGAACGTCGCCACGACCGCCGCCGGATCGGTCGCCGAGACCATCGCGCCGACGATGAATGCCAGGTCGAGTCGAAGGCCCGTGCCCAGGTTCAGGGCGAGCGCCACGACCGCGGCCGAGATGAGCACGCCGGGGACGGTCAGCAGGACGAGATGGCCGACCATCCGGCGGAGCCGGTCGAGCTCCAGGCGGTAGGCCGCCTCGAAGACCAGGCCGGGCAGGAGCACCGCAAGGACGATCTCCGGTGGCACGACGATCTCGGTCCCGGGGCCGACGGCGGTCGCGACGATCCCCGCGAGCAGCCCGACGAGAACGAGCGCGACGGAGTAGGGCAGCCGGAGCGGCCGGCTGACGATCGCCACGAGGGCGGCCACGCCGAGCAGCGCGACGAAGACCCGCATGGCCAGGAGGATCGCGGCGCCGTCCAACGGTCGGCCGCCCCTATGCGTCCGGGTCGCTGAACCGCCGGGCGTTTGCCTCGAGGTAGCGGGCGATCCTGTCCGGCGGGAACGGGGTCGGGGCATCGGTCATCGGTCGGCCTCCGGTCCGGGGGTCGGCGGTGCGGGCGTCGAGGCTTCGACGGGTGCGGGCGGGGGCGCTGCCGGTTCCGACGTGATCGGTCCGGGGCCGGGTGGCGGCGGTGCGGAGCCGGTCGCGTCCATCGCCGCGGCGGGGTGAGCGGCCCGAGGCTGGAACTCCGGCAGCTCGCGACCACCCTCGGCAAGCCAGCAGGCGGCCTGCTGTCCGTCGCCGATATCGAAGAGGGGCGGTGCCTCGACCCGACAGCGATCGAAGGCCAGCGGGCAGCGCGGGTGGAAATCGGCAACCCGACGGGATCGCCGCCGCATCCGGGGTCTCGCCGACGAGGATGTACCGCCCGCCGCGCGCAGCGTCGTTGAGCGGATCCGGCGTCGGCGAGACACCGACGAGCGCCTTCGTGTACGGGTGGTGCGGCCGCTTGATCACGGCCTCGGCCGGGCCGATCTCCATGATCTTGCCGAGGTACATGACCGCGATCCGGTCCGAGATCACCCAGGCCAGCGAGAGGTCGTGGGTGATGAACAGGTAGGTCAGGCGGCGCTCGGCGCGGAGGTCCAGCATCAGCCGCAGGAGCTCCGTCCGGATCGAGACGTCGAGCATCGAGACCGGCTCGTCGGCGACCACGAGCTCGGGGCCCATGACCATCGCCCCGGCGATGACGACACGCTGGCGCTGACCGCCCGACAGCTCGTGCGGGTAGCGGAAGGCGAACTCGGTGGCGGGCCGCAGCCCGGCGCTGTCGAGGGCGGCGAGGACCCGCTCCTCGCGCTCCGCCGCGGAGCTCGCGAGGTGGTTGACGTCGAGCGGCTCGGCCACGAAGTCGTGGATCGTCTGCTTCGGGTTCAGCGTCTCGTAGGGATCCTGGAAGATGAGCTGGACCCGGCGCCGGTAGGCGCGCAGCTGGTCGCCGCCCCACACGTCGGTCACATCCTGCCCGTCGAAGGTCACCCGGCCGGCGGTCTGGTGGGTGAGCTTGACGATGACCCGCCCGGTCGTCGTCTTGCCCGACCCGGACTCGCCGACGAGGGCGAGGACCTCGCCCCGCTCGATCGTCAGGTCGATCCCGTCGACCGCCCGGACGAACGCCCGGGGACGGCGGGCCATCACGTCGACGAGCCCCGCCCGGATCGGGAAATGGACCTCGAGCCCCTCGACCCGGACGAGCTCGCTCACCGGACGACCGCCGTCATCGGTCCACCACGGGGAGCTCCTGGCGCATCCCGGGCGTCCGGCCCACGACGTCGTCGGAGGTGACCGCCACGGCGCCGTCCCGGCCGGGAGCGTAGAGGTGACAGGCGACCCGGACGCCGTCGGCGAAGACGACCTCGGGCGGCTCCACCTCGCGGCACACGTCCATCGCGGCCGGGCAGCGCGGGTTGAAGCGACAGCCCGCCGGCGGGTCGAGCAGGTCCGGTGGCGATCCGGGGATCGTCTCGAGGTTGCGCCGGTCGGCGTGGATGTTGGGGAAGGCGCCGAGGAGCTTCTGGGTGTAGGGGTGGCGCGGGGCGCTGAAGATCCGGGAGACCGGCCCCTCCTCGGCCACCTTGCCGGCGTACATGATCAGGGTCCGGTCGCAGGTCTCGGCGATGACCGAGAGGTCGTGGGTGATGAGGATGAGGCTCAGGCCCAGCTCGCGGCGGAGACGCTCGAGGAGCTCCAGGATCTGGGCCTGGACCATGACGTCGAGGGCCGTCGTCGGCTCGTCGCCGATGACGATCGCCGGGTCGCAGGCCAGGGCCATCGCGATCATCGCCCGCTGGCGCATCCCGCCCGACAGCTCGTGGGGGTAGGCGCTCCCCCGCTTGCGCGGGATCCCGACCAGCTCCAGGAGCTCGGCGGCGCGCTTGCCGGCGTGGTCGCGACTCTGGCCGAGCCGGACCTCGATCGGCTCCGCGATCTGCTCGCCGATCCGCCGGACCGGGTTCAGCGCGTTCATCGCGCCCTGGAAGACGATCGAGATCTCCCGCCAGCGGTAGCGCCGGAGCTGGTTCTCGGTCTTCGGGACCAGGTCGATCCCGAACAGCTCGATCTTGCCGCCCCGGATCGAGCCGTTGGCCGGGAGCAGCCGGACGAGCGAGAGCGCCGTGGTCGTCTTGCCACAGCCCGACTCCCCGGCCAGCCCCAGCGCCTCGCCGTCGTTGAGCCGGAAGCTGACCCCGTCGACGGCCCTGACCCAGCCCGATCGAAGCTGGAAATGGGTCTTGAGGTCCTGGACCGCGAGCAGTGGCGCCGCAGGGTCGGCCTGCTTCGGCAGCGGGTACTGGCGCCGACCGCGGATGAGGGCCGCTGCGGCGGCAGGATCGGTCGCCAGCAGGTCGGGCGACGCCTCCTCCGCCGGGGTCGACCCGGCGGGCACCCGGCCGGCGGCCAGGTCGCGGGCGAGGGCGATCTCCGCGTCGCGGTCCGCCGCCTCGCGCTCGGCCTCCTCCTGGACCTTCCCGGTCTCCCCCGGGCCGGTCGGCATGCGCATCATCGGCGGTCGGCCGCCTTGGGGTTCATGACGTCGTCGAGGGCGTTCCCGACCAGGGTGAAGGCGAGGATCACGAGGACCACGCAGGCGGCCGGCGGGGCGATGTACCACCAGGCCCCGAGTCCCGGCGCACCCGCCGACTCGGCACCGTTGAGCAGCTGACCCCATGAGGGCTGGAACGGGTCCCCGAGGCCGATGAAGGCCAGGGTCGTCTCGGTGAAGATCGCCGCGGCGAACGTCAGGACGGTGTTCGCGACGATGAGGTTCGTCACATTGGGCAGGACGTGACGCCGCATGATGTGACCCGGGCCGCTGCCGATGACCCGTGCCCGATCCACGAACATCCGCTCCTTGAGCGAGAGGGTCTGCGACCGGATGATCCGGGCGGTCGAGGCCCAGCTGGTGATCCCGATGACGATGACGATGACGATCAGGGTCGCCTTGATCCCGGCGATCTCGGCGTCCGCCCCGAGGTTGTCGAGGATGATCGGGGCCAGCAGGATCGCCAGGACGAACGTGGGCAGGACGAGGAAGAAGTCGGTGATCCGCATGAGCGTCGTGTCCACCCAGCCGGACAGGAAGCCGGACGCGATCCCGATGGCGACGCCCAGGAGGATCGTGATGATGGTCGCCAGGAATCCGATCGTCATCGAGATCCGGGCGCCGTGGACCGTCAGGTTGAGCATGTCCCGACCGAGATCGTCGGTCCCCAGGAGGTGGGCCAGGCTGGGCGGCTCGAGGGCCGTTCCCGACGCCGTGGTGGCCGTCTCGAGCGGACCGACGAAGAGCGACGGGAAGAGCGCGATGACCACGAAGAAGAGGAGGATGCCCAGCCCCACGATCCCGTCCGTCCGGCTGGCGTAGCGCCGCCCGAAGTCGCGCAGGTTGCGCACCCGGAGGCGCCACTGCTCGCCTCGGACGTCGACCGGGGTCGTCGCGGCGCTCACACTCGCACCCGCGGGTCGAGCATGCCGTAGAGGAGGTCGGCCGCGAGGTTGGCCACGATGACCGCGATCGAGATGAGCAGGAAGATGCCCTGGAGGACCGGGTAGTCGCGGTTCTGGAGGGCGTCGTAGGTCAGCGTCCCGAGGCCGGGCCAGTTGAACACGATCTCGGCCGTGATCGCCCCGGCCACGACGTAGCCGAGGTTGATCGCGATGACCGTGACCGTGGGCAGCAGGGCGTTCGGGAAGGCGTGGCTGCGGAGCACCCGCCGGTCGGTCAGACCCTTCGCCCGGGCCGTGGTGACGTAGTCCTCGCCGCGGGTCTCGATGATCGACGAGCGCATGAGGATCGAGTAGCCCCCGATCAGCCCGAGGCTGACCGTCGCCAGGGGCAGGACGAGATGGCGGAGGAAGTCCAGGAGCTGCTCGACCGGGGACTGGAAGTGGGCGCCCGGGGTCAGCATCCCCGACGTCGGGAACCAGCCCAGGCCGGCGGCGAAGATGATGATCAGGGGCATGCCGATGACGAAGTAGGGCATCGAGTAGAGCACGAGGCTGATCCCGTTGCCCACCCGGTCGACCCGCCCGCCGCGTTTCCAGCCGGCATAGGAGCCGAGCGTCAGGCCGACGAAGATCGCGATGACCTCCGCCAGGCCGATGAGGATGATCGTCGGCCAGAAGCGCAGCCCGATGACCTCCACCACCGGCTCGCCCCGGAACTTGATCGAGTAGCCGAGGTCGCCCGAGGCCGTCGCCGTCACGTAGTCGAGGAGCTGGTCCGGGATGAGCGGCTTGTCGAGACCCCAGCGGGCCCGCGCCGCATCACGCGTCGCCTGCGTGATGTGAGGGTTGCCCCGGAGCATCCCCTCCGGCCCGCCGGGCATCATCCGGAACAGCAGGAAGTTGAGGATCATCACGAAGATGATCGTGACGATCGCCTGGATGACCTTCCGGGCGAGGTAACGCGGGCCCACGTCAGCCGCAGGGCGTCATCGACCCGGACCGGCCGGAGGCGTGGAAGGCCCCGGCCGGCCGGTCCGATCGTGGACCGCGGTCATTCCTCCTCGGTCGGCCCGCTCTTGCGGCGCCGGGCGAGCACGACGGCGACGATCCCCACGATGACCACGGCCCCGACGACGAGCAGGATCGTGGTCTGGCCGCTCGAGGAGCTGGTGCTCTCCGCCGGCGCGCTCGACGGTGCGACCGACGCCCCCGGGGACGCGGCGGACGCCTCCCCGGAGGCCGACGGCGCCGGGCTGGGCGACGCCGTCGCGTCGGTCAGCAGGGTCTCGCCGAGGATGCTGTAGGAGAACAGCGGCGTCCCGTTGGCCGGCTGGTTCTGCCAGCCCCCGAACTTGTCGGTCCGGTAGGCGTGGAGGTTGTCGTCGTAGTAGAGGATGTGGTACGGCGCGGCGTCATACCACATCTGCTGCATCTGGTCGACGATCGCCTTGCGTTCCTCGGGCGTCTTCGCGTCGAGCTGCTGGTCGTACAGCTTGTCGTAGGCCGGATCGCACCAGTTGCTGTCCGACGAGCTGCCGATCGCGTCGCACTTGAAGACCGAGAGCGGATCGTTCGGGTCCGGACCCCACGACCAGGTCCAGATGAACAGGTCGTAGTTCGCCTTGTACTTCGCGTCGCCGGCCTCGGGCGGGAGCATCAGGTCGACGAGCGTGTCGCTGTCGTACTTCTGGGCTGTGACCTTGATCCCGAGCTGTTCGAACCAGTCCTTGATGAACTGGCCCGACTTCCCGAAGTTCGGGTCCGAGTCCGGATAGACGAGCCGCAGGTTGATCGGCTTGCCTTCCTTGTCGAGGCGGGCGCCGGACGCGTCCACCTTGTAGCCGGCGGCGTCGAGCTTCGACTTGGCCAGCTCGATGTCGAAGGTGCGCAGGTCGGGTGGGTCCAAGTGCCAGGGCTTCATGACCGGCGGGATCTGGGTCGTGCCGATCGTGCCGTAGCCGCCGATGACGCCGTCGACGAGCTTCTGCTTGTCGATCGCATAGCCGAGCGCATCCCGGAACAGCGGGTCGAGGAGCGCCTTCGTGGAGGGCCCGCCGCCCTTGATCGTCTTGCCGGTCCCGGTCCCGTAGGTGTTGAAGCCGAGCTCGGTCCACCCGTTCGAAGCCCCGTGGACGGTGGCGACGTTCGGCTCGGTCGCCAGGCCCTTGAACTGGTCGGGGCTGATCGTCCGGGCGTAGTCGATCTCGCCCGCCTTGAGCGCCTGGACCATCGTGTCGTTGCTGCCGAAGAACTGGATGATGATCTCGTCCTCGGCGCCCTTCTTCCCCCAGTAGTTCGGGTTCTGCTTGAACCGGACGTACTCGCCCGTCTTCCACTCGACGAGCTGGTACGGGCCCGTGCCGACCAGGCCGCTGCCGTCGGCCGGCGGCTCGAACTTCTCGTCGCCGATCTTCTTGTAGTCGTCCTTGCCCCAGATGTGCTTGGGGATGATCGGGAGATAGGTCTGGAGGACCCGGTCGGAGGCGTCGTCGGTGGTGACGATCATCGTCAGCGGATCGGGGCATTCGACCTTGCTGACCCGGGCGCCGTCCGGACCGAGGGCCGGGTCGAGATAGCCGAGGCCGACGTTCGACCCGTCCTTGATCGCGTCGAGGGCGAGCTGCCAGGAGAAGCACGCGTCGGCCGAGGTGGCGGGCTGGCCGTCCGACCACTTGAGGTCGGGCCGGAACTTGAACGTCCAGGACTTGCCGTCGGCGGCCCGTGCCCAGGAATCGGCGAAGCCCTTCACCGGCTCGAGGTTCGGCCCGAAACCCACGAGCTGGTCGTAGGTCAGCTCGAAGACCTCGTAGCCGACGACCAGCGCGGTCTGGTACGGGTTCGTCGAATCGAGGTCCTGGAGGACGCCGACGCGAAGGATCTTGTCGTCCGCTGCCGCCACCGGCGTGGCGGCCGGCGCGAGGACGGCGAATGCCAGCCCCGCGGTGGCGAGCAGACGGGCGGCGCGGGCGGCGACGGACTGACGCATCCATTCCTCCTCAGGGCGATCCGGCGCGAGACTGCACCGCGGCCCGCCCTCCGACCCATGGGACTACGGGGACTGTCGCACAGCGCGGCGGAGCCGGTCAACCAACGAGGGACCTCAGGGCGGGTCGTCGCAGCACGCGCACCGTCCGCGAGGGCCCGACCCGGCCCGTGGCCGGACGCTCAGCCGAACGAGCGGATCCCGTCGAGGGCGACCCGCCCGCCGAGGTCCACGGTCCCCTCGGGGCCGAGCCTCGTCGACAGCCGCGATCCCCGGCCCTGCCGGATCTCGAGGTCCCGGCCGAGCCGGTCGGTGATCAGCACGGCGGCCGCCCCGGTCGCCTCGTCCTCCGCGATGCCGTAGTCCCTCGCGAAGTACCGGCTCCGGATCGCGCCGGCCGCCCGGTCCTCCCAGGCCCAGGGGTAGTACGACCCCTCGCCCGCCGGCGGGCCGGTCACGGCCTCGACCTCGGCGGCCGATCCCAGCTCGTCGAGGGCGATCGGGTGGATCCACGATGCCCGCGCCCGGACCCAGCGCTCCGCGCCGACCGCCCACGTGGGGACCGCGCCGGCCGGCACGTGGAGAGCCTCGACCGGGTGACCGACGTCGTCGAGGAGCCAGCTCGTCCCGACCGTGGGGTGACCGGCGAAGGCGAGCTCCGCCCCCGGCGTGAAGATCCGGATCCGGCCGGTCGCGACGTCGTCGACGAAGACGGTCTCGCTGAAGCCGAGCTCGGCCGCCACCGCCGCCCGGCGCTCCGGGGCGATCGCCCCACCGTCGAGGAAGACCCCGAGGAGGTTCCCGCCGGAGCCGTCGGGGGCGAGGAAGACGCGCAGGACGTGAAGGGCGGTGCTCATCGGGGACCTCCGGGTGCGCCGTGGCGGATCCGGGCGACCCGCTCGAGGGCGAGCTGGCTCATGGCATCGCGGATCTCGCCCCGATCGATCATCGTGAGCGCCTCGGCGAACGGGACCCGCCGGATGCGAAGGTCCTCGGTCCCGTCCGGCTCGGCCCGGCCGTCGGTCAGGTCGGTCGCGAGGTACAGGACGCCGACCTCGTCCGTGACCGAGTTCGAGAGCTCGAACCGGGAGATCTCCCGCCACGTGGCGGCCACGACGCCGGTCTCCTCCCGGAGCTCGCGGCGCGCGCCGTCGAGGGGATCCTCGTCGAATGGCACGCCGCCCTCGGGGATCTCCCACGAGTAGCGGTCCATCGTGTAGCGGTACTGGCCGACGAGGACCACCCGGTCGAGACGGTCGATCGCGACGACCCCGACCGCCTGGCTGAGGAGATGGATGACGCCGTAGATCCCGGGCTGCCCGTCGGGACGGACCACCTCGTCGTGATGGACCTGGAGCCAGGCGTTCTCGTAGACCAGCCGGCGCGATTCACGGCGCCACGGGTTCGTCTCGGGATCGGCCGGCCGGGAGCGTGACGGGGTCGCCATCGTCCGATGGTATCCGCACGCGGCCGTCGCGCGTGGCGTGGCCGCCGCCGTGGCGCGTGGCGTGGCCGCCGCCGTGGCGCGTGCCGTGGCCGCGACTACACTCCGGCGATGCAGCGGATCTCGACGAAGGCAGCCAGCTTCACCGAGTCGGTCATCCGGGAGATGAACCGGCTCGCGGTCGAGGCCGGGGCGGTGAGCCTGGCCCAGGGCTTCCCCGACTTCGAGAGCCCGTTCGAGCTCCGGCGGGCGGCCATCGAGGCCATCGAGGCGGATGTCAGCCAGTACGCGATCACCTGGGGCGCGAAGCCGCTCCGGACGGCGATCGCTGCCCGGACCGCCCGCTCCCATCCCGACTGGCTGGTGGATCCCGAGAGCCAGGTGACGGTCACCTGCGGCGCGACCGAGGCGATGGTCGCGGCGATGCTGGCGATCGTCGATCCCGGCGACGAGGTGATCGTCTTCGAGCCGTTCTACGAGAACTACGGCCCGGACGCGATCCTGGCCGGGGCCACGACCCGCTACGTTACCCTTCACGAGCCGGACTGGTCGATCGACCCCGACGAGCTCCGGGCGGCCTTCACCCCGCGGACCCGGGCGATCGTCGTGAACTCGCCACACAACCCCACCGGCAAGGTCTTCTCGCGAGCCGAGCTGGAGCTCCTCGCCGACCTCTGCCGCGAGCGCGACGTCGTCGCGATCACCGACGACATCTACCAGCACATCGTCTACGAGGGTGCCCATGTCCCGCTGGCGACCCTGCCCGGGATGGCCGAGCGGACGATCTCGATCGACTCCATGTCGAAGACGTACTCGGTCACCGGCTGGCGGGTCGGCTGGACGATCGCCAGCCCCGAGCTGTCGCTCGGGATCCGGCGCGTGCACGACTTCCTGACGGTCGGCGCCGCCGCCCCGCTCCAGGCGGCGGCCGTGGTCGCCCTCCACTTCCCGGATGCCTATTACGCGAAGCTGCTGCACGACTACCGCGCCCGGCGCGACCTGCTCCTCCCGGCGCTCGAGACGGCCGGCTTCACCGTCTTCCGTCCGGCCGGCGCCTACTACGCGATGGTCGACATCCGGGGCCTGACCGACGAGGATGACGTGACCTTCGCCCGCCGGCTCATCGCGGACCCGGGGGTCGCGGCGGTCCCCGGCTCCTCGTTCTACTCCCGGCCCGAGCTCGGTCGCCACGCCCTGCGGTTCGCCTTTCCGAAGAAGCACGAGACGCTCCACGCGGCGGCCGAACGGCTCGCCCGGATCCGCCGCTGACCGGCCGTCGCCGCCCTCAGACGGTGAGCAGGCCGCGGGCGATGTTCGCCGCGATGAGCAGGATCAGGCCGTAGCCGGCGAAGCTGAGGATCGCCATCGGGCGGGGCGAGACCCGCTGGTGGAGGAGCGAGCCGACGGTCCCCAGGAGGAGCTGCCAGGCCAGCGAGGCGATTGCGGCGCCGACCACGAAGACGAGCTTCTCGGCCGCCCCGGCACCGGCGGCCGGCAGGCCCAGGATGAGGGCGGCGAAGTAGATGACCGTGGCCGGGTTGATGATCGTCAGACCGACGAACTGGAGGTACGTCCGACGCGGTGTCGATTCGTCGAGGCGCTCGAGGTGCGGATCGCCGGGGGCGGCCCGGGCCCGCCGGATGGCCGCCCGGATGCCCAGCACGGCGATGACGACGAGGACCGCCACGGAGAGCCAGCGGAGCGGGGCCTGGACCGGGCCGATCAGCGAGGCTAGGGCGGCCCCGAACAGGGCGGCGAGGGTCGCGTAGACGAGGTCGGCGGTGGCCGCGCCGGCGCCGGCCGCCCAGGCGTAGGTCCGCCCGCGGCGCATCCCGGTCTCGACGATCAGGACGGCGATCGCCCCGAACGGGACGGCCACTCCGAGACCCGCGACGACGCCGGCGACGAACGACGTGGTCAGCCGACGGCCGCGCCGAACCGTCCCAGGACCGCGTCGACCGCCGTCCGGGCCGTCCCGGTCTCGTAGTCGAGGAGCGGGTCAGCGGCGAGGCGGTGCTCCTCCAGCCGCCCCTCGACCCGGCTGTAGAGGACCGGGTAGAGGTCGCCCGAGCCGTCGGTCTCGAGGGTGATCGCCAGGGCGTCCGGCCCGGTCGAGTCCACGAACCAGGCGAGCGGCCGGATCCCCTCGTCGACGATCCCTAGGCCCGGCTCGAAGCTGAGGATCCGGGCGAGGTAGGCGCGCTGGTGCCAGATCTCCGGACCGCGGGTGAGCTCGCCGGTGACGAACCCTCCGAGATCCGAGCCACGGATCGTCGGACGGTCCGGGACGACGCCGAAGCGCGTCTCGGCGATGTGCCGGGCGAGGACCCGGGCGTTGTAGCGAGCGCCCTGGACCGCGCCCGAGTTCGCGGGGATGCCGTGCTTCATCAGGCCCTTCGAGCCCTGGCCGATCGTCCCGGCGAAGAAGACCCCGGGTGCGGTCGCGCTCTCCCAGAACGGCGTCTGCGCCGGGAGCCGGCTCTGGCCGAACGTGGCGACCCCGAGGTCCGGGAGGTCCCGGAGCGGGGTCACGAACCCGGTCGCGGCGATGACCTCGTCCACCTCGAAGACCATCTCGCCGGCCCCGTCCGAGCGATGGGTCCGGACCACGAACCCGCTGCCGCCCGGGCCCCGCTCTACCGCGTCGATCGAGGCGTCGAGGACGGCCACCCCACCGCCCAGCACGTGATCCTCGTAGGGCTGGACGTAGCGCGCCCGGATCCCGACCAGCGAGTGGGTCTGGACCGAGAGCTTGGCCGGGCTGGGCGAGGCGATGATGATCTTCCGGGCCCAGGGCAGGAACCCGGACGCCAGCTCGAACCCGCTGTTCTGCTTGCCGACGATGAAGATCCGACGGTCGGCATAGGTCTCGACCGGCCGGGTGTCGGCGTAGTGGGCGACCAGCTCCATCCCCGGTGTGGCCGGCCGCCACGGTTCGGCGACGCCGACCGCGAACACGACCGTCCCGGCGGTATAGACGCCGTCGCTCGTGGTGAGCTCGAAGCGGCCGTCCTCGAGCCGGCGGGTGGACTCCCAGCGACAGCCGTAGCGGACCCGGAGCGCGGTCCGCTCCGCGAAGGCGGCCAGCGAGGCCTCCATCTCGGGTCGGCTCGGGAAGTACGAGCTGCCGTCCATGAGGGAGGGCTGGATCGCCCGGTGCTCGTCGTCCTCCGGGATGAGGCTGTTCCAGTCGAACCGCTCGTAGGCGCGCGAGCCGATCGGGAACGGCGCGTACGGTTTCGTCCAGGAGAGGAGACGCTGGAAGAACGGCCAGCGCCGGAACATCCCGCCGGGAGCTTCGTCGGCCGAGACGACCGCGTGTCGGACGCCCAGCCGTCGGAGCGCGTAGGAGACCTGGAGCCCGCCCGGGCCGCTGCCGACGACCACGACCGGCCAGTCGCCCGGCGGGAACGGGCGATCGGTCAGCTCCGCCATCGGTTCGCATTCCGCAGGCGGCGGGCGGACGCCTGGAGCATCCGGTACATCACCCGGGGATGGGCCACCAGGAAGGGCTCCACCGCCGGACCCCCCAGGACGATGCAGCGCAATGGGGCGGTCGCCACGACGTCCGCCACCGGCGGCTCCCCGAGGAGGATGGAGACCTCGCCGAAGAACTCGCCACGACCCAGCCGGGCGCGCTCCTCGCCGTCGACCTGGATGGAGCAGGCGCCGTCGAGGATCACGTGGAAGCCCGATCCACTCAGCCCCTGCCGGAGGACCCGCTCGCCCTCGGGGAACCAGCGCTCCTCGAAGGCGTGGGCCACGCCCTGGAGCTCCGGTGTGGTGAGGTCCGCGAAGAGCGCGAACCCCGCGATCGCGTCGACGATCTCGTCGGTCCCGGCCATTCGATCCGTCCGCCTCGTCCGGCGACCGCGGTCACAGGCGCCTCAAGGTTGGGGCTCCCCATCCGGGTCGTGTTCTGCCATCGTATACGGACGACGTCCCACGGTCCGGCCGAGTCCCCGGGATCCGGCCCGAGCCGGCCGAGCGCGACGTCCCGAGCGACGCGAGGCGGCGATGAGCCTGACGACGGACCGGAAGATCGAGCTCCTGCGAACGGTGACGCTGTTCACCGACCTCGACCCGGCGACGCTGGCCGAGGTCGCCGAGCGCGCGGTCGAGGTCGACTTCGGGGCCGATCGGGCGATCGTCCGCCAGGGTGATGTCGGGACCGGCTTCTTCCTCATCGCGGCGGGTCGGGCTCGGGTGGTCGGTGACGGGGAGACGCTGGCCGAGCTGGGACCCGGGGACTTCTTCGGCGAGCTGTCCCTGCTCGACGGCGAGCCGCGGATGGCGACCGTGACCGCGGAGACGCCGGTGACCTGCCTGGCGATCGCCTCGTGGGAGTTCGAGGCGCTGCTCGAGGCACGGCCCCGGCTCGCGATCGCGATCCTCAGGGGCGTGGCCCGCCGGTTGCGGGCCGTCTCGGAATCCCATCGTCACTGACGGCGAGAGCGGGACGGGCAGGGATCGATGACCGAGGAGCGGCCGGGTCCGTCCGGGACGGTCACCTTCCTGTTCACCGACATCGAGGGCTCGAGCCGTCTCGAGCGCGAGATCGGGACGGAGCGGTACTCGGTGGCCCTCGCCCAGCACCGGTCGATCCTGCGGGCGGCGTTCGCGGCGCACGGGGGTCTGGAGCAGGGCACCGAGGGTGACTCGTTCTTCGTCGTCTTCCCGAGCGCCGCCGAGGCGGTCCGGGCCGCGGTCGACGGTCAGCACGGGCTGGCCGAGGCGGACTGGCCGGAGGGCCGGACCGTGCGGGTGCGGATGGGGCTCCACACCGGCGAGGCGACCCTCGGCGACCAGGGCTACGTGGGGATCGACATCAACCACGCCGCCCGGATCTCGGCTGCCGGGCACGGCGGCCAGGTCGTCGTCTCCGCCGCGACCCGGGGGCTCGTGGGGGACGGGCTGCCGGCCGGCGTGACCTGGCGCGACCTCGGGGCGTTCCGGCTGAAGGACTTCCCCGAGCCGGAGCGGCTGAGCCAGCTCGACATCGAGGGACTGCCGACCGACTTCCCGCCGCTCCGGACCCTCGAAGCGCGCCCCGGGAACCTGCCGATCCCGGTGACGAGCTTCGTCGGACGCGATCGGGAGCTCGCCGAGGCACGACGCCTGCTCGGCGCCGCTCGGCTGGTGACGGTCACCGGCCCCGGCGGGATCGGCAAGACCCGGTTCGCGATCGCCCTCGCCGCCGCGGCGGCCGGCGACTTCGTCGACGGCACCTTCTTCGTCCCGCTCGAGCCGGTCGACGACCCGATGCTCGTCCCGGCGACGATCGCCCGGGCGGTCGGGATCGTCGAGAGCGGGACCAGGCCCCCGCTCGAGGCCCTCGTCGAGCTCCTGGCCGGCCAGAAGGTGCTCTTCGTACTCGACAACTTCGAGCGGCTGACGGCGGCTGCGCCGGTCGTGGCCGACCTCCTCCGGGCCGCGCCGGGCGTCCGGTTCGTGGTGACCACCCGGGCGATCCTCCACCTGTCCGGCGAGCACGAGTTCCCGCTCGACGGCCTGGCCGTGCCGCCCGATCCGAGCCGGATGACCCCCGAGCAGCGGACGGGCCGAGCGGGCAACCTCGCCCGCGCCACCGACCCCGATCGCTTCCTCGACTTCGACGCGGTCCACCTCTTCGTCGAGCGGGCGACCGCCGCCCGGCCAAGCTTCGTCCTCGACCGGACGAACGCCGTGACGATCGGGCTCATCTGCACCCGCCTGGACGGGATGCCCCTGGCCATCGAGCTGGCGGCCGCCCGGATCCGGCTGCTGCCGCCCGATGCGATCCTCGCTCGCCTCGAGCGCCAGTTCGAGCTCCTCGCCACCGGCGCCCGGGACGTGCCCGAGCGACAGCGCACGCTGCGTGGGGCGATCGCCTGGAGCTACGACCTCCTCGACCCGCCCGCGCAGCACCTCCTCGACCGGCTGTCCTGCTTCGTCAGCGGTTGCGATCTGGACGTCGCCGAGCAGGTCTGCGGACCCGCCGACGAGCTCGGGATGGACGTCTTCGACGGGATCGCCGAGCTGGCCGAGCAGAGCCTCATCCGTCGATCCGAGGCCGGCGGCGAGATCCGGTTCACCATGCCGGATACGATCCGGGCCTTCGCGGCCGAGCGGCTCGAGGCCCGGGGCGAGGCCGACGAGATCCGCCGGCGACACGCCCGGGCGTTCCTGGAGCTCGTCGAGGCCGCCGCCCCCGAGCTCACCGGCGACGACCAGCGGCGGTGGCTGGAGCGTCTCGAGCGGGACCACGACAACCTGCGGGCGGCGTTCGGCTGGGCGGTCGAGACTCCGGAGCCGGCCATGGCCGAGGCCTTCGCCTACCGGTTGTGGCGGTTCTGGCAGAAGCGCGGCCACCTGGCGGAGGCTCGCCGCCGGCTCGACGATCTCGCCGCCCGGTCGTGGTTCGCCGACGATCCGGTCGGCCAGGCGCATGCCCTCGAGGCACTCGGCGGGGTGGCCTACTGGCAGGGCGACTTCGTCGGCGCCGTCCCGGCCTACCAGCGGGCCCTCGAGCTCTGGCGGGCGATCGGCGATCGCTCCGAGATCGCCAACGCCCTCTACAACCTGGCCTTCACCTACGCCATCGACTCGAACGCGAACGCCGTCGAGCCGGTCTACGACATCAGCCTCGGTCGGGACCTGCTCGAGGAGAGCCTGACGATCTACCGGGAGATCGACGACCCGCGGGGGATCGGAAATGTCCAGTGGGCGCTCGGCAGCGCCGACATGTTCGCCCGGCGGACCGGCCCGGCCCTCGCGGAGCTCGACGAGGCGCGCCTCGCGTTCAAGGCCAGTGGCGACCGGACGATGGAGGCCTGGGCGCTCCACATGGTCGGGGTCGTCCACGTCCTGCTCGAGGAGTTCGCCGCCGCGGATGATGCCTTCCGGCATGCCCTGCGTCACTTTCGGGGAGCGGGCGACATCACGGGCCAGGCGATCGCCGTCGAGGACTTCGCGACGCTGGCGCTGGCGTCCGGCGACAAGGAGCGGGGCATCCGCCTGTGGGCCGCCTCACGACGGATCCAGGAGGCGCTCGGCACCGGCCTGGTCCAGGCCCAGATCAACACGGCCGGCCAGCAGGCCTGGCTGGACCCGGAGCCCGGCGACGCGACCCCGGAGCGACGGGCCGAGCTGGAGGCCGACGGCCGCTCGATGACCCTCGAAGAGGCGCTGACCTACGCGGTGGACGGAGTCCTGCCCGGCGTAGGATGAGCGGGATGGGAACGCCGGGACTCGAGCCGATCAGGCCGATCGAGCTGACGGCCTACACGACCGCCGGGCACCGCTCC
The DNA here is from genome assembly GCA_963840375.1 of uncultured Chloroflexia bacterium. Lineage (GTDB taxonomy): Bacteria > Chloroflexota > Limnocylindria > Limnocylindrales > CSP1-4 > Chersky-267. Next base: position 299,362 of record CAWIYR010000003.1, read on the forward strand.
GCCTGGGCCGCCCTGACCGACCCTGCCGTCGTGGCCGAGTGGCTGACCCACGCGAGCCCGGTGGGTCCGGTCGGATCGCCGTATCGGCTCGACTTCGGTGACGGCAGCCGGGTCGAAGGCGTCATCGTGGCGCTCGAGCCGGGCGACCGGTTCTCCCACACCTGGCACTGGATCGGCGACGCGGGCATCGGCCCGACCCTCGTCACCTGGGCCGTCGAAGCCGAGCCGGACGGAGGGTCGCGGATCACCCTGGTCCACTCGGGCTGGAGCGAGGCCGGCGCCGATGTCGCGACCCGGGACGACCACCTGGGCGAGTGGGAGAACTACCTCAGCGCCCTCGTGACCCTCCTCGACGGGGAGTGACCCGGCTCACCGCGTACATCGCGCGGTTCACCGGCTTCGAGCGCGACGCCCGGGTCTTCCTCATCGCCGCCCTCGTCTCGGGCGCGGCGATGAGCCTGTACTGGATCGACTTCAACCTCTACCTGGCGGCCCTCGGCCTGTCGCCGGCGACGATCGGCCTGATCGCCACGGCGGGAGCGCTGGCATCGGCGCTCGCGTCGTTCCCGGCCAGCCTCCTGTCGGACCGGATCGGCCGACGCCTCGTCCTGGCCGGCGGGCTCAGCCTGATGCTCGTCTCGACGATCGGGTTCCTCGTCGCGAGCGGCCCGGTCGCCCTGGCCTGCCTCGCGGCGGCGTACGGTGCCGGCCAGCAGACGTTCTTCGTCGTCCAGAACCCGTTCCTCGCGGAACGCAGCCGTCCGGACCAGCGGAGCGAGCTGTTCGCCCTCGCGTTCGCCATCGAGAACGTGACGAACATCGTCGCGGCCGTGGTCGGCGGCGCGATCGCCGGGGCGGTCGCCAGCGCCGGCGGGTTCGGCGACCAGAGCCCCGAGGCCTACCGGGTCATCCTCGTGCTCATGGCGGGGCTGATGACGCTGGCCGTGGCCGCGGTCTTCCTCATCGGCGACGACCGGCCCCGGAGACGTCCGGCTCCGGCAGCCGGATCCGCCGGCGAGGCAGCGTCGGCCGCCCGGTCGAGCGGCGAGCCGGCGGCGTTCCCGGCGGCCGCCTATCGCGCCCGGACCCACGGGCCACTGCGCTGGCTGACGATCCGCGACCGCCGGACCTTCTTCCGGCTCCTCCTGCCGGGGTTCCTCATCTCGATCGGCGCAGGCCAGGTGATCCCGTTCCTCAACCTCTTCATCCGCGGCAAGTTCGGGCTCGACCTGACCTCGCTGAACCTCGTCTTCGCGATCACCTCGCTCGGGACGGTGGTGGCGATCCTCCTCCAGCCGGCCCTGGCCCACCGGTTCGGCAAGATCGGCTCGGTGGTCCTGGTCCAGAGCGCGAGCATCCCGTTCCTCGTCGTCCTCGGGTTCTCGCCCACGCTGTGGACGGTGGTCGTGGCGATGGCCGTCCGGAACTCGCTGATGAACGCCGGCAACCCGATCTTCAACGCGTTCGCGATGGAGCGGGTGAGCGCCGGGGAACGGGCGACGCTGTCCGCCTCGATGAGCCTGCTCTGGTCGGTCGGCTGGGTCATCGCCGGGCCCTGGTACAGCATCCTCCAGGCGAGCCTCGGGTTCGATGCCGCCTACGCCGTCAACTTCGTGACGATCATCGCGCTGTACTCGACCGCCACGATCCTCTACTGGGTCTGGTTCGGGCGCGAGGAACGGGCCGCGCGGACGCGGCCGGGCCGGGCGGCGGTCGTCCCGTGACGGTCGCCCGAGGTCGCGGGCACCGGTCCCGATGCGGGGCGTGGGGCCGCCCGCGGCGGCTGTGACGATGCCCCCGACGGTCTAGACTCTGCCCGTGGCCGCCGAGACGTCCCCCGCCCGAGACAGGACCGCGATCCCGAAGAACCCGGGCCGCCGCGAGCTCGGGATGAAGGCGACCCTGCTCTTCCCCGATCGCGAGATCGTCGAGCGCTTCTACGTCCCGCTCATCTACACCGCCTGCCGGACCTGCTACTCCGAGCTGGAGCCCGACGAGATCTTCCGGCGCGCGGTCGCCGGCGAGATCGACCCGGCCAAGCAGCAGAAGCTGATCCAGGGCGTCATCGAATCCGGCCACGGCTCCACGATCGAGCACGTGGTCTTCACCTTCGGGATCAGCGGCGTCTCGCGGACCCTGTCGCACCAGCTCGTCCGGCATCGGGCCGGCGTGGCGTTCGACCAGCAGAGCCAGCGCTACGTCACGTTCAAGGACGCCTCGACGATGCTGCCGACGTCGCTGGCCGAGGCGGATCCTGCTCTGCGCGAGCGCTACGAGGACCAGATCGAGGGCTCGCTCGAGCTGTACGGCGACCTCGTGGCCGCGGGGATCCCCGGGGAGGACGCCCGGTTCGTCTTCCCGAACGCGACCCGGACGAACCTGGTGATGACCACGAACCTGCGGGCCCTCATCCACATGAGCGGCCTGCGCCTGTGCACGATGGCCCAGTGGGAGATCCGTCGGCTCTTCCAGCTCATCCGCCATGAGGTCTTCACCGTCTCGCCCTTCCTCGGCTCGTTCCTGGCGCCGAAGTGCGTGGCCCTCGGCTACTGCGACGAGATGGGCAACCGCGACGAGCACTGCCCGATCCGGCCGCACAAGGACACGGTCCTCGCCGCCTGGTCCGAGAAGGCGAAGGCGGCCCGGGCCGCCGGGCGCGACCTGCCGGTCGGCTGATCCGTCCGGGCCGCTGATCGGCCGGGCCGCCCGGGAGGTCAGCCCGCGGCGAGCCCCGCCACGAAGCGCCGGATGACCCGGGCGAGCCGCGGACCCGCCTCCGCCCCGGCCGCCAGGACTTCCTCATGGCTGAGCGGCTGCCCGGAGTAGCCCGCCCCGGCGTTCGTCACGAGCGAGATGCCGCAGACCTCGATCCCGGCCCAGCGGGCGGCGACGGCCTCGAGGACGGTCGACATCCCCACCGCATCGGCGCCCAGCATCCGGAGCATCCGGACCTCGGCCGGGGTCTCGTAGCTGGGTCCGAGGAGCCCGGCGTAGACGCCCTCGGCGAGGACCACGGACTCGGCGCTCGCCGCAGCCCGAAGACGCTCACGGAGCCGCGGGCTCCAGACGTCGGTCAGGTCCGTGAAGCGGGGCCCGATCTCGTCCGCATTCGGACCGAGCAGGGGCGTGCGACCGGTCAGGTTGAGGTGGTCGGCGATGAGCATCAGGGTGCCCGGGCCGTATCCCGGGTCGACCCCGCCGGCCGCATTCGTGAGGACCACCACCTTCGCCCCGAGCCGGCCCATGAGCAGGACCGGCTGGACGACGAGGCCGGCGTCGTTGCCCTCGTACACGTGGAGACGCCCCTGGAGCATCGCCACCGGGACGCCCTGGAGCGACCCGAGGAGGAGTCGGCCGACGTGCCCGGGCGCGCTCGCCGCCGGCCAACCGGGCAGCTCGGCGAAGGGGATGGCCACCGGGTCGTCCAGGTCGTGGGCCAGGCTCCCGAGACCGGACCCGAGGACGATCCCGACCTCGGGGACCAGGTCGGTCCGGGCGCGGACGGCGGCCTCGAGAGCGGCCAGCAACGCAGGCTGTTCGGATGGCGGGATGGGTCGGGAGCGGTCGAGGTCGGCCATGGGTCGAGTCTACGGCCCGGGGACCTCGCTCGCCCGGTGGGAGTACCGACACCGGGATGCCGGTCACGTCCCGCCGGGCGACCCTCGTCGTCGACGGTGAGATCGACGACTCCGGGAAGCGAAGCGCCCGAAGCGACCGGTTGAGGCGAGACACCCTTGATGTGATCGCAAGCGCCCCGGTCCTTGAACGGCCCCTTCGGGCACGGCCTACGGTACGGGCGACCGGCACGGGCGGTCAACGCGCTTATCCACGAAGTTCGAGCGACCGTCGGACGACCCGTCCACGCGATCCGTCCACCTGTGGACGAGTTGTGGATAACCGGCCCGTCAGCCGCCCATCGCGAACATCTCGACCCGCGGCAGGTCGGACGTCGCCTCCGATCGCAGTTCCGAGTAGCGGTCGCCCCGGACCGACCAGACCGCCCGGATCGCCTCGGTCAGCTCCGCGTCCGACGCGCCTCCCCGGATCCGGTCGCGCAGATCGGTGCCCTTCAGCGCGAAGAGACACGTGTAGAGCTGGCCTTCGGCCGAGAGCCTGGCCCGGGTGCACGCCCCACAGAACGGCTGGGTCACCGAGGCGATGACGCCCACCTCACCCGTCCCGTCGACGTAGCGCCATCGGTCGGCGACCTCGCCGGGGTAGTTCGGCGGGACCGCCTCGAGCGGCATGACCGCCGAGATCGAGGCCACCACCTCACCCGCCGGCACCACCTCGTCGAGACGCCAGCCGTTGGAGTGGCCGACGTCCATGTACTCGATGAAGCGGAGGATGTGGCCCTCCGCCCGCGCCCATCGGGCCATCGGCACGACGGAATCCTCGTTCAGCCCACGCCGGACGACCATGTTCACCTTGATCGGCCCGAACCCGGCCTCGCGGGCGGCGGCGATCCCGTCGAGGACCTTGGCGACCGGGAAGTCGACCCCGTTCATCGCCCGGAAGGTCGCCTCGTGGAGCGAGTCGAGGCTGACCGTGACCCGCCCGAGGCCGGCCTGGTGCAGGTGCCGGGCCAGCGCCCGGAGCGCCGACCCGTTCGTCGTCAGGGTGAGGTCGACCGGTCCGCCGTCCGTTCGGCGGAGGGTCGCCAGCATCGCGATCAGGTCGGGCAGGTCACGCCGGACGAGCGGCTCGCCGCCGGTGATCCGGAGCTTCTCGACCCCCTCCGCGACGAACAGCCCGGCGAGCCGGGCGATCTCCTCGAAGCTCAGCACCTGGTCCCTGGGCAGGAAGGCGAAGTCCCGTCCGTAGACCTCGCGCGGCATGCAGTAGGTGCACCGGAAGTTGCACCGGTCGGTGACCGAGATCCGCAGGTCGTGCAGGCGCCGTCCGAGCCGGTCGACGACCGGGGCCGGCACGGATCGCGGGGACGAGGCCGATCGCATCGGCCCATGGTACAGGTGGCTCTCGCACCGGGCCATCGCCCGCCTGGTTCGATCGTGCCCGCCCGGTGAGCGCTGCGCCGACCCGACCCCGGTGAGCCGGGGGCACTGGCGCTCGCACCGACCCCGGTGAGCGCGGGAGCACCGGGGGCGACGGTGAGCGCTCGCACCGGTCCCGGTGGGCGATGGCACCAGCCCCGGTGGGTGCGGGCACCGGGCTCCCGCCCGGCCCGCCTCCGACCGACCTCGGGGAAGCGACCGAGCCGGTACCACCGGGTCGGACGGTCAGTACCTCTAGCGCACTCCACCGCACCCATCCACGCTCCTACGATGCCACCACGCCCAGATCGGGCTGGGATCCATCCTGGAGGGGATCGAACCGTCATGGCGACCACCGAATCGCGGACCGGCTTCCGGCTCCCGTGGAGCAGCGAAGACCGATCCGGCGGCCGGCAGGCCGAAGAGCCGCAGGACGAGCAGGCGCACGACGACCAGGCCCAGGACCGGGCGGAGACGCCCGCGACGCCGGCTGTCGCGACCGATGCCGTCGAGCCCGAGGCGACCCTCGCGGCCGAGGCTCCCACCGGATCGACCCCCGACCAGACGTCCGAACCCGCCTCCCCGTCCATCGACCCCCAGGTCACCGAGGGAACTCCCGTGCTTCCGAGCGCAAGCCCCGTCGCCCCGAGCCGGCCGGCAGCCGCCACCACCAGGAAGCCGACGAAGTTCCTGGCCGACCTGACGAAGGCCATGCAGGCTGCGGCCGAGACGTCGCGGGCGGCGACCCTCGAGCAGTTCCAGGCCGAGGCGAAGAACCACATCGAGCAGGTCCACGCCCGCTCCGCGGACGAGATCGCCGAGATCCGGCGGGAGGCCGACGACGACATCGTGGGGATCCGCGAGTGGTCGAAGGCCGAGCTGGCCAGGATCCGCGAAGAGACCGAGCGCAAGATCGGCACCCGGCGGAAGGATCTCGAGGGTGAGCTCGAGGCCCATGCGGCCAGGGTCGAGCGACGGATCGACGGTGTCCAGTCGCGGGTCGCCGGCTTCGAGGCCGAGATGGATCGCTTCTTCGAGCGGCTCCTCCACGAGGAGGATCCCGCCGAGTTCGCGGCCATGGCCGAGAACCTGCCCGAGCCGCCCTCGTTCGACGACGCCGACGGGTCCGCCTACCTGGCTCCGGATCGAGACCCGGTCTACGAGGCGACCGCGGAAGAGCCGACCGCCGAGGCGGCCGTCGGGGCGGTCGAGGCCGAGCCGACCGCCGAAGCCGAGCCGACCGCCGAGGCCGTCCGGGCCGAGGCCGTGCAGGTCGAGCCGGACGACGCCGTCTACCACGCCACGGCGGCGGTCGCCGATGCGGCCGAGCCGACGAGCGAGACCACGACCGACGCCGTCGAGACCCCCGCGGACGCCACGGACGCGGGCGAGACCGCGACCCAGGACGACCGGGCCTCCGTCGAGGCGGCGATGGCCGCCATCGAGACGGCGAATCGCGCGGCCGACGAGACGGCCGCCGGGGAAGCGGCCCCGACCGAGCCGGCGGAGACGGTCGCCGAGACCCAGGACCAGGCGGTCGATGGACCGGATCCGCGCCTCGCGATGCTGGGGCTCACCCCCGACCTCGGTGAGGCCGAGGCCGAGGCGGCCGCCCTCGCGGCGGGCCATGACGAGAACGATGAGATCCCGACGATCGGCGACGACGCGCTCGCCGCGCGGCTCGCCGGCCTCGTCCCGGCGTCCGATCAGATCGGTCCGATGAGCCGCACCCAGGCCCCGACCGGGGGCGTGACCAGCAAGGTCGTGGTGACCGGGCTGATCAGCGTGGCGAGCATCGCCAGCTTCAAGCGGCACCTGGGCCGGATCGAGGGGGTCCAGTCGGTGGGCGTCTCCTCCGGTCCGGACGGGGAGTTCGTGTTCGCCGTCGTCCATCTGCCCGAGGTCGTCCTCGGGGACGTCGTGCCGACCCTGTCCGGCTTCGAAGCCCGCGTGACCGGCACCGGCGACGGTGTGCTGACCGTCTCGGCCCGGGATCCCGAGTCCGAGGCCTGATCGCAGCCCCGGGTCAGGAGACCAGCCGGATGCCCCGCCAGACGATCGTTATCGCGCTGCCCGACGGAGAAGCGCCCAGGGTCGAGCGCGAGCTCGCCGCCGCGGGCTACGACACCGCCACCGTCGCCTCGCCGGACGAGCTCGAGACGCTCCTCGGGACCCGTCGATCGGTCGCCCTGGGCATCCTCGACGGCGAGAGTGACTTCGACACGTCGCTCGAGTACTACTCGCTGCTCAACGACGGCGGGCGCTCGATCCCGGCCCTGATGGTCGTCTCGCCGCAGACCCTCGAGACCCTCGGCGGGGCCGCCCAGAACGCGACGATCAACGACGAGTACTTCACCCGACCCTACTCGCCCGAGGCGCTGCGCTGGCGGGTCGAGGCGATGCTCATCCGCTCGCAGACCGTCGACGACGGCAGCGGCCCGGTCATCGAGTCGGGCCGTGGCATCGACTCCGGCGCGTTCACCAAGCGAGCGACGGTCGTCGGGATCTTCAACCCCAAGGGTGGGGTCGGGAAGACGACGATCTCGATCAACCTCGCGGCCGCGCTGCAGGTCCGGCGGGGCCAGCGGGTCCTGCTCATCGACGCCGACACCGTCACCGGGCACATCGCGAACTCGCTCGGCCTCGACCAGATGCAGACCGTGGTCGACGCCTGGACGGACGATCGCGAGGAGGGGGCCGCACCGCGGACGATCGCCGAGCTGGCGACCCACCATCCCAACGGGCTGCAGGTCGCCGTCCTCACCTCCAGCCCGCTCGACACCGAGGCGCTCGATCCCGCCCAGGTCGGCGATGCGCTCGACTACTCGCGCCGGGGCTTCGACTTCATCATCGTCGACATGCATCCCTCCTACGGCCCGGTCAACAAGGTCATCTTCGAACGGGCCGACCGGATCCTCGTCCCGATCACCCCGGACGTGCCGGCCCTCAGGGCGGGCGTCCAGCTCTACGGCCTGGCCGACGTGCTCGACATCCAGGACAAGCTCGCGATGGTCGTCAACCGGGCGAACAGCGGGGTCTCGGTCGCGGACATGGAGCGCACGGTGGGGATGCCGGCGATGGCGCTCATCCGGTCGGGCGGCCTCCTCTTCGTCCGGGCCGCGAACGAGGGTCGGACCGTCGTCGAGCAGTTCCCCGAGGAGAAGGTCACCGAGGACTTCGAGGCCCTTGCCGATCGCCTCCTCGGGATCGAGCAGACCGCCGAGCGGTCCGAGCGTCCGAGCCGGCCGGCGTTCCGGTTCCTGGAACGCGTCCGGGAAGCCAGTCGCGTCTGAGCGGTCCCGCGCCCTAGGTCGACCGGTCCTGCCAGCTGACCCCGCCGAGCGGCGATCCGGGCATCCGCTGGTGCGGCTCTCCGGTCCGCTTGTCGACCTGCTCCACGCCCCGCAGGTAGAAGCGGTTGACGAGGACCGTGTCGACCTCCTCGGCGCTGACCCGGCGATCGCCGAGATAGGCGACCGCGCCGGTGACCGGCAGGAACATCTCGGTGGCCCGATCCAGCAGCCGCTCCGGCTCGGATCCCGGGTAGAGGTAGACCGTCCCGATGACCCGGAACGGCGGGACCTCGAGGGCCACGTCGTAGCTGATCTTGTGGATCTTGTGGGCGGACTTCTCCTCATCGGTCAGCGGCGGCAGGCTGCCGGCTCCGGCGAGCACCACGATGAGGTCGTACGGATCGATGCTCTTGAGCCCCGGGACCTCGGTGAACGGCTCCGAGCCGTCCACCGGCGCCCAGGAGACATCGCTGATCGGGATCGCCTCGCGCCGGTTCAGGGCGTCCGAGAGCCGGCCGTCGAGGCGCATCGCACCGACGAGGCGCCACTCCTCCGTCAGGCCGTCGAAGGCGATCCCGGCGCCGCCGGGCGGGGCGACGGAGGGGCCTTCCGGCGGCGGCGCGACCTCCTCGGCCGGCTTGTCCTTCCGCTTCAGGAAATCGAACGGCACGTCAGTCCTCTTCGGCGGATCCCGACTTCTCGCGGATGGTATCGACGACGGTCGCGTCGGCAAGCGTGGTGGTGTCGCCCAGCGTCCGGCCCTCGGCAAGGTCGCGCAACAGCCGGCGCATGATCTTGCCCGAGCGGGTCTTGGGCAGGTCCGGGGTGAACATCAGGAACTTCGGCCGGGCGATCGGGCCGATGACGTAGGCCACGTGCTCGCGGAGCTGGACCGCGAGCGCGTCCGACGGTTCCTGACCCGACCGGAGGATGACGTAGGCGAAGATCGCCTGGCCGCTCACGTCGTCGGTCTTGCCGACGACCGCCGCCTCCGCGACCGACGGATGGTCGACGAGGGCCGACTCGACCTCGATCGTGCTGATCCGGTGACCGGCCACGTTCATCACGTCGTCGACCCGGCCGAGAAGCCAGAAGTACCCGTCGTCGTCACGTTTCGCCCCGTCACCGGCGAAGTACATCCCCGGGAAGCGGCTCCAGTAGGTCTGGTGATAGCGCTCCGGGTCACCGTAGATACCGCGGAGCATCGCCGGCCAGGGGCGCTTGAGCACGAGATACCCGCCGCCGCCGCGGGGGACGCTCTGACCGGCCCCGTCCACGACGTCGGCCGCGATCCCCGGCAGCGGGAACGTCGCCGACCCAGGCTTGGTCGTGGTCACCCCGGGCATCGGGCTGATGAGGATCGCCCCGGTCTCGGTCTGCCACCACGTGTCGACGATCGGTGCCTGCGTCCGTCCGATGTGGGTGTGGTACCAGAGCCACGCCTCCGGGTTGATCGGCTCGCCGACCGAGCCCAGCAGCCGCAGGGAGCTGAGATCGTGCTTCGCCGGGTAGGCCTCACCCTGCTTCATGAACGCCCGGATGGCGGTCGGCGCGCAGTACAGGATCGTGACCTTGTAGTCCTCGACGATCTGCCACCAGCGGTCCCAGTCGGGGGTGTCCGGCGCGCCCTCGTACATGACCCCGGTCGTCGCATTCGCCAGCGGTCCGTAGACGATGTAGCTGTGACCGGTCACCCAGCCGATGTCGGCCGCGCACCAGTAGACGTCGTCGGGCTTGACGTCGAAGACGATCTCGTGGCTGTAGCTCGTCTGGAGCAGATAGCCGGCGCTGGTGTGGATGATCCCCTTGGGCTTGGCGGTCGTGCCGGAGGTGTAGAGCAGGTAGAGGAGCTGCTCCGATCCGACCGGGACGGGGTCGCAATGGTCGCTCTGGCGGCCCACGATCTCGCCCCACCAGTGATCGCGCCCCTCGACCATGTGGCAGCCGTCGCGGAGCCGGTTCACGACGATGACGTGCTGGATCGATGGGGTCCCCGAGACGGCCTCGTCGGCATGGTGCTTGAGGCCGACCTTCTTGCCCCGCCGCCAGCCGCCGTCGGCGGTGATGAGGACCTTCGCCTCGGCGTCGTTGATCCGGTCACTCAGGGCCTCGGCCGAGAACCCGCCGAAGACGACGGTGTGGGCGGCGCCGAGCCGGGCGCAGGCCAGCATCGCAACGGGCAGCTCGGGGATCATCGGCAGGTAGATGGCGACCCGGTCGCCCTTGACCACGCCGAGCTCCTTGAGGGCGTTGGCGGCCCGGTTCACCTCGCCCTGGAGATCGCGGTAGGTGATGGTCCGGGTGTCGCCCGGCTCGCCGATCCAGTGGTAGGCGACCTTCTCGCCGAGTCCACGCTCGACGTGCCGGTCGACGCAGTTGTAGGCGACGTTGAGCTCGCCGCCGACGAACCACTTCGCGAACGGGAGGTCCCACTCGAGGGTCGTGGCGAAGGGGGTGAACCAGCTGATCCGCTCGTGCGCCAGCTTCGCCCAGAACGCCTCGAAATCGGCCTCGGCCTCGGCATAGAGCTCGGCGCCGGCGTTCGCCCGCGCGCTGAACGCGGCCGGCGGCGGGAACGTCCGAGCCTCGGCGAGGAGGTTCTCGATCTCCGGGTGCGATGGCTCGACGCTCACCTGGCCCACCTCCACGAGCTGACGACGGGAGGCCATTCTACGCGGCCGGGAGCCGAGCGCGGCCCTCGAGAATGCCCCGCAACTCAGACCTCGCCCGCGCTGCCGCTCTCCGACCCGTCGGCGGGTGTGCCGGCCTCCGGCGCCCCCGGTTCACGGGCCAGGACGACCCGGCCCCGGACGGGGATCTCGATCCCGTTCGCCTGGAAGGCGTCGATCAGCCGCTTGCGCAGCTCGCCCGGCGCGATCCAGCGGTCGGCGGCCCGGACCTTGCCGGCCACCCGGAGGGTCATCCCGAGCTCGCCGAGCGCGTCGACCCGGAGGAGGCGCGGGGTCTCGAGAAGCCGCCCGCTCCACGCCTCGTCGGCGGCCATCGCGGTGCCGACCTCGTTGACGATCGCGGTCGCCCGGTCGAGGTCGGTCCCGTAGGCGACCGTGACGTCGACCGCCATCCGGGCGTAGATCCGGGTGAGGTTCGAGGCGATCCGGGCGCTCGAGTTCGAGACACTGTGGACGGTGCCCGTCGAATCGCGCAGGACCGTCCGGCGCAGGCCGACGTCCTCCACCTCACCCTCGACCCCGCCGATCTCGATCCAGTCGCCCTTGTAGTAGGGGCCCTCGAGGACGATCAGGACGCCCATCAGGAAGTCGAGGACGATGCTCTGGCCGGCCAGGGTCAGGGCCGCCGCCACGATGCCCAGCCCGGCGATGACCGGCAGGAGGTCGAACATCGTCAGGAGGACGAGCACGGCGACGGTCACCACGAGGACCTTCAGGAACGTCGCGACGAGGTCCTCGAGGGTCGTCACCCGCTTGCGGCTCTCCTCGGCGGCGAGCGCGGCGACCTCCGGGTCGACGCCGTCGCCCGTCCGCCGCTCGAGCGCGCGAAGGATGAGCCGGTGGGCGAGCGGCCGGACCGCCCGGAAGGCGATCAGGGTCACGACCAGCAGGATGAGCAGCGGGAACCCGCGCGCCTGGAAGAAGGCGCTCAGCTGGCCGGTGTCGGGGATCGTCGTCGTCATCGTTCGCCGGCAAGCCTAGCCGCTCGCACGGCCTCCCGGCACGACGAGCTGCGCTCGGGCCGATCCCGGACCGGGCCCGTCCGGATCCGTGCCGACAGCGTCGGGTCGCTCAGGCGGCGGCGCCGCCGAGCCGGACGGTGATCGCCGCCGCGGTCTCGCGAGCGCCGGCGATCAGCTCGGGCATCCGTCGCGGCGGGATCCGGAACGCCGGACCCCAGATGTCGACCGCGGCGACGACCGCACCCCGGGCGTCGTGGACCGGCGCCGCCACGGCGTTCATCCCGGGCTCGTATTCGCCGATCGCGGTGGCGTATCCCCGGCGCCGGATCCGGGCGAGCTCCTCGAGGAGCGGCTCGAGCTCGGTGATCGTCCGGTCCGTGTGGGCGACCAGACCCAGTCGGGTGATCCGCAGGACCTCGCGTTCGGCCAGGGCGGCCAGCAGGACCTTGCCCGAGGCCACGCAGTGGAGCGGCGACGTCCGCCCCGTCCAGTCGCCCACGGCGATGAGGTTCGGTCCGTCGGCCTGGGCCACGGTCAGCAGGCGATCGTGCTCGAGCACTCCCAGGCCGGTCGTCTCGCGGGTCAGCCGGGCGAGCCGTTCCAGCTCGGGCATGGCGATGCCCCGCAGGTCGAGGGTCCGCTCGGCGCGCTCGGCCAGCCGGATGACCACCAGGCCGAGACGATACTTGCCGGTCTCGCCGTCCTGCTCCACGAGCCCACGCCGCTGGAGCGTCGCGAGCAGACGCGAGGCGGTCGACTTGTGGAGGCCCAGCCGACGGGCCAGCTCGGTCACCCCCGCCTCACCCTGGCTGTCGCCCAGGGCGAGGAGGAGCGCCGCCGCCCGGTCGACCGACCGAACGGCGTTGCCGTCGAGGCCCAGGGCGGGAGCGACCTCGACGGTCACCCGTGCTGGACCCCGGCCGCGCCGACATGGGCCCCCTGGGCGTGATGGGCGCGCGCCTCGAGAGCGGCGTCGAGCGAGGCGCTGAACGCCTCGAGGATCTTCGCCTCGTCGGCGTCGTCGTGTGCCGCGCACAGGAACCACGGCTCGCGGGAGTCGGGCTCGGGCATCGCGCCCCGGATCTGCATCCCGACGGCGATCGCGTCGTACAGGTCGTGGTCGGTGTTCGCCCAGTCGCGATACTCGCGCATCTCGTGCTCGGCGAAGACGATCCCGAACATCGCCGGGACCCCGGTGAAGGTGTGGGCCAGCCCCTTGGCGTTCAGAAGCCCGCGGATCCCGCGCTGGATCGACAGACCGCGCTGGCGGATGCCCTCGAGCACGGTCCCGTCGCGAAGGATCCCCAGGGTGGCCACGGCCGCCGCGGCGGCGACCCGGTTCCCGGCGTACGTCCCGCCGTGGCTGACGTGGTCGGGCAGGACGTCCATGACCTCGGCCCGACCCCCGAAGGCGGCGGCCGGGTAGCCGTTGCCCATCGCCTTGGCGTAGGTGGCAAGGTCCGGGGTGACCCCGAAGAACTCGGCCGCGCCGCCGCGGGCCAGCCGGAACCCGGTCTTCACCTCGTCGAAGATGAGCAGGGCGCCGAACTCCTTGGTGATCGCCCGGACGCCCTGGTGGAAGCCCTCGCGCGGCAGGATCGCCTGGGCGTTGCCCAGGATCGGCTCGATGATGACGGCGGCGATGTCGTCGCCCTCGCGCTCGAAGACCCGACGCAGGGTGTCGAGGTCGTTGAACGGGACGGGGATCACCGTCTCGGTGATCTGCTTGGGGATGCCCCGACCCCAGGCCAGCCGAACCGGGTTGTCCCGATCGCCCAGCTCCGACATGTCGTTGGGGCCGACGCTGATCAGGGCGTAGTCGTGGACGCCGTGGTACTGGCCCTCGAACTTGACGATCTTCGTCCGGCCGGTGAATCCCCGGGCGACCCGCATCGCGTGCATCGTGCACTCGGTGCCGGAGACGGTCATCCGGACCTTCTCCACCCAGCCGGTCAGCTCCTTGATGAGCTCGCCGGTGCGGACCTCGTCCTCGCTGGTCAGGCTGAAGCTGACCCCGCGGCGCATCCGCTCGTTGACATAGTCGTCCACGCGCTCGTCGGCATGGCCCAGGATGACCGGCCCGTAACCCATCCGGAGGTCGACGAACTCGTTGCCGTCCAGGTCCCAGACGTGACCGCCCTTGCCCCGATCGACGTAGATCGTGTCCTCTCCCCAGGCCCGGAAGTTCGAGTCGGTGCCGCCGGGCAGGGTCTTGAGGGCGCGCCGGTACATCTCGAGCTGGCGGGTGCGGACGAGCGCGGGGGCGGGGGTGGCGGCTGGCTCGGTGGTCATGATCCCTCCGGAGGTCGGACGGCCACGCGACCGCGGGTCCCCCGCGCGGGTGTCGTCTCGGTCGGTTCGCGGGACGGTTCGCCGGGCGTTGCGCCCAGCGGGACGTCAGCCGGGGCATCTTCCCACAGGACGATCGGGCTCGTCAATGCGATATACGCGGCCACGAAGCGCTACACCTGCGATTTCCGTTGGAAGTCCGCTCGGAGATCGTGTGATGCGCGCCCATGGCGTCGATGGGCGCACGGCCTGGCGGGGGCTGTGTCACGATCGACCGATGATCGACCCAGCTCGCGACCCGGCCGCCGGGATCGGCTACTGGCTGGCCGGCGCCCGGCCGGACCCGGGGCCGCCCCTGCGCGGCCACGAGCGCGTGGATGTGGCCATCGTGGGCGCGGGGTTCACCGGGCTCTGGACCGCGATCCGGCTGACCGAGGCCGACCCGGTCCTCAGGGTGGCCGTCGTGGAGCAGGCGTTCGTCGGCTTCGGAGCGAGCGGCCGGAACGGCGGCTTCTGCGCGGCGAGCCTCATCCATGGACGGTCGAACGGCGAGCAGCACTTCCCCGGCGAGGTCGACCTGCTCGAGCGGCTCGGTCGGGAGAACCTCCGGGAGCTGGTCGCGTTCGTGCGCGACGAGGGGATCGAGTGCGATCTCGAGCCGACCGGCGAGCTGACCGTGGCCGACCAGCCCTACCAGGTCGATGAGCTCCGGTCATGGGTCGAGGGGGCCGACGCGCACGGCGAAGGGCTGACCTTCCTCGACCGGGACGCCGTCCGGGCCGAGGTCCACTCCCCCATCTGGGAGGCTGGGGTGCTGGCCGGCCCCGACCACAACGTGCTCGTCGATCCGGCGAAGCTGTGCCGGGGCCTCGCCCGGGTCGCCCGCGAGCGCGGCGTGGTCATCCACGAGTCGACCCGGGTCACCGGGCTCGAGCGGGTCGCCGGCGGGGTCGTCGTCCGGACCGAGGCCTGGTCGGCCGCGCGGGACGAGCCCTTCGGGTGGACCCGTCGGCTGGGGCTGCCGTTGCCGTCCATGAGCCGGACGACGCTCGGAGGTCCAGCCGCGGGCGATGAAGGGCCTGGTGCGGGTGACCGAGGATCCATCCGGGCAGACCACGTCGTCATCGCGACCTCGGCCTACTCCGGCTGGTACCCGCGGCTGACGGCGACCTTCGTGCCGGTCTACGACTACGTCCTCGTCTCGGATCCCCTGACGACCGACCAGCACGACGCGATCGGCTGGGCCGGCCGGCAGGGGCTCAGCGACGCGAACAACCAGTTCCACTACTTCCGGTTGACCGCCGACGACCGGATCCTGTGGGGCGGCTACGACGCGGTCTATCACCGCGGGAACGGCGTCGGTCCGCGTTACGACCAGCGACCGGCGACGTTCGAGCGCCTCGAGGCGCAGTTCTTCCGGGCCTTCCCGCAGCTCGCCGGACTCGCCTTCCCGTACCGCTGGGGCGGAGCGATCGACACGACCAGCCGGTTCAGCGTCGTCTTCGGCCAGTCGCTCGGCGGTCGAGTCACCCACGCCCTGGGCTACACCGGCCTCGGGGTGGGTGCCTCGCGCTGGGCGGGCGGCGTGGTGCGGGACTTCATCCTCCGCCCGGACTCGGACCTGCTCCGACTCCGGATCGTCCGGGACGGTCCCTTCCCGTTCCCGCCGGAGCCGATCCGGTCGGTCGCCGTGAACCTCGTCCGTCGGGAGCTCGACCGGGCGGACCGGAACGAGGGCCGACGCGGCCTCCTCCTCCGCTCGCTGGACGCGTTCGGGGTGGGGTTCGACAGCTGAGGAGCGTGGCCGCGGTCGGAGGACCGGCGTGCGGCCGCCGAGGAGCGTCCTGATGACCGACGACCTGTTCGCGGCGATCCGGTCCGGTGACGCTGCGGCGGTCGACCGGATCCTCGTGGCGCGGCCGGCCGCGGCCGGGGCGAGCGACGCCTCGGGCCTCTCCGCGCTGACCGTCGCCGCCTATCACGGGCAGTGGCCGATCGTTGAGCGGATCCTCGCGGCCGGACCCGATCTCGACCTCTTCGAAGCGTCGATCGTCGGTGAGCCGGAGACGGTCCAGGCTCGCCTCGACGAGGCTCGCCGAGAGCGGGACGTCGAAGCGGAGGCGAGCAGCCGGCGCGGCGTCGTCGCCCCGCTTGAGCCACACGGGGCGGATGACGGGCCCGCCGCCGAGATCCTGTCCGCCGGCGAGCCAGACCCGGTCGACGCCCGTTCGCCGGACGGGTTCACCGCGCTCCACCTCGCGGCCTTCTTCGGGCGGCCGCCGGTCGTCCGCCTGCTCCTCGACCGCGGCGCCGACCCGAACACCTGGGCGACCGGCGGCCTCCGCGTCCAGCCGCTCCACAGCGCGGTCGCCGGTGGCGACGAGGCAGTGGCCGCGATGCTCGTCGAGGCGGGCGCCGACGTGAACGCGGCGCAGGATGGCGGCTACACGCCGCTCATGGGCGCGGCCCAGAACGGGCTGGCCGCGACTGTCGCCCTGCTGCTGGCCGAGGGCGCCGACCCGAAGGCGCTCAACGAGGATGTGCTGACCGCCGCCGACCTGGCCGAGCGAGCCGGCCACGCCGAGATCGCCGCGTCGCTCCGCGCCACCAGCGGCTGAGGCTCCGCCGGGCGACCGCGGGGTCGGCGCGGCGAGTCAGGCCGGGGTCGCCACCCAGTTCGGAAGCTCGCGGGCCAGGGTCGCCAGGGGCAGCGAGCCGTGGCCCAGGACCGCGTCGTGGAAGGCGCGCAGGTCGAATGACGAGCCGTCCCGAGCCATGAGCTGCGCCCGGAGGCGCTCGATCTCGCGCTGGCCCAACTTGTAGGTGAGGGCCTGGCCCGGCCAGCAGATGTACCGGTCGGTCTCGATGACCGCGTCGGTCTCGGACAGGCCAGCGGCAAGGAGCGTCTCGATCGAACGCTGGCGCGGCCAGCGCAGGGCGTGCATCCCGCTGTCGACCACGAGCCGGGCGGCGCGCCAGGCCTGGGCGTCGAGCATCCCGAAGCGCTCGCCCTCGGAGCGGAAGAGACCCATCTCGTCGGCCAGCCGCTCGGAGTAGAGGCCCCAGCCTTCAACGTAGGCGCCGCCGACCATCCGCGAGCCCAGACGACGGAAGACGGTGAGATCCTCGTTCTCCATCTCGAGGGCGATCTGGAAGTGGTGCCCCGGGATCGCCTCGTGGTAGGTAGTGGTCCCGAGGGTGGTGTAGAACCGGCTCGAGAGCTGGTAGGTGTTCGCGTAGTAGATGCCCGGCCGCGAGCCGTCGGTGGTCGGCGGGTAGTAGTAGGCGAAGGGGCTGTCCTTCTCCTTGAACGCCTCGACCGCCCGGACCTCGCAACTCGCCCGGGGCAGGCGACCGAAGTAGCGCGGGGCGACCGCCATCGCCCGGTCGATGTCCTCGCGGGCCCGCGCGAGCAGCTCCTCGGCGGTGGCCGGGACGTTGGCCGGGTCGGCCCGGAGCGCGGCCCGGTAGGCGTGCGGTGTCGTCGCCGAAGCCCTGCGATCGGGCGATGGCCCGGCGCTCGTCCTCGATCGACTCGAGCTCCTCGAGACCGATCCGGTGGACCTCCTCGGGGTCGATGTCGAGGGTGGTCCAGGCCAGGATCTGGGTCCGGTAGAGGGCGTCTCCGTCGGGCGCCGACCAGAGACCCGGCTCCTCGCGGCTGGCGGCGAGGTACTCGCCCCGGAGGCCCTCGAGGAAGGCGGTGTCGGCCGGGATGACCACCTCGCGGACGAGTCGCGCGATCCGCTCGCGGTCGGCCTCCGAGGCGACCCGGGCGCCGGTGACGATGACCGACTCCTCCGCGGGGATCTCGAGGATCCGCTCGAGCTGCTCGATGGTCCGAGTCGTGACGATCCGCGGCGCGGTCAGCCCCGAGACCATGCCGTCCATCAGCAGCTCGCGGTTCGCCGCCATGAAGCCGGCGTAGGCGCGGAGGCGAGCCTCGAAGCGCTCGAGCCGCTCGGGCGTGTCGGCCGGCTGGAACATCGCGACCTGGGGCAGGAGCGTCTGCGGGCCGGCCATCTGGTCGACGACCCGGAGCAGGTCGGTCCGCTGGTCCTCCTGGACGATCCCCAGCTCGCACACGACCCGGATCATGTCGAGGGTGATCCGGTCCTCGAGCGGCTGGTCGGCGGCGTCGATCGCGTCGGCCTCGGCCAGGGTCGCGACCATGAGCGCCCGACGGCGGGCCCGACCCTCCGGGCTGGGGTCCTCGAGCCGGTCGTCGTAGCGCTCGTCGCCGTACATCGTGGCCGTGGTCGGGTTGTCCTCGAGGACCGCCTCCCAGAACCGATCGGCGAGGCGATTGACCGGCGAGTCGGGGTCGAGCTGGGTCACCGTGGGGTCTCCTGCTGCACGGGCGGCCGGCACCGCGGCCGAAGGGTCGAGGAAGACAGGGTACACGGGCCGCGCCGGGGTCCGGGCGGCCACCGTTCGTGTCATCGCTCGCAGCGATCGGTTCCGCCGGTTACGGGCTGGCCGACCCGGTTCGGAGGGATGAGACGCACCGATCGATCGCTCGAAGCGATCGGTTCCACCGGTCACGAGGCCATCGACCCCGGTCCATGGATCCCAGCCCGCCCGGTTGATCGGCGGGGGCGATGGAGACGGTCCATTCAGCGCCCTCAGGCGCGTCCGTCGCGAACCGAACCGTCCAAATCGATCGACCAGGGCGATAGGCCGGCCTGGTCTCCGCCTTCAGCCCCCGAAGAGCGGCATCTGCTCGGCGCCGCGGTGCTCCACCGGCGGATCGAGGCCGATGAACGGCTCGAGGTCGCCGAGGGTGAGCGTCTCGCGGGCGGCGAAGGCGTGGAGGTGGTTCGTCTTGAGGATGTGCCAGTTGCCGTCCTCCAGGGCGGCCCGGAGAAGCGGCGACCGCTCCAGCTTGTAACGCAGGAGCTCGGTCCGCTCGGGGACCACGACCAGGAAGCGGACGATGTCGTCGGCCGGCGGGATGAGCGCCCCGCGCCGGAGCAGCGGCTCGCCGAGCATCGCCGTCCACTCGACCTCGAACAGGAAGCTGGCCCGGCCGCGGACCTGCCAGACCACGTCGATCTCGTCGACGTCCTCGGGCCGCCCCCGGCCCACCCTCGGCGGGCCCTGGCGCCGCTCGCCGTCCTCGAGCCACTCGCCCGAGGGACCGGCCGTGGACGGTCCGGACCTGCTCGCGCGAGGCGATCCAGGCCCGCATCCCGAGCCGGTGCCCGGTGTCCACCAGCTCGGCCACGACCTCGCTGTGCTCGTGCGAGCGACGGAGCAGGTCGTCGGCGGTGACGATCCGGTCGGGCGTGCTGGCCAGGCTCCGGTAGCTCTCGAGGCAGGCCTGGACGAGCGCCTCGTCGGGCAGGTCGTGACCGGTGAAGAGGGCGGCGATCCGCTCGTTGAAGGCGGCCTCGGAGAGGCGACCGGCGGTGGACAGCAGGCTGTAGACCGACCACTCCACGCGGTCGGCGAGGGGCAGCGCGGCGGCGGCGATGTCGGCCGGGTCGGACAGCCACCAGCGACCGGGCTCGATCTCGTGGAGTCGACGGTGGTTCGGTCGGGCGAGCTCGTCCCGGATGATCGCGAGGAGCCGCTCGACCTGGTCGGCAGCGGCGACCACGGCGGGCTCCCGGGCGGCCGGGCCGCTCCGCTCGACCTGCGGGCCGGCCGCCGGGCGGTGGGCCTCGCCTCCGTCCGACTCGACGCCCGTCGACGGCGCAGCCGGCTGATCGTCGCCCGAGCCGACGGGTCCGCCACCCCGCGATCGGGTGGACGCACTGGGACCGGCGGCGTCCGGTCGGCCCGCCCCGCGGCCGATCGCCTCATCTGTCGAGCTGTCGTCCGCTGGCCACGCCTCGGCCTGCTCGCCGGGCGGCTCGTCCGCGCCATCGGTCCGACCACCGGGGCGAGCGACGAGCCGACGGAGCTGACCGGCCCGGTCCAGCCCGACCAGGATCTCGCCGAGGATCCGCTCGTAGCGGGCCGGCTCGCCGCGCGCCTGGAGGATCTCGACGGCGGTCTCGGTCACCGTCCGGGCGACGTCGGCCTCGGAGAAGCGGACGCGGTCGAACCGCTCGGGCGGCGCGAACAGCCCGCGTCCGGGGACGGTCTCCGGGTCCCCTGCCCCACCGGGCGTCGACGGCAGGTGCACGTTCGCCCGGGTCCGGGGTCGCATCGGCACCGGCGCCCCGGGCGGGACGAACTCGACGACGCCGCCGGTCTCCTCGCCCGGCTCGTCCAGCCGTGCGCCGATCAGCCGGTACCCGGCGCCGACACCGCCGAGAGCCGCCGCGAGCAGCCCCTCCGGGCCGCCCGGCTCGAGAAGGAGGACGGCCCTACCGTCGCGGGCCAGGAGCGGTGCGGCGGCATCGAAGGCGCGCCGGATCGCCGTCGACTGCCAGCCCCAGGGCGCCCGTCCGGCGCCGCCGAAGACGGCGTCGAGCGGGAGGAGCGAGGCGGCCTCCCGGCCGAGGATCCAGCCGGTCGCGAAGTAGGCGGTCGAGAGACGCTCGACGTTCGGGCGCATCGGCGGCTGGCCGAGGACGAGCCGGACCCGCGGCCGGTCGGGCAGACGGGCCAGCGCATCGGCCTCGGCGGCCAGCGAGTGGAACGACGACGGCGTCCCGAGCCGGACGACCACGTTGGCCATCCCCTCGGCCAGGCTCTGGAGGTCCTCGCCGAAGCGGGCGGTCATCAGCCCGAGGGGGGCCGCCTCGAGGCGCTGGATGAACCCGCGGACCACCCGGAAGCCGTCCTCGAAGGCGAGCCACGGGTTGCGCTCGCGCCACTGGCCGCCGGCCGGCAGGCGGATCTTCCCGCCGCTGATCCTCAGGTTCGCGATCCGGCCCGGGTAGCCGTTCAGCCGAGACGCCGGGAGCCAGGGCGTGGAGGAGCGCCAGGCGCATCGCCGCCTCCACGGGCGCCGAACGGAGGTCGGTCTCGATCCGCTCGAGGATCGCCTGGAGACCGGCCAGCTGGCGGGGCGTGTGGAGATCGAGGAGCTGCTCGACGAGCGAGTCGTCGCCATCCAGGGTCGGGAACCGCTCGTGGATCTCGCGCCAGGCGTCGCCCCGCGGATCGGTCGCGGCGATCCTGGCCAGGTCGGTCTCGTCGATCGCGCCGTGGCGCTGGTCCCCGCCACCCACCTGGTCGCGACAGGCCGTGCAGCGGTAGTGCTTGTGGACGGGTCGCGGCGGGCCGTCCGGGACGCTCTCCCAGACGACCTCGTCGAGGACCACCGTCCGACCGCACGTCGCGCAGCGGCTGCCGAACTTCTCGCCCAGCCAGACCTTGAGGGCCGACTGCTCCCGCGGGGCGGCGGCGATCGCCTGGAAGGCGGCGTCGAGATGGCGGACGTCCGGCGGCCGAAGGACCACCTCGGCCAGAAGCCGGGTGAGCGGGCTCGTCTCCAGGCTCGCCGCCCGACGCTGGCGATCGACCGCCGCCCGGGCGATCCAGCCGCCCCGGGCGTGGAGGTCGAGGACGACGTCGCCCGGCTTCGAGTGGGCATCGATCCAGGCTCCCACCAGCTCCGGCGGGGGCGGTGGCGCGAGGCGCCCGAGCGCGGGCAGGCTGAAGCCCGGCTCGCCGCGGATGGGAAGGTCACGTCCCGCCATCGCTGCATCCTGCCACAGTCGCGCCATCCGAACCTCGGGCGACCCGTGGTCGTACCCTGTGACGGCGGAGTTCCCGCCCACCGTCCCGCGCCCATCCGGAGCACGACGTGACCGAGACCACCGGCGAGCAGCCCTCCCCGTCGGGCCAGCCCACTGATCCCCCGCCCGCGATCGGCGCCGCCGACGCCGCCCGGGCCTGGCACGCCCTCCGGGAGGCCGTCGCCGTCGCCGTGGTCGACCTCGACGGGCCGTTGCGGCTGCTCGCGGTGGCCCTCCTGGCCGAGGGCCACGCCCTCATCGAGGACGTGCCGGGGGTCGGCAAGACCCTCCTCGCGCGGGCCTTCGCGCGAGCCCTGGGGCTCGACTTCGGCCGGATCCAGGGGACGCCGGACCTCCTGCCGGGCGACGTCACCGGGGCGAGCATCCTCGAGGGCCGGCCGGCCGACGGGATGACGCTCCGCTTCGTGCCCGGCCCGGTCTTCACCAACGTCCTCCTCGTCGACGAGATCAACCGGGCCACGCCGCGGACCCAGAGCGCCCTCCTCGAGGCGATGCAGGAGCACCAGGTCTCGGTCGAGGGGCGGACCCGGGCCCTGCCCGACCCGTTCCTGGTCCTGGCGACCCAGAACCCGATCGAGTACGAGGGGACCTTCTCCTTGCCCGAGGCCCAGCTGGACCGGTTCCTCGTCCGGCTCCGGATCGGCTACCCGGAGTCCGGTGCCGAGCGGCGGATCGCCTCGCGCCACGCAGCGGCACTGGCCGAGCCGCTCGACGCCGTGCCGGTCGTCCTCGCGCCGGAGCGGATCGCGGCACTGCGCGAAGGGCGCTCGGCGGGTCCACGTCGCCGACGACCTCGCGGCCTATCTCGTGGCGATCGTGGCCGGGACCCGCGGCCGGCCGGAGATCGAGCTCGGGGCGAGCCCCCGGGCCAGCGTGAGCCTGTACCGGGCCGCCCAGGCCTCGGCCTACCTCGACGGCCGCGACTTCGTGCTCCCGGACGACATCCGGGCGATCGCCCCGGCTGTCCTGGCTCACCGGATCCGGGTGGACCTCGACAGCGCCCTCCACGGGGCGACCGCCGAGGCCCTCCTGGCCGGCGTCATCGGGGAGGTCCCGGTGCCGGTCGACGCCGGTCGCGAGCGGGCCGGATGAGCTTCCGGACGGGGCGTGCCCTCTCGGGGGACGTCACGACCGAGGCCGACGACGGCCCCGACGAACCCGAGGATCCCGCCGTCGCGGCCCTGTACGCCGCCGGCGAGCTCGACATCAGACCGCTCCTGGGCGGGCTCCTCGTGATCCTCGGCGGGCTCCTGGGGATCGCGGTCATGATCGGGCTGGGCCTGGTGGTCCTCGGAGTCGTGGCCCTGCGCGCCCTCTGGGCGGGCCGATCGCTGCGTCGCCTCCGGTTCGAGCGACGCTTCGAGCCGGACCGGGTGATGTGCGGTGACGACGCCCACCTCGTCCTCGTGGTCTCAAACCGCAAGCTCCTGCCGCTGCCCTGGCTGCGGACCCAGGAGTCGCTGCCCGCGGAGCTGCGTCGGATCACGCCCGGCGACGGGACGACCGGGACGCCGGGTCGCTCGGAGCTGGTCAACGACTGGACCCTCGGACCGCGTCAGAAGGTCACCCGGCGGATCGACCTTCGGGCCGACCGGCGGGGGGTCTATCGCTTCGAGGGGTTCAACCTGACGGCGGGCGACCTGTTCGGCGAGACCGTCGCGGAGGAGAGCCGGACCCAGCCGACGACCCTCATCGTCCGACCGCGAACGGTGGCCGTCCGCCGGTTCGAGGCGTCCCGCGAGCGGGCCGGCACGCTCCGGACCGTGCGTGGGCTGACCCAGGATCCCAGCCGCTTCGCCGGCGTCCGGCCGTACACCCCCGGGGACCCGGTCCGTCACCTCCACTGGCGGGCGACGGCCCGGCTCGGCGAGCCGGTCGTCAAGCGCTTCGATCCGTCACGGGACCGCGACGTGGTCATCGCCCTCGACATCCAGACGACCGACGGGACCTGGGCCGGTCGCCACGACGACGACCTGGCCGAGACGCTCTGCGTGGTGGCCGCCTCGCTGGCCCGCGGGCTCGAGGCCGACGGGGCGGCCTGCGGCCTGGCCGTCGCGGCCTTCACCGGGACCACGGACCGGATCGCCTTCATCGGTCCGGGCGCCTCGGAGCGTCAGGCCGGGCGGATCGGCGATCTCCTGGCCCGGATCAGCCCGTATCCATCGGCCCCGTTCGAGCATCTTCTCGGCCGTCTCGGGCGGTTGGTCCGACCCGGGACCCTGATCATCGTCGTCTCGGCCCGGGACCCTGGTCCCTGGCTCGCGGTGGCCCGGCGGCTCATGCGCAGCGGCTTCGGGGTCCTCCACATCGCCGTCGGCCCGGATTCGGCGGCCCACGCCGGTCGCTCCCGCTCGGCCGGCCTGCCGGCCCGCTCCAGCCGGCTCGACGGGGACTGGCGGACGGCGAGGACGCTCGATGTCGCCGGTTGAGCTGATCTTCCCGCTCGGCGTCGGGCTGGCCGAGGGCGGCTGGGTCGCCGTCCTCTACCTCCTGGTCGATGCGGTCGCGCGCGTCCCGGCGCCGCTCGCTCCGGTGGTCTTCGTCGCGACCGCGACGGCGACCTGCCTGGCGGCCGGCCGTCTCGATCGACTGGGACTGCCCCGGGTCGGGCTGATCGTCGGCCTCCTGCTGGGCGGGGCGATCGTCGGCCTGCTCGCGACCGGCCCGGCCCGCGAGCCGCTTGCCCGCGGCGCCCTCGCCGATGCCTTCGCGGTGGACCCCGGGGGTGCCCTCCTCGGGCTGGCTGCCCTGCGCGGCTTCGTCCGGGCCGGCGCCGTGGGCGAGCCCGGGCAGGCCGGTCGCCCGTTCGCCTTCGGGGTCGTGGGCCTGACGGCGGCCTGGGTCTTCGCCGGTGCGCTGGCCGACCCGATGCGCTCGAGCTTCCGCGAGGCGGCGCTCGTGCCGACGGTCGCCTTCGTCTTCGGCTCGCTGATCACGGCCGGCATCGCCCGGACCCAGCTGGCCGCCGGCGAGCGGGTCGATCCGCTAGCGAATCGGGCGTGGCTGGTCGCGCTCCTGGGCGGCACGGCGCTCCTGGCGGTCGCGGCGATCCCGCTGGGTGTGGGAGTGGAGCGGGTGTTCGGCTGGGTCCTCGCCTGGCCGCTGACGGTGCCGGTCGTGGTCGTCGCCCTGGTGGCGGCGCGGCTCGTCGTCCCGTCGCGCGGCCAGGTGCTTCGGCGAGCCGGGGCCTTCACCGTCGGGCCGCTGCTCATCCTTGTCGGGCTGGCGATCATCGCCCTCGTGCTGCCCCACGGCGCGCAGCGGTCGGCGGCCGACGAGGCCGGTGGCGGGGGCGGGGCGCCGATCGAGCCGACCACGCCGGTCTTCGACTACCTCTTCGCCGGCCTGGTGATCGTGGCGATCGTCGGCGGTCTCCTGCTCCTCGCCCGGGCCTGGCGCCGGGCCGACGGCGATGGGGCCCGGCGGCTCGTCGGCGACCGCCGCGAGCGGCTGACCGACCTCGATGACGGGACCCCGTCGACGGGCGGATTGCGCGAGCGCTGGCGACGCCTGCGCGCTCGGGGCCGGCCGACCGACGCGGTGTCGGCCTACCTGGCGACCCTACACGCCCTGGAGGGATCGGAGGACCTGCGCCGGACCATCGACGAGACGCCGGCCGCCCACGCCCGACGGCTGCGCCGGATCGTCGGCCACCTGGAGCTCGACCTCCTGGCCGCGGACTTCGAGCTGGCCCGCTGGGGACGGCGGCGGATCAGCCCGAGCGAGGACCGCCGGGCGATCGGGCGCTGGGCTCGGCTGCGCGACCGGCTAGCCGACCGTTCCCGGGCCGGGCCGGTCGGCTAGTCTCGCCGGCGGACCCGAGGCTTACGGCTCGTCGAGCTCGTCGGGCTCCTCGACGAAGGCCTCGTCGGTGGTGACGTCGGCCGGCAGGACGCGATCGAGGTCCTCGATCTCCTCGTCCTCCTCGTCGTCCTCGAGATCCTCCTCGAGGTCCATCTCCTCGCGGACGAGGGTGCCCTTCGTGTACGGCCGGAGGTCGGTCGACTTGGCGGCCGTCGGGAACGAGACCTTGCCGTAGTTGCGAGGGTCCTGGAAGACCTCGCGGATGATGATCCGGACGTCCTTGTCACCGAGGGAGGTCACGCCGGCGAGGTACTTGTTGCCCTCGGCCATGAGCTTGAGCAGGCGGGCTGCGACCCGCGGCTCCACGACGCCGATCCGCATCCCGTTGCTGATCGCGATGAGCCGGTTGCCCTCGGGGGTCATCTCGACCGCGTCACCCGGGTTGACCTGGGCGAGCTTGCGCGGGTCGGGCAGGTCGGTCAGGAACGCGAAGCCCGTCTTGCCGGTCTCCTCGACGAAGATCGACACGGGCGCCTTGCTGCCCGCCTGGGCCGGGACCGTCTTCTCGCCGGCCTCGACCAGGAGGACCCGGAGCCGGTCGATGTTCCGCTCGGCGATCCGGTTCGTCGGGTCGAGGGCCAGGGCGGTCTGGTAGTGCTCGCGGGCGAGGGAGAGCTCGCCGAGCTCCCAGTGGGCCTTGGCGAGACGGTTCTCCGCCTCGGCATCGGCGCCCATCTCCAGGATCTTGCGGTTCGTCTCGGCCGCGTCCGCCCACTGGGCCGCCGAGGCCTGGGCGATCGCCTGGTCCACGAGGCCGCGCTTCAGGCGGACGGAGCTCGCGGCGGTGGCGGCCTGGTTGTCGAGGTCCTGGAAGGTCACGGGCGGGGTCGTCCTTTCACGGCGCCGGGGAGGCGCGTCGGTGGCACTCGGCCGCGGCAGCCGGACGGGTCCGGGGCCGCATCGGGGGGCAATGGTTTGTACCACCGACCGGCGCTGGCGTCAACGACGGCCCCATGCCCGGCGGGACCGTCCGCGTCAGCCGCGGAGCGCCAGGTTCCAGGCGACGACCGCCACGCCCAGGGCGACGAGCAGGACCGTCTGCCAGATCCAGCGCGGGTCGCGACGCTGGGCCGGCGGGGCGCCGTGCACTCCATCCCAGACGAAGAAGACGAGGGCGAGGAGGGCCGGCGCGAGAAGCCGGGGCAGGGCCACGGCGCGGACGGACGCCGCCGCGATGGCGACCACGGCCGCATACGTCGCCGCCGACCACAGGGCGCCGCTCAGGGTCCGCTCGCGGAGGACCGAGACCCGCAAGCCGAGCAGCCCGGCGACGACCGCATCGGCGATCACCAGGAGCAGGAACGCTTGCTCGTCGAGTGGCGCCTGGGCCGGCAGGTCGGGTCCGGGGGCCGGCTCGACGAGCCCGCCCTGGATGAACGTGGCGATGCCGACGAAGGCGAGGAAGGCGATGACGACCGCGTAGCCGAGGGCCGTCGCCCGGTCGTCCGGTCGCGCCTCGCCCTCCCGTTCGGCCAGCCGGTCCTCGAGACGGAGCGTCCGGTCGATGAGGATCGCGATGGCGAGGACGGCCGGGACGAGCAGGAGGTTGGTCGGGACCACCCGGACCGCCCCGAAGGACGCCGCGGCCGCCAGCCCCGGCAGGATCACCCCCTCGAGCGGCGCCTCCCGGATCCGGCCGTCGCCGAGGTAGGCCGCCGCCCCGAGCGCGACCGCCAGCCCGATGAGGATCGCCGCCGGCCAGAGGAGCGGGCCGTCGAGCAGGCGCGAGAGGGCGATGACCGCGGTCGCGAGGATGACGAGCTCGCGCCGCTGGGCGCGCCGGGGGTCCATCGCCCCGGATGGTACGCGACGGCGATGAGCGGGTCAGGTCCCGGTGCCACGGCCCGCCGGCGCCAGGGCCGGAGCACTCGACCGTGGTCCGACCCGGCTCAACGGACGCGATCCGGCTTGGCCGCCACCCAGGCGAGGAGCTCCGCTCGAGGGCGCGTGTTGAGGACCCGATCCGGGGTGACCCACGCCCGCCTGGCCTGGGCGACCGCCCAGTCGAGGTTGTGGAACTCCTCCGTCCGGTGGGCGTCCGAGTCGAGGGCCAGGAGGCAGCCCGCCGCGAGGGCCGTCCGGGCCCGCTCGACGGAGAGGTCGAGCCGATGGTCCGAGCCGTTCATCTCGAGGACCGTCCCGGTGCGGGCCGCCTCGGCGTAGACGACCTCCCAGTCGAGGTCGAGGTCGTCGCGGCCCTGGATCATCCGGCCGGCCGGATGGGCGATGACGTCCACGTGGGGGCTCCGGATCGCCGCCAGGACCCGGGCCGTGAGCTGTTCCCGGGGTTGTCGGCGGCCGACGTGGAGGGAGGCGACGACGAGGTCGAACCGGGCCAGCAACTCGTCGTCGAAGTCGAGGGTCGCGTCGGAGCGGATCTCGAGCTCGCAGCCTTGGAGGAGCCGGAACCCCTCCGGCGACGTCCCGGCCGGGGCCGTCCCGGCCGCCTCCTCGGCCGCGAATCGCCCGTTCAGGGCCGCGACCACGGCCCGCTGGAGCTCGACCCGCTCGGGGGTCAGGCCGCGGGCGATCGCCAGGGACCGACTGTGGTCGGTCAGGACCTGGTAGGCGTGGCCGCGGGCCCGGGCCACCTCGGCCATCGTCTCGATCGGGTGGACGCCGTCGGACCAATCCGAGTGCGAATGGAGGTCGCCCCGGAGGTCCTCGACCCGGATCAGCGTCGGGAGGGTGCCCGACGCGGCGGCCTCGATCTCGCCCCGATCCTCGCGCAGCTCCGGCACCACGAAGTCGAGGTCGAGGAACCGGTACGCCTCCGCCTCGGTCGCGAACGTCCGCAGCTCAGGCGTGCCGACCGCGCCCAGGCCCTCCGGATCGGCCGGCCCCTCGTCGGTCGGGTCGATCCGGAGGAACCCCTTCTCGGACAGGCTCCAGCCCCGGTCCCGGGCCAGGCCGCGGAGGTGGACGTTGTGATCCTTCGAGCCCGTGAAGTGGATGAGGTACGTCCCGGCGGTCCCCGGCGGCATCGTCATGAGGTCGACCTGGGGGCCGTCGGCGATCCGGACCGCAGCCTTGTGGGGACCGCCGGCGAGCACCCCCTCGACCGACGGCAGGGTCGTGAACCGCTCGACGAGCGCCGCCGGATCGGTCGTCTCGGCCAGCAGATCCAGGTCGCCGATCGTCTCGCGGCGACGACGGAACGAGCCCGCCGGGGTGATCGAGACCACGCCCGGGACGTCGCGGAGCGCGCTCAGCAACGTCTCGACCAGCGCCTCGGCGGTCCCGAGAAGCATCCGCGCCTCGCGCGCCGCCAAGGTCGCGATCCCCTCGGCGATCGAGCGCTCGGTCTTCTCGGAGAGGCCCTTCACCGTCCGGATCCGACCGGCCTCGGCCGCCTGACGAAGGTCGTCGAGGCTCTCGATGGCCAGGGTCTCGTGGAGGATCCGGACCGTCTTCGGACCGACCCCGGGGACCCGGAGCAGCTCGACCAGGCCGGGGGGCACCTCGGCCGCCAATCGGTCGTAGAAGCGGAGGTGACCGGTGGTGGCGAGCTCGGCGATCTTGTCGCTGATCGCCTGGCCCACGCCGGGGATCCGGGGCGGGTCGCCGGCCCGGTAGGCGGCGACGACCTCGACCGGGCAGTGGGCGATCGCATCGGCCGCCCGGTGGTAGGCGACGGTCTTGAAGACGAGCTCGCCCTTCACCTCGAGCATGTCGCCGATCTCGTGGAAGATCCGGGCCAGCTCGTCGTTCGAGAGGAGGGGGATGGCGGTGGGGTCGGCCTGCCCGGCGGCAGCCGCCGCCCCGGTCGGGTCCGCTGGCTCGGTCGGCATCGCCCGAGGGTACAGGAGCCCCGGGCCCTCGCGCCCGCGGACGGTCGGCCGGGTCGGACTACCCGATGCGGAGACCGGTCACGCGGCGACGACCCGGTCGCGCCCACCCCGCTTGGCCCGGTAGAGCGCCCGGTCCGCGTCGGCGACCACCTCGGCGATCGGCGCGTCGGGATCGTGCTCGATCGCGACCCCCACCGAGACGCTGACCGGCGGGACGCCCATCGTCCGGAGATCGAGCGATCCCACGGCGGCCCGGATCCGCTCACCGACCTCCATGGCGACCCGCTCCGAGGGGTTCCGGAGCAGGACGGCGAACTCCTCCCCGCCGAATCGGGCCGGCACGTCGCCGTCGCGCACGGCGCCACCGATCGCCATGGCCACCGCCCGGAGGACCTCGTCGCCGGCATCGTGGCCGTAGCGGTCGTTGACCCGCTTGAAGTGGTCGATATCGACCATCAGGACGCCGACCGCGTCGTCGGCCCGTCGGCGATGGGCCAGAAGGGCGCAGAACTCGTCGAAGTAGCGTCGGTTCGGGAGGCCGGTCAGGGCGTCGGTGGAGGCGCGCGTCTCGGCATCCCGATGCGACGCGACGCGACCGAGCGCCGCCGCCGCCTCGATGGCCGCGGCCTGGAGGATCCGCCGCGAGGCCGCCGACCACGGTTCGTCGATCCGCCGGGCGAGGACGATCGCCCCGATGAGCCCCTGCTCGCCTCGGAGCGGGGCGGCGATCGTGTTCGAGAGACCGAAGACGGTCCGCACCCGCGCCTCCAGGTCACCGTCGGGGTCGAGGTCGGAGAGGGGCAATCGGGTGATGCTCGTCGGGTCCTCCGGCCGCGCCCCGGCCAGCCGCGCCTCGAGCACGCCGTCGTCCGCCCGGAGTCGGACGACGACCGTGTGGTCGGCGCCGGTGCCGACGGCCAGGTCGCCGACGATCGCCTCGACGATCTCGTCCGGCGAGCCCGACCGGGACAGTCCCTGGAGGATCCGCGCGACGTGCTCCGCCTCGAGCCGTCGCTCCGCCTCACGACGCGAGACGGCGCGGTGATGACCGGTCGCCGCGGCGGCGGTCAGCCCGATGAGGACGAGGACGACGAGATCGAGGACCCGGACCGGTCCCACGGCCAGGGCCAGCGTCGCGGCGCCGGCCAGGAGGGCGAACGAGCCGACCAGGAGTCGCCAGGTCGTCCGAAGCCTGCGAGCGCTGGGTTCGGACCCGACCGGATCGTGGCTGGGGGGCACGGGCGACGCCACGTCGTGAGGATGCGCGTGCGAACACCCGTTCGTCCAGCCCGCGGCGGTAGTACCTCCGTCGGTTCTCCCATGGTACGAAGGTACCGTCCGACGACCCGGTCAGTCCGCCGTGGCGCCGACCTGCTCCCGTCGCACCCGGCGGGTCCGGGCCGGCGGATCGACCGGCCGGACGGTCGCGTGGCCGGTCTCGACCTTGACCCGGTACATCTCGTCGTCGGCCACGGCGATGAGCTCGCTCCCGGTCCGGCCGTCGGCCGGGAACGCGGCGACGCCGATCGAGGCACCGACCGGGACCGTCCCCCGCTCCTCGCTCTCGAACCCGCGGGCGCGCAACGCGTCCACGATCCGGGCGGCGGCGCGGTCGGCGGCGGCACGGTCCGTGTCGGGCAGGATGACCGCGAACTCGTCACCGCCGTAGCGGGCCGCGATGTCGCTCACCCGGAGGGTCGTCCGGATCTGCTCCGCGGTCCAGGCCAGGACGCGATCGCCGAAGAGGTGGCCGAACGTGTCGTTGACCAGCTTGAAGTCGTCGAGGTCGATCATCAGGATCGCCAGCGCCGAGCGGGCACGCTGGGCCCGGACGATCTCCTCGCCGAGGCGCTGGTGCAGATACCGGTGGTTGTAGAAGCCGGTCAGCTGGTCGCGGTCGGCGAGCTCGCGGGCGTCCTGGTAGAGGCGGGCGTTCTCGAGCGCCATCGCGGCTTCGTTGGCCATCGTCCGGGCCAGCTCCAGCGACGACTCGTCGAGGACCACCGGCGAGCGGCTCATCAGCTCGGCCAGGCCGATCGAGCGACCCTTGGCCACGAGCGGGAGCATCGCCGAGACGGCGTCGCCCTGGGCCACGAGGTAGGCCACCTCGGCCGGGTCGGCCGTGGCGTCGTCGACCCGGATGATCGAGGCGGTCTGCTCCTCGAGGACCCGGGTCGTCTCGGGGAACCCCGCCAGGGCGAAGATCGGCTGGATCTCATCGGGTGGGACGGGCGGCCAGTAGCCGAGGGTCAGGAGGCGGTCGGCCGGTCGGTCCCACCAGCTGATCGCGCACTCGTCCACCCCGAGCGCGTCGACCATGTGCCGGGCGATGAGGTCGCCCACCTCGCGCGGGTCGAGGCTCTGGGCCAGCCCGCTGCTCATCTCGAGCAGTCGCCGGAGCTCGGCGGCGAGACGCTCGCTGCGGTCGAGCAGTCGGGCGGACTCGACCGCGGTCGCGGCCTGGTCGGCGAGGATCGACAGGAGCCGCAGGTCGTCCTCGTGGAACTGGTCCAGCCCGAGCTTCGAAAGGGTGATCACCCCGCTGACCCGCTCGTCGTAGCGCATCGGCACGCAGAGCATCGATTCGGGCACGTCGTCGGTGCCGGGGATCGTCGCGCCACGCGGGTCGGCGTTCGCGTCCGGGACGAGGAGCGCCTCGCCGCTGCCCGCGACCCAGCCGGTGAAGCCCTCGCCGACCTTCGTCCGGAGCAGGGCGAGGTCCACCTTCTCGTACTCCCCCACCCGTCCCTCGAAGGCGATCGGGACGACGTCATCGGGCTCCTCCAGGAGGTAGACCCGGCAGTTGTGGTAGTCGATGATCCGGCCGACCTCCTCGACGATCGCCCGGCCGACCGATCCGACCGTGTTCTGCCGGCTCATCCGCGCCGAGGCGGCCTGGAGGACGGCGAGCTGCGCGGCCCAGCCCTCGGTCCGGGTGAAGAGGTCGGCATTGTGGATGGCCATCGCGGCGTGGGTCGCGACGGCCACGACGAACTCGACGTCGGCCGGCGGCCAGGCCCGGCGCTCGTGGGTGAAGACGGACAGGGCGCCGATGACCCGGTCCTCGAGGAGGAGCGGCACCGAGATCGACGACGCGAGGTCGATGATCCCGTCGTACATCCCCGACCGGCGGGCGGCCCGACCCTCCGCCGCGGCCCCGCCGACGCCGTCCAGGTCGGCAACAGCGTCAGCTCCCGCGTCCGACCCGTCGTCGACGATCGGGCGCCGGCTCCGCATGAGGGCGCCGAACCACGCGTCGTCGAGTCCGAGCACCGGGAGCCGCCGGGCGACCTCGTCGCCCGACCCGGCCCACGCCCTGAGGACCGCCCCGTCGCCCTCGACGATCCTGATCGTCGCTCCGTCGGTCCCGAGCACGCGGTTCACCTCGGTGACGATCGTCCGGAAGATCGCGTCGCGGTCGAGCGTGGTGGTCAGCGCCCGGGCGATCCCCAGGACGGCCTCGAGTCGCTGGCTGAGGAGCGTCTCAGTGGCCGCCTCCGCCGCGGACGACATCGCGGCCCGGAGCATCGCCGCCCGGAGCGCCAGCGAGGCGACCACGAGGATGACGAGCTCGGCGAGGATCGCCGCGTCGAGGATGGTCCGGGGATCCGCGTCGGCGGCCATCGGCGCGATGGTGACCGCGATGGTCCCGAGCCCGATGGCGAGCGCGCGACGGCGCGGCAGGAAGACCGCCGAGAAGAAGAGCGGGACCGAGGCCAGCCCGATGCCGAGTGGCTGGTCGGCGCCCACGGTGACCCGGATCGCCGCGTAGCCGAGGAGGGCGAGCAGGGCGATGGCCCCGGTCGGAAGCGTGCTCGCGACCGGGGCGTCGACGGTCATGCCGCCGGCCGGTGGCGCGGCCCTTGACCCGGACCCGGCAGGTCGACCGAGCACGCCCGGGCCAGTTCCCGCCGGATCGGCCGGCTGGAACGGAGGATCCGTTCGATGCGCGCTCGACGCCGCCCGGCCCGACCCCACGTTTCGGCGGACGGTCGGCAGGTGCATCGCCCCGCCATCGTGGCAGCGTCGCCGATCGTGAACGCCTCATCCTTGGTACCGGCGTCCAGGTCCCGTCGTACCACCCCACGACCGGCCGGATGAGCGCGGATGCGACCCTCCCGGCGGTTGACCGGCCGCTCACGGCGCGACTACACTCGGCCGGGACCCAGCCGGATACCCGCGTCGTCGTGCGCCCGTGTCCCGTGAGCCCCGTCCAAGCAGCACCGGAGGATGACTCCCTCGTGGAGCCAGGACCCAGTCGTGGCGGCGCCCGGGGCGCCGCTGGAATGAACCCGGTCCGTCCGGCCCTCTGACGGCCTGCGCCCCCGCGGCGCGCGCCACCGGCGAGCGGGACGGTTCCCGCCGCGAGGTGGCAGATGCTCTACCTGAGCCAGGCGATCGGCCGGCCCGTGCGCGACCGGACCGGTGAGCCGATCGGCAAGGTGGCCGACCTCATCGTCGCCGTCGGCGACCGCTACCCGCCGGTGACCGGGCTGGTCGTCGAGACGGACCGGCGCCGGATCTTCCTGCCCTGGTCGTCGGTCGAATCGCTCGACGCGACCGGCGCCCGGCTGCGCACCGCCACGATCGACATCGAGAAGTTCCACCAGCGCCCGGACGAGATCCTCCTCAGGTCCGACCTCCTCGACAAGCAGATCGTGGACATCGACGGACGCAAGGTCGTCCGGGTCAACGACCTCCGCCTCGACGAGGTCGAGGGCGCCCTGCACCTCGTGGCGGTCGACGTCGGCGCCGCCGGGCTTCTTCGGCGCTTCGGGGTGGAGCGGGGCTATCGCGTGCTTGCGCGCAACCTCCGGCGGCCGGTCGCCGAGCGCTACATCGACTGGGAGGACGTCGACCCGGTCGAGACCTCGATCGCCTCGATCAAGCTGCGGGTGCCGCACCGGGGACTGGCCGAGCTCCACCCGGCCGACCTCGCCTCGATCCTCGAGGAGCTCGCCCCGCGCGACCGGGCCGGCGTCCTCGCCTCCCTCGACGACGAGGCCGTCGCCGACGCGATCGAGGAGATGGAGCCGGATACCCAGGTCGAGGTCCTGGAGGACCTGGCGCCCGAGCGCGCGGCGGACATCCTCGAGGAGATGAGCCCGGACGACGCCGCCGACCTGGTGGCCGACCTGGACCAGGAGACCCGCGACGAGATCTTCGCCCACATGGAACGCGACGAGGTGGAGGAGGTCCAGGAGCTCCTGGGCTACCCGGAGGACTCGGCGGGCGGGATCATGACGACCGAGTACATCGCCGTGGAGGAGCACCTGACCGCGGCCGAGGCGATCGACCGGCTGCGCGAGCTGGAACCCGACGCCGAGACGATCTACTACGTCTATGTCACCGACGAGACGGACCGGCTGACCGGCGTCCTCTCGCTGCGCGACTTGATCGTGGCCAGGCCGGAGACGCGGATCAAGGACGTGATGATCCACGAGCCGGTGGCCGTGGCGGTCCTCGCCGACCAGGACGAGGTCGCCGAGGTGGTCGCCCACTACAACCTCCTCGCGGTCCCGGTCGTGGACGACGAGGGACGGCTGGTCGGGATCGTGACGGTCGACGACGCGATCGACACGGTCATCCCGACCGCCTGGAAGAAGCGCCTCCCGCGCGTGTTCAGCCGGTAGCCCGGGACGATGCCCGGGACCCGCAGGGAGCCGCCGTCGGTCGGTCCGGGCAAGCCGGCCCGCCCGAGCCCACGTACCCGGCTCGTGGTCGCGGCCGGGACCGTGACCGCCGTGGCCAACGCCCGCCGCCGACGTCCACGCCCGCGATCGGTCTCGCCCCTCCCGCACCTGCCCATCTGGCGGGTCCGCCTGCTGGCGACGCTGGCCGTCCTCGGTCCCGGGCTGGTCAGCGGCTTCGCCGACAACGATGCCGGCGGGATCA
The DNA here is from genome assembly GCA_963840375.1 of uncultured Chloroflexia bacterium. Lineage (GTDB taxonomy): Bacteria > Chloroflexota > Limnocylindria > Limnocylindrales > CSP1-4 > Chersky-267. Next base: position 334,798 of record CAWIYR010000003.1, read on the forward strand.
CCACCTACTCCCTCGTCGGGGCGAAGTTCGGCTACCAGCTGCTGTGGGTGATCCTGGCCAGCCAGATCGTCCTGTTCTTCACCCAGGAGGTGGGGGCACGCCTCGGTCTCGCGACCGGCAAGGGGCTGATGGGGCTCATCCGGGAGCGCTGGGGCGTCCGCTGGGGGGCCTTCGCGGCCTCGCTCATGCTCATCGCCAACCTGGGGTCCACGGTGGCCGAGTTCGCCGGCATCGGGTCGGCCCTGGGGATCTTCGGGATCCCGCCCCAGATCAGCGCCGCCGTGGCCGCGGTCGTCGTGGTCGCGTTCATCGCCCTCGGCAGCTACAGCCGGGTCCAGTACCTCTTCGTGGGCATCGGCATCTTCGTGTCGCTCGCCTACGTCATCTCGGCGTTCCTGGCCGGCCCGGACTGGCAGGCGGCGTTCCACGCCATGTTCGTCCCCCAGCTGTCGTCGTCGCCGATCTACTGGCTGGCCGTGGTCGGCACGGTCGGGACGACGATCACCCCGTGGGGCCAGGCGTTCATCCAGTCGTACGTCGCCGACAAGGGCCTCCGCCCGGACGACCTCCCGGCGAGCCGGATCGACGTCTTCGCCGGGGCGCTGCTGACGAACGTCATCGCCGCGTTCATCGTCATCTGCTGCGCGGCCACGCTCTACGCCACCGGCCAGACGACGATCACCAGCGCGTCCGAGGCGGCCCAGGCCCTGGCGCCCATCGCCGGTCAGGGCGCCAGCGTGCTGTTCGCGGTCGGCCTCCTCGGCGCGTCCTTCCTGGGCCTCGGCGTCGTGCCCCTGACCAGCGCGTACACCACCTGCGAGGCGTTCGGGTGGGAGACCGGGGTGGACTGGAACTGGCGCGAGGCGCCGGCCTTCTACGGCCTGCTGGCCTTCTTCATCGGCTTCGCCGCCATGTTCGTCATGATCCCGGGCCTGCCGCTCATCCAGGTGATGTTCCTGGCCCAGGTCCTCAACGCCCTGCTCCTGCCGTTCATCCTCGTCTTCGTCATGCGTCTCGCGACGGACCGCGACCTGATGGGTCCGCTCGCCAGCGGCCGGCTCCTCGGGACGATCGGCTGGCTCGCGACCGCCGTCCTCATCGGCCTTTCGCTCATCCTCGTGGCGACGAGCCTCAGCGGGACGTGACGACCTCGCCGTACTCGAGCGGATAGCCCTGGGCGGCCCAGGTCGCGACGCCGCCGGAGACCCAGGTCGCGTCCCGGAAGCCGGCAGCCCGGAGCAGCGACGCCGCGATGCTCGCCCGGTAGCCGCTGGCGCAGATCGTGGCGATCGGCCGGTCGCGGGGGAGGTCGTCGAGACGGCCCGGCAGCTCGCCGGCACCGATCGGCCACGCTCCGAACAGGTGGCCGGACTCGAACTCGGCCGGCTGTCGGACGTCGATCACGAGCGGTGCGTCGGGGCCGCCGGCGGCGACCGCCCGGGCGAGCCCATGGACGTCGAGCTCGCCTCCGGCCTCGACCGGGAGACCCGTCTCCGCCCACGCGCCCACCCCACCCTGGAGATGGCCGACGAGGGTGTCGTCGAAGCCGATCCGACGCGCCTGGCGGACGGCGTCCTCCCAGTCCTCCGGACGCTCGATGACGAGGACGATCGGACGGTCGGGATCGGTCGCGACCCAGCCGAGCCACGTCCCGAAGGAGCTCCCGACCGGGATCGACAGGGAGCCCGGGAGGTGGGCGGCCACGTGCGCCTCGGGCGCCCGGGCATCGATCACCAGCGCACCGCGGGTCACCGCGTCGCGGACCGCCGAGGGCGACAGCGGCCGCAACGCCGGCAGCGGCCCGAGGACCCGTGGACCCGCCTGGTTGGTGGGGCGCATCCGGGCGAAGTAGTGCGGGAACGTCGGCTGGCCGACGAGCAGGGCCCGGGCGAAGGCGTCGGGATCCGCGATCCGCAGGAGCGGATCGTGCCGACGCTCGAAGCCGATGGTCGACTCGGGCATCGCCGAGATCCCGGTCGAGCAGAGCGAGCCCGCCCCGTGGGTCGGGTAGACGCCAACGAAATCCTCGTGGCGGAGGATCACCTCGTGGAGCGAGCGGTGCATCGCCCGGGCGTACTCCAGGGCGTGCTCCTGGCCGAGGAGGTCCGTCCGGCCGACAGCGCCGACGAGGATCGAGCCGCCGCTGAACATCACGATCGGCTCTTCGGCGCGGGTGGTGTCGGCCACCGCGTAGGCGACGTGCTCGGGCGTATGGCCCGGCGTCTCGAGGACGTCGAACCGGAGCGACCCGACCGCCAGCGCCTCGCCGTGACGGACCGCGCGGAACGGATGGCGGAGCTCGGCCCCGGCTCCGATCACCTGCTCGGCCCCGGTCGCCGCCGCGAGCTCCCGGCCACCGGAGACGTAGTCGTTGTGAAGGTGGGTCTCGAGGACGTGGCTGATCCGGACGTCGAGCTCGGCCGCGGCGGCCAGGTAGGCGTCGACGTCCCGACGCGGGTCGACGACGACCGCGAGCCCGGTCGCCTCGTCGGCCACGAGCGCGGAGAGGTGCCCGAGACCCTCGAGCGAGAACCGGCGGATGAGCATGGTCGGAGCCTAGCACCGGGCGGGCGTCCCCCGGTCGACGGCGTCTCAGCGGCCGGCGCGCGCCGCGGTCTCCGCGAGCCGGACCATGACGATCCTGGTCACCAGGTCGAGCGGGATGGGACGGTCCACCGGGAAGCGGATCGTCCCCTTCCCCGACAGCCAGGGCGTCAGCTCCTCGCCGAGCGCCTCGACGACCGCCCCGCTCGCCGGGAACAGGCTGGAGTGGCTCTTGAACGCAGCGTAGGACACGAGGAACCGGTCACCGTGGCTCCGGAACGCCGGCATCTGGTAGGCGATCGTCTCGGTCGCCTCGGGCGCGGCGGCCCGGATCGTCGCCCGCAGCTCCTCGAGGACGACGCGGCGGTCGTCCGGCAGGGCGGCCAGATACTCCTCGACCGTGGTCGGGCCGGCCATCGGCGCTACATCATCACCAGGCCGCCGTCGACCGCCAGGACCTGGCCGGTGATGTAGCCGGCCTCGTCCGAGGCGAGGAACGCGACGGCATCGGCGACCTCCGCGGTCGTCCCGAAACGGCCCAGTGGGGTGGCCGTCTTGATCTGCTCCTGGAGCGGCTCGGGGAGATCCTGGGTGAGCTCGGTCAGGACGAACCCTGGGGCGACGGCGTTGGCCGTGATCCCCCGGCTGGCCAGCTCGCGGGCGGTCGCCTTCGTCAGCCCGATGAGCCCGGCCTTGGCCGAGCTGTAGTTCGCCTGGCCGGTCTGGCCCGCCTGACCCGACACGCTGGTGATGTTGACGATCCGGCCGGCCTTCGCCTTGAGCATCGGCCGGCTGACCGCCTTGGTCATGTAGAACGCCCCGAAGAGGTTCGTCTCCAGGACGTCGCGCCAGGCTTCGAGGCTCATCCGCATGATCAGGTCGTCGCGGGTGATCCCGGCGTTGTTCACGAGGATGTCGACCTTGCCGAAGGCCTCGAGGGTCTGCTTCACGATGGCCTCGGCCGCATCCGGGTCCTTGACGTCCCCCTGGATCGCCAGGCAGCGCCGGCCGAGCGTCTCGACCTCGGATCGCGTCGCGGCGGCGGCGGCGGCGTTACCTCGATAGCTGAAGGCCACGTCGGCGCCCTGCGTGGCCAGACGCAGCACGATCGCCCGCCCGATCCCGCGGGCGCCGCCGGTCACCAGCGCGGCCTTGCCGCTCAGATCGATCATGCGTGGACCTCCGAGTGCTGGGGGGCGTGGTCGGGCTCGCCCGGGACGACATCCTCGAGGTCGAGCTCGACGCCGGGGACGACCGGTCGGGCCAGGACCTCCAGGAGCGCGGCGGGGATCGGGTCGACCGAGTCCCAGTCGACGGGCAGGCGGATCGCCACGTCCTCCGGCCGGATGGCCTCGGATCGCGCGCCGAGGGCCGGGTCCGCGGTCCACTCGATGGCGACCGCCCCTGACGTGAAGCCGGCCCCGAAGGCGACGATCACGATCCGGTCGCCGACCTTCACCCGACCCGAGTCGACCGCCTCGGCGAGGGCCATCGGGATCGAGGCGGCCGAGGTGTTCCCGTACTTGTCGAGGTTCACGAACATCCGGTCCATCGGCAGGCCGAGGCCGTCCGCCACCGCCTTGATGATCCGGATGTTCGCCTGGTGGGGGATGAACAGGTCGATGTCCGAGGGTTCGAGGCCGGCCTTGCGCACCGCGGCGAGAGCCGTGCTGGCGAGCGTCCTGGTCGCGAACCGGTAGGTCTCGCGGCCCTCCATCCGGATGTAGTGCTCGCCGCGCTCGACGGTCGCCGCGGAGGGCGGGCTCTTCGCGCCACCGGCGGGAAGCCAGATCATGTAGGCGCCCTGGGGCTCGGTCGTCAGCTCGATCCCGAGCCCGCCGCCCGACTCCTCGGCGGCCGACAGGACGACCGCCCCGGCCCCGTCGCCGAAGAGGATGCAGGTGTTCCGGTCGGAGTAGTCGAGGAACCGGGTGAGCAGCTCGGCGCCGATGACGAGGACGTTCCGGGCCATCCCGCTCGCGATGTAGGCCTGGCCTGCCGACCAGGCGTAGACAAAGCCGGAGCAGGCGGCGGCCACGTCCATCGCGAACGCCCGGGTGTTGCCGATGGCCTCCTTGACGAGGGCGGCCGTCGACGGCATCCAGTAGTCCGGGGTGAGGGTGGCGAGCAGGATGACGTCGATGTCGTCGGCTGAGATCCCGGCCACGGCGATCGCCCGCAGGGCGGCGACCGCCGCCATCGAGGCCGTCGTCTCGTGAGCGGCTGCGACCCGTCGCTCGCGGATGCCCGTCCGGCTGACGATCCACTCGTCGCTCGTGTCGACCATCCGCTCCAGGTCGGCGTTGGTCAGGACCCCAGAGGGGGCGTACCGCCCCCAGCCGGTCACGTGGGCGTAGCGCCCGGGCTCGGTGCTCACAGCGGTTCCACCTCGATGAGCGGCTGCTTCGCCTTCACGAGCTGGCCGCTCTCCGCCACGACCCTGACGACGCGGCCGGCCAGATCGCTCTTGATCTCGTTGAACAGCTTCATCGCCTCGATCAGACCGATGACCTGGCCGACGGCGACCTCGCCTCCGACCTGGACGTAGGCGGCCGCACCCGGCCCCGGCGCGGTGTAGAAGATGCCCGTGAGCGGCGCCTTGACCGACGGGCGGCTCGGTGCGGCGCCACCGTCGGCGGCCCGCGCTGCCCCGGCAGCTGGCTCGGCCGGAGCCGCCGCGACGACCGTCGCGCCGGCGAGGGGTGCGATCGCCGACGGCTTGCGCAGGACGAGCCCGGTGCCGCCGGCCGCCACCTCGAGCTCGGCCAGGTCGCTCCGCTCGATGAGCCCGGTGAGCCGGTCGAGGAGCGCCAGCAGCGAGGCGTCGGCCGACAGGTCGCCGGCGACGCCTCCGCCGGTCGGCGTGCCGGTCCCGGTCCGGACCTCGGCGTCGTCGGTCATCGCTCGTACCGGGCGAAGAGGAGCGCGGCATTCTGACCGCCGAAGCCGAACGCGTTCGTCAGTGCGGCCCGCACCTCGCGGCGGGTCGCGTGGCCGGCACTCAGGTCGAGCCCCGCCGCGGCCTCGTCCGGGTCGTCGAGGTTGATCGTGGGCGGGACGAGACCCGTCCGGATCGCCTGGATCGTCGAGACCGCGGCGATCGCGCCGGCCGCCCCGAGGGTATGGCCGATCATCGACTTGTTCGCCGAGATCGTGACCTTCGGAGCGTGGTCGCCGAAGATCGTCCGGACGGCCGCGAGCTCGGCCTTGTCGCCCTCCGGGGTCGAGGTCGCGTGGGCGTTCACGTGGTCGATCGCCTCCGGCGGCAGGCCGGCCTTGGCCAGGGCCCGGCGGGCCGCGCGCACGGCGCCGATCCCGCCCGGCGCCGGCAGGGTGATGTGCGAGGCGTCCGCGGTGGCCCCGTAGCCGACGAGCTCGGCGAGCGGCGTGGCCCCCCGCGCGACGGCGTGGTCGAGTGCCTCGAGGACGAGCGCGGCGCCACCCTCGCCGATGACGAAGCCGTCGCGGCCGCGATCGAATGGCCGGGAGGCCGCGGGCGGGTCGTCGTTGCGGGTCGAGAGCGCCTTCATCGAGCTGAAGCCGCCGAGCGAGGCCTCGTGGATCGCGGCCTCGACGCCCCCGGCGATCATCACGTCGGCGTCACCCCGGCGGATGGTCTCCCACGCCTCGCCGATGGCGTGACCGCCGGTGGCGCAGGCCGACACCGTCGCCATGTTCGGACCGGTCGGCCCGAACTGGATGGCCACCTGGCCGGCGCAGACGTTGAGGATCGACATCGGGATGAAGAACGGGCTGATCCGGTCCGGCCCCCGCTCACCCATCAGCAGGATGTTCGAGAACATCGTGTTCGTCCCGCCGAGGCCCGAGCCGATGAACACCCCGGTCCGCTCGGCGAGCTCGCCGTCGAGGTGGTCGGGCAGGCCGGCCTGGTCAAGCGCCTCGCGAGCGACGACGAGCCCGAACTGGATGTAGCGGTCCGTCCGCCGCAGGTCCTTCCGGTCGAGGATGTGGCTGGCGTCGAAGCCCGGAACCTCACCGGCGATCCGGGAATCGACCCGCGACGGATCGAAGGCCTCGATCGTCCGGATCCCCGAACGGCCGGCGGTCAGCCCGGCCCAGGTCGAGGCGACGTCGGTGCCGAGGGCGGTCACCGCGCCCATCCCGGTCACGACGACCCTCCGCGGCGTTGCCGGCCAGCTCCAGGCGTCGGTCATCGAACGAGCTTCCCGGTCCGGACCGTCGCGGCCCGGTAGACGTCGCCGGGCAGGCCCCGGGCGGAGATCGCGTTCGAGACGACCATCGCGTCGAACGAGGCCCGATGGATCTCGGCCCGGACCTCGTCGCCCTCGATCTCGATGAGCGCCCAGGAGGCGGTGGGGTCGCCGTCGAAGACGTACCCAGCGCTGCCCGAGTTGACGATGACCCGCCAGCCGAGGTCGCGCACCTCGGGCAGATGGGTGTGCCCGCAGGCGATGATCCGGGCGTCGGTCCCCGAGGCCCGCTCGAGCGACACGTTCGCGTCGAGGGCCGGGTCGAACCCCTCGGTCTGCGAGCCGGGCGAGGCGTGGCAGACGAGGGTGAGCGTGTCGTCGAGCTGGATCCGGCGTTCCGCCGGGAGCCGCCGGAGCCAGTCGACCCGCTCCGGACCGATCGCCTCGTGGGCCCACTCGGCGGCCGCCCGGATCGAATCGGGGACGCCGTCGACCATCCAGGGGAACGCGGCGCCGTAGTCGAAGTCGGCGACCGCGATGTCGGTGTTGCCCTGGATGACGAGCGCGCCGTCCGCCTCCAGTTCGCGGGTCGCGTCGATGGCCGCAGCCGGCTCTGGGCCGTTGAGGACGTGGTCCCCGGCGATCATCACCGCGTCGGGGCGGGCGGCCTTGAGCGCGAGCCGCACCGCCTCGAGCGCGAGGGCGTTGCCGTGGACGTCCCCGAACAGGGCGATCCGGGCCATCAGCGGAGCACCGACGCGTCCGGGATGATGAAGGTGAGGGTCGCCTCGCAGGCGACCTCGCCATCGACCGAGGCGACGCCCCGACCGCGCCCGAAGCGCCGGCCGAGCTTCTCCATCGTGACCTCGAGCCGGAGCGTGTCGCCGGGCGCGACCACCCGCTTGAAGCGGCACTCGTCGATCCCGCCGAAGAGGCCGATCCGGTCGCCGAAGCCGGGCTGCTTCGCGACGTAGACCGCCATCGTCTGGGCGAGCGCCTCCACCTGGATGACGCCGGGCATCACCGGGAGCCCCGGGAAATGGCCCTGGAAGAACCACTCGGTCGCCGTCACGCCCTTGATCCCGACGATCCGGCTCGCCGCCGGGTCGTACTCGACGATCCGGTCCACGAGGAGGAACGGCCAGCGATGCGGGATGAGCGCCTCGATCTCGCGGGTCGTGTGGACGACCCCGGGTCGCTCGGTCCCGGGGCCCGATGGGGCGGCGGGGACGACAGGTTCGGTCACGGGCGACTCCAGCTGGGGGATCGGGGGTGGCGCCAAGTCTGACGGCTCGGCGGCCGGTCGTGCGAACGCTCGATGCAGGTCTGCATGGAGCCACGGTCGATGGCGAGGGGCGTCGGCGGGCGGCTCACCGGCGCTCGGCGGCCGCGAGGAACGCCGCACTGCCGACCCGGTCGAGGAGGTTCGTCGTCATCCGTCCCTCGAGGAAGAGCTCGTTGGCGAGGAGCGCCCGGTGGATCGGCACGTTCGTGACCAGGCCCTCGATGATGAGCTCGTCGAGGGCGGCCGCCGCCCGGCCGATCGCGGCGTCGCGATCGCGACCCCAGACCACGAGCTTGCCGAGGAGCGAGTCGTAGAACGGGGGGACCTCGTAGCCGGCGAAGAGATGCGAGTCCATCCGGACGCCGGGCCCGCCTGGCGCCTGGTAGCGCTCGACGATCCCGGCACTGGGCCGGAAGTCGTGGTCGACGTCCTCGGCGTTGATCCGCAGCTCGATGGCGTGGCCGCGGATGTCGATGTCGGCCTGGGTCAGCCCGAGCGGTTCGCCGGCGGCGATCCGGATCTGGGTCGCGACGAGGTCGATCCCGGTCAGCATCTCGGTGACCGGGTGCTCCACCTGGATCCGGCAGTTGATCTCGATGAAGAACGCGTCGCCGTTGCCGTCGACGAGGAACTCGAGGGTTCCCAGGTTCTCGTAGCCGGCCGCGATCACGGCCCGGATCGCCCGGTCCGCCAGGCTCGCCCGGGCTGCCGGCGAGAGCGCCGGGGTGGGCGCTTCCTCGAGGATCTTCTGGTGCCGCCGCTGGACCGAGCAGTCCCGCTCGCCCATGTGGACGCCGCTGCCGAAGCGGTCCACCGCGACCTGGATCTCGACGTGACGAGTCTCCTCGAGCCATTTCTCCAGGTACAGCGAGTCGTCGCCGAAGGCCGCCTTCGCCTCGGATCGGCAGATCTTCAGGGCGCCCTCGAGCTCGCGGGCGGAGCGGACCATCCGCATCCCCTTGCCGCCGCCGCCGGCGCTCGGCTTGATGAGCACCGGGTAGCCGATCCGCTCGGCCTCCTCCAGCCCGTGGAGGTCGTCCCGGAGCATGCCGTTCGAGCCGGGGATCGTCGGCAGGCCGAAGCCGCCGAGCAGCCGCCGGGTCCCCTCCTTGCTGGCGAACCGCTCGAGGACCTGCGGTGGCGGACCGATGAACGTGAGGTCGTGGGCCCGGACGACCTCGGCGAAGTCGGCATCCTCGGACAGGAATCCGTAGCCCGGGTGGACGGCGTCGCAACCGGTCACGATGGCGGCGCTGATGAGCGCCGGGGCCGACAGGTAGCTCCGCTTGGCGTCGGCCGGCCCGATGCAGATCGCCTCGTCGGCGAGGCGGACGGCGAGGCTGTCGACGTCGGCCTCGCTGTAGGCGACGACCGCCTCGACGCCGAGCGCCCGGCAGGCGCGCAGGATGCGCAGGGCGATCTCGCCGCGGTTGGCGATGAGGATCTTCTGGAACATCAGGCCGCCTTCATCGCTCAGCTCTCGTCCGATGCGCCGTCGAGCGGCGCCGGCGTCGTCGACAGGAGCTCCACCCAGACCAGCTCCTGCCCGTACTCGACGGCCTCACCCGGCTCCACCAGGCTCGCGCCGACGATGCCGTCGGCGGGGGCCAGCACCTCGGTCGGCACGCCGAGCACGTCGATCGAGCCGATGGGGTCGCCGGCCCGGACCCGGGAGCCGGCCACGGTCCCGGACCGCGGCTGAAAGAAGCCCACCGCCGGCGAGGTGGCCACCGACCGGTACGGGTCGCGACCTCGGGCCGGGCGCTCGGTGACGGCGGTGCCGGCCGGGGTCGGGTCGGACGCCTGGTGATCGTCGCTCGGGCCGGGTCCCACCGGGGTCAGCTCGGATCTCGACGGTGCCTCGGGGACGCCCGGTGAGCGCGGGCCGCCCCGTCCAGCGCGTCCCTCGACGCGACGACCGCCGACCGGCCCCGACCCCTCCGGTCGACGAAGGCGGATCCGCCAGTCACCCTCGCGGACCTCGATCTCGCCGAGGCCGCTCGCGCCGAGCTTGGCGATGAGGGCGGGGATCAGCTCGTCGGCCAGGGCGTCGATGGCCCGGTGGTCGGCGAGCCGGTCGCCGGGCTCACGGGCCCGGTCGCCCGTCGCGTCGCCGCCTCGTCCGCTCACCGGTCACCCTCCTCGAGCTCGTCCGACTCGTCGCGGGACCAACCCGGGATCGGGACGTTGACGGCGCCCCGCCCGGCGATCAGGTTGCGCAGCCGATCGGCGATGCCCGGTCGCTCCGCCACCGGCAGCTCCACCGTCGCGGCGGTCGCGAACGGGCCCATCGAGCGGTACCGACGGTAGCGGGCCTCGACGAGCTCGTCGAGGTCGAGCCGCTCCAGGATCTCCAGCTGGTCGACGATCGCGGTCCGCAGCCGGGCCGCGGTCTCGAGGTGATCCGTGTGTGCGCCGCCAGCCGGCTCCGGGACGACGACGTCGACGACGCCCAGAGCGGCCTGCTCGGTCGCGGTCATCCGCATCGCGACCGCGGCATCGGCGGCCCGGTCAGGGGTCCGCCACAGGATCGAGGCGCAGCCCTCCGGCGAGATGACCGAGTAGACGGCGTTCTCGAGGGCGATGACGACGTCGCCGACGGCCACCGCGAGGGCGCCGCCGGAACCGCCCTCGCCGGTGATGACCGCGACGATCGGCGTCCGGAGCCGGCTCATCAGGGCGATCGACCGGGCGATCGCCTCGGCGATGCCACGCTCCTCCGATTCGGGGCCTGGGTGGGCGCCCGGGACGTCGATGAGGGTGATCACCGGGATCCGCAGCCGCTCCGCCAGCTCCATCAGGCGCATCGCCTTGCGGTACCCCTCGGGATGGGGCATCCCGAAGTTGCGCCGGATGTTCTCCTCGGTCTCGGCCCCCTTCTGCTGGCCGAGGATGACGACCCGGCGACCGCCGAGGCGGGCGAAGCCGGCCACCATCGCCGGATCGTCGCCGAAGAGACGATCGCCGTGGAGCTCGACGAACCCCTCGGCCATGAGCGAGATGAGCTCGAGGGTCCTCGGCCGGCGGAGGTTCCGGGCGAGCTGGACGCGCGCCCAGACGTCGGCCGCCCGCTGGGCCGGGTCGACGGCCGGCGGGCCTGCGACGATCGTCGTCTCAGCCACGGGTCCGGCCCTCGGCAAGGTCGGCCGGCTGACCGGAGCCGTTCGAACCCGGCGCACCCGTGTCGCCCTCGGGGATGACCTTATCGGCCAGGGCGCTCAGGAACGAGAGTGGCCGGAACCCGGGCAGCGACCCGCCGTCGGCGGCCACGGCCTCCTCGACCCCGGCCGGCTGCAGGTAGCCCACGAGCGCCGCGACCTCGGTCCGCAGGTCGCTCCGGTGGACGACCCGGTCGACGAAGCCGTGACGGAAGAGGAACTCGGCCCGCTGGAACCCGTCGGGCAGCTCGCCGCCGATCGTACCGGCGTTGACTCGGGCCCCGGCGAACCCGATGAGCGCGTTCGGCTCGGCCAGGTTGACGTCCCCGAGGGCAGCGAAGGAGGCGAAGACGCCACCGGTGGTCGGGTCGCTCATGATCGAGATGAACGGGATCCCGGCGGTGCGCAGGCGCTCGGTGGCCGCGACCGTCTTCGCGAGCTGCATGAGCGCGAGCGTGCCCTCCTGCATCCGGGCGCCGCCGGAGGCCGAGACGACGACGAGCGGGAGCCTGGCCTCGAGGGCCGCCTCGGCCGCCCGGGTGACCTTCTCGCCGACGACCGCGCCCATCGAGCCGCCCATGAACCCGAAATCCATCACGCAGATCGCGACCCGGTGGCCGCCGATCGAGCCGAAGCCCCAGACGGCGGCGTCGCGCATCCCAGTGGCGACCTGGGCCGCGGCGACCCGGTCGGGATAGGCCTTCTGGTCGACGAAACCGAGCGGGTCGACCGACTGGAGCCCCGCGTCCTGCTCGTGGAAGGTGCCCTCGTCCATCAGCTGCCCCAGCCGGGCCGAGGCCGAGAGCCGGAAGTGGTGCCCGCAGGTCGGGCAGACCCGCATCGTCTTGTCGAGCTGTCGGTTGAACAGCTGCTCGCCGCACGACGGGCACTTCGTCCAGAGGTCGGCGGGGAAGGCGTCCTTGCGAGGCCGGAACGAGGGCAGCTTGATCGGCATCAGGCCAGCCTCACGCGGTCGACGCGGTCATGGGCCCCGCGGATCGCCCGGGCCGCCGGATGGGCTCCGGGCCGGCTGAGACGCCAGGCCACGATGGCGGCGCCGGCGATCGAGATCGCAGCCGAGGCGATCGTCCCGCCGATGATGAGCGGCCGGCGGTCCTGGCTGGCCGTCGCCTCGGGTCGCGCGGGGTCGAGGAGGTCGAGCGGGTCGACCCGAGCGAGCGTGCGGGACGGGCGGCCCTCGGTGCCGGGCGGCGGGACGGCCCCGGCGGTCTCCCCGGCGACCCTGGCGAGCGACATCCGGGCAGCGACGTCGGCGAGCCGGCCGGCGAGCCGCTCCTCGAAGCGGAACGACGGATGGACCCGGGTCAGGTCGACGGCCAGGCGAAGGGCCGCGGCGCGGACGAGGGGATCGAGCTCGGCGGCGCTCGGCGTGTCGACCGCGCCGCGGTCCCCGGCCGACAGGAGCGCCTCCAGGTAGCGATCGGTGACGAGGGCCTCGACGTCCCGCCCGTCGCGGGGGACCAGGCTCATGCCCGGTCGCCCAGGTCGCGGGCGACGGCCCGCAGGCCGCGATGGATGAGGACACGAACGGCGCCCTCGGAGCGACCGAGGACTCCGGCGATCTCGGCCGTCGACATCTCCTCGACGAAGCGCAGGACGAGCGCGCGCCGCCGGTCGTCGGGCAGACGGCCGACCGCGGCCCACGCCTCGACGGCCTCGTCGCGGCGGCTCATGCCCGCCTCCAGGTCGAGCGGAGCGGGGACGGTCGTCGCGGCGTCGAGCCCGGTCTCGGGGTGACGGCGGCGGGTCCGCCGGGCGTTGGCGACGACGTTCCGGGCGACCTGGAAGAGCCAGACGCGGAAGGTCGAGGCACCCTCACCGTCGGCCGGCCGGGCGCGCTCCTCGAACCGCGGCAGGGCGCCGAGGGCGAGCAGGAACGTCCGCTCGGTGGCGTCCTCGGCGTCGTGGTGGTGGCCGAGCTCGTAGTACGCGTAGCTGTACACCTGGGCGAGGTACTTCCGATAGAGGGCGTCGAACCGGGCGGGGTCGCGCAGGGCGGCCTCGACGAGCGGTCGGTCGCGGTCGAGATGGACGATGCGGCGGTCCTCCCCCGCCGTCACCTTCCTGAACACCGCTCGGGCCATCGCGTTACACCCCGCTCACGGCGGGCGACGCCTCGACGGCCAGCCGGACCTGGACGACCTCGCCGCTGAGGATCGTCCGCTCACCGCGCTCGGTCGACGGGTCGTCCACCACCAGGCCGCCGCTGACGGCGTCGACGCCGAGCGCGCGGGCCGTCGTCGTCGTGCCGTCCGGAAGCGCCAGCCGGACCGTCCGGCCGGTCGTCAGCTGGCGGGCGGTCCAGTCGGCCACGTCGAACCGGCCGCCCCGCAGGGCGAGCGCGCGAGCCTCCAGCCGGGTCGTGAACGCGTCGAGCAGGCTCGCGTGGTCGATCGGCCGCCCGCCCGAGGCTTCGCGCAGGCTGGTCATCGAGCCGGCGAGCGCGGCCGGGAAGTCGGTCGCCGCCCAGTCCCCGTTGACCCCGATCCCGACGATCGCCCGGGGGTCGGCCGTCCCGAGACCGACCGTCTCGCCGAGCACCCCGGCGACCTTCCGGACCGATCCGTCACTGGACTCGACCACGAGGTCGTTGGGCCACTTCAGGCGGATCGCCCGGTCGGACAGGCCGGCGACCTCCTCCGCGGCGTCGGCCATCGCCAGGGCCACGATCGCGGCCAGGCGCCAGGCGCCGTCGGATGCGAGCCAGGCCGGACGGAAGCCGAGCGAGCAGAGCAGGCCGGCGCCGGGTGGCGCGGTCCATGTCCGACCCTCCCGACCACGACCGGCGGTCTGCTCGTCGGCGACGGCGAGGCAGACCTCAGGCGTCCCCTCGTCCAGCCAGGCCCGGACGACGTCGTTCGTCGAGCCGATCGCGGCGAAGTGCTCCTGGCGGGAGAGGATGGAGCCGTCGGTCACGGCCGGCTCAGCTCGCCCCGACCACGGTCGGCGCCGGACCGCCGGTGCCGGTCGCGGACGAGATCGACGCCCCGGCGAGGACCTCGGGTCGCTCCAGCTCGAAGGCGGCGTGGAGCTCCCGGACGGCCGTCTCGACCTGGTCCTCGGCGATGATGCAGGTGATCCGGACCTCCGAGGTGGAGATCATCTCGATGTTCACCCCGGCCCCGGCCAGGGTGCCGAACATCCGGGCCGCGTAGCCCGGCGCGTTGTGGATGCCGGCCCCGATGATCGAGACCTTGGCGACCGACGCGTCGGTGGTCATCTCCCGGAAGCCGAGCGCCCGGACGATCGGCTCGAGGAGCCGCTTGGCCTTCGCCAGCTCGGCCCGGTCGACCGTGAAGCTCATGTCGGTGGCCCCGCCGTGGCCGACGTTCTGGACGATCATGTCGACGTTGATCCCGGCCTCGGCCAGCGGCTGGAAGATGTCGTGGGCGACGCCCGGCCGGTCGGGGACCTCGACCAGGGTGATCTTGGCCACGTTCCGGTCGTGGGCCAGGCCGCGGACCTTGTTGCGCTGCTCCACGAGCGGGTCCTCCTTGATGAGCGTGCCCGGCGCGTCCTCGAACGAGCTCAGGACCTCGATGACGACGTCGTTGACCCAGCCCAGCTCCACCGCCCGGACCTGCATGACCTGGGCGCCCTGATGGGCCAGCTCGAGCATCTCCTCGTAACCGATGACCTCGAGCTGGCGGGCATCGGGGACGATCCGGGGGTCGGCTGTGTAGATCCCCCGGACGTCGGTGAAGATCTGGCAGCGGTCGGCCCCGAGCCGGGCCGCCAGGGCGACCGCGGTGGTGTCGGAGCCGCCCCGGCCGAGGGTCGTCGTCTCCGCCTTCTCGGCGTCGGTCGACGCTCTGGCCCTGGAAGCCGGCCACGATGACGACCTTGCCGGCCGCCAGCTCCTCGCGGACCCGGGCCGGGTCGAGGGCGGCGATCCGGGCCTTGCCGTAGCGACCGTCGGTCTGGATCCCGGCCTGGGCGCCGGTCAGGCTGATCGCGGCGACCCCCAGCCCGTGGAGGGCCATCGACAGGAGGGTCGCGCTCTGGTGCTCGCCCGTCGCGAGGAGGACATCCAGCTCGCGCGAGTCCGGCTCGTCGGTGATCGCGGCGGCCAGGGCGAGGAGCTCGTCGGTGGTGTCGCCCATCGCGCTGACGACGACGACGAGGTCGGATCCGGCCGTCCGCTCGCGGGCGATCCGTCGGGCGACGCGCTTGATCCGGTCCGCCCCGGCGACCGACGAGCCGCCGAACTTCTGGACGACGAGGGGGGCTGGCATCGGCGGGATTGTAGCAGCGGGGTCCCCGAACGCCGGTCGAGGGCAGGGGCGACCGGGCCCGAGGCTGCCGTATGCTCACGCCCCAACGCTCGCGAGGTGCCCCACGATGTGCTTCGATCTCGACAGCCGACCACCGATCGAACCGATCGTGGGCGGGTCGCTCGATCACGAGGAGCTCACCCTCACGGCAGCCGACGGCAACCGGTTCGCCGCGTTCCGGGCCCGGGCCGCCGAACCGACCGGCGCCGGGATCGTGGTCCTGCCCGACGTCCGAGGCCTCTACCGGTTCTACGAGGAGCTCGCGCTGCGCTTCGCCGAGTCGGGCGTCGACGCGATCGCGATCGACTACTTCGGTCGGACGGCCGGCGCGAGCAAGCGGGGTGGCGACTTCGAGTACATGCCCCACGTCGGAGAGACGCGGATCGAGGGCCTCCGGGCCGACGTGACCGCCGCCGCCGAGGCGCTCCGGGCCGACGGGCGGGTCCGGGCCGTCTTCGCGACGGGGTTCTGCTTCGGTGGACGACTGGCGTTCCTCGCCCCCACCTTCGGTCTCGATCTCGCCGGGGCGATCGGCTTCTACGGCTGGCCGGTCGGGTCGCGGCCCACCTCGCCGGCACCGGCGGACCTGGCCGACCGGATGACGGCCCCGATCCTGGGCATCTTCGGTGGCGCCGACGACGGGATCGGGCCCGACGTCGTCGCGGCGTTCGAGGCGGCCCTGACCGCCGCGGGCGTGACCCACGAGCTGGTCACCTACCCGGGCGCCCCGCACTCGTTCTTCGACCGGAAGGCCGCCGACTTCGCCGAGGCGTCCGCGGATGCCTGGCATCGGACGCTCGACGTTCATCCGGGCGACCACCCCCGCCTGATGGACCCGGCCTACGGGTCGCGGGCCTGGCAGACGCCGGCCGACAGCCGGCTCATGCAGGCGCTCGTCTCGCGCTGCTGGGTCGCCGACTGGCCGGCGATGCACCTCCACGCCGGCGACGTCGACTGGTGGAGCGTCCACGCCCTCGGCCGGACGCCGGGTCTCGAGGAGCGGATCCGCCTGTGGTACGCCGGCGAGCCGGATGACACCGAGCTCGTCGGGTTCGGCTGGTACGGGCCGCCTGGCGACGCGGACCTCGTCGTGGAGCCCGACCATCGCTCCCTGGCGCTCCTCGGCCCGATGGTCGAGTGGGTGGACGAGCGCGCCGCCCGCTACGGCGCGACGGCCCCGAGCCGGCTCGGCGGTCTCGACGGGGATGCCACCGCTGGGCCGGCCGGCGCCGGTCCGGTCCGGGTCTGGGCGGTGGCGAGCGCCACACCGATCGTCGATGCCCTGACCGCGCTCGGCTGCGTCCGGGGTCCCGATCCGGGGTTCGTCCACTTCACGGCGACGATGGCCTCGCTCGACCTGGACGGCCCACCGGTCGCGACGGGCTACACACTCTCGACGATCCGGACCGACGCCGACGTCGCCGGGCGGGTGGCCGCCGGGCACGCCGCCTTCCCCGGGTCGACGATGACCGTCGAGAAGTACCGCTTCTGCCGGACGACCCCGCTCTACCGGCCGGCCCTCGACATCGTCGCACGGGCGCCCGACGGGGCGATCGTCGCGTTCGCCCTCGGCTGGCTCGACCCGCTCACGCTCGGCGTGGAGCTGGAGCCGGTGGGTGTCCATCCGGAGCACCAGCGCCGCGGACTCGGCGCCGCGGTGTCGCGGGCGGCGCTGCGATCCGCGCGCGGGATGGGCGCGACGACGGTGCTGATCGCCGCCGAGGCCGCCAACCCGTCGGCGAACGCGCTCTACGGGTCCCTCGGCCTGCGGGTCCAGGCTCGGGTCGTCCCCTACCTGCGCCCCGGGCGGGGGTGAGACCTCAGCGCCGGAAGGTGGCGAGTCCGACGAGTCCGGCGATCACGCACAGGACCACGAAGACCGGGATCCCGCCGGGGACCACGTGCCCGATCGTCGAAAGCATGCTCGACAGCGTGCTGCCGATCGCCGCGATGGCGTCGCCGAAGAGGTTCGAGATCGAGCCACCGAGCGTCTGGACGTATTCACCCATGCCGGAAGTCTCCGCCCCCCGTCAAGCCGAACGCCGGGGAGGGATCGGCGTCACGGCCGGCTGACGACCCTGGCCCCGCCGTTCCGGGGCTTGACCACGGCCACCCGGCCGGTCAGATCCGTGTCGGCGGCGGCGGCCGAGAACGCGGCCTCGATCAGGGCGATCCCGTCGAGCCGGTCGGTGAAGGCGATGACCGAGGAGCCCGCCCCGGACAGGCAGGCACCGAGCGCCCCGGCGCCCCGGGCCGCCTCGATGAGCTGCGGCAGCTGGGGATAGGGGATCGCCCGGTACGGCTCGTGGAGGCGGTCCACCGTCAGCAGGCCGAGGATGCCCGGCCGACGACCGGCGAAGCCGGCGACCCCCAGCGCCACCCGCCCGAGGTTGGCCACCGCATCGGCGAGCGGCACGGTCTCCGGCAGGGCGGCCCGCATGGCCTCGGTGGACAGCCGCAGGTCGGGGATGAACACGACGCATCGGAGGTCGCGCGGGACGTCGAACCGGGCGGACTCCACCGAGCCGTCGACGGCGGCGCTCACGACGAACCCGCCGAGCAGCGCGGCGGCGGCGTTGTCCGGGTGGCCCTCGATCTCGGTCGCCAGCTCGAGCATGCGGCGGGGCGGCAGGCCCTCGCCCGCGAGCACGTCGCCGGCCACGATCCCGGCCACGGTCGCGGCGGCCGACGAGCCGAGACCGCGGGCGAGCGGGATCCGGTTGCGCATCGCGATCCGCCAGCCGACGCCGTCGGGGAGCGGCCCGCGCAGGGCGACGAGGGCCGCCTCGAGACCTTGGACGAACCGGTTCTCGCGGTCATCGTTCAGCTCGCCGGTCCCTTCGCCGTCGACCTCGAGCTCGATCCGCCCGCCGCTCCAGCTCCGGACCTCCACCTCCACCCGGTTCGTGAGGTCGAGGGCCATGCCCAGGCAGTCGTAGCCGGCCCCGAGGTTCGCCGTAGTGGCGGGGACCTCGACCGCCATCCGACGGCCGTCGAGTCCGGCCAACCAGTTACGGGCGGGCATCGGCCTACCAGCCGAGGGCGGCCACGACCGCCCCGGTCGTCGCCGCCGCATCGATGAACCCGCCGACCTGGGCCTCGGCAGTCGCCGGGTCCTTGAGGCCGTTGCCGGTCAGGACGCAGACGATCGTGGCCTCGGTCGAGACCCCGAGACGGCCCTCGGCAGCCAGCCGCCGGAGACCGGCCAGCCCGGCCGCCGACGAGGGCTCGCAGAACACGCCCTCGTCCCGGGCGACGTCGCGATACGCCTCCAGGATCTCCTCGTCGCTGACGGCCTCGATCCGGCCGCCGGACTCATCGCGGGCGGCGATCGCCTTCGACCAGCTGGCGGGGTCGCCGATCCGGATGGCCGTGGCGATCGTCTCGGGCTCGGCGACCGGATGGCCGAGCACGATCGGCGCCGCGCCCGCCGCCTGGAAGCCGTACATCCGGGGCAGCCGGTCGATCGTGCCGGCCCGGTGGTAGTCGCGGAAGCCGGCCCAGTAGGCGCTGATGTTGCCGGCATTCCCCACGGGGATGGCCAGGACGTCGGGGGCCCGACCGAGGTCGTCGCAGACCTCGAAGGCGGCGGTCTTCTGGCCCTCGAGCCGGTGCGGGTTGACCGAGTTGACCAGGGTGACCGGATGGTCCGTCCGGTCGGCCAGCTCGCGGACGATCCGGAGGGCAGCGTCGAAGTTGCCGTCGATCGCCACCACCTTCGCGCCGGCCACGAGCGCCTGGAGGAGCTTGCCGGTCGCGATCCGGCCCCGGGGCAGGACGACGACGACCTCGAGCCCGGCGGCGGCGCCGTAGGCCGCCGCCGAGGCGCTCGTGTTCCCGGTCGAGGCGCACACGATCGAGCGGGCGCCCGCCTCGAGGGCCTTGCTCACGGCCACGACCATCCCCCGATCCTTGAAGCTGCCGGTCGGGTTCGCCCCCTCGACCTTGAGGTAGAGGTTCGCCAGTCCGTAGCGACGTCCGAGGTTCCGGGCGTGGACGAGCGGCGTGAAGCCCTCCCCCAGGCTGAGCGCGGGCGTCGCGTCGGTCAGGGGCAGGAAGCGCCGGTAGCGCTCGACGAGGACCGGCCGGGCCCCCGCTGCGGTCGACGCGCTCACCGGTCGTCGACCGCATAGAGCGTGGCGTCGATGCCGGCCGCCGTGAGCCCCGCCCGGAGCTCGTCGAGGGGTCGGGCCGCGGTGATGAATCCGCCGCCCTTGGCCGCCTCGATCTCGACCTGGTCCCGGACGAGCTGCTCGGGGAGGGTCGACGCGAAGAAGCGACGGCCCGGCGCCCCGCCGAGCGGCCTCGCCGCGACCGTCGGTCCGGTCGCCGGCGGGAGGCCGGCCCAGGTGCTGCCCTCGTGGCGCGCGATCGCGATGAGATCGCCCAGGATGGCGCTGCTCGTGGCGCCACCCCCGGCGCCCGGTCCCGAGAAGGCCACCCGGCCGATCGGTTCGCCCTCGACCTCGATCCGGTTCAGGACGCCACCCGTCCGACCGAGCGCCCCGTCGGCGGGCACGGCGGTGGGGACCACGCCTGCGACGACCGCGCCGTCGGAGGCCCGCTCGGCCGTCGCGAGGAGCTTGATCGTGAGGCCGTGGACCGCAGCCGCGGCGATCTCGTCCGCGGTGACCCCGGTGATCCCCGGTCGGCCCATCCCGGCCACGGTCGGCGGGCGGCGCTCAATCGAGGCGGGATCGAGCCAGGCGCCGAAGGCGAGCCGGGCCAGGATGACGAGCTTGTTCACCGCGTCGTCGCCCTCGACGTCGCCCTGCGGGTCGGCCTCCGCGTAGCCGGCCGCCTGGGCCGAGACCAGCACGTCGGCGTAGGCTCGCCGCTCGCCGGCCATCGCCGTGAGGATGAAGTTCGTCGTCCCGTTGACGATGCCCCGGACCACGTCGATGCGATCCGCAGCGAGGTCCTCGGCGATCGGGCGCAGGACCGGGATCCCACCGCCGACCGCGGCCTCGAACCGGAACGGGACGCCGCTCCGCCGGGCGATCGTCTCGAGCTCCGGTCCGTGGTGGGCGACGATGTGCTTGTTCGCGGTCACCACCGGCTTGCCGGCCGCCAGCGCCGCGGCCACCAGGGTCCGGGCGGGCTCGTCACCGCCCATCAGCTCGACGACGACGTCGACGTCGGGCGAGGCGACGAGGTGCGCCGGCGCGTCGCTGAGGTGATCCGGGTCGACCAGCGGCTCGCGGGAGCGGCCCAGGTCGCGGACGGCCACCCCGACGAGGATGAGCGGCGCGCCGTCGGTCGGGGCGAGTCGCTCCGGGGTCTCGGCGAAGGCCCGGATCACCGCTCGACCGACGGTCCCGGCGCCGAGCACGGCCACCCGCAACGGGGCTCGGCTCATCGCGGGGTGGGGTCGTCGAGGGGCATGTCCGGATGGTAGCGGACCGGGCACCCGCCGGAGGCGATGGGCCAGTGTACGGTGCCGAGCCGAGCGGAGACGGGCAGGTGGGTCCGCTACACTCGGTGACCATGACCGTCGACCTCGCTCCGGCACCAGATCCGATCGCCGCGCCGGCCGCTCGACCGCGGATCTTCAGCGGCATCCAGCCCTCGGGGATCGTCCACCTGGGCAACGACCTGGGTGCGATCCGCAACTACGTGCGGCTCCAGCACGAGTACGAGGCGATCTACTGCATCGTCGACTACCACGCCCTCACGAGCACCCACGACCCGGACCTCCTCCGGGCACGGACCCGCGAGATGGCGGCCTCGCTCCTCGCCCTGGGCCTCGATCCCGAACGCTGCACCCTCTTCGTCCAGAGCCATCGCCCGGAGCACGCCGAGCTCGCCTGGCTGCTCTGCACGGTGACCCCGGTGAGCTGGCTCGAGCGGACCCCGACGTACAAGGAGAAGAAGCTCAACCAGCCCGACGACATCAACCACGGGCTGTTGACCTACCCGGTCCTCCAGGCGGCCGACATCGTCATCTACAAGGCCTCGCTCGTCCCGGTCGGGCGGGACCAGGCCGCCCACCTGGAGCTCTCGCGGGAGATCGTCCGGGCCTTCAACGCCCGCTACGGCGAGACGTTCCCCGAGCCCCAGGCGGTCTTCACCGAGGCGCCGGTCGTCCTCGGGACCGACGGCGTGAAGAAGATGAGCAAGTCGATCGGCAATACGATCGACATCTTCGCCCCACCGGAGGTCATCCGGAAGCAGGTCATGTCGATGGTCACCGACACGAAGCGGATCCTGCGGACCGACCCCGGGCGACCCGAGGTCTGCAACGTCTGCCAGCTCCATCGCTCGTTCGGTGACGACTACGAGGAGATCTGGGAAGGCGAGCGGACCGCCCGGACCGGCTGCGTCGACACGAAGAAGCTGCTCGCCGAGCGGATCGTCGCCCGTTACGCGGCGGCCCGCGAGCGGTACCGTGAGCTGATGGCGAGACCGGACCGGGTCGACGAGATCCTGGCCGACGGCGCCGAGCGCCTCCGACCCCGGGCCGAGGCGACGATGGCCGAGGTGAGATCCCGGATGGGCCTCCGGTGAGCGAGCGGCCGGGCAGCGATCGCGACGACGGCGAGGTCGGCGGTCGCCCGGCCGCGATGCCGATCCTCTCCCGGCGCCAGGTCCAGCTCGTCGACCTCATCCTGATCCTGGGGACGATCGCCCTGGCGATCGTCGTGACCGGGATGCTGGGCAAGATCTTCTTCGACTTCGGCGACGTCATCCTGACGTTCTTCCTGGCCTGGCTCATCGCCTTCATCCTGAGCCCGCTCGTGCGCTGGATGATCCGGATCATCCCGGGGCTGCCCCGGGCGGTCGCGGCCGGCGTCGTATACGTGGTCCTGCTGGCGGTGGCGGTCGGGGCGATCGTCTTCATCGCCGGCACGCTGGCCCAGTCAGTCGCCGACTTCATCGCCTACGTCCCGCGGCTCATCGACAACCTGCCGAGCATCCTCCAGCCCCTCGAGGATTGGCTCAAGACCCTCGGCTTCACCCAGGTCGACGTGGTCAACGCCGCCCAACAGGCCCTCGGGTTCCTGCGCGACTACGCGTCGGCGATCGTGGGCCCGCTCCAGTCGATCGCGGTGGCCAGCCTGAGTGCGATGGGGACCGTCCTCATCGTCGTCATCCTGTCCGTCTACATCGTCATCGACCAGGACGGCATCCGGTCGTTCGTGAACCGCCTGGTCCCGCCCAGCCGACGCGAGGAGTTCAACCTCCTGGAGACGTCCGTCTCGAAGTCGTTCGGGGGGTTCCTCCGGGGACAGGCGGTGATCGGCCTCGCCTACGGGGTCGTGGCCTTCGCGACGAGCGCGATCCTGGGACTACCACTCATCGGGGTGACCACGGCCGCCGCGGGGATCCTCATGGCGATCCCCTTCTTCGGCCCGTTCGTGTCCTGGACGCCGCCGGTCATCGTCGCGGTCTTCACGAACCCCGGGCTCATCCTCCCCGCCCTCGCGATCATGTTCGTGGGCTGGTTCGTGGTCATGAACATCCTCCAGCCCAGGCTCATGGCCGGCGCCGTCGGACTCCATCCGATCGTCGTCCTCGCAGCCGTGATCGTCGGCTCGAAGGTCGCCGGCGTGGCCGGGGCGATCTTCGGCATCCCGATCGCCGCGGTCCTCTCCTCGATCTTCCTCCACTACCTCGAGATCTTCGGCAGCGACCGCGACGTGGCCAGTCGCGCGGCGAAACGGCTGGAGGATCGCGTGGGCCGGCCCGTCCGGGTCCCTCGCGAGCCGCAGCCGGGCGTCGACGCCGACGTGGAGTAGGCCCAGACCGACGAGACGGAGGTACCCGATGGTCGAGCCCCTCGCCCTCGAGGACGACACCCCGGCCGAGCCCGGCGCCATCGAGCGCGTCCGACGGCGCTGGTCGTCGATCCCGCTGCCGCTCCGCCTCGTGCTCGTCGTCGGCGCGGTCGTCGGGCTGGGCGTGGTCGGGCAGCTGGTGGCCAGCGCCGTCCTCGACGCCTACACGCGCCGGCTGGAATCGACCGACCCCCTGGACGCCGCCTTCCCGGGCGTCGGTCGCTGAGTCGCGCGAACCGTCAGCCGCCGAGGCCCTTGAGCAGCCCGCCGAGGGCGTCCGTCGGGTCCTCGCCAGCCTTGGGCAGCTGGCCGTTCGGCGTGAGCGCGTTGATGATCTGGGGCAGAAAGGTCGCCAGCAGCGGCAGGAGCTGGGCCGCGTCCAGCCCGGTCGAACCGGACAGCTGCTGGACCTTGTCCGGGCCGAGTGCGGTCGAGATCTGATCGGGTGTCACGGGCTGGTTCGGACCCGTGCCGATCCAGGACTTGACCTGGTCGTCGAGCCCAGCCTGCTGGAAGCCCTTGACGAGGTCGTCGAGACCGGCCGTCCCGCCGGCGCCGCCGCCGAGCAGACCGCCGATCGCGTCGCCGAGCCCGGGCGGCAGGCCACCCGCGCCGCTCGCGTCCGCACCACCGCCACCGGCCAGCCCGCCGAGGAGGTCGCCGAGGCCGGCCAGGGGGTCGTTCGTCGTCATCGTGTGTCCTCCGCCGAAGCGGCGTGGAATGCGTCAGAGCCTGGGGTAACGGGCGCCGCGGCCCGAATCTAGCCTACCGGCGCCAGTGCTTCCGGTCCGCCAGGATCTCGCGGGCCGCGTTCTGACCGGGCTGGCCGGTGATCCCGCCACCGGGATGCGCCCCCGAGCCGGCGAGATAGAGCCCTTCCACGGGCAGGCGGTAGCGAGCGTGCCCGAACAGCGGTCGCCACACGAAGAAGCTGTCGAGCGACGGCTCGGCATGGTAGGGATGTCCGCCGGACAGGCCGTAGTCGCGCTCGAGGTCGAGCGGGGTCAGCACCTGCCGGGCCGTGACCAGGTCGCCCAGGCCGGGCGCATAGGCTTCCAGCGTTCGCACGGCCAGGTCGCCGAGCTCGTCGCGTCGCTCGTCCCACGTCCCCTCACGGAGCGCGTACGGCGCCCACTGGACGTGGATGCTCATGACCTGCGTGCCCTCGGGGGCGCCCGTCACCAGGCTCGGGTCCACGAGCGACGGGATCGTCGCCTCGAGGTACGGCGACTCGCTGATCCGGCCGTACTTCGACGCGTCGAAGGCGCGCTCGACGTGGTCGATCCCGGGGGCGACGACGATCCGGCCACGGAGCCGCCCGGCGGCCTCGGCGCCGTCACCGGCAGCCGGGAACCGGGGCGTCCCGCGCAGGGCGAGGTTGACCTTGGCGACCGTCCCCGGCGTCCGGATGTTGCCCGCCCGCCAGCGCATCCCGGGTCCGACGACGACCGGGTCGAGGAGGGAGGTCAGGACCCGCTTCGGGTCGGCGCCGGCCACGACGATCCGCGAGCCGATCTCCTCGCCGCCGGCCAGGACCACGCCGGTCGCCCGTCCGTCCGCGGTGCTGATGGCGACGACTTCGGCGTCCGTCCGGATCTCCCCGCCGGCGGCCCGGACGGCCGCTGCGAGCGCCGCGGAGAGCGCGCCGGGTCCGCCCTTCGCATAGACCGTCTGGCCGGCCGCCCCGCCGTCGGTGCCGGCCGAATCGGCCAGGAAGACGTTCGTCGTGCCGGCGGACCACGGCCCCATCGCGGTGTGCTGAAAGCCCCGCGTCGCGATCGCCGCCCTGAGGGGGTCGGTCTCGAAGGCCTCGGCCACGAAGTCCGCGATCGCCATCGGCAGGACCCGCAGGATCGAGCGCGAGTCGCCCTTGCCCAGCCCGCGGAAGGCGCGCCCGAGCCGGAGCCCGGCGAGCGCGTCGCCGACCCCGGGGGTCTTCACGTCCGGTGGCGTCTGGGCGGCGAGCTCCGCGATGAACCGCCCCAGCGAGCGGACGAGCCGGTCGAACCCGGCGTAGCCCTCGGCGTCGCGCTCCGACCAGGCCCGCAGCCCGTGGGCCGTCCGGGCCGGATCGACATAGAGGGTGACCGCCCGGCCGTCGGGTTGGGGCGCGAAGACCCGGACGTCCGGCGCCACGAGCGACAGCCCGTGCGCCCGGAGCCCCAGATCGCGGACGACCGACGGGCGGAGCCGGCCGACCGTGTGGAGGACCGCCGGGGCCTTCACCCCCGGGGCGATCTCCATCGTGTCGGCGATCCCGCCGACCCGGTCGCGCCGGTCGAGGACGAGGACGCTGACGCCGGCCCTCGCCAGGTAGGCCGCGACGACGAGGCCGTTGTGGCCGGCGCCGACGACGATCGCGTCGTAGGTGGTCTTCGGGGTCATCGTCAGGCCGCCTTCCGCCCGAAGGCCTTGAGGACCTCCATCGCCGCGATCCGGCCGTTGGCGCCCATGATCCCGCCGCCGGGATGGGTGGCCGACCCGCACAGCCACAGGTCGCGGACCGGGGTCCTGAACCGCGCGTAGCCGGGGACCGGGCGATTGAAGAAGAGCTGCTCCAGGCTGAGCTCGCCCTGGAAGATGTTGCCCTCGGTCAGCCCGAACCGGCGCTCGATATCGAGCGGGGTCAGGACCTGGCGGTGGAGGATGATGTCCCGGATGTTCGGGGCCACCTCGGCGATCCGGTCGATGACCGCATCGCCGAACGCCTCGCGGTTGTCGTCCCAGGTCCCGAGGCTCGGGTCCAGCCGGTACGGGGCGTACTGGACGAAGCAGCTGATGACGTGCTTGCCCGGGGGCGCCATCGTCGGGTCGACAAGGGTCGGGATGATCATGTCCATGTACGGCCGGCGCGACCAGTGGCCGTACTTGGCGTCGTCGTAGGCGCGCTCCATGTCGTCGACGCTGGCGCTGAAGCTGATCGCCCCGCGGAGGTGGTCGCCCTCGCCGGGCAGGCAGGTGAACTCCGGCAGGCGATCGACCGCCAGGTTGACCTTGCCCGAGGAGCCCCGGAACTTGAACCGCCCGACCTCCTTCTCGAACTCGGGGTCGAGGGTGCCCGGCTCGATGAGGCCGAGGAAGGTGAGCCTCGAGTCGACCGAGCTGAGGACCGCCTTCGCCCGGATCTCCTCAC
Organism: uncultured Chloroflexia bacterium; assembly: GCA_963840375.1. Lineage (GTDB taxonomy): Bacteria > Chloroflexota > Limnocylindria > Limnocylindrales > CSP1-4 > Chersky-267. The sequence continues at coordinate 361,163 of CAWIYR010000003.1, forward strand.
CGGACTCGAGGGCCACGCCGACCGCCCGACCGTCCCTGACGATGATGTTCGCGACCGGGGCCTCCATCCGGATCTCCGCCCCGAGCGCCCGGGCGGAGCTGCCGATCGCGTTCGAGACGCCGCCGGTCCCGCCGCGGGGGATGCCCCAGGCGCGGAAGGCGCCGTCGATCTCGCCCATGTAGTGGTGGAGGAGGACGTAGGCGGTGCCCGGGCTCTGGACGCCCTGGTAGGTCCCGATGATCCCGGAGGCCGACATCGTGGCGATGAGCGGGTCGGTCTCGAACCACTGGCGGAGGAAGTCCGTCGCGCTCATCGTCATCAGCTGGACGAAGACCGCCTGCTGCTTCTCGGGCAGCTGCTGGAAGGCCCGGAGGAGCCCGGTCAGGGGACTGAAGTGGCGCGGGTCGAGCCCGCTCATGTCGGGTGGGACGAGACTCAGGATCGGCTTGATGAACTTGGCCATCTCGACCATGAGCTGGCCGTACTCCTCGTAGGCCTCGGCGTCGCTGAGGCTCCAGCGGCGGAGCTCACGGATCGTCCGGCCGTGGTCGTTGACCCGCCAGAGGTAGTCGTCCTGGAGCGGGGTGAACGTGCCGTCGAGGGGCAGGATGTCGAGACCGTGCTTGGGCAGCTCCAGCTCCCGGATGATCTCCGGGCGGAGCAGGCTGACGACGTAGCTGGCGACCGAGAACCGGAAGCCCGGGAAGATCTCCTCGGTGACCGCCGCCCCGCCGAGGACGTCGCGCTTCTCGAGGACCACGGTCTTCAGCCCGGCCCGGGCGAGGTAGGCCGCGCTGACAAGGCCGTTGTGGCCGCCGCCGATGATGACCGCGTCGTACGTCTCGGCCACGGGGTCCTCCGTCGGGTCCTGCGTCGGGTCAGGGCGTCAGCCGGCGGCGCGGGACGGTCGCCCTCATGCAGGCTGCATAGGTTTCATGCACAACTCTACCCGAGGGCCCGGGTTCGCCGCTGGCCGTTCGGGCCCCGGGATGGGGCGGGGACCCGGTCGGCGGGCACGCGGGCTACCGGTGAGCGGATGCCCGGGCCGCGGAGGGTCGCGGCCCGTGCGGCGAGCTTCATCCAACCTGCATACAATTCCTGCATACTGGCCGTGACGCGGCGCCGGCCGCGCACACGGGACGCGCCGTCCCAGTGGAGGAGCAGACCTTGAGCGTCGGGACCGCGTTCCACCCCCGGACCGAAGCGCACAACCGGAAGATGCAGTGGCGCGAGTGGTCGGGCTACTTCGCGGCCAGCGTGTACGCCGACTTCCACGACATCGAGTACAACGCGATCCGCGAGCAGGCCGCCCTCATCGACGTGAGCCCGCTCTACAAGTACGAGGTCCACGGCCGGGACGCCCAGCGGCTGGTCGACCGGGTCATCACCCGGGATGCGACGAAGCTCAAGGTCGGCGGCGTCTTCTACACCCCGTGGTGCGACGAGGACGGCAAGGTCGTCGACGACGGGACCGTCCACCGTCTGGCCGACGACCGTTACCGCTGGACGGCGGCCGACCCGCAGTACCGCTGGCTCACGATGAACGCGAGCGGACTCGAGGTCCAGGTCGAGGACGTCAGCGAGTCGCTCGCGGCGATCGCCCTCCAGGGGCCATGGAGCCGGGCGGTCCTCGAGGCCGCGACCGGCGAGTCGTTCGACGACCTGCGCTACTTCCGGCGACGCGAGGCGAGCCTGGCCGGGGCGGCGATCGACGTGAGCCGGACGGGCTACACCGGGGACCTCGGCTACGAGCTCTGGATCCCAGCCGAACACGCGGTCGATGTCTTCGACGCGCTGCTCGCGGCCGGCAAGCCGTACGGCATCCGGCCGGCTGGGATGATCGCCCTCGACGTCGTCCGCCTCGAGGCCGGGCTCATCCTCCTCGAGGTCGACTACACGAGCGCCCGTCACGCGATGAACTCGGACCAGGCCTACTCGCCGTTCGAGATCGGGCTGGGCCGACTGGTCGACCTCACGAAGGCCGACTTCGTCGGCAAGCGCGCCCTCGCCGCCGAGCAGGTCGCCGGTGGGCCGCCCCGCCGGCTCGTGGGGCTCGAGCTCTTCTGGGACGACATCGTCGCCCTGTATGACGCCCGGGGCCTCCCGCCGACCGCGCCGGCGGTCGTCTCGCGTTCGCACGTGCCGCTCTTCGACGCGGCCGGTGCGAAGCAGATCGGGCGGGTCACGAGCCTGGGCTGGAGCCCGATCCTCAAGAAGCCGATCGCCCTGGCCTCGGTCCCGCCGACCCACGAGCTGGTCGGCTCGAAGGTGACGGTGGAGTGGACCGTCGAGGCCCGGCGTGGCCGGGTCGGCGCGACGGTCGTCGAGCTGCCCTTCCTCGACCTGCCGCGCAAGCGCGGGTAGCGCGCCCCGGGTCCGCGCCGGGGGCTCGGGGGATCCGGGGCGTATCCTCGCAACGTGAGTCGCCTCGTGGGCATGCCGAGATCCCGGATGCTGGCGATCGCTGCCGTCGCCGCCCTGCTCGTCGGAGTGGTTCCCGGTGCCGACCCCGGACGGGCGGTCGCGCGGGCCGCCGGGACGGCCGGAGCGATCGTGCCGGGTTCGGTCGATCGGACGAGCCTCCACCTCGAGGCGACCTACGACGTGCGCCTCAGGCTGTCGTACGGCGCTCGCTCGATCTCGGCGGTCTCGCAGATGGACGATCCGCAACGTGTCGGGTGGGCCGATCGACCGGATCGAGCTGAACACCGTCGCCGCCCGCCTTGGAGGGCTCCGGATCGGGGAGCTCACCGTGGACGGGCGGACCGCCAGGCCGACCATCAGGGACCAGACCATCGTCGTCCCCCTCGGTGGCACTCTGCCCGACGGCGCGACGACGACCGTCCGGGTCGCCTTCTCGGCGACCGCCCGACGAACGACCGCCGGGTCGGATTGGCTGTTCACCCGGGCGAACGGCGTCATCCAGCTCTATCGCTGGCTCCCGTGGATCAGCCGGGCCACGCCGTTCGGTCGGCCGAACCAGGGCGACCCGTTCGTCACCCCGTCCAGTCCGTCCGTCCGGGTCCGGATCACCACCGATCGCGCGATGCGCCTTGCGACGAGCGGCCGCCGGATCTCGACGAGCGGCCTGACGTCGACCTGGCTGGCGCACGACGTCCGGGACTTCAACATCGCCGCCAGCCCGTCCTGGACCGCCCGGACCGCGAAGCTCGGATCCATCGTGGTCCGGGTCTATGCGTTCCGGTCCGGCAACGGTCCGCGCCTGATGACGCTCGCCCTCCGGGCCCTGCGTCGATACCAGGCCCTGATGGGGCCCTACCCGTACCCGACCTTCGTCGTCGCGGAGAGTGGCGGTGGCTACGGCGTCGAGTCGCCCGGGCTCATCTGGATCCCGCGCGGCCTCGCCGCCGGTCGACTCCCCTGGCTGGTCAGCCACGAGGTGGCGCACCAGTGGTTCTACGCCCTCGTCGGCAACGATCAGGCCCGGGAGCCGTTCGCGGATGAGGCGATGGCCGACTTCCTCGCCCGCTCCATCACCGGGACCCAGCGGAGCAGCCGGTGCGCGACCGACACCCTCGACCGCTCGATCTACCGCTACTCGGCACGCTGCTACTTCGAGGTGGTCTACGTGCAGGGCGGCCGTCTCCTCGACGGTCTCCGCCGGCGGATGGGCTCGACGGCCTTCTGGGCCGGGATCCGCGACTACCTGGCCGCGGATCGGTTCGGGATCGGCGGCACGAAGCTCCTGCTCGAGACGCTCGATGCCCACAGCCCGCTCGACCTGCTCGGACCCCTCCGCTCGAGGTTCCCGAGGATCCTGTAGCGGCGCGGCGGATCAGCCGATCCGGGCCGTCATCCGCCCGAGTCTCCGGGTATCCTCGCCGGGCCGACCACGTGGATGGAGCCGTCAGATGACCGACTACGCCGCCCTCGACCGATACATCGATGACCGGATGCCGGACTGGACCGCCGAGTTGGCGGAGTTCTGCCGGTTCCGATCCGAGCAGGGCGACCGGGAGGGACTCCGCGACGCGGCCGACTGGATCGCGGCACGACTGCGCCGCCTCGGCGCCACCGTCGACGTGGTGGAGCTGCCCGGTCAGCCCGACGTTCCGCCGCTCGTCGTGGGGGAGATCGGCGAGGGGCCCCGCACGCTGAACGCGGTCCAGCACTACGACGTCCAGCCGGCCGTCCCCCTCGAGCTCTGGACGACGCCGCCGTACGAGCCGGCGGTCCGCGAGGGCCGGCTCTACGCCCGTGGCGCGACCGACAACAAGGGCGAGCTCATGCCCCGGATCTGGGCGGTGGAGGCGTACCTCGCGACGGTCGGGCCGCTCCCCTGCCGGATCCGATTCCTGGTCGAGGGCGAGGAGGAGTACGGCAGCGAGCACCTCGATGCGCTCCTCGACCAGCGGCCGGGGATCCGCGAGGTCGATGGCGCCCTGATCGAGGGCGGCGGGGTGGACCAGGCCGGACGGCCGGAGATCACCGGCGGCGTCCGCGGGATGGCGGTCGTGGAGCTGATCTGCCGGACGATCGCCTACGACGCCCACTCGAGCGCGGCGACGGTCCTGCCGAGCGCGCCGGTCCGGCTGGCCCAGGCCCTCGCGAGCCTGTACGACCGCGACGGCTTCCCGGCCCTCCCGGGGATCGAGGCCGGGATCGTCCCGCCGACGGCCGCCCAGCTCGAGGTCGTCGATTCGGCGCCGCTGGACGTGGTCGAGGAGACCCGCCGCGAGTACGGGGTCGAGCGACTCCTCGGCGGCCTCGACGGGGTCGCCGCGCTCCGGGCGATGACCTTCGCCCCGACCCTGAACATCCAGGGCCTCTGGTCGGGCTTCATCGGGCCGGGCGACAAGACGATCACGCCGGCCGAGGCCCACGCCCGGCTGGACATCCGGATCGTCCCGGACCAGGAGCCCGAGGGGATCGTGGCGGCGCTCCGGGCGCACCTGGCCGCCCAGGGGTTCACCGACATCGAGGTCGTCGGCGAGCAGGGCGAGCGGGCCTACTGGACCCGGTCCGACGACCCGATCCTCGACGCGGCGGCGGTCGTCTCCGAGGCGATCTTCGGCCAGCCGGCGACCCGCTACGTCTCGATGCCCGGAACGGCCCCGATGTGGCAGGTCTGCGGCCGCCACGGGGTGCCTGCGACCACCCTCGGCGGCGGGACATGGGACTGCCACGCCCACGCCCCCGACGAGAACGTCCGGCTCGACTATGCCGCCCACGCGGCCCGGATCACCGCCCGCTTCCTCGACGCCTTCGCCGCCATCGAGGCCTGAGCCGGCGAGGTCGGTCGCTAGGCGCCGGCCCCGGGCGGCTGCATCCGGTCCAGGTACGCCTCGAGCCGGGCGACCGCCTCGGGCAGGTCGGTCCGTCCCAGCCCGATCCGGACGTGGTCGCCGGGGAACCCGAACCGGCTCCCGGGCAGGAGGAGGACCCCCTCCGCCTCGACCAGCCCGGCTGCGAAGTCGTCGGCGCTCAGTCCGGGGATGGTGAGCCGCGGGAACGCCACCGACCCGGCCCGGGGGCGGACCCAGCGGAACGTGTCGGGACGCTCGGCGACGAGGCGGTCGAGGATCGGCAGGTTCGCCTGGACGATCCCGCGCGAGCGGCGGAGCACCGTCGCACGAGCCCGCAGGGCCACGATCGCGAGGATCTCGGCCGGGGCCGATGCGCAGATCGTGGTGTAGTCCTTGAAGGCGGCCGCCCGGGCGAGGAGATCCCGGTCGCGGGTGGCCAGCCAGCCGATCCGCAGCCCGGCCATCGCGAACGACTTCGACATCACCCCGAGGCTGATCCCCAGCTCGAGGGCGTCGGCCCCGGCCGGCAGCCGGTCCGCCTCGTCGAACTCGAGGAAGCGGTAGACCTCGTCGGCGAAGAGGTGGACCCCGGACTCGGCGCAGAGGTCCACGAGCGCTCCCCACTCCGCCCGGGTCGGCAGCATCCCGGTCGGGTTGTGCGGCGCATTCACCACGACGAGGCGGGTCGTCGGGCGCAGGCTCGCCGCGAGCCGGGGCACGTCGAGGGCCCAGCCGTCGGCCTCGCGCAGGTCGTGAAGGGTGACGTCGGCGCCGGCCGACCGGGCCACCTCGTACAGGCTCTGGTAGCCCGGCCAGGTCACCACCGCGTGGTCGCCCGGTCCGAGGGCCACGTTGGCCAGGCAGAAGATGGCCTCCTCGGCGCCGGCGAAGACGAGGACGTCGTCCGGGGCGATCCGCTCGTAGAGCCCGGCGATCTCCGCCTTCAGGAGGGGATGGCCGGTCGACTCCGTGTATCCAAGGTGAAGTCCGTCCCAGAGCGCCCGCGTCTCGTCGTCGGCGAGGGCGAGGAGGTCGGCCATCGGGTAGCCCTCGACATCCGACGCGGCGAGGACATGGCGGACGGCGAACTCCCACCGGGCGAAGTAGCGCTCGAGCTCGAAGTCGGGGATCCGCATCGGCCCATCATGCCGTCTCGGGTGGCGGTCCGCGCCGCGGCCGCGCGCCGTATCCTCGGCGGATGAAGGACACGATCGTCATCGTCGGCTCGCCGACCGCGCTGGGCGGCCACTTCGGCGGGATGGAGCGGACACCGGCCGAGCTGCGACGCCTCGGGATCGTCGACCGCCTGGTGACGCGACCCGGTCTGGCCCAGACCCGGATCCGCGACGCGGGCGACGTCGCGAACGAGCCGGGCTGGGCCCCGGACGACGACCCAAGGGCGAAGAACCGGGCGCGGATCGTCGAGTACCTGCCCCGACTCGCGGATCACGTCGAGCGCGCCCTGCGCGATGGGGACGACGCGGCCGGCGAGGCGACCGCCGACAGGGTCCTCCTGCTCGGCGGCGACTGCACGAGCCAGGCGGGAGCGCTGGCCGGCCTGCGGCGCGCCCGGCCCGCTGCGCGGCTCGCGCTCGCCTGGTTCGACGCCCACGGCGACTTCAACACGCCGGACACCACGCCCTCGGGGAACGTCTGGGGGATGCCCTTCGCGATGGCCCTCGGGCGAGGCGACCCGGACCTCGTGGCAGCCTGCGACGGCCCGACGGTCCGGGAGGACGAGGCGGCGCTCCTGGGCGGACAGGTCCTCGACGAGGCCGAGTCACGGATGCTCGCCGCGTCGCGGGTGGCCCATTTCGGGGCCGGGATGCTCGGCACGCCGGCCGGTCTCGCCGCGCTCGGCGCCTGGGCGACGACGGTCGCCGCCGGGGTGGACGCGTTCTACGTGGCGTTCGACCTCGACGCCCTCGACGCCTCCGGCGGGTGGGCCCTGGCGATGCCCGAGCCCGGCGGAATGAGCCTCGAGACCGCCGTCGCGGCGATCGGGGCCATCCGGGGAGCCGGTCCGATCGCGGGGTTCGGGGCGACCGCGGTCCTGTTCGGGCGGGGCGGCGATGCCGAGCGGACCGTCGACGCCGTCGTCACCCTGGTCGACGCGGCGCTCGGCGACTGACCCGGCACCGACTCCCCCGCGGGCGGCACAGGACGATGCCTACTGGTCGATCAGGGCGACCTTGGCGGCGATCGCGGTGAAGGCTGCCCGGTCGATGCCCGTGCCGGTGAGGACCCAGGCCGGGTTCGCCGTCTGGTCCACGACAGCCACCAACCCGGCGGTGCCGGCGTCGACGAGGGCGGCCTGCCGGTCGCCGAAGGCGACCTGGCCGAGGCTCGTGCCGGCGGGCACGCAGGGGGTCGTCTCCTGGCAGACCGCGCCCTCGTCCAGGACGATGCGCGCGCCGTCCGCCCGCCGTCGGTAGCTGATCGTCAACCGACCGCCGTTCTTGAGCCGGTAGGTGCCCTTCTCGACGGACCAGCCGCCCGGGAGGACGGCACAGTAGGCCGGCCAGGGGACCTCCTGGGCGAACGAGCTGAAGAAGTCCTTCGTGTCGCTCGAGCCGAAGCACCGGGCGGCCGCCCCGGCGGATGCGCTGCTCGACGGCCCGGCGGTCTCGCTGGGAGTCGGCTCCGGGCTGGGCGTCGGGGAGGGAGTGGGCTCCTCGGTGGGCTCGACGCTCGGCTCCTCGCTCGCCGGCGCCGTGAGGTCCGGAGAGGCGCCGGCACTCGGCCCGGAGCTCGCGGCACTCGGGCCGGTCGGGGCACCCGAGTCGGTCGGTCCGGGACCGGCGGGCGAGCAGGCCACCACGCTCAGGACCAGGAGGATGAGGACCGATCGACGATGGACGGATCCGGCCCGTGCGCGGCCTCGGCCGGCGATCGCAGGGGTCCCGGCGCGGGCTCGCATCACCCGACCAGACTAGTCGCGGGAGGTGCGCCCGGTCAACGCGCCACGGCGACGGCCCGCCGGACGAAGCCGGGATCGACCCCGAAGACCGCGCGGATGCGGTCGTCCGCCAGCACCCGGCCGGGCGGACCGTCGGCCACGATCCGCCCACCGTCGATGAGGACCAGGCGGGGGAAGAAATGACTGGCCAGGCCCAGGTCGTGGAGGACGGCGAGGATCGTCGCCCCGTCGCGTTCGTTGAGGTCGACGAGGAGCTGCATCGCCTCGACCTGGTGCCGGAGGTCGAGGTGGACCGTCGGCTCGTCGAGGATGAGGATCGGCGCAGCCTGGGCCACGGCGAGGGCGAGCAGGACCAGCTGGCGCTCGCCGAGCGAGAGCTCACGGACGTCCCGGCCGAGCAGTCCGCCGATGCCGACCCGGTCGATCGCTGCGGCGACGGCCGCCCGGTCCGCCGGCCGATGTCCCCGGAACGGGTCCTCGTGGGGGAGCCGTCCCAGACCCACGACCTCCTCGACCCGGGCCGAGAACGGCAGACTCGCGGCCTGGGGCACGACCGCGAGACGCCGGGCGATCGCCTGGCGGTCGAGCCGCTCGATCGGGTCGCCGGCCAGGACGACCCGGCCGGAGGTGGGCCGGAGCGTGCCGCCGACGACCCGCAGCAGGCTCGACTTCCCCGCCCCGTTCGGGCCCACGATCGCGACCCGCTCGCCCCGCTCGATCGTCAGGTCGATCCCGCGCAGGACGGGTCGCTCCCGGTAGGCGGCCGTGACGCCGCTGAGCTCGAGGATGGCTTCGCGGGCAGGGGCCGGTACGCCCCACGACTCGATCACAGCTCGTAGCCCGCCCGGGCGCGACGGAGCAGGAGGAGGAAGAACGGCGCCCCGATCACCGCGGTGACCACGCCGACCGGGATGTTCCCGACCAGCCGCGCGACGAGGTCCGCGGAGGCGAGGAGACAGGCGCCGATCAGCGCCGAGAGCGGCAGGACCAGGCGGGCGTTCGGGCCCACGACGAGCCGGACGACGTGGGGCACGACGAGACCGACGAACCCGATGAGCCCGGCGACCGAGACCGCGGCGGCCGTGATGAGGCTGGCCAGTCCGAGCAGGATGGCTCGCTCCCGGCGGACGTCGACCCCGAGGTGGGCGGCAGACTCCTCGCCCAGCAGGAACCCGTTCAACGAGCGAGCCCGGGCGAGGATGGCGATCGTGGCCAGGAGGACGATCGGCGTCGTCAGGGCGAGCTGGAGCCACGAAGCGCCCTCGAAGCCGCCCAGCAGGAAGAAGAAGATCTGGCGCAGGTTCGTCCCCGACAGGTACATCGTCATCGCCAGCCCGGCAGCGAGGAGCGAGCCGACGGCGTAGCCGGTGAGGAGCAGGCTGGTCAGCGGGGCGAGCGGCCCGGTCCGGCTGAAGCGGTAGACCGCGACGACCGCGATCAGCGCACCCACGAACGCGAAGAGCTGGACGAGTCCGAACTCGAAGACGACGATCCGGATCGGGATGAGGACCGCGATCGCCGCGCCGAGGGCGGCTCCGGAGGCGGTCCCCAGGACGTACGGGTCCGCGAGCGGGTTGCGGAGGATCCCCTGGAAGGTCACGCCGGCCACCGCCAGCCCCAGCCCGACGACCATCGCCGAGAGGACCCGGGGCAGGCGGAGGTCCATGACGATCGTCTCCGTCGCCGGCGTCCAGGCACCGCCGAGCTCGATCCCGAGGAGCCGGTGAGCGAGGATCGCGACCGTCTCGGATGGTGCGACCGGGACGGTCCCCAGGCCGACGCCCAGGATCAGCACGACGACGAGGGCGATCACGCTCGCGCCGAGGAGCAGCCACGGTCGGGTCCGGGCGCGCTCGAGCCGGCCAGGACCCACGAGGGGCACGCCAAGGACCTCGCCGCGGGTGGCCACGGTCAGGGCGTCGCCGAGCCGGACGGCGCGGCCGTGGCGTCGCCAGACGGACCGGGCGACGCCGCCGGGAGGACCGTGGCGAGCTCGGGGTGGATGGCGATGGCCAGGTCGCGCAGCCCGTCCACCAGCCGTGGTCCCGGCCGGGTGACGAGGGTGTCGTTCGCGGGCCGGATCGCGCCGCTCCGGACCGCGGTCATCGTCTCCCAGCCGGGTCGGGCCCTGACGATCTCGGCGGTCGTGCCGTACGCGCCGTCACCGAGGACGACGACCTCCGGATCGGAGGCGATGAGTGTCTCGAGCGGGATGCTGAAGACGTTCGGGTCGCCGGTCGTGATCGGCGTGCCGCCGGCCAGTTGGATCATCTGGGCCACGAACGAGTCCTTGGCCGGTCCGTAGATCTCCTTCGTCGCGTCGAGCTCGTAGAAGGTCCGCGGCCGGGCAAGGTCCTTCGTCGCCGCAACCACCCCGTCGAAGCCGGCCCGCATCGAGGCGGTGAGGGCGCGGGCCGCGGGACCGGCGCCCACGGCGTCACCGGTCAGCTCGATGTCGTGGAGGACGCCATCGACGTCCTTGGCGTAGACGACGAGGACCGGGATCCCGGCCCGACGGAGCTGGGCGATCGCATCCGGCGAGTTGAACCTGTTCCCGCCCGCGACCACGAGGTCCGGCGCCAGCGCGACGATCTTCTCGACGTCGACCCCCTGGTAGGTCGCGACGTGGGGCAGCTTCGTGACCTCGGGCGGGTAGTCGTCGAAGTCGGTCGTCGCCACGACCCGCGGGCCGGCGCCGAGTGCGAAGAGCGTCTCGGTCGTGGCCGGGGTGAGCGAGACGATCTTCGCCGGGGCGGCCTTGAGGACGACGGCGCCCCCCTCGTCGTCGACGAGGGTGAGCGGGAAGCTGGCGGCGGCGGCCGGCGAGGCGCTCGGCGAACCCGCGGGCCCGGAGGCGCTCGCGGCCGGCGCCACGGCGCCGCTCGCGTCGGGCGGGATCGAGACCGGGGTCGCGGCAGCCGGCGACGAGCACGCGCCGACGACGAGGGCGATCGCGGCCAGGCCGGCCAGGACGGGCCCACGTCCCCGGAGAGCGCGCGTCGGCCGACGCCCGGGTACGGCGAACCCCTCGCCGTGGTCCGGTCGAGGGGCGGAAGTCGGGTCCACGGATGCCTACCCTTTCTCACGAAGGTTCGAGCATGACCGAGGGGCCGGCGACCGGACTCGCGCGATCGTTCCGGGCCCATGGACCCGGGACACCGCGACCACCGTAGCGGGACTGTGCCGGGATCTCACCGGCTTCGCGACCCAGCGGTCTGACGTATGCGATTGACTCCCGGAGGGTACCACGCGACCCCGGTCCGGGGCGCGACCGAGAGGGGTCCGCACGGCTGAGCATCGACCTCCCGGGCCTGGGTGAGTCGCCGGTGAGCGGCCTCGGGCAGACTCCCCGCCTCGCCCTCCTCCCGCCTCCCCTCAGCTCCGATCCCGCCGGAGGAGGTCATCGTGGACATCCGGATCCGTGCCCGTCGATGGCGGTCGCTCGGACCGCCGATCCTCGCCATCGTCGCGGTCGTGACGTCGTCGGTCGGACCCACCACCAGGCCGGCCGCAGCCGCCTATCAGGCCACCGCGGATTCGAACGAATCCGCGTTCGAGCCACCCTGCATCGGCTGGGACGACCCCCATCCGGAGCGGATGCTCAGCCTCGCCGTCAGCGGGTTGACCGCGCTCGGCTACAGCGTGGGCGGATACAAGGGCGCGGCCTTCACGAAGGCCCACACCCTGAACCGGACGACCGGGGACTGGTCCTACTATGTCCATTCCCACGGCGACTACTACTGGTACACGCCGGAGCAGCGCCGGTACTCGGGGTTCCGGGAGGACTCCGGGGACTGCAACCAGGCGATCGTCTTCTCCAAGGAGATCCGGGACAGGCGGGCCGGTCGGGTCTCGAACCTGGTCGTCATCTCGACCTGCTACAACGGCGACTCCTATACCACCCTGCCGGGCGCGTTCGGGATCGGCAAGACGAAGGCCGGCGAGCTCCACTGGAACGGGCCCGAGTTCTACCTGGGCTATCTCGGCGAGGCCTACGACAACGACGAGGAGACCTTCGAGGTCGCCTTCTGGGACGCCCTGAAGAAGGGCAAGGGCGTGGGGCCCGCCTTCGACCTGGCGATGCTCGGGCGCTTCACCCACGCGGACTTCGACGCGGACTGGTGGGGCAGCTATGTCTGGTCGGGCCGGGCTGGCCCGGGCGGCACGTGCCCATCGTGTCAGTAGGAGTCGTGCCATGCAGCGTTCCCTTCGACCGGTCATCCGACCGGATCTCCGTCCGGCGCGGTGGCTCGGCGCCATCGCCGTCGCCCTCGGCCTGGTGGCCCTGCTCGTGAGCGGACCGTCCCGACCCGTCACCGGGGCCGATCCGTATGTCACCGGCGGCGACCTGACCCGGGTCAGCGCGATCCAGGGGACCCAGGCTGCCGCCGTCGCGGTGCGGGCCGCCGGCCACGAACGTGTCCTCAGCCTGGCCACCCCGGCCCACCGGACCATGCAGCTGGTCGCCGACCGGCGCGAGGGGCGGGCGTACGTCGAGGTGACCGACCTCGACGGGCGAGGCCGACCGCTCGCCGTCCTCCGCTACGGGACGAACGGACGGCTCACGGCCGCGGTCCGACTCGGCTGGAGCCCGGGCGGCGGCCGGGCGCTCGGGACCGCGACGGAGGCCGCCGGCGCCGGTCTCCGACTCGCCCGGTCCGTCGGCGCGGAGCCGACCGGAACCGTCCGCGCCACGCGCCGGACCGGCGGCGGCTGGACCGTCGCCTGGCCGCGGGTCGTCGGCGGCGTGCCCGTCCCGGGCGACGGCCTCCGGGTCCAGCTCTGGGCGGATGGCTCGTTCCACGCCCTCGCGTCCTCCGAGCGGACCCTCGCGACACGGCCATCGGCGATGCGTGAACGAGCCGAGGCCGAGGCGATCGTCGGAGGCTGGCTCGACCGCTGGTTCCCCGGCCGGTCACGAGCCGAGGCCCGGATCGTCGACGCGGCACTGGCCTGGGTCGCCCCGAACGACACGTTCGACGCGGCCCGACCGGACGCCCCGGGCGACGTCCTCCGGCTGGCCTGGGTCGTCCGGGTCCGCTCCGTCGGGCCGCTTGCCGAGTCCCTCCGTGGTCTCGAGGTGGCGGTCGACGCCGGAGACGGCTCCCTCCTCGGTGGCGACGTCCTCCGATGACCGCCGGCCGACGCCCGCCGTCGATGACGGGCACGGGCCGAAAGGCCCGGCTCGTCGTCGCGGCGGCCGGCCGCGCCCTCGCACTCGTCGTCGCGCTCGGGATCCCGTCCGGTTGCCTCGACCGGGCGCCGTCCCCATCCCCGACCAGCGCGTCGCCCACGGCCGCGCCCGGCGAGTCCACGCCGACAGCGACGCCGGAGTCGGCGCCGCCCGCGACGGACCCACGGTCGGGGCTGCTCGTGCTGGCCGGGCGGGTCGGCGCCATGGCCCTCGCCCGATACGGGCCGGACGGGCGGCCGGCCCCGATCCCGCTCCCCGAGCCCGGCGTCGCCTGGATCTCCGCCGGTCCGGATGGGCGGCTCCTCGCGACGACCCTCGACGGCCGGGCCTTCCTTGGGACCGCGGTCCCCCCGGACGGGCGGCCGGCCTGGCGCGTCCTGGGCTCCACGGCCCCGGCCGGGACACCGCCGCTCCGGCTCTCCTTCGGCACGCTCTCCCCCGACGGATCCCTCGCGGCCTTCCTCGCGACCGGCGGCGACGCGCCCGGGGCATCGCTCGTGCGCATCGACGTCGCGACCGGTCGGACGAGCGCGCTCCCCCTCGGCGGCGAGGCGACGGGCTGGCCACCGGCCTGGCTCGGCGCGCGCCTGATGGTGGCCCGACGGGTCGCCGCCGATCGCGTCGAGCTGGCGGTCGCGGGCGCCGACCGCCTCGTGCCGTGGTCCGGACCACCCGTCGATCCGAGCGCTGGGGGCGCCGGATCGGACGGGGTCGGCGGGATCGGCGGGTCCGCCGACGGTCGGGTCGTGGCTGTCCTCGAGCCCGGCTACGACACCGTCGCCATCGTCGCGGCGACCGTGGCGAACGACCCGATCGGGTCCGGGGCACCCTGGGCCCGCCTCCGCCTCGAGCCGCTGGCCGACGGATCGGCCCTGGCGGCCTGGATCGCCCTGTCGCCCGACGCGACTCGCCTCGCCGTCGTCCGGGTCGATGCTCCCGGCGACGCCGTCGGGGTCGAGATCCGTACCGCTGCCGCCGGCTGGCGCCGGGTCGCCGGGCTCGACCTGCCGGTCGGGGCCGATCGAGCGGTCGTGAGCTGGATGCCCTGAACCCGCCTCGTGGCGTCGGACGACCCGACCGTCCGCTCCCGGACGCCACGAGGCCCGGCTCGATGGCCGGGCCTCGGATGCTCGTGGGCGGCCCCGCGGGCCGCGCCGGTCAGGCGGTGACGGCCTCGGCGGGAACCTCCGGGGCGCTGAAGATCGAGACCTGGGCCTCCTCGGGGAGCATGACCCCGAAGATCTTCTGGAGAGCGAGCAGGTGGACGCAGGAGTTCCAGCTCTCGAAGTAGTGGCAGGTGCAGTGCCAACTACCGGCGTCGAGGCTCACGTGATGGGTGTCGTTGTCACCGTGGAACGTGAGGCTGAGGCGATCGATCGTGATCCGATCGAGCTCGCGTGCGTAGCGGTTCGCCTTCTCGACCTTGCCGATGAGAGAGCTGTGCATCGTCGAGGATCCTCCGTCGCCCAGGGGCGCTCATGAGGCCGCCGTCCGGTCACTGCACCGTCGACCGGTGGTAGCGGTCGCTGGCCAAACCATACACCCGGTCCTGCGCCGACGGGAGACCCGAATCGGCAGCCCGTCAGGTCCCGCTCGTACCCGACGCTCGAGACGGGCCGAGCGCCCCGCCGCGACGCTCAGGCGTCCCGGACCAGCCGCTCCCCGGCCGCGACCATCGCCTCGCGGACGTCGGCCGTGGTGGCCTCCGTGTAGACCCGGACGAGCGGTTCGGTCCCGCTGAAGCGGACCAGCAGCCACGAGCCGTCGGTCACGAAGAACTTGAAGCCGTCGTTCGTCGCCAGGGTGTCCGTCCGGACGACCGGCTCGCCGGCGAGCTCGGCCGGGGCGTGCGTCCGGAGGTCGACGAGGAGTCGGTCCTTGAGCGCAGGGTAGGCGGCCCGATCGACGTGGACGTCCACCCGGCGGTAGAACGACGGTCCGGCAAGCTCGTGGAAGGCCGCGATCGCCTTCGACACGGGCCAGCGCCCGGCCGCCCGCTCGCGGAGGAACAGGTCGAGCAGGAGGAGGTCGGCATAGACCCCGTCGCGCTCCGGCAGGTGCATCCCGAACCCGAACCCGCCCGACTCCTCGGCGCCCATCATCGCGCCGGTCTCGATCATCTTCGGGCCGATGTACTTGAAGCCGACCGAGGTCTCGTGGACCTCGATCCCGTAGTGCCGGCCGAGCCGTTCGGCCATCGCCGTGTTGTTCACGCTGATGACCACCGGGTCGCGCCAGCCGCGGTACTCGGCCAGGTAGTACATCAGGAGGCCGGTCACCTGGAGCTGGTGGATGAACGTGCCCTGCTCGTCGGCCGCGCCGGCCCGGTCGGCGTCGCCGTCGAGGAGGAGTCCCAGGTCGTAGCCACCGGCGGCGATGATCCCGAGGGCCTCGTCGACGTTCGGCCGGATCGGCTCCGGGTTCACCCCGCCGAAGTACGGGTTGCGCTCCTGGTGGATCTCGTTGACCCGGATCCGGCCGCCGGCCAGGAGCCGGGAGATCCAGCCCGCACCCGCACCCCACATCGGCTCCACGAGGATCGACGCGTCGGCCGCCCGGAGGGCGTCGACGTCCACGGTCCGGCGGACGAAGCGCTCGTAGCCCTCGAACGGGTCGAACCACTCGACGAGGCCGGCGGCTTCCGCGTCGGCGAACGGCCGGCGCTCGATCGCGGTCCCGCCGTTGCGGGCGATCTCGGCCTCGATGACGCCGAGGATGTCGGCCCCTGCCGCAGAGCCGGTCGGCGCCTTGACCTTGAACCCGTTGTCGGTCCACGGGTTGTGGCTGGCGGTGATGACCACCCCGGCGGCGGACCCGCGCTCGACGACCTCGTAGCTCGACATCTGGGTGGGCACCGCCCCGCGGGCGAACGCGACCGGGATGTCGTGGGCAAGGAGGACCTCCGCGGCGGCGGCGGCGAAGTGCTCGCTGGCGAACCGCCGGTCGTAGGCGACGACGACGCCGCGCGCCTGCTCGCCGCGATCGACCACGTATCGGGCGACGCCGGCCGCGCACCGGCGGACGTTCTCGAACGTGTACTCGTCGGCGACCTTCGCCCGCCAGCCATCGGTCCCGAAGACGATCCTCGTCGGCGCGGGGACCTCGGCGATGTTCGTCACGGTCTCGTCTCCTGTCGATCGACTCGATCGAGGAGGGCCTCGATCCGGTCTCGGCTCGCGCGGGCCCGCTCGAGCAGTGCGCTCGGCGTGGGACCGAGGATAGCGCGTGGCCCGTCGAGGAGGACGAGCCGACCGCCTTCGCCCCCCTCGCGCTCGACCACGAGATCGTCCGGCCCGGCGGTCGCCGGCTCGCCGGCCTGGATCACCCGGCCGGTGCCGACGGCGCCGATCGCCCCGAGCAGCGCGGTCCAGCTCCCGAGGTCGCTCCAGCCGACGTCCATCGAGCCCATCGCGACGAGACCGGCCCGGGCGGCCGGCTCCATGACCGCGTAGTCGATCGAGGTCGCCCGGACCGCGTCGTACGCCTCGCCGAGGCGACCGCCCACGAGACCGGCCTCGACCGTCACGAGGATGTCCGGCGCGAACCGCTCGAGCGCGTCGCGGATCGCCCGGCGCTGCCAGACGAACATCCCGGCGTTCCAGGCGACACCCGGGGCAGCGCGGAGGACCTCCGCCCGATCCCGATCCGGCTTCTCCTCGAACCGCTCGAGGGGGTAGGCGCGCAGCCCGTGGACCGTCGCTCCCCGGGCGACGTCGGGGATGAGGTAGCCGAACTCGGTGGCCGCCCGATCGACCCGGACGCCGAGCGTCACGAGGGGGGGAACGGTCATCTCGAACGCCCCGCGCGCGAGACCCGCCTCCGCGTCGCCGATCACGCCGCGGAAGGCCGCCTCGTCCTCGATCAGCTGATCGGCCGGCAGGACGACCATCACCTCGTCCTCGGGCCGCTCGATGGCCAGCGTCGCCAGGGCGATCGCCGCCGCGGTGTTGCGGCCCTCGGGTTCCTCGAGGATGGTCACCCCGGGCGCCTGGTCGCGGGCAAGGGCGGCATAGCGGCCCGCGGCGACCACCGTCACGTCGGCCTGGGTCAGGCCCAGCTCCGGTCCCACGACCCGCCCGACGGAGCGCTCGAAGAGGGTGCCCTCCTCGAACAGGCGGAGGAACGGCTTCGGTCGTTCCGGGCTGGACAGGGGCCACAGTCGGGTCCCGCCCCCGCCGGCCATGATCACGATGTACATCGCCGGCATTGTCCCATTCCGGAACGGGCTTTGACGTCGTCGATGCTTGCCCGTACGATGCGCGGCACCTGCCGTCGTCCGTGGGGGGAGAGGCAGGGACCGGACGCGCCACAACGCCTAGCCCCTGAGGTCGCCGTTGACCGCCCCCGTGCCCGGCCACGACTCGCTCGCCCGACCCGTAGTGCCCGGTACGCCCGCAACTGCCGGAGCACCCCTCGAGGGGATGGCGACCTCGGTCGCCGGACTGACCCCGGACGTCGAGATCCTCGAGGTCACCAAGCGCTTCGGCGACGTCGTCGCGGTCGACCGGATGACCCTGCGCATCGCGCGTGGTGAGTTCTACAGCTTCCTCGGGCCATCGGGTTGCGGCAAGACCACCACCCTTCGGATGATCGCCGGGTTCGAGCAGCCGACCTCCGGGGAGATCCTCCTCGAGGGGCAGCCGATCGCCGGCGTGCCCCCGTACCGGCGCAACGTCAACACGGTCTTCCAGCACTACGCCCTCTTCCCGCACATGGACGTCGCCCAGAACGTCGGCTACGGCCTCCGCCAGACGAAGGTGAAGCGCGACGAGGAGAAGCGGCGGGTGACCGAGGCCCTCGGCCTCGTCCGCCTGGCCGGCTACGAGAACCGCCGGACGTGGGAGATGTCGGGCGGCCAGCAGCAGCGCGTCGCCCTCGCCCGGGCGCTCGTCAACCATCCCACGGTGCTCCTCCTCGACGAACCGCTCGGCGCCCTCGACCTGAAGCTCCGCAAGGAGATGCAGCTCGAGCTCAAGGCCCTCCAGCGGGAGGTGGGGGTCACCTTCGTCTACGTCACCCACGACCAGGAAGAGGCCCTGACGATGAGCGACGTGATCGTCGTCATGAGGGACGGGCGGATCCAGCAGCAGGGTGGACCCGTCGAGCTGTACGAGCGGCCGGTCAACCGGTTCGTCGCCGATTTCATCGGCATCTCCAATCCGATCGAAGGCGTCCTGGAGTCTTCCGACCCGACGACACGCCACGCGGTCGTCAACGCCGAGAGCGGTCTGCGGCTCGTCGGGTCGATCACCGACCCGGCCGCCTCCCCCGCCCCGGGCGACCGGGTGACGATCGCCATCCGCCCGGAGCGCTTCCAGATGGTCGCGTCCGACGGTGGCGAGCCGGAACCGGGACCCGGCCGGACGGCCATCAGGGGGCGCATCCGCCAGGGGACGTACCTCGGCGACCAGACGGAGTTCCGCGTCGACACCGACGCCGCCGGCGAGGTGGTCGTCCGGCGCCAGAACGCACTCGGAGCGGCGGCCGGCCAGGGCGTGGGGCCCGGCGACCCGGTCGTCCTGTCGTGGCATGAGGAGGCGAACCTCGTCCTCGTTGGATGAGGTCCGAAGGAGATCCGGCGATGGGCCGGAGGAGGAGCACCCAGATGGCAGACCAGGATCTCGACGCCCTCCTGAACAGGATCGCTCAGACCAAGGTCAATCGGCGTGGATTCCTGGCGGCGACCGGGCTCACCGCCTCAGCCGCCTTCCTGGCGGCCTGCGCGAGCGGCGGCGCTTCGGCGACCCCGTCCGCAGCCTCGGCGGCTCCGAGCGCCGCCCCGAGCGACGCCGCATCCGCGGCGCCGTCGGCTGCGCCATCGGCCGAGGCGGTCTCGCCCTCGCCGGCCGCGGCCGTCGAGAAAGAGCTGTTCATGTACAACTGGAGCGACTACGTCGCCCCGGAGAACATCGAAGCGTTCAAGAAGGCGTTCGCGGTGGACAAGTTCACCTACGACACGTTCGCCTCGAACGAGGAGATGATGACCAAGCTCCAGGGTGGAGCGAAGGGCCAGTGGGACATCGCCGCGCCGACCGCGGAGTTCGTCCCGGCGATGCGTGATCAGGGCTTCCTGGCGAAGCTCGAGAAGTCCTGGATCCCGAACCTCCAGTACATCGACCAGGCCTTCAAGGGCCTGTGGTGGGACCCGACCGACGAGTACCAGGTGCCGAAGGACTGGGGCACCACCGGGATCACGGTCCGCACGAAGTACGTCAAGGAGCCGGTCAAGACCTGGAAGCAGTTCTTCGACGTCGCTCCGAACTACTCGGGCAAGATCGTCGTCGTCGACTCCCCCGGTGACGTGTTCGTGGCGCCGCTCAAGGCCCTCGGCTACAGCCTGAACTCGGTCGACCCGGCCGAGCTGGAGCAGGCCCGCCAGCTGCTGCTCGGGCTGGCCCCGCACGTCCTGGCCCTCGACTCGGACCAGTACCAGGAGAAGATCCGGACCGCGGAGGCCGTCCTCGGACTGACCTGGACCGGCGGCGTCCTGGATCTGCGCGACAAGCCGGAGACGGCCGACGTCGTCTACCAGATCCCCGAGGACGGAACGCTGTTCTGGATGGACACCTGGGTCATCCTGGCCGATCCGCCGCACCCCAATGCCGCCTATGCCTGGCTGAACTTCATCCAGGATCCCCAGGTCGCGGCCAAGGAGACCGCGGCGAACGCCTACGCCTCGGCGAACGACGCCTCCAAGCAGTACACCGACGCGAAATTCCTGAACGATCCGGCGCTCTACCCGCCGGCGGACGTGATGACCAAGCTCGAGGGCGCGAAGGACGTTTCGACGAACCCGCTCCGGACCCAGATCTGGGAGGAGTTCAAGTCGAAGATCGGCCAGAGCTGACCGGGGCCGGGGCAGGCACCGTCCGGTGTCGGTGAGCGCCGCAGCCGCCCACGCCTCGTCCGGGCGGCTGCGCGCTGCCCGGATCCGGTCGTCCCTCCTGACCACCGTCCTGCTGCTCCCGGCCGGGTTGTGGTACCTGATCCTGCTGGTCCTGCCCCTGGTCATCGTCGTCGTCTTCAGCTTCGGCCAGAAGGGCGTCAACGGGGGCTACCAGCCCGGGCTCAGCCTCGACAACTACGGCAAGGCCCTGGGCAATGCCACGCCGTTCACGACGAGCCTGACCCTCGCCTTCGCCGGCACGATCCTGTGTCTGCTGGCCGCCCTGCCGCTGGCCTATTTCGTCGCCACCCGCGGCGGGCAGCGCAAGGCCCTGTTCGTCGTGCTGCTCGTCATCCCCTTCTGGACGAGCTTCCTGATCCGGACCTACGCCTGGCTCACGATCCTCGGCCCTGAAGGGCTCGCCGGGTTCATCGGCGACACCCTGGGGATCCCCGGGTTCCGCATCCTCGGGACACCCGTGGCCGTGCTCATCGGAATCGTCTACGGCTACCTGCCCCTGATGATCTTCCCGATCTACGTGACGATGGAACGGATGGACCGGACGCTCGTCGAGGCGTCCAAGGACCTCGGGGCCGGCCGCTGGGCCACCTTCCGCCAGATCACCCTGCCGATCACCCTGCCCGGGCTGGTGACCGGCAGCATCCTCGTCTTCATCCCGCTCATGGGTGAGTACGTCATCCCGGCGATCCTCGGCTATGGCCGCGTGTTCCTGATCGGGAACCAGCTGGTCCTGCAGTTCCTGGAATCGCGCGACTGGCCGCAGGGCTCGGCGCGGGCGGTCCTGCTCATCCTGATCATGATCGTGACGATCACGTTCTACCTGTGGTTCTCCGGCCGCGGTCGGCGGACCCGCGAGGAGAGCCTCCTGTGACCGCCCTCGCCGATCGGTCGGTGGCGACGGCGACGGCCCGGCCGCGCAAGCCCCCGGCGAAGGACCGGGGCGGCCGGCTGGTCGAGATCTGGTTGCGCGGCCAGACCCTCCTGATCTACCTCTTCCTCTACTTCCCGATCATCGTCGTGGTCCTGTTCAGCTTCAATGGGACCAACCAGCGGGTTACCGACTGGCAGGGCTTCAGTCTGAAGTGGTACGCCCACGTCCTGGGTGACACGGTGATCCTGGGCGCCCTTCAGAACAGCTTCATCGTGGCGATCTCCACCGCCGTGATCGCGACGATCTCGGGCACGATGGCGGCCCTCGGGCTGCAGCGCGCGCCCCGCTGGTTCCGGGCGCCCTTCGGCGCGCTGACCTACGTCAGCATCATCGTCCCGGAGATCGTCATCGCCCTGGCCACGCTGATCTTCTTCGCGTCGTCGTTCGACATCCTGAACCCGCTCTTCGGGCTCAAGCTCCGGCTCGGGTTCCCGACGATCATCATGGCCCAGGCCCTGTTCAACATCAGCCTCGTGATCCTCCTCGTCCAGGCGCGGCTGAACGGGATGGACCGGACCCACGTGGAGGCGAGCTTCGACCTGTACGGGACGCCCTGGCGGACGTTCTGGCAGATCACCTTCCCGCAGCTCCTACCCGCCATCGTGGCCGGCTTCCTGCTGTCGTTCACGTTCAGCTTCGACGACTACGTGATCACCACGTTCGTCTCCGGCGCCGGGACCACGACCCTGCCCCTGTACGTCTTCTCGTCGATCCGGAAGGGGGTCACCCCGGCCACGAACGCGGTGGCGGCCGTCATGCTCCTGATCACCCTTTCGGTCCTGCTCATCGGGCAGTGGATGGTGAGCCGGAACTCGAAGCGGCGCGGGTCGGGGGTCTCCGTCGCCTCGATGATCACCGAGACATAGCCGCCCGGCGGCCTCAGCGGATGCAGGCGATGAGGATGCCTGGAAGACCCGTCCGGGTCGCCAGCTCGAACCGGTAGACGCCGTTCGGCCAGCGCACGCCGCCGGCCAGCCCGTAGAGCCGGACCGGGTCCGCGCCGGTGGTCGCCGGGGAGCCCCCCTCGACCGGTCCGCCGGCCGCGACGCCTGGACCGGTCGACCCGACTCCGGTCGACGGGTCCGTCGCGGGTGCCGGGAGCAGCGCGCCGACGCCGGGCACGGCGCCGAGATCCACCGGGACCGCGCGCAGGTCGTCGGGCAGGCCCACGATCCGGGTCACGACCGCGTCGCGGCCGGCGGGGAAGGCCACGCCGAGCAACCGCACCTCGTCTCCGGGCAGGTCCGCCCCGCCGTCCCGTCCCGGTACCGGACGCGCGGCACAGTCGGCCGGACCGCCGGCCGCGGATGTCCCGACCCCGGGTACCGGCCAGACCGCGACCGGCTCCTGGACCAGGACCAGGGGCTCGCGCGAGACCGGCTCGGCACGGAGGAATGCCACGATGCTCCAGGTCGGCGCGATCCGGGTGGACCACGGGCCAGTCGTCGGGCCGGGCGTCGCCGCGGGCATCGTCGGCGCGGGCGTGGTTGCCGCGGGGCTCCCATTCGCGACCGCGCCCGCAGGCGCGGAAGGACGTTCCCGGGCGCCCGCCCAGGGCTGCCATGCCAGCACACCGAGGAGGGTGGCCAGCGCGACCGTCGCGAGGACCGCGCGTCGGCCGCTCTCCGGCCCGATCGACTGGAGGGGCGTGACGAGGCCCGGGCCACCGGCCGGTCGCCCTGATCGGTCCGGGGGGTCCGGGTCGCTCATCGGGCAGCCACCGGCCGGCCGGTCAGCGCACCGGCAGGAGTGAGTCGTCGACGATCTGGTCGGCGGTCACCGGGTTCGGCACGAGCCCGCCGGGGAGCTTCGAGAGGAAGTCGATCGACGACGTCCAGCCGGCCTTGTCGATCGCCCCGAGCCCCTGCTTGTCGGTCAGGGCGTTGTGCCAGCCGTCGATCGTGGCCTGGAGGACGGCCAGCTGGGTGTCGCGGTCGGAGGCCAGCTCGGGGACGGCCACGATCGCCGCGTCGAGGCCCTTCTGGGGGTCGGCGATGATCTCGTCCATCGCCCGGAGGGTGGCCGAGATGAAGAGGGCCACCGCGTCGCGCTTCGTCTCGAGCGTCTTCGTCCCGGTGATGAGCCCGTTGCCCGGCAGCGGCACGAAGTCGTCGACGTGGAGGACGACCGGATCGAGGCCGGTCGCCTTCTTTAGCTGGATCGGCTCGTTGTTGGCGAAGCCGGTCGCGGCGTCGACCTGGCCCTGCTCCACGCCGGCCAGCTGGCCGTAGGTCGGGTAGGTCGTCACCTTGATGTCGCTCGTCGTCAGGCCGGCCGAGCCGAGGAGGGCCTGGAGCATGATCCAGCCCGAGCCGTACTGGCCGGGCGTCCCGATCTTCTTGCCCTTGAGGTCGGCCGCGGTCGTGATCCCGACGGTCGGCTTGGCGAAGACGATGTTCGGGAACTTCTCGTAGATCGTCGCCACGTACTTGACGGTGATCCCCTGGCTGACCGCCGGGATGAGGCTCGTCCCGTCGGCGATGGCCACGTCCACCGCGCCCTGCCCGACAAGGGTGATGAGCTCGGGGTCGATCTTGTTCTCGAAGGTCACGTCCAGCCCGGCGTCGCGGTAGTAGCCGGCCTGCTGGGCGAGGTAGAACGGGGCGAACTGGACGCTCGGGATGTAGCCCAGCCCCACCGTGAGCTTCGTCAGCACCGCGCTCGCCGACGGAGCCGCCGATGATCCGGCCGATGCGATGGTCGACGCCGCCGCGGTCGGGGCGGTGGCCCCGGCCGAGATCGAGCCGGACGAGCCCGCCGCACAGGCCGCGAGGAGGGCGGCCGCGACCAGCAGCAGGGCGAGGGGGAGGGAGCGAGCGAAGCGCGGGGACGAGTCCACGAGAGCCTCCAGACGAGCCGATGACCGTGTCGCGGCCAGCGGGGCGTCGGGAAGTCAGGCCGTCGAGCGCGGACGCCCGTCGACCCGGTCTCCTTCCATCCGGACTGTCACCGTCGGCTCCGGCCCGGCCGCGCTCATCGCGCGTCCGTCGGATCTGCTGACACCCGGCGGACGTCACCTCTGCCGGGCCGCTCGTGGGCTCGCCCGCGGACTCTCGCCCGTCGGGCCCTACCACCGGTCGGGTATCGCACCCTGCCCCGAAGACCAGCCCCGATCGTAGCACGGCTCGTGCGCTCGACCCCCCGAAGCGCGACGTCACCGAGCGCGACGATGGCGCCGCCGGGCGTCCCCGATCTCGACCCCGGCGCTGAACGCCTTACGGCAGGACGGCGATGATCTTGCCGGCCTCCGACTCGCTCGGCGCGCCCACGAAGATGACGGCGTCGCCCTTGAAATACGCGTACTGGAGCGAATCCGAGGTCGGGTCGACGTAGACGTCCTTGCCACCGAGCGACTTGACCTCGTACTTGGTGCCCTGCTTGGCGGCCTCGGCCAGGAAAGCGGCCTTGAGGGCGCCGCCGTCGGCCCCCTTGATCCGGAAGATGCCGGCCGTGCAGTCGCCGGCCGCGGTGAGCGGGGCGGCGATCGCGAAGGAGACGTCCGAGGGCGTCTTGCCGAGAGACTGGAGGACCGCCACGAACTCGGGATCGGCTCCGGTCGCGAACGTCTCGCCGCCCATGCTCAGCTTCTGGACCTTCTTGCCGCAGATGGTGTCCGGGAGGAGCGCCTCGAGGGCCTTGTCGGTGCTCGGGAAGGCGAAGCTGGGGATGGGGATGCTCGACGGGGCCTCGCTGGCGGGCGCCTCGCTCGGAGCGGCCGCGCTGGCGGCCGGGGTGACGGAGCTCGTCGGTGCCTCGGAGACCGCGGCAGCGGTCGAGGCGCCGGCGCTCGCGGTCGCTCCGCTGGAGCCACTACAACCTGCGAGCGCGAGCACTGCGATGGCCAGCGCCGCTGGCCCGCTGATCCGGTATCGCATCGGGATCCCTCCACTCCTGTACGGCCGGCGATGCCTGGCCGAGGCACGCAGGATAGCCCCATCGTGTCGTTCGATCTGCGGCCGATCACCAGCGGCCGGATCCGCCCGTCAGCCGCGGTCGCCCACGAGGCGTCGCTCGATGAGGACGGTCAGGCCGTAGAAGGCGACGCCGAGCAGGGCCGTGGTCAGCAGCGTCGCGAACATGAGCGGGATGTCGAACAGGCTGCCCCGCGAGAGGTTGATGAGATAGCCGAGCCCGCGGTCCGCGCCGGCCCACTCGCCGATGATCGCCCCGACCGTGGCCAGGGTCACCCCCACCCGGATCCCGCCCATGATCGACGGCAGGGCGGCGGGCACCTCGAGGGTGACGAGGACCTGGCGCCTTGTCGCCCGCAGGCTGCGGGCCAGCTCCATCAGCCCGGCGTCCACGTTGCGCAAGCCGACCATGGTCGAGACCGCGACCGGGAAGAAGACGATCAGGGCGCAGATGATGACGACCGTCAGGAGCCCGCTCCCGAACCACAGGGCGAAGAGCGGGGCGAGGGCGAGGATCGGCGTGGACTGGGCGGCCACGAGATAGGGAGAAAGCACGAGGTTCGCCACCCGCGAACGCGCCAGGACATAGCCGGCGACGAGCCCGCCGGCGACCCCGACCACGAAGCCGAGGACGATCTCCTGGAGCGTCGCCAGGACGTGCGGCCCCATCGTCCCCTCGGTCCAGGCCTTGACGAAGCGGCTGAAGACGGTCGGCGGATCGGGCAGGATGAACGGCTTGTAGCCGCCGATCAGGACCACCAGCTCCCAGGCGAGGAGGAAGAGGATCCCGCCGGCGAGGATGGCGAGGATCCTGCCGAGCCGACCGGGACGACTGGAACGACGACCGCCCTCCGGCGGTGACGGCGGCGTCGGTGCGGGAGCCGACGCCGCGCTCGGTGCCGGGTTCGTCGGCCCGGTCATCGGCGCGGACCCGCCATGACCGCGGCCGGATCCGGGTCCGGGTCGCCCAGCTGACCGAGGGCCGAGCGGATCTTCGCGGCGGCCGCGGCCAGGGCCGGCGAGCCGAGGTCCTCGAGCCGGCGCGGTCGCCCCAGCGGCGACGGGACGACGGTCACGATCCGGCCCGGTCGGCGCGACAGGACGACGGTCCGATCCGAGAGGAGGACCGCCTCGGGGATGCTGTGGGTGACGATGACAACGGTCGTCTCGGTCCGCTCCCAGAGCCGGAGCAGCTCGATGTCGAAGCGCTCCCGGGTCAGGGCGTCGAGGGCGCTGAACGGCTCGTCGAGGAGGAGGACTGACGGGTCGAGCGCCAGCGCCCGGGCGAGTGCCACCCGCTGGCGCATCCCACCCGAAAGGTGATGCGGCCGAGCCCCGGCGAACCCGTCGAGACCCACCAGCTTGAGCAGCTCGTGGCCGCGCGTCTCGCGCGCCTCGCGGGCCCGTCCGGCGAGCTCCATCGGGTAGGCCACGTTGTCGAGGCTGTCCCGCCAGGGCAGCAGCCGTGGCTCCTGGAAGACGAAGCCGACGGCGGGGTCCGGGCCGGCCACCGGGCGGCCCTCGACCTCGACGGTTCCGGCGTCGGCACCGAGCAGCCCGCCGACGATCCGCAGGAGCGTGCTCTTGCCGCTGCCGTTCGGGCCGATGACCGCGACGACCTCGCGCCGGCCGACCTCGAGGTCGAGGCCGTCGAGCACGACGAGGGGCTCGCCGCCGGCCGTGGCGAACGTCCGGCGGACGCCGGACAGACGGATCGCCGGCGACGTCACCGGACGACGCTGGAGTCGGCCGACCGGACCTCGGTCAACTCGCGGCGGCGACCGGCTCGGGCGCCGGGAGCCCGGCCTCTGATGCGAGCATGGCGGCCTTGTCGGTCCGCTCCCAGGGAAGGTCGAGGTCGGGTCGGCCGAAGTGACCGTACGACGCGGTCTGCCGGTAGATCGGTCGACGCAGGTCGAGGGCCGAGATGATGCTCGCCGGGCGGAGGTCGAAGTGGCGCTCGATGAGCGCCTGGATCGCCTCGTCGGGGATCCGACCGGTCCCGAACGACTCGACCGTCAGGCTGATCGGGTGGGCGATCCCGATGCCGTAGGCGACCTCCACCTCGAACCGGTCGGCAAGACCGGCGGCCACCACGTTCTTGGCCACCCAGCGCGCGGCGTAGGCCGCCGAGCGGTCGACCTTCGTCGGATCCTTGCCGCTGAACGCGCCGCCGCCGTGACGGGCCATCCCGCCGTAGCTGTCGACGATGATCTTCCGGCCGGTGAGGCCGGCGTCGCCCATCGGCCCGCCGGTCACGAAGCGGCCCGTCGGGTTGACGTGCATGATCGGATCGATCGCTCGCAGCTCGTGGGGGATCGAGGGCAGGATGACTGTCTCGGCGATGTCGGCCCGGATCCGCTCGGTGCGGACATCCGGATCGTGCTGGGTCGAGACGACGACCGTCCGGACGCGCTTCGGGACACCGGACTCATACTCGACGGTCACCTGGGTCTTGCCATCCGGCCGGAGGTAGGGCAGCTGGCCGTTCTTGCGGACCTCGGCCAGGCGGCGGGCCATCCGGTGGGCGAGGGCGATCGGCAGCGGCATGAGCTCGGGCGTCTCGCGGCAGGCGAACCCGAACATCATCCCCTGGTCGCCGGCCCCGAGCTCGTGGACGGGCGCCGCGTCATCGCGGACCTCGAGCGCCTCGTCGACGCCCATCGCGATGTCCGGCGACTGCTCCTTGACGCTCACCAGCGTCCCGCAGGTCAGGTAGTCGAAACCGTAGTCGGCCTTCGTGTAGCCGATCTCACGGACGGTGTCGCGGACGACCGCCTGGAAGTCGATGTACGTGCTCGTCGTGATCTCGCCGAGGACCATGACCAGGCCGGTGGTGGTGGCGGTCTCGCAGGCGACCCGCGCGTCGGGATCGTC
The DNA here is from genome assembly GCA_963840375.1 of uncultured Chloroflexia bacterium. Classification (GTDB taxonomy): domain Bacteria; phylum Chloroflexota; class Limnocylindria; order Limnocylindrales; family CSP1-4; genus Chersky-267. Next base: position 389,170 of record CAWIYR010000003.1, read on the forward strand.
GGTGATGATCGCGTCCAGGATCGCGTCGCTGATCTGGTCGCACATCTTGTCCGGGTGACCCTCGGTCACCGACTCCGACGTGAACAGGTAGTGGGCCGCGTCGACGATGCTCATCGGTACCTCAATGCGAACCGACGGAGCGTACCACCGGGCCGCCGGGACCCGCCATCGAGCGGTCGCGAGGACGGTCGCGAGCGGCCGCGCATGCCCTAGGTGGCGGCCGCGGCGCCGTCCCTCGACGCCGTCCCGGACCAGCCGAAGAGCGCCCGTGGCGTACCGGGCCGGGGGTGGAGGACGGTGGCCACGAGGATCGCCCCGACGACCGCGCCGGTCAGGGACATCGCGAGGTCCTGGATCGTGTTCTCGTAGGTCAGCTGGAGGCCCGACGCGCCGGAACGCTGGAGGAGGTACTCGCCGATCTCCCACAGGATGTCGACGACCGCCCCGAAGCCGACCGCGAGCCCGAACGTCACCCAGCGCGACTGGACGATCGGGGCGACCGCCAACCCGAACGCGATCGTGAGGCTCGCCCAGCCGATCGCGTGGGGCAGCGCGTCGAACCCCTTGAACGCGAACAGCCCGAGGACGTTCGCCCCGGCGTCGAGGACGAAGGGCAGGACCAGGGCGATGTCGGCCACGTACGGGTACGGCCGCGGGCGTCCGCGGGCCAGCCAGGCGAGCGGGATGACGACCGTCGAGATCGGGTAGATGAGGGCCCGGACGCCCATCGCCTTGCCCTGGAAGTGGGACGACCCCGGGTCGAGCAGCGGGTAGATCGCCAGGCCGACCGCCAGGACCTTGATCGCGAGATCGAGGACGCCGATCGGCCGGATGCGCATGGTCCGTCCCTTCGATCAGGTCCCGTGCTGCCAGGACGAGACGTAGGCGACCTGCTCGGGGGTCATCGGCTCGAGCTCGATGCCCATGGCCGCCAGCTTGAGCCGGGCGACCTCCGCGTCGATCGCCTCGGGGACGACGTAGACGCGTGGCTCCAACTCGGCATGATGCGCCGCGACGTACTCGGCCGAGAGGGCCTGGTTGGCGAAGCTCATGTCCATGACCGCGGCCGGGTGGCCCTCGGCGGCCCCAAGGTTCACCAGACGGCCCTCGGCGATGAGGTTGAGCCGCTTGCCGCCGAGGTCGTACTCCTCGACGTTCTCGCGGACCTCGCGGACGTGGCCCTCGGCCATCTCGCGCAGGGCGGCCAGGTCCAGCTCGGCGTCGAAGTGGCCGCTGTTGGCCATGATCGCCCCATCGCGCATCGCGGCGAAGTGCTCGCGCCGGAAGACGTTGAGGTTGCCGGTGGCGGTGACGAACAGCTCACCCCAGGCCGCCGCCTCGGTGTGGGTCATCACGAGGAACCCGTCCATGAGCGCCTCGAGTGCCCGGACCGGGTCCACCTCGACCACCGCCACGTGGGCGCCGTGCCCGGCCATCCGCGAGGCGATCCCCTTGCCCACCCAGCCGTAGCCGGCGACCACGACGTTGCGGCCCGCGATGAGGATGTTCGTCGCCCGCAGGATCCCGTCGAGGGTCGACTGGCCGGTCCCGTACCGGTTGTCGAAGAGGTGCTTCGTCTGGGCCTCGTTGACCGCGACGACCGGGAAGCGAAGCGCCCCGTCGGCGGCCATCGCCTTGAGCCGGATGACCCCGGTCGTCGTCTCTTCCGTCCCGGCCAGGACCTCGGCCACCTGGCCGGGACGCTCGGCGTGGAGGAGCGAGACGAGATCGCAGCCGTCGTCCATCGTCAGCTGGGGATGGGTGTCGGCGACCGCGTTCAGGTGGGCGTAGTAGGTGTCCCGGTCCTCGCCCCGCCGGGCGAAGCAGGCGATCCCGTAGCTGGCCACGAGCGCGGCCGCCACGTCGTCCTTCGTCGAGAGCGGGTTCGAGGCCGCCAGGACGACCTGCGCGCCGCCGGCCTTGAGGGTCCGCATCAGGTTCGCCGTCTCGGTGGTCACGTGGAGACAGGCGCCGATGCGCAGCCCCTCGAGCGGGCGCTCGCGCTCGAACCGCTCGCGGATGAGCCGGAGCACGGGCATCTCCCGCTCGGCCCACTCGATGCGACGCACGCCCTCGGCAGCGAGCCCGAGGTCGGTGACGTCGTGGGCGGGGAGGTCGGCGATCGCGGTCATCGTGAGGGGTTCTCCTTGGTCAGCGAGATGAGGCGCCGGAGCGGTCCGGGCAGGGCGGGCCAGGGCGACCCGAGGCGATGGATGAGCCGCTCCTCGAAGCGGACGTGCTCGCGGTAGCCCAGCCGCCGATAGGCCTGGAGGGCCGGCGGGTTGTCCGATCGGACGTTGAGGACCACCTGGTCGCAGGTCCGCAGGAGCTCGGCCGTCACGGCCCCCGTGGTGGCGGTGGCGAACCCACGGCCGCGATAGTCGGCATGGGTCAGGACGTTGCCGACGACGGCCAGCCGGGCCTCCTGGCTGATGACGTGGGTCCCGGCGGCCGCCACGAGCCGGCCGCCCACCCGGATGCCGTAGTAGACGCCATCGGCGATCGCCGACGACGGCAGCCACGACGCGAAGCCGAGCTGGTAGAGCCGGTTGAGGTCGCCGATCTCCACCGGGAGCAGGCGCCGGCTGTCGAACGGGTAGGGCCGGAAGGTGGAACGGTCCACCCACATCCGGACCATCTGCGGGCCCGGGTCCACCCGGTACGACGCCTCGACCGCGGGCAGGGTCTCAGAACGGGCGGCGACATAGGCGGCCCGCGGTCGGATGACATCGCGGACGATCGCCGTGATCCCGTCCGCGTCGCCCATCACGAAGAGCGGCTGGGGCGAGAGACCGGCGTACTCGAGGGCGACGGCCACGAGCTGGTCGGCCCGGCGGGCGATCCCCCAGCGCGTCCGGGCGAACTCGCGGTCCTCGAGATCGCACAGGGCGTAGGCGGCGAAGAGCCGGTCCTGCTCGAGGAACGAGCGCAGGAGGACACGGTCCGTGGTCGTGCTCGCCTCGACAGCGTCGCGACGGCCCTGGATGGCGAAGGTGGCCATCAGTCGGCGGCCGGGGTGGCGGATGCGACGGGCTCGGGGTCCGGGTCGGGTGCCCGCGGCGCCCCATCAGGACCGGCATCGGCCCGGCGCCGGGCCACGATCGCTCCTTCGAGCGCCGGCCCGAAGGGCGGGAGGAGCGCGCCGGCCTCGGTGACGATGGCCGAGATGAGGCCGGCCGGCGTGACGTCGAAGGCCGGGTTCCAGGCGGTCGCTCCGGGCGGCGCGACCCGCGTCCCGCCGAACGCCAGGACCTCGCTCGCGGCGCGCTCCTCGATCGGGATCCCGCTCCCGTCGGCCGTCGCAAGGTCGACCGAGTTGAGCGGCGCACAGACGTAGAACGGGACGCCGTGGTGAGCGGCGAGTACGGCCAGCGGGTACGTCCCGATCTTGTTCGCGGTGTCGCCGTTCGCTGCGATCCGGTCGGCGCCGACGAGGATGGCGTCGATCCGCCCGCTCGCGAGCATCGCCCCGGCGGCCGCGTCCGGGGCGAGCGTGTACGGCACCCCGGCCTGCTCGAGCTCCCAGGCGGTGAGTCGTGCCCCCTGGAGGTAGGGCCGCGTCTCGTCGACGTGGACGTGGATCTCCCGCCCGGCGTGGACGGCGGCCTGCACGACGCCGAGGGCGGTCCCGAACTGACCGCAGGCGAGCGGGCCGGTGTTGCAGTGGGTCAGGACCCGGACCGGTCGGTCGAGCGGTCGGGGCAGGAGCGCCAGCCCGTGCTCGGCGAGGAGACCGTGGTCGCGGGTGGCCTCGGCGCAGATCGCATCCGCCTCCGCGCGGAGCGTCGAGGCGATGACCGCCCCGTCCTCGGTCGTGGCGTCGACGACCTCGAAGCGGGCCAGCATCCGGTCCACGGCCCAGCCCAGGTTGACCGCCGTGGGTCGGGCGAGACGGAGCGCGTTGCCGGCGGCCCGGATCGTGGCACCCCGGGCGTACGGCTTGAGGTCCGCGACCCGGGTGGCCGTGAGCGACAGCCCGTAGGCCGCCGACTGGCCGATGGCCGGGGCACCCCGGACGACCATCTCCCGGATCGCCCAGGCGACGTCGGCGCCGGTCCGGCACTCGATCTCGTGGAGCTCACCCGGGAGCCTCCGCTGGTCGACGAGGATGAGCGACTCGTCGCCGAGCCGGAACGCGGTCCGGAACCCGGTCGGGGCCGGCCGAGCGGCGGCACCTCCGCCCGGGACCCCGGTCGAGCCGGTCGGCTCGATGACTCCGGCGGTCCCGGTCGTGCCGACGAACGCCGCATCCGGGTCGAGGATCGCGCTCGCGGCCTGCATCGACGTCTGCTGGAGGACGTTCGCCGCTCCGACGACGGTGGCGGTCGCCTGGAAGACATCCGAGGCGAGCTGCCGGAAGAAGCGCCGCCGGCCGATGTCGACCTCGTCGGGCGGCGGTGCCACGGTACCCGCCGCAGGCGCCGCGACCTCGGCCGCCACCTCGGCGGCGTCGACGGGCGCGGTCCGGTCCTCGGGTGCGCCGTCGGCCATCGTCCGGCTCAGTACCGGATGACGCTCTCGACCCGCTGGCCGGGGAGACGGTCGCGGCCCTTGAGGAAGTCGAGCTCGACGAGGAACCCGAGGCCGACGACCTCGCCCTGGAGTCGCTCGACCAGGTCGATCGTCCCGCGGACCGTGCCGCCCGTCGCGAGGAGGTCGTCGACGATGAGGACGCGCTGCCCGGGGTTGATCGAGTCGCGGTGGATCTCGAGCGTGTTCGACCCGTATTCCAGGGCGTATTCCACGGTGATCGTTTCGGCCGGCAGCTTGCCCAGCTTGCGGACCGGCACGAGCCCGGCACCCAGCTGGTAGGCCATCGGGGCGCTGAAGATGAACCCGCGCGACTCCATCCCGACCACGAGGTCGATCTTCTCGTCGCGATACGGGGCGAGCATCAGGTCGATCGACGTGCGATAGGCCACGGGGTCCTTGAGGAGCGTCGTGATGTCGTAGAAGAGGATCCCCGGCTTCGGGAAGTCGGGGATCTCGCGGATCCTGCCGCGCAGGTCCTCGGCGGTCAGCGTCATGCGTCAGGGGCTCCTGGGGTGGCCCGCATCCGGGCAGGCCAAGAGTCTACCGCAGTCGATGGCCCATTCCGCTCCCGGATGGCGACCTCACGAAGCCGCTCGTTCGGTCGGTTCGTCGGGCTCGCCGGGTCGCCGTCGGATCGATCCCGTCGCTCACAGGGGCACCCGCGAGCCGTTACCGCCGGTCGGATCGACGGCAACCCGGCAAACGCGATCGACCAGGTCGAACACAGGGCACGGTACGTCTGAGCTGCGGGCCATCGCTCTGGGCGATAGGTTGCGACGGTTGGGCCGCGGTCCGGCCCTTGCAGCGGACTCAGCGAGGGCGAGACGGGTTCGAGGCCACGCCAGCCATCGCTGCGGACGATCAATTCGCCACCATCCAGCCTGGTCTTTCGGGGTTGAGTCGGGTAACCGCGCGAACCTATCGCCCCCGGCGATCCCCGAGACCCAGCCGCGGCGCCCGCGTCGATGCCTGCCATCCCGCCCCCGGTCGACCTCACGAGGTCGCTCGTTCGGTCGGTACGTCCGGCTCGCCGGGTCGCCGAAGACGCCCCGCCAGGCTGAACCCGCCCAGCCCGACGAGCGCGCCGACCGCGAAACAGGCGAGCAGTCCGGCCCGCGGATCGGCCCCGCTCCGGACGCCGAGGGCGATGAGCGCGCCGCCCACCCCGGTCCCCAGCGCGGTGCCGAGGACGTCGCTGAGCTGGAGCCCGGACGTCGCGGCACCCTCGCCGCCCGGCGGGGCGTCGCGGAGGACGGTCAGCGAGATCGGTGCGTAGGCCAGCCCCATCCCGAAGCCGGCGACCGTCCAGGCGAGGAGCCCGAGGACGACCGGCACGGCCGGCGACAGGACGATCGCGAACGAGGCCACCCCGACCACGACGACGAGGAACCCGCTCCGGACCAGGCGGGTCGCGCCCAACCGACCGATCTGTCGAGCCTGCACCCAGGCCCCGGCGGTCCATGACAGGGTCGCCCCCGTCAGGGCGATCCCGGCGACGGCCGGGCTCAGGCCGCGCCCCGCCTGGAGGGCGAGCGGGACATAGGCGTCGGCGCAGAAGAACGTGAACGTGAGCACGCCGCGCAGGAGGACCGCGGCGGGCAGCCCGCGCTCGGCGCGGAGGGTCCCCGCCGGGGTCAGGGCCCGGAAGGCCGGGATGACGAGTCCGAGGCCGACCACGATGAGTGGTCCACCCGGGATCGGCTGGCCGTCGGTGAGGCCGGCCACCAGCAACCCGGCCCCCAGCGTCAGCAGCAGGGCGAGCGGCAGCCGCCGACGGAACGCCGATGCCCGCTCGGCGACCCGCCCGTCCGCGTCAGCCGTCGCAGCCGCCTCAGCCGCCGACGGGACGGCCCGCCGGATCGCCGGCAGGGTGATCGCGGCGGCGACGCCGATGAGCGGCAGGAGCCCGAGGAAGACGAGCCGCCAGCTCGACACCTGGGCGATCGCCCCGGCGAGGGCCGGCCCGATGACGCCGGGCAGCACCCAGGCCGTCGACAGGACGGCGAACATCCGCGGGCGAAGCCGATCCGGGAGCGCCCGGCCGATCGAGACGTAGCCGACCGGCGGGATCGCCCCCGCGCCGAGCCCCTGGAGGAACCGGGCGAGGATGAGGACCTCCATCGACGGGGCGAGCCCACCGATGAGCAGCCCCACCGTGAAGAGCCCCAGGCCCGTCGCGAGCGGCCCGACCATGCCCCCGCGGTCGATCCAGCCACCCGCGACCACGATCCCGATGAGGCTCGCGAGGAAGAACGCCGAGAACACCCAGCCGTACAGGCTGAAGTCGCCGAGGTCCTTCGCCACGACCGGCATCACCGCCCCGATCGCCAGCGACTCGAATGCCACCAGGGTGATCGTCATGACCAGCCCGAGGGTCAGCGAGCGGCGGCCCGGCGAGAACAGGCCGGCGTCGGTATCGAGCTCCGTCGTCGGATGGGCGACCAGCGCCGACAGATCGTGGGGATCGTCGGGGCCCGACCCGGGCGCGGCCGACCCCGGCGCGGCCGACCCCGGCGCGGCCGGCCCGGGCGCGGCCGACCCGGGCGCGGCGGTCGGGTCGAGCACGGCGTCGCTCACCCGGCTACGTGCCCGCGAGCCGCTCGACGATCGGCGCCAGCTCGTCGATCTCGCCGACCATGATCGAGCTGACCCCGAGTCGCTCGCGGAGCATCCGGAACTTCTCGGTCAGGCCCGCGATCGAGCCGATGAAGATGTGGGGCGACTCGAGGAGCTCGTCCGGGTCCACGTCCTGTCCCGTCCGCGCCCGGAGCAGGTCGGCGACCGTGGCCGCCTCGGCGTGGGCGTGGTCGGTGACGGTGATCCCGGTGACCGACGGGTAGACATTGAGCTCGATCTCGGCGAACCGGTCGCCGGCCGCCTCGCGGACCCAGCCGATCTTCTCCTCAGCCGCCGCGATCGTCAGGCTCCGCGGGTCGACCCGCGGGTTGCCGTCGGCATCGGGCACGATCCGCGGCGCCAGGCCGGCGATCTGCGCCTCCCGGCCGGCCAGGGCCAGGGTCCGGTGACCACCTCCCCCGATGAAGAACGGCGGATGCGGGCGCTGGACCGGCTTCGGGTAGCCGTCGAGCTCGCGGATCGTGTAGTGCTCGCCGCGGAAGCTGAACGGGCCCTCGGCGAAGCAGCCCTTGAGGACGGCGATCGACTCCTCGAGCCGGGCCGACCGGACCGCCTGCGGCTCGAAGGGCAGGCCGATCGCGTCGTACTCGGGCCGGTTCCAGCCGGCGCCCATCGCGATCTCGAGCCGGCCCTCGCTCAGGACATCGAGAGAGGCGAGGTCCTGGGCCAGGACCGCCGGGTGGCGCAGGTCGTTGTTGAAGACGAAGGCCGAGATCCGGAGACGCTCGGTGGCCGCGGCGATCGTCGCCATCGCCGGGATCGGCGCCAGCTGCTCGATGAGGTGGTCCGGGATGACGAGAACGCTGTAGCCCATCGCCTCGGCCCGACGGGCGTTGTCGGCGAGGGTCGGCCCGTCGACGATGGTGCGGGCCTCGGCCAGGAACCGGAAGGGGCGCATCCCGGAACGATACCGGGCGACGCCGGTTCGAGCGCACCCGGAGCCGCTACGCGACGAGCCGGAGGACCTCTCCCGCGAAGGCGATCGACTCCGGCGTCGCCAGGACCGGGTTGTTGAACGTGAAGCCGGTGAAGCCGGCGTCGATGTAGGGCCGGAGCGCCTCGGCGCCGTGCTCGGGGGTGGTCGCGACGGCGCCACGTCGCTCGGGCGGGAGCCGTTCGAGAAGCGCGGCGCCGGCCTTCGCGTCAGGGGCCAGGATGACCGGCGTGGCCATCGTCCGCTCGATCGTCGCCGGGTCGCGGCCGATCGCCTCACAGTGCCGCACCAGGACCTCGGTCTTGTGGTTCAGCACCTCGAGGCCGAGCGGGAACCAGTGGGTCAGATCGGCGTGCCGGGCGGCGATCTTCAGGGTCCGCTGCTCGCCGCCGCCGCCCACCAGGATCGGCGGTCCGCCCGGCCGGATCGGGCGCGGCACGTTGAGCGCCTCGGCGATCCGGTAGTGGACCCCCTCGAAGCTCGGCCGGTCCTCGCGGAACATCGCCCGGCAGATCGTCAGGGCCTCGTCGAGCCGATCCATCCGCTCGCCGATCGGCGGGAAGTCCACGCCGTAGCCGTGGTGCTCGTCCTCGTTCCACGCCGCACCCACGCCGAGCATCGCCCGGCCGCCGGACAGGACGTCGAGAGTCGTGACCGTCTTGGCCAGGATCGCCGGGTTGCGATAGGTCACGCCGGTGACCTGGACGCCGAGCCGGACCCGGCTCGTGCGCTGGGAGAGAGCCGCCAGCGTGGAGTACGACTCCAGCATCGGGTCCGTCTCCGGGCCGACACCCCGGATCTGGTAGAAGTGGTCCATCACCGTGACCTGCGCGAACCCGGCGTCCTCGGCCGCGGTCACCAGCTTCACGACCCGTTCGAACAACCGCTCCGGTGGCGTACCGGGGAAGGTGTAGTTCGGGAGGTGGAGGCCGAACCAGGGCGTCATCGCATTCCTCCGGCCGTCGGTCCGGCCTCGTCGCATCGTCGCGCCCCGTCCGGGTCCCGATCGCCGGGCCCGCGGCTGCGGATCGTGGACCGCATCCTGCCACCGATCGGCGATGACGGCGTGCGACGGCCGTCCGGCGACGGCCGTCCGGCGCCGACGATCCGCGGCTCGGCCATCGGGTAGGCTCAACCGTGAGGTCTCGGCTGCGACAATGCGGACCGGACCTGACCCGAGCGGGAGGCACCACCACGACGAGGGTCCCTGCGGTCGATCCGACGCATTCGTCCGATCGTCCGCGCCAGCGTGGGGAGACCAGGGCGGCCGCCCTCCGCGGCCTCGCGGTCCCGCAGACCCCGGCCTGGGCCGTCGCGATCATCGGGATCGCCCTGGTCGGGGCGACGGTGGCGGCCACCCTGCTCGAAGGCTGGGTCGGTGTCACCGACGCGTCGCCGGTCTACCTCCTGGCGGTCGTCCTCGCGGCGGCGCTCTTCGGGACGCCGGCGGCCATCGCGACGTCGGTCCTGGCGGTCCTCGCCTACGACTTCCTGTTCACCGACCCGCGGCTCACCCTGGCCGTGGCGAGCCCCCAGGAGTGGCTCAGCCTCCTCCTGTTCCTCCTGGTCGCGGTCGTCATCGGGCGGCTGGCGGCCCTCCTCCGCGAGCGGGCGGAGGAGGCGCACCGCCGCGCCGCTGAGGCCAGGTCGCTGTTCGCGATCAGTCACTCGCTCGCGGCCGGCGCCTCGATCGCGGAGGCGGCCGGCGAGATCGTCACGCTCCTCCGGGACGAGGCCGGTCTCGAGCGCGTCTGGGTCGCGGTAGGCGGCGCCGGCCAGGCCCGGATCCTGGCCGATTCGGGTGGCGCCGGCGACGCCGGCCCGCCCGGCGCGGGCCGCACCACCTTCGAGGCACCCATGTCGTGGATCCTCCGACGACGACCCGGAGACGCGCCCGCCGACTGGATCCAGGTCCACGAACCGCGGCCCGGCCAGGCCCGACCGACAAGCGCCCCCGGGACCCTCGACGCCTACCGCGTCCTCGTCCAGGCGGATTCCCATCCGCTGGGTACGGTCTGGAGCCTGCGCCCGCGGGCGGCCGGCCGCCCGGACCGCTCCGCGACCCGGCTCCTGGCGCTCGCCGCCGACCAGCTCGGGCTCGCCCTGCGCCGCGAGCAGCTTCGGCGCGAGGCGACCGACGCCGAGATCGCCCGCCAGAGCGACACGCTGAAGACCGCCCTCCTCGACTCGGTCTCGCACGACCTCCGGACGCCGCTCTCGGGGATCCGGGCGATCGCCGGCAGCCTGATGGACCCGGACCTGGAGCTCTCGGACCGCGAGCGGCGCGAGATGGCCGGGGCGATCGACGGCGAGGCCGAGCGGCTGGGGCGGTTCGTCCGGGAGCTCCTCGACGTCAGCCGGGTCCAGGCGGGGACGCTCCTCCCAGACCTCGAGATCTACCCGCTCCGAGAGCTGGTCGAGCCGACGGTCGACCGGCTCCGACGATCGCTCGGCGAGCGCGAGATCATCATCCTCATCCCCGACGAGCTGCCGCCGGTCATGGTCGACGGCGTCCTCTTCGACGAGGCCCTGGGAAACGTCGTGGAGAACGCGGCGCTCCATGCGCCGCCGCCGGCGCCCGTGCGACTGACCGCGGGTCGGCGTGCCGACGGCATGGTGGAGCTCGTCTTCGAGGACGGGGGTCCGGGGGTGTCCGCCGGCGAGCTCGACCACCTCTTCGATCGCTTCTACCGGGGCGGATCGCGGCCCGGGGCGCCGCTCGGCCTCGGCATCGGGCTGACCGTCGCGCGCGGCTTCGTCGAGGCGATGCACGGACAGGTGGAGGCCGGGCCGAGCGAGCTCGGCGGCATCGCGATCACGATCAGCCTCCCAGCGGCGCCCATGGCCGACGACGAGCCGGCGACCTCAGGGCGACCGGGCGGGACCGGCGAGCCGATGGGGGACGACGAGGCCTCAGGGCCCGAAACCCCCAGCCTGACCGAAGCGTCCGTGGACGACGAGGTCCGGCCGTGACCGTCGTTCGACCGGACGGCGGCGCCCACCTCCTCGTGGTCGAGGACGACGCGGCGACGCGGGACGCCGTCGTCGCCAACCTCGTCGGTCACGGCTACGTGGCGATCGGCGTGGCGGACGGCGCGAGCGCGCTCCGACGCTGGGAGCTCGAGCGACCCGACGCGATCGTGCTCGACCTGGGGCTGCCGGACGTCGACGGCGTCGCGATCGTCCGGCGGATCCGGCGCGAGGCGACGACGCCGATCCTCATCCTCTCCGCCCGGGGCCTCGAGCGGGACAAGGTCGAGGCCCTCGAGGCGGGTGCCGACGACTACGTCACGAAGCCGTTCGGGATGGCCGAGCTGCGCGCCCGCATCTCGGCGCTCCTCCGGCGGGCGGGCGGGCCGGCCGCGACCCCGACCGGGATGGTGACCGTCGGCCCGGTGGTCCTCGACGTCGCCCGCCACGCCGTCACCGTCCGGGACCGCACGTGGACCTCACGCCGCGCGAGTACGAGCTGCTCAAGGTCCTGATGAGCGAGCCCGGACGACTGTTCACGCGCGGCCGGCTCCTTCGAGCCGTGTGGGGCACGGCCTACGCCGACGAGGGCCATTACCTCCACGTCTACGTGAGCAAGCTCCGGCGCAAGCTGGCCGACGCGGACCCGTCGGGTGAGACGCGCGACTTCATCGTGGCCGAGCCGGGGGTCGGCTACCGCTGCCGCGAGCCCGCGGAGACCCAGGAGGCGACTTGAGCGCTTCTTGAGCGCTCAAGGGACCCGGCAGGGTCGTTGCCTCTTGGGCACCGGGCCTACGGTGAGGACATGGAAGTCCACCGGGGCATCGCGGCACGTCGGCGCTCGCGCGCCCGGCGTCACGCTGCCGGGCCCTGGCTGGATCAGCCCGCGGCCGCGGGTCACTGGCAGACCCGCCGCGACCGGTCGGCCACCGGCCTTCGCGCCGCCGAGCATGCCCGGCTGGAGATCGAGGCGGCGATCATGCTCGTCGCCGGCGGGCACTTCCCGCGGGTCGTGATCTCGAACCTCGACGACTGCCGGCGGGCCGTTCGCGAGATGCGCGGGCTCGCCGACGCGGCCGGCGTCCATCTCGAGCCGCTCGATCGGGCGGACGGGCGCGGCTGCGACGTCGCCGTCACCGTCAGATGACCGGGGACGGCACGACCACCGAAGCTCGGCCACGGTCGGGCCGAAAGCCGGCCGACCGCCGGGTCGTCGTGAAGCGTCCGGAGGCGCGGTACTTCCGGTACGGAGCGGAGGGCACCGTCGTCGCCAAGGCGGCGGCGATCGAGCCGGCCGGTCGCGTGGGCCGCGTCGGTTTCGGGGCTCGTCGGCTCCTCTTCGGTCGGGTCCTCTCGACCCACGAGGAGATGGAGCAGCGGCTGCCGAAATGGAAGGCCCTGGCCGTCTTCTCGAGCGATGTCATGTCGTCCGTCGCCTATGCGACGGAGGCGAGCATGTTCACGCTGCTGGCGGTGGGCACCGTCGCGTTCTCGTACCTGATGCCCATCTCGGTCCTCATCGTCGGCCTGCTGTTCCTGGTGACCTTCTCCTACCGCCAGACGATCCGCGCCTACCCGGGCGGCGGAGGGAGCTACATCGTCGCCCACTCGAACCTCGGGGTGATCCCGGGGCTCGTCGCGGCCGCCGCCCTCCTCGTCGACTACGTCCTGACGGTGGCCGTCAGCGTGTCGTCCGGCGTGTTCAACTTCGCGTCGGCGTTCCCGATCCTCCAGGACGTCACCGTCCCGATCATCGTCGGGCTGATCCTCCTGGTCATGGCGGTGAACCTGCGCGGTCTGCGCGAGAGCGGGACGGCGTTCGCCCTGCCGACGTACATCTTCGTCTTCAGCGTCCTCCTCCTGGTCGGGGTCGGGATCGCCCGAACGGCCATGGGCCAGCCGCCGCACGTCACCGGGATGACCCCGATCGCGGTGCCGGTCGAGAGCCTGAGCCTCCTGCTTCTCATGCGAGCGTTCGCCGACGGCTGCAGCGCGATGACCGGGACCGAGGCGATCTCGAACGGGACACCCGCCTTCAAGCCGCCGGAATGGAAGAACGCGCAGACGACGATGGTCACGATGGCGGTCATCCTGGGCGTCGTCTTCCTCGGGATCTCCTACCTCGCGATGGTCAGCGGAGCCGTCCCGACCGAGCACGTCTCGGTCCTCTCACAGATCGGCGAGGCGGTCTTCGGGGAAGGTCCGATCTACTACGTCCTGATCTTCTCGACGATGGGGATCCTCGTCCTGGCGGCCCAGACCAGCTTCGCCGACTTCCCGCGACTGGCCTCGATCCTGGCCCGGGACGGGTTCATGCCCCGCCAGTTCGCCTTCCGCGGCGAGCGGCTCGCCTTCAACTCGGGGATCGTGGCGCTGGCCGTCATCGCAAGCGTCGTCGTGATCGCGTTCCGGGGCCGGGTCGAGGCGCTCATCCCGCTGTACGCGATCGGCGTGTTCACCGCGTTCACGCTCTCCCAGACGGGGATGGTCCGCCACTGGCTGACCACGAAAGAGGAGGGCTGGCGGCGGAGCGCGATCATCAACGGCTGCGGCGCGGTCGCGACCGGGATCGTGGCCGTCGTCTTCGCGATCGCGAAGTTCGGGCTCGGGGCCTGGGTCGTCATCATCATCGTGCCGATCATGGTCATGGCGATGCTGTTCATCCATCGCGAGTACCGCGATGCGGAGGAGGAGCTCCACGTCCGGCCGGATGCGCACATCGAGCGTCCCAGCCGCGATCAGCGCGTGGTCGTCCCGCTCCAGGACATGCGCCGCGACGTGATCCAGGCCCTCAAGTTCGGGCTGACGATGTCCGACGAGGTCGTCGCCGTCCACGTGACCGACGACCTGGTGGCTGCGGAGCGTCTCCGCGAGCGGTTCGAGCGCCAGGTGCCGGGCGTCCAGCTGGTCATCGTGGAGTCGCCCTACCGCGAGCTCGTCCAACCGCTCATCCGGTACCTGGAGGTGGCGGCCGACCGGGACCCCTCGACCGTCACGATCGTCCTGCTCCCGGAACGGATCATCGAGCACTGGTGGGAGCGGTTCCTCTACAACCAGAACGCCCACCGGATCCGTGACGCGCTCACCGGGCATCCGGGCATCCTCGTCGCCGACGTCCCGTTCCGTCGCGCGGCCTGAGGGCCGCTGGGCGGGGGTGGCGCCGAGCTCGCGGCTCGCGGGCCGCGGTCCAGGCTCGCGGTCCAGGCTCGCGGTCCAGGCTCGCGGTCCAGGCTCGCGGTCCAGGCTCGCGGTCCAGGCTCGCGGTCCAGGCTCGCGGTCCAGGCTCGCGGTCCACGCGATATCACCGGCATTGCTAGGAACGGGTGAAGGCACCCCTGGGCCGGGTTCGGAGGTCCATCCGAGGCCTCTGATGGGCGACTGGAGCCCCGGATATCACCGCCACTCGTAACGCGTGCGCCAGAGACGGTGGACACCGACCCGGACGCCCCCGCCTGTGCCCCTCATAGCATTGCCCGTGATAGCCGGGCGCCAGGACCGCGCGCCGGGACCGGGCGCCACGCGCGGCGTCGCTGGTGAGGATCCCGGTCCGGATGCCGCCTGATCAGTGCCCGAGAGCCCGCTGGGCGGCTTCGAACTCGGCCGGCGTGATCTCACCGCGGGCGAGCCGCTCCCGGAGGATCTTCGCCGAGTCGTCACGTCGGAATCCCGCGAGGCGGAGGCCGAGGGCGACGATCAGCGCCCCGATCGCCACGGGGACCGCGATGAGCGCCGCCACACTCCCGAGCCAGAAGACGAAGTCGGCCGAGCCGAACTCGTGCATCCCCACCTCCTTCGGTGCAGTGGGGTCATCGTGCTCGCGCTCACCTCATCGGGTCAAGAGCCCGCCTGCGGACCTCGCGTCAGCCGTTCATGCTCGCGATCTGGATCAGGTTGCCGCACGTGTCGTCGAAGACCGCGGTCGTGACCGGCCCCATCGCCACGGGCGGCTGGGTGAAGACGACGCCGCGCGCCATGAGCCGCTCGTACTCGGCCGCGCAGTCGTCCACCGCGAACGAGGTGAACGGGATCCCATCGGCGACCAGCGCCCGCTTGAACGGCCCGGCCGCCGGATGGGCATCCGGCTCGAGCACCAGTTCGATGCCGTCGGGCGCTTCGGGCGAAACGAGGGTCAGCCAGCGCGGTCCGCCCATGTCGACGTCGGCCTTCGGCAGGAAGCCGAGGACGTCCGTGTAGAACGCGAGCGCCTTCGCCTGGTCATCGACCAGGATGCTCGTCAGGTGGATCCGCATCGATCGGCCTCCGGGTTGGTTCGGGTGGTTGTCGGCGGGCGTCGCCAGCGGTCCAGCATGGTCTCGAGCGGCGCCGTGTTGAGCGAGTGGAGCTTCCAGCGCCCGTCGCGGTGCGTGTCGATCAGACCCGCGGCCTCCAGCACGTCGAGGTGCTGCGAGATGGCCTGCCGGGTGGACGCGACGCCGTGACGGTTGGCCAGGCGAGCGCAGATCTCGAAGAGGGTCTGGCCGTCACGCTCGGCCAGCTCGTCGAGGATGAGGCGACGGGTCGGGTCGGCGAGTGCGCGGAACGGGTCTCCCATGGGTTCGGCGCGGATGATATGCAAGTCCATGCTTGCATGTCAACCGGAGCCCGTCCACGACTGCGCCAGAGCCAGGAGATGAATTGGTCGTCTGTCACGCTCGCGATGCGACCGTGCTGATCGTGACGTACCCACCATTCTTGGCGCAGAGGTCCCGAATCGCCGCTTGACAGGTGACCAATCAGTCACTTATCGTCCGGGCATGGACGCGGTGTTCAGGGCCTTGGCCGATCCGACCCGGCGGAGCCTGCTCGACGAGCTCTTCCGCGAGGACGGCCAGTCTCTGGGCGCGCTCGCCGAGCGCTTCTCGATGACCCGCTTCGGGGTCATGAAGCACCTCAAGGTGCTCGAGGAGGCGGGCCTCGTCGTCACCCGGCGGCGCGGTCGCGAGAAGCTCCACTTCCTGAACCCCGTCCCGATCAGGCTCGTCCACGACCGGTGGGTGAGCAAGTACGCCGAGCCCTGGGCGGCCGCGCTCAGCGACATCAAGGCCAGATTGGAGAGTCCCGTGGAGAAGGTGTTCGAGATCTACATCAAGACGACCCCGGAACGCCTGTGGCAGGCGATCACCGACCCCGAGATCCGGAGCAAGTACAACTTCGGCGCCCGACAGACGACCGACTGGACGCCCGGTTCGAGGTACGAGATGGGCGCCCCGGGGGCGCCCGGACCGCTCGGCGAGGGCGTCAATCTCGAGGTCGACCCGCCCCGGAAGCTCGTCCAGACGATGGTCGCCTTGTGGGGCGAGGACGTGAAGGCCGAGGGCACCTCGCGGGTCACCTGGGAGATCGTGCCGGTCGGCGACTCCTGCCACCTCACGGTCACCCACGACCAGCTCCGCGAGGGCGCGAACGAGCAGCTCTACGGTGGCTGGCCGATGATCCTTTCCGGCCTGAAGACGTGGCTCGAGACCGGCCAGCTGCTGACGACCCCGGGATCGCTGATGTACACCGGGGCCTGATCCCCGGCCGACGCGAAGAGGCCGCCCGCCGACGCGAGCGGCCTCTCTCGATTCGATTCCAACAGCGCGCGGGGCGCCGGCCCCAGGCCTCAGGCCGGGACGGCCACCGGGCCCGTATCCACGACGAGCTCGGACGGCGACCCCGTCATCGGCGCGGAGACGTCGACGCCGTGGACCGCCTTGGCTCGCTCGATGAACCAGGCGGTGAACGCGTCATCGGCGCCCATCATCTGGCCGAACGCGCGGCCCGGATCGTCGCCTTCGAGGGTCACGATCACGAGGTCGCCCATCGGGGTCGGCTGGAGGAAGGTCCGCTCGTGGACCCCGGCTCGGCGGCGGGATTCGACGAACTCCGCGCGCCGCGAGGTGTTCAGCTCCGACATCCAGGTGCGCCACTCGTCGGTCTTTCCGGGCAGGATCGGGAACGCGACAGCCAACATCGGCACAGGAATCTCCACGGGCACGTGCGCGCCCGGCGACGAAGAGCCGGACTCGCCATTGGCCCTGCGCGACGGTCGTGGCGACCGTATAGGGACGCCGCGCTGGTGGGGACCCGCGGGCTCCCGTGCCTCCCTCCGATAGACCGAGTGTGCGCGCTCTGGCGCGGAATAGATAGGAGACCGTCGGCGCCGGGTCCGCGACCCTCAGCCGCCTCCGCCGGACCGGTGGAGGCGGACCTCGTGATCGCCGTGGAAGGTGACCTCGGTCGAGGACGCGTAGCCCCAGCGATCGGTCGTGGCGAGGGCCTCGAGCGGGGCGACATCGTGCTCGGCCAGCGCGGCGTCGCAGCCACCCGGGGGCGACTTCGGGAGGTCGATGAAGAGGGTGGCCCGGTCGGTGTCCATGCCGCACGATCCCCTCAGTTCGTACATCCGTCGCCAGCGAGACGGACCTCGAGTCCACGAGCCTGCCCATCTCGATCAGACCTCGTCGGTCAGGTATCCGGTCCTGATCGTCGGCATGCCGCGAAGCGTACCTGCGCCATCCAGGCCGGATCGCGTCCCTGCGACGGCCACGCAACGGACGCATGTCATCCTTCGTCGATCCAGCCGCCGGCCCCCGCCACAGAGGACCGCTCGAGTTCGATGGATCGCGACGATCCCGCCTATCGAGGCCAGCGCGACTACAACCGCCTGGCGCTCGATGCGTATGACCCCCTGGTCCTCGGCCCGATCGCCAGGTTCGTCTGGCGATGCCCGACGACGCGGCTCCTTGAGCGGTACCGCGAGCGCATCCGCGAGCGGCACCTGGATGTCGGTCCGGGCACCGGCTACTTCCTCGAGCGTTCCGGCCTCGCCGATGGCAGCCCGGTGACGATCCTCGACCCGAACGCGACCGTCCTCCGTCACGTCTCCCGGCGGCTGGGGCGATTCGACGTCACGGCCGTCGAGGCGGACGTCCTCAAGCCACTTCCCGTGAGCGGACCGTTCGACTCCGCCGCGCTCCACCTGGTCCTCCACTGCCTGCCCGGGCCGCTCGAGCGCAAGGCCACGGCCGTCGCCAACGTGGCCGCCGTCCTGGCCCAGACCGGCGTGCTCTTCGGTGCGTCGGTCCTGGGGACTACCGGCCGCCACACCTGGGCGGCCCGGCGGATGCTCGCCACGTTCAACCGGCAGGGTGGCTTCGGCAACCTCGCCGACACCGAGGAAGGTCTAACAGCCATCCTCGAGGCCTCATTCGAGCGCGTCGAGCTCGAGACCGTCGGCTCGATCGCGATCTTCGCCGCGACGGATCCGCGAACGGACTCGTCCGATCGACCGGGCACTCGACGCGAGCCGGGCAGATAACGCTGACGTCACTGAGCGTTCGTACTTACTTGGTCGCCGCCGGCAGCAAGTGGGTCGGTTCATGTCATCTGTCCGCGCAGGGAACGCTCGACGGGTCGCTCGGCCGGAAGACGGGTTCGATGGATGTCGAAGGGCATCGACTTGTCCCGCGGCGAGCGTGGGCCGGTGGATGTTGCTGTGGCGACGATGCGTCTGCCCCGGCGAACGTTCGCCACGTGAGCGCATGGCAGGAAGGGGCCGACGCTAGTCGGCAGCGCCCGTCGAGGCGGTCAGCCGCGCCACGATCGCCTGGGTGAGCTGCCACGACTTGGCCGGGTCGCGCGGCAGCCGGATCCGGACCTGGTTGCTCGCGAAGGTCAGGTCGCCCGGCCGGACACCCGGCAGCCCGATCGCGGCCGCGCGCTCG
Organism: uncultured Chloroflexia bacterium; assembly: GCA_963840375.1. Classification (GTDB taxonomy): domain Bacteria; phylum Chloroflexota; class Limnocylindria; order Limnocylindrales; family CSP1-4; genus Chersky-267. Next base: position 407,950 of record CAWIYR010000003.1, read on the forward strand.
CCGCCGCCCAGCGGGGCGAGGAGACGCATCGCGGTCGCGCGGGTGAGCCCCGCCCCGAAGCGGACGACGAGGAGGCCATCCTCGCGGGAGATCGACGAGACGCCGGCGCTCTCGGCGGACATCCGGAGCTCGGCGACCTCGACGAGGCGAACGACCGGTGGCGGGAGCGGGCCGAAGCGGTCGATGACCTCCTGGCGGAAGGCGGCCAGGTCGCCCGGCGTCCGGGCCCGGGCGAGCCGGCGGTAGAGCTCGAGCTTCTGCGCCTCGTCGGGGACGTAGTCGTCGGGCAGGTGGGCCTCGATCGGCAGGTCGAGGACCGCGCCGGGCTTCTCGAGGACGGGCTCTCGATCCTCGCGACGGGCCTTGCCCTCCTCGACGGCGTCGGCCAGGAGCCGCGAGTAGAGGTCGAAGCCGACCGCGGCCATGTGCCCGGACTGCTCGCCGCCGAGGATGTTGCCGGCGCCGCGGATCTCGAGGTCGGAGAGGGCGATCTGGAACCCGGCCCCCAGCTCCGACGCGTTGAAGATCGCCTGGAGCCGCTTCCGGGCCTCGTCGGAGAGCCGTTCGCGGCGGCGGTAGAGGAGGTAGGCATAGGCCCGCCGGGACGACCGACCGACCCGGCCGCGGAGCTGGTAGAGCTGGGCCAGGCCAAGAGTGTCCGCCCGGTCGATGACGATCGTGTTGGCGTTCGGGATGTCCAGCCCGGACTCGATGATCGTGGTGCAGACGAGGACGTCGGCGGCCCCATCGGCGAAGGCGATCATCACCTTCTCGAGGGAGCCCTCCGGCATCTGCCCGTGACCGACCACGAACCGGGCGCCCGGCAGCATCCGCCGGAGCTGCTCGGCCTGGGCCTCGATCGTCTCGACCCGGTTGTGGACATAGAAGACCTGGCCGCCCCGGTCGAGCTCGCGCAGGATCGCGTCGCGGACGAGCCCGGCCGATGCCTCGGCGACCCGGGTCTGGATCGGCAGCCGGTCCTCCGGCGGGGTCTCGATGACGCTCATGTCGCGGATCCCGGCCAGGGCCAGGTTGAGCGTCCGGGGGATGGGCGTCGCCGACAGGGTGAGGACATCCACCTCGTTGCGGAGCCGCTTCAGGCGCTCCTTGGCGGCCACCCCGAAGCGCTGTTCCTCGTCGACGACGACCAGGCCGAGGTCGCGGAACCGGACGTCCTTCGAGAGGAGCCGGTGGGTCCCGATGACGAGGTCGACCGAGCCGCCGGCCAGCCCCTCGACGGTCGCCTCCTGCTCCCGGGCCGGGACGAACCGCGACAGGATCCGGACGCTGAGCGGGAACGCTGCGAAGCGCTGCCCGAACGTCTGGTAGTGCTGAGCCGCGAGCACGGTGGTCGGCACGAGGACGGCGACCTGGCGTCCGTCCTGGATCGCCTTGAACGCGGCCCGGATGGCCACCTCGGTCTTGCCGTATCCCACGTCCCCGACGACCAGCCGGTCCATCGGCCGGCGGGCCTCCATGTCCATCTTCGTCTCGGCCACCGCCCGGAGCTGGTCGACCGTCTCCTCGTAGGGGAAGCTCGCCTCCATCTCCGACTGCCACGGGGTGTCCGGGGCGAAGGCGTGACCCTCCGCCGACGTCCGGGCGGCGTAGAGGCCCAGGAGCTCCTCGGCGAGGTCGTCGACGGCCCGCTTGACCCGCTGCTTGGTGCGCAGCCAGTCGGTGCCGCCGAGATGGCTGAGCCCCGGCCGCTCGCCGCCGGAGTAGCGGCTGACCCGCTGGATCTGCTCGACCGGGACGAAGATCCGGTCGCCACCAGCGAAGCTCAGCTCGAGGTAGTCGCGCTCCTCGCCCTCCCCGCCGCGCCGGAGCATCTGCTCGTAGCGAGCGATCCCGTGGTCGATGTGGACGACCAGGTCGCCGGCGGTGAGCCGTTCGAGGATGTCGCGCGGGACGACCCGGCGCATCGCCTTCGGGCGGCGGATCCGGACGGTGCCGAACAGCTCGCGATCGGTGACGAAGGCGATCCCGTCGGGGCCGCCGATGAACCCGCCGTTCAGGCTCCGGTCGATAAGGGCCACCGCGCCGGCCGGCGGCGGGACGTCGAGCCGGCTCACCGCGGCGACCGGCCGACCCGTCTCCCCGAGGAGCTCGGAGAGCCGGACCGCCTGGTCCGAGGCCAGCACGATCCGGTGGCCTTCCTCGGCCCACGACCCGACCGCGTCCGTGAGGCGTCCGGACCGGAGACCCGGCACGCTCGGCTCGCGCCAGCCGAAGAGGTCGCCCGAGCTCAGACCGCCCCCGGCGATCGCCTCGGACGCCTCCGACTCCCAGGTCAGCTCCAGGGTCCGGGCACCGAGCAGGCGAGCCTTCCAGTCGCGCGGCGGGAGGTAGGTGACCGGCCAGTCCTTCGGCAGGTCGCCGGCCGCCACGAGTTCGGCCCGGCGCTCGTCGGCCTGGCGCCAGAGGAACGTCGCCGACTCGGCGAGGTCGCCGGGCTCGTCGAGGACGAGCAGCGTGCCGGGGGCGACATGGTCCAGCCCGGTGGCCGAGCAGAGGACCCCGGCCCAGACCTCGGCCGCGTCACCGGCATCGAGGGCGCGAGTCGGGGCGGGGATATGGGCAGCGTCCGCCTGGCGGGCCGCCGTGTGCGTCGCCACGGCGTCCCTGGCGGCTGCCGCCGGGCCGGGCGCCGGCGCGCGGCGGGTCGCCGCCGCCGCGTCGGCCGAGCCGTCCCCCTCGAACCGGGCGAGGTCCGTGGCGAGTCGCTCGGGCAGCCGCGCCGCCAGTCGGCCGAGACGTTCGCGGATGGCCGCCACCCCGGCCCTGGGGACGAGGAACTCGCTCGCCGGCAGGAGGGTGGCCGTCTTGGCCGGGCCGACGGTCCGCTGGTCGGTCGGGTCGAAGCGACGCAGGGAGTCGATCTCGTCGCCGAAGAACTCGAGCCGGACCGGCAGCGACTCGCCCGGCGGGAAGACGTCGACGATCCCGCCGCGACGGGCGAACTCGCCTCGACCGGCGACCTCCATCGTCGGCTGGTAGCCGAGGTCGAGCAGCTCGCGCAGGAGCGCCTCGAGGCCGACCCGCCCGCCGGCCTTCAGGACCCGCGGATCGGTCGGGAGGTCGGCCGGATCGAGCGTCCGCTGGAGGAGCGCCTGGACGCTCGCGACGAGGATCCGGGCCCGGCCGGTCCCCCAGGCCGACAGCGCGGCGACCCGGGCGGCCGTCTCGTCGGCGACCAGCTCGCTTCGCTCATAGGCGAGAGCCGTCCTCGGCTCCAGGACGACGACCGCGTCCGGATCGCCGAGCCACGCCCCCAGCTCCTCCGCGACACGGTCGCCGATCTCGGCGTCGCGGGCGATCCAGACGAGTCGCTCCCCGGTGGCGCCAAGCGCGAGCGCGGCCGCGAGGAAGCTCTTCGCGCCATGCGGCACGGCAGTGAGGCCGGCGTGACGACCGATCCGGGCCGGGGCGGTCCCGGCCGTCCCGAGTCGCTCCCGGAGCGAGGCGAGACTGCCCGTGGCCGCCAGGAGCGGCGGGAGGACCGACAGGTCGGGCAGGCGTCGGCCGCCCTTCGAGGCGCTCGTGCCGGGCGAGCCGGGCGAGCCGGCCGCCGCGGCACCCTTCGCGCCTGCCGCGCCGCCCGCGGCCCTGGCCTCGCCCGCCCGCCCGTCCCGCGCCAGCGCGCCGGCCTCCGCGCGCCGGGCGTCCTCGACCTCGCGATCGACCTCGGCGACGTCGAAGTCGACCTCCTCGGCCGCCCCGGCGCCCCGACCGTGCCGCCGGGTGAACTCCTCGGCGGCCCGCTCGGAGACCCGGCGCTCGGCGCCGCGCTTGCCCCGGAGCGGCGGGGTGGTCACTCCTTCTCGTCCTTCGCCGGTCGGATCCGGCGCCAGCCCGTCTTCGTCCGGCGGACGCCGTCGGGCCCGGGTGGCCCGTCGACCTCGCCCGGGGCCGCCAGAAGCTCGGTGTCGGCCGGTCGGAGCTGGAAGCTGTTGAACCGGTTCGCCGCCTTGTTCGTGCCTTCGCGTGCCCAGGCCTCGATCGCATCGGCGGCCGCGTCGAGGAGCTCGTCGAGCCGCTGACGCTCGTCCGGCGCGAAGGTGCTCAGGACATGGTCGACCGCGTTCCGCTGCGGATCGCCGATGCCCACCCGAAGCCGGCTGAACTTCTCGGTCTGGAGCTCGTCGATGATCGAGCCGAGGCCGTTGTGGCCACCGGCCCCGCCGCCCTCGCGGAAGCGCAGCTTGCCGAAGGGCAGGGCGAAGTCGTCGGCGACGACGAGAAGGTCGACGAGCGGTGCGTGCTCGCGGGCGAGGACCTTTCGGACGGCCAGCCCCGACTCGTTCATGAACGTGAGCGGCTTGACCAGGGTGAGGTCGAGCGAGCGGAAGCGACCCTGGACGATCCGCGACGCATCCCGCTCGCGGCCGCGGCCGTCCCAGCCGGCCCGATCGGCCAGCCGGTCGACGGCCATCCAGCCGACGTTGTGCCGGGTCTTCGCGTAGCGCTCCCCGGGGTTCCCGAGGCCGACGACGATCTTCACCAGTCCTCCGAGGCTCGGCGCGCGGCTCCGACCGTCCCCCGGACCGCCGTCGACACGCCGAACGGGCCCGATCCCGTCCGGGAGGGCCGCTGGCGATGGTACCAGCCGAGGGTCAGGCGGCGGGCTTCAGCGCGGCAGGCGTGTCGTGCCACGGGGGGCTCAGGCCGTGCGCCGGATGCGGTCTGCTAACGCGGCGGCTCGATCCCCAGGATCCGCGCCTCGAGATCTCGCATCGCGGCCCGCTCCGACGGCTCGGCATGGTCCCAGCCACAGACGTGGAGCGCCCCGTGGACGACGAGCAGACGCAGCTCGTCGGCGGGCGACCAGCGAACGTCGCTCGTCCAGCCGCCACGACCCGCCTCGGCCTGGGCGATCGCCCGCTCGACCGACACCACGACGTCGCCGAGATGGAGCCGCGTGCCGGGTGGCAGCGCGAACCCGGCGCCCGCGTCGGTCGCCTGCGTCTTCGCCCGGCCCTCGTGCGGCGGGAACGCCTCGGGCGGGAGGAGCGGGAACGACAGGACGTCGGTCGGGCCGTCCTTGCCCATGTGCCGCTGGTTCAGCTCTGCGAGCTCACGATCATCGGACAGGATGAGCCCGAGCGAGGCGGTGGCGAACGGTCGGTCCCCTCGCGGACTCGTGGCCGGGTCGAGGGCGGCGGCCGCGAGCCGCGCCAGCTCGGAGGTGGCCAAGAGACGTGGCACCCCCGTGCGGAGCGTCAGGTCGATCCGCCAGGGCCGTCGGTAGATCCGTCGCTCGGTCATCGGGGTGTGTTCCGCTGCGCGTCGACCTGGCGAGCGTTGGCGTGCGGTTCGTCGACCCGCTGCGCCCGGGCTTCTGCCCGGCGCCCACCAGGGGGGCACTCGTCAACCACGCGGCCGAGCGGGGCCCGCCGCCGGGGCCCGATCACGCTCAGCGACGGTCCCGGCCGGGCACGTCGGTCGTCATCTGCTCGCCTGGTGGGCACCTGACCGTGACCGCGTTGACGAACGACCGCGTGGTGGGCATGTGTCAGAGGATGGGTCGAGCCGGCTCACCGAGGCGTGCCACGGATCACCGGCGAGACCGGACCGCGGCACAGGCCCGACCGAGGCAGGACCCGGTTCGGCCACGACTCGCGGAGTCGCCACGGCCCCGCGCCCTCCCCTCACCCGGCGCCCGGACCCGGGACGTCGCCGCCGCCGGCCGCTCGGCGGGATTCGAGCTCCACGATCTTGCTCTGCGGGTAGGCGATCCGCTGGTGGTACATGCCCAGGAGCTGGGCCACGAACGCCTCGCGGATCCGCTCCACGTCCCTGAGCGTGAGATCGCACTCGTCGAACTGGCCATCGGTCAGGCGCTCGTCGATGATCCGCGAGACCATCGACCGGATCGCCACCTCGTCGCGGGCCGAGAGCGACCGGACGGACGCCTCGACGCCGTCGGCGAGCATGATCAGCGCCGCCTCCCGGGATTGCGGCTTCGGTCCCGCATGCCGGAAGCGGGCCTCGGGGACGGCCCCCGCCGCCTTCGCGCCCTCGGACGTGCCCAGACCCCCGTACGGCGCCGCCGCCTCCTCACGGGCCTTGGCGTAGAAGTAGCTGATGAGGGCCGTCCCGTGGTGCTGCGGGATGAACGCGATGAGCGGCTTGGGCAGGTTGGCCTGGTAGGCGATCTCGATCCCATCGGTCACGTGCGCCTTGAGGATCTGGGCGGACATCTCCGGGTCGAGCTCGTCGTGGATGTTGTCGCCACCCCCTTGGTTCTCGATGAACGACACCGGGTTCGCCAGCTTGCCGATGTCGTGGTAGTACGCCGCGACGCGGGTGAGCAGCGGATCCGCCCCGATCGACTCGGCGGCCCGCTCGGCCAGGTTCGCCACCATGATCGAATGGTGGTAGGTCCCCGGCGTCTCCATCGAGAGGCGGCGCAGGAGCGGCTGGGTCGGGTTGGCCAGCTCCATGAGCTGGAACGTGGTGAGGATCCCGAAGACGTTGCCGATGACCGCGAACATGCCCACCGCGGCGATGGCCGACCCGGCCCCGGTCGCGGCGCTCGCGCCCCAGAGCTGGAGGATGCCGGTCAGGTCGCGCTGTCCGAGGAGCGAGAAGGTGGTCACCACGGCGGCCGAGGCGACGGCCACGGCGAACCCGGCCTGGACGAACGCGTTGAGCCGGTCGCCCCGGCGGATGGCCACGATCCCGGCGATCCCACCGAAGAAGACGTAGGCCGTCAGCTCGAGCGAGCTCCCGTTCACGGCGCCGGCGATGACCGCGATGACGGCGGTGAGGACCAGCGCCGTCCCGGCATCGAGCAGGAGCGCGATGAGGATCCCGGCGGCGGCGGTCGGCACGAAGAACGGGATGATCGACCGACCCGCGGTCAGCTCCAGGGCGAACGTCCCGAAGACGAGGACGAGACCGACCAGCACGAGGACATTGGTCCGGTGCCACAGCTCCGGCCGGAACCGCCAGATCCAGGCCAGCAGGACGGCCACGATCAGGAGCGAGAACAGCGCCCAGCCGGCGAGCCGGACGTAGTCGAAGCGGGATGTCGTCAGCCCGAAGGCGTCGACCTGCTCGAGGGCGAGCGCCGTGACCGGGTCGCCTCGCCGGACGAGGACCTGTCCCTGGCTGAGCGAGACCTGGGTCGGCGGGACGAGCTCGGCTGCACGCTCGCGGGCCTGGTCGGTGGCGACGCTGTCGAAGCTCGAGTTGGAGACGAGGAGCGGTCCGACGATCTCGGCTGCCAGCGTCCGCTCCTGCTCGTCGAGGCCGCCGAGGATCCGGCCGGCGAGCCGGGCCCGGACCTCGGCCAGGTCGGAGTCCCGCAGCTCACCCGACTCGAGCTGGTCGAGGATCCGCGCGCCCTCGGCCCGGACGGCGGCCCACCGTTCCGGGGTCAGCCCCAGGAGCGTGGTCCGGGCGGCCTCGGTCAGCTCGGGCATGGCGGTCTTCAGGAGCGCGAGGCGGTCCTTCTCCGGCACGGTCGGCTCGAACGCCGCATCGACCCCCTCGACCTGCGAGGCGAACGCGAGCGCCTGCTGGCGGGCGGCGGCCGATGCCTTGTCCGGGGTGAAGTCGTACTGCGGGTCGACCCCCGTCCGGGCCGCATCGCGAGCCTCGGTCGTGAGGATCGCGCTAACGAACGTGATCGCCCGCGGGGCGACGACGTCGGCCCGGGCCACGTCGCCGGCCTTGATCTCGACCGGGGTCGGGATGATGTCGATCGCGAAGATCGCCGTCATGGCCAGGACGAGCAGCGCCGACGCGACGAGGAAGCGGCCGAGGTCGCTCCGGGAGAACGGCGTCGCGCGGTCGACCCGCTGGGCGAGCATCGCCGGTCAGTGGCTCCCGGCCGTGTCGTGCGTGTCGAGGTCCGTCCGGGCGAGGCGCTGGGCCACCAGCCCGCTCACCCGCTTGCCATCGGCCCGGCCGCGGGTCCGCGGCGAAAGCCAGCCCATGACCTTGCCGAGGTCGCGGGCGGAACTCGCCCCGGTGGTGGCGACGGCCTCGTCGACGAGGGCCCCGAGCTCGTCGTCGGACAGCTGCTGGGGCAGGTAGCCGGACAGGATGGCGATCTCCGCCTCCTCCTTGGCCACGAGGTCCTCGCGGCCACCCGACCGGAAGGCGTCCACCGACTCCCGGCGAGTCTTCACCTCGCGGCTGAGGACCGCGAGCTCCTCGTCGGGGGTCAGCGGGGCGCCCTGCTTCTTCTCGACGTTATAGAGGGCGCTGATCGCCATCCGCAGGACGTCGCGACGGGCGGCGTCACCCGACCGCATCGCTGCGGCGGTCTCGGCCTGGAGGCGTTCCTTGAGCGTCACCGGATCTGGCACCTCGGGCGGGGTTCGGTCCGCCCTGCGGGCTCCGTGGGGCCGGGCCACCTGACCCCTGGGGATCCGGTGCGGCTCACGGGAGGGGTCGCGGTCGCGACCTAGCCCTGCTGCGTGCGGGCGGCCTTCTTGCGCTTCGCTTCCTTGCGCTTGCGCTTCACGCTCGGCTTCTCGTAGTGCTCACGGCGGCGAGCTTCGGCGAGGATGCCGCTCTGCTGGATCTTCTTGTTGAAGCGTCGCAGCGCGCTCTCGAAGGTCTCGTTCTCACCCACTCGGACTTCTGCCAATCCCGGTTCACCTCCCGCGGCCTGGTCTCGGATCGTCCGTTCGCAGCTCGTCGGCCAGCCGGCGCGAACCGCCTCGAGGACGCGCGGATGGGCGCTCCCCGACAGGCTGGCGGAGTGTAGACGAGGCCCCCGGCGCGGTCAAACGCCATTCGGCCCATGCCGGGGCGGTACGAGCGGTGTGTCTGAGCGCCGTCGCGACGTCCGGCGATGGGGCTGGGCGGTCCGTCCCGGGCGACGTCCCGCGGGTGGCGCCGGGCACCGTATCACGAGCATTCGTAGCGAGCGCCTTCATACGCCGCCGTAGCGTTCCCGAAGCCGCTCGGAGAGGGACCTGATGCCCGCCTGTGCGTGCTCGCGCATCAAAGGTCGCGCTGGATGACCGCCTCGGAGCCCGACTGGGCGTGGAGTGGCCTACGAGGCCGTCTGCTAGCAATGCCCGTGATATCCGGACGCCGAGGCTCAGGGGAGCATCGACCGCCCGTCGCCGAGCTGCCGCGGTACGCCGAGCTGCCGCGGTACGCCGAGGCGTCAGCCGGTGGTCGTCCCTCCCGCGGCTGCCGCCTCGATGCCGGGGACCTGGGCCAGGACCGACTGGATCGCCTGGGCCGCGCCGAGGAGCGCCGACGACTCGGCCGGGATGACGATCTTCGTGTTCGGGCTGAGGGCGAACTTCGAGAGCGTGTCGAGCTGGAGGATCGCCACCAGGGTCGGATCGGGACCGGCGGCCTTGATCGCGCCGTAGACGGTCGCGATCGCCTGGGCCCGGCCCTCGGCCTCGAGGATGGTGGCCTGGCGATTGCCCTCGGCGCGCAGGATGGCCGACTGGCGCTCACCCTCGGCGCTCTTGATCGCCGCCTGGCGGTTGCCGTCGGCCACGTTGACGGCGGACTGCTGGAGGCCCTCGGACTGGAGGATCTTCGCCCGCTTCTCCTGGTCGGCCTGCTTCTGGAGTGCGAGCGCCTGGAGGATCTGGGGCGGCGGGGTGATCTCGACGATCTCGATCCGGTTGATCCGGATCCCCCACTTGTCGGTCACCGCCTCCATCTGCTGCTGGACGTCGACGTTGATCCGCTCGCGCTCGGAGAGCGCCTCGTCGAGCGAGAGCGTGCCGATGACCGAGCGGAGGGCCGTCCGGGCCAGGGCGTCGATCGCCACGTCGAAGTTGGAGATGCTGAAGAGCGCCTGCTTCGCGTCGACGACCTGGGTGAAGATCGTGGCGTTGACCGCGACCACGACGTTGTCCCGGGTGATGACCTCCTGGCGATCGCCCGGGCGCGGGATCTCGCGCATGTCGACGAAGACGATGGAGTCCACGAAGGGGGCGATGATCACCATCCCCGGGTCGTGGATCGCCCGGAACTCGCCGAGCCGCTTGACGACCCCGACCGAGCCCTGCTGGACGAGGTTGACCGTGTTCCGCAGCAGGTAGAACGCGAACAGGATGAACAGGATCGCGAGGATGAACGCGACCGTCAGGGCAAGGAGTCCGGTGTCCATGGTCAAGCCTCCGGGGCGGCCGGCCCATCGGCGGGTCGAACCACGAGCGTCGTCCCGCGGACGGCGGTCACGATGACGGGAGCGCCCGTCGCGATCGGGCCGAGCCCGTCGGTGAACGCCAGCCACACCTCGCCGGCCAGCCGGACATGGCCTGGATGGAGCTCCTCGCCGACCTCGTCGAGGGCGAGGGCGCGCTGGCCCACGAACCCGCCGTGCACGCCCGGCGTCATCGCGGGCTGACCGCCGCCGCGCAGACGACGGCTCAGGAAGGGCCGACCGAGCACGACACCGGCGCCCGCCACCGCGATGGCCACGACCGCCTGGAACCAGAGGGCGCTGTCCGGCCAGAGGAACGCGAGGACGCCGGCGACGAACGCGCCGAGCGCGAGGAAGACCGAGAAGAACGACGTGCTGGCGAGCTCCAGCACCAGCAGGGCCAGCGCGGCCCCGAACCAGAACACGTAGATCGGCATGCTCCGAGTGTATGCCGATTTCGGCGCCGGGTCGAGGACCTATCCAACCGCCGGTGGCCGGTCACACCGGGCTCCCTGAGTTCTGGCGCAGTCTCTCATAGGGCGTCTGCCCGCCGAGGCCGCCGTGCGGCCGGTCGAAGTTGTAGAAGTCCTCCCACGCTACAAGCTTCTCGACGGCGTCGTGATCGGAACGTCTGGCGACTGGACGAGCGGACCGGGGTCGCCGCCGGCGGCGACTGGCCGTACCGCGCGGGCGGCGGCGTCGGCTTCCTGTCCGGGATCGCCGATGGAGTGCTGTACGTGCCCAGCGCCGACCACCTGATCACGGCGGTGGACGCCCGGACCGGCGCCGAGCGCTGGCGGTTCAAGCTGACCGGCGCACCCAACGCGCCGGCCGTGATCGACGGTCGGGTCTTCGTCGGGACCGACCTCGGCAAGATCATCGCCATCGGGGGGACCGAACCCGTCCCTCGCTCTCTACCCTAGTCGCAGGCCGAGTCGGCCCCGGGCCACGGGCGGACCCGCGCCTCCGCGACGTGCCGGCGGCCGTAACGCGTTCCGGACGGGCGTGGGGAACACTCCGATCGGGGGACGGACCATCGCATGGAGGTGTCTCGGTGTTCAGGATCAGCCAGGGCATGGAGATCGAACGGCCCGCCGAGGTCGTCTGGCCCTACCTCGCCGCGCTCGAGCAGGTGCCGCTCTGGGAGCACGGCATCATCGATGTGAAGCAGATCGACCGGGGACCTCTGTTCGTCGGGATGCGCTTCACAGCCGGGCGCATCTATGCAGGCAGGGCCACCCACCTCGACGGGGACGTCCGGATCGTGGAGGAGGGCCACTTCCTGACCGCAGCCCTGCGGGGCGGCCCGCACGTCGAGTCGGTCGTGACCTACACGGTCGACCCGGTCGGAGTGGATCGCTGTCGGGTGACGTACAGCGCCACCGGTCGCCTCCGCTTCCCGCTCAGCCTCCTCGATCCGCTGTTCCCGGCCATCGGTCGAGCCGAGACGCGCAAGAACCTCGCCAGACTGCGCCGACGGATCCTGGCCGGGATCCCACCGACCTCGAACGCACCCACGCCGGACTAGGGGAGTCGGCCGCGGCCCGGCCGGTCGGCAGAACCGGGTCGCGGTACCTCGACCAGGCTCCCTCTCGACCGCGAACCTACCGGGGCGAGCGTTCAGCTCGAGCGGCGCGTCGCCTCGGCCGCGAACCGCCCGAGCGCGGAGCTGAACGCCGACGGACGGTCGAGATTCACGAGGTGGGTCGCGCCGCGGATCGTGGCGACCCGGGCATCCGCCGCCGCCAGCGCGAACCCCCGGGCGCCGAGTCGGAACGGCGGGTCGAACTGGCCGTTGAGGATGAGCGTCGGGCCGGGATACGCGCGCAGCCGCCCCCGGAACTCGCGACCGTCGAGCTCGCGCAGCGCCTCGGCGCCGCCCCGGAAGCCGAACCCGCCGGCGAGGACGGCATTGGCCATCGGCGCCGGGTAGCGCCGTCGGAACCAGTCCCGGTTCAGCCGCTCGAGGCGCGACGTCGAGGTCGACTCCAGCACCCGGGCGAGCGTCCGGATCGCCCTCGGGAGGAGGAGCCCGCGGGGCTCGGCCGAGGCCCCGGCGATCACCAGACCGGCGACCCGATCGGGCTGGCGGATCGCCAGGTCCATCGCGAGGTAGCCGCCCAGGCTGAGCCCGGCGACGATCGCCCGGCCACCGGCCGCCTCGTCGACGACCCCGGCGATCGCCGCGACGGCATCGTCCCAGGCGAACGGCCGGTCCCGCAGCACCCCGTGACCCGGCAGGTCCAGGGCGATCACCCGGAAGGCGCCCGACAACCCCTGGAGCTGGGCGTGCCACATCCCGCGGGACAGGCGGACGCCGTGGACGAGGACGATCGCCGGGGCGCCGACCGGGCCGAGGATCGTGTACGTCGCAGGCACCGCTCCAGCGTAGCGGCTCGCGTCGTCGTTGCCCCCGGGACCACCGGCCGCAGGCCAGGAGGACTGATGGGCCAGCCCTCGCCCCACTCGGGCAGAACGGGAGGGTAGGCTACGCGCCATGGAGACCCTCCTCGACATCCTCGACGAGTCCGTGGCCCGCTACGGGGATCGGCCGGCCCTGTCGCTCCGACGCGACGACGGCTCGAGCGAGAAGTGGAGCTTCCGTGACCTCGACCGGCGGAGCCGGGCCGTCGCCTGGCGGCTCCGGGCGACCGGGCTCGTCGCCGGCGACCGGATGCTCACCTGGTCGCCCTCGACCCCGGCCCTGCCGGCGGTCTACTTCGGGGCGATGCGGGCCTCCGTCGTCGTCGTCCCGCTCGACCTCCGGATGGCTCCCGACGCGGTCGAGCGGATCGCCGCCAAGGCGGACGCCCGACGTCTTGCGATCGGCACCGGGCGCGACTCGCCCGACCCTCGCGAGGCAGGCCTCGATCACTTCCCGACGTCGACGGTGGAGGACCTGGCCGCCGAGCCGGATCCGGCCTGGCCCGCCGACTGGGCCGAACAGGTGGCCGCCTGGCCGCGACCCGGTCCGGCCGACCTCTTCGAGATCATCTTCACGAGCGGGACCACCGGGACCCCGAAGGGGGTCATGCTCAGCCACGCGAACGTCGTGGCCACGGTGGAGACGGAGCGGAACGCGATCCCGCCTCAGGAGCACCGGCTGGTGTCCCTGCTGCCCCTGTCCCATCTCATGGAGCAGGCGACCGCTCTGTTCTATGCCCTGACGGTGGGCGCGGACATCCTCTACGTGCGGAGCCGCAACCCGCGGGTCATCTTCGAGGCGATCCGCGACCACCACGTCACGACGATGCTGGTCGTACCCCAGATCCTTGACCTGTTCTGGTCGGCGATCATGCGAGAGGTCGAGAGATCCGGCCGGGCCGGCCTCTTCGATCGCCTCCGCTCCGTCGCCCGTCATCTCCCCTTCCCCGCCCGACGGCTCCTCTTCCGGAGCGTCCACGCCCAGCTCGGCGGCGGGCTCAACCTCTTCGTCTGCGCAGCGGCCTTCCTGCCGCCGGCCCTCCAGCAGCAGTGGGAGGATCTCGGCGTCGTCGTGCTCCAGGGCTACGGGGCCACCGAGTGCGGGCCGGCGAGCGCCACCTCGCGACAGGACCACGGCCTGGGCACCGTGGGTCGGACGGTCCCGCCCGTCCGGGTCCGGCTGGCCGATGACGGCGAGATCCTCGTCGCCGGACCCACCGTCTTCCAGGGCTACTGGCGCGATCCGACCGCGACGGCGGAGGCGTTCACCGCCGACGGGTGGTACCGCACCGGGGACATCGCCCGCCACGACGAGGCGGGCAACCTCCGCCTCATGGGCCGCAAGAAGGACATCATCGTCCTGCCCAACGGGCTCAACGTGTACCCCGAGGACATCGAGAACGCGCTCCGGACGGCCGGGATCCGGGACTCGGTGGTGGTCGAGACCACGCCGGGCCGGATCGAGGCGGTCGTCCTGGCGCCGGGTGCCGGGGTCGTGCCCCGCGGCGGAGACGTACCGGGCCAGGGTCCCGAGGGCCTCCACATGGACCCGGTGGCCCTGCGCGACCAGATCGAGGCCGCCGTCAAGGCGGCGAACCAGACCCTCTCCTCTCAGCAGAAGGTCGCCACCTGGCGCCTCTGGCCCGACGTCGACTTCCCGCGGACCCACACCCTCAAGGTGAAGCGCGACCGGATCCGCGCCTGGGCGGTGGTCGAGCAGCCGCTGCCGGTGACCGAGGAGGCGGCCGGACCCGGTACGGGCTCCCGGAGCGGATCGCGCCGCTAGCGGCGGATCGGGATCCCGGTCCCGAGCGTCTCGAGGGCGGCGGCCACCTCGTCGATCCGAGGGTCGGTCACCGTGGAGGGCGACCAGGCGAGGAAGATGACCGACGAGCCCAGCTGGCGAAGGACGTACCGGGCGTCGGGCGGGAACTGGATCCGGCCCTGACCGCTCTCGAGGTAGGCACCCATCTGGATCGCGGCCGCGTAAGCGGCGCCGGCGGTGGGAAGGTCGTAGACCACGATGAACCCACTGTTCGGGGCATCCGGCAGGACCGCCTGGAGGACGACCCTCGGAGCGGCGGCAAGGGCGGGCGATTCGCCCGGCCGGTAGGGTTCCGACGGCTCGATGACCGCCAGCTCCCGGAGCTTGAGCGCGGATTCGATCTGGATCCTGGCCAGCCCAACGGCGTCCGACAGGAGGACCGAGGCGGTCGGGCTCGGGCTGGGCAGGGCCGCGGTCCGCGCCCCTGCGCCGCAGCCGGCGAGCAGGCCGGTCGCGGCGAGGACGAGCCCCATGAGCGGGAGCGGCGCACGGAGCCGGCGGATCGAGGAGGTCATCCGGGCGGCCAGGTCATCGAGCGACCGCCGAGGAGGTGGACGTGGAGGTGGTCGACCGTCTGGCCGCCCCACGACCCGACGTTCACCACCATCCGGTAGCCGCGCTCGGCGATCCCCTCGGCCCGGGTGAACGCCGCGGCGGCCGCGAAGAGGCGGCCCAGGAGGGCGCCGTCATCCTCGGTGAGGTCGTTCGCCGAGGGGATGTGGGTCCGGGGCATGAACAGGACGTGGGTCGGCGCCCGGGGGGCGATGTCCCGGATGCCCACGACGAGGTCGTCGTCGTGGACCTTCGTGGCCGGGATCTCGCCGGAGGCGATCCGGCAGAAGAGGCAGCCGGGGTCGGTCGTCCGATCGGAGCTCACGGGTTCACCTCCGGGTCAGAGCTGGGGCTTCGTGCTCATGAGGAATGCGATCAGGCCGATGAGACCGGCCATCGCGTACGACACGTAGCGCTGGCGACGGGCCCGGGCCTGCCAGACGCGATCGTCCCACGCCGCCCGGACGCCGACCAGCGCCCGGAGCTCGGGTCGCTGGATGAAGAACGCCAGGGCGAGGTCCAGGACGTAGATCGCCAGGGCCAGCACGAGCCACGGCTGGTCGCCCACCTGGAGACCCAGCCCGACCACGAGGAGGAGTCCCGTGACCGCCACCGCGGCCGCGACGATCGCGCCGCCGCGGCCCTGGAGCCGGAGCAGCGCCCGGACGAGCCGGTTCGGCGACTCGTCCGCCGGCCGGCCGGAGCGCAGCGCGAACGGCAGGAGGAGCGCAGGAAGGAAGAGGGTGATGGCCAGGCCGATATGGAGCGGCAGGACGACCGGCAGGATGGGCACCGCGAGATTGTAGGGGGGACGACCGGATCGCCCGCCCCGGCCCGGGGTCGGCCGGCCTCAAACGGGCCGGACGCACTCGAGCGCGACCCACTCGCCCTCGCCCGACCGGCCGGCCACGGCCAGTCCGCCGGCCTCCACCGCCCTCCGGACCTCGGGCTCGCGGTCGATGAAGATCCCCGAGCAGAGGAGCCGGCCGCCGGGTCGCAGCTCGGCCGCGAGATCGTCGGCGAGGGCCACCAGGACCGAGGCGATGAGGTTCGCCAGGACCAGGTCGAAGGCCGGCTCGCCGCTGGGCAGCGACCCGACCCTCGCGATCAGTCGACCTCCCAGCCGGTTCCGGCGAGCGTTGGCCAGCGTCGCCTCGATGGCGATGGGATCGGTGTCGAGCCCGACGAGCTCGGTCGCACCGAACAGGCCGGCGGCGATGGCGAGGACCCCCGAGCCGCATCCGACGTCGAGGACCCGGACCCCACCGTCCCGACCGGTCCCCGATCCCCGCGCGAGCCTGCCCTCGTCGGACCAGCGCTCGATCCCCGCCAGGCAGAGGCGGGTGGTCGGATGGAGGCCCGTCCCGAACGCCATCCCGGGATCGAGGGCGAGCACGACGTCGTCGGGCGCCCGCCGGTGCCTCCGCCAGGTCGGCCGGATGACGAGTCGCGAGCCGACGCGCAGGACCGGGAAGTGAGCCTTCCAGGCGTGCGCCCAGTCCTCCTCGTGGACGACCCGGGTCTCGAGCTCGCCGATCGGACGCAGCCCGAACGCCTGGAGGTGACCCAGGGCGGTCCGGGCGTCCTCCACGGCCCGTCGGGCGGCGCCGGTGTCGCGGGCGGGCAGGTAGGCCCGGACGATCGCCGGCCGGCTCGGATCGAGCCGGGCCCCGAGCCCCTCGTCGACGAGCTCGAAGGCCGGCTCGACGGTCGTCCCGCCCGGCGCCCAGCGGGAGAGGATCTCGCTGACGGCCTCGACGGCCTCCGCATCGGCCATGACCGAGAGCTCCAGCCAGGCGCCGCCCGCCGAGGCGCCCTCGCCGGCCGCCGGCGGGTCCGCGTCGCCGGTCCCGAGGCCACCGGCGACGTCGGTCACGACAGGGCGTCCTTGACCCGACCGAGGATCCCGCCGTCGCCGTCGTGCACCGGCTCACCGGTCTCGGCGGCGTAGGCGGCGAGGTGCTCGCGCTGCTTCTTCGTGAGCTTCGTCGGGACCATCACCTTCACGAAGACGTGGAGGTCGCCGCGCTGGCCCGCCCGCCGGAGATGGGTCACGCCCTTGCCGCGGAGCCGGATCTCGGCGCCCGGCTGGACGCCCGGCTTGATCTCGAGCGTCTCGTCGCCGTCCACGGTCGGGATCGTGATCGTCGTTCCGAGGGCCGCCTGGGCGATCGAGATCTCGGACTCGAGGTAGAGCTCGGTGCCCTCGCGCTTGAGGACGTCATGCGGGGCCACGTGGACGGCGACGTAGAGGCTGCCGGCCGGTCCGCCCCTCGGTCCGGCTTCGCCCTCGCCCGAAAGCCGGATCTGGTGGCCTTCGTCGATGCCCGCCGGGATCGCGACCCGGAGCTTGCGGCGACGCTCGGTCCGGCCGTCGCCCCGGCACGTCGCGCACGGGCTGTCGACCGTCTTGCCCTCGCCCCGGCAGCGCGGGCAGGTCGTCACGTTGACCATCTGGCCGAGCAGCGTGCTCCGGACCGAGCGGATCTCGCCCCGACCGTCGCACTGCGGGCAGGTCGTGGTGGACGTGCCCGGCGCCGCCCCGCTCCCTTCGCAGGTCGTGCAACGGTCGAGGGCCGGGAACTCGATCTCCTTCTCGGTGCCCTTGATCGCCTCGACGAAGGTGATCCGGAGGTCGTAGCGCAGGTCGCTTCCGGCGTTCGGCCGGGAACGGCGGGCGCCGCCACCGGCGGCCTGGCCGAAGAGCGTGTCGAAGATGTCGCCGAAGCCGGCGAAGCCGGCGAAGTCGCCCGCTCCCGGACCACCGGCGCCGCCTGCGACCCCGGCCCGGCCGAACAGGTCGTAGGCCTGCTTCCTCTGGGGGTCGGACAGGACCTGGTAGGCCTCGTTGATCTCCTTGAACCGGCTGTCGGCGGCGACGTCCGTGTTGACGTCGGGATGCCACTGCTGGGCCAGCTTGCGGAAGGCGCGCTTGATCTCGGCATCGCTGGCGCCCCGCTCGACGCCGAGGACCTCGTAGTAGTCGCGCTCGCTCACCATGGCCGGGAGAAGGATACGAGAGCCGGGCCGGGCCGGGTCGCCGTCAGGCTGCCGGCTCCGAGCTGGGGTCGGGCCGTCGGCCTGCGGTGATCCACTCGAGCGGGCGGCCGAGGTTCCAGCCGCGGCGACCGAGGAAGGGCAGGCTCGCCGCGAGGATCGTCAGACTCCCGTACCAGAGGACCGGCATCGCCAGGAAGCAGCCGATCGGCAGGGCCCAGCGACGGTCGCCCCGGGCCGCCCAGACGATCACCGCGACCGCGATCGGCAGCCGGATGAGGAGCGGGATCGGGATGGCGGCCCACGTCCCGGTGCTCGACACGTTGCCGACGAGGACGGCGACCCAGGCCGACCACTCGCGGGTCCCCAGGATGTAGGAGAGCGCGACGAACCCGAGCGTCGCTCCGAGCGCGACGCCCAGGTGGCTCCATTCCCGGCGGACGGCGAACCACAGCAGGCCGACCCCGGGGCTGACCTTGGTGAGGAGCACGAACGCCCAGGCGGCGGGCCAGCGGAAGCCGGCCACGATGGCCAGGGCGAGGAGCAGCGAGATGTTCCCGCCCCAGATCTCCGACGACGCCAGCAGGACGACGATGAGCAGGAGCTCCGGGCCGGCCAGGTAGGCGGTGGCGACGAGCAGGATCACCGACCAGACGGCGACGAACCCCGGCCACGACATCGCCCGGAGCGGGCCGATGAGCTGGAGGAAGGCGGGCGAGTAGAGGTAAGCCCCCGGGACGCCCACCGTGGCGCCGGCGTACGGGTCCGAGTTCCAGGCCAGCCAGTACGCGCGGGCATCCTGGTCCGAGCCGTAGGGGTAGGCGCCGAACGGCTGACAGAAGACGACGATCGCCAGCCACAGGAGCGCGCAGATCGCGAGCCCCAGCCAGAGCCCACGCTGGCCGCTCTGGCGCCCGGACCACCCCGCCAGGCCTGTCCGCAGACGTTCGCCGAACCGATCGATGTCCAGCCGCACTGGCCGCTCCCGTAGCATCGGTCGTCCCCCCAACGCCAGACGCTCTCCGGCTACGCGTCGTGAGTCGTCACGGCGGTGGGACGATGCCATGGTAGTCGAGGCAGCCCGGTGACGCCGTCATGAACCTCAGCCGGCCGCCCGGGACGGCGTCGATCCCGCGAGATCCCGGGCCCGATCGAGCACGTCGCGGAGCATCCCCGGCGTGAGCCGCCCGGTGAAGGTGTTCTGCTGACTGGGGTGGAACGACCCGACGATCCACCAGGACCCGACGCGGATCTCCGCCCCGTGCCCGAAGCGGGGTCGCGGCCGCGGCACCGGCGTCCCGAGGGTCGCCAGCGACCGGAGGATGCCGTCCCAGGCGAACGCGCCGAGGGCCACGACCACCCGCAGGTCGGCCAGGAGGCGCAGCTCCCGGTCGAGGAACGGCAGGCAGGCATCACGCTCGTCGGGGGTCGGGCGGTTCGCCGGAGGCGCGCAGTGGACGACCGCGCTGATCCGCGTCGCATCGAGGGTCAGCCCATCGTCGCGACGGCGCGAGATCGGCGAGCTGGCGAGCCCGGCCTCGAAGAGGGCGCGATAGAGGAAGTCGCCCGACCGGTCGCCGGTGAACACCCGACCGGTGCGATTGCCGCCGTGGGCGGCCGGGGCCAGCCCGACGACGAGGATCCGGGCGTCGGCGTCACCGAACCCGGGGACCGCTCGGGCCCAGTAGGTCTCGTCCCGGAAGCGGGCGACCTTCTCCTCGGCCGTCCGCTCGCGCCACGCGACGAGACGCGGACAGCGCCCGCAGCCGGCGACCTCGGCGTCGAGCGCGGCGAGAGCGTCGTCGGCGAAGCGGTCGGAGGGGCCTGGTCCGTCGGATGCCTCACCGGCGTCCGGGCGGGTCGTCACTTCAGGAGGAGACGGTCGAGCCGGCGCCAGGCGATCGCCAGGCCGACGAGACCCATGACCGTGAGGTACGCCACGTGGACCAGGGTCCCCGGCCCGACGAGCCCCAGCGATAGCGAGCGCAGGAGCGCCACGCCCTGGTACAGCGGGGTGAGCTGGACGATGAGCTGAAGCCCCGGCGGGTAGGCGCTGATCGGATAGAACGTGCCCGAGAAGAGGAACATCGGCAGGGTCGCCACGAAGACGAGGTCGAAGTCCGTCCAGCGTCGGACGAACGTGGTCCCGGCCATGCCGACCGCGGCGAAGGCGAACCCGATGAGCATCGCCGCCGGCAGGGCCAGGACGATCCAGGGCGAGCGGACGAGCCCCAGCAGGAGCATCACCGCGAGGAACCCCATCGCGTAGAGGGTGCCCCGGATGAGGGCCCAGGTGATCTCCCCGACGGCCACGTCGCCCACGCCGAGCGGCGTAGACAGCATCGCGTCGTACGTCTTCGCGTAGCGCAGCTTGAAGAAGATGTTGAAGGTCGAGTCGTAGATCGCCCCGTTCATCGCCGACGACGCGAGGAGCCCCGGGGCGAGGAACATCGCGTAGGTGATCGGCGCGCCGTCGGGAGCGGTGACGCCGCCGACCAGGGCTCCGATCCCGAAGCCGATCCCGAGCAGGTAGAAGAGGGGCTCGAAGAACCCGGAGACGATGACGATCCAGGTCCGCCGGTAGACCATCAGGTTCCGCTCGATGAGCCGGCCGGCCCGGCTGCCGCCCATCGGCGCCGGGGCCACCCTGGTCAGGGTCGTCATCGCCGGCTCACTTCACGAGAACCCGGCGGAAGGTGATGAAGCAGGCGGCGATGCCACCGGCGATGCAGCCCACCAGGAAGGCGATGTTCACGATCATCAGGACCGGGTCGACGATCCCCAGCGAGAGGGTCCGGGCCAGGTTGACCCCGTGCCAGGTCGGGGTGAGATAGGCGATCCAGCGCAGGAAAGGCGGCAGCTGGGTGATCGGGAAGAACGTGCCCGAGAAGATGAACAGCGGGGTGATCAGGAACCGGAAGATGGCGCTGAACGCGGTGTCGTTCCGCTGGGTCGCCGCGAAGGCCATGATCGGCGCCGCGAAGGCGAGCCCGGTGAGGACGGCCGCCCCGATCCCCAGGACCCCGAGCGGCGAGTCGACGACCCTGAAGACGACCATCACCAGGAAGAAGGCACTGGCCACGATCGTCAGCCGGACGGTCATCCAGGCGAGCTGGCCCAGGATGATCCCGCCAACGGTGATCGGGGTCGCCAGCATCCCGTGGTAGACCCGGTCCCAGACCAGGTTGCCCATGATCGGGTAGGTCGACTCGAAGCTGCCGGTCTGCATCGCCTGCGCGACGAGGAGCCCCGGCGCCAGGAAGACCGCGTAGGGCACCCCGCCGAGGGCGGCCGAGCCCGACTGGTCGATGAACCCGCCCAGGCCGATCCCCATCGAGGCGAGGAAGAGGATCGGGGCGAAGAACGTGGTGAAGAGCGAACCGTGCCAGGTCTTCTTATAGACCAGGACGTTGTACTCGAGGACGCGCGCTGCCGCGGTCATGATCGTCGCCCCGTCACTCGATGAGCGACCGGCCGGTCAGCCGGAGGAAGACGTCCTCCAGGCTCGACCGCCGGACGAGGACGGTCTCGGGACGAAGACCCCGCTCGTGGACGGCGACCGCCGTCGCCTCGCCGTCGGCCGTGTACATCAGGACCCGGTCGGGCAGCTGCTCGATCCGCTCGGCCAGTCCGTCGAGCCGACCGTCCAGCGTCTCCTGGACCCCGGCCGGGAAGCGCAGCTCGAGGACCTCCTTCGTGGCGTGCTCCGCGATGAGCTCGCGGGGCGATCCTTCGGCCACGATCCGGGCCTTGTCCATGATCACCAGCCGGTCGCACAGCTGCTCGGCCTCGTCCATGAAATGGGTGGTCAGGACGAGGGTCACCCCGCGTTGCTTGAGCCGATAGAGCCGGTCCCAGAGGAGGTGCCGGGCCTGGGGGTCGAGCCCGGTCGTGGGCTCGTCGAGGAGGAGCAGGCTCGGCTCGTTGATGAGCGACCGGGCGATCGTCAGCCGGCGCTTCATCCCGCCCGACAGGGGCTCGACCTGGCTCTTCGCGCGGTCGGTCAGCTGGACGAATTCGAGGAGCTCGTCGGCCCGTCGGCCGGCCTCCCGACGCGAGAGGTCGAAGTACCGCCCGAAGATGATCAGGTTCTCGCGGACGGTCAGCTCCATGTCCAGGGTGTCCTGCTGGGGGACCACCCCGATCCGCGACTTGATCCGCGGCCCGTCCGCCCGAGGGTCCAGGCCCAGGACGCTGAGCGTTCCACCGGAGGCCGGCGAGACGCAGCCGATCATCCGCATCGTCGAGGTCTTGCCGGCCCCGTTCGGCCCGAGGAACCCGAACGACTCGCCGGGCGCCACGTCGAAGTCGATGGCGTCGACCGCGGTGGTCTCGCCGAAGCGCTTGGTCAGGCCGCGGGCGCTGATGAGGGGCGGGACAGGCGAGGACGTCATGGGCCCGCCCATCCTACCCGGGGCGCGCGTCAGCCCTGCGCCGCCGGGATCGGTCGGGCCGGCCGCAAGCAGCTCGACGTGGGTCCCGGGCTCGAAGGCGCCGAACGACTGCCGCCAGCGGAAGGTCGGCCAGCGATACTCGACGGCCCCCTCGACCGGACGGAGGACCGCCGTGTAGAGCGTCCCGAAGTGACCGGCCTCGGCCGAATCGAAGATCGGCGGGACGAGGAACGCGTCGGCGAACGCCTCGGGGGTGACGGCCGGGTCGGCGAGCAGCCCGGTGATGAGCGCCTCGCGCTCGTGCGAGCGAGTGAGCGCCGTGTACTCGGGCCAGTCCAGGACGTCCTGGTGATTGGTGGCCACCGCGATCGGCGCGATGACCGGCTCCCGGCCCGGGGCGAGATAGGCAGTGGCGAACCGTCCCTGGCGGTCCAGGATCGTCAGGTTGTGGGCGAGGTGGAAGGGCAGGCGGCCGAGCGTCGTCTCGGCCTCGGGCACGGTCGCGCAGGTCTCCAGGAGGTAGCGGACGACGAGCGGGATGCCGAAGCCGTGACCGGCCAGCCGTCGCCCGCCGAACGTCAGCGAGACCGCCAGCCCGTCTTCGTTCAGGCCGTCGAGCAGGCCCCACAGGCTGTCACCGGTGCCGATGACCCGTCGGCCCGTCCAGGCGGTGTGCCAGATCTCGCCGTCGACCCGGTCGGCCAGGTAGTCGTAGTTGCGCACGAGGAACGGCTCGCCGTCGGTCCAGGCGCCCTGCGAGCACGCCGCCAGGTAGGGCGGCGGGTCGACGAGCGAGAGGACCCGGGCGGCAAGGTCGCCGCCGCCGGCCAGCTCCACCAGCCGGTCATACGTCGGGACGAGCTCCGGCATGTGGGTCCGGAGCATCCTCACCGAGTCGAGGTAGGACGGCCGCTCCGCCTCACCGTCCTGGAGGAACCAGGCGAGTCGATCCGGCCACTGCTCGCGGAAGATGGCGGCCCAGTGCGGGCCGGGCTGGAGCTCCTCGATCGCCCGGAAGGCGACCGGGACGCGCCTCAACTCGCGCTGGCGTCGTCGGTGGGTGCGGCCTGACGCCGGGCGCGCTTCGGCTTGGCCACGGTCCCGGCGACCGAGTCGGCGGCCCCGGCAGCGGCGTCGGCGGCCCCGGCAGCGGCGTCGGCGGCCGCGTCGACGGCACCGCTCGCGGCATCCCCGGCGTCGTCGGCCGCAGCGACAGCGGCGTCCGTCGCCTCATCGACCGCATCGGACGCCGCATCACCGACCCCCTCGGTCGACGAGCTCGTCCGTCGAGCGGCGGCCTTCGCCGTGTCGGCAGCCTTCGCCGCGGCACCGGTGGCCACCGCGCCGGCACCCTTGGCCGCCGCGATCGCGGCATCACCCACGCCGCGGACCGAATCGGCCGCGGCCTTCACGACGTCGCCGACGCCCCTGCCCCCCGCGTCCGCGGCATCCGCCGCCGTGTCACCCGCCTCCGATGCGGCGTCCGTGGCCTGCTCGGCAGCGTCTGCGACGGCGTCGCCCACGGCCTCGGGCGTCGGCAGCGCGTCGAGCGACAGGACCTCGTCCTGGCGGCCACGTCGGCGCAGCCCCACGAAGCCTGCGATCGCGAGCACGCCGGCCCCGATCGCCCCGATCCCGATCGCCAATCGTCGCATCATGTGCCTCCCTTGCCTTCGTCCATCCGCATCACTCGAGCCTAACACCGGGCGATGCCGATAGCGATCGCAGGCACCCGGCGATCAGCCGCGGGAGGCCCGGCTGCGGGAGTGCTCGGCCCTCGGCTCAGACCTCCTTGAACTCGCCCTCGACGGTCTCCTCGCCGGCGGGGGCACCGGCTTCGTCGCCGGCAGCTGCGCCCGCCCCGTCGCCACCACCGGAGCCGTCGCCCGCGGAGCCGTCGCCCGGGGAGCCGTCACCCGCTGCGGCCGAGGCGGCCTGGTAGGCGGCGGTGCCGACCTTCTGGAGCGCCTCGGCGAGCTCGGCCGCGCGGCTCGTCACCGCTTCGACGTCGCTCCCCTTGAGCGCCTCGCGGACGGCCTCGATCGACCGCTCGGTGGCCGCCCGATCCTCGGCGGAGACCTTGTCGCCGAGGTCCTTGAGGGTCCGCTCGGCCTGGTAGGTGAGCTGCTCCGCCTGGTTGCGGGTCTCGACCTCCTCGCGCCGCTTGCGATCCTCGTCGGCGTGCTCCTGGGCGTCGCGGACCATCGAGTCGACGTCGTTCTTGGAGAGCATCGAGGACGCGGTGATCCGGACCTGCTGCTCCTTGCTCGTCGCCCGATCCTTGGCTCGGACGTCGAGGATCCCATTGGCGTCGATGTCGAAGGTGACCTCGATCTGGGGGATGCCCCGGGGTGCCGGCGGGATCCCGTCGAGGATGAACCGGCCGAGCGTCTTGTTGTCGGCGGCGAAGTCGCGCTCGCCCTGGAGGACGTGGATCTCCACCTGGTTCTGGTTGTCCGAGGCGGTCGAGAAGACCTGCGACTTCGAGGTCGGGATCGTCGTGTTCCGCTCGATGAGCTTGGTCATCACCCCGCCCAGGGTCTCGATCCCGAGCGAGAGGGGCGTCACGTCGAGGAGCAGGACGTCCTTCACGTCACCGGCCAGGACGCCGGCCTGGATCGCGGCGCCGATCGCCACGACCTCGTCCGGGTTGACCCCCTTGTGGGGCTCCTTCCCGCCGAACATCGCCTTGACCGCCTCGACGACGGCGGGCATCCGGGTCTGGCCGCCGACGAGGATGACCTCGTCGATCTCCTTGGCCGTGAGCCCGGCGTCCTTGAGGGCGGCCATGACCGGGGCCTTCGTCCGCCCCACGAGGTCGCGGACGAGCTCTTCGAGCTTCGCCCGGCTGAGCGAGGTGACGAGATGCTTCGGACCGGAGGCATCGGCCGTGATGTAGGGCAGGTTGATCTCGGTCTGGGTGGTCGAGGACAGCTCGATCTTCGCCTTCTCGGCCGCCTCCTTGAGACGCTGGAGGGCCTGCTGGTCCTTGGCCAGGTCGATCCCCTGGTCCTTCTTGAACTCGGCCAGGAGCCAGTCGATGACCTGCTGGTCGAAGTCGTCGCCGCCGAGATGGGTGTCCCCGTTCGTCGCCTTGACCTCGAATACGCCGTCACCCAGCTCGAGGATCGAGATGTCGAAGGTGCCCCCGCCGAGGTCGTAAACGGCGATCTTCTCGTCGTGCTTCTTGTCCAGGCCGTAGGCCAGGGCCGAGGCCGTCGGCTCGTTGATGATCCGCTTGACCTCGAGACCGGCGATCCGCCCGGCGTCCTTGGTGGCCTGGCGCTGGGTGTCGTCGAAGTAGGCGGGAACGGTGATCACCGCCTCGGTGATCTTCTCGCCGAGGTAAGCCTCCGCGTCGGTCTTGAGCTTCTGGAGGACCATCGCGCTGATCTCCGGCGGCGTGTACGACTTGCCGTCGCCGACCGCCACCTGGATGCCGTCGCTCTTGGGATCCTTCTCGACCGTGTACGGGACGAAGTCCTTCGAGCGCTTGACCTCGGGGTCGTCCCAGCGGCGGCCCATGAAGCGCTTGATCGAGAAGACGGTGTTGGTCGGGTTGGTGACCGCCTGGCGCTTCGCCAGCTGGCCGACGAGGCGCTCGCCGGTCTTCGTGAACGCGACGACCGACGGCACCGTCCGGCCGCCCTCGGCCGAGGCGATGACGGTCGGCTCGCCGCCCTCCATGACAGCGACGACGGAGTTCGTCGTGCCGAGGTCGATGCCGATGATCTTGCCCATCTTGCGGTCACTCCTGGTCGTTGGTCGAGGGTCTCGAGTGGTGGATCGGGATCAGTGGATCGGGCCGGACCCGTCGAACGTGTCGTCGTCCGCCGGTCCGGCGCCCGATGCGTCGGTGTCAAGGAGGCCGGCCTCGAGGTCGGCCTCGGATGCGTCGCCCGGTTCGTGTGCAGCGACGGCCACGAGTGCCGGACGGAGGACCCGGTCGCGGATCCGGTAGCCCCGCTGGAGCTCGCCCACGATCGACCCGCCGGGCATGCCCGAACCAGGCACGTTGACGATCGCCTCGTGGTGACGTGGGTCGAACGGTTCACCGGGGGTGACGGCGATCGCGCTGACCCCCTCGCTCTCGAGGAGAAGCCGGAGCTTGCGGTCGATGGCGGTCACGCCGTCGACCCACGGATCGCCGGCGAGGCCCTCGGGCCGCGACTCGATGGCCCGGTCGAAGTCGTCGGCCAGGGCGAGGACTTTGCGGATGAGGCCGTCGGCGGCCAGGCCAGCGTCGCGCTCGCGCTCCTCGGCCGTGCGCCGCCGGAAGTTCTGGAACTCGGCTCGCTCGCGCTGCAGGCCGGCGAGGTACTCGGAGGCCTCGGCCTGGGCCGCCTCGAGCTCGGTCCGGAGACGCTCGATCTCGGCGAGCAGGGCGGGCGAGGAGACGTCGATCTCGTCGATGCGTTGCTGGGCTCGGGTGCGGTGGGGCATGGCGGGGGTCTCGTTCGTGATGTCAGGCGTAGAGATGGTCGACGAGCTCGTTCATCAGCCCGGAGACGAAGCCCACGGTCCCGATCGCATGGGGGTAGGCCATCCGGGTGGGACCCAGGACGCCGACCACACCGATCGCCCGACCGGGCCGGCCGTAGGGTGCCAGGATGAGCGATACCTCGCGCATCTCGGCCGGGACGTTCTCCTGGCCGATGAAGACGTGGATGCGACCGGTCCCGGCGACGAGCCGGAGGAGCTCACCGAGATAGGAGCGGTTCTCCAGCGCCGAGAAGACCCGGCGAAGCTTCTGGCTCTGGGCGAACTCGGGTGCGTCCATGACGTTGAGGAGACCGTCGCTGTAGACCTCCTCGACGGTGGCCGCATCGAACTCGCGCATCATCCGGGCGATCCGCTCGGCGACCCGAAGGGCGAGGAGCGCCTCGTCGACGGTCGCCAGGATCGGGCCCGGGTCGGCCGAGTCGGCGGCGCGGGTGAGCGACGGCAGGCGCGCCTCGATCTCGACGGCGGTGCGCTCTCCGAGCTCGAGGTTGAGCCGCTCGGCGACCCGGTCGAGGCCGGCCTGGTCGGCGATCTCGTCGAGCTGGAGGAGCCCCTGCTTGATCGTCCCCTCGCGAAGCACCAGGACGAGACTCGCCATCCGCTCGGCCAGGACGACGAGGTCGATGCGGCGGACCCGGGCCGCGCCCGGTTTCGCCGCGGTGGCCAGGCCGGCGGAGCCGGTGACCGAGGCGAGGGTGGTCGCAGCGAGGCGGAACCAGTGCTCGCTGGCGTACTCGACCTGGCCGAACTGGTGCCGGATCATCAGCTGCTCGACCGCCGGGATCGGGTGGAGCTCGGCGAGCGTCTCGACGTACAGCCGATAGCCCCGATCGGTGGGGATGCGGCCGGCGCTCGTGTGGGGGTGGGTCAGCAGCCCGGCGGCCTCGAGATCGGCGAGCACCGCGCGGACCGTCGCCGAGCTCACCCCGAGCCGGTACCGTTCCACCAGGGCCTGCGACCCGACGGGCGTGGCCGAGGCGACGTATTCATCGATGACCGCCCGCAGGACGGCCTGGGATCGGACATCCAGGGGTCCCGCGGCGGGGCGACCTCGTCGCGCCAAGAGTGGTGACTCCTTCCTGTTAGCACTCTACCCATGAGAGTGCTAACACGGCTGGCGGCATCGTAGCAGTCACCGACCGGGAGTGTCAACGGGACGGAAGACCGGGGAACCCGCGCCTCCGGTCGATCAGCCTGCACCGCCGCGGTGCCGAGACGGGCGGCGTCAGATGAGTCGGGCGAAGACCTCGTTCGAGAGCATCCGGCCCCGGATCGTCAAGCGGACCCGCCCGGCCTCGGTCTGCTCGACGAGGTCCGCTTCGGCCGCCCAGGCGAGCGCGTCCGCGAGCGACGCGTCGAGGAAGGCCGTGAGCGGGACGCCGTCGTCCATCCGAAGGCCCAGGATGAGCGCCTCGACGGCGCCGGCGGACGCGTCGACCGGCGGGTCCTCACCGCCCGGCGGAAGGCTCGGTCGAAGGGTCGGCGCTCCCGATGCGTCGTCGCTTCCCGGACCAGCCGGTTCGGTGGCCGGGCGAAGCGCCCTGAGGTACCCGTCGAGGCGAGCAGCGTTCCAGCGCCGGACGGCCCCGTCGAACGCGTGCGCGCCCGGCCCGACCGCCTCGACGGGACGGCGCGTCCAGTAGAGCCGGTTGTGCCGGCACTCGTGACCGGGGCGAGCCCAGTTCGAGAGCTCATACCCGTGGAAGCCGACCTCGGCCAGCCGGTGGAACGCGACGTGGTACATCGCCGCCGCCCGATCCTCGTCCTGTCCGCGACGGGCACGGTCGCGCCAGCGTCGGGCGCCGACGCTCGTCGGGAGGTGGTCGCCCAGGGGTCCCGTCAGGCCTTCGGCGTCCGGGTCGTCGAGGCCGAGCGCGTAGAGCGAGAGATGGTCCGGTTCCAGCGCCAGGGCAGCCTCGAGGCTCGTCGTCCAGGTCGCGATCGTCTGGCCCGGCACGTCGTAGAGCAGATCGAGGCCGATCGAGCCGATCCCCGCCTCGCGGGCTGCCGCCAGGGCCTCGCCCACGTGACCAGGGGTGTGCCGCCGGCCGAGCCGCGAGAGCTCGGACGGCACGAAGCTCTGGGCGCCGATCGACAGGCGGGTGACACCGGCCGCACGCTGGGCGACCGCGTCGCCGCGCTCGTCCGGCCCGGGGTTGGCTTCGAGGGTCACCTCGGCATCCGGAGCCAGCCCGAACCGGACCCGGATCCGCTCGAGGACACCGGCAAGGACGTCGGGCGGCAGCAGCGACGGCGTCCCACCACCGAGGAAGACGGAGCCGAGGGGCGGCCGATCCGATCCTGG
Organism: uncultured Chloroflexia bacterium; assembly: GCA_963840375.1. Taxonomy (GTDB): domain Bacteria; phylum Chloroflexota; class Limnocylindria; order Limnocylindrales; family CSP1-4; genus Chersky-267. The sequence continues at coordinate 437,088 of CAWIYR010000003.1, forward strand.
CCCGGGCCCGCCGAACCGTCGGTCGAGATCGTCGGCCCGGAGCTCGATCTCGGTCAGGAGCGCGGCGACGAAGGTCGCGATCCGGCTCGCCGGGCCGCGGGTCTCCGCGCCGGCCACCACGACGAAGTCGCAGTACGGGCAGATCGAGACGCAGAACGGGACATGGACGTACAGCCCCTCGGGCGGCCCGGGCGGCGTCTGACCGCTGTCCCGATCGGCGTCGGCGGGCTGGGTCACTCGGTGATATTGCCTCAAGCGGCGATCGGACCCCGCTCGCCGGGTCCGGTGCGGTCGGATCCGGGCGGGTCGGGACGGGTCGGGCGCCGGGTCGGGCGGTCGATCGAGAGACGCTCAGCGGTCGGGATCGACCGAGTCACGGCTCGTCCCGACGGTCGCCCAGCCGTCCGGCGTCCCTCGCTTCTTCGCGATCTCCTCGTCCTCGCGGCCCATCGCGGCGGGCTGACCGGCATGCCCGGTCGCGACGAACGTCGCGAAGCGGGTGATCGCGTGACCCAGGAACGCCGCTCCGATCCCGTCCGTCTTGAGCGTGACGTACCCGGACACGAACCCGATGCCGAGCGAGAGCACCAGCATGTACGGGTTGCGTCCAGGGGCGCCGAGGCGGGTCGCCAGGGCATAGCCGATGGCCTGGATGACGATCGCCTGGAACGGCTCGATGCCGATCAGGATGAGGAAGCCGAGGACCGCCCCGCGGAAGCAGGCCTCGTCGATGAAGGCCGTCCCGACGGAGTTGAGCAGGGCCACCGGGTAGGAGGCGACCGACGGCAGGCGAAGGTGTCGGTAGCGGATCCAGGCGAAGGCGACCGCCTGACCGACCCCGATGGCGCCGTACGCCAGCCCGAAGGTGATGGCGGAGCCCCGGTCGCCGAGGCGGAGGAAGAGCTGGGTCTCGGGGTCGGGCAGGGCGTACCAGGTGGCCACGACAAGGAGGAGTCCCAGGAGGTACCAGGCGAGCCGGCGGCGGAGCGGCGCCTGCTGCCCGTAGCGGTCCGTCTCCGCGTACTCGGCCGCCCCGAAGCGGTCCGCCTCGAGCCGGAGCATGACGAGCAGACCGGTGAACCCGAGCGCGGCCAGGAGCCGGATCGGCTCGACCCAGTCGCTCATCGAGGGTCAGGCGCGGATGAGGGCACGACGTCGGGCGTCCATCACTCGTCCATGCGCAGGACGGCGAGGAAGGCGTCCTGCGGGATCTCGACGGAGCCGATCCGCTTCATCCGCTGCTTGCCCTCCTTCTGCTTCTCCAGCAGCTTCCGCTTGCGCGTGATGTCGCCACCGTAGCACTTGGCGAGGACGTTCTTGCGCATCGCCCGCACGGTCTCGCGGGCCACCACGTTCGAGCCGATGGCCGCCTGGATGGGCACCTCGAACATCTGACGCGGGATGAGCTCCTTGAGCTTCTCGGTCAGCCGTCTTCCGATCGACTGGGCGCTGTCGCGGTGGACGATGAGGCTCAGGGCGTCGACCGGATCCCCGGCGACCATGACGTCGAGCTTGACCAGGTTCGCCGCCCGGTAGCCGGCCTCCTCATAGTCCATCGAGGCGTAGCCCTGGCTGCGGCTCTTGAGCTGGTCGTAGTAGTCGACGATGAGCTCGGCGAGGGGCATCTCGAAGCTGATGAGCACACGCTGCGGGTCGAGGTACTCCATGTCCAGGAACGTCCCGCGATGGGTCGTGGAGAGGTCCATGAGCGCCCCGATGTACTGGCTCGGGGTGATGACCCCGACCTTGACCCAGGGCTCCTCGATCGCCTCGATCTCGCCGGCGTTCGGCATCAGGGCCGGGTTGTCGACGGCGACCGTGCCGCGCCCGTTCGTGAGGATCACCCGATACTCCACGGAGGGCGCCGAGGCGATCAGCTCCAGGTCGAACTCGCGCTCCAGCCGTTCCTGGACGATCTCCATGTGGAGGAGGCCCAGGAACCCGCAGCGGAAGCCGAAGCCGAGGGCGACCGAGCTCTCCGGCTCGTAGGTGAAGCTGGCGTCGTTGAGGTGGAGCTTCTCCATCGCGTCACGGAGGAGCGGGTAGTCCTCGCCGCTGATCGGGTAGATCCCGGCGAAGACGAGGCTCTTCGCCGCCTGGTAGCCCGGCAGGGGCACGGCGGCCGGCACGGCGGCGTTCGTGAGGGTGTCGCCGACCTGGGCGTCGCGGACGCTCTTCAGGCCGGTCGCGACGTAGCCCACCTCGCCGGCGGTCAGCCGCTTGACCGGCACGAGCTGCGGCCGGAAGACGCCCATCTCCAGGAGCTCCGATTCGACCCCGGAGGCCATCAGCCGGATCGTGTCGTGGTCGTGGAGGGTGCCCTGCGCGAGCCGGACGTAGACGATGACGCCCTTGTACTGGTCGTAGTGCGAGTCGAAGATCAGGCCCTGGACCGGCTTGGCCGGGTCGCCCTTCGGGGCCGGGACCCGCTCCACGATCGCCTCGAGGATGGCCTCGATCCCGATGCCCTCCTTGGCGCTGGCCAGGATGACCTCCTCGCGGGGGATGGCCAGGACGTTCTCGAGCTCCTCCATGATGAGCTCCGGCTGGGCGGATGGCAGGTCGATCTTGTTGATGACCGGCACGATCGTGAGGTTCTCGCGCAGGGCGAGATGGACGTTGGCCAGGGTCTGGGCCTCGATCCCCTGGGCCGCGTCGACCACCAGGATCGCCCCCTCGCAGGCCTGGAGGCTGCGGCTGACCTCGTAGGCGAAGTCCACGTGCCCGGGCGTGTCGATGAGGTTGAGCCCGTAGGTCAGGCCGTCCCGGGCCGGGTAGTCCAGGCGGACGGCCCGGGCCTTGATCGTGATCCCTTTCTCGCGCTCGAGGTCCATCGAATCGAGGACCTGGCTGTGCATCTGCCGGGCGTCGATCGTGTGGGTGAACTCCAGCAGCCGGTCGGCCAGGGTGGACTTCCCGTGGTCGATATGGGCGATGATGCTGAAGTTGCGCAGGCGGTCCTGGGGGATGGTCACGGGGACGCAGTGTACCGGGCCCGCCGCCGACCCTCGCCGCCGAGCCCATCGATCCAGCATCCGCCGGTGGATCCCGGTGCGTCGGCGGACGTTCGACCCTTCCGGGCGGCTGGTCAAGGAGACGGACCCCTCGCGCCGCTGACCAGATCACGAACGGCCGGCCGATCTCGTAACGCTCACCGGACGGACGTGATCCACGCTCCGGCCATGTCGGATACCGAGTCCCTGGAGATGCATCGCGCTCCGCGGCTCGCAGCGGCGGTCGTGCTGGCGGCCGTCGTCCTGTTCCCGCTCGTCCCATGGCTGATGGTGGGGTCGCTCGACGAACGCTTCAGCGGGAATGCGGCCTTGCACAGCGTCGCCAATCTCGCGGCGTTCTTCGCGATCGCAGCGTGGGCCGCGAACCTCGTCCTGGCGAGCCGGATCCGTCCCGTCGAACGCGCCGTCGGCGGCCTCGACCAGCTGTACCTCCTGCACCGGCGAGTGGGCGTGCTGGTCGTGGTCCTGGCGGTGACCCACGTCGTCTTCCTGACGCTGTACGCGGGGGGCGGCGCGCTGGACCTCTATCTGCCGTCGGCCGGTTGGAGCACCTTCAGCGGAGTCGTCGCGCTCCTCCTGCTGATCGGCTTCGTCGTGACCAGCCTGATCGGCCGCGTCGGCTATCCGACGTTCATGGTCGTTCAGCGACTCCTCGGCGGGGCGTTCGTTCTCGGCGCGTTCCACAGCTACGCAGTGCGCGGTACCGCGGCCTCCTCAGCGGCGTTGACCGCCTACCTGGCGTGTCTGACCGCGGCCGGCCTCGCCAGCCTGGGCTACCGGCTGCTCGGCGACCGTCTGGGCGTCGGACGCCACCGCTACCGCGTCGAGGAGGTTCGGAGCCTCGACGAGGACGTCGTGGAGATCGTCATGGCGCCCGTCGCCGGTCCGATGGAGTTCCGGACCGGGCAGTTCCTGTACGCCACGTTCCGCCAGGACGGCATCCCGCTCGAGTCCCATCCCTTCACGATCGCCAGCGCGCCGGGCAGCCGGCTCCGGCTCGTGGTCAAGCGGCTCGGCGACTACACCGGCCTGGTGATGGGGGTACGAGAAGGCGCCGAGGCGCGACTGGAGGGACCGTTCGGGAGCTTCCACCCGATCGACGATGCGGTCCACGCGCAGACGTGGATCGCCGGCGGGATCGGCATCACGCCGTTCCTGAGCTGGGCCCGCACGCTCGACGACTCGACGCCGGCCGATCTCTACTACTGCACGCCCGGCGCCGAACAGGCGCACTTCCTCGATGAGCTCTACGACATCGCCGACCGTCATCCGCGTTTCCGGGTCATCCCGATGCGCAAGGACTCCCTTGGTCGGCTCGGCGTTGACGACATCGCGGCGGTCAACCCCAACGTCGCCGACGGTCACGTCTTCATCTGCGGCCCCCAGGCGATGATCGAGAACCTCAGGACCGGGCTCGAAGGACGGGGGATGGCGCCGCAGCGCATCCACTCCGAGAACTTCGACTTTCGCTGAGGGGTCGGCGCGGGCAACGACCCGGTCCGGCGCTACGACTGGAGCAACCCGAGGACCGCCACGCCGGCGACGACGAGGACGATCCCGGCGACGTGCCGCCGTTCGAGGCGCTCCCGGAACACGAGAAAGGCGGCGATGGTCGCCAGCGGCGCGAACATCGAGGTCAGGACCGCGGCGATCGCGATGCTCTCGCGCGCGCCCATCACGAACGAGACATACCCGACGAGCTCCGCGACCGCCACGCCGATCACATAGGGCCATGCCCGTCGGGTGATCCGGACCCGTCGGAACGACGCGAGCGGGATCGCGACGACGGCGACCCCGACCACCCGGGCGGGCAGGATGGCCCAGGCCGCGGGCAGGAGCTCGCTGACCCGACCGGCCGCGTAGAGGCCGACCCCGAAGCTGAGCGCCGCGCCGACCGCGAGGGCCGCGGCGCGCATCGAACGGTCGCGGGGGATGACGACGCCCTCCTCTTCCTCGTGACCGCCACCGGTCGCGGCGAGGACCACCCCGAGGACGATCACGCCGAGGGCCGGCCCCGAGCCCGGTGCCAGCACCTCGCCCGCGAGGACGGCGATGAGCGCCGCGATCGCGCCCTCCGTGGAGGCGATCGTGGACACCACGCCGACCGTCCCGAGCCGGTACGCCGAGTAGGTCAGGAAGAGCCCGAGGACGTTGCCCAGACCGGCCAGGCCGGCCCAGCCCAGGGTGGCCGGCGGCAGGTCCGGCGCCGGCGACGTCAGGAGAGCGATCGGCAGGGCGATGGCCAGCCCGACCGCCATCGCCCCGGCCAGGGTCGACGGCGCTCCGACGAGCCGGCTGGCCCGGGCCGAGAAGAGGATCGAGAAGGTGAAGGACAGCGCGGCACCGAGACCGCCGAGGATGGGGACCATCGCGGTAGTGTGAACGACCGCCGCCCGTCGTCGCAGGTGGCCGTTCGCGCGGGCATCTGCTACCATCGTCGTTCCGTGTCGGGCCGCTCCGCCCGCGCGCCATCTCCTCATTTCACACCCGAGGTTCGAACTTGGCCACGAAGCCCCGAGGCTGGACCGGCGCCCGAACGCCCTCCGCCCTGAAGCGGGTCCGCACCGCTGAGCGCCGCGCGGAGATCAACCAGCCGCGCCGGAGCGCCGCCAAGACGCTCACCACGAAGGCCGTCAAGGTCGCCGCCGGGACCACCGAGGGCGACCCCGAGACCGCCCTTCGCGAGGCCCTGAGCTCGCTCGACCGGGCCGCCAAGGCCGGTGCCATCCACCCCAACGCCGTGGCCCGGCGGAAGTCGCGACTCACCCGGAAGGTGAACGCCGCCCTCGGGGGCGCCCACGTCCAGACGAGCGCCAAGGTCACGAAGACCACGGGCAAGGCGGCCGCGGTCAAGGCCGCCAAGCAGCGCATCGCGCTCGGCAAGGCGGACAAGGCCAAGGGCGCCCAGACGGCCGCCGGCAAGGCCCGCGCCGCCCTGAGCAAGACGGCCCGGGCGGAGGCCGCCAGCACAGCCGCCGCGAAGGCCGCCGCCAGCGAGGCAGCCGCCAAGGCGACGACGTCGAAGACCGCGGCCAAGCCGAAGGCGACGGCCTCGAAGACCGCCGCCCCGAAAGCGACCGCCGCGGCCAAGCCGAAGGCAGCCGTCAAGCCCGCGGCCACCGCCAAGGCCCCGGCGAAGAAGCCCGCCGCGAAGTGATCCGTGGCCCGCACCCGCGGGCCGAATTCGAGCGACGATGAGCGCCCCCGGGATCCCGGGGGCGCTCCGATTCCTCGGAGGTGAGCCGGCGCTACTTGCCGGACGAGCGCTCCGGCGACGTGCCAGAGGCGCCGCCCGAGGCGCCGCCGAACTCACCGATCCGCTGGTCCCGGTAGCCCTGGTCGGCCAGCGGCGTCGTGGCGGCGGTCAACGAGAGCGGCATGTGGTGGGCCCTCTCGAAGCGGACGGCCGAGTCCGGAGCGGGCACGGAGCCGAGCGCGATCTCCTCGGCGCGAACGGCCCGGAGAGCCGTGGCGCTCGAGATCGCGACCGAGCCGGCACCGATCTCGCCGAGCCGGTAGTCGCTCAGGGTGGTGCCGACCGCCGTGGCCGTGGGGGCCTTGAGGTCGACCATCGGGGCGACCGTCACGATCAGCGCTCCGATGAGCAGGAGCCCGGCGAACAGGCCCGCCGTAAGCACCGCCCATTGGGAGCGATGGGTGGTCGCCTCGGACCGGGCGTTCAGTCCGAGGGCGTGTCCCTGGGTGTCCGCGAACATCGTGGTCATCGTCCGTTCCTCCGATCCCTGGCCGCATGGCTGAGGAGCGGACCGTACGACCGGGGAGAGCCCGAGACCGATCTACCCGTTGACCGTTGGATCGCCGGAAGGGCGACCCGCCGGGCGATGGCTCGAAAACTCCGGTGGCGTCACCGGTCGGACGGCGGGCGTGTCACCCGGAACGCCCCACGAGGGGGACGCCCCCGGCCGACCCGGTCAGGCGTCCTTCGGGCGGGTCACCCCGTAGACGAAGCCGCCGAGGGCCGACCCGACCACCGCCAGGACCAGGACGAGCCCGGCCGTCGCGAACTGCTGCTGCCAGTAGAGATTCGTGAACGAGGCGACGTCGACGACCCCGGCCGCTTCGAGCTGCGGCCCGCGGCCGTCGGCAAGGTAGCGGGCATAGACGCAGCTCGGCCCACTCTGGCAGTAGGGCGGGGTGGGCTGGCCCTGGGCGTCCACCCGGTTGAAGCTCGGGTACCCGCTGTCGGCGTAGAAGAAGAGCGCCTTCACGACAAGCAGGAAGAGGACGAGGGTGACCCCGGTCACGACCCCGGCGTAGAGCGCATCGACGAGGATCCGGACCCAGGCGCCGCGCGGGGTCACCGAGCGCTGGTTCGCGTAGTAGCCGATGAGCAGACCGGCGAGGGGCGCGAACAACCAGTAGATCGGCTCGATCGGGATGACCAGAAGGAAGCTGATCGCGATCGTCGAGGCCATCCCGACGCCGACCCAGCCGGCGACGATCGCGCCGCGGTCGATGAGCCGGCGGCGGGCCGGCCCGGATGGGGCCGCGGTCGCAGGTGGCGTCGGCGACGGAACGTCGGGTTCCGACGCCTCCTCCCCTGTCGGGTCGGTCACCTGACCCCTGCGAGGGCGGTCCGGCCGAGATAGATGGCGGTCTCGCCGAGCTCGCCCTCGATCCGGAGCAGGCGGTTGTACTTCGCCACCCGTTCGGAACGTGAAGGCGCCCCGGTCTTGATCTGGGCCGTGCCCATGGCGACGACGAAATCGGCGATCGTCGTGTCCTCGGTCTCGCCGGAGCGGTGGCTGACCATCGCGGTCCAGCCGGCCCGCCGAGCCATCGCGATCGCCTCGATCGTCTCGGTGATCGTCCCGATCTGGTTGAGCTTGATGAGGACGGAGTTCGCGGTCTTCTCCTCGATCCCGCGGGCGATGAACGAGGGGTTCGTCACGAAGATGTCGTCACCCACCAGCTGGACCTTCGACCCGAGCCGGGCGGTCAGCTCGCGCCAGCCGGCCCAGTCCTCCTCGCCGAGGCCGTCCTCGAGTGAGACGATCGGATACTTGTCGATCCAGCTCGCCCAGAGGTCGACCATCTCGCCGGAGTCGAGGGTCCGACCCTCGCGCTCGAGCCGGTAGCGGCCGGGCACGCCGACGACGCCGGTCCCCTCCTCGAGGATCGAGCTGGTCGCCGGGTCGAGGGCGATGGCGATCTGCTCGCCGGGTCGATAGCCGGCCTTCTCGATCGCCCCGAGGATGACCTCGACCGCCGCTTCGTTCGATGGCAGCGAGGGCGCGAAGCCGCCTTCGTCGCCCTGGCCGACCGAGAACCCGCGATCGTGGAGGATGCCCCGCAGCGCCGCGAACACCTCGGCGCCGGCGCGAAGCGCCTCGCCATAGCTGTCGAGTCCGACCGGGGCGATCATGAACTCCTGGAAGTCGGTCGAATCCACCGCGTGCTTGCCGCCGTTCAGGATGTTGAAGAACGGGACCGGCAGGGTGGTCGCACCGACCCCGCCGAGATAGCGGTAGAGCGGCAGGTCGTAGGCGGACGAGGCCGCGTGGGCGCAGGCGAGCGAGACGCCCAGGATCGCGTTCGCTCCGAGGTTGCCCTTGTTCGGTGTCCCGTCGAGGGCGACGAGCGCGGCGTCGATGGCCGCCTGGTCGGCGGCGTCCTCGCCCTCGAGCGCCGGGGCGATCGTCTCGGTGACGTTCGCGACGGCCTTGAGCACGCCCTTGCCGCCGAACCGGGCCTTGTCGCCGTCGCGCAGCTCGACCGCCTCGTTGATCCCGGTGGAGGCCCCCGAGGGGACCGCCGCCCGGCCGACCGAGCCGTCCTCGAGGACGACGTCGACCTCGATCGTGGGGTTGCCGCGCGAGTCGAGGATCTCCCGCGCGTCGATGTACTCGATGAAGGTGCTGCTCACGAAGCCTCCGTCCCGACCGGGCGGTCCTGCAGGATGGCGATCCCGGGGAGCTCGCGCCCCTCGAGGAACTCCAGGCTGGCGCCGCCGCCGGTGCTGATGTGGGTCATCCTGTCGGCCAGGCCCTGCTGGGTGACCGCCGCGACCGAGTCGCCGCCACCGACCACGACGGTCGTGCCGCTCTCGGCCTTCGCGGCGAGGACCCGGGCGATGGCCCTGGTCCCGTGGGCGAAGGAGGGGATCTCGAAGACGCCCATCGGGCCGTTCCAGAAGACGGTCCTTGCCGGGGCGAGCGCCTCCTCCATGAGCGCCAGGCTCTGCTTGCCCAGGTCGACGATGTGCCAGGACGCCGGGATCTTCTCGGCCGGAAGTGTCTTGTACTCGCTGCCCTGGGTGACCTCCTTGGCGACGATGACGTCGACGGGGAGGACGATCCGAACGCCCTTCGACTCGGCCATCGCGAGGATCCGCTTGGCGTCCTCGATCCGGTCGTACTCGGCAAGGCTCTTGCCGACCGACTTGCCCTGGGCGACAAGGAAGGTGTTGGCCATCCCGCCGCCGACGACGAAGAGGTCCACCTTGTCCATGAGATGGGTGAGGACCTCGATCTTGCCCGAGACCTTCGCCCCGCCGACGACGGCCGCGAACGGATGCGCAGGCGATTCGAGGAGCCCGGAGAGGGCCTTGATCTCGGCCTCCATCAGCAACCCGGCGTAGGCCGGCAGGATCCTGGCGATCCCGACCGTCGACGCGTGCGCCCGGTGGGCCGTCCCGAACGCGTCGTTGACGAAGACGTCGGCATACGCCGCCAGGGCGGCCGCGAAGCCCGGGTCGTTCTTCTCCTCTTCAGCGTGGAAGCGGAGGTTCTCGAGGAGGAGGACCTCACCGGGACGGAGCCGTTTCACGGCGTCCTCGGTCCCCAGCCCGAGGGCGTCCCCGGTGCACGGGACGTTCATCCGGAGAAGCTGACCCAGCCGCTCGGCCACTGGCCGGAGCCGGAGGCTGTCTTGGACCTTGCCGTCGGGCCGGCCGAGGTGGCTGGCGAGGACGACCCGGGCGCCCTGGTCCAGCAGAGCCCGGATCGTGGGGATGGCGGCCCGGACCCGGGAGTCGTCGGTGATCTTGCCGTCCTGGAGCGGCACGTTGAAGTCGACCCGGACGAAGACCCGGCGATCCGCCGCGTCGAAGTCTCGGATGGTGAGCTTGTCCATGGTCTGCCTTCCGTCGATGAGCGAGCTGCGTCCCGGCCCGTGCCGGCCGACCGTCAGGCGATCGCGTTCAGGCGACCGCCGCCGGCAGGCGCTCCGCGACGTAGCGGATGAGATCGGCGACGCGGCAGCTGTAGCCCCACTCGTTGTCGTACCAGGCGATGACCTTGACCATCGTCCCGCCGATGACCATCGTCGATGCGCCGTCGATGATCGAGGACCGGGCGTCGCCCCGGAAGTCGCTCGAGACGAGCGGCTCGTCGCTCACACCCAGGATCCCCTTGAGCGGACCGGCGGCGGCCTCGCGGAAGGCCGCGTTGACCTCCTCGGCGGTGGTCGGGCGTTCCAGGTCGGCGGTGAAGTCGACGACGCTCACCGTGGGCGTCGGCACACGCAGGCTGAACCCGTCGAACTTGCCCTTGAGATCGGGGATGACCAGGGCCAGCGCCTTGGCCGCGCCGGTGGTGGTCGGGATGATGTTCAGGCCGGCGGCGCGGGCCCGACGGGGATCCTTGTGGGCCACGTCCAGGATCCGCTGGTCGTTCGTGTACGAGTGGATGGTGTTCATCAGGCCGCGGGTGATGACCCAGTTGTCGTGGACCACCTTGGCTGCGGGCGCCAGGCAGTTCGTCGTGCAGCTGGCATTGCTGATGATGTGGTGGGCGGCCGGGTCGTACTTCGACTCGTTGACCCCGAGGACGATCGTGATGTCCTCGTTCTTGGCCGGCGCGCTGATCAAGACCTTCTTCGCTCCGGCGTCGAGATGCGCCCTCGCCTTCGTGGCGTCGGTGAAGAGGCCGGTCGATTCGAGGACGATGTCGACGCCCAGGGCGCCCCACGGCAGGGCAGCCGGGTCCTTCTCCTTGAGGACCTTGATCTGCCGACCGTCGATGATCAGCGAGTCCTCGGTGTGGTCGACCGTGCCCGGGTAGGCTCCGTAGGTGGAGTCGTGCTTGAACAGGAGGGCGTTCAGGCTCGTGTCCACGAGATCGTTGACGGCGACGACCTCGACCTCCGGGGCGCGCTCGATGAGCGCCTTGAGCGACTGGCGGCCGATCCGGCCGAAGCCGTTGATCCCGACGCGAACGGTCATCGTGGTCCCTCCTGTGTGGGGCGACCCGCCACGCGGGTCCCTCGAGCGATCGGATGCGGTAGGGCCGCCGGCCTCGGTCCGGGCGGGGTCTGGGCTCCGCGCCGGCCGGTCCGGTCCCGGCGCCGCAATCGTACGCCGCGAGGCGCGGCTCGGCCACCCGACCAGCGGCCCCGAGCGGGCAGGTCGCTCGGCCCACGACGGCGGGGACCGCTCGAGGACCGGACCGGGCCGGACGGCAGGTGGCGTCGGGCGGGCCGGGAATCAACGACCCCCGCCGTCACCGGCGGGGGTCGGATCGCGTCAGGCGAGGACGGTCAGGCGCCGATCCGGAAGACCTTGCCGCCGCACTTCGGGCAGGTGCCCTGGGTCGCCGGCTTGCCGTTCTTCATCGTGATCTTCTGCGGGTTCTTGATCTCGACCTTCGTCTTGTCCTTGACGCAATAGGCTTCGGCCATGGCTGGGTGCCTCCTCTACTCAGCGTGGCGTCACGGGACGCTCGCCCCGCATCCGCTCGTTCACGATCCGTTCCAGAGGGACGGCCGCCAGCGGTCCGTCCCGGCCTCACGCTTCTGACCGTCCATCGCCGCGAGGATCCGCAGCGACTCGAGGCCGGTCTCGAAGCAGGCCACCTCCGCCCGATCCTTGGCTTCGCCGACGATGAAGTCACCCGTGGTGCGCTGCGCGTAGACCGCACAGACGACCCCGGCCCGACACCCCGCCAACGTGGCCAGGACGAGCAGCGCCGATGCCTCCATCTCGAAGTTGAGGACGCGCTGGCGCGCCATCTCCTTGGCGAGGTCAGGGTAGCGGATGGGAAGCTGCGGGATCGGGCGCCCCTGCGCACCGAAGAACCCCGGAGCCGTGGCCGTCACCCCGACATGCGCCGGGTGTCCGAGTCTCGCCGCGGCCTCGACGAGTGCCGCGACCGCCTCGTAGTCGGCGACCGCGGGGTACCCATCGTGGACGAAGAAGCTCGTGGTCGCCTCGAGGCGGACCGCGCCACTCGAGATGACCAGGTCCCCGAGGGCGATCTCCGGCTGGAGCGACCCGCAGGAACCGACCCGGATGAAGGTCGGACGTTCCGTGATCGCCAGGATCTCCGCCACCACGATCTCGACGTTATCCGTGCCGATGCCGGTCGAGACGACCGACATCCGCTGGCCGCGATACGTGCCGGTGACCGTCGCGAACTCCCGGTTGCGCTGCTCGAGCTCGATCGAGTCGAACCGGGCAGCGATCCGGGAGGTCCGGTCGGGGTCGCCGGGGAGGAGGATGTACTCGGCCAGGTCACCGGGGCCGAGTGAGATGTGGTACTGCCGTTCCCCCACGGGAATGGCGATGCGGCGGTCCGCATGCGCGTCGACGCGGTGGTCCGCGTTCGGCAAGACCGGTCCCTCGCTCCTCTGGGCGCTCCGCTGGCGCGAAACTCGGGCGAGGATAGCCCCCGCCTCTCGCGAGCGTCAAGTCGCGCTGAGCGTGGCTCACGCTCAGGACCGGCCCCTCGGACGGCCCAGGTCGGCGAGCCGGACGGCGATCCGGGCCGCCAGCCGACGCTGCAGGCGGCGCCGCCGGACGAGGGCCGCCGCCACCGAGAGGACCACCGCGACCGCGATCCAGCCGATCCCGACCATCGACGGGTCGGGCAGGCCGCCGAGCGCGGCGGTCCGGGCCGCCGGCTCGATCGACGCGTCGGGCGACCCCGAGAGGCCTGCGACCGTCGTATCGCCCGCGGAACCGGGGTCCGCGCTCGGATCGGTCGCGGCTCCCGACGCGGCGTCGCCCGGGTCGCCGAGACGGGTCACGTCGGCGGCCCACTCGACGACGAGGCGTGGCCCATCGGTGCCGGGGACGGTCGCCGCGGCGCCGGGGTCGCCGGTCGGGTCGGGCGCTTCCACCCGACCGACCACCTCGATCGCGTCGCCCGGCTCGATGAGCCCGAGGTACGAGGCCGCGTCGCCGGTCAGGACCACCGGACTCGTGGCGCTGCCGTCGTCCAGGGTGAAGCCGTCCGCGACCAGCGCATCGACGAGCCCGCTCACTCGGACCCGACGCCCCTTCGAGCCGGCGAGGTCGACGAGTCGGACGTCGGCGATCGCGGCGTTCGACGATCCCGTGGTGCCGTCACCGTCCGGTCCCCCGTCCCGGCCACCGGGCCCGACGCTCCCGGAGCTCGATGTGCCACCCCGGCCCGGCGCGGACCCGCCGACCCCGTCGCTCGCGCCGCCGGCGACGGATGGCGAGGCGGTCGCGATGTCGGCCGTGGAGCGAGGCTGGACGGCGAACCGTCGGTCGCTCGCTCCCGGATACGGACGACGGACGATCCCGACGACGGTCGCCCGACGACCCTCGACGAGCGAGGTCGACGGGATCCGCGAACCGGCCGACCCGAGGACGGCGATCCGCACCGCGCCGACCTGAAGCTCGGCGCGCCACCGGTCGCCCAGCCGTTTGACGTCGGCGACGACCCCGGCGACCTCGACGAGGCGCCACTCGAGCGATGTTCCGGGCGTTCCGGTCAGTCGGGTGGCACGCGGCATCGCAGCGGTCCCGCGCTCGACGATCGTGATGGCCCGGATCCGCGGCGCGCCGTAGGCCCGGGCGACCTCGCCGGTGACCCGGATCCGCCGTCCCGGCAGGGGCACCACGGCGTCGGCGCCCAGCCAGACCTCGATCGCCCCGGTGGGGTCCTGGATGACGATCCGGCGACCGGACGCGTCGAGGAGCGTCGACGGGGTCGTCACCACGCCTTCGACCGTCACCTTCGCGCCGACGTGTCCGACGATCCTGGAGATCGGGTCGACGTCCGGGGCGGTCGACCGACCGGGAGTCGTCGTCGGGGCGGGCGAGCCACCGGTCGGGCCCGGCGTCGGCGTCGGAGCGGGCGACGCGGGCGAAGGGACGACGTCGGCGAGATCGCGGATCCACAGCCGGTAGCCGTCGAGCGCGCCCTTCCGGCTGGCCCGCTGCCCGACGATGCCGGTGAGCCGGTACCGGCGACCCGCGACGAGGTCCGTCCGGGTCACCCGGCTCGAGGCGTCGAAGAGGATCCGGACCCGTCCGCCGGCATCGTCGACGAGCGTTCCGACGAGGATGCCCGCGGTGGATCTCGCGAGCGCCCGGTCGAGGATCCCCGCGACCCGGACGAGACGACCCTCGGTGGCTTCGCCGAGACCGGTCGAGACCACATCCAGCGCGCCGGGCACCTCGGGCAGGCCCGTGACCGGGACGACGCTCCCGAGCACCGCCCGGATCTCGAGCTGGCCGTACGGCGCGGCCAGGCGCCCGGCGATCGTGAGACCGCTGCCCCGGACCGCCGACCGCACGCCCTCCGGGAGCCTCACGAGGATCCCACCGGTCGGATCGGCGATCGCCAACAGGGCGGGGTGACCGAGCCGACCGGCCTCCGCCGTCACGACCCCGCTCACGGTGACCACGGCACCGACCGCGAGCGCCCGGGCGGCCGCGATGCCGCCGACCGGAGGGGTCGGCGATGGCGTAGGCGTCGGGATGGGCGTGGGACCCGGGGTCGCCGTGGGAACGGGCGTCGGCGTCGGTGCGGGCGTGGGCGCTGGCGTCGGCGTCGGTGCGGGCGCAGGCGTAGCTGTCGGGGTCGGGCCCGTCGACGGGGTGGGCGTCGGGACCGCCGTGGCGACCGGTCCGGGCGTCGGGGTCGGGGTCGCGGTGGAATGGGCGGTGAGGCTGAAGTCCCCGACCCCGGTCGCCGACACCCGATACCCACCCGAGCCCGTCCCACTCGAGTCGCGTTGCCCGAGGACGCCCACGACGAGGACGGCGTCGCCGGCGACCGGGTCTGCAGCCCCGAGGGCGTCGGGCGCGACGATCACCCGAAGCGATCCGCTGCCGTCGTCGACGAGGATCCCCAACCCATCGGCGAAGGCGATCGGCGCCTCGAGGACCGTCCCCGCGATCTCGACCCGGGCGCCCTCATCAGCCTCGCCGGCACGACCGGTCGCGATCGTCCGCGCCAACGGCAGGGGCCCCGTCCCAAGGATCGTGATCTCCTCGAGGGTGACCCGGAGCGTGCGTTGGGCATATCGGTCGTCGATCGTGCCGGTCGCCCGGATCGTGGTGCCGGCCGGAGGCCCGCTCGCCACGACCGCATCGAGATAGAGGGCGATCCCGCCGCTCGGGTCCTGGACGAAGCCCGCCCGCCCGGCGTCGAGCGCGCCGAGCGTGGTGGTCAGGGTGCCCTCGACCGCCACAGCGGTCCCGTCGGCGAGCAGCCGCGCGGACGCGATCGCCATCGGGCTGGGCGTGGGGGTCGGCGTCGGGGTCGGGATCGGGCTGGGCGTGGGGGTCGGCGTCGGGGTCGGGATCGGGCTGGGCGTGGGGGTCGGAGCCCCCGACCCGGCCAGGTTCTCGGGGATCGGCGCCGGGTCGAGCGTCCAGTCGACCGCATTGTCGTTGGTGTCGACGAGGCTGCCCGGTGACGTGCCGGGACGACGGGTGATGCTCGACCCCGGGGATGGCGCAGGCGCCGCCGAGCCTTCCACGAACGCGTTCGCGGCGTCGCCCCAGCCGATCGCATCGAGCGCCGTCCCACCGACCGGTCGGAGCACGAGGGCCCCACCGGTGGCGGCGAACCCGCCGCTGTAGGTCGCATCGGCGATGGCGGCGAAGGCGCCCCCGGCATTGGCGACGAGAAGCCGCTGACCGGCGGCCAGTGGGCGGGTCGTGGCCCAGGCGGCCTTCCGGGTCACGGTGGACCCGCTCGAGGTCACGTAGGCGAGCTCGAGCCCGGCGAGATCGACCGTCGCGTCGGACCTGTTCGCGATCTCGACGTACTCGTCGGAGGCCGAGACGCCGCCGGTCACGACCTCCGCCAGAACGACCCCGCTCGACGGGGGCCAGGTGACCACCGCCATCGGCCGGACCACGTCGTCCACGACGGGGATCAGGCGTCGTTCGGGGCTCGCGCCGGCGGCCGACCCGACCGCGACCATGGCAAGGATGAGCGCGGCTGCCGCCGCACGTCGGACCGGAGCCATCGACGACCTCCCGGCGGGGCACGGATGGCGGCGGGCCCCCGTTGTACCCGGATGGGCTTCACGCCGGATCGACCCGATCGCTCTCCTGGATCATCTGCGGCGTATCCGACGCGCTCCTCCGTCGCTCGACCGCCGAGGTCGCCCGAGACGTCGCATCTGGCGACGACGGATCCGCGGCGATGGCGGGGCCCCCGCCCGCGGCGCCCCCCGCCCGCTCCGGCCGCTTCGTCTACGATGGCGACCGACACGACATCCGCCGGCGATCGCCCTGTGCGCGCAATTCCCCCAAAGCCGCCACGACGCCGGCGCATCTCGAGCTTCCAGGAGGCACCGTGGCCCGCGCCAAGAAGACCGACCGCGCCGAGGCTCGCCGCCGCTCCCGCGCCGCCGCCCTCGAGGCTGCGGGCGCCGATGCCACCACCGGCGCTCCGGCAGGGTCGGCGAAGGCGACGACCTCCACGTCCGCCCGGGTCGGTGCCCCGCCGGCTGCCCGGCCCGGCATCGCCGACCAGTTCCGGGCGGCGATCCGACCGGTCAACGTCCGCCAGGACCTCCGCGACCTGCCCTGGCTGATCACGAGGACGCCGGCCGTCGCCGTGCCGAGCCTGCTCGTGCTCGCCTCGGCGATCTGGTATGGCGCCACCGGCGGGTCGCTGCGCGACCTTCCAGGGATGGCCTTCAACCTGTTCGTCTTCCCTCCACCGCTCGCCGCGCTGTTCCTGGCCGGGATCCTGACGACGCGGATGAGCTACCTCGCCGGCGGTATCGTCGGCATCGTCTCGTTCGTCGTCTTCTCGGTCTACCTCTTCGTCGGGCCCGTCCAGTCGGCGACGCCACTCACCCAGGCGGAGCAGGTCCAGTACGTCCTCTACGCGCTCGTGATCTCGCCGCTGGCCGGGGTCGCGATCGGCGGGTTCGCCGGCTTCTACCGACGGTTCCTCCGGGTGACGAACCCGAACCGGGGCAACAAGCAGTCCGGCGGGAAGAACGCCAAGGCGTCCGCCCGCCGCTGACGGCCCGAGCGATCGACTCGCCCTAGCCCATCCGGCGCATCCCGGCCCAGCCCAGCTGACGGACCCCTGGCGATCGGGCCGGTCCACCGACCTCCGCTGCCGCCTCGGGGAGCGGCCTGACCTCCCGGGCGACCACGTTCACCACGCTCCCCTCGCGTTGGAGCGCTCCGTCCACCAGGAGCAGGGCGTGGCGCCGGACCACTCCGCGCAACCGTGCCCAGGTGTCCGGCCAGAGGGTGACGTTGACCATCCCGGTCTCGTCCTCGAGGGCCAGGAAGACCGTCCCCTTCGCGGTCATCGGATGCTGCCGGGTCACCACCAGCCCACCGATCCGGACCCGCCCCGCCGGCAGCTCGGCGAGGGCCGAGTTGGGGATCGCCCCGAGCCGGTCGAGCGACTCCCGGAACAGCCCGATGACCTGGTCCCGGGCATCGAGCGAGATGACCGCATAGGCGTCACCGAGGCGTTCGATCTCCCCGATCGGCGGCAGCTCGGGTGCCTCGGTCGCCGGGAGACGGAGGTCCATCGGCCGACCGGCGGCCCGCTTCGAGGCCCGCGCCACCGTCCGCGTCGCCCGGCCGTCGATCCGACCGCCGCTCGCGCCCATGACCTCGCGGAGCTGCCAGAGGAGCTCGCGCCGCGGGCGCCCGAGCGAGTCGAGCGCACCGGCCCGGATGAGCCGCTCGACGACCTCCTCGGGCAGGCCCATCCGCTCGACGACGTCGGCCAGGCTCCGGTAGGGACCTCGCTCGAGCTCGGCGTCGAGCCGCTCGGCGTGCTCCTCGCCGATCCCCTTGACGAGACGCAGTCCGAGACGGACGCCGTACCCGGTGGCGCTCTCGGCGGCCCACCGACCCCTCGCCTCCTCCGACGGGATGATGCAGGCCGGCGACCGGACCGGGACCGGCCGGCGCTCGATCCCGGCGTCCGGCGGGAGTGGCTCCGGGTCCAGCCCGACCCATTCCGTGGTCGTGAGGTAGCGGCTCGCGTTGACGTCGACCGGGAGGGCGGCGACGCCGTGGCGCTTCGCGTCGTTGACCAGGACCTCGACCGGGTAGAAGCCCATCGGCTGGGCGTTGACCAGCCCGACGAGGAACTGGGCCGGGTAGAACAGCTTGAGGAAGGCCGATTCGTAGGCCGTCCGGGCGAATGCTGCGGCGTGGCTCTTGGCGAACCCGAAGCTGGCGAAGGCGGCGACCTGGCGGAAGAGCTCCTCGGCGGTCTCGAGCGCCATCCCCGGCTGGCGCAGGCAGCCGTCGATGAACCGGGCGTGGAGCTTCTCCATCTCGCGGCTGGAGCGCCAGGTCCCCATCGCCCGGCGGAAGCCGTCCGACTCCCCCGGCGAGAAGCCGGCCACCTCGATGGCCACCCGCATGACCTGCTCCTGGTAGAGGATGACCCCGAGGCTGTCGCGAAGGACCGGCTCGAGGCTGGGATGGAGGTAGGTCACCGGCTCGAGACCCTGCTTGCGGCGCAGGTACGGGTGGACGGCGTTGCCCTGGATCGGGCCCGGCCGGATGATCGCGACCTCGACCACGAGGTCGTCCAGGCTGGCCGGCCGGCTCTTCGGCAGGGTCTGCATCTGGGCTCGGCTCTCGACCTGGAAGACGCCCACGGTGTCGGCGGCCTGGAGCATCGCGAAGACCTCGGGGATCTCCTCGGGGAGCCGGTCGAGGTCGAGGCAGACCGCGCAGTCCCGCTCGATGAGCTGGAGCGTCTCGTCGATCGCCGCGAGCATCCCGAGGCCGAGCAGGTCGAGCTTGATGAGCTTGAGCGTCTCGACGTCGCGCTTGTCGTACTGGACGACGACCCGGTCCTTCATCGTGGCCCGCTCGAGCGGGGCGATATCGATGAGCGGGGCGGCGGTGATGAGCATCCCGCCGCTGTGGATGCTGAGATGACGCGGGAAGCCGTCCATCCGGGCGCAGAGCTCGAGCCAGCGCTCCCAGTCCGACATCCCGACGGTCGAGCCGCCGCGGGGCTGGGGCGGCGGCTGGGGCTCGACCCGGGCGACGCTGGAGTGGCCGGCGTCCCCGATCCGTGCCTGGGCTTCGTTCCGCGGCTGCTCTCCGCCGTGAGGCGAGCGGGCACCTCCTCGGCCGAGGGTCGCGGCCGGTGAGGCCGGTGGATCCCAGTGGTCCGGTCGGCCGAGCCGGTCGGTGCGTCTCGGTGGCGGCTCCAGCATCCCGCTCTCGGGATCGATGCCCCGACCCTCGACCGTCGCCGGCGCGTACCCCGTCCCGCGGCCCGCCCGGAGCCAGGCCACGCTGGCCGGCGTGTCGCCCGGACCACCCTCGTCATCAGCCGGGCCACCGGACCGGATCGACGGCCGCCGACCGGCTGCCGTCGGCCAGGTGCCGGGATCCGGAGAGGCGCCGGGTCCGGATCCGCGGTCGGATCCCGCGCCCACTAGCGACCCGGATATCACGGGCATTGTTCGAAGACGGGTAGTCCGACGCCGATCTCGCCCTGCGCGGAGTCCTGCGCACCTTTCGACGCGGCGTCGCCGTGCTCAGCAAGCACGATCGGCGGGCCGATCTCCCGGCCGGAGACGTCGCGAGAGGGTAGAAGCGAGTCGGCTAGCAGTGGTGGTGATATCCGGAGTGCCAGGGTCGGGCCGGGCACGTTCACCGGGCCGGGCACGTTCGCCGGGCCGGGCACGTTCGCCGGGCCGGTCCGGAGGCGACCA
Source organism: uncultured Chloroflexia bacterium (assembly GCA_963840375.1). Lineage (GTDB taxonomy): Bacteria > Chloroflexota > Limnocylindria > Limnocylindrales > CSP1-4 > Chersky-267. The sequence continues at coordinate 456,998 of CAWIYR010000003.1, forward strand.
CCGCGGGCGTGGTTGAGCTGGCCCATCCGGTCGGTCAGGCCGCGGACCTGGGTGAGGGCCGGGATCGCGCCCGGGTCGGGCGACCCGGCCACGGACCCTGACGCGACATCGGACCCGTCGCAGGCCCGTCGGCCACGGACCCGCCGGCCACGCCCCCGTCTCCGCCCGGTCGGCGGAAGAACTCGGCGAAGCCACCGTCCGCCTCGAGGTCTCGCCGGACCATCACCGAGTCGTACGTCTCGAGGGCCTTCGCCACCCGGTCCACGAGCGGTCGGGGGAACCCGAGCGCCACGCCCACCTCGCGGACCACCGAGCGCGCCCGGTAGGTGACGACGTTGCAGACCATCCCGGTGTGCTCCGGCCCGTAGCGCTCGTAGACGTACTGGATGACCTCCTCGCGCCGCTCCGAGCTGAAGTCGATGTCGACGTCGGGATACGTCGTCCGACCCTCGTTGATGAACCGCTCGAAGAGGAGGTTGTGGCGGATCGGGTCGACCCGGGTGATCCCCAGGACGTAGGCCACGATCGAGTCCGCCGCGCTCCCCCGCCCCTGGGCGGGGATGCCGCGCTCCTTCGCGAAGCGCATGAGGTCCCAGCAGATGAGGAAGAACTCCGCGAGGCCCGTCCGCTCGATGACCTCGAGCTCGTGGGCGAGCTGGCGCACGACGGCCGGTGTCATCGGGTGGTAGCGCCGCCGGGCGCCGGCATGACAGAGCTCGGCGAGATGGCTGAACGGCGTCTCGCCGCGGGGTACCTCGAAGCCGGGGAAGCGGTACGCCTCGAACCCGAGGTCGACCTCGCAGGCGGCCGCCAGCTCAGCGGCGTTGGCGATCCCCTCGGCCCACGACCCCTCCTCGCCGGGCGGCAGGGCCAGGAGCTCCGCGGCCGACTTCAGGTACGACTCGCCGTCCCGGCGACGGAGGTCCCCCAGGGTCTCCACGGTCCGACCGTGCCGGATCGCGGTCAGGACGTCCTGGAGCTCGCGACCCTCGGGCAGCGCGTAGTGGACGCCGTTCGTGACGACGACGGGCAGCCCCACCTCCTTCGCGAGGCGTGCGGTCTCGGCGACGAGCCAGTCGTCGTCCGGCCCGAGATGATGCTGGAGCTCGAGGACGAACCCCGCCGCGGCCACCCCGGCCGGCCGACCGACCCGCCCCGGCCGACCGACCCGCCGCGGAGCGCCACGAGACCCGACCGACCCGAACAACCCGGCATAGCCCTCGGCCACCGTCCGGGCCCCCTCGCGATCGCCGACCCGCAGGCGCCGGGCGATCTCACCATCGCGACATCCCGACAGGGCCACCAGTCCCTCGACATGGGCCGCCAGGAGCGCCTGGCTGAACCGGGGCACGCCCTTCGTCCCGGCAAGGTTCGCCCGGCTGACGAGACGGCACAGGCTCCGGTAGCCGGTGGCGTCCCGGGCGAGGAGGACGAGATGAGGTCCGCGCTGGCCGTCGCCGATCCCGCGGAGGTCCTCGCGGACGGGCTCCCGATGACCGGGCAGACGAAGTCGCTCCGGTCGGGGACGAGCCGGCACGCCCTCGCGGGCGACGGGCGCGGCGGCCACGGGTCGGTCGTCCCGTCGCGCCGGCCGCCGCCCCGGGACGACGATCCGGTCCGGGTCTGGAGCGAACGCATCGAGCAGCTCGATCTCCAGGCCGACCACCGGGTGGAGCCCGGCTTCCCGGGCGGCGGCCGAGAAGCGGACGACCCCGTACAGGCCGCCGTGATCGGTGACCGCGAGGGCCGAGAGCCCGAGCTCCATCGCGCGATCGATGAGCTCGTCGGCGGGCGACGCACCGTCGAGGAACGAGAAGTTCGTGTGGCAGTGCAACTCGGCATAGGGCCGCGGAACAGACGGAGCGGGCATGACGACGGACATCGCGGACCTGGCACTGGGTCGTGGCGGGGGCCTGTCCGATGATAGAACAGATGTTCGATAGAGGGAAGACCCGGGAAGGCGTCGGGAGCGGGTCCGCTACCCTCAGGCGGGGCCCGCGTCAGGCCCCTCCGACGATCGCGGAGACCATGAAACATCGGGCGCCATCCGGACGTCTACAAGCCATCACCCGACGGCGCGTGCCTGGGGGCGCGAACCGCTGGGCAGTGGCGTCGGTCGACCGACCCGGTCGGCCCGACGACCCGGTCGCCGGCCTGGTGAGCGGGCCGACGACCCAGGGGGCCCCGTCGCGCAAGCGGCGGGGCCCCGGCATCCCCGATGATCACCCTCGACACCATCGCTCGGAGGATCGCGACCCGTGATGCGGCCCGTGTCCCTCCTGGCCGTCCTCGTCCTGGCGGCGGGGGCGGTCGGATGCACCGCCTCGAGCGGTGCGGGGACCACCGCCCCGACCCGGACGACCTCGCCGACGGCCGCGCCCGCCGGAACGGTGAGCCCCCCGGCCGCGGCCGACGCGTCCGCCGCCCCGACCGCCGGGCTCCCGACGACGACGAAGACCGCCTGGGGGCGGATCTGGGACGCTCTTCCCGCGACGTTCCCGGCCTACCCGGGTGCGGAGCCGGCCGCCACGTCGGAGGGGCCCGCCTCGGCCGTGCTGTCGGTGGCGGCAGAGGCGGCCCCGATCGCGGCGTTCTACGAGAAGGCGCTCCGTGGAGCGGGGTACGATAACGAGGCGCTGGCCGGCCCGATGGAGGACGGCAGCACCACGATCGACGCCGTCGGTACGGATCCGGGATGCCGGGTCCAGGTCACGGCGGTCCCGCGTGGCGGGCTCTCGATCGTGACGATCATGTTCGCCGCCGCCTGCCCGTTCCGATGAGCCGGGCCGGCGTCCTCTCTGGGGAGCCGTCCATCATGTCGCTTCGACCGCGCGATCTCGTCGGACCGATCGTCCTGGCGGTCATCCTCGTCGGGTTGATCGTCCTCTTCCTCGTCGCCGCCCGACCGGCCACGGCGTAGCGTTCGGCCGCAGGCGTCGGCCGTCCGCGAGGGATCCGCTCGCGGGCTCGATGCCGGGTCGCCGAGGTCGCCGCGGGTCAGTCGTAGACCCGCTCGAGGTGCCAGGTCCCGTCGATCCGGTCGAGGTAGACGAGCGCCAGCCAGCGCGGGCCGACCACCTTGAAGTAGTCCCGGGCGATCGGGTCGCGCCACCAGCCCTCGTCGATCCGCCAGCGGTTGCAGACCTCCACCGGCTCCCGCCGACCGGCCCAGCGGATCGCCACGATCCGGCCGTCGGCGTCCAGCTCCACGTCGATCGGCGGATGCTCGCGGAGGAGCCGGGTCATCGGACCGACCTCCCGGCTCCGCCGGAACGCGCCGCGCTCGTCCCCACACCCGATCCCGCGCTCGTTCTCGCCCCCGACCGCATCCGTCCCGGCCCCCGAGCCCGTCGGGGCGAGTGGCCGGAACCCGCCGGCGGATCCGGAGCCGATCGGCAGCCGACGCCAGCGCGTCTCCGGCAGGATCGCCTCCGGATCGACCAGCTCCGACCCGACCGACCCGGTCCTCGCCGAAGGCGAGGGCCAGCCGGGCGAGCTGCCAGCCGAGCCGGGCGGCCCGCGCCGCCTGGGGGACGAACAGGGCGAGCTGCTGGCCGGTGGCCGGACCGACCTCGGCGAGCTCGAGCTCGATCCGGGCGACGGCGGCCGGCGGCGGCTCCCGCTCGAGCCGGGCGAGGAGGAGACGCTCGATCGCCTCGCCCTCGGCGGTCGGCTCGGGGAAGCGCTGATCGACGACCAGCACCGGTCGGCGTGCCCGGGGCGCGAACGCAAGGTCGAACGCGAGCCGGAGCTCGACCCGGCCGGCGGCGGCGCCGCGGGCCGTGAGCTGGTCGGCGAGCGCGCCGGCCAGCCGATGGAGGACGAACCGGAGCGGCTCGAGCTCCTCGACCGGCGGCTCCAGGCCGAGCCCGAGGATCGAGCCGTTCCGGCGCCCGGCGAGGCCGGAACGCGACGATCTCCTCGCCGTTCGCCCGGGCGTGGATCCGCTCCCCCTCCGCCCCGAACCGGGCCACGAGCGCCGAGCGCGGCAGCCGGGCGACCGCCTCGATCCGGCGCAGGCCGAACCGGGTCAGCCGGGCGCGGACGTCCGGGTCGGGGGTGAGGAGGATCGCCGGGAGCGGCGCCAGGAAGGCCGCCTCGTCGCCGGGCTCGACGATGGACGGCCGTCCGGGCGCCTCGGCTGCGCCCGCCGCGGTCGTCGCCGCGAAGCGCGTCCCGGCGACCCCGATCCGGGGCGAGCCGGGCAGGACCGGTCCGAGCGCGGACGACGATCCGCTCGACGAGGACCGGCTCGGGTCCCCAGAGCCGGTCGAGCCCGTCGGCCTGGACCTCGAGCAGGCCGAACGCCGGGTCGTACGGGTCGGTCGCCCCGGCGACCCCCGGGCTGAACGCGGCCAGCGCCTCGAGCGCCCGCTCGACCGCGGCCGCGTCCGCCTCGGGGTCCGGGTCGAGGAACGTCGCCTCAGGGACGAGCCGGTGCGCCGACCCCAGGGGCATCCCCCGCCGGACGCCGAGCTCGCGAGCCGCCGGGCTCGCGTCGAGGACGGTCCCGTCCGTCCAGGGCTGGCCGCCGAGGATGAGCGGGCCGGTCGGGAACGAGCCGGAGCCCGGGCCGGCCGTCGCCCGCGCCCGGACGAGACGGAGCGGGAGATGCGGCCAGAGGAGGTGGAGGAGTCGCACGATCGTGGGTCCGTGACTGGGGGCTGGCGGGGGCGTCGGTGAGGAGCGGCTCGCGGAGGAGGCAGGCATCCCGGCCGCCGCCCTCCGCGTAGAGGATCCGGAGCTCGACCCGCCTCCCCGGCGGGCCGGAACGGTTCCGGGCGACGACCACCTCCGTCCGCTGGCCGACGATGTCCCGGCCGAGCCGGATCCACGACCGCCGGGCGAGCTCGAGCCGGAGACCGGTCGACTCGGCGATCGCGGTCGAGACCGGACCGGGCAGGCCCGGCGGCTCGAGGACGACGAGGAGGATCCCGGATCGCCGGGCGAGGGCGGCGAGGCGGCCGAGTCGATCGGCGACCGAGGGCGGGCGCCGGCCATCCCGGGTCCGGGTCCGGATCGGAGGTGCCACGCTCGGGTCGGGTCGGTCGACCGGCGGGAGGTCCAGGAGGAGAAGGTCCACCGCCCGGCTCGAGACGAGCGCCCCGGCCATCGCCAGCGCCTCGTCCAGGGAGGCCGGCTCCACGACGACGAGCCACTCGAGGCTGACGCCGCGGGCCACCGCCTCGACCGGGTCCAGGCTCCGGGCGAGATCCACGTACGCCACGATCGATCCCGCGGTCTGGGCTTCCGCGGCGAGCCGCAGGGCGAGAGTGGTCTTGCCACTCGACGCATCCCCCCGGACCGCCAGGCCCGTCGCGCGAGGAACGCCGCCCGGTCCCAGGATCGCGTCGAGCGCGGCGAAGCCGGTCCGGACGACCCGCTCCTCGTCGGGCGATCGATGGGTGACCGGGAGCTCGAACACCCGTCCGGCCGGGTCCGCCGGGAGCGGGACGGTGGCGAGTGCTCCGACGATCCCGCCGACGCCGTCGAGCGATCCGCCCGTGCCGCCGGCCCCGCCCGGAAGGGCGGCGCCCTGCCGCGGCGCGGCCGTCCCCCAGCGCGTCCGGAGGGTCGCCAGGGCTGCCGTCACGTCCGGGGAGAGGGTGCTCATCGGACGTCTTACGATAGAACAGATGTTCGATATCGTCAAGACCCGGGACCCCTTGATACGATGCCCCGAGCCGGTCACCATGCGAACGCACGGACGGCACGCTGCGCCGGGATCCGGACCGCGGAAGGAGGGGACGAGCTGCCACTCTTCATGGACCGCCACGACCTGCCCGGCGTGACCCCGGAGGAGGTCGCCCAGGCCCATCTCAACGATCTCCGGATCGAGGCCGGCTTTGGCGTGCGGTTCCTCGCCTACTGGTTCGATGCCGCCGCCGGTCAGGTGTTCTGCCTGGCCACGGCGGCCAGACCCGAGGACATGCAGGCCGTCCATCAGGCGGGGCACGGCCTGATCCCCAACGAGATCATCGCCGTGTCCGAGGATGACGTCATCCGCTTCCTGGGCAGGATCAACGACCCCGCCGACCCGGGTCAGGTCACGAGCGCCTTCCGGACGATCCTCTTCACGGACCTGGAGGGCTCGACGGCGATCCTCAACGACATCGGCGAGTCGGCCTACATGGTCCTGCTCGCCGAGCACGACCGGGTCATCCGGCGCGCCCTCGTGGCCTCGCGCGGCCGCGAGGTCAAGCACACCGGTGATGGGATCATGGCCTCGTTCGAGGACGTCGCCGACGCCCTGCGCTGCGCCGGGGCGATCCAGGACGGGTTCGACGCCCGGATCGCCCAGGGCGGGACGCCGGAGCTCCGGGTCCGGATCGGCCTCGCCGCCGGCGAGCCGGTCGACCACGACGACGACCTGTTCGGGTCGACGGTGGTCCTCGCCAGCCGGATCTGCGACGCCGCGGAGGCCGGGCACATCCTCGTGTCGGAGCTCGTGCGGGATCTGGGCATCGACCAGGGCTTCACGTTCGACGAGGCGCAGGAGCGCCACCTGAAGGGCTTCGCCGGCCGGACGCGCGTCTTCGAGCTCCTCCGAACCTCGGGCTGAGCGTCGTCCGGCCGACCCTAGGCCGGTGCAGCCACGAGGACCAGCCCGGCTCCGATCGCGATCAGCCCGAACCACTGGATCGGGCGCGGACGCTCGCCGAGGACGAGGACCGCGACGAGGACGGCCACCGCGGGGGCGAACGAGCTCGCGAGCCCGACCAGCCAGGCGAAGGACACCTCCAGGCCGATGTTGAACGCCACCAGCCCGGCGACGTCGACCAGCCCGGCTGCGACGGCCAGGACGAGCCCGAACCGACTCGGCGGGTCGGGATGGTCGAGGAGCGTGTCGCTCCCCCGCGGCCGGGCGACCCGCATCACGACGAACAGGGCCCAGACGAGGGCCGCGTTCGTCACCCGCTCGACGAGCGTGAACGGCAGCCAGCCGACCTGGCGGATCGGACCGGCCGAGCCGACGATGAGGAACGAGAACCCGATGAGCGCCACGACCGCGAGGAGGACGCCCCGACTGACCAGCCGGGCGTGTCGGATCGAGCCGTCGAAGTGGACGCCGGCCAGGACGATCCCGATCGTGGCCAGGGCCGCCCCGGCCCACTGCACGGGGCGGATGAGCTCGCCGAGCAGGACGACCGCGAGGATGACCGTCAGTCCACCGTATGCCGCGACCGTCGGGCTGACCACCGAGAGCGGGCCGATCCTGAGCGAGGCGAAGAACGCGACGTACCCGATGACCGCGAGCGCCCCCATCGCGACCGCCGGCGGCAGGGCGGCGGTGAGATCCGGGATGCCGCCCTCGAGGACGAGGGCCACCACGATCAGGACGACGATGCTCGTCGCCTGGGCGATCGCCAGGGTCAACAGGCTGCCGAACCGCCGCCCGCCGAGGGCAGCCGCGACGTCGGTCAGGCCCCAGCAGACGGCGGCGACCAGCCCCAGGGCGAGGCCGCTGCTCATCGCGCGATGGTAGGGGTCCGCGACCCGCTCTCGGGGCCCTGCGCCGGCGAGTGGGACATGGCCCCGTGCTACACTCTGGCCCCGGTCCCGGGTGCCGCGACCAGTCGCCGCCCGGTACGACCCCTCGTGGGGATGTAGCTCAGCTGGAAGAGCGCCGCGTTCGCATCGCGGAGGCCAGGGGTTCGAGTCCCCTCATCTCCACCATCATCCGCCTCGCACGATCGGCCCCCGGCCGTCACCCGGCGACCACCGGCACGGGGACGAGCTCCAGGTCGACGTCCTCGCGCCGGGTCGGGTCGACGCGACGGAGGAGGATCGCCCCGAGGATGAAGAAGCCGACCGCGACCACGTAGGCCAGCCGGGTCCCGAGCGCCTGGCCCTGGCCGTCGAGCAACCGGGCCCCGATGTAGACGATGACCCCGGCCGTCCCGACGGCGAGGGTCCCGGCCAGGCCCGTCGCGACGTTGCTCAGCCCCATGTACCGACCCGAGTCGGCCTTCGGGATGATGTCGGTCATCAGCGCCCAGTCGACCGAGACGAAGGTCCCGAGGGCGATGCCCACGAGGATCGCGCCCGCGAGCGCGACCCCGATCACGGGTGCGACGCTGATGATCGCCGAACCCGTCGCGCCGAATGCGCAGGCCACGTAGATGAGCGCCTTGCGCCCGTACCGGTCCGAGAGCCGGGCGGCCGGGATGCTCACGATCAGGACCGATCCGGCGAGGATGACCGTCGCGGCCGTGACCCACGTCCCGCGCTCGTTGACCCCCAGGCCGAGGGCGGCCTCGAGGTAGAAGTCGATCTCCCGGACGAGCATGCTCCCGCCGGCCAGGATGAACAGGCGCGATGCGACGAGGAAGACGAAGCTCCGTTCGCGCAGGACATCCCGTCCCCAGGTCTCGACCGCGATCTGCCCCCAGGAGCGGCCGGCCCGATCCTTGGCCTGGCGGCCCTCGTCCACGGTCAGGACGGTGACCAGGGCGGTCGTCAGCTCGACGACCCCGAGGGCGATCGTGGCGATCATGAAGTCGGGCTCGGTCCCCTTCGGGGCGAGGAGGAGGGGGACCGAGACGATGACGATCCCGAGCAGCGGGCCGAGCACCGACATGACCCCGACGAGCGCGCTGGCCAGCCCGACCTGGGCGGCCGGCACGAGGTCCGGGACGTAGCCCTGGAAGGGGCCTTGTGCGACATTCGAGCTGAACTGGAGGAGGACGTAGAAGGCAGCCAGAGCCAGGACGACGTTCGAGGTGGCGAGCCCGACCAGGAAGACGAGGTCGAATGTCGAGCCGATGACGATGTACGGCTTCCGACGTCCCCAGCGGCTCGTGGTGTAGTCGCTGATCGAGCCCATCATCGGCTGGACCACGACCGCCACGATCGCCCCGAGGCCGCTGATGGCCGCGACCGTCAGGTTGGCGCTCCCGGGCGGGACGAGGCCTCGAAGTCGCTCCGGCAGGACCACGGTATCGAGGGCCGTGAAGATCATGGTGAGCCCGAGCCAGTAGATCGACAGCTGGAGGAGCTGGCGCAGGGGCAGGGCCAGGGTCGGTCTGACCGCGCCCGCCGTCGTCTCGGTCATCGTCCCTTCCTCCCGTCAGCGCACGATACCCCCGGCGACCTGCGCACGATCGATGTCGGCGCGACCGGCCGTCTCCGCGATCGCTGCCTGCCGGTGCGACGCGTGGGCGGCGTCCCTGTGACCGTCGGTCGCTGGCGTGCCGCGCCACGCCATCCGTCGCCGTCGTACGTTGACTCATCACGATGTCTGCACCAAGATGTCCCTGGTTCTGTGAGCATCACGGAGTGAGATGGCCGGCCTCAAGCGCACCTTCCCGACCGGCGGCTCGGTCGCGCCGGACGACCTCGTGGACCGCGAGGCGATCCTCGGCGAGCTCTTCGAGCGGACCTACGAGCACCTGAACTCGGTCCTCCTGAGCGCCCCGCGGCAGACGGGCAAGACGAGCGTCGCCGACGAGCTCATCCGGCGGATCCGCAAGGCCGGCGGCTGGGCGATCTCCATCGACTGTTCCGCCGCGACCGACGAACGCAGCCTGGCCGAGCTCATCGCCCGATCGACGTACGACCAGGCGAGCGGCAGCCGGGGGGCGTTTCTGCGCCTCAAGGAGGCGATCCAGGGCGCACCGAGACCGGTCATCTTCCAGAGCGACCTCGACATCTCGGTCGCCTTCTTCGGCGAGCGGAGCGAGCGACCGGAGCGGCTCCTCGAGCGGGCCTTCGGGCTGGCCGATGAGCTGGCCGAGCAGAGGGACAAGCGCTGCGTCGTGGTCTACGACGAGTTCCAGCAGCTCGTCCGGATCTCGCCCGACCTCTTCGCCCGAGCGCGATCCGCCCTCCAGCACCGGATGACCCACACGGCCTACGTGTTCATGGGCTCCGAGGTGGGGATGCTCGAGGAGCTCTTCCGGAACCCGCGCCAGATGCCCTTCCGCCTGGCGACCCCGCTCTCCCTGCCCCTTCCGTCCGGGGAAGCCTGGCGGTCGTACATCGAGCGGCGCTTCCGCTCCCTGCGTGTGCCGATCACCGGCGCCGAGATCGACCGCCTGATCGCCTTCGCCGGTCGTCACCCGCGCGACCTCATGGAGTTGTGCGAGCACCTCCTCGTCATCCGGTCCGTGAACCCGACGGCCCAGGGCGCCGTCGAGCTCGCCGAGGCCAAGACGATGGAGGGGTTGCGCGCCCAGTTCGAGGAGATCTGGAAGCGGCTCGAGCGCCCCAGGGGGACGCGCACGACGGCAGCCCGGATCGCTCACGGCCAGCCGGTCTACGGTGACGGCCGGGCCGGCGAATCGACCAGCCGGACGATCGACCGGCTCCAGGACGAGGGCGTGATCCGACGGGTGGGCCGCGGCTCCTACGAGTTCACCGAGCCGCTCTTCGGCGTCTTCGTCCGGGACCTTACGACACCATCCTGACCGAGCGCCGTTCGCGGCGGATCCCGCGGAGGTGGAGGAGGAGCCCGAACGTGACCAGCGGGATCGACCACTGCGGGATCGTCCGGGCCACGACGTCGGGCAGCCAGATGTCGGAGACCGGGCCGCTCGCCGAGCCGTAACGCACAGCCGAGTGGACCGCCCGGATGAGGGTGGCCCGCGGCGCGTCCATCAGCCCGGCCCCGCCGACGCCCGGACGAGACGGAGCGCCTCGGCGACCCCGCCGTCCCAGGCCTGGCCGTGACCGGGCAGGACGAAGCGGGCCTCCACCTCCTCGAGGCGATCGAGGGAGGCCAGGGCCGTCGCCCGGTCGGCGCCGAACGCGGCGAGCTGAGGGCCCTCGACGCCGGTCGTGACGCTCAGGGTGGCGATCGCATCGCCGACGAAGAGCGTGTCGTGACGAGGGAAGTGGATCGCGGCGCTGCCGGGCGTGTGACCCGGGACGAGGATGACCCGGGGCGAGCCGGGGACGTCGAGGGTGGCACCGTCGCCGAACGTCGAGACCTCGCGGATCCGGGGGATCCGGATCATCCCGTGGCCCAGGGCGAACGCCAGGAACCGGAGGATCGGCATCGGCCGGATCGGACCGAGACCGCTCGATGGGTTGGGCACCTCGCCCCGGGCCAGGGCGGCGTCGAGCTCGTGGATCCGGATCGGGACGCCGCGCTCGGTCCGGATCCGCTCGGCGAACCCGATGTGGTCGCTGTGACCATGGGTCAGCACCACCGACCGCACGTCATCGAGCGACCTGCCCAGCGCGGCGAGCTCCGTCGCTAGGTCGCCGTAGTAGGCCGGCGCGCCGGCGTCGACGATCGTGATGGCCCCGCCGTCATCGACGAGGTAGCTGTTGACGAGCCCGCCGCCGATCCGGCGGACCCCGGCTCGGATCTCCATCCTGCTCATTCCTCCTCAGGTGGGTCGACGGCCCGACGGCCGGCGACGGGTGGTCGCGATGGTCGTTCCCGAATGGTTCGCGGAAAGGGCGGAGATCGCTTCGATCCCGACCGCCCAGGCTGCGTCGAGGTCGGCGCCCGGGGGGAACCGACCGACCAGCTCGAGGCTGGTCATCCCGTGGGCGAACGCCCAGCCGGCGCGGGCCCGATCGACCTCACCGCCGAACGCGCGCAGGACCGGCGCGGCCGCCCGGGCCTCGAGCCCGGTCGGGAGCTCCTCGCGGGGCAGCGGTCGTTCGGTCATCAGTCGATAGAGGTGCGGATGTGCGAGGGCCCAGTCTCGATAGACCCGGGCGATCGCCCTGGCGGGTGGCTCGTCCGTGGCCGTGGCCTCCTCGAACGCCGCCGCCTGTTCCTCGAACCCGGCGGCGATGAGCGCGATCTCGATCGCCCGCTTGTCGGGGAACTGCCGGTAAAGCGAGGGCGCCCGGATCCCGAGCCGCTCGGCGATCGCCCGCATCGTGACCGCCTCGGGCCCCGCCTCCTCGAGGATCGCCAGCGCGGCGCCGACGACCTCCGCTCGCCGCCGGTCAGACACGCTGCCATCCGTCCGGCGTGCGCTGGCCGTACCCGGCGGCACGATCGAGGGCGACGTGGGCGAACCAGAAGAGAGCGCCGGCGAGGAGTGCGAGCCCGAGGCCCAGGAACGACACGGCGCCGACCAGCCCGATCGGCACGAGCGGCTGGTGGAGGAGGTTGTAGATCGGGACCGCCCGGGCCTGCAGCTGGCGCGGCTCGTGCGGCTCGCCCAGCCCAGCCAGGAACGCGAGGTCGGGGAGGATCAGGAAGGCGACCGGGGCCAGGCCCAGGTCGAGCGTCGCGATCTCGAGGACCGCGAAGCCGGCGACGATCAGGCCGAGGACGAGCCAGCCGGCCCGCCGGGCCGACCGGCTGGCCGGTCGGGCGCGGGCGAGCGCGACCGGGTGAGTGGCGTTCATCGTTCCCTCCAGGGAGGCTAACGGGATTAGCATCGGCTGGACGAAACGATAAGCTAACGCTGTTAGGCTTGTCAACCCCGACGGACCGATACCGCCTGCCGCGCTCCGAGACCAGGCCGAGCCGTCGACCCTAGCCGCGGAGCGCGAGGACCACGATCGCGGGCAATCGGAGGAGCGATGGGGCGGCCTCGAACCGGACGAGCCGTCGGGCCAGGCGGTGGGCGGTCCGATGGCTGGCGAACCAGATCGGCTTCGGCCAGGCCCGGAACGGGCCCCGGATGACGGTCTTCTCGACCCGCGAGAACATCAGCGAGTCGTGGACCCAGCCGGTCCCCGACTGGATGTCGGTCCGCCGGTGGCCCGGGTAGGCACCCCACGGGGTGACGCCCAGGCCGAAGCCGATCGCCGACCACTGGTTGACCGAGACGGTGCCGTAGCGCAACCCGGCGATCGCCCGTTCCAGCGCGGCCGCGGCAGCCGGGTCCCGGAGCGTCGCCGGGTGGACGATGACCGTCGCGTTCAGCGTCCCCCACAACCGCGCGTTCGCGAAGTCGACCGCTCGGTCGAGGAACTCGGCCACCGACGACGCGGCGAGGGACGTCTCACCGAAGATGCCGCAGAAGGCCTCGGTCGTGTAGCACGGGTCGTCGGTCGCCTCCGGATCGAGCCCGGGGATGAACGCCCAGGGCAGGCGCTCGGCGTGGTGGCCGCCGAAGCGCTCGGCCTCAGGATGGGCGGTCATGAACGTCGCGAAGCGGTCGGCCGCACCCGGGTAGTAGGCGACCTTCGGCTCGATCGCGGTGAGCCGGGCCCGGACGGCGTCGAGGAGCGGTCCCCGGCCCGGCCAGCCGGCCATCGTCACGATCACCCGCGCCGTCCCGCAGTTGAACCCAGCGTTGTTCGTGAGCATCGTCGCGATGTTGTCGGCCTGGTGGGCCAGCTCGGCCACGCTCCACGTCCCAGGCACGACGATGACCGGGGTGACGTTGCCGAGCTCGGCGCTGAACGGCTTGTCGAGGATGGGCTCGTCCCGGCGACGTCGCTCCTCGCCGTCCGGCCCGGACCCGAAGACGATCGTCTCGTAGGTCCGATCGGACCCGGTGATGTGGAGCTCGTCGACCGACGGGTGATCGCACAGGTAGCCGCCCTCCGACGCCCCGCCGTAGACGATCCGGAGCCAGCCGCCCCGCACGAGCGATCGGAGCGCGGTCTCCAGGGTGGGCCCGAGGTAGTCCATGACCGGGTGGACCTTGAGGATCACGACCCGGTTCTCGACGAACAGCTTGTACAGGACGTCGAGCGGGGCGATCGACGAGACGTTCCCGGCGCCGAGGACGAGGCAGACGCCGCCGGCGTCCGGCCGGCGGTAGGCCACGGCCTGGCTGGCGGCCAGGTCGGCCGGGGTGACGCCGGGTTCCATCCAGACGTCGGCGACCGTTCCGGGCGTCAGGATCGCGTCCCAGCGGTCGAGCGGGTGGATCCGGGCAACGGCCCGGCCATCCGGGAGCGCGGCGACACGGCCGGGGATCCGCGGGACGTCGCCGCGCTCGAGGTCCCGGAGCGAGCGACGCAGCGACCGGAGGTAACGGATCGTGGCGTACGGCCCGACCAGCGTCTCCTCGGCCGACTGCGGGTCCGCCGGGTCGAGGCCCTCCGCACGGGAGCACAGGTCCGTCCAGGTGTCGGCGATCGCGAGGACGTCGCCGACGAGCTCGTCGACGAGGGCGATCCGGGCCGAGGGCGACACGCCTACCCAGGCGGACCGGACCACGCTCAGCTCCGCGACGGCACGGTCGAGATCGTCGCTCGGGGTGGGGCGCATCGGCTCAGGCGGCGAGGGCCGCGACGGCGACGAGGCGACGGATCCTGCCGCAGGGCATCAGGCGGGGAGGCTACCAGACGGGGCGAGGCTGGCGTGGAGCTCCACCGAGTGGGTCCGGAGCCAGCGGCGCCAGGCCCGGTGCTCGGGGACCCGGCTCTCCACGAGGGCCCAGAAGTCCGGACCGTGGCCGAAGACCCGCAGGTGAGCGAGCTCGTGGACGACGACGGTCTCGAGCGCCTCGGGCGGGGCCAGGACGAGGCGCCACGACAGGGCGATCCGTCCGGTCCGGCCGGCACTCCCCCAACGGGTCCGCGGGTCGCGCAGGGCGACATGGCTCGGGGTCACGCCCAGGGCCGGCGCATGATGGGCGACGGCCGCCTCGATGTCGATGGCCGCCCGGTCGCGCAGCCAGGCCTCGAGGACCCGGGCGAGCGGTCGCCGATCCGCGCGGGCCAGTCGGACCACAAGCTCGCGCCCGCCGGGGTCGGCCGCCGACCAGCCGACGAGGACCGAGGAGCGGCGCGCTCCTGCCGGCGCCGTCTCGAGCCGGAGGATGTGGAGGGAGCCCCGGAACCGCAGCCGGGCCCCGTCGACGAGCTCCGTGGGCGCCGCCCCGGCGACGGTCGAGCGCTGGTGCGCCTGCGTCGCCAGGTGGCCGCGGATCCAGTCCTCCCGATCCCGCAGGAACGGCTCCACGTGGGCCGCGGCCGCGCCCGCGCCGGGACGCCCGCCGGGGATCGTGACGACGACTCCGCGTCGGGCGTCGATCACGACCCGCAGCCGGCGGGCACGCCTGGAGCGACGGAGGGTGTAGGCGAGCGATCCGCCCGGCAGCTCGACCCGCTCGCTCGTCTCGGTCGCGACGGGTCGACCCGGTTCGCGACCGGTCACGCTCGGACGGTCCGCCGCAGGAGCCGTCCGGCGCGCCTGCCCGTCTCGAGCCCGTCGAGGATCGCCGGGACCCCGTTCACGATGACGGTCCCGATCCCGGTCGGGTAGCGGTGGGGATCGAGGACGGTCGCCTCGTCGAGGATGGTCTTCGGATCGAAGACCACGACGTCGGCGAACGCTCCGCGCCGGATCAGGCCGCGGTCGGGCAGCCCGATCCGCGCGGCGGGAACCGAGGTGAGCTTGGCGATCGCCCCTTCGAGCGACAGGATCTCGCGCTCCCGCGCGTACCGTCCGAGGACCCGTGGCGCACTCCCGTAGGCCCGTGGGTGGGGGATCCCGCCACCGAGGATCGGATGGTCCGGGCGGTGACCGCCGGCGTCCGTGCAGACTGCGATCCAGGGCACGGCCATGATCGCCTCGACGTCCGGCTCGGACATGCACTCCATGACGATCCGCGACGCCAGCCGGTCGTCGGCCAGCAGGTCGAACGCGACGTCTGCCGGGTCCCGCTCCAGCTCGGTCCCGAGCTCCGCGAGCGTGTGACCGATCCAGTCCTCGTGCGTCGGCGAATTGGAGACGCGGAGGCCGTCCCAACCCGGATCGAGGCCCGCGTTCTCCCAGCCCGGCTCACCGACCGCGATCTCCAGCTTGATCCGGTCGCGCACGACGCGGTCCCCGAGCGCATCGACGATCGCATCGATCGGCAGGGCCATCATCGCCGGCGGCAGGACGACCTCGAGCGTGGTCGCGGCGGCGGTGTAGGGGTACTGGTCGGCCGCGACGTCGAGACCCTCGGCGCGCGCCTCCTCGAGCCGCTCGACGGCGTCCGGTCCCCGGCCCCAGGTCGAGAGCGAGCCGGCCTTGAGGTGGGAGACCTGGAGCCGCGCCCCCGATCCGGCCGCCCTGATCGTCGCGACCGCCTCGTCGAGGGCATCGAACAGGCCGTCGGATTCGTTCCGGATGTGGCTCGCGTAGAGCCCGCCGCGCTTCGCGGTGACCGTGGCGAGACGGACGAGCTCGGCGGTGGGCGCGTGGATCCCCGGCGGGTAGATGAGCCCGGAGCTCAGGCCGACCGCACCGGCCTCGAGGGCCTCGCGAAGGTGCCGGACCATCGCCTTGAGCTCGAGGTCGGTGGCCGGGCGGGCGGCCGGCCCGACGACCGCGTTCCGGATCGTCCCGTGGCCCACGAGGAACGCGTGGTTCGGGCCGAGCGCCTCGCCCTCCACCACCTCCAGGTAGTCGGCGAAGGTCCGCCAGCGGGGCGTCTGGTCGGTGCCGGCCATCGTCAGCTCGACGGCATCCCGGCCGAGCTTCGTGACCGGGGCGAGCGTGTCGCCGCAGTTCCCGGAGAGCTGGGTCGTGTAGCCCTGGTGGAGGTGGCTCGCCACGGCAGGGTCGACGAGGACCGAGGTGTCGGAGTGTCCGTGCGGGTCGACGAAGCCGGGACAGACGATCCGGTCGGTCGCGTCGACGACGAGCGGAATACCCGAAGGGTCGGCCGCCGAGAGGTCGCCGACGGCCACGATCCGGTCGCCCGCGACCCCGACGTCGGCCCGGATCCCGGGTCGCCCGGTGCCGTCGATCACGGTGCCGCCGCGGATGAGCAGGTCGAACGCCGTCACGTGCCGATGGTGACACAGCCGCTGCCGAACCACCCGGCCACGGGGCTCGGCCGGGGGCCTCCGCTGCTATCCGGCAGGTCTCCCCTGCTATACTGCGCGTCCGCGCGGGGCTATAGCTCAGCTGGAAGAGCGCCTGCATGGCATGCAGGAGGTCCGGGGTTCGAGTCCCCGTAGCTCCACCACACACGAGACGCCGACATCCAGGACCCCTCGCCGGATCGGCGGGGGGTTCGGCACATCCGAGGCAGCCGCCCGGGCCGGGCGGCCATCGCAGGGGACGAGCCAGCCGTGACCACCAGAGACCGGACCCGCATCGAGCGCTACGAACCCACCGCGATCGAGCCGCGCTGGCAGGCCCGCTGGGACGCGCTCGGCCTCCACGACACGGACCTGGCCGACGAATTGCGACCGAAGTACTACCTCCTCACGATGTATCCGTACCCGTCGGGCGATCTGCACATCGGCCACTGGTACATCGTGACGCCGACCGACGCGCTGGCCCGCTTCCGGCGGATGCACGGCTTCAACGTCTTCTTCCCGATCGGGTTCGACGCCTTCGGCCTGCCCGCCGAGAACGCGGCGATCAAGAACAACATCAACCCGCGCGATTGGACGATGCAGAACATCGAGCGCGAGCGGAGACAGTTCCGGTCGATGGGCGCGGTGTTCGACTGGCGCTACGAGCTGGTCACCTGCGACCCCGAGTTCTATCGCTGGAACCAGTGGATGTTCCTGCGCTTCCTCGAAGCGGGTCTGGCCTACCGCCGGAAGTCGCCTGTCGACTGGTGCCCCAACGACGGGACGCTGGCGCGGGAGCAGGTCGAAGGCGCGGACCGCCACTGCTGGCGCTGCGGCGCCCGGGTCGAGAAGCGCGATCTCGAGCAGTGGTATCTGCGGACGACGAAGTACGCCGACGAGCTGCTCGACTTCAGCGGCATCGACTGGCCCGAGCCGATCCGCCTCCAGCAGACGAACTGGATCGGCCGGAGCGAGGGCGCGGAGATCGTCTTCGCGACGGCTCCCGACGACCACCAGCCCGGTGGCGATGAGCTGCGCGTGTTCACGACGAGGCCCGACACTCTGTTCGGTGCGACGTTCATGGTGCTCGCCCCGGAGCACGCCCTCATCGAGAAGCTGACGGCGCCCGAGCGACGGGCCGAGGTCGAGGCGTACATCGCCAAGGCACATGCGGAGACCGAGATCGAGCGGCTCTCGACCGAGCGCGAGAAGACCGGCGTCTACGTCGGTGCCGATGCGATCAACCCGGTCAACGGGGAGCGCATCCCGATCTGGATCGCCGACTACGTGCTGTCCGGGTACGGGACGGGCGCGATCATGGCCGTGCCCGCCCACGACGAGCGCGACTTCGCGTTCGCCCGCCAGTTCGGGCTGCCGATCCGGCGGGTCATCGCGCCGGCCGGAGCCGCCGACGACAAGCAGCTCGATGACGCGTACATCGCCCACACGCCCGACGAGCGGCTGGTCAACTCCGGGCGGTTCAGCGGCATGCCCGCACCCGACGGGATGAAGGCGATCGTCGACTGGCTGGCCGAGGACGGCCGGGCGGAGGCAACCGTCACGTATCGGCTCCGCGACTGGACGTTCAGCCGGCAGCGCTACTGGGGCACACCGATCCCGGTCATCTACTGCGAGCGCGACGGCATCGTGCCCGTCCCCGACGAGGACCTGCCGGTCCGGCTGCCCGACTCGGTGGACTACCACGGCCGCGGCGAGAATCCGCTCAACCACGACGAGGCCTTCCTCCACGTCGAATGCCCGCGCTGCGGACAGCCCGCCCGCCGGGAGACCGACACGATGGACACGTTCGTGGACTCGTCGTGGTACTGGTTCCGCTACCTGTCGCCGCACAACCCCGACGCGCCGACCGACCGGGCCATGGTCGATCGCTGGACGCCCGTCAGGCAGTACACCGGCGGCGCCGAGCACGCCGTCATGCACCTGATGTACAGCCGCTTCTGGACGAAGGCGATGCGCGACGTCGGCCTCGTCGCCCAGGACGAGCCGTTCCTGCGGCTCTTCAACCAGGGCCAGATCCTGGGCGCCGACGGCGAGCGGATGTCCAAGTCACGCGGCAACGTGCAGGACCCCGACGACCTCGTGCTTCGCTACGGTGCGGACACGGTCCGACTCTTCCTGATGTTCATGGGTCCGTGGGACCAGGGTGGGCCGTGGAGCCCCACCGGGATCGGCGGCGTCCATCGCTTCCTCAACCGGGTCTGGACCCTCGCCCTCGATGCGACCGGCCTCGAAGCCGGTGACCTCGAGGCCGGCAAGCTGCCGGGCGGCGAGGACGCGGCGACGGCCGAGGCGACGATCCGGACGGCCGCCCACCGGACCCTGCGGGTCGTCGGCGATGAGTACGACAGCCTCCGCTTCAACACGATGGTCGCCCACCTCATGGAGCTGGCCAACACCCTCTTCCGCTACCGCGGGACGGAGGTCGCCGGCGGGGCCGCCTGGGACGAGGCGATGGGCCTGCTCCTGCTGATGCTCGCGCCGGCTGCCCCGCACCTGAGCGAGGAGCTCTGGTCGCGTCGTCTGGTCGCGCACGGCGTCCCGTGGTCGTCGATCCATGCCGAGCCCTGGCCGGAGGTCGACGCCTCGGCGATCCTCGAGGAGACCCGGGAGATCCCGGTCCAGGTCAACGGCAAGCTCCGCGACCGGGTCGTGGTCCCGACCGGGACGTCCGAAGCCGATCTCGAGGCGATCGTCCTGGCCCGGCCGCGGGTCGTGGAGCTGCTTGCCGGCCGGACGCCGGACCGGGTCATCCATGCCGGCGGTCGCCTGGTGAACATCGTCATCCGGGGCTGATCGCCGCGGGGTCCGATCAGGCGAGCTCGCCTTTCGCCCGGGCCCGGTGCCGTGCCGCCTTGGCCCGGTTGCCGCAGCTGGACATGTCGCACCAGCGTCGCTTGCCCGTCCGCGAGTCGTCGTAGAAGACCCAGCGGCAGGTCTCGCTGGCGCAGGCGCGGAGCCGCTCCGGCCGCCCGCCCACGATCTCCCGGACGATCTGCTGGGCCAGGTTGGCGAGGGCGTCGTCGACCGGGTCGCCAACGTGGCGATGACCGAGGCGCACACCGTCGGCGCTCGGCACGAGCTGCAGGATCGATCGCGGCGTGGAGGGCCCGGTTCACCTCGCTGACGGCCGCCGAGGCCGGCGGTCGGCCCTCGTAGGTCGCGTCGACGAGCTCGCGCAGGGCGGCCCGGGCACGCCGGACGCGACGGATCGTGCGCTCGTCCGGGGCGCCGTCGGCGGTCGCCCCGGCGGCGCTCTCGGCGTGGACGAGACCGTGGTCCTGCAACCAGTCGAGGGCGTCCCGGGTTGTACCGAGGAGCTCGATCGGCTCGTGACCGTCGTACTTCAGGGTGTTCACGAAGTCGAGCGCGGTCTCGAGCGTCGCGGCGTGGTCGTGCGGTGCGGCTTCCATATCGGTAACCACATTAAACCACTTGACAGGTTACGCGCAAGGGGCGATACTTCCAGTAACCACTGAAGCCTATCAAAGCAGTTACGAAAGGAGCCTTCGATGGCCCTCATCGCCGTCATCGCCATCATGGTCGCCGTCTTCGGAGTCCTGGCTCTGGCCGCCGATCGCTGGGGCGTGGACAGCCGCCCGTCGATCGGTGACGACCACCGCGCCTGACAAGGAGTCACTCATGTGGCAGCTCTTCTACATGCGAGCCCAGGACATCGCCCTGGAGCGGCATCGCGAGGCCGAACAGCTTCGGTTGGCGCGACATCGGGTCAAGGTCGACCGCGGGCGACCGTGGCTCCAGGACGTCCGTCGCGCCGGAGCCCTCGCCGTCGGTCGCATCCGGGGTCGGAGGCCCGCTCCGGCCGCCTGACGCCCATTCCCCGCAGACATCTCCCGGCCCGAGGCCGGCCCGGTCCCCCCACCGGGCCGGCCTCGCCGAGTCCGGCGCGGCGCTGGCGGTGACGGGCGAGCGCAACGATACCGGGCGGCACCAGCGCGGCAATCGTCAGCGCACCCGTGATGGTCGATCCGCGTCCCCGGCAGCTCCGCCGTGCCAGGCCCGTCGCAGATGAACGCGCTGATCGCGCCGGCGACCCGGAGCGAGAAGTCGAACCGCAGCACCGACGGCGTCCTGATCCCGACGGCTGACGGCTCCGGCGTCCACGGGTTCAGCTTGGCCGCGAGCGCGAGCGGCTTGAGAACCGGTTGCGCCGGCTCGAGGGTCTGGCTCCGCTCGACTCGGCCGAGGCGCCTACCGCCCTCGACGTGACGTGGCCGGGACGAAGCGGCCGTCGGTCAGACGTACGGCCGCATGACCGGTTTGACCGGGCGGCCCTGGAGATGCTGCTCGACGCCGTCCTCGAGCGCACGACGGTAGACTCGGAGCGCCTCGCCGACCGCGTTCACGGTCTGCTCCAGGGCCGCATCGTCGTGGGCCGCGCCGATGACGAAGGATGGGGCGAGCACCCCCCGCTCGATCGTCTCCTGGAGGAAGAGCGTCCGGAATGCCTGGGATCGCGCTCCGTCCGCGTCGAGCGTCGCGTAGACCATGTTGCACGGCCGACCGAGCAGGACGAACCGGTCCTCGACTCCCGCCTCCCGGGCCGCGTCGCGGATCCCCGCGGCCAGGCGTTCGCCGCGCTCGGCCAGGCGACCGCAGACGTCCTCGGTCTCGTAGATCCGGATGACCGCTCGGGCGGCCGCCAGCGCGTGGGTCTCGGCTCCGTGGGTCCCCGACAGGAGGAAGACGCGCTCGCGGTCGTGTCGCAGGCCCCCGAGGGCCATGACATCCCGACGCCCCGCGAGGGCCGCGATCGCGAACCCGTTGCCCATGGCCTTGCCGAAGGTCGTCAGGTCCGGGGCGACGCCGTAGAGGTGCTGGGCTCCGCGATGGTGCCAGCGGAACCCGGTGATCATCTCGTCGAGGACGAGGAGGGTCCCCTCAGCGGTGCACAGATCCCGGAGGCCGGCAAGGAACCCCGGGGCCGGCTCGACCGCCGTCGCCGGCTCCAGGACGACCGCCGCGATCGCACCGGGATGCTGGGCGAACATCGCCCGCACGCTGGCGAGGTCGTTGTAGCGGAACCCGACCGTGAGATCGCGGACCGCGGAGGGGATCCCCGACGGCATCGCCGTGTGGCCGATGAACCAGTCGTCGGTCGAGAAGAACGGCTGGTCGTCGCAGACGGCCACGAGGTCCCGACCGGTGAAGGCGCGGGCCAGCCGGACGGCGGCCGTGGTCACGTCGGAGCCGTTCTTGGCGAACTTGACCATCTCGGCCGCCTCGATGAGCTCCACGAACGTCTCGGCGACCTCGGCCTCGATGACGCTCGGACGGACGAAGTTCGTCCCACGGCGCATCGCGCCCATGGCCGCCTCGAGGACCCGCGGCTCGGCATGGCCCAGCGTCACGGAACGCAGGCCGGCGCCGTACTCGACGTACTCCAGGCCGTCCACGTCCCGGACCCGGCAGCCACGCCCGGACTCGATGATCGGCGCCATCCCCTCGGGATACTGATCGTCGCCCTTGGCATACGTGTGGGCGCCGCCGGGAACGAGGGTGTGAAGCCGCTCCGCGACCTGCCGCGAACCGGTCCGCTTCGTTGCCACCTGCTCCGGGCGACGCGCGAGCTCGACCATGCCGGCCATCATGGCGCATCCCCGCGGGGTCCGGCGAGAGCGCATGGGCCAATTCGCGCCGGTCCAGGCGATAAGTGTGGCGGCGACGCACCGCGTTCGTCCGTGGCCAGGGACGTCCCACGACGCTGGCACCGCCGCTCGACCTCGGTTATCGTCGGCTCATCGTCGGGTACCCGGCGACGGACCGCGAGGGATCGATGTCCCGGCTCATCAGCGAGGTGAAGTCGACCGTGGAGGGTGGGTCGTGAGCGGGCGCGCGGTCGCCGCGGTCTCATGGGGGCCCGGCCGGATCGATCGCTTCGAGGTCGACCCTGATGGCCGTCTCTGGCATGCCGCCTTCGTCGACGGACGGTGGGCTCCCGCGGAGGACCTGGGTGGGTCGGGGATGTCCGGCCCGGCGGCCACGGCCTGGGCGGCCGACCGGATGGAGGTCTTCGCCGTCTTCCCGGATGGCGAGCTCTGGGACCGCTACTGGGACGGCACGAGCTGGCACCCCTGGGAGTCGCTCGGCGGACAGCTCGACCCGGCGGAGGTCCCGGCGGCCTCGTCGTGGGGCGACGACCGGCTCGATGTCTTCGCCCGCGGACGTGATGGGCGGCTCTGGCACCGCTGGTGGGACGGCTCACGCTGGGTCGCCTGGGAGCAGACCTAGGCGACCCGATCCGGGACCCCGGCAGCGGGTCCGGTCGGCCCTCGGAACCATCTGCGGGCCGGTGGGATACTCGACCCATGGCGAGCGAAGCGGAGCGACCCCGCGACCTCCTGGCGATCGGCTCGGTCTTCGCCGGTCATCGCATCGAGGGGGTCATCGGCCGGGGCGGCATGGGCGTCGTCTATCGGGCCCGGCAGCTCTCGCCCGAGCGACAGGTCGCCCTGAAGATCGTCGCCCCCGAGCTGGCGGGCGACCCGGCGATCCGCGCCCGGTTCCTGGGCGAGACGGAGCTCCTGGCCGCGGTCGAGCACCCCCACGTCGTCCCGATCCACGCGGCCGGCGAGTCTGACGGGCGGCTGTACCTGACGATGCGTCTGCTCGAGGGACCCTCCCTCCAGCGGCTTGTCACGGCCGAGGGCCGGCTCGAACCCGCACGCGCGCTCGACCTGCTGACCCCGATCGCCGCCGCCCTCGACGCGATCCACGGGGCGGGCCTCATCCACGGCGACGTCAGCCCGACGAACATCCTCCTCGACACGCGCGGCGAGCCGTACCTCACCGACTTCGGCATCGCCCGGCGGCTCTCGGCGCCGGGCGAGCCCCGGGCGACACTCGCCTATCTCGCCCCGGAGCGGATCCGCCATCCCGAGGGCGGGACGGCGCTCGACGCGAGAGCGGACCTGTACGCCTTCGCCGGCACGCTCGTCTTCGCGCTGACCGGCCGCCCGCCGTTCCCGGGAGCTACCGGCGATGCGCTGCTGACGGCCCACCTCGAGGCGGACCCGCCTCGTCCGAGCGACCTCGTGGAGGACCTGCCCCCGGTACTGGACGAGGTCGTGGCCCGGGCGATGGCCAAGGAGCCGGCGGCCCGGTTCGCGACGGCCGGGGCGATCGTCGCGACGACGAGGAAGGCGCTGGCGGCGCGGCCGGGACCGGTCGCGACGTCACCCATCCCGCCGGAGGCCGGGCCGCCCGACCCGGTCCCGCCGACCGGCGGGCGGTCCCGCTCGGGCTCGCGACGCTTCGGGATCGGCACGGCGGCGACCCTCGGCCTGGTGACCGTCCTCATCGCGACGGGCGTCGCGTTCGGGGTGGGCCTCGTCCCCAGGGTGGGCTGGCCCGGCGGCGAACCGCGCGCCTCGGCCGGGACGGGGACCGCGGTGCGATCGCCCAGGCCGAGCCCGACGCCGAAGCCGACCGCGACGCCGACGCCGAAGCCGACCCCGACGCCGAAGCCGACCCCGAAGCCGACCGCGAGCCCGCGCTCGGGCAAGCCGGCCGACCTCGCGAAGCTGCGCTCCTGGCTCCCGGCCGACCTCGCGGAGCGCTGCCGGAGCGTGCCCCTCCAGGGGGGCGTCGTGACGGCGGCGGCCGAGCTGCCGAGCTCCCGCGGGATCGCGGCGGTCAGCTGCACGCTCGACGGCGTCCTCAGCACGACCGTCCGGTTCGTCCTCTATCGAAGCGAGCCCTCGCTGAGGACCGAGTGGGACGCGACGATCGGCAAGAAGACGAAGGGCCTGAAGGGTCCGTGCTCGAGCGGGAAGGCCGACAGCGGGACGTGGCGCGACGCCGGCTTCCTCGGGATCGTCCCGGAGCGCAAGGGACGGATCGCCTGCTGGCTCGGCTCGGACGGGGCCGCCAGGCTCGACTGGACGGTGACCGGGACGCCGGTCCGGGCGACCCTCCGCCGCGACGACGCGGACATCGCCGCGGTCTACCGCACGTGGTCCCGGGGCGACCTCTCGCCGCGGCGGCCCGGAGGCTGACGGCGGGTCAGACCGGTTCGACGTCGCCGGGATCCGATTCCTCGGGTCCCTCGGTGAACTGCATCCGGTGGAGACGCGCGTAGAGGCCATCCCGGGCGAGCAGGTCCTCCTGGGTCCCCAGCTCCACCAGCCAGCCGTCATCGAGGACGGCGATCCGGTCGGCCGCCCGGATCGTCGAGAGCCGGTGGGCGACGATGATCGTCGTCCGGCCCACCTTCAGGCGGTCGAGGGCGTCCTGGACCAGGCGCTCCGATTCGTTGTCGAGGGCGCTCGTGGCCTCGTCCAGGAGGAGGATGCGAGGGTCCTTGAGGATCGCCCGGGCGATCGCGACCCGCTGGCGCTGGCCACCGGAGAGCCGCGTCCCGCGGTCGCCGACGGGCGTGTCGTAGCCGGCCGGCAGCCCGGCGATGAACTCGTGGGCATTCGCCGCCTGCGCGGCGGCGACGAGCTCGGCCTCGGTGGCGTCGAGCCGCCCGTACAGGATGTTCTCCCGGATCGTGCCCCCGAACAGGGTCGCCTCCTGGGGCACGAGCCCGATCTGGCCGCGCAGGCTGGCGACGGTGACGTCGCGGATATCGTGACCGTCGATCCGGATCGCGCCGCCGGTCACGTCCCAGAGGCGCGGGATCAGGCCGACGAGGGTGGTCTTCCCGGATCCCGAGGGGCCCACGAGGGCGAGGACCTCGCCCGGGGCGATCTCCAGCTCGATGTCGCGGAGGACCGGTCGGTCCGGGGCGTACCCGAAGGTGAGCCGGTCGATCTCGATCCGGCCTTGCGCGCGCGGCAATGGCGGTGCGCCGGGCGTGTCGACGATCGTCGGTCGCGTGTCGATGATCTCGAAGACCCGCTGGATCGCGCCGGTGCCCTCCCGGAACTGGCCGTAGAGCCCGGCGAGGCTGCCGAGGCTCGCGCCGATCGCCACGCCGTAGAGGAGGAACGCGGTCAGGGTGTCGATCCCGAGCGAGCCGGCGATGACCTGGCGGCCGGTGTACCAGAGGAGGAGGGCGATCGCCCCGAACCCCAGGAAGGACATGACCGCGCCGAAGGCCGCCCGCCACAGGGCGAGACGCGAGCCAGTAGCGACGACGCTCCGCAGGTCGGTGTCGTATCGCTCGAGCTCCCACTCCTCGCGCACGTAGCTCTTGACGACCCGGATCCCGGACAGCGCCTCCTCGGCCGTCGTCGTGCTCCTGGCGATCGTGTCCTGGACCTGGGTGCTCACCCGCTGGAGGGGTCGCCCGAAGACGATCGCCACCACGATGAGCGCCGGGGCGAGGAGGAGGACGATCGCGAGGAGGGTCGGGCTGAGGGTGAACAGGATGATCACCGACCCGACCAGCCCGATCGTCGACGAGAGCAGGCCGGTGACTGTCTGGGTGAGCATCGTCCGGACGAGGGTCACGTCGCTCGACAGCCGGGAGATCAGCTCGCCGACCCGGCGCCGCCCGTAGAAGTCGAGCGACAGGGTGACGAGCCGGCCGAACAGGTCACCGCGGAGCTGGGCGACGACCCGCTCGCCGACCACCCCCAGCAGGTACGTCTGGAGGAAGCTGCCCGCCGCCTGGAGACAGAAGACGACGACGAGGGCCACGATGAGCCGGTCGAGCCCGGCCGGATCGCCACCCACGACCACCTGGCCGGTGATGCCGGCGATCAGCAGCGGGAACAGGAGCCCGAGGCCAGACGAGATCACCAGTCCGACGAGGGCGACCGAGAACGGCCGCCAGTGCGGTCGGAGGTAGCCGAACAGGCGGCGCCACGGGACGCCGCCGAGGCCGCGGACCTGGCGGACGACCTCGCCGGCATCGGTCGGCACGCGTGCGAACTGCTGGGTCATCGTCCCTCGAGGGTCCCGGCCGGTGGGCGAGGGACGAGGATAGCCCGCCCCGGGCCAGCGGGGCGGACGGCCGCGGGATCGAGGAGGTCGGGCGCCGACGCGTCAGGCCCGACGCCGCCTGTACCACCCGACCATGAGGGCGGCACCAGCCACGATCAGCGCCGCCGCCCCGACGACGTTGAGGTACGCCAGCATCTCCGCCTGGCCGAGCGCCAGGGCCAGACCGATCACCGCGAGGATCCCGGCCGGGATGAGCGGCCAGGGATGACGACGCGCCGGATCGGCGAAGAAGCCGAGGAGCCAGGCTGCCGCGAAGCCCCCTGCCAGGGCGAACAGCATCACCGACCCGGCGGCCTCACCGGTGAACCGGGTCACGGCCAGGACCCCGATCCCGACCCCCGTGACGATCCCCGCAGCGATGCCCAGACCGTACTCACGGGTGATGACGAACGCGGCGAGGAGCACCAGCCCGACCGCCAGCGCCGTGACGAGGCCGACCTCCGGCACCGCGAATGCCGCCAGCATGAACAGGCCGATGATCGTGAGCACGACGCCGCCCACGACCTCGCCCGGGATCTCGTGTCGCCCCTGCGACGGGTGGGCCTGCCCGGTGTGGACCGACATCTCGCGCCTCCAGGACGGCCGGTCACCGACGCTGACCGCCTCGGCCGCCACTCCCACCCTAGTCGCGCGCGTGCGTTCGGGACAGGGTCGGACGGCCCTTGGTGGACGCGGCCGAGAGGGCCACGCTGCCCGGGATCACGCCGCGGACACGCGAGAGGGATGGACGTCGCGCCCGGAGTGCAGGCGATCGGTCTCGGCCGGGTGCGCGCGCAGAGACGCTCACCGAGCTGGTCGAGGAGGCGGTCGCCGCGCTCTGAACGCGGCGCCACGATCCGATCGCGGGCTCGGGATCGACGGATACGTCGCAGCTAAGCGGCCGCGGGTAGGGTCCGGTCGACGCCCGCTGCGTCGGACGTGCCCCCCGATGCAGCGGGCGGCACGGCCCGGGTCCGCACGATCGGCCGGCTCGCCGCCGACCGCATCGTTCGGTGGGGGCGTGTCCAGCCCCAGGTTCGCCCGCCCCGAGACCCGCCGGGGAGCCATCCGTGGATCGACGCGACCTCCCGTGGCGCGTCCTCGAGCACCCCGACCAGCCACCGCCCGAAGGGGCGGCGCAGCCGGATCCGGGCCGTGTCGGCCGGGATGACGGCGGCCCCGGCCTGCCGGCGACCGCGATCCTCGGCGGGGCGGCCATCGCCGTCGCGCTCATCCTCGTGGCCGTCGTCCTCGTCATCGGCGGCCCGTCGCCGAGCATCGCCGTCCCGGCCGGGATCGGCTCGGACGATCCCGGGTCGGAGTCGGCCCCGCCCGGAACGATCTCCGGGACCGAGCTCGTCGTCGAGGTCGCCGGGGCGGTGGCCCGCCCGGGGCTCTACCGGCTGGCCTCCGGGGTCAGGGTGGCGGACGCGATCGCCGCGGCCGGCGGCTACGGCCCGCGGGTCGATATCGGCAGGGCGACCGCCACCCTGAACCTGGCGGCACGGCTCGCCGACGGTGACCGGGTCGTGGTCCCTTCCCGCGACGATCCGGTCACGGGCTCGGGCCCGGTGCCGGGCGGCGGAACGATCGGTGCCGGCGGTGCCGGGACGTCGGCCGCGGGTGGACGGCCCGCGCCGATCGACCTCAACCATGCCTCGGCGGCGGAGCTCGACGCGCTGCCGGGGATCGGCCCGGTCACCGCGGCGAAGATCGTCGCCGCGCGCGAGGAGGCGCCATTCGGCTCGGTCGACGAGCTCCGGTCGCGGAAGCTCGTCGGGGCCGCCACGTTCGAGAAGGTGCGCGACCTCGTGGTGGCCCGGTGAGCCGACCACGGACGGGCCGGCTGCCGAGAAGCGCCTGGCTGGCGCTCGGGGCGACCGCGACCGCACTGGCCCCGCGACTGCCCGCCGACCCGACGCTCATCGTGGGGGCGGTGGTGCTGGCGGCGGTCGTCGCGATCGTCGCCGGTGAGCGACTCCGCGGATGGCAGCCCGGGCCTCGCCGGAACCTCGGAACGTTCGCCGTCGGGGCGCTCCTGGTCGCGCTGCGGCTCGGCTTCGTGGCACCGGCCACCTCGGCGGATCCGCCGGCGCCGGGCGAAGGGCACTGGACCGCGATCGTCGCCGGTGTCGGCTCGCCGCGCGACGGGCACCAGGCCGCCACCCTCGAGCTCGAGCCGTCGGATGCCCGAGTGGCGGCCACGCTGCCGCGCTACCCGGCGGTCGTGCCGGGGGACCGGGTCAGCATCGCCGGTGGCCTCCGACCCCTGCCGGATGACGACGGCGGGTACGGGACGTATCTGCGCCGGATCGGGGCGGTCGGCACCGTCACGGCCCGGACGCTGGAGCGGGTCGGCGTGGTGGGCGGCCCGCTGGACGCGGTCGAGCGACTTCGACGAGCCGGCGGGGAGGCGCTGACCCGAGCGCTTCCGGAGCCGGAGGCCGGGCTCGCCGCCGGCATCCTCATCGGCCTCCGCGACCGGGTCGACCGGGACCTCGCGGCGGCGTTCACGACGGCCGGGGTGAGCCACATCGTCGCGATATCCGGCTGGAACATCGCGATCGTCGCCGCGGTCGTGGCGGCCCTCCTCCGAAGACGAGTCGACCGACGCTCCCGGACGATCCTGACCCTGACCGCCATCGTCGCCTACACCCTTTTCGCCGGGGCCTCGCCGTCGGTGGTCCGCGCCGCCGTGATGGCGGGCGTCGTCCTCGGCGCCCGGGAGTCGGGACGCGCCGGGGCCGCGTCCACGGCCCTCGGCTGGGCCGTGGCCCTCCTCCTCCTCGTCGACCCGGCGACCGTGGCGGATGCCGGCTTCCAGCTCTCGGTCCTGGCGACCGCGGGTCTGATCGCGTGGGCGACCCGGCTCACCGAGCGGTTGCGATCGGGCCCCGGGCGGCGGCTGCCCGGCTGGCTCACCGAGAGCCTCGGGGTCTCCTTCGCGGCGGAGGCGGCGACCCTGCCCGTCGTCCTCGTCGGGTTCGGCCGGCTGCCGCTGATCGCGCCGCTGGTCAATCTCGCGGTCGTCCCCCTGGTCCCCCCGGCGATGGCCGCCGGGACCCTGGCCGGGGCGGGTGGCTGGCTCGTCGGGCTGGGCCTGCCGCCGCTCATCGCGACGATCCTGGGACTGCCCGGCTGGCTCATCCTGGCGCTCGTCGTGTGGCTGGTCCGGCTCGCTGCGGCCCTCCCGTTCGCGAGCGTGACCCTGACACCGCCGTGGAACGGGCTGGCGGCGGGGGCCATCGCCCTCGGGGTGCTCGCGGCCGCCACGGGCTACCTCGGCCGTCCCCTTCTCGACCGACCGGGGTCGGCCGTCCGGGCCGCGATCGGGCGCGCGACGCTCGCCCACCGGCGATCCGGGCGCGGGGGCGCAGCCAGCCGTCCCGGCGCCCGCCGACCCGGGTCGCCGATCCGGTCCCGCGCGGCCCGCGCGGTCGCGGTCGCCCTCGCCCTCAGCCTGGTCGCCGTCGTGGTCGCCGCGGCGAACCGTCCCGACGGCCGGGTCCGGGTGACCGTCCTCGATGTCGGCCAGGGCGACGCCATCCTCGTCGAGGGTGGGCACGGGGGCCGGCTCCTCGTCGACGGCGGGCCCGATCCGGATCGCCTCTTGCTGGCACTCGACGCCCGCCTCCCGGCATGGGACCGCCGGATCGACCTGCTCGTGCTCACCCACCCCCACGAGGACCACGTGGCCGGCCTCGCCCTCCTCCTCGATCGATACCGGGTCGGTCGGACCTTCGAGCCGGGGATGGTCGGCCCGGGTCCGGGCTACCGTGCCTGGCGCTCGGCCCTCGCGCGGCTCCGGATCCGGCCCGCGACGCTCGCCACCGGCGATCGGTTCGCGCTCGACGAGATCCGGTTCCGGGTGCTCTGGCCGGACCCCGGCCGGGTACCCCGCGAGCCGGCCGACGGCGGCACCGCGATCAACAACGTCTCGATCGTCCTCCTCGGGGAGGTGGGTCGCCAGCGCTTCCTGCTGGCCGGCGACATCGAGGAGGGCATCGATCCGATCCTCCTCGCCCGCGGCCTCCCCCGGGTCGACCTTCTGAAGATCGCCCATCACGGCAGCCGGACGGCGTCGACGGGGCCCTTCCTCGATGCCGTTCGGCCGAGCGTCGCCGTGGTGTCGGCCGGTGCGGGCAACCCGTACGGACATCCCGCACCGGCCACGCTGGCCCGGATCGCCGATCGCGGTGCGCGGGTCCTCCGGACCGATCGCGACGGGAGCGTCGAGGTGACGCTCGACGGGATCGGTCCGCTGGCGGTCGCGGCGGAGCGGCCGGCCCGCGCGACGCACGGCGACCGGCCCGAGGTCATCGCCGCCGCCCGGCGTGCGGCCACGGTCCCGCTCCTCGCCCTCGCCGGCGGTCCGCGGTTCAGCTGCGGGATCCCACCGCCGACCGGCTGAGCGGTGCCGGCCGGGGTCGCGCCCGTATCATCGGCCGGTGACCGTACCCGACCGGCGGACCGCCGCCGCCCTGCTCCTCGAGACCGCGCCGCCCGATTGGCTCGTCCGACACGCCCGTGCCGTGGCCGAGGTGGCAGCCTGGCTGGCGGCCCGCGTCGCCGCCCGCGGGACCACCGTGGACCGGCGCCTCGTCGAGGCCGCCGCCCTGCTCCACGACGTCGACAAGGCGCTCTCGCCCGATCGCCCAGCGCGGGCGCTGGCTCACGGCGAGGGATCGGCGGCCTGGCTGGCCGAGCGCGGGCACCCCGAGCTCGGTCCGGCCGTCGAGGCTCACCCGGTGACCCGCCTCGAGGACGGCGAGCGGTTCCGACGGTGGCTCGCGGCCTCGAGCCTCGAGACGCGGATCGTCGCCTATGCCGACAAACGGGCGGGGGCGCGCGTGGAGCCGATGGACGCGCGCTTCACATCCTGGCGGCGGCGCTACCCGGGCGGCTGGGACGACGAGACCGCGCGGCTGGTCCGGGAGCGCGCGGCTCGCCTCGAGCGCGACGTCTGTGAGGCCGCCGGGGTCCGGCCCGACGAGGTCCGCCGGCTGCCCTGGACCGGGCGGGCGATCCGGGCCGCCCGCGAGCGGCGCATCGCCGGCGGCCTCGCGATGACCCGCGCACCGGACGCCGGTCCGGGCTCGAGCCGGACGCGGCCCGGCGGTCCACCGGCCGCGCCGATCGGCTACTACTGGGGCGACGACGTCTACTCGGTGGAGCGGGCGGCCGGGGAGCTGCTCCGGCGGATCGCCGGACCGGACGGCGAGCGACTCCAGACCTGGCGGGTCGGCGGCGCGGTGACGACGGCGGCCGAGATCGGTGAACGGATCGCGACCGGCGCCCTGTTCGGCGGCGGGACCGCGGCGATCGTGAGCGAGCCCGGACCGCTCATCCGGGCGAAGGCGAACCGCGAGGCCCTCCTCGCCCTGCTCACGACGGTCGCCCCGGGCAATGCCCTCGTCTTCCTCGACCCGGTGGACCGCTGGCCCAAGGACGGCCGACTGGCCGGGGATCGGGCCACCCTCGCGGCGGCGGTGGAAGCGGTGGGCGGCGAGGTCCGCGGGTCCCGTGCCCCGACCGAGGGCGGGATGGCGCGCTGGATCGAGGACCGCGCGTCCGAGCGCGGGATGCGCCTCGCGCCGGGTGCCGCGAGGACCCTTGCCGAGCGGGTCGGTGCCTTCGTCCGCGAGGCCGACGTCGACCGACGCCGCCAGGGTCAGCTCGCGGTAGCCGAGCTCGACAAGCTCGCCCTCTATCGTCCCGATGGGCCGGTCACCGCCGACGACGTCCGCGAGCTCTCCGCCGAGGCGGTCCCCGCTTCGGCCTGGGCGTTGCTCGACGCGGTCGCCTGGCGCCGGACCCAGGAGGCCGCCGATCTCCTCGACCGCGTCCTCGACGCGACACCGGAGCCGGTCGTCGTCGTCCAGCTCCACCGGCGACTCCGTGAGCTCATCGAGGTCGCCGACCTCGTCGCGTCCGGGACCCCGATGCGCGAGCTGCCGCGCCTGCTCAAGCTCCACCCGTTCCGGGCGGAGACCCTCGGCAAGCAGGCCGCGGGCTGGACGGTCGAGGAGCTCACCCGGGCCCTCGAGGGCCTCCTGGAGCTCGACGCGCTGGTGAAGGGCGCCGGCAGGTCGACGGGTCGGGCGCCGGCGACGAGGCTGGCGTTCACCCTGTGGCTCGCCGAACGGGTCGCCCCGGCGGTCGGTTAGGCGGGGGCACGCGTGCCGGTGGGACCCGGCGGCGGAGGCTCAGCGGCCGGAGGACCAGGCCTGCTCCTGGAGGACGAGGTCGCTCTCGATCGCGAACGTGCAGACCGCGCTGTCGAGGTCGAGCAGGTCGAGCAGGTCCGGGTCGACGAAGAGCTGGACGCATGCCTGGCAGAGGCTGCCGGGGATGCCGAAGCACAGTCGCTCCGAGGCGTCGTCCAGGCGGAACGCCGTGTCGAAGCGACTCACGACGAGCTTGCCGGTGCAGCGCGGGCAGCGCTCGCGGGTGCGGGCCATCCGGGTCGTCGACCTCTCAGCGGGACACCTTCTGGCGTCCGGGCCCGGATTCAACGCCCGACCGCACCCCTCCCGTCATGACCCGACGGTACTACCCCACCCCAGTACCCCGGACCACCCCTCACTGCACCCGAAGGACGGTTCGCGCCTCCGACCAGTGCTTCTCGAGCTGGTAGAAGTCGCGCTCGGGCGGCGTGAAGATGTGGACGACCACGCCACCGAAGTCGAGCAGGACCCAGTGCGACGCGGCGACGCCCTCGCGCCCGATCGGCCGGACCCCCTCGATCCGCAGCCCGTCGACGATCGCGTCGGCGATCGCGTCGAGCTGACGCTCCGATCCACCCGAGCAGACGACGAACGCGTCGGCCAGGGTCGTCAGCTCGCGCAGGTCCAGCAGGACGATGTCGGCCGCCTTCTTGTCCTCGGCCAGCTCGACCACCCGGCGGGCGATGTCGAGCGAATCCCGACCATCCGGGTTGGCCGGCTTCTCGCGCGTCGGCAACCCGAACTCGGGCTTGGCCTTCGTTCGTCGGCTCTTCGGCGGCGGGGCGGGGTCGGTCACGGTTCGGTGGTCCTCCTCGAGGGATCGACGGCGGCGTAGAGGCCATGGTCGTCGATGTAGCCGGCGACCGCATCCGGGACGAGGTACCGGATGGAGCGACCGGCGGCGACCCTGGCCCGGATGACCGATCCCGAGACCGCGAGGAGCGGGCCGTCGAGGACGAGCGTTCGGTCCTCGGCCCCCTGGACCCGGCGGCCCATCGCGACGGGATCCGGCAGCGGGGCGCCGGGGCGCGGGACCACCGCCATCCGGCAGAGCTCCAGGATCCGCCCGGGTCGGTGCCAGGTCGGCAGGTCGGCATAGGCCTCCGCCGACAGGATGAACGTCAGGTCCGGGTCCCGGCCGGCGGCCAGCGCCGCGGCGGCGAGCGCCTCGAGCGTCTCGACCGCATACGACGGGCCGTCGCGGTCGACCTCGAGACGACTCAGCGCGAACCGGGGGTTGCCGGCGATGGCGGCGGCCACCATCGCGACCCGGGCCTCGGGCGGGCTGACCGGCCGACCGGGCTTGTGGACCGGGGCCCGGGTCGGCACGAAGAGGACCACCTCGAGCCCGAGCGCCTCGCGGACCTCCTCGGCGATCGCGAGGTGCCCGAGGTGGATCGGGTCGAACGTCCCGCCGAGGATCCCGACCGAGCCGGTGACGACCGGGGCCGGGGGTGGAGCGATCACCGGCCTTCCCAGGCCTCGCGGTCCCACTCGAGCTCGACGGCGCCGATCCGGACGGTGTCGCCGGCCGCGATGCCCGCCCGCCGCAGCTCGGCGTCGATCCCGAGACGAGCGAGATCGCGCTGGAAGCGGTCGGCGGACTCGTCCACCTCGAAGTCCGTCTGGGCAGCGATCCGCTCGATCCGTCGGCCGCGGACCCGGAACGCGCCGTCCTCGTCGCGCTCGACCGCGAAGCCGTCACTCATCGAGTCGATCCGGTGGACGACCACGCCGGCGGGCTCGGGCGGCTCGTCGAGGTCCTCGGGGCCCGGCAGCCGATCGGCGATCAGAGCGCGTAGCTCGGCGATCCCCTCCCCCGTGGTCGCGGCGATCGCGACGCAGGTCAGGCCCTCGGCGGTGCGGGCGTCGCGGAAGGTCGGCCAGGCCGCCTGCGCGGCCGGGCGGTCCATCTTGTTGAACGCGACGACGAGCGGCTTCTGGAGGAGCACCGGGTCGTGGGCCTCGAGCTCGTCGCGGATGACGGTGTGCGCCCACTCGGGGTCGCGATCCGAGCCGTCGACCACGTGGACGAGGATCCGCGTCCGCTCGACGTGCCGCAGGAACGCGTGGCCGAGCCCGGCGCCCTGGCTGGCGCCCTCGATGAGCCCGGGGACGTCGGCGATCGTCGGCCGGCGCTCGTCCTCGTCGCCCAGGTCGAGCACGCCGAGGTTCGGCTCGAGGGTGGTGAACGGGTAGTCGGCGATCTTCGGTCGAGCGGCGGTCATCGCGGCGAGGAGCGTGGACTTGCCGGCGTTCGGCAGCCCGACGAGCCCGACGTCGGCGATGAGCCGAAGCTCCAGGCGGACCCACCGCTCCTCGCCCGGCTCGCCCTTCTGGGCGTGCTTCGGGGCCTGGTGGGTCGACGTCGCGAAGTGGGTGTTGCCCAGGCCGCCCCGTCCACCGCGGGCGATCATCGCGACCTGCTCCACGGAGACGAGGTCGGCCAGGAGCTCGCCGGTCTCGTCGTCGTAGACCGCCGTGCCCGGCGGGACGACGAGGGACAGGTCCGCGCCGGCCTTGCCGTGGCGGCGGGAGCCCGTGCCGCGACCGCCGGGCTCGGCCCGGAAGTGATGGTGATGGCGGAAGTCGCGGAGGGTCGTCTGGCCCGGGTCCACCCGGAGGTGGATCGAGCCGCCCCGGCCGCCGTCGCCCCCGTCGGGCCCGCCGCGCGGGACGTGCGCCTCACGACGGAAGGTGGCCGCGCCGTCGCCGCCGTCACCCGCCCGGACGTTGATCTTCACGCGGTCGAGGAACATCAGCGGGATCGTCCCACAGTCGGTCCCGGATCGCGCGAGGCGGTCGTCGCGGAGCCGCTGGCCCCGGCGCTACAGATAGGAGAGCGGGTTGACGCGATACCCGCTGCCCCAGACCTCGCCGCGCCACACCTCGAAGTGGCAGTGCGGGCCGGTGGCGCTGCCCGTCATCCCGACGCGGCCGACCTGCTCGCCTCGGCCGACGTGCTCGCCGACCCGGACGGTGATCGCCGACATGTGGTTGTAGGTGGTGAACAGGCCGGAGCCGTGGGCCACGTAGACCTGGTACCCGCCGCCGTTGTTCTTCCAGCCGGCGAAGATCACCGTGCCCGACGCAGCCGAGACGATCCGGCTGCCGTACGGCGCCGCGATGTCGATCGCCGGGTGGCCGTAGTGGAAGTACTGGCTGATGTAGCCGCCCGGCACCGGCCAGGCGAAGACGCCGCCGCCGTAGGACCGCGGCGTGCTCGTCCGACCGCCGCTGCTCCCACCGCTGGTGCTCCGCGAGGCGTAGACCGGCCGGGGCTTCGGCTTGGGGGTCGGGATCGGCGCGCCGTGCGAGCCCGGCAGGACGAGCGTCTGGCCGACGACGACCGTCTGGTCGGTCAGGCCGTTGAAGGTCACGACGTCGTCGGTCGAGACGCCGGCCTTCTTGGCGATGCCGGCCAGCGTCTCGCCGGCGAGAACGACATGGACGGTCCCGTCGACCGGGGGGATGACGAGCTTCTGGCCGACGTGGAGGGCGTCCTTCGATTTGAGGTGGTTCGCCCACCACAGGGTCATCATCGAGAGCCCGAAGTGCCGGGCGATCCCGGTGAGCGTGTCGCCGGAACGGACCCGGTACTCGCGCAGGGTGCTTGCGCCGTCGTCCACGGTGGTGTCGACGGCGATCGGCTTGAGCAGCGTCCCGTCGGCGAGATAGGGGCCCCCTGGGGCGTCGGCCGCCGAGAGGTCGCCGTCGCCGGCCGGGTCCAGCCGGGCCGCGCCGGGGTCGTAGCCGTCGACGCCGACGCCGGAGTCGATACCGGTCGTGTCGACTTCCAGTCCGGCGATCGCCAGGCGGGGCTGATCGCCGCTCGTCGTCCCGCCGACGGCGCCGGTCGGGGCCGGCCGGGCGATCGAGGAGAGCGAGCCGACGAGGACGAGGAGCGCGACCACGATCGGCAGGAGCCGCTCGCGATCGCCGAGACGTGGACCCGAACGCAGCGCGACGACGGGGCGGGTGGCCAGGCGACCGAGAGCCGCCCCGACCCGCTCGCCGAGCCGGAGCCGGCGGGCGCCGACCGAGCGACGGCTGTCCTGGTCGATCGGGCGGGCGTGGGCGGGTCGACCGCTCCGGGTCGTGCCCTCCTCGGACGGCCCGGCACCCACGCTTCGGTAGCGGAGCGTGATGGCGGTCCCGTTCGGCGTCGTTCGGTCAGGCCGGAGACGCCGCAGGGCGTCGCGGGCTCTGACCGCTGCGTTCAGCAATACGGTCTCCAGGTTGGAACGGACGGCTTCGCGGGGGTCGGGGCGCGGGGTTCGCCGTCCGGTCGGGGCGCGTATCGAGCTGGGGGTCTCTTGGCGCGCGGGCCCCGACGTCCGTCGAGGCGGCCGATGTCAGGGTCACGGTACCAGAGGTGCGCCGGCCCGCGCAAACGGCCATTCGGCCCGTTCGGACCGGTCGCTCCGGTCGCTACGTCTGGTCCAGGCTCTTCGTCAGCCCGGCCAGGAACTGGGCGTTGTTGTCGGTCTTCGACAGGCGGTTGAGGAGGAGCTCGATGCCCTCGTTCGTGCCGACCGCTGAGAGCATCCGGCGCATCGTCCAGACCATCTTCAGGGTGCCCTCCTCGAGGAGCAGCTCCTCGCGTCGGGTGCCCGAACGCTGGACGTCGATCGCCGGGAAGATCCGCTTCTCGGCCAGGCGCCGGTCGAGGATGAGCTCCGAGTTGCCGGTGCCCTTGAACTCCTCGTAGATGACATCGTCCATCCGCGAGCCGGTGTCGACCAGGCAGGTGCCGATGATCGTCAGGCTGCCGCCCTCCTCGATGTTCCGGGCCGCCCCGAAGAACCGCTTCGGCGGATAGAGCGCGATCGGATCGAGGCCGCCGGTGAGGGTCCGGCCGCTCGGCGGCAAGGCGAGGTTGTAGGCTCGGGCGAGGCGAGTGATCGAGTCGAGCAGGATGACGACATCGCGACCGGTCTCGACCTGGCGCTTGGCGATCTCGAGGGCCATCTCGGCGACGTGGGTGTGGTTCTCGGTCGGCTCGTCGAACGTCGAGCTGATGACCTCGCCCTTCACGCTCCGGCGCATGTCGGTGACCTCCTCGGGGCGCTCGCCGATGAGCGCGACCATGAGGAGGATCTCCGGGTAGTTCGTGGTGATCCCGTTGGCGATGTGCTTGAGGAGCATCGTCTTGCCGGCCTTCGGCGGGCTGACGATCAGGGCGCGCTGGCCCTTGCCGATCGGGTTGACCAGGTTGATCAGGCGCTGGCTGAGGTTCTTCGGGTCCGACTCGAGGTTGAGCAGCTTGTCCGGGTGGATCGGGGTCTGGTCGCCGAAGTGCGGACGGCGGGCGGCCGTGGCCGGGTCCACGCCGTTGACCGAGTCGACCCGGAGGAGACCCCAGTACTTCTCGGCCTCGCGCGGGGCACGGACGGCCCCGGAGACCCGGTCGCCGATCCGGAGCCCGAAGCGACGGACCTGGCTGGAGCTGACGTAGACGTCATCCGGGCTCGGCAGCAGGCCGTGCCGGCGCATGAACCCGAAGCCCTCGTCGACGATGTCGAGGATGCCCGAGGCGTAGGCATGACCTGCCCGCTCCGTCTGGCGCTGGAGGATCCGGTCGACGATGTCCTCGCGGCGCTCACCGGCGGCGGCGTCGACCTCGAGGTCCTTGCCGACCGCCCGGAGCTCCTTCTCGGACATCGCCCGCAGGTCGGTGATGTCGAGGTCGTTCCGCTCGCGGGCGGCCTCGATCTCCTGCATCTCCTCGAACTCGGTCACCGGCGGACGGGCGCCACCGCCGGGCGTGCGGCGGCGAGGGCGGCGATTGCGGGAGCGCTGGTCGGGACCGGTGGGAGGCATCTGGACAGGGTCACCAAGAAGGAACAGGCGGGGCCGTTGGTTTCGCGCGGAATCAGTCCGCAGCGCAGGCCTCGTGGGAACGCGGTGAGCATAGACGCCCGAGGCGCGCGCCGTCAATGGGCGACACGGTCGCGATGCGACGCGCACCACCGGTCGCGATGGGGGGGCGCCACCGTACGCTCGCGGCGGCCGGCGGCGGTCGCACGGGCGGCGGCGGTCGATCGGGCCAGGGTCGGCCGGATACGCGGGCCGCGGTCCGAGGGACCGGATCAACCCCGGGCGGCGGCCTCCGCACTCGCCTTCGCCCAGTCGGCCTTGAACTGGGCGATCCCCTTGTCGGTCAGAGGGTGATGGATCATCTGCTGGAGGACCTTGAACGGCAGGGTCGCGATGTGGGCCCCGGCGAGTGCCGACTGGGTCACGTGGAGCGGGTTCCGGATCGAGGCGGACAGGATCTCGGCCTGGATCTCGTGGAGGGCGAAGATCTCGGCCAGCTCACGGATCACGATCATCCCGTCCTGGTTGATGTCGTCGAGCCGGCCGACGAAGGGCGAGATGAGGCTGGCCCCCGCCTTCGCGGCGAGCAGGCCCTGGTTCGCCGTGAAGATGAGCGTGCAGTTCGTCCGGATGCCCTCCTCGGCCATCCGGCTGATCGCCTCGAGCCCGTTCTCGCTCATCGCCACCTTGACGTAGATGTTCGGGGCGATCCGGGCGAACTTGCGACCCTCGTCGAGCATCCCCTCGACGTCGTCGGCGATGACCTCGGCGCTGACCGGGCCGGAGGTGATCGTGCAGACCTCCTTGAGGATGGCTTCGTACGAGCCGCCGACCTTGGCGTACAGGCTGGGGTTCGTGGTCACGCCGTCGAGGACGCCCCAGCGGGCCGCGATGCGGATCTCGTCGATGTCCGCGGTGTCGAGGAAGATCTTCATCGGGGCGCGCTCCGCGTGGCGATCGTGGGATGGAGCCCGGATTCTAGACCCGCGGCGGGCCGGGCGCCGGGACGCGGGGCGGCGTGATCGGGCAAGGTCCGACGGAACCCGACGCGGCCCACCGGCCTGCCGCGGTCACGACCCCGAGGGGGCGGCGTCCGCGGCCTGCGTCTCGATCGGGATGGCGATCACCGGAGCGGGCGCGGCGGCGGGCGTGACGACGCGCGCCCTGAGGACGGGCTCGCGTCCGTCGGCCACGGCGATCGCGCTGGCGACGAAGCCGTCGAACAGCGGGTGCGGCCGATCCGGACGGCTCTTGAACTCGGGGTGGAACTGGCTGGCCACGAACCAGGGATGGTCGCGCAGCTCGACGATCTCGACGAGGCGGCCATCGGGCGACTGGCCGGACAGCTCCATGCCGGCCGCCTCGAGCGTCTGGCGGTAGCGGTTGTTCACCTCGAAGCGGTGACGGTGCCGCTCGTAGATGACCTCCTGGCCGTAGACCGCGGCGGCCTTCGAGCCGGGGGTCAGCCTGGCCGGGTAGATCCCCAGCCGCATCGTCCCGCCCTTGTCCTCCATGTCCCGCTGGTCGGGCATGAAGTCGATGACCGGGTTCGCGGTGAACATGTCGAACTCGGTCGAGTTGGCGTCGGAGGTCTCGAGGACCTCGCGGGCGAACTCGATGACCGCGCACTGGAGGCCCAGGCACAGCCCCAGGTAGGGGATCCGCCGCTCGCGGGCGTAGTGGGCGGCGAGGACCTTGCCCTCGATCCCGCGATGGCCGAAGCCGCCGGGGACGAGGACCGCGGCCACGCCGTCGAGCGCCTCCGCCGTGTTATCCGGAGTGAGCGTCTCGGAGTTGACCCAGCGGACCTTCGCGTCGACGCCGTTCGCCCAGGCCGCGTGGCGGAGCGCCTCGGTGACGCTCATGTAGGCGTCGGGCAGCTCGATGTACTTGCCGACGAGCCCGACCTCGAGGGTGGGCTTGGGCCGCTTGATGAGCTCGACGAGCTCGGTCCAGGCCGTCAGGTCGGGCGGGTTCGTGGTGTCGGCCAGGGCGAGATCGCGGATGACCAGGTCGCCGAGACCGGCTTCCTCGAACAGGAGTGGGACCTCGTAGATCGTGGAGGCGGTGACGGCCGGGATGACCGCATCGGCCGGGACGTCGGTGAAGAGGGCGATCTTCTCGCGGATGTCGTCGCTCACCGGGTGATCGGAACGGAGGACGATGACGTCCGGCTGGATGCCGATCCCGCGGAGCTCCTTGACCGAGTGCTGGGTCGGCTTCGTCTTGAGCTCGCCGGTCGCCGCCAGCTCGGGCAGGAGCGTCACGTGGACGTAGAGGACGTTCTGCCGGCCGACGTCCTTGCGCATCTGGCGGATCGCCTCGAGGAAGGGCAGGCTCTCGATGTCGCCGACCGTCCCGCCGACCTCGACGATGACCACGTCGGCCCGCCCGTCACGGGTCAGCCGCTGGATCCGCTCCTTGATCTCGTTGGTGATATGCGGGATGACCTGGACGGTGCCACCGAGGTAGTCGCCGCGGCGCTCCTTGGCGATGACCGCCTGGTAGATCCGGCCGGTGGTGACGTTGCTCGACTGACTCAGGTTCTCGTCGATGAACCGCTCGTAGTGGCCCAGGTCGAGGTCCGTCTCGGCCCCGTCGTCGGTGACGAAGACCTCGCCGTGCTGATACGGCGACATCGTGCCCGGGTCCACGTTGATGTACGGGTCGAGCTTGAGGATGGAGACGTGGAGGCCCCGTGCCTTGAGGAGCCGGCCGATGCTGGCGGCGGTGATGCCCTTGCCCAGAGAGGAGGCGACGCCTCCGGTCACAAAGACATACTTCGCCATGGGATCGGTCCTCCGGGGGTTTTTCTGATGCTATCGGAAACAGGCCCCCGGGGCAACTCGCGGACGCGATCCGGCCACCTGCGACCCGCCCTGATCGCCCCGGCTCGAACCCCGGGATCGACCGATCACCGGGCGACGGCCGCCTCCAGAAGCCCACTCACGATCGGTTCGATGATGAAGTCCGGCTCGTTGACGAAGATGACGACCACGGCTCTTGACTCGGGGAACAGCATGAACTGCGAGCCGTAGCCGGTCTTGCCTCCCGAGGTTCCGACGGCTTCGACCCCATACGGTCCCTCATCGAGTCCGTAGGCGAAGCCGAAGCGATCGCCCGGCAACATCTGCTGGAGCGAGGGGGCGCTGACGATGTCGCCGGCGAACAAGTGCCAGACCCAGGCAGCGAGGGACGGAGCGTCGCTGGCCATCGACGACGAACCCGTCGAGCGCGTCGCCGACGAGATGCACGACACCGCACCGCCGGCGCCGAGGTCGGATGGGCGGTACCTGCCCATGTGGGTACCGATCGGGAGCGCCCACGGCTTCGGGGTCGGGGCTTCGGGCCCCTGGTCGAGGATCCGGGAGGCGCCGACCCGATCGAGGAGCTCGGCGCGCAGGGCCGCCGCATACGACTTCCCGGTCACGTGCTCGGCGGCGATGGCCAGCAGCCGATAGGTGGGGCTCGAGTAGCGGTATTCCGTGCCGGCGGCGGCGAACGGCGGATCCATGCCGGCCACGGTCTCGGCGGTCGTCCACACGCGGCCCGGATCGGCCACGATCTGGTCCGCGACCCCGAGCCCATCGTCAGCGAGCCCGGCCCGCATCTCGAGGGCCTGTCGGATCGTCGCGCCGTTCGTGTCGACCTTCAGATCGCCAAGGTATGAAGCCAGCGGCGCATCGAGATCCATCTTGCCCTGCTCGACCAGGCGCATGACCAACGCCGCCGTGAAGGTCTTCGTGACGCTGGCGATGGCGAACTCGTCGCGGGCCGTCGCGGCGCGACCCTTCGGACCGTCGATCCCGGCGGCCCCGGCCCACGTGCCGTCCGGAGTGATGACCGCCGCGATCACATCCGGAGCACCCTCCGCGACCGCGCCCTCGAGCACTCGCTGAAGTGACGCAGCCGTAGCGGCGCTCAGCCTGGCCGTCGGCAAGGGTCCGAGCAGCGTGAAGGTCGGGCTGGCGGTCGGGGTGAGCCGCGGGCGACTCGGCTGCGGGCTCGGCGTAGGCGAACCCGACAGGGCGGCCGGTGACGCGGATCCACGGGCCGCGGGTGAGACGAGGCCGACGGGGCTCACGGGTCCCGGAGCGGCGCAGGCGGCACCGAGGAGGGCCAGGACCAGGAGGCCGAGTCGGCCCGGGGCCGCGGAACGTCGGTTCGCGAGCGGTCGGAGAGCGCTCACGGCTGATAGACCTCCGCGGCGGCCAGGGGCATGCCGTTGTTGCTCGAGCTTCCGCCCACCACCAGGACGCTGCCGTCGGGCATGAGGACCGCTCGGCCCTCGAGACGAGCCGTGGTCAGCGACCCGGTGGCCGTCCAGGATCCCGTGACGGGGTCGTACAGCTGAGCCGAGGCCAGCGCATTGGTCCCGCTGCCGAGCCCGCCGGCGACGACCACCCGGCCGTCGGGCAGGAGCGTCGCAGTGTGTCCACCGCGGCCCGCGATCATGCCGGCCGTGGGCGTCCAGGTCCCGCTCCGCGGGTCGTACAGCTCGGCCGAGGACCGGTCACCGCCGGCGACGAGCACCCGGCCGTCGGGGAGGAGGGTCGCCGAGTTGCCGTCGACGCGACCTTCGCCCATCGACCCGGTCGCTGTCCACTGCCCGGTCTTCGGGTCGTACAGCTCGGCTGCGGCCGACGCGACACCTTGACCGATCCCGAAGCCGCCGGCCACGAGCACC
This sequence comes from uncultured Chloroflexia bacterium, assembly GCA_963840375.1. GTDB lineage: Bacteria > Chloroflexota > Limnocylindria > Limnocylindrales > CSP1-4 > Chersky-267. The sequence goes on from CAWIYR010000003.1 coordinate 500,315, forward strand.
CGGCCGTCGGCCAGCAGGGTGAGCATGGGCGAGGCGCGCCAGGCGGCCATCGACCCGGTCGGGGTCCACGTCCCGCTGTCGGAGTCGTAAAGCTCGGCCGACGGGGCCGGCGGGTCCCCGGCACTGCCGCCGACGACGAGCACCTTGCCGGACTGCAGCCGGACGGCCGCGTGCTGGGAGCGGGGCTCGGTCATCCGCCCGGTATCGGTCCACCGCCCGGTGAGCGGGTCGTAGAGCTCGGCCGTGGCCAGCCCCTGGCCATCGAGGGCCCCGCCCGCCATGAGCACCTTGCCGTCGGACAGGAGCGTGGCCGTCGGGAAGGACCGTGCGTTCCGCATCACCCCGGTCGCCGCCCAGGTCCGGGTCCGGGGGTCGTAGAGCTCCGCGGCGGCCACGGCCGGGTTGCCGGTGTTCCCGGCCACGAGCACTCGGCCATCCTCGAGGAGCGTGGCCGTGGGGTTGGTCCGGGCGTCGATCATCGTCCCGGTGACCGCCCAGCCGGGTGGCCGGATGTCGCCACGAAGCGTCGGGCCGCCGACCACGACGGCCGCCGCGACAAGGGCCAGGGCGAGCAGCATCACCAGGCCGATCAGGGCGAGACGGGCCGTCGCGGGGTTCGCCGGGGACAGTCGCGGCGCCGGCCAGGCCCGTCGATCGAGCGACCGGACGATCGGTCGACGCTGACGGGCCCCGCGGGCCTCGGCCAGGGCCGTCTCGACGAGGGTCGCCGGGAGCGTCTGCGGGCCGCCCGTCTCGAGGACGGACTCGAGCAGCCGGTCGAAGTCGAAGGTCGCGGTCATGCCGGCTGTCCTTCCGCGATCACGGACCGGTCATGGGCCTCGATCGCCGCCCGCATCGCGCGGGTGGCGTGGTGGAGCCGCGAGCCGACCGTGCCGTAGGGCACGCCGAGGACCTCGGCGATCTCGGCAAGCGGCAGGCCCGCGTAGTGGTGGAGGACGACCACCGTCCGGTGCTGGGGGGAGAGCGCCGCCAGGGCCCGGTCGAGCTGGTCGCGGAGATCGGCCGCGGCGTAGGCGTCGGAGCGGGCCGGCTCGGTCTCGTCGATCCGGATCTCGCGAACGCCGCTCCGACGGGCGCGGCGCGACTCGGCCAGGCAGAAGCGCACGACGAGCCGATAGGTCCACGCCTCGAAGCGCTCCGGGTCGCGCAGGCTGGGCAGCTCGCGCCAGATCGCGACGAGGGTCTGCTGGACAGCGTCCTCCGCCTGGTCGGCGTCGCGTACGATCCGCTGCGCCGTCAGGAAGAGCCGGCGGGCCGAGGCGCGCGCGAGCGTCTCGTAGGCGTCGCGATCCCCTCGCTGTGCCCGCTCGACGAGTGCCCGATCCACCGCTGTCGAACCTCTGTGATGTGCCCCTGGTGGGGTGCCTCAACGTATCAGAGGTCCGTCGAGGCTCGGACTTTCAATGGCGGGCCGAGGTCGGCCCGACTCGGTCCCTCATCGCGAAGCCGCCGGGTCGAACAGCTCGGCACCGGGCGGAATGGGGCACCGTGCGGTCGGCCGACAGGGACGTGCCGCCCACGATGAGGACGCGGCCGTCATCCAGGGGCGTGGCGGTCTCGCCCTCCAGGTGCGGCGATCGCCACAAGCCACGGTCGGACCTGGTCGGGATCGCGCAGCGTCCGCACCGTGCGCCACGCGATCGCCCAGGCGGCCTGCACCGCGTCCCGGGCGACCTGGGCGTCACCGCAGACGACGAAGGCCACCTTCGCCATCGATCCGTGGTGCTCGCCCACGAGCCGGGAGAAGGCCGCCTCGTCGCCGGCCGCCGCGAGGCGGACCGTCGGCTCGAGACCCGAGACTCCCGGCGCGGCGATGTCCGTCATGGAAGGTAGATGTCCACGGCCGTCGAAGCGTCCCATCCGGGCGTCGGGGCGACCGACCCGAAGGGATCTGCTGGCTAGCGGACCTCGAACCCGCCCGCCCCACTCGCGATGGAGTGCACCGAATCGAGGCCACCGAAGAGCACGAACGTCACCTCGGCCTCGAGGGCCTCGCCCGGCTCGAGGACCCTCGTCCGCCCCGCCGCCGCGGCCTCCTCGAGCTGCATCGGGTAGCCGGACCACGGCTCCAGGGCCAGGTGATGGTGACCTCGCCAGCCGCCGTAGACCTGCCACAGCCAGGCGTGCGGGAAGACCTCGACCGGGAAGACGATCGCGACGCCCCGCCGGGTCGCGGTGTCGGTCAGGGACAGCCAGCCCTCCCGGAGATCGGTGGCCCAATGACCGCCGAAGACGGCGTCCTCCCGAGGACGTACCCGCCGGATGTCGCGCGTTCCGCCCGGCGCCGTCGGGTCGGGCAGCGCGGGCCAGGGGTACGTCTCCCCGACCGTCCCCATCGACCGATCCGACGAGACCCCGACCAGCATCGTCCGGGCCGGGTGGTCGATCCGGTGGCCGGGCGTCACGGCGAAGACGGGGTGGATCCCCCACAGGAACGGCAGCGGCCGGAGGTCGAGGTTGACGATCCGGTACGAGGCGTGGACCGCCGGCTCGTCCCCGCGGATCCAGAGCCGGCGCTCCATCCGGGCCGGTGCCATCGTCGCGTGGCCCACCGTGGTGACCGAGGCCAGGTCGCCCGCGATCGAGACGTCGGACGACCACGGGACCGACCACATCTCGCCCATGTACGGCAGCAGCTCGTCGTGGAGGAGCGCCCGGTCGCCGGTCGGGAAGATCTCGTCCCAGCCGCCCGACCACCAGTCGTCGAAGTGGGCGCCGTACGGGGCCCGTCGGAGCGTCGTCCGCGGGTTGTGCCAGAGGAGGTCCCGCCCGGCGGCCCGGTCGACGAGCTCGGTCGCGTGGGCACCCAGCTCCGGGACGACGGTCACCCGGACGGCCTCGTTCTCGAGGCTGATCGCCTCGAAGCCGTCGATCGTCTGCCGGGCGATCGTGGCGCCGCTCATCCGGCGACCGCCGTCGCGGTCACGCCAGGATCACCTCGATCCCCCGCCGACGCAGGCGCTCGACCTGGGCCGGGTCCGCGGCATCGTCGGTGATGAGGACCTGGATCGCGGCGAGCGGGACGATCGGCGTGAAGCCCTGTCGCCCGAGCTTGCTCGAATTCGGCGACCGCGACCACCCGCCGGCTACGCCCGGCCATCGTGGCCCCGACCTCCGCCACCAGCATGTGCGGCGTCGTCAGGCCGGCATCCGCCGACAGCCCGTCGCAGCCGAGGAAGACGACGTCCGCCGACAGGTCGCGCAGGGCCGCGACCGTCTGCGGTCCCACCAGGGCCTGGTAGTCCGGCAGGTAGAGCCCGCCGAGGCAGATGAGATGGGGCGACTCCCAGTCGCCGATCTCGTCGACGACCGGCAGCGAGTGGGTGACGATCGTGATGGCGCTCGCCCGTCGGAGCGCGATCGGGACGTGCGCCGCGACCTGGGCGACGGTGGTCCCGGAGTCGAAGAACACGACGTCGCCGGCCCGGATGAGCCCGGCGGCCGCGGCCCCGATACGGGCCTTCTGCTCGCGGTGGTCGCGCTGCTTCGTGGCGTAGATGCCCCGGGCCCGCGAGTCGAGCCGGGCCACGGCGCCACCGTGGACGCGGCGCAGGCGGCCGGCGTCCTCGAGGATCATCAGGTCCCGGCGGATCGACGCGTCGGTGACGTGGAAGCGCTCGGTCAGCTCGCCGACCGAGACGCGCTCGTCCTCCTCCACCAGCCGAGCGATCTCGTCGCGACGGGCCCGGGCGTTGTAGCCGCTCGCGCCGGGGGCCGCGCCGACCGTCATTTGTTGACTCCCATCGTCAGGCCGGCGACCAGGTTCCGCTGGAAGATGAGGTAGACGACGATCGCCGGAAGGGCGCTGATGATCGAGCCGGCCATGAGCGCCGGGACGTCGACCATCCGCGACGACTGGAGCGTCGCCAGGCCGACCGTGATCGTCCGCACGTCCGGCCGGTTCAGGAAGAGGAGGCCGATGAGCAGGTCGTCCCACACCTGGATGACCTGGAGGACGCCCACCGTCACGAGGGCGGGCACGCTCATCGGCAGCATGATCTTCAGGAAGATCTGCCAGAACGAGGCCCCGTCCATGAGCGAGGCCTCGACCAGCTCGTTGGGGATGCCGCGGTAGTAGGCGGTCATCAGGAAGGTCGCGAACGGGACCCCGAGGGCGGCGTAGACGAGGATCGCCCCGAGGTACGAGTTGATCAGCCCGACCTGGCTGATGTTCACGAACTCCGGGATGATGATCGACTGCATCGGCACGGTCATCCCGGCGAGGACGGCGATGAAGACGTACGCCGAACCGCGGAAGCCGAGCTTGGCCAGGGCATACCCCGCCGACGAGCTGACCGCCAGGATGACGAGGACCGCGCCCCCGGTCACGATCGTCGAGTTGATGAGCTGCTGGATCACCGGGATGCTGTCGAACAGGACCTTCCAGCTGTCCAGCGAGAAGCCCGACCCGGCGATGTACTGGTCGTGGGACCGGAACGCCGTGACGACCATGAAGTAGAACGGGAAGAGCATCACCACGCCGACGATGCACAGGACGACGAAGATCGCCGCCCGGGAGATGCGTCGTCGGGTCCGATCCACGGTCATCGCCTCCTAGTCGAGCCGGCTGCGGAAGATCCGCGTCTGGCCGAGGCTGATCGCGAAGACGATGAGCGAGAGGACCACCCCGATCGCGGCCCCGTAGCCGAAGACACCGACCGAGAAGGCCTGCTGGTAGACGTAGAACTCCAGGGTCGTCGTGCCGTAGCCGGGCCCGCCGCCGGTCATCACGAAGATGAGGCTGAACAGGGCGGTGAACGCGGTGATCAGGGTCACGATGAAGGCGAACTGGATGAACCGCATGAGCATCGGGATCGTGATCCGCCAGAACGTGGCGAAGGAGCCCGCGCCGTCGACCTTGGCCGCGTCGTAGATCTCGCGGTCCAGGGTGGCCATCCCGGTGATGAAGATGATCGTGTTCGTCCCGAAGGTGGACCAGATGAACGTGATGATCACCGCCAGCATCGCCGTCAGCTCGGCGCCGAGCAGGTTCAGGTGGACGGGCAGCCGGACTGCGTCGAACAGGCCGTTGAGGATCCCCTGTGAGGCGAAGACCCGGACGGCGACCATGCCGATCACCACCCAGGAGATCGCCGTCGGCAGGAAGTAGATCGAGCGGAAGAAACGCCAGCCCCGGACGTGCTCGTTGAGCAGGAAGGCAACCGCCAGCGGGATGAGGATGGCGACGGGGATCGACAGCAGCAGGAGGACGTTGTTGAAGACGACCCGCCAGAACGTGGTGTCGGTGAAGAGCCGCTGGTAGTTCTGAACGCCGAGCCACTTCCAGGTCAGCCCGTTCCAGTCGGTGAAGCTATAGAAGACCGTCTGGACGATCGGCAGGACGAGGAGGGTCAGCTCCAGGACGACGAGCGGGAGGATGAAGACGAGCCCGGCCCGTCGCTGGGAGCGCTTGAGCCGCCCGCCGAGCAGGCGCGGCGCGAGGGTCGAGGTCGCGGCGGGCCGTGCCGCCGGCGCAGTCATCGCGGTGTCATCGGGGAGTGGGCGGACCGGGATCGTCGGCGAGTGACGGTCCCGGTCCGACTGGCTCCGACTACTGGTACGTGTCGCCGCGCCGTTCGGCCGGCAACGCCATCAGCGCGTCCTGGATCTTCTGGGCGGCTTCCGCAGGCGTCGTCGTCCCGGCGAGGACCGCGTCGAGCAGCTTGGTCGCGACGTCCGTGACCTCGGGCTGCATGACGTTGTCGATCATCGGGTAGCGATTGAAGCCCTGGTTGGCCGCGTAGTCGAGCATCCCGAGCGCGAGCGGGTTGGTCGGCGCGGTCCCGGCGACCGTCGGGATGAGGCCGCCGTCGGCGATGATCTTCTGGGCCTCGGGGGTCGCCATCCAGGCCAGGAAGTTCGCGGCGTCCTGCTTGTGCTGGGAGTAGCTGGTGACCCCGAACCCGTTTCCGGGGAACTCGACCACGCCCTTGGCCGCGGTGTCGTTGAAGGGCGGGACGAAGACCCCGACCTTGTCACCGAGCTTGTCCTGGAACTCGCTGAAGCCCCACGAGCCCTCGAGGGTCATGGCGGCCTTGCCGGTCTCGAACTGCGAGACGGACTCGTTGTTGGCCAGGACGTCGTCGTTCGTGCAGCCCTTCGTCTTGAGGGCGGCCCACTTCGTCAGCTGGTCGACGATCTTGGGATCGGTCCAGGCGATCTGGCCGTTGTAGAGCTTCTTCCAGTCGTCGACCGAGTACATCATCATCATGTAGCTCAGGTCGTAGTACGGATAGAAGCCCGCGTTGAGCGCCTGCAGGCCGGTGCCGTAGGTCATCGGCGTGACGCCGATCGCCTTGAGCTTGTCGCACGCCGCGTAGAGCTCGTCCCAGTTCGTCGGGAACGCCGTGATGCCGGCCTTGGTGAACAGCTCCTTGTTGTAGAAGCCGTTATAGAACTGCAGGTCGAGCGGCACGCAGATCGCGCCGGTCTCGACCTTGAGGTCCTTCGAGCACCAGTTGATCCCGTCGAACTGCTTGAGGGTGTCGAGCGGGATGTACTGGTTCAGCGGCTCGAGGAAGCCCTGGTTCTGGAGCGCGAACAGGCCGGTCCACATCGTCATCAGATCGGGCCCGGCCTTGGAGATCGCGGCGGTCTTGAGGAGCGCGAAGTAGTTGTCGGCCGGCTGGGCGACCAGCTCGATCGTGACGTTCGGATTCTTGGCCATGTAGGCCTTGGCCAGGGCATCGGTGACCTTGGCGTTCGACTCGACGCCGTAGTTGTGCCAGAGGGTCAGCTTCACCGGCTCGGCTGCGGCCGACGGCGAGGCCGCCGCGGCCTGCGAGGCTGCGCTGCTCGGGGCAGCGGAGGGTGCCGTGCTGGTGGCCGCCGACGAGCAGGCCTGCACGACGATCGTCGCGACCATGATGGCCGTGAGGACCAGGAAGGACTTCCGATTCAACGCCCACGTCTCCTTTCGAGCGATCCCGCCGCGGCTCGAGCGCGGCCCCGATGGTCCAGAGAAGGGCGCGGAGGCTGCGCCGGCACCGTGCTCATCGAGCGTTCCACGGCTGCGACCGGCCTCCTCTCCGAGTCCAGAGCGCATCCTACGCCCAAACGGAAATGAATCGCAACATCAACGTTGACGTTTCGACACGCGACCCGCCACTCGTTCGTGCAGTGCGGCTCGGGTCGGCTTCGCGGCCGGCGCGCCAGCGGTTGCCCCGACTTGACATTCGCAACATGGTCGATAGCATTACGTGCGTCATTCCATACATATTCCGACACCCAACCGGACGCCGTCCGCTCGGGGGTGCCGGGCTGAGCGGAGGCGGTGGCGGTGTCGACCGGCGAGGAGATCCGTCTGGCACGGTTGTTCGACAGCGGCAATGCCGTCGTCGCGGCGATCGATCACGGCCTCTACAACGGGCCCCGGCCCGGGTTCGAGGACCTCTCGTCGATCGTCGACCGGCTGGCCGGCGCCGACGCGATCCTCATCAGCCCGGGGACGGCCGGCCACGTAGCCTCGGTCTTCCGCCACCGCGGCGCGCCGGCGATGATGGTCCGGCTCAACTGGGGCACCCAGTACGCGACCCAGTGGGGCTATCACGAGAGCCGGAGCGTGCCGATGATCAGCGCAGCCGGGGCGACCGCCCTCGGCGCGGACATCGTGCTCGTGGGGATGTCGATCAAGACCGGCTCGGAGGCCGTCGACGCCGAGAACGTCGAGATGGTCGCTCGATGCGTCGCCGAGAAGCGCACGGCCGGGGTGCCGATCGTCGGTGAGGTCTATCCGGCCGGCCACGAGGACATCTCGCCGGAGGAGCGCCACGAGGTGATCTCGATCGGCTGCCGGATCGTCGCCGAGCTCGGGGTGGACCTGGTCAAGACGTTCTACACCGGCGAGCGGTTCTCGGAGATCGTCCGGTCGACGCCGGTCCCGATCCTCGCCCTGGGTGCGAAGAAGCTCCCCCACGAGCGGGACGCCCTGGCCCTCGCCGCCAGCGCCGTCCGCTCCGGGGCCCGTGGCGTCGTCTTCGGCCGCAACCTCATCCAGGCCGGCGACACCGAGGCGTTCATGCAGGCCCTGCGCGACGTCGTCAAGGCCGGGGTCGACCCGATCGAGGCGGCCAAGAGGTACGGGATCGGCTGACGCCGCCCGGCCATGGCGACGCTCCTCGGACTCGACATCGGGACCACGGCGGTCAAGGCCGGCCTCTTCGCCGACGATGGCCGGCTGCTGGCCGCGGCCGGAGAGGAGTACCGCCTCCTGACCCCGGCCCCGGATCGGACGGAGCTGGACCCCGAGCGCTACTGGGCGGCGATCCGGGCGGCCGTCGGTCGGGCCATCGCGGCCGCCGGCGTCGCCGGCGCGTCGGTCGGAGCGGTCGCCGTCTCGAGCCAGGGCGAGACCGTGATCCCGGTCGACGCCGACGGCCGACCGGTCGGCCCGGCCATCGTCTGGCTCGACAATCGCGCCACGGCCGAGGCCCGCTCCCTCGAGGAGCACTTCGGTACGGACCGCATCTACGACGTCACCGGCGTCCCCGCGGTATTCCCGACGTGGACCGCCTGCAAGCTCCTCTGGTGGCGGACCCACGATCCGGCCCTCTTCGCCCACGCCGACCGGTTCCTCCTCGTCGAGGACTTCATCCTCCAGCGGCTGACCGGGCGCTTCGCCACCGACGGCGGCATCCAGTGCACCACGATGCTCTTCGACATCGTGGGGCGACGTTGGTGGGACGAGATGCTGGACGCCCTGGCCATCGACGAACGACGGCTCGCCGAGCCGGTCGAGCCGGGCGACGTCGTCGGGCGGCTCACGCCGGGCGCCGCCGAGTGGCTCGGGCTCGCGCCCGGGGCGATCGTCGTCGCCGGCGGGATGGACCAGGCGGCCGGCGCGGTCGGGGTCGGCAACACCGGCCCGGGGATCGTCTCCGAGAGCACGGGTGGAGCACTGACCCTTCAGGCCTCGGTCGATCGCCACGGACGGGACCGGAGCCGACAGACCCCCGTCTACATCCACTCCGCACCAGGCCGCTACCTGTACTGCCCGGTCTGCCCGACCGGGGGCATGGCCCTGACCTGGTTCCGGGACTCCCTCGGTCACGAGGAGGTCGAGCGGGCGGCACGGGAGGGCCGGGTCGCCTACGACCTGCTGACCGATCTCGCCGCGACGGTCCCGCCGGGCTCCGAGGGGTTGGTGATGCTGCCCCATCTCGCGGGCGCCTTCAGCCCGGAGTACGACCCGGCCGCCCGCGGCGTCTTCTACGGGTTCGGCCTCGGCCACGGCAAGGGTCACTTCGTCCGGGCGATCCTCGAAGCCGTCGCGTTCATGCTCCGGCGCAACGTCGAGCTGCTGGCCGGGGCCGGGGCGCCGGCGGCCGAGATCCATTCCCACGGCGGCGGGTCGCGGAGCCCGCTCTGGAACCAGGTCAAGGCCGACGTGTGTGGCCTGCCGGTCGTCACCCTGCGGGGCGAGGATGCGGCGATCCGTGGCGATGCGATGCTGGCCGGGGTCGCCGCCGGGACGTTCCGGGATCTGGACGAGGGCGGTCGAGCGATGGTCGCCGTCGACGAGCGATACCAGCCGGACCCCGCGACCCGGGAGGCCTACGAGGCCGCCTACAGGACGTACCGGGAGCTCTTCGAGGCGCTGCGACCGGTGTTCGCAGCGTCGGCCGAGCAGGCGGCCCGGATCGATCGGACCATGGCATGAAACGCGACCAGCTAGCTCAGGGAGGCTCGAGGTGACGGTCAAGGCGAAGATCGGTGTCCTGGTCATGGCGCTGCTCGAGGACGACTACAACAAGACCGGGCACATGCGACCGGCGGCCACGGCCGCGGCCCAGGAGATCGCGGACCTCCTGTCCGCCTACGGCGACGTCGTCCACGCCGGGCTCGTCGAGGAGGAGCACCAGGCTGCAGCGGCGGCCAGGATGTTCAACGCCGAGGACGTCGACATCATCGTGGCGATGGAGCTGGCCTACACGAAGGGGGTCGTCCCGGCCCGCTGCTTCATCGACACGACCGCCCCGGTCCTCGTCTGGAACGCCCAGCGGATCAGCCGGCTCGGGGAGTCGGACGGGTTCGACGTGGTCATGCTCAACTCCGGGATGGCCGGGATGCCCGAGCTGACCGCGGTCCTCCTCCGGACCGGCCGCGACTTCTCGATGGTGACCTGCCGGCTCGACGATCCGGAGGGCCGGCGCAAGGTCGCCGACACGATCGCGGCGGCGGCGGTCCGGCGTCGTCTGCGGACGGCCCGCGTCGCCCTCGTGGGACATCCCTTCGAGGGGATGACCGACCTGATGTTCGACGGCCTCTCCCTGCGCCAGGACATCGGGCCGGTGGTCTGGCCGCTCGAGCCCGAGAAGGTCGCCGTGCGGTTCGGCGAGATCCCCCAGGCCGACGTCGACGCGACGGTCGCCGCCGAGCGGGCGAAGTACACGGTGGAGATGGAGCCCGCCCTCTTCGAGCGGTCGGTCCGGATGGCGCTCGCCCTCGAGTCCGTCGTCAAGGAGCATGGCTTCGACGCCTTCACGGCCTTCGACCAGGTCTGGCTGACCGACCCACGGGTCGGGATCATCCCGTCCTACGGGACCGGCCGGCTGTGCGAGATCGGCATCGCCGCCGCGCCCGAGGGTGACGTCAACTGCGCGGTCGCCCAGCTCATCCTCGGGGAGCTCGCCGGCCAGGCCACCACGGTCGAGAACTACGTCATCGACTTCGAGAACAACGCCGTGATGTTCTCCCACGACGGCCACGGCAACCCGGCCCTCGCCACCCCCGGCGAGGCCAAGGTCAAGCACTCGATCTACTACCAGGGCGTCCACGGCTTCGGGGCCGGCTTCGAGTTCGCCTACCAGCCCGGTCCGGTGACGAACCTGGCCCTGGTGACGATGGGCGAGAACCAGTGGCGCTTCGTCATCTCCGAGGGCGAGTTCATCCCGTTCCCGCCCCGGCCGATCTCGGCGCCGCAGACCCTCTTCCGGCACGACTCGCTGCGGATCGACGAGTGGTGCAACGAGTGGTGCCAGGCCGGCGCGCCGCACCATATGGCCGCGGCCCAGGGTCGATGGACGGATCAACTCCTGGCCCTGGCCCGGATGCTGGGCATCGAAGCGGTCGTCGTCTGAGCATGGAGGCCCGGGGCCCGATCCGGGCGCCCGTCTTCGAGATCGGGCTGAAGGGCTACGCCTGGGGCGCCGAGGCCGTCCGCCTGGCGCGGGCGGCCGACGCGCTGGCCGCCGAGCTCGACGTGAGCATCGTGTTCGATCCCCAGGCGGTCGACATCGCCGACGTGGCCCGGGCGACGCGGCACCTCCAGGTCTTCGCCCAGCACCTGGACCCGGTCTCGCCCGGTCGCGGCGTCGGGGGCGTCCTGGCCGAGGCCGTCCGGGCGGCCGGGGCGACGGGCGCGATGCTCAACCACTCCGAGCGACGGATGACCCGCGACGAGATCGCCCGCGCGCTCACCCGGGCAAAGGAGGTGGGCCTGGCCACGATGGTCTACGCCGACTCGCCCGAGGAAGCGGCGGAGATCGCGACGCTCGGCCCGGACATCGTCCTCGCCGAGCCCCCCGAGCTGATCGCCACGAACCGGTCCGCGGCCACCGAGATGCGCGGCTTCGTCGAGCGGGCGGTGGAGCTCGTCGGCCGGGTCGACCCGGCGATCATCGTGATGTGCGGGGCGGGGATCCAGACACCGGACGACGTCGAGCGGATGATGGCCCTGGGGGTCGGCGGGACCGGCTCTTCGAGCGGGATCCTGCGCGCCGCCGACCCGGTCGCGACGATGGATGGGATGGTCCGGGCGATGCGCCGGGCGTGGGACCAGCGGCACGGCGGCAGCGCCGATCCGGTTTGAGAACGAGAGGAAGAACGGATGACCGTCCACCATGAGACCGTCGAGGTCCACAGCCCCCTGCACAAGCCGATGTTCCACGATGTCACCGCGGAGGCCGAGGCGGCCGTCGCCCGATCGGGGATCCGGATGGGCACGATCACGGTCTACTCCCCGCACACGACCTGCAGCGTGATCCTCCAGGAGGAATCCCACGACCGCCTGTACGACGGCACGGAGCATCTCCTGCAGGACATGCTCGACCGGCTCGAGACCCTCGTACCGACCTGCCGGCACGAGGGCCAGTATCTCCACCCCGGCCCGCTCCATATCCGGCACGCCGAGGACGACCTGGGCGAGAAGGCGGTCTGGAGCCTGAACACCGACGCCCACATCCGTTCGGGCCTGGTCGGGCGCTCCGAGACGATCCCGATCGTCGACGGGCGGATGGAGCTCGGCGAGTTCGGGCGGATCTACTTCGTCGACTTCGACGGCGTCCGGCCGCGCGACCGTCGGGTCCATCTCCAGCTCATGGGCGAGTGACCGTTCGCCGATGACCGGGCCGTCGTCCGTGCCGCCGATCAGCTTCCTCGTCGACTATGACGGGACGATCTGCCTGACCCAGGTCGTCGACGAGATGATGGTCCGGTTCGCGCCGAGCGAGGAGTGGCTCCGGCTCGACGCCGCCTACGACCGCGGCGAGATCGGGTCGCGGAGCGAGCTCGCCCAGCTCGTCGCCTGGCTGCCGGTCGAGCCCGAGCCGGTCGTGGCCGCGGCGGCCGATCAACCCCACGACGAGACGTTCACAGGCTTCGTGGCCCTCGCCCGGGCGATCGGGGCCGAGATCGAGATCGTCAGCGACGGGTACGGGTTCTACGTGGAGCCGGCCCTGGCCAGGCTCGGGGTGACCGGCCTGCCGATCGCCACGGCCGAGACGAGCTGGGCGACCGGTCGGCCCGAGATCCGCTTCCCGTTCGGTCATCCGGACTGCCACCTGTGCGGGACGTGCAAGCGGAACCGGGTGCTCGAGCATCGGGCGCGAGGACGGCATGTCGTCCTCGTCGGAGACGGCACGAGCGACCGCTACGCGGCCGCCCATGCCGACTCGATCTTCGCCAAGGCGCCCCTCTCCGGCTGGTGCGACGAGGCGGGCTGGGCCTATCGGTCCTGGTCGACCTTCGACGACGTCAGCGCCTGGCTGGCGGCGATCGTCGAGGATCCGGAGCGACTCGACCCGCCGAACGGTCGCGGCTTCATCTGCGGGCCCGAGGTCTGGGGCACGGCTCAGGCGAAGCGCTCGTAGCGGACGATCTCGGCGAGCGGCTTCCGAGCCGTGCCGGGTGCCGAACGCCGACCGGAGGTCTCGCCCGGATAGCCCAGCGAGATGACCGTCCGGATCATCCGGTCCTCGGGGATCCCGAGCAGTGCCCGGACCGCGTCGCGACCGCCGGCCAGGACCCAGCCGATCGCCGAGGCGAGACCGAGGGCCGTCGCCGCCACGAGCATCCGTTCGGCGGCCCGGCCCTCGTCGAAGGCGTCCCAGGTCGTGTGGGGGCCGCCCGGCAGGTCCGGGCCGCCCATGACGATCGCGATGACGACCTCGGCCCGACCGACATGCCCGGTGTTGGGGGAGGCCTCGGCCATCGCGCGGAGCGTCTCCCGGTCGCGGACGACCACGAACGTCCAGGGCTGGCGGTTCCCCGAGCTGCCGGTCCAGCGGCCGACCTCCAGGATCCGCTCGAGCGTGTCGTCGGGGATCGGTCCACGGGTCAGGTCCCTGGTGGAGTGGACGCGACGGAGCGTCCGCAGGGTCGCGTCGGCGCTCGCGCCGGGGTCGGGTCGGTCGGTCATCGTCGGGAGGATAGCGCTGCGCCGAGACTGGCGCGCCCGGCCGGCGAGGCGGCCACCGCGCGCCGGCGCGGCCGCGTCCGCGGGCCATCGCGCCGGGCCGGAAGGCTCTGGGCGGACCGGGGGTGCCCGGCTAGGCTGGACCCCGGAGGTGTCCGATGCCCGAGACGACCGAGCAAGGGCCGATCGAGCTGGTCCTGACCCGCGGCGACGCCGACCTCGTACGGACCGCCCTGCGCCTGCTCCTGAACGCCGAGGACGACCCGGAGACGATCGCCGAGCTCAAGGCGATCCTCGCCCGACTACCTGCCGCGACCGGTTGATCGGGCACCGGGCCGGGCACGATGACGCCCGGCGGGTGCCGAGGGTCAGACGCCCTCCTGGTCGAGCTCGAGCGTCTCCTCGTCGGCCTCCTCGGTCAGCTTCAGCCAGACGAACAGCCCGGCGAGGACCGCGAGCGGGATGACGATGAGCGCGCCGAGGGTGATCCCAAGGGCGACGGCGACAGTCTTGAGAGCCTTCATCGGGTTACCTCCTTGTCGGTCGCGGCCTGGCGCGACCACTCGTGGAGCGGCGGGTCGATCCGGACCGCCGCCGTCCGGTGGTCAGGACCCGGCGGCCGGCGTCTCGCCGGGCTTGGGGTCCGGGACGCGCAGGGCGGGGCCCTGCGCGACCATCGCTTCGATGTCGTCACGGGTGAATTCGGTGAGGACGTGACGCATCCCCGTCTGGGTCGCCATCAGGAGCCGGACGACGAAGGCCCCCTCCTGCTCGAAGAAGAAGGTGTCCCGCGGTCGCTGCTCGTCCATATATCGGCCGAGCACGCGGAACGCCTTCTCGTAGTAGCCGACCTTCCCCCAGTCCTCGGCCGGCCGGGAGCGGCGGGCGACCGCCTCGTCCATGAACCGCGAGATGTCGTCGTCGAGGAAGGTCAGGGTCTCCTTCGTCTGGGTCCCGACCGTCTCCGACCAGCCGCCGGGCGCGGTCTCGCTGGTCACCAGGCCCTGGACGATGAACCCGTCGGGCGCCTCGACAAGGAGGACCTCCTGCATCGATCGCTGGTCGAGGAACGCCCCCATGGAGCGGAAGACCTCCTCGAAATCCTGCCGAGGAGCCCCCTCGTAGATCCGCACGCCGCGCCCTCCTCGTGTCCACCCGACCGCTCACCGGTGGCCCGGTGCGGACGTCTGACCCGGGCCTCGCTCAGGACCCGGTCGTCTGGTCGATCAGCCCGCGGTCCCTGGCTCGGTGCTCACTCGCCCGGAAGACGACCGCCGCTCCGAGTGTAACCACGGCCCCGGTCGCCAGCAAGGCGACGACGACGGTCGTGGACCCAGGGGCGAGCTGCCCGGTGAGCTGGGTGTAGAGCGATCCGACCCCGCCGATCGAACTCGCCCCGCCGGGGAAGAGCGCCCGCCGCGTCCCGTCCAGCCACCAGGTCATCGGGTCGGCCAACCCCAGCGCCTGGACCGGCAGCGGCAGCACCGAGAGCGGGAAGACGGCGCCGGAGATGAGGAAGAGCGCGCCGGCGACCGCCTCCGGGTACGACCAGGCCTCCTGGCGGGTCTGGAGACAGACCGCGGCCAGGATGATCCCGAGAGCCACGATCGAGCCGAGGCCCAGGACCATCACGACCGAGAGGAGGAGCCAGTCCACCGCGAACGGGTCGAACGGGACGCCGAGGAGGAGGACGCCGATCGCCAGGGTGATCATGGCACCCATCGCCCCCACCGCGATCCGGGCCGTCCCGCGGCCCATCAGGACGACGATGAAGTCGCTGGGGCTGACGTACACGTACTTGAGCATCCGGTAGCGCTCGCGGTCGTCGAGGACCGACCAGGCCAGCCCGGCGATGCCGGCGATGACGAACGACCAGAGCGCGCTGCCCACCACCACGAAGCCGCGGTAGGCCTGGCTCGACGCACCGGCGATGACCGCCAGCATCGCGACGAGGATCAGCGCCGCGCTCACCGGCTTGGCGATCGAGTAGATGAAGAAGAGGAGTGGGTCGGTCCAGTTCGCCTCCATCCGCCAGCCGAGCATCGCCGCCGTCCGGAAGCTGCGCAGGCGGTCGGCCGTCCCATCGCCCCGGGCCCGGGCTGGGTCGAACCGGTTCGCGGTCGACGGCGCGAAGCCGGCGGGCACCGCGACGCCGGTCGGGGCCGCGGGTGGCGCCGGGGCCGGCCCGGTCGTCGGCTCCGTGGCGCTCATCGCCAGCGCATCGTGAGCCGGCCCTCGCGGCGGGCGCGGGTCTCCAGCGTCCGCAGGCTGGACCGGGCGACGAGGACGAAGACCACGGTCATGACCAGGAGGATCGCCGCCTCGGTGGCCGGCGGCAGGAACGGCGGCGGGCCGGAGATCGGCTGGCCGGCGAAGGCGAGCTGGCGCATCGCGTCGAGCCCGGTCGCAAGCGGGATCGTCGCCAGGGCGAGCGCCCCCAGGCGTCCCAGGGCGGCGACCGGGAAGTTCAGCCCCGACACGAAGTACACGGGCTCGACCATCAGCTGGGTGAGGTGCCACGCCTCGCGACCCCACATGAGGAACAGGCTGGCCAGGACCATCCCCAGGCCGTAGAGGGCGGCCAGGGTCAGGAAGAACACGAGGAGGAGCAGGCCCCACTGCTCGACCGAGAAGACCACGCCGTAGACCGCCGAGGCGATGACCAGGACCGCGGCCGCCCGGGTCGAGCTCATCACCAGTCCGCCGATCGCCATCCCGACGAGGACACTCATGACGTCCATCGGCGCCGCGAAGTAGAGCTCGAGGTTGCCCTGGTCCTTCTCCCAGTAGAGCTGGGCGGCCATCATCCAGACGACGTTCAGCCAGAACGCGGTCATCGCCCCGCCCAGGACCACGAAGCCGATGTACTCCGGTGGCGCCTTGAGGGCGCGGTAGACGAACACGAACGCCGAGGTGGTCAGGAACGGCAGGAGGATCTCGAAGAGGAGCCACGACCGCTCGCGGGCGAGCCCCCGCACGCGCGGGTAGGCCCGTCCGAGGACGCTCCGCAGGTCGTTCGCGAGGATCCGACGCCGGTTCCAGTCGGCGGCCTCGCGCGGACCGGCCGACGGTCGTCCGACGAAGGGCCGGGTGCTCATTCGCGCTCCCCCGGGTCGGGCTCACCGGGTTCGTGGCCGGTCGACGGTCGGGCAGGCATCGACTCGAGCCCGCCGGCCTCCTCGCCGGCCCCCACGTCATCGAAGCCACGGCCCACGAGCTCGACGAAGACCTCCTCGAGCGTCGGCTCGGATTTGCGCAGGGCCAGGATGCGGGATCCCATCGCCCCGAGCGCTCCGACGACCCCGCCGAGCGCGCCGTCGTCCTGAAGCACCAGGCTGATCTCCACGGTCCGGCGCGGATCGGCGCCGAGGCCTCCGTCGGTCCGTGTGGCCGTGGCCGACGCGCTCACGACCCCAGGCACGCGGGCGAGCGCATCCGGCCCTCCGTCGAGCCGATCGAGCTCGATCCGGAAGATCGACTCGCGCTGGACACGCTGCTTGAGCTCGGCCGGGCTCCCGATGGCAAGGACGCGGCCCCGGTCGACGATCGCGATCCGCTCGCACAGCTCGTCGGCCTCGGCCATGTAGTGAGTGGTCAGGAGGACCGTCCGACCGGGAACCGCCACCTGCCATCCGGTCACGAGCTCGCGGACCTGTCTGGCGGCGGCCACGTCGAGGCCCAGGGTCGGCTCGTCGAGGAACAGGATCCAGGGGTCGTTGAGCAGGCCGCGCGCGAAGTTCATCTTCTGGCGCTGTCCGGTCGACAGCGCGCTCACCCGCTGGAGCCGCTGCTCGCCGAGGCCGACCGCCTCGATGAGCTCGTCGACCCTGGCCCACGCCTCCCGGGTCCCGAGGCCGTAGAACTGACCGAACATCCAGAGCTGCTCGCGGACGGTCAGGATGCCGTAGCCCGACTGCTCGCCCCCGGCGACCATGTTCATGATCCGGCGGATCTTCTTCGTCTCCCGCTCGATGTCGAAGCCGAAGACCCGGGCCGTGCCGGCGCTCGGCAGGAGGAGCGTCGTGAGGATCTTGATGAGGGTCGTCTTGCCCGCGCCGTTCGGACCGAGCAGTCCGAAGAACTCGCCCGGCCGGACCTCCAGGTCGACACCGTCGAGCGCGGTGACATCCTTCGGCTTGGCGCGGTAGACACGGCGGATGCCCCTGGCGTCGATGGCCATGGCATCGATCACGGCGGACATGGGAACCCCTGCGATCGGGACGGGTGCGGGGTCTGGAGTCTACCACCGTGGGGACTCCTGGGGAAGGCCGTGGTCATACCGATGGCAGATGACCATCGAACATCGGTCGCTCGTCGGTGCCGGGAGGATCGCCTCAGCGACGGCGCGGCGGCAGCGGGATGAAGCCGCTCGTCCGGGCGACATAGTCGGCGTAGCCGGGCCGGCGCTCGCCGATCGTCGTCTCGAGCAGGCCCTTGCCCGAGACGCGGATGAGGAGCACCGACATGAGCAGCGGCCCGACCACCGTCCAGGGCGCCCCGGCCGCGACGGCGACGAGCCAGAGCCCCCACCACACGCAGAAGTCGCCGAAGTAGTTCGGGTGACGGGTGTACCGCCACAGCCCCCGGTCCATGACCCGACCGCGGTTCGACGGATCGGCCCTGAACGCGGCGAGCTGGGCGTCGCCGACCGTCTCGAAGACGAGCCCGACGAGCCAGACGACGAAGCCGAGGCCGTCGAGCGGACCGAGCGGCGCATACCCCCCGGTGATCTGCCCGGCCTGGACCGGCAGGGAGACCACCCAGGCGAGGCCGGCCTGGAGCAGGAAGACCACGAACAGGCTGGCGAGCCAGAACCGGGGACCGAACCGCTCGCGCATCCGGACGTAGCGGAAGTCCTCGCCCTTGCCCAGGTTCCGGCGGGCGAGGTGGAGGCTGAGACGGACCCCCCAGACCGTGACGAGCGCGACGATGAAGCCACGGCGGGCATCACCGGCCGGCGGACCGCCGCCGAAGCCGCCGGTCTGGAGGAAGGTCGACCAGGCGATGACCACGAACGCCATCCCCCAGACCGGGTCGACGATCGAGGCGTCGTGGACGGCCAGGCTGACCAGCCAGAGGCCGGTCATGAGCGCCGCGATGACCGCGAGGTTCACGGCGAGGATCGAGCCGTCCATCATCCGTCCTTCGTTACCGACCGACCGCCCGGATGCGCGCCCGCGGTCGCCGTCGACGCGCCGCCTCGGGCGGTCCCGGCGGTGCCGCTCCTATCCGCCGGCCCGGTCGGCCAGCGTCCACGAGGGCGACCGCAAGGCGACCTCCGACCCGGGCGTCGTTCTCGATGAGCGCGGTGTTCGCCCGGATGCTCGCCCCGTCGGTCAGCTCGGCGATCCGAGCCAGGAGCCACGGGGTGAGGGCAGGACCCTGGATGCCCGCCGCATCCGCGTCGGCGATCGCCCGCTCGACGGCGTCCCGCGCGGCGTCGAGGGACATCGCCTCGGCTGCCGGGGCCGGCGTGCACACGAGGATCCCCGACCCGAGGCCGAGCCCGAGATGCGCCCCGACCAGCCGGGCCGCGGCTGCCTCGTCGGGGACGGCGATCGGCGCCGCGACCCCACTCTCCCTCGAGTAGAACCCCGGCATCTCCGCCTGGCCGACCGCCACCACCGGCACGCCCCGGGTCTCGAGGTACTCCAGGGTGAGCGGCAGGTCGAGGATCGCCTTCGGTCCGGCGCACACGACCGCGACCGGCGAGCGGGCCAGCTCCTCGAGGTCGGACGAGATGTCGAGGGTCGGCGACCCGCCCAGCGCGCCCCGGTGGACCCCGCCGATCCCCCCGGTCGCGAGGACCCGGATCCCCGCGGCGGCGGCGGCGATCATCGTGGCCGAGACCGTGGTCGCGGCCCACCCTTCATGGGTGAACGCGGCCGCGAGGTTCGGACGGGCCGCCTTCAGGACCGACCCCGGCGGCGCCGTCCCGAGGGTCTCGAGGTCATCGGGAGCGAGGCCCACGACGAGCCGACCGGCGTGGATCGCGACGGTCGCCGGGACGGCGCCGCTCTCGCGAACCGCGGCCTCCGAGGCCCTGGCCACGGCCACGTTCTGGGGGTACGGCAGCCCGTGGCTGATGAGCGTCGACTCGAGGGCGACCACCGGCCGACCCGCAGCCAGGGCGGCGCCGACCTCCGGTTCGAGGAGGATCCGATCGACGAGCGAGCTCACCGCCTGAGGGTAACGCCGGCGCGGCCGCATCGCGCGGTCCGGCCCGCAGCCGGGCGACGAGCGATCGACGGCCTCACCACCGGTCCCGCCCGCTCAGCCGATCCGAAGCTCGAGTCGCGGCGACGCGACCTGTCGGGACGCCGTCCGGTTCCCGACGACGGCAGCGCGTCGCAGCGCCACGATCGACGCCCGGCCGGCCGACCGCGAGGCCAGCCACTCGGCGATGAACCCGGCGTCGAACGCGTCACCGGCACCCGTCGTGTCGACCGTGGCGACCGGCCGGGTCGCGACGTCGAAGCGGGTCGCGGGATCTCCGGTGGCGAGCACGGTCGCACCGGCGGCCCCGCGCTTCACGACCACGACCGGCGCGAGGGCGAGGGCGCGATCCGCC
Organism: uncultured Chloroflexia bacterium; assembly: GCA_963840375.1. Taxonomy (GTDB): domain Bacteria; phylum Chloroflexota; class Limnocylindria; order Limnocylindrales; family CSP1-4; genus Chersky-267. Next base: position 520,540 of record CAWIYR010000003.1, read on the forward strand.
GTCCGGCCGCCGGCGCCGACGAGGCCGTGGAGCTCGCCGGCGGTGGCGAAGACAAGGTCCGGGGCCACCTCCCGGACGAGCGCGAGTGCGGCCTCCCGGCCGTCGGCGAGCAGCGGGCCGACGGAGGCAAGGTCGAGGCTCACCAGCGCACCGGCGCCTCGGGCCTGTCGGACCGCGGCTCGACCGGCCAGGCCCAGCGGCTCGCCGAGGAGCGAGTAGGCGGGCAGGTGGAGGAGCTCGACGCGGTCGAACCAGGCGGTCCGGAGATCGTCCGGGGCGAGCGCGTCGGCGGCGCCCCGGTCGGCCACGAACGAGCGTTCCCCGGAGGGCGTGACGAAGACGCCGATCCGTCCCGTGCGCCGACGGGCGACGCGCCGGACCCGGGTCACGACCCCGTCCGAGCGGACCGCGTCGACGAGCGCCCGCCCGACGGGGTCGCGCCCGACCGAGCAGATCAGCGTGGTCCGAACCCCCAGCCGGCCGAGCCAGCGGGCGGTGTTGGCGGCCGACCCGCCCTGGCACAGGATCACCTTGCCGGGGACGTCGGTCCCGCGCTCGAGCGGCCGGACGGGCGCCAGGACGACGTCGAGGGTCAGGTCGCCGAGGACGACCACCGTCGGAGGGTCCCCGCGCGCGGGGACCCCGGTCCCGATCCGTCGGATGGTCGGCATTCGACGAGGATACCGATGCCCGGGGTCGGTCATCGGGCAGCCCCGGTCTTACAATGCAGGCTCCCGATCGAGCCCACGCCACAGGGAGCACGGATCACCCATGACGACCGCCTCGGACCGGCTCGACCGCCTCGCCATCGACACCATCCGGACGCTCGCGATCGACGGCGTCCAGGCGGCGAACTCCGGTCACCCCGGCGCCCCGATGGGCATGGCCCCGATGGCCTACACGCTCTGGACCCGCTTCCTGCGTCACGCGCCCACCCGCCCGGACTGGCCGGACCGGGATCGGTTCGTCCTGTCGGCGGGGCACGCGTCGATGCTCCTCTACGCTCTCCTGCACCTCACCGGCTACGAGGTCTCGCTCGACGACCTCCGGCACTTCCGACAGTGGGGCTCGAAGACCCCCGGCCACCCCGAGTACGGCCTCACGCCGGGGGTCGAGGCGACGACCGGACCCCTCGGCCAGGGCGTCGCGAACGGGGTCGGGATGGCGATCGCCGAGCGGCGGCTGGCGGGCGAGTTCAACCGGCCGGGGCACACCGTGGTGGACCACCGGACGTACGTCATCTGCTCCGACGGCGACCTCCAGGAGGGGATCGCATCCGAGGCGGCATCGCTGGCCGGCCATCTCCGGCTGGGCAAGCTGACGATGCTCTACGACGACAATCACATCCAGCTCGACGGCCCCACGGCGATGGCCTTCAGCGAGGATGTCCCGGCCCGCTTCGCCGCCTACGGCTGGCACGTCGGGCGAGTCGAGGATGGCAACGACATCGAGGCGATCGCCGCCGCGATCGGGTCCGCCAACGCCGACGACCGACCGAGCCTGATCGCCGTCCGGACCCACATCGGCTTCGGCTCGCCCAACAAGCAGGACAGCCAGAAGGCCCACGGCGCGCCGCTCGGCCCCGACGAGGTCCGGCTCACGAAGGAGGCCTACGGCTGGGATCCCGACCGCACCTTCTACGTCCCGGACGAGGTCGGGGCGATGTTCTCCCGGGCGATCCCCCACGGTGAGGCGCTCGCCGAGGACTGGGAGACCCGTCTCGCCCACTACGCGGCTGCCTTCCCGGTCGAAGCGCGCGAGCTCAGCCGGCGGCTCGACGGCGACCCGCGGCCGGATGCGACGGCCGGACTGAAGAGGTACGCCGTGGGCGAGGACCTCGCTACTCGCGCGGCGAGCCAGGCGGCGATCCAGGCCCTGGCCGAGACCGTGCCCGAGCTGTTCGGCGGCTCGGCCGACCTGTCCGAGTCGAACCTCACCGACGTGACGGGCGGCGGCGACTTCAGCGCTGACGAGCCCGGCCGGAACCTGCGCTTCGGCGTCCGCGAGCACGGCATGGGCGGGATCGTCAACGGGATCGCCTACCACGGGGGGTTCCTGCCGTATGCCGCCACGTTCCTGACCTTCAGCGACTACATGCGCGGAAGCGTCCGGATCGCGGCGCTCTCCGGGCTCCATGTCGTCTACGTCTGGACCCACGACTCGGTCGGGCTGGGCGAGGACGGGCCGACCCACCAGCCGGTCGAGCACTACGCCGCCCTCCGGGCGATCCCGAACCTGTGGTTCATCCGCCCGGGCGACGCCAACGAGGCCTCCGCGGCCTGGGCGGTCGCCGTCGGGCGGCGCGACGGCCCGGTGGCCCTGGCCCTCACCCGCCAGAAGCTGACGACCCTGCCCGAGACGGCCGCCCTGGCCCGCGACGGCGTGGCCCGCGGCGGCTACGTCCTGCGCGAGTCGAGCGGCGGGCCGGAGGGGATCGACCTCATCCTCGTGGCGACCGGATCGGAGCTCATGCTGGCCTCGGCGGCCCGCGACGCAGCTCGAGGCCGACGGGATCCGGACCCGGGTCGTCTCGCTCCCGTGCTGGGAGCTGTTCGAAGCGCAGTCCGCGGCCTATCGCGAGGCCGTCCTGCCGACGACGACCCGCCGGCGGGTGACGGTCGAGATGGGCGTCTCGATGGGCTGGGAGCGCTATGCCGGCGACGAGGGCGCGATCGTCGGGATCGACCATTTCGGGGCGAGCGCCCCGGCCGGGACGATCCTCGAGCACTTCGGCTTCACGGCGGAGCGCCTGGCGGACATCGGCAGGCGGGTCGTCCGGGACGGCCTTCGGGGGCGGATCCCGACCCTGGACCATGGCCACCAACCGGCCGGGCTGGGGCTCGACGGGCGGGGGGTTGCGTCGCATCGTGGCCAGGACTAGGCTTTACTCATGGTCGCTCGAGTAAAGCAGAGACGCCGCCGTGGCTTCACCCGCGTGAGCCCCAAGCACCAGGTGACGATCCCAGCCGACGCGCTGGCCATCGCCGGCGTCCGCGTGGGCGATCCGCTCAAGGTCGAGGCCCGAGCGAACGGCGAGATCGTCCTCATTCGCGAGAACGATCCGCTCGAGCGATACGCCGGCGCCCTTACCGGGATGTACCCGCCCGGTGAGCTGGACGAGCTCCGAAACGAATGGGAGTGACCGTCCTGGACTCCGGCGTTCTGATCGCCATCCTCGACCGGGACGATGCGCACCATCGGGCCGCCCTGGCTGCGGTGTCGTCGGCACTCGAGCGATATGACGATCTCGTCGTTCCGGTGTCCGCGTACGCCGAGGCTCACGTCACGCCCTCGCGCAACGGCGCCCCGGCGATCGCGATCTACGACGGCCTGGTCGATGGCCTGCCGTCACGCGTCGAGCCGGCGTCGCGGACGATCGGTGCCGCGGCAGCCGAGCTCCGAGCCCGCTTCGGACCGGTCCTCAAGCTGCCGGATGCCCTCGTGATCGCGACGGCCCAGGTCCTCCAGGCCGACCGGATCCTGACCACTGACCGAGGCTGGCCGACGACCGGGGTCCCGGTCGAGATCGTGACCGATCCGGACTGATGCGCGTCGCATTCGCCGCCGACCACGCCGGAGCCGCCCTCAAGGCCGAGCTCATCCGCCGGATCGCGGCTGCCGGCGACGACCTCGAGCTCATCGACCTCGGCGGCGACGGCTCAGATCCGAACGACGACTACCCGGACTTCGCACTCAAGCTCGGCCTGGCGATCCGCGACGGCGAGGCGGACCGGGGGATCCTCATCTGCGGGTCGGGTGTCGGGGCATCCGTCGCGGCGAACAAGATCCGCGGCGTCCGGGCGGCCGTCTGCCACGACACCTACTCCGCTCACCAGGGCGTCGAGCACGACGACATGAACGTGCTGACCCTCGGGGCGCGGGTGATCGGGCCGGAACCGGCCTTCGAGTGCTCCCGGACGTTCCTCGGCGCGACGTTCTCGGGCGAGCCCCGCCATCGGCGTCGGCTCGGCAAGATCCTGGCGATCGAGGCCGACGACTAGGTCCGCCGGCAGTCGATCGGGTCGCGTCGGTCGGACTTCCTCCAGCCCGCAGCGCGACTCACCGGGATCGGAGCGACACGGTCGACCCCGATGTCGTCGCGCCGGTACCATCGACGCGACGAGCCACCACGGACCAGCCCATCCCGCCACGCGAGGCGCCCAGACCGTGACCGACGATACCGCCACCCCGCCCACCTTCGACGACGTCCTCGCCCGGGCCCGGGCCGAGCGCTGGGTCGAGCGCCTCCATGAGCGTGACGCGAGCCTGTGGTCGGACGACCCCGACGTCCAGGTGACGATCGCCCAGCGGCTGGGCTGGCTCGACGCCCCGGTCCACTTCCAGGACGAGATCGGTCCGCTCGAGGCGTTCGGCGAGGCGGCCCGCGATGCCGGCTACCGGTCGGCGATCGTGGCCGGGATGGGTGGCAGCAGCCTCGCCCCGGACGTCCTCCGGCGGACCTTCGGCGACGGCGGCGACTGGCTGACCCTGCGGATCCTCGACTCCACCGATCCGGCGGCGGTCGCCGCGACCGTGGACGATCTCTACCCGCTCGAGACCCTGTTCATCGTCGCGACGAAGTCGGGCACGACGGCCGAGCCGCTCGCCTTCCAGGCCGACGCCTGGGACCGGATCGAGAAGGCCCTCGCCGCGACCCACCAGCACGAGGTCCACCCGGGCGACTTCATGATCCTGGTGACCGACCCGGAGAAGAGCCTCGAGGCGATCCCCCACCACAACGACGTCCGCGAGGTCTTCATCAACCCACCCGACATCGGCGGGCGGTATGCGGCGCTCACCTACGTCGGGCTCCTGCCGGCCAGCCTCATCGGGCTCGACCTCGATCCACTCCTCGGCAGCGCCCGGAAGATGCTCGACGCCTGCCACGCCAAGGATCCCGCCGCCAACCCGGGCTTCGAACTGGGGCTGACCCTCGGGGTCCAGGCCCTGGCCGGGCGCGACAAGATGACCTTCGTGGCGGATCCGGAGATCGCCGCCTTCGGCGCCTGGGCGGAGCAGCTCGTCGCCGAGAGCACGGGCAAGCACGGGGTGGGGATCGTCCCGATCGACCTCGAGCCGCTCGGGAACGCCGACCGGTACGGTCCCGATCGACTCTTCGTCCGCCTCACGCTGGCCGATTCCGAGGGACCGGCGCCGACTCCCGACGGCACCTCGGCCGACGGCCTCCTGACCGCCCTCGAGGCGGCCGGGCACCCGGTCGTCCGGATCGCCATCGACGACCCGATGGACCTCGGCGGCGAGTTCGTCCGATGGGAGATCGCCACCGCCGTCGCCGGGAAGGTCCTCGGGATCGACCCGTTCGACCAGCCCAACGTCGAGGAGGCCAAGGAGCACACCCGGCGCGTCCTCGCCCATCACGACGAGGGGCGCGGGGCCGACCGCGGGGCGCCCCTCGACGGCGCCGTCCTGGCCGACGCGCCCGACCTGGCCGCGGCCCTGCGGACCCACCTCGCCGCGCTCCGGCCGAACGGCTATGCGGCCCTCCAGGCCTACATCGCGCCGACCGGCCAGCGTGACGCGGCGCTCGCCCGGATCCGCCTCCTCCTCCGCGACGCGACCCGACGGGCGACGACAGCGGGTTACGGCCCACGCTTCCTCCATTCGACCGGCCAGCTCCACAAGGGCGGCGCGCCGATCGGCTGGTTCCTCCAGCTGACCGCCGACCACCCGGTCGACCGGCCGATCCCGGGCAGGCCGTACACGTTCGGCGAGCTCATCGACGCCCAGGCCGCGGGCGACCTGGCGGCCCTACGAGCCCACGACCTGCCGGTCCTTCGCGTCCACCTCGGGCCCGACCCCGATGCGGGTCTCGCCGCGCTCGAGGCGGCTCTCGCCATCGCACTCCTGGAGGGGTAGGGATCATGCGCATCGGATTCATCGGTCTCGGCCGGATGGGGTCGAACATGGTCCGTCGGCTCCTTCGCGACGGACACGAGGTCGTCGTCTATAACCGGACCGCCGAGAAGACCCGCGAGATCGCCGGCGAGGGCGCGATCCCCACCTTCAGCCTCGAGGAGCTCGTGGCCAAGCTCGATGCGCCGCGGGCGGTCTGGGTCATGGTCCCGGCCGGCGACGCGACCCAGGCGCAGATCAACGAGCTCTCCAAGCTCCTGGCCCCGGGCGACACGATCGTGGACGGCGGCAACACGAACTTCCACGACGACGTCCGTCGCCACGCCGAGCTCGCGACGGGCGGCCTCCGCTACGTCGATGCCGGCACCAGCGGTGGGATCTGGGGCCTGGCCAACGGCTTCTGCCTGATGGTCGGCGGCGAGGCCGACGCGGTCGGCCCGCTCGAGCCGATCTTCCGCTCCCTCGCCCCCGAGGACGGCTATCTCCACGTCGGCGGGCCGGGCTCCGGCCATTACGTGAAGATGGTCCACAACGGGATCGAGTACGGGCTCATGCAGGCCTACGCCGAGGGCTTCGAGATCATGCACGCGAGCGACTACACGCTCGACCTGGCGGCGATCTCGAAGCTCTGGAACCACGGCTCGGTGGTCCGCTCGTGGCTCCTCGAGCTCGCCGAGCGGGCGTTCAGCGCGAACGGCCAGGAGCTCGACCATCTCAAGGGCTGGGTGGCCGATTCCGGCGAGGGTCGCTGGACGGTCCAGGAGGCGATCGACCACGACGTCCCGGCCCCGGTCATCACCCTCTCGCTGCTCACCCGGTTCCGGTCGCGCCAGGACGATTCGTACGGCGCGAAGGTGCTCGCCGCCCTCCGCAACGAGTTCGGCGGCCATGCCGTCAAGAGCGAGTAGCGGGCCCGAGGAGGGCCGGGCAATGGCGGCGTCCGGCGACCCGCTGACGCACCGGCGATGACCGCCAGGAGGCCGGCCGCCCACCCTGCGACGCCGGCGGCCGTCCCCGCGAAGCCGGCCAAGGACGCCCCGCGGACGATCCGGGAGCTCCGGCTCGCCCGGGACGGGAAGCGCCGGAGCGCCGCGCCGAAGCTCGACAACCCGCTCCGCGAGGGCCTCCGCCTCGAGCGCGTCCCCGATCCGGTCTGCTTCGTCCTCTTCGGGGCCACCGGCGACCTCGCCCACCGCAAGGTGGTGCCCGCCCTCTACCAGCTCTGGCGGACCAACCTCCTGCCCCACGAGTTCATGCTCGTCGCCGTCGGCCGCCGACCGTACCGGGACGACGACTTCCGGGCGGAGATCGGCCAGGCCCTCGGGGTCTTCTCGCGCGTCCCCGTCGAGGACCGGCCGCGAGACGAGTTCCTGTCGCGGGTCGTCTACCACCAGGGCGACTTCGCCGACCCGGACGCGTTCGACCGCCTGTCCGCCCGCCTCGACGCGATCGACGAGGAGCGGGGCACCGGGGGCAATCGCCTCTTCTACCTCGCCACCCAGCCGTCGGCCTTCGCCGAGATCATCAGCCAGCTGGGGCGGGTGGGCCTCGACCACGAGACCCACGGCGGCGGCTGGCGCCGGTTGATCGTCGAGAAGCCGTTCGGTCGGGACCTCGAGTCGGCGGTCCGGCTCAACCGCGAGGTGGGCAAGGTCTTCCGGGAGCGGCAGGTCTACCGGATCGATCACTACCTGGGCAAGGAGACGGTCCGGAACCTGCTCGTCTTCCGGTTCGGCAACGGGATCTTCGAGCCGCTCTGGAACCGGCGCTACGTGGACCATGTCCAGATCACCGTGGCCGAATCGCTCGGCGTCGAGAACCGGGGCGCCTTCTACGAGGAGACCGGGGCGAGCCGGGACGTCCTCCAGAACCACCTGATGCAGCTGCTCAGCCTGGTGGCCATGGAGCCGCCGGCCACGTTCGAGGCGGAGGCCCTCCGCGACGAGAAGGTCAAGGTCCTGCGGGCGATCGCGCCGCTCGATCCCGGGGCCGTCGCCCGGGACGTCGTCCGCGGCCAGTACGGCCCGGGCTGGGTCGCCGCCCAGCAGGTCGTCGGCTATCGCTCCGAGCCCGAGGTGGACCCCGAGTCGGAGACCGAGACGTTCGTGGCCGCCCGGTTCGAGATCGACGACTGGCGCTGGGCCGGCGTCCCGTTCTACGTCCGGACCGGCAAGCGGCTGCCCAAGCGCTCGAGCGAGATCGCGATCCAGTTCAAGCCGGTCCCACATCGCCTCTTCCGCGACAGCGCGGGGGACCCCGAGCCGAACCTGCTGGCCCTGCGGATCCAGCCGGACGAGGGCATCCTCCTCCGCTTCGGCGCCAAGGTCCCCGGGCTGGGCATCGACGTCCGGGCCGTGAACATGGACTTCACCTACGGGTCGGCCTTCAACGTCGACTCGCCGGACGCCTACGAGACCCTCATCCTCGACGCCCTCCTCGGCGACGCCTCGCTGTTCACCCGGGCGGACGAGGTCGAGGAGGCGTGGGGCATCGTGACCCCGATCATCGACGCCTGGATCGACCTGCCGGCACCCGGGTTCCCCGACTACGAGGCCGGCTCCTGGGGACCGGCGGCGGCCGACGAGCTGCTTGCCCGCGAGGGCCGGCGCTGGCGGCGGATCTGATGGACGGGGTGGGTCCGATCGTCATCGACGGCGTCCCGGCACGCCCGGGCGAGCAGAGCCTGCGCTGGACGTCGCGCGCGACGACGATCGAGGGGATCGAGCGCGAGCTCTCGAAGATCTGGGCGATCCCCGAGCTGACCACCGTCGTCGACGACGAGGTGAGCCGACACATCGCCGCCCGGACGAGCGTGATGAACCTGGTCCTCGTCGCTCGCCGACCCGAGCTCGGCGAGCATTGCGCGGCGATCATCGACCAGCTCACCGGCCGTCACCCGTCACGGACGATCATCTGCTCGCCGGTCGACCCGGACGGTCCCGGCTCGCTCGACGCGCGAGTCACCGCCCACTGCGTGCTGCCCCGCGAGGGCGCCCCGGAGACCTGCGCCGAGACGATCCACGTCCTGGCCGGCGGCGACACCGGGCGGCACATGGCGGCGATCGTCGAGCCGCTCCTCATCCACGACCTGCCGGTCTCGATCTGGTGGCCCGGCGAGCCGCCCCTCGACACGGAGCAGGCGATCGACCTCCTCGAGAGTGCCGACCGGCTCTTCGTCGACGGCTCGGGCTGGAGCGGTGACGGCCTGGGACGGCTCGGGGAGCTGGCGGCGATCGTGACAGCCGGGCGGATCGCGGTCTTCGACTTCGCCCTCGCCCGCCAGGCCCGTTGGCGCGAGGCGATCGCCTCGACCTTCGACCATCCCGATTCCTGCCGTTCGTTCGCTCGGTCCGACGGATCTCGGTGACCTACGCCACGCACGACGAGATGGGTCGGCCCGGGACGGCGAACCTGGTCAAGCCCCTCTACCACGTGGCCTGGCTGGCATCGCGACTCGGGCTGTCCGTCTCGAAGCCGCTCACGGCACTCGGAGCGGGTCCCGCGGCACGCCCGGTCCAACCGGTGGGAGCCGCGGCCAAGCGGACCGGTGCGACCGCGGTCGCCGGACGGGGGTACGCGGCGACGCTGAGCCACGGGCACGGGCACGGCGACGTGGCCGTGGTCATGCGGCCGATCGTGAGCCCGATGCCGTCCGGCACCACGCTCCGGGTCGAGCTCCTCGCCGAGCGTCGGGGATCCGAGCTGCGCATCGACGTCACCGCGGAGGCGGATGGCGTCGGCGTCCGGGCCTGGCAGGACGGCGTCCTCCTCCTCGACCGCGAGTTCAGCGCCCCGCGCCGGACCGAGACCGAGCTGCTGGCGGAGGCGATCGAATCCGCCGGTCGGGACCGGGTCTCGGACGGGGCGATCCGGATGGCCGCCCAGATCGCGACCCCCCGTCACCACGACGCCGGATGAGCCCGGGGGTCGGTGAGCCCACGGTCGCGGATGAGCCGGCCGGACCCGACGAGCCGGTCGTCATCGTCGCGGTGGACCCGGAGACGCTGGCCCGGACCGCCGCCGGCCTGATCGTCGATCGCCTGGCCGCCAGCGTCGCCCGGCGCGGTCGGGCGGACATCGCCCTGACCGGCGGCTCCACCCCGAGGTCGATCTACCGGAGGCTCGTCGAGCCCGGCCTCGTCGACCGGGTCCCCTGGCCCCATGTTCACCTATGGTGGGGCGACGACCGGTTCGTCCGGCGGACCGACCCGCTGTCGAACGTCCTGGCCGCCGACGAGATCCTCCTCGCCCCGGGCGGGATCCCGATCCCGGCGACCAACGTCCACCCCTTCCCCAACGACCAGGCCGTCGCGGGCGGCCATGGCCCGGGATGGTGCGCCGATCGCTACGCCGCCGAGGTCGCGGCGGCGCTGCCGTCCCTCGGCAAGTGGCCCGCCTTCGACCTGGTCCTCGTGGGGATCGGCGACGACGGTCACCTGCTGTCCGTCTTCCCCGGAAGCGTCGCCCTGACGAGCGACCGGCTCGGCCTCGGCATCCCCGCGCCGACGCACATCGAGCCGCATGTCGAGCGGGTCACCCTGAACCCGGCGATCCTCGCCGCAGCCGGGCACGTCCTCGCGATCGTGGCCGGGGCCTCGAAGGCGGCCATCGTCGCCAGGATCCTCGAGGGTCCCCGCGACCCGGCGTCGCTGCCCGGCGTCCTCGCCCGCCGAGCGAACGCGACCTGGCTGCTCGACGCGGCGGCCGCGCGATCGCTCGAGGGTCATCCCCGCCCCGTCGACGACCGGGGCGCCTAGCTCCCGTTCCGGACCGGGTCAGGCCGCCCGGCGGCGGGCGGACCGGCTTGCGGCCTCGGCCCGGTGGCGCTGGCCACGGTCTCGTCCCGGTCGGCGTCCACTGCCGCGCCCCCGAACCGCGTCGTCCGGAAGCGGGTGAGACGGGTCCCGGCGTCGCGCCAGGAATCCCTGGGGAGCCCGGCCTTCGAGCAGACCGCGTCGAGCATCTCGGTGGTCCCCCAGCCGAGCGTCGTGGCGACCTCCGGCAGGAGGATCGCGACCCGGCCGCGACGCTCCACGATGACCCCGTCCACGCCCGGTCGGAACCGCGCCGGGTCCTCGAGCGGGACCGGCGAGCCGAGCACCGATATCTCCAGCTCGATCGCGGGCAGCTCGTCCGCCTCGACCGGTCGGAACCGCGGGTCGCGAACGGCGGCCGAGACCGCACCCGAGACGACCGCGTCGCACAGGGCCCGGTCCGGGTGGATCGTCCCGATGCAGCCGCGCAGCTCGCCGGCCTCGGTCAGGGTCACGAAGACGGCCGCCGGACGGTCGAGGTCGGCCGCCGCCCGGAGCGCATGGTCGAGCGCCACGGCCGAGCCCACCCCGGTCGCCGCCTCGAGCGCGGCCCGGGCGAGCCGAAGCAGCCGGTCACGCGACTCGGCCGAGAGGTCGAGCGCGACGGGAGGATCGCCCTGGCGTGCTGTGATCATCGGTTCGGGCCCTGCTCCACCACCTGGATCATCCGACCGGCCGGCGGCGGGCGGTAGGGCGCGACGGGCCGCGGATCGGGGCCGGGCGGCACTGTCCGGCGCGCCGCCGGCGACGGATGATCGCGGCGAGGGTCCAGCGATGTCCGCCACCGCCGCCATGACCACCGATACGGTCCCGACCATCCTCGCCGACGAGCTTCCGGATGGGAGCGTCCGCTGCGGCGTGTGCGCGCATCGCTGCCTGGTCCGGCCCGGCCGACACGGGATCTGCGGCGTCCGGGAGAACCGGGGTGGGCACCTCGTCTGCCACGCCTACGGTCGGGTCGCCGCGGTCGGCCTCGACCCGATCGAGAAGAAGCCGCTCTTCCATGTCGCGCCGGGCGCCAGCGCGTACTCGATCGCCACGGTCGGCTGCCCGTTCCACTGCACGTTCTGCCAGAACTGGGAGATCGCCCAGGCGCCCAGGCTCGGGATCTCGATCCCCACCCGGCCGATGTCGCCCGAGCGGGTCGTCGAGGAAGCGCTTGCCCACGGCGCCGACGCGATCGCGTACACCTACGTCGAGCCGACGGTCTTCCTCGAGTACGCCCTCGACACGGCCCGCCTCGCCCGGTCCCGGGGACTGCTCAACCTGTTCATCAGCGACGGCTACGCGACCCCCGAGGCGGTCGATCTCCTGGCTCCGGTCCTCGACGCCGCGAACATCGATCTCAAGGCCTTCGACGACGCGTTCTACCGGACGCTGTGCGGGGCGCGCCTGGCCCACGTCCTCGAGGCGATCGAGGCGATGCACCGGGCGGGGATCTGGCTCGAGCTCACGACCCTGGTCATCCCCGGCCGCAACGACGACGAGGCGGAGCTGCGCGCGCTGACCGCCTGGATCGTCGCGACGCTGGGACCCGAGACGCCCTGGCACGTCAGCCGCTTCTACCCCGCCCATCGGATGCTCGATGTCCCACCGACGCCCCCGGCGACCCTCCGCCGGGCCGCCGAGATCGGGTGGGAAGCCGGGCTCGTCCACGTCTACGTCGGGAACGCCTCCGAGCTCGGGCTCGAGGACACGCGCTGCGCGGGGTGCGGGCGACTCCTCATCGAGCGTCACGGGTACCGGATCGTCGATCGGCTCTCGGACGACGGCGGCTGCCCGAGCTGCGGACGACCCCTGGCCGGACGCGAGCTGACCCGGAGCGGGTCGCACCGGCGGGTGGCCGCTCCATGCGGATGAACGTGAGGGAACGATGAGCACGATCCTCCGACGCTCCGCTCCGCGTCCTGGGCCCGAGGATGCCGGCCGTGGCCGGCTCGTTCTACCCGGCCGATCCCCGCCGGCTCGGGGACCTCGTCGACGACCTCCTCGGGGCGTCGGCCGGACCGCCGCCGTTCGACGGACCGGTGGCCGGTCTCCTGGTCCCCCACGCCGGCCTGGTCTACTCGGGGGTCGTCGCCGCGGCCGCCTGGCGACTGCTCGCGACACGGGGCTCCGAGCCCGGGCCCCGGACCGTGATCCTGCTCGGGACGAACCATGGGGCCGGCTGGCTCGACGGGATCGGCGCCTGGCCGGACGGCGCCTGGTGGACCCCGCTCGGCGAGGTCGCCGTGGACGAGGATCTCGCCGAGGCCGTCGTGGGCCTCGGGCCGCCGTTCCTCGTCGACCGCGAGGCGCACGCCCGGGAGCACTCGATCGAGGTCCAGCTGCCGATCCTCGCGGACCGTCGGGCCGGACCTCCGGATCGTCCCGCTGGCCGTCTCCACGGGGATCGGGCCGGATGCGGTCGCGGCCGGCGAGCGGCTCGGCGTCCTGCTCGCCGCGCGTCGGGCCGCCGGCGACCGGATCGTCCTGGCGATCAGCACCGACATGGCCCACTACCCGGCGGCCGTCGCCTGCGCCCGGGTCACCGAGCAGCTCCTGCCCGCGATCCTCGACCGCGACGCGGTGGCCGTCGCCCGCCTCGAGCCGGCCGTCCGCCGGTCCGGGGTCGCGGGGCTCGTCTGCGGGATGTGCGGCGTCGAACCGACCGTGGTCGGCCTCGCGGCCCTCGCTGCAACCGGCACTCGGCCGGGGGTCGCGCTGGCGGCGGCGACCTCGGCGGATCGCGGCGGTCCGACGGATCGGACGGTCGGCTACCTCGCGGTCGCCTTCCCCGGGTGATCGCCGGGCGCTAGAGTCCGCGGATGGACGGTCGATCGGCCCCGACCGGGGCCCTGCTCGACGATGTCGTCATCCGCCGGGCGGTCGACGACGACGCCCCCGGGATCGCCGAGGTCTCGCTCGCCTCCTTCCGGGCGACCTACGCCTTCGCCGGGGTCCACACCGACGACGAGGTCCGGCGCTGGATCCGCGACGTGATCGTGGCCACGGAGGAGACCTGGGTGGCCGCCGACGCCGACGGCTCCATCGCCGGGTTCATGGCCCTCGACGGACACCTGCTCGACCAGCTCTACCTCCGACCGGACCGGACCGGTCGGGGGATCGGCGCGCGCCTCCTCCACCTCGCGATGGCCCGGCGGCCGGACGGGCTGAGCCTGTACACCTTCCAGGTCAACGACGGCGCGCGACGCTTCTACGAACGGCACGGCTTCGTGGTCGCCGCCCTGGGCGACGGCTCAGCGAACGAGGAAGGCCAGCCCGACGTCCGCTACGAATGGCGACCGGCCGACACCCGGACGCCACGGTGAGCGCCGAGGGACGGCCCGCGAGCTGGCAGCCCGACGAAGGGATCACCGTCGCGCCGGACGGCACCGGGATCGCCTGGTTCCGGTCCGGGTCCGGGTCGCCGATCGTCCTCGTCCACGGCGCAGCCGCCGACCACACGGCCTGGCGGACGACCGGCCCGCTCCTGGCGACGGGCCACGAGCTGTACGCGATCGACCGACGCGGGCGCGGCGCCAGCGGCGATACCCTGCCCTACGCCATCGCCCGCGAGTACGAGGACCTGGCCGCGGTCGTCGACGCGGTCGCCCGGGCCACGGGGACGCCGGTGGACGTCGTCGGCCACTCGTACGGGGGGCGGATCGCCCTCGGCGCGGCGCTCCTGACCACGGACATGCGTCGGATCGTCTCCTACGAAGGCGCTCCGGCCCCTGGTGGCCGGTCGTTCCACGGCGACCGGGTGATGGATCGGCTGGAAGCGTATCGCGCCGCCGACGACCGGGAGGCCCTCCTCGTCTGCTTCATGACCGAGGTCGTCGGGATGACCCCCGAGGAGCTCGCGACGTTCCGCGCCTCGCCGACCTGGCCGAGCCGGGTGGAGATCGCCCCGACCGTGGTCCGCGAGATGTGGGCCGAGGCCGGCGAGGAGGCCGGCCCGGAGCGGTACGCGGCCATCCGGATCCCCGTCCTCCAGGTCCTGGGCGGGGACAGCTCGCCGCTGTTCACCGACGGGACCTGGGCCCTCGACCGCCTCCTGCCCGATTCCCGGGTCGTGGTCATCGACGGCGCGAAACATGCCGCCCACCACACCCACGCCGATCGCTTCGCGGCCGAGGTCCGCCGCTTCCTGGAGGCCGACCCGCCGGCCTGAGCGGCTGAGGTCGACCCGAGTGTCCCGCGTCAAGATTTTCTTGGACACTTTCGGGCTCGGATAGGTGTGGTTGCTCGGGTGTCGCGAGATAGCGGCTGAGTGGGGTCGCGAAGTCGATCGCCTCGTGTGGCCGGATCTCGTTGTAGAGCGTCCGATAGGCCTCGGTCTCATCGGCGAGCTCGAGCGCATCGCCGATCTCGAGCCGGTAGAGGTGCTCATACTTGAGCGAGCCGTTGAACCGCTCGACGACCCCGTTCGTCTCCGGGGCGCGGTGACGGGTCCGGACGTGGGCGAGCTCCGGCCGAGCGGTGATGAAGCGCAGGAAGTCGGTGCTCTTGTAGGCGGGTCCGTTGTCGGTCACGATCGTGACCGGGGTGAGTTCGCCCGTCGCCGGATCCACGCAATCCTCGAGGAGCGGATGACCCAGCAATCGTTCGGCCTCGGCGATGGCCACCTCGATGGCGCTGATCGCGTCGCGGGCCGCAGTCGTGCCCGAGACCGGGCTGGCCAGGCTCAGCTTCGTGGCGTAGTCGACGACCGGGCTGACCCGCCAGGTCCCGCCGCGGCTCGTCTCGTACTCGGTGAAGTCGGTCTGCCAGACCCGGTTGCGCCGGGTCGGCGCGGCCACGAACAGGGCCCGTCGGGCGACCGCGAGCTGGCGCCGCTCCGCCTGGTAGCGCACGGGCATGAGCAGATCACGTCGGGCCAGGGCGCGCAGGACCGATGAGCGGCTCACTCGGACGCCGTCCGCCCGAAGCATCGCCCAGATCTTGCGGAGCGTTCGACCGATCAGCCGACGACCGGCACGCCGGCCCACACCGTCACCTATAGTGCGGGGACGACGATCGCGGGTCTCCTGCGGACCTACCCGAGCCGGCCGTCCGAAACACCTCGACCTACACGCTCGACGGCTTCGGCCGACCGACCGCCATCCTCGACCCAGTCGGCTACACGACCAAGCAGGCCTTCGATCCGCTCGGTGATCTCCTCTCGATCGACCGGCCATCGACCTCACCCGAGCCGACCTGGGCCACCACGACCTCCTACGCGGCCGGTGCCCCCAGGCCGACCAGCGATTCGTGACCAGCGTCATGACCTACAACACGACGAACGATCTGGTGACCCGCTCGGAGAGCGACAACTGGGCCGGCGAGAAGGTCGTGACCCTCAACACGTACGACGGCTCGGGCCATAGCACGAGCACCGTCGAGAACTGCACGACCAGCGGGACGACTCCCTCGAGTCCAGCCTCCTCGTGCACCGCCGCCGGCACCCACGACGGCTCGACCAACCTGACGACGAGCTACGTCTACACGGCCAACGATCAGATCGACGTCCAATGGGACCCGCGTGGCTTCGCGACCAAGCACCAGTACGACGCCAATGGCAACGAGACGGCCACGATCGCGAACTGCCGCGAGCCGAGCCGTCAGCGCGGCCTGCTCCTCGATGACGTGACGACAAGCGCGACGTTCGATCTTGGACGCGCGACGGCAAGGCCGGGCTCCGGGGACGGAAACCGATGCGAGCGGCACCGTCACGACCGATGGGTACGACGCGCTGGGGCGCCAGATGAGCGAGATCCTGCCGGCGACGCGACGATCCCGGTCCTCACCGCACGACCGCCTACGACGAGCTCGGGGACATCCTGACCGTCACCGAGAGCTGGCCTGGCTTGTCACCGTCGCGAGTCACGACCAGCGTCGACGACCTGCGTGGCCGGCGGACGAGCGAGACGGGTCCGGCCGGCGTGGTGACCACCTCCGCCTACGACGCGGCCGGCGACGAGACGAGCACGACCTCGACGGCGCGCCCGCGGCATCGACGACCGGGGCTGGCCAGCGCCGGACGTCGGCCCGTCGGCGATGCGATGACTACGACTGCATACCTTCAATGGCCAAGGCGTCGAGACGGTCACGCCGCAGCCGACGGGCACGTCGACGACGCGCAATCCCGACCTCGCCACCCGGATCACGCTGAGCACGATCGACCCGTCGAGGCTCAATCTCATCACCCAGACGAGCTACGGGACCCACACACCTGACCATCACGACGACCGAGCCCGGCGGAACCATGGCGCTGGCGACGACGATGGACCGGTTCGGACGGCGAACCCAGACCCTCAGCACGGGCGGCACGCTGAGTCTGACCGGGACGACCGTCTACGACGCCGAGGGCAACGACGATCAGCGAAGTCGGCGCCGCACGCCAGCGGGTCGGAAATCATCACGACGACGACGTTCGACCCGCTGAATCGGGCCAGGGTGGTCGTCGCCAACGACGTCGCCAGCCCGAGTGGCACTGACCAGGACGTCACGACCACGTCCTACTATGACGCCGCCGGACGGGTCGTCGCGACGATGGACCCGGCGGGGATCGTCAGCCGAACCTTCTACAACCCGCGTGGCCTTGTCACGAAGACGACCGCCAAGTGCACGAATACCGGTCCGAGCACCGGGATCCGGCCCGTGCCGGCACGGGACCGGCGACGCCTCAACCAACGCGGGACGCCACGCCTCGCGGATCGCGGATCGTCACGCTCGAGCTCTTCGAGCGGACGTGAGAGCGCCCCTTTTTCGCCGCCGGCCACACCCCGAGCTCGACGTGATGTGGGTGGCCTCAACCTGACCAGCCAGACGTACTACGACGCCAACGGGCGCGAGGTAGCGGTCAAGGATGCCCAAGGCGGAGGTCAAGTCGTCGACCTGTTCCGCGAGTTCGGTCTCGCGTCTCGACGCCAGGGTCACCGCGTTGTCGCCCCGGGCCAGGCTCTCGCGGCCACCCTCGAGCGAACTGCTTCTACCACTGGCGATCGTGGTCACCAGTCCCGATCCCTGGCATCGTCGGGAACGAGCGGCGACGGTCAGACCGAGAACGCCTTCGACGGCCTCGACCGGCTCTGCCGGGTCCTCGAGAACGCCGTGGGCGGGGTCGTCTTGCAGTCGCTTGCCGACCCGTGGTCGACCGCGGTCAGCGGGACCGCCCCGCCAACGTCTCCACGCGGTACACCGACGACGTCGACGGCAACCTCGTCACGATGGTCTACGCCAACGGCCAGACCACGACCTACGGCTACGACAAGGCCGGGCGGATGACCTCGCTGCTTGATGCCAACGGCAAGACCCTCGCCTGGGCCTACGACGTCCGCGGCAACCGGACGAGCCAGACGGACCGGACCGCCGGTCAGTCGGTGTCCTGGACCTACGACCACGCCGATCGGCTGGCGACCCGGACTGCCGATGGCGTCACGGTCACCTACGGCTACGACGCCGCTGGCAACCGCACGAGCGCCGGTGACGGGACGCGGACGATCTCGACGACCTACGACGCGATGTCCAGACCGCTCGCCGTCACGACCTCCGACGATGCCGGGGCGGCCACCAGCACCACCTACAGCTTCAGCGCACCGTCCTGGTCGGACCCGACGGGGAGCTACTCGGCGGTCCTTGACAAGTTCGGCCGCCAGACGAGCGTGACCGAGCCGATCCATCCCGGTTCGCCGTTCACGAGCGCCTACCGGGCCGACGGTCAGCCGCTCTCGGTCGCCGCCCCGAACGGCAACACCACGACCTACGGCTACGATCTCGCCGGGCACCCCACCGCATCGACGACGCTCGGAATCGGGAGCGTCAACCGGGCGACCTACGGCTGGACCCTCAACCGGGCCGGCAACCGCCTCACCGAGGCGAGCACCGTTGCCGGCGACCCGACCAACGGGACCACGACCTACGCCTACGACCCGCTCAGCCGCCTCACCGCCTACACCCCGCCGGCCGCTCTGTCGACCCAGGCCTATTCCTGGCAGGCGGTCCCCAACCGGGCAACTCTCCAGATCGGCCCCGGGCCGGTGGTGACGACCAACTACGACAACGCCAACCGCCCGACGACCGACTCGGGCGGCGGGTCCTACGCGAGCGACTTCGACGGACGGCTGACGGCGATGCCTGGCCAGACGATGACCTACGACAGCCTGGGTCGGCTCACCGGCGTGACGATCGGCGGCACCACGTCTGCCTACACGTATGACCCGCTCGATCGCCTTCGGACGGTGACGCGCTCGGGTGCCGTCCAGCGCTTCCGCTATGTCGGCGGGACAGCCGCGATGGCCCAGGTCCTCGATGGCACTGGTACGGTCACCCGAAGCATCGGCACCGACTGGGCCGGGACCCATCTCCTCGACTGGACCGGCACCGGTCAGAACCAGCGGATCTACGGCACGAACGGTCACGGCGACGTGACCTGGACGGCCGATGGAACCGGCGTGGTGACGGCGTCCGTCCGCTACGACCCCTGGGGTGTCAGCCAAGTCTCGACCGGGAGCCTGCCCGACTTCCGGTTCCAAGGCAGCTGGTTCGACTCGGCGACGAACCTCTCGTGTGCCATCAATCGCTGGTATGCCCCGAGTCTCGGGCGCTTCCTGACCGAAGACATCCTGCTCGGTCAACCTGAGGAGCCGGCAAGCCGGCATCTCTATGTCTACGGCAGCGGCGAGCCCGTCGGGCGGGCAGACGAGTCAGGCAGGTATTGGCACCTCGTCCGACCGTACGAGACCCTTGCCTTCATCGCGTCCACCCGATTGGGGAGCTACAGACGGTGGCCGGCGCTTTGGAACGCCAACCGCCCGAGCCTGTCCTTCAGCCCGTCGGCGACTTCGGAGCTACCGCGGTGGAGTTGCTTGTGGATCCCAAGCGGATGGTTCTACTCGACGGGCGATCGTGTGCGCTTCGGTGGCCCAGGCGATATCTGCCCCACGCACCCTCGCACCTCCTACTCGACCTATCTGAAGGGCTTCGTTGGAGGCGGGACTCGGGCACGTACCTGGCTACATGATGCTCAGGACGCCGCAAACGTGGGCGACCCAAGGCTTCTGTTCAGCTTCAGTCGGCCGATGCTGTACGCCAAGACGGCACAGACCGCCGACGGTCGCCCCCGATCTCCGACATCAACGGAATGGGCGACCATATTCCGGCGCGTTGGGCCCAGCAACCGTAACGCCCGACAATGGATCAGCTCGAACACGCAGGTCATTGAGGAGTCCTGGCTTCAACACGTGTTCGTCGTCCTTGGATCGGATCATCCCTTCTGGTGCCAAGATCACCCTTGCACAGATGGCGAGTTCGTCTTCTTGAACGGGAGACGCCGGGGCGGCGAGGCCTACAGGATTCTGCTGAGCCACGAATACATCCATGTGCTGCAATTCGAAGGACGAGGATCCGCGTTTGGCGGAGCCTACTTCTCGTGGCTGTTCAATCCTTTGCATTTCATGGACGCCGGCCCAAGCCACCCGGAGGAGGCGCCCGCCTATCTCTGGGAAGCTTGGATTCAAAACTTCCACGATTTCGGGGAACCGTACCCTTGGGCAATCTGGCGGCGACCTCCGGATTCTCGAGCCTCATGAGCAGCCTCGCCCGATCGTTGTCGGCATGGCCCAGACTGGCAACGGCAGTCATGGCAGCCGCGCTCTTGGTTGGTTGCGGACATCCGGCGGTCTCAATCTGGGTGCGCAACGACTCGGAGCAGTCCTACCGAGTCGCAGTTACCGACGACGCCATCTCAGAAACGACGACATACGCTGCCGCCCCGCACGCTGTTGGGGTCACGCTGGAGCGGCTCGGGCCCTTCTCCGGCAGCATCGAAGTGTTCGACGCTGAATGTCGGCCAATCCGGAAGTTTCGGACGAGCCGGGAACTCGTCGCTCTCGTGATCCCTGTCGCCGGACCTGTCGTCCTCATGGACTATGACGAGACATTCCCTGACCACGCTCACCCGCCGAGTGGGAACCTTCCGCAAATCGACGGATGCCCCATCCATTAGGTAACCGTCGCCAGACCATGAGCAGGAGGACTGTTCGAACCGGGCCAGCCTCCAGTTCGGCACGGGCACCCCGGCCACGACCACGGAGACCCGGCGAACCGACCGATCGTCGACAGGCGCCGGCGGCTCCTATTCAAGCGACTTCGACGGCCAGCTCAGCGCGATGCCCGGCCAGGCGATGACCTACGACAGCCTCGACCGCCTGACAGACCGAGTACGCCTACGACGACGCCGGTCGCCAAGTCGCCACCAAAGACCCGGTCGGCCGAGTGACCGTCAACGTCTATGACGTCGACGGTCGGCTCCAGAAGACGATCGCCGCCTGCAAGAACACGACGCCCCCGGCGAGCTGGTGGCTGTGCACCGGGACGGCGACCGCCGACTGGCAGACGAATCTGACGACGAGCTACACGTATGACGCGGCCGGTCGGAAGCTCTCCGAGAAGGCCCCCGATCCATCGAGCACGGGTGTCGGCCAAGTCACGACCCGGTACGCCTATGACGGGGCTGGTCGACTGTGTCGGGTCCTCGAGGCGGCGACGACCGACCTCCAGGGGCTCGCCGACCCGTGCGCCACGGCCGTGAGCGGGACGACCATCGCGAACGTCTCGACCCGCTATCTCTACGACGACAACGGCAACCTGACGACGATGATCGACGCCAATGGGCATCAGACGAGCTACGGCTACGATCCGTCGGGTCGAATGACCTCGCTGACCGACGCCGACGGCAAGACCGTCACCTGGACCTATGACGCCGCCGGCAACCGGATGAGCCAGACGAACCGAACGACCGCGAACACCCAGATCGTCTGGACGTACGACGAGCTCAACCGGATGACCAGCCGGACCGCCGACGGCGTGACCACCTCGTACACGTACGATGGCAACGGCAACCGCCTGACCGCGGGCGACGGGACCCGAACCATCACGACCGCCTACGACCCGCTCAACCGCCCGACCAGCGTCACGACCTCGGACGACGCGGGGGCCGCCACGAGCACCACGTACAGCTTCAGTGCGCCGAGCTGGACCGACCCGAGCGGCGCCTATGCCGCGACCCTCGACCCGTTCGGGCGCCAGACCAGCGTCACCGACCCGATCCATCCGGGCGCCCCCTTCACCACGACCTATGGTGCCGACGGTCAGCCGAGCGCGATGACCGCCCAGAACGGGAACGCCACCGCCTTCACCTCCGACCAGGCCGGTCGGCCCCTCACCCGGACCACGACCGGGACCGGCGGCGTCGCCCGGGCGAGCTATGTCTGGACCCGGAACGCGGCCGGGGTCGTCCGCTCCGAGACGAGCACGATCACCGGTGACACGTCGAACGGGACCGCATCGTACGGCGATGACCCCTTGAGTCGCCTGACCACGTTCACCGCACCTCCGGGGGTCACGAACCAGACGACGAGCTGGGAGGCCGTCCCGAACCGGGCCAGCCTCCAGACGGGCACCGGCACCCCGATTACCACGTCCTACGACTCCGCGAACCGCCCTCTGAGCGATTCGGGCGGCGGCTCGTACACGAGCGACTTCGACGGCCGTCTCCTGACGATGCCGGGTCACGTGCTCACGTATGACAGCCTCGGCCGGCTCACGAGCGACACGACCGCGGGAGCGCGCACCGACTACACCTACGATCCGCTCGATCGGCTCCGGACGGTCACCCGCTCGGGTTCGGTCCAGCGCTTCCGCTACGTCGGCGCGACGAGCGCGATGGCCCAGGTCCTCGATGGAGCCGGCTCGGTCATCCGGAGCTTCGGCACCGACTGGACGGGGACCCACCTCCTGGACTGGACGGGCACCGGAGCGAACCAGCGGATCTACGGGACGAACGGCCACGGCGATGTGACCTGGACGGCCGACGGGACGGGTGTGGTCACCGCGTCCGCCCGCTACGACCCCTGGGGGGTCAGGCAGGTCTCGACCGGAAGCCTGCCCGACTTCCGCTTCCAGGGGAGCTGGTTCGACTCGGCAACGAACCTGTCGTGGGCTGTCAATCGCTGGTACGCGCCGAGCCTCGGGCGGTTCGTGACTGAGGACTCGCTTCTCGGATATGCGGAACATCCGGCGACTCGACACCTCTACTCCTACGGCGGCGGCGAGCCGGTGGCGCATCTCGACCGCGATGGGCGCTTCTGGTATCGGTGGCGCGCCGGCGACACCTATGTGTCGGTCGCGCGGAGGTGGCTAGGCGACTTTGCGCGCTGGCCGGCGATTGTGAATTCGAATCTGAACCGTCTGACGCTGGCGCAAGCGCGGACCCCATACGGCAACACCCAATTGGCTCCCGGCACCTGTGTGTGGCTCCCGAAGGGGATCTACTTCCTGCGTGATGGCTGGGGACGATGCGTGCCTCGAGTACGGGGGATCACTGGAGACATATCAGGTGCAAGTGACTGGCGAACGAAAGCTGCGGCTGACACGGTGCTTGGATACTGGAAGCACTGGTATGCGATGACCCCCGATCGCCTGTACAGCCTGACAAGACTCCAGACCAAACGCGCTCAGAGTCCCTACGGGAGCCTCAGTAGCTATCGGCTTCACCAACAGTGGGGTGACGACTTTGCTCTCGAGTTCCCAGGTCTCTGGGCGTGGGCGTGGGGCTCTCGCTTCCTATTCGAGCCTGCGAATATGATTTTAGTTTCCCGTCCACCGCTGTGGGTCAGGCTAGGATGGCCGGCCGGCGTTAATGCGATGACTTTAGGGCATTATGTGTTTCTAGAACCTGGCTTGACACCCCGAACAGCCTCAGTTGGGTTGCTGAGCCACGAGTACATCCACGTTCTCCAATGGCAGGGTCGCGGCGCCCAATTCGGCGGTACCTACGACATCGTCCAGGGCAGCTCGCCAGCCTACAAGGAAGAGTCGATCGCGTATCTCTGGGAAGGTTGGGTGCGTAAATACCATCAGTTCGGTCGCCCCTTGCCTTGGCAGGTGTTCCGGCCGCTTCCCAGATGACAGGAGGACTCGACTCGTCGATGAAGACCGTCAGCGCCACTGGCGTCTCGACTGTGGTCGTAATCGCTGCATGGTCCGCAATTGGCGTGGGCTTCCTGGTTGGAGGTATCTGCCTCGCCGCGGTTGTTGCGCCCTGGCACATGGATCCCGCTGTCCGATTGGTGTTTCTGGCGGGCGGAGCGCTGGGGCTCTGCCTCTTAATAGGCGGTCCCAATCTTGCTATGGGCAGCCTCACCGGAGCACTCCTTGTGGCATCTTCGGGCATCCTTCTGACCTGTGCGGTGTTGACTCTTCGCCTGACGACACCCGGGACGGACGACTTCGTCGGTGACTGGCTACCGGTATCGGTCGTTGCCGGATGGACCGTGTCCATCCTGGTGGTCACTGGCTGGCGCCGGGCCGAGTTCGTCACACGTGGGTTGGTGGGGCCAGTTGTCTGGCTCCAATGGGTCTTGCTCGTCGGTGCCCTGGGGTTAGTGATTGCCTCCGCCGTAAGGCTGCCGCGAGCCTAACCAGGCTCGTCGACGCGTGTCCCGCGTCAAGTTCCTTGGACACGCGCGGGACCGGATAGGTGGGATGGGACGGGCTCGGCGGACTGGTCCCCGAGTAGTGGGCTATGGGCGCCCGCTGGCCGAGCCTCTGGTGCGGCCGGACCCAGCTTGTAGAGCTCTCGGCACGCCTCCACCTCGTCCCGCAGCTCGATGACGTCGAGGATCTCCCCGCGGTAAGAAGTGCTCGTACTTGAGGCTCCCGCTGAACCGCTCGACGACGCCGTTCGCCTCAGGGCCGTGATGGCGGGTCCGCACGTGGCGCGGCTCGTGATGGCGGGGAAGAAGAGGACGAGCGCGCCGCTCTTGAACGCCGGGCTGTTGTCGCTCACGATCGTGAGCGGCGTGACCTGCCGTGCCGTCGGGAGCCGTCGCCGTTACCATCCCGTCCATGAGCGACGCCCCCGCCGTCACCCCCACGCCGGCTGCCGACGGCCGGCCCTTCTCGCCGGGTCTGGAGGGCGTGATCGGGGCCGAGAGCGCGATCGGCCTGGTCGACGGGAAGAATGGTCGGCTCCTGTACCGCGGCTACCCGATCGGCCAGCTCGTCAACCGCGGGACCTATGCCGAGGTCGCCGACCTGCTCTGGACCGGCGAGTGGCACCCGGGCGTCGAGTTCCACCCGGCGCCGGTCCCCGAGGCGGTCCTCGTGGCCCTCCGTGCCCTGCCCCGGACGGCCCACCCGATGGACGCGCTGCGGACGGCCGTCTCGGTCTGGGGCGCGACGGAGGGGATCGCCTGGCCCCCGACCCCCGAGCAGGCCCGCGCGCTGACCGCCTTCTCGCCGTCCGCCCTGGCCGCCTTCGACCGGATCCGCCGCGGTCTCGAGCCGATCGCGCCGGACGAGGGGCTCGACCTCGCGGGTGGATTCCTCCAGCAGCTCACCGGTGAGGCGCCCGACCCCGGCGCGGCCCGGGCCCTCGAGGCGTACTTCATCGTCGGCGCGGAGCATGGGCTCAATGCCTCGACGTTCACCGCCCGGGTCATCACCGCGACCCGCTCGGACCTTGCCTCGGCGGTCTGCGGGGCGATCGGCGCCCTGAAGGGCCCCCTTCACGGCGGCGCCCCGGCCGAGGTCGTGAACCAGCTCCTCGAGATCGGCTCGCCCGAGCGGGCCGAGACCTGGGTCCGCGAGACGGTGGCGAGCGGCGGCCGGATCATGGGCTTCGGTCACCGCGTCTATCGGGCCTACGATCCCCGGGCGGCGGCACTGCGCGGCGTGGCCGAGGCGATGGACCAGCGCCCGGAGTGGCTCGACCTGGCCATCCAGGTCGAGGACGTCGTCCTGCGGGTCCTGGCCGAGCTCAAGCCCGGCCGGGTCCTCAAGACGAACGTCGAGTACTACGCGGCCGCGGTCCTCCAGGGCGTCGGCCTGACCCCGGATCTCTTCCCCGCCACCTTCGCCCTGGCCCGTCACGCCGGATGGACGGCCCACGCCATCGAGCAGGTCTCGGCGAACAAGCTCATCCGCCCGGACATGCGCTACACCGGTCCGGCGGAGCGCGAGCTGCCTGCCTGAGGCGGCGGCAGGCGCCGCCCCCGACCTCAGCCGGTGGTCGTCACCGCGACCGGATGCGGCCGGCGGGTCGCCAGGACGATGGCGCCGGTGAGGTAGACGGCCGCCCCCAGCCAGAACGGGGCCCACAGGCCGGCATTGACCACGATCGCCCCGAGCGTCGGCCCCACGATCCCGGCCGCATAGAGCGGCAGGTAGACGAGGTTGAGGGTCGCCGAACGCCGCTCCGCCGGGACCTCGATCGCGAGCAGTCCGAAGACCATCGCCGAGACCGCCGCGCTGAACGCGGCGACCGCGAGCGCGACAAGGGCGAGGACCGGCAGGGAGCCCACGACGGGCATGAGGAACGAGGCCACGCCACCGCCGACGAGAGCGGCCACGAGCACGGGCCGGAAGCCGATCCGGTCGCCGATCCAGCCGCCGAGCGGCGAGACGAGAGCGCCCACGAGGGCCGCCGTCCCGACGACCAGGGCGATGGCGCTGGCCAACCCCTCGGTCCCGTTGACCTGCTCGACGAGGACCGGGATATAGGGACGGCTCATCTGGGTGGCCAGGAAGGCCACCCCGAAGATCGCGAAGATCCGCCGGACGGCCGGGTCGGACAGGACCCCGCGAATGGCCCCCAGCGCGAGCGGGACGACCCGACCCTCGGGGATCACGGCTGGCCGGACCTCCCGCGAGCCGAACGTCACGAGGAGGGCCGTCCCGACCGAGAGCGCCGCCGAGGTCCAGAAGACGGCCGCGACCGGCAGGCCGAGGCCGTCGATGATGATCCCGCCGAGGACCGGTCCGATCGCGAACCCGATCGGACTGCTGGCCCCGAAGATCGCGATGACCGTGCCCAGGCGCCGGATCGGGGCGACGTCCCGGATCGCGGCGAGCATGACCCCGGTGTTGCCGAGCTGGAAGCCGACCAGGAGCATGCTCAGGGCGAGCTGCCACGGCTCGCGGCTCAGGGCCACCCCGGTGAAGACGACGGCCTCCACGAGGGCGCTCCGGACCACGACCGCCTTGCGACTGTACTTGTCCGCCCAGACGCCCCAGAGCGGGACGAGCGGCGCCCCGACGACGAAGATCAGCGACCCGAAGATCCCGATGAACCGGAGCCGGTCGGGCTCGGCGACCCCCATCTCGCGGAGGTAGAGGGGGACGAAGGCGAAGATCTGGCTGACCCCGAGACCCTCGACCATCGAGGTGAGCCAGAAGACGACGAAGATGACCCGCCAGTCGCTCGATCCGTGGCGGTCGATCTGCTCGAGCTCCGTCGTGAACGCGTCGGGCGGGGAGGCGGTCATGTCCGGGAAGGCTACCCGACCGCGCCCGCCCTTGTGTCGCTCGGCTAGGCCAAGGCCTCGCCGGCCCGGGCGACGGCGAAGGCGACGAGCGCCCGCTCCCGGGCCGCGGCGTGGTCGACGATCCGGACCGGGTAGTCGATCCCGATCCGGCAGCCGGCCGCGGCTGCGACCTCCGGGGGCATGAGCCACGGTGTATGGACGAACCGATCGGGCACCTTCGCCAGCTCGGGCAGCCAGCGTCGGACATACGCTCCGTCCGGATCGAACCGCTCGCCCTGGAGGGTCGGCGAGAAGATCCGGAACCAGGGCTGGGCGTCGGCGCCGGTCGAGGCGCTCCACTGCCAGCCACCGACGTTGCTCGCCGGGTCGCCGTCGAGCAGGTTGGCCATGAACCAGCGCTCGCCGACCCGCCAGTCGACGAGGAGGTCCTTCGTCAGGAACGAGGCCACGATCATCCGGGCGCGGTTCGGCATCCAGCCCGTCGTCCGGAGCTGGCGCATCGCGGCGTCGACGACCGGGTATCCCGTTCGACCCTCGCGCCAGGCGGCGACGCCGGCCGGATCGTCGCGCCAGGCGACCGCGTCGTAGGCCGGACGGGATGCGGACCGGAGGAGCTCCGGCCGATCGAACAGGAGCGAGGCGTAGAAGTCCCGCCAGGCGAGCTCAGCAAGGTAGGTCCGGGCACCCTCGCCCGGTCGGATGGCGCGGGCGGCGACCTCGTTCGACGAGAGCAGCCCGAAGCGCAGGTCCGTCGAGAGCCGCGACGACCCGTCGACGCCGAGGAGGTCGCGGCGGGCCGCGTAGCCGTCCAGCCCGGCCAGGCCGGCCGTGAGCCAGCGCTCCAGGCGACGACGCGCCGCCGGCTCGCCCGGCTCGGGGAAGGAGGCCGGGTCCGCGGTCGGCGGCCCGAGACCCAGGTCGGCGAGGGACGGGATGGGGCCGGGGTCGAGCCCGGCCACCCCGCGCAACTCGATCGGCGCCGGAAGGACGGCCCGCAACGGCAGCCGGTCCCAGGCCCGACGGAACGGGGAGTAGACGCTGGAGGCCCGACCGTCGAGCGTCCGGACCTCTTCGGGCTCGTGGATGACGTTGCCCCGGTGGGCGTGGAAGGCGACCCGCTCCCGGGCGAGCCGGGCCACGACACGGTGGTCGCGGTCCCGGCCGTACGGACCGAGGTCCCGGCTCACCTCCACCGAGCTCGCGCCGAGCTGCACGGCGAGCTCGGGCACGACCTCCTCCGGCCGGCCGATCCGGACGACGAGGGGCGCGTCCCGCCGGGCGAGCTCCTCGCGCAGGACCCGGACCGACTCGAGCATGAACCAGACCCGGTTCGACGAGCCCCCACGGCCGGACAGCAGCACGGGGTCGACGACGAAGAGGGGCACCACGCGGTCGGCCGCCCGGGACGCGGCGACGAGGGCCGGGTGGTCGTGGGTCCGGAGGTCCCGCCGGAACCAGGCGATCGAGATCGTCATCGCTGGACGGTTCGCGCGACGGGTCGTTTCGGACGTCGGCCGTGCATCATTGGCCCGTGGCAACCATCGTCCTGCCCGGCGACGCCCTCGTCGTCCTCGTCGGCGCCTCGGGCTCCGGCAAGACCACCTTCGCGACGAGCCACTTCCGGCCGACCGAGATCGTCTCCTCCGACGCCCTTCGGGCGATGGTCGCCGACGACCCGGCGGATCAGTCGGCGACTCCTGCCGCCTTCGAGCTCCTCGCCCTCATCGCCCGGCGCCGGCTCCAGCGGGGTCGGCTCACCGTGATCGACGCGACCAGCGTCCGGCGTCGCGACCGGGCCGCCCTCGTCGGCCTGGCCGGTTCGGTCGGTCGGCCGGCCGTCGCCATCGTCCTGGACCCACCCCTCGCGACCTGTCTCGAGCACAACGCCTCGCGGCCCGGTCGCCGGGTCGAGGCGTCGGTCGTGGAACGCCAGCGCGCCGAGCTCGGGCGCTCGCTCGCGGCTCCGGGCGGACTCGAGGCCGAGGGCTTCAGCGCCGTCCATCGGCTCGACGACGCCGTCGCCATCGATCGTGCGTCGGTCCGGCGGGTCGGTCCGGCCGGTGAGCGACCCCGGCCGCCCGCCTCAGCCGAGCTCTGAGGTTCGGCAGACGCGTCCGAACGGTCGCACCCGGATCTCCACCCAGATCCCGTTGCGGACGTAGACGTCGTCGCGGGCGATCGCCTCGGCGGCCCCGGCATCCGCAGCCCGGACGATCAGGATCGAGGCGCTGACGTCGGCGAACGCGCCTGCCTCCACCACGACGCCGGCGTCGCGCAGCCCGGCGAGCCGGGCCAGGTGCGCCGGGCGGAACGGGACGCGGGTCTCCGCCGCGTCCGGCGCGCAGGTCGCCTCGATGAGGAAGACCGGCTCGATGGTGATGTCCTGATCCGGCGTGGTGGTCACGGCATGGTCTCCTGGGTCACGAGCGGCACTCCGTTCGGTTCATCCGATCCGGACTAGGACGATCGCGGCGATCGCCGCGGCGACGCCGACGGCATGGACGCCGACGATCCGCTCCTTGAGGATGATCCCGGCGAGGATGAGCGTGCTGACCGGATAGAGCGACGAGAGGACCGCGGCGATGTCGAGTCGTCCGGCCTGGGCCGCCAGGATGAAGAAGCCGTTGCCGGCCATGTCCAGGCCGCCGACGACGATCACGAGCGGCCAGACCGGCCGCGGCACCCGCCAGGTCCGGCGGGTCAGGACGATGACCGAGGCGATGACGACGAACTCGCCGGCCCGGACCGCCACGAGCGGCCCGTACACCGCGCCGGGGCTGAAGCGGCTGATCACGAGGTTGAGCGCCCCGAGCGCCGATCCGGCGACGAGGGCGATGGCGACGTCCGAGGGGAGCCCGGCGACCCGTCGCCCACCGCCGGTCCCGGTACCCACCCGGAGCGAGCGAGACGAGCACGACGGCGACCATCGCGAGACCGATCCCGGCGAGGGCCGCCGGCCCGGGCAGTCCCTCGAGGATGATCCCGGCGCTGACCGGGACGACCGCCGCGAGCGCCCCGCTGATCGGGGCCACGACTCCCATCCGCCCGACCTGGAGCCCCCGGTAGAGCGCGCCGATCCCGATCGCGCCGATCACCCCGGCGAGGACGGCCAGGGCGAGATCCCCGGTGACCGGGACAGGCTCCCCGCGGAGGATCGCCGGGAGGAGGGCGAGGGCGCTTCCCGCGAGCTGGCTGAACAGCAGGACGCCGAACAGCGGGGCACGACGGCCGGCCAGGCCACCCCCGAAATCGGCCGACCCCCAGGCCGCGGCCGAGGCGAGGCCGAACACGACGACCGCGGTCTGCGGGTCCAAGCGTCGCGGTCCCGGCGGTCAGGCCTGCGCGGGTCGGCCCGGTCGGAGCGGATCCCTCCGATGGGGACCCGTCAGGCCGGTCCGTCCGCGGCGGCGCCGTCGATCGCGTCCGTCCCCGCATCCACGGCCGTGGGGCTGGGCAGCTCCACGACGGCGTCGGCGAGGCGGTCGTAGCGGTCGCTCGTGGTCAGGTAGACGACCTGGTGGTCCGTGGTGAGGTCGCGCAGAAGCGCGAAGGCCCGGGCGGCGCGGTCGTCGTCGAACGAGGCGAACGGGTCGTCCAGGACGAGCGGCGGCCGGCGGTCGTCGGTCAGGTGCCGGACGAGGCCGAGCCGGGCCGCGAGGTAGACCTGGCCGACCGTCCCGTCGGAGAGCCGCCGGACGTTCACCCAGTCGTCCTTCTCCGGGACGTGGACCGCGATGTCGAAGGTCGCATCGTCGACCCGGACCCGGCGGTACCGGCCGTCGGTGATCCGGGCGATCGAGCCCGTCATCCGCCGCTCGAGATAGCGGGTGGCTCGCTCCATCGTCGTCTCGATCGCCCGCTCGATGCCCCCGAGCGCCGCTTCGTGGATCCGTGCCTTGCGCTGGAGCGCGGCGAGCTCCTCGCGCCAGGTCGCGAGCCGCTCTGCCTCACCGGCCACCTGGTCCGGGTCGACCGTGTTGGCGACGACCTGCGCCCGGGCGTTCGCCTCGGCGGTCCGCGCCGCCTCGCGGGCGGTCTCGGCCACCCGGACCTCGCCCTCGAACCGGACCCGGGCGCCCGGTGCCACCGTGTCCGGCGGGAGTGCCCCGAGCTCGGCGGCCTTGCGCACCATCTCCGCCTTCGCGGCGTCGCGCGTCGGCGCCAGCGTCTCGAGCGGCTCCTTGCCGACGAGCCCGTCCAGCCGGGCCCCGAGCTCGGCGATGGCGGCGACGTGGGTCTCTTCACGGGCGAGCATGTCTTCGGCGGCCGCCAGGTCGCTCAGCCCGAGCCCACCGAGCTGGGCCGCCGTGTCGGCCTCGGCCTCCCGGAGCTCGGCCTCCATCTGCGATCGACCGCGCAGCCGGCGCTCGACCTCCGAACCGGCCAGCTCCTTCTGGCGCCGGAGGTCCTGGGCGGTCTTGCGCTGACGGATCCCGATGATGGCCAGGATCGCGCCGACGATGACGACCGCCAGGCCGGCCGGACCGAGCACCTCGAGCCCATCGATGATCCAGCTGCCGATGGCGAGGCCGACGCCCACCAGGATGGCGACGATCGCGAGGATGGCGACCGGGCGCCAGGTGGGGGCGGGGGTCGTGACCTCGTAGCGCACCTGGATCTCGCCGGAGAGCATCGCCTTGAGCTCGGTGGTCTTCGCGTCGAGGACCCGCAGCCGGTCGACGGTCTGGCGGAGCACCGGCAGCGGATGAGGCGACGGGTGGGTCGCGTGGAGCCGGGTGAGCTCGACCCCGACCACCGCCGCCTCGTCGTAGCGGGCGAACCGATCGGCCACGGCCGCCTGCTCGGCGCCGAGGAGCTCGGCCGTCCGGGCCTGATCGAGGAGGGCCTGCCGCGCGGCGAGGTCCGCGGCGGCGGTCTCGCTGGCGACCTCGGTCTCGCCGAGCGCCGTCCGGTCGACGACCAGCCGGGCCAACGCGGCCTCACCCTGGTCCAGGCCGACCTGCGAGCGGGCCACGGCGTCCTCGGCGACACGGAGTCGACCGGTCGACCGGTCGCCGTGACCGGCCAGGTCGGTCAGGACCTCCTGGATCGCGGACGTCGCCGCGATCGTGGCGCGATCGGCGGCACTGATCGAGGCGCCGAGACGCGCGCCGAGGGTCGCATCGTCGCGATCGAGCCCTTCGAGCTCGCCGTGACCGACGAGGGCCGTCGATCGGAAGAACGCCGGGGTGGGCAGGCCGGTGAGCTCGGCGAGTCGGCCATCGACCACAGCCGACTCGGTCTCGACAGCCCCGCCCACGGTCAGCGTCGC
Source organism: uncultured Chloroflexia bacterium (assembly GCA_963840375.1). Taxonomy (GTDB): domain Bacteria; phylum Chloroflexota; class Limnocylindria; order Limnocylindrales; family CSP1-4; genus Chersky-267. The sequence goes on from CAWIYR010000003.1 coordinate 552,792, forward strand.
GGTCCCGCCGGTCGCGGCGAACGCCTTCTCGACGGTGCCCTTCACCGGCTCGGTGGCATCGCCTTCCGGCCCGGTCGTGAACTCGAGGCTGACCGTCGGTCGGGCTCCGGGATCGGCGTCCCAGGAGCGCAGGTCACCGATCCCGGCAGCGACCGCGGGGTCGACGACCGACGTCGCGAGGCCGAGCTCGATCGCCTTGGCGATGGTGGTCTTGCCGGACTCGTTCGGCCCGCGGACGATGGTCAGCCCCGACGCCAGCTCGAGGTCGAGATCCCGGAAGCGCATGACGTCGCGCAGCTGCAGGCGCTCGATCCTCATCGCTCGAGGTCCTTGCCAGCCAGGAGGCGCCGTCCCAACCGGAGCGCCTGGCGCAGCTCTGCCGGGCCCGTGTCGGTCCCGCGGGCGGCGACCTCGGCTTCGGCGGCGGCGATCCGCGCTTCGAGATCGCGGACGAAGGCGCCGGCGATCGAATCGGCCGGGGGCAGCGGCTCCGGCGTGAGCGCGGGGGCCGCGTCGTCGCGGACGAGCAACCGCAGGAACTCAGCGGCGTGGGCCGTCTCGAGGCGTGCCGGATCGACGTCGAGATCGTCCGACCACGAACCCTCGAGCCGGACTTCGAGGATGAGGTCCGGGTCGGCCCTGGCCGCGATGGCGGCGTCGATCTGCGATCCGTCGACGATCGGGGTCAGGTCGACGGCCATCCGGTCGAACCGGCTCCGACCGACGCGCATCCGGTCGACGATCGGATGCGGGACCCCGTCGTCGAGGGTCACCAGGAGGACCTCGCCGACGGTCGTGGTCTCCTCGTCGAGGAGCTCCGGTGCGCCGCTCACGCCCCAGCTGACGTTACCGGCTCGACCGACCTCCGCGCGATGCGGCCCGCCGATCGCGAGGTGATCGACGCCGGCCGCGGCGATCTCGTCGTCGCGTGGGCGGGTCAGCCGATGGATGAGACCGATCCGCCACCCGTCCTCGGGCGCGTCGGCGACCGGGAACCGCGACGTGACGAAGACGCCGAGCGGAGCGATCGACCGGTCGGGCGCGGCATCGGTGAGGACCGTCACCCAGGGCTCGTCCGCGGGTGCACCGGCCATCGCCGCGAGGTCGTGGACGTGGTAGATCGAGGCCCGACCGGGCGCGTCGTGGTCGCCGGGCAGGATCACCGTCCGGATCCCGGCCTTGACCAGCCGGCCGATCGCCGCCGCGACCCGCTCGACGGACGCCAGCGACGCCACGCTCGCATCGAACAGGTCGCCCGCGACGAGGAACAGGTCGACCTTGCCCATGACGGCGAGCTCGACCGACTGCTCGAAGGCGGCGAACTGCCGTTCCCGTTGCTCGGGAGCCCGATCGCCCAGCATGAGGTGTCGCGCACCGAGGTGGATGTCCGAGGTCTGGAGGAGGCGGACCATCGCGGGACTGATCCTCCTGGATGGGTTACCTGTCGCGCCGAGTCACGGGCGCCCTTCGGCGGTCCGGCCGACCGCTGGCGAGTGCAGTCCGCTCGGAGGACGGAGGTGCGAGCGAGGAGCCCCCTGATGCCCTCGCCCGCTGACCCGAGCCTTGGACGGCATTGTGACAGGTTCGCTGGCACGCCGGTCGCTCGCGACTCGCGCCGCCGGCCCGAATCTGGACTCGGTGCTATCGTTGGGCGCACAACAGCGGGCGCCCCGATTCAGGCACCTCGAAGATCGAAACCTGGTCGCGCGGCCCCGCCCTCCCCGCCCGCCCTCCGACGATGCTTCGGCCTGTCCGGCTCGCTCCGCGCGACGAACGGATCATCTGGAGGACAGGTTTGACGTACACGGATCGGACCCTCACCTGCGTCGACTGCGGCGTCGAGTTCATCCACTCGGCCGCGGACCAGGAGTTCTACGTGCAGAAGGGCTTCGTCTCGGATCCCAAGCGCTGCACGGGCTGCCGGGCCAGCCGACGAGCCGCCCGCGACACGGGCGACTACGAGCTGCGGGAGATCGGCGGGCCGCGCGGCTACGAGCGGGGCGATCGCCCGGCTCGCGAGTACTTCGCGGTCCTCTGCTCCAGTTGCGGCAACCAGGCGCAGGTCCCATTCAAGCCACGCATGGACCGCCCGGTCTACTGCTCGGACTGCTTCCGGACCCGCGCCGCGGACTGACGTCCGGCCCCACCGCGCGATCGAGGCCGGTTCCCATCGCGGGAGCCGGGCTCGCTGCGTCCGGGGATGCGATGGCCGGTCGTCTCGAGCCGCCCACCGGTGAGCGACGACGATCCGACCGGCCCTCGCCAACGAGCCGACCCGGTGCCGGCCGACTCGACTCGTTGGATGGTGATATCGCCCGGCCGGCGCTGAGGTTCACCGAGCGCCTGGTGCCCCGAAGGCCCCTGAACAGCCGCTCGCCGGAGCGTGGACGATGGCGCCGCTCGGGCCGGCGGTCGGGTCAGATGCGGAACACATCCCCGTCGCGGAGGCGCTCCCGATGCCGACCCCGCCAGACGGTGACCCGGCCGCGGCCGTGGACCTGCCAGGCCCCGTCCCGGCCGACGGCCGCCGTCCCCTCGTCGATCCCGAGGATCACCGTGCCGCGCGGAGCCGGGATCATCATCAGCGCGACGATCGCCTCGGGCATCCGATCGTAGTGAGGGAAGGCCGCGGCGCCGGGGACGACGCCGAGCGCCGCCTCGTAGCGCATCGGCAGGTGCGGCGGGCGCCGGAAGCGAGCCTGGGTCCCGCACATGACCATGGCCCCCGCCGAGCAGCCGGCCAGGACGCCGCCTCGCCGGTGGAGGTCCAGCGCCGCGGACCAGACGGCACTCCCGGCGAGCGAGCGGAGGAGATGCCCGGGGTCGCCGCCGGAGAAGTAGACGAGGTCCGCCTCGGCGATCGCCTGCACGTTCGCCGGATCGTCGGCCTCGACGCGGTCCCGGACGAGGACCGCCTCGGTCTCCGCCCCGAGACCGGCGAAGTGCTCGATGCCCATCGCCGCCCAGCGCTGGAACGTGTCCTCGCCATCCGGAGCCGAGGCGGTCGGGACGATCGCGACGCGGGGACGGCGGCGGCCGGTCGCCGCGAGGAGCTCGGCGTCGAGCGAGGCCATCGCCGGCAGGAACTCGTTGGCGCCGACGAGCGCGATCGGTCCGGTCATCGGGCGGAGTCTACCCACGAACGTCCGAACGGGCAGGCGCCGACCTCGATGAGGTGCGAGTGGTTGCTGCCCGGGAGTGCCGGCGGCAGACTGCGCGGATGACCCGACGCCAGCGCTGGACGATGATCGCGGCCATCCTCGGCTCGTCGGTCGTGTTCCTCGACGGCACGATCGTCAACGTCGCCCTCAAGCGGATCGGCCAGGAGCTGCCGGCCGCCTTCCTCGGGGTCCTCGAGGGCCAGACCTACATCAACAGCGGCTACCTCGCGGTCCTCGCCGCCCTCATCATCCTGGCCGGCTCGATCTCGGACCGGTACGGGCGGAAACGCGTCTTCGCGATCGGCCTCGTCGGGTTCGGGGCGACGAGCGTCCTGTGCGGGCTCGCTCCGACGCTCGAGGCACTCGTCGTCTTCCGGCTCCTCCAGGGCGCCGCGGCGGCCGTCCTGGTGCCGGGCTCGCTCGCCCTCATCACCTCGGCCTTCGAAGGGCAGGGGCTCGCCCGGGCATTCGGGATCTGGGCGGCGGCGACCTCGGTGGCCACGGTCGTCGGGCCGGTCGTCGGCGGTCTCTTCGTGCAGTACCTCACCTGGCGGCTCGCCTTCCTGATCAACGTGCCGCTCGTGCTCGTCGCGCTCTTCGGATTGCGGCGAGGGATCCCCGAGACGGTCCAGGAGGGGGCCAGCGGTCGATTCGACTGGCTCGGCGCGGTCGACGTGATCCTCGCGATCGGCGGGCTCTCGTTCGGACTCATCCGCGGCCAGCAGATGGACTGGGCGGACCCGATCGCCTGGGCGGCTCTGGCGGTCGGGCTCGTCGCGGCGATCCTCTTCCCGGTGCTGATGTCGCGTCGGCCCGATCCACTGGTGCCGCTCGGGCTCTTCCGGAACCGGCGGTTCGCGGTCATCAACCTGTCGACCTTCCTCATCTACGGAGCCCTCTATGTCTTCCTCGGCTTCAACGCGATCTTCGTCCAGGGGACCCTTGGCTACAGCGCCCTGGCAGCGTCGGTCGTCGGGTTGCCGGTGGGGATCCTCCTGAGCCTCCTGTCGACCCGGGTCGGCACGCTCGCCGGACGGCTCGGGCCGCGTCGCTTCCTGGTCAGCGGGCCGCTGCTCATGGCCGGTGGGCTGCTCTGGTACGCCCGGATCCCGGCCTCGAGCGAGGCGTGGGCGGCGAACCTCGGCGAACCGGGCTCGCTCGTCCCGTCGGGCTCCGCGGTCGTCGACGTGGTCATCCCGATCGTCCTGTTCGGTGTCGGCATCTCACTCGTCGTCGCCCCGCTGACGAGCACCCTGATGAGCTCGATCCCGGTGGCCCGGGCGGGTCTCGGGTCGGCGATCAACAACGCGATCTCGCGGGTCGGTCAGCCGCTCATCGGGGCGATCGTCTTCATCGCGATCACGGCCACGTTCTACGACGGGCTCGCCGGCAGCGTCCCCGGACTCGACCCGAGCGACCCCGCCGTCCGGGCGACCGTCGCGCCCCTGAATGGACCACCGGCGGGCGCCTCGGCGGCCCTGGTCGAGGCGACCCGCGAGGCCTCGACCGACGCCTTCCGACTGGCCCTCGTGGTCAGCGCCGCCCTGCTCGCGTCCGGGGCTGCCGTCAACGGCCTCGGCCTCCGCGAGCGGCCGTGACCCGCGACTGGGACGCCGCGACCTACGACCGGGTGGCCGACCCGCAGGCCCGCTGGGGATCGGTCGTCCTCGACCGGCTCGAGCTGGCGGGAGACGCACGGGTGCTCGACGCCGGGTGCGGGTCGGGGCGGGTCACCGAACAGCTCCTCGAGCGATCGCCCCGATGCCGGGTCGTCGCCCTCGACGCCTCACCGGCGATGATCGGAGCGGCCAGGCGGCGGCTGGCCCGGTTCGGCGACCGCGTGGAGTACCTCGTCGCGGACCTCGGTCGACCGGTCCCGCTCGACCGGCCGGTCGATGCCGTCGTCTCGACGGCGACGTTCCACTGGGTCCCGGACCACGCCGCGCTCTTCCGGAGCCTCGCCACGGTCCTGCGACCCGGCGGCCGGCTCGTCGCCCAGTTCGGCGGAGCGGGCAACATCGGGTCGGTCTTGCGGGCCCTCGCCGGGATCGGCGACGGCTGGCTCGGGCCGGCCCGCTTCGAGACACCTGAGGCGACCCGCGACCGGCTGGCGGCGGCCGGGTTCGTCGCGATCGAGGCGTGGCTCACCCCCGAGCCGACGACGTTCGCCCCGGGCGAGCCGTTCGAGACCTTCCTGGCGACGGTCGTCCTCGGCCCGCATCTCGAGCGGCTGCCCGAGTCGGAGCGGGCCGCCTTCGTCCACGATGTCGCGAGCCAGCTGCCGGGACCCGTGCTCGACTACGTCCGGCTCAACGTCGTTGCCACGCGGGGCAGCGGAGACCCGCCGATCGGGCGCTGAAACCGGACCGGGTCGCCGGGCGTATCCGGGGACGAGCGACCCGGCTCGGTCGGGGCCGGCGACGGCCCGCTGGAGGAACCTCGATGCGGACACCCCGGCTCGTCCTGGCGAGCGCCGTCGGCGCGGTGCTCGTCGCCGCGTGCACGTCCGCTGGCGGAGGCGCCTACGGTGGCGGGGTCTACGGCGGCGGAGGCGCCTCGAGCCAGCCGGTCGTCGTCGCCGCATCGTCGGCCGCGACGCCCCCGGCGACCGAAGCCGCATCCGGCGCGACGTCGGGCGGGTACGGCGGCGGCAAGGGCGACTACGGGACCGGGGGCGGGAGCCCCGCGGCGGTCGCCTCGGCGGTCCCCGGGGCCGTCCGGCTCAGTGGCTTCGCCTTCGAGCCGACGACGATGACCGCCGCGGCCGGCACGACCCTGACCTTCGCGAACGACGACGGGGTGGCCCACGACATCGTCGAAGGGACCGATGGCGCGGCCGCGTCCCGGTCGGCGGTCCATGCCCGACTCGCCCCGGGCGCGACGGCGAGCGTCACCCTCCCGAAGGCGGGCACCCTCGCGCTGACCTGCACGATCCATCCGTCGATGAACATGACGGTGACCGTCACGCCGTGACCGACGCCGGGATCAGCGCCGGCTGCGCGGCACCCGCTGGCGGGGCCCGGGTGTCCAGCCGACGACCGGGCGACCGTCGCCGGTCAGCCGGGCGCCCCGAAGGTCGTCCGCGATGAGGGCGTAGAGCAGGGCGAGCTCGGTGTGGAGCCGGTTCTCGGCCTGGTCCCAGACCCGCGAGGCCGGCCCGTCGATGACCGCGTCGACGACCTCCTCGCCGCGGTGCGCGGGCAGGCAGTGGAGGAAGATCGCGTTCCGCGCGGCCCGGCGCATGAGCGCCTCATCCACCCGATACGGGCGGAAGACCTCGACCCGCTGCTCGTGCTCCGCGTCGTGGCCCATCGAAGCCCAGACATCGGTGTAGACCGCCGCGGCGCCGTCGACAGCCTCGGCGGGATCGCGGGTCACCTCGATGACGCCGCCCGTCGTCTCGGCGACCGCCCGCGCCGCGGCCACGATGGCCGGGTCGGGATCGTAGCCGTCCGGGCAGGCGATCCGCAGCCGGAACCCACCGAGCGCCGCCCCCTCGATGAGCGAATGGCAGACGTTGTCGCCGTCGCCGACGTAGGCCAGGGTGATGCCCTCGAGCGAGCCGAAGGCCTCCTCGAGGGTCAGCAGGTCGGCCAGGGCCTGGCATGGGTGGTGCTCGTCGGTCAGGGCGTTCACGATCGGGACCGACGATCCGGCCGCGAGCTCCTCGACCCGGGCCTGGGCGAACGTCCGGACGGTCACCGCGTCGAGGTAGCGGGAGAGCACCACGGCGGTGTCGGCGACCGTCTCGCCGCGCCCCAGCTGGAGCTCGTCGGGCCGCAGGACGACCGGGAGCATCCCGAGCGCCCAGGCCGCCGCCTCGAGGCTGACCCGCGTCCGGGTCGACGGCTTGTCGAAGATCATCCCGACCTTGCCCCCGGCGAGGGCCCCGCGGAACGCCGCGGGATCCCGCTTCGCCCGGTGGGCCAGGTCGAGCAGCGCCCGCAGGCCCGCCGGGTCGAGGGAGGCCAGGGTCAGGAAGTGGCGGGCTCCCGGCTCGGCTGGGGCCGAGCCGGGAGCGTCGATGAGCGAGGTCACGCGCGTCTCTCCGGGTCAGGCAGGGGTGGTCGTCATGCCCGCGCCCGCGAGCCGGACGATCGGGTCCAGAAGCGTCTCGAGGGACGGCCCGGCGACCTCCTCCAGCTCGTAGCGGACCCGGACGATCGGCTTGTTCAGGGTGAGCACCCTCGTGAGGTCGATCGGGGTCGCCGCGAGGACGACGTCGGCCGGCATCGCGTTGAGGGTCGCCTCGAGCTCCCGGACCTGGCCGTCGCCGTAGCCCATCGCCGGGATGAGCGGCTCGTGCATCGGATAGGCCGCGATGACGTCGGCGATCGTGCCCACGGCATAGGGCGTCGGATCGACGATCCGGGCGGCCCCGAAGCGGCGCGCCGCGACGACGCCGGCGCCATAGGCCATCCCGCCGTGGGTGAGGGTCGGGCCGTCCTCGACCACCGCCACCTGGAGCCCGGTGATGTCGGCGGAGAGGGTGAGCGCCGAGCGGCACTGGACGACCCGGGCGGTCGGGTTGACGGCGGCGATCGACCCGAGGACCCGCTCGATGGCGGCCGGCTCGGCCGAGTCGATCTTGTTGAGGATGATGACGTCGGCCATCCGGAGGTTCGTCTCGCCCGGGTGGTAGGTCAGCTCGTGACCCGGTCGGAGCGGATCGGCGACCACCACCGACAGGTCCGGGCGATAGAACGGCGTGTCGTTGTTGCCGCCGTCCCACAGGACCACGTCGGCCTCGGCCTCGGCGGCCCGCAGGATCGCCTCGTAGTCGACCCCGGCGAAGACGAGCCGTCCGGCGTCGAGATGCGGCTCGTACTCCTCGCGCTCCTCGATCGTCGTTCGCTGGAGGTCAAGGTCCGCATACGTGGCGAAGCGCTGGACCCGCTGGGCCACGAGGTCGCCGTAGGGCATCGGATGACGGACCACCGCCACCTTCAACCCATGGGCCTCGAGCAACCCGGCGAGGTAGCGGCTCGTCTGGCTCTTGCCTGAGCCGGTCCGGACCGCCCCGACCGCGAGCACCGGCCGACGGCTCTGGAGCATCGTCCGGGTCGGGCTCAGGAGGCTGAAGTCGGCTCCGGCGGCCAGGGCCCGCGACGCGATGTGCATGACCGTCTCGTGACTGACGTCGCTGTAGGCGAAGACGACCTCGTCGACGTGCTCGTCCCGGATCAGCCCGTCGAGCTCGGCTTCAGCGACGATCCGGATCCCGTCCGGATAGCGTGGACCGGCCAGCTCCGGTGGGTAGCGACGCCCGGCGATGCCCGGGATCTGGGTCGCCGTGAAGGCGACCACCCGGACCGCCGGGTCATCCCGGTAGACCACGTTGAAGTCGTGGAAGTCGCGACCGGCGGCTCCGACGATGACGATCCGATGCTCCGACACGTTCGGCCTCACCTTTCCGGGACGCAGCGCTGCGGACGAGCGAGGAACGCTCGGGCAGGGTCAGTCTCCGGGGGCGCTTCGGAGCGACGCTAGGGCCGGACGGCCCCGGTGCGGGGGACGTTCGGAGGCCGGGCCGCGGCCCCGGGCCTACTTCTTGTGCTTGTGGGGGACCTCGTAGAGGTCCGCCTGGGTCTTCGTCCCGCCGTGCTGCGCGCCGGACTCGTTCGCGGGCGCACCGCCCCCACTGCCGCCGGCAGCGCTCGAACCGTGACTCGCGGACCCGCTCGACGCCGGGGCCGGGGCGAGCCCGCCCTTGGGCATGAGGTAGAGGGCGGCGAAGGCGAACGGCCCGAAGACGATCCCGAGGATCAGCCAGGTGACCGGCCGACGGTGCTTCTTGCCCGCCGTGATGTAGCACAGGTAGGCGCAGAAGAACCAGAGGAAGGCGCCGAGGACGATCGCGCCGCCGAAGTAGAGGGTGGAATCCATGGGCGCGATGGTATCTCATCGCGGTCCGGCTCCGTGCTCCCATCCGGTCGGGTGACGGGCCGGCCGGCCCTCGGCTCAGCGGACCCGGAACGGCGCTCCGTGACCCGGGATCACGACGTCCGCGACGCCGAGGACGCGCTCGCGCCCACGCACGATCGCCGCCTGGTCGTCGCCGAGCGGGTCCACCTCCGGGGTCCGGTCGGTGTGCCACCACAGGTGGGTCAGGGCGTAGACGCCGTCGTCGGCCTCGACGATGAGGCTGGCGTCCTCGCCGGTGTGGCCCGGGGTCAGCCAGAGCCGGGTCCGCGGGCTGAGGGCGTAGCCGTCGCCGTCGTGGTCGAGCCAGAGGTCGTCCTTGTAGCGGGCCCAGAAGTCGACCACCTCGGCGTTCGGGAAGAGTGCGATGTTCACCGTGTGATCGGGGTGGTGATGGCTCAGGAAGACGTGGGTCACGGCGTCCGGCGAGACGCCGAGCCCGGCGAGCGGGTCGAGGATGAGCGAGCGCCGGGCGACCATCCCGGGATCGGCGACGATGAGCGCGTCGCCGTCGCGGACGAGGCTGATGCTGCTGCCGACCCGCTCGCCCGTGTAGCCGGCATGGAGGACGTGGACGCTGGCCATGGGCGGATGGTACGCGCTGGACAGCGGTCGCGAGACGACGCGGCGGCTCACGGGGCGCGACGTCCCGCCCCGCCCGGCGACCTGTGGCATCCTGCCGGACATCCCATCCCGTGTCGTCCCGCCGCTGATCCGGAGACCCGCCGTGCCGATCGAGCCTGCTGCCGACCTCGTCCTTCGCGGGGGCGCCGTCCACACGGTGGACGACGCGATGCCGACCGCCGCGGCCGTGGCCGTGAGGGCGGGTCGGATCGCCGCCGTCGGCTCGGACGCGGATGTGGCCGGGCTCATCGGAGCGCGGACGCGGGTCGTCGAGCTCCGGGGACGGAGCGTCCTGCCCGGCTTCCAGGATGTCCACGTCCACCCGATCCACGGCGGGCTGTCGCTCCTCCGCTGCGATCTGCACGAGAGCCGCGGCCTCGACGGCTGTCTCGCCACGATCGCGGCGTATGCCACGAGCCATCCGGACGCGCCCTGGATCCTCGGCAGCGGCTGGTACATGGCCGACTTCCCGGGCGGGACCCCGCGACGCGAGGATCTCGACCGGATCGTCCCCGACCGACCGGTCTTCATCACGAACCGCGACGGGCACGGGGCGTGGGTGAACTCGCGGGCGCTCGCGATCGCCGGGCTCGACGGCCGACACCCCGGACCCGGACGATGGCCGGATCGAGCGCGACGGCGACGGGGCGCCGAGCGGGACCCTCCACGAGGGTGCGATGGCCCTCGTGGAGCGCCATGTCCCGGACGACGACCCAGGCCGAGATCGAGGCCGGGATCCGGCTCGGCCAGGCCTACCTCCACTCGCTCGGGCTGACCAGCTGGCAGGAGGCGATCGTCGAGCCCCTCGACCACCGGGCGTACCTGGCGATGGCCGGCCGGGGCGAGATCAGCGGCCGGGTGGTCGGGGCGCTGTGGTGGGAACGGGACCGCGGGTCGGAGCAGATCGAGGAGCGGATCGCCCAGCGGGCCGAGGGACCGGTCGGCCGGTACCGGCCGACGAGCGTGAAGATCATGCAGGACGGGGTCCTGGAGAACTTCACCGGCGCGATGCTGGATCCGTACCTCGGGCCCGACGGGGCGCCGACGGCGAACCGGGGCATCTCGTTCGTGGACCCCGAGCTGCTCGGCCCGGTCGTTTCGCGACTGGATGCCGAGGGCTTCCAGGTCCACTTCCACTGCATCGGCGACCGGGCCACACGCGAGGCGCTCGACGCCTTCGCGGCCGCCCTCGAGGCGAACGGGGCGACCGACGGTCGCCATCACATCAGCCACATCCAGGTCATCCACCCGGACGACCTGGCGCGGTTCGCCGCGCTCGGGGTCACCGCCAACGCCCAGCCCTACTGGGCCTGCCACGAGGCCCAGATGGACGAGCTGACGATCCCCTTCCTGGGTCCGGAGCGCTCGACCTGGCAGTACCCCTTCCGGTCGCTCCTCGATCACGGTGCGCGCCTCGCGATGGGCTCCGACTGGAGCGTCTCCACCCCAGACCCGCTGCTCGAGATGGAGGTCGCGGTCAACCGGGTCAGCGACATCTCCCGGGGCGAGGGCTCACCCTTCCTGCCGCGCGAGCGGCTCACCCTCGGGGAGGCCATCCACGCGTTCACGATGGGCTCGGCCTACGTCCAGCACCACGACGACGTGACCGGGTCGGTGGCGGTCGGCAAGCTGGCCGATCTCGCCGTGCTCGATCGCGACCTCTTCGACCGCGGGGCGGGCGAGATCGGCGAGGCACGGGTCGTCGCCACGTTCATCGAGGGCGAGGCCGTCTACGAGGAGGGCCTCGAGGCCTGACCCGGATCCGGCCGGACGAGGTCTCCCGGCTCGTCGATGTCAGCCAGGGTCGTGCCGACCGGGTCGAGGCTCGACCAGACCACACGCTCCACGACCTCGGCCCCCAGGTCGTCGATCAGATCCCGAAGCCGGCGGCGGCCGGCCGCGAGCAGACGATCCGCAGCATCCAACCCGCGGGCCACATCGAGCGCGAACGGCAGCGGCCGGGTCACGCCATCACCGTCGGCGAGGACGGCCGCGGCCGAGCCGGCCCGGACCCGACGGGCGAGGTCGCCCAGGACCGCCGGTTCGAGCGTGGGCTGGTCGCCGCCCACGACGAGGGCGACCGCCAGGTCCAGCGCGCCGATGGTGGCCAGAGCGGAACGCAGGCCGACGAGTGGGCCGCCGAACGGCTCGGGATCGCGGCTGAACGCGACGAAGGGACGATCCCGACCGACAGGCGACCGCGCGGCGCCAGGATCCGGCGGCGCGGGATCCAGATCCGCCGGCAGCTCCGGTTCCGGTCCGGCCGGTCCGATGACGACCACGACCCCGTGGCAGCCCGCCGCGGCCAGCGCCCGGATCGGTCGCCAGAGGAGCGGCTGACCGTCGATCGGCTCGGCCAGCTTGTCGCGCCCGAACCGGCTCGAGCGCCCGCCCGCGAGCACGACCCCGACGATCACCGCGGCGCTCGCGGCCCACGGACGTGGCCGTCCGGGGTCCGCAGCAGGACCCCCCGCCGGCCGAGGTCCTCGAGCAGGGCCATCACGTACCTGCGACTCGTGCCGGTCGCGTCGCGCATCGCCGCCGGGGTCAGCGGACCGGGCGTCGCCAGTCGGACGGCGAGTGCCTCGAGCTCTCGGTAGGTCGAACCCGCCCAGGCGAGATCCTCGTCGACCCGGACGATCCGGCCGGCGACCTCGAGGGCGCGGAGGCCTTCGGTCGGGCAACCTGCCCGTCGGGCCGCTTCGCCGAGCGGCGGCGGCGCGGCGACCGCGAGCAGCGTCTCGAGCCGATCCATCGCGGCGAGGACCGTGGGCGGCAGCGCGCCGCTGGATCTGAGCGGATCGCGGACGAGGTCGCCCGCCCGCACCAGCCGTCCGGACGCCACGAGGTCGTCCAGGATGGCGCCGGCGATCGCGTGCGCGCTCCGCTCGTCCACCGTGACCAGTCGCCGGACGGTCCGCGCCGCCTGCCTGCGGAGCTCGGCCGATGGCGCCCCGGGCGCCAGCGGCTCGCGATCGTGGTGGGCGTCGACGGCGATCATCGCCTCGTCCGCGACGGCGTTTGTGATCGTGCCGTCGAGGTAGCCATCGCCGAGGGCACGGATGCCGATCGGCTCGTCGCGCCGGTCGGTCGTCGGCGCGTCCGCGCGCGGGACCCAGCCGTGGAGTCGGATGAGCGCCCCGAGCTCGTCCGCTGCCGCGCCGGCCTCGCGGGCCAGGGCCAGCGCGGTGAGCGCGTCCCCCGAGACCCGTCGCCGCGACGGCCCGACCGGAGGTGTCACGTCCAGGACCGCCCCGCCGGCCGCGGTCGCGCCGGGGGACGGGACACGCAGGACGAGGTGGTCGCCGACCGCGGCGGCGATCGGTCGGGCGAGCCGCAGCGTCGCCACCCGCCTGCCGTCGTCGAGCGAGACGCCATCGCGGACGCCGCGCAGGATCGTCGCATCGACGCTCTCCGTCCCGAGATGGAGCCGGAGCGCGGCACCGGTCGCCGGCGGCCATGCGACGGCGGCCACCCGGTGGCCGAGCGCGACCGCGGGCCGGAGGACGACCAGGACGCGATCGGTGCCGCGAACGGCCGGATCGGACGTGAGGACGTCCCCGCGCCGGATGCCCTCGGCGTCCGCGCCGGTCAGGTTGACGGCGACCCGGCCGCCTCCGTCCACGACCTCCACCGGGGTGCCGTGGACCTGGATCTCGCGGATCCGGACGGCGGCCGGGCCCGACGGCTCGACCCGGAGCTCCCGACCGCGGTCGAGGGGACCACCCCGGAGCGAGCCGGTGACCACGACCCCGCGGCCCTTGACCGTGAAGACGCGATCCACGGCGAGGCGGAGCCCGGCCGGCCGACGACGCGGAGAGTCGGCGAGGGCTCGATCCCGGACCGTGACGAGCGCGGCCCGGAGCTCGGCGATCCCGGTCCCCGTGGGCGACGCCACCGCGATGACGGGCGACCCGCCGAGGCTCGTTCGTGCCATGAGCTCCCGGACGGCCTGGACCACGGCCGCCGTGCGTTCGGCCCCCGCGACGTCGGCCTTCGTGACCGCGGCGACCCCCTGACGGATCCCGAGCGCATCGAGCAGCTCGAGGTGCTCGTACGTCTGGTCCCGCGGGCCGTCGTCGGCGGCGACGACGAGCAGGGCGGCGTCGATCTCGCCGGCCCCGACGAGCATGTTCCCGACGAGCCGGTCGTGGCCCGGGACGTCGACGAAGTCGAGGGTCGTCCCGTCGGGGAGGTCGAGGTGGGCGTAGCCGACGTCGATCGTCATGCCGCGCCGACGCTCCTCCGGGAGCCGGTCGGCGTCGATCCCGGTGAGGGCGCGGAGCAGCGACGTCTTGCCATGATCGATGTGGCCGGCCGTCCCGACGACGACCGTCAACGCCGCGCCTGCCCGGTCCGCCCGAGGGCGGCCTCGATCGCGGTGGCGAGGACGGGATCGGACGACGGATCCACCGTCCGCAGGTCGATCAGGACGTGCCCCTCATCGATCCGGGCGATGACCGCGGGGTCGCCCATCCGGAGTTGGGCCAGGAGCGCCTCGACGGATCGGCCACGGGTGGTCGAGCCGGAGCCGGACGGCGAGCGCGCGGGCCGCTGGTCCCCGATCGCCAGGCCCCACGACGACAGCGTCTCCCCGGGCAACGCGCCCCCGCCGACCGTCGAGGCGAGGGCCACGACCCGGACTCCGCCACCGGGGTCGTCGAGGCGGGCGACCAGCGCCTCGGCCCGGGCCCGGAGATCGTCGGTGCGAGCCGCGATCGCCCGCCAGACCGGGATCTCGCGAGCGGCCAGGCCGGCCCGATAGAGCCCGAGGGTCGCGGCGACCGCGGCCAGGGTGACCTTGTCCGGCCGGGTGGCGCGGGCGAGCGGGTCCTTGCGCAGCCTCGCGATCAGGTCCGCCCGACCGACGACGAGCCCGGCCTGCGGGCCACCGACGAGCTTGTCGCCGCTGAAGGTCACGAGGTCCGCGGTCGCCAGGCGTTCGGTCGGCGTCGGCTCGTGCGCCAGGCCGTAGCGCTCGGTGGGCAGGAGCGCCCCGCTCCCGAGGTCGTCGACGACGAGGGCCCCGTGGCGATGGGCGAGGTCGAACACGGCGACGGGGTCGGGAGACTCGACGAACCCCGCCTGGTGGAAGTTCGACGGATGGACCCGCAGCACGATCCTCGCCCGACCCTCCCCGAGCGGCGGCTCGAAGTCGACCGCCCGGGTCCGGTTCGTCGTGCCGACCTCGACGAGCCGGGCGCCCGCCCGGCGGACGATCTCGGGGATCCGCACGCCACCGCCGATCTCGACCAGCTCGCCGCGCGACACGACGACGCCGCCCCGGCCGGCCAACCCGACCGCCAGGGCGAGCGCGGCGGCGTTGTTGTTCGTGACGAGCGCGTCCTCGGCGCCGGTCAGGGCCACGAGGTGCTCTTCGGCGACCCGGAAGCGAGCTCCGCGGCGACCCGACGCCCGATCCATCTCGAGGAGGATCGGCGAGCCGGCCGCCAGACGCGCCGCCTCGATCGCCGCCGCCGGCCAGGTCGCCCGACCGAGGTTCGTGTGGACGATCACCCCGGTCGCGTTGATCACCGCCACGAGCCCCGCGACGTCGACGCGGTCGCCCGCACCGCCCATCCGGTCGAGACGCTCGACGAGCTCCGAACCGAGCTCCTCGAGCGACCGTCCCGGGCCGCCCGCCGCAAGACGCGACCGCTCCTCGGCGACGACCGTGCGGGCCTCGGCCAGGACGGCGTCGTGCTCCCGTTCGCCGAGCCTCGCCCGGCCGGCGACGAGCAGCCGCTCCACGCTCGGCGGCCGAGGGGCTGGGAGCATGTCGTCGGACATCGGAATGGACCTCGGCGGAGGGCCGGTCGGGCGCGTCGCGGGCGTTCGACCGGCCATTGTGGCGTCGGTCGGCCCATGCTACCGTCCCGGCGGCAGCGGGTCCCGACGTGCGTCGGACGCGAGCCGAGGAGGTGCGGAGTGAATCGACCCACGGGTGTCGCGATCCTCTCGGTCATGGCCGGGATCGCCGGGGTCCTCCAGATGCTGGCAGGGATCTACATCCTCGGCTTCATCCTCTTCGGTCCGGGCCTCCACGGGACCAACCTGTCGCTGGCCGGCTGGTCGTCGATCATCCTCGGGTTCATCTGGCTGTCGGTCTCGGGCGCCCTCTGGTCGCTCCGGCCGTGGGCCTGGATGTTCGGGATGATCGTGGCCGTCTTCGGCGTCATCGAGGGGATCTGGATCATGATCGCCGGCGACAACACGGTCGCCTCGGGCGTCGGCTCGATGATCTTCCCCCTGATCGTCCTGTTCTACCTGAACCGCGAGCCGATCAAGACGGCCTTCGGGATGACCGACGCCTGACTGGCGGGAGCGCATGGGAGTCGAACCCACCGCGTCACGACGAGCGTGGCGCCACCGGTTTTGAAGACCGGGAGACCCACCGGGACCCCTCCGCTCCCCCGCCTCGGATGGTAGCGCCCCCTATCATCCGGGCATGACCGCGCTCGCGTCCCCCCAGCCGCTCCGCCTGACCGAGCTCACCACCTGTGGCGGCTGCGCCGCGAAGCTGGGTGCCGACCTGCTCGCCGACGCGCTCAGCGGCCTCGGGGCCGAGACGGCGCCCGCCGAGCTCATCGCCGGTCTCCAGCCACCCGACGACGGCGCCGCCTACCTGGTCGCACCCGACCTGGCGATCATCGGCACGCTCGACTTCTTCCCCCCACTCGTGGACGACCCGCGGACGTACGGCGAGATCGCGGCGGCGAACGCGCTCTCGGACGTCTTCGCGATGGGTGGCCGGGTCCTCTTCGCCCTTTCGATCGCGGCCTTCCCCGAGGAGCTTCCGCGGGACACCCTCGGCGCGATCTTCGCGGGCGCCTCGGCGAAGGTCCGCGAGGCCGGCGGCGTCCTGGCCGGCGGGCACACGATCCGCGACCCGGAGCCGAAGTACGGGCTGGCGGTCGTCGGCGCAGGACACCCCGACCGGCTGCTTCGGAAGGGCGCGGCGCGATCCGGGGACGTCCTCGTCCTGACAAAGCGGCTGGGCACCGGGCTGCTCGTCAGCGGACATCGCCAGGGCAGGACCACGGAAGCCGACCTCGAGGGTGCCGTCGACCAGATGCGGACCCTCAACCGGGCGGCCGCGGAGGTCTTCGTCGCTGGTGGCGTCCGGGCGGCGACCGACGTCACGGGCTTCGGCCTGCTCGGGCACGGGCTGGAGATGGCCCGCGGATCGGGGACCCGGTTCGTGTTCGAGGCCGCCGCGATGCCGCTCCTCGACGGTGCGCTCGAGCTGGCCCGCGCCGGGGTCGAGACCGGGGGCGCCGCCCACAACCGCCGGTACGTCGCCCCCGCCCTCAGCGTCGGGTCGACCGTCCCGGCCGAGCTGGTCACCCTCGCCCACGATCCGCAGACGAGCGGCGGCCTCCTCGCCGCGATCGCCCCGGGGGCGCTGCCGGCGACCCTGGAGGCGCTCGACCGGGCCGGTGTGCCGGCCTGGGTCGTCGGCCGCGTCGAGCCCGCCGTCGAGCCGGCGGTCGCCCTCGTCTAGCGGGCGGGCTGTCGTCCCGGGCTCGCGGGCCGACCTTCGAGCACGGTGCCGTGATCGGCGGCAGCGCGGCGGAGCGCTTCGAGGCGCCGGCGGGCATCCTTCGCCGTGTCGAGCGCCCGCCACGAGACGCCCAGCCCCCGACTCCGATCCTCCACGATCTGCGCCTCGAGCGTCGCCGTCGCCTCGTCGAGCGCCATCCACGACGCGACGAACCCGGGTCGCTCGGACTCCTCCATGAAGGCCGGGCCGCGCGGGAACACCGCGTTCGCCACGTCGACCAGCTCGACATCGCGGGCCAGGGTCGCCGAGATCGGCGGATCGACCGGGATATCCTCCTCGCCGAGCCGGCTGCCGACGAGCCCGACGAGCAGGATCGCCCGGGCCGGCCCCCAGACGAAGCGCCGGACGAGCAGGGCGGCCGTGCCCATGAGGATCGCGAAGAGGGCGAGGGCACCCCAGTAGAGCAGGACCGACTCGACCCCGTGCATCTGGCCCGATGATGCGGTCGGGTCGGTGATGACCTCGAGCGCGATCGGCGGCACGAACAGGATGACCAGGTAGACGAGGAACATCAGCGGCCCGTGGGGTCGGGGCTCGAGCCCTCGCCGCACCCGCAGGACCCGCATCAGCCCGAACAGGAAGAGCACGGCCGCGGCCGTGAGGATCACCAGCTGCTGAAGCGCCATAGCGGGACCGACCTTTCGCGAGCTGCGATGCGGCCACGTCCGTCGGGCCCGGTCGGCATCGTCTGGACCGCTGCTCCACGACGACGTCGCTGGTCGCATCCGGCACGAATCACGGTAGCCCTTCCGGTGGCGGTGTCAATGCCGTGGGAGATCACCGGGATGAGGTCCCCCGACCCTTCCCGGCGCAGTGGCTTGGCTCGCGAGCCGGTGGCGGGCTATCGGCCCAGGCGGGCGGTGGCCGGCTCGCGGACAGCGTGAGGCCATCGTTCTTGTCGGCGTGGGGCGGTCGTTCTTGTCAGATGACCACCACCCGGTCTTTCAACGACGTGAGTGGCCATTGCGCCGCGATCGATGCCCGGATGCGTACCGCCCTGAGCATGGCGCGGGACAAGTCCGGGACGAACTCCGCTCGATACGCCGATCCGAGCTGACGAACGCTCACCTGGTGGGCGTATGACAGGACGTGGGCCCGATCCGGGCCGACGCCGGGCCCGATCCGGGTCAACGTCGGGACCGAGCCCCGCGGCCGCACGGCTCAGGCGAACTTGAACCCGAACGGGTCGCGCTTCGGGACGGGGGCAGCCTCGCGGGCGACCGGGATCCCGGCGTACTGGGCCCGGATGCCGGCGATCCACTGGCGGCAGCGGTCGGTCAGGGTGAAGTCGTCGGTCTGCATCCGCGACTTCGAGACGAGCACGCCGAGGTCGGCGCCCTTGTAGCGGTAGTCGCCTGGCGCGAGGACGCGCAGGAAGAACGCTTCCTCCTCGTCGACGATCGAGTGCCAGTCGTTGCCCCAGCGACCGAACCGGATCTCGCCGTCCGGCCCGATCCGCCAGATGCCGGTCCGCGGCGTCGCGGTCAACAGCTCCACCCGGTCCTCCGGCTCCTTGATGATCAGCTGGCTCCAGACGTCGATCGTCTCGGCCTGGGCCCAGCGCCCGTTGATGTCGTCGATGTCGATCTCGTAGTCGACGTCGAGGTACTCGAGGAGGTGGAACCCGAAGAGGGGCAGGTCGGCATACGCGCCGGCCGTCGCGTTCGTCATCGAGCTCGCGCCGCTGACCCGGGGATTGATCTCCCCGAGATAGAGCTCGCCGTCGTCGACGTCGGCCAGGACGTCGACCTCGAAGAAGCCGAGGTAGCCCTCCTTCGCGAGCCGGTCGCCGAGCCGCTGGACGAGCTTGCGGGCCTTCCGCCGGTGCCGCTCCGAGAGGACGCCCGGCCACATGTCGTTGCCGCACCAGCCGCCCTTGTACGGGGTCAGCTCCCCGTACCCGGTCAGGTCGGTCATGAGCGGGCCGACGATCGTCCCGTGACGGGTGATCGTCGCCTCGATGGCGGCGGCGCGGCAGTTCAGCCGGCGCATGATCTTGACCTCGGACTCGGCCGCGATCGTCTTCGCCGCCTTGTTCCAGTCGCGCTCGGTCTTGATGAAGAACGTCGTCCGGCCGGAGTCGCCGTAGGGCGTCTGGACGACGAGGTCGGCTCCCAGGCCGGCCTTCTCGGCCCGGTCGAGGAGCTCCCCGTAGCTCCTCGCAGGCGCCAGCACGTTCGGTGCCGACGGGATCCCGGCCTCGTTGCCGAGACGCGTGGTGATCGTCTTCGAGTCGATGTGGCGGCGGAGCGCGGCCGGCGGGTGGATGATCGTCAGCCCGAGGTCAGGGGCGATCCGCTCCGCCTCCTCGTCGAACATCACGAACGTGGCGAGGCCGCGGTCGCCTTTCGAGCGGATGAAGTCGACGACCTCCTTGTGACCCATGAGATAGACGTTGATCTCCTCGATCGACTTGAACTCCCGATACGGGCGTTCGCCGGGCACGAAGACGCGCGGATGGCTGCCCTCGAACGAGTCGTAGTAGCTGATGTAGTAGAAGTTCCGGACCCAGCGGTCGATCCCGAGGAGGTTGAACGGGGTCGGGCTGATGAAGTGGATCGGGGTCGTGTTCGTTCGCAGGAACGCCCGGATCTCGGAGATCCCGTTGAGGCGCGGTCGCTTCGGATGACGCCGACCGGTCCGGCGCCGGACCGACACCCCGGCGGCGACCTTCGCCCCCGTCGGCTGCCGCCCGGCCGTCGAGGTCGTCGCGGATCCGGCCTTGAGGCGCGCGGCCTTGAGGCGCGCCGCCTTCCGCGCCGACCGGACAGCCTTCTTCTCGGCACGAGCGGCGGCCCTCGCGGCTCGTGACGCGGCTCGCTCCTCGCGCCTCCCCTCGCGCCTGGCCTCGCGCCGGGCGGCCTTCGCCCGGACCTTGGCCGCCCGTCGATCGGCGCGCTTGCGACGCTGGCGTCGCTTCTCGTCATGCCCGGAGTCGCGACGCTTCGACATCCCGGCCCTCCCTCGGGTGCCCGACCTCAGCCGAACGGCAGCTCCGGCGGCCACGCCCGCCATCCTACGACGCGCTCGATCGTCTCGGCGGTGGCGAGCACGGTCCCGTCGCGCCCCGGCAACGCCTGGACCTGGAGCCCGATCGGCAGCCCGTCGTCGCCGACCCCGATGGGCAGGGACAGGGCCGGGAAGCCGCCCAGGTTCGCGTCGTACAGGAACGGCGCCCAGTCCATCCAGAGCGGGCTGATCGGCTCGTCCCCGATCCGGTCCGGGTGCGTCGTCCCGTGCCCGAATGCCTCGCAGCCGAGGGTCGGCGTGAGCAGGACCGTCGCCCCCGTCCGCTCGTACATCGCGGCGTAGGACCAGCCGATCCGTGCGCGACGGGCCTGGGCCTCCTCGTACTCGTCGGCCGTGACCCGGCCGCCGAACTCGAGGAAGTGGGCCGCCCGGTCGGTCAGCTGACTGCGATGCTCGAGGTAGGCGCGGTCCTCCTCCTGGCGTGCCTCGGCCGCCGCGATCGTGGCCCAGGTCCGGACGTTGCTGTGCAGGCCCGGGAGATCCTCGACGATCTCGACACCGGCGGCGGCGAGCGCCGCGATCGTCCGCCGGAAGACGCGCCGGACGTCGTCGTCCACGGCGGCGAACCCGAGGTCCTCCGACACCACGACCCGGAGCCGCCTCGGATCCTGGGCCGGCTCGTCGAGCCCGTCCAGGTCCTGGCTGTATTCGTCACGCGGGTCGGCGCCCGCGACCACGCCGAACATCAGGCGCAGGTCGGCGACCGTGCGGGCCATCGGCCCGACCGCCACGAGGGTCCGCCAGGCCTGCGCGCACGGGACCCGGGGCACGGCGCCGAACGTCGGTTTGAACCCGACGATCCCGCAGAACGCCGAGGGGATGCGGATCGAGCCTCCGCCGTCCCCGCCCAGCGAGAGCGGGCCCAGGCCCGCTGCGACCGCCGCGCCGGCGCCACCGCTCGAGCCGCCCGGGGTCCTGGTCAGGTCCCAGGGGTTCGACGTCCGGCCGTGGACCGGGCTCTCGCAGATGCCGCTGTAACAGAACTCGGGCACCGCGGTCTTGGCGAAGATCACGGCGCCGGCCGCCTCCAGGCGCTCGAGGGCGACCGCGGTCTCGATGGGCACGTGGCCCAGCATCGTGAGACTGCCGTGGGCACTCTCGACACCGGCCAGCCACTGCGAGTCCTTGACCGTGATCGGGAGCCCGGTCAGCGGCCCGCCCTCGCCCCGGGCCAACAGCGCGTCCGCATGGTTCGCGGCGCGGCGGGCGCGGTCGTCGAGCCGCACCGAAAACGGGTTGACGAACGGCGCGACCCGGTCGACCCGGGCCAGGACCGCCTCGAGAGCGCCCTGCGCGCTGACGTCGCCGCGCCGGAGCAGCTCCGCCAGCTCGACGGCGCTCAGGCGGCTGATCGGGTCCGTGCTGCGGACCGAGGGGACGTGGACCATTGGTGCGTCCGCTGGGCTGGCAAGGTCCATCGCCGCGAGTCTAGCGGCATCGGCCAGACGTGTGCGGCGCCTGGTCGGACGGGCTCGCCGGGTCGCGGGCGGCGGCCCACGAACGGGACCCATGAGACGATGATCGGATGGAGCTCAGCCTCGGATGGGGAGATCGTCGGCTCGCCGGAGTCGGTCTCGTCCTGTGCGTCGGTCTTGCGACCGGAGCCCTGACCCAGCTCGGGCAGAGCGTCCTGCCGGACGGCTGGTCGCAGGCCGCGAACGCGATCTCGCCCTGGCTGCTTGTCGCCTTCCTGCTCGGCTCGACGATGCCGGACCGACCCCGGGCGGCGCTCGCCGGGTTCGGCGGGCTGGCGTTCGCCCTGGTCGGCTACTACGCGCTGGTCGAGCTGCGCTATGGGTACGGCGGCGCGACCGGCTCGTTGGTGCTGTGGGGGCTCGCCGCCGTCGTCGGTGGCCCGGTCTTCGGCGTGGCCGGTCGGTCGTGGCGCGCCGGATCGCCCCGACGGCGCGCCGCGGCGCTCGGGCTGGTCGTCGCCGTCTTCGTCGCCGAGGGTGCCTACAACGCCGTGGTGATCGATCATCCCGGGGCAGGCGCAGGTTTCCTGGCCGTCGGCCTGGCAGTGCCGCTCATCCTCGGTCGCACGCGCACGGATCGGGTCCACGCGTACCTCGCCGCGGTCCCGGCTCTCGGACTCGGCGCAATCGGGTACCTCGCCTTCAGCTGGCTGGCGGGGTTGACGGCGGCCCTCTAGCGCTACACTCGTCGGACCGTCCGGCGGCATCGATCGCCGGGGAGACGGAGGCGACGCGCCCATGGCACGGGACTACGTCCGACTGACCCAGCCGCTCGTCCGGGATCGCCGCGACGGCGACCTCCGACCGGCCACCTGGGACGAGGCGCTCGAGCGAACCGTCGCCGGCCTGCGGGCCGCCGGCGAGCAGCACGGGCCCACGACGTTCGGGCTGTTCAGCTGCTCGAAGGCGACGAACGAGGTGAACTTCGCCGCGCAGAAGTTCTCCCGGACCGTCCTCGGCAGCAACAACATCGACAGCTGCAACCGCACCTGACACGCTCCGAGCGTCGCCGGTCTGGCGACCGTCTTCGGTGCCGGGGGCGGCACAAGCTCATACCGTGAGATCGAGGAGACGGATCTCGTCCTCCTCTGGGGCAGCAACGCCCGCGAGACCCACCCGATCTTCTTCCATCACCTCCTCCGCGGGGTGAACCGGGGCGCCCGGCTCGTCGCGGTCGACCCGCGCCGGACCTCGTCGGCCGAGTGGGCCGACCTGTGGCTCGGGCTCGACGTCGGTTCGGACATCGCCCTGGCCAACGCGCTGGGCCGGGAGATCATCGCCGCCGGTCTCCACGACCGATCCTTCATCGAGCGGGCGACGTCCGGCTTCGAGGCCTACCGGGCGAAGGTCGAGTCGTACACCCTCGAGGTCGCCGAACGGGAGACCGGGGTCCCGGCCGAGGCGATCCGCGAAGCGGCCCACGCCTACGCGAAGGCGGATCGGGCGATGATCTGCTGGACCCTGGGCATCACCGAGCACCACAACGCGGTCGACAACGTGCTGGCCCTCATCAGCCTGAGCCTCCTCACGGGCCATGTCGGCCGGTACGGCAGCGGGCTCAATCCGCTCCGGGGCCAGAACAACGTCCAGGGCGGCGGTGACATGGGCGCCCTGCCGGACCGGCTGCCGGGCTTCCAGCACGTCGAGAACGCGGAGCTCCGGGCGCCGTTCGACGCGGCCTGGGGGATCGCCGTCCCGCCGACGCGAGGCTGGCACCTGTCCGGGATGTTCGACGCGATGGAGCGGGGCGAGCTCCAGGCCCTCTACGTGATCGGCGAGAACCCGGTCCAGTCCGAGGCCGACCAGAAGCGCGCGAAACACCTCCTCGGGACCCGCGACTTCATGGTGGTCCAGGACATCTTCCTGACGAAGACCGCCGAGCTGGCCGACGTGGTCCTGCCGGCCTCGGCCGCATGGGCCGAGAGCGAAGGCACGGTGACGAACTCGGAGCGTCGCGTCCAGCGGGTGCGCAAGGCGCTCGAGCCGCCCGGCGAGGCCCGGGACGACCTGTGGATCATCTTCGAGCTGGCCCGCCGGCTGGGCCACGACTGGGGTGAGCCGTCGCCGGAGGCCGTCTGGGACGAGCTCCGGTCGCTCTCCCCGGTCCATGCCGGGATGAGCTACGCCCGGCTCGAGGCCGAGGGCGGGCTCCAGTGGCCGTGCTACGACGAGACGCATCCGGGCGAGCTCTTCCTCCACTCCCGGCTGTGGGAGGATCCCGTGCCCGGTAACCGGGTCCCGTTCGTCCCGGTCGACCACGACCCGCCGGTCGACAAGCTCGACGACGACTTCCCGATCCGGCTGACCACCGGTCGCCGGCTCGATTCGTACAACACCGGCGTCCAGACGGCCGGATACACCTCGCCGCTCCGGCGGGGCGAGTCGCTCGACATCTCGCCGGAGGATGCCGAGGCGTACGGACTGACCGATGGCGAGCGGGTGCGGGTGATCTCGCGCCGGGGCCGGATCGAGGTCCCGATCCGGATCGACCCGTCGTTGCGGCCCGGCCTGACGTTCATGACCTTCCATTTCCAGGACGACGTCGCCGTGAACCTCCTGACGATCGATGCGACCGACCCGAAGTCGGGCACCGCCGAGTTCAAGGCGACCGCCATCCGGATCGAGAAGCTGAAGGCGACGATCCCGGCATAGGCCTTGCGGATCGCGGATCGGCCGCTACACTCGCGGACCATGGCGACGGACGTCGTCCCCGCGGACCTGGCCGAGACCGCGCCGCCGGTCGATCGTCCGTACGCGCCGAGCTGGCTGAACGTCCTGATCGACCTGATCGAGCAGGCACCCGGATCGCCGGCGGCGGTTTACGTCGCGCTGACACTGATCTCCGTGATCGGTTCCAACCTCCAGGCATGGCTCGCCGGGATCGATCCGGTCGGCGTCCCGTCGGTCCAGGGGACCGGCTGGGGGATCGTCACGGTCGGGGTCCTGGCGGTTGTCCACCTCTTCGACGGCATGGCCCGGGTCGCCTTCGACACGGTCCGCCCGCTGATGTCGGCGACGCCGGCCGAGGCGGATCGCCTCCGCTACGAGCTGACGACGATCCCGGCCCGTCCGGCCTGGCTCATCCTCATCGTCTCGGTCCCGTTCACGATCCTGCCCTACGTCACCGACCCGGTCGCCTCCGGGGTGGTGGGCTATCCACCCGCCGCGATCGCGATCCGGACGATCGCCGAGGGCTTCGTGTCGGCGGTCCTCCTGATGCTCCTGTACCAGGCCGTCCGCCAGCTTCGGCTCGTCGGGCGGATCCTCGACCGGGTCGAGCGGATCGACCTGTTCCACCAGCGGCCGCTCTATGCGTTCTCGCGCCTGACCGGCGGGATCGGGATCGCCCTCATCGCGATCGTCCTCATCGGGCTGGCGCTGGCGCCCTCGCCGTCCGAGGCCACGAGCTTCTGGTACGTCGCCTGGTACGGGGCGTTCCTGGGCTTCGCCGTGCTGGTGTTCGTGGTCCCGCTGCTGGGCCTGCACGACCGTCTCGTCGGCGAGAAGGAGCGCCTCCAGCTGGCGACGGACGAGCGGCTGAAGCGGGTCATGGCCGAGATCGGTGCGGACGTGGATGCCGGCGACCTCAGCCGGGCCGACGGGTTGAACAAGACCCTGGCGAGCCTGCTCCAGCAGCGCGAGATCCTGGCGAGGCTGCCGACCTGGCCCTGGTCGGCGACCACCCTCCGGGCGTTCGTCTCGGCGATCATGCTCCCGCTCGCCCTCTTCGTCGTCCAACGGGTGATCGGTCAGCTCCTGTGACCGACCGGGCGCGACCGACCGCCCGCCGTGGCGCTCAGTCGACCCCCGGTTCGACGGCCCCGGACTCATAGGCCCAGATCACGGCCTCGACCCGGTCGCGCAGGCCGAGCTTGGCGAAGATGCCCGAGAGATGGGTTTTGACCGTCGCCTCGCCGATCACCAGCTCGGCGGCGATCTCGGCGTTCGAGCGTCCCCGGGCGACGAGCAGCAGGACCTCCCGCTCACGCTCGGAGAGGCGGGCCAGCTCGCCGGCGGTCTCGCTCGGCGCCCGACGTCGACCGAAGGCGGCGATGACCCGCCGGGTGACCGACGGGGCGAGGAGCGCGTCGCCCGCCGCCACCGTCCGGACCGCCGCGACCAGGTCCTCGGCTGGCGCGTTCTTCAGGAGGAAGCCTGAGGCGCCGGCCCGGAGGGCCTCGAACACGTACGCATCGAGGTCGAACGTCGTCAGGACGATCACGCGGGGCACGGGTGAGGGCGGATCGACCCGGAGTCGGTGGAGTGCCTCGAGGCCGTCGAGCCGCGGCATCTGGACGTCCATCAGCACGACGTCCGGGTGACGCCAGCGGATGACCTCGAGCGCGGCCAGCCCGTCGCCCGCCTCGCCCACCACCTCGATGTCCCGCTCGCCCTCGAGCAGGAGCCGCAGGCCCGAGCGGACCATCGCCTGGTCGTCGGCCAGCACGACCCGGATCGGGGCTTCAGCCCGCGGCAGGTCGGTCATGACGGGCCCGACCGAGGGAGCGAGGCCCGGACCGCATAGCCGCCCCCCGGCGTCGGTCCGGCCACCAGCGACCCGCCGAATGTCGCGGCACGCTCGCGCATCCCGAGGATCCCGAGCCCGGCACCCGGGCCGGCCGTGCTGCCGGACCCGGCCCCGTTGACCACCTCGATCTCGAGCGAGCCGGCGGCGCCGATCCCCAGGTTGACGTCGACCGGAGCCGACCCGGCATGCCGGACGACGTTCGTCAGGGCCTCCTGGACGATCCGGTACGCCGCATGGTCCCGGGCGGGGTCGTCGATCCGGAGCACGCCGGGGTCCAGCGCGAGACGGACGTCGGGACCGGCCAGGCGAGTCTCCGCGACGAGGGCTTCGAGCTGATCGAGTCCCGGCTCGGGTGCCGTCGAGGTCGAGCCATCGCCGCGGAGGGCGATGAGCATCCGTCGGAGGTCCGCGTTCGCGGCCCGGCTCGCCGCCTCGATCCGCTCGAGGGCGGCCGTCGCCTCGTCGGGCCGCTCCCGGAGGGCCCGTCTGGCCGCGCCCGCCTGGATGCCGATCCCAGCCACCGCACCCGCCACGGTGTCGTGAAGCTCTCGGGCGATGTCCAGTCGGAGTCCGAGCGCCTCCCGGACCGCCGTCTCGCGGGCGACCCGTCGGCGGCGGGCGACCAGGTAGACGACGATGCCGGCCCAGGTCCCGAGCGCGAGGCCGCGAAGGACGCCGTCGACGTTCGCCCCCCACTGGGCGACGGTGACGGCGAGCACGAGCGCCGCCGCGCCGATACTCGCGGCGAGCTCGGTCGCCCGCGGGTGAGCCTCGGCGATGGAGCGCAGCCGGTCGATCGTCCGCACCGCGCTAGCCTACCGGTCGATCGCCAGCGGGATCGACCCGTCCCCGGCGATCCCGGGTCGGCCGAGACGGAGACCCGTCATCCCGCGGGCCTGAACGTGGCGGACGATCCGGATCGCGCCGTCCAGGAGCCGGAACGCCACCAGCCCGACGAGGACGAGCCCGACGTCGATCCGGACGAGGACCGGCCAGCCGGCGCCGAACAGGTCGGGCGCGCGGAAGAGGATGACGACCGGGACGAGCACGTCGAGGTAGACCCGAAGCGCGCGACCGCCGAGCCACCGGGCCCGGGTCGCGACGAACCGCACCGGCCCGGACGAGCTCGGCGTCGATCGAACGGCCCCGACCGCGCCCACCGTGACCAGCGGCGCCCGCACGAGCCGCACGAGGCCCCGGACCCACAGCGCGAGCAGGGCGAGGAGGGTCAGGTCCAGGGCCGGATAGAACGCCTGGAGCGTCCCGCCCGGCGCTTGGCCCAGCAGGAGCGAGACGACCCCGAGCCCGATCGCATCCGGCTTGTGGAGCAGCTCGTAGAGCGTGGTCTGCGTGTTCATCAGCAGGGCCACGCCCAGGTGGCGGGCGGGGACGAGGACCTGGACCGCGGCCATGTCGGTGGTGCTGCCGGTGTGGGCGACGATCCGCTCGCCGTCGAGCGTGGAGGCCATCCAGCCCATCCCGGCGCGCTCGCCGTCGATCCCCGTGGGGACCGTGCCGGTCTGCATCGTCGAGACGGCCTCACTCGAGACGACAGCCCGACCCTCGAATTGCCCGCCGTCGAGCTGGGCGATCAGGAAGTGGCCGATGTCGTCGGCGCTGGCCGAGACGAAGCCGGCCGGCGCGAGGTCGACCCGGTCGAGGGCGGTGTGGGAGTCGGCCAGGCCGAACCACAGCCGGTGGGCGCGGCTGAGACCGTTCGCAGCCGCGGTCGCGGGGTCGATCGTCGCGTGGGTCATCTCGAGCGGTCCGAACACGTGTCGGTCGAGATATCCCCCGAAGGCCTCCCCGGACACGACCTCGACGAGCCGGCCCAGGACGAGGTAGTTCGCGTTCGAGTAGTCGTAGCGGGTCCCGGGCGCGCTCTCGGGGACGACGTCCCGGAGCGCGGCGACCTGCCCGGCGAGGGTGGTCGCCGGTCGGCCCAGCGGTACGGTCCCGGCCCGGCCCGGGATCCCGCTCAGGTGCGTGAGCAGCTGGCGGATCGTGATCGACGATCCGCCACCGTCCCCGGCCAGCCGGAAGTCCGGCAGGTAGCGCGTCACCGGCGCGTCGAGGTCGACGAGGCCCCGGTCGACGAGCTGCAGGATGGCCGTCGCGGTGATCGACTTGGAGACCGAACCGAGCATGAACGGCGTCTCCGGGCCGACCGGTCGGCCGGTGTCGTCGGCGACCCCGAAGCCGCGCTCGTGGACGATCCGCCCGTCGCGGACGACGACGACCGCCGCCCCGACGATCCCCGCGTCGCGGAGCTGGGCGTCGAGCCAGGCGTCGACCTCGGACGGGCCGGCAGGGCCGCCCTCGACACGGGCCGGCGTGCCGGGCATCAGCGCGAGGGCGGCGACGAGCACGACCGCGACGACGACGAGCGGCCGGGCGTGGCGCCGAACGATCGCGAGCGGACCGGTCGGCCGGCGAGTGATGGATGGCGGGTTCATGGCGCGCTCCTGCGGAATGACGGCCGAAGCGACGCTCGCTGGACGCTGCGCCGTCGGCATCAGGAGCGTGGCTCGGCTCGATGCGCCCGCCTTCCCCCTGGGGGCGGAACCGGCGGTCCGCCGCCCGGTGGAGCCCGGAGCCGGGGACAACGGGGCCGCGGCCCTCCTACACTGACCGGCGATGGACCTCCACGTCGTCGCGCCGATCGCGTCCCCGGCCGAACGGGAAGCCGTCGACTCGGTGCTCGACCCGATCGTGGGCCCACGGAGCGGCTGGCACGGAGGTCCTCGCGACACGGCCACCGACGGCCACGTCGCCCGTGGCGGCCACGAGGCTCGCGCTCATCGCGATCTCCTGCTGCCCGCCCTCCACGCGATCCAGGCCCGGATCGGCTACATCAGTCAGCCGGCGCTCGGCTATGTCTGCCGGCGCCTGACGATCCCGCCCGCGGAGGCGTACGGCGTCGCCACGTTCTACGCCCTGTTCGCGACGACGTCACGCCCCCCGGTCGCGGTCCACGTCTGCGACGACATCGCCTGCCGGCTCGCCGGGGGCGAGGAGCTGTGCGGGGCGCTCGAGCGGGCCCTCGGCCCGGCCGGCGAGCCCGCCCTCGACGGACGCGTCACCTGGCTCCGGAGCCCCTGCCTCGGCCGCTGCGAACGGGCGCCTGCCGCCCTGTTCACCGTCGCCGGTCAGCGGCCGGAGTCGTTCGCCGCGGCGCCGGTCGATGCGGCGGGCGTCCTCGGCCGCCTGGAGGAGGCCGCCGATCGCGCGACCACGACGACGGCCGAGGGCGAACCCCGGCGCCCGGTCCCGGGCTCAGGCACCACGCCGGACACCGGCGCGCCGTCCGCGAGCGATCCCGCCGGGCGGCTCGCGACGGTCCGCGAGTCCGTGCCCCAGGCCGGCGACGCCGGTCTCCGCCTCCTCGCCCGGGTCGGCGCGGTCGACCCGACGAGTCTCGACGACTACCGCGCGCACGGCGGCTACCGGGCGCTCGCCCGAGCCATCGAGCTCGGGCCGGCCCGGGTGATCGAGGAGGTCGACGCGGCCAAGCTCATGGGCCGGGGTGGCGCCGCGTTCCCGACCGGACGGAAGTGGGCCGCCGTCGCCGCCCAGTCCGTGCGGCCGCACTATCTCGTCTGCAACGCCGACGAATCGGAGCCGGGGACGTTCAAGGACCGGGTCCTGCTCGAGGAGGACCCGTTCGCCACGGTCGAGGCGATGACGATCGCCGGCTTCGCCACCGGGGCGGAGCTCGGCTTCCTGTACATCCGCGGGGAGTACCCGCTGGCAGAGGCCCGCCTCGCCGGCGCGATCGCCGCCGCCAGAGCGGCCGGCCTCCTCGGGACCGACATCCTCGGCTCCGGCCTGGCCTTCGACATCGAGCTTCGACGCGGCGCGGGAGCCTACATCTGCGGCGAGGAGACCGCCCTCTTCGAGTCGATCGAGGGCAGGCGCGGCGAACCGCGCAACAAGCCACCCTTCCCGGTCGAGGTGGGCCTGTTCGGGAAGCCCACCACGATCAACAACGTCGAGACCCTGGCGAACGTCGCGGCGATCGTCCTCGGCGGTGGAGCGACCTTCGCCGGGACCGGGACCGAGGGCTCGACCGGGCCGAAGCTCTTCTGCCTGTCCGGCCATGTCGCCCGGCCGGGCATCTACGAGGTTCCCTTCGGGACGACGCTGCGGCGGCTCCTGGAGCTGGCCGGCGGCGTGCCCGGCGACCGACCGATCCGGACGATCCTCCTCGGCGGCGCGGCGGGCGTCTTCGTCGGACCGGAGGCCCTCGACACCCCGCTCACCTTCGAGGGCACCCGGGCGATCGGCGCGACCCTCGGCTCGGGGGTCGTCATGGTCTTCGACGAGACCGCCGACATGGTCGGCACCCTCCGCCGGATCGCGGCGTTCTTCCGCGACGAGTCCTGCGGCCAGTGCGTCCCGTGCCGGGTGGGCACCGTCCGCCAGGAGGAGATCCTCGCCCGCCTCGAGGCGGGTCGGCCGAACGGCTCGCCCGAGGCCGAGGTGGCCCTCCTGCGCGACCTCGGGCGGGCGATGCGCGACGCCTCGATCTGCGGTCTCGGCCAGACGGCGAGCAGCGCGATCGAGAGCGCGATCCGCCAGCCCGGTATGGTGACGGCGTGAGCGTCGACCCGATCCTGTTCAGCCCGCCGGCCCGCTCGAGCCACGTGCCGGAGGCACCGGCCGCGCCCGAGCCGGCGACCATCGAGCTGACGATCGACGGCCGGGCGGTGACCGGGCCGGCCGGCTCCACCATCCTCGAGGCCTGTCGAGCCGAAGGGATCGACACCCCGACCCTGTGCTATGCCGAGAACCTCAGCCCGGTGAACGTGTGCCGCGTGTGCGTCGTCGAGGTCGCCGGGTCCCGGGTCCTCGCGCCGGCCTGCTCGCGGACGATCGAGGCGGGGATGGATGTCCAGACCGACTCGGAGCGGGTCCGCCACTCGCGCCGGCTGGTCCTGGAGCTCCTGGCGTCGTCGGTCGACGTGTCGCTCGCCGGGTCGGCCCAGCCGGACGGCACGATCGCCGCGTTCGCCCGTCGGTACGCGGCGGATCCGGCCCGGTTCGGACCGCCCGCCCAGCCGAGCGCCGCCGGTGAGCGCGACGCCCGCGACGCCGGCCACCATCACCCGGCCGAGGGCGAGCCCACGGCGGCGACGGTCGCCCAGCCGGTGAAGATCGACAACGAGCTCTACGTTCGCGACTACGGCCGCTGCATCCTCTGCTACAAGTGCGTCGAGGCGTGCGGGGTGGACGCCCAGAACACGTTCGCGATCGCCGTCGCCGGGCGGGGCTTCGACGCCCGGATCTCGACCGAGTGGAACGTCGGACTGCCCGACTCGGCCTGCGTCTACTGCGGCAACTGCATCGGCGCCTGCCCGACCGGTGCCCTGATGTTCCGCTCGGAGCACGAGATGCGCGAGGCCGGCACCTGGGACGAGTCGGCCCAGACGGTGACCGACACGATCTGCCCGTACTGCGGGGTCGGCTGCACGCTGAGCCTCCACGTCCAGGACAACGAGATCGTCAAGGTGACCTCGCCGCTCGACTCGTCGGTGACCGACGGCCACCTGTGCGTGAAGGGTCGGTTCGGGTTCCAGTTCGTCCAGCGGCGCGGGCCCTGATCGGGCCGGTGACCGCCACCCCGGGGACCGCCCGATGATGCCGACGCAGTTCCGCTGGGTCTGGTACCTGGTCGGCCTGGCCGGGATGGTCCTGACGATCGTCGGGGTCCTGGCGATCCTCGGCTCGGCGGCCGACCTCGGGATCCTCGTCCCGGTCGTCTTCGTCGGGGCCGTCGCGATCGGCTACGTCATCGTCCGGTTCCGCCGCTCGCTCGATGCGGCCGTCGCGGCCGCCCCGAGCCGGCGGGGCGGCGCCGCGGGCGAGCGACCCGGGTCCGAAACGGCGATTGATCGCGACGTCGAGGTCCCGGCCCCTGTTCCCGACGCGTCCACGGACGGTGCGGCGACCGTTCGGGATGCCTCGGCCCCGGACCCGGCGACCCGGAAGCCGCCCGGCGGCCCGCCCCGGACGAGCCGCCGCTGATCCCTACAGCCGGACCCGCTCCCGACCGGCATAGACGTTGAACCCGTCGCCCCGCAGGAACCCCACGAGGGTCTGCCCGAACCGGGTCGCCGCCTCGACGGCGAGGTCGGACGGGGCGGAGACGGCGCAGACGAGCGCGATCCCGGCGACGGCCGCCTTCTGGACGATCTCGAGGCTGACCCGCCCGCTGACGAGGAGGACGTGGTCGTGGAGCGGCGTCCGACCGTCGAGAACGGCCCAGCCGACGAGCTTGTCGAGGGCGTTGTGCCGACCGACGTCCTCCCGCACCGCCACGAGTCGGCCGTCGGGCTCGAACAGCCCGGCGGCATGAAGGCCGCCGGTCGCCTCGAAGACCCGCTGCGCCGCCCGCATCGTCCCGGGCAGGCCGGCGATGACCGCCCGCTCGACGACGGGCCCGGGCCGGAGCGGCTCGGCTCGGACCGCGATCTCGTCGAGGGTCGCCTTGCCGCAGATCCCGCAGCTGGCCGTCGCGACGAAGTGGCGCTCGGCGACGAGCGAGGCGTCGAACGGCCGGCGGAGCCGGACGACGATCGTGTCGTCGGGCCTGGCGAGGACACCGGGATCGCCGAAGTCCACTCCCTCCACCTCGCCGTCGGCGATGAGCCCCTCGGTGCGGAGGAAGCCGACGGCGAGCTCGGCCTCGGAGCCCGGCGTCCGCATCGTCACGGCGACCGCCACGGGCGCTTGACCCGGTCCGGCCGCCCGGATCTCGAGCGGTTCCTCGCCGGCGAGCGTGTCGGCGCGCTCGTCGACGGTCGCGCCCCGAACCGCCACGATGCGAACCGATGTGGACGGGCGGACGGGCAGGTCCGGCCCGGGCGACGACTGGCTCATCGGTCGAGGTAGAGGGCCGGCGCGATCGGCCGGAGGCAGTGGGTCATGCTCATCGCCTGCTTGTATCCGCCGGCATTGAGGAGCGCCACGATGTCACCTTCCGCCACCGGCGCCATCGGGTAGTCCTCGGCGAAGATGTCGCCCGCCTCGTTGATGTGGCCGGCCACGGTGACGACCTCCGTCCGTGGCGCGTCGGCCGTCCGGCAGACGACGAGCTTCCTGGGCGAACCGGTAGATGAAGTAGGAGCAGTCGATGTTCCAGCCGAGGTCCAGCCCGACGAAGGTGGTCCCCCGCCGCTCCTCGACCGTGACGACCTCGCCCAGGAGGATCGCCGTGTCCTTCGTCAGGTAGTCGCCCGGCTCGACGGCCGCGGCGACCCCGAGCGGTCCGAGATGCCGGGCGATCACCCGGGCGTAGGCGTCCAGGTCGATCGCCCGCTCGTCCGCCCGGGCCGGGGCGCCGAGCCCACCGCCGACGTTCACCTCGTCGATCGGGCAGCCCGCGGCGATGAGCCGCTCGGTCATCCGGACGGCCGAGGCCAGAGCCGCCTCGAAGGCCGGCAGGCCATCCGCGAGCCAGCCCGAGCCGGCGTGGAAATGGACCCGGTCCACGGTCAGGTCATGGCGGCGGGCGGCCTCGAGCGCGTCGTCGAGCCGGTCCTCGAAGATCCCGAACTTCGTCGGCCGGTCGCCGCTGTACTCGAGACCCTCGTGGTAGCCGGCCCCCGTGCCCGGGTTGACCCGCAGACCGACGGCACGACCGGGCACCCGACGACCGACCCGCTCGAGCTGGCTGATCGCGTCGAGATTGAGGTGGACCCCGGTCGGCAGGATGACGTCGAGGTCGCGCTCGGACAGGTTCGTCCCGGTGAAGCTGATCTCGTCGGCGATCCAGCCGCGCTCGAGGGCATGGATCACCTCGCCGGGCGAGCAGGCGTCGATCCCGATGGCCGTCGGGCTGCCGGGGCCGCCCAGGCCACGGAGCACCGCCAGGACCTCGGGCGCCGGGTTCGCCTTGAGGGCGAACCGGACCCGGTGATGCACGCCCGTCCGACCGAGGGCGGCGATGACGTTCCGGGCGTTCTCGGCGACCCGCTCCAGGTCGTACACGAACAGGGGTGTCCCGTGCGCGCGGGCGAGGCCCTCGGCGTCGTGCCCGGCGATCTCGAGCCGCCCGTCGAGGACCGTCAGACCCGGCCGCTGCCACCACTCGCCGGTCATCGCCCGACCTCGCGGCCTCACCGCTGCGCGCCGACCGCCTCGAGCAGCCGGCGCGACGAGCCGGCGATCTCCGCGACCGCCAGGTCGAACGCCTCGCGGTTCCGCTGCGACGGCACCCGGTAGCCGCTCACCTTCCGGACGAACTGGAGCGCGGCGGCGGCGATCTCCTCGTCGGTCGCCGGCTGGTCCGCCCGGCGCAGCGTCTTGATGCTTCGGCACATGCCGCCAAGGGTAGCCGATGGCGACCGGCGCTCAGCGGATCGCGCGGACCTGCTCCAGCGTCCGACGAGCCTGCTCGACGTGGACCCGGTCGTGACCGGCGAGGAGCGCGAAGGTCAGCTCATAGCTCTCCGGACCGCGCTCGAGGTGGAGTCCGACCCGGCTCCGGTCCTCGACCGGCAGCCGCCGCCAGAGGTCGAGGTTGAGGGCGCGCAGGCCCTCGAAGGCGGTCAGCAGCCGGTCGGGATCGGCGTCCTCGTGGTGGAGCCGGCTCGCCCACCGGTCCTGGTCGTAGCCGGGCAGATCCGGTCGATCGTGGGCGACGATCCAGCGGTAGCGGACCGACGACGCGAGCTCGCCGTCGACGATGTGGCCGATGAGCTCGATGACCGACCACTCGCCCGGCGCCGGCCGCGTCCGCAGGTCGGGTCCCGCCTCGGAGACGAGCGCCCGGAGGATCGCCGGGGTCGCCGCCTGCGCCTCGGCCGGATCGTCGTCGCCGAGCCAGGACAGGAGCAGCGACTGGTACTCGTAGCCCGGCCGGGTCGGATCCAGGGTGATCGTCATCGCAGGTCCTCGCGTGGAATGGCTCGTTCGGCCCAACGATACGAGTCCGCCCGGGGCGGCGTCCGGGGGTATCCTCGACCCCGATGTCCGAGCCCTTCCGCACGATCATCGAGCCGTTCCGGATCCACTCCGTGGAGCCGATCAGGATCACCACCCCGGCCGAGCGGCAGGCCGCGATCGCCCAGGCCGGCTACAACCTGTTCAACCTCCACGCGGCCGACGTCCTCATCGACCTGCTGACCGACTCGGGCACCGGCGCCATGTCGCGCGACCAGTGGGCCGGCATCCAGCACGGCGATGAGTCGTACGCCGGATCGCCGTCGTGGTTCGTCTTCCTCGAGTCGGTCCAGGCGCTCTTCCCGTTCCGCCACGTCATCCCCACCCACCAGGGGCGGGCGGCCGAGAAGATCCTCTTCTCGGCGATCGGCGGCCCGGGCCTGGCGATCCCCAACAACACCCACTTCGACACGACCCGGGCGAACGTCGAGTTCACCGGCGCGGAGGCGGTCGACCTCGTCATCCCGGAAGGCCGGCTGCCCGCCCTCGAGCACCCGTTCAAGGGGAACATGGACCTCGGGGCGCTCGCCGCCTTCATCGAGTCGCGCGGTCCCCGGAACGTGCCAGCGGTCTTCGTGACCGTGACGAACAACTCGGGTGGCGGGCAACCCGTGTCGCTCGAGAACCTCCACGG
The DNA here is from genome assembly GCA_963840375.1 of uncultured Chloroflexia bacterium. Taxonomy (GTDB): domain Bacteria; phylum Chloroflexota; class Limnocylindria; order Limnocylindrales; family CSP1-4; genus Chersky-267. The sequence continues at coordinate 588,676 of CAWIYR010000003.1, forward strand.
CGTCCGCGCCGTGTGCGACCGGTTCGGCGTCCCGCTCTTCCTGGACGCCTGCCGGTTCGCCGAGAACGCCTGGTTCATCCGGGAGCGGGAGCCCGGCCAGGAGGGACGGCCGATCCCCGAGATCGTCCGGGAGATGGCCGGCCTGGCCGACGGGATGACGATGAGCGCCAAGAAGGACGGGCTCGCGAACATCGGTGGCTGGCTGGCCATGAACGACGATGGGCTCGCCGAGCGATGCCGCAACCTGCTCATCCTGACCGAGGGGTTCCCGACCTACGGTGGGCTGGCCGGCCGCGATCTCGAGGCGATCGCCCAGGGGCTCCGCGAGGTGGTCGACGAGGATTACCTGCGCTACCGGATCCGCTCCACCGCCTACCTCGGCGACGCCCTCCACCAGGCGGGGGTGCCGGTGGTGCGGCCGATCGGCGGCCACGCCGTCTACCTGGACGCGCGGTCCCTGCTGCCCCATATCCCGCCGCTCGCCTACCCGGGCCAGTCGCTCGCGATCGCGCTCTACGTGACCGGCGGCATCCGCGGCTGCGAGATCGGGACGGTCATGTTCGGGCGGCATCCCGACGGCAGCGAGACCCCGGCCGCGATGGACCTCGTCCGCCTGGCGATCCCCCGCCGGACCTACACCCAGAGCCACATCGACTACGCGATCGAGGTCGTCCTCGCGGTCGCCGCCGGGGCGGCCGACCTGCGCGGCTATCGGATCGCCCACGAACCGCCGGCGCTCCGGCACTTCACGGCCGCGTTCGAGCCACTGCCGGCCTGAGGAGGAGGACATGTACGCACGGACCACGAGGATCCTGGCGGCCCGCGACCGGATCGACGCCGGGACGAGGCAGTTCCGGGAGGTCGTCGCCGAGTTCCACGGGCTCGACGGCTTCGTCGGCGGCCAGTTCCTCGTCGATCGACGGACCGGACGGATCGTGGCCACCACCTTCTGGGAGACCGAGGCGGCGATGGTCGCGAGCGACAGCCACGGCGAGGTCGCGCGCCTCCGGGCGACCGAGACCTGGGGGGCCACGGTCAGCCCGTCGGTGGAGCGCTACGAGGTCGCCTACAGCGAGCTCCGGCCGGCGGCGAGCGCGGGGGCCTGACCGCGGACGGCCCCGGCGCCCAGGCCGGGCCCTCGACCGACGAGCTCGAGCCCGAGCTCGAGTCGCGGCTCGACCGGCCGACCGGGTACGACCTCGTCCGAACCCTCGCCCCGCTCCGCCACGGCCCCACGGATCCGACGACCCGGCTCCAGGCGGGACGGTTCCTGCGGACGACCCGGACGCCCGACGGCCCGGCTACGGTCGAGGTCGTGGATGCCCGCGACGCGCTCGTCGTCCGCGGCTGGGGGCCCGGCGCCGGCTGGGTCCTGGAGCGGGCCCGGGGACTCCTCGGTCTCGATGACGACCCGGCGGCGCTCGTCGCCCTCGATCCCCCGCACCGTCTGATCGCGGAGCTCGCGCGGCGGTTCGCCGGGATCCGCCTGCCGCGGACGGAGCGCGTCGTCGAGGCCCTCGTTCCGGCGATCCTGGAGCAGAAGATCACCGGGAACGAGGCTCGCCGGGTCTTCCGGGCGCTCGTCCGCACCCACGGCGAGCCCGCTCCGGGCCCGTTCGGGCTCCGTCTCCAGCCCGCCCCGGAGCGGCTCGCGGCGTTGCCCTACTTCGCCTTCCACCCGCTCGGGCTCGAGCGACGGCGGGCCGAGACCCTGCGCCGGGTCGGGGCGATGGCGACCCGGCTCGAGGAGGTCGCCGGCGCTCCCCTGCCGGAGGCCCGTGCCCGCCTGGCGGCCATCGTCGGTGTGGGTCCGTGGACCGTCGGGGAGGTGACCCGGACCGCGCTCGGCGACCCGGACGCGGTGAGCGTCGGCGACTACCACCTCCCGAGCCTCGTCGGCTTCGCCCTGGCCGGCGAGCCGCGGGCCGACGATGCCCGGATGCTCGAGCTCCTCGAGCCGTACCGGGGTCAGCGCGGCCGGGTGGTCCGGCTCATCGAGGCGAGCGGGATCGAGACGCCGAAGCGCGGCCCGCGGATGCCGACGCGGTCGATCGGCGGGATCTGACGACTCAGGCGGGCACCGCCGCAAGTCGACCGGACGACCCGCCGAGCTCGTGTCCAGGCGGCCGCCCGCCCGGATGCGCGCCCGGCGGCACGACGACCCGAGGCTCGACGACCCGGCCGTCCAGGCGGGATCGCCCGGCCCAGCCGAGGAAGCGGGTCGGGACGATCCGGATGGGCTGGCGGTAGGTGATCGCGAACTCGGCCGAGGTGAGGCCGATGGCGGCCATCGGCTCGCGGTACTTCGCCAGCATCTCCGCCGGGACGACGACGCCGTCGGTCGGGTCGCCCAGGGCGGCCCGACCCTCCACGAGCTGTACGTCGAAGTCGTCGTCGGCGTCGCCCAGGGCGAGCATCACCGCCGGGTTGACCCGCACGTTCCGGACCTTGACCGCGATGGGCTTGCTGAAGATGACGAACGCCTCGCCGTCCCACCAGAACCAGGTCGGGACGAGATGCGGTCGCCCGTCGGGGCCGGTCGAGCCGAGCCAGGCGACGCGCTCGGTCCGGAGCCGTGTCTCGAGCGCGGTGTCGAGCGGCCGCGACCTCGGATAGCGTCGACCGAACATCCCGGGACTCCCTGCCAGCCGGCCCGCTCATCGGGCCGCTCCGCCGAGTCTCACCGAGGTCCCGGCCCGCCGACACCGCCGGACGACCGGGTCGCCCACCTACCTGCGTCGAGGCCGGGCCCGGACATTCGTCCGATCCCGGACCGGTCAGGGTCGACCGAGCGACCCCTCCACGACCGAGAGGCGCGGCCGGCCGACGTCCCCGCCCTCGGCGTCCCGAAGCCAGCTCGCGAGCTCGCGATTGATGACCAGGGTCGCCACGTCGCGGACCTCGACGATGCCGGCCACGATGTAGGCGATCGTCGCGTCGGTCAGCGGGACCATCGTGTCGCGGTCGGCGAGCGAACGGATCGCCCCCTGGCCGGATGGCGTGTGAAGCCGGCCGAGGACCGTGTACGGCCCGATCAGGGCCTGGAGCCGATGCGGAGTGGTGGCGATCCGAAGACGACGGGCACCCCTCGGTCCGGTCGCGACCACCGCGCACAGATCCTCGCGCCGGACGACGAACTCGGGGACCGCCACCCGGCGACCGTCGACGAGGCCCTCGAGCACGACGTCCGTCAACCGGACGGCGGGATCGGCATGGAGCTGGTCGGTGAGCCGCTCGGCCCTGAGGTCGAGGTGGCCGCGGATGAGGCAGTCGCCGGCGTAGCCGGTGAAGTCGACGAGCATCAGGTCCCTCGAAGGTCGGGGTGAGTGCTCCCATCGTCCCCGGCGACGGGCCCGACCGGGTACGGCTCGAAGGTCAGGCGAGCCGCGCCCGTTGGTCCGCGCGGATGAAGCCTGTCCGGGGCGGACGGGTGCGCTGGCGTCGGCTCCGGACCGTTGCCCGCGAGCGACACGGGTCGATCGGCGGGCCGCGGATCCGACCCGTCACCCCGAACGGTGGATGCCCGCCCGGGCGCCGAGTGGCTACAATGCCGTCCCGTTCGGCTGAGCCCGGACGTCCCGCTGCCCTGCGCATCCGACCCACCAGGAGAGCACCCGTGACCGATCCGAACACCGCCCTCCCTCGCCGAGCCCGACGAGCCCTGCTCGCCGGTCTCGCCCTCGCGGCGATCGCCGTCGTCCTGGCCGCGTGCGGCTCCGACTCCGGGCAGCTGACCGGCAAGACCTGGCAGCTCACGGCGATCAGCGAGACGGCACCCGCCTTCCAGGGCGTCGTCCCGTCCGCGGAGCAGTCGAAGTACACGATCACCTTCAACACGGACGGCACGTTCACCGCGGTCGCCGACTGCAACCAGGTCGCCGGCACCTACCAGACCAACCGCTCGAACCTGACGATCATCCTCGGCCCGTCCACCCTGGTCGCCTGTCCCGAGGGCTCGTACGGCGATCTCTTCGCTCATGCGCTCGACCGGGCGACGAACTACAAGATCGACAACGACGTGCTGACGCTCACCCTCAAGAACGATGGATCGATGAGCTTCACGATCGCGCCGGCGGCATCCCCGTCCGGAAGCGCCGCGGCGGTCACCTCGCCGAGCCCGACCGCCAAGCCGACGCCGAGCCCCTCCCCGACGCCGAGCCCGACGCCCAAGCCGACCCCGAGCCCGACGCCCAAGCCGACGACCGCGCCATCGAGCGGCCCGACGACGGCACCCACCACCGCCCCGACGCCGGCGCCCACCCCGGCGCCGACGCCGGTTCCGACGCCCGCCCCCGGCGCCGGCCTGACCGGCAAGGTCTGGCAGCTGACGGCGATCACCGTGCGGAACCCGGCCTTCCAGGGCGTTGTCCCGCCGGCCGACCAGGGCACGTACACGGTCGAGTTCATGACCGATGGGACCTACTCGGCGAAGGCCGATTGCAACACCCTGACCGGCACCTACGCCACGCCCTCGGCCGGCGCCCTGACGATCACCCCGGGCGCCTCCACGATGGTCGCCTGCGCGGAGGGCTCCCTGTCGGACCTCTACGTCCTGGGGCTGACCAACGCCGCCAGCTACGCGATCGCGAACGGTCAGCTGACGATCACCCTCGTCGACCAGGGGACGCTCGTCTACAAGTAGGGGATCCCGGGGCCGCCGCTAGGGAACCTAGGTCGCCGCCGAGCGGCCCTGGCATCCGACAGGAAGAGCCGGCGGACGTCCCAGCGTCCGCCGGCTCTCGTCGTTCCGCCGCTCGGCGGCGGCGACGCGCTCAGTGACCGGGCTGCGGCCGGAGCTGCCCGCCGGCGCCCGGTTCGGGCGTCCCGAAGACCTCCGCGTGACGCCGGAAGAACGCCGGCTGGTAGCGGCGCTGGGCCACCATCAGGACGAGCCCCACGACCATGAAGATCGCCGTGACGACGAGCGGCGGTCCGAACCCGAACCAGCTCTCCCCGGACACCGAGTTGGCTGGATCGGCCAGGTCGATGACCGACTGGACGAAGGCCCAGGTCAGGATCGCTCCGCCGAGGACCGGCAGGATCCCGATCAGGACGAGGTTCCGGGCGCTCTTGAGGAGCTCGTGGCGATAGAAGACCGCGCAGGCGAAGCCGGTCAGGCCGTAGTAGAAGGCGATCATCAGGCCGAGGGCGGCGACCGCGTCGTAGAACAGATTCTCGCTGACCGCCTTCAGCCCGATGTACCAGGCGATCGAGAGGATGCCCATCCAGATCGTGGCCGGACCCGGCGTGAGGTACCGGCTGATCCGCGCCCAGTACCGGGGCAGGGCGCCCTTGGCGCCCATCGAGAGCGCCGTCCGGGCCGTGGGCAGGATCGTGGTCTGGGTCGAGGCCGCGGCGGAGCTGAGGACTGCGATGATCAGCAGCTTGTCCAGCGGTGAGCCAAGGACCTCGTTGGCGAGCACGCCGAAGACATCCTCCTCGCCCTGGGCGGCCAGGAAGTCCGCCCCGTGGAACGCCTGGGCGGCGATCGTGACGATGACGTAGGTGGCGACGAGGAGGAGCGTCGCGACGACCGTGGCCCGTCCCGGGGTCTCGGTCGGATCGTCGGTCTCCTCGTTAACGGTCGCGGTCGTGTCCCAGCCCCAGTAGATGAACAGGGCGATGAGCATCCCGGCCGCGAGCGCGCTCGCGTCGGGGATGGCGAACGGGTTCAGCCACTCGAGGGTCGGCTGGATCGCCCCCAGTGGCGGGTCGGTGTAGACCTTGGCCAGGGCAACGACCGCGAAGACCGCCAGGGCCGCCAGCTCGGTCCCGAGCAGGACCACCTGGGTGCGGGCCGAGACCTCGATCCCGATGTAGCAGATCCAGGTCATGAGCACGATGAACAGCACGCCGAGGGCGACGACCGCCCACGGCCCGAGCGTCTCGCCGAAGACCTCGTTCGGATCGATCCCGAACAGCGAGAACGTGTAGATGGCGGCGATCTCGGCCAGGCTCGCCATCACCAGGATGTCGGCCACGATGATCGCCCAGCCGGTCATCCAGCCGAGCCACGGGCCGCTGGCCTTCGTGACCCACGAGAAGCTGGTGCCGCAGTCCGGATCGGCCCGGTTCATGTAGTAGTAGCCGATGGCGATGAACAGCATCGGCACGAACGCCACCAGCATGATCGCCGGGCTGAGGAGGCCGACCGCGGCGGCGACCAGGCCGAGCGAGACGGCCAGGCTGTAGGCCGGTGCGGTCGAGGCGACCCCGATGACGACCGCCGAGATCATCCCGAGGGCGCCGGTCTTGAGTCCCTTGTCGCCAGGCGCGCCGGCCTCGACGATCGGGGCTGCGGTACGGGAAGCCATGGCGCACCTCCTCCTCGGGACGCACACCATCCGTGGAGTCAGATATCAGCGCGGCCGGACCGATGCTTCCAGTGCCGCCCGGCCCGAAGCGACGGGACGTGCGAAGCGCCCGACCGGACCGGGCCGAGCGGCGCGCTCCCTGCCGCCCCGCTACCATCGCCCCATGACCGGCTCCACGACGCCCGGACAGCGGTTCGTCGCCACCTCGAGCGAGGCGCGACGCCGTCCCCTGAAGGTCGGCGTCCAGCTGCCCGAGGTGGAGCGCGAGGTCCGTTGGCCCGAGTACCTCGCCATGGCCCGACGAGCCGAGGACCTGGGCTATGACTCGATCTGGGTCGGCGACCACCTCCTGTACCGGCGCCAGGGCGATCCCGAGGCGACCGGTCCCTGGGAGTGCTGGTCGATGCTCGCCGGGCTCGCGGCCGCGACGAGCCGGGTGGAGCTGGGTCCGCTCGTCGCGTCGACCAGCTTCCACAACCCGGCGATGCTCGCGAAGAAGGCCGCCACCGTCGACGAGATCAGCGGCGGCCGCCTCATCCTGGGGCTGGGTGCCGGCTGGAACGAAACGGAGTACCGGGCCTTCGGCTTCCCGTTCGACCATCGGATCAGCCGGTTCGAGGAGGCCTTCACGATCATCCGGACCCTCCTCGCCGAGGGCGCCATCGACTTCGAGGGGACGTACTACACCGCCCGCGACTGCGAGATCCGGCCGCGCGGCCCGAGGCCCAGCGGACCGCCGATCCTCCTCGGCTCGAGCGGGGAGCGGATGCTGTCGATCGGCGGGCCGTATATCGCCGCCTGGAACGCCTGGTTCGTCGACTTCGACAACCGGCCCGAGGGGATCGCCCCGCTCCGCGAGCGGGTCGACGCCGCGGCACGGGCGGCCGGCCGCGACCCATCCGCGATCGAGCGGACGGTCGCGATCCAGGTCCGGCTGACCGGCGGAGCAGGTCGCGTCCAGGGCGACTTCTCCCCGCACGTCCCGACCCCGCTCGAGGGCCCGACCGAGGTCCTGGCCGAAGGGCTGCGGGCGTTCGCCCGCGAGGGGATCGGCCACGTCCAGGTCGTCCTCGACCCGATCACCGTGGCCTCGATCGAGGAGTTCGCCCCGGTCCTCGCCGAGCTCGATCGTGGCTGACGGGGGCGACGCTCCGAAGGTCGCGGGCGCGGCGATGCCCACCTTCGAGAAGGCGCCCGTCGAGCTTGTCGAGCGGTTCGGCGCGACGCTCGCGCGGCACCCGGAGGCGACCGTCCGGAAGATGTTCGGCTATCCCGCGGCGTTCGTGAACGGCAACATGGCGACCGGCCTGTTCGCCTCGAGCTGGCTGGTCCGGCTGCCGGACCCCGCCGCCGCCGAGCTCCTGAGGCTCAGGGGCGCCCGGCCGTTCGAGCCGATGCCCGGCCGGACGATGCGGGGCTACTACGTCCTGCCGGTCACGATCGTCGACGACGATCCGGAGCTCGAGGGCTGGCTGGGACGGGCCCTGGCCCACGCCGCGACGCTCCCGCCGAAGCCGGCGAAGGCCTGATCGACACGGCGCGGCGTCGTCGCCGTGACCGCTGCAAACGAATGGGCTCGGCCGCCGGGACCAGCGTGGCGCATCGGCTTCCGAAACCCGGGGGTGGTCGGAAACCGCGAGACCGGGTATCCTGATTGTCCCGCCGGGCAGTCCGGAGGGCGTCTGCCTGGTCGATGGGTTCTTCTCGGAACCGGCCTCGCGCCGATCGACCCACCCCGAGAAGAGACGAAGGTTTGCCACCAATGGCGACAGGAACCATCAAGAAGATCGTGTCCGACCGCGGATTCGGCTTCATCACCGGCGAGGACGGGAAGGACTACTTCTTCCACCGCGACGGGCTCGACCGCTCCCTCGACTTCGACCGCCTCATGGGCGGCGAGTCGGTGACGTTCGAGATCGAGACCAGCCCGAAGGGCCCACGCGCCGCGAAGATCGCGGCCGCCTGACCCGAACCCCGAACCCGACGCCCCGCGGGCGTCGGGTCGCGAACCGCACGAGCGTCCGGTCCACCGGGCGCTCGTCGCATGTCCGGGCCGACGGGACGGCCGGACGATCCCGCCACTCCGAAGGACCCGCCACCTCGGCGATCGGCGCTGAGGACCGCGCTCGCGATCAGCGGACCGGCAGCTCCGGGGCAAGGGCCGACACGGCCGATGACACGGTCGAGTGGACGTTCGCCTCGCCCAGCTCGTCGATCAGCCCGGTCCGGTGCATCCGGTCGCGGACCTTGCCCTTGACCTGGGCGAGGATCAGCTCGATCGACTGTTCGTGGAGATCCACGACGAGCTCGTGGAGAACGTCGGTCGACGACACGTCGAGGTCCGAGGTCGCCCCGATGTCGATGATGACGGCCTCCGGCTTCGGGTCGCTGCCCTCGATCATGGCCATGATCTGCTCACGGGCGACATTCGCGTTGAAGAAGTAGAGCGGCGCGTCGACCCGCAGAAGGAGCAGGCCCGGGATGCGCTCCGCGTCCGGGTGTCGCCCGATGTCGATGTACCGGGTCCGCTCGTGTCCACGCGTCCGACCGAGGACCGCGATGTACGGCCGGCTCGCCCGGTAGAGAAGGGTCGTCAGGGAGAGGAGCACGGCGATCACGAGACCCATGAGCACGGTCGTCGTGACGACCCCGACGAGGGCGGTGACCGCCAGCGCGAAGTCCATCCGGCTCCAGCGCAGGTAGCGCTGGAGCTCGGCGACGTCCACGAGGCCCACTGCCGAGGTGATGACGATCGCCGCGAGGACGGAGTACGGCAGGGTCGCGAAGAGCGGGGCGAGGACCACGAGCGTGGCCAGGACGAGTCCGGCGGTGACCAGGGACGAGACCTGGGACTTCGTCCCGGCGGCCTCGGCGGTCGCGGACTGGGACAGGCTGGCGTCGGCCGCGAACCCGCCGAACAGGCCGGACGAGAGGTTCGCCGCGCCGAGGGCGATGAGCTCCTGGTCCGAGGCGATCTCGTAGCGGTGACGGGTGGCGAACGACCGGGCCGAGCCCAGGGACTCCCCGACCGCGAGGAAGACGATGCCCGCGGCCCCGGCCACGAGGAACGGGATGTCACGGAGGCCGGCCTGAGGCAGCCCGGGCACTGGAAGACCGGTCGTGACCGGGCCGACCACGGCGACCCCCTTCGCCTCGAGCCCGAGGAGCGGGACCAGGACGATGCCCAGGACGAGGGCCACGAGCGGGCCGGGGAGCCGTCGCGAGATGGCTCGCAGGGCAAGGATCAGGACGATCGCCCCGAGTCCGAGGGCGAACGTGTACGGGTTCGCGTACTGGAGCTGCCCCACGAGGTCGTACAGCTCCTCGAAGACGTTGTCACCGGAGACCGAGACGCCGAAGAGCTTCGGCAGCTGGCCGATCACGATCGTGACCGCCAGGCCCACGATGAACCCGGTGACGACGGGTTTGGCGAGGAACTCCGAGATGAACCCGAGCCGAAGGACCCCCGCGAACAGGAGCATGGCCCCGACGACGAGCGCCAGCGCCGCGCTGAGGCCCACGTAGGCCGATGCGTCGCCCCCGGCCACGGGCGCGATCACGGCGGCCGACATGATCGCCATCGTCGAGCTCGTGGTCACCTTGAGATGGCGGCTCGTCCCGAAGATCGCGTAGGCCGCCATGGCCGAGAACGCGGTCGCCAGTCCCACCGCCGGCGGGACGCCGGCGAGGCCCGCGTAGGCCAGGGAGACCGGGACCATGACGCCCCAGGAGGTGACCCCGGCGATGAGGTCCGGGCGCAGCCAGGCGCGATCGTAGGTCCGCGCCCAATGCGCGATGGGCACGTATCGGCCCACCATCGTTCGGGCCACGGCGACGAAACGATCGCGAGGGGAGAGCACGAACGTACCGTACCGCCTCGACGATGGCGCCGGGCGGTTATCCTCCCCCGGTGACCAGCGCGACCCGAGCCGGACCCGTCGGTGCGGACGTCGGGGGGACTCCTCCGGCGCCCGTCGCGTTCGACCTCCTGGAATCGAAGCTCACCGTCCCGCCGCCTCGACCGGGCTTGGTCCCCCGTGACCGGCTGGTCGCCCGGATCGGAGCCTCGTCCGCCCGGATCGTCTCCATCGGAGCGCCGGCGGGCTACGGGAAGACCGCGCTCCTCCGGGAGCTGGCGGACGTCGAGACCGCGAAGGGCCACGTGGGTCGCCGCGTCGCCTGGGTCTCGCTCGATGCCGCCGACAACGATCCGATCGTGCTCCTGACCTACATCGCGACGGCCGTCGACCGGGTCGAGCCGATCGGCCGAGGGGTGTTCGAGGCCCTCGCCTCGACGGGCGTCTCGGTCCGGTCCGTGGTGACCCCGCGGCTCGGTGCCGCCGTGGCGGCCTTGTCGTACCCGATCGTCGTCATCCTCGACGACCTTCACCTCATCGCGGATCCGGCCTGCACCGATGCGATCGCCCAGCTGGCCGGGCATCTCCGGGTCGGCTCGCGGCTCGTGTTCGCCAGCCGTGGGGTGCCGGCCCTTCGGCTGGCTCGCCTGCGCGCGGCGGGCGACCTCCTCGAGATCGGGCCCACCGACCTGGCCCTCGACGAGGAGTCGGCCATCGCGATGGTCCGCGCGACCGACCCCGGCGTGAGCCGAAGCCAGGCGATCGAGCTCCACCGGGTGACCGAGGGCTGGCCGGCCGGCCTGTACCTCGCATCCCTGTCCCTCGGCGCGGCCGGCCAGGATCCGGTCGGTACGGTCGCGCCCGCGTCGGGGGCGATCCCGCCGCCCACGACACCGGTCGACGGTCGGTCGTCGATCGCCGGGTTCGGTGGCGACGATCGCTTCGTGGCGGACTATCTGCGGAGCGAGCTCCTGGCGCCGCTCCCGGACGACGTGCGGGAGTTCCTCATCCGGACGTCGGTCCTGGACCGCCTGAGCGGGCCGTCGTGCGATGCGGTGCTGCAGGCGACGGGTTCCGCCGAACGGCTCGAATGGCTCGAGCGGTCGAACCTCCTGGTGGTCCCGCTCGACCACCGGCGCGAGTGGTATCGCTACCACACGCTGCTCCGCGAGGCCCTCGGTGGGGAGCTCGTCCGACATGATCCGAAGCTGGCCCGGGCGCTCCATCGGCGAGCGAGCGCGTGGTTCGCCGCCGAGGGCCAGCCGGAGACCGCCATCGAGCACGCACGCAGCGCCGACGACGTGGAGCTGATCGCCGACCTGGTGGCACAGGCCGCGGTCCCGTTCTACTACTCGGGGCGCAGCGAGACCGTGGAGCGCTGGTTCAGCTGGTTCGAGGAGCCCACGGAACTCGAAGCGCATCCCACGGTAGCCATTCTCGGCGCCCTCCTCCATGCCCTCACCGGTCGCTCACGCGATGCCGAGCGATGGATCGAGGCCGCCCGCCACGCTCGCCTCGAGGACGTTCGTCCGCCCGACGGCAGCCACTCCCTCGTCCCCTGGATGGCGCTGGCCCGGGCCCTCATGGCCCCCGAGGGGCTCGTCCGGTTCGGCCTGGACGCCGGCCTCGCCGTCTCCGGGATGCATCCGGCCAGTCCGTTCCAGGCGGCAGCACGGTTCGTCCACGGTGTCCACGCGCTGCTGTCCGGTGCGCCCGACGAGGCCGAGCGCGAGCTGTCCGATGGTGCGGAGATCGCCCGATCGCTCGGGTCGACGGACAGCGAGGTCGCCATCCTCGGAGAGCTCTCCGCGATCGCCGCCGCCCGGGGCGACTGGGCGACCGTGGAGACGCTGGTCCTGCGTGGGCGGCAGACCATCATCGCGACGCATCTGGACCATTACGTCTCCAGTGGGCTGGTCATGGCGCTTCGAGCTCGCGCGGAGGCGCGCCGGGGGCATCGCGAAGAGGCACTCGCGTGTCTCGGCCGGGTCTCGAGCCTCCGGCCGAGGCTGACCGATGCCCTGCCCTGGTTCTCGGTCCAGGTGCGCCTGGAGACGGCCCGGGCCTACCTCGCCCTGGGCGACGCCGCCGGGGCCCGGACGGTCATCGGCGAGAGCCGGTTCATCCTCCGCCGGCATCCCGACCTCGGGACCCTGACCGGGGAGTTCGGCGAGCTGGCGACCCAGGTGGACCGGTTCGCGGCCAGTGCCTCCGGTGTCTCCTCGCTCAGCGGCGCGGAGCTCCGGCTCCTCACCTATCTCCCGATGCACCTGACCTTCCGGGAGATCGCCGCCCGCCTCTACGTGTCGCCGAACACGGTCAAGAGCCAGGCTCTCTCGCTGTACGGCAAGCTCGGGGTGTCCTCGCGAAGCGAGGCCGTCCAGCGAGCCGCGGAGTCCGGCCTGCTCGATGCCTCCCTCGCGTCGCTCCCGCACGATTTCACGTCGTCCGGATGATGTGCCGCGCGCCCGTCCGCGCGACGCTGCACCGTGCACCCCTGACCGATCAGCGACCGAGGTGGTCTCCGATGATCGACTCCTGGCAGTCAGGTGACCTCTCGCCCACGATCTCCGCCGACCACAAGGCGGTCCTGCGCAAGTTGACCGTGGGCGACGAGCGGAGCGTCGCCTCGGTCCTCGCGTCCTGGTCCGCCACCCCGACGGATTCCGGTCTCGACGGCCGGACCGTCGCCCTCGTCCGGATCGGCGTGCTCATCGCGGTCGACGCCGGCGCCGCGGCCTACCAGCATGCCACCGCGGCCGCGCTCGCCGCCGGCGCGTCGCCGGACGAGATCGTGGACCTGCTGCCCGCTCTGGCGACGTCGATCGGCTTCGCCCGGGTCGCGGCAGCCGCGCCGAAGCTGGCCCTTGCCCTGGGCTACGACGTCGAGTTCGCACTCGAGCAGTAGGGGCGTCGCGCAGCTCACCGGGCGGGCACCAGGCACGCTCGGACATGCCGGACCCCGCGCGTCAGGCCGGCGTCGCCCCATGGCAGTGCTTGACCTTGCGGCCGCTGCCGCAGGGGCACGGATCGTTGCGACCGGTCGTCGCCGCCGCAGCCCTCAGCTCCTTGTCGTGAGCCGCATAGGCGCCCATCAGCTCTGACGGGGCCCGACCCTGGCGCAGGAGCGCCGACATCGCCTGCATCGGCCCGTCGACGTGGTGGAAGAAGGCCTTGTACCCGGCGCACAGGTAGTTGAGCCCGGTCTCGCCGTCGGGCGTGCGGATGAAGCGGTCCTTCGGGCAGGCACCGTGGCAGGCGAAGCGGACGTCGCAGTCGAGGCAGTACTTCGGCAGCGTGTCGAGCTTGTCCTGCCCGAACGAGCGCTGGGCCGGAGACGCGACCAGCTCCGCCAGCGGCGTCTCGGTGATGTTGCCGAGCTTGTAGTCCTCCTCGACGAAGTGGTCGCACGAGTAGACGTCGCCGTTGTGCTCCATCGCCAGTGCGCCGCCGCAGGTCGGCTGGAAGACGCACAGGCCTCCGGGTTCGCCGTGCCAGCTGGCCAGGGCGACGTCGAACATCTGGACATAGACCTCGCCGATGTCCCGCCGGACCCACTCCTCGAAGACCGCGATGAGGAAGCGCCCGTACTGCTCCGCGGTCACCGAGCGGTCGGTGACGAGCTCGCCCTCCTGGCGGTAGAGCGGCCGGTCGCGCCAGGAGCGCCAGGGCGCCTCACGGGCGAGCCCCGGTGAGAGCTCCAGCTGATCCAGGCTGACGTCGATCCGCGGTGTCGGCAACCGCTCGATGATCGGGATGAACTGGAGGAACCGTGAGCCGAGCTCGTCACGCAGGTAGCGGTACACCTCGAGCGGGTGGTCGGCGTTCGCCCGGTGGAGGGTGGTCAGCGTGTTGAACTCGACCCCGTGCCTCTTGAGGACACCCAGGCCGCGCAGCACGCGTTCGGAGGTCGGCGCGCCGCCGCGGTCGACCCGGTAGGCGTCGTGCATCGCGGGTGGCCCGTCGATGCTGATCCCGACGAGATAGCCGTGCTCCTTGAAGAGCGTCGCGAACTCGTCGTCGACGAGCGTCCCGTTGGTCTGGATCGTGTACTCGATCTCCATCCCCGGCCGGCGGTACTTCTCGACGTATGCGTGGGCCCGCCGGAAGAAGTCGACGCCCATCAAGGTGGGCTCGCCGCCCTGCCAGGCGATCGCCGCGTACGGGCCCGGTTGCGCCTCGATGAGCTGCCGGATGTAGGTCTCCAGCAGCTCGTCGGCCATCCGGAAGCGGCTGCCCGGATAGAGCATCTCCTTGGACAGGAAGAAGCAGTACGCGCAGTCGAGGTTGCAGGTGGCCCCGGTCGGCTTCGCCAGCAGATGGAACGGGCGCGGACCGCCGGTCAGGCCGGCGGCAGGCAGGGTCGTCTCGGCCGGGTTCATCGGGTCAGGGTACCCGGTGGGCGGGTGCGCTTCAGGACGCCTCTCATCGCCCTGCTCCGCCACGTGGATCGGGTACCGGACCCGTTCCCCGACCATCCGGCACTCGACCGGCCCGGATGCCTTCTCCGGATCGGTCGTCGCTACTGCCGGGCGAACATCGCGGCGGCTTCCTTCGCCAGGTCGACGAACGCCTCGCCGCTGACGTCGATGACCACCTTGGTGACCGACCCCCCGACCAGCGGCCAGGGTCGCGCGCCGGGGTAGTCGTCCGTGACCGGCTCGGCGCCCGAGCGGCCGACGACAAGGCCTCCCCCGCCCAGCCCGAACTTGCCCGGCTGGGTCATGATCGTCGCCGTGCCCGCGGCCTGATCCCGGATGTGGAGGGTCAGGGTGCCGGTCGTCGGCATGCCCTGGCTCTTCCGGTCGAACGTGGCCGAGAGGACCACGTGGCCGGTCGGGATGGTCACGTCGGACTCGACGACCTGGGCCCGCTCGCCCACGAAGTTGTAGACGTACCTGAGCCGGCCCTCCTTGAGGTAGAGGGCGTGCCCGCCGAACCGCGAGCCCTGCGAGAAGAGGACCCCCGACGCCTCGGGGGACTCGATCTCCACCTCGGCCGCGATCGTGTACGACCGGTTGCGGATGTTCGGAGCGGCCGATTCGGGGACCTCCGCGCCGCCCGGGTAATAGACGTAGCGGCTCCGCGGGCTCGACAGCTCCGGTCGCGCCGTGCCCAGGATCTCGAGCGCGCCGCGCGACTCGAGGGGCAGGGCCTGGTTCGACCCGGCCTCGGCCCACCACAGCGCGATGAGCTCCTGGAGCTTCTCGGGATGCTCGGCCGCGAGGTCGTGGCACTCGCTCGGGTCGGAGGTGGTGTCGTACAGCTCCCAGGTCTGGAGATGGAAGTCGCCCCAGGACTCCGGTGCGGCCGGGACCGCCGTCGCCGCCTTCCAGCCCTTGTGCCAGATCGCGCGCGTGCCGAGCATCGAGTAGAACTGGGTCTCCTTGCCGGTCGCCGCGTCGGCATCGGCGAAGGTGCCCCTGAAGCTGACGCCGTCGAGCGGCGTCTGGGTGAAGCCGTTGACGACGTCGGGCAGGTCGACCCCGAGGCACTCATAGAGCGTCGGGACGATGTCGATCGCGTGGGTGTACTGGCGGCGGTACTCGCCGGCCGCCTTGAGGCCCTGCGGCCAGGCGACGATCATCGGATCCGCCGTCCCGCCCTCGAAGTTGGCATAGCGCTTCCAGAGCTTGAACGGTGTGTTGAAGGCCCACGCCCACCCGGTCGGGTAGTGGTTGTAGGTGGTCGGTCCGCCGAGCTCGTCGAGCTGCTTGAGATTCTCCTCGATCGTGTCGGGGAGGCCGTTGAAGAACTTGTTCTCGTTCACCGATCCGTTCGGCCCACCCTCACCCGAGGCGCCGTTGTCGGAGACGAGCACGACGATCGTGTTGTCGAGCTGCCCGCTCTCCTCGAGGTAGTCGAGGAGGCGCCCGAGCTGGTCGTCGGCGTGGCTGAGGAAGCCGGCATAGACCTCGGCCATCCTGCGGAACAGCCGCTTCTCGTCCTCGGTCAGGGAGTCCCACGGCCGCACGCGGTCGTTCTGGGACCACGGCTTGCCATCGTGGCTGGTCGAGTCGACGTACGGGTTGATCGGCGAGAGCTCCGCGCTCTCCGGCACGAGGCCCATCGCCTTCTGGCGCGCGAAGACCACCTCGCGGTACGCCTCGTAGCCCATGTCGAAGGTGCCCCTGTACTTGTCCGCCCAGGCCTTCGGGACGTGGTGCGGCGCGTGGGCGGCCCCGGGGCAGAAGTACATGAAGAACGGCTTGTCGGGCGCGATCGCCTTGGAGTCCTGGATGAACTGGATCGCCTTGTCGGTCAGATCCACCGTCAGGTGGTAGCCCTCCTCCGGCGACTTCGGCTGGGCCACCGGGTGGTTGTCATAGACGAGATCCGGATACCACTGATTCGTCTCGCCGCCGAGGAACCCGTAGTAGCGCTCGAACCCGCGCCCGAGCGGCCACTGGCGCTTCGATGAGGCGAGGTTCATCTCGTCTTCGGCGCACAGGTGCCACTTGCCCACGATGTAGGTGTTCCAGCCGTGGTGACCGAGGACCTCGGCGATGTTCGCGTTCTCGAATGGGATGTGCCCGTTGGCGTTCGGGAACCCCGAGGTGGCCTCGGTGATGCAGGCCATCGCGTTGCGGGTGTGATTCCGGCCGGTCATCAGGCACGACCGGGTCGGCGAGCAGAGCGCTGTGGTGTGGAAGTTCGTGTAGGTCAGGCCGGCGTCGGCGACCCGCTTGATGTTCGGCGTCTCGATGAGCCCACCGAAGGGCTCCATGGCGCTGAACCCCACGTCGTCGAGGACGACGTACAGGACGTTCGGCGCACCCGTCGGGGCGATTGGCTGGGTGTACGGCGCCCAGTCCGGCGTGGAGTCCTTGATGTCGATGTTGACCGTGCCCTTGAACGGCTTCGTCACGAGGGTTCCTCCAGCGGCCCGGACTGTCCGATCATCGAACGCCTCGGCCTATCGTGCGGTGCCGGCAGACGCCGGGTTGGCCTTCGCCTTCCTCCGTCGGGCACGGGACCGGCGATCCGGTCCCGTGCCCCGCACGGATACGGTCAGACGACGGGCGCGACCTCTGGCGCCGCGGCTTCTGCCGCCTCGACCGCCGGAGCGACCGCGTCGGCCTCGGCGATGGCCTCGTCGGTCACCTCGAGGATCTCCGCCGCGCCGCCGAGCTCGGCGAGCTTGTCCTTGATGGCGACCGCCTGGGGGGCGGCCGCGAGGACGCCGACCGCAGCCTTGCCGTCGGTAAGCTCGGCCGCGATCCGATCGCGGTCCTCGGCCTTGAGGCCAAGGCCCTTGTGGTGGAGGGCGCCCAGAACACCGCCGCCGATGATCCCGGCAAGCAGGGTCGGCGGCGCGATCACGGCCAGCACGAGGCCGATCCCGGCGCCCTTGCCGACGCTTCGCTTGCCGAGCTTGTGGGTCTTGATCTTGCCCTTGTCGTCGAGGACGAGGACGCCGATCGCGTTGAGCTTGATGTCGTCGTCGGCCTCGTCCCATGCCTTCAGCGACGCGACCGCCGCGTCGGCGTCCTCCTCGCCCGCGAAGATCCCCAGGACCACCCGTGTATCCGCCATGTGGTGCTCCTCTTGTCGTGCCGTGACCGCAGGCACACGCCTGCGTGGAATCACCGTGACCATCGTCGGACGACGACGTTCGCCACCGCCGATGTCCCCGATGTGAACGCGGCGTCAACGGCCGTGTGCGAGGCGCCGCACGACATCGGGGCAGGACCCATTCCACCACTGCGCCGGATCTGGCGCATCCACCCGAAGGGATGAGCGTCCGGTCGTCCGCCGCCGTCATCCGAACCGGATGATGTGTGATCCGTGAGGCGGTGCCACGATCGCCGCGGATCCGTCTGCCTGACGATCCGGGCCCGGCCCGGGTCGGGGATGACGTACACTCGCTGAGGAGGGTCCCGGCACGGGCGGAACGAACCCGAAGCCCAGCCCATACCTCACCACCGAACCGGAGGGACACCATGACACTCGGCCCGCTCGACTACACCGTGATCGGCTTCCCGGGATTCAAGATGGACGGGAGCATCGCCAACGAGATCCTCAAGGTCGTGGACGCCGGCATCATCCGCATCGTGGATGCGGTCGTCGTCGTCAAGGACGCCAACGGCGATGCCGAGATCATCGAGATCGACAATACGGACGACAAGCACTTCGCCGGGTTCGCTCCGCTCATCGCGGACCGCATGGGCCTCCTCACGCCGGAGGACCTCATCACCCTCGCCGCGGACCTGCCCGCCGATACGACGGCCCTGATCATCCTCTGGGAGAACAAGTGGGCCGAGAAGATCAAGCGGGCGATCCTGGACAAGAACGGCTTCGTGGTCGCCCATATGCGGATCCAGCCCGAGGTGCTCGAGGAGCTCAACGCGGAGCTCGACGCGGCCGGCATCCCCGCCTGACCCCGACCGAACCGCAGCAGACACGAAAGGGACCCACCCGATGATGCGACGACGAGGACGACCACTGGTCCGCATGGCGGCGACGACGGCGGTCGTGGCCGGCACGGCCGGAGCCGTGAGCCACCACCAGCAGCAGAAGTACGCGAACCAGGCCGCCGAGCAGCAGGCCCAGGCCGACGCGATGGCCCAGCAGCAGGCCCCCGAGGCTCCGGCCGCGCCGGAGGTGGACCCGCTGACCGCCCAGCTCCAGCAGCTGTCCCAGCTCCACAATGCCGGCGTGCTCTCCGACGCGGAGTTCGCGGCCGCCAAGGCTAAGGCCCTGGGGATCTGAAGCGGCGCCGGCCAACGCGGCCGGTCGATGCCCCCGACGACCCTGGACGTGCGTCCGGGGTCGTCGTTCGTCAGCCCGAACCGGGAGGTCTGGTCGGATGTGCTGCCTGTTCTCGACGCTGGTGATCCTTGGGCCCAGGGCGGCGATCGTCCTGTGGTGGCTGTTCGAGCCCGCCCGTTGGAACCTCGCGTTCAACACCATCCTGTGGCCGCTGCTCGGGTTCATCTTCCTGCCCTGGACCACGCTGATGTGGGTCCTCGTCGCCGCCGACCCGGGAGGGGTCACCGGCCTCGACGTCGTCTTCCTGATCATCGCGATCTTCATGGACTTCGCGGCCTGGGGTGGCGGGGCGTACAGCAACAAGGAGAAGATCGGCTTCGCCGACTGATGCCTCGACCGGGCGTGGCGGACCGCTGATGCCGCCACGCTCGGAGGTCCGGCCGGATGGCTCCCCGGGGGAGACGACGAGGGTCCCGGCTCTCGGGCCACGCGGTGAGGGCTGGGTCCTGCTCCAGGTCGGGATGTTCGCGGTCATCGGCGTGGGCGGGCTGGCAGCGCTGACGTCCTCACCACCGTCCGGCGGTGATCAGGGGCGCGTCGCGATCGGCGCGCTGGCGATCGTGATCGGGGGGGTCGTCGCCGTGCTCGCTGTGGTCGGGCTCGGCTCGAGCCTGAGCCCGTTCCCGCGGCCGGTCGACGGATCCGAGCTCATCACCCACGGCATCTATGGGGCGGTCCGCCACCCGATCTACAGCGGGATCCTCCTCGCGGCGATCGGCTGGTCCGTGCTCACGGCCTCGGTCGTGGCCTTCGTCGGGACCGTCCTGCTCTTCATCCTGTTCGACGCCAAATCGCGGCGCGAGGAGGCCTGGCTCGTGGAACGCCACGCCGGGTACGGGGCGTACCGTGCCCGCACGAAGCGCCTGGTGCCGCGGGTCTACTGAAGGGACGATCGGAGCTCGGCGAGCGAGCCGTCGCTCCGGTCCCTGGGATCGTCCCGGACCAGCCACGGTCCCGGACCGGCGCACGGACGCTCGACGGCGCCGTTACGCTTGGCTCGGGGCGTCCCCGGGTGCCGTCGACGGACCCGGGCCAGCTAGCCTCCACCCGACCCACCCTCCAAGAACGTCCGCGCCCAGGAGACCGACCCGCCATGCCGATCGCCGACAACCTCATCGCCAACGAGACGATCGAGTTCAGCTCCAAGAAGCACTGGATCGCCCCGGTCCGCGACTCGTGGATCGCCGTCCTGCTGCTCGTCGGGGCCTTCCTCGTCAACTGGATCTCACCCGACGCGACGACCGGGATCGCCGGCACGGTCGGCAACCTGTTCGACCTCGTCCGGACCGGGCTGTTCATCGTCGCGGTCGCCTGGATCGGCTACAACATCATCGTCTGGCGGACGGCCGAGTTCGCGGTCACGAACCTGCGGGTGGTCCACGAGGAGGGCTTCATCTCGCGGCGCTCATCGGCGACCCTCATCACCTCGGTGAGCGACGTCCAGTCCAAGGTCGGCCTGCTGGGCAAGAGCATGCACTACGGCGACCTCACGATCTTCACCCAGTCCGGCGGGGCCGGCGCGGACCGGTTCACGTCGATCACCACGCCCGAGGCGTTCCGCAACGCGATCCTGACCAGGAAGATGGCCGAGCCCGGTCGCGGGTCGACGGGCGCGGCGCCGGCCGCGGCTGCCGTGGCGACCGCCGCGCCAGTCGTGGCACCCGCCGACCCGGTCGCAGCCCTGGCAAGCCTGGCCGACCTGCGCGACCGGGGCGCGATCACCGCCGAGGAGTACGAGGCCAAGAAGGCCGAGCTGCTCGCCCGGATGTAGCCCGATCCGTCGGGCCCGGCGACGCTCTCGACCGGGTCCGACGGCCGCCGACGCTCAGGAGTAGCGGTAGGAGCTCCGCTCAAGCTCGTAGCTGTCCGGTCCGTACGCCGGGGCGCGCAGCTGAGCGAGGATCCCCGCCGCCGCGAGGACGCCCCAGACGATCAGGTACAACCAGCTGTCCTTGATGAGCGCGCCCACGACGGTCCAGTGGATCGCGTTGTCGGGCACCTTGCCGATGAGGATGAACCAGCCGGCGAGGACCGTCGCCGCCCCGCCGAGGCCGGTCAGGACCACGACGAGGTACTTCGGGACGTTGAGCACGAGGACGGCACCGCCCACGATCACGGCCACGACGAGCCCGATCACGAAGGCGACCAGGCCATACTCGTTGCCGATGATCCCCCACAGACTGGTGCCGATCGCGTAGCCCACGGCCCCGGCCATGATCGCGATCGCCGCGTAGTAGTAGAGATACGAGATGACGGCGAAGAAGAGTGCCGCGATGAAGCCGACGATCCAGCTCGTCACGGTCGCGAACGTCCCATCGCCGAAGAGCGCGGTGATCGCATCGGTCCCGACATTGAAGCCGACCACGAAGGCCCAGATCGGGAGCAGGATCAGGAAGAAGCGCCAACCCCCGAAACAGAACGCGAGCCCGATGAGGAGCGCGACGATCGCGATGATGAACTGCACGTGCATCCCTCCTGCGGCCCTCGTCCGATGCTGCCGACGTCGCAACCGGGCCGATGCTCGCATCATACGGTCGGCCGGTCGCCCCGATGAGGTGATTCGCGAGCCGGCCGGCGCGACTCGCCGACCGGGGAGGCGGTCCGCGTCGTCGCGTCGTCAGTACCCGTGGTCGCCGAGCCGGACCTTTCCCTTGAACCGGGAGTAGACGTAGGCGGAGTAGAGCAGGACGAGCGGCATCCCGACGAGCGCGATGACCAGCATCACCCCGAGCGTGAGCTCCGAGGAGCTGGAGTTCGTCACCGTCAGGCTGGCACCCGGATCGCCGAGGGCCGGCACGAGGTCCGGGTAGAGCGAGACCCCGACGATCGCCATGAGCGCCGCGATGGAGAGCGACGAGAGCCCGAAGGCCGTCAGCTCTCGCCCGCGACCGAGCTGCCATCGATAGCCGACGGTCAGGACCACGAACGCCAGCGGGGCGAGCCAGGCGAGGACGTTGGTGTAGTTCGCCTGGAGGTGCGGGGCGTCGATGAACGCCACCGCCGTCGTGACGAGCCAGAGCACGACGAGCGCGACCCAGGCCAGACCGGCGACCCGCCGCGAGCGCGCCTGGAGCGGACCCTCCGTCTTCACGATGAGCCAGGTCGCCCCCTGGACCAGGAACATCGCGACCGCGAGCGCTCCGACCAGCAGCGAGAACGGGTTGAGCAACCCGATCAGCCCGCCGCGATAGTCGCCCGCCGGGTCCAGCGGGATGCCCCGCAGGACGTTCCCGATGGCCACCCCGAAGAGGAGGGCGGCCAGGAACGAGGCGAGCGCGAAGACGCCATCCCACATCCGCCGCCAGCGGGTGCCCTCCTCCTTCGACCGGAACTCGATCGAGATCGCGCGGAAGATGAGGGCGACGAGGACGAGCATCATCGCGAGGTAGAACCCCGAGAAGACGGTGGCGTATACGGCGGGGAAGGCAGCGAAGAGCGCCCCGCCCGCGGTGATCAGCCAGACCTCGTTGCCGTCCCAGACCGGACCGATCGCTCCGAAGACCGTCCGCCGCTCGTCGTCGGTCCGGGCGACGAACGGGTGGAGGATCGCGGCCCCGAGGTCGAACCCGTCGAGGATCGCGTAGCCGGTCAGCAGGACGCCGACCAGCAGGAACCAGATCGTGCTCAGCTCGAGCATCTCGGATGCCTCCTCGTCAACCGGCCTGGTGGGATGGCCGGAGCGCGGGCACCGGCTCGGTCATGAGCTGAGCCTCGGCCGGGTCGTCGGAGCCGACCGGGGCGGGGGCGGGCCCGTGGGCGATCTCCCGGCGCAGCAGGTACAGCCACAGGACCAGCAGGACGGCGTACGTCGCCACGAGGAGCCCCAGCGAGATGAGGATGTCCGTCGCCGAGACGGCCGTCGAGGTCCCCTTGGCCGTCATCATCAGGTCGTAGACGATCCACGGCTGACGGCCGACCTCGGCCGCCGCCCACCCGAGTTGGATCGCGATGAGCGGCACCGGGATCGAGATCACGGCGAGACGCAGCCAGCCGCGCTTCGTCTCGATCCGCCCTCGCCACAGGTACCACAGCCCGAAGACCATGAGGATGAGCATCAGCGTTCCGAGCAGGACCATGTTGTGGTAGGCGAGGAAGGTCGGCGCGATCGGCGGCCAGACGTCCTGCGCGAACTGGTCGAGGCCGGTGACCGGGGCCGTGAAGCTGCCGTAGGTCATGAAGCTGAGCATCCGGGAGATGGTCACCTCAGGACCCTCGACGGCCTTGGCCGGGTCCTGGGTGGGCGGCAGCGACCAGATCGTCAGCGGGGCCCCGCTCGTCGTCGAGTAGAGACCCTGCATCGCCGCGAACTTGGCCGGCTGGGTGGTGGCGACCTGGCGGGCGCTCGTGTCGCCGGTCACGAACATCAGCCCGGAGCTGATGAAGGCCACGACCAGGCCCAGCCTCAGGCTCATCCGGGCGACGCCGAGATGACGGCCCTTCAGCAGGTACCACGCCGCGATCCCGGTCATCAGGAACCCGCCCATGGCCCACGAGGATGAGACCGTGTGCATGTAGCGCGGCAGGGTCGACGGGTTGAAGACCGCGGCCCAGAAGTCGGTCAGCACGGCCTTGTCGCCCACGACCTCGAACCCGGCCGGCGTCTGCATCCAGGAGTTCGCCACGATGATCCAGAACGCCGACAGGGTCGATCCAGCCACGACCATCCAGGCGGCGAAGGTCCGGAACCCCGAGCTGACCCGGTCGCGGCCCCACAGCAGGATCCCGAGGAAGACCGACTCGAGGAAGAAGGCGAAGACGCCCTCGGCCGCCAGCGGCGCCCCGAAGATGTCGCCGACGAACTTCGAGTAGCGGGCCCAGTTCGTGCCGAACTGGAACTCCATGACGATCCCGGTAGCGACCCCGACCACGAAGGTGACGGCGAACAGCCCGGTCCAGAACCGGGCCATCCGGTCGTACAGCTCGCGCTTCGTCCGCCAGCGCGCCGTCTCCGTGATCGCGATGAGCAGGGCGAGCCCGATCGTGATCGACGGGAAGATGAAGTGGAACGCCACGGTCACGGCGAACTGGATCCGGGCGAGCGTGATCACATCCATGACGGCCACTCCTGCTCCGTGGGGACGCCGTCGGGGACGGCTCCAGTGTGGACCCGGGTGTCGGGCGGTCCACGGGCCGAAGCGGGTCCCGTCGCCGGGCCGTTGGGCCCGAGACGGGTGGGCCGGAGCGACCACCGACGGGCGCCCGCCGATCTCGGCCCGTATCCTTTCAGCGGGTCGATGGTTCGCCCGACCGCCGAATGAGAGGATCCGACCGCCGATGACCGACCTCGACTTCGCGGCGTTCGACGCGCTGACGTTCGACTGCTACGGCACCCTTATCGACTGGGAGTCCGGGATCCTCCGAGCGCTCTCCGACGTGCTCGAGGCGCACGACAGGACCCTTGGTGACGACTCGCTCCTCGAGGTGTATGCGGACTTCGAGGCGGCGGCCGAGGCGGGACCCTATCTCCGCTATCGGGACGTCCTGGCGGCAGCGCTCCGCGGCGTCTGCGCCACCTGCGGAGTCGTGCCGACCGAGGCGGAGGTCGCCGGGTTCTCGGGGTCGGTCGGGGACTGGCCGGCATTCCCTGATTCGCGGACCGCGCTGGGTCGCCTGGCCGAGCGGTTCCGGCTGGGGGTCATCACGAACTGCGACGACGACCTCTTCGCACTCTCGAACCGACGGCTGGGCGTCACCTTCGACTGGATCGTCACGGCCCAGCAGGTGGGGAGCTACAAGCCGGATCCGCGCAACTTCGAGGCGGCGTTCGCCCGGATCGACGTGCCCCGGGATCGGATCCTCCACGTGGCCCAGAGCCTCTTCCACGATCACGTGCCGGCGAAGCGTCTCGGCCTGACGACCGTCTGGGTGGACCGCCGCCACGACCGCGGCGGCTTCGGAGCGACCCCGCCGGCGGAGGCCGCCCCCGACCTCACGGTGCCGGACATGGCCACCCTCGCGGCGCTGGCGACCGCCTGACGAACGTGGGCGGCCGCCGCCCGGAGGGCGACGGCCGCCGGACCCGGTCTCAGGAGGCCGGCCGGATGTTCTGGTTGAGCCGGAAGACGTTGTCCGGGTCGTAGTGTCGCTTGACCTCGGCCAGGCGCTCGTACGTCGCGCCGGGGTACGCCTCGTGGATCCGGGCCTCGCCCTCGTCCTCGAGGAAGTTGCTGTAGACGCCGGTCGCCCCGGGCGCGAGCGCGTCGTAGTAGGCCTGCGTCCACGCCTCGTGCTGCTCGAGCTCGGCCGGATCGTCGAACGGGGTGATGAGCGTGACGAGGACCGAGGACCGCTAGGCGCGGCCGAGCTGACCGGTCGACCGCAGCCAGAACAGGGCGACGACCCCCATCGCAAGGCCGACCGCGAAGAACAGGGGCTGGAGGATCATCGTCTCGGGCATGACCAGCACCTGGACGGCGATCCAGATCATCAGTCCGATCCCCAGCACCCCGGTCAGCCACGGAGCGACGGGGTGGCGAAGCACCGTCAGGACGGCCAGGAGGAGCATCCCGAGGCCATTGACCAGCAACAGGTAGAGGCCCGGGATCAGGTACGACCCGAAGACCGTCGCCTCGATCCAGCCCTGTGGGACGCCGATCGCCTTGCCCGTGGGATCGGCCAGGAACATCAGCCCGACCGGGATCGCCAGGACGCCCGTGAAGATCTCGAGGATCACGGCCAGCCAGGCGTAGCGCGGCATCGGGACGCCCGACGCGGAGAGATGCATCCGGATGACCTCTGACTCGCGGCCGGACCGGTCCGGCCATTCGCGCCGATGGTCCGACCGGCCTCGCCGGGGGCACAGGGGCCAATGGCCCGGGATCGGGGCCCGCAGGGTCCTCTCCCGGCCCTCCTCAGCACTCGGCGGATGGTCCATTCGGATCACCCCGGTCGCACGGTGCTGGACCGGGCGGTCGGCGCTACGCTAGTCGCTCGCGCTCCGGGCGGCCGCAGCCCGGTGGACCGCGAGGATCGTCCGGAGGGCATGACGTGACGGCTGGACCTGGATCGACGGGATCGTCGCGGGCAGATCCGGACCGTCGATGCCACGCGAACGGTCGATATGAAGCCGGCCGCCCCAGCGGCTCCCTGAGCCACGCGAAGGATCCCCGATGACGGTCAGTCTCCCTCCCCGATCCGGAGCGGCGTCCCCCGACGAGCAGGGACCGCGCCCGGACGGGACGCCGAGCTCGGCCGACGCCCCCATCGATGGGACCGGCTCGGATCCGATCGGGGCGACGGTCCCCGCCGACCCGACGGCGTCCGTCGTCGGCATCGGCGTCGTGGCCGGCCCGCCGGTCTCGGAGCCCAGCATCGGCGGACCGGAGCGGGCGGCGACCGCAGCGGCCGTCGAGACGGCGACCGCTGCCGTGGAGCGCCTCGGTCTCGCCAAGACGGTGGACCTGTCGCCGGATGACAGCTGGGCCGAGGCCGGTCGCGCGGTGCTCCGCCTCCATCTCGCCCGGATGCTCGCCCGGACGCCGGGCGCGATCGAGGGTGTCGATCCGGAAGAGGTCCACGCGATGCGGGTCGCCGGCCGCCGGATGCGGGCCGCCTGGCGGGTCTTCGGCGACGCCTACGACCCGGCCACCGTCCGCCGCTTCCGGCACGACCTCCGCGAGATCGGGGGGCGACTCGGGGCGGTGCGCGACCTCGATGTCCTCATCGGCATCCTGGAGACCCAGCTGGGTCGTCGCCGCGAGCGCGAGCGGACGGCGCTCCAGCCCCTGCTCGACGCCTGGCAGGTCGAGCGCGAGGCACGTCGCCTGGAGCTGATCGAGGCCCTCGGGTCGACCGCCTTCATCGACTTCGCGGCCGAGTACGAGGCCTTCGTCGCGACCGAGGGGGCGGCGACCCGGCCGGCCACGTCCGACCGGCCGGTGCTGGTCCGCCATCGGATCCCGGCGACCATCTGGACCGACTATGGGGCCCTGTGGGCCTTCGACCACGATTTCGCCGGGGCCGACATCGCGACCCTCCACCAGGCGAGGATCGCCGGGAAATGGCTGCGCTACACCCTCGAGTTCGTCCGCGCGCCCCTCGAGCCGGAGGCCTCCGGGCTCGTCGGCCGGATCG
This sequence comes from uncultured Chloroflexia bacterium, assembly GCA_963840375.1. Classification (GTDB taxonomy): domain Bacteria; phylum Chloroflexota; class Limnocylindria; order Limnocylindrales; family CSP1-4; genus Chersky-267. Next base: position 615,692 of record CAWIYR010000003.1, read on the forward strand.
TCGCGGTCCAGGACCATCTGGGCGACCTCCACGATCTGCACGTCGCCGCCGAGCTTGCCCGTGCGTTCGGCGCCGATCCGACCGTCGAGCTCAGCCGCTCCCAGCGGGCCGCGATCGGTCGGTTCGTCGTCCACCTGGACCGCAGGGTCGAGCGACTCCGGGTGACGGCCGGCAGCAGCTGGCGTGAGGTGACCGGGGCGAGCTACCGACGCAGCCTGGGTCGCGCGCTCGCGAAGCTCTGAGGGCGGCGCCGGCAGCCGGCCGCGACCGACGACGCCCGAGCCGTCCGGCCTTGCGCCGTCCCGCCGCTGCGGGCCGACCGGCCCTACCGCGAGCCGGGCGCGGCCCGGGATGATGCCGGCAGAGTCAGGGAGGTCCGAGATGCGCGTGCTGGTGGCGGTCGCCTCGAAGCATGGGGCGACGACGGAGATCGGGACCGCCGTCGCCGAGACCCTGCGGGCATACGGGTTCGAGACGGTCGTGCGGCCCCCCGACGAGGTCCTGACCCTCGACGGGTTCGACGCCGTGGTCCTCGGCAGCGCCGTCTACATGGGCCGCTGGCTCGAGTCGGCCCGAACCTGCGCGGTGAACCACGAGGCGGGACTCCGGGCGCGACCCACCTGGCTCTTCTCGAGCGGCCCGGTCGGTGACCCGCCGAAGCCCACGGAGGACCCCGCCGAGATCGCCGGCATCATGAAGGCGACCGGCGCCCGCGAGCATCGTCTGTTCGCCGGCGAGCTCCAGAAGGCCCGGCTCGGGTTCGGCGAGCGGGCGGTCGTGACGGCCCTGCGCGCCCCGGACGGGGACTTCCGGCCGTGGAAGGAGATCCGCGCCTGGGCCGCCGAGATCGTCGCCGCCCTCCGTGCCGAGGTGCTGACACCGGTCGCCTGAGCGCGGCCGCCGATCCAGGCCCGCGCCGGGTCATCGGCCGCGAGCGGGTACCCGGTATCCGACGAGCACCGTGTCGACGACCCGTCCGGCGAAGGCCGCGTCCAACTCCCCGCCGAAGATCAGTCGGAAGTAGACCGGCCCCACGAGCAGCTCGGTGGCGACGTCCGGATCGGCGTCGGGGCGCAGGTCGCCGCGCGCGATCCCCCGCTCGATGACCCGCCGGATCTCGTCCCGGCGCGCTCGGACGACGGTCGCCCGGAACGGGTCGCCGAGCGCCGGGTTCCCGGCGATCTGGGCCAGCAGGGCCCGGATGACCGGCCCGAACGGCGTCTCGGTCAGCGCCTCGATCGCATTCGTGGTCGCGGCCAGCAGCTCGGTCCGGGTGTCATCGGAGTCGGCGATGCCGAGATGCGGCTCGGCGAGCTCCAGGAGGAGGTCGAGGCAGAGGGCCTCCTTCGTGGGCCAGCGGCGGTAGATCGTCGCCTTGCCGACACCCGCCCGGGCCGCGACGTGCTCGAGACGGAGCCGGGTGAAGCCCTCGGCCACGAGGAGCTCGTTCGTGGCGTCAAGGATCGCCCGATGGACCCGGTCGCTCCGGGGTCGACCGCGCCGGCTCGCCGCCGCGGTCGCGGTCGTGACCGTCACAGGATTCCGAGACGGAGCGTCTTGCATCTCGTCCAGCACGCTGATATGATACGGAACGGACCGTATCTTTACAATGGGTGTCCCACCATGAACGACCAGTACCGAACCATCGACCGCATCGAGACCGCCATCCAGAACGAGCCGTTCTGCGCCTGCGGCCAGCCGTCCACGATCGTCGCCCGAGACGGCGCGCTCCGCCTCGAGTGCCCGACCGTGAGCGCCCCGCGCGGATCGATGGGTCGCCTCCTCAGCCTGGTGCTCGCCCCGGCCCACCTCTCGCAGGTCGTCGTCGACGGGGAGCTGGCCGGGCTGGCCGCCTGATCCACCGGCGCCAAGGTCAGGAGGCCTCGGCGAGCGCCTCGACGAACTGGCTGTTGTACAGGTCGAAGTAGAAGCCGCGGGCGGTCAGGAGCTGCTCGTGGGTCCCCTGCTCGATGATCCGCCCGTGGTCCATCACGAGGATCGTGTCGGCGTCGCGGATCGTCGACAGCCGGTGGGCGATGACGAACGCGGTCCGGCCCTTCATCAGCCGGGCCATCGCCCGCTGGATGAGGACCTCGGTGCGGGTGTCGACCGAGCTCGTCGCCTCGTCGAGGATGAGGATCGGCGGATCGGCCAGGAAGGCCCGGGCGATCGTCATGAGCTGCTTCTCGCCCTGCGAGAGGTTCGTCGCGTCGTCGTCGACGTCGGGCGTCGTAGCCGGCCGGCAGGGTCCGCACGAAGTGGTCGACGTGGGCCGCCTCGGCCGCCGCGATCGATCTGCTCGTCGGTCGCGTCCTCGGCGCCGTAGGCGATGTTCTCGCGGATCGTCCCGCCGAACAGCCAGGCGTCCTGGAGGACCATCCCGAAGGTCCGCCGGAGGTCGTCCCGGGTCAGGTCCCGGATGTCGATCCCGTCGACCGATGATCCGCCCCGCGTCGATCTCGTAGAAGCGCATGAGCAGGTTGACGAGGGTCGTCTTGCCGGCGCCGGTCGGCCCGACGATCGCCATCGTCGCGCCCGGTCGGACGTCGAGGTTCAGGTCCTCGATGAGGGGCACGTCCGGCACGTAGCGGAAGGAGACGTTCTCGAGGGTCGATCCGGCCCGGTGACCCGCCGCGAGCCGCTGGGCGGTCGCCGTGTCGGGGATCTCCTCCGCCTCGTCGAGCAGCTCGAAGACCCGCTCGGCGGAGGCGATCGCCGACTGGAGGACGTTGGCGATGCTGGCCGTCTGGGTGATCGGCATCGTGAACTGGCGCGAGTACTGGATGAACGCCTGCACGTCGCCCAGCGACATCGTCCCGTTCGCGACCTGGACGCCACCGATGACGGCGATGGCGACGTAGTTGAGGTTGCCGATGAAGTTGATCGTCGGCTGGATGATCCCGGAGATGAACTGGGCCCGGAAGCTGGCCTCGAAGAGGCCCGCGTTCTCCTCGTCGAAGGTCGCGATCGCCTCGTCCTGGTGACCGAAGATCTTGACCAGGCCATGCCCGGTGTGGACTCTCCTCGACGAACCCGTTGAGCGTCCCGGTCCGCTCCCACTGGGCCTCGAACTGCTTCTGCGAACGGCGGGCGATGACGACGGTCGCCCCGATCGAGGCCGGCACGACCAGCAGCGAGATGACGGCCAGGAGCGGGCTGATCAGGACCATCATGATCAGCACCCCGACGATCGTGAGCACGGCGGTGATGAGCTGGGTCAGGCTTTGCTGGAGCGTCGTCGGCGATGTTGTCGATGTCGTTCGTGACCCGGCTCAGCGTGTCGCCCCGGGCATGACCGTCGAGGTAGGCAGGGGCAGCCGACCGAGCTTCAGGTCGACCTCGTTGCCGAAGCCGGTACACCGTCCGCTGGGCGACGCCGGCCATGATGTAGGCCGAGGCCCAGCTGAACAGCGCGCTCACGAGATAGAGCGCGGCGAGGACCAGGAGGACCTGGGCGAGCGCGGTGAAGTCGACGCCCGACGCCGGGGTCACGGTCATCCCCGAGAGCATGTCGGCGAGCTGGCCCTGGCCGCTCGCCCGGAGGGCCGCCTCGACCTGGGCCTGGGTCATCCCGGCCGGCGAGCTGCTTGCCGACGACGCCCTCGAACAGGATGTTCGTGGCGTTCCCGAGCAGCTCGGGGCCCGAGGATGCTGAACGTCACCCCGATGACCGCGAAGACGAGGACCACCACGATCCGCAGGCGTTCGGGTCGGAGCTCGCCGAGGAGCCGGCGGAGGTGCCCCGGAAGTCACGCGGCTTGCCACCCATCCCCGGCCGCATCATGCCGAAGCCGGGGCCCCCGCCGCCAGGTCGGCCGGGCCCGGCCCATCGGCGGGGCCCGCCGGGCGCGCCCGGACCGCCGCCATGGGCCATCGGGCCGCTCACGCGACCTCCTCCGCGGTCAGCTGCGAGTAGACGATCTCGCGGTAGGTGTCGCAGCTCTCCAGGAGCTCGGCGTGGGTCCCGATCCCGACGACTCGATCCGGCCGTCCATGACCACGATCCGGTCGGCGTGCATGATCGTGCCCGACGCGCTGGGCGACGATGATGACGGTCGCCTCGACGGGTCTCGTCGCGGAGCGCGGCCCGGAGGAGCGAGTCGGTCTTGAAGTCGAGCGCCGAGAAGCTGTCGTCGAAGAGGTAGACGCTGCGGCCGCTTGACCAGTGCCCGGGCGATGGCCAGCCGCTGGCGCTGGCCGCCCGACACGTTCGTCCCACCCTGCGTGATCGGCGCGTCGAGCCCGCCCTCCATCTCCATCACGAAGGTCCGCGCCTGGGCGATCGACAGGGCGTGCCACAGCTCCTCGTCGGTCGCCTCGGGCGCGCCGTAGCGGAGGTTGCTGGCGACGGTCCCGCTGAACAGGAAGGCCCGCTGCGGGATGACCCCGATCAGGCTCCAGAGGTCCTCCTGGCGCATCGCGCGGACGTCGACGCCGTCGACTGGACACCGCGCCCGCGGTCACGTCGTAGAAGCGCGGGATGAGGTTGATCAGGGTCGACTTGCCGCTGCCGGTGCTGCCCACGATGGCGGTCGTCTCGCCGGGGGCGGCCGCGAACGAGATCGCTCGCAGGACCGCGTCCTCGGCGCCCGGGTACCCGAAGGAGACGTCGTGGAACTCGACCAGGCCGCGGGCGGCGTCGATCCGCGACCGGCGTCTCCGGGTCGTGGATCGCGACCTCCGTGTCGAGGACCTGCTGGATCCGCTCCGACGAGGCCGCCGCCCGGGGGACCATGACGAACATGATCACGGCCATCATCACCGAGAAGAGGATCTGCATGACGTAGGCCAGGAACGCGGTCAGGTTCCCGATCGCCAGCGTCCCGTTGTCCACCGCGATGCTGCCGAACCACATGATCGCCACGGTCGACAGGTTGAAGATCGCCATGACGGTCGGGATCATCAGGGCGAACAGGCGGTTCACCCGGAGGGTGGTCGCGAACAGGTCGAGGTTCGCCTCGTCGAAGCGCTCTTCCTCGTGGCGGGTCCGGACGAAGGCCCGGATGACCCGGACCCCGCTCAGCGTCTCGCGGACGACCTGGTTGATCCGGTCCACCTTGACCTGCATCGCCCGGAAGAGCGGCAGGGCGCGCGACAGCATCACCGCCAGGAAGATCGCCATGAGCGGGACGATGACGAGGAGGATGGCCGACAGGGCCACGTCCTCGCGGAGGCACATGATCACCCCGCCGACGGCCATGATCGGGGCCAGGATCATCACGTTCAGGCCCATGACCAGGAGCATCTGGACCTGCTGGACGTCGTTCGTGTTGCGGGTGATCAGGGACGGCGCACCGAAGGTGTTCGTCTCGGTCTGCGAGAAGCTCAGGACCTTCCGGAAGATCGACCGGCGCACGTCGCGACCGAAGGCCATCGCGGTCTTCGACGACCAGTAGACCGCGATGATGGAGGCGATCCCCAGGACCAGGCTGACCACCAGCATCAGCCCGCCGATGCGCAGGATGTAGGGGATGTCGCCCTTGGCCACCCCGTTGTTGATGATGTCGGCGTTGAGGCTCGGCAGGTACAGGGTCCCGATCGCCTGCACGGCGAGCAGGGCGACCACGAGCCCGATCGGCCGGGCATAGGGACGAAGGTAGGTCCTGAGCAGGCGAACCATCGACGGGCCCTGATCCCTCGAGACTACGCGACCGCGCGGGGCCCGGCGCAGGGACGATCGCCGGGTGGTGGGTCGGAGACGCTCACGATACCTGAGGCGGACCGACGGCGGTCAGCGATCGCCGGCCGTCAGCCCTTGATCCGCAGGCGATCCGGGTCGTAGAGCGGTCGAAGGGACCCCCGGGCGGGGTAGCGGGTGCCGGCGACCTCGATCTCGAACGGGCCGGTCTCGATCGCGCCGGCCGGGATCCCGGTCTCGTCCTCCACCATGCCAAGGCCCACCCCGCCGCCGAGGGTGTACCCGTACGCCCCGGCCCGGATGTACCCGACCCATCGCCCATCGCGGAGGATCGGCTCGCCACCGTGGAGGATGGGCTCGGGATCGAGGACCAGGAACTGGACGAGTCGGCGCTTCGGCGGACGGATCTCCCGCTGCGCCAGGAGCGCGTCGCGACCGACGAAGCCGCCCGACTTGTCCCAGGCGACGGCGAACCCGAGTCCGGCGTCCAGCGGCGTGTCGGTGTTGTCGATGTCCACCCCAAGGTCGCGGTAGGCCTTCTCGAGCCGGAGGCTGCTCAGCGCCCCGAGCCCGACGTTGCGGTAGCCCAGGTCGCCCCCCGCTGCCTCGAGCGCGTCGTAGACGGTCAGCGCCAGCTCCGCCGGGACGTGGAGCTCCCAGCCGAGCTCGCCCACGTAGGTCACCCGCAGCGCCAGGACCCGGGCGTAGTCGATGTCGATCTCCCGGGCGGTCAGGTACGGGAACACCTCGTTCGAGAGGTCGGCGCTGGTCAGCCGGCCGAGCAGCTCGCGCGATCGCGGACCCTGGACGGTGAGGAGCGTCGTCCCGGAGGTGACGTCGGTGACCGTCACGTGGGCGTCGCCCGGCGCGTGCCGCTCGATCCAGGGCGCCATCCGTCGGTGGACGGTATCGGTGACCACGAGCAGGAACCGCTCCTCGGCCAGCCGGGTGACCGTGAGGTCGGCGACGATCCCGCCGCGCTCGTCGAGCCACTGGGTGTAGACGATCCGCCCGACGGGCACGGCGACGTCGTTCGCGCAGACGAGGTTCAGGACCCGTTCGGCGTCGCGGCCCTGGACGATGAACTTGGCCATCAGCGACATGTCGAGCATCCCGACCGCCTCGCGGACGACCCGGTGCTCGTCGGCCCGGATCGCGAAGGCGTCGTCGCGCTCCCAGCCAGACCCCACGATCGGCGCCGGACCGTGGGATGGCGCGAACCACTCCGGGTACTCCCAGCCGGACGAGACCGCGAAGTGCGCCCCGACGGCCGCCAGCCGGTCGTGGATGACCGAGCGCCTGCACGCCGCGGGCGCTGTGCGGATGCCACGAGGGGAAGCCGCCGTCGGCGAAGAGCGCCCCGAGGAGCTCGACCGAGCGATCGGCCCGGAAGCGGCGGCTCGTCTCGTAGACCTGGGTCCGGTCGAGGGTGAGCCCGCTGACATCGACCGGCGGGACCCCGTCGACGATCCACTGGGCGATGAGGCTGCCGACCCCGCCGCTGAGCAGGATGCCCAGGGAGTTCATCCCGGTCGCCACGAAGAACCCGGCCAGCTCGGGCGCCTCGCCGAGGAGCGGGTGGTTGTCCGCGGTGAAGCTCTCCGGGCCGCAGAACATCGTCCGGACGCCGGCTTCGCGGAGCGACGGGAAGCGCTCCATGGCCGCGTCGAGGTAGGGCCCGACCCGGTCCCAGTCGGGCGGCAGGCTCGCGAATGCGACGTCGTCCGGGATCCGGTCGAGCGACCACGGCGCCGCGACCGGCTCGAACAGCCCGACGAGGATCCCCCCGCCCTCCTCGCGGTAGTAGCCGTACCGGTCGGGGTCCTCCACGACCGGCAGGTCGGGATGCGCCCAGGGCACGGTGTCGGTGATCAGGTAGTAGTGCTCGGTGGCCTGGAGCGGGACCGAGACCCCGGCCAGCTCGCCCACCTGGCGGCCCCACATCCCGGCCGCGTTCACGATGACCTCGGCCTCGATCGTGCCCCGGTCCGTGACGACCCCGGTGACCCGGCCCCTCGCCGAGGTGAAGCCGGTCACGGTGACCCCCTCGACGATCCGGGCGCCACCGTTCCGGGCGCCGCGGGCGTAGGCCATCGTCAGGTCGGCCGGGTTCACCCGGCCCTCGTCGGCGACGTAGAACGCCGCGAGGACGTCGTCGGTCTTCGCCTCCGGCCAGTAGCGGCCGAACTCGGCGCCCGAGAGCTCCTGGTCGTCCACCCCGAACCCTCGGACGAAGGCCGCCTCGCGCCGGAGGGTCTCGAGCCGTGCCCGGCTCGTCGCGAGGTGGAGGTGTCCGATCGGGCGGAAGCCGGTCGCCTGGCCGGTCTCGGCCTCCAGGGAGACGCACAGGTCGCGGGTGTAGCGGGCCATCCACAGGAGCGTCTCGGTCGCCATCCCGGCCGAGGTGATGAGCCCGGCGGCATGCCAGGTGGTGCCCGCGGTGAGCTGGCGGCGCTCGAGCAGGACGACGTCCCGCCAGCCGAGCTTCGTGAGGTGGTAGGCGATGCTCGCCCCGGACGCGCCGCCGCCGACGATCACCACCCGCGCCCGCTCGGGCAGGGCGCTCGGACCCGATCGATCGGGCGTCTCCATCGACACGTCGGTCCCTGTCGTCACGGCCCGATCTCCCAACAGCGCCCCGGACGCGAAGCGCGAGCGGGATGGGTCGATGCTAATCCTCGGCCGGGGACGGTGACGGGTCGGTCTGAGCGGTGAGACGAACCCGCGGTGGGAACCGGACGGCGGACGCCGTCGTCTAGCGGTGGCACGCTCGTCGTGCGCTGATCGTGCGCGTCATCGCCCGAACCCGGAGGCCACTGCTCATGCGTCGTCCCGTCGACCGTCTCCTCGGCACCGCCGTCGTCGCGATCGGATGTCTCGTCGTCGCCGCCTGCACGACCGGCGGTGCCGCCTCAGCCGGCGTCTCGATCGTCCCGTCGGCCGGCGCCTCGGCATCGCCCACCCCCTCGTCCAGCCCGACGACCTCCTCGGACCTCGTCCTGCGGGCAGCCTACGAGGGTGGGTTCATCGCACCGACGGCGCGCCGCTCGGGCCTCCCGATCGTGTCGGTCTACGCCGACGGCCGGATCGTGACCCAGGGCGCGGTCCCGGCGATCTATCCCGGACCGCTCGTCCCGCCGCTCGTCTACCGCTCGGTCGGACCCGACGGCGCGAAGGCGATCCTGAAGGCCGCCGAGGACGCAGGGCTGACCGGCGAGGACGCCGTCTACCCCGGCGGTCCCGTGGCCGACGCGCCCCAGACGGTCATCACCGTGGTCCACGAGGGCGGGCAGACGGTCTCGCGCTTCAACGCGCTCGGCATCGGGCCCAGCCCCGACCCCTCCAGCAGTGATCCGGCGGTCCGGACCGAGGCGGCCGCGATGGCCCTCCTCGGTCGGCTGACCGGGACCGACACGTTCGGCGGGACGGCGACGGACGGCGGCGTCCTCGTCCCGGACGGCTATCGCCTCTTCGTGACCCCCGGCGCACCCGAGGCGAGCGACCCGAGCCTGGCCCGTTCGCCCGTGGCCTGGCCGCTGGCGACCCCGCTGGCGGCGTTCGGCCAGGCCGATCCCCAGGGCGGGGCGGGCGCCCGGGTCGGGGAGGTGGTGGGCGCCGATGCGGCGACGCTCCGACCGGTCCTCGACGCAGCCAGCCAGATCACCCCGTTCAGCTCGGGCGGGACGCCATGGACCATCGTGGTCCGGCCGCTCCTGCCCGACGAGGCGGTGGCCGCCGGCGGCTGACCGCGCCCACATCCATATCGGTCCGTGCGGCTCTGGTCAGCGCCGGACGGGCGGCGCACCATCAGTCCGACGTATGAGGCGTCCCGCGGTGGAAGGAGGACCGCGATGAGCCACAGGATCCGGGTCATGGAGCGGGAGGCGATCCTGGCCATCTCCAGGCGCCGGCCGGTGATGCTGGACGGGATCGGACCGGCGCTCGGGGAGATCTTCGGCGAGCTGTACGCACACCTCGCGATGAGCGGGGTGGAACCGGCCGGTCCCCCGTTCGTGATCTATCACGACATGCCGACCCCCGACATGCCCCTCGACATCGAGGTGTGCGCCCCGATCGCCGCGCTGACCGACGCCCCTGCTGGCTGCACGGTCGGCTGGATCCCGGGCGGGTCGTTCGCGACGCTCGTCCATCACGGTCCCTACGAGACGATCGGCGCCGCATACGGCGAGCTGGTGGCGTGGGCCGAGCGGCACCATCGGGAGCTGGTCGGCCCGCCGCGCGAGACATACCTGAGCGAGCCGGAGACCCCGCCCGCGGAGATCCGGACGATCGTCGAGTGGCCGGTGAGCGAAGCCCGCGTGCTGGTCGGGGCGACATCCTGAGCGATGCCGGCGGCCCGGCACCAGCGTACCCGCGGTGATCCGGCCGAAACCGGTCCGCGATAGGTGGACGTAGTCGGTGGTGATCGGCCCGCCATCGGGTCGACGCGATCCACCGATGACGAGGTGCAACGTGGCGTCCCCCAGGATCTTCATCGGCGGGGCTTTGGTGATCGTCGCCGTGGCACTCGCCGGCTGCAGCAGCGGCGCGGCGACGAGCGCCCCGACAGCGGCAGCGCCCGCCTCCGCAGCGCCCGCCTCCGCAGCGCCCTCCTCCGCAGCCGCCGGGTCCGGGGCCGCGGTCGAGGCCAAGCCGGTCGGCAGCATCGGCACGGTGCTGGTCGCCGGGTCGAACGGGATGACCGTCTACACGTTCAGCAAGGACGTGGCGAACAGCGGCACGAGCGCCTGCACCGGCGGCTGCCTGACGAAGTGGCCGGCGCTGACGGTCCCGGCCGGCGCGACCGCGACCGGCGGGAGCGGCGTCAGCGGCAAGCTCGCGACGATCACCCGGGCCGACGACGGGACGCTCCAGGTCACCTACAACGGCCTCCCCCTCTACTTCTTCTCGGGTGATGCGGCCCCCGGCGACGCCAACGGGGTCTACACGAACTGGGCAGCCGTCAAGCCCTGATCCGGCGACCACTCCCTCCCCGCCCAAACGCCGACCGCACGACGTCCCTCGTGCGGTCGGCCGCCGGGCCACCGGGCCACCGGCGCCCACCGCGCCCTGCGCCACCCGGTACGCTTCGGGCGTGCCGGTCCTCGCCCTCAAGCTCGTCCTGACGCCGATCCTCATCGGGGGCGCGACGCTGGTCGCCCGACGGTGGGGGCCGGGCGTGGGTGGCTGGATCGTGGCCCTGCCCCTGACCTCCGGGCCTGTGCTCATCTTCCTCGCCCTGGATCACGGACCGGCGTTCGCCTCGGCCGCTGCCCTCGGATCGCTCGCCGGACTCGCCGCGATCGCCGGGTTCTGCGCGGTCTACGCCCATCTGGCGGGGCGGGCCGGGCCGGCGGCGTGCTTCGCCGCCGCGAGCGTCGTGTTCCTGGCCGCCGGAACCCTGCTCCAGCCGGTCATCGACCGTCCGACCTGGATCCTGCTGGCGATCGTCCTCGTCTCGATCACCGTCGCCACCCGGCTCATCCCGGCGAGCGGGACCGATCACCCGCCGATGGACCATCCGCGCTGGGACATCCCGACCCGGATGGTCGTCGCGACAACGCTCGTGCTCGGGATCACGGCCGTCGCGCCGTCGCTCGGCCCGCACTGGAGCGGTCTGCTGGCGACCTTCCCGGTCTACCTCTCGGTCCTGGCGGTGTTCACCCACCGCCAGGTCGGCCCGGCCGCCGCCGACGACGTCCTGCGCGGACTCCTCGTCGGCCTGTACGGGACCTCCGCGTTCTTCGTCGTCGTGAACGTCGGGCTTGGGTCGTACGGGGTCGCGGCGACCTTCGCCGGTGCCGTCGCGCTCACCCTGGCGATCGAGGCGGTCACGCTCCGGCGGATCCGGCCGGACCTCGAGCCCGAGCCGGCCTGACGATCCGGCCGACGGCCCGGGGCCTTCGGTGTCCGGTCGCTCAGATGCCCGTCTCGGCGGCGATCCTCCCGGCCGCCACCGCGGCAACGAGCGCCGCGTGGTCCCGTTCCGTCTGGTCGGCGTAGGCGACCGCGAAGCTCGCCAGCGCTTCGTCGAAGCCATCCCGCCGACCGAGGTAGCCCGCGATCTCGGCCGGGTTGCCGGAACGGGCGTGGGCCCGGGCGAGCGCCCAGGCGCAGACCTGGGCGTAGATCTCCATGCCCTGCGGGCGGAGGCCGGTGATGTCCACGCCGTACTTCATGTCGTGGAGCTGGCGGACGTAGTACTCCGTGCCGGTGGCCGGCGACTTCGTCCAGCCGAGGAAGCTGTCCGAGAGGGCCTGCATGATCCGCTGGCCCGTGACCACTCGCTCACCCTGGTGGCGGGGCTTGCGACCGCGGATGTACGGCGCGATCACCGATTCGCGCGCCTCTTTGACCTGGAGGACGAGCGGGCCGCCGGCCGGTCCCGCGAACAGGGCGACGTAGCAGCGGGTGCCCACGCTCCCGACCCCGACCACCTTGAGCCCCACGTCGATGAATCGGTGCTTCTCGACGAGCAGCCGCCGGTCCGGCGCGAGCGAGCGCACGTACTGCCGGTACAGGGCAGGCAGGACCACGCGTTCGGGGCCGTCGTCGGCGAGCCGGTAGAGCAGCGGGGGCCGGTCGCGGATGAGCCAGCCGCCGCCGGGTGCCGGGGTCGACAGCTTGCCCAGCGCGGACAGGTGGTCCCGACGGCGGGCGGTGTCGATGTCGGACATGAGGTCCTGGCGGAGACGGGCCTGCTCGACCCGCTTGATGATCGACTCGATCGGGATCGCCGCATACCAGACCTGGAGGGCGCGCATCTCGGCGTACTGCCGGATCCAGCGGCGGTACTCCCAGCCCACGATGCGGGCCATTGCCCGGGCTGCATCGTCGGCGTAGCCGTTCTCGCGCGACGCCACCACGAAGCTCGCGGCAAGGCGCTTGACGTCCCACTCCCACGGCCCGCGGTACGTCTCGTCAAAGTCGTTCAGGTCGAAGACGAGACGCCGCTCCGGGCTGGCGTAGACGCCGAAGTTCGAGAGGTGGGCGTCGCCGCACAGCTGGACCATCGAGCCCGTCCGCGGCGTCGTCGCGAGGTCGGCGGCCATCACGGCGGCCGAGCCCCGGAGGAACGCGAACGGCGACGCGAGCATCCGGCCGATCCGGATCGGCACGAGCTCGGGCAGTCGGCCATCGTTCGACGCGATCAGCGTGGTCACCGGGTCGAGGCGATCCCCCCGCGGCGACCACTCGGCCTGGCTCGTCCGGCTGGCCGTCTTCCGGAGCTGCCGACCGCGGGCGAGCGAGGCGACGGCCGGGCTGTCGGGGGGCAATGGGGCGATGGGATCGGCGATCACGTGGGCGTCTCCTCCTCGAGCTGGACTCGGATCGCAATCATGGACTGACCGCGCTCGCCACGACCAGCGTCCGGTGGTGCGGCTCGCGCCGAGACTCGATGGGGCGCGCCGGGGTATCGTTCCCGTGCGCTCCGACGCCGGGCGACCGCCGCGTCGCGTCGCGTCCCTGCTTCATGACCGCTCTTGGAGGATCGCACGTGCGCCGCATCATCATCGGACTGGCCGTCGCGGCCATCGGCCTCTCGGCCGTCGCCTGCTCCACGACCGGCGGGACCGGCGGGACGCTCGACGGGACGAGCTGGCAGCTCAAGACGTACGACGTCTCCGGCACGGCCACTCCGGTCCCGTCCGGGACCGTCGTCGACGCGAAGTTCGCCGACGGCAAGGTCTCCGGCTTCGCCGGCTGCAACATGTACAACGCCCCGGCCACGATCTCCGGCGCGACCCTGAAGATCGGCACCGCAGCCACGACGATGCGGGCGTGCGAGCCCGCCGTCACGGCCGTGGAGACCGCCTACCTGGCCGATCTCGCCAAGGCCGCCACCTTCACCGCGACCGCCGACACGTTGACGATCTTCGACAGCTCCGGCAAGCAGCTCCTCGTCTTCGGCGCAGCGTCGGCCAACCCGCTCGAGGGCGCCTGGAACGTCACCGGCTACAACAACGGCAAGCAGGCGGTCGTCTCGCCGATCGCGGGAACCACCCTCACCGCCGTCTTCACCCCGGACGGGAACGTGACCGGGAACGCCGGCTGCAACGACTACAACGGCCCGTACAAGCTCGACGGCACGAAGCTCACGGTCGGCCCGCTCGCCTCGACGCAGAAGGCCTGCGAGCAGGCGGTCATGGACCAGGAGACCGAGTTCCTGACCGCCCTCCAGACGCCGACCACGGTCGAGCCGTCCGGCGGGACCGTCACGCTGCGCGACGCGTCGGGCGCGATGCAGGTGGTCCTCGCCCCACAGTGAACATGGGGCTCTTGCCCCAGCCCCGAAGCGAAGAGCCGCGGCGACCGCCGCGGCTCTTCTTCGTCAAGCCGGACGGGAGGTCAGGGAGCCGCGATCGCGCCCTGCGCCTCCGCGTATACCTCGTCCGTCACGTGCGGCTTCGATGTTCCGAGCAGGTAGCGCTCGACGCTCCGGGTCGGATCCTCCCTGACGGCGCGTGGGCCATCGCCCGGAGGGGCCACCGCACCCTGGTAGGCGACCAGCGTCCCGCCCGGGCGAACGATCGTGAGGCCGTGATACCGCACGTGCCCGTTGCCGGTGCGGTGCGACGGACGCAGACTGCGCAGGTGCCCGCCGGACGCGCTGGCCGCCCCAGGGAGGACCGTCATGCGCATCGAGGAACGACTCCACGATCTTGGGCTCACGCTCCCGCCCCCGGTCGAGGCGCCGCCCGGGGTCTGGCTTCCCTTCGCGCTGGTGCGCGTCGTCGGCGACCGAGCGGTCATCTCCGGTCACGGCCCCCAGGGTCCCGACGGCGCGTTCGCCGGTCCGTTCGGCAAGGTCGGCGCGGAGGTGAGCGTCGAGGAGGGCTACCGGTCGGCGCGACTGACCGCCCTCTCGATGCTCGGGAGCCTCGCTCGCGAGCTGGGCGACCTCGACCGGATCACCGCCTGAGTCCGGGTCTTCGGGATGGTCAACTCCGCGCCGGGATTCACGAGCCAGCCCTCGGTGATCAACGGCTTCTCCGACCTGATCCTCGAGTTGTTCGGCGAGGCCGGCGCCCACGCCCGCTCCGCCGTCGGGATGGCTGCGCTGCCGTTCGACCTGCCCGTGGAGCTCGAGGCCGAGGTCCTCATCAGGCCCTGACGACCTCCAGCGCCTGGCACCCGTCGTCCGCGACGGCCGGTTCGCGGCCCGCGGCCCGCGACCCGCGGGGTACAGTCCATCGGTCGACCACATGGATCGCGCGGATGGGATCGCGCATCGAGAGGAGACCATTGACGGGACCGATCGCAGCCGGAGTCTCGGCGGGGCCGCTGCTGCTCGCCGATATCTCCGGGTATAGCAGCTTCCTGCAGGCGGTCACCGACGCCCATCGTGACGACGCGTTCGCCGATGGCCGGGTGCCGGACGCGTACGCCCTCGTGTCCTCGCTGCTCGACGGGATCATCGAGCGGATCGCGCCGCCGTTCACCGTGTCGAAGATCGAGGGCGACGCGGTCTTCGCCTTCGCTCGCGACGATGACGACCTGCCTCGCGGCGCGGCGCTCCTCGACTGCCTCGCGGCGTGCTATGCGTCGTTCCGCGACCGGCTGGCCGGGGCCGAGCAGGTCTGGACCTGCCGGTGCGACGCCTGCTCGCGGGTGGAGGGGCTGGACCTGAAGTTCGTGCTCCACGCCGGCAGCTACGTGATCCAGTCGATCGGGGGCGGGCGCGAACTGGTGGGGCCGGAGGTGGTGATGGCCCACCGGCTGCTCAAGAACCACGCCGCGGACCTGGTCGGGCACTCGGCCTATGCCCTGATCACGGAGGCTGCCGCGTCACGGCTTGCCGTCCCGCCGGGCGATTCGCGCCGGCTGACCGAGACCTACGATCACTATCCGCCGATCGAGACGCGCGTCTACGCCCTCCGGTAGACGCTGGTGGTTCGACGATGGAGAAGGCCCCCCGGACGGGTCCGAGGGGCCTTCGACGGTTCCGACGTAGCGCCGTCAGTTGGTCGGATCGGTGCTGCCTCCACCGCCGCCGCCACCCTCGCAGGTGACCTTGAAGACCTTCGACTTGGCCTTGACGTCGGTCAGGTCCGCCTTCCCGTAGAGCGTGGCCTTGTAGTGGCCCGCAGCGAGGTCGAAGTACTGGGATGCGTAGTAGCCGTCCGCGTTGGCCGGCCCGAAGGAGAAGGGCCCGGCGTCAACGCCCTGCGGCGCGTCGCCCCCCTGGACGGTGAACATGAGGAACCCGTCCTGCCCGGCATCGAGCCCGAAGGCCTCGACGTTGAACGAGCAGACCTTCGGGTCGTTGTTCGGGGTGCCGGAGGGTGTTCCCGTCCTCGTGGATCTTCAGCGTCCCGTTGTTCCCGGCGAACGCCCCCGCCGCGGCAACGAGCCAGACGAGCGCGGCGATCGTCAGGACCGCGCCGAACCGACGGCTCCGGGCGAGTGGTGAACTGGTCATGGGCATGTCCTCCCGGACTGGCGGCTGGCGGGCATCTGGGCCGTTCGCGGAAACGCGGCCCGCACGCTCAGGATGCCGCCACGATCGCCGGTAATCCAGAGCCCTGGCACTTCAGCGGTGTCTCGCGGCAACGAATAGCCGACCGGCCGCCTGGCCCGACCGACGACGGGGCGAGGCACCGCGGACGGCCGGGGTCGGGACGTCAGCCGCCCGGACTGCCACCGCCGCCGAGCTCACAGGTGATCTTGAACACCTTCGACTTCGCCTTGACCGTGCCGGAGTCGTCGTAGAGCGTGGCCTCGTAGTGACCCGCAGGGAGGCTGTAGGCGTCGGACGGGCCCACGAAGTAGCCGTCCGCGTCGGCCGGTCCGAACGCGAAGGGCCCCGCGCCAACGCCCTGCGGCGCATCGCCGCCCTGGACGGAGAACATGAGAACGCCGATCTGCCCGGCATCGAGTCCGAACGCCTCGACGTCGAAGAAGCAGACCTTCGGATCGTTGTTCGGGGTGCCGGACGGTGTCCCGAGTTCGTGGATCTTCAGCGTGCCGTTGTTCCCGGCGGAGGCTGCCGTGGCTCCGACGAGCCAGATGAGCGCCGCCATCGCGAGAGTGGCGCCGAACCGGCGGGTCCGACCGGGTGAGGTGGTTGTCATCGACGACCCCTCCTCCACGGTCTAGGCTCGCAGCGGCTTATCGGTGTCCCTTCGCACCTGACCTTCGGGTCCCCTCGGCCGCCGGACGCAGGGCTGGGCGGGGTGGCCGACGTCCCGGAGCCGACCGGTCACACTGTGGGCATGTCCGGTGCACCGCCCGTCGCCCCCGCTGCCGATCCGCGACCGGACGGCTTCGCCGGGCTTGGGCTGGGCGAGCCGCTCCTCACGACCCTCGCCGGTCTCGGCTACGAGGAGCCGACGCCGATCCAAGGCGAGGCGATCCCGCTCCTCCTGACCGGACGGGACCTCCTCGCGGAGGCGCCGACCGGGACGGGCAAGACCGCGGCGTTCGCGCTGCCGGTGCTGGCCCGGCTCGAGATCGGGCGGGGCGGAGCCGGACGGGCGTCCGCGCTCGTCGTGGTACCGACGCGCGAGCTCGCGATGCAGGTCGCCGAGGCGTTCCACAGCTATGGCAAGGCGCTCGGCGTGCGGGTCGTCCCGGTCTACGGCGGCCAGCCGATCGGCCAGCAGCTCCGCGGCCTGAACCGCGGCGTGGACGTCGTCGTGGCCACCCCCGGTCGCGCGGTCGACCACCTGAAGCGCGGCAGCCTGGACCTCGACGGGGTCCGGATCGTGGTCCTCGACGAGGCCGACGAGATGCTCGACATGGGCTTCGCCGAGGACCTCGACACCATCCTCGGGGCGACGCCGGCCGATCGCCAGACGGCCCTCTTCTCGGCGACCATCTCGGCCACGATCACGAAGATCGCCAGGCGTCACCTGCGCGATCCGGCCCGGGTCCGCGTCCACGCCGAGCGGGGGACCCGCGACGGGGTCGCCCGCGTCCGCCAGACCGCCTATGTGGTCCGTCGCCCGGACAAGCTCGCCGCCCTGTGCCGGATCCTCGACGTGGAGGACCCGACCTCCGTCCTGGTCTTCGCCCGGACGCGCGGTGAGGTCGACGACCTCGCCGAGGCGCTCAGCGGGCGCGGTCATGACGCCGCCGCCCTGCACGGCGGCCTCGCCCAAGAGGGCCGCGACCGGATCATGGGCCGCTTCCGCGACGGCTCGTTGGACGTGCTCGTCGCGACGGACGTGGCGGCCCGCGGCCTCGATATCGAGCACGTGAGCCACGTCGTGAACTACGACGTCCCGTCGGACCCCGACCAGTACGTCCACCGCATCGGTCGGACCGGGCGGGCCGGGCGCGAGGGCGTGGCCATCACCCTGGTAGAGCCCCGGGAGCACCGGCTCCTGCGGAACATCGAGACGGCGACCCGGACGAAGCTGTCGATCGAGCGGCTGCCGACCGTCGCCGACCTGCGCGAGCGCCGGGTCGAGATCCTTCGGGCCAACCTGCGCGAGGCGCTCCTCGCCGGCGACCATGACGGGCTGCGCGGCGTCGTCGAGCCGCTGACCGACGAGTTCGATCTCGTCGACATCGCCCTGGCCGCCGTCTCGCTGATCGAGGGCGCCGGCGGGCGCGAGGAAGACGAGGTCGAGCTAGCGCCGGCCTCGCTCCACGAGCCGCCCGGCCGGCCCGGCCCGTCCGGACCCCGCGGTCCCGGCGACCGACCGCGCCCCGGTGGAGGTCCTGGACCCGGGTCCCCGGTTCGTGGCGCTCCCCTGCCACGCGGCCCTCGCCCGCCCGGGGCGCCGCACCCGTCGGTCCCCGACGGCGGCTGGGTGCAGCTCTGGGTCGGCGGCGGTCGCCGGGCGGGGATCCGACCGGGGGATCTCGTCGGGGCGATCGCCAATGAAGCCGGGGTGCCTGGATCCGTGGTCGGTGCGATCCAGATCTCGGACGATTTCGCCCTCGTGGACGTCCAGGTTGCCGTCGTCGACGCCGTCGCCCATGCGCTGCGCGGAGCCCGGATCCGCGGTCGGCAGGTCACGGTCCGGCGGGAGCGACCGCGCTAAGGTCGATCCGAGCCGCAGGTTCGCCCGAGCCCCCTCACCCGATGGTCGTACGACCTGCGTCCGATTCCCCGGACGAGCCGACCCGGCGATGCTCCTGGGAGACGAGGCGCCCGATCCCACGGGCCCTCACCCCAGGGAGAACCATCATGATCCGTCGCATCATCCTCGTCGGCCTGCTGGCCGTGGCCGCGCTCGGAGCGACCGGCGCGCCGGTCGAGGCCAAGTCCGGCGCCGTCACCGTCCGCGGGCATTGCTCGGGTGCCAGCGTCTACAAGCTGAAGCTCAGCCCCGAGGGCACGCGCATCGAGTTCGAGTTCCAGGTCGACCAGAACCGCAACAACCGCCTCTGGAAGGTGGTCCTGAGCCAGAACGGCTCGACGGTCTGGCGCGGCTCGCGCTACACCCGGGCACCGTCCGGATCGTTCACCATCCGCCGGCTCCTCGCGAACCGGGCGGGCGCCGACCGGATCGTCGCCAGGGCGACGAACGTGCGGACCGGTGAGGTCTGTCGAGCGACGAAGACCGCCAGCTTCTGAACGAGGGCAGTGACCGCCGGCTCATCTCGGAGCCGGCGGTCGTCCGGTGCGCCGCCTCCCTAGGCCGCGCCGGGAGTCGTTCCGGAGGGCGTCAGGAGGCTGGGGTGAGGTCGACACCGGACAGTCACGAGCTCCATCGCCGAGTGGTCCGCCGACGGTGGTCCTGGATCGGCGCGCTGTCCGCGGTCGTCCTGCTGGTCGGCGCCTGCCAGGCGGGCGCCGACCAGACGCCCCCTCCGCCAGGTGCCTCGGTCACCGGAGCCTGGTCGGCGAGTGCGGACCCATCGGCATCTCCGCGAGCGGTCCCGGTCTCCTCGCCCGTGGTGATCGTGGTCCCTGCCTCGACGACGCCGGCGGCGGTCGATCCCCGGGCCGATGGCCTCGACATCGCCGTCAGCGACACGGCGATCACTGTCGAGGCACCCGTCATCCGCCCGGGACGGGTGACCCTCATCGTCCACAACACCGGTCATCGGGCGCATCGCCTCGAGATGAAGCCCCACGGCTCGGGCTCGGGCGGCGACCGGCGACGGATCGAGACCCGGGCCTTCCGCCCCGGGGAGACCCTCAGGGTCGAGGCCGACCTCGTGGCCGGCAGCTATGAGATCGAGGACTCCCTGGCCGACGACTCGAGCGATGTTCGCGGCTCGCTCGAGGTCCGAACCGACGCCCCGTGGCCCCGGACGAGTCCCGGAGCCGCGACGCCGGGGGCCGTGCGCATCGTCCAGTTCGCCTTCGTGGCGGCCGCCATCGACGTCTCGGTCGGCACCCGCGTCACCTGGACGAACGACGACCCGGCCCCACACACCGTCACCGCCGATGACGGCACATTCGACTCGAGACAGCTGGACCCAGGCAGCCGGTCCTCGGTGGTGTTCACCAGGGCCGGGACCTTCACCTACCACTGCGACATCCACCCGACCATGGTCGGGACGGTCGCCGTCCACTGAGTCGATCGGAGGCGGGCCGCCGATTGCAGGCGGGCCGCCGAGAGGCCATCATCGCCGCCACTGTGACCACCCACTCGCGTCGCGACCGCCGACCGCCCTCCACCCGGCGTGCGATCGCCCAGTTCGTGCTGACCGGACTTGGCGCCCTCGCGCTGGTCGCGGTCGCCGGGTTCCTGGCCGTGGACCGCCTCGGGACCGCCGCCTCCCTGCGCGACGGCGGGAGGGTGGCCGAGCTGGTCGCCCACGGCGTCATCGAGCCGGCGATGAGCGGGAGCCTCGTGCGGGGCGACCCGGGCGCGATCGCCGCCCTCGACCGGGTCGTCCGCGACAAGGTCCTCCTCGGCTCGCTCGCCCGGGTCAAGATCTGGGCCGCCGACGGACGGATCGTCTATTCGGACGAGCCGTTGCTCATCGGGAGCGTCTTCGAGCTGACCTCGGACCAGACGGCCGCGCTGGCGAGCGGCCAGACGAGCGAGCCCCATATCAGCGACCTTGCCGCCGCGGAGAATCGGCTCGAGAACGCCGATGACCGCCTGATCGAGGTCTACGTGCCGATCACCGCCCTCGACGGCACGCCGCTCCTGGTCGAGTCCTACCTGCGCCTGGATTCCGTCCTCACGTCCGGCCGCCTCATCGCCGAACAGGTCCTGCCGCTCGTCCTGGCCGGCCTCGCCCTCCTGGTCATCGTCCAGTGGCCGCTCGCCTGGCGGCTGACCCGAGACCTTCGCGCGGGTCACGACGCCCGTGAGCGGCTGCTCAGGCGGGCCGCGGACAGCTCACAGGAGGAGCGCCGGCGGATCGCCGGGGAGCTCCACGACGGGCTCGTCCAGTCACTCGCAGGGGTGGCCCTGGACCTGGCCGGATCGGCCGAGCGGACCGAGGACCCGGCAGCGGTCGAAGCGCTCGATCGGGGCGCCGAGGGGGTTCGGGGCGCGATGCGGGAGGCCCGTTCGCTTCTCGTCGAGCTGTACCCACCGAACCTGCGGGCGGCCGGGCTCGCCAACGCCGTCGCCGATCTCGGCGCCAAGGTGTCGGCGCGGGGGATCGCCGTGACCGCGAACGTCGATGATGACGGAAGCCTGTCCGATGCGGACGAGGCCGTGGTCTATCGGGTGACCCAGGAGGCCTTGCGCAACGTCGTGAAGCACAGCGGGGCGAAGCAGGCGGCGATCCGGATCTCGGTCGCCGACGGCGGCTGCGAACTCGAGGTCCGGGACGACGGCGTGGGGTTCGACCCCGGTCCCCGACCGGACCGACCTGAGGACGGCCACCTCGGCCTCACGGTGCTTCGGGACCTGGCCCGGGACGCGGGTGCTTCGCTTGAGATCCGGCGCGGCGACCCGGACGGCACGATCGTGGCCCTTCGTCTCGAGGCGAACGCCCGATGACGACGTGGCGCGAGGGCCAGACCATCCGGGTCCTCATCGCCGACGACCACCAGGTCGTCCGATCAGGGCTCGAACGCCTCCTCGAGGGTTGGCCGAATGTGACGGTCGTCGGGACGGCCGTCGACGGCGTCGAGGCGGTCCGGCTGACGTCGCTTCACCATCCGGATGTCGTCCTGATGGACATCTCGATGCCGCACATGAGCGGCCTGGAAGCCACCCGTCGGATCGCGGCCACCTGGCCCGAGGTGCAGGTCGTCGTCCTCACCTCCTTCGACGATCGACCGACCGTTGCCGAGGCCCTCGACGCGGGCGCCATCGGATACCTGCTCAAGGATTCCGACCCAGCCACGCTGCGGGAGGGCATCGAATCGGCCGCCCGCGGTGGCTCGCCGCTGAATCCCCGGGTCGCCCGAAGCATCCTTGCGGTCCGCCGGGAACAGCGCTCCGAGCCGTCCCTCACCGACCGAGAGCGGGAGATCCTCGAACTGCTCAGGTTGGGCCTGGCGAACAAGGAGATCGCGGCCCGGCTGGGGATCACGGTCAAGACCGTCAAGGCCCATCTGTCCAGCCTCTTCCAGAAGATCGGCGTGCTGGATCGGACCCAGGCTGCGCTGTGGGCTGAGCGCTATGCGCCGGATCGACCGATCATCGACGAGCGTTGAGGTCGGGAGGGAGCGCCGGTGCAGGCGCAGCCGCCGACACTCGACGGCGCCGACGCTTGCGCGGCGCGACGACCGCCGGCCACCAGTCGCAGCGACACAGGCCCTTCGGGCAGCCGGCGTGGGGCAGCCGCCCGACCCGCACCTCCGAGGTGGTGCGGAACGTCTCGCCGCCCTCGGCCCGACACGGCCGGCAGCACTCGGCGCTGACCAGCTCGACGTACGTCGTCAGCCCGATGAGCGACCGGAGCACGGCGGTCATCCCCTCGCGGTGGAGCTCGGTGATCTCGTCGGGCGGCGGGACCGGCGACCCGGCCTCCTCGAAGAGCGCCTCGGCCTGCTCCCGGCGAAGCCGCCCCACGTCGCCCCAGCGCTTGTCGTGGCGGGCGGCCCGCACGCCGGCCTCGACGGTCGAGAGATACAGCCGTCGCGATGCCTCGACGACCTCGGCGGAGATCGGCGCCGAGGCGAGTCTCGCCCGGCGATCGGCCGGGACCTTGACCTGGAGGGCGCGCCGGAGCCAGCGCCCACGCGCCGCCGTCCATGCGAGCTCGTCGGCCTCACGCTGCCGTTCGGCCTCGAAGACCGCGACGGCCGCCTCGCTCAGGAGGATGAGCCGTCCATCGACCCGGCGGACGACGATCGGCTGGCGGCAGCGCGGGCAGAGCCGGTTCCGGACCGGTGGAGGATCGATGAGCCCGGCGCAGTACGGACACGCGAGACCGGTCGACCGCGGGAGTGGGGGTGGCACCGGCTGGGCCGGGGTCGGCGCCGGCTGGGCCGGGTGCGACTCGACCGCCGTCGGCACCGGAACGGGCGAGCCGACGCCGGGGTCGGGGAGATCGTCATCCGGTGGCGTCGATCCGAGAAGTCGACGTAGGAAGCCCATGGCAGATACCCGTGGAACGTCGTCGGTCCAGCGTAGCGCCGGTCAGAGGACGGCGCGGCCCCGGATCATCCCCGGCTGCAGCTCGGTCGCAGCCACGACGTGGCGTCGGTTCAGGAGCGCGAACCCGTAGCGCGAGATGACCCGTCGGTCCGCCAGGGACCGGGTACGGACGTCGGTCATCGGGACCCAGGTGGGATCGGAGGACTCGATGAACGCCGAGAGGTTGGCCTCGAGGTTGAGATGGACCTCGCCGGTGATCGTATGCCCGGGCGTCACCACGATGAGCTGGGCGGTCCGCTTCGGCGTCACGAAGGCGGGGTCGGCCTCGATCGCCTCGAGCTCGGTCTCCTGGCCGATGAGCGTGACCTCGTCCGGGCTCACCCAGATGCTCGCCGCGGTGACCTTGGTAGGGTCGCCGTTGCGCCGCAGCACGCGGGCATCGTGGAGCTTCATCAGCCCGATGTGGTGGTTGATGAAGTCGGAGAGACGACGGTGGTAGCCGATCTGGAGGGTTCCGGCCAGGCGCAGGTGCGGGCCGACCAGCTGGATCAGGAGCCCGTCCGGCTCGCCGCGCTCGAAGGCGACGACCTCCTCGAAGACGAGCTCCTCGAGGTACGTCCCGGCGTCCCCGGTGACGACCCCGCTCTCGAAGTCGATGTCGGCGCTGGCGTTCGGTGGGACCTGGTCGTCGGTCATCTCGCTCTTCCCCGCGTGCCCGGACCCGGGCCTCGAGCCCGATCCTCGGAGGTCACTCGATGATACGCGACCCCCGTCGGATGGGCGACGACCCGGGACGTCCGCGACCGCCGGGCCGCCGATGCCGCCGGGCCGCCGATGCCGTCAGTCCACGTCGCGTCGGGACATGCCCCAGGCGCCGAGCGCCACCCCGCCGACGGCGATGACGAGGCAGGCAAGGACCCCGACCGGGTCCCATTCACCGATCATCGGCTGGCCGAGGTGGGCGGTCAGGGCGAGCTGGTGGACCCAGTCGGGCAGCTTGAGCGGCGGCGCGAGCAGGTCGATCAGGTACGTCGCGACGACGACGAGCGCGGCGATCTCGGCCGCGAGCGACGTCCGCCACAGGCCGCCGACGGCGACACCGATGCCGACGATGGCGACGGCGTAGAGGCCGAGCGCGGCGGAGCCGATGATCGGGTCGCCGGCCGCCACGCCGCCGGAGGCCGCGCCCAGGCCGACCCCGGCCGCGAACAGGATGGTCATCACCACGATCGCCAGGATCGCGGCGATGCCGCCGGCGATCACCCACCGGACTCGCGCCGTCGGCGTCGTGAGGACCATCTCGAGGCGGCCGTCGGTCTCGTCCGAGGCCCATTTCGAGACGAACGTCGCCGCGGCGAACCCGGCCCCGATGAAGAGCAGTTGCGCGTACATCTGGAGCCAGCCCCCGGCCGATGCGAGGTCGAAGCCGGGGAAGATCGCGGAGAACGTCGCCTTGAGGTTGGGGTCGTTCCCGAGCTGGTCCGCCATCGGCCCGACGAGCGACGCGACGAGCGCGCCCATGAGGCCGAGGCCGATCCCCCACGAGAGGGACCGAGGCAGCTGATCACCGAACGCCCGGCTGACCGGACCGTGGACACCGAGAGCCGCCGCCGGAAGGCCCGGGAGCGAGAGGCCGGCCGTGACCCCGAGGTCGCGGCGCATGAACAGCTCGACCCCGATCGCCAGGAACAGCACGCCGACGACCCCGACGAGCGCGAGGGGCGCCCAGTCGTACTGGCCGACCAGCGCGACATGGTCGGCCGTCCAGCGGAACGGGCTCAGGAGCACGACCGGACCGCCGAGGTCGAGGCCGTTCGCGACCCACAGGACGAC
This sequence comes from uncultured Chloroflexia bacterium, assembly GCA_963840375.1. Taxonomy (GTDB): domain Bacteria; phylum Chloroflexota; class Limnocylindria; order Limnocylindrales; family CSP1-4; genus Chersky-267. Next base: position 640,580 of record CAWIYR010000003.1, read on the forward strand.
CATGACGAGGCTGGCGACGCCGGCCGAACCGGCGCGGCCGAGGAGCGGTGCCAGGGCGAACGCCAGGCCCCCGAAGAAGAGCGCGATGAACCCGGCCCACAGGGCGAAGCCGAAGGACGAAAGCGGCGCGATCGCGTCGCCCAGCGAAGCGTCGCCGAACAGGTTCGAGCTGACCGTGGTGGCGATGGCGAGGATCGCCATGGCGAGACCCAGCATCGTCAGGTGGGCTGCGAGTTTCTCGAGCGCGATCCGGCGCTTGCCGAACGGCGCTGCCGCGACGAAGTCGAGGCTGCCCCGGCGGGCCTCGCCGGCCAGGGTGGAGGACAGGGCCAGGATCGACCAGAGCGCGGTGCCGAGGGCGAACATCGCCCCGTACTTGAAGGTCATGTAGCCGCCGAGGGTGCCGAGCTGCACGGGCTTTCCGAACAGGTTGACCATCGACGCGGGCATGCTCCCGACGAGCTTGTCCACCTCGAGGCGCGCCGCCGGCGTCGGGAAGACACTCGACACGGCGACGCCCATGACGAGCGCCATCCCGCCGAGCAGGCCGGCGGCGATGATGAAGGCGAGGCGCGAGTCGCGGATCGTCTTGCCGTAGATGCTCCCGAGGCCGTAGAGGCGGCGACGGAGCGGGATCGGTGGGTAGGTCGCCGCGACGGGGCGCGGTGACCCGGCGCTAACGGCCATGATCGTTCACCTCGACGGTCTCGCGACCGTACTGGGCCAGGAACGTGTCCTCGAGGCTCGGCTCGTGGCTCACGAAGTCGAGGAGCTCGTAGCGGGCGGCGGCCCGGACGACCGGGGTGATCGCCCCGCTGACCCGCATCCGGAGCACGTGGTCGCCGGCAGTCACGTCGGACACCCCCGGGAGCGCCGCGAACTCGGCCGACGGGACCGGACCCGCGAACCGGAGCTCGACCTGATGGTGGGCGAGGTCGCGCAGGGCGTCGACCCGGTCGACCATCGCCAGGCGACCCTCGCGGATGATCGCGACTCGGTCACAGGTCTTCTCGGCCTCGGAGAGGATATGGCTCGAGAGGAAGGCCGTCCCACCGGCGGCGACCACGTCGCGCAGGAACTCGAAGAACGTCTGCTGGACGAGCGGGTCGAGGCCGGAGGTCGGCTCGTCGAGGATGAGCAGCTCCGGGCGATGCTGGAGGGCGATGACGAGTCCGACCTTCTGCTTGTTGCCCTTCGAGTACTCCTTGAACTTGCGCGACGGGTCGAGATCGAAGCGCTCGATCAGCGACGCCTGGTATCCGCGGTCGACTCCGCCACGCAGATTCGCGAAATAGTCGAGGGTCTGACCACCGGTCAGCCGGTCGTACAGGGTGAACTCGCCCGGCAGATAGCCGATCCGGCGGTGGATCGCGACCGGGTCGGCCGCGCTGTCGATGCCGAACACCCGGGCTGCCCCACTCGTCGGCCGGATGAGGTCGAGCAGGACCCGGATCGTCGTCGTCTTCCCGGCGCCGTTCGGACCGAGGAAGCCGAAGACCTCGCCCTGCTCCACTGTCAGGTCGACATCGATGATCCCCCGGTGCTCACCGTAGGACTTGGTCAGCTTCTCGGTCTCGATGATGGCGGTCATTCGGATCCTTTCCTGATCGGTCGCGAGGGGTGGGCGAGGGTCCGGGCCGCGCGGGCCGGGCCCGACGCGTCAGGCCGGGACCGACTCCTTCGGGGCGACCGGACGGGTGCCGCCGACAGCCGGTCCCGTCCCGTTGACGCGGGCCGCGCGATCCCGCAGGTACTGGTCGATGAGCGTCGGGAAGGCGTCCCGGATGAAGGCGGTCGCGTCGTGGACCTCCTGGAGCCGGGCACGAGCGCGGTCCGGCCGGTCGGCCGTAGCGGCGAGCCCCTCCTCGGTGATCTCGACGAGCCTTGTGTAGGTGGCGCCGGCGCTGCGCAGGATCGCGTCGAACGTCCCGGGCGGAGCGCTGAGGTACTCGCGCCGGTCGCCCCGCCGTCGGACGCGCCGGATCATGCCCGCCGCCGACAGGAACCCGGCAGCGCCGCTGATCGCTCCCCGGCTCGCCCGGAGCGAGCCGGCCAGTTCGGCGGCCGTCTGCTCCGGCGGCTCACAGATGAGGAGCCACGCCCAGAGGCGCCCGGCCATCGGCGTCAGCTTGTACGAGCCCATGTACTGGCCCATCGCCTCGACGAAGGCCACCTCCTGCTCGTTCACGGCCCGACGATAGGACTTCCTGTAGTTTCAGTCAATACTGAAATATAGCGATAGCGGGACTCAGGGCGGTCCCGGACCCGATCGGTCACACGATCCCGGGCGTCGCGGTCCCGGCCGTCCGGGGACCGGTCGCGGGGGTGGCCGTCCGCCGCGGTTCCACGACCTGGGTCAGCAGGAGCGACCCGAGGGCGAACGCGACGACGGCTGCCAGCATCGCCGAGCGGGCACCGACCGCCTGCCCGAGGGCCGCCCCGACAGCGAACATGAGCAGGCCGCCGATCGACGTGGCGATCGGCCCGTTCGTGGCCTCGACCACGTTGCTCAGGCCCATGTACCGTCCGGCCGACGCCTTCGGGATGATGTCGGTCATCAGGGCCCAGTCGACCGCCAGGAACGCGCCGCCGCCGAGGCCGACGAGCGCGATCCCGACCATCGCGAACTCGACGGTCGGTGCCAGCCCGACCATCGTCATGCCGACGGCGCCGAACAGCGCGCTCGCATAGATGACCGGCTTGCGACCGACCCGGTCGGAGAGGCGCGCGCCGGGGATCGTCCCGAGGGCCGTCGCACCGACCGACACGGCAAGCCCGACCAGCACCCAGAAGCCCTGGTCCGTCCCGGTCAGGTCGAACGTCCGCTGGAGGTACAGGATGTTCAGGTTCATGAAGAACCCGGTGGCCATCAGGATGAAGAACCGCGAGCCGAGCAGGAAGACGTAGCTCCGCTCCTTGAGGATGTCCGTGCCGAAGGTCTCGAAGGCGATCCTGGGCCACGTCCGATCGCCACGCGCCTTGGCCGGCGGACCCTTCGGGATCCACAGGAACGAACCGACGCCGGCGAGGCCCACGAACGCGCCCAGCACGAGCATCGGCACGGTGAAGTCCTCGCCGAGCAGGTAGCCGGTGGACATGAGCAGGTACCCGCCGACGAGCCCGAGCGTGATCATCAGCCCCATCAGCCCGCTGGCGATGCCGACCTGTCGCTCGGGCACGAGGTCCGGGACGAGCCCGGCGAATGGCCCACGGGCGGCGTTGGTCGTGAGCTGGAGCAGGACGAAGAACAGGATCAGGATCGGGAACGAGGGCGACAGGGCGAGGCCGAACATGGCCACCGCGGCGGTCAGGGACCCGAACAGGATGAACGGCCGGCGTCGACCCCAGCGACTGGTCGTGTAGTCCGAGATCGAGCCCATCACCGGCATCGTGAGGACCGCGATCGGCATGGCGATGAGCTCCATCACCGGCAGCGCGAGCGTCGCCCCATCGCCGACGAGCTGCATGACCCGCTTCTGCTGGAAGACCTCGAAGCCGCCCCAGATCGCGTTCAGGGCGAACCAGAAGATCGAGATCTGGACGAGGTGCCCGATCGACAGGGCGGTCGTCGGTCGCAACTCGGCGCCATCGCCCGCCGACCCGTCAGGGATCGCCGTCGTCGCTGCCATCCGATCGACTCCCGCGCCGCTCCGTCCGGAGGATGGCCTCCGCCCCGTGGACAGGGCGATCGTGCGCAGCGCCAGGTGGCCCGGCAAGAGCCGGACGGCCCCCGGCGGGCGCGGAGAGCACGTCCCGGCGACGTCAGAACGCCCGACTCCCAGGGCACCGCGGGGCGGCCTCGCCGACGGCCCCTCACTCAGGATCGACTGGAGTCGAGACCCGACCGGACCGAGAGCCGGCGTCTACTCCTCGGGCGAGACCCACATCAGATCGGGATGGAAGCTGTACCCCCAGGGAAGCCCGACGTTCTTCCAGCCATTGCGCAGGTGCTTGCCGTTGTAGACGCTCCCCGGATCGTCGATCCGGTCGCCCTCCAGTCCGTTGACGATGTTGTAGACGTTCGTGAACCCGGCCTGGGCGAGCAGGTTCACCGCCATAGCGCCACGGCCGCCGGTCGCGCACATGACCAGGATCGTGTCGGTGGGGGCGAACGCCTCCTTCGCCTTCGCCACGAAGTCGGGGTTGAGTTCCCCGGAGCATCCGGCCGGTCGGCCGGGCATGGACGGACCTTCGGGGTCGAACCGCGGGAAGACGAGGGGGATGTTCTTGGCCATCTCGAAATGGCCGACGAAGACGTACTCCTCGAAGGTGCGCACGTCGAGGATGTGGACCAGATCGGGATCCGCCGACCACATCTGGTACGCCTGCACAGGCGTCACGTAGAGCCCCAGGGTCGTCCGATTGGTCTCGGGCACGTCCCGGGCCAGGTCGGGGCGGGGTGCCTCAAGCGTCGTCATGATCGTGTCTCCGCGTTCTGGGGACGCTCAGTCGTGTTCGTTCCCGGCGACGAATGTCCGGCTCAGGCGGGCCGGGAGCAGCATCCGTTCGGGGTCGATCTCGTACGTCCAGGGGAGTCCCGAGTTCTTCCAGCCGCTCTTCATCCGCATGCCGTCGAAGACGCTCTCGGGATCCTTGACCTGGCTTCCCTCCATCCCGTCGAGGATGTTGTAGGCATCGGTGAAGCCGGCCGCCGCGAGGGTGTTGATCGCCATCGCGCTGCGACCGCCCGACCTGCACGAGACGAGGATCGTGTCGTCAGGCCTGGCCCACCGCTTCACCTCCTCGACGAAGTCCGGGTTGGCCTCCCAGTGGAGGGCCCTCTTCTCCGGATCCCACTCGTAGGTCTGGAGCGCGAACGGGATGTTCCAGGCCATCGGGGCATGTCCGACGAAGACGAACTCCTCCGGCGTCCGGACATCGAGGATCTTCAGGCCCGGGTCGGCCTGCCACAGGTCGTACGCCTCTTTCGCCGTGACGTACAGCCCGAGGCTGGTCTGCCGCGCCTCGGCGATGGGCAGGTCATCGTGGGTCACGGTCATCGTGGTCTCCCGTCATGGTGGGACAGACCTGCCCACCGGTCGCCCGATGAGCAGGTCCGCGTCGTGCGGCCCGGGCTACCCGAGTCGCGTCCCTTCCACTTCGAGCCCGCCTCCTTCAGGAAGCTTGCTCCAGCTCCGGCGCGCCCACTCCTCCTTGAGGACCTCGGTGGCCGCCTGCTCCAGAAACTCGGGGCGGGCCCACTCGTCCACGTCGAAGTCGTGCTTGATGTAACCGTGGCTGAACATGAAGTCCTTGCCGATCTTGATGGTCTGCAAGTTCCGCGCGCTCAGGCTCGGCACCATGTCGACGTCCTTGATGCCCTGGTACGTGTCCTCGGCGTCGAGGTAGAACGTCTGCCGGTTGAGGATCGCGCCGGCGGCGTGCTTGTTCTCGTTCGCCCAGCGGCCGACCTTGATCATGGCCTTCATGTAGGCGATGACGAGCTCGGGGTGCTCGTCGGCCATCACGTCGGTGCAGGTGATGACGGCCGGGGTGTTGGCCACCTGGACCCGCCAGTCCGGGTACTTGGACAGGTCCTCGATCATCGCCAGCTGGCCGGTGGCCTCCTGGATGTGCTGGAACACCTTGCTCTGCGTGTAGATGGCGTCGACGGTGCCGGCCAGGAGTGCCTTCTCCAGCGGGCGGAAGGCGTAGTCGTGCTTGTGGTCGCGGCGCATCCACAGCTCGGACGGGTTGTTCATCGTGACCTGGAGCATCTCGGGCTTGTCGTACCAGTCGTCCGGGTACGGGAACTCGACGAGCTCGATGTCGTCCATCGTCATGCCGTTGAGCATGAGCATGTTCTCGATGCCCATGTGCTCCTGGATCCGCCACCAGTCGTTCTTGATGGTGTTCAGGCTCTTCGAGATGCCGACCTTCCTGCCCTTCAGATCCTGCATCCGGAATACCTTGTCACTGGCTCGGACGGCCATGCAGCCGCCTTCGTACACCCACGTCGCGCCGAGCAGCACGGTGCGCCGGAGGTCGGCGTTCACGTGGATCGGCGGATACAGGCCGCCGAAGCGGATCAGGTTGTCGAGGTTGTGGATGTAGTGGGGGTACCAGTTGTTCTCGGGTGCATGGCGGAAGTAGGCGTACTCGACGCCGATCTTCTTGAACTCCTCGCGGCACCACCCCAGCTCCTGGTCCACGTTGTTAGCGGACACCATGGGGCAGTTGGTGAACCAGACCTCGTTCCAGTCCAGGGGCACGGTGGTTGCGACTCGCTCGACCGGCGATTCGGCGATAGGCATCGGGGCATCCTCGTGGCTGGGGCGGCCCGCCCCACGGCAGGAACAACGCACCGGTGACACGGGGACGGCGGTCGACTGCTGGTACGGTGTCACCGTCGATTGGACCACCTCGGACGTCGCCGCGCCTCCTCCCCGGAGGAGGAACCGCCCCGGTGGGAGCACGGCGCAGGCGCCCGCCGCGCAAGACGTCGGTCAGCGGGCCTCCGCCACCACCGGGTCGTCGTCGAGTCGCTCCAGGGCGGCATCGACGTCGTATCCGAGCGCGCGGGCCAGGGGCGGGGCGACCGTCACGACACGTTCGAGCCCGATGCCGGGCGCCAGGACCAGCAGCGAGCCCACGACCTCGTCGAAGCTCAGTCCCGCATCCAGCGCCTCGCTGATGTGCCGCTGCCACGTCGGACCCGCGGAACCGGCCGCGATCAGCGAGCCGAGCCTCAGCAGGGCTGCGCTGCGGGTGTCGAGCGCGCGCGGTGGATCCCTCAGGTCGGCCGCGATGACGGCCCGACAGAACTCCGGATCCCCGATGGTCAGTCGCCGCAGGATCTCTTCGCTGGTGGTCACCGGCTGCTCACGTGCGCTGGACTGGGTGAGGTTCGGACTCGCTTACTCCATCACCCGGACCGATCGCCCGCATCCTCCTCGATGGCGGAGGCGGCCGGCTCGGGCGCGAACCGCTCCAGGAGCCCCGCCTCGACAGCGAGGTCGACCGCCTCGCTCCGCGTCGACGCCCCCAGCTTCCCGTACAGCGACAGGGCGTGCGTCTTGACCGTCGTGGCCTTGACGCCGAGCCGTTGCCCGATCTCCTTGAACGACAGGTAGTAGGGCAGCAGGGCCAGCACCCGGAGCTCAGCGGCGGTGAGGGTCGAGACACCGCTGACGAACGTCCCCGAGGCCGTGACAAGTCCCGCCCCGAGCGTGTCGACCTCGACGGTGAGGACCCCGAGGTCGGGGCGCAGGCGAATCACCCCGCGGGCCTGCGCGACGAGGGTCCGTGCGCCTGCTGGATCGCCGATCGCGAGATGGGCCCGGGCGAACCCGAGCAGTGACTCGACGGCGAGCGCCGGGCACGCGGCCGTCAACACCGGTCGCAGGCTCATGGCCTGGGCCAGGCCCCGGCGGGCTCCCACGATGTCGCCATGGTGGATGGCCAACCTGATCCGGCTGGCGCGGGCGGGCGCGGATGAGATGTACCCCTCGAGGTTCGCCGCCGTCGCGAGCTCGGCGCTCTCCTGTGCGAACACGGCGGCGGCGCTCCAATCACCCCGGTCGGTGGCCAGCAGGGCCCGGTGCCCAAGAAGACAGTGGCAAAGCCCGGTATTGCCGGTGGAGCGGGCGGCGGCGACCGCCTCGGCAAGAGCCGCGTCCGTGCCGTCCCGATCGCCCTTCATCCGGCGGGCGAGCGCCAGCTCCCAGAGGGCGAGGTCCCGCCAGGGACTGCCCGCCGCCTCGAGCTCGACCGCCAGGGTGGCATTCGCCAGCGCGTCGTCCACGCCCAGACGGACCATCGCAGCCCGCAGCATGGCTCGCCCGGATCCGAAGGAGGCGGTGCCGTCGGGCGGCCGACCCTCGAAGGTCCCGCGCTCGGCGATGTCCGCCAGACGCGTCGTCGAGGCGACGTTCCCGACCGACAGCTCCTCCCAGGCCGCCAGGACGGCGAGCCACGGGCGCTGCCGGAGCGCATCGTCACCGAGACGCCGGAACCAGGTGCGGTTCGTCGCGCGACGACCGGACCAGTGATTGCCGGACATGGCCCTGCCCATGAGCGTCGCGGCGAGGTCGAGGTCACCGGCTGCGAACGCGTGGTCGACCGCGGGGTCGTCGTCCCCGTTCGCCTCGTACCACGCCGCGGCGGCCCGATGCAGTTCGGTGACTCGGCCGGGTTCGCGGGTCGCAAGCTCCCCCTGGAGGAAGTCCCGGAGCAGGGTGTGGTATCGGTACGAACCGCCGTAGTCGTCGATGAGGAGGGTCGACCGCGCGAGAGCCTTCAGCACCTCGGCCGACCCCGGACGACCGGCGACCACATCGCAGACGGGTCCGGAGAGCCGCTCGAGGATCGAGGTGCGGGTCAGGAAGCTGACCTCCGCGTCGGAGCGGTCCCTGAGCAGCTCGAAGCGCAGGTACTCGGCGATGACGCGATCACGACCCCCCTCGATGCGAACCCCTGGACCGCCCGTCCGCATGGCCTCCTGGACCGCCAGCGCCACCAGGGCCGGCCAACCCTCCGACTGGCGGACCAGTCGCTCGCTCGCCTCGGTCGACAGCGCGAGGCCGTGGCGGCTGGCCAGCCGAGCCGTCTCATCAGCATCCATCGCGAGCTCGGCCGGTCCGATCTCGAGGATCGCTCCGTCGGCGCGCCACCGTGGGACCGGAAGGGCGACCGGCTCGCGGCCGGCGACCGCGACGTGCGATCCGTCCGGCAGGTACGTGATGAACTCGGCCAGGGCATCGAGGCAGACTCGGTCGCTGATCCGGTGCGCGTCGTCGATGACGATCAGGACGGGCTTCGCCCGTTCGGCGACCGACGCCAGCAGGCGACCGACCACGGCCCGGTCTGAGACGGCCGGTGACGAGATCGCTCCGAAGATATCCGCGTCGAGCGGCACGAGGCGGTCGATCGCGGCGGCGAGGTAGGTGAGGAAGACCACTGGGTCGTTGTCGCCGTCGTCGGCCGTCAGCCAGGCGATGGAGTCCGGCTCCCGGGAGACCCATTGGACGAGGAGGCTCGTCTTGCCGTACCCGGGCGGGGCGACGATCGAGGTGACGCGGCGATCCCGGGCCGAGCGGAGTTGACGGAGGAGCCTCGTCCGGCGCACCGCGGCCGGGCGAGCGCGCGGGACGAGGAGCTTGGCCTCGATGAGCCCAGGCCGACGGGTGGGGCGCACCGCCACAACGACATCTCGGGACTGCACCCCTTCCGCGTCGCGAGCCATGGTGGGAGGTCTCATCCACTCCATCTAACCATGACGGCAGCCGGCCGGCCGCGCGATGGCGTCGTCGGCAGCGATCGCGCGGAGCGGGGTCCCGGCCGTCCGATTTCATCCATCCGGGAGGAGGCGCGATGCCGCTCGGCGTGGTGGACTCGTCGGTGATCGCCGGTACAATCGGCGAGGTTCGCGTTCGTCTCGGCATGGCGGCACCGCCCGCGCCGCCCGCACCGCCATCAATGTCACCTGGAGGGAGTCTCGATGAAGAACCCACCGATCCTCGTATCCGTCCTCGGCTTCTTCGCCGCGTTGGCCGGTTTCGCCTGGCTCTTCCTCGGCCTGCGGATCCTGGGCTTCGATTGGTTCGGAGCCCTGGGCGATCTCCCGAAGTTCGAGAGCGTGGGCATCTGGGGCTGGCTCGTCATCGGCCTCGGGATCCTCTGGCTCGCGGTCGCGGTCGGCCTGTGGTCGCTCCAGCCATGGGCCTGGATGTTCGCCATGATCGTGGCCGGCATCGCGCTGTTCCAGGCCTTCATCTGGTTCTTCCAGGCCCCCGGGAGCGGCATCGGCTTCGGCATGTCGATCCTTCCGCTGATCATCATCCTGTACCTCAACGGTCGCGACGTGAAGGCCGCCTTCGGCATGAGCGAGCCGCCGGCCGCCTGACCCGAGTCACACGACCGGACCGCGGGGCGTCTCGGCGACCCGCCCCCGCGGTCCGGATGGCCTCTTCGCCGCGGCCTGATGTCGCGGCGAATCCGATTCCGACGGGAGCGGGGACGACGACTCCGCGTTCCGCCCATGACCGAGGAACGGGACCCGGAGGGCCTACGTGAAGGCACACGACCGGCTCGCCGTCTATCGCGTCGTCGACGTGCCACTCGAGGAGGTCTCCGGCGTCTGCCTCCGGCGCGGCGCAGCCGGGGAGCTGGCGCTCCTGGCGATCGGCGATCGGGTGGCCGTGGCGGCCTGGTTCGTGCAGCCGAACGACGACCTTGCGCCCCTCGCCTGGCAGACCACCGACGTCGCCCGTCTCGAGGGAACGCGGCTGCCCGAGGACGACCCCGACATCGAGGCGGTCTGCGCCGACGGCGCGGGGCGGGTCCTGCTCCTCCAGGAGTCGCCGCCGCGGTCCGAGTTGATCGACCCGACCGCGCGCCGCGTCGTCGCCTCGATCTCGCTCGAGATCCCCGGAGACGACAAGCTCGCCCGGGCGTGGCTGGATCCGGCCGGCTCGCGCGGCGAGGGGGCGGTGTTCCTGCCGGATGGCCACCTGCTCGTGGCCAAGGAGAAGGACCCGTCGGCGCTCATCGAGTTCGGGCCGCCCGGCGCGGAGCCGATCGGTCTGGCGCGCGGCGGAGCGCTGTCACCCGGGGTCGCCTGGGAGATCGAGCCCGGCGATCATCGCTATGTCGCCCTCGCAGTCTGGTGGCCCGACAAGGCGCTCCGCAAGGCGTGCCGGGACTTCAGCGACCTCGAGATCGGTCCCGACGGCCACCTCTACCTGCTCAGCGACCAGTCGGACTCGATCGCGCGCCTCTCGGATCTGCCGCCGGCGGGAGGCGCGGTCAGCACCGCCGCGACCTGGCGCCTCGGGGATCTGGACGGCAAGCCCGAGGGGCTCGCCTTCACCCCGAACGGTCGCGCCATGGTGGCTCTCGACACGCGCAGGGCACGCCACAACCTGGTGCTGCTCGAGCCGCCGATCGCGGCGGGCTGACGCCGGTCGGCGAGCGCACGATCGCCGCCGGGTCAGTCGCTCAGCCGGGACCCTCCGGCGCGGAGCGCCCACCCGCCTCGCGCATGAACGCCGCCACCCCCTCGGTCACCGAGCGATAGAAGTGGCCCTCTTCGAGGGTCTCGAGGAGCCCGTACTTCACGATCATGTCGCGGACGCCCGACTGGAGCTCCGCGAACGCGAGGTGGATGCCCGCCGAGTTCAGCTCGAGGTCGAGGTCCGCGAGCATCGCCCCGGCGGTCGTATCGATGTCGGTGATCGGCTCGGCCGCCACGAGGACCCAGAGGGGCGGCGGGGTCGAGGCCTTCACGAAGTCGCGGATCCGGTCCCGGAACTGGTTCGCGTTGGCGAAGAAGAGCGGCGCCGACCAGCGGACGATGAGCAGCCCGGGGACCTGTTCTGCGTCCGGATAGCGCCCGATGTCGTGGTACCCCGGGACGTCGGGCGCCCTCCCCAGCACGGCCGAGTACGGGGACCAGGCGCGCTTGAAGATGTAGACCACCGACAGGACGACCGCGATGATGATCCCCTGGAGGACGCCGACGAATGCGACCCCCAGACCGCAGGCGACGGCGAGGGCGAACTCGGTCTTGCGGACCCGGAACAGGCGGCGCAGCTCGGCGACGTCGAACAGGCTGATCGAGGCCGCGATGATGACCGCGGCGAGGACCGGCTGGGGCATCGCCTGGACGAGACCGGGCACGAACAGCAGCATCAGGAGCACGAGCGCCGCCGCCACGATGCCGGTCAGCTGGGTCTTCGCCCCGGACTGGAATGACACGGCCGTGCGCGAGCCGCTCGTGCTCACCGGGAAGCCGCTGAACAGGCCGGCCGCGAGGTTGGCCGAGCCGATCCCGGCGAGCTCCTGGTCACCGTCCACCTCGTAGCCGGCTCGGGCGGCGAACCCGCCCGAGGTCGAGATCGTGTCGCCGATCGCCACGAGCGAGATCCCCACCGCCGACGCGACGAGGAGCGGGATGTCGGAGACCGGGACGGCCGGGAGGGTCGGGACCGGGAATCCCTGGGGCAGCACGCCGATGACCGAGACGCCGTGCGCGGCGAGGTCGAGGACCATCGAGAGCGCGATCGCGACGACCACGGCGACGAGGATCCCGGGGGTCCGCGGCGAGAGCCGCTGGAGGCCCAGGATGATCGCCAGGCTGAGCAGCCCGATGCCGAGCGCCCACGGGTTCGTCCGGTCGAGGCCCTGGAGGAATGCGACGAGCTCCGCGACGAGACCGCTCGCATCCGTCGAGAACCCGAACAGCTTGGGCAGCTGGCCGATGAAGATGACGACCGCGAGCCCGGCCAGGTACCCGGTCCGCACCGGGTTGGAGAGGAGGTCGGCGACGAAGCCGAGCTTGGCGACGCCCGCCCCGACCGTCACGACCCCGACGAGCAGGGCCAGCATCCCGGCGAGCGCGATCGCCTGCTGCTCGTCCCCGGCGGCAAGCGGCAGGATCGTGGCCGCGATCATCGGTCCGAGCGCCGAATCGGGGCCCAGGACGAGGACCGGCGACGGTCCCACGAGGGCATACGCGACGAGGCACACGACGGTCGTGTACAGCCCGGTGATCGGGGGCAGCCCGGCCAGCTCCGCGTAGGCCATCCCCTGGGGGACGAGCAGGGTGACGAGGACGACCCCGGCGATCAGGTCACGCGACAGCCAGGACCGCTCGTACGTGCGCAGGACTCGAACGCCGGGGATCCAGCGTTCGAGTCCACCGAGCGACGCCGACACGGGTATCGTCTAGGCAGCGGCGAGGGCGGCGGAGGCGACGGGCTCGTCTTCCGTCCGGACCTTGAGCGCCTTCTTGACCTCCTCGACCACGATGAGCGACAGGGCCACGCCGATGCACACGAGCCACTGCTGGCCGGTCAGGCTGGTCAGGTCGAGCACGTTCTTGAGGAGACCGAGCTCGGTCGCGAGCACGATGGTGACGATGGAGAGCCCCGTCGCCTTGAGCAGCGCCGGGTTGCCCAGGACGTAGCCGCTGAAGACCGACCGGTTCTCGTCGGCGGTCTCGAGGGACGAGGCGATGCGGAAGAGCGAGAACGTGGTCACGCCCATCGTCCGCGCGATCGTGTCGCTCCCGAAGGCGTTCGTTGCCCACGCGATCACGGCGAGGGTGCCGCCGCCCATCACGAGCCCCACCACCAAGAGCCAGATGGTGAGCGGGCGTGGCAGGATCTTCTGCTCCTTCGGCCGCGGCTTCTCCTCCATGAGGCCGTCCCGGGGCTTCCCGAACCCCAGGCCGATCGCCTGGAAGACGTTGACCGTGAAGTTGAGCCACATCGTCTGGAGCGGGAGGAACGGAACGCCGCCGAGGATGTTCAGGAGCGACGATCCGAGGAACACCGTGATGTACCCGTAGCAGGCCGCCATCTGGAACCGGATGAAGCGCAGGAGGTTGTCGTAGATGTTGCGGCCCACCCCGACCGCCTTGATGATCGTGGCGTAGTTGTCGTCGGTCAGGATCATGTCGGCGGCGCCCTTGCTGACCTCCGTCCCGGTGATCCCCATGGCGATGCCGATGTCGGCCTTCTTCAGGGCCGGCGCATCGTTCACGCCGTCGCCGGTCATCCCGACCACGAGACTCTTCTTCCTGAGGATGTCCACGAGGTGGACCTTGTCCTCCGGAGAGACCCTTGCGATCACGCCGATCCCGTCGATCTGGCGCATCGCCTCGTCGTCGCTCAGCGCGCGGAAGTCGGCGCCGGTGATCGCGCGGCCCTTGATGCCGAGCTGGGTGGCGATCGCCTGAGCGGTGACGGCATGGTCGCCGGTGATCATGCGCACCTGGATCCCGGCCCCCTGCGCCCGGGCGATGGCGTCCTTCGCCGCCGGCCGCGGCGGATCGACGATCCCGACGATCGCAAGGAGGGTGAGGCCCTGGATCGCGGGCAGCAGGTCGGCGTTCGGGTCGAACGTGGCCGGGTCGAAGTCCTTCTGGCCGGTCGCCATGACCCGGAGGCCCTGCTTCCCGAGCCGGTCGTTCTCGGCAAGATACGCTTCCCGGAGCTGCGCGATCGGGACCTCGGCCCCGTCCGGCCCGTGGGCGCTCACGGCCCGGGCAAGGAGCTGGTCCGGCGCTCCCTTGATGTAGCCCCGGATGACCTCCTTGCCCTGCGAGTCCTTCATCTCGTGGAAGGTGGCCATCATCTTGTAGGCCGCGTCGAACGGCAGGGTCGCGACGCGGGGGTACTGCTCCCGGGTGAGCGTCGGGTCCACGCCGCCCTTGGCGGCGAGGACGACAAGCGCGCCCTCGGTCGGGTCGCCGACCAGCTCGCCGCCGCGGACCTCGGCGTCGGCGCAGAGGGCCATCGGCAGCAGGTACTGCTCGAGCGGGATGTCCGGCTGGCCGCCGGTGTGCGAGATCTGCCCGGTCGTCGAGTAGCCGTCTCCACTGATCGCGTACCGCCGACCGACGACCGCCATCTGGACCGCGGTCATCTGGTTCATGGTGAGCGTGCCGGTCTTGTCGGAGTTGAGGGCCGAGGTGGACCCCAGCGTCTCCACCGAGCGGAGCTGCTTCACGATGGCGCCCGCCGCCGCGAGGAGCTGCGAGCCCTTGGACAGGATCGCCGTGTCGATCGCCGGGAGGGCGGTGGGGATGGCGGCGATGGCGAAGGCGACCGCGGTGAGGAAGAGCTCCTGGAGCGGCACGCCGCGGGCGATGCCCAGGAGGATCGACGCGGTCAGCGCGAAGCCGGCGAGGACCAGGATCTGGCGCGTCAGCCCGTTGATCTGCTTCGTCAGCGGGGTCTCCTCGGTCACCGTGGCGGTGAGCATGCCGCTGATGTGGCCGACCTGGGTGTCCATGCCGGTCGTGACCACGAGGATCGTGCCGGAACCGCGGGTGACCTGGCAGTTCATGAACGCCATGTCGACCCGGTCCCCGAGGGCCGCGTCGACGGCGACCGCCTCCACCTGCTTGGGAGTCGGGACGCTCTCGCCGGTCAGCGCAGATTCGTCGATCTCGAGGGTCGCGGCGCTCAGGATGCGCGAATCGGCCGGGACGAGGTCGCCCGCCTCGATGTTGACGATGTCACCCGGGACCAGCTCGTCCATAGCGAGATCGACGAGCTCGCCGTTCCGGCGGGTCTTGGCGGTGACCGCCAGCTTCTGGCTGAGGGCGTCGGCGGCAGCCGACGCCTTGCTCTCCTGGTTCAGGCCCATCACCGCGTTGCCCAGGGTGAGGAGCAGGAGCATCAGGCCGGTGAAGAACTGCCCGGGCAGGAAGAGGCAGATGATGCCCGCGATCAGCAGCACGATCTGCATCGGGTCGGCGTACTGGGCGATGAACAGCTGCACGCGCGACACCTTCTTGGCCGCGGTGAACTTGTTCGGGCCCACCTTGGCTCGGCGGGCGTCGGCCTCCGCGGACGTCAGACCCTTGTCGACTTCCACGCCCTGCTCGCGCAGGGCGTCGTCGGGGGTGAGGGCATACCAGGCGGTGGTGCTCGCGCCCGACGTGGGGCTCGCTGCCGTGGATGGCGCTGCGGCGGTCACGACTTCTTCCCTTTCTTGCCCTGCTTGTCCGACTTCCGCCCGCTGGCCTTGGTGGCTTCCTCGGCGAGCTCGGCCTCGATCGGGTCGGGCGCCGCGCCCTCAGGCGCCTGGCCCTCCAGGTCCACCTTGGCCGCCTGGAGCGCCTCACGAGCTTCGGCGCTGAGGGTCGGATAGCGGGGGTCGATCTCGATCAGCGTATTCGCCAGGACGGCGGCGGCGGCGACCCGGGCGAACGGCTTGTCGTCCGCCGGGATGACGTACCAGGGCGCCCATTCCGTGCTCGTGTTGCTAAGGACGTCGCTGAACGCCTTCTGGTAGTCGTCCCAGAACATCCGCTCCTTGGCGTCGTTCGCGCTGAACTTCCAGTTCTTCTCGGCCAGGTCGATCCGGGCCAGGAACCGCCGGCGCTGCTCCTCCTTGGACACGTTCAGGAAGATCTTGACGATCCGGAAGCCCTGATCGGTCAGGTAGCGCTCCCAGTCGTTGATCTCGCGGAACCGTCGCTTCCAGACGTCGCCCCGCTTGGACGACCGCGGCAGCTTCTGGCCGGCGAGGATCTGGGGATGGACCCGGACGACCAGGACCTCCTCGTAGTAGGAGCGGTTGAAGATCCCGATGTTGCCCCGCTCCGGCAGCCTCTTGGCGTAGCGCCAGAGATAGTCGTGATCGAGATCCTCGCTCGAGGGGACCTTGAAGCTGCTGACCTGGACGCCCTGCGGGTTGACCCCGCTCATCACGTGGCTGATGGTGCCGTCCTTGCCCGCGGCGTCCATCGCCTGCAGCACGAGGAGCACGCCGTAGGTGTCCTGGGCGGCGAGCCGCTCCTGGTACTCGGCCAGGAGTTCGATGCCCTGGGCGAGGATCAGCTTCGCTTCGGCCTTGGACTGCTTCCTGGTGCCGACCGTGTCGAAGTCGCGGGGCAACCGGACGCGGCGCCCCGGTTCCACCCGGAAGGGTTCGATGAACTCCCTGATCCGCTTCGGTCTGAGGTCAGCCATCGAGATCATCCTTTCGAGCACGGTCGGGCGGCCCACCACCGGGCCCGGCAGGACCGAGGGGCAGCCCAGGCAGTTGACCATCTCTCATCTTCGCACGCATCCACCGGGTCGGATGAGGTGGGTACGACCGAGGCCCGCGGTCCTCCCGCGAGACCTCGAGGCCCGCCTCCCGCGACGGACCGCCGTCTTCTGACGCGCGCGCTCCGCCCTCCGCGGGCCAGCGGCAATCACTACGATGACCGCAGCCCTCGGTCGGGGGCCTCACGCGCGAGGAGAGGACGGAGTCATGACCGCCGAAGCGCCGGTGCTGCGTCAGCACGGGAACTCCTACAACATCTTCATCCTCGTCCTGACGATCTTCTCGCTGGCGATCATGGTCCTGCTGCTTCTGCCGATCACCCCGGCAGAGCGCGACCTGCTGACGCTCTACGACAACGCCGTCTGCATCATCTTCCTCATCGACTTCGCGATGAACATCACGGGAGCGAAGCCGAAACGGGCGTACTTCATCGGCCAGCGGGGCTGGCTCGACCTTCTTGGATCGATCCCGAGCTTCGGCTTCATCCCGTTCACCGCGCTGTTCCGCCTGGCCCGGCTCAGCCGACTGACCCGGATCACCCGGCTGCTGCGCGGCCAGGCCGGCAAGGACCTGGTCCTGGACGTCCTCAAGAACCGCAGCCAGTACGCGATGTTCATCACCATCCTGCTGGCCGGGATGACGCTCGCGGTCGCGAGCCTCCTCGTCCTCGAGTTCGAGAGCCGGTCGCCCGACGGCAACATCACGACCGGGGGCGATGCGATCTGGTGGGGCATCGTGACGATCACGACGGTCGGCTACGGCGACTTCTACCCGGTGACGACCCTGGGGCGCATCACCGGCCTGTTCGTCATGTTCGCCGGCATCGGGATCATCGGCGCCCTCGCCAGCATCCTCGCGAGCCTGCTGGTCTCGCCGCCGACGCCCGCCGAGCCCGCGCCGGAAGCGGCTTCGGTTCCCGAGCCGCCGATCCCCGCGGCCGCCACGACGACCGACACGATCGCTGAGGAGCTCGCGGGCCTTCGGGCCGAGATCGCGGCACTTCGGGAAGCGCTCGGCACCGGCGGGGGCTGACTGGTGACGACGCCGGAGGAAGAGCAGGCGCTCCACGAGCACTCGACGCTGCATGCCGTTGCGGCGGGTGTCGCCGGCTGGCGCGCGGACGAGCCGTCAGCGGTCGGCCTAGCCGAAGGACGTCGCGAGGGCCCCGAGATGGCCCGGCTCCGACGATGCGGGCACGAGGGCCGCCTCCCGCCCCGGACGGGCCCGCGGTCAGCCGCCGGTCGCCACCCGCAGCTCCCGCCATGCCTTGATGCCGACCGCGGCGAGCGCGACGTTGTATCCGGCGAGGGCCAGGGGCCACGGCATCGGCAAGCCCAGGTAGGCACCGACGACCGCCAGTGGGAGTCCCGCCAGGGCAGTAAGGATCCCGAACGCGATCACCAGGCGATACCCGACGAACACGCCAGCCGCGACCAGGATGCTGAGGGCGAACACCGAGGCCAGCCCGATCGGGAGCATGTTCGAGCCACTCAAGGGTCCGCTCGGGGCCATCGGCACGATGAGGATCGGGCGGAGCAGGAGTCCCGCCGCGAAGACCTTCTTCCATGTCAGGGAGTCGGAACGGCTACGCATGCCCGCCCACATCGTAGGCCACGCGAGGTCCCGTGGCCGGACCGCGGCCGTCCCTGCCGGTGCCATCCCGGCGAGTCGACGGCGTCCCGCAGCTCGGCTGTCGACCGTCGTCGACCTGTCCTGCTGGTGCCGGTCGAGGCGTCCCTTCAGTCCACCGTGAGCGTCTTCGAAAGGTTTCGCGGGAAGTCCGGGTCGAAGCCGCGGAGCACGCTCATGTGGTACGCGAGCAGCTGCAGCGGCAGGACGCCGAGCAGGGCGCTGACCTGCGGGTCCGACCTCGGAATGGCCACGAGGATGTCGCCGTTGGCGCGCAGGCGCGGATCCTCCTCGGCGATGATGATGGTCCGTGCCCCGCGCACCTTGACCTCGTTGATCCCGCTGATGATGAGCGGGATATCGGTCGGGCCCGCAACGAAGACGATCGGGAAGCCGGCGGTCACCGCGGACAGCGAGCCGTGCTTGAACTCGGTCGAGAGCATCCCCTCGCAGTGCGCGTACGTGATCTCCTTGAGCTTGAGGGCACCCTCGAGGGCGATCGGGTACGTCGCGCCGTAGCCGAGGCAGTACAGGTCGTCCCAGACGTTGATCTCGTCGGCGATCGCCTCGATCGGGCTGCCCACGGCCGCGAGCGTCTCCTCCATCAGGTCCGGCACGTGCGCCAGGAGGCCGGTGTCTCTCCCCGCCAGGCGGTAGGCGAGATAGAGGAACGTCAGGACCTGGTTCGTGAACGTCTTGGTGGCCGGCACGCTGATCTCGTAGCCACAGCCGAGCGGCAGGCACAACCGGGCGACGCGGGTCAGGGTGGAGCCGACCACGTTGGCCAGGCCGAAGCAGGACAGCCCCCGACGTTCGGCCGCCTCGAGGGCGTTGAGCACGTCCTTGGTCTCGCCCGACTGGCTGACGAAGATCCCGACGTCCTCGGGACCCACCGCGGGCGCGTATTGGGCGATGAACTGCGGCGCCAGCACGGGGATCGCGACGCGCCCCGCGAGCTGGGCGAGGTAGACGGAGCCGACCGAGGCGGCGTGGAAGCTCGTGCCGCAGCCGATCAGGTAGAGGTGCCGGGCGCTTCGCATCTGCTCCACCAGGGGCGCCACGTCCGCGCTCGCGTCCAGCAGGTGCAGGAGCTCGCGGGCGACCTGGGGCTGCTCGTGGATCTCCTTGAGCATGAAGTGCGCGTAGCCGCCCTTCCGGACCGCGTCCATCGACTCGGTGACGACCTCGACCGGGCGGTCGACGAGGCTGCCGTCCCGTACCGAGCGAACCTCGGTACGGTCGGCCCACAACGTCACGATCTCCCCGTCGAGCGGCCGGATCACGTTCCGCGTCAGCGGCAGGATGGAGGGCAGGTCCGACGAGACGCAGGTGAAGCCGTCGCCGATCCCGACGACGAGGCCAGACCCCTTCTTGAACGCGTACAGCCGGTCGTCGTCCGCGCGCCCGATCACGAATGCGTAGTCGCCCTGCAGGTCACCGTACGCGAGACGGATCGCGTCGACGAACCCGTAGCCTCGCCGGATGTAGCGCTCCACGGCATGGACGCAGGTCTCGCCGTCGTTGTGCGAGCGGACCGTCATCCCCTCGGCCAGGAACTGGAGGCGAAGCTCGGCGTTGTTGACGACGTTGCCGTTGTGCGCCCCGACCATCGCGCCGTCCGAGTCGAGGTGCGGCTGGGCGTTGACCTGCGACGGCTCACCGAACGTCGCCCAGCGCAGCTGGGCGATCCCGCGACTGCCGCGCATCTCCGCGAAGTCGTGGCGCGCCGCGACCGCGTCGACCTTGCCCACGTCCTTGCGCAGGTCGATCGCGCCATCCCGGAAGGTCGCCGCCCCGACGGAGTCGTAGCCGCGGTAGGTCAGCCGCTGCGCGGCCTCGATCAGGATCGGCCCGAGAGCCTCATCCCGGTCGGTCACGTAGCCGAAGACACCGCACATCCCTACAGATCTCCTGGTTCGGCCGTGTCGGGGATCGAGAGCCTCATCGACGGAGACGACCGGCGTCAGTCTTCGTCGTCGGTATGCAGGTGGGCGAAGGCGTGGGACGTCATCGTCGAGAACTCGGCGGCTTCCCTGGTTTCGACGACGATCTCGCGAACCCCGAGGTCAAGGCCATTCTGGCCCGTCTTGCGGATCGTGCAAGGGGCCTTCCTGATCCCGCATGACGGCGCCGAGGGTGTGGCCCATGAACGAGCAGATGTCACCCCCTCCGGGATCGCCGTTCGCGCTGCTGTTGCTCGCGATCCGGGGGCTCGATCGGGCCCCAGAGCAGAGAGCTCCTGTGGCCGCCGGCGTGGACGCGTTCACGGACGGCGGTCGGCGAACGCGTCGTCGCCTTGGTTGGGCTGGTCGCCGCCATCTCCGTCGCCCTGGGCTCCCCCGCGACAGACCGCGCCCCTGGCCGTCAACGGCGAACCGCTCCCGCGGTCAACCCTTGGATGAAGCTCCGCTGGACGACCAGGAAGAGGAGCAACGGCGGGAGGATCACGATCGCCATGCCGGCGAACGTGAGCCCCTGGTCCGTTGCATAGATCGTCGAGAATCGGCTCAGGGCGAGCGGCGCCGTGTATGTGTCCGGCTTCTGGAGGAGCACGAGCGATCCGCCGAAGTCGTTCCAGGTGAACACCGCCACGAGAACGGCGACGGCGAGGATACCCGGCCGCGCGAGCGGGATCACGATCCGGAGCAGGACCTCGATCCGGCCGGCTCCGTCGACTCGGGCGGCATCGATGACATCCAGGGGGATCGTGCGAAAGTAGCCCGTGAAGATGACGGTAGCGAACGACACGGTCCCGACCACGTTGTAGAACGCCAGCCCGGGCAGGCTGTTGATCAAGCCGAGCGGCCTGAAGATCGAGAACAACGGAACGATGAGGACTTCGGTCGGGATGATCAACGGAGCCAGCACCAGCAGGAAGAGCAGGACGCGGGCTGGTGGTCGAAGCCGGGTCAGCGAATACGCCGCGCTGACCGACAGTACGAGGACGACAGCGACGGTCATCGCGGTGACGTAGGCCGAGTTCGTCAACGCGACACCAAGCTGACCGCGGTTCCAGGCCTCGCTGATGTTGGCGATGGCCGGCGGCCATGGCACGTCCCACGGCGCACGGTAGATGTCGGCGCTCGACTTGATCGCGTTCATCAGCGTCCAGGCCAGCGGGTACAACCAGACGACGGCGAGGACGCTGAGCACGACGGTGGAGAGGCGGATGCGGGGCCGCCCGGTCACGAGCTGACCGTCTCGGCGCGGCGGTTCAGGATCCGGTATTCGATGACCGCGAGCAACAGGATGAAGAACAGCAGGATCATCGCCATCGCCTGGGCGTAGCCGACCTGAAGGAACCGGAACGCGGTCGCGTAGACATCGGTGGCGACCGTCTCGGTGGCGTGCGAGGGACCGCCCGCGGTCATGACCCACACCATGTCGAAGATCCGGAGAGTCCCGAGGGTGGTCAGGAGCACCAGCGCGAACGTCTGTGGCCACAGCAACGGCCACGTGACGCGCCGGAACTGCTGGAACCTGCTGGCACCCTCCAGGACAGCGTGTTCGTGGTATTCGGGCGGGAGCGCCCGGATCGCCGCGAGATAGACGACCATGTTGAAGCCGGCGAACCGCCACAGGAACGCAGCCATGATCGCCCAGAGCGCGACGTCGACGTCGGCGAGTGGCGCGATCGTCAGGGTGTCGAACCCGAGGGCTGACCCCACCGTGGCCGCGATCCCGAAGTACGGCGCGTAGAGGAACTTCCACACCGCGCCGACCGCCACCGGGGCAAGGAAGAACGGCGCGAAGAACACGAGCTGGAAGAACCTCATTCCACGCCTGGCATCGGCGACGAGGACCGCCAGGAAGAGTCCGAGCCCCGTCAGGAGCACGACTGCCGCGCCCGTGAACAGGAACGTGTTCAACAGACTCCGATGGAAGACCGCATCGCCCAAGATCAGATGCGCGTAGTGATCGAGCCCCACGAACCTCGTGAGATCGAAGCCCCTGGTGTCGTGCAGGCTGAGCACGATGCCGTAGACCAGCGGATAGAACAGGAAACCGACGAGGACCACCAGGACCGGGAGGAGGAAGAGCAGGTCGATCGCGCGCTCGCGGTGCCCGCGGCGGAGGAACGTCCGGCGAGTTCGCGATCCGATCACGGCGGCGGCGTGGTCGATCTGTGGGGGCCTCGGTCGCTGCCGCGGTTTGCCTGGAGCATCACGACTCGCGAGCGGGATACGACCGACCGAACCATACTCGCAGTTCGACGGCACCGATGTGGGAACACGCTCGTGAGGTCCCCGACCGGCAACGAGCAGCCCAGCGGGGCCAGTGCATGCGGGCAGCGGCGTGCCCCTTTGGAGCGGATGCTTAGTCGGCGGGACGTCCTGAAACTCGGTGCGATCATCGCCGCCGGAGGCGTGGCAGCACCGCTGCTCGCTGCGTGCGCCGCGCCGGGCGCAGCCGGAACGGCACCGGTCACACCGGGCGCGAGTGGCAGCCTGGTTCCCTCCGCCCGCCCCACGGCCGGTGCCCTGTCCGGTCCCATCACGGTCCTGACCGAAGGCGGCGATCCCAGCACGGAGCCGGCACTGAAGAAGGTCTACGACGACTTCAAGGCGTTGAACCCGGGCATCGAGTGGGACATCCGGGCGATCCCCGGCTTCGGCCCTGAGTGGGATCGCCTCGCGCGCGCCGCGATGGAGTCCGGCGAGCCGGTGGGGCTGGTGATGATCGATGGACTCTTCGTTCGAGCGTGGACACGTGACGGCCTGCTCGCAGACCTGGGCGCAGACCCCAGGATGGGCGACGTGCTCGCCCGAGTGCCACCGTCCTTCCACCTGGCAGGTCCCGGAGAGGCCACGACAAGGGCCTTCCCCCTCGCTCTGAGCCGAGGCGTCCAGACCACGGGCATGTACTACAACAAGGCGTTGCTCGATCAGGCGGGTCTCGAGGCCCCGAGGACCATCGCCGACCTGAAGACGATGGTGAAGCCACTGTCGGCGCTCGGCGCAGCGCCCCTCGTCCACTGTTCCGGTGACGTCTCCTTCAACACGTTGCTCGTCACGTGGGTGCTGCCGATGATCGCGGAGCGTGCCGGGGACCCGCTGGGATTCGTCGAGAGCACGATCAGAGGCCAGGTCAGGTACGACAGCCCCGAATGGACCGAAGCCTTCCAGACCATCGCCGACCTCCGGACCTCCGGCGTCCTGCTCGAAGGGTCCGGGGCGACGGACTACGCGACGATGCAGCTGCTCTTCCTGCAGGGAAAGGCAGCCATGACCTACAACGGGACCTGGCTGCTTGAACCACTGCAGGCAGGCACCCCGACCGTCCCATTCGACCTGCATGCGGCGGCCCTCCCCCTGGTCGATGGGGCGTCGAAGGCTCGCTCGATCATCGCCTGGGGCGGCCTCGCGCTGCCGGCCACGGCCGCCGCGAGCCGTGACAGCGTGTATGCCTTCCTCGAGTACGCGAGTCGGCCGGTCGTGGACAAGGCCGTCGTCGAGAGCCTGCAGTCCTACTCGCCGATCCCGGAGTCGAACGTCGGGATCCACGACCCGGTCGCGCGGGAGTTCCTTCCGATGTTCGGGGACGCCATCACGCCACTCAACTGGCTGTGGGAACCGGAGATCGAGGCCGAGATGGACGACCAGGTCCAGGCCCTCGTGAAGGGCGATACCGACCCAGCTTCTGTCGGGAAGGCGATCGAGGCCGTCGCGGAGGAACTGCGTTCGTCAGGTCGCGGCTACTACTCTTGATCGAGCGCCCAGAGCGATGACCACGATGGACAGCGCCGGCCCACTGCTCGAGACCAAGTTCTACGTCCCCAAGCTGCGACGCGGCGTGGTGGCACGTCCGAGACTGAGCGAACGCCTGAGCCGTGGCGCCGAGTCGAAGCTGACGCTCATCTCCGCCCCGGCCGGGTTCGGCAAGACGACGCTGGTGGCCGAGTGGCTGGCCGCCGCTCCGGCCGGCCGACCGTCCGTGGCGTGGCTTTCGCTCGACCAGGCCGACAACCAGCTGGTGACGTTCTGGACCTACCTGATCACGGCCCTGCAGACGGCGGCGCCGGGGACGGGCGCGCGCGCACTCTCCTTGCTGCAGGAGCCCCAGCCACCGCCGATCGAGACGGTCCTCGCGCCGCTCCTCAACGAGCTCGGCGCGTTGTCGAACGACATCGTCCTGGTGCTCGACGACGAACACCTGGTCGACGCACCCGAGATCCAGGGCGGCATGGCGTTCCTCCTGGAGCACCTTCCACCAAGGATCCACCTGGTGATCGCCACCCGCGCCGATCCGGCCCTGCCCCTGGCTCGCCTGCGAGGGCGCGGCGAACTCGTCGAGATCCGCGCCGCCGATCTGCGCTTCACCCCGGACGAGGCCGCCGCCTATCTCAACGAGGTGATGGGCCTGGACCTGACCGCGCCGGATATCGCGGCGCTTGAAGGGCGCACCGAAGGCTGGATCGCCGCGCTCCAGCTTGCGGCGCTGTCGATGAAGGGTCGAGACGACATCGCCGGCTTCATCGCAGGCTTCACCGGGGACGACCGCTACATCGTCGACTACCTGGTCGAAGAGGTGCTGCAGCGTCAGCCCGAACGTGTCCGGAGCTTCCTGCTGGAGACCTCCATCCTGGCCCGCATGACCGGCCCGTTGTGCGATGCCGTCACCGGCCAGGACGGCGGCAAGGCCACGCTCGAGGCACTCGATCGGGGGAACCTGTTCCTCGTCCCGCTCGACGATCAGCGCCGGTGGTATCGCTACCACCAGCTCTTCACCGACGTGCTGCGGGCGCACCTCCTGGACGAGCAGCCCGAACTGGTACCGCAGCTGCATCGGCGGGCGTGCGAGTGGTACGAACAGAACGGCGAGCGGACCGAGGCCATCGGCCACGCCCTGGCAGCCGGGGACCTCGAGCGGGTGGCGGATCTGGTCGAGCTGGCGATCCCGGCGCTGAGCCGGGGCCGGCAGGAGGCCACCCTGCGGCGCTGGCTCGAGGCACTGCCCGACGACCTGCTCCGGGTGCGGCCGGTGCTGAGCGACGCCTATGCCGGATCGCTTCTCGTCAGGGGCGAGGTGGAGGGCGTCGATGAGCGCCTGCGGGACGCCGAGCGGTGGCTCGACGCGGACGACGCCACCATGCGAGCCGGTCCGATGGTCGTGGTCGACGAGACGGCCTTTCGTCGCCTCCCTGGCTCGCTCGCGGTGCACCGGGCCGGCCAGGCTCGGATCCTGGGCGATGTGGCGGGCACCGTGGCCCACGCCCGTCGGGCGCTCGACCTCGTCGAAGAGGACGACCACCTCAGTCGAGGTGGTGGGGCCGCCCTCCTGGCCCTCGCCTACTGGACGAGCGGGGATCTCGAGGCCGCGAGCCGCTGGTACGGCGCCGGCATGGCGGACCTCGAGAAGGCCGGTCACCTCTCGGACGTCATCGGGTGCGCGCTCGCGCTGGCCGACATCCGCCTCGCCCAGGGTCGCCTGGGGGAGGCGCTGCGCGTCCTCGAGCGAGGGCTGGCGCTGGCGACCAGGCAGGATGGGCACGTGCTGAGGGGCGCGGCGGACATGCATGTGGGGATCAGCGCCGTCCTCCTCGAGCGGGGCGACCTCGAAGGCGCCCGGCGCCACCTGTCCGAGGCCGAGGCGCTGGGTGAGGAGAACGGCCTCCCGCAGAACCGCTACCGGTCACGCGTCGCGATGGCCGCGATCCGGCAGGCCGAGGGCGACCCCGACCAGGCGCTCGAGTTCCTCGCCACCGCCGAGAACGCGTACGTGAACGACTTCTCACCGGATGTGCGCCCGGTCGCCGCCGTCAAGGCACGGGTGTGGATCGCCCAGGGGAGGCTCGCGGAGGCTTCGGGTTGGGCGCGCGAGTCCAGGCTCACGGCGGCCGATGAACTCGACTACGTCCACGAGTACGAGCACGTCACGCTCGCCAGGCTGCACCTCGCGGAGGGAGTACGCGAGGGATCCGAACGCGACACGAGCGCGGCGACGGAGCACCTGACACGCCTCCTGGCAGCCGCGCACGACGGTCAGCGAAACGGGAGCGTCATCGAGATCCTGGTCCTGCTGTCGCTCGCGCGTCAAGCACGTCACGATGTCGCGGGTGCGCTTGCCGCGCTGGAGCGTGCGGTCGCGCTGGCCGAGCCGGAGGGTTACGTCCGCGTCTTCGACGAAGGCCAGCCCATGGTGGCGATGCTGAAGCTGGCCGCCAGGCGGGGCACTGCCTCGGAGTACGTACGCAGGCTGCTGGCCGCCGCCGTCACGGCCGAGGGGCCGACGCCCGTCAGGCAGCCACTGATCGAGCCGCTCAGCGAACGGGAGCTCGAAGTCCTTCGCCTCCTCCAGAGCGACCTCGACGGCCCGGACATCGCACGCGAGCTCACGGTGTCGCTGGCCACCGTGCGGACCCACACCAGCAACATCTACGCCAAGCTCGGAGTGAACAACCGGAGGGCGGCGGTGCGCCGCGCCGCCGAGCTCGGCCTGCTCTCGCGTTCGACGGACCAGCGACCCACTCCGTAGGCCCCAGGCCCAGGGCGGCTCGGGTCGCGACGCAGGTCGAGGCGCGCGAGTCCGCGGTCGCCGTCGTTCCAAGAACCATCACCCCGCTCATCACGTGTGGTGATGCGCACTCATCACATCCGCTTCCACCTTGGGTCGAGTGACTCAGGTCGGTGTCGCCGGCCGGAGGTCCAGTCGGCAACAAGCACAAGGAGCGGAATGACCGAACGACTCTCCTCGACACCCGACTCCCGTGAGGCCGGACGGTACGAGATCCGGCTCACGGGGCACCTCGACGCGCGCTGGGCGACCTGGTTCGACGGACTGACCGTCCGTCGTGAGAGCGACGGGACCACGGTCATCAGTGGTCAGGTCCCTGACCAGTCAGCGCTCCACGGTTTGCTCCAGCGCGTTCGGGACCTGGGCCTGCCCCTCGTCTCGGTGACGCGCGTCGATACCGACGAGCCCGACCTGCCCCCACCATCCCTCGCTGGCTCAGCGAACCAGGAAACGGAGATCGACATGACTCGTACCCAGCGTCCCACCGCCACGAAAGGAATCCGGGAATGACCTCTTCGCGAAAGACCGCGCTCGCCGTGGGCGTGCTCTTCATCCTGACGTTCATCACCTCGATCGCAGCCGTGTTCGCCTACGGACCTGTGCTGAGCGATCCCCTCTACATCCTCGGTGCGGGCCCCGACACCGGCGTGTTCCTGGGAGCGTTCCTCGAGCTGCTCCTGATCATCACCAACATCGGCTGCGCGGTCGTGTTGTTCCCGCTGCTCAAGCGGCAGAACGAGGGCCTCGCCCTCGGGTACGTCACGGCTCGTCTCGTCGAATGCGGCTTCATCGCCGTCGGCCTCCTCAGCCTCCTGACGGTCGCGACCCTGCAGGAGCAGACCGCGAGCGCGAATGCGGCAACGCTCGTCCCGATCGGCACGTCGCTCGTCGCGATGCATAACTGGACGTTCCTGCTCGGCCCCGGCTTCGCCGACGGCATCGGGACAGGGCTGATCCTGGGCTGGCTGATGTACCGCTCCGGCCTGGTCGGGCGGCGCATGGCGCTCGTCGGCGTCGTCGGCGGCGCGATGCTCGCCACCTCCGGGGCCGCCGTGCTCCTGGGCCTCATCCCGCAGGGCGGCGCGGTGCAGGGCATCGCGACCATCCCGGAGATCGTCTGGGAGGCGTTCCTGGGCCTGTACCTGCTCTTCAAGGACTTCAAGCCGTCGGCCCTTGCCGCGCTTCCTTCCTACCTGAGCGACAAGGTCGAGCCGGCAACTGCCGCCCCGTCACCGATCGCCGTCGCGACGAAGGCGAGTGCCGCATGACCGCCGTCGGCGAGCAGACGCCTCGAACCTCCCCCCGGTTGTTCGTTCGTATCGCCTGGCTGGGGCACCGCGCCCTCTACCGGTTCAGCGGGGGGCGGATCGGCCTCTCGCGACCGGAGGCCGGCAACAAGTTCGGGATGATGCGCCTCACGACGCTCGGGCGACGCTCGGGCCGGCCGCGGGTCGCGATCGTGGGCTACTACGAGGATGGCCCGAACCTGGTCACGCTGGCCATGAACGGCTGGGCCGACACGGAGCCCGCGTGGTGGCTCAATCTCAAGGCGGAGCCCGACACGACGGTCGACCTGCCCGACGGTCCCCGCGCCGTTCGAGCCCGTGCCGCCTCGGGCGCGGAGCGCGAGCAGCTGTGGGCCAGGTTCCGCGACTACCCGGGCTGGGGTGACGACATCGACGCCGTCGCGACGCGGCGATCGATCCACACGGCGGTGGTCGTGCTCGAGCCTCGGCCCGCGGGGGTCACGGCCTAGCCATGATGACCTTCGCTCGAACCCGGTCCCTGAACGTCGGCCGGCCCCGTCGGCTCCGCTTGCGGCACCTGTGGCTTGTTCCAGGGCTCGGCATCGCGCTCTTCGCCAACGCGCAGGCTGGGACCCTGCACGTCGGGCTGGTCCCGCTCCTCGTGTTCGGGATCGTGCCTCACCTCACGGTCCTCGTGGGGATCGGGCAGCCGCATGCGCGGGGCCAACTGGCCCCGCGCGCGGTGCCGCTCTTCAACGCGATGCATCACCCCGCCGTGCCGCTGGCCCTGCTCGGTCTCGCCGTGGCGGGGGTCCTGCCGCCGTTCTGGCTCGTGGGCGCGCTGGCTTGGCTCAGCCACATCGTGGTCGACCGGGGCTTCGGCGATGGGCTGCGGACGACGGATGGGTACCTTCGGGGCCCCGCCGCCGGAGCACCTCGACCGAACCGAGGGGGGTCGGATCCCATGACGCCGCTCAACGAAACCTAGCGCCTGCGAACGGGCTTCGCGGTCGGCACCGCGGATCGCGACCGGGCTCCCACTCGAGCCGGTCAGCCTCACGAGTGGCCCCCACGCTGATCGATGCCAGAGGTCGATCGGCAGGGGGCCACTCGTGGTTGGCGCAGGTCGTGGCTGCGTTGGGCGAACGGCGTTCGTGGCGGTCGAGGCCCGGACGTGGAGTCGCGTTGGGCGGATCCTGATCTCGCTCGGTGCCGTGCTCCTCGTCATCGCCCTCGGTCGGCGCTGGCTGCGATCCAGCGGCCCGGTCCGACGCCAGATGGCGCCCGTCCTCGCAGGCGCCGTCGCGATCCTCCTGCAGTCAGCGTCGTGGATCTTCTTCTCGTCCCCGACATCGCTCCAGGTAGGTCGGTGCGAGATCGACGTCTCCGCGCGAGCTGCCCCGCACGCCGGCCTGAACCGAAATAGAACAAATGGTCGGGGCGAGAGGAGACAAACCTCCGGTATCGACCTTAGTGTCCCCGGCTTCCTTGCCGCTGGAGACGCAGCTCATGCGACATTCCGAGCCCCCATCGACCGGGTCGCGTCGACGGACGGACCCATGGCAACTTCGCCCCGGGCCGTGTCGGTGACCCGCGCTCCGGCCCCTTCCGTCTCGACCCGCCGGACCCGGAGGGCCTGGTCGACGTCGAGCAAACGGAAGCCTCGCTGATCGCCGGCCGCGAACTGCGCCGCAACCGCCTGCATCGGGATGAGCTCCGGCCGGTCGACCTGGTACCTGTGCCCCTCGTGCACGATCGTGGCGGACCCGCTCGCCAGCACGTTCTGGAGCCAGTTCGTGCGTGACCCGTACACGAGCGCGATCAGGAACCCGTCGTCGGCGGCCACCACCCCGACGGGCGTCTCGTATGGTCGGCCCGAGGTCCGGCCGCG
The DNA here is from genome assembly GCA_963840375.1 of uncultured Chloroflexia bacterium. GTDB lineage: Bacteria > Chloroflexota > Limnocylindria > Limnocylindrales > CSP1-4 > Chersky-267. The sequence continues at coordinate 670,367 of CAWIYR010000003.1, forward strand.
ATGCCGGATCACGGACGCGTACGCTCCAGGCGTGCCCGCCGATCGCATCTGCTTCGGGTTGATGATCGCGCGCTGGAGCCGGATGAGGGGGCCGAGCACGAGCGGGGACTTCGCCCGCATCCCCAGCACGTACACGAGCGCGATCGCCACGATTCCCAAGAACAGGGCGCCCACGAGGATCGCCAACTGCATCAACATCGGTGCCTCCCTGGCTGGTGCCATCATCGTCTACACTGTAAGCCTACGACGGATGCTATGACTACACCGTAAGCCTGTCAAGCGGGGAGGATGAGGATCGGATGACGAAGCCGCTGACGCCGTCCAGTCGAGCCGCCGCTCGCCGGAGACCGCTCAGCCGGGACCGCGTCCTCCGGGCGGCCATCCGCCTGGCGGACGAGGGCGGCCTCGAGTCCGTCTCGATGCGCAAGCTCGGCCAGGTGCTGCGGGTCGAGGCGATGTCGCTCTACAAGCACGTGGCCAACAAGGACGACATCCTCGACGGCATCGCCGACCTCGTCGTGGGCGACTTCGAGGTGCCGTCCGGGGATGTCGACTGGCAGTCGGCCGTCCGGCGGAGTGCGATCTCGGCCCACCAGACCCTGTTCCGCCACCCCTGGGCCAGCAGCCTGATCGAGTCCCGCCTCAACGCCGGTCCCGCGAGGCGGCGCTACCTGGACGCCATGATCGGCGTCCTGGCTGCCGCGGGGTTCCCGATGCCGATCGTCATCCGCGCGATCATGGCGCTGGACAGCCACACCTACGGCTTCGTGCTCCAGGAGATGGCCTGGTCGTTCGACACCGAGAACGCTCCGGAGATGGCGGCGGCCTTTGCGCGAAGCCTTCCAGCGGGCGAGTATCCGAACCTCCTCGCGATGGCCGAGATGACGGCGACGGCCCCGGGCGGCGCCTCGGTCGATTTCGAGTTTGGGCTGGATCTGATCCTCGACGGCCTCGAGCGGCTCCGGGACACCGCCGGAGTCAGGCGTTGAGCGCGTCCCGCCGGACGCGCCAGGCACCTGGTCAGGTGGGCGGGTCTGTCCGGCGTGTTCCTCTGACCAGGTGGTCACCCGTGGGCAGATCAGGTCTCATCGCGGCGCTCGTTATCGGGACTTCGCGCTCGGGAAGATCGACGGGTGGGGCGGCACCACCGGGTGGGAGGCCGATGGCAGACTCACGCAGCGGCCGACTCGGCAGCGAGTGCAGCGGGGCTGAACCCCTTTGCGATCAGCCACACCGCCATGACCATCTCCTGCACGGCGAGCGGGGCCATGAAGAAGCCCAGCGAGAGCTCGAACATGCTCCCGAGCGGCGCCACGATGTAGAGCGCGGCCCCGACGAGCCCCCAGGCCGACAGCCACCGGGGCACGAGCCGCGACTGGTAGAGCAGGACGTAGAACATCAGCGCGCCGAGAACGAACGGGATGGCGAGCAACTGATCCCAGATCACGGTCTCGGTTGTGCGCACGAAGCTGGCGAGCGGTCCCCCATCCGGCTCCTTGCTGAGTGCGATCAGCAGCAGCCAGCAGACCGCGCCGACGATGTAGAGGACCGTCTCGATCGCGCCGCGGAAGACGACGTAGCCCATGGCCAGCGTCTCGTTGTACCGCTTGCCGACCGGCCAGAACACGACCGGGACCAGCGCGAGCGCGAAGCCCGCCACGAGGAGGAGCAGGGCCCCAACGGCCACCTGGTTCGGCTGCGCGGCGACCTGGGCCAGATAGTCGGGGCCCGACAGGATCGCGTTCGTAACGACCACGCTGAGGACCATGCCGGCGGTTCCGATGATGTACAGCACGCCGATCCAGATCGCGGCTTTCCGATCCGCGCTCATGCCGGGCTTCCCCGTCGCGACGGCGATCCCTCCGTTCGAACCCATTCCCTTCTCCTATCGTTGCGGCAGGCCCAACGGGCCTCGTCCGCTCCCGCAGGCCGCCAGTGGCTCGGCGCGGTTCCGGTGGCCTGTGCGTGGACCCAGTGTCAGAGCCTCCCGCTGGCAGGCACGATGGCCGCGACCCGATGGAGTGTCGAGAGGCGAACGGCCCCCGGACGCCCGGTGCATCGTGACGGTTACCCGGGCAGGCTCGCCGCTCGTCAGCACCGCCTGGCCCGGTCGCGATAAGTCGCAGATAAGCGGCGCGGACGAACGATCTGCGCCGCATCGCGATGGCGGGCTCGCCCGTCGTCCGGCCGATCACTGGGGGCACCTGGGAGGTGTCCGCGTGCGCGCCGAAGCCGAAGACAAGACTCGAGAGGGCGGCGCAGTTCGGGCGCGACTCCACGCCGCTGCCGAAGTGCGGGAAGGATTGGTCGCGAGGGGAACCCGAGGGCATGGCCCCACCGGACGACCAACGGGTCTTCCCACCACACTTGACCCGAGGCTTGGCCCGACCAGTTCATCTCCCACTGGTTCCGCAGGCGACCGCCCTGCGACTCGATGTCGCCCGCCCTACGCGCTCGCCAGCACGCTGAATACGTCGACAGACTCGACGCGCATGAACGGGGGTCGGGGCGCGGTGCGGGCGGCGTCGAGGGCGGCGCGCGCGGCCTCCTCGGACCTGAACACCAGCACGTTGAGCGTCCTGCCGGCGCCGTCGCTCATCCACAGCGCCGAGACGAAGCCGGGCGCCTCGCGCACGCGCGGCGCCACGTTCGCGCTCACCATGCTCCCGCTTCCATCGATCTGCGCCGCATCGCCCGCCTCACGGACCACGACTGCGAACATGGGACGCTCCTTCGCCTATCATCACGCAAGCCAACGTGATTTCACATAAGGTAGAGTTGCATGAAATGACCGAGAGCGTCAAGCCTCGTCGTCGCTACCAGTCGCCGCGCCGCGTGGCACAGGCCGCGCAGACGCGACGCGACATCGTGACGGCCGCCGGCCTCCTGTTCCGCGAGCGTGGCTACGGCATCCCGCTGGCCGAGATCGCGAGCGAGGCCGGCGTCGTGGTCGAGACCGTCTACCGGATCTTCGGCAGCAAGGCCGGGCTGTTCAGGGCAACGGTGGAGGCGTTGCTGGCGGGTGGCGCCGGCCGGGCCGAGATCCCCGTCGAGGAGCGGCCGGCGATTCGCGCCATTCGCGACGAACCGGACCCGCGCAAGCAGGTGGCGGGCTACGCCGCGACGCAGCCCGGGATCCACCGTCGTGCGGGTCCGCTCCTGCGCGCCCTGCGCGATGCCAGCGGGAGCGATCCCGAACTCCGCCGGCTGTGGGACGAGATGGAGGCCTGGCGGCTCGACGGACAGGGGCGGTTCGTGCGGATGCTCGCCGACCGGGGGGCGCTCAGGCCGGGTCTCACGGTCGACGTCGGAATCGACATCGCCTGGACGCTGTGCTCGCTTGCGGTCTACGACTCGCTGGTCCTCGGTCGGGGCTGGGGCGACGAGCGCTACCAGGTCTGGCTGACCGACGCCCTTGCCCGGGAACTGCTCGCTAGTGGTGCCCCTCGCGTCGGCAATAGCGGGCGAAGCAGAGGCCCCTAGAGGAACCGCTCGCTCAGAGCCCCACAGTGCCCACCCCCTTCGAGAGCATGGCCAAGACGGCCGAATTAGGAATTGCGAGCCTCCCACCGCACGCTGGGGGCATGACGGCGCGCTGGTCCGATCCACACCGACTCCCGGTTCCCCCCATCGGGTACGTCCCGCCGTCAACCCCGCGATGGCTCGATGGCCGGTGACCACCCCGGCGTGGTCGGGGTCCCGCAGCGGGAACTCGGGCCCGACTCCGTGACAAGCTCGATCGGCATCGACGTTGGCATACTGAAGCGAGTGCGCAAGCAGTCACTTCGGAGGACGTCGATGGCCGTGCGTGTTGACCTGAACATCTCCCTGGACGGCTTCGCGACAACGACCGACCAGACGCGCGAGGATCCGTTCGGGCCCGACTGGTCGCGCCTGGTCGAGGCCTACATCGCGACCCGCACGTTCCGGGCCCGAGTGCTGCACGACACGTCCGGCGAGGGAACGACCGGTGTCGACGACGAGTACGCGCAGGCGTACTTCGCCGAGGTAGGCGCGGAGATCATGGGCGCCGGCATGTTCGGGCTCCACGCCGCCGCGGACGATCCGGACTGGCGCGGCTGGTGGGGCGACGACCCCCCGTTCCGTGTCCCGGTGTTCGTGCTCACCCACAGCCCGCGCCCGGTGCTCGAGATGGCGGGCGGCACGACCTTCCACTTCCTCGCCGCGACGCCCCGCGAGGCGCTCGACCTCGCGCTGGAGGCTGCGGGCGGCAAGGACGTGCGGATCGGCGGCGGCGCGACCGTGGTGCGCGAGTTCCTCAAGGCCGGCCTCGTCGACCGGCTCCACGTCGCCATCGTCCCGATCCTGCTCGGCCGCGGCATCCGGCTCTGGGACGACCTCCGCGGGTTCGAGGACGGCTACAGCGTGACGTCGGAAGTCGCCTCGAGCGGGATCATGCACCTCACCTTCTCGCGCTGAACGTCCGGGTCCTCCGGCTCAGAGCCCCGACCGAGCCCACCGCCCGACACCATGGCCCAATCGGCACGGTGCTGCGGTTGATCGGCAGACCGAGCGCCCGCGATGCCGCGGCGACGAGGCGGATGCACGCGGGGCGGGACGCTCACTCCGGGGACTTCGTTCTCGGGAAGACGAGGAGGTGGGGCGGTCCTGCCAGATCGGGGGCCTGGCGTCCCGTGGCGAGCCTCGAGCCAGCTGAACTCGCACCGGCCGGCGGCTGGGCCACCGCAACGATTGCCACATTGACCACTGCTGCCGGCAGGTAGTAGCCGTCCGCCGGGGCAGGCTGGGACCCGCCTTCGGGCCGGACCCTCGTGGCCTAGCGCCAATCGAGATGTCTAAGATACTTGACACCGTGTCGGTTGAGCTATACATTGACCATGTCAACGATGTTTGACATGGGAGACGCCGATGACATTCCTGGAGAAGAGCAACTGGGTCGTGCTCGTCGTCGCGGTGCCGACGCTCCTCGTCTACGTGGCCCTGGTCGTTCCGCAGGCGCTCAGCAAGCCGATCGCCGAGGTCTCCTGGGTCCAGCCGATGATCTTCACGATCGTCGGCTTCATCGTGGCGAACGTCCTGGGCAACGTTGTGGCCGCGGCCTCGAACCCGGGCGAGGCGGACAAGAACGACGAGCGCGACCGGGAGATCGACCATCTCGGTGAGCGGGCGGGCAACTGGCTGATCATCGCCGGCTCGATCGCCGCGCTCGTCCTGGCGATGACCATGGCGGACCAGTTCTGGATCGCCAACGCGATCTTCCTTGCGGGCATGTCGGGAGCCCTTCTCAGCTCCGTCACCAAGATCGCGGCCTACCACGGGCGGTTCCAGACATGGTGAAGCCGACCCTCGTCACGAACTCGATCCGATCGCTCCGGTTCGCCCACGGCGAGATGACCCAGGCGGACCTGGCCGATCGAGTCGGCGTGACCCGCCAGACGATCATCGCCATCGAGCAGGGCAAGTACTCGCCCACGCTCGAGATGGCCTTCCGCATCGCCCGGGTCTTCCGGGTGCCGCTCGACCAGGCCTTCCAGTACTCGGACGAACCGAGATGACCAGCCAGCCGTCGGCCCCGGCCTCCGCCGGACGCCAGAACCACCCCCACGCCGAACAGGAGCACACCATGTCACAGGAGCACACGATGTCCGAACCGTCGACGAAGACAGCGTCTCTGCCGCCGCGCTGGTTCATCCGCTCGTTCTGGGTGGTGCAGCGTGCCGTCTATTCGGTCACAGGCGGCCGGTTCGGCCTCCGGACCGCGACGGCGGACCGCTGGGGCATGATGCGGCTCCACACGGTCGGGCGCCGCACCGGCGAGGAGCGCATCGCCATTCTCGGCTACTTCGAGGACGGTCCCGACCTGGTCACCTTGGCCATGAACGGCTGGGCCGACCCCGAGCCCGCCTGGTGGCTCAACCTGCAGGCTCAGCCCGACGTCACCGTCGACCTGCCCGGTGGGTCGCGCGCCGTCTACGGTCGTGCAGCGAACGAGGACGAACGGCCGCGCCTGTGGGCCATGCAGGCCACCTACGACAAGGATCTCGACGGCTATGCGGCCCGGCGCTCACGGGAGACCGCGGTCGTCATCCTGTCGCCCCGACCCGAATAGGTACCTCGCGACCGTCGGCACGCGACCGGACCGCCGGCGCGAGGGCCTGGCCTCGCTTGTCATCCGCGCCGGCCCGGGCTGAGCAGCCTGAAGAACCTGCCGGAGACCTGGGACCACGCCACGGGCGGTCGAGGCCGTCGTGCTCGCGGAGACGCTGTTCGCCGAGATCCCCGACTAGAAGCGCGTTCGAGTCACGCTTCGCGCGCGGCTTCAGGCCCCAGAGGCGGTGGCGGTTCCCCCGCAGAGGTGAGCCTCTGCTCCTCCAGGAGGGCGAGGATGCGGTCGGTGTTCGCTCGGATCGCCGTGACGTTCGTGAAGATCCACTTCGGCGGGGACGTGTCAGGCATCGCCGCGATCCGCTCTCCGATGTCCGTCTTGCCGACCCCGGACCCAAGCGCCCTCGCGAGGAGCGCCCCACCGGCGACTACGGCAGCAATGACCCACGCCTTCTTCATGTGAGCCTCCTCAGGCCAAGAGGACTTCGGCCGCGGGCACATAGCCCGATCCCGACGCCGAACGCGATGTGGCCGACGAGCATGATCCGGTTGAGCCGCCCGGCCTCCCCGGACCGGAGGCCGAACCAACCGTAGCCCATCGAGGGAAACATCATCAGGAGGGGCAGCACGGCCGTCGAGATGCCGTACACGGTCCCGGCCAAGAAGCCCCGTCTCCCACGCCAGCGAGGCGGCGCGAGCAGGAATGCCTGTGTCAGGACGACGCCCGTGACGTAGTGGGTGGCCAGGCCGAGCGCCAGCTCACCGCGCTGCGCCGGCTCGCGGCTGATGTCGACGCGGCGCCACCGGCCGCGCAGCAGGCCGGCCGCCCAGCGGCCGATCATGTCCGGGCCGAGACGGTCGGAGCTGAACGCACTCCCGCCGAGGACGCCGGCGGCCACCATGGCGACGTCCATGGTGACGGTCGCCAGCACGCCAGCCGGAACCCCCGCCGGAACGCGGAACGAGCGGATCGGACGGACGCCCATCACTCAACGCTTCCGGCGGCGAGCATCAGCTCGACTTGCTCGGCGACCCTGCACCCGATCGTCCTGCACCTCGTGATCAGCTCACCGTCGATGTACCTCGACACGCCCCCGGAGTCGGAGAAGTCGCATCCGGTGATCTTCTGGCACTGGGTGCTGCCGAACTCGTTCGCGAACCACTTCGACAGGCGGTACCCGCGGTTCATGCTGGCGTTGAACTTGTTGAGGTGGTCTCCAAAGGCGTCTCCGCCGACCGTCATGATGGCAAGCAGGCGGATGACCCGCAGGCGGCTGTTCTCGATCTCCCCGTCCTTCAGGCCGATCGCCATGACGCCCGCCGTGAACGCGCTGCACGTCCTGCCCATGAACAGCGTCCCGCCCACGAACGCCGAAGTGGCATCGAACAGCTCGCGGTGCTCGGTGGCTGAGTAGCCCAGGCGGCTGAGCACGGCCTGAGCGCAGTGGAACTCGTTCTTCACGAAGTGCGAGTACAACCTCGAGTAGCCTGCCCTGACGCCCTCCGGGATGGCGTCGGACCGGTCGTCGTCGGCCGCGCCTCGCCAGAGCTCCGCCGAGCGCAGGACCGGACCGATGCACTGGCGCGGGAAGCCGTCCTTCGTTCGGATCTCCCGACACTGGAGCGTCTGGTGGCAGGCGAGGAAGTCGCGGCACAGCGCATGCCCCCGGTCGAAGATCACCGGGAGACCACGGTCAACCTCGCGCAGGCCGTGCTGTGTGCCCATCACCGCGAGGGGCGAGGTGACGGCCCCGCACTCGTGTCCCGTGTTGCCGATGCCCCCCGGCATGCCGGCGCTCAGCCTGACCAGCCACTCCTTGTCCCTCGATGAGACATCGAGGATCGTCTGCATCGCCGTCGGGGCGCAGTGGCCCATCCTCAGGAGGTTCGAGAAGCCTCGCCGCCGGTAGGCCCAGTTCGGGCGGCGCTTGGGTCGCTGCCGGCTTCGTGTCTCCATCAGATGCGCCTCTTGGGATCTCGCCCCATCTGATCGGCTCGGCGGTCCTCGCCGGCAGATCCCTGGAATCGACCTCCGAGTCGCTCCGGCCCTGTCTCGTCGGCGTGCCAGCACTCGCGTGCCAGGGTCATTTCGCGGCGACTCTGTGCGGCTCCCGCGGCCAGGGTCCGGACTGCGCACCGGAGCCTCCCGCTGGCGGTCAGGATGCGCCGCGGATCGTGCGGTCGGCGAGAGCCGAAGGGCACGCAGTGGTCGACCTCCCTCGCGGCCGCCTCGTCCACCTGACCTTCGAGCGGCTTGAAGGACTACGCTCGCGTCATGGCCCAAACGGCCAAGTAGAAGCCGCGGCCCGCCGCCCGCACGCTTGGGGGCATGACGGCGCTGGTCTGATCCACACCGACTCCCGGTTCCCCCCCGCCGTGTACGTCCGCGGCGGGTCCTCTCGTCGGACGAGGACGAGTGGGAGGGCGGGCCGATCGCTCATCGACGGAGATTCACCCGAAACGCCTCGCGCATCCCTCTATGGTTCAAAGCCAGCAGGACGGAGCGAGGACATTGACCTCGGACGCTCGACGGGACGCCATCGCGGGGACAGGCTTGGCACTCGATGCCGCAGGCCTCGATGCCTTCGTCCGCGAGCACCACGGTCGTCTTGTCGGCCTGGCGCGCCTGGTCTGCCTGGACAGCAGTGAGGCGGGTGATGCGGTCCAGGTCGCGCTCGAGCAGGCCTGGCGACAACGCGACAGTCTTCGTGATGCCCAGGCACTGCGACCATGGCTCGACCGGATCGTGGTGCGCGAGGCCATTCGCCTGGACCGGCGACGTCGCTCGCCCCTGGCCCGCTTCTTCAGCGGCCCACGGGAGATCCCGGTTGGCACGATCGACCACCGCACCGCCGCGCCGCACGCCTCGCTCGCACTGCGGCTTGCCTTCGAGGGCTTGCCAGCCAACCAGCGGGCGGCCATCGCGCTTCACCTTCACTACGGCTACTCCGTGGCCGAGACAGCCAGGCTCGTCGACGCGCCGGTCGAGACGGTCCGCTCGCGCATCCGGGCTGGCCGCGATCTCCTTCGCCATGCTCTCGAGGATGAACGCCGATGAACCGCGACGACGACACTCGGTTCGATGACACGTTGCGCGAGTTTCTTCGCCACCGTGCCGCCGATACTGCCGCAGTTCGTGATGCCTCCGCGATGTCGGCGGCCATTGCCCTTCGCCTGCCGGGGCAGGGGCGTAGGCGTGACGGGACCTTCGCCGGACGGCTGCTTCTGGTAGCTACCCTCACCGTGCTCGTCTTGCTGGCGGCAGCCAACCTCTTCGTCGGTAGCCAGCGTCCCCCGGTCCCGCCGTCATCGGTGAGCAACGGCGTCATCGCCTACGCCACCCAGTCGGGCCTGAGCCCTGTATACGTCGTTCGCCCGGGCGAGGTGCCGCGACAGATCATTCCGTCCGAGACCGGCGTTGGGAACAGTGTTGTGTGCCCGACCTTCTCGCCCGACGGAACCATGCTCGCCGTCGGCATGCCCGCCGGGAGCATCGTCGTCCTGTCGATCGACGCGTCGGGCGAGGTCAGCGATGGCCGTCGCCTTCCTTCTCGCGGCAGCGAGACACAACAGTGCCCTGCCTGGGCGCCGGACGGCTCGGCAGTCGCCTTCCTTGAGCGCGTGGCGTCGACGCTCGAGATCGATCCGCTCGTGGGCGAGCCGCGGCGGATCGCGGGGTGGGAGCCGGAAGGTGGAAGCGATGCTGCTTCGTTCTCCACCGACTACCCACCAGACCGCGCTGTTCAGTGGTCTCCGGATGGCTCGACGATCGCCGTCGCCCGCCCGTCCGGGACCTGGCTCGTGCCCGTCGACGCCACCGCGCCGCGCCGGCTTGACCAATCCCCGGCGAATACGGTGAGCTGGTCACCGGACAGCACCAGACTTGTCGTGTGGACCCTTCGCGGCACTCTCGTGATCGGCGCCAGCGACGGGGTCGTCGAGGCCACGCTGCCGCCCGGCAGGCAGCCTGTGTGGTCGCCGAGGGGCGACCGGATCGCCTATACGGACGACGAAGCCAGGGTCATGGTCGTCGGTCCCGACGGAGCTGATCCGCGGGTGGTCTCGGACTACGGCTACAACATCACGTGGTCACCCGACGGGACCCAGATCATGTACATCCGCGATGTCAGCTCCCGCGGATACGCGCTGATGTCGCAGGCCATCGCCGCCGATGGGAACCCTGTGGGCGACGCCGTAACCGTCGTGCCGGTGGTCGGGATCGCCACCCCGCGATCCTGGCCACTCGCCCAGTCGTTCTCGTGGCAACCCGTTCCTCGGGCCGCCCCGTGAGCATCCCTGCGTCCCATGGAGGGGGGTCAATGCGCCGTCCCAACGTGACCACAAGCCTCAGTCAGTTTGCCGCAGCCGTGATCGGAGTCCTGGTCGTTGTCGGCTGTTCCGCGATGACCTCGACGCCGAGCGAGGGCGCTCCCTCGAGCATTCCCGCGGATCCCTCACGCGTCCCGGCGGCCTCGTCCTCGGCGATCCCGCAGGAGGCGCCGACCTCCTCGGGGCTCCGCGAGCTAACCTGCCATCTCATCGGGGGTTCAGGCCCGCCGTTCGTGGTCGAGGTGCCGGCGAGCTGGGTCTCATTCAAGGATGACTGCGGCTTCGTCACCGCGACACCGGAGCCCGGGGTCTTCACCGCCGGGCTCAGCGGGTGGATCGTCGGCCAGGTCCCGACCCACCCGTGCCAGAACCACGCGACGCTCACAACTTCCGGGGAGACGGTAGACGAACTCGTGCAAGCGCTCGTCACCCAGGAGCTGCGCAACGCCACGGGGCCGGTCGACGTCACCCTGGCCGGGCACGAGGGCAAGTACCTCGAGTGGTCGGTCCCCACCGACATCGTCGTGCTCGACGACGAATATCACGTCGAGGGCTGCGACGACGGGAACTTCCTCAGCTGGCTGGGCCGCACCGGTGGGACCCGATACCAGCAGGTCGGCGGCCAGATTGATCAACTGTGGGTCCTGGATGTCGAAGGCCAGAGAGTGGTGATCGACGCCTCGTACTCGCCTGATGCTTCGCAGGCGGTGCGTGACGAACTGGCGGCGATCGTGAAGACCCTCGACTTCTTGGCTCGCTAGGTGGGCAGCCCACGAGGTACCCAGCCCTCCTTGGACAGAGGTCGATCGCTGCGCTTCGCGCCGTCGTCGTCACCGGTCAAGACGTGTTCGAAGACTGCGCCCCAGGCGTAGCACCGCAGGCGAATAGACCGCGCCAGCCGGCCCATCGACGATTCGCGGGTGAAGCTGCGCACGGTCTGTGGTGTCGTCACCAGCCGCGCGGGTAGCGGCTGCACCGACCACGCCCGGCAGTCCAACCGCAGCAGGCACTACGCCCTGTACACCACGCGGGCCTGGCAACGTCTCAGCGCCCGCCTGCTCCGCGCCTGGCGCGGCGAGCACCGCGACTGGTGCCCTGGCTATGAGCGCGGCGCACGTGCGCCCCGACCGCGCCTCCCGACTGTGTGCACGCGGCCGAGTTTCGCGCCTTTTGGGGGGTTTTCGCCAGTGGGGTGATGCATGAGCGCTGACGACCTCGAGGCGGTGGCCGCGTCCGCGACGATGGCCCTCCGCGCGAGCGTCGCACCGCCGCGCCACTGCCCGGCCCGCCGCACCGCGGCCGAGGCGCGTGCGCGCGGAGATCCCGCCCCGCGATCTCGCTGACTGTCCGCCCGTGGGCGCCCACGTCGGCCGACGTGGCGCGATGAACTCGAGGGTGGCGTGGACGCGACCCGACCAGATCGTGGCCCGGGGCTGCCCTATGGCGTTGGCCGCGCACTCCGTGCCGGGCCGACGATCCCCTCCTCGTAGGCCGTGAGCAGGTCGAACAGCTCGGTCGCCGCATACTGGCGGTCGTAGGTCCCGGCGCTCAGCTGGCGGATGACACCGGCCTCGGCCAGCGCCTTGAGCGCCGCGAGCGTCTGTTGCTGGCTGACGCCGATCGCCGCGCGGGCGGTCGGCGCCGACAGCACCGGCAGCGCGGGGAGCAGCGCGATGAGCTTGCTCGCCGCGGATCCGGCCCTCGGGCGGCCCGCGCGCTCGCGCCACTCGCCCTGGAGCGCGGCCACCTGGTCGGCGAGCTCGATCGACGCGGCCGCCGCTCGCCCGGCTGCCTCGGAGAACGAGCCGATCCACCCGGCAACGCCTTCCTCGCGGAACGCCGTGAGCCCCTCGACGTAGGCGGTGGGCCGGGCCGCCAGGACGATGCTGACCGGCGGGACGAAGCGGGCGGCGACGCCGCGCCGCCGCAGCACGACGTGGATGAGGGCGCGGCCGACGCGGCCGTTGCCGTCGATGAAGGGATGGATGGTCTCGAACTGCGCGTGGGCCACGGCGGCCTGCGCCACCGCGGGCAGATCGTCCCGGGCGACGAAGGCGACGAGGTCCTCGAGCAGCGGCAGGACCAGGTCTTCCGGCGGCGGCACGAAGGCCGCATCGGACGGGTTCCCGAGCCTGCCGCCGATCCAGTTCTGCTCCTCGCGCACGCGGCCGGGCCGCGCCCGCTCGTCCCCCGCCATGAGCACCGCGTGGATCGCCAGCAGGTCGGCGACGGTCACCGGCTCGGTGCGGTCCCCGATCGCGATCGCCTCCTCCATCGCGGACACGTTCGCCGCGACGATCCTGGCGCTGCCCCGCGCGGCCCGAGGATCGATGAGCGCTCGGGCGAGGTTGAGCGAGGAGACGTCGTAGCCCTCGATCCGGGACGACGCCACGGCCTCCGACCGCAGGAGCAGGGGCCCGATGGCCTCGAGGCCGCCCACCGAAGCGCGTTCGTTGAGCGCCCGGATCGCCGCCTCGGCGTCCGCCGAGAGGTCGGCGACCTCGAACGGGACGACGGGGCTGAGCGCCGCGATCTCGTCAGGGACGAATACCTGGTACCGGAACGAGGCACGCGCCCGGCGCCCGCCCATCGCGCCAGGGTCTCCGTCCCATACTCGCTCAACGGTCCTCGGCACGTCGCCTCCGGCTGCAACCCTTCAATGTCACGGCAAGAATGAAGGGATGTGCCGAGAGTGCACCGCTAACCCTTCAATGTCAACTGAAGACCGAAGGGAAGCGCCCCGGGCTGGCGCCCAGTGCCGGAGGGGCACCTTCAGCGAGCGAGGCGTTCGAGGATCTCGCGGTTGTGCTCGATGCTGGCCTGCAGGCGCTGTCGGAAGTCGGGGTCCGACCGCCGAGCCTCGATGTGGGCGGCGATCGCCCGCTGGATCTCCTCGTTGACCGACACGTCGTCGACGCCGGCGATCGCCTCGAGGGCTTCGGCCTGGTCCGCCGGCAGGCGCAGGGTGCGGGACTTGATCGTCATTTGTGGCCTCCGTTCAACGAGCGGTGGACGCACGATACCACGGTATCGCGGTGCACCTGTCGCCGCGATCCGCCGGTGCTCAGCTCAATGCGCCTACCTCGAGGAGCTGCCGACGCTGTGGGCGAAGACCTCGGACGCCGGCCGTCACGCGATCGCGGAGGCCGTGTTCGAGCGGATCGACGTGCTGGGGGCGACCGACTACACCTTCAGCCTGACCGCTCACGCAAAGGCGCGAGGCTGGGACGCGGCCTTCGGGGCCGGCGTCGTCCGCGTGAAAGAAGGTCAGTCTGGTCGGGGCGAGAGGATTTGAACCCGTCGTTCCCACGCTTCTGATCTTGGTCGCGTCCTGGATCTCGGACGCGTTCGATGGCGCCGCCGAGCAGTGAGATCCCCCAGCTTGGCCGTGGGGCGATCCTATGCCGAGCGAGGCGGGGCGGCGGCGTGGCTGACGATCGGCATCGGCGTGTCCCAGCGCCCGGTCCCGATGGATGCCGCCACCAGAGCCGCAGCGAGTCGCCGGCGGAGCTCGCTCGCCACCGCCGTCTGAGCGCCGGCTGGGACTCGCTGCTGAAGCCGGATCGTGGCCCCGTCCATGCCGATTCCCGTGACCCAGACGTCAGCCGGTGCATCGGTGTCGATCCGGTCAACCCAGGCGGGATCCTCGCGCATCTCGCCGCCGATCCGGGCCACGGTGGCCAGCGCCTCGTCGAGCTGGCCCGCGCGGAGGATGTGGAGTTCCACGACCGCGACCGAGAAGAGGCGCGTGAGATTGACCGGAAGCCGGACGAACCCGTTCGAGACCGCGGCGGAGGAGCCCATCGCGTCGCGCAGCAACGTCCGGCGCAGGCCGATCTCCTCGACGACTCCCTCGACCCCCGGGTGCCCGTTCACCACGATGTAGTCGCCGTTGAAATACGGACCCTCGACCAGGATCAGGAATCCCATCACGTAGTCCAGGACGACGTCCCTCGTCGCGAACACGACGGCGACGATGAGCAGGATGATGCCGGCGAGGACTGCCCACAGCTCGAAGACCCCGAGCGCGAGAACGATCAGCCCGGCCAGCACGCCCACGCGCAGGAGCTTGAGCAGGAGCTCCTCGATCGTCCGGATCCGCTTGCTCACCTCCTCTGCGGAGCCCGACCCGGACGGGAGGTGGGTCGCCTGGGCGTTGATGACGGCGGGCACGATGCGATGGATGGCGCTGACCCCGACCCGGTAGATCAGCAGCAGGATCACGGCACCGATCAGCAGCGCGGCGCCCCTGCCGATGAGCCAGCCGAGCGTCCCGTTTAGTTCCACCTAACCTTCCTCGCAGTCGCTGCACCGGCTGCTCACACGCACGCGATCGTCCTGCCCGACTGGGTCGACATCGCGGAACAGCACCGTGCCGAACGCCTCTCCGACGAGAGCGGCCGTCAGCTTGCGATCCAACCGACCTCCCTCACCTGAAACAGCGACGCGCCCCCATCTGCGGCGACAGAGGCGCGTCGAGTGCGTTCCGCGGGCCGTCCCGCGGAATGAGGCCCCGTCGAGGGCTACTTCTTGGTCGAGTCGATATAGCGCCGCAGAGCCGACCAGTCCCCGGCGGCTGCAAGCTTGGCCTGGCGAGGCCAGGTGCTCGCGTCGTGACCGGCGATCAGCGGGGTTCCCGCCTTGGTCAGCACGTCGGCGATCGCCTCGGGGGTCATCTCGCTGAGCTTGGCGAACGTGGTCACGCCCGCCGCCCCCAGCGAGGCTGCGTACTCCGGGCCGATCCCGTCGAGGATCGACAGATCGTCGCCCGCGGCCAACTCGGCCGCCTCGACGGCGGGGACAGCCGTCTCGACCTCGGCGACGGCCTCCTCGGTCACCGCGTGGACCTCGGTGGTACCACCGAGCTGGGTGAGCTTGTCGGCGATCGCGACCGCCTGGGCCGGGGCGGCGAGGACGCCTACGGCCGCCTTGCCGCCGGAGAGCTGGGCCGCGATCCGGTCGCGGTCGGCGGCCTTGAGGCCGAGGCCCTTGTGATGGAAGGCACCCAGCAGCCCGCCGCCGATCACCCCGGCGAGCAGGGTCGGCGGGGCGATCACCGCGAGCACGAGGCCGATCCCGGCGCCCTTGCCGACGCTGCGCTTGCCGAGCTTGTGGGTCTTGATCTTGCCCTTGTCGTCGAGGGCGAGGACACCGATCGCATCGAGCTTGATGTCGCGGTCGGCCTTATCCCAGGCCTTCAGCGACTCGACCGCATCATCTGCGGCTACCTCGTCCTTGAAGAACGCGAGCACGACTGTCTTACCGGCCAATGGACTCCTCCTGACGGCAGCTCGCCTCGCAAACCCCAGCGAGCTGAAGGAACTGTGACCCGAGCTCACGACGATGGGTGAGAGTCAGTCGTGGCCTGGGATGCAACATCGAAATCGTAGCCCCGGCCGGAGCCCACGTCGAGCCCCGAATCCTGCTCAGTCGTGGGCCAGTCGGTCCCGATCGGCAGGGCCTTCTTGGCACGGCCGATGTTCGGGCGATCCATTGGGGGCGGGATCGACAGCCAGCCATGCCGGTCGTGCCGCCGCGTGCGAGCTTCTGACTACGACTTCCCAACCTACGACAGGACCCCAACGAAAGTGCCGACGGAGACCGAAACGTTCATGACGCTCGATCCGTTGACGAGCCCACCCCGTGGGGCCTAGGCTCAGGTCAAGGGCGCTGCGCCGCATGCGCGAGGCCGCCCGAGGAGGATGGAGGGCGCACGATGATTCGTCGGATCACCGGGATCATCCTTGGAGTGCTGGCCTTCTTGATCGTGTACTGGCTCTCTGGCGGGCTTGCGACGCCGGCCACGCCCAACTGGGCACTGGCGCTCCTCGTCGGCCTGGTGGTGGCGCTCATCTGGCCGTGGATCATGGGCCTGATCGTCGTCAGGCGCGCTCGGCAGCGCCGCCAGAACGAGATCGACCAGGAAGTCCAGAAGCAGCTCGCGCAGCAGCAGAAGAACCCACCGCCCTCCTGATCCCCGGGCCGAGCTGCCGCACGCCTGACGGCGGTCGGTCGCGCGCATCGCCATCCATAGCAGATCGCGGGTTATGGTCGGGGCGAGAGGCACAGCCCCGCGACCATCGACCTTCTGATCACGATGCGGCTCGCCGAGCCGCCGGAGCCGTTCGACTGGCTGCGGAGCGCGTGACGCGCCAGGCCCGTCACTCCGCCGATCGCGCCCACCGACCGGGAGGTCGGCGTGGTCGCCGCCGTCCTCGCAGCTGGGTCTGAAAAGGCGGCCGCCCACCGGCTCGGGTTGTCGCACTCGACGGTGAAGCACCACCTGGCAAGTGCGAGGTCGAAGGTCGGGGCGACGACGACGGCGCAACTGGTGTGGATCCTGGCGTCGCGGCTGCCGGAGCCCTTGGACCCAGCCCAGCCTCACGTCCCGGTGGCCGGAACGCGAGCGTCGCGGCCCACCGCGGATCGTCCCTCCGGGACCGGCTTGCGGCCCACGAACAACCCGTAGCCGAAGGATGCCCAAGGCGGCGGTGTCCCTGCCGGCTCGTCTGTCCCCGCACGGAGGCCGCCGAACATCGTATGGAGCACAGGCCGGGTACCCGGATCGACCAGGTAGAGCAGCACGGCGCGCACCGAGGCGGCGGCCAGCCGAGGCAGCCCGACCCAGCGGAAGCGATCACGGAGCTCTCGCCCCGCGTCAACTCGGTACGTCCGAACGACCCGTTCGGTTAGGCCGGATTCGGCCCACAGCGCCTGCCAGGCGGGCAAGGTCACCATCGCACTGCCGATCTGCCGGGCAAGCGCGGCCACCCGCGGCGTCGGTGTCCCGGTCAGCAGGAACCCCTCGTTGAGCCCGACGTGGCCGCGGGGCTTCGTCACGCGGACCATCTCGGCGATCGCCCGCTCCTTGTCGAGGACGAACGAGAGGACGGACTCGGCGATGACAACGTCGAACCGGTCGTCCTCGAACGGCAGGGCAAGCATGTCGGCGACAACGTAGGTGACGCGGTCCTCGACGCCCTCGGCGCGGCCACGTCGGCGCGCCCAGTCGATCATCTGCGACGAGAGGTCCACGCCGACCACCCGGCAACGGAAGGTGCGGGTGATGTGGCAGGCCCCACGCCGATGCCGCAACCGATGTCGAGCACCTCGCTCGTCTGAGCGACATGACAGAGCGAGAGGAGCCGTCGGGTGGCCGGCAATCCACCAAGATGGACCGAGATCCCGATGCGAGCCTGGTGCTCGAGAAACGAGGGCTGCATGCGGGTGACCTCCACTCCGAAGCCACGTGCTGATCGCACCGAGTCAGCATGGCCGCGGTGGCTCTCGGTCGCCAGTGGCGGAGGTCGCGAAGTCCTCCCCCGCAGCCGACCGGCGCGCGTCCCCCGGCTGAGTGCGGCGGACTTCGGGACGGATGCCTCTCGTCACGCCCAGGGTGATCACATCAGCATCAGGCTCGGCAGGAGGACACGCTGTTGTCGCGCTACGTGCGATGGTCCCGGACGGAGCACCGCGAGCCCACGCGGATCGCTGCGATGATCGTCGTCGCCCCGGTGTTCCTGGGTCTGCTCCCGGCCCTCGTCGGAGTGGTGGGGCGGCGCATCGACCGTGGGGTCGGCCTGCCGCCCCTGCGGATCGGCATGGCCGGCCGGATGCTCGGCGCCGTGCTGACGACGGCGGGCTTCTCGCTCGGGTTCTGGGCAGTGGGCACCCAGCTCGACCGGGGCAGGGGGACACCGCTGCCGACGATGCCCACCCAGGAGCTGCTCACCGACAGCGCTACCCGCTGAGTTGGGAATACTCGTAAATGGTCGGGGCGAGAGGGATAGCGCCGACACAACGTCGCCAGTTCTGCTGATCCCGGTCACGAATGTCCCGAGCGTTGTTCGGGGCGCTGGTCCTACGTCGACCGTGGCTGCCCGAAGGGCCGGCTGACGGCTCAGGTCTCGCCGGCGTCGGGCGGTCGCATGGAGGCAGCGGGACCGTCCGGCAGTCGTGTCGTCGATGTGCTGCCCTGCCTGCGCCCGCAGGCGTCGATACTGACGCGGTGCATTCGACCCCGTTCACGCCGACTCGTCGACGCCTGACCGCGCTGCGCCTGGCCTCACAGCACATCGGGACGAGCGGGCTGTCAACGCCGCAGGACGTCGTCCGCTGGATGCTGGCCATGCAGGCCCAGGACTTTCCCGGCGTGAAGTGGTCGGTCGGTCTGCGGGCCGCTCAGACGAGTGAAGGAGCCGTGGAGGCGGCCTTCGACGCGGGTGACATCGCGCGCTCGTGGCCCATGCGAGGCACCCTTCATCTCGTGCCGACTGAGGACCTCGGCTGGATGCTCGAGCTCACGGCACCCCGGGCTCTCCGGTCGGCCGCCTCTCGTCGCGCCGCCCTCGAGATCGACGAGGCTGATGTGGAACGTGCCCGGGCGATCTCTGTGGCATCGCTGCGGGGCGGCCACGCCCTTACCCGCCACGCGATCCTGGCGGCGATCGCCGCGGGTGGCGTAAGCACCGAGGGCCAGCGCGGCTACCATCTCCTCTGGTACCTCGCGCAGACAGGCACGCTCGTCCTGGGGGCTGCCCAGGACAGGCAGCAGACGTTCACCCTGCTCGACGAGTGGGTCCGGGTTCCGAGAAGGCTCGACCGCGACGAGGCGCTCGGCGAACTCGCCTACCGCTACTACCGCAGCCACGGCCCTGCCACCGCCCGCGATCTTGTTCGATGGTCCGGGCTGACGATGGCCGATGTGCAGCGGGGCCTAGCCGTGAGCGGGGGCCTCCTGACCGCGCTCGATCTCGACGGGGTCCGCTATCACCTGGCGCCCGAGATCCTCGCCCAGGCACCGGGGCCGACCCGCGTCCACCTCCTGCCAGGCTTCGACGAGTACCTGCTCGGATACGGGGACCGAACCGCGGCCCTGGCGTCCGAGCTCAGCGGGGCCGTAGTCCCCGGCAGCAATGGGATGTTCAAGCCGACCGTCGTGGCCGACGGAGAGGTCGTGGGGACGTGGAGACGGACCATCACTCGCGGCGAAGTCCTCGTTGAGCCGCTCCTCTGGGGTCCCCTGCGTAGCGCGCTACAAGAAGGACTTGTCGAGGCGGTCGGCACATACGGCGCCTTTCTCGGCCGACCGGGGCGCCTGCTTCGGAGCCCTCCTGTCTAGGTGCGCCAGACCGCCGACCTGCCCTGACTGCGCACGTGCCGCTCGGGTGTTCGATCAGTCAGTCTGGTAGGGGCGAGAGGGATAGCCCCGCCACCAACGACCTTCGATCACGATGCGGGTCGCCGAGCCCCCAGAGCCCTCTGACTGGCTCCAGGGCGCATGACGCGACGGTCACGCGCCGCCCCACGCTCACCGACCGCGAGGTCGGCGTGGTCGCCGCGGTCCTGGCGGCCGGGTCGGAGAAAGCGGCCACTCACCGACTCGGCCTGTCGCACTCGACCGTGAAGCACCACCTCGCGAACGAGCGGTCCAAGGTCGGCGCGAGACGACGACGGCACAACTTGTGCGGATCCTGGCCCCGCGTCTGCCGGAGCCCGATGGCGTGGCCCCAGCGGACCAATAGCGGTTTGCTCCAGGATGGTCGCGCCGCCTAGATGCCCGCCGATTCGAGGAACCCGAAGATCATCGGCATCACGAGGTCGACTTCGCTGAACGACGTGAGGTGATCCAGCCCCGGCAGGACCCTGAACTCGGCCCCGAGCGCGTCCGCGGTCTTCCGATTCTCCGCCGGGCGG
Source organism: uncultured Chloroflexia bacterium (assembly GCA_963840375.1). Classification (GTDB taxonomy): domain Bacteria; phylum Chloroflexota; class Limnocylindria; order Limnocylindrales; family CSP1-4; genus Chersky-267. The sequence continues at coordinate 690,479 of CAWIYR010000003.1, forward strand.
TCCTCGCCGCCGCAATACACGAGGGCCGCCGCGGTGACGAGGCTGCAGTCGGCCGAGATTCCAAACTCCGCGATAGCAAGGCCCATCGCCCCGAGCGCTCGGGGATCGTTGACCTCGGCATCGTACTGGCGGTCCTCCTGCGAGAAGGAGTACCTGTCCCAGAGCGCCTCGAAGTCGCCGTTCCACATCGCCACGTCGAGGGGCTCCGGCTCGCCGCCGGGTGCGACCTCCTCGGTCAGGTCCGCGCCACCCCCGAGAATGACGCCGGCCACGCGCTCGGGGAACTCGGTGCCCACCGCCAGCGCCAAGTAGGCACCCCGTGAGTAGCCCCAGACGACCGCCTTCGAGATTCCTTCAGCGTCGAGGACAGCGACGACGTCAGCGGCCACATCGCGATGTCGGTAGGCCATGGCCTGATGGGGCTTGTCGCTGAGGCCGTTCCCAAGCGGATCAACGTTCAGGACGCGATGGTTCGTCGCGAGGCGATCGACGTAACCCGCATCGCGCCAGTCGCCGGCAGACATCGTCCAGCCCGGCAGCAACACGACCGTCGGCCCGGTAGCTGCGTCCTGGTAGCTGATCGCGTACCCGCGCGACTCGGCGGTCTTGGTGTTGACCGGAGCGGCGTTCGTGCGATCGGTCAGGCGGTTCCTGGGGTAGCCGCGCATCGCGGTCCGGGCGTTCGGGATCGGCATGGGACGACTCCTGTCACCCTGAGTCGGCATCCGCCGACCCCGGAACAACCAGTATGTGCCGCAGGGGCGGCCGCCCACCGCCTCGGCCTGTCGCACTCAACCGTGAGGCACCAACTGGCGAATGCCCGGTCCAAGGTGGGCGCGGCCTTGACGGCGCAGCTCGTGTAAATCCTCGCCCCGCGGCTGCCTGAACCCGGGCATCAACAACGCGGGATGTAGGACAGCCAGCGGAAAGGCCGGACCGACCAGGCGCCGGAGGCCATCGACTCCGATGGCACGCGCCGCCAGGGAGCGGCTCGTGAAGGCCGTCCTTGCACCGCAAGCACGCGTGGGCCATCGTAGATGGATGGATGACGCTGCGACCAGGGCTGGAGCGCAGGGCGCGGCGCATCGGCGACCTGCCGAAACGGTCGAGATCGCCGCCGACTGCGAGCGCTTGATCGAGCTGGCCAGCCGGCGGTTTCGAGATGGCGATCTCCGCTCGAGTGGCGAGGCGGTGGTCCGTGCCGGTGAGCTCGCGCGTCGGGCCGGCCGCCCGGACCTGCTCGGCGAGGCGGCCCTCGTCGTGTCCGGAGTCGACGACGACCTCCTGAATGCAGCGATCGAGGAGATGGCCCAGGAGGCCATCGCTGGCCTCGGCGACGGGGACATCAGCCTGCAGGCGCGACTCTACGGTCAGCTGGCTGTCACGCACTCGCACGGAGGGCGGCTCGACGAGGCGGCTGCCGCGAGCGAGCGGGCTCTGAATCTCGCGGAAAGGACCCAGGATGCCGGGGCGGTGGCCGCGGCCCTCCACGCTCGCCAGATGGTCGTCGTCGGCCTGGGACGGCCGGGTGAGCTACTCGAGCTGGGCGCCCGGATGCTGGAGCTGGGAGGCATCGGGGAAGCGGCCGGCAACCCACTGTTGGGGCACGTCTGGCGCATCGATGGGTTCCTGCAGCGCGGGGAGGCAGCTGCGGCCCGAAGGGAGATCGATGCCCTCGATGTCCTGGCCGCACGCACCGGCGACCCGCTGGTGCGGTGGCATGCCCTGCGCGCGCGTGCCGGGCTCGACCAGGCGGTGGGGCGTCTCGCGCAGGCCGAGCGCCATGCCCGGCTCGCGGTGGAATCGGTACCGCCCAGCGGCCAGATGATCGCGCGCGGTCTGTTCTACGCACAGCTCGTGTTGATCTCCACCGACCGCGGAGTCCAGCCGGCCGAGATTGACGAGATCCGTGGTTCATCAGCGGGGGCGCCTCCCGTCGTGAGGGCGTTCGTCGGCCGGCTGGAGCTCGCCATCGGCGACCGCATGGCTGCCCTCGCGAGCCTTGAAGCCACCAAGCCACGACTCGACTCGATGCCGCTCGACGAGCCCTGGCTGCCCACCATGGCGGCCACGGCCGAGCTCGCGGTCGGATGCGACGATGTGGCGACCGCCGAGGCGCTGCACCACGACCTTGCCCGGTTCGACGGCCTGATGATCGCAGCGAGCATCGGTGCGGTCGGTCCGGTCGCGCAGTTCCTGGGACTCATCGAGACCCTGACCGGGCGCCTCGACGAGGCGATCGCCCACTTCGAGAGCGCCGTGGCCCTTGCCGGTATCGGCGACCTGGGACCTTCGCTCGTGAGGGCACGGCTGGCGCTCGCGATGAGCCTGGAACGGCGCGGCGCGCCGGGCGACCGCGACCGTGCGCGCAGGCTGGCCAGTGTCGCCGCGGTCGACGCGGCACGCCTCGACATGCGATCAGTCCTGCTGCGAGCGAATGCGCTCGTCGACGGACTCGCGGGATCGCGGGCCCGACTGTCGCGCCGGGAACGCGAGATCGCGGGTCACGTCGCCGCGGGCCTCTCCAACCGCGAGATCGCCGAGCTGCTGGTGCTCTCCGAGCGGACCGTGGAGACGCATACCCAGCACATCCTCACCAAGCTCGGCTTCCGGGCGCGCACCCAGATCGCGGCCTGGGCGGCCATCGACGGGCTGCGCGACAACGGCGCATAGCTGGGTTTTCAGTACTGCTATCCGCGCCTGCCCGGATGCGGCGAGGGGCGACCGCGGGCTACGGTCGGGGACGACGAGGCGAAGGGACCCACCGGTTTGGAAGCCCACCGCCCGACCCAAAGCAAGGAGACACCGATGCGCATCCTGTTCGCTACTACGGCTGGCGCTGGCCACCTGGGCACGCTGGTCCCCTTCGCCGCTGCCGCCACCGCGCTCGGCCACGACGTCTGTGTGGCGGCGCCAGGGTCGGCCGAGCCGGCCGTGCGGAGGGTCGGCCTTCCGTTCCACGCGGTCGGCGAGAGCACCGACGCACAGCGCGGCGCGATGTTCGGGAGCATGCGCGGGGCATCGTTCGACGAACGAAACACCATCATGCTTCGTGACGGGTTCGCCGGGATCTTCGCCGGAGCCGCACTCCCTGCCATGTCGGACCTCATCGAGCACTGGCGGCCCGACGTCGTGGTCCGCGAGAGCCTCGAGTTCTCCTCGCTCGCCGCCGCTGCCGCGCAGGGTGTGCCGCACGTCCAGGTCGCGACCAACCTCCTCGTGACGCTGGATGACGCCATGGCTCGAGTCCGGCCACGGGTCACCGAGCTGCTGACCACGGCGGGCGTCGGTGCCGACCGATCGAGCGGCGCGTTCGACGAGCGGTTGCTTTCGCTCGTGCCGCCGTCCCTCGAGCGGCCCGACGACCGCGACCGGGCCGCGCGGTATCGCGCCCGGGATGTCGACCGCAGCGTCGCGACGAACGTTCATCGTCCGCTCGTCTTCCTCTCCTTCGGCACGGAGGCGGCGAGGCAGTTCTACCCTGCGCTCTACCGTGAGGCGATCGACGCGGTCGCCGACAGCTCGTGGGACGTCCTCGTGACGCTCGCGCGAGCGGTCGACCCCGCCGCCCTCGGACCGCTACCGGACGGCGTTCGCGTGGAGACGTGGGTCGACCAGATCGATGCGCTGTCCCGAGCCGATGTGACGGTGTCTCACGGGGGCACAGGCACGATGATCGAGTCGCTCGCCGCGGGGACCCCGATCGTCACCCTGCCCCTCTTCTCGTTCGACCAGTGGCAGAGCGGGGCTCGCGTCGCCGAGGCCGGCGCCGGCATCGTGCTCCAGGGCCCCGGCGACGTGGGCCGCCTGGGCGCCGCCGTCCGCGAGGTCATGGGAAGGCCGCAGTTCCAGGAGCGGGCCGGCGAGATCGCACGCGAGACGGCGTCGTTGCCGCCCGCGAGCGATGCGGTCCGCGCGCTCGAGGCCCTTCCAGCCCGGGTTGCCTGACCTCGTGCCTCAGCGTCTGGCGCTGGGTGGGGTGCGCTGAGCCCTACCCGCCAGCACCGCGGCAGGGAGCTGGGCTCCGCAGTTAGGCCCGGAGGCCCGCCGTGACGTTCCCGCGGGTCGATGGCCTGCGCCTCGACGAATCGGATGTCGCCCAGGTGCTTGGGGTCCTGCGCAGACGGGTCACGCCGACTCCGGTGGTGGACGCCGCCGCGATCGAGGGCGCCCGAGAAGTGTTGCAGCGTCAGCTCTCGGACGGGTCGATCTCGCTCGATGCGTTCGGGCGTGAGTGGCGCCGCCTGGGTCGTCCTACGGCCTCCGTACCTGCCATGCCGGATGAAATGCGGCTGCGCAAGGCGCGGAGTCTCCTGGCCGACTTCTCGACGCTCTGGCGCAACCCTGCGGTACCCGACCGGCTCCGCGAAGAGGCGCTCCACGAGATCTTCGCCCGGTTCGACGTCCAGGGGTCGGAGGTCGTCGCAGCGCACCCTCAGCCGAACGAGAATGCGTGGCTACTCGGGTACGCCGAGATGCGGCGGCGAAGAGACGTGGGAATGGTCGGGGCGAGAGGGATTGCCCCGCCACCAACGACCTTCCGATCACCATGCGCCTCGCCGAGCCGCCTGAGCCGCTCGAGCTGGTCCGGAGCGCATGACGCGTCGGCCGTCCCGCCGGCCCGCCGAACGCGCGACCGACCGTGAGGTCAGGGTGGTCGCAGCAGTCCTTGAGGCCGGGTCGGAGAAGGCAGCCGCCCACCGCCTCGGCCTGTCCCACTCGACCGTGAAGCACCACCTGGCCAATGCGCGGTCCAGGGTGGGCGCGGAGACGACTGCGCAGCTGGTGTGGATCCTCGCGCCGCGGCTGCCGGAACCGGAGGACGTGGCCCAGACGGACGAGTAGCGTCCTGATTGACGAGGGCGCGGGACCACGGGTGTCGCGCCGCCTTGTCTGACGGCGGCGCGGTCGCAGGTGGCCCCGGCAACGCGTCCGCGCGGGATCCCTATCGAGGCCGGGGCAGACGGTGGCCCAGCCCGACGGGAAGCGTCCGGGCCGCAGCCCGGCCATGCGTGAGCCGGCGCGGCTACGATGGACCTGATGGACGAGGTCACGGCCTTCTATGACGAGCTGGCGGAGGACTACACGGCACTCTTTGCCGACTGGGATCGTTCCTGCCGCCGACAGGGTGAGATCATCGACGCCCTCGTCCGGTCGTCGCTGCCCAAGGGCGCTCGGACGATCCTCGACGCCACGTGCGGGATCGGCACCCAGGCGATCGGGCTGGCCTTGCGCGGCTACGACGTCACAGCTACCGACGTGAGCCCAGCGTCCGTCGAGCGCGCGCGGCGAGAAGCTGCCCGGCTGGGCGCGTCAATCACATTCGAGGTTGCCGACGTCCGCGCCCTCGCCCCTCTTGTTTCAGGCCCCTTCGACGTCGCCATCACCTTCGACAATGCGCTTCCGCACCTCATCGAGCCGTCTGACCTGCAGGCAGCCCTGCGAAGCCTCCGGGTCGCGCTGGCCGGCGGCGGCCTCCTGCTCGCGAGCATCCGCGACTACGACGCGCTGCTCGCCTCCCGGCCAGTCGGCGAACCTCCGAAGATGGCCGGTCTCGCCGGGTCGCGTCGGGTCGTGACCCAGGTCTGGGAGTGGGAGGCGGACGAACCCGTCTATCGGCTCCATCAGTTCGTGCTTCATGAACGCCCGGATGGCTCATGGTCTGCCCGCCATCTCAATGCCCGGTATCGGGCTCTCACGCGAGCCCAACTGGCAGCCGCTGCCGAGGACGTCGGCTTCCGCGAGATCCGCTGGCTTGAAACCGTCGCGACGGGCTTCTACCAGCCAATTCTCGCAGCGCGAGCCCCGTAGTCTCGGCGCGCCAGCTCCACGGCCGGCAACGCAGCCCGCGCGCGATCCCTGCCGCGACCGGGGCAGAGGGTAGGCCGGCCCGACGGGAAGCGTCCGGCGTCCGGGCCGTTCGCGACCGTCCGTTGAGCGTGTCCGCCGCCACCGCGCTCGGTCGTGGGCCGTGATGAGCGTCGATCGCCGCCTGGACGATCTCCCTCGGTTCGCACGTAGGCCTCGGGAACTGCGCCTGGGGGTCCGACCCGAGAACGAGGACCCCGGCCCAGTCGAGCGGTCGACACTCCTGCTCGGAAGCATGACGGTGTGGTCGGCAGGCGGTGCCCATCGCGTCGGCGCCCAGTTCCGCCCGGCCCTCATCGGCCTCTCGCCGCCTCGGCTACTCGGTTCGTGTCAGGTATGTGCCCGATCCGTGAGGGATCCTGCGGTTCTTTGAACCATCCTGACGTCGTTTCCGCCAATACAGTGATCGCCGGCCTGCGCCGGTGGTCGCAGGGAGAAGGCGAGGGATCGGTGACGAAGACGGAGCTGGTGCGGCTGGCACGGGACGGGGATCGAGACGCGTTCGACATCCTCATGACCGCGGCCATCGACCACTTGTACCGGATGGCGCGCCTGATCCTTCGGGACTTCGACAGCGCTGAGGACGCAGTCCAGGAGGCGCTCGTCCGATGCTGGCGGGACCTACCCGGGCTCCGGGATCCGGACCGGTTCGACGCCTGGCTGAACCGATTGCTGCTACACGCGGTGACCGATGAGGCCAGGAACCGTCGTCGTTCCATTGCAGCCGTGAGGGTCCTGCACAGCGAGCCAACCCAGCTGGATGGGGCGGGCGCGCTCGCTGACAGGGACCAACTCGCGCGGGTCTTCGACCGGCTATCGATCGACCATCGAACGATCGTCGTCCTTCACCACTACCTCGGATTCACCGTGGACGAGGCCGCCACGACGATCGGGATCCCGGTCGGCACGGCCAAGTCGCGGCTCCACTACGCGACCGAGGCGTTGCGCGCCGCACTCGAGGCGGATGCGCGGAGCGCCTCGGCCAGAAAGGCCCTCGCATGACTGCCCGACCCGATCCCGACCCCGCGATCGCGGCATGGCTCCAGGGCGAGGCGCCGCAACGTGCACCGGAGCGGTTGCTCACGGCATCGCGAGACCGGATCCGATCGACTCGTCAGCGTCGTGCCTGGTGGGCCGTGCGGACGACTCTGGCCGCCATCCCCCGTACGGGTTCGGCTCCAGTCCGCCGGTTCGGAGGCCGACGGGGTATCGCGCTCCTGGCGGCAGCGGCGGTGCTGCTCGTCGGCGGCGCGCTCGCCGCGGGCTCCGGGCTCGTGCGGCTGCCGGCGGTGCTCCTGGTGCCGCCGTCGCCGGAGCCGTCGCTCCGCGTCGCCCCGACCCCGTCACCGACAGAGGCGTCCCCGAGCCCGAGAGACACGGCGTCCCCGACACCCGATGCGGACTTCGGTGGAGGATCGATCCTCGTTCGCGACGCCCCGCGCGATGCCAACGGCGCGCTCATCGATACGGTCCACGGCTTTCCGACCGGAACCTACAGCGTCTTCTCAGTGGACGCGGGGAGCGGCCGGCGGACACTGCTCGGAACGTTGCCCTACGATTGGAGGACGGGATACCAGCCCGAGGTCCGGTGGGCTGCCGACCGGACCCACGCCCTGATCACCGATCGTCGCGGCAAGGTCTGGAAGCTCGACGCACCGACTGCGACCGGTCAGCAACTGGCCTTCGCCTGCTGCCAGCTGCCAGATGTCGTGGGCTGGGTCATCTCGCCGCGGAGCGACCGAATGGCGGGTCTCCATCGACCGTCCGTCGTCGTTCCCGGCCAGCAGGGCGTCACGCCCGTCACGGACGCGATCGTGGTCAGCAACATCGACGGAACGGGAGTCCGAACTCTTCCGCTGCCGAAGGGTGCCAATTCGGGCGCTTCTGGGGAAACGCTTGCGTGGGCTCCCGATGGATCCGCCGTCGTGGTCGCCGGCTGCCGCCCGTGCAACTACGCGGGCCCTGGGAAGACTCCGACGGACGTCACCCACTCCCGCCTATTCATCGTGCCGGTCGATGGCGCTCCGGTGCGGGAGCTCCTGGACGAGACCCGTGAAGGCGTGTTCGCTCCGATCTGGTCTCCGGATGGTGCATCGATCGTTGTCGGAAGGAACGACTGTCAGCCGAAGGAGATCCAGCCCGACTGCGTCAGCGGACGCCTCACCGTGGCCATCGTGAGCGTCGCTGATGGTCGCCAGACCATCCTGGCTGACGCGCCCAATCTCATTTCGGGTCCCTCCTTGTCCCCGGACGGTCGACGGATCGCCTTCGGGACTGAGAGACGGGATTCTGTCGATGACAAGGGCGGCATCTTCGTCATGGACGCGGACGGGAGTCACCTGGTCAGGCTCACCGATGGGTTCGATCCGCGCTGGTCCCCGGACGGTGGATGGCTCCTCTTCTCGGACGCCAGTAGCGGCCTTTGGATAGTCGCGGCCGATGGCGGCGAGCCGCGTCTGATCGGAACGTATGGAGCAGCGGCATGGTAATCCGACGATTGGCAGTTCTGATGACACTCGTTCTTGGCGGATGTGCGGGCCAGCCCGGTCCACCGTCCGCCGTCCCGGCATTGGCCAGCCCCCAGCTCACCTCCGTCGTCACGTCGGGGCCGAGCGCATCGCTCCCTGCCGCGACCGCGAGCAAATCGTCGGCGGTGCCACCGCAGTCAGTGGCCAACGGGAAGATCGTCTTCGCCCGACACGACCCACAGACCGATGACACGCTCTGCTTCACGATCGATCCCGACGGGACGACTGAGGCGAAGCTTCACGCCGGCGGATGCGGCGCGTCCTCGCCTGATGGCAGCAAGGTCCTCACGACGGTCTTCAAGCCGAACGGGTCTGGCCCACTCGTGGGTGGACGGCCCGCGACGACCAACCCGGACGGGTCCGGGTTCAAGTTGTTGGACGCCTATCCGGGCAACAAGCTGAACCTCATCTGTGGGTCCTGGTCGGTCGACGGCAGCCGATTCCTGTGTGAGAGCGGCGGGGACGCGACGGCGGCCGATGATGGCCTGTATACGGTGCGGTCATCCGACGGAGGCGACCTTGTCCGGGTCACGACGGCGCCGGCCAAGCACGAAGACACGCCGTATGGCTACTCGCCCGACGGCTCGCGGATCCTGTTCGGGCGGCTCAGCGACGACGAACCGAGCGGCATCTTCGTCGTCAACGCAGATGGCATGGGACTGGTGCGGCTGAGTCCTGGCGACCTCTCGGCATCCGAATTCAGCTTCGCAGCCGACTGGTCCCCCGATGGGTCCCAGGTCGTGTTCGGGGCGGTGGTCCTCAAGGTCGGGTTCACCGCGTTGTTTGTCGTGAACGCCGACGGCACCGGCCTCCATCAGATCGTCTCCACCGACATCGGGGGCGCGACTGCCCAGTGGTCGCCGGATGGCCGATGGATCGCCTTCACCAGCAGACTTCGGGCGCAACCCCAGGTGTGGCTGGTTCACCCTGACGGGACGGGCCAGGTACGGCTCACTGACGGGACGGACGGCTCCAATTGGCTGGCCCCGATCTGGTCACCCGACGGTTCGAGACTGCTGTTCCAGGGCGGAAAGGACAACCATGTGGCGTTGTGGACGATGAACCCAGACGGGACCGGGCGATCACAACTCGCCGACGTCGGCACCGATCTCAGCTCGTACTCGTGGGGGGTGGCATCCCTCCGATGATTCGAGGCGGAGTCGATGACCTCGAGTCCCTCGGCGGCAGCGGCAGACCAACAACGGCCCCAGGCCGCTGCCCCCATACGGCTCACGGCAAGTCCTCCCGGTGCTGTCGCGGACGGCCAGCTCTCGTACGCGTCTGTCAGGTTCCCGAGGCCGGGTCGTAGAGCTCCGCGGACGATGCCACGCTGTCGGCGAGGAGCCCACCCGCCACGAGGACCTTGCCGTTGCGGAGGAGGGTGGCGGTATGTTCGAACCTCCCCGCACCGAAGTTGCCGGCATCGCTCCAGGTGCCGGTCGCGGGGTCATACAGCTCCGCCGAGGCAGCGTCAACGCCGAAGCCGGCGGCGACAAGGACCCGCCCGTCGGCGAGCAGGGTCGAGGTGAGCTGACCGCGGGCCGCCGCCATGCTGCCGGTCGGAGACCATGTTCCAGTGCTCGGGTCGTAGAGCTCACAGGACGCCAGCATCAGATCGCCGGGGCCCGAGCCGCCCGTCTTGAGGACCAGCCCATTGGCCAGCACAGTCAGCGGATCGCTTGAACGTGGCGCCGCCATGCTGCCGGTAGCCGTCCACTTGCCGCTCCTCGGGTCGTAGAGCTCGGCAGCGGTCAGTTCGCCGTGGGCGGTCGGCGACACCGCGCCGGTGCCGCCCGCGATCAGGACGCGGCCGTCGGGAAGCAGGGTGGCCATCTGCTGGGTTCGTCCGGTGATCATGTCGCCGGTGGCCGTCCATTTCCCGGTGACCGGATCGAACAGCTCGGCCGAGGCAAGGAAGCTGTCGGGAGCATGTTCGGCACCGGCCACGAGCACCTTGCCGTCGTCCAGCAGGGTGGCCGTATGGAAGAACCGCTGGGTCGTCATGTCGCCGGTGGCGGTCCACTTCCCGGTGCCCGGGTCGTAGATCTCGGCGGCGGCCATGGCGCCATCGGGATCCCCGCCCGGCGGGCATCCCTTCGTGGTCCCCGGGCAGTATCCGCCGGCCACGAGGACCCTGCCGTCAGGCAAGAGCGTCGCCGTGTGCTGGGACCGCGGTCTCGTCATGCTGCCGGTGGGGCTCCATTTGCCCGTATTCGGGTCGTAGAGCTCGGCGGAGGCAAGCGACACTTCTTCTTTGCCGTCGGCGACGCCACCGGCGACCAGGACTCTGCCGTCAGGAAGCAACGTGGCCGTGTGCTCGGCGCGGCCCGCGATCATGCTGCCCGTTTCGCTCCACGACCCGGCAGTCGGGACCGGAGAAGCTTTCGCGAGCGGAGCGGACGGTGTCGCTGTAGCCGCGGTGGGCGATGGGCTCGAAGGCTGCCCGCTCGACGGTGCAGGTAGGGTGCCCGCACAACCGGCCAAGACCAGGACGGTGCCGGCGACCAGCGCCATGATGCGAGTCGTGACTGGTCTCACGGTGACCTCCCTTTGAGATCGTCCGACGCAGTGGCCGGCCTGGTTCCGGATCACCACGCGGCTCCGGCGAATTCCGTTCCGATCCGGCGGGGCTCGCCCCCCGCCGCGGACACGATCCAGAGGTCGGACGGGTCCCGTTGGAACAGGAGCCACTGACTGTCCGGGGACCAATCGACACCGGTCGCATCGCCGTCGGCGAGCTTGACCACACCTGTCCCATCGGCACTGACCACGTGGATACCGTCGGTGGCTCGATAGGCGATCCGTCGGCCATCCGGGGACCACGTGATGTCGAAGTACCCGGTGATGTCGGCGAAGGTCGTCGGCACTCCTCCGGCGACGCTCACGGTGCCGAGTGAGGTCTTGGTCGCGGCTGGATCGCACCTCGGCTCGTAACTCCCCGAAGGACAGATCGAGGTCGAGGTGGCGAGCGTCTTGCCGTCCGGCGACCACGTCCCAGTGACATCACCGTTGTCGACGTCGAGCAGCTCTCGCCACGGCGAACCATCGAGCGGGATGATGTACAAGTGGCCGTGGTCTGCCGTTTGACGCTCGGTCGGGGTCTGGGCCTTGTTGCAAGGGCGGCACCCGGAGGCGACGAGGGCTGACTCGTCCGGAGCCCAGGACAGGCCGCCGAACCAGTTCATGCCCGGTGGCAGCGGAAGTCTCCTGAAGCCCCCGCCTGTGACATCGAAGATCACGACTTCGATCGGGGTGTCGAACCCGTCGTGGTGGACGGCCGCGATCCTGTCGCCTCGAGGCGATAGGGCCATGCTCTCGGTGAAGCCGCCCTTGCAGCATGTGAAGTTGATCTTGCCGGCATCGATGAAGCCGAGGGCTCCACTCGCGCCAGTCGGCGCTTCCAGGCTGGATGCGGCTGCCCAATTCCAGTCGACGACGAGCACATGATCGCGGTCTGCGCTCTGTTGGAATCTGTAGGGGTTGGCGGAGACGGGCGGCAACGTGCCGAGGAGCGTCTGCCCGCTCGTGCCGGCATCGATGGCGACGACATCGTGTGGCCCGCGGTCGTTCGGGCTCTTCCATGTCTGGGCAAGGATGACGCCGCCGCCGAGGGGCCCCGTTGGCGCGGGACTCGGAGTCGCCTCGTGCGGGGAGGGCGACGCCGTGTTGGTCAGCGATGACTGCGGCGGTGGTGATGGCGGCACGACCGACGGCAGCTTCACCAGGCCAGAGCCCGCCGCCATCGCACCGCCGACGAGCAGCAGGGCGGCGGCCGCGAGCAGCACCAGCGGACGCTTCGTTGACCGGCCCGCGGTCCGAACGGGGTGACGTGCGCGCTCCGAGGCCAGGGACTCCAGGACTGCCGACGCAAGCCCGTCCGGCGCAGGCCGCGCCGATCGCCGGCGGAGCATGTCGGTGACCTCGCTATCAGACAGCCGCGAAGACTCGTTCATCGCTCGGTCTCCAAGACACGCTCCAGCGCCGCTCGAGCGGCGTGCAGCCTGGACTTCGCCGTACCAACGGGGATCACGAGCGCGGCAGCGATCACCGACAGCGGCCGCCGCTCGAGGTGATGGAGCACCAGGATGGTCCGCTGTTCGACGGTCAGCCGGCCAAAGGCGCGATCGAGCGCGTCGCGCTCCGCGACCTGGTTGATCGCTGCCGGGGGAGCCTCGGCATCGAAGCCGTCTGGCATCCGGATCTCACGCACGCGGCCCCGCTTGCGAATGCTCATGCGACAGGCGTTCACGAGGATCTGGTCGAGCCACGCATCAAACCGCGCGGGGTCGCGCAGGGTCCGAAGCTGCCGCCAGGCTGCGAGCCATGCCTCCTGGACGGCATCGCCGGCGTCGGCCTCCGACCCGAGGATCGCCAGCGCGATCCGATACGTCCGGGGAAGGTGGCCCAGGACGAGGCGGTCGAAGGCCTGGAGATCACCGTCGAGCGCTGACTCGACGTCAGGCAAGGAGCGGATCTGCTCCGCTGCGGGCTCGGCTTCGCGGGTCGCTGCCGTCATGTCCATGCAGGTTAGATGCCGCGCCCATCATCGAGGTTCACGCCGGCGCCGAAAATCGTCGGAGCGGGTTGCGTCCCCATCGACACGGGTTGAGCTGCGATGGCGTTCTCGCGACTCCCGCGCGTCCATCTTGCGCTGTCCGCACGCGGGCATGGCCCAAACGGCCAAGTAGGAACCGGGGGCCGCTGCCCAACCCTTGGGGCATGACGGCGCGCTGGTCCGATCCACACCGGCTCCCGGGCTCCCCCGCCGGGTACGCCCGCGCCGTCACCCGAGCCCGATGAGTGGTGACGACTCCGGCGTTGTCGGGATCACCCTCATCTCATCGGGCACGTCGGGCGCTACCGCCACACCGACGCCTGCGAGCCGTTCAAGGCTGCCGCCCCCCGCCGGGTGCAGCGCGATGGGGCGACGATCGACCCTCGGGTGCGCGGCGAGTCCTACAAGGTCGAGGTGTACGAGGTGGCGATCGGTCGGGCGTTCGAGCACGTCGCGGTTTCGTCGAGGCTCAAGGCCGACACCGTTGCCATCGCCAGGCGACCGAATCTTGACGGCGGTGATGACCTGGCCATGGCCCGCATCGCGCTGGCCATGGCCCGCATCGCGAGGGAACGCGACCGGGCGGCCTTGCGGTTCGCCCGCGATCGCGATCTCGGCGGGCTCGAGGCGACGATGGCGCGCCTCGACGCCGAGGCCGCTGCGGCGGTGGTCCGGCCCTCACGGATCCCGACCGCCGCCGAGGCGCGCGCCTACCTCGAGGAGCTGCCCGTGCTATGGGCGAAGACGTCGGACGCCGGGCGGCACGCGATCGCCGAGGCTGTGTTCGAGCGGATCGACGTCCTGGGTGTGACCGACTACACGTTCACGCTGACCGCCGCGGCGAAGGCGCGGGGCTGGGACGCGGCCTTCGGGGCCGGCGTCGTCCGCGTGAAAGAAGGTCAGTCTGGTCGGGGCGAGAGGAGACAAGCCACCCTTTGGCACCTTAATGTCCCGGCTTCATTGCCGCTGGAGATCGAGGTTACGGGGACCGAACGGTGGCTATTTGGTTCGACCGCCTGAGGCCCGCACGAAGGGGAACTAGCGCCGACGACCCGGCTTAACGACCGCGCCGACGACTGCGGCCTTGGCGACCGGCGACGGGCCCGGCTTGACTGCGGCCCCGACGACTGCGGCCTTGGCGACCGGCGACGGGCCTGGCTTGACTGCGGCCCCGACGACTGCAGCCTTGGCGACCGGCGACGGGCCGGGCTTGATGACCGCAGCGGCGACGATAGCTTTTCGAAGCGGCATATCGGGCTCCTTCTGCCTAGAGTGTTTCACCACGTTCGAGCGTGGTGCTGACGGCTTGAATGGTATCTGCCTGCGGTCGATCGGTGACGGGGCGCTCGCACAGCAGCAATCGCTCGGAGCCCGGCCGTCATATCGCTCCACGGCCACACGAGTCGTCGGAGGGCCCCATCACGTGAAGACGTTGACGGCGCGGGCGAGGACGAGGCCGACCACGACGAAGGAGATGAGCGCCTGCGTGCCCATCGCCACCTTAGTCCAGTGGACCATCGGCATCGTGTCAGTGGGGCTGAAGGCGTTGGCGGTCGTGAAGCCCACGTAGAGGTAGTCGACGAACTGGGGCCGCCAATCAGGAGGCGCAACGTCCGGGCTGAGCTGCTGGGGGAATGCGAGGTCGGGATAGGGCGGCATTCCGTGGGCACGAACGGCTGGCCCGCCAGCGTCGAACTCCCAGTAGAGGAACGCGAAGGCGATGTTGTTGCCGAGCCAGACCTTCGCGCCAGCGAGCAGCAACTGGTCGGCCTGGCTCGTCAGCGGCGATCCGGTGATCAGGTCGTAGATGAGCAGCGCCGTGGCTCCGAGGGTGCTGGCGAGGATCACGACCACGAGCGCGATCGACGTTCGCCGCTGCCACGGCCCGGTCCGGTCGATGCGGCCGGGATCCTCGACGATGAGCGCGAGGAGCAGGAGACCCTCGGTCGCCGCGAGGAGCCAGCCGGGCAGGATCGTCAGCCGCGGCGGGGCGATGAGGGCGGCGGCCATAAGGACGAGGACCGCGATCGCCATCGGCCAGCGCGACTCGCCGACCACCGGGGTGGCGAACGCTTGCGCGTCCGTCGCGACCACGTCCTGGTTCGCGTCCATCGCCATGTCGATCTCTCCTCTATGGATCACGACCCGGCCGGGCCACTTGCCGGATGGAGCGGACGTGTCCCTGAACGAACGGGCAACTAACTTCCCGCTCATGGCCAAACCGACCCAGTCGCTCTGGGGACACACGGTCATGAAGCCGGCGGTCCTGCTGGTCGCGTGGCAATTGCGCTGCCCGACGGAGTCCTAGTGCCGACGCCGACGAAGATGGATCAGCGGCAGTGCCAGCGCCACGAACGTCATGACCAGATACACGCCGACGGCGGCGAGCGGCGCCACGACGGCGAGAGCGATGGCACCGACATTCAGGGCGATCACGATCCAGCGCTGACGGACCTTGGCCTCCAACGTCTCGTCGGCGACGCCATCGACGACGAGTGACCGCTCGCTCGCGATGTAGAACATCAGGAGGCTCAGGCAAAGTGAGGCCAGGAGCACGTTGACCCCGTAGATGACGACCGCGGCCTCGACGTCCGGACCCGACAGGTGGGTGACCAGCAGGTTGGTCGAAAAGGGAAGGACGCCCACGAAGAGGAGCATCAGGAGGTCGATCCCGTACGCCAAGGTGTCGGCGTGCCGCATCAGCTTCGTCATCCCGGCGTGGCTGACCCAGATCCCCCCGATGAACACGAAGCTGATCAGATACCCGAGGAACTCCTGCCACTGCTCACCGAGCGCCGGCAGGAGGCGACTGCCGACAGCCGGGACCGAGAGCTCGAGGACGAGCAACGTGATCGCGATCGCGAAGACGCCGTCGGTGAACGCATTGAACCGGTCGAGCGGCAGGACATCGGCTGTTCGGGACGAGCGGCGGCCGCTCGCCGGTCGCCGGTCCGACTGGTCGGTCATCGCCTCATCGACACGTCGAGCAGGCTCCACGGATAGAAATCGTCATGCGGTCGTGCTGGCCGACGCGTGGGCCGGATCCGCCAATGAAGCGGCGTCGACCTCCGCGACAGCGCTGTCGTCGAGCTCATGGGTCTCGGCTTGACCGCCGAGGGAGGTGAGCTCGGCGGAGATGCCGGCGGCGCTCATCTTATCGGTCATCACCCCGAGTGCGGCCTTGCCCCCCTGCAGCTCGCGACCGAGGCGCTCTCGATCGTCCTTGGAGGTGAACAGGCTCCTGTGGTGGAGAGCGCCAAGGATCCCGCCGCCGATGATCCCGACGGCCAGGCCGATGGGGGTGAGCATGGCCAGGATGACTCCGATCCCAGCGCCTGTCCCCATGCTTCGCGGTCCGAGCTTCTCGGTCTTGAGTTTGCCCTTCTCGTCGAGGACGAGGACGCCCATCGCCTGGATCTGGTGCGTATCGAGCAATTTCGCCGCGGCTTCCTGTTGGGCCCATCGATTGAGCCTATCGGCCGCAGCGTCCGCGGACGCCTCGTCGGCAAAGATCGCCAGGACCAACTGTCGGAGCATGATCAACTCCCTACGCCAACGGGCAGACCCAATCGCTCTCTGCGAGGCGACCCAGTTCGGTATCACGCAAGAGTAGGCGCGCCGGCGGCGCCCGGCGCATCCTCCGTGACGGATTACGCCGACCGAGACCGAGTGCCGTGGCCGGCGAGAGCGCACGCCAGGCCACGTGTTGAACCTGAACTGACGGAGCGCGTCGACCCTCAGCTATGACGTGCCGCCCGTGTCGCGACGACCTCCACAGGCACAGGTCCATCGCCCAGGACCAGGAGCGCGGTCCGCCACGTCGTCGCGAACACGCCGATGAAGGGCACGACCAGGAACATCCCGGCGATCCCCGCCAGGGCGGCGCCGGCCGGGATCGCGAGGAGCACGATGGCCGGATGGATGTTGACGGCGCGTCCGTACACCACCGGCGCGACGAAGTTGCCCTGCACGACATTGAAGACGATCGTGTAGATGCCCATGATCGCAGCGTCCTGCGGCGTTCCGAGGGCCAGCGTCACGAAGAACGCCAGAAGAGTGGTCAGGATGCTGCCGATGTACGGGATGAATCCGCCGAAGAACGACAGCACGGCAAGGGGCAGCGCTAGAGGGATGCCGAGGATCGTCATGATCACGAGCTGCGTGACCGCCCCGAAGAGCGAGATCGCGCCGGTCCCGATCATGTAGCCGCCCAGGACCCCGACCGCCCGACCTCCCGCGGCATCCACCTCGACACGACGCCACTGGGCGAGGCGGGACGTTGCGAAGGACCAGAATCTGGAACCGTCGCGCATGAAGTCGAAGGTCAGCAGGACGCCGATGACGCAGACGACCGCCAGCCCGACGGATCCGGCGACGACCGCCCGGGCACCCTGCCCGAGGAAGTCGGAAGAGCTGGACACGAGCGGCTGCAGCCAGGCCAGGACCTGGGGGTTCGAGGCGATCACCTGCCCGGCGCCGGCGCTGGCGGCATTGACGATCGGCTCCATCTGGGTCGCCAGGCTCACGACCGTGAGGCCGACGACGACGCTGGTGATGACGATCGACACGACGGTCACCGTCCCGGCCGCGCTCGTCGGGCTCCAGCCCCTGGCCCGGAGCCGACGATAGATCGGCAAGAGCGTCGCCGCGAGGATGATCGCGAGGGTGACCGGGATGAGGACGATCGGGACCTGGACCGCGAGCAGAACCACCACCCCCAGGAACGCGAGCCCGATCAGGCATCTCCAGCTCCATTGCGCGAGCCGGTCCAGCCACACCGGCACGATCGAGTCCGACTCCTCACCGGCACCCGTCACGTCCATGCCGATGACCTCGATGAGGGAACCAGTGACGGCGTACCCGAAGGCGACGACCGGGACGGCCAGCAACAGGCCCACGAACCCAGCCATCGCCGCCCCGATCGGGAGGGCGATGAGCACGGCGGGCCGCGGCATCCTGACCGCTCCGCGGAAGACCTTCGGGGCAACGACGGAGGTCTGGAGGACGTGGACCAGGATGACCCCGACGAAGATGACGCCGGCGGCGGCAAGGCCGCCTGAGGCATAGGTCACGACGAGCAGGACGGTCATCAGCAGGATGCCGCCGAGATACGGGATGAAGCCCGTGATGAACGCCAGGATCGACAGGGCGAGGGCAGCGGGAATGCCCAGCACAGACAGGAAGATGTAGACCGTCACAGCATTGATGGCCGCCTGCGTCGCGGTCCCACGGAGCCAGACCCCGACTCCGCTCAGCGCCCTGTCGCCGCTGGACATGATCACTTCGCGCCCGCGATCGCCCGTCGCCTGGAGCGCCCAGGCCCAGGCTTTGTCGCCGTCCTGGAGGAGGAAGAAGGTCAGGATGCTGCCGAGGATCGTCACGGTCACGGCGGTCGCCAGCCAGGACGCGAAACTCGCGAGCTGGCTGCCGATCCACGCCTCGGCGTTCGATCGAGCCTGACCGAGGGCGTCGCCCAGCTGACCGCCCTGGCCGCTCGCGGTCGCGTCCGCCTGGAGTCTGATCAGGCCCGATTGGATCGCCTGGACGATTCCCGGAATGAGCGGCACGACCGCGACAGCGAGGAGGATGACCATGAGGCCGATCATGAGGATCGCCAAGAGTGTCACGGCGCCGGCGGTCTTTGTTCGGGACCAGCCCCGGCTCCGCAGCCTTGTCGCAACCGGCGCGAACAGGACGGCGACGATCAGTGCGAAGACGATCGAGGCGACCACTGTCCCAAGGATCACAGCAAGCTCGGCAACGACTGCCATCAATGCGAGAACCACCAGGACACGCCAGCCGATCGCGGCGGCGTTGCTCAGCCAGATCGGGATGAGCGACGCACGAGTGACCGGGCGAGGGCCGTTCATTCAGCGACCGCCCGTTTTGATCTCGCGATGGTCAGGCCGTTCGGGACGGCCTTCTGGGTGGCAAGGATGTGTGCGTCCGTCGAAGTGTCGGCCTCGATCGGCTGGGTCGTCGCGCCGCCCATCAGTGGGCGGCCGCCTTGAGTTCCGCGGTGGTCGGCAGCATCGACTTGCCCCGCCGGGCCACCTTGAGCAGGATCCAGGCGAGCGGGATCGGCAGGAACCAGTAGTACAGCCGATACAGGAAGACGCCGGCCGTGATCGCGGCAGTGTACTGCTCGCCCGCGATGGCGGTGAAGGCTGAGATGAAGAGCAGTTCCGGCACTCCGGCGCCACCGGGCGAGAGCGGGATGATCGTGATGGCCATCACGAGGGCATAGACGCCGAAGATGATGCCCGGGCTCAGGACGTCGGCTGGCACGCCGCACATCCGGAGCGCGACGATGAGGACGATCGTCCACACGAACTGGGAAACGACCGACGTGCCGAGCGCCACCAGACCGCGCTGGCGGATGACGACACCCAGCTGGTCGCGGAACCGATGGATCGCGCCGTCGACGTCGGGCGCGCCCTTGCGTCCGAGCCGCGCCATCAACCAGGACACCATGCGCTGTCCCGTCCGACCCAGCCAGGCAGCGATCCGTTCCGAACGGACGACCGCGATGATCAGGCCGACGGCGACGATGAACACGACGGCGCTGATGATCGCGATCGTCCACGCCTTGCCCGCGTTGGCGCTCCCCGCCAGGTCGCCGGTGACCGCGATGGTGATGATCGCGAAGAGGGGCAGGAACAGGCGGCTCAATTCGTGGACCACGCCGTAGAGGGCGATGCCCGAGGTGGCCGGGATGTTCGGGATGCCCCAGCCGCGCAGGACGACCCAGAGGACGCCCATGTTCCACGGCCCGAACGGGACGCTCGCGCCGATCCCCGACAGGATCAGCCACGACGTGGGTCCACGGGGCACGGATAGCCCCGGGATCAGCGCGCAGATGACCAGACCACTGACGAGCCAACCAGCCGCGCCCAGGGCCGTGATGATGACCATCTGCTGGGCTGAAAGAGCCTTGAAGGCCGCGAAGACCTCGCTGTAGTTCACGCCGGTCGCCGGCAGGATGATCACGAAGACGACGAAGAGGACGGCGACGATCAAGCCAGAGCGCATGAGCGCAGCTCGGCGACTCGGCGGCGCGGCGGCAGACGCAGGGTCCGTCCCCGGGGTCGCGTCGGGCGCGAGCGTGTCGGGACCGCTCATCGGGTCCGCCCCGGCGTCGTCACCGGCGCCGTCTTTCTGTGAGGATCGAGATCGCTGGTCCGCACGGTCATACAACTCCTCGCAGGGACGCGATCATGGAGGTCACGCACGCGACCGTCTCTTCCGCCACCTGCTGCCTAGGCAGCGGTAGGCGCGGCGGCGACGAGCACCGGCTCGCTACTCGTGCCGATCCTGAGAAGCTTCTTCCCCTCCTCGACCACGATAAGCGTCAATGCAACGCCGATGCAGATGAGCCACTGCTCGCCGGTCAGGTTCGTCATCTGGAGGACGTTCTGGAGAATGTGGAGCTCGGTCGCCAGGATGATCGTAAGAATCGAGAGCCCCGTTGCCTTTAGCAATGCCGCGTTGCCAAGGATGTAACCCGTGAAGAGCGACCGGGTCTCGTCGGCCGTCTCGAGGGACGACGCGATGCGGAAGAGCGAGAAGGTGGTCACGCCCATGGTGCGCGCGACGACGTCGCCGTAAGTGCCGCTCGCCCAGGCGATGACGCCGAGCGTGCCGATGCCCATCACGAGCCCGACGACCAAGAGCCAGATGGTGAGCGAGCGCGGCAGGATTGGCTGATCCTTCGGCCGCGGCCGCTCGTTCATGAGGCCATCTCTCGGCTTCCCGAAGCCGAGACCCATCGCCTGAAAGACGTTGACCGTGAAGTTGAGCCACATGGTCTGGAGCGGCAGGAACGGCACGCCGCCCAGGATGTTGAGGAGCGACGAGCCCAGAAACACCGTGATGTAGCCGTAGCAGGCCGCCATCTGGAAGCGGATGAAGCGCACGAGGTTGTCATAGACATTGCGGCCGATGCTGATCGCCTTGATGATCGTGGCGTAGTTGTCGTCGGCGAGGATCATGTCCGCGGCGGCTTTGGTGACCGCCGTGCCGGTGATCCCCATCGCGATGCCGATGTCGGCCTTCTTGATAGCCGGCGCGTCGTTCACGCCGTCGCCGGTCATCGCCACGATGTGGCCCTGTTCCCGCAGGACGTCCACGAGGTGGACCTTGTCCTGGGGCGAGACCCGGCCGATGACCCCGATGCCGTCGACCTCCTTGAGCACGGTGTCGTGGTCCATCGCCTCGAACTCGGCGCCGGTGATCGCCTTGCCGGGGATCCCCAGCTGCTTGGCGACCACGGCGCCCGTGACAGCCGCGTCACCCGTGATCATGCGGACGTGGACGCCGGCGCCATGGGCCTCCGCGATGGCGGCCTTCGCGGCCGCCCGCGGCGGATCGGTGATGCCGACGAGCGCGAGGAGCGTGAGGCCGTCGATGGCTTTGAGGAGGTCGCCGGCCGGGTCGAACGTGGCCGGATCGAAGTCCTTCCGACCCGTGGCCATGAGTCGCAGCCCCTCCGTGCCCATCCTGTCGCTCTCGGCGAGGTAGGCATCGCGTAGCTGCGCGATCGGGACCTCGGTCCCGTCGGGGCCATGGGCGGCCGCGGCGCGCTTGAGGAGCTGGTCCTGCGCGCCCTTGATGTAGGCCCGGACGACCTTGCGGCCGCTGTCGTCCGTCCAGTCGTGGAAGGTGGCCATGAGCTTGTATGCCGCGTCGAACGGGAGGGTCGCCACACGCGGGTACTGGGCCCGGGTCAGGTCCGCATCGACACCGCCCTTGGCGGCGAGGACGACCAGCGAGCCCTCGTTCGGGTCGCCGATGAGGTCGCCGTCCTTGATCTCGGCATCCGAGCAGAGGGCCATCGGCAGCAGGTAGGGCTCGAGCTTGAGCTCGGGCTGTCCGGCGGCCTGGGTGATCCTGCCCTCGGTGGAGTAGCCGCTGCCGGAGATCGAGTAGCGCCGCCCGACGATGGCCATCTCGACGGCGGTCATCTGGTTCATCGTGAGGGTGCCCGTCTTGTCGGAGTTGAGCGCCGAGGTCGATCCGAGGGTCTCGACCGAGCGCAGCTGCTTCACGATGGCTCCCGCTGCCGCGAGCATCTGGGAGCCCTTCGACAGGATGGCCGTGTCGATCGCCGGGAGGGCCGTCGGGATGGCGGCGATCATGAACGCGACCGCGGTGAGGAAGAGCTCCTGGAGCGGCACGCCGCGGGCGATCCCCAGGACGAGCGACGCCGTGAGCGCGAAGGCGGCGAGGATCAGGATCTGACGCGTCAGCTTGTTGATCTGCTTCGTCAGCGGCGTCTCCTCGGCCGGGGTCGCCTGGAGCATCCCGCTGATGTGGCCCACCTGGGTGTCCATCCCGGTCGTGACGACGAGGATGACACCCGAGCCCCGGGTGACCTGGGTGTTCATGAACGCCATGTCCGAGCGGTCGCCGAGGGCGGCGTCGGCAGCGACCGCGTCCACCTGCTTGGGGGTGGGCACGCTCTCGCCGGTGAGCGCGGACTCGTCGATCTCGAGCGTCGCCGAGGTGAGGATGCGGGCGTCGGCTGGGACGAGATCGCCCGCCTGGAGGTTGACGACGTCGCCCGGGACCAGCTGGTCCATGGGGAGATCGACGAGGTTGCCGTCCCGGCGGGTCTTCGCCGTCACGACCAGCGACTGGCTGAGGGCATCAGCCGCCGATGACGCCTTGCTCTCCTGGTTCAGGCCCATCGTCGCGTTGCCCAGGGTGAGCAGGATGAGCATGACGCCGGTGAAGAACTGGCCGGGCAGGAACAGGCAGATGATGCCCGCGACGAGGAGCACGATCTGCATCGGGTCGGCGTACTGGGCCAGGAACTGCTGCGCGCGCGAGGCCTTCTTGGCCGCGGTGAACTTGTTCGGGCCAACCTTGGCCCGTCGGGCGTCGGCGTCGGCCGAGGTCAGGCCCTTGGCGACCTCGACGCCCTGCTGGCGCAGGGCGTCGTCCGGGCTGAGGGCATACCAGGCGGGGGTGCTCTCTCCCGCAGCGGGGCTCACCGCCATGGACGAAGTCGCAGTCATGCCTTCTTTCCCTTCTTGCCGGTCTTCTTGTCACCCGCTTTCTTGGCTGCTTTCGTGGCGACCTCGACCGCGTACGGATCCGGCGCGGCGCCGGCGGGTGCCTGGGCCTCGAGCTCGACCTTGGTGGCCTGGAGGGCATCGCGGGCTTCCTTGGACACGATGGGGTACTTCGGATCGAGCTGGATCAGGGTGTGGGCCAGAACGCCGGCGGCGGCGACCCTCGCGAACGGCTTGTCGTCGGCCGGGATCACGTACCAGGGCGCCCACGGGGTGCTGGTGTTGGAGAGGACCTCGGAAAACGCCTTCTGATAGGCGTCCCAGTAGGCGCGCTCCTTGACGTCGTTGGCGCTGAACTTCCAGTTCTTGTCCGGCTCGTCGATCCGCGACAGGAAGCGGCTGCGCTGCTGCTCGTTGCTGAGGTTCAGGAAGAGCTTGACGAAGCGGAAGCCCTGGTCGGTGAGGTAGTGCTCCCAGTCGTTGATCTCGCGGAAGCGGCGGTTCCAGATCCCGCGGTCCTTGAGCTTGGGCGGGATCTTCTGGCCGGCCAGGATCTGGGGATGGACCCGGACGACCAGGACTTCCTCGTAATGGGATCGGTTGAAGATGCCGATGTTGCCGCGCTCGGGCAGCTTCTGCTGGTAGCGCCACAGGTAGTCGTGATCGAGGTCGGTGCTGGACGGGATCTTGAAGCTGTTGACCTGGACGCCCTGTGGGTTCACTCCGCTCATGACGTGGCGGATCGTGCCGTCCTTGCCGGCCGCATCCATCGCCTGCAGGACCAACACCACGCCGTAGGTGTCCTGGGCGGCCAGGCGCATCTGGTACTCGGCCAGGAACTCGACGCCCTGGGCGAGTACAGCCTTGGCCTCCTTCGTGTTGATCTGACGGGTCCCGGCCGGGTCGAAGTCGCGTTCCAGCCTGACGTGTGTGCCGGGTTCGACCTTGAACGGCTTGATGAACTCTGCGATCCGTTTGGGCGTGACCTCAGGCATGGAGTCTCCTTTGATCGGCGGCAGAACGCGACTCAAGCCCGGAGTCCGTCTCTCGGGGTGGCCTGTGTCGTGGTTCGGGAAACGGGACAGTGAGCCTCACTCTGGTCGCGGAGGTGCGCTGTCCTGTTGCGACACCAATTTCGGGCCTTCCCGACAGCGGGAACATCCTCCCCTTCGGAGGAGACGCTCGGTGACGCGGGTCGTCAGGCCCCGGCAGGCGACCCATTCGGCGGCCCGAAGTGCTCGAGGAGCCCAGCGTCGACGGCCAGATCGACAGCGTCGCTGCGGGTGGCAGCGCCCAGCTTCTGGTAGATCGCAAGCGATTGCGACTTGATCGTCGTCTCCTTGACGCCGAGGCGCTGGCCGATCTCCTTGAACGAGAGGTAGTACGGGAGAAATGACAGGACACGGAGCTCGGCGACGGTGAGGCTAGTGGCGCCCCCGCCGCGAACGGGCGCTCGTGCATCAACGATCGCCTGGAGGGTGTCCACCTCGGCCGGGAGGACGCCGAGGTCGGGACGATCGCGGATCACGTCGTTCGCCTGGGCAACGAGTGCGCGTGCACCGGCGGGGTCATCGATCGCGACATGGGCCCGCGCGAACGCGAGGAGGAGCTGGACCGCTCCGGCCGGAGCAGCGGCCGTCAGGAGTGGTCGCAGGCCGGTCGCGCGGGCGAGCTCGAGGCGCGCGCCGGCGATTTCGCCGCCATGGATCATCAGCTTGATGCGGGCGACGCGAGACGGAACGCTCGACAGATATCCGTCGATCTGCGGCGCCGGGTCGATCGCATCGCTCTCCGCGATCAGGGCAGCGGCGGCATCCCAGGCGGCCTGTTCGGCGGCCACGAGAGCGCGGTGTCCGAGCACGCAGTACCAGAGCGGGAGGTCGCCCGACGATCTGGCCGCGACGACTGCGTCGGCAAGCGCTGCGTCTGCACCGGCCACTTCGCCGATCGTGAGGCGCGCGAAGGCCAGCTGCCATAGCGCGAAGTCCCGCCACGGGCCATCGTCCCCTTCGAGCTCGACCGCTCGAGTGGCGTTCGCCAGCGCGTCGTCCGCCCCATGGCGAACCATGGCGGCTCGGAGCATCGACCGGCCGGACACGAATGAAGCCGTGCCATCGGGTGGCCTGCCCTCGAACTCTCCACGCTCGGCGATGTCCGCGAAGCGCACCGCTGCCGCCACATCGCCCGCGGCGATCTCCTCCCATGCTGCCAGCACGGCGAGCCATGGGCGCGCCTCGAGAGCCTCGACGCCCAGGCGCCTGGCCCACGCTCGGATCGTCGCACGGTGGCCGGACCAGTGATAGTGGACGAAGCCATTGCCGACCAGCATGGCGACGAGCTTGGGGTCGCCCGCCGCGAAGGCGTGATCGACAGCGCGCTCGATGGCGTGGTTCGCCGCGTACCACGTGGCGGCACGCCGGTGGAGGGCTGTCACCCGCTCAGGCTCGCGGACCGCGAGCTGCCGCTGGAGGAAGTCGCGCAGGAGCGTGTGGTAGCGGTACGACCCCCCGTAGTCGTCCATCAGCAGAGTCGAGCCCGCAAGCTCCCGCAGGACATCGGTCGACCCAACTTGATCCACTACGACATCGCACAGGGGCGCGCGCAGTCGGTCGAGGATCGACGTGCGGGTCAGGAAGGTGATCTCGGCCGTGGATCGGCGCTCGAGCACCTCGGATCGGAGGTAGTCGTCGATCAGGTGGTCGCTGTTGGCATCGATCGGAGCAGATCCTCCGCGAGAGGTCCCGGGTCCGAGCATCGCGAGCGCCAATAGAGCCGGCCACCCCTCGGTCTCCCGCATGAGGCGCGTCGCAGTTTCGGCCGGTAGCCGCAGCCCGAGTTCGCGTCCCAGCCCAACCGCCTCACGCTCGTCGATCGCCAGCTCCGCGGGACCGATCTCGAGCAATGAACCCTCGGCGCGCCAGCGGGCGAATGGGAGGCGCATCCGGGCGCGTCCAGCGATGGCCACCTGCGACGCTTCGGGAAGGTGTTCGACGAGCTCCGCAAGGATGTCGAGGCACTCCCGCGAGGAGATCCGGTGCGCGTCGTCGATCGCGATCTGGACCCGCTCCGTGGATCGGGACATCGCTGCCAACAAACGCCCGATCACGGTCCGGTGCGACACCGTGTCCGCTGCGATCGCGCTGAAGAGCTCAGCACCGAGCTGTACGCGGCGGTCGATCGCCGCCGCGAGATCGGTCAGGAATACGACGGGATCGTTGTCACTGTCGTCGGCCGTCAGCCAGGCGACCGGCCCGACGCCTTCCGTCGCCCACTGGACGAGGAGACTCGACTTTCCGTAGCCGGGAGGCGCGACCATCAAGATGACAGGTCGTCGGGTTGATCGGATCTGGCGCAACAGCCTCGTCCGGCGCAATGTCCCGACATGCCGGCGCGGCATGGCGAGCCTGGCCTCGTGGAGAGGATCGAGCAGGCCGCCGGCGCTGCCTCCGCGTGCGAGGCTTCCACGCTCGATCGATTCGATCTCGACAGGGGACGTGGAGGAGGGCATGCGGTCCACCGGCTGGCGGGCGCGGTCCACTGGCCGAGCCCGTTGGTCAAGGGGGCATCGTAGTGGAACCAACAGGCGGCGGTCCAATCGCCGCATCACTGTTGCACTGGGCGGTCACCGACCGTGGCGAGCTTCCTTCCTCCGATGGGGAGGATGCGGGCCGCTGCTTCGCGGGCCTAGCGTCACGACGTCCAGATGGGCAGGCGTGATCGACGTGATCCGGCCCTTCCTCGCATGCGTGGGCGGCGGGTATACGTCAAGTCCATCGCGTCACAATCGGGGGTCGCGGCGTGACCGCGCGGGGATCGTCTCTATCACGGCGGTCGACGCTGAGAGGCGACGCCGGACCTGACTACGCCACACCAAAGGAGACATCTGTGTCCAGAGACCTTCGCCTCCTCACCCCCATGCTCATCCTGACGCTCGCTGTCGCAGCTTGTGCGGCTTCCTCGTCGCCGACACCGGGCACGCCGACAGCCGTGGCCACGGCGCAGGCGTCGGCATCTCCGACAGCCCAGGCCACGACGGAGACGTCGGCAGCTCCGACCGCGTCGGGCGCGGCCGCGATGTGCGCGGACGCGGCGCGATTCCGCGCCTCCGTGACCGCGCTCACCGGAATCACGCTCGCCACCGCCGGCGTGAGCGGCGTGACGGCGGCGCTCACCGAGGTGCAATCGGCCGCTCAGGCCCTCTCTGTATCGGGACACGAGCTGGTCGGCCAGCCGATCAGCGATCTGCTGACCTCCGTCCAGGCACTCCAGACCACGCTCACCGGACTCGGCGATCAGCCGAGCCTCGGCGCAGAGCTCGTCGCGGTGAAGGCGGCGATCGAGCAGATCAAGACGGCGGCTTCAGCTGTCGAGTCCGCGCTCGCGACGACGTGCCCAGCCAGCTAGCGACATGCTCTCAGGCACCCGCCCGGAGGGTCCCTGAGGCCCCCGAGCGGCCTGGCTGAGGCCGTCGCCTGCGGCGCGGGGTCACGACGCCCTCCCTGGAGTGCCGGCCGCCGCTCGCGCCGGCGTCATCGGCCGATGGCGGAGCTGCGGCTCGTCTGCTTCTCCGAGCTCCCACGCGCCGGTCGGCGCCGTCGCCATTCGCCGACCGTAGAGCGCGCCGATCGGGCCTGCGCTCAACCCATGGAGGAAGATCGACACCAGGACCGTCCAGGTCACCACATGGACGAGCGTGAGACTGGCTGGATGAGTCGGACCCATCTGGTCGAAGGCGACAAGCAGGAAGACCACCGATGCGAGACCACGCGGCCCGAACCAGCCGATGAGCGCGACCGTGTCGGCGCGAAGCGGCGATCTGACCATCGATAGCGCCACCGGGCCTATCCGGACCATGGTGAGGCTGAGGACGGCATAGACGAGGACGACCGGGTCAAGGCCTGCCGCGAGCACCGGACCAACGAAGCCGATACCGAAGACGAGCCAGACCAGGTAGGACCCCGCCACGCCGACCCAGTCGGCGAACTCGACCGATGGCTCGGCCGACGCCGTCGCGGTCCGGTAGAAGACCCCCGCCGCGAACGCGGCCACGAACCCGTTGCCTCCGATCGTCGTCGCACTCGCGTATGCGAGGACCGACAATGACACCACGGCGAGTGATTCGGACGTCGGCGTGGCCCAGCCACGCCGACGAGCCTGAGCGATGACCCGGCCGCCAAATCCGCCGGCGACGATCGCGACCACGATCGCCAAGGCGATCTCGAGGACAGCGTCGATGAGCCAGTGCTGACTCGCGGAAGCCTGTTCAGCGACCACGACCGCCAGGAACAAGGTAACGAACGGCGTCGCGATCCCGTCGTTCAATCCGCTCTCGATGTTGATGGCCCGCCGGACCCGGACCGGGATCGCCCGATCCACGAGCAGCGGCAGGCTCAGCGCAGCGTCGGTCGGTGCCAGGATCGAGCCCATCAGGAGGGCGAACCCGAGGCCGAGCGCCGGGAACAGGAGCCAGCCGACCAGGGCTCCGGCGCCGATCGTCAGAGGCAGCCCGATGGCCAAGAGCCGAGCCGGGACCCAGGCGATGCTGCCGGCCTGTTTGAGGCCGATAGACGAGGCGTCCGAGAACAGCAGCAGAGCCAGCGTCAGCTCGGCGAGCAGCTGGATGGACTCCGACGTCACCGGTGCCGCGAACGTTCCGACCCCTGACGGTCCGAGGACTGCCCCGATCGTCACGAGGATCATGGGGCCGCTGACCGACAGCCGGTCGAGCCGGGCCGCGAGGAGGGTGTAGCCAAGGATCACGAGCGCGGCGATGGCGATCTGCGGCATTGGTCTTCCTCGGCGCACTCGCGGCTGTCAGCTCCGGGGAGTGGCCATCGCAAACCGCTCGGGCGCGATCTGATCCATTCCGGTGCCACACCCGGGGCTTACCGATCCGACTCGATCGTCCAACGCGGCCGGCTGCCCTGTCCCGCCTGATCGTGTCTCCAACCAGCTCATTGGCTCAGCTCGCCATCGTCTTCGCCTTGAGCTGGTCGTACTCCGCCTGGTTGATCGTGCCGGCATCCTTGAGCTGCTGGAGCTTGGCCAGCTCGTCGGCGGTGGACACGCCGGCCACGGCCTTGTTGGCCGCGTCGGCCTGGGCCATCATCTGCACATCGCCGGGAGTCACCTTCGGCCGGGCGATGATGTAGATCATGCAGCCGATGAACGGCAGGATGAAGATGAGGATCATCCAACCGGCCTTCACTCCGCCGTGGATGTCCGTCCGGCGGAAGATGTCCGAGAAGATCGCGATGAAGACCCAGATCGCGATGATCAGGAAGAACACCTCGATCGACCAGAGCAGGAAATCGCCCAAGCTATTCATTGTTGTAGTAGCTCCTTCACGCGTGACCGACGCCAGGTCGGTTCTTGGTCGGGGTTGAACCCCGCTCTCAAGGAATGGAGGCGACCCGGGTCGTTCGCACGATCCCCCGGGTCGCCTCCAGTGCTCGCTCTTCTCTCGGACGGGCGTCCCCGCCGCGTGACCGACGTCAGCCGGCGGCCTTGTCGCCTCCGGCCTTGGCGGCCTGCTTGACGGCAGCGGCGTCCTCGTCGCTGATCGGAGCGGACTTGACCACCTTGGCGTCCGGGATCGTCGCCTCGACGGCGTCGACCGCCGTCAGCGACACCAGCGCAACGATGCCCGACGTGCCCGGAGTGATGACTCCGGCGAGCTCGTCGGCCACGTCGCTCTTCATCAGCACGTTGCCGGCCTTGCCGACGGCCGCACCCGCGATGCCGACGCCGACGGCGCCGGCGATGATGGTCGGCGGGAAGATCAGGCCGATGACCGCGCCGCCGACGGCACCCCACAGGAACCCGTTGCGGGTCTTGTGGTCGGTCATCTTCTGGATGTGGATCTTGCCCTGGTAGTCCGCGTTGGCCACCAGGACGCCGTCGATGTCGAGCGCTCGGTTGACCTCGGCGTCGATCAACGCCTCGTAGGCCGCCTTGGCCGAATCCATGTCGGCGAACTGCGCCACGATCAGCGCCTGGTTGCCCTGGACAGCGATCCCGGCCACGGCGTCGACACCGAGGTCGTCACCGACTGCCGCCACGGCCACATCGACCGGCTGATCCGTCGTTGCCGTGGTGTTCTTCGTCTGGTCAGTCATCAGAGGAATCTCCCTTCGTTGAGATTGGTTGATCCGGCGATCCTGGACGCGTCGACTTCTCAGCTCACCCCAGCTCCGACCTCCTCGGCAGCGAGGACGGACGCGAGTGCCTCGTCAGCCGCCTCTTGCTCGATCATGTCGGCCGCGACGAGCGCGTCGACCGCCTCCTGGGCCGCCTCCCGCTCGATGAGGTTCGCCGCGATGAGCGCGCGAACGGCGCGAAGCGCCGCTGCAGCCTCGATCTCGTCGGCCTCGGCCACGGCTTCCTCCGCCTCCTCCGTCGCCGTCTCCTCGACGTCGAGGGACATCTGCACGACGTTCTCCGCCTCCTCCTTGGCGGACTCCTCGATGAGCGAGGCGGCGAACAGCGTGTCGATGACGTCCTCGGCTGCCGCGTCCTCGACCGCAAGCGCGGTGGCGACCACGTCGGCCGCCTCGGCGATCGCGGCGTCCTCGATCAACTCGGCCTCGACGAGGGTCTGGGCGATCTCCATGGCGGCGGCCATCTTGACCTCCTCGGCCGCTTCGATCGCGTCCTCCGCCTCCATCTTCACGCGCAGCTCGTCGCCGACGATGGCGAGGGCGTCGGGCGAGATCATCGCCTGCATGAGTGTTCGGCCGCCCGCATCGACGATCGCATCGCGCAGATTCGCCGCCCAGTGGTGCTCGATGACCAGGATCGCCGCGGCGCTGCCGGCGGGGATCGAATCAGCCAGCTCCTGCATCCGGTCCACGGACAACCCGGCGTCGCGCTCAGCGACGGCGAGCGCTCCCAGTTCGGCTCCCTCGACCATGCCCTCGACACCACCGGCGTGGAGCCCGAGAAGCCCGCCGGCGATGGATCCGAGACGCATCCGCTCGGTCTCGGACAGATCGGTCAGGTGCATCGAGTTCTCGATGTCGCCCTGGCGGTTCTTCTGGACGAAGATGACGTCCACGAGGCGGATCACGCCGCGCTTCCGCGCCCGGCGCAGTTCGGCCATGATCCGGCCGGTCGCCTCGAACTTGTCGAACCCGATCACGAACACCTGGATCGGGCCAGTCACGTGCTTGTCTGCCATGTCCCTGTGTCTCCTTCGACCCTGCTTCCCGATGTCCGGCGCCGGTCGCACGCCGAACGGGTCCTGCGCGACA
>CAWIYR010000004.1:0-217911 GCA_963840375.1 uncultured Chloroflexia bacterium
AGCCGCTGGCTTCGACGGGAACCTCGGATCCGACGTCGAGCCACCGCTCGATGTCCTTGCGCGACGGGACCCGCCCACGCGATACGAGCACTCCATCGATCAGGACCACCGGGATCGAGAACAGCGCACCCCGGGCGACGATCTCGAACGGATCCGTCACGTGGCGAACGTCGGCCTCGCAGTGGTTGCGCTCCACGACCGCCCGGATCTCGGCTGTCGCCTTGTCGCAGCGGGGACAGCCGGGCCCGAGGATCTCGATGAGGTGCACGGCGATTTCGATCTGCGGTCGGGTTCGATACCCCGACCGCGACGGCGGTCTACTCGCCCAGCCAGGCCGCGATGTCACCGGCCGAGGGCACCCGGCCGAAGCTGACGACCTTGCCGTCGATGACCAGCCCGGGCGTGGCGTCATGATCCCGTAGGCCATGATCTGGGCGTAGTCGGTCACCTTGGTGATCTCGGCGTCGATCCCTGCCATCGCGATGGCCTCGCGGGTGTTCCTCTCAAGGCGGGCGCAGTTGTTGCAGCCGGGCCCCAGGACTTCGATCTTCTTCATGGTGTGGACTCCGTTCCTACTGCTGGACTCAGGCGTACAGGGCGTTGAACAGGTAGCCGATGATGATGATTGCCAGGGCGACCACGCCGGCGAAGATGCCCAGCAGCGGCCACTTGACGACCTGGCGCAGGATGAGCATCTCGGGCACCGAGATGGCGACGATGGACATCATCAGCGCCAGCGCCGTGCCGATGGGCACGCCCTTCTCCACCAGCACCTGCACGATGGGGATGGTCCCGGCGGCGTTGGAGTACAGCGGGATGCCGATGAGCACCGCGATCAGCACGGCGAAGGGGTTGTCCTTGCCGGCGACGCGAGCCACGAACTCGACCGGCACGTAGCCGTGGATGCCCGGCGCCATGCCCACGCCGATCAGCACCCAGGGCCCGACCTTCTTCATGAGCTGCCCGGTGTAGGCCTTGGCGTAGTCCACCCGCTCGGCCCAGGTCGGCTCCTCCTCGTCCGTCTCGGCCATCTGGATCTCCCAGACGTACGGCTCGACAAAACGCTCGAGCCGCAGCCGGCCGATCACCATCCCGGCGACGATCGCCATGACCACTCCGGTCCCCATGTAGATGAGCGCCACCTGCCAGCCGAAAAGCCCCAGGAGCAGCACCAGCGCGACCTCGTTGACGGTCGGCGCGGAGATGAGGAAGGACATGGCCACGCCCAGCGGGATGCCGCTCTCGACGAAGCCGATGAACAGCGGGCAGGCCGAGCAGGAGCAGAAGGGCGTGACGACCCCGAACCCCGCGGCGGCCATCGTCCCGGGGACGACGCCGCGACCGGCGAGCGCCGACCGGACGCGCTCGGGCGACACATACGAGCGGAGGAACGAGACGAGCGTGACGATCCCGGTCAGGAGCAGCAGGACCTTGGGCACGTCGTACAGGAAGAAGGCGATCGAATCGCCGAGCTGCGAGCCCTCCTGCAGGCCGAGCAGGTCGTAGGCGACCCAGTTCGCCAGCGGAAGCGTGATGAACCACGCGACCAGCCACGCCATGACCGCCAGGCCGACGCCCGGCCAGAACGGCAGGTGGGTCCGACGGACCGCGAGGGTGGTCATCGCAAGACCTCACCGATCTGATCGAGGGCATGACGGCAAGCCTCGTGGTCGCGCTCGTAGTACACCCGTCGGGTGTCGGCGCCATAGCGACTCGCGCGAACGAGGCCAGCCTCGCGGAGCCGAGACAGGTGATTGCTCACGTTGTTCTGGTGCTGCGCTGAGGGCCGCGGCCATCTCGCAGACGCAGACTGGACCATCGCGGAGCATCCGCACGATGCTTGCCCGGATCGGGTCAGCGAGGAGAGCTGCCACCGACGTCGCGGCTTCGACATCCGGGGCCGGCAGCGTCATGCGCAGGTCCTGGATGACCGGCAGTTCACGCAACATGGAGGGTCTCCGCTTCGAGATCGTTGATGGTCAGGGCCACCGTGAGGTCCAAGCCACGTGCGAGCGTGCGCGTGATGGTCGCGTCCCGAAGGGCCAGCCACAAGCCGACGTGCGCCATCGCTGGGCACCTCGGTGGTGATCGCCAGGTTCAGGAGCAGCGCTGTGATCGCGGGTGGGTCGTCGGAGCGCTGGGCGGCCACACGCATCTCCACGCGGTCGAAGCGCACGTGGGCTGAATCCGTGACCGATCGCAGGTTCCGCGCCACGCATGCCACGAGGGCGGCCATGAGCGCTTCGATCGGGTCGGGCCATCCGTCTCGTCGTCGGGGGTTGCGTTCAGCACGGCGTCCGACAGAGCGCCGCGGACCTTCGTCCTCATTCCAGGAGCTGTCTCAGCGTCGAGCAGGTAGACGGGAGCGGCGGCCTGCTTTCGGTGGATGGCCATCATGTGGCCACGGTCCGCAACGGCGCCACGACGGAGAGCTTTGGAGCAGTCATCTCATTGAGCAGTGTATCACTGTTCGATGAGCAGTCGTGCGTAGAACGGCCATGAAAGAATGGGCTGTCCGGCCCCCGTGGGCCTCGCCGCGGTTTGCCCTCGAGCGACCATCCCCAGCAAGCGACCGTGATCTCCGGCCGCCTCGTATCGCCATCACGCCACCTGCTCTGCCGGGACCGGCACGGCGGGCGGCGTCGACTCGCCCGGCTCGACGCCGAACCAGCGTGGTGCGAGGCGCATCGCCGACCAGACGAGGAACAGCATCACCGGGACCTCGATGAGCGGCCCGACGACGGTGGCCAACGCGACAGTCGGCGAGAACGCCGTGATCGCGATGGCGATGGCGATCTCGAAGTCACGCCCGGTCGCGCTGAAGGCCACGGCAACGGCATCCGCAGCACCAAACTCAACTCGCCACCCGACGAACAAGACGACGAAGAACATGGTCAGGAAGAACAGGATCATCGGGATGGCCATCTCGATGACGATGGCCGGGCGCTGGAGGATGAGGTCGCCCTTGAGCGCGAACATCACGATGAGCGTGAACAGCAGGCCGAGGATCGACATCGCGGTCAGGCCGGGCTTGAGCCGGTCCATCGCCGCTTCGCCGCCCCGCTTCGTCACGAGGTAGCGCGTCAGAACGCCCAGCACGAGCGGCAGACCGAGATACAGGACGACGCTCTGGGCGACCACCGTCACGTCGAACTCGACGTTCCCGATCAACAGCCGCGCGTAGACCGGGATGAGGATCATCTGGATGACCGAGTTGAGTGCGACGAAGACCAGCGCCATGGCGGCGTTGCCGCGGGCCAGGTAGGTGAAGATGATCACCATCGCGATGCACGGAGCGAGGCCGTACAGGACGAGGCCCGTGTGCAGCTCGGGGTCGCTGACGAACACGTTCGCCAGGGCAAGCATGACGAACGGCGCGACGAGGTAGTTGAAGCCCAGCAGCACGAGCAGTGGCGCGGCGAACGCGCCGCCTCACCGACCTCGTCGAGGCGGATGTTCGTCATCGCCGGATACATCATCGCGAACAGGCCGATCGGCACGCCGAGCGAGATGAGGTTCGGCACCGACGCCTCGAAGGTGCCGGCGGCGATGGCCTTGACGTAGTCGATGGGCGGGTCAGCGCGGAGTCGGAGACCGTCAGGGCGTTCCCGATGGTCGATGCCGATCACCATGCTGAACAGGACGAAGAGGGTAGGAGGCGGAAGTCCTCGAGCTTCGCGAGCAGGCGGGCGGTCATCAGGCGGCCGCGTGGGCCGGCGCCGGCCGGGGTCCTTCGCGAGACCCCGTCGAACGCGCGCTCCGGGTGATGCGCACACCCGTATTGCGGGATCGTCGCGCCGCGGAAGGACGCCACCAGGTGGTCCTTGCACAGACCGACCAGGCAGAACCGGCAGTGGCCGATCGCGGCGGTCGTCAGCCCCTCACGGGCGCACTCGTGGCAGATCATGTCGACACCCTCGGGAACGTCTCACTACGCGGTGAACATCACACCAGTGCATGATGCACCGCAGCGGGCGTTCGGCCCCATCACGAGGGCCTGATGGCATGGTGCCGACTGGAGGTCGTGCCGGCGAACTACACGACCCTGCTGCGCGGCGTACCACTGAAGACGACGCAGCTTCCCGAGACCCATGTTCTTCACGACTTAGCCGGTCTGATCGGCGCGGCCCCACCAGGCGATCGTCGTCAGGAGCCCGCCTGCCGCGACCAAGATGAGTACGAACACGCCAGCAGCGGTGACGGGCTCCACGGCCGTGCCACCGGCGCCGCTGAGCAGGGCCGGGATCGCCCAGGGGAACCAGGCACCCCAGCCGAGAACGGTCAGGATCTGGGAAACGGCGACCATCGCGACGGTCCATGCGAGCGGGGCGATGTAACCCCGCCCGACGCTGGCGAAGAACGCAGCCCAACCGAGCAGAGCGACCGTCAGGACGCCCGCCAGCGTGATGCCCATCACCGTCCCCGGCGCCTCCGTAGATGACCAGCCCGGCAGGTCCAGGAGACCACCGATCGCGAGTCCGAGCGCGAGGACCCAAGCCGTGATGATGAGGCTCCAGGTCGCCACCACGGCGGCCTTCGCCAGGACGATCGTGCTCCGCGATGTCGGGTTGGCGAGCAGTCCCCGGACGGTCTTGTCAGCGAACTCGCGTCCGAAGACCCACGCCGTCAGGAAGGCGAACAGGACCGCACCGCCGATCGCGACCGCCTGGCCGAGCAGGTTGAGGTAGGTGGGCCAGTCGGCCGTCCCGGCGGTGAGCTGCGCCTTCGCGCCCAGGAGCCCCAGCGTTCTGGCGCGTTCCGGGTCCTTGAGGATGACCATGAACAGGCCCATGACCAGCGGTGCGAACGTGAAGCCCACCGCAACGCCCCAGGGGACCCGCGAGCGCCGCGCCTTCAGCGACTCGGTCCGAACGGCAGCGAGGAAACCGCTCACGACTGCTCTCCGCCGTCGTCGGTGGTCAACCGGATGAAATGATCCTCGAGGGACTCCCGCGCAACAGCGAGGCGGGTCGGCGGCGTTCCCGCAGCGACCAGGAGGATCGCGACCTCATCCGGGGCTTCCAAGGCCCGCGGCTCGCGCAGCTCAAGAACGACGGGTCCGTCCGTGGCGGTGCGCCACCGCGGCGAGAAGCCCTCTGAGCGCAGGGCTTCCTCTGCACGCTCAAGGTCCCGCCCCTCCACCTCGAGTCGGAGATCACGATGTGCCTCAAGAGCATCGTGATCCAGCTCCTCCACGAGTCGGCCACGGTGTACGATCCCGACCCTCGTCGCCAGCCGATCGACTTCCCCGAGGATGTGGCTGGACATGAAGACCGTGACACCGTCATCAGCCGCGAGACTCCGAAGCAGATCACGGATCTCGATGACGCCGGCCGGATCCAGCCCATTGGCCGGTTCATCGAGGACCAGGAGCTCCGGCGACGGAAGGAGCGCCCGCGCGAGCGCCAGTCGCTGCAGGTTGCCCAGCGACAACGTGCCGGCTCGTCGATCGGCGTATGGGTAGAGCGCCAGCCGATCGATGACGCGCTGCACCTCGGACGTGTCGGGCATCCCCGCCAGGCGACGCGCGATGTCGAGGTTCTCGCGGACGGTGAGTTCCTGGTAGGCGGTCGCCGACTCGACGAGGTGGCCCACGCGCCGCCACAGATCAGTCGCTCCACTGTGGACCCGCTCGCCGAACAGCTCCGCGTGCCCGGCGGTCGGCCGGATCATCCCGAGCAGCATTCGGATCGTCGTCGACTTGCCGGCCCCGTTGAGACCAAGGAACGCGTAGATCTCGCCGCGCGCGACGCGCAGGTCGACCTGGTCGACGGCCAGCGCACCACCCCGGTACTGCTTGGTGAGCCCGCTCGTCGCGATCGCGAGGTCGCTCACCGGCTACGTCCGATCATCGAGGACCCAAGACCTCAACGTCATGCGCCCGACCTGGTGGCGCCGCGCGGGACGAGCTGACCGACCCAACGGACCGCAGGATCACATAGCCACCCACACCGGCGATCACGGACGCAGTAAGGATGCCGATCTTCGCCAAGTCGAGGGCAGGGGTGTGTCCGAACGCGAGGTCAGCTACGAACAGCGACATCGTGAAGCCGATGCCGCCCAGCCAGGCGCCTCCGTAGATGTGCCGCCATCCGACGCCGTCGGGCAAAGAGGCCCAGCCGAGCCTGACGACCAGCCAGGCGGCAAGTGTCATCCCGACCTGCTTGCCGACGACAAGACCAAAGACGATCCCGAGCACGACCGGCTCCACGAGGACGGTGCCGGCCTCACCTCCGATCGGAACGCCGGCATTGGCCAGGGCGAAGATCGGGACGATCGAGAAGGCGACCCAGGGATGGAGGGCGTGCTCCATTCGAAGCATCGGGGCCTGAGCGCTCTCGGTCAGATCTTCGAGTTCCCAGAGGGCGGCGTGATGAGCCTCATCGGGTTGCTCGTCTTCTCGCCCGGCGAAGTCGGAGATGAACCCGCGGGCGCGCTCGAGGAAGTCCGTCGGATCGATCCGCGCCCGAGCCGGGATGGTCATCGCCAGAAGCACGCCGGCGATCGTCGCGTGGATCCCGGACTGGAGGATGGCGACCCACAACGCGATGCCGAGGAGGCCGTAGACGAGCGGCCTCCGGACGCCCAGGAAGTTCGCCGCGACGAGGACAAGCAGGAGCACGCCGGCGGCGCCGAGCGCCAGGAGAGACACATCTGACGAATAGAAGATGGCGATCACCATCACCGCCAGAAGGTCGTCGACGATGGCCAGCGCGGTGAGGAAGATCCGGAGACCCATCGGCACTCGCGACCCAAGCAGGACCAGAACGCCGAGCGCGAACGCGATGTCGGTCGCCATCGGAACACCCCAGCCACGGGCGGCTTCGGGATCGCCGCTGGTGATCAGTAGGAACAGAAACGCCGGGAGGACGGCCCCACCGATAGCGGCGGTGATCGGCAATGCCGCGCGCCGGACGGAAGCCAGCTCGCCGACGAGGACCTCGCGCTTGATCTCCAGGCCGACGACCAGGAAGAAGATCGCCATCAACCCGATCGTTGATCCACACGAGCAGCGATTTCGACAGCGTGTAGTCACCCACGCCGATGGTGACGGGCGTCTCCCACAGGGCCGTGTACGACGCGGCAGCCGGCGAGTTGGCCCACACGATGGCGATCAACGCGGCCGCAATCAGGGAGCAGGCCGCCCGAGGCTTCGCGGGCGGTGAACTCGCGGAATGGGGCGAGCAGGCGGTCGACCGGTTGCGCGGGCAGGTCAGCCATCAGGCCGCGATCGAAAGTGTCGTAGGCCGACGCCCGAAGGCCGCGAGGGTCGAACGCACCTCGTCGGTGCTCTCGAGAGACATCGATGTCGGCTCAGACGCGCCGACGGCCCAGAGTCCGAGGGCTTGCATCAGCGCGATGAACGGGATCGCCAGATCCGATTGACCAAGATCACTGCGGTGAAGAACGCCACCGCGAACAGCGTGTCCCGAAGGGCTCGTGCATCCTGAACTTGGCGGTCGATTCGGCCTTGCTCATGGGTTCGTCTTCCTCGCGCATGCCGGTCACCCAGGTAGCGCAGCCACAGATAGGCAGTCGAGATCGCGAGCGACATCAACACCACGACCGACCCGTATCGCAGGAACTGCCCGAACGTGATCGGGTGCCCGTCGCGGGCCGCAAGGTTGGCAACCACGATGTTGGCCGAGGCGCCGACGATCGTGAGATTGCCGCCGAGGCAGGCGCCGAGCGCGAGGGCCCACCACAGCGGCTCACCCTCGAGCCCGGTCTCGATCATCCGCTCGACGATCGGGATCGCCGTCGCCGTGTACGGGATGTTGTCGACGATCGCGGAGCCGCTGGCCGACACCCACAGGATGCCAATGGTCGCCACCTCTTGGCGGCCGACCGCGAGGTCGGCCAGTGCGTCCGCGACCGTGCCGACGATCCCGACCTGAACGACGGCCTCGATGAGCATGAACAGGCCGACGAAGAAGAACAGGGTGCTCCACTCGATGTCACGCAGGGAGTCGTGCGGGTCGAGCGGACCGATGATCATGAGAACCGTTGCGCCGAGGAGGGCGATGGTCGCTGCCTCGACGCCGATCACCGAGTGGAACAGGAAGCCCAGAAGGGTCAGGCACAGCACGACGAGGGACCGGATCATCAGGGGCCGGTCCGTGATCGCCGCCGCTGGGTCCAGGGCGGCCAGGATGTCGAGTCGGTCCTCATCGTCCTGCAGCGTGCGCCGGAACCAGAGCCGCACGATCACCAGGAAGACGGCCATGATCACGATGACGACCGGTGCCAGGTTGACCAGGAAGTCCCCGAAGTCGAGCCCGGCCGCCGAGCCGATGAGGATGTTCGGGGGATCGCCGATGAGGGTCGCGGTCCCGCCGATGTTCGAGGCGAAGATCTGGCTGATCAGGTAGGGAAAGGGCGACACCTTGAGGGTTCGTGCGATCGACAGCGTGATCGGCGTCAGCAGGACGACGGTCGTCACGTTGTCGAGGAAGGCCGCCAGGATCGCCGTGGCGACCGCGAGGATCACCAGCAGCCGGAACGGCTGGCCCCGCGACTGATGGATCGCCAGTCCGGCGACGTACTCGAAGAAGCCGGTCCGGCTCAGCCCGCCGGCCAGGATCATCATTCCGGCCAGCAGGAAGATGACATTGAAGTCGATGCCGGCGAATGCTTCTTCCTGGTCGACCACCCCGAGGACCACGACAAGGAGGCCGCCGAGCAGGGCCACCAGCGTCCGATC
Organism: uncultured Chloroflexia bacterium; assembly: GCA_963840375.1. Classification (GTDB taxonomy): domain Bacteria; phylum Chloroflexota; class Limnocylindria; order Limnocylindrales; family CSP1-4; genus Chersky-267. The sequence goes on from CAWIYR010000004.1 coordinate 8,705, forward strand.
GAAGCGCTCGGAGGCGATCAGGGCGTAGGCGACGACGAAGATGCCGCCTGCCAGGAGGACGTCCACCTCAGGTGGCCCGATGGGCGCGCGAACGCCCGGCTAGATCAGTCGGTGTGTCGGTCGCTCGAGGACGTGGGAGTGCGGTTTGGTCGTACCTATCCACCAGGGCCGTCGCTGGCCGCCACCACCAGCGACGTGCGCCCAAGGGCCACGTTCATCTTCTCGCGTGCATCCATGACCCTCAAAGCCTACACGGTCGCACGGGAGACGGGTTCGTCACGCGCGAGGGCGCGGGGAGTTCACCCGTTACGCGCAAGCTCTTCCAGGGGACGACTTGCCACTCGGCCGTACTCGCCATGGGATCGGTACCCCATCGTCAGGCGATCGCGCTTGAAGGCGACGAGGTCGCCGGGCCAGCATTCCGACGGCGGGATTCCCTTGCCGTCGCCCCAGCGAAGGAATGCGCCGAGGCAGGTCGCGAAGCGCCGTCGGTCGCCCTCGGATCTTGCGCCTGCGAGAACCCGGGCAATCGCCTTGCCGAGCGGCGACTTGTCGCCGACTTCACCGAGCCTGCCGGACAGTCTGCTGACACGTACCGGCGGCGGCGAGATGGCGAGTGCGGCCGCCACGATCGAGTTGACGGCCGGACTCCAACCTGACGCTGGACGATGTCCACGCCACCTGCCAGGCAGAACGGCGCCTTGGGCCAGAGACCCGCACGGGCGCCAACTACACCCTCGCTTGGTCGGGCACATGCCAGTGGCGCACGATGTGCGGGGTCACCCACACATCGAGCCGAGCCCGGGTCCGGGCGTCGGCGAGTGCCAGGCGGGTCGCGTCGGCCGTGAGCGCCCGGCCGGTCCGCGTCACGAACAGGGTCTGACAGCCCGTCGACCCGCGGTCGGCAACATGACGGGCCAGCAGCGCCTCGAGCACCAGGTCGAGCGGCACCAGCCGCCCGGCCCGGTTCTTGGTGCGCGCGACGACCAGTTCGCCCGGCCGCAGGTCGCCGACGGCGAGATCGGTCAGGTCGCTGATCCGCACGCCGGTCCCGAGCAGCAGTGCGAGGACCGTCCGCAGCAGCGGGCCTGCCGACCAAAGCAGCGCGAGCAGCTCCCGATCGGTCGGGGCCGTGACCACGCCCTGATCGACTCGCGGCAGGCGTGGACCGTCGCGGCGTACTTCGAGGGGGCCTCCCGGCACCTCCCGGCCCGGCTGTGAAGATTCTCCCCGCGGAAACATCCGCGGAAATCGTCAAACCGGGAACCGACTGGTTCACAGGGAAACGGGCTCGAACCACAACCTGTAGTCGGTGCCTACACGCGGACCACAACAGGAAGGGGAGTGGAGCCGACACTCGGATTTGAACCGAGGACCTGCTGTTTACGAAACAGCTGCTCTACCGCTGAGCTATGTCGGCGCGGAGCCGAGTATAGGGGATGCCCCTCGAGACCGCGGCCGGCGACCGACGTCGCTCATCGGTCCGGAGGTGTTCCCGATGCGGTGGTACCGGTGCCTCCATCCCGTGGGACCAGCGGCGGGTATGACCGTCGCCTGGCCGGATGCATACTCCGGCCGCCGCCGGCCGCTCGGCCGACGGGGGACCTCCACGGAGGGTGAGATGCGTTGGTGGGTCGCGGCCGTCGCTCTTGGTGCGGTGGTCTTCGTCCTGGTCGCCGAGGCCACGTCGGTGGCGATCCTCATCGGACGGTCCGGCGCGATCTATTCCGGAAGTGAACCCCCACCCGGATTCACCCGCGGGTTCTATCTCACCAGCCAGCCGAACTACCTGTTCGGACTTCTCGCCGCTGCCGTGGTCGTCGGACTGGTGATGCTCGTGGCTCGGGTCCGGAGCCAACGCCGCGCCGCGAGGGTCGTGACTCGCGACGTGTGATCGCCGTCGCCCTGGTGCTCGTCGCCGTCTGGGCGTCCGATCTCTTCACCTGGGCGCAGGTACCGTGGCCTGGCTCTCCGCTCGCGCCCGCGTCCCCGATCGTCCTGCGCTGAGCCGGTCAGCCCATCTCGCGAGCGATCTCCTCGATCGCCTCGAGCTCTTCCGGTCCGTCCGCCATCGCGCGGGCTCGGTCGAGGTCCGCCGTCACGCCGGTCGGGTCGCCGGCCTCGGCCCGCGCGCCGGCACGGAAGGCGTAGAGGAGGGCGAAGTCCGGCGTGAGCTCGATCAGGTGGTCGATGTCGGCGAGGGCCGCGTCGGAACGACCCTGTCGCAGTTGCGCGCGGGCGCGCCCCGAGAGGGCCTGGTAGTGATCGGGGTCGAGCTCGAGGACGGTCGTGTACTCGGCGATCGCCTCGACGTCCCGACCGGTGTGGGCGAGGGCCAGACCGCGTACCCAGCGCGCGTCGGAACGCCCCTCGTCGAGACGCTCGGCGCGCGTGGCGTCATCGAGGGCACCATCGAGCTTCCCGGCGTCGATGCGCGCGCGAGCCCGAGCGACGAGCAGCTCGTAGCCCTTCGGTCGGAGGCGGATGGCCTCGTCGAAGTCGGCCAGGGCCCCGTCGATGTCGCCTCGATCGAGCCGGACGTCGGCGCGGCTCGCCCATGCCTCGGCGTACTTCGGGTCCAGCTTGACCGCCCGCTCGAAGTCGGCCAGGGCCAGCTGGTCGTCCCCGTGGCGCTGATAGGCGACCCCGCGGTTCCGGTACGCGTGGGCATGCCCGGGATCGAGCTCGATCGCCTGCCCGTAGGCTGCGATCGCGCCATCGAAGTCCCCACGTTCGTCGGCGTCGTTGCCCTGGCCGACGAGGGCCTCGCTCCGATCGTCGCGGAGCGCGGGCCGGCCGTCCGAGCCGCTCCCGCCGAAGAGCCGTCCCAGGACCCCCATCTCGACGAGCCTCCGCGTGTCGGGTCTGTCCGGTGCCCCCACTGGACGAGACGCGGGCGAACCCGTCGTGTTACTGCGCGGCACTCGCTGAGTGCCGTAGGGACCCGGCTGCCGTCGGGACGCGAGCGTCCCGGCCGTATCGGCGCCCGGGTATCAGCCCCGCGGGATCGGCGGCACGACCAGCCCGAGCTGGAGCATCGCGGTCAGGTCGTCCCGGGTCGCCCAATGCTCGGTGAGGCGGCCATCGCCCACCCGGAACCAGTGGCTCGACCGGGACGAGAAGCGCCGTCCGGTGGCTGGGATGGGCCCGATCGGGCCCAGGTTCGTCCCGGTTCCGAAGAGTCGGACCGCGACGATGTCGCCGTCGGCGATGACCGCCTCGACCGTGAACCGGAGATCGGGGAACTGGGCGAGCAGCCAGCGGGCGGTCTCGCGGGTCGCCCGACCGCCGTGCACCGGGCCGGGCTCGTCCTGGCTGAACGGCGCCGGCGCGTGCTCGAGGTAGTCGTCGGCCAGGATCTCGTCGCACACCTCCAGGTCCTGGCGGTTGAAGATCTCCTCGAAGTAGCGCCGGACGAGGGCGATGGCAGCGGACGATCCATGCGCGCCATCCGGGTCCCGCGCCGCGTTCTCCCGGGTCATCGGAGCGTCGTCAGGGCGGCGGCCACGAGGACCAGCCCGAACAGGTAGGTGCCCACCGCCCCGACGAACCGGGCGGCGGTCTGCCGATCGAGGGTCGGCGAGGCGAGGATGCCGTAGACGTGGAGCAGTCGCGACGCGGTCGCGCCGATCATCGCCCCGAGCGCCCAGGGAGCCGGGTCGCGGGCTCCGACGAGGAGCATGAGCACGGCCAGGGTGGGCACGTACTCGGCGGCGTTCCCGTGAGCTCGCACGGCCTTGAACAGGCCGTCCCCCGCGTCCGTCGCGTACTGGGCGCCCCCGGCTCGCTCGCGGCGAAGGCGAAGCCGCGACACGTTGGCGCCCAGGACGAAGATCACGGCGGCGAGGATCGCGCTGCAGACGATGGCGACGTTCATCGGGTCCTCCGCATCCCGACCCGCTTCGGGGCCGGGTTCGCGGGGACCGTATGGCCGACCGCTGGTCGACCGCATCGTCGGAGCCACGGATGGCGGTACGGAAACGGCGCCTACGTACCGGGTCGGTCGCCGACGATGCCCTGCCCGGCAGCCCAGGCGACGATCTGCGTCCGCGAATGGACGCCGAGCTTGGCCAGGATGTTCTGGACGTGCGTCTCGGCCGTCCGCTCGGAGATGACGAGGGCCTCCGCGATCTCGCGGTTCGAGGCGCCACCGGCCACGAGCGCGGCGACCTCGCGTTCGCGCGGCGACAGGCGCGGCGACGCGACGAGCCCGTCCAGGAGGGCCCGCCCGCGCCCGACCAGCGCCTCCATCCCCAGCTGCCGCGCCCCCACGAGCGCGACCGTCGCCGCTCGTCGTGCCCGTTCGCGATCGCCGGCGGCGCCGCGGGCGAGGAGGGCATCCGCGGTGGCGAGCCGGGCACGGGCCAGCCACGGTCCGAAGTCCGCGCGGGCAGCCAGGTCGACCGCGGCCTCGGCGTGTCCGACGGCGTCGTCGTGCCACTCGAGCAGCGTCTCCAGGCGCGCGAGGAAGTACGCGACCGGCCCGACCGCGCCAACGGTGCTCGCGATCAGGAGCCCGTCGAACGGCGCGAGTCGAGCGTGGAGGACCGCGCCGACCCCGGGGTCATCGAAGGCGACCGCGAGCTCGGCGGCGGCCGTCAGCGTCGGCAGGCCACGTCGGTCGAGGCGGATCTCGTCGAGGCGAGGGCGGACGGCCTCGAACGACGACCGAGCGCTGGCGAGATCGCCCCGCTCCAGGTCGTAGCGCCCGGTCATCGCCACGGCGATGGCCGGGGCCCCGACGGCGAAGCCCCGGGCCATCTCGATCTCCGGCGGCTCCACGCCCCGATCGGTGGCGATGAGCATCAGCTGGGCGACGAACAGGGGCTCGGCCTGGTGGCGCTGGCTCGGCGGGAGCGAGGTGCGGGCCGACCGGGCGAGCTCCTCGGCCTCGCGGAGGCGGCCCACGGCGTGGAAGAGGCCGGCCCGCGCCAGTCGGGCATTCCAGCGCACGAGCGGCTCGTCGGCCCGGGCGGCGAGGACGTCGAGCGAGTCGGCCTCGTGCCCGGCCTCGGTCGTCCGGCCGAGCCGGAGGAGGGCATCGAACCGCCAGACCCGGGCCTGGAGCTCGGCATCGACGGAGCCCGCGGCGGTCGCGGCGTCGAGCATCCGGTCACTCAGCTCCAGCTGCTCGGCGGCCCGTCCGAGTCCGGCGATCGTCAACAGCCGGGCGTGGAGCGCGGCCGCGGACGCCCCCGGGTCCCCGATCCCCTCGGCCAGCGCGACCGCTCGCTCCGCCTGCTCCTCCGCCTCGTCGAGCCGGTCCCGCAGATGGAGGGCGACGGCCAGCTGGGCGTGGATCCGGGCCCGGAGCGGACGATCGGTCGGGTCCACCGAGCCCAGGGCCTCGCGGCACATCCGCTCGACGGCTGCGGCCGTCGTCGCGTCGGGGACGCCCGGCATGACCAGCGCCGCCTCGGCGACGAGGTCGCCCCGGCCGGCCTCCACGGCGAGGCTGGACGCCTGGAGGGCAAGGTCGGCGCTCGCGCGGATCTCGCCGGCATGGAACCGGGCGGTCGCCGCGTCGAGCAGCGACCGGCACTGCGTCACCGGGTCTGCCGCGGGGTCGTGCAGGGGGCGCCCGTCATCCACGGCATCATTGTCGCCGCCGGGTCCGGCGCAGTCACCCCTGACCCGCTGCGTTCCCGTCGAGTGTCGGTGAGCCGTCGGAAGCTCACCGGTACCCGGTCAGTCCGGGGCCGCTCCTCCGAGGACCCAGGTCGAACCGGTCGGGTCGTCGCGGACCTCGACGCCGGCCGCGGTGAGCCGGTCGCGGACAAGGTCGGCGGTCTCCCAATCGCGCGCGGCACGCGCACGGCCTCGCAGCTCCAGGAGGGCCGCGACGAACGGCTCGAGGGTCGCCCGAGGGTCGGCCCCCCCGGCGGCGGCGGTCTCGCCGAGCCGGGCGATCAGGGCCCGGAAGGTGGCCTGGGCGTTGTCGAGGTCGGGGCTGTCCTCGCCCGCTCGGAGCCGGGCCTCGATGGCCGAGTCGAGGTCGAGGAGGGCCCCGACGGCGGCACGGCTGTCGCGGTGCCCGAGGGCGGCGATGAACGTCCCCTCGAGCGTCGTCATCTCGTCCCGGAGCGGCTCGGCCGGGCGCGTCGTTCCTCCTGCACCGGCCCGCCTGGCGTGGGCATCGCCGCCTCCGGGCTCCCAGCCGATGTCGACGGATCCGCCGGCGGCCAGGTCGTGGGCGACCTCGTCGAGGGTCCCGATCGGCACCTCGCTGCCGCTCGGGAAGACGGTGCTCCGACCGTCGACCCGGACGGTCACGCCGCCGAGCCCGGAGATGGCCGCCGTGCGCCTATCGAGGTCGAGGACGAGCGCGGTGTGGCTGTCCACGCCCAGGATGAACGTGCCGGAGGGAAGCGCCCGCTCGAGGATGCGCAGGCGGCGCTCGCCCATGTAGCAGAACCGGGTGTCGTGGTTGCCACCCTCGGCGTTGTCGTAGTGGGGGACGACCGCGGCCCGAAGGCCGGTCGCCGGGCCGAGGAGGTCGAGGCCCTCCAGCCAGCGAGGCTCCTCGCCGACCTTGTAGACCTCGTAGACCGGGATCGTCAGGGTCCCGAGGGTGAGGGCCGCCGCGCTGGCCATCGTGAGGATGCCGCCGTCGCGCAGCCCGTCGGCGAGCGCGACCGGGATCGGGCCGCCGGCCCATTGCCGGAGCGCATAGCTGGGACTGCCCGGCCCGGCCATGAGGTAGCGGGCCTCGCGGATCCGGGCGACGGCCGTCGCCAGGCTCACCGCGTCGACGTCACGCGACCGGTAGGAGGCGACCGTCACCTCACGCCCGATGCTCTCCCGGAAGAAGGTGACGGTCCGGGCGCTCAGCTCGTCGGCGTTCTCCTGGAAGCCGTAGGGCGTGTCGAGGATCGCGGCGGGAGCCGGCTCGCCACCGAACCGCTCGAACAGGGCCCGGTGGACCTTGGCCATCGTCGGCGCGGTCTCCCCGGAGCCCATGATCGCGAGGATCCGCGGACCGCTCATCCGAAGAACCCGCTCGTGGTCAGGTCGTGCATCACGCTCGACAGTTCGTCCGGGTGCTGGGCGTGGATGTCGTGGTCGCCGGTGACCCAGTGGACCCTGGCATTCGGGATCGTGCCGGCCGCTGCCTCGACGTCGCGGCGCTTGCGCCGGATCCAGTCCGGGTCGCCGCCGTCGGCCGGCACCAGCAGGACGGGGACGTCGAGATCGGGATAGCGCGTGGTGGGGTGGTGCTCCCAGAGCCCGCGCAGCACGGTCAGGTGATGCTCGTACGTGAGCCACGGCGCGACCGTGCCGTCCGGCCGAACCTCGAAGTTCGCGAGGGTCCCGCGGATCCCGCTCTCGGGCCAGTCACGGTGCGCCGAGCGGATGTAGCCCTCGATCTCCTCGAGCCGGCGGCCGACCAGCCGCGGCGGTGCCAGGGCGGTCCGGCAGGCCTCCCAGTCGGCGAACTCGTGGCTCGGCTCGAGCCAGCCGCCGTCGACGCAGACGATCCCCCGGACGACGTCGGGGTGGCGCGCCGCCAGCTCGAGGACGACGTTGCCGCCCCAGGACTGCCCGGCCACGACCGGCCGGTCGGGCCCGAGGCCGGCGATCAGCGTGGCGAGATCCTTGGCCACCGTGGGGACGTCGTAGGGCCCGTCCGGCTTCGACGATCGGCCGTGCCCACGGAGATCCACCGCGATGACCGGATGGCCGTTGGCGACGAGGCCGGCCGCGACCCCGTCCCACATCCGCGCGTTCGAGGCGAGGCCGTGGACCAGGAGGAAGGGCGCGGCGTCCCTGCCGTCCGGCGCTGCCGGGTCATCTCGCTCGGCCGGGTCCCAGGCGTCGACCGCGAGCTCGACGCCATCGGCCACCTGGATCCGCTCGGTCCGCATCCGTTCGATGGTAGCGGGCGCGTCGACCTGGGCCTCAGGCAGGCGCGTTCGACGTCTCGACGAAGCGATGGCTCGCCCGGGCGAGGAACGTGGACTTGCCGACGTTCGGTCGACCGACGAGCGCGACCGTGGGCAGTCGCTCGGCATCGACGGCGGGGTCCGGCGTCCCGGTCTCGGCGGCGCCGTGCCGGTGTCGGCCGGTCATCGGACGGACGCGGGTCGGTCGTCGCGGACAGGCTCCGGTCCATGGCCGACGCTCACCTCGACCGTGACGGCAACCGACCGGGCGAGGGCCACCCGGGCCCGCCCGACCTGGAGCACGAGCGGGCCGCCGAACGGGGCCGCCGACGCGACCGTCACGGCCGCGCCCGGCTGGACGCCCTCTCGGGCGAGCTCGGCGCGATGGATCGGTCCGACGCTGGCGACTCGCCCGTCGTCCCCCGGGACGAGCCGGTCGAGGGGGACGGTGACCGCGGACGCCGCGTCGCCCTCCGCCGCAGCCGTCGTCGAGACCGGATCCGCCAGGCCGTCCGGCCGCCCGCGGTCGAGGTGGGCGCGGACGGTGGAGGCGGCGGCCCGACCCTGGCCGATGCAGTCGGGCAGGCCGACGCCCCGGTACGGGGCCCCGGCGAGGACGAGACCGGGCAGGTCGGCGAGCGCCGCGAAGACGGCCTCGACGCGCTCGAGGTGCCCGACGGTGTAATGGGGCATCTGGCCGGTCCATCGGGCGACCCGCCGGAGGATCGGCCGACCGTGGGCCCCGAGCGTCGTCGCGATGTCGCGCTCGGCGGCGGCCAGCAGGTCGTCGTCGCTGCCGGCCAGCAGCTCGGGCCGGTGCGACCCCATGAAGCAGCGCAGGAGGATCGTCCCGTCCGGGGCACGACCCGCCCACTTCCGGGAGCTGAACGTGCAGGCGTCGATCGCCAGCGGCTCGCCCGCCGCGACGAGGAAGCCGTGACCGGTCGGCGGCTTCTCGAACGCGTCGAGGTCGTAGGCGAGCGTGACGACGGCCGTGCTGCCGTGCGGGACGGTCCGGATCCGCCCGGCGGCGACCGGGGCGAGTCCCTCGAGCAGCCCCGCGGCGACCGGCCCGGACGTCGCCAGGATCACGGCGTCGAAGCGCGTCGCCGCTTCGTTGCCGAGGGCGGCCTCATAGCCGCCGGTCGTCCGCTGGATCGGCCCGACCGCGGCCCCCGTCCGGATCGTCACGTCGGGCTGTCCGGCGATCGCCATGGCGAGGGCATCGGTCAGCTGACCGGTCCCGCCGGCCAGGGTCACGAACGGCGAGCCACCGGGCTGGCCCTTCCGGGCCCGTCCCGAGGCGAGGCTCGCGAGGAGCAGGCTCCGGTGCTCCCGCTCCGCGTCGCGCAATTGCGGGACGACCGCGAGCAGGCTCAGCTCGTCGACCGGCGTCCCGTAGACCCCGCCGATGAGCGGTCCGGCCAGTCGCTCCACGAGCGCGCCGCCGAGCCGGCGGCGGAGGAACGTCCCGACGGCCACGTCCCCGGTCAGACCGTCGCGGGGGAGGACGAGGTCGAGCCCCATCCGGAGCTTCTCCAGGGGCGAGAAGAGGTCGGTCGTGACGAACGGGCCCATCCGGGTCGGGAGGACCAGCCCCATCCCATCCGGCAGCCGGCGGAACCGGCCGCCGCTCCGGATGTTGACCGTCCGCGGTTCGGTCGGGCGGATGATCGCCTCGCCCAGGCCCAGCTCCCGGGCCAGATCCAGCGCCGCCGGCCGGTAGCTGATGAACGAGTCCGGCCCGGACTCGACGAGGAAGCCGTCCTGTCGCTCCGTGCCGACCTTGCCGCCCAGCCGCCCGCTCGCCTCGGCGAGGACGACAGGGATCCCCGCCCGACCGAGCGCGTGGGCCGCGGTCAGGCCGGTGATCCCTCCGCCGACGACGAGGACGGGCATCGCGACGGCGCTCAGACGGCCGGGACGGCGGCCGTCGGCGGCACGTAGGGGCAGAGCGGATCGGTCTCGAGCGGGTCGCCGGTCCAGGCGTAGGCGCGGGCCCGCGAACCGCCGCACAGGCGGGCGTACTCGCATCGCCCGCAGCGGCCCTTGTAGGTGCTCACGTCACGCAGGCTGGTGAAGACAGGGTGGCTCCGGTAGAGGTCCACGATGTCGTCCGTGCGGACGTTGCCGACGACGAGGGGGAGGAACCCGGACGGATAGACGTTCCCGTCGTGCGACACGAACATGATCCCGTTGCCGTCCCGGACGCCGAAGCCGCGCCCGACCGGGGTCGCAGCGATGGCCGCGTCGTCGAGGCCCTCCTCGTGCATCCGGCGGATGGCGATCCGGCGGTAGTGGGTGGCCTCGGTCGTCTTGATCGCGAACGGCGACGTCTTCGAGATCTCGTAGAGCCAGCCGTTCAGTCGCTCGGAGTCGGCCGGGCCGATCTCTCGGAGGCTCGTCCCGCGCCCGACGGAGATGAGGTAGAAGAGGCTCCAGCGGATGATCCCCAGGCGCTTCATGAGCTCGTAGGTCGCCGGCAGGTCGGGCAGCGTCTCGTCGGTGACCAGGGTGTTGATCTGGAGCGGGAGACCCACCTCGTGGGCCCAGCCGGCGGCCCGGACGGTCAGGTCGAAGGTGCCCGGGACGCCCCGGAACCCGTCGTGTCGCTCGGCGTCGGAGCCGTCGATGCTCAGCGACATCGTCTGGATCCCGGCCGCCTTCAGCGCGTAGAGCCGCTCGATCGTCATGTCGGGCGTGGCGGCCGGGGCCAGGGAGGCGCCGATCCCGCGCTCGGTCGCGGCTGACACGAGCGTCTCGAGGTCGGGCCGGCGGAGCGGGTCGCCACCGGTGAAGACGACGTGCGGGTAGGGCTGCCCGAACCCGGTGACCCGGTCGAGGAGCGCGAACCCCTCCTCGGTCGACAGCTCGTTCGGGTCGCGCTCCGGCATGGCGGTGGCCCGGCAGTGCTTGCAGGCGAGCCCGCATGAGAGCGTCGTCTCCCAGTAGACGAGCATCGGCGCCCGTCCGAAGACGTAGCCCTCGGGCCGGACCGCGCCGACCGCGGTCGGGTGGCCGCCCGGATGGCCGCCGGGATGACCCCCCGGGTGCCCGGTCGGGATCGCTCCCGGATGCCCGGGCCGCTCGACGACCGGCTCGACGATCGGCTCCGTGATCAGCTGGCTCATGGTGGACCTCGTGGCGGTTGGAACGGTCAGGCGATGCCGACCGGGGCGGGGGATGCCGGGGCGAGGGATGCCGGGGCGAGGGCGCCGACCGCGAGGTCGGCCAGCCCGGCGATGAAGGTGGGGTCGTCGTTCATCGAGCGCGCCCGCTCGAGGCGGATCCCCACCTCGGTCGCGACGGCCTGCGCCTCGATGTCGATGTCGTAGAGGACCTCGAGGTGATCGGCCACGAAGCCGACCGGGCGGATGACGAGTTCGGTGGTCCCGGCGGCCGCCAGCCGGCGGATCTCGGCGAGGAGGTCCGGGCCGAGCCACGGCTCGCCCGTCCGGCCCGCGCTCTGGTAGGCGAAGTCGTAGCCGGTCAGGCCGAGCCGCCCGGCGACGAGGGCCGCAGTGGCGGCGAGCTCGGCGGGGTACGGATCGCCCTCGGCGAGGACCCGCGCCGGCAGGCTGTGGGCGGTGAACATCACCCGCACCGCGTCGGGGTCCGGGAACCGCGCCAGGGCCTCGCGGGTCGTCTCCGCCAGCGCCTCGATGAACCGCGGCTGGTCGTGCCAGGAGTCGACGTACGTCACCGCGGGCGTGGCCTCGCCGAGCGCGGCCAGGCCGCCCTCGACGGCCCGCCGGTAGCCGGCGGCGTTCGAGGAAGCCTGCGGGGCGAGGGCGATCGCGACGAAGCGGGTCACCCCGTCGGCCGCCATGCCCTCGACGATCCGGCCGATCCTCGGCTCGATGTGGCGCATCCCGGCGTAGACCCGGACCGGGCGACCGCGGGCGGCCAGCTCCCGCTCCAGGGCGGCTCGCTGGGCCTCGACGATCCGCGACAGGGGCGAGCCGCCGCCGATCGCCCGGTAGCGATCGAGGAGCTCGTCCAGGAGCTCCGGCGGGGGCGGGCTGCCCCGGCGGATGTCGGTGTAGTAGGCGGCGACCTGGTCGAGCCGGTCGGGGCTCCCGTAGGCCATGAGCAGGACGGCGTCGGCGCTCACTGCGCGCTCCTTCGGCTGGTCCGCTCGTGGACGCGGTCCACGAGGCGGCGGAGGTCGTCGGGATCGGTCTCGGGGAGGACCCCGTGACCGAGGTTGAAGACGTGACCCGGGCGACCGCCGGCCTGGTCCAGGATCCAGTCCGCGGCGTCGGCGACGGCCTCGAACGGGCCGAGGAGGAGGGCCGGGTCCAGGTTCCCCTGGACGGCCCGGTCGCCGACGAGATCCCAGCCGTCGGCCAGGGCGATCCGCCAGTCGAGCCCGATGACGTCGCCGCCGGCTTCCGCCTGGCGCGCGAGCAGGCCGGCGGTCCCGATGCCGAAGTGGGTCCGCGGGACGTCGAGGGCGGCGAGACCGTCGAACAGGCGGCGCATCCAGGGACCGACATGGAGGTCGTAGTCGCGTGGCCCGAGCCCGCCGACCCACGAGTCGAAGACCTGGACCGCCTGGGCGCCGGCCGCCACCTGCGCGGCGAGGTAGCCGATCGTCGTCTCGACGAGGCGCTCCATGAGCGCCGCCCAGGCCGCCGGCTCGGCATGCATGAAGGCCCGGGTGCGCAGGAACTCCCGCGACGGGCCACCCTCGATGAGGTAGCAGGCGAGGGTGAACGGCGCGCCGGCGAACCCGATGAGCGGGACCGGCGAGGCGGCCCGGATGAGCCGGATCGCCTCGAGGAGCGGTCCGACGGCGGCCTCGGGGTCGAAGGTCTACGAGGCGGGCGACGTCGCCGGCGGTCCGGATCGGTGCCTCGATGACCGGACCGACGCCGGGCTTGATCTCGAACGCCACCCCGAGACCGGTGAACGGGGTCGTGATGTCGGCGAAGAGGATCGCCGCGTCCACCCCGAGCCGGCGGACCGGCTGGAGGGTGACCTCGGCGCAGAGGGCCGGATCCCGGGTGATCTCGACGAGCGAGGCGCGCTCCCGGACGGCCCGGAACTCGGGCAGCGAGCGCCCGGCCTGACGCATGAACCAGACCGGGGTCGCGTCGACCGGCTCGCGCCGGCAGGCGCGCAGGTAGCGGTCGGCCCGCGGGTCGGAGGAGCCCCGCGGCCCGGCGTCGGGGCCGGCAGCGGGCTGGCCGGCCACCTCGACCGTCGCGAGCACGGGGGTCCCGGTCACGAGCGGAACGCCGTCCGGGCGGCCTCGACCGTCTCGGCCACGACCTCCGGGTCGTGGGCGAGGGAGATGAACCAGGCCTCGAACTGCGAGGGCGGGAGCAGGATGCCGGCATCGAGCATCGCCCCGAAGAAGCGGGCGAAGGCGGCCCGATCGGACTCGCCGGCCTCGGCGTAGTCCCGCGGGGCCTCGGACCGGAAGAAGACCGTCAGGAGGGCTCCGACCCGTCCGATCGAGACCCGCGCACCGGCTGCCATCGCGGCGCCGCGCAGGCCCGCCTCGAGGGCGGCCCCGGTCGCCTCCAGCTCGGCGTAGCGCTCGGGTGCGAGGTGTCGCAGGGTCGCGGCCCCGGCCGCCATCGTCAGCGGGTGCCCGGAGAGGGTGCCGGCCTGGTAGACCGGTCCGGACGGGGCCACGAGGTCCATGACCTCGCGCCGACCGCCGTAGGCGCCGACCGGGAGGCCGCCCCCGATGATCTTGCCCAGGACCGTCAGGTCCGGACGGACGCCGTACCGTCCCTGGGCGCCGTCGTGGGCGACCCGGAAGCCGGTGATGACCTCGTCGAAGATGAGCAGGGCGCCGTCGCGCCGCGCTGACCTCCCGGAGCCCCTCGAGGAAGCCGGGGCCGGGCGGGACGACACCGATGTTCGCCGCGACCGGCTCGACGATGATCGCGGCGATCCGACCGGGGTGCTGCCGGAACGCGAGGCGGACCGCGTCGAGGTCGTTGTAGGGCACGACGACCGTCGCCCCGGCGATGCTGGCCGGGACGCCGGCACTGCCCGGGATGGCGAGCGTCGCGATCCCCGAGCCCGCGTCCGCGAGCAGTCCGTCCGAGTGGCCGTGATAGCCGCCGGCGAACTTCAGGACGAGGTCGCGGCCGGTGGCGCCGCGGGCGAGTCGGAGCGCGCTCATCGCGGCCTCCGTCCCGGACGACGTGAACCGGAGCCGCTCCATCGATGGGAGCGCCGCCCGGATCGCCTCGCCCAGCTCGATCTCGCGGGGCGAGGTGGCCCCGAGGGCGAAGCCGTCGAGCGCCGCGGCCCGGACGGCCTCCACCACGTCCGGATGGGCGTGGCCGAGGATCGCCGGCCCCCAGGCGCCGATGTAGTCGAGATACCAGCGGCCGTTCGCGTCGCGGACCCGGGGACCGTCGCCGGCCTCGAGGATGAGCGGCGGTCGTCCGACCGACCGGAACGCCCGGACGGGGCTGTTCACGCCGCCCGGGAAGAGGTCCTCGGCGCGCCGGATGAGGTCCGCCTGCCGGTTCCCGAGGGTCGTCGCGTCCATCACTCGTTCCCGTCGCGGAGCCAGGCCGCCAGGTCCGCCGCCGCGTAGGTGATCACGAAGGTGGCACCGGCCCGGACGATCGAGGTCGCGGCCTCGAGGTGGGTCCGGCGTCGGTCGATCCAGCCGAGCCGGGCGGCCGCCTCGATCTGGGCGTACTCGCCGCTCACCTGGTAGGCGCCGATCGGGACCTCGAACCGCTCCCGGGCGGCGGCGAGGATGTCGAGCGAGGGCATCGCCGGCTTGACCAGGAGCATGTCGGCGCCCTCGTCGAGGTCGATCGCCATCTCGCGCATCGCCTCGCGCCGGTTCGCCGGGTCCATCTGGTAGCCGCGCCGGTCGCCGAACGCCGGGGCCGAGTCGGCGGCCTCGCGGAAGGGTCCATAGAACGCCGAGGCCGTCTTCGCGGCGTAGGCGAGGATCGGCGTCTCGGCGAACCCGGCATCGTCGAGGCCGGACCGGATCGCGGCGACCTGGCCGTCCATCATCGCGCTCGGGGCGACGACGTCGGCGCCCGCCCGGGCCTGCGCCGCGGCGGTCTCGGCCAGCCGGGCGATCGCCTCGTCGTTGATGACCGCACCGGCGGCGTCGACCGGACCGCAGTGCCCGTGGTCGGTGTACTCGCACAGGCAGGTGTCGGCGATGAGGACGAGGTCGAGGCCGGCGTCGCGGATCCGGCTCAGCGTCTCCTGGACGATCCCGTCCTCGATCCAGGCGCCGGTCCCGATCGGGTCCTTGGCAGCCGGCAGGCCGAACAGGATGACCGCGCCGACATCGAGCGCCGCCAGCCGCCGGGCCTCCACGACGGCCTCGTCCGGGCTCAGCCGCGAGACCCCGGGCAGCGACGAGATCGGCGAGCGGGTCGCGCGACCGGGCTGGACGAAGAGCGGCGCGACGAGCTGTCGTGGGTGGATCCGGGTCTCGCGGACCATCGCCCGCAGCGAGGCCGTCCGGCGCAGGCGGCGAAGGCGATGGCCGGGGTCCGGCGTGACGGTGCGGGGTTCCGCAAGGACGGTCATCGGATCACCTCGGGGATGGCGGCGGTCGTGGTCGAGGTCGGCGGCGATCCCGGCGGCGAGCGCCTCGGCGGATCGGGTCGTCGCCTCGCGGACCCGGCCGAAGCCGTGCTCCCGGGCGACCCGGGCCGTGGCCGGGCCGATGCACCAGGCGGTCGACCGAAGGGCGACCCGTCGGTCCTGCGGCGTGAGCAGCGCGAGGAGGCCGCGGACGGTGGAGCCGCTCGTGAAGACGACGGCGTCGAACGGGCCGGCCGCGAAGGCGGCGGTCAGCGGCTCGCGCGACGAGCCGGGACCCTCGACGGTCCGGTAGGCGACCGCCTCGTCGACGATCGCCCCGCGGGCGAGGAGTCGCGCCGGCAGCACGCCGTCGGCGATGTCCGCCCGGGCGAGGAGGACGCGGTCGCCCGGCCCGACCGGGAGCTCGTCGGCGATCCCCACGCCGTCGGTCTCGGCGGGAACGAAGCCGACCATGACGCCGTGGGCCGCCAGGGCGTCCGCCGTCGCCGGACCCACCGCGGCCCAGCGCGCCGCACCCGGGTCCGCGCCGACGCGGGCGACGGCCGCCAGGACCGACTCGGCGCCGTTCGGGCTCGTCACCACGACCCAGGCGTAGCGCCCGAGGTCGGCGACGGCCGCGTCGAGCGGGTCGCCGGCCGGGGTGGGGATCACCTCGATCGTCGGGACCGCGGTCACCTCGAGGCCGTCCGCGTGAAGCGCCTCCACGAGCGGGGTCGCCTGGGCGGCCGTCCGGGTCACGAGTACCCGGGCGGGGCCCGTTCGTGGGCCGGCCGGTCGGGCGGTGGCGAGCTCCTCGTTCAGCCGGGCGGCGAGCCCGGCGGCCAGGCCGACCCGGTCTTCGATCGGCCCACGGGTCTCACCCCGGGCCACGATCGGGCGATCGTCGGTCGCCTCCTGGGCGTCCGGCGCCTCGATCCCGGCGGAGCCTCCGGCGAGGACGACCTCCCCGTCCTCGACCCGGGCCAGGCCGCCGATCGGTGCCCGGCACCCGCCGCCACTGGCGTGGAGGAAGGCGCGCTCGGTCTCGACCGCGACGCGGGTCGCCGGGTCGTCGAGCCGGCCGAGCCACTCCCGGGTGGTCGCGTCGTCGCTCCGGCACTGGATCGCGAGGGAGCCCTGGCCCGGCGCGGGCGGGACGATCTCCGGCGGCAGGACCTGGCCGATCCGGGCCTCGAGACCGAGCCGGGTGAGACCGGCCACCGCGAGGATGAGGGCGTCGGTCTCGCCGTCGTCGAGGCGGCGCAGCCGGGTGTCGACGTTGCCGTGGAGCGGGTGGACCCGGAGGTCCGGTCGATGGGCTCGGATGAAGGCGCCGCGGCGCGGGCTGTCGGTGCCGATCCGGCTCCCGCTCGGCAGGTCGTCCAGGGTGAGCCCCGGAACCCGGCCGACGAGCGCATCGCGGGGGTCCTCGCGCGGTGGGTAGGCGGCGATGACGAGGCGGGGGTCCTCGGTGGTCGGGACGTCCTTCGCGCTGTGGACCGCGAGGTCCACCTCCCCGGACAGGAGGGCCGTCTCGAGGGCGCCCACGAAGGCGCCCTCGCCCCAGGTCGTGTCGGGCGGGCGCTGGTCCCCCAGGGTCCGGATCGTGACCAGCTCCACGGGGACGCCGTGGGCGCGCAGGGCGTCGGCGACGAGACCCGACTGGGTCATGGCCAGGGCGCTGGCGCGGGTGCCGAGGCGGAGGGGACGCACCGCGGTCATAGCGAGAAGAGATCGCGCGCAGCGCGCTCCAGCTCTCCGCTCGTGTCGGCGTTGAGGGCCGCGAGCGGCGCGTGCAGGATGCCGGCCACCAGGCGATGGCTCATCTGCTCGATGAGGCGCCGGTCGTCCTCCGGCAGGTCCTCCAGCCGGCGGAGGAGCCAGTCGAGCTCCTCGCGACGATGCGCCTCGGCGGTCTCCGCCATGGCCTGGATCGCCGGGACCGCGTCGCGGGTCCGGAGCCACTGGCAGTAGTCCCGGCCGGTGTCCGAGATGAGGACCTGGAGCCGTCGGGTGAGGCGGTCATCCGGCTCCGAGACGGGGCCGCCGGCGAGGTCGTCGACCGAGACGAACCGCTCACCGAGCCGGACCTGGAGCTCCGTGGCGACCGCGGGCGGCGAGGAGAGGTCGACGACGAGCGCGTCGCTCGCCAGGAGGAGGCGCTCGGTGTCGTGCTGGCCGATCGGCCAGGGCCCGCCGATGGCGAGGATCGCCCCGTCCAGCGCCGGCAGGCTGTCGTCGACACCGAACGGGATCGTCGCGCCGTCGAGCTCGTGGGCGAGGGCGTGGGCCCGCTCCTCGGTCCGGTTCGTGACGACCACCCGGGCGCCCCGTCGGGCGGTGGCGAGCGCCGCGAGACGGCCCATCCGGCCGACCCCGCCGATGAGGATCGTCCGTCCCTCGAGCGGCCCGGCGCGGCGGGCGATCGCGTCGAGCGCGAGGTCGGCGAGCGAGCGGGGCGCGCCGCCGTACCAGGTGTGGGCCCGCCGGCCGGCATGGAGCGCGGCCTGGAAGAGCCGATCGAGGACCGGGTCGAGGGGGAGCTCGGCGTGCCGGTTCGCGATCGTCTCGCGCAGCTGGTGGAGGATCTGGTCCTCACCGAGGACCGCGCTGTCGAGGCCGCAGGCCACCGAGATGAGGTGCCGCGCGGCGTCGACGTCCTCGAGTCGCCGGCCGCCGGCGGGGAGCGTCGGCAGCGGGCGGTCGCCCCAGGCGCCCGGCGTGATGTAGAGCTCGACCCGGTGGCAGGTGTGGACGACGATCGCCCCGGGCTCGGCTCGAGCGCCGCAAGCTCGGCGGCGAACGTCTCGCGCCGGAGGCTCGGGACCCAGCGAGCGTGAGCGACGAGGGCGACGACGGTGGCCGCCCGGTCGCCGGCGGTCGCCGTCTCGGGGGATCGGGTGGCGAGGATCATCGGTGGGCCTCGGTCACGTCGCCCGGACTGATCGGCGGGACCGCGACGAGCCTGACCGCACGCTCATGCCCCCGGATCGCGGCCGTCAGGAGCCGATCGAGCGCCTCGGTCGCCGTCTCGAGCAGGAGCGTCGTCTCGGAGGTGTCGAGCCCACGTCGGCGAGCGACCCCGCCCAGCTCGCGCACGAACGGCATCCGGAAGCGCAGGAACGCCTCCACCGTGGCCTCGCAGGGAAGGCCGATCCGGCCGGCGATCCCACCGCAGGCGGCGGCCGAGTCCTCGGCGATCGCGAGCGCGGCGCCGCGCGCCTCGGGGTCGGTCGCGTCGAAGAACGTGAGGAGGGCTCCGGCGATCCGTTGGCCGTGCTCGCGGAGCGGGGTGCGGTCCGCCTCGTCGATGGTGTCGATCCAGGGCGCCCACTGGACGGCGCGCTGGAGCTCCCGACGGTAGATCCGGGTCATCCGCTCGGGGGTCTCGCCGAGCTGCCCGAGCTTGGGGCGCCCGCGACGATCGGCCGGCAGCATCCCGGCGACGGCGGCGCGCGAGAAGCGGCGATGGCCGCCCGGCGTCGTGAACGCCTTGATGTCGCCGGCGTCGCTCCAGCGACGCAGGGTCGCCGGTGAGACGCCGATCATCGAGCTGGCCTCATGGATGCTCATCCACTCGCGGCGGGACGGGTCCCGCATGCCGTTCGCAGTCACCTTGGGATCCCTCATTCCTCGCGAAGTCGCTCGGACTTCATGGATCCGCTCGAATCTTCAGGTCGAGCGCCGCGGTCGAGACGAGTCATCGGGCATGTGCTCCTCGGGCCGTCCGGCCCGCTGATGGCCCCCTACGGGGAGGCCGGCGAGGGCGAGGGCTGCAGGCTCTGATCGGGATAGGGGTTCGGGAGGACGTCGTTGGAGTGGCACTGGGCGCAGTAGACGGGCTGGTGGCACGACGCACAGGCCGTCGCCCCGAGCTTCGCGACGACGCTCGCGTGGTTGTAGACCATGTCGTCGTGCGGAACCTTGGAGGCGGGTGTGTTGTGGCAGTTCTCGCAGTACGTCCGCGTGTGGCAGGCGCCGCACGTCGTGTCGGTCGGGTCGGCCGACGCCACCTGGCTCTTGTGGTTGAAGACCCACAGGCGGTCGTCGTGGCTGTTCGGTCGCTGCCCGATGAGGACGCCCGACTCGGTCGCCCCGATCTGCGGGAAGGTATGGCAGGTCGCGCAGGAGGCCGGGATCGTCTCCTTGGTCACGGCGCCGTCGACGACCTTGTAGTGGGCCCCGTCGTGGCAGCGGAAGCAGCCCGGCGCCGACTGATGGCCCAGGTTGTTCGGATAGGTCGCCGCCGTGACCTGCATCTCCGGGGTCGCGACCAGCCGGTAGATCCCCTGGAGGCTGGTGATCGCCTTCTGGAGCTCGGCATCCTTGAGCTTCGGGACCAGTGGGTACTTCGTGGCGTAGAAGTCGTTCAGCCCGGCGATCGCGTTGTCGGCGTCGGCGATCGAAGCGTACGGGATCGACAGGAGCTCGCTCGCCTCCTTCTTGATGTAGGGCAGGTCCTGGGCGACCTTGCCCCCGGTGATCGCGGCGTCGATCGACTGGTCCGTGGTGGGGATGCCGTGTCCGGTCCGGTTGTGGCAGTCGATGCAGTCCATCCGGCGGACCTTCGAGTCGCTCTTGAGCCGGTCGATGTCGGGCTGGACGTCATCCGAGATCCCGATCTCAGAGGCCGCGATGTACTGCTCGTACGTGCCGTCCTTCTCCTTGATCCCGACCCAGTCGATCTTCTGCGCCCGTGGGTCCTGGCTCGTGTAGTCCACCTCGGAGTCGATGTGCCAGTGGACGCCCCGCGTGTCGCTGGTCCCGCCGAACCCGGCCGGGCGGAGGACGAGGGCGATCGTGTCCCGGGTGTTCGGCTCGTCCTTGCGATAGCGGGCGTTGAGGACGAGCTTCACCGGGCCGCCGTTCGCGACCAGGGTGTCGACGTCGTGGCAGCGGACGCAGGTCTCGCTGGTCGGCGGCAGCTCGGCGTGGTCGGGGGCGGGGATCGGCTTGGGATAGGCGCCGGCCAGGAGCAGGAGGAGCTGCCGGGTGCCGTTGATCTTCGCCTTGATCCAGCCCTGGGCTCCGGGCTCGACATGGCACTCGGCGCAGGGGACCTCGCGATGGGGCGACATCGCGTACGCCTTGAGCTCGGGGTCCATCGAGTGGCAGCGACCGCAGAAGTCGGCCGTCTCCGTCCAGCTGATGGCCACCACCCCGCCGACCGTCGACACCGAACCGAACCCGGCGACGAGGAGGATCACGATCAGGAGGCCGCGCTTGCTCCGGAGCGGCGGGTGGGGGATCCGTCCGATCTGGACGACGAGCCGGTCGAAGACTCCCCGGACCCCGCGACGGGGCGCCGGGACGCCCGCGGCGATCTCCGGGCTCGCCGCCGCCTCGGCCGCGGTCGTCTCGGCGACGGCCGTCGCATCGGCCGCCTCGGCGGCCTCCGGGGCGAGGGGCGCGTCGCCGTCGTTCACCCCGAGATCCCCTGGATGGCCGCGTCCATCGAGGCCGGGTCGAGGCTGCCGACCTTGATCTGACGGAGGATCCCGTCCTTGTCGATGAAGAAGTGCGAGGGGATGCCCAGGATCCGGTACTGCGAGGCGATCTTCGTGGACGGGTCGGCGATCCGCTGGTAGGTCAGGCCGACTCGATCGCCGTAGTCCTTGACCGCGGCGGCGTCCTCGGAGATGAACACCCCGAGGACCACGAGGTCGGAGCCGGCGTGCTTCGCGACCGCGGCCTGGATGTCCGGGTTCTCGGCCCGGCAGGGCTGGCACCAGCTCGCCCCGAAGGTGAGCCAGACGGGCTTTCCCTTGAAGTCGCTGAGCTTGACGGTCTTGCCGTCGACCGTCTGGGCCAGGAAGTCCGGGGCCGCCTTGCCGACCTCGGGAGCGGCGCTGCCGGCGTCACCGGTGAGGCTGACCTCGGTCACGCCCGCGGTCGTGGCGGCGGGCTGGTTGACCACGAAGGCGACCACCCCGATGACCGCCGCGGTCACCGCCATGATCACGATCGTCGTGAGCCGGCCCTGGCGTGCTCGCGTCGTTCGGCCGCCGCTCGCGGTCGCCGCCGGTGCTTCCATCGAAGTTCCTCCTGCGTCCGCGATCGACGGGACGCCGCTTGGATCGAGAAGGTGGCCCTGCTACTGGTTGTTCAGGCCGCTGTAGCTGTGCAGGCCGCCGAAGAAGAGGTTCCCGAAGTAGGTGAACAGGGTCGCGCCGAAGCCGAGGATGAGAAGCAGGGCCGCGCGCTCACCGCGCCAGCCGCGGACGACGCGGGCGTGGAGGTAGGAGCCGTAGATGAGCCAGGTGACGAGCGAGGCGGTCTCCTTGGGATCCCAGCTCCAGTAGCTGCCCCAGGCCACGTCCGCCCAGATCGCGCCGAGGACGATCGTCAGGGTGAGGAACGGGTAGCCGATGACGACCGCCTTGTAGGAGATCTCGTCGAGCAGCTCGCGGCTGGGCAGCCCGCGGAAGCCGTTGCCGTCGGCCGGGATGCCCTGGACCAGGTAGAGGATCGCGGAGGCGAACGAGACCGTGAATGTCCCGTAGGCCACGATGGCGACGGCGACGTGGACCGACAGGAGCAGGTTGTTCTGGAGGGCGGGGACGAGCGGGTCGATCGTCGACGGGATCGTCATCGCGTAGAGGAGCATCGCCAGGGCGACCGGCAGGGCGATGAGGCCCAGGGTCCGCTGGTGGTAGCGCCGCTCGAAGTAGGCGTACGTCGCGAGGACGCCCCAGGCGAACGCGATCGAGAACTCGTACATGTTGGCGAACGGGCCGTGACCGGTCGCGATCGTCCGGAAGACGAGCGACGCCGTCAGGAAGATGAGCGCGAGGTAGGTCAGCAGGGTCCCGTAGGTCGCCAGGTTGTTCGTCCCCTGGGCGGGTGCGCTGACGGTGATCGTCCCGCCGCCGGCCCCGGCTGCGGCGCCGACCATCGACGTCCGACCGCGGGCCGACAGGCGGGCCGCGACGAACGCGAGGACGTAGCAGCCCAGTGCCAGGGCGACGGAGAGGACGCCGGCGATGAAGCTGTACTCCGACATCTTGTACACGGTGCTGTTCCTTCCTTCAGGCGGCGCTCGGCCCGGTCAGGGCGAGCCTTACTTCGTCGACGAGGCGCTGGAACTCCGACTGGAACGTGACGTCGTGGCGGACGACCGCTCCGACCTGCACGGTCGCGCCACCGGTCCCGGGGCGGATGAGCGCCCAGGCCCGGCGGTTCGGGAAGAAGAAGACGAGGGCGATGCCGCCCACGAGGAGCGCGGTGCCGAACCAGATGATCAGGGCGCCCGGATCGCGGGCCACGATGAGGCCGGTGAACTGGCGCTCGCGCTCGAAGGTGAACTGGAGGCCGGCCAGGTCGACCGGCTGGCCCTGGGTCACGATCTGGCTCGCGATCGGGGCCCCCTCCGAGCCGGACTGGTAGACCTCGACCTTCATCTGGCCGGCCTTGATGTCCGGGTCGACCTGGCCGGAGGACGCGCCGTAGACGTAGGCCGTGAGGCCCTGGTCGGGCAGGACGATCTGGCCGACCCGTCGGGCGCCGTCGTTCGAGGACCACAGGAGCGGGACGCCCTGCTGGTAGACGACCGTGCCCTTGGCGTCGGCCACCTTCATGGCGGCGGCGGCCCCGAAGAACGACTGGTAGAAGGTGACGTCGCCGTAGCGCAGGGGCTGGTTGACCCGGATCGTCTGGTCGGCGACCGGCTGGCCGTCCTTGTAGACGACCAGGCCGCTGGCGTAGTCGCTCGGGCTGCCGTTGGCGTAGTAGGAGTCGGCGAAGCTCTTCGCCTCGACCGTCAGGCCGGTCCCGTAGCCGACGTCGACCTTCGAGCCGACCGGCACCGCGAACTCCGTGTTCTTGAAGCCCATCGCGCCGCCGACCATCGCGCCGACGAGGATGAAGACGAGGCTGATGTGGGCGAAGACGGTCCCGAACGGACCCCAGCGGTTCTTGTCCGCGTAGAGGTGGATCGCGCCGGTCTCGGCATCCTCGTGGACGATCGTCCGGAAGCGCCGGCTTCGCAGGGCCTGCCCGATCTCGGCGGCCGCGGCGGACGAGTCGACCGGCGCATCGATCGTCGCGTTCAGGGGAGCGTGCTCGAAGAAGGACTCGCTCATGTCCGTCCGGGGATGGACGGCCTGCTTCCAGAGGTGGGGTGCCCGGTTCACGGAGCAGGCAAGGATGCTCGTCGTCAGCAGGACGACCAGTCCCTTGAACCAGATCGAGCTGAAGATCGAGAAGAAGCCGAGCGTGTCGAACACGTTCGTCCAGCCGCCGTACTTCGGGCGGAGCGACTCCAGCCAGACCGCATAGGCCTGGGGGTCGCTGGAGAGACCGGCCGGCGCCTGGACCAGGAGCGTCCCGATGAGGCCGAGGCCGGCCAGGAGCAGGATCAGGACGAGCCCGGTCCGCATCGAGATGAAGAAGTGCCAGAGGCGCTCGCCCAGGGCGGCCGGCGAGATGCTCAGGCCACCGTCGAGATCCTCGCCCAGCTCGCGCTCGGTCCGGGGGAGGGCCGGGGTGGGGACGGTCTGGCTCATGCGTGCACTCCTAGGAACCGAGCGGGGTGAAGAGCCCCGAGAGTCGGGAGAAGGTGTTGGTGATCATCAGGAAGCCGACCAGGACCAGGAGCCCGCCGGTGATCGCCGAGACGAGTCGGTAGTGGTCCCGGAACCAGCCGAGGCGGTGGCTCACCGCGGTCGCGCCGACGGCGACGAGGACGAACGGGATGGCCAGGCCGGTCGCGTAGGCGACCAGGAGGAGGGTCCCCTCGGCGACGCTCGCGCTGACCGCGGCCAGCCCGATGATCCCGCCCAGGATCGGACCGATGCAGGGCGTCCATCCGGCGGCGAAGACGACGCCGAGGAGGGCCGATCGCCCGTAGCTCGGCTGGCTGGGAGCCGCCGGGCCGAAGCCCATCGTCGCGGTGCCCATCGGGCCGACCGGGAGGCGGACCTCACGGTACAGGGCCGAGATGTTGATGACCCCGGCCATGTTGAGGCCCATGAAGACGAGGATCGCGCCGCCGAGCTGGCGGAGGATCCCGACGTAGTCGCGCAGGACGTAGCCGATGAGCCCGACCGAGGCCCACAGGGCGATGAACACCGCGGAGAAGCCCAGGACGAAGGCGAGGGACTGGTAGAGGGCGGCCCGCCGGTCGGCGGTCCCGTCGTCGGCGGTGGTGCCGACCATGTAGCCCACGTAGGCCGGCACGAGCGGCAGGCAGCACGGCGAGGCGAACGAGACGATCCCGCCGAGGAAGGCGATCACGAGCCCGATCCCGATGCCGGCGTCCATCGCTCTACTTGCTCGGTGCCGGCGTGGCGGCCGGGGTGGAGGGGGCCGCGCTGGCCGGGGCGCCACTCGCGGCCGCACCGCTCGGAGCCGGCGAGCCGTCGAGGCTCTGGAGGTGGGTGATCACCCGCTTGGCCAGGTCCGAGGTCGGGTCGATCTCGATGACCTTGTTCCACTCGGTCTTGACCTTGGTGATGTCGGGCGGGTTCTGGCTGAGGTAGAGGAAGCCGAGGTCGTAGTAGGCCTCGATGCTCTTCGGGTCGACGGCGATGACCTGGCGCCACTGCTTCTCGGCATCGGCGGCCTTGTCCTGGTTGTACATCGCGGCGCCGAGGGCGAGCCGCGCGTCGGTGTTCTTCGGGTCGATCGCGAGGATCTTGTCGAACCAGGTCCCGGCCGTCGCGTAGTCGCCGACCTGGTAGTAGAGGTCGCCGATCGACTGGAGTGACGCCGTGTCCTTGGGGTCCGCGGCGATCTTCTGCATGAGGGCGCTGAGCTGCGCCTGGTCGACGCCGGCCGTCGAAGCCTCGGCGTCACCGGCGAGTCCGTTGAAGGACGGGACGCCCGTCCCGCCGTTCATGTTGAAGCCGACGAACCCGATCGCGACGGCGCCGACCACGAGGGCGGCGCCGATGGCCAGCCGCTTGACCAGGCCGTTCCGGCCGATGCCCGCTGGCCTGCTTCGCCGACCCGGTCCGGGCGGCCGAGCGGGTCTTCCGCTCGGCTTCGCGCCGACCGTGGCGGGTGGCCGGGTGGTCAAGCTCGAGCTCCTCGATCTCCTCGTCGGTGTCGGCCGTGGCGCGGGGCGGCCGCGACGCTCGGGGCCACGACGGGCGTCGTGCCGTGCGCGCTCGGGCGATCGGTCGATCGTCGGGTCGGACAGGATCGCGAAGGCCTCGTCGACGGTCGGCGATCTGGCGGCGGGCCCAGAGGCGGAGGTCGGTCGGCGCCTTCTCGAGGTAGGCCACGAGCTCGTCGTGGGCGGTTTCGACGTCCTGGGAGCTCGCGCCCGCCGGGAGGCCCAGGCTGGCGAGCAGCTCGACCTCGCTGCTGGCCGGCTTCGTTCGGGGCGTGGTCATGACTGAAGGATCCTCGGCGCCGAGGTCGACGGGCGCCCGGCGGGGCGTGCCGTGGGCGGCGTGTACGCGGTGCGGTCCATCTGGTGCTCCTGCCCGTCGTGCGGACGCTCCGTCCGCGAGGAGGTTCTGTTGATGGACCGATTGTCGATTTGAGCGAATTCAGGAACCATCCGTCGGCCGGCACGTTTCCGATAGAGACCCGATCCGGCGCCGCCCGAACGACGCGCGGCAGGGTATAGACCGGCCTATATCCGATGGGTGGGACGGGTTCGACCGGGCCTCCGCGGAACCGGATCCAGCGCCGCGGCGCTGCCGCTACGGTCCGCGCCGACGGGGCTCAGTACCTCTTCGGGTCGTGACCCTGGCCGTGGCAGGTCAGCGTGCAGGTCTTGGCGTTCTGGTCCCAGGCGTTCGCACCGACCGGGGCCGACGTGCTGCCGCTCGCGGTGACGTTCGGGGCGAAGTTCACCAGCCGCTGGTAGGCACCCTGACCGCCCGTCGCGTAGGTGGTGGAGTGGATCCGGAAGTGGCACTCGGCGCAGATGGCCAGGCCGCCGCCGTTGTCCGGCTGGTCGATGTTCGTCCCGGCCGGCCCCTTGCCCTCGATCTTGCTCACATGGAGCCCGTGGTACTGGAAGTTCGTGTCCGGTCGAGCTTCGCCGGTGACGTCCTTGAACGGGGCCTCGGCGTGGCACATGTAGCACAGGGCGAAGTCTCCGGCCGAGTACGCATCCGTCGGGCTCTTGAGGCTCTGGTACGGTGTACGTCTGCATGAGGATGCCGGCCACGGGCGCCGACGCGGATCCCGGCTGGTTGGCGTGCGGGGCGAGGTCGTCGCCGGCGCGAGTGGCGGCCCACCCGGTGCGGGGCAGCGATGTGTCGTACTTGCGCTCGTCGCCGTGGCAGTTCTCGCAGCGGATCGTGCTGCTCGTGGGAAGTTCCACTGCTTGTACGTCGACGGCCCGGCCAGGCTGGCGGCCATCGCGCGTGTCTCGTTCGTGCCGGCGGCCTCGATCGGGTGGAAGGACTGGTTGTTCGGGTTGAACTCGACGCCCTTGTCCAGGACGTAGCGCGACGGCGGAAGCCGGCGTTCGAGGCGAGCGTCGTGAAGCCGGAGTGGCACTTGAGGCAGAGCTGGTACTCGAGGGTGACCGGGTTGGTCTTGCCGTCCAGGAACGTGTAGGTGGGCGGATCGCCCGGCGTCGTGCTGTTGACGACCGAGACGCCGGAGATCCGGCCCAGTCGTCCCGACGCCGTCCAGCCGGCCGGCGTCTGGACGCTGGCGGTCGAGTCGGCGGCATGCGGGCTGTGGCAGTCGGCGCAGTCGCTGTGGCGGTTGCTGACCCCGCCGAACTCGTCGTCCGTGGCGAGCGTGTGGCCGGAGTTGGCGGCGAGCGCGTCGTGGCGGTAGTAGGTCCGCGTCGCCGGATCGTTCTGGGGCACGCTCGGGTCGGTGTACTGCGCCTGGACGTCGAGGCTCGAGGCGTCGCCGCCGCTCGAGTGGCAGCTGAAGCACATCGCGCTCTGGGCCGAGGTCTTCAGGAGGTTCGTGCCCGTCGCCGAGTGCGAGGCGTGGCAGGCGGCGCAGGCGGAGGTGCCCAGCGAATACGGCCCGTGCGTGCTGTCGAGCGGTGCTGACGGCGGGGCGCCGGCCGACCCGGTCGTCGGGTTCACGGCCATCGCGAGCGCGTACCGCGGGGCGTTGCCGGTGGTCGCGACCGCGCAGTGGCCTGCGGACCCGTCGGACGCGGTCGTGGCGACGTCCGGCGGGGTGAGCCGGTAGGCGACGCCGTCCGTGCCGGCCGCGCCGACGGGGCCCGTGCACCGGGATCCCCTGGCGCATCGCCCCGAGTCCGTCGATCGAGGGCTTGGGCCCGAGCGTCACGCTCGCCGTCGCGGCCCCGGCGATCGGCTCGGCGCCGTCCGCGACCCGGAACTCGTACGTCGCCAGGTAGTCGGCATCGACGGTGGCCCGGACGCTGAACTCGACCTCGGTGTAGGAGCGGGCGGGGAGCGTCAGCGGCGCGATCGGGTTCAGCCCCATCGAGTGGTCGCCGGCCACCGCGACCTGGTCCGCGCCGTCACGGTCGTCCACGACGAGTGACGCCTCGTCGATCGCCGCCTCGACCGGCCCGAGCCTCGTCCCGCCGATCCCACCGATCGGCGTCCACTCCCGGGAGACGTAGAACGGCACGCCCTGGACCTCGTCGAGGACCGGCAGCGGCTGGAAGTCCGTGCCCGTCGGCCGGGCGGTACTCGAGCCGCGGCGCGACCGACACCGCGAGGTCGTCGGCGTTCCGGAGCTGGAACCGGACGCGGAACGTCTCGAACCGCTCCTGGTCGGTGATCGGGGTATCGATCGGCAGGTACGTCGCCTCGAGCGTGCCCGGGTCGATCCGGGCGAGCATCCGATGCTCGACGACGACCCGCGGGGCGACGAGGACCGTCAGCCCGGGACCGGCGGTCACTCCACCGACCTGCTCGAGCGAGGCGGCGAAGGTCGACTCGACGCTCGGCCCGCCGTCCACCGGTGAGGCGCTCGGGGCGAGGAGTCGGACCTGGTGCGCGATCGTCGCGCCGGCCGGCACTCGGCCGAGATCCCAGGTGAGCTGGGCGCGGCCGGTGTCGAGCGTGCCGCCGTCCGCGTCGGCCACCGTCCATCCCTCGGGGACCGCCAGGACGAGCCGGGCGGTCGCGAGGTCGGTCGGCGTCGTCATCGTGACGACCGCGGTCATCGACGCGCCCGGATCCACGCGGTGGCGGCCCTCGGTCGGTGCGTCCGAGGTCAGCGTCAGCTGGACGTCGGCGAGCGTCGGGCCAGGCGGCGGCGTGGGACCGGGATCGGTGATGGTCGGGCCGCGGCGTCGCGCTGGCCTCGTCGGAGGCGGCCGACTCGTTCGCGTAGTCGTCGACCGCCGTCACCGCGTAGTGGTAGGTGGTCCCGGCGAGCCACCGCGTCGTCGACGTAGGACGGTGGCCTTGACCGGGGTCGGGCCGTTGAGCGGCTCGCCGTCGGTCGCGACCGGGCTGGTCGCGCTCCGGTAGACGTTGTACCCGGACGAGGTCGGGGGCGCCGACGGCCGACCAGGCGAGCGCGACGGTCGTCGCCCCGCTGGAGGCGTCGAGCGAGCCCGGGGCAGGCCGGGATCGTGTCGTCGGGATCGGGCTGTCGATCCAGCCGGGGTCGCCGACGAGCGTCGCATCGAGGTGGGCATCGGAGCCGTCGGCGAGGGTCGTCCCGCCGCCTTCGTCCATCGACCAGGACGCGACGAGGTGGGGGGCGTCCTTCGCCACGGCTCGGTCGAGGTCGTGGCGGATCTCCGCTGCGGACCGGGCCGTCGACCAGATCCGGGTCTCGTCGAGGACCCCATCGAAGGACCCTCGGGCGGCGCTGCCGTCGCCGGAGAGCGCCGTTCCGAGCCCGACGGGCGCCGTCCCGGAGGTCTCGGGCAGGATCTCCCCGGTCGCCCGCTCGGCCTCGAGACGGCCGTTCAGGTAGAGGCGCCAGGTCGTCCCGTCATAGGTCGCCGCGGCGTGGTACCAGGTCCCGTCCTCGAGGACGGTCGAGCCGGTGATCGGATGGTTCGAGCCATCGACGTTGTCCTGGAGGTCGGCGACGAGGACCCCGGTCCGGGCGTCGAGGCCCACGAACCAGTCCAGACGACCGGCGGCGTCGCGTCCGTCACCGCGGGTGACGAGCGGGATGGCCGAGTTCGAGGCCGCCGGTCCCGGTGGAACCGGTCCCGGTCGCGGTCGGCTCGCCGCTCATCCCGACCGGATCGTCGGTCTTTGGGGCGGCCCGGCGCAGCCACGTCTCGACCGTGAACGCGGCCAGGTGGAACGCCCGGTCGTCGGCGACGGTCGCGTGCTGGCCCTTCGTGGCGTCGAGGGCGAGGGCGCGCGGCCCGGGGGGCGGCAGCGTCGGGGCCGGTGTCGGGGCTGGCCGTCGGCTCGGGGGTCGGGGCCGCGGTCGGTTCGGGCGCGGAGTGGCGCCCGGATCGGCCGAGGGCGCCGACGACGGGTCCGCCGATGGGTCGGCCGCCGGACGTCGCCGTCGGTTCGGGCGTCGGGGCGGGGTCCGGCGTCGCGGCCGGGTCGGGGGTCGGCGCGGCGGTCGGATCAGGAGTGGGGGCCGCGGTCGGGTCCGGCGTGGGATCCGGCGTCGGCGCGGCGGTCGGGTCGGGCTTCGGAGAGGGCGTCGGGTCGGGCGTCGGCGCGGGGGTCGGGTCCGGCGCGGGGCTCTGTCCGGGATCGGCCGGGGCGGAAGGATCGGGCGACAGCGCGATCACCGTCGGCACGCCCGGCGTGAACGCCAGGGCGACCGAGAAGACGAGCGTCGCGACCACGAAGAGGGGCCTGGCGCGTCGAGCGAGGGAGCCGTTCGTCCGCTTCATGTGAGGTGGCCGATCCTGATCTCGAGAGGTTCCGTGGTGGCCGCCGTGTGCGGGCCGCCACCACGGACTGAGGTTCAGCTACTTGGTATGGCAGTTCTGGCAGGCGCCCCGACCGTTGAGGCGGAGGAGCGGGCTGTGAAGAGCTGCGCCGGTCACGAGCGACGTCTCGGCGTTCTTGCCCGTCAGGGCATCCGTGGCGTTCGACCCGTGGGAAACGTGGCAGGTGATGCACTTCGGCCCACCGGAGGACAGCACGGTGTTCTCGGCGCGCGGAGGCACCGTGGAGCCACCGAGCAGGCCACTCCCGTTGTTGGCACAGTCCAGCGGACCGCTGCTGGTCTTCCCGGCAGCGGGGACGATGACGGCCACACCGTTGTAGGTGATGCCGCTGGAGGTGTAGCAGCCGATGACGGCCGCAGCCTGGACCTGACCCGTTGTGATCGGGTTGAGGACCCCGGCCCCGGCGCCCGGGTTGGCCGGGTCGACGATGTTGCGGGTGGCATGGAGGAACTTGAAGGTCTCGTCCGCGGTGCCGCCGACCGTCCCCGGGTAACCGGTGACCGGGTTGGGATCGCGGTTCCCGGCGGACCCGCCGAAGCCCATGTACCGGGTGTGGCAGGTCGAGCACCAGCGCGTCGACGCCTCGACGTACGAGCCCTTGTAGAAGCCGGCAGGCGCGTGGCCGCCGCCGGGACGTACTGGATGGCCGAGTTGTCGGCGACGGATCCCGTCCGGCCCGTTGGCCCCGGAGTTGGCCGCGACGTTCAGGGCCGACTCGCTCTGGCCGGCCGAACCGACGAACGGGACGGTCGTGCCGTTGGCATCGCCGGTGCCGTAGTTGGCGGTGGTGTAGTTGTAGCTACCCGCCAGCGGGACATCGTTGATGTAGACGGGGGTCGTGCTCCCTTGCGTGACGCTGTTCGGCGCCCCGTCGGGAGACGGCTTCAGGATCCGGTACTGACCGTTGCCGTGCGGATCGTGGCACGAGGCGCACGTCAGATCCGTGGTCACGGTGTAGGTGTTCGCGCCGGCTGTCTTGCTCGTGCCCAGGGGACCCGAGCCCCACATGTTGACGGGACTGCCGTCCACGCTGTGGTGGGAGTTGGTGGCTCCCGAGGTGTCGACGCCGATGTACTTGTTGCTGTCGCCTGCCGGCGTGGCGCCGTTCCAGACGGTGTTCTTCGAGTTGTTCGTGTCGATGAGCGCGAAGGCGAAACCGCCGCCGCGCAGGGCCACGCCAGCGGCCGCGCCGCTGGGCACGCCATTGACCACGTCCTCATTCGATCCCGGTGCACCGGACCCGTGACACGAGTAACACAGGGTCGCGGCATCCTCCTTGAGGAGCATCGGCGCCTGCGCGCTGTGGGCGCGATGGCAACCGGCACAGGATCCATTGAGGGACGTCGCGAACTGACCCTTGTGATGGGGGCCATTGTCGGCGAGCGCCGGGATGGCGAACAGGAACAGCCAAACAGCGCCAGCCGCTAGGACGAGCATGAGGCGTCTCACTGTTCCCTCCTTTCTCGATACGGATTTAGACGATGGAGCCGTCCCCTGGACGGCGTTGGTCTCGACAACCTCACCTCCCGCTCCCATCTAGTAACTCCACACCTGGACACGGTCGTTGGCCCAGTCGGCCACGTAGATGCGCCCCCTGGTGTCCACGGCGATCCCCGCCGGGTATTCGAACTGACCGTCGCCTTTCCCTTCGGCGCCCAGGAAGCCGATGTATTCCGGCTGCTTCTGCTGATCGAGCCGGTAGACGTTCACGCCCTGTCCGGTCGTGTCGACGACGTACAGGCGGCCGGTGTCATCGACCGCGAGCCCGCGCGGCAAGCCGAGTTCACCCGCGGCCACGCCGCCCCTGATCCCCTGGACCTGGCGACCGGTGCCGTCGATGAGGTCGACCCGACCGTGGTTGCCATCCGCGACGAGGAGGCTCCCATCGGTGCTCGTGGCGAGCCCGTTCGGGAAGCTGAACTGATCCGCGTCGCCGATGGTCCGTACCAGCGTGCCGTCGGCGCTGAACTCGTGGACCCGATGGAACGGGGCGCTGAGATCGCCGACGTAGAGGTGTCCCTGGGGGTCGAAGGCCAGGCCCAGCGGCTGCAGGTCGGGCATGGCCGGCTTGGGCTCGAAGATCCGGCGATAGGCCCCGTCCTTGTCGAAGACGTAGACCTTCCGCGCCATCCGGTCGCTCACGTAGACGTCGCCGGTCGCGGGCTCGATCGCGATGTACATCGGGACCCGACCTTCGGGGATGGATCGTGGCGGCGAGAACGTCGTGATCGGCTGGCCCTTGCCGTCGAAGACGTGGATCGTGCGCTGACCCTCGGTCTCGGCGACGTAGATCCGGTCGCCCGACGGGCTCACGGCGACCCCCATCGGCTTTCCGGTGCCATAGATGCTGAAGGAGTACGTCGGGAGCGAGGTCTCGCTGATCGGCGGAAGCATCTCGGTGATCGGCTTGCGGTTGAGCAGGTACCAGCCGCCGATGATCGCGAAGATCAAGAGCAGGACGCCGAGGAGCAGGAGCAGCAGAAGGCGCCGCCGCCGGCGCCGGTCCTCTTCGCTCGTCTCGGTCGGCGGTGGCATCCCCTCGTCGGGGTCGGTCACGGACGCCTGGTCGATCATGGTCTCGGGGGCGCTCATCTCAGCTGTTCCCTCCGGACGCCGGAACACCGGTCGGCGGCGTCGTGGGCGTGGGTGTCGACGTGTCGCCGGGGGCCGGCGAGGCCTCCGTCGCTCGCGACAGACCCGCCTGTGCATTGAAGTTGCTCGGGTCGCGATCGAGGACCTTCTGGTAGGCGGTCGCGGCACCCGCCCGATCGCCCTGCTGCTCGGCGACCATCCCCAGGCCGAGATACGCGTCCGCTGCCGCCGGGCCACCGACCAGCGCCGTGAGCGCCTGCTTGGCCTTGTCCGGCTGCTTCTGGCAGAAGTCCACCATCGCGGTGGCCCAGGCCGCCTCGTCGGCGTTGCCCTGCTTCCCGTAGGCCTCCGACAAGGACTGGTAAGGCTCGCACCAACCGGTGGGCACGAAGGCGATTGCCCGGCGCAGGTTCGGGATGGCCTTCTCCGCATCTCCGGTCGCCAGATAGGCGACTCCGAGGAGGTTCAGCACGTCGGCGTTGGCGCCGTCCATCTGAGCGGCCGTGGTGAGCGGCGCGATCGCGTCCGCCGGCTTGTTCGCAGCGATCGCGACCTGGGCCAGCCCGAACAGCGCCGATCCGTACTCCCGGTCCTCGGCGGCGAACTCCTGGTCCTTCATCATGTCGACGATCGCCTGGTAGTCCTTCCTCGCGGGCTCCAGGTCGTGCCGGCGGTTGTAGAGGTCGCCGCGCGCCAGCAGCGCCGACTTGTTGTTCGACTGGATGCCCAGGACCTGGTTCAGCTGCGTCAGCGCGTCGGCGTCACGGTTGTCCGCGATGTACGCCCCGACGAGCTGAAGGCGCACGTTCACGTTGTTGGGATCCGCCTTGACGGCCGTCTCGAGTGTCTGGACCTGTCGGTTGACCAGGGCCGGTCCCGGATCGACCCAGCGGTCTGCGACGTACAGGACGATCACGAGCGGGATCCCGATCACGAGGATGAGGATCGCGCCGATGACCATCCGATTGAGCGTCCTGTCGCTCGGTGCCTTGAGTGTTCTGCCGGTCTGCATGGGACACCTGACTTGATCGCTACGCGGGGTTCTGCTTGGCGCTGGTTCCCGCCGTTTGCCCCTGAACCGGGGCACCCGGAACCGGATGCCAGTACCCCTGTTGGGATGGTGGCCGGTCGGGAGCGTGGATCCCATCCGCCGGGCGGTAGAAATCGGGTACAGGTGCGTCCTGGCCCCGGTACCGGGCGATGTCTATCGGATGTGATCGCGTGTACCCTGGACCGGGGTCAGCCGAGCTCGTGGCCTGAGCGGTCAGGCGCCTCCGAGCAGACCGGCCGAGGCGATCGCCGTGATCGCGAGGGCGCCCAGAGCGGCCCCGCGGTCGAGGGTCCGCACGGCCCGGATGGCCGCCAGCAATCCGTCGGGCCGGGCCGGGATCTCCTCGCGGTGGTAGGTGAAGGTCGGGCCCGGATCGATGCTCACGTCGATGACCAGGGCATCCGGCGCGAAATGGAGCACGTCGACGGCCTGGTCGGGGTCGCTCCGCTCCAGGATCACCACGTCCGGCGCTCCGGCGAGGGAGCGCTCGGCGGCCTGCACGTCGACCGAGCGCACCGGGACGACGTCCAGGCCCGGCTCCTCGGCGAGCATCCGGGCCAGGCCCTCACCGAACAGCGGGTGGGTGTAGATGACCACGACGGAGATGCGCCGACCGTCCGGCATGACCTCGTCCTCATGGGTCGACTGGGAGTCCATCGAACGCGATCGTAGACGCGGTCCAACACGACTTTCCATCCCCGGAGCGACACAATCTCGGGGGCGCGATCTCTACCTCCGGGGTACCGGTCGGACGAGGCCCGCCGACGGTGACGGTTCGCGATCACGCTCTCGGACGTGACGCGACGAGGTGGCGGAAGAGGGCACAGGGCGGCCCCGGGGCCGCGGCGTCACGTGGTCCCGACGACCCCGATCTCGATCGTGTCGGTCCCGGCGGGCCGGGACACGTAGCGCCACAGCGGTCGTGGCGGTGGTCCCTTCAGGACCGTCCCGTGCACGTCGAAGGTGCCGTCATGGCAGCGGCAACGGAAGCGGCGGTCGGTCGCGGTCCAGTCGTACAGGCAGAGCTGGTGCGTGCAGGAGGGCACGAAGGCGTCGACCGAGCCGTCGGCCTGCTTCACCAGCCAGGTCCCGCCACGCTGCGCGGTCAGCGTCGCCGGCGTCCCTCCCGGGGTCGCCGGTGGGCTGGAGGGCAGCGGGGGGCTCGAGGACGTCGAGGCGGGTGGGATCGCGAACTCGACCCATCGGGGCTCGCCGGGCACGAGACCGGCGGTCGAGAGGGCGACCCAGGCGTTCGGGTTCGCGGCCGGGTTCGTCGGCGGGACGGACGGGGCACAGCCCACCAGGGTCACGCCCGATGCGCCGAGCGCGCCGGCCCCGGCGAGCGCCACGGTCCCTGCCAGGAAGCGTCGCCTGGAGAGCAGGAGCTCGGGGGCGACCTCGGCCGCGGCCCCTGGGTCTGCGCGGGTCGGCGCGTCTGCGGCCCGGTCGGTCGGCTGGCTCACGGTCCGATGGTAGGTCAGGCGTCCGGCCGGTGTCCCAGCCCCTGCCGCACCACGTACGCGGCCGCCTGGATCCGGTTCTCGAGGTGGAGCTTCTCGAGCGAGTTATGGACGTGGTTCTTGACGGTGCCCTCGGTGATCGACAGCTCCGTGCCGATCTCCTTGTTGCTCAGGCCGTCCGACACCAGCTGGAGGATCTCGATCTCCCGCCGGGTCAGGGCGGGGCCCTCAGGCACGACGCTGGGCGCCTGGCGGACGTTCGGCTTCCCCCGGAACTCGGCCAGGATCTTGCCGGCGATCGCCGGCGAGAGCGGAGTCTCGTTGCGCATGACGGAGCGCAGGAGATCGTAGAGCTGCTCCGGGCGGAGGTCCTTGAGCAGGTAGCCGTGGGCGCCGTTGCGGATGGCGTCGAACAGGAAATCCTCGGAGTCCGACACCGTCAGCATCACGACCTTGATCGCCGGGAGCTGCTCGCGGATGAGCCGGACCGCCTCGACCCCGTTCATCACCGGCATCTCGACATCCATGACGATGAGGTCCGGGTTCAGCTCGTGGGCCATCTCGACGGCCTGGAGTCCGTTCTCCGCCTCACCCAGGACGACCATGTCCGGCTGGCCGCCGATGAGGGTGGCGATCGCGCTCCGGAAGAGCGGCTGGTCGTCCACCAGGAGGATCCGGATCTGCGGTTCGGGCATCTCGAGGAGGGTACCGCCATCGACCTCCGGATGTCGCTCGTCGCTGCGTGGTTCTGGGTCGACGATGCTAGGTCCCCTCTCGGCTGCGCTCGATCCGCCGCTTCAGCAGGTAGAGCAGCGCGACGTTGATGAGGATGATCACCAGGACCACGACCATCGCCTCGCGACGGAAGACGCTCTCCCCCAGCCGCGCATCGGCGAAGGCCTGGGCGTCGGCGGCCTTCGCACCCGCCGCGTCGGCCAGGTCGGCGACCGTGGTCAGCTTCGTCGTATGGACGGCCGCCCGGGCACGGATCAGGCTCGTCCGCGCCTCGGTCAGCTGGACGTCGGCGTCGGTCACGATCATCCCTGCCGCGGCCGCTTCCTTGATCCGTGCCTCGGCGCCCAGATAGGCCTGGTTCGCCCGGTCGAGGGTGTCATGGATGCCCTGGGCCTGGGCGTAGATCTGCGAGGCGTTGTGATGGCACGTGTCGCACCTGCGGTCGGTGTCCTTGGCGAAGCGGTCGGCGTTGAGGATGAGCGTCCGGTTCGTCGGGTCGTGGCAGGTCGTGCACTCGAAGGGCGTATCGGTCGGATGGAAGAAGCGCGACTCGTCCGGCTGGGCCACGTCGTGGTTGCCGTGGCAGGTCCAGCACTTCGGCCCGACCGCCAGTCGCGAGTGCTTGCTCTCCTCGTAGAGGGCCTGGGTGGCGGTGTGGCACTTACCGCAGACCTGGACCACCTCGGTGCTCTTCGGGGGCTTCGCATCGTGGGAGCCGTGGCAGGAGGCGCAGGTCGGAGCGCGCATGTCCTGGTTCTCCAGGACCGCCTTGCCGTGGACGCTCTGCGAGTACAGCTCGTACTGGTTGGTGGGGATCCCGTACGGCTCCATGAGCTTCGCGTCCGAATGACACGACGAGCACAGCTTGGGCACGTTGAGCGGGTAGACGTCCGCGGTCGGGTCCGAGGCCTTCTTGACGTCGTGCGACCCGTGGCAGTCGATGCAGATCGCGACCCGGACGTCCTGGTTGTTGATCAGCTGCTGCCCGTGGACGCTGGCCTGGTACTTGACGAGCTGGTCGGTCGGGATCTGGTACTGGCGCATCCGCTCCACGTCCGAGTGGCAGGTCCCGCACACCCCGACGGTCTGGGATCGCGTGGGCTTGCCGATGAACCCCTTCGCCGGGTCCATCGCGACACCGATCTCGTCGGACGTGGGGTCGCCGCCATGGCAGTCGGCGCAGCCGATGCCGTTCTGGCCGTGGACGCTCGCCTTCCACTTGTCGGCGATCGCCCGCTGCGGCGGCGCGATCGCGCTGTGGCAGGCGTAGCAGGTGTTCGTCTCGGCGGGCTTGGCGCTTGCATCGGGAGCCGGCGCCCCCGTCGGCGAAGCGCTCGCGTCCGGCGAGGCGCCGGCGTCCGACGACGGCGAGGGTCCGACCGAGGGCTCTGCACTCGCGACCGGGCTCGCCGACGGGTCGGGCGAGGGCCCGACCGCCGCGACGCCCCCGGCGACGGCGAACCCCAGGATGCACAGGGTCGCCATGAGCAGGCCGAGTCGGGCCGGTCGGGTCATCGCCCTGGCGTCGCGCGCGGGGATCGTCATGGTCACCCATCAGCTGTACTGGCCCCAGATGGTCAGTCCGACGGTCGCCACGGCGGCGACGAGCGCGACGAGGAGGGCGATCGGCCGCTTGCGGAGCCGCACCTCCGGGTTGCGGTCGAGGAACGGGAGCAGCAGCAGCGCCCCGATGGCGACCATGGGCGCCCCGATCCCGACGATCCGCGGGACGAGCTTCAGGAGCTGGTAGACCGAGAGGAAGTACCACTCCGGTTTGATATGGGCCGGGGTCTGGAGCGGATCGGCCTTCTCCTCGAGGCCGGCGGGGAAGACCGAGGCGAGGACGACGAGGATCGCGAGCATCACCGCCCAGGCGATCGCCTCGTCGAGGACGTAGTCGGGGAAGAACGGCTTGAGCCGCTCGGGCTCCGTCGGCGCGGTCGGGTCGACGGTGCCCGGCCGGGGCTCGGCCCGCTTCGGGTTGGCCAGGCCCAGCTGGTGGACGATCGTGAGATGGACGACGAGCAGGAGGCCCAGGACCAGCGGCAGCACGAGGACGTGCATCCCGAAGAACCGGCTCAGGGTGGCCTCGGTCACGTCGGTCCCGCCGCGCAGGAGGCTCAACAGGCTGTCCCCGATGAAGGGGACCGACGCCGCGATCTCGGTCCCGACCGTGGTCGCCCAGAACGCTCGCTGGTCCCAGGGGAGCAGATAGCCCGTGAAGCCGAAGCCGATCGTCACGGCCAGCAGGCCGACGCCGAAGATCCAGGTCAGCTCACGCGGGTACTTGTAGGCGCCCTGGATGAAGATCCGCACCACGTGGAGGACGAGGCAGATGATCATCAGGTTGGCGCCCCAGTGATGGACGCTCCGGATGAGCCAGCCGAAGTCGACGACGCTGGTGATCTGCTTGACGCTGTCGTAGGCGGTCTCGGGCGTCGGCTTGTAGTAGAGGCTGAGGAGCGTGCCGGTGACCACCTGCACGGTGAACAGGAACAGGGTGATCCCGCCGAGGTAGTACGGCCGGGCCTCGGCCGGGATCCGAACGTGGACGAGAGCCGCGAACAGCTCGCGTGCCTTGAGCCGCGTCTCCAGGAAGTCCCCGAGGCGGCTCCCGCTGCCCTGCGTCTGCCCGACGGTCGCCATCGTCAGCCCTGCACCAGGAAGATCTGGTCCTTCTCGACCGACACCCCGATCGGCTTGAGCGGTGCGGGTGGCGGACCGGAGACCACGGCGCCGCTCACCGGGTTGAAGTGACCGTCATGACAGGGGCAGATGATCGCCTTCGTGGTCGCGTCGTAGTCGACGATGCAGCCCAGGTGGGTGCAGACCGCCGAGAAGGCCTTCACCCCGCTCTCGCCGTTGACCACGATGACCGGGCTGCTGCCCATCGCCACGACCTTGCCGGTCCCGGCGGGGATGTCGGTCGTCGTTCCGGCCAGGGTCTTGCCGCCGGCCCCGGCCCCCTCGGTCTTGCGCGGGATCAGGAACCCGACGATGGGCGTGACGACCAGCGCGGCCATCGACACGAGCGAGAAGCCGAGGACCAGCTTGATGAAGCGTCGCCGGCCGATCAGGTCATCCGGCGCGGGCGCGACCGGTGCCGATGTGGTGGAGACGCCGACCGTCGGGGCGTCCGGGATCGCCGAGCTGGGGGCCGGCTCGACGGCCGCAGGGCCGAGCGCTTCGGATCCGGGCGGTCCGGGATCCTCTTCGCCTCGCTCCATCGGTCTCCTCGTCGGGACGCTCGGGGCGCTCGGGGCGCGACATGCGGACGTGGTCGACGCTTGCCGCGTCGGTCTCTTGTTGGCGAACGTTGGATCCCGCGGAAGCGTCGCGGTATCTGTCGCTCGGTAGGTTTTCGGTATAGGCCCGGCACACCGCCGTCCCACCCGGAAGGATGGCGCCCGGCTGGCGCTTCGCAGCCCGTCCGGGATGGCGTCGTCAGGGGTTGGCCGGGGCTCCTGGAGCAGCCTCGCCAGGGTCGCTCGCGCGTGCGGCCAGGGCGGGTGAGCGGCCGGATGGCTGGGCTGACAGGGTCCCGCCGGAGATCGTGGCGATCACCCGGGTGCCGGAGCCGGGGGTCGACTCGATCGTCAGGGTCCCGCCGATCAGCTCCATCCGTTCGCGCATCGTGTGGAGCCCGTAGCCGTCGCGACCGAAGAGGGTCCCGGTCAGGTCGAAGCCCCGGCCGTCGTCCTCCACGACGATCCGCACCGAGTCGTCCCGCTCCGAGAGCCGGACCACCGCCGAGCTCGCGCCCGAATGCTTGCGGACGTTCGTGAGGGCCTCCTGGATGACCCGGATGAGCTGGACCTCGGTCCGGGGCTGGAGGGCCGGCTCGCCGTCGATCGTCGACTCGAGGGTGGCCCGGACGCCCGACTGGTGGCTGTACTTCTCGAGATAGGCGCGCAGGCTCTCGACGAGGCCGCGGTCCACCCGGGTCGATTCGCGCAGGCCGAGGATCGCCTCGCGGACGTCGCGGTAGGCCTCCTCGGTCAGCTCCGCGAGGTCCTCGAGCTCCGTCGCGACTCGGGGCGCCTCGCCGACCTCCGGCCAGCCGCCCAACGCCCGGAGGCGCAGGTGGGTGACGCCCAGGATCTGGGCCAGGCTGTCGTGCATCTCGCGGGCGATCCGTTCGCGCTCGGCGACGATCGCGCCCTGACGCTCGTTCTCGCGCATCCGGGCGGAGGTGATCGCGATCGAGGCGAGCCCGGCGAGGGTCATCAGGAAGCGCCGGTCGCGGTCGGTGTAGGGGACGTCCGCGGACCGGCCGACCCAGAGCTCGCCGAGGATGCCGTCCCGTGACGGGATGGCGATCTCCGCGCTGGCCGTGGTGTCGGACGCGGCTCGAACGGGGCAGGCGACCGGTCGGTCGGTGAGGTCGCGGAACCGGTCGGCATCGGGGCTGATGCAGACCGCGCCGTCGGCCAGGGTGGCCATCGCGGCGACCGAGTCGTCGAGCTGGACGGAGCGGGCCGTGGTCGGGTTCAGGCAGATGACCGCGTCGTCGCCGTCGACCAGCGCCCGGGCGTGGCCGACCAGCGCCGCCAGGGTGTCCCCGAGGGCGTCCTGGTTGGAGATCCGCAGGAGGATGTCGTAGAGGCCGTGCCCCTCCTTCTTGCGCCGGTTGAGGTCGGCCACGAGCTGCCCGATCTGGACCGAGCAGGCCAGCTGATGGCCGATGTTCTGGAGGGTGGCCGAGGTCAGGAGATCGGGCTCGGCCGCGCCGGCGGCCATGTGGAGGCGCATCCGCCCGACGACGCTCGTCCCGGTCGAGAGCGGGATGTCGATGAGATGGGGGATGTCCGAGACCATGTCCGGGGCCGGTGGCCGGTGGGCGGTCGCGACGAGGCGCCGTTCGAGGCCACCCTCACCCTCGGCCCGCCCGTCGGGAGCGAAGATCGTCACCGATGCCTCGGTGGCGCCGGTCGAATCGATGACGCTGGAGAGGGCTGCGTCGATGATCACGTCCACGCCGAGCTCGCCCTGGACGGCGGTCGAGACCGCGTTCACCGCGGTCAGTTCCCGGTTCTGGCGGAGGACCTGGCGCTGGGCCCGCTCGATGAGCCAGAACATGAGCGAGGCGAACACGACGACGCCGACGATCGTCGCCATGGCCAGGGTGAGATGGCCGGGCATCTGGCCCGGGTCGCGGTCGACGAAGGTGACCCGGACGACCTCGAGCCCGATGACGAAGACGACCGGCAGGACGACACCGAGCCACCGCAGCCGGGCGAAGTCGCCCGCCACCGTCGACCCCCGCCGATCCCGCGACTCGTCCAACCCCTGCCTCCGACCTTCCGGCGCCATCATCGCCGAGTTCCCGCAGGAGCGGTGCCTCGCGGCATGGGACGCCGGTCGCCTTCGCGGCGACTTCCCGCATCGTGGTCCGGGACGACGCCCAGCGGAATGGGAGGGAGGGCCCATCGCGGGGTGCCATCCGTCACCTGGGATCGGTGTGGTCGCGGCGCCGCGGCCCGGCGTCGGGGCCTCCGCTGAGGCGACCGCTCAGCCGCCGCCGGGCCGCTCCAGCGAGTAGCGATCGGTGGCGACGTCCATCAGCGCCCGGTCGTGGGTGGCGGCGATGATCGTCCGCTGACCGGCCAGGCGAGCCAGCAGCTCGCCGACATGGGCGGCGTTGGCGCGATCCAGGGTCGCCGTGGGCTCGTCGAGCAGGATCAGCTCCGGCTCGGTGGCAAGTGCTCGCGCGATCGTCACCCGGGTCCGCTCGCCCGCCGAGAGGGTGGCCGGCCGGCGATCGACAAGGTCGGCGAGCCCCACCGCGTCGAGGGCCCCTCGCGCGCGCTCGCGCGCCTCCCCCTCCGGGTGGCCGTGGATGGTGAGCGCGAGGCTCACGTTCTCGAGGGCGCTCAGGAACGGGGTCAGGCCGCGACCCTGGTCGACGACCCCCAGGCGTCCCGCCCGGAACTCGGCGCGGGCGTCGCGGTCGAGCGCCGCCATCGGTCGGCCGAGGGTCTCGACGGTCCCGCTCGTCGGATCGTCGAGACCGGCGATGAGCCGGAGGATCGTCGACTTGCCGGCCCCCGATGGCCCGGTCACGACGTGGAACCCGCCCCGGGCGAGCTCGAACGAGACCCCCCGAAGGGCCCGGATCACCGCCCGCTCCCGGCCGTAGGTGCGGGTGACCTCGACGAGCCGGATCCCCGGACCCCCGTCCGCTGCCGCCGCCGCGTCGCCGGAGCGATGCGCCACCTCCGGCAGGCGGTGGGCCGGCAGCGGGGTCCCGACCGTGGAACCGTCCCGGATCGGCGGCGCCTCCCAGCCGGTCCCGTCCACGAGGCGGGCGAGCGTCGGTCCGCGTCGTTCAGCGATGGCCCGCCCGTCGCGCAGGTGGATGGTCCGGTCGGCGACCCGCTCGACCGTCTCGTCGTGGGTCACCACGATCGCCGTCGTCCCGGTCTCCCCGACGAGCTCGCGGATGAGCCGAAGGAGCCCCTCCGCGGTGATCGCGTCCAGCTCGCCCGTCGGCTCGTCGGCGAGCAGGATCCGCGGCCGGGTCACCAGGGCGGCGGCCACGGCCACCCGCTGCTGCTCGCCACCGGACAGCTCGCCCGGGCGGGCCTCGCCGCGATCGCCCAGCCCTACCCGCTCGAGCAGCGCGTCGGCTCGGGACCGTCGCTCGCGACCGGCCACGCCGCGGACGGCCAGGGGCAGGGCGATGCTCTCGCGGATGGGCAGGTACGGCGAGAGCGACAGCCGGTAGTGCTGCTCGACGATCGCCACGACCTCCCGCTGGTGTCGGCGGACGGCCGGGTCGGAGGCGGTCGTGAGGTCCAGGTCCAGGACGGCCAGCCGGCCGGCGGTCGGTCGGCCGACCCCGGCGAGCAGGCGGAGCAGGGTCGTCTTGCCCGACCCGCTCGGCCCCACCACGGCCGCCAGCTCCCCCGGCT
Organism: uncultured Chloroflexia bacterium; assembly: GCA_963840375.1. Lineage (GTDB taxonomy): Bacteria > Chloroflexota > Limnocylindria > Limnocylindrales > CSP1-4 > Chersky-267. The sequence continues at coordinate 51,664 of CAWIYR010000004.1, forward strand.
CGACGGTCAGGTCGAGGCCGCGCAGGGCGGCCACCGGGCCCGCCGCGTCGGGATGGACCGCGATGACGCCGCGGGCCGAGATCGCCGGGGTCATCGGCGCGTCCGGCATCAGCGTGTCCGCCCGGCGGGCGCGTCGGCCGCCCAGCGCCCGCGTCGCGACAGGACGGCCGCCGCGAAGCTCGCCACGGCGACCGGCACGAGCGCCGCGACGATGAGGGCCGGCCAGGGCAGGACGAGCCGGAGCTCCGGGATCGCCACCGTCGCGCCGGCCGCCAGCGCGAGGCTCGATGTCGTCAGCACGGCCAGGGCCAGCCCGACGACGAGCCCGGCCACGACCCCGCCGGTGGTCAGCAGGAGCGTCCGGGCCTGGGCGAGCCGGCGGAGGACCCGAGTCGGGACCCCCTGGGTCTCGAGGTCGGCGAGCTCACCGGTCTCGTCGCGCAGGTCCGCGCCGACGCCCAGGACGAGACCGAGCCCGGCGAGGATCAGCCCCGTCGTCGCCGCGACGAGCAGGGCCAGGACGAGGGCCGCGGCGAACGGATCCGTCGTCCGGTCGGCCGCGATCTGCGCCCGATCGAGGATCGTGGCCGCCCGGAAGGGGGCCCGCGACAGCACGGAGGCGACCCTGGCCGACGTCGCGTCGTCGACCGTCCGGATCCACATCTCGTCGGGGTGGCCGGCGCCGGGCACGATCCCGTCGATCGCCAGGCGGAGCGGGTCGTAGGCGGTGACGACGAACCGCTCGCTCGCCCCGAGGACGGTGGGGAACCGTCGGGCCGTCCCGGCGACGTGGACCCGGATCGCCGACCCGCCCAGCGGCAGCGCGAGGTCCCCGTCGGCATCCGCGGCCGCGGCCAGGTCCGGGCTCACGATGGCCGGGATCGCCTGGCCGTCGGTCGGCAGCGGTGCGCGGACCACCTTCTCGCGGACCCCGCCGACCTCGGCGTCGACGACCGTGTCGTCCGCGACGAGCCCGTCGAGGCCGCGGAACCGGATCGACGAGCGCCCCAGGCTGCCGGGGTGGGCCGGTCCGGCGACGAGGAGGCTGTCCGAGAGCCGGATCGCGATGACCGTCCCGCCCTCGAGACCGGCCGGCAGCGGGACGTCGACCCGGGTGTGACCCTCCAGGACGGTCCCGAGGAGGATCTCGGCGGCATCCCCGTTCGGGGCGACCACCACGGCGTGGAGCTTGACCGGGTCCCCGGTGAGGTCGACGTCGAAGCCGAGCGAGCGGGCATCGGCGCTGAGGGCGTGGCCGGGCATCCGGAAGTCGCCGGTCATCGCGATCCGGTCGGCCAGCTCGGAACGGTCGAGGGTCGAGAAGTCGGACCGCCAGCCGCCAAGCTCGCGCATCGCTTCGGGAGCGAGGCCGATCAGGGTGACCGGTCCACCCGGCTCCACGTTCGCGCCCCGATGCAGCACGGGCCAGGCGCTGACCCCCGGCCCGAGCCCGGCGTAGCGGTCGATCGGCACGACCGTCTGGGAGAGGATGAGTCCCGTGCCCGCCTCGGCGACCCGCAGGTCGGCGCCCGTCTCGAAGGCCGCCTGATCCTCGATCCCCCGCCGGATCGTGTCGCCGTAGGCGATCGCGAAGACGAGCGCGCCGAGGCTGAGGGCGAGCAGGGTCAGGGTGGCCGCCGGTCGGGCCGGCTCGCGGGCCAGCGAGAGGAGCGCGAGGCGGATCGGCAGGCTGGCGCGGCCGCTCCGCCGCGCCACGGCCCGGAACGCTGCCGGAACGGCAACGAGGAAGAGACCGGCGATCCCGAACGCGAGCACCGCCGGCAGGAGGACCAGGACCGGGCCGCCGAGCGCGCCCCGGAGGAGCTGGTCCCCGAGACCTTCGCCGGCCAGGAGCTGCCAGCCGAGGATGACGAGGATGGCCACGAGGCCGGGGACGAGGCCGACCACGAACCCGCGGCGGGGCGTGACGAGGATCCCGGCGAGGACGCCGAGACCGGCCGCGACCGCCACCCCCACGGCAGCCCCGACGGTCCCGGGATCGACCACCGACGCGGCGAGGAGGGGCCCGACCGACGTCCCGGCGCCGGGAGTCGCGGACGCGGCGATCGCCACGATCGCCGCGGCGACGAGGAGCCCGACGACCGCGGCCAGGGCGACCGGCACGAGGACCTCGAGGGCGAGGAAGAGGGCGACCCGACCCCGACCCGCGCCGATCCGGCGGAGTCGCCGCGTCTCCAGCGAGACGTCGCCACGGACGACGACACCCGCGAAGACGGCGAAGGCCACGAGGACGGCTACCGCCAGGGATCCGATGAGCTGGAGTCGACCTGCCGCCGTGCGCCCCCGGGCCATCCCGGTCGCGATCGTGTCCGCCGGCGTCATGACCGTGTAGTCCGTGCCCGTGCCGGCGAGCTGCCGGCCCGCCGCCGCGATCGCGCCGGTCGTCTCCGGTACGGACCACGGGTGGACGGCGCCCGGCAGGAGCGGGACCGTCCAGCGGTACGAGCGCCCGACATCCCGCAGGCCGGGCAGCCCGGCGGCCGAACGCGTCCCCTCGACGAGGAGGTAGGCCGGCGGAGGGTCGGGGGCGGTGTCGTACGGGTCGAACCCGAGCGTCCGGTCGGCGACGAGATCCGGCCGCCCGACCGGCAGCGAGCTCGTGAGCGTGCCCCGCCCGACGACCCTCAGGTCCTGGCCGGCGATCGTCAGGTCGGTCGGGAGGGCGTCGGCCGCAGCGCCGCCGCTGATGAGCAGGGCCTCGCACGGGCTCGCCGTGCACGGCGCCGGCAGCCGACCGCTGCGGACCGTCGTCCAGCCGTCCAGGCCGTCGGCGGCCAGCACCTGGATGTCCGGGACGTCGAGGTGGTGGAGGTCCCGGGCGCGGTTGAAGATCACCCCGGCAACGACCGGGCCGATCCGCCCGTCGAGGCTGGAGATCGCCCGTCGCGCCGTCTCGTCCAGCCCGGCGACCGCCGTGTCGGAGGGTGCGAAGGTCGAGACCCGGATCGCCCGTTCGGCCGGATCGAGCCGCTCGAGGCTCCGCCGGATGGCGGCGTCGGTCGACGCCAGCGAGAGTCCGGCCAGGATCCCGACGAGGGCGACCGCGGCCGCGACGGCGCCGCCGATCGACAGCCACTGACCGGGACGACGCCGGAGGCGCGCCGCCGCGAGCGCACCGATCCCACCGGTGATCATCGGCGCATGATAACGTACTTATCGGCATGATGGACGTTATCTGCAGGTTCGGCATCGCGGAGCTCCTCGTCGTCGCGAACACCCGTCACGGCCCGGGCGGTCACCGCGGCCGGCGGGCCCGGGCGGACGAACCGATGCACGACCACCTCCTCGACCCGGACGACGCCCGGCGGTTCCTGGCGGAGCACGAGATCGAGCCGCCCGTCGACGCCCCGGACCCGACGACGCTCGACGCGTTCCGGCTCCTTCGCACCCATGTCCGGACCCTCGCGGGCGACTCCGGGTCGATCGCTCCGGCAGGGGTGGAGCGGCTGGTCACGGCCCGGGCCACCGACGCCGCCGCGGCCGCCGTCGACGCGCTGTTCGATCGCTATCCGCTGCGGCTGACCCCGACCGGCGGGCTCGTGTCGCTGCATGGACCAGTCGTCTGGCCGGGGCTCGTCGCCGACCTGCTGCCGGCCGTCGTCGAGCTGCGCCGCGAGCGCGGGCGCCTCCGGATGTGCGGCAACCCCCTGTGCCGGTTCCTGTTCATCGACCACTCGCGGAACGCCAGCCGGGTCTGGTGCGAGACGGCCGTCTGCGGCAATCGCGTCCGGGGTCACCGACACCGACTCCGCCGCCTGGCGGGGTGATCGGCCGGGCCGGCGTCGTCGCTCCTGTCGGACGCCGGCGGACGGTGCCGCCGTCCGCTCCGGTAGCATCGACGGAACACCGCCCCCGGGCCGCCCGTCTGAGGACCATGCCGTCGATGTCGAGGTTCGTGCCGATCGCGCTGGCAGCCGGTGCCCTGGCGCTCGTCCTGGCCGGCTGCGCCGCGGCGGGGCCGTCGGGGGGCAAGGTCACCGTTACCGGACGGGCGGTCGCCGGACCCACCTGCCCGGTCGAGCGACCCGGCGATCCCGCCTGTGCGCCGCGTCCGGTGGCGGGCGCCACGCTCATCGTCACGACCTCGAACGGTGCCGAGGTGGACCGGACCAGGACCGCCGCCGACGGGACGTTCGTCCTCCTCCTCCCGGAGGGCGACCTGACCCTCGTGCCGCGGCCCGTCGAGGGCCTGATGGGGACCGCCGAGCCGATCCCGCTCCTCCTCCGCCTCGCCTCGCCGCCGCCGCCGCTCGAGGTCCGCTACGACACGGGGATCCGCTGACCCGATCCGGTCCCGTTGCGACCCGGGGTCCCGGCTGTGGCATCCTCCGTCCATGCCTGCCGGTGAACGCCTGACCGTCGCCCTCGTCCAGCTCGACGCTTCCGCCGACGTCCCGGCGAACATCGCCGCCGCGACCGCCCTGGCCGACGAGGCCGCGGCGGCCGGCGCGCGTCTCGTGGCCCTGCCGGAGTACCTCCAGTACCGCGGCCCGGACGACGGCTACCGGGCCTCGGCCCGCCCGATCCCCGGACCGTGGACCGATGCCTTCGCGGAGGTCGCTCGCCGACGGGACGCCTGGATCCTCGTCGGCTCGCTCGCCGAGACGTCGCCCGACCCCGGCCGGCCCTGGAACACGAGCGTCCTCGTCGCCCCGGATGGCTCGATCGCCGCGACCTACCGGAAGATCCACCTCTTCGACGTCAGCGTCGTCGACGGGCCGGTCGACCGGGAGTCGGACCGGGTCACCCCGGGCGAGCACGCGGTCGTCGCCGAGGTGGATGGCGTCCGGCTCGGCCTATCCGTCTGCTACGACCTCCGCTTCCCGGAGCTCTACCGAGCGCTCGCGCTGGCGGGCGCCGAGGTCCTCACCGTCCCGGCGAACTTCACCGAGCGGACCGGCCGCGACCACTGGGAGGTCCTCCTCCGGGCCCGGGCGATCGAGAACGGCGCCTACGTCCTGGCACCCTCGCAGGTCGGCGGCCCGCCGGGTCAGCCGGCGTTCGGCCGGTCGATGATCGTGGACCCGTGGGGGACGGTCGTCGCCCAGGCCCCGGACCGGGTCGGGATCGTCTCGGCTGTGCTCGATCTCGGTCGGGTCCGGGCGATCCGCAGCCAGATCCCCGTCCTGGCGAACCGGCGCCCCGAGGCCGCGACGCGGGTCGAGGTGGTCGAGGCGCGCGACGCGGCGCTCAGTCGACGAGCTTGAGGACGTACGTCCCGAGGTACCGCGGACAGCTTCCCGCGGCGCAGGTCGTCACCGTCAGGTCGGGGCTCGTGAAGTCGGTCAGGAAGTAGCCGGTGACGGTCTTGGCCGAGCCGCCGGACGCGCTCACGACGTGGAACGTGCTCCAGCCCTGGAAGTAGCCGTTCACGTCGACCACTGGCACCGGGATGTCCCGGCCGCTGAGGTAGGTGTTCACGTCGTTGAACAGCGTGTTGTGGAAGCCGTTGTTGTGCTGCCCGATGTACTCCCCGAATGTCAGCGCCTTGTTGACGGTCAGGCTGCCGTCGATGATCTGGCCGACCTCGGTCGTGTCGACGTTGCCGGTCCCGTAGTTCGTCCACGAGAAGTCGTTCGAGTTGTTCGGTACGTCGCCGTTGCCCTCGCCGAAGGAGAATGGGTGGGCAGGGTCGGCGTACTGCGGCTGAGGCTGACCGTTCGTCGCGAAGACCGACGCGGCGAAGATGAACGGGTTCGCCCCGGCGGCCGTGTCCGGGAACCCGGCGAGGGCCGTCGCGCTCGCCCCGATCGACCACGTGCTCATCCCCAGCACCGAGGCGAAGGCGTTGTGATGCGGTGCCGTGATCTGAACCTGGGCGGTCACCCCGTTCGTGGTGTCGATCGTCACGTCGACGCTGGTCGCGAGGTCGCCGTGGGTGTACCCGTTGCTGCTGGCGATCGTCCGGGCCCGCGTCGTGGCCAGATCGACGCTGTTGTTGATGAGGTAGTCGTTCGCCGCGGCGAGGGCGGCCATGTCGGCCACGTTCTGCTCGTCGCGACGCTGGGCGAACGCGCCGCCGCCGTCGAGGACCAGGCCGACCATGCCCATGATCGCCACGAGGGCGATGGCGAAGATGACCAGGATCTGGCCGTCCTGGCGACGGGTCCGGTCGGACGGCATGTCGCGACTCCTCGGGCTCACGGGATCTGGACCACGCTGGTGGACCGTGCGGTCAGCGGGCCCACGATCCCGAAGGTCAGGATCTGTCCGGCGATCGGCTGCCAGGTGGCCGCGATCGAGACCTTCACGAAATCACCGGGTGCGCACGATCCGGTCACGGTCGCGCCACTGATGTCGACGCAGGTGTAGGTCGGCGTCCCGAGACCCGGGACCAGGCCCTGCTGCGTCGCGACGCTATCGACCGTCTGGGCGCTGGTGCCGAGGGTCGATCCGCGATGGACGCTCGTCGTGCGGGCGATCTCCCGGGCGGCCTCGGCGACGCCGTTGCTCATGTAGATCCCTCGCCCGACGTCGAAGATGACCAGGAGGATCCCGAGGAAGACCATCAGGGACAGGGAGAACTCGACCAGCGACTGGCCCCGCGCGTCACCTCGAGCCTCGGCCAGTCCGCTGATCCGGCGGCCCCGCTTGCTCATGGGGTCGCGACCACGGTCGCCGAGTCGGTCGAGCTTCCGCCCGAGTTCGACGCCACGAGCTGGACGACGTAGGTGCCCTGGGCGTTGTAGATGTGGGTCGGGTTCTGAAGGGTCGACGTCGAGGACGACCCGGCCCCGTCACCGAAGTTCCAGGACCAGGTCAGCGGACAGCCCGGAGACGTGGTCGAGTGATCGGTGAACGAGAACACCTGCTGCTTCTTCTTCCCGGAGGACGGTGCCACGTTGAAGTGGGCGGTCGGGGGCGGGCACGGGGTCGCCGTCGGCGTCGGAGCGGGCGTGGCGGTCGGGATCGGCGTGGCCGTCGGGACCGAGGTCGGTGTCGGGGTCGGGGTCGGGGTCGGCGTGGCCGTCGGCACGGGCGTCGGCGTGGGCGTCGGCAGGGCCGTCCCGACCACCGGCTCGACGGCGATCTGGGAGGTCACCGACTCGCTCAGGGTGATGTCCTGGCCACCCGTGAACGGCGCCAGGATCGGGGTCAGGAGGTGGAAGTGGCCGTCGACCCGGACGGTCACCAGGTCGCCCAGGTGGTCGGTGCAGGTGTTCGGCACGCACGTGACGGTCACATCGCTCGGGGACACGCTGACCGAGGTGTTGAACGGGTCGCTCGATTCGCCGGCGGCGCCCTTCTCGAGCATGACCCGGCACATGATCATGTTCGTCGTCGCGTTGCAGGGCAGGCCGGCCTGGAAGGAGGTCGGATCCTTGGCCGCCGCCAGGGCGCCCTCTCTGGCCATGTTGCTGATCGTGATCTGCGAGAAGAAGAGCCGCCCGAGGTCGACCGCCGAGACCATGAGGACCATGAGGATCGGGGTCAGGAGGGCCAGCTCCACGAGCGTCTGGCCGCGGCTCCGCGGGCGGATGGTGGCGAGCAGGCCCGTCCGGCTGCGGTGCGGGTCCCGACGCACGATCCGGCGTCAGAGTCTGAGCGGCATCCTCGATGGTCCCCAATCGATGTCGAGCGCCCGGAGGCAGCGAGCGAGACCCGGCTCGCGCCGGGACGGTCGCCCCGATGCTCGCAGGGCCGGCTGGGCAGGTCACTCACCCGTTCGGGCATGGACGTCACCCGTTCGTACCGTTCGGGTGCGGGAAGCGAACGAAGCGGTGCGGCGCGTCCACGTCGGATCCTCGTCGGGCGTCCATCCTCGTCTCGGGCAGGCCAGCGTCGGCTGATCGACCGGACCGCATCGGCGGTGCACGTGTCGCGGTTCGTACCTCCGTCGACGGTACGAAGGCGTCATCGCGTCCGGTCGCTCCAGCCTTCAGATTGCCCCCATGGGCAAGCAGATCCTCATCGTCGCCCTCTGGGGCTACAGCTGGTGGTACCTCGGCGCCATGATCGCCGTGGAGCTCGAGCTGCCCGAGCTCATCGGCCCGCTGCTCGGCGTCGCCGGGGCCGCGTTCATCGCCCGGTTCTTCACCTGGAGCGTGCCGGGCCGCGCCCGGAAGGTGGACGTGCCCTCCGAACCGATGGCTGCGCTGACGACCCCGCGCACGACGACCGCCCGGTAGCGCCGAACCGGCGATCGGCCGATCCGCCGATCGGCCCGGCGGGTCCGATCCGACGAGGAACGGCCGGACGACGGATCGAGTCCGCCATCCGGCCGTGTCGGTCCCCCTGAGGACCGAGGACCCGGTCCTCGCTGGGGGAGAGCCGGATCCGCTTGCGCCCGGTCATCGTCCTCGTCGCACCTTGCAACCCGCCTTGAAACGGTGCATCCGGGCACAGCCCGTTGGTTCCCGGTCGCGCGCCCGGTCGTCCCGGGGCTCTGCCCGTAGCCCCGTGGGCTCCTCGCCCGGCTTTCTGAGCGTCGGCTCAGGCCTCGACCGGGGCCTCGGCGGGGAGCTCCACCGTGAAGGCCGCTCCGCGCCCGGTCGCCTCCGGTTCGAGGAGCAGCTCGCCGTCCATCGTCCGGGCGAGCTCGCGCGAGACGTAGAGACCCAGCCCGCTGCCGTCCTCGGCGGACTGGGCAGCCCCGCGGGCGAAGCGCTCGAACAGCCGGTCGCGATCGTCGGCCGGGATGCCGGGGCCGTGGTCGGCGATCGTGAGGCGCAGCCGGTCGCGCTCCGCATCGACCGCGATCGAGACCTCGATCGGCTCGCGTCGGCCGTACTTCACGGCGTTGTCGAGGAGGGCCCAGAGGACCTGGTCCAGCTGGTCGCCGTCGGCCACGGCGAGCCAGCCCTCGGCGGCGTCGTCCAGGGTGAAGGCTACCTCAGTCACGCCGAGCGCCTCCCAGGCCCGCCGGACGCGCGGAGCGAGGGCGAACACCTCGACCTGCGGACGGAGCGTCCCGGCCTCGAGGCGGGTCACGGTGAGCAGCTGGCGGACCATCCGGCTGAGCCGCTCGGCCTGCTCGGCGATGATCCCGAGACGACGGTCCGGGTGCTCCGCCTCGAGCCGCTCGGCGTAGGCGCGGATGCTCGTCAGCGGGGTCTGGAGGTTGTGGCTCACTCCGCGCAGGAAGTCGTCCTTGGCCGCGTCGAGCTCGAGGAGCCGGGCGTTCTGGTCGCCCACCCGCTCGAACAGCTGGGCGTTCCGGACGGCCACCCCGATCTCGCTCGCGAACAGCTCCAGGAGGTCCTGGTCGGCCCGCTCCCAGTGGCGGACCGCCGGCAGGTGACCGACGAGGACACCGAGGCGATCCTCCCCGGCCCGGAGCTCGGCCCGGACGGGCAGCGCCTCGCCCGGGATCCGCTCCTCGAACGGGACGACGGCCGGGTCCACGAGGAAGATCCGGGCGTCGACCATCCCGAACGCCGAACGGGCATCGTCGGCGGCGCGGCCGACCAGCCAGTCGACCCCGTCGCGGGGCGAGGCGGCGACGAGGGCCGCGAGGATGTGCCCGAGCTCGCGGTTGCGCCGTTCCAGCTCGGCTGCCAGCCGGTTGTGGCTCTCGGCCAGCCGGGCGAGCTCGTCGTCGCCGGTCACGACGATCGGCGTGCTCAGGTCGCCGGCCGAGACCCGGTCCACGGCCGCCGCGATCGCCCGGAGCGGTGCGGTCAGGTCCGACGAGAGGGCGTACGCGACGAGGACCGCGAGCAGCCCGGCCAGGACGATCATCAGGAGGAGGAGCCGGGGCACGGTGGCCTCGGGATCGGGCAGCAGGCGCTGCGCCGCGACGACCGCGATCCCGAACGAGGCGAGCGGCAGGACCGCCGCGGCGATGAGGGCCAGGGTCAGGCGGGTCCGGAACGACAGCCCGCTGCCGAACAGTTGGGCCTGCGCCGGAGCGGGCTCGACCGCAGACCCCTGGTCGTCCGGGCCGGCGTCCGGCTCCTGGGTCTCGGCCGGTGCGTCGGGATCCCCGGTCGTCGGCGGCCCGGGCTCGAGGTCGTCCCTCGACGCGTCCACGTCAGCCGCCGTAGCCGGTCGCCGACCCGTCCGCCGGGGTCGATCCCGGCGTCGCCACCAGCCGGTAGCCGACTCCCCGGACGGTGATGAGGTGAGCGGGGTGGTTCGGGTCGGGCTCGAGCTTCGTCCGGAGCCGGCGCATCGTGACCCAGACGTACGAGGGATCGGCGGCCTCCGTCTCGGCCCAGCCCCGGGCGAGGAGGGTCTCGGTCGTTACCACCTGGCCGAGGTTCGCAGCCAGGGCGTAGAGGAGCCGCGACTCGGTCGGCGTGAGCGGGACGACCTGCCCGGACACGAGGGCCTCGCGTCGATGGAGCTCGAGGACGAGCCCGGATCCCAGGACCAGGCTGCGTCGGGGGACCTTGTCGCCGATCCGCCGGAGCACCCGGTTGATCCGGGCCCGGAGCTCCGGGTAGTGGTACGGCTTGGTGACGTAGTCCTCGGCGATCTCGTCGAGGACCTCGGCCTTGCTGTCACCCGCGTCGATCGCGCTCAGGACGATGATCGGGAGGTCCGCCCGGCCCTTGATCTCACGAGCCAGGGAGAGGCCGTCGAGGCGGGGCATCATCATGTCGACGATGAGCAGGTCCGGCCAGCCGCTCTCGAGCCGGCGGAGCGCCTCGCGTCCGTCCCGCGCGGTCGCCACCTCGAAGCCGTCGGCGCGGAGCTGCTCGGCGAGGACCACCAGCAGGTTCGGGTCGTCGTCGACGACGAGGATCCTCGCGGGCACTGCCTGATAGGCCCCGGCAGGACCTCCGCTCAGCATGCCGACGAGTATAGGAGCCTCCGGCCGCCGAACCGGTCGCCACGACCGTACCGTCGCTCCCGGTACGAATGCCTGATGTTCTGAGTGCCGCTGACCCAGGCCGTGGCTACGGCCCGTACTGGACCGGACCTCGCCGACGATCCTTGGACGACCCCTGACGACCGGGCGGCGCGGGGCGGCGCTACATCCGCCCCGAACTCACGGATACGTGTACTGGTCTCCGGCCACCGGCGGCGACGAACCACCCTGCGTCGTGACGCGGACGTGGACGGTCTGACCTGACGGGCCGTTCGGCCTGGTGGCGGTGATCGACGTATCGCTGTTGACCGTGAACGCAGCGTTGGTCCCGCCGAAGGTGACCTGGGTCGCACCCGTGAAGTACTTGCCACTGATCGACACCGTGGCACCGCCACCGACGCCGGTCACGATCGGTGCGGGATACAACTGGATCAGATGCGCGTGGGAGTCGAGGATCTGGCCGGCGATCTGATGGAAGACGCTCGGCAAACCGCTGGCATCGACGACGTTGAAGTAGTGCGTCTCCGGCGGGACGGCCGACGGATCGTCCGGCGTGGCCAGGAGCTTCATCATCTCCGGGTCGACGATGTTCGGGTCCAGGGCGGGAGGGGGTACCTTGCCGATCGGGTAGCTGGTGCCGGGGGCGTTCTTGCCGATCAGGATGGAGTAGGCGACGTCCGCCGACCCGAGGTAGGCGTTGATCTCACCCTGGGTCGGCCGCATGTTGCCCGCCGCGATCGTCGCAGGCAGGCCGTTCGGGCCCAGATCGGGGTTGGGGCGACCATCCGAGAGGAGGATGAGGACGCGCTGGACGGTGCCCCCGACGGCGTTCCGGGCGTGCGTGTTGAGATCCGCGAGACCCGTCTGCAAGCCGATCTTGGTCGGCGTGGTGCCCGACGCGGTGATCGCGTCGATCATCGTCGCGAGCTGCGCCGCCGTGGACGTCCACGCGGTCGGAGCGGAGCTGGCGGTGGTCCCGCTGAAGGTCGTGATCCCGACCCGGTTCCTGGTGGCGCCGATGCCACCGTTCGCGCTGAGGTCCGTCACCAGCTGCTTCGCGGCGAGCTGGGCCCAGTAGATGCGGTTGTGGCCGTTGCTGGGGCTCCCGTTCATGCTCCCTGACTTGTCGATCACGAGCTCGACGTCGTTGACCGCGGTCGGCAACTCCCCGCAGAGGCCCCGGCAGGCCGCCGATTGGACGACCCCGGTGTTCCCGCTGTCCACGCCCACGACTCGAGCGAACGTGTAGTCGGTCGTGACATTACCGGCCACGACGACGACATTGCACTTGTCGCCGAGGTCCGGACGACAGGCCGTGCTGCGCGTCTTGCCCGCGCCGACGAAGTCACCGACGAGCGGCGGCGTATGTCCGATGGCGTGCCTCGGGTCGCAGTCCAGCGGGATGAACGCAGCGATGTCCCCGCTGTCGAAGGCCCCCGGGTTGCTGCCGGCTCCGGTACCGATCAGGCACCGATAGGTGATCTGGTAGTCGCCGGTCGGCAACCCTGGATAGGTCGCGCCGACGGACTTGTTGACGAGAGCGGTGACCGCACTGACCGCGCCGGCCTGTGACCCATCGACGGGCATCAGCGTGCCGCCGGCAAGGGCGCCCGCGTCCACGGCGTTCGCGAGGGTCTGACGGTTGTTGCGGAGCAGACCGATGTCCACGACCAGCGCGGTGAAGGCCAGGATCGCCACCAGGACGATCGCGAACAGGACCAGGACCTGGCCGCGCTCGTCCTCTGCCCCGGCGATGCGGCGGCGCGGGCGGATCGGCAGCCGTCGGCGACTCACTCGAGCACCATCTGGACGGTCGAACTCATCGGGATGCTGAGACCGAAGAGCAACGGGAAGAAGGCGTGATGGACGTAGGTCACGGTCACTCTGACCGAGTCACCGGCCACGGCACCGCCGAACCCGCCGCAGCTGGAGCTGCCCTTCGGGATCCGGCACGCGTTGGTGCTGACACTGAGTCCGCCCGCAGATGCCGTCACCTGGTTCGAGACCGCAGCCTGGATCGCACCCGCATCCTCGGTCATCGTCGACGCCACCCTGGCTCCCTCGCGGGCGGCGTTGATGACCGTCATCCGCGAGTAGAGCGCGAAGCCGAAGTCCATGATCCCGCACAGGATCAGGAGGAAGACCGGGATGACGATCGCGAACTCGACCATGGCCTGGCCGCGAGAACGGTGCCGTCGCCTCTGTCCGGATGTCGGACGAGTGAGGGTCGGCATCATCCCCGACCCGTCGCCCGATCGCGCGGATCCGGAGTCGCGCGCACCACGCGCGCCGATCTTCATGAACGTTCTGCCCATGGTTCGCCTTCCAAGCCGTAGCGGCGATAGGTGCCCTTCCTGGCGGAGCCGGAGCGATCTCCGGAGGCACCGGAGCGTGGGGGCAGAACCTTGCAGCCGACCTTGAAACGATGCCCGGGCGCACCATCAGTACTGGTCGGCGTCGGGACTATCGCGCTAGCCAGAGGGGACGCGGACGGGGATCGTGCCCGTCCGCCCTCGTTGGTCAGGGAAGGACGAGATGGACCGGGTTGCCGCGGATGTCGACCTTCCAGGTGGTGAGGTCGGTGCTGAACTGGCTGCTGCTGCCGCTCATGTTGTAGCGGATCTTCCACCAGCCGCGCTCGCCCGACACCGGGTCGATCGGCGCGCTGTAGTTGGCCGGCAGCTGGACCTCGATGGTCAGCCAGCACCCGTTGTACAGGCTGGTCCCGCCGGTGTTCGTGGTGACCGACTGGGCCGTGCCCGACCGTGAGCTGCACCCCGACGAGGAGCTGCCCGTCCCGCTCGTGCCCTGGTAGTCGAACGTCACCGGCTGGTAGGCGCCGCCGGTCGGCTGGAGGATCTGCAGGTTGGCCGCGAGGTTGCCGGTATCGCCCGGGTCCCACAGGTTGATGACCATCGTCTTGCCCGCGTGGACCGCGTCGATCTGGGCGAGATAGAACTCGGACGACTTCCCACCGGGCAGGCGCACGTACGCCTCCATGGCCCCGAGCCCGTGGACCCGCGGCGACCCGCCGGACGCGCTGGCGTAGAACGCGAACGCGTTCAGGGCGGTCGTGTTGTCCTGGTCGCCGCCGGTCGAGTAGGAGTGGAGTCGGTACGTGCCGGCGCCGAGCCCGGTGGCCAGCTGGTACCAGCCGTAGTGCCACGACTGGCTGCTGCAGTCGGGGACGTTCGTCGACTGCCCGAGGGCCGAGAAGATGCGGTGGTCCTCGTACGAGAGATCCGCGAACGTGCCTCCCGTGCCCGCTACGAACCGGTCGTCGCCCTGGTCGTACAGCGTGTTCCTCGTGTCCCACAGGTCGAAGATCGAGGTGACCGGCCGACGACTGGAGTATCCGTTCGGCGCCCCGACCGTCCAGTACTCGCCGGTGCCGGCCTGTGCGGTCCCGTCGCAGAAGCCCGGATCGAAGATCCAGACCGTCCCGTTCGAGGCGCCCGCCGGGATCTCGACCGCGTAGTTGTAGAAGTTGTTCGGGTCGTAGTAGGCGTCAGGGTCCGAGCCGCCCGGGACGTTCAGGGCCGAGGTGCGCGTGGCGTACTTGGTCATGAACGCGTCGCCCTGGATGTTCGGCGCGCCCTGGCTCTGCATGGCGCCCCAGAAGTTCTGGGGGGCCAGCACGGCGCCGGACGGCGACGTCACGGGGGTCTGCTGCAGCGTCGTCGTCGTGGTGGTCGTGACGACCTGGTACCAGGCCTGGACCTCGAGCTGGTCGACCCGGATGTCCGTGGCGGACGGGCAGCCCTTGATCGAGGTCAGCCGGATGCGGAAGTTGGCATCGCCCAGATCGTTGCCCGTCCAGGTGTGACCGCCCCAAGGGGTCAGGTTGTTCTGGCCCCCGAACTGGTACAGGGTCTGCGTTCTGGTGAGGTTCGCGGTCTGTGTCGTGGTCGTCGTCCAGCTGGTCCCGCCGTCCCAGGACAGGGCCAGTCCGATCTTCGTGTTGGCGCAGTCCGCCGACAGGCGCGTGTCGCTCAGCCAGACCTGGATGCCGCTGACCGTCCCGGCGGTCTGGTTGCTGTTCAGGTTGTCCAGCAGCCCGAAGTCGCGCCATTGCTGGACCCGACCGTCGTTCGACGTGTAGGCATAGTCGCTGTCGTTGGAGTCAACGACGTTCCAGATGTTGTTGAAGAACCCCGAGTTGTAGTTCCACTGGCCGCCGAATGGCGCCGCGGTCGCGGTGTCCCGACCGGACGTGCCCGTGGAGAAGCTCTGGGACGTCGAGGTGACCGGCTTGATGAGGTACCCCACGCCGTACCATGCCTCCGGGCTGCCCATCGGCACGGGAAGCACGTAATCGGCCTTGCCGTCCCGCGAAGCGGGCCACGAGTTGATGCCGACGACGCGTGCGAAGAACGTGTTGACCGGACCGGTGATGGTGACCTTGAGGCGTCGGTCGTTGGCCGGGTCCGGTACGGGCGTGACCGTGAAGCCGCCGACACCGGTGGTGTAGCCGTTCTTCGTCGCCTCCTCGCGCGCGACCTGCTTGGCCATCGTCGGGTTGCCGGGCAGCCAGACGACGCCCGCCAGCGCGGCGGCGTCGGCGGCGCGCTGGATGCGCAGGTTGTTCGTCCAGTACCAGGACAGGTCGATGACCGTCGCGGCAAGGAGGACGAACAGGAACATCGCGCCGGCGAAGATGATGGCGACCTGGCCGAGCCCCGCTCGGCGCTTGTCGCGGGGGATTGAGGATCGCTGCACGTCGGCCATCTCACTCATCTCACTTGTTGGTCGGGTTGAGCGCCATGACGGTCTGGTCGCCGATCGCCAGCGTCGCTCCCATCCAGCTCGCCAGGGGCGTCGTGAACCGGTAGGTGTATTCGATGGCGACCCCGAGCGAGTCGGGGTTGATCCCGTTCAGCCGGGTGCAGGCGTTCCAGGGCGCCGACCCCTGGACGAAATCGAGCCGGGCACCGTCAACGGTCGGACCGGCGCCGGCGCGGTAGGTCCAGTGATTGACGTCCCCGGTCGGACGCCCGTTGGCATCGGCCCGGAAGATCCGGATCTCCTGGATCTGGCTCGGCACGACGCGCGATCCGGGCGCCTTGAGGACCCGCTGGACCGCCGCGATGATGTTCTTGTCGACGTCGACGGTCGTGTTGCAGATCATCGTGGTGGAGTTGCCCGAGGCGAACGCCGAGCCGCTCCGGGCCCCCTCGCGGGTCGCGTAGCTGATCTGCATCGTCTGGTCGAAGATGAAGCCGAACTCCAGCATCCCGAGGAGCAGGAGCATGAAGACCGGGACGATGATCGCGAACTCGACCAGGCCCTGCCCGCGCTCGGAGGTCCGGTCGTCCGAGGGGCGCCGCCGCAGCCCGCTCACAGCACCGGCTCCATGCGCATGACGCTCGATCGATCGAAGGTGAACCCGCCGGCCCCGCCGCCGATGAAGTTCCTGAGCGGCGTCACCCAGGGGTGGATGTAGCTGATCCGGACGGCGACGTTATCGACCGTCCCCCCCGGAACGCAGCCGCCCAGGATGTTGCACCGCGAGGCCTCGGGGTACCCGTTCGAGACCCGCGTCCAGGCGACGGTCCCGACCGTGCGATCCGGGAACGTGCAGGTGCGGGCCGGACCGGGCTGGTAGGTGGTCGGGGATCCGATCATCGCACCGTTCGGCGTCGCCTGGTAGATCTCGACGGTCTGGATCCGGGCCCGATCCGCGGGTGCGCCGATCGCGGTGTCGATGCTCTTCAGGATGGAGCAATCCCCGCCCGCTACATCCCCCGCTTCGGCCGCCGCGAGGGCGGCGTCGCGCGCGGCGTAGTTGACCGACAGGAGGGCGTTGAAGACGAAGGCGAACTCGATGAGGCCGACCATCATGAGCAGGAAGAGCGGAAAGACCAGGGCGAACTCCACGAGCGTCTGGCCGCGCTCCGGGACCGGGCCGCGGCTCGCGCGCGAACGCGTCGGCGTCCCGATCCATCCGCTGAGGTCCGAATCGTGCGCGCGGCGCGCGCGGGCTCCCGAGGACATCCTACCCATCGTTGCCTTCCTGGCGATACCGGCGATAGCCGTGGTCCCTCGCGTCCTGGTCACATCCGTGGGTCGCGGAGCCTAGGCGCGGAACCTTGCAGTGGACCTTGCAGCGGTGCGGAAATACACCATTGGTACGGGGTGTCTGCTGGGACTATCGGGCTACGCGCGACGGCGGGCCGCGAACTGGCCGGAACGGACCCGTTCGGGGTGTCGGACCTACGTCGCCCGGGGATCTACGAAGCGGCAGCGGACCCGGATCGGGCAGCCGTCGCAGGCCGGCTTGCGGGCGTGGCAGGTCTGCCGACCGTGGGTGATCAGGTTGACGTGGGCCTCGTACATCTGATCCGGCTCGAGCATCGCCAGGTAGAGGTCGTGGGCGTCGTCGGCGGTGGCCTTGGGCGGGATGAGGCCGATCCGGTGGCTGACCCGCTCGACGTGCCGATCGACCGGCATGAGCGGCGTCCCGAAGCAGAAGAGGAGCAGGACCGAGGCCGTCTTCTTGCCGATCCCGTCGATCCGGGTGAGCCAGTCGCGCGCCTCGAGGGCCGGCAGCCCGCCGAGGAACTCGAGGGAGTGGTCGCCGCGGGCCTCGCGGATCGTGCGCAGGGCGGCCTGGATCCGGGGCGCCTTCTGCTGGGCCAGCCCGCCGGGCCGGATCGCCTCGACGAGCTCGGGCAGCGGCGCCGCCTCGACGGCATGCCAGTCGGGCGGCGGGGCCTCGCTGAGACCGGCACCGCCCCAGCCGTGCTCCGGTCGATGGGCCTGGGCGGGCTCGTCGGTCGGGTAGGCGACGCGGAGCGATTCGAAGGCGCGCTCGGCGTTCACGTCGGCGCTGTTCTGGGAGAGGATCGTCAGGACGAGCTCGCTCGTCGGGTCGAGGCGGCGCTCCCAGGCCGGCCGGCCATAGGCGCCGGCGAGCCCGTCCAGAACGAAGAGCACGAGTCCCGGGCGCGTGCGCTCGAGGCGACGCGTCCAGGTCCGGACCGGATCGGGCGCTCGGCGGCGGCGCTTCGCGGTCGCCTTGTGGGTCGGACGGGATGTCACCATGTCAGCGCGCTCACGGGCGATCCTCGCCCAGCGGGTCCTCGGGATGCCAGTAGTCGCGATCCCACTCGGGCACTGGATCGTCGAAGTCGGGGCCGATGACGACGAGGCCCTGATCACGGCCAGGGAGCCGGCCGAGCGACCGGGCCAGCCGCTCCCCGCAGGCGATGAGCGGTCTGACGCCGGCGGCGATCGCCGCGTCGAGCGGGATCGGGCGCTCGTGGACGGCGACGACCTCCACGCCGAGGGCCTCGAGCGCCGCCGCGCCCGCGGGCTCGACCCCGCCGCCCACGGCGATGCACCGGACGCCGGCAGCCTCGGCTCGCCGGGCGACCCCGAGGGCGGTCTTCCCGAAGGCGGTCTGGGCGTCGATCCGGCCCTCGCCGGTGACCACGAGGTCGGCCCTGGCGAGCTTCGCATCGAGGCCCGTCTCTTCGGCCACGAGGTCGACCCCGGGGACGAGCTCGAGCGAACGGAACCGGTCCCGCAGGCAGAGCAGGCCGAAGCCGACCCCGCCGGCCGCGCCGGCACCCGGGGTCTCGCGCTCCCGGCGACCGGTCGCGGTCTCCAGCCGGTCGGCCCAGGCCGCGAGGCGTCGATCGAGGTCGGCGACCTGGTCGGCGGTCGCGCCCTTCTGGGGCCCGTACGTCGCGGCGGCACCCGCCGGGCCGAGCAGCGGGTTCGTCACGTCGCAGGCGATCCGCAGATCGGCCTCCGCGATCCGCCCGTCCAGGTCCGAGAGGTCCACCGGCTCGCGGCCGTCGCGGTCGGCCTGGGTGGCACCGAGGGCGAGGAGCAGACCGGATCCGCCGTCGGTCGTGGCGCTCCCGCCGATGCCCAGCACGAGCCGCCGGACGCCGGCGTCGAGGGCGGCCCGGATGAGCTCGCCCGTCCCTGCCGTCGACGCCCGGAGCGGGTCGCGCTCGTCACGACCGAGACGAGACAGCCCCGACGCCTCGGCCAGCTCGACGACGCCGCGCTCGCCGTCGACCGATCGGAGCCAGCCGGCGACGACCGGGCGGCCGATCGGGTCGGGGACCGAAGCCTCATGACGCACCCAGCCGCCGGCGGCCTCGATCGCCGCGAGCGTCCCCTCGCCGCCGTCCGCCAGGGGGGCCAGCAGGAGCTCGTCGTCGGGACGCACCCGGGACCAGCCCGCGGCGAGCGCCCGGGCGACCTCGACCGACGACAGCGAGCCCTTGAACGAGTCCGGGGCGAAGACGACCCTCAGGCGACCCGCCGCAGGGGCCCCGCCGCTCAGCGCAGGTCCTTCCAGTAGAACGTCGCGGGGGCGAGCCGTCCGTCCGACCGCAGGGCGTAGTCGGGCACCATGCCGGTCTCGTGCCAGCCCTGCGATCGGTAGAACGCCTCGGCGCCACTGCCCGCCTCCGTGTCGAGGACGAGCAACCAGCGGCCCTCGTCACGGGCCATCACCTCGGCGGCGGTCATCAGCACGGCACCGATCCCACGTCGGCGGACCGACCGATGGACGAGGACCTTGGCGATCTCGGCTCGGTGCGGTGAGTTCTGGTTGGGGGACCGGATGAGCAGGAGGGACCCGACCACTCGCTCACCGTCGAGGGCGACGATCGGGCTGATCGTCCCGTCGGCCACCGCCGCGACCCGACCTCGCCACCACGCGGCGGCCGTGGCCTCATCGACCCCGGCCAGGAAGTTCACCGACGCGCCGCCATCGACCGCGTCGACGAGAAGGGCGGCCAAACCCGGGATCGCCGCCTCGTACTCGGCCGCCGTCAGCTTCGCGATCCGGATCATCCGCGCCTCGGGCTCATCGATGGGGGGGTTCGGGCTCGCCTCCGGCGTTCGCCCGGCGGCGCTCCAGGTACTCGGGGATCCGGATCATCGGCGGGCGTTCCTGGTCGGCCAGCTCGATGACCTCCAGGCCCAGGCGACCGCGTCCCGACCGGGGCAGCTTCATCGTCGAGCCCATCTCCGCGAAGAGCCGGGCCTTGCGCCGTTCCTCGAGCCGCTTCATCACCGCCTGGAGGATGACGAAGCTCATCCGCGAGAGGCCTTCGAGCTCCTGGTTGCGGTGGACCCGGCGCTCGAGGTCGACCTGGCCGAGCCCCTCGATCCCGGTCCGCTCGGCGATGTCGATGAGGTGCCCGATCTCGACCGCATAGCCGGTGAAGAACGGGATCGTCTCGAGCAACGAGCGGCGCCCCGCGTACTCGCCGGCGAGCGGCTGGATGAACCCGGACAGCTCGGGATAGAACAGGTTGATGAGCGGCCGGGCGACGAGCTCGGTGACCCGTCCGCCGCCGCCCTCCTTGAGCACGCCACCCTCGACGATCGGGCGCTGGTAGTAGCCCTTGACGTACTGCAGCCGGGGCTCGGCCAGGAGCGGCCCGAGCGTGCCGTAGACCATCCGGGGATGCCAGTTCCGGACGTCCGTGTCGGCCCACACGATGATGTCCCCGGAGGTCTCGTAGAGCGATTTCCAGAGCGCCTCGCCCTTGCCCCTGAACGAGCCGTAGCGGGGGAGCACGTCGGGATGCTCCACGACCCGGGCGCCCTCGGCTTCGGCGATCTCCCGGGTCCGGTCCGTGGAGGCCGAGTCGATGACCAGGATCTCGTCGACGAGGGGGACCCGACCCATCATCTCGCGGATCGCCCGCCGGACGATCGGCCCGATCGTCTCCTCCTCGTTGAGGGTGGGCAGGACGAGGCTGACGGTGATGCCCTGGGTCTCCTTGAGGTGGGCCAGCCGGCGGAGATCGGCGAACTCGGCGTGGTGGTAGTTCGACTCGCCGAACCAGCGCTCGACCCGGGCTGGGATCGCCCGGGCCTCCTCGGCGGCGCGGTCGGCGGCAGCCAGCGACTCGGCCTTCTCGGCGAGCTGCTCGAAGGTCCCTCGGGCGATCGGGTCGCGGGTCTTGACCACTACGACCGTCGGCTTCGCCCGGGCCGCGACCGCCTCGGGGATCGCCCCGAAGAGCGAGGAATCGCCGCCGGCCGGGGTGGCGGAGGCGCCCATGACCACGAGGTCGACGTGGTCCGCCTCGCGGAGGATCGCGTTGCGCACGTTCGTGGCTTCCCGGACGAGCGGCTCGGCCCGGCCCCGGATGTGGGTCTTGATGAACGCCGCGAGGGCCCGCTCCGCCTGGGCGCGGACGGCCAGGGTGATCCCCGGGGGCACGAGGTGGAGGACGGTCACCTGGGCGCCGTGGGCGCGCGCGAGGGCGTCGGCGAAGGTCAGAGCGAGCTCGGCGTGGGGACCGCCCCGGACCGGGACGAGGATCCGCTTGACGTCATGGGCACCGCGCTGCTTGACCACGGCGATGTCGCAGGGCGCCTCGCGGACGACCGCGTCGATCGTGGGGCTGAAGACGGTGGCGTCGCCGGCGGCGCTCCGGGCCCGGGGCCGGCGGGCTTTCCCCGCGATCGCGGCCCCGGGGCCTCCCGGGCCCGCCTCGGGACCCGGCCCGGGCATGGTCTGCTTCCCGCCCCAGCCGAAGATGATGAGGTCGGCCTCCTGCTCGGCGGCGGCCTCGACGATGCCCTCGGCCGCGTGCCGGCCGATCCGGACGATCGGGTGGATCGTCGTCCCCGCGGGCGCGTAGTCGAGGACGCGCTGGAGCAGCCGACGGGCGTGACGGGCCCGCGTCGCGCCCTCCGACAGGGGCATCCCCTCGGGCACCTCGACGATGCCCAGGGCGTCGAGCCGGCCGGTCCGCTTGTCCATGAGCGCGGCGCCGATCCGGATGAGCTCCTCGGCCGTCCCCGGGTTGGCGACCGGGATGAGGACGCGGGCGGGCAGCGGGGCGCGGCTCACGAGGCCGGCTCCGCGGCGTGCGTCGCTGCCGCCCACCGCTCCACCAGGTACGGCTTGAGCAGCTCGAACTCGCGGGCCTGCCGCTCGACCCGCTCCTCGGCGAGCTCAGTGGTCACCCGGCGGTTCTCGATGACGAAGCTCCCGACCCGACCGAAGTAGATCGGGACCAGCGCCGCGACGTTCCGTTCGAGGGCCTCCGGCGCGCGGGCGGCCGCGAGGACGAGGTCGTAGACCGTCCGAGCCCAGAGGTCGTCCGGGAAGTGGAAGGCGGCCAGCGCGTCGGCCATCCGGTCGGTGGACGAACCCGGTCCCTCGGCCTCGATCACCCCGGCCCGTTCGGCCGCCTCGGCGAGGGCGCCGGCCTCGGCCGCGAGCTCCATGACCGTGGCCAGGGTGGCCGGGTCGAGCATCTCGGCCCAGGTCGCGGCCATCGTCAGGGAGCCCCCCTTGAACTCGTTCAGGAGCCGGATCGTGTCGACCTCGAGCGGAGGCGGTTCGGCCAGCCGCTCGAAGCCGTAGGCCGGGACGTCGTGCGAGCCGTGGATGGGCAGCCAGCGATCGGCGTTGCGGACCGCCATGCGGAGGATCGTCCCGACGACCTGGCGGAACATCGGGCCGAGGTCGGCGCCGGGGTCCTTCGGGTCGTGGACCTTCGAGCCCAGACGTGCCTGGCAGACGGCGAACCCGCCGGTCATCGCCGAGGTCGTCATCCAGATGTCGATCCCGAACTTGCTCGTGTCGTCGTCCCAGTCGTCGAGCTCGAGGTAGTGCCGGACGAGGTCGCCGCTGACCCCGAAGTCGCCGCCGATCGGCTGCCGGATGCGATGGCCGTAGAGCGCCCGGGTGAGGGGGTAGGTGACCGTGTTGGTGATCGTGCCGTCGAACTTGTAGCGGGTGTAGAGCGGGGTGACGTAGTCGTAGCCGCCCTTGAGGATGGGGCCGGCCAGGAGCTCGATCCATTCCGGGACGATCGAGCGCAGGTCGGAGTCGACCACGACGAGGGCCTTCACCTCGAGCGCGGCGGCCATCTCGAAGATCGTCCGGAGGGCGGCCCCCTTGCCGCCGATCCCCTCGACCTCGGGGTAGGTCAGGGCGACCCGCTCGAGGCGGTTGGTCGGCCGGACCAGGAGGATCCGCTCGACGTAGTCGGGCGGCTCCGTCTCGGCCACGACCCGTTGGGTGCCGTCGGGCGACCCGGCGTCGGCGTTCACCAGCACAGGCCGAAGGTCGGGGAAGTACTGGACCAGCCCGGCCTGGGCCGCCCGGACCACGTGGCCGATCGTCGCCGCGTTCCGGTAGCTGGGGATGCCGACCATGATGTCGGCGCGGCCGATCCGCTCGATCTGGTCGCGGATCGCCTGAGTCAGGACGGTCTCGGGCACCCGCCCACCGTACCACCGCTGGCGGCCGCAGCGCAGCCGGGCGCCCGGGCGATGGGCGATCGCGACGGATCAGGCCGGTCCGGGGCGGCCTCCGAGGAGCAGGGTGTCCAGCCCGCGGGTGAGCCCGACCCGCCCGACGACAAGGCGGACGGCGAGGAGGGTCCCGGCCACGTACGGTGCGGCCGACGATCCGGCGTCGTGGCGGATCGTCAGTCGCTCGTCGGGCAGGCCGAAGACCACCTCGGTCGAAACCGAGAAGCTCGGCAGCCGGACCGAGTGGATGGGGATCCCGGCGACGGTCACCCCGCGGGCGAGATCGGCGTCCGCACTGCTGACCGGGCCGGGGCCGCCATCGCTGATCGTGGCGGCATGGATCGCGCCGAGCCGTTCCGCGAGCTCCCGCGATGTCCCGCTCGGGGCGTCGGGCTTCTCGGCCGCGGCGAGGTCGATGATCTCCGCGTAGGGGAGGAACGGCGCCACCAGGAGCGCGGCCGCCTGGGCCATCGCCGCGGTGATCGAGAAGTTGCCGGCGGCGATCACCCCGATGTTCCGTCGCCGGGCGAGCGCGTCGATCTCGGCGTCGTCCTCGGCGGTGAGCCCCGATGCACCCACGACCACGGCCACCCCGGCGTCGAGGGCGGCCAGGACGTTCGCCTTGACGGTGACGTGGGAGGTGTACTCCACCAGCACGTCGACACCCGTGGCCACGGCGTCGGGGACCGTCGCCAGCAGGGGGACGTCCAGGCGCTCGCCACCGAGGGCGAGTCCCAGGTCGCTCCCGGTGCCGGACCGGGCGACCCCGGACGACAGGACCAGGTCGTCGCTGGCGAGCACGCCGTCGACGATCGCCCGGCCCGCCCAGCCGGTGGCTCCCGCGACGCAGACCCGGATCATCAGCGCTGGGGGATCTGGGCGGTCGCCCAGCCGGGCTCCACCTCGCCCGGGTGGTAGCGGCTGTTGGCGGCCTTGTAGGCCATCGCCCCGAACCCCAGGCTGCGCCAGGTCCCGACCCACGAGTCGACCGGCGGTCGGATGAACAGGGTCCGGCGGACGAGCTCGGTCTCGTCGAGGACCCCCTCGAGGAGGCGCTTCCGCTCGAGCAGCGGGACGGCCAGGATCGGCTGGTCGTCGAGGAGCAGGAGGTCGACCGCGACGAACGCGATCGCCCCGCCCAGCGACGCGGCGGCCTTCGCCTGGGCCAGCTCGCGACGCCGGCGCTGGCCGGCCGATCCGAGGAAGAGCTGGGCGGTCATGTCGCCGGCCGACGGTGCGTCGGGGGTCTTGAGGATCGTCCCCTCGACATTCCGGGTGGCCTGCCGGGTCAGGTAGCCGTCGAGGACGAGGCTCGACGACCGGGCCGCGACCCGGATCGCCTCGACGATCTCGGGGATGTCGTCGAGGACGGCGCCGTCGTCGTCGACCACCTCGACCGGCGCGTCACCGTGCCCGACGCGGACGAGGACCCGGAGTCCGTCCCAGAGGGGCTCGATGAGCGGATCGACGACCTTCTTCGCGTTGACCGTGCCGAAGCGCTGCGGCCGCCAGGCGAGGACCCCCGGCGGGAGGACCCGGGCCGCGATGTCGGGCATCGGCGCGGTCGGCGCAGCGGGTGGATTCCATCGCTCGAAGCGTACACCGCAGCGCCTATCATCCCGGCGTGACGCCCCCGCCCGCGAGGCACCCATGAGGCCGGTCCCCGGGTCGGATCCGGTGACTCCGTGACGCCGGCGGCGCGTCTCGCGGCGCTGACCCCGAGCGGTCGCGCGCGGGTCCCTGCCGGCTGGGCTCTCTACGACCTCGCCAACACGGTCTTCAGCTATGCGATCGTGTCGACCGCGATCGGGCTCTGGCTGACCGACGACTCGCGGCTCGGGCAGGGGCCGGGCCAGCTGGCCCAGGGCCTGGCGATCGCCGTCAGCGTCGGGATCAACGCCCTCATCTCGCCGTTCCTCGGGGCGATCTCGGACCGTGGCGGCCGGCGGCTGCCGTTCCTCCTGTTCTTCACGATCCTGACGATCGTCCCATCGGCGCTCATCGGGCCGTCGCCGGCCGTCGTCGGGTGGATCCTCTTCGCGATCGCCAACTTCGCCTACCAGGCGGCCCTCATCTACTACGACGCGACCCTGGCCGAGGTGAGCTTCCCCGCGACGCGCGGCCGACTGTCCGGGATCGGGGTGGCCGTCGGGTACGTCGGGACCCTCCTGACGGCCGTCGTGCTGCTCCTGTTCGGGATCACCGAGTCGCCCGACCCGATCTTCCCGATCGCCGGGGTCCTCTTCGCCGTCTTCGCCGTGCCCATCTTCCTGGTGGTCAAGGAGCCGACCCCACCGCCGGGCACGGAACGGGTGACGTGGGCGGACCTGCGCGGCTCGCTCCGCCAGGTGGTGGTCACGATCGGACACGCACGCGAGGTGCCGGGGCTCCTCCGGTTCCTGGTCGGGCGGTTGTTCTACTCCGATGCGGTGAACACGCTCATCGTCGTGATGAGCGTCGTGGCGGTCCGGGGGATGGGTCTGACCCAGGGCCAGTTCCTGTACATCTCGCTGGTGCTCGTCGTCGTCGCGATCCTGGCCAGTTTCGGCTGGGGTCGGCTGGTCGACCGGTACGGCCCGAAGCGGACGCTCATCGCCGTCCTCGCCTCGTGGGTCGTCGGGCTGACCCTCGGGGTGATCGCCCTGGCGCTGCCGTCGACCACGCCGGGGGTCGCGATCTTCGTCGTCGCCGGGGCCATCGTCGGGAGCGGACTCGGCGGGGTCCAGGTGGCGGATCGGGTGTTCATGATCCGGCTCTCGCCGCCGGCCCGGCTGGGTGAGTTCTTCGGCCTCTACGGGCTGGTGGGCAAGGGCTCGCAGGTCATCGGCCAGCTGCTCTACGGGGTGATCGTGTTCGCGCTCGTCGACACGCTGGGCAACGGCGCCTACCAGATCGCGATCCTGAGCCTGCTCGTGACGATGGGCATCGGGATGTGGCTCGTCTGGCCGGTCAGCGACCGCTGGACCGGCTCCGGCGACGTCGACGAGGCGGGTCATCCCGTGGCGGTCGGAGATCGATAGCGGGGGCGCCTCGATGACCGTGCCGAAGACCCGGCCCGCCGATCGCCACGGGCGATGGATCGAGGCGGTTTCGACCCGCCGGAACCCCGACCGGTCGACCCGATCGCTCGTGGCGATGGGTCGCCCCTCGAGACGGGCGTCACCGATGCCCGCCAGCCTGGCAAACCCGCCGATCCTATGGCCACGGGCGATGGTGGGCGGGGTGATGACCGCCGGGGCTCAGTAGCCGGCCGTCAGCCCGAAGTCGATGGAGATCGCGGCGCCGGTGATCGGCATGGCCCGGTCCGAGGCGAGGAACGCGATGAGCTCGGCGACCTCGTCGGGCCGGATGAAGCGCGGCGGCCGCTGGGGGTAGGCGTCGAGCAGGTCGCGCAGGTAGCCGTCGGGGTCGTCGCCACCGTAGGTCCGCGCCTGGTACTCGATCATCGGCGAGTCGACGTCGCCCGGGCAGACGACGTTCGCGCGCACGCCGCGCGAGGCGAGCTCGACCGCCAGAGCCTTCGTCAGGACCGTCACGCCGCCCTTGCTGGCACAGTAGATCGCGGCGCCCCGGTTGCCCCAGAGCCCGGCATCGGACGAGACGTTGACGATGCAGCCGCCGGTCGCCTCGAGCGCGGGGATGGCGTGGCGGCACATGAGGAACGTGCCCTTGAGGTTGACGTCGACGACCCGGTCCCAGTCCGCCTCGGTCATCTCGTCGGTCTTGCCCTCGACCCAGACGCCGGCGCAGTTGACGAGGACGTCGAGCCGACCGAACCGCCCGACCGCGACCGCCACCGCTCGCTCGCAGTCCGCGAAGGACCGGACGTCGGCCACGATGGCCATCGTCCGATCGGGTCCGCCGAGCGCGGCCCCGACCCGCTCGGCGGCGGGCTCGTCGATGTCCACCAGGGCGATCCGCAACCCGTCCCGGGCGAGACGTTCCGCCGTCGCCCGGCCGATCCCGCTGGCGCCGCCGGTCACGAGCGCGACGCGGTCGCCGCGGATGGACGCCGCGCCGGACATGGGCGCCGGGCCGGATGCGGGCGCCGGGCCGGAGGCTGGCGTCGCTCCGGATGCGGGCGTCGCGTCGGATCCGAGAGCCGGGCCGGGATCGGTCGCCGGGCGACCGGGTCGCTCCATCAGTACCACGCCTCCTGTGGGCCCTTGAACTCCTGGATCGTGTTGCCGCCGTCGACGACGATCCCCTGGCCGGTCACGTAGCTCGCATCGTCCGAGGCGAGGAAGGCGATCACCGCGGCGACCTCGACGGGCGTTCCGGAGCGACCGAGCGGCGTGTTCCGTCCGCCGATCGCCTCCTCGGGGAGCTGCGACCCACTGGCGATCCAGCCTGGCAGGACCGCGTTCACCGTGACGCCGCGCGGACCGGCCTCGATCGCCAGGCCGCGCATCAGGCCGGTGAGCCCGGCCTTCGCCGCGCCGTAGACCGCGGACCCGGGATTGCTCACGAGCGGCCCGGTGACCGACGAGACGAAGACGATCCGCCCGCGACCCGTGGCGACGAGGGCCGGCAGCGCCGCCCTGGTGACCGCGAACGCGGTCCGGAGGTTCCGGGCGATCCCCCGGTCCCACTCGTCCAGCGTCAGGTCGGCGACCTCCGACGAGTCCTCCGGCGCGCCGACCGCCACCATCCCGGCGTTGTTGACCAGGATGTCGAGCCGGCCGCCATGAGCGGCGAGCACCTCCGCCACGAGTCGCTCCGCAGCGTCGTCGGCCATGAGGTCCCCGATGTGGCCGCTCGTGGCGATCCCCTCCGCGCTCAGCTCGGCGACCCGGTCGTGGATCCGCTCCGTGGTCGAGGCGATCGCGACGCGGGCGCCGCCCCGTCCGAGGACGCGGGCGGTCGCGAAGCCGATCCCCTCGGGCCCACCGGCGCCCGTGACCAGCGCGACCCGACCGGCGAACCGACCGACGGCAGGGACGTCCGGGCGAGGCTCGCTCGGCTCCATCGAATCAGGCGGGGTATCCGTCGGGATGCCGTCGTCGCCATTCCCAGGCCGATCCGATCATCTCGTCCAGGGAGCCGCGCCGGGGCGTCCAGGCGAGCACATCGCGGGCGCGGTCGTTCGCGGCGACGAGGATCGGTGGGTCCCCGGCCCGCCGGGCGCCGTAGACGGTCGGGATCGGTCGGCCGACGACCTGCTCGGTGGCGGCCACGACCTCCCGGACCGAGAAGCCGCTGGCGCTGCCGAGATTGAGGGCGAGGGCGCGACCCCGCGTCTCGTCATCGGGCGCTGCCGGGTCCGCCGTCCGGGGATCGTCTGGCGTGGTGGCCTCGAGCGCCGCCAGGTGGGCGTCGGCGAGGTCGGCGACGTGGATGTAGTCCCGGATGTTCGTCCCGTCGGGCGTCGGGTAGTCGGTCCCGAAGACCGTCAGGGGGCGGCCGGTCTCGACCGCGATGAGGATGTTCGGGATGAGGTGCGTCTCCGGGTCGTGCCGTTCGCCATTGAGCTCCGATGCGCCGGCCACGTTGAAGTAGCGCAGCGAGACGCTCCGCAGCCCGTACGCGACGCCGTACCAGCGGAGGGCGCCCTCGAACGTCCGCTTCGTCTCGCCGTACGGATTGATCGGCGCGAGCGGGGCATCCTCGGGGATCGGGATGGTGGTCGGGACACCGTAGACCGCCGCGGTCGAGGAGAAGACGACGCGCCGGATCCCGGCGACCCGGGCGGCCTCGAGGAGGGTTACCCCGCCGGCCACGTTCGCCCGGTAGTACCTCGCCGGGTCGGCGATCGACTCGGCCACCAGCGAGCGCGCCGCGCAGTGGAGGATCGCCTCGATGCCCGCCTCCCCGAGCAGCCCCTCGACGAGCGTCCCGTCCGTGTACGAGCCGACCACGAGTCGGGCCCCGTCGACGGCCGCGGTGCGGTGCCCGGTGGAGAGGTCGTCGAGGACGGTGACGTCGTGGCCCGCCTCGAGCAGGCGCTCGACGCTGACCGAGCCGACGTACCCGGCCCCACCGGTGACGAGGACCCTCACGACCAGCTCCTTTCGAACCGCGACCGGTGCCGGATGCCCTTCGGGCCGCCGGCGTCCACGTCCATTGTCATCGAGGCCCGTGCTCCGGCGTGCGATCCCGTCGCCACCACGGGCGCCTGCACGACGGGCCGGTGCTCCTAGGTCTCGGCGGCGAGCTGGGACTGGGCCAGCATGAGCAGCGTCGGTCGATCGTTGAGGGCGGGGTCCTCGATGACCGCCTCGAGGAGTCGTTCGAGGATCGCCCCGAGGCGCGGACCCGGCTCGAGCCCGAACTCGCCGATGAGGTCGTCGCCATCGACCGCGAGGTCGCTCCGATCCAGGGCGACCTCCGCCGCCAGCTGGGCGGCGACCCGGCCCCGAAGCTCCTCGAGGTCGTTCGCGTCGGGAGGCTGCCCGCTGCCGACGTTGTCGGCCTCGCGCAGCTCGAGGAGCTCCTCCAGGGCGGATCGTCCGACCTTCGCGATGAAGCGCCGGACCGCGGCATCACCCCAGCCGGGCTCGTACGCGAACATGTGGTTCCGGACGAGGAGGACGACCCGCTCGGCGGTCGCCCGGGGGAAGCGCAACCGGGTGAGCAGGTCCCCGGCGAGCCGGGCCCCGAGCGCCTCGTGACCGATGAACCGGCCGTCCGCGTACGTCGCCGGCTTGCCGATGTCGTGGAGGAGGGCGGCGATCCGGACGACCGGGCGGTCGGCCCGCGCGGCGTCGACGGTCCGGAGGGTGTGGTCCCAGAGGTCCTCGCCCGCCACCTTGTTCTGGGGGATCCCGCGCTGGTCGGCGAGCTCCGGCGAGATCCAGCGCAGGAGGCCGGTCGATCCGATCGGGCGCAGCCCGAGCGACGGCGTCGGGGCCGCAAGGAGTCGGTCCAGCTCGGCGGCCACGCGCTCGCCCGAGAGGTGGCGGACCAGCTCGGCCCGGTGGCTCATCGCCGAGAGCGTCGCCGGCTCGATCGCGAACTCGAGGGTGGCGGCCAGCCGCGCCGTCCGGACCATCCTGAGCGCGTCCTCGCCGAACCGCGCCGCCGGATCGCCGACCGCCCGAAGGACACCGAGCGCGAGGTCGGCCCGGCCGTCGTACGGATCCAGGAGCTCCAGCGGATCGCCCGGTCGTCCTCCCCAGGCCATGGCGTTGACGGTCAGGTCCCGGCGGGCGAGGTCCTCGCCGACGGTGTCGCCGAACTCGACCCGGTGCGGTCGTCGGAAGTCGGCGTAATCGTGGTCCCGCCGGAACGTGGTGATCTCGAACGTCTCGCCGCCGTGGCGCACGGCGACCGTTCCGAAGCGGTTCTCGTAGACGGCCCCGGGGAAGTGGTCGACGATCCGCTCGGGACGGGCGTCGGTGGCCATGTCCCAGTCGACCGGGACCCGACCCAGCATCAGGTCGCGGAGCGAGCCGCCGACGACGTAGGCCGCGTGGCCCGCCTCGCGGAGCGTCTCGAGCAGGCCGAGGACCTCGGCCGGGAACGACCCGGTCCCGAGCTCGCCGCCGGTCAGTTCCGGCCCAGGAACAGGTAGTCGCGCCACGCCTCGTTCCGCTCGTCCTGGAGGTAGGGCGTGAACAGCGAGTAGACGTCGCTCCGGGGCTCGAACGGGGAGCGGACGAGCCGCAGCCGGGCGTCCTCGAGGAGCTTGCCGCCCTTGCGGTGGTTGCACGCCTTGCAGGCCGTCACCAGGTTCTCCCAGGTGTGCCCACCCCCGCGATGACGCGGCACGACGTGGTCGAGGGTCAGGTCGTGGGTCTGCCGGCCGCAGTACTGGCAGCGATGGCCGTCGCGGGCGAAGATCTCGCGTCGGGTGAGCTTGACCCGGGGTCGCGGCCGGCGGATGTGGTGTTGCAGCCGGATGACCGACGGGGCGCGGTACTCCGTCCGCGGCGTCCGGATCATCTGGTGGTCGTACTCGACGACCTCGGCCTTCTCCCCGAAGACGAGGCGGAAGGCCCGCGGCAGATTGCAGACGTTGAGCGGCTCGTAGTTCTGGTTCAGGACGAGGACCACGCCGTCCATGGGCGGCATGCTAGCAGGATGGCCGCGGGGGCCGGGTCGAACCAGGCCCGGTGGCGAGCCCGCGATGGCCTAGGGAACGGCGGCGAACAGACGACGGTCACCCTCGAGGCCCTTCAGGTGATACAGGCCGCGATCCTCGAACCGCAGCCCGGAACCCGCCGCGAGCGCGTGGGTCACCTCCGAGACGAGGACCTCGCCCGGTGTGGCGGCCGCCACAAGCCTGGCTGCCTCATGCACGGCGATCCCGCGGACCTTGGAGCCGACCAGGTCGACCTCGCCGGTGTGGATGCCGGCCCGGATGTCGAGACCCAGGGCGCGCGCTCCGGTCTGTACGTCGATGGCGCAGCGGATCGCCCTGGCCGGCCCGTCGAAGGTGGCCAGGAAGCCGTCGCCGGTGGTCTCGACCTCCTGTCCGCGCTGATCCGCGATCGCCCGCCGGACGACCTCGTTGTGGCGGGCGAGGAGGTCGCTCCAGGCGAGCTCGCCGATCCCCGCAGCCGTTGGCGTCGACTCCACGATGTCCGTGAACAGGAGGGTCCGCAGCACCCGCTCGCCGACGCCGATCGGGGTGGCCCAGGTCCGGAGCCCCTCCCAGTCGACCGAGATGGCCTGCTCGTCACCGAGCACCCACGAGTCATGGCCGGGCGGGATGTCGAACACGTCGTTCGGCCCGAACTCCATCATCGCCCCGTCGGACATCAGGCACATCCAGCGACCCGAGAGCTGGATCCCGACGTGGCGGGACATGCACCAGTCGGTCCCAACGTCCGGTTTGAGGTGCACCGACCAGCGCCAGCCGGGCTCGAGGATCTCGTGGCCGACGGTGAGGTCGCCGAGCCGGATCGACGTCATCCGGCCATGCTCGAAGTCGACGGACTCGTCGGGGGTCAGGAGGCTCTTCTTGCGCATCTCGGGCATCGGGGACGCTCCGTACTGCCTATCGCCTGACGGCGGCCGCTCCACCCTCAGTGACGTCGCCGGCCCGCGACGCACCAGACGTTTCGGGCCGCTGCCACGGCCAGCGACCGTCCACCTCGAGCTGGAGGGTGAAGCTCAGGAACGTCCGGACGAGGGCGATCAGGGCCAGCACCACGACGCTCTCCAGGGTGGTCTCGACGACCACGGTCCGGATGATGTCGCCGGCCAGGAGGAACTCCAGGCCGAGCAGGATCGCCCGGGCGAGCCGGACCCGGTACCCCTCGAACGCCCCGGGTCCGGACCCGAAGTGATGGGTGACCGCGAGGGCCGTGGCGTAGGCGATCCCGATGACGATGACGAGGACGCCGGCGGCCTCGACGACCTTGTAGGCCGCCTCGGCGAAGCTGTGGTATGCCGAACCGAGGTCCATCAGCCCAGCCCGACCGCGGCGCCGGTGTGGCGGTCCCAGCCGCCGGCCTGGCCGACCTTGCTGGTCAGCGGCCGGCCCAGCGTCGAGGCGATGAACCGGGCGGCCGTCAGGACGCCGCCCAGGTCCACCCCGTGCTCCCAGCCCGACGCGTCGAGGAGATAGACGAGGTCTTCGGTGGGGAGATTCCCCGAAGCCCCCGGGGCATACGGACAGCCACCCGTCCCGCCGGTCGAGGCGTCGAAGCAGCGGACGCCGGCGCCCAGTCCGGCCACGACGTTGGCCAGGGCGGTCCCGCGGGTGTCGTGGAAGTGGAAGGCGAGCCGGTCGAGGTGGAGCCCGCCGGCCACCGCCCGTTCGGTGAGCTCGACGACCTGGTCCGGGACGGCGACGCCGATCGTGTCGCCGAAGCAGATCTCGTCGGCGCCGAGCTCGAGGAGGCCGAGGGCCACCTCGACCGCCCGGCCCGGGGCGACGGCACCGGTATAGGGGCAGCCGAAGGCGGTCGAGACATAGGCTCGCCGCCACCAGCCGAGCTCACCGGCCCGGTCGAGGACCGGGGCGAACGCGTCGAGCGAGTCCGTCACGCCCATCCCGATGTTGTGCTCGGTGAACGCGTCGGTCGTCGCGGTGAAGACGGCCAGGGCGTCGGCGCCGGCCGCCTCCGCCCGGGCGAGCCCGCGCAGGTTCGGCACGAGCACCGGGTAGCGCATCCCGGTCGCCTGAGGCAGCTCGGGGAGGAGCTCGTCGGCGTCGGCCAGCTGCGGGATGGACCTGGGGCTGACGAAGCTCGTCGCCTCGATCTCGCGCAGGCCGGCCGCCACCAGGAGCTCGACGAACCGGACCTTCGCGGCCGTCGGGATCGCGACCGCCTCGTTCTGGAGCCCGTCGCGTGGACCCACCTCGTAGATCCGGACGTGGCGGTCCGGACGGGCAGCGGGACTGACACCTCCCGCGACGGCCGACGCGGTCATCGACGGGCGATCATGACGCGGGGGGCGGCCCGGGCCGGCGCTCGACCTCGGAGATCCGGACCTCGATCGTGGCGATCTCCTCGCACGCGACCCGGTACGCCTCGCTGCCGAGCGGGGCCTCGGCCCGTCGCCGGCGAGCGGCGGCGTGGAGGGTCATCAGCGCTTCGCGGGTCTCCGGCAGGGTCTTCGTCACAGGTTCCTCCTGAGGTCCCCTGAGGGTAGCGCCCCGGCGCCCGGCGGTCACGCCCCGCCCGCCGTCATCCCAGGACGACGAGGAGCTGGCCCCGGCGGACCTGCTCGCCGGACCGGACCGGCAGGAGCCTCACCGTGCCCGGTCCCGGGGCCGTGACGACGTGCTCCATCTTCATCGCCTCGAGGGTGACGAGTGGGTCGCCGGGCTGCACGAGGACGCCCGGCGCGACGTGGACCGCGATGACCGAGCCCGGCATCGGTGCGGTCACCTCCTGGATCCCGCCAGCGTGGTGGCTCGCCGCCGACCGGACCGCCCGGTCGACGTCCGGTGGCGGGGCGATCCGGAACCCGACGCTCCGACCGTCGACGTCGACGTGGACGACGCCGGCGGCATCCCGAACGGCGGCCGGCCCGGGTCGGCCGCCCGGGTCCGGGTCGGTGAGGACGACCGTGCGCTCGCTCCCGTCATCAGCGCCGAGCCGAAACCGCGGCCGGGCGTTCAGCCGCCAGCCGCCTCCCGGCGCGAGATCGGCGAGCAGCAGCGCGGCCGCGGTCCAGGCGAGATCTGGAGGGCCGTCCGGGCCGTCCGGGTCGCCCGACATCCCGCGGTCCGTCGACGGCCAGGTGCGCTCGAGGGTGTCGATCCGGGCGTCACCGGCCACGACCGCCGGGTGGCGGACGAGCCGGCGCAGGAAGCGCAGGTTCGTCGTCAGGCCGAGGACCACCGTCCCGTCGAGCGCCACCCGGAGGCGGGCCAGGGCCCCGTCGCGATCCCGGCCGTGGGCGACGATCTTCGCGAGCATCGGGTCGAAACGACCGCCGACGACCGATCCCGGCTCGATCCCGGCGTCGACGCGGACGCCGTCGCCGGTGGGCCAGCGGAGCAGCTCCACGGTCCCGGTGGCCGGCAGGAAGCCGGCGTCCGGGTCTTCCGCGTAGAGGCGGACCTCGATCGCATGGCCGCCCCGCGAGCGGGCCTGGTCGAGCGCCGCCTGGCTCACGCCGAGCCGCTCCCCGGCCGCGATCCGGAGCTGGTCCGCCACGAGGTCCCGCCCGGTGATCATCTCCGTGACGGGATGCTCGACCTGGAGGCGGGTGTTCATCTCGAGGAAGCTCGGCTCGCCGCGATCGTCGACGAGGAACTCGCAGGTGCCAGCCCCCACGTACGAAACGGCTCCGGCGAGGGCCAGGGCGGCCTCGCCGAGGCGTTGTCGGAGCGGCTCGTCCACCGCCGGCGAGGGCGTCTCCTCGAGGACCTTCTGGTGGCGGCGCTGGATCGAGCAATCCCGCTCGCCGAGGTGGACGCCGTTCCCGTACCCGTCGAAGAGGACCTGGACCTCGACATGGCGGGGCCCTTCCAGATAGCGCTCGAGGATCAGGTGGTCGTCCCCGAAGGCCGCCGAGGCCTCGCGCCGTGCGGCCGCGATCGCGTCCGGCAGCGCCGGCAGCTCGCGGACGACCCGCATCCCCTTTCCGCCGCCCCCGGCAGCGGGCTTGACGATCAGCGGCGTGCCGATCCGGTGGGCTGCCGCGGTGAGCGCGCGGTCCGACTGGTCGGGCTCGTCGTAGCCGGGGATCACCGGCACGCCCAGGCTCGCCGCGAGCCGTCGTGCCCCGGCCTTGTCGCCCATCGTCCGGATCGCCGCCGGGGGTGGGCCGACCCAGCGGATCCCCGTCCCGGCGACGAGCTCGGCGAAGACCGCGTTCTCGCTGAGGAAGCCGAACCCCGGGTGGAGCGCGTCGGCGCCGACCGACCGGGCCGCACGCACGATCGCGGGGCCATCGAGGAGGTCCACGTCCGGTGCTCCATCCCGTCCTGGCGACACCGCCCGGATGCCGAGGCGGTCGCAGGTCCGCGGATCCGCACAACGATCTCGCCCCGGTTGGCGATGTAGAGGACCCGGATCGGCTCGCTCGGGACGGCGACGGCGCCCGGTCCCCCCTCCGATGACGGCTCAAACGCGCCAAACACGCCAAGTGCGTCCGATGCGACGCGCCACCGCCCGCCCACCCGGCGAGCAGGCAGTCGACCCTCGCGGATCCAGCGTTGGACCGAGCGGGTCGAGGCCCCGAGGCGGGCAGCCGCCTGGCTCGGGCTCAGCTCGTCGTCGCGACGCATGGCGGAAGTGTCGCGTTCAGCGGTTCGAAGCGCAAGTCGACCTCGCGGCGGAACCACGAGCCGGCCTCGACCGGACGTCCGGACGGCTGCCGGCGGACGGCCCGGTCAGCCGCGCTCGGGCCGCTCCGGCGCCCACGCCGGCCGGCGCTTCTCGTCGAACGCCCGGAATCCTTCCTGGGCCTCAGCGCTTCGACGCTGGCGGGCGATCACCCGGGCGGTGTGCCACTTCGAGGAGCCGTGAGGCAGGCCGCGAACCTCGCGGACGATCGCCTTCGCGGTGCGAGCGGCCGTCGGGCCAGCGTCGAGCAGGTCGGCCACGGCGCCGTCGACCGCGGCATCGAGGGCCCCCTCGCCCTCGACCACCTCGTGGACCAGGCCGATCCGCTGGGCCCGGAAGGCGTCGAACCGACGGCCCCCGGGGAAGAGCGCGCGCGCACTCGTCTCGCCGATCTTCGCGATGACGAACGGGGCGATGACCGCCGGCAGGATCCCCAGGCGGGTCTCGGTGAAGCCGAACCGGGCTCCCGATTCCGCGACGACGAGGTCGCTGACGGCGCACAGGCCCATCCCGCCGCCGAGCGCCGCGCCGTGGACCCGGGCGATCACCGGCGCGGGACAGCTGTCGATCGCCTCGAACATCTCGGCCATGGCCATCGCGTCCTGCTCGTTCGCCTCGGTGTCGAGGGTCATCGCCGCGCGCATCCAGTCGACGTCGGCGCCGGCACAGAACGACGGGCCGGCGCCGGCCAGGACCACGGCCCGGAGCGCCGTCGGCTCCTCGCGGGCCAGGGCGGTGAAGGCGGCGCGCAGCTCGGCGATGAGGGTCGCGTCGAAGGCGTTGTGGACCGCGGGTCGATCGAGGGTCACCCGAGCCACGACGCCGCCGGGCCCGGTCCGCTCCACGCGCAGCCGCTCGCTCACCCGCGCATCGTACGCGGCCCGCGCTACGCTCCGCCCATGCTGCTCGGGATCGACCACCTCGTCATCGCCTGTCCGGACCCGGACGCGGCTGCCCGCGAGCTGGAGGAACAGGTCGGACTGCGGGCCGGCGGGGGCGGTCGGCACGAGGCGCTCGGCACGTTCAACCGGCTCGTCTGGCTCGGCGACTCGTACCTCGAGCTCATCGGCGTGTTCGACCGCGAGCTGGCCGAGCGGTCATGGGTCGGAGCGCCGACGGTCCGGGCGCTCGACGCCGGTGGCGGGCTCGCGACCTGGGCGGTGGCGACCGACTCGATCGAGGCCGACGTCGCGCGGCTCCGGGGGGCGGGCTCCCCGGTCGCAGCGCCGATCGCCGGTGAGCGACTGCGTCCCGACGGCGGCGTGGTCCGCTGGCGCCTCGCCGCCCCGCCGATCCTCGGCCCGGACGAGCCGCCCTTCCTGATCGAGCACGATCCGGTCGGTGCGGAGTGGTCCCCGCGGGAGCGCGCATCGAGGGCCACCGAAGCCCACCCGGTGGGCTGGCCGATCCGTCTCGAGACGCTCGAGATCGCCGTCCCCGATCCGGGTGCGATCGGCCTGCGCGCCCTGCGGACCGTGGGGATCGGGCCCTTCCGGCCGTCCCTGACCGGGGGTGGGGCCCGGGATGCCTCGGTGGGCGCCCAGACCGTCCGACTCCGGCCCATCGGCGGGATCGCCGGGCCGACCCGGCCGATCGCCACGATCCGTCTCCGGACCGAACCCTTCGAGGCCGGCGCCGCGGGCCCGCCCGTCGAGACGCGAGCCGTGATGTCGCTCGGCTGTCGGTTCGTCCTCCGGGGGGCCGGATCCTAGGCGAGGACCTCGGGCGGCGTCGCCGGGTCGAACCGGTACATCGCCTCGTGCCAGACCGGTCGGAGGCCGCACGCGGCGAGGTTCGCCGCGGAGACCGAACCCTCGTTCGCGCCGGCGGCGATGAGCGTGGCCCCGAGCTCGGCGGCGTGCGTCGCCCGGTGGGCGATGAGTGCGCGCTGGACCCCGCGACCGCGCGCGGCGGGCAGGACCGCCATCATCCCGAGGACCCCCACCTTCCGGCGGATCACCAGGTTCGCCACCGCGCAGGGCACCCCGTCCGACTCGGCGAGGTAGTAGTGGTGGCCGGCCGTCCCGACGAGTCGCGGCAGCGCCCCGAGCCAGGCCGGCGCCTCGTCGGCGGGGATCGAGGACGCCTCGACCAGGAGCGCCGCGAAGGTCCCTGCGTCGGCCGCGTCGATCTCACGCACCGTGACACCCGATGGCGGCGTGGCGGCGCCGATGCGCCGGGTCGCGGTCTCGATCTGGGCCGGTTCGCCGATGTGGATCGATGACGGGTGCTCGGCGACCGCGCCGGGCCACGGCGGCACCTCGGCGAAGATCCAGCCGACCGTCCCGTTCGTCCGGAACCAGTCCAGCATCCGGGTGAGGAGGTTCGGCAGCTGGCGGAAGCCGCTGGCGCGATTGAAGGCGCGGCCCGGGAGCTCCGGTGAGGCGACCATCGTCAGCTCGCCGTCATCGATCACTCGGAGGTCGTAGCCGGCCGCGGCGACGGCCTGCCAGAGCGCGACGTTGAAGCTCCGCCCGGCAGCCTCCACGCGGTCGAGGAGCTCGTGGAGAGTCGCCTCGTTGCCCTCGGCGGGCGGCATGAGCCGGATCCTGTCGCCCGGCCGGACTTCGCCCTCGACCAGGACCCGGGCGTACATCCGCGAGTCGGTGGGGTGGGTCAGGATCGAGATCCGGGCGAAGCGCTCGTCGCTGAACGAGCCGCGGATCGTCTCACACGGGTTGTCCGGTTTGCTGATCTCCAGGAGGAGCTCGCCGTCCCCGACCGCGACCCGAGTCCCGACCGGCAATTC
Organism: uncultured Chloroflexia bacterium; assembly: GCA_963840375.1. Taxonomy (GTDB): domain Bacteria; phylum Chloroflexota; class Limnocylindria; order Limnocylindrales; family CSP1-4; genus Chersky-267. The sequence continues at coordinate 90,134 of CAWIYR010000004.1, forward strand.
GGCCCACTCGATCCCCTCGGTCGTCAGGTTCTCGCCCGCCGACCCCGGGACGATGGGATGACCCTCGGCCGCGACCCGCTGGATCGCCTCGATCGCGAACAGGGCCACCGCCCGATGCGGCCCGCCGTGGACCGTGTCGTCGTGGTGGGCGTCGCCGTCGAGGCCCCACGGCCCGACCCAGGCTCGCTCGACCGGGAGCTTCGGGACGCCGCCCGGCGAGACGCTGACCTGGAGGACGCGACCGTCTGCCGTGGCTCTGGGACGTCATCCGCGGATGGTAGCGCCCGTCCGCTACATCCGGAAGACGCCGAAGCGTGTCTCCGGGATCGGGGCATGGAGCGCGGCATCCAGGCCGAGCGCGAGCACCCGCCGCGTCTCGAGCGGGTCGATCACCCCGTCGTCCCACAGCCTGGCGGTGGCGAAGTAGGGGTCGCCCTCGGCCTCGTAGCGGGCGAGGATCGGCGCCTCGAAGCCGTCGCGCTCCTCGTCCGACGCCCACTCGCCGCCCGGCAGCGACGACGCCCGGACCGTCGACAGGACGCGGGCCGCCTGGGCGCCGCCCATCACGCTGATCCGGCTGTTCGGCCATGACCAGAGGAAGCGCGGGCCGTATGCTCGACCGGCCATCGCGTAGTTGCCGGCCCCGAACGAGCCGCCGACGATCACCGTGAACTTCGGGACCTCGGCGCAGGCGACGGCCATGACCATCTTCGCGCCGTCCTTGGCGATCCCGCCGGCCTCGTACTCGCGGCCGACCATGAACCCGGTGATGTTCTGGAGGAAGACGAGCGGGATCCGGCGCTGGGCGCACAGCTCCACGAAGTGGGCGCCCTTGAGCGCCGAGGCCGAGAACAGGATCCCGTCGTTGGCCACGATCCCGATCGGCCAGCCGTCGAGGTGGGCGAAGCCGGTGACGAGGGTCTCGCCGTAGAGCGGCTTGAACTCGTGGAATCGGCTGCCGTCGACGATCCGGGCGATGACCTCGCGGATCTCGAGCGGGCGGCGGAGGTCGGTCGGGACCGCGGCGTACAGGTGGGCGCTGCCCATGCCGGGATCGCCCGCGGGCTCGACCGCCGGAGCTTCGGGCGTCCGGCGGTCCCACGGCGGCTCGGGCATCCGTCGCTCGAGGTGGGCCACGATCGACCGCCCGAGCGCCAGAGCGTGCTCGTCGTCGAGGGCTTCGTGATCGGCGACCCCGGAGATCCGGGCGTGGACGCTCGCCCCGCCCAGCTCCTCGGCGCTGACGTCCTCGCCGGTGGCCGCTTTCACCAGCGGCGGCCCGCCGAGGAAGATCGTCCCCGTCCCGCGAACGATGACCGTCTCGTCGCTCATCGCCGGGACGTAGGCCCCGCCGGCGGTGGACGAGCCCATCACGAGCGCGATCTGGGGCACGCCGGCGGCCGACAACCTGGCCTGGTTGTAGAAGATCCGGCCGAAGTGGTCGCGATCGGGGAAGACCTCGGCCTGGAGCGGGAGGAACGCACCACCGCTGTCGACGAGGTAGACGCACGGGAGCCGGTTCTCGAGGGCGATCTCCTGGGCGCGCAGGTGTTTCTTGACCGTCATCGGGTAGTACGTGCCGCCCTTGACCGTGGCGTCGTTGGCGACGATGACGCAGGTCGTCCCCTCGACCCGGCCGATCCCGGTCACGATCCCCGCGCTTGGGGCCTCGTCGTCGTACATCCCGCCGCCAGCCAGCGGGCTCAGCTCGAGGAACGCCGCGCCGGGGTCCAGAAGCCGGTCGATCCGCTCGCGGACGGGCAGCTTGCCCCGCTCCCGGTGGCGGGCGATCGCGACCTCATCGCCGCCGGCGCCCCGGCTCGCCACGGCGTCCTGCCGGGCCCGGAGCCCGGCCACCAGCTGGGTCATCGCGTCGACATTCGCGCGGGCGTCCGGGTTCTCGGGATCGAGCCGGCTGCGGAGGACGGGCATGACCGCGAGTCTACGTCGGCCATCGCCGCGGGGACGCGCGCCACGGACCTCCCCGGATGTCGCGGGGACCCCACCGGCGATCCCGTGGAACTCCGCGACGCCTGCGACCGTCTCGCGGCCATGGAGACCACGTGGCGCACCCTGGGCCTGGGTCCGGCGGCGCGCCTGCCTGCCGTCATCCTTGCCCTCGCCCTGGTGGTGACGGCATGCTCGGCTCGGGCTCCGGGTCCGAGCCCGAGTCCGACCCCGGTCGCCACCACGCCGCTCGCCACCGCGCCGCTGACCGACGCCGCTGACCACGACGCCGACGGCCGCCGCTCCGCTCGTGACCGTCCAGACCCGCGGCGGGATGTGCCCCGGAGGGCCGTGCGGCACCACCCTCGTCCTCGAGCGCGACGGGCGGGTCCGCCTGGCCGCGAAGCCGCCGAACGATCTCGGGACCGTCCCACCGGCGACGCTCGCCGCACTCGACGCCGCGATCAGGACCACGGACTTCGTCGCGCTCAAGAGCCACCCGTTCACAGGTCAGTGCCCGACCGACTTCGACGGCCAGGAGACCATCTACGAATTCGGCGACCCCGGCGGGATCCAGACGATCGCGACGTGCGAGGTCGCCGTCGACTTCGGCAGCCCGCTGTTCGTGGCGGTCGCGGCCGCCATCGGGCCGTTCATCCCGGTGCCGACCACCTGACCCCGGGGTGCTCCAGACGACCTCGACCTTGACGGTCGCCCTGTCTGGGTTGATGATGTATACGTCATCACGAGGAGAACGGCGATGTCGATGGCCGGCCGGATGGTCCGTGAAGCGCGCCGCCGCGCGAACCTCACCCAGCGTCAGCTCTCGGCGAAGGCCGGGATCCCCCAGGAGACGATCGCGCGGATCGAGCGCGGACGCGTTGATCCGCGCGTCACGACGCTCGATCGGCTGCTCGAAGCCTCCGGTTACGGCCTCGAGTCGATGGCTCGCCTGGGGATCGGCATCGATCGCACGCAGATCCACGACCTGTTGAAGCTCACGCCGTCCGAGCGGCTCACCATCGCCATGGCGAACGACCGCCACTACGTCGAGATCAGGCGATCGCTTCGACGGGTGGCCGAATGAGCGAGCACCCGCTTCTCCGGGCCGATCGGATCCTCCAGACGCTCCTTGACCACGAGGTCCGCTTCGTCCTCATCGGCGGACTCGCGTCTCAGGTCCACGGTTCGCCTTCACTGACCGGCGACGTCGATATCTGCTTCGCGCTGGATGGCGACAACCTGCACCGGCTCAGCGACGCACTCGCCTCGATGGCGGCGGCGCGGCGCGGCCTCGTCGAAGGTGTCCAGGCTCCGATCGACCATCGGGCTCTGGGAGCCGGCGACGTGTTCACGCTTTCCACCCGATACGGCGACCTCGATCTGCTGGCCCACCCGGACCCACAGCTCGACTTCGAGCAGCTGATCGGTCGAGCGATCGCCGTAGTGATCCTGGGTGCCGAGGTCAGGGTCGCCGGACTCGACGACCTCATCGCGATGAAGCGCGCCGCAGGGAGACCCAAAGACCGGATCGAGCTCGAGATCCTCGGTGCCCTCCGCGAGGAGATCGACCGGCGGGACTGAATGGCCCGCCGCTCGCGAAGCGGCCCGCGAGAGCAAGCCGCCGTCAAGCGGTTCGACCGACACGGAGCGCCAGCCCTGCCGCCGCGACGACACCGACGACCGCGATGATGCTGCCGACCGGGGCGATCTCGCCGGTCGAGCAGCCCGCCGCCACGACGTCACCGGTGCCCGCCGTGATCTCGCCGCCCTCGACCGACCCGACCAGGTCAGGTCGGTCCCGGACCGTGCCGTCGGCGAGCTGCTCCCAGCACGCGGTCTGCCGAAGGAACAGGCTGGCGATCCCGACCATCAGCAGGACCGCGATCGCCCTGGCCACGGATCCGCGCCGACCCGTGTCGCCGCCGGGTCGTGGACAGGGGTCTGGGTCGCGCAGGCCGGCGTAGAGGAAGAGGAGGCCTGGAACCAGGAGCACGAGCGTGACGCCGCTGAACGCCAGCATCGCCATCGGCAGGCAGGCGACGCCAGCCCCGAGGATGACGTCGCGCCGCCGGCGGGCGGTGCCGATGAGCCCGACGATCCCCGGTCCGGCCCAGAGCACGAAGAAACCGAGGATCGCTGCCGGGCTCATGCCGGGCCCTGGGTCGGACTCCGACCGGGCCCTGAGCGCAGTGAGCCCGAACGCGATCGCTAGCGTCAGACCGCCGGCCAGCCAACCGAGGTCCAGGGGGCGGACGGACGCCCGGGAGCCCCAGCCGGGCCCGGCCCGGCCCGGCGCGTCCCCGCCGGTTCCCGTCGGGGACGATGTCCCGGAGTCGGTCATACGACAGCCCTCGAAGGGGTCCGCTCGCTCCCGGTCCGCTCGCTCAAGTGATACGCTATTAATCGGCTACCGTCAAGACGCACGTTTATCCATCGGCGAGGACATGCCCACCACGAGATCCGCCTCCGCGTCCTCCGATCCGGCCGAGCGCGCCGAGGCGATCCGCCTCGAGCTGGCGGACGCCTGGGGCGAGATGGGCGCGTCGTGGGGCGTAGCTCCCGCGATCGCCCGCGTCCACGCGTACCTCATGGCCCGGGGCGAGCCGCTCACCGAGCGCGAGGTGCGCGAGGCGCTCGGCCTGTCGCACCGAGCCGCCAGCCTGGCCCTCGATTCGGCGATGCGCTGGGGCGTCGTCGAGAAGATCCCCGAGCCGCGTCGGGTCGGCCGCCGCGGACCTGCCGGCACCGCCTACGTCGCGGTGGGCGACCACTTCCGTTGGTTCAGCCGGGTCATCGCCCATCGCAAGGCGCTCGAGGGCGATCCGATCATCGCGGTGCTCGAGCGGACCCTCCGCGATGCCGAGGAAGCCGCCCGGGCCTTCCCCGGGGATCGGGACCTGCAGGCCCTGCGCGACTGGCTCGGGACCTTCCTCGGGTTCGTCCGCGTCTTCAGCCGGGCGATCGGCCTGGTTCCGGTCGTCGAGCCCGACGAGCTCGAGCGTCTGCTCGGCCTGCTCGCGAGGATGCCCGACGAGACGATCCTGCGGCTCATCCGCCTTCTCGGCGATCTCCCCGACGACGAGGTCGTCTCGCTCGTCGACGGCGTCAGCCGCCTCTCCCCGGCCGGTGCCCGTCGCGCCACGAAGCTGATGTCGGGCGTGGTCCGGACCGTCGGTCGCTGAACGTCGGCCATTCCGACCCGGGGACTCGGGTTTTCCCGCGCGACATGAGATAATCGCCGGGCGGGAGGCGCTCCGAGCGGCCCGAACGGGCGACGACCCCGGGGCCGGCGGCTCGGCGGACCTCACGCGCTGACCTGAGGAACCACCCCAACATGACCGTCGAGACCTCCACCTGGGTCACCAAGAAGGGCCTCGCCCAGATGCTCAAGGGCGGCGTCATCATGGACGTCGTCACCCCCGACCAGGCGAAGATCGCCGAGGATTCCGGCGCCGTGGCCGTCATGGCCCTGGAGCGCGTCCCGAGCGACATCCGCGCCTCGGGCGGTGTGGCCCGGATGAGCGATCCGTCGATGATCGTCGGGATCATGGAGGCGGTCTCGATCCCGGTCATGGCCAAGGCCCGGATCGGCCACTTCGTCGAGGCCCAGGTCCTCGAGGCGCTCGGCGTCGACTACATCGACGAGTCGGAGGTCCTCACCCCGGCCGACGAAGAGAACCACATCGACAAGCACGCCTTCAAGGTCCCGTTCGTGTGCGGCTCGCGCAACCTCGGCGAGGCGCTCCGCCGGATCTCCGAGGGCGCCGCCATGATGCGGACGAAAGGCGAGGCCGGGACCGGCAACATCGTCGAGGCGGTCCGCCACATCCGGACGGTCAACGCCGAGATCCGCCGGCTCCAGGGGATGCGCGAAGACGAGCTGTTCGTCGCCGCCAAGGAGCTCCAGGCGCCGCTCGACCTCGTCCGCGGAGTCGCGGCCGAGGGCAAGCTGCCGGTCGTGAACTTCGTCGCCGGCGGGATCGCCACCCCGGCCGACGCGGCGCTCGCGATGCAGCTCGGGGCCGAGGGGGTCTTCGTCGGGTCGGGCATCTTCAAGAGCGAGGATCCGGCCCGGATGGCGAACGCGATCGTCCAGGCCACGACCCACTTCGACGACCCCAAGATCATCGCCGAGGTCAGCAAGGGCCTGGGGGCCGCGATGCGGGGCATCGCCCTCGAGCAGATCCCCGAAGGGGAGCGGCTGGCGGTCCGCGGCTGGTAGGCGACGCGACGTCGGCGCGAAGCGTGACCGCACGAAGAGGGATCCGGGGATGAGGATCGGCGTGCTCGCCGTCCAGGGCGCCTTCATCGAGCACGCCCGGGTCCTCCGCTCGATCGGCGTCGAGCCGGTCGAGGTCCGTCTGCCCGAGCACCTGGCGGGCATCAGCGGCCTGATCCTGCCCGGCGGCGAGAGCACGACGATGCGCAAGCTCATCGATCGCTGGGGACTGCGCGAGCCGGTGATGGCCCTCGCGGCGACCGGCGCCCCGATCTTCGGGACGTGCGCGGGGATGATCCTCCTGGCGCGACAGATCGTCGGCGACGAGGAGGCCGTCTTCCCGCTCCTCGACGTGACGGTCGAGCGGAACGCCTTCGGGCGCCAGCTCGAGTCGTTCGAAGGCGAGCTCACGGTCCCGGTCCTCGGCGACGGCCCGGTCCACGGCGTGTTCATCCGGGCGCCGATCATCGACCGGGTCGGCCCCGACGTCGACGTGCTGGCCCGGCTCGACGACGGCCGGGTCGTGGCGGTCCGGCAGCGCAACGTCGTCGCCACGGCGTTCCATCCCGAGCTGGCGGGCGAGACGCGGTTCCACCGGCTCATCGCCGCCATGGCCTCCGAGCACGACGATCCCGGTGAAGGCTCCGGGCGCCGTCCCCACCCCACCCGGCGGTCCGCCAGGCTGGAGTCATGAGCACGCGGCCGGGCAGGGTCCGGGTTGCGCGGCTGACCGACCTGGCCGCGCTCGGCGAGCTCTCCCGGATGGCCCAGACCGAGACCGCCGAGACGCGCTCGCTCGGGCTCCCGGTCAGCGGTCCGCGGATCGGCGTCTTCAGCCTGTTCCGACTGCCGCTCGGGGCGTTCCGACCGCACGACCTCCTCTACGTCTACGAGGATGACGGTCGCCTGGCCGGACTCATCCGGGTGGAGCGCGAGACCCCGCGCGACGAGTGGACGATCGTGGAGCTGGACGCGATCGGCATGGCCGAGGCCGGAGACATCCGGTATCGCCTGCTCCAGCACATCCTCCGGGATGGGGCGAAGCGCGGCGCGATCCGTTTCCATGTCGCCTGTGCCGACGCCGCCGGGAACGTCGAGCTGTTCATGCAGGCCGGGTTCGCCCGCTACGGGGAGGAGCTGGTCCTCTTCCGCCCGCCCGGCGTCGAGCTGCCCGAGCCCTGGTCGGACGAGCGGGCGACGGACGACGGCATCCGGCCGGCGATCCCGGTCGACGCGATCGCGCTCGCCCGCCTCTACGGGTCGGTCACCCCCCAACCCGTCCAGCGGCTCGAGGCCTTCCGGATCGCGGACTGGGAGCGCCAGGGCACCGCCTGGCGAGTGCCCCGCTCCAGCCTCACGCCGATCCTCCGCTTCGCCGACGTCGAGTCGTTCGTCCGTGAAGCGCCCGGAGGGGGCCCGGACGGGACTCAGCTCGACGGGTTCCTCCAGGTGGGGGTGGCCAAGGAGGATCAGCCCCACTACCTCAAGATCCTCGCCCGTCCGGAGTCGGACACCTCGGCCCTCGTGGAGTACGGTCTCGGGGTGATCCGCGCCCGGACCCACAGCGGCGGCCGCTCCGATCATGGCGTGATCGCGCCGGTCCGGACCTACGAGTCGCCGATCGACCGTCGGCTCGAGGAGGCCGGCTTCGGCGTCGAGTCGACCGTCACCCTCCTGATGAAGGAGACCGTGGTGCGGGTCGCCGAGCCGGCCCTCGTCCCGGCCATCCGATGATCACCATCCAGCGCAGAGGGAGGACCTCTTGAGCCCGAAGCGAACCGACCGCGAGGCCATGGACGATCTCGACCTCCTCCTGGCGGCGCTCCCGCCGGAGATCGTCGAGGCGGTCCACGCGCTGCCCGAGAAGGACACCCTCATCGAGGTGGTCCTGGACCTGGGCCGGCGACCGGAGGCGCGCTTCCCGAACAGCGAGGTCACCCTCCTCGATCGCGAGATCGGCGAAGCCGACATCGCCTACGTCGTCGAGCACATCGGCACGTTCGGCGACGACAACCGGGCCGGGATCGAGCGGACCCTCCATCGGATCAGTGCGATCCGGAATCGGAGCGGGAAGATCGTGGGGCTGACCTGTCGGATCGGGCGGGCGGTCTACGGCACGATCGAGATCATCAATGACTTCGTCGAGACCGGGAAGTCGATCCTCATCATGGGCCGGCCGGGGATCGGCAAGACGACGATGCTCCGCGAGGCCGCCCGGGTCCTCGCCGACGACCTCGGCAAGCGGGTGGTGGTCGTCGACACGAGCAACGAGATCGCCGGCGACGGCGACATCCCCCATCCGGCCATCGGCAAGGCTCGCCGGATGCAGGTCCGCACCCCCTCGCTCCAGCACGAGGTGATGATCGAGGCCGTCGAGAACCACATGCCCCAGGTCATCGTCATCGATGAGATCGGGACCGAGCTCGAGGCCCAGGCCGCCCGGACGATCGCCGAGCGCGGGGTCCAGCTCATCGGGACCGCCCACGGCAACAACCTCGACAACCTGATGCTCAACCCGACCCTCTCCGACCTCATCGGCGGGATCCAGAGCGTCACCCTCGGCGACGAGGAGGCGCGTCGCCGCCGGACCCAGAAGAGCGTCCTCGAGCGCAAGGCGCCACCCACCTTCGACGTGATCATCGAGATCCAGGACCGCGAGCGGGTCATGGTCCACAGCGATGTGGCCGACACGGTCGACGCGATGCTCCGGGGCGACCCGGTCGCTCCCGAACTCCGCTGGCGCGACGAGGAGGGGGTCCACCGCTCCCAGGCCCGGCCGCGGCCCTCGCCCCGCGAGCAGCTCGGCACGGAGCGCTTCGCCGGGCTCGTCGGCAGCGGCTCGCCGTGGCGGATGGAGCCGGGCTGGCGGGGTGACGGCGGCTATCGCGGCGGGGGCTATCGTGACGGGGGTCCCGGCGGGACCGGGCCGGCCGCGGCAACCGGGACCGGGGCCGGCTACCGGTCCGGCTATCGGCCGGGCCAGAGCGGGGGCTGGCGCCAGACCCGGGGAGGGACGACGCGGGAGTCCGGCCCCCGTGGCCGGATAGCCGACCCCGGGGCCCCGGAGGGCGCCCCGGGGATGCTGCCGGGTGAGCGCTTCGCGGTCCCGCCGGGCGGGGCCGGACCGCGGGGCCGGTCGGGTCCGCCGCTCGTCGCCGACGCACCGTTCGTGTCGGGCGAGATCGCCGATCGGGGCCCGCTCGAGCGCAGCGCCCCGGCGGCACCCGAGCCGCGCGCCCGCGACGCCCGCGAGCTCGAGCGCCAGGAGGCCTGGCGCCGGCAGGCCGCGCGCGCGATCGAGGACCTGAAGGTCGAGGAGGGGACCGCACCCGTCAACCTCGACGACCTCGCCGCCGGCGGCCCGGAGCGGGACGACCTCGATGGCGACGACGAGGCGCTGGCGGACGTCGCCCGCGAGCGAGCGGCCCTCGACGACGATGGCGCCGTCCTGCGGGTAGAGGGCGCCGGCGGGTTGCCCACCCTGCGCGTCCTGCCCCACGGCGTCAGCCGGAAGCGGCTCGAGCAGGCGGTCCGTGAGCTCCAGCTCCCGGTGGTCGTGGCCCGCGACGTCGACGATTCGGACGTCGTCATGACCCTCCGCAGCGAGTACCGCCAGAAGACGCCGATGCTCCGCGAGGCGGAGGAGCGCGCGATGCCGATCTACGTCCTGAAGAGCAACACGATCCTCCAGATGCAGGCGAGCCTCACCTCGATCTTCTCGCTCGAGGTGGATCCGCGGGAAGCCGCCCTGCGCGAGACCGAGGAGGCGATCGGACTGGTCATGCGCCAGGCGGAGCCGGTGGAGCTCAGCCCCCAGAACGCGTACATCCGGCGACTCCAGCACCAGATGGCCGAGCGGGCCAACCTCGTGTCCCGATCCCGCGGTCGCGAGCCGTACCGCCGGGTCAGGCTGTACCCCGATCAGGCCCGCGCCGGCTGGCGCTAGACGCCGACCGGTGCAGCCCGAGGCTCCGTTCGACGGTCCCGGTCCCGCGTCGACCGTCGTCCCACCGACGCCGCCGGGCGGTCTGAGCGAGGCCGAGGCGACCGCCCGGCGCGCCCGCGGTCTGGGCAACGTCGCCCCGCTGCCGACGGGCCGCACCTACGGCCAGATCGTCCGCGAGAACGTCTTCACCTTCATCAACGACGTGGTCATCGTCCTCGGGATCGCGCTCGCGATCGTCGGTCGGCCGATCGACGCGCTCGTCTCCCTCGCAGTCATCTCCACGAACATCGTCGTGAGCGTGACTCAGGAGGTCCGGGCCAAGCGGACCCTCGACCGGATCGCGCTCCTGACCCGACCGACCGCCAGGGTGGTCCGCGACGGCGCCGAGCGCGACGTGACGCCGGAGGAGCTCGTCCTGGGCGACCTCGTGACCCTCGAGCCGGGCGACCAGGTGGTCCTCGACGGACGGGTCGTCGACGGACGCCTCCAGCTCGACGAGTCCCAGCTGACCGGCGAGTCCGACCTGCAGTCGAGGCGTGCCGGCGAGGTGGTCTACTCGGGCAGCTTCGCGACGGACGGGTACGGGCGGTACGTGGTGGAGCAGGTGGGCGAGGGCAGCCTGGCCAACCGGCTGGCCGCCGGCGCGCGGGCGTACCGGCGGGTCCTGACCCCGCTCCAGCGCGAGATCCAGCTGGTGATCCGGCTGGCGTTCCTGGTCGTGGGCTATCTCGAGGTCCTGCTCCTGTTCAACGCGCTGCTCAAGACCGTGCCGTCGGGGGACGTGATCGGCCAGGCCGCCGTCCTGGTCGGCCTCATCCCCAATGGGCTCTTCGTCTCGATCGCGATCGCCTACGCGCTCGGCGCGGTCCGGATCGCCCGACAGGGCGCGCTGGTCCAGCATGCCAACGCGATCGAGTCGCTCAGCAGCGTCGACGTCCTGTGCCTGGACAAGACCGGGACCCTGACCGCGAACCGTCTGACGATGGTCGAGGCCGTCCCGTTCACGGGTACCGAGGCCACCCTCCGCGACCTGCTCGGGACGATGGTCGCCAGCTCGGGCACCCGGAACAAGACCGCCGAGGCGATCGCCGCAGCGTGCCCTGGGTCCCCGGTCCCGATCGCGACGGACATCCCATTCTCGTCGGCTCGGAAGTGGAGCGCGATCGAGGTGGCGCCCGGCGTCGAGGATGCGCCGCTTCGCGGCATCGTGGCGCTCGGGGCTCCCCAGATGCTCGAGCCGTATTTGACGGAGGGCCCCGGTATCGTCGGTCGGGCTGCCCGGGAGGCCGCGGTCGCGGAGCGTTCGGATCGGGGACTTCGGGTCCTTCTCCTCGCCGGTGACCCGGCCGCGTCCGGTCTTGTCGACGCGGGCGACGCGACGATCCTGCCGTCCACGCTCGTGCCCATCGGGATCGTCGCGCTCGAGGACGAGCTGCGCGCCGAGGCGGGTACCGCCCTGGCCGGCTTCCGCGCCACCGGTGTCCGGCCGGTCATCATCTCGGGCGACGATCCGGACACCGTCGCCGCCCTGGCCCGCCAGGCCGGTCTCGGACCCGAGCTGGTGACGATGACGGGCCCCGCGGTGGACGAGCTCTCCGACGGCGACCTGGCGATGGCGGTGGGCGACGTCGACGTCTTCGGGCGGATCACGCCGAGCCAGAAGGAACGGCTCGTCGGCGCCCTGAAGGCCGGCGGCCACTACGTCGGGATGATCGGCGACGGGGTCAACGACGTCCTCTCCCTGAAGAAGGCGGATCTCGGCGTGGCGATGCACAGCGGCAGCGCCGCGACCCGGGCGGTCGCCGACATCATCCTGACCGACGACTCGTTCGCATCGCTCCTCCCGGCCGTGAGCGAGGGCCAGCGGATCCGCAACGGGATGGGGTCGATCCTCGCCCTGTTCCTGACCCGGATCAGCACGCTCGGCGTGCTCATCGTGTCGTCGCTCGTCATCGGGATCTTCCCGATCGGGTTGCGCAACGCCTCGGTCGTGTCGCTCCTCACGGTCGGGATCCCGAGCACCCTGCTGGCGCTCTGGGCCCAGCCGGGGGCCGGACGTCGGGACTCGCTCCGCCGGACCGTGTTCCGGGTCGTCGCGCCGGCCACCATCCTGTCGAGCGTGCTCGGGCTGGGGGTCCTGTACGGGACGCTGGCCCTCGGCGTGGCCGCGACCCCGGGGATCGACCTCGCCTCCGGCCTCACCGATGCGAACCTCACCGACGTGACGCCCTCGGCCCAGTCCGCCCTGACCCTCTTCCTCGTCCTGACCGGGCTCGCCCTCATCGCCTTCGTCGAGCCACCGCTCGACTGGCTGGCGGTCGCCGTCCCGAGGACATCCGACCGGAGACCCCTCGGGCTGGCCGTCGCGCTGGCCGCGGTCCTTCTCCTGTTCGTCGTCGTGGGTCCGGCGCGCGCGCTCTTCGGGCTGGCGATCCCGAGCCCGGCCGAGGCGACCCTGGCGCTCGGCGCGGTGGCGCTCTGGATCCTCACCATCCGGCTGGTCTGGCGGTATCGCCTCATGGAGCGGTTCCTCGGCCTGTGAAGGGACCGGCGCCGCGGGCCGTGACGGCCGGGCGACAGCCGCCGTCGCGGCCGACCCGTGGCGGTATCCTCGACCGGTGGCCGACCCAGGAGGCGATCCCGCGATGACCGACCCGACGCCCGACCCGGCGACGCCCGCCGGCCCTTCACCCGACGTACCTGCCCTGGCGATGCACGCGGTCGTCCTCGACTGCCCGGAGGTCGAGCCGCTGGTCCGGTTCTGGTCGGCGGCGCTGGGCTACGTCCAGTGGTTCGAGCCGTTCGGCCAATTCGCCGGGCTCAAGCCACCACCGGGGGATCCGCGGCGCGGGCTCGCTCTCATCTTCCAGCGCGTCCCGGAACCGAAGACCGTGAAGAACCGGGCCCACGTGGACTATGAGGCGACCGACCGCGCGGCCGAGGTCGCGCGGCTGGTCGGGTTGGGGGCGACGATCGTCCGCGAGGTCGACGAGATCCCGGGGCTGCGCTGGACGGTCGTGGCCGACCCGGCCGGCAACGAGTTCTGCGTGACCCAGGGATAGGCGCCGCGGAACGGGGGCGGCCGTCAGTCTCCCTGGCCGAACTCCCGCCGAAGGGCCGACCGGGCGGCCCAGACCCCGCACATGCCGTGGACGCCTCCGCCGGGCGGGGTGGAGGACGAGCAGAGGTAGAGCCCTCGGGTCGGCGTCGAGTACGGGTCGAGCCGGGCGACCGGCCGGGTGAAGAGCTGGCGCAGGTCCTGGATCCCGCCGTTGATGTCGCCGCCGACGTAGTTCGGGTTGTACGCCTCCATCTCGGCCGGGAGGCGGACCGCGCGGGCCAGGATCGTGTCCCGGAAGCCCGGGGCGAAGCGCTCCACCTGGGCCTCGATCCGGGTCGTCATGTCGACCGTCGAGCCGCTGGGGACGTGGCAGTAGGCCCATCCGGTATGGCGGCCGTCGGGTGCCCGGGTGGGATCGAAGCGGCTCTGCTGGACGACGAGCGCGAACGGCCGCTCGGGATGTCCGCCGCGCGAGACCTCGGCCTCGGCCGCCCGGATCTCGGCCATCGTCCCGCCGACATGGACCGTGCCCGCCCGCGCGGCGCCCGCGGCTCGCCATGGGATGGGCTCGCTCAGGGCCCAGTCCACCTTCACGATCCCCGGACCGTAGCGGAACCCCTCGAGGCGGCGCCGGTACCGATCGGGCAGCCGGTCCCCGGCGATCGCGACCAGCGCCCGCGGCGTGGTGTCGAACAGGATCGCCCGGGCAGGCGGAAGGTCGGCCAGCGAGGCCACCGGGTGGTCGGTGACGATCTCGCCGCCCAGTGCCCGCAGCTCGGCCGCGAGCGCGTCGGCCAGGTTCTGGGTCCCGCCGCGGACCACCGGCCAGCCGTAGGCATGGGCGGTGATCCCGAGGACCAGCCCGAACGACGCGGTCAGCGGCCGGTCAAGGCGCAGCATCGAATGGGCGCTGAGCCCGGTGAGCAGGGCCCGCGCCTCGGCACCCCGGAACCGCCCTCCGGCCAGTCCCACCGCCGAGCGCACGGCCGGGAGCCCGAACCGCGCCGCCGCGAGTGGATGGCGGGGGACGCGGAAGATCGGTGCGAGGACCAGATCCATGATCCTGTCCGCGTCGCGGACGAGCGGTCCCATGAGCTTCCGGTACGCCGCCCGATCCTCACCCAGCCCGGCCGCCGTCTCCGTCACCGACCGCTCGAGGACCGCCACGCGGCCGTCGTCCAGCGGGTGGGCGAGCGGCGCCGGCGGATCGATGAGCTCGAGCCCGAACCGTCCCAGGTCGAGGTCCTGGAAGAACGGCGACGCAGTGGACGTCCCCTGGACTGCGGAGCAGATGTCGTGGGTGAATCCCGGGAGGGTCAGCTCCGCGCTGCGCATCCCCCCGCCGACGGTGGCGTGGGCCTCGACGACGACCACCGATCGTCCGGCCCGGGCGAGGGTGATCGCCGCCGCCAGCCCGTTCGGTCCCGACCCGACGACGATGGCGTCGGGCGCGTCAGCCTTCATCGGTGCATCGTGCGCCGGAGCCGGCGACCGCGTCGGGTCCCCGACGGTGCCCGGTCGCCGATCACGCCTCGTTGGTGCGACGGAACCAGTGTCGCGGGTGGGTGGCGGTCCAGGCCGCCGAGCGGATGGCCGCGTTGTGCCGGATGTTCTTCGCGTTCTTCCATTGGCGCCTGCGGTCGACGCAGGTCTGTTCCAGCTCGCCGGTCGCGTCCACACCGAACCGGGCGGCCAGGTTGCGGAGCGTGGCCAGCCAGAAGGCGTTCTCCCGCCAATTCACCATGATCGGCATGGCGATCTCCCACAGCGGATCGTTCGCGCGGAGGAGCACCTCGATCTGGGCGACCGTGGTCTCGTCATCGCGGAACGAGCTGAACGTGATCCAGGCCGCGAACATGTGGCCCTCGGGGGTCATGAACGCGAATGATTCCTCGTCGGCGAAGATGACCATGACCCCAGTAGAGAGGGTCTGCTTGCCGGGCACGGAGATGTTGAGGACGGCCACCTCGCCCGGGGCGATGCCCGTGATCGGACCATAGAAGTCGTTGCCCTTCGGCCAGAACGAGCCGAACTCGCTCTTCCAGGTCGCGATGACCTCCTGGGGCGTCACGTCGGAACCCTCGAGCCGGACCCGATAGCGCTTCTGCCAGAGCTGGCCGAAGCCCTGGACGGGTCCGACGAGCCGACGGCCCTCCACGTTCGCGTTCATCGCGCTCGCCGGGAGTTCGCCGACCGCCAGACGGTCGACCGGCTTCGACCAGTTCGCGTCGCTCGTGCGTGGGGGGGCTGGGGTCGTCTCGGTGGGCGCCGGAGTCGCGGCCGCTTCGGGTTCGATCGCGGTGGTGGGCTCGGTCTCGGTCATGGGAGGGTCCCCATCCTTCTTCGATGTGCGATGGATCGGTCGTTCCGTCCGGCGGATCGCGGATCGTCGCGGGCGCCGGTCAGAGGCCGGCGGCGGCCAGGGCCTCGGCCTCGGTGGCGTGGATCCCGATCGCCTCGTCGAGGCGGGTCAGGGCCAGGATCTGGCGGTAGTGCTCGCTGAGGCCGACCGCCATGAGCTTCTGGCCCTGGCGCTGGACCCGGACGAGCAGGGTCACGAGGAGCCCGATGCCGCCACTGTTCATGTAGTCGAGCCGGCCGAAGTCCAGGACGATGACCTTCGCCCCGTCTGCCGTGGCCTGGCTGTAGGCGTCCATGAGCGGGCCCTCGCTGGCCGAGGTGACGTCGCCGGCGATGGCGATCTCGGACGCGCCGGCCGCCAGCGACCGGACCTCGACGGTGGTGGTCCCGGTGGTCATCGGTCCCCTCCCGTGGCGACCGCGAGGTTCGCGGTCTGTGCGCTGGCCTGGTCGTCGACGATCCGCATGTAGTCGGACAGGCGGGTGATCTGGAAGATCTGCACGTAGTGCGGGCTGAGCCCGCAGGCCGGACCTCGCGTCGGTCGCGCCGGGCGTCGGCGAGGAACCGGACGATCAGGGCGATGCCGGTGCTGTTGATGTACTCGGTGTCGGTGAAGTCGAGGAGGACGGTCCCGGCAGTCGAGCTCGGCGACCTGGGCGTAGGCCGCCCCGAGCCCGGCCTCCGCCGCGACGTTCACGTCGCCGTGGAGGCGGACCGTCGCGAGCTCCGGGGTCCCCCGGACCTCAGCGCTGAACGGGATCGCTGGCATCGCCGGCTCCTTCCAGGTGGAGGGTGAGGGTCACGGTCTGGCCGGTGCCGTGGGTCGTGACCTCCATCGCGTCCACCATGTGCTTGATGAGGAAGAGTCCCCAGCCGCGCGGCTTCTGCTCGCCGGCGAGCTTCTTCTCGATGTCGGGCTCCTCGGACTCGCCGAGCGGGCCGCTCGAGGCCCTGGTCGGTGATCCGGACGACGAGGTCCTCGCCCTCGACGGTCGCCGTCACCTCGATCGGGATCGCCGGGTCGTTCTGGCTGCCGTACTCGATCGCGTTCATCGCGGCCTCGCTGACGGCGGTCTTGAGCTGCTCGAGCCGGGTCGGCTCGATCGCGAGCACGGCCACGGCCTCGGCGACCCGGTCCATCGCGAGGCGCTCGTTGCCCGGACTCGCCAGGGAGCGTGACGTCGAGGAGCACGCGACCCCCCTGCCCCTCGACGTCCGCCCGGGACGCCAGCTCGGCAGGCTCCCCCTCGGCCTCGGCGAGCGACGATGATTCCCCGCCGGTCCGCTGGAGCGCGACCAGCGTGATGTCGTCCTCCTGGTCCCAACCCTTGCCCACGAAGCCGTGGAGCTCGTCGAGCAGGTGGTCGAGCAGCTCGCTGCCGGGCAGCTCGGTGGCCATGAGCTCGCGCAGCCGGGGGAAGCCGAACATGTCGCCGGCCCGGTCGTGGGCCTCGACGAGCCCGTCGCTGTAGAGCAGGACACTCTCGCCCGGCGCCAGGACGGCCTCGTGCTCGGGGTAGTCCATCCCCGGCAGCAGCCCCAGGGGCATGCCGGTCGCGCGAAGCTCGATGACCCCATCGGCCGTGCGCACGTAGGGCAGGTTGTGACCCGCGTTGGCGAGGACGACCTTGCCCGTCTCGGGCTCCAGGATCATGTACAGGCAGGTGACGAACATCCGGGCCGGCATCTCCGGCACGAGGATCTCGTTCACCGCCGCGAGGACCGCGGCGGGCGACATCAGCCGGGGCGCCTCGCCGCGGAGGACGGACTGGGTGCGGGCCATGATCAGGGCCGCCGGGACGCCCTTGTCGGTGACGTCGCCGGCGACGATCCCGATCCGACCGTCGGGCAGGGCGATGAAGTCGTAGAAGTCGCCGCCGACCGCCCGCGCCGGGCCGTAGTAGGCGGCCACCTGCCAGTCGCGAAGCTGGGGCAGCTCGCGCGGCAGGAACTGCTGCTGGATGAGGGTGGCGACCCGCATCTCCTGCTCGAGGCGCTCGCGGGCCTGGATCTCGACCGCCTGCTCGCGGACGAGCTGGGCGACCCGGATCGCCGGGGCGGCCTGGGCCGCCAGGGTGGAGAGGAGCTTGCGGTCGTCGGTGCTGTAGTCCTGGTCCGACAGGCGCGGGCCGAGGTAGAGGGCGCCGATCAGCTCACCCTGGGTGACCAACGGGACGATCACCCGGACCCCGGCCGCCCGAAGCTCACCGAGGGCCGGTGAATCCAGCTCGAGGCGCTCGGCGTCAACCACACCGCTGGCCGCCTGGAGGTAGGCGAACAGCGGGTCCGTGGGGGCGATCTCGATGGCGGGTCCGGTCGCGGTGGCCGGAGCCGGCGTGGCCGGGGTGGCGGTACCAGCGGGTGCCGGCGTCTCGCCCGTGGCGACCGGGGCGGACGTGGCCTCGACCTGGTCGTCGGTCCTGGAGGTCGCGGGGGAGGGGTCGACCGATCCCCTGCCGACCGTTCGCTTGATCGACTCGATGAATGCCATGAGCGTGTTCTACGCCTCCATCGTCCAGAAACCGTTACGGGCCGCCGACTTCGATGAGTTCGTCACAATTCGAGCTTCGACCGGCGCATCCAGAGTCCGACACTGGCCGGGGCGACCGTGCGACCGACGACGTCCCTGACATCGGCCTCCAGGCTCTCAAGGTCGACGTCGTCGCGGAGGTGGGCCGAGAAGACGCTCACGATGCGCTCGGCGTCATAGCGCGACCGGTCGAAGCGGCGGTCGACGACCCGCTGGACGCGGCTGCGCAACGGCTGGAAGAGCGCGGCCACGACCAGGGTGGAACCCGCCACGGCGATCGGGTTCGACCCGAGAACCGGCGCCAGGAATGCCTGGAAGACGATGATCGCCCCGACGAAGACGAGGGCCAGGATCCCCGTGACGATCGCGTACGAGACCGTCCGGCTGATGATCCGGTCGATGTCATAGAGCCGGTAACGGAGGACGGCGAGGGCGACGGCCAGTGCGACCAGAGACAAGGTCGCGACACTGGCGAGGTCGATGAAGGGGATCGCGGCCGCGACCTGACTGAGGCTCAGGGGGATCAGGATCGCGGCGGGGACGGTGGCAGCCAGCAGCCACTTCAGCTGGGCACGCTCGTCGCCGTGCGACCGACGGAACCGGATGCCGACGGCTGCCACGCCGAGGATCAGCGCGAGGAGGATGGCCAGGGTCCCGAGCGAGGTGAGCGCCCCGAGGACTTGGACGAGCGGTTCGGGCATCCAGGCGAACCACCGGCCCACCGGGTTCTCGAGATCGTCGACGATCGGTGCCGGCAGGATGAGGATGATGACCGTCGCGGCCGAGGCCATGACGGCGACCAATGCGACCGGCCATCGCCAGCGCGGCCCGGGCAACGTCCCGGTCGGGAAGACCATCGCCACGGCCGGGAGGATCAGGATCATGGCGGGCGTGAACAGCATGGCGCCCACCACGCTGAACCAGGCCCGGATCGTCTCGGAGCCACCGACCGACGCGAGGGCGGCGCTCAAGGCCCAGCAGCCGAAGACCACGCCGAGCATCGTGGCCCCGATCGCGAAGAGCCAGCCGACCGGATGGCCGTCGGCCCGGAGCACGATGATCGCGCCGAGCGCCAGGTCGAAGGACAGCCCGGCCAGGAGCAGGACCGCGGACCCCGGGTCGAGCCCCGCATGGGGCGGGACCAGCCAGACGCCGAACGCCACCGCTGCCGAACTGCTGAGCAGCGTCACCCCGAGGACGGCGAGCAGGGCGATCCGCGGCCTTCGCGACCGGGGCATCACCCGGGCCCTCCGCCCGAGATCAGCCAGACGCCGAGACTGGCCGGGGCCACCGTCTGGTGCACGACGGCGCCGATGTCCGCCCCGGGGCCGTAGGTCCCAAGGAGCGGCCGGCCGCCGGCCACGACGAGGACCAGTGAGATCAGGGCCATCAG
Source organism: uncultured Chloroflexia bacterium (assembly GCA_963840375.1). Classification (GTDB taxonomy): domain Bacteria; phylum Chloroflexota; class Limnocylindria; order Limnocylindrales; family CSP1-4; genus Chersky-267. Next base: position 109,594 of record CAWIYR010000004.1, read on the forward strand.
GACCACGACCCCGGCAGGGTCTGTCACGACCGGTCTCCCTGCCGCAGCCAGATGCCCGAGGTCGCTGGAGCGATGGCCATCCGGACCGTGGAATCCAGCTCGGAGACGAGGGTCGGGAGGTCCACCTCGTCGCGCAGGCGACCCGAGAACGCCGCTGAGATCCGCTCCGCGTCGTAGCGCGACCGGTTGAACCGGCGGTCCATGACCCGCTGAACGCGGGTCCGGAGGGGCTGGAAGATCGCCGCCACCACGAGCGTGGACGCCGCGACCGCGATCGGGTTCTCGCCGATCACCGGTGCCAGCACCGCTGAGAACAGGAGGATCCCGGCCACGAACACGACGGCCAGGACACCGGTCACGATCAGGTAGGAGATCGTTCGGCTGACGATCCGGTCGATCTCGTAAAGCCGATAACGGGTGATCGCGACGCCGACCGCGATGGGCATCAACGAGATGGTCATGAACGCTCCAACCCAGCCGATGTCCGCGAGCGGGCCGATCGAGGTCGCCGACGCGAAGAGGCAGGCCGTGGTCAGCCCGCAGGCCGAAGCCAGCCATCGCAGCTGCTGCCGCTCGACCTTGGTCCCGCGCCGGTAACGGAGGACGGAGGAGAGGACCGCGAGCACGAAGGCCGGGAAGACGACGACGATCCCGAGGTCGCCGACCGGGCCGCTCACGCTCCCGACGACGTCCACACCCACGGGGTTCTGGATCGATGGGAAGTTGACCAGGGGTCCCGGTCGGAACGCGTCGCTGATGGCGCCGAGCGCGACTGCCGCGATCGAGAAGATGACGACCCACCGCCAACGCGGTGACAGCAGGTGCCCGTCCGGGAAGAGCAGCGGGACGAGCACGAGGACGAGCGCGAGGGTTCCGACGAACCCGATCCCGGAAAGCCAGGCCATGAGCACGGTCCCGGGCAGGCCGGAGCCGTGGGCCGTGACGCTGAGGCTGGCGTAGTCCTGGCTCGCGATGGTCGCCGCGAAGACGATCGAGGCGCCCCACAGGATCCACCCGATGGGATTGCCCCGGACCCGCACGGCGATGAACGCCCCGACGAGGCCGAACGAGGCGACCAACCCCAGGCCGATCGCGATCACGGCCTTCTCCAGGCCGGGCTGCTCCGGGATCAGGACGAGACAGGCGAGCACGGCGGCGAGGTCGACCGCGACCACGAGCCAGGTGGCCGCTGCCCGCCAGCCGGTCAGGCGGCTCGGTCGGGATCGGACGGCGCTCATCGTGGCCCGCCCTGGGACTCGCGCAGCCAGATCCCCACGTGGATCGGCGCGATCGCCCGCCGTACGGTGGTGTCGAGCTCGCCGAGGAGGGCGGTGATGTCCACCTCGTCCCGGAGCCGACCCGAGAACGCAGCGAGGAGGCGCTCGGCGTCATAACGGGAGCGGTTGAAGCGCCGGTCCACGGCCCGCTGGACCCGGATCCTCAGCGGCTGGATCCCGACCGCCCATCGCGGCATGTGCAGGTCATTCCCGTCGGGCGAAGCGACGAGTGTGACAGGAGGGCGAGGAGGTCCAGGGCGATGACGGCCCACACGGCGGCGGCCCGCGAGCCGGTCAGACCGTCCGTCATCGGGCCGCGCCGAGCCGGTCGATCGCTCATCGAACCGGCTCCTCATGGAAGGCTCGCTCTCGGCTCACCCGGCGTCCTCCTGGCGATCTCGGAGCCAAATTCCGGCGAAGACCGGCCGGAGGCTCGCGTCGACGGTCGCAACGAGGTCGGCGCGCAGTGGGTCCATGTCGACCTGGTCCCGGAGCCGGTCAGCGAACGCCTCGGCGGTCCGTTGGGCGTCGTACCGGGCCCGGTTGAAGCGGTGGTCGACGACACCCTGGATCCGACGTCGCAGGGGTTGGAAGAGCGCGGCCACGACGAGTGTCGAGGCCGCTACCGCCACGGTGTTCTCGCCGGTCACCGGGGCGAGGACGGCCTGGAACAGGAGGATCGCCCCGACGAAGACCGTGACGAGGACGGCCGTCACCGCAGCGTATGAGATCGTCCGGCTGACGATGCGATCGATCTCGTAGAGCCGGTAGCGCAGGACCGCGATCCCGACCGCGATCGGGACACACGGGAACGCGACCACGGCACCGAGCCACACCAGGCCGCTCTCGCCCGCCGCCGGGACGAGCTGCGCCACGATGAAGCCGCCGAGCACGGCCACGACGACGAAGGCCAGCGCCGCAGTGAGCCATCGAAGCTGCTGACGTTCTGTTCCGACCGCGCCGCGGTAGCGCATCACCAGCGACACCACTGCGACGATCATGAGCCCGATGATGGGCAGGATCGTGGTGTCAGGCGTGACCACCTGCCAGATCGGGAGATCGGACAGGATCGCCGCCGGGTTCCGGACCGGGATGCTGGACGCGTTCCCCCAGACATTCACGCTGATGACCGGCATCACGGCCTCTGTCGCCACCGTCACGACCCCGATGGTGATGGCCAGCGCGGCGATCGGACGCCAACGACCACGGGGGAGCCGTCCGGACGGGAAGACGATCGCGAGCGTGGCGAACAGCAGAAAGCCGGCCGCTCCGGTGATCGAGGTCACGACGGCGAGCCCGGAAGTCAGCGGGTCGAGGCGGCCGGTCGCGAACGCGTCGGCGGTCGAGTCGACGGAGACCGTGGCGAGGGCAAGGCACCAGCCGATCCCGAGCAGGATCCAGCCGATCGACATTCGCGGCCGGCGGATCGCCAGCATCGTGCCGACGCCGGCGTACGGTACGAACCAGAACACCCCGAAGCCGCTCGGCGCGGCCACGACGACCCCGATGACGAACAGCGCGCCGAGCAGCAGGCGACCCGGGATCGGCAGCGGGCGCGGCGGCGCGGTCGACGGGGCGGGACGGCCGGTGATCACGGGGACATCGTGGGTGGACACCGTTCGCGGAACGTTACGGCATCCGGGCAGGTTCGTTCGACCACGGACGCCCAGCCGGGCTCCGTGTCGCGACCGTTACGGAGAGCTCCGCCGATGCGGTACCGTACCGCTCGATGACGCGCCAATCCCGATCGCCGTCGGCCCCGGCCCCACGGATCCGGATGCGGCTGCTCGGCCCCGTGGCCGTCGAGGTCGACGGGGCGCCGCTCGCGGTGGACACCCGCAAGGCGGTGGCCCTCCTGGCGTACCTCGCCGTGACGCGCCGTCCGATCAGCCGGGAGTCGGCCGCGGCGCTCCTCTGGCCCGAGGCCGACGGCCCGGACGCCCGCGGCGCGCTCCGTCGGACGCTCTCGGTCCTGCGCAGCGGACTCGACGACTGTGGGCTCGTGGTCGACCGCTCGGCCGTCGGGCTCGAGCCCGCGGCCTTCGACGTCGATCTCTGGCGGTTCGAGTCCGCGCTCGCGGTCGCCCGGGGCCACCGCCACCCGGCCGACGGGTTGTGCCCGACGTGCCTCGGAGCCCTGGACCGGGCGGCTGCGCTCGACGGCGGCGAGTTCATGGCCGGCTTCTCCCTGCGCGACGCCGAGGACTTCGACGAGTGGCAGCTGACGGAGGCCGCCTCCCACCGGCGCGAGCTGGCCGGCGCCCTGGAGCGCCTCGCTCGCGGACGAGCGGCGGCCGGGGACTGGGGTCGGGCGGCCGCGACCGCCCGACGCTGGCTCGAGCTCGACCCGCTCCACGAGCCCGCCCACCGGCTGCTCATGGAGGTCCTCGCCCGCTCCGGCGAGTCGGCGGCCGCGCTGACCCAGTACCGGGACTGCGTCCGGATCCTGGACCGTGAGCTCGGGGTGGCCCCGCTGTCCGAGACGACCGACCTGGCCGAGGCGATCCGGAGTGGCCACCTGGTCGCGCGACCCAAGACCGAGACGGCTCGACCGTCCCATCCTGGGGCGGCGCCAGCGGTGGACGCCATCCGACGGACCCGCCCTTCGAGCGCCGCGCCGTTCGCCGACTCGGAGCCGACACCGACCGGGCCGCCGCTGGTCGGCCGCGAACGCGAGCTCGCCGACCTCGTCGACACGTACGCCAGGGCCGACCCGACCGGCTGCCTCCTGGCCATCGAGGGCGAGCCCGGGATCGGCAAGACCAGGCTGGCCGGGGCGGTCGTCGCAACGGTCCGCGCGCGTGGCGGGTCGATCCTCGAGTCGCGAGCGTACGCCGGCGAGGCGGCGATCCCGTTGAGCGTCGTGGCCGAGCTCCTGCGGAACGGCCTGGCCCGGCCCGACGCGGCGGATCGTCTGGCGACCGTCGACCCCGCCGCGCTCGGCGAGGTGGCCCGACTGCTGCCGATCCCAGGGGTCCCGACCAGCGCGACGTCGGCAGACGGCGACCCCTTCGGACGCGTCCGGCTCTTCGACGCCCTCGCGGCGCTCCTCTCGGCGCTCGTCCGTGGGACCGGGCCGGGCATCGTCTGGATCGATGACCTGCAGCTCGCGGACGCCTCGAGCCTGGAGTTCCTGACCTACCTTGCGCGTCGCCTGCCGCGGCACGGGTTCGTCCTGCTGCTGGCGTGGCGGGCCGAGGATCTCGAGCCGGGCGTCCGCGAGCGAGTGCTCGACCCGGCGACGGAGGCGGGACTCGCCACCGTGGTCACCCTGACGCGATTCGGCCGGTCGGACGTGGCCGCCCTCGCCCGTGCCGTGCTCGGCTCGTCAGCCACCCTTGATCGGGTGGACGCCCTGTTCGAGGAGTCCGAAGGCCTGCCCCTGTATGTCGTGGAGGCACTGGCGTCCCCCGGTGCGGAGCGTGCCGCGACGCCGGGCGGGGTGCAGGCGCTCCTCCGCGCTCGGGTCGCCGCCGTGGGCGAGATCGGGCGGCAGATCCTGGCCGCGGCCGCGGTGATCGGCCGTTCGTTCGACCCCGGACTCGTCCGTGTGGCCAGCGGGCGGAGCGAGGAGGAGACGGTCGGCGGGCTGGAGGAGCTCGTCCGACGCGGGCTCGTCCGGGAGGTCGCGACCGCGGAGCGCGACGACCTGCGGCTCGACTTCACCCACGCTCGCCTGCGCGACGTCGTGTACGAGAGCCTCAGCATGGCCCGGCGACGGCTCCTCCACGCCCGGGTGGCGACGGCGCTGGCCGGGTCCGTCGCGGCGGCCCGCGAGGGCGGCGCTCGCTGGTCGCTGATCGCCTATCACGAGACACTCGCCGGGCGGACGGAGGCCGCCGCGGAGGCGCATCGCCGTGCCGGCGACGAGGCCCGGACGGTCTTCGCCAACGAGGAGGCCCGCGAGCATCTCGAGACGGCGCTCGCCCTCGGTCACCCGGCACTCGCCGAGCTTCATGCCGCGCTCGGTGAGGTCCTCACGCTCCTGGGCGACTACGAGGCTGCGCTCTTCCACCTGGCGTCTGCCGCGGCGCTCGCCGGACCGGAAGAGCAAGCGCGGCTCGAGTACGGCCAGGGCCTGGTCCACGCCCGGCGCGGTGACTGGGACCGGGCGGAAGGGCACCTCGCGACCGCGCTGTCCGCGACCGACGACCCCGCGTTGCGCTCGCGGATCCTCGCCGACCGCAGCGCCATCGCCGACCGGTCCGGCGACGCCGGTAGCGCGGACGAGCTCGCCCATGAGGCGCTGGCCCTGGCCGAGGCCGTCGACGATCCGGTCGGCATCGCTCGCTCGCTCGACCTGCTGGGGATCCTCGCCCGCAAGCGGGGCGATCTGCCCGTCGCCCGCACCCGCCTGGAGCGTGCCCTGGCGGTGCTCGACGCGACCGATCGACGGCCGGATGCGGCGGCTGCCCCGGCTCCGACGGTCCGCGACCCCGGCGTCCGGATCGCGGCGCTCAACACCCTCGCGCTCGTGCTCGCGGGCGAGGGCGACCGGGAGCATGCGATCGAGCTCACGCTCGACGCCTTGGCCCGCTGCGAGCGCCAGGGCGATCGCCACCGGCAGGCCGCCCTCGAGAACAACCTCGCCGACCTGCTGCAGGCCTCGGGTCGACCGGTCGAGGCCCTGGAGCACCTGCGCCGGGCGGTGGCCCTGTTCGCCGAGATCGGCGGCCGACCCGGCGCCCTCGAGCCCGAGATCTGGAAGCTCGTGGAGTGGTAGGTCGGCGGTCCGGCCGGCCTCAGCCCAGCTGGCCGCGGTCGAAGTAGACCCGTTCCCCGGCGAACAACCGCGCCTCCGGGTCCCAGGGGAAGTGGATGAGGATCCGCAGCTCGACCGGTAGGCCGCTCGGCGGCGCCCCGGCCCACGGTCCCAGGTTCGTGCCGGTCAGCGTGGCGACCTCGAACACGCCCTGTGGTCCCACGACGATGTCGGTCAGGGCGAAGGCGTTGTCGGGGAAGGCACCGAACAGCTCGGTATAGAAGGCTCGCGCCCCGGCGTGCCCCTCCCAGCGCTGGCCGGTCGGGACGATCTCGTAGACGCAGTCGGGAGCCAGCGTGGCGACGAGCCCGTCGATGTCGCGGGCATCCTCGGCGATCGAGTGCCGGACCCACAGCCGCTTGATCCGGCGCAGGGTCGGCACATCGAACGGCCAGGCCAGGCGCTGGCGGATCGTCGTCTCGGCGGACATGGCCGCCATGGTAGGGCTACGGTGCGACGTCGACCGCACCGGTGAGGTGGAAGCGGACCATCGGCCAGGTCCCGTCGAGGCACGCCGCGCCGACGATCCCCGGGCCGATGTCGACGAGGGCGGACGCGCTCGATCCAGCATCGGCGTTCACGCTTGCCAGCGGCTTGATCCAGTCGACGAGCTGGCCCGCGGTCGGGTCCACGGACCGGACATAGGCGATCGCGTCGTCCCAGGTCTTCGGGGGGCGGACCGTTGCGAGCGTCACACCCGCGGGGGCCGTCGACTCGTTCCGGAACGTCAGGCGGAAGGTTCCGACGGTCGGACCGGCAGTGTCGAGATGGCACGTCGTCCCATCGAAGGTCACGCCGATCTCACCGTCCAGGGGGAGCGGGTCGACCCGTGCCGTTCCGCGCCTGAGGCCGGCGATGAACCGGGACTCGAACGCCGCTCGGTCGGCGCCGGTCGCGATCGTGACCTTCGCTCCGTTGGGATCGATCACGAGGCGGCCGGCCTCAGGCCCGTCGGTGATCACCCGGACGTCGGCCTGTTCGTCCGTCACGACCGACGGTTCGACCAGTGCCGCCGCGGCGAGCTGGTCCCAGAAGGACTGGCCGTCGAGGGGCGGGTTCCGGACGAGCAGCTCGTTGGCGAGATCGGCCCCGGCCGAGGTCACGTCCGTCGCGAGCCGCTCGGCGAACGCGGAGCCCAGCGGCACCACGTCTGTGGCATCGAGCGGGACCATCCTGATCCGGAGGCCGGAGCCGATGACCCGTGCCGCTGCCGACGGGTCGGCGTACAGGTTCCATTCGGCGACCGATGCGCCGGGATCGGATCCCTCGGGCACGGCGTTCCCCGGGACCCGGAGCGCCCCGCCCATGAGGTGGACCGAATCGAGCCGCCCAGCGAGCCCGGGGTCGGCGTCGAGGGCGTCCGCGATGTTCGTCAGCGGAGCGAGCGCGAGGATGGTCAGCGGGCCGGATGCCGCCCGGGCCACGGACCCGATGATCGTGGGTGCGTCACCGCCCGCTTCGGTCCCGGCGACCGGTGCCAGGTCGAGGCCGTAGGCGTCGTCGGCTCGGGCCCGCCAGGGGTCGGGAAAGGCATGGCCGCCGTTCCCGGGTCGGTCGCGCCCGCATCCGATCGGGACCGGACTCGCGTCGAGCGTGCCGAGGAGGTCGCGCAGGGTCCGCAGCCCGGGCGCGCAGTGGACCAGGCCGGTCCCGGCGACGGTGATGGCCCGGATCTCGACCGACGGCTCTCGAGCCAGGAAGGCGATCGCCATGAGGTCGTCGAGACCCAGGTCGGTGTCGATGAGCAGGGGTCGGCGCGTCGTCGGGCTCTCAGCCGCGCTGGAGCCGGCGACGACCGGACCGGTCTCCGCCGACGGAGGGGTCGACCCGCCGCAGGCGACGCCAACGAGCCCGACGAGGACGAGGGCGGCGAGCGGGAGCGCGCGGGCCCGGACCCGCGATCGCCGGCGCCCGATCATGCCAGCCGCAGGATGGCGGCGGCGCTGGCCGAGGCGAGGAGGACGACCGCGACGAGGGCCAGGAGGGCCCAGGCGCCGATCAGGAGGAGGTTCGTCCACTGCATGTCGTCGTAGCTGAGGGTGTCCATCGGGCATCGGTCCTCTACTGGGTGCGATCGGGTCGGTGACCGCCACCAGAGGATGCCCGCCGATGCGCGCCGGGCAATCGGACGAATGTCGATGGAGCGCACCCATCTCCGTCGGGCCGGGCCGGGCCGGGTCCCGCTCTCGCCCGACGTGTATCGTCCGGGCGATGGTCGACGCTCTCATCGCTGGACACGGGCGCTTCCGAGCCGAGTACGCGGCCGGCGCGCGCGCCTACCTGGAACGCCTCGCCCGCGAGGGGCAGCGGCCCGGCGCCATGTTCGTGGGCTGTGCCGATTCGCGGGTCGTGCCGGAGCTGCTCACCGGGGCCGATCCCGGACAGCTCTTCGTCGTGCGCAACGTGGCGAACGTCATCCCGCCGAGCGGTGGTGCCGCGGTCAGCGTCGGGGCCGCCCTCGAGTTCGCCATCGGTGTCCTGGGGGTCGAGCATCTCATCGTCTGCGGCCACGATGGCTGCGGCGGCGTGGCCGCGGTCCTCGATCGGGCTCCGTTCGACGACGCGCCCTCGCTGGTCCGGTGGCTGGCCCATGTCGGCTCGCCGGTCGCGCGGATCCGCGGCGGCTCGGTCGATCCCGAAGTCCGGCTCCGACGCTCGGTCGAGGAGAACGTCCTGGAGCAGCTCGCCAACGCGCTCTCGTATCCGGTGGTCCAGGCCGCCCGCGACGCGGGCCGGCTCGACCTCCACGGCTGGGTCTACGACATCGCGACCCTGGAACTGCGCGTCTTCGATCCCGCCGCGGATGCGTTCGTCGGTGTGGCGGCCGGCTGACCGGTGCGCGGGCGCCTGCGCACCCTACCTGCGCGGCCTAGTGCTCGGTCCCGCCGGTGAACGTCCACGAGGCGATCCGCACGGCCGGCACCACGACGCCGCCGAGGAATCCCTTGAGGCAGCGGCGCTCGCTGCCGACCGCCTCGATCCCGGCCAGCGCCTCGAGGTAGCTCTGGGTGTAGCGCAGGTTCTTGACCGGTCCCACGATCCGACCGTCCTCGACGAGGAACGTCCCGTCGCGGGTCATCCCGGTGACGATCGCCAGCTTCGGGTGGACCGGGTTCGTGTAGTGGAAGCGGGTGACCAGAAGGCCGCGCTCGAGCCCACCGATCAGCTCTTCCCGGGAGGACGTCCCGGGGGCCATGAGCATGTTCAGCGGAAAGGGGCCATACGGGTTCGGGGCGGGCAGGCCGTGCCCGGTGGAATGGACCCCGGCCCGGGCGGCCGTCTCCGCGTCGTGGACGACCTCGCGGCAGACCCCGTGCTCGATGAGCGGGACCCGGCGCTTGGCCACCCCCTCGTAGTCGAACGCCATCGGCAGCCCGGCGGGATCGGCCCCGTCGTCCCAGATGTCGACGAGCGCGCTGCCGACCCGCCGTCCGGGCTCCGCGAACGAGCGGCCTTCCTGGACGGCGAGGGCGCTGAAGCCGAGGTAGCCGAGCATGTCGAGCAGGTCGACGACCGCGTACTCCTCGAGGACGACCGGCCAGTCGCCCGGCTCGATCGAGATCGGCTCGGCGGTGGCCCGGGCCTTCGCCGCGGCTTCGCGGCCGATCGCCCCCGGGTCGATGGTCGTGGCGTCGACGGCCGCGCTCTCGGCGTAGCCGGTGCCGCCACCCGGGCCCATCGAGACGGTGATGAGCTGCGACCAGGTCCGGTCCCCGGCGGACCGGATCCCGAGCGAGTTCGCGACCGCGAGGGTCTCGGTGCTGGTGGCGAAGGATCCGTAGGCCACCACCCCGGCGGCGTCGGCCGCGGCGATGACCGCCCGAGCGCCCTCGGCCCGGAACTCCGGGGTCGCATCGTTGGTCGTCGGGGAGTAGGCGGCCGGGAGGTCGGTGACCGGGCCGTCGGGCGTCGGCAGGGAGGTGAACTGCTCGTTCGCCTCAACGTTCCGGGCGATCCGGCCGGCCGCCTCGGCCACCGCCCGGAGCCCCTCCGGATCGAGCCGTCCGGTCGACGCCACGCCGATCCGCTGCCCGACCACGAACCGAAGGTTGAGCTGGGCGTTCGTCTCCTCGACGTTCTGGTGGATCTCGCTGTTCGCGAAGCGGGTGAGGGCGGCGTGCTCAGCCGTCACCAGGGCCTCGGCCTGGGTCGCGCCCTCGGCGGTCGCCAGCCGGACGGCCTCCTCGGCCAGGGCGAGCCAGGCGCCGGGGTCGCGGCGATCGCCATCGGGCCGGGCTACCACTTGCCGACCCCGATCTGGACATCCCGGAACCGGGCCCCGCTCACCGCGTGGCCCACATGCCCGACCTGGCCGGGCTCGCCCTTGCCGCAGTTCGGCGTGCCGAGCATCCGGTAGCTGCGCTCGTCGCCGACCGCGTCGCAGGACCGCCAGAACTCGTAGGTGATCCCGGTGTAGGTCGGGTTCTTGTACAGCCGGCCCAGCTTGCCGCCCTTGATCTCGCGGGCCACCTCGGTGGCGAACTGGAAGTTCAGCCGGCGGTCGTCGATCGACCAGGAGCGGTTCGACTTGAGGTAGAGGCCGTCGTCCGTGTCGGCGACGATCTCGTCCAGGCTCATGCCGGGCTTGGGGAGCAGGTTGATGTTCGTCATCCGGATGAGCGGGATGCGGTTCCAGCCGTCGGCCCGCATCGCCCCACCCGAGCGGCGCCCGATCCGCGGCGCGGTCTCGCGGCTCGAGAGGTAGCCGACGAAGATGCCCTCCTTGACGAGCGGCACGGCCTGGGCCGCGACGCCCTCGTCGTCCCAGCCGAAGGTGCCCATCCCGCCGGGCGCCGTGGCGTCGGCCACGATGTCGATGAGGTCGGAGCCGTAGCGGAAGCCGGCCTCGAGCTTGTCGGTCGTGAGGAAGCTCGTCCCGGCGTACGACGCCTCGGTCCCGAAGACCCGGTCGAGCTCCGTCGGGTGGCCGCAGCTCTCGTGGATCTGGAGGTAGAGCTGGCTCGGGTCCAGGACGATCGTGCTCCGCCCGCTCGGGCACTGGGGCGCGGTCAGGAGCTCGACGGCCTCCTCGGCCAGCGTTCCGGCGTGCTCCGCGAGGCGGAGGCCGCGGACGTACTCGTAGCCGGCCGCCTGCCAGCCGCCGCCTGCGTCCGGGTAGCTCCGGCGCTGGTGCTCGTCGCCCTCGATCGCGTTCGCCTCGACCCCGGCGCCGACGTGGGTGATCGTCTGCTCGGTATAGCTGCCGTCGCTCGCCGCGAAGGTCTTCCACTCGCGCTGGGCCGCGTAGGTGGACTCGGTGTAGGCGATGCCCTTGACCCCGGACGCGATCCGGTCCGCCTCGAGCAGCTCGGCGATCCTCGCCTCGAGGGGGATCGCGAACGGATCCTCGACGAGGGGCGTCTCGTAGGTGCCGTGGGCGGGCGGGCGGTCGTCGAGCCGGACACGGTTCCGGAGGGCGGTGGCACTGGCCCGGGCGATCCGGACGGCCTGGGCGGCGATCCGGTCGACCTCGTCCGCCTCGAGCCGGTTCGAGCTGGCGAAGCCCCACGCCCCGTCGACGATGACCCGGATGCCGAAGCCCTCGCTCTCGCCGCTCGCCACACCCTCGACCCGGCCGGTCTTCACCGCGATCGACTCGTCGCGGCGCCGGACGATCCGGATGTCGGCGTACTCGGCGCCCCGGACGGCGGCGGTCGCGAGCGCTCGGTCGGTCAGGTCACGCATGGGGACGCCAGCGTATCAGGTGGCCGAGCGGTCCGCGGCGGCCGCGGCGGCCGGTCAGAGGGTCGGCGCCACGCCGACCGCCTGGCCGGTCAGCCACACCCCGAGGCCGAACACGAGGACGCCGGCCACGAGCGGCGCGTGACCGGCCACCCGTCCCAGGCCGGACCGGGCGGGCAGGGCGTCGACCCGGTCACGGGCGAACACGAGGCTCAGCCCCACCCCGCCGAGGACCACCGCCATCCCGAGGCCGAACGCGACGACGAGCACCAGGCCGTAGGCGGCCCGACCGGTCGCGATCGTCGAGAGGAGGATGATCAGGGCGTTCGTCGAGGGGATGACCCCGCCGGCGAGGCCGAGGACGAACAGGCTGCGCCAGCCGACCTCCGCCGCCGGGGGCGGCAGATGGCTGTGGCGGACACCGTCGTGGCTGTGCGTCCCGTCGGCCTCGAGGTCGCGCCCGAGGTCGTGCTCGTGCGCGCCGGCCGGCCCGCCCGGTCGACGTTTCGCGACCTGGCCGATGAGGAGCCACGACCCGATCCCGAGCACCAGCAGGCCCGACACGACCGGCGCGGCCCGGTTGTAGAGCTCGGGCGAGATCACGCCGCGCAGGCCGATGACGACGGCGGCCAGGACGAGGATCCCGAGGGTGTGGGAGACGGTCACGCTCAGCCCGAGGGCCACCGCGTGAAGGGGCGTGCCACGGGTGCCCACGAGGTAGGCCCCCATCAGCGTCTTGCCGTGGCCTGGGGTCAGGGCGTGCCCCGCGCCCAGGGCCATGGCGGCGAGGAGCGAGCCGAGGAGCACGAGCGGGGTGAGGTCGCGCTGCTCGAGGAGGCCGGAGACCTCCGCGCCGACGCCGCCCGGCACGGCCCCGGCGACCGCAGCCGGAGTGGCGGCGACCACCGGAGCCGGGGCGGCTGCCGTGCCCCGGCTCCCGACGACGGCCCGGTCGGGCACGGACGCGTCGGTCAGGGGCGAGGCATCGGGCACCATGAACGGGGCCAGCTCCGGTCCCCCCGGCGAGACCTTGAACGTCGCGGAGCGGATGTCGAGTGGCTTCGGGATGAGCCTGGCGGGGTAGGCGGTGAGCCGGTCCGAGACGCCGGTCGTGGGGACCGTGCCCGCGACGACCGTCACCCCGCTGCCGGTCACCACGATCTCGCGCCAGCCGATCCGACCGGGATGGGAGGCGTCCGAGAAGGCGATCGTCGTGTCCGGCGCGAGCCGGCCCCGGAGCGCCGCGGCGTAGACGCAGACCAGTCGCATCGTCTGCAGCCCGGCGGCTCCGGGTGGGAAGCTCAGGCCCGCCTCGAGTGGTCGCGGGACGAGCGGCGCCCCATCGACGCTCAGCGAGAGCGACGGCGCCAGGGCGGGGCAGGCGGCGACCCGCTCCGCCTCGGCTTCGGCGTCCGACACCGAGCCGTCACCATCGGTGTCGATCCGGAGCTTCTCCTGGAACGTGGGGATCTCGGCCTGGTCCACCACCACGTCGAGGAGGATCCGGTCCGGCTCCACCCGGATCCCCGCGTAGTGGTTCACGGTGAAGTTGCCCAGCGGGTGGGCGAGGGCCAGGGCGGGCAGGGCGATCGACAGGGCGATCCCCGCCGTCGCGGCGACCAGGCGACGCCGGCGGGTCACCGCGGATCGTCCATCGTCCGGCGGGCGTCGGGGGCGATCATCCCGGCATGGTAGAGGAGCGTCGCGTCGGGGTGGTCGACGGGCGCCGTCTCGGACGACACGGGCGGTTCGATACACTCGAGCCGTGAACGAGAAGGACCGCGGGTCGCACGGGCTGCTCGACGAGGCGGATCCGGCCGACCCCGGAACGGGACCTCGATGACGGCGACCCGCGTCGGCCGGTTCATCACCCTGGAAGGCCCCGACGGGAGCGGCAAGACCCTGGTGGCCGGCCGACTGGCCGACGAGCTCCGGGCACGCGGCCGGACCGTGATCCTGACCCGGGAGCCCGGGGGCACGACCGTCGGCGACCGGGTCCGCTCGATCGTCCTCGACCACCACCCGGACGATCCGGCCCTCGACCACCGCGCCGACGCGCTCCTCTTCGCCGCCGGCCGGGCCCAGCACGTCGCCGAAGTCATCGAGCCCGCCCTCGCCCGGGGCGAGGTCGTCGTCTCCGCCCGCTACGCGGATTCGTCGATGGCCTACCAGGGCTACGGCCTGGGCCTTCCGCTCGACGAGCTCCGACGGATCCAGGACTTCGCCACGGGTGGCCGATGGCCCGACCTGACCCTCCTGCTCGACCTGCCGGTGGAGGTCGGGCTGGCGCGCAAGCAGGACGACGAGCAGACCCGCTTCGAGGCTGGGTTCGATCTCGCCTACCACCGGCGGGTCCGCGCCGGGTTCCTGGCGATGGCCGCCGCGGAGCCCGAGCGTTACCGGGTCGTCGACGCCACGCTTCCGGTGGAGGCGGTCATCGGGGCGTGTCTGACCGCGGCCCTGGAGCTGCTGGGCGCGGGCTAGGCTCCGGCGATCCGGCTACTGGCCGGCGGTGGACAGCGGCGCCGCGCCGATCCCGCCCGCCCCGGCGGAGCGAGCCTCCTCGAGAGCCGCCTTCGCGGCCGCGATCAGGTCGCGTGGGTCGGCCGCGTCCAGGGGGAACCGGGCCACCCCGGCGGAGACGCTGACGGGACCGCCCGCCGTCGCCGGCAGCGCGGCGATCCCCGCGAGGACCCGCCGGGCCACCGTGAGGCCGGCCGATCCGGGTGCGATCAGGACGAACTCATCGCCGCCGATCCGGGCCACGGTGTCGACGAGCCGGACCAATTCCGCGAGCACCGCCGCCACCGCCCGGAGGACATCGTCGCCGGCAGCGTGACCGGCCGCCTCGTTCGTGGCGGTCAGGCCGTCGACATCGAAGACCGCGAGGGAGACCTCCCCGCCCTGTCGTCCGGCCCGGGCGAGCTCCAACTCCAGGACCCGGTCGAAGGTCCGCTCATTGGCCAGCCCGGTCAGCGGGTCCATGTGGGCCATCCGCTCGAACCAGTCGGCCCGCTCCGCGACCAGCGATGCCAGCTGGGCCCGGTCGATCGCGACCGCCGCGAGGTCGGCCATCGCCCGAAGGGTCGCCCGATCCACGTCATCGAGCTCGTGGGGTGTCGGCCACCCGAACGACATGACCCCGACGCCGGTCTCGAGGCCGCCGCTCTCGATGATCAGGGGCAGGTCCGCCCCGACGAACGCCGTGCCGTCGGGCATGACCCCGGCGCGGTCGAACGCGACGACCCGCTCGCGGGCGGCCGTGGCGATCGGGTGATCGGCGAGGCGCGCCTCGGCCTCGAACGCGGGGTCGGCCTCGGGTGGCATCCCGACGGTCGCGACCAGCTGGAGCTCGGGCCGGTCGGGATCCTGGAGGAAGACGGCGCCGACCTCGGCGTCGACCGCCCGGGCGGTCTCCTTGAGGAGGGTGGCGAGCGTCTGGTCGAGGTCGCGTCCGCGGGCGAGAGCCGCGGCGCTCAGGGCAAGGAGCTCGGTGGGGCGATCCATCGCGGTGGCGGTCCCTCAGGCGGTGCCGTGACTGACTGGCGGACCCGGCGCCGGCATCGTACTACGCCGCGCTCGGCGCAGACCCACCCGTATACTCGGCCCGTGAGACTCGTCGTCGCCATCGTCCACGGCGAGGACGCCGGCGCGCTCGTCGACGGCCTCCTCGAGCGGGATCACCGCGCCACTCGCCTCCACTCGTCCGGCGGCTTCCTCAAGCAGTCGAACGCGACGATCATCGTCGGCGTCGAGGACGACAGGGTCGACGAGGTCCTCGAGGTGGTCCGGGCGACCTGCACGGCGCGGACCCAGGTGGTCAACCCGATGCCGCCGACCATGGAGCCCGGTGAGTTCTTCATGCCCTATCCGCTCGAGGTCGAGGTCGGCGGCGCGACGGTCTTCGTGCTGCCGGTCGAACGGTACGAGCGGCTCTAGGCGGTCGATCATGAGCGCGGTCGCCCGATCGTGATCGAGCGGACCTGGCTGGACGCGCTCGCGCAGGCCGCCCCCGACCTGGTCGCGGCCTGGCGGGGGGTGGACGAGGGCCGTCTCGTCTCGGTCCGCCGGGAGGTCCGCCGGCGGGCCGGTCCCGGGACCGCCGAGGGTCTCGTCCGCCAATTGGCGGCCACCGCCGACGCCCTGGTCGGGGTCGTCCGGAGCCTGCCGGAGCGCGCGTTCGGGCTGCCGGGCGGCGAGGCCGACTGGACCGTCGCCCAGGCGGTCGGTCACGACGCCGCCGCCCGAGCGGGCCTGGTCATCGCCGGGAGCCTCGCGGCAGCCAGGCGCTGGCCACCCGACGCCCCGACCGTGGTCCCGGGCGTCCCCGGTCCGGCCGAGGCCGGCGCCGAGGCGCTCGTCACGAAGCTCGAGCAGAGCCAGCGGATCGTCGCCCGGGCGGCCCGGTCGATCGCCGGTCACGAGGGAGACCCGTGCCCGCTCGACCACCCTCTCGTCGGGCGCCTCCGCTGCGGCGAGTGGCTCCTCTTCGCCGGCGTCCACGACCTCATGCACCTCGAGCAGCTCCAGGCGATCGCGGGCCGGATCGCGCCGGCCGAGACGGTCGACGGCTGACCGAGGTGTTCCGTCCCGATCTCGTCGACGTCTGGGTCTTCCGGATCGGGCTGGATGGCGGTCCGGAGATCCTCCTCATGCGGCGGTCTCCGGGTCGGATCCTGGCCGGCCTCTGGCAGGGGGTTTCGGGGTCCCTCGAGGCCGGTGAGCGGATCGCCGCCGGAGCACTGCGTGAGCTGCGCGAGGAGACCGGGTTCGCCGCCGACGCCCTCGAGGCGTTCTTCGACCTCGACCAGGTCAACCTGTTCCACGAGCCGAGCGTCGATGGGGTCGTCACGGCGGCGATCTTCGCGGCCCGGGTCGGACCGGCCGCCGAGGTCGTCCTGTCCCACGAGCACGACGCGGCCCGGTGGCTCGACCCGGCCGAGGCCCTCGGCCTCGTCGTCTGGCCCGCCTACCGCGAGTCGATCGTCCGGGTCGAGCGGGACCTCATCGATCCGGAGCGGGCGCGGTGGTTCAGACTGGGGCTCGACGGGAGGCGGATGGTAGACTGAGCCGCAACCTGCCCCGGCTCGCGGACGGCGGCCGCGCACCCCTCGGAGGCCAGCTTGCACCCTCTCACGGAGTCCCCTCGATGACGACCCCGATCGACGCCGCCCAGCGCCGGATCTTCCGCTCGAAGGTCGACACGATCCGCCCGACCTACGGCTTCGAGGACGTCAGCCTGGCGCCCGGGACCAGCACCGTCGAGCCGAACGACGTCGATCTCGCCCAGGTCTTCTGCGGGCTCCCGCTGGGGGTGCCGATCATCGCCTCGGCGATGGACGCGGTCGTGGACGTCCGCCTCGCGGGCGCTCTCGCCCGCCTCGGTGGGCTCGCGATCCTCAACCTGGAGGGGGTCCAGGCGCGCTACGACGACCCCGATGCGGTTCTCGCCCGGATCGCGGCTGCACCCGACGGCGAGGTCCAGGACCTCCTGGCCGAGGCCTACGCCGCCCCGATCCGCGAAGAGCTGATCGCCCGCCGGATCGAGGAGATCCATGCCGCCGGCTCGAAGGCGGCCGTCGCCGCGACCCCCGCCGCCGCCCGACGGTTCGGCCCGTTCAGCGCCGAGCACGGAGCGGACCTGTTCCTCGTCCAGAGCCAGGTGAGCAGCGCTCGCCACCTCGCGACGGGCTACGACCCGCTCTCGCTCGACGACTTCACCCGGTTCATGCCGATCCCCGTCGCGGTCGGCAACACGACCAACGCCGAGGCCGCCTTCGCCCTCATGGAGCAGGGTGCCGCGGCGGTCTTCGTCGGGGTCGGGCCGGGGGCGGCCTGCACCACCCGCGAGGTGCTCGGCATCGGCGTCCCCCAGGTCACCGCGATCAGCGACGTCGCCGCCGCCAGGGACGCCTACCTCGCGGAGACCGGCCGCTATGTCCCGGTGGTCGCCGACGGCGGGATGCGTCGCGGCGGTGAGCTCGCCAAGGCGATCGCCGCCGGGGCCGACGCCCTGATGATCGGCTCGCCGCTCGCCCGCGCCGAGGAGGCGCCCGGGCGGGGCATGAACTGGGGGATGGCGGCGCCGTCGCCGACGCTGCCCCGTGGGACACGGATCCGGGTCGGCACCGTCGGGTCGCTGGAGCGGATCCTCTTCGGGCCGGCTCACGTCACCGATGGCTCGGAGAACCTCGTCGGTGCGCTGCGCCAGTCGATGGCCGCCCTCGGGGCCCGGACGATCCGCGAGATGCAGGCCGTCGAGATGGTCTACGCGCCGTCGGTCCAGACCGAGGGCAAGTCCTGGCAGAAGGCGCGCTGACCGAGGCTGCGCCCGGCGAGCCTCCGGCACGTCTGCACCCACCGCGCTCGACCGCGCACGCGGTCCACGGCGGCCCGTGCCAGACCCTATCCTCGGCGGCGATGGACGACGAGGGGACGAGCGTCTTCGAGGCCGCCGGCGGGATGCCCTTCTTCGAGGCGCTCGTCGACCGGTTCTACGACGGCGTCACGCAGGATCCCATCCTGCTCCCGCTGTATCCGGAGCCGGACGACCTGTCGGGAGCGCGACGCCGGCTGACCCTCTTCCTTGCCCAGTACTGGGGCGGGCCGCCGACCTACGACGAGCTGCGCGGCCCGCCGCGACTCCGTGCCCGTCACTTCCCGTTCGTCATCGGTCCGGCGGAGCGCGACGCCTGGCTGGCCCGGATGCGGGAGGCGATCAGCTGGGCCGACCCGCCGCCGGCGGTCGCGGCGAGGCTCCACGCCTACTTCGACCTGGCCGCCGAGGCGATGCGCAACACCGATTGAGCCCACTGTGACGGCCCAGTCGCCCCGACCCAATCCGGTCCCACCCGACCTGCGAACTGGAGACGTCAGGGCTCACAGGACTGGAGGCCCGGCGTGGACGAGGGCGGCGGCCCGTCCACGTGACCCCGAGCCCGGAGTCCACCCGAGGAGCCTCACCCGATGATCAGCGCAGTCGCCACGGTGCCCGGCGCCGACCTCTCCATCCCGGCCGACCGGGCCCGCGGCCTGTTCCGCTGGAACGCGTCTCTGGCGGTCATCCACTTCGCCCAGGCCCTGATCATGCTGGCGATCTCATTCGCTCGCCAGCCGCTGGTGAGCGTGCCCGTGGTGAGCGACTACCTCGTGTTCGACCCGGCGACCAAGACCCTCGTCCCGGCCGAGCGGCTCCTGTTCGACCTGCCCCTCGGCCCGGCCGTGGCGATGTTCTTCCTGGTCAGCGCGATCGCCCACTTCACGCTCGCGTTCCCCGCCCGGGGCTGGTACGAGCGCATCCTCGCGCGCGGCATGAACCCGGCCCGCTGGATCGAGTACGCCCTCTCGTCCAGCATCATGATCGTGATCATCGCGGAGCTCTCGGGCATCCAGCAGGTCGGCACCCTGATCGCCATCTTCGGTGTCAACGCCGCGATGAACCTCTTCGGCTGGAGCATGGAGGCGGCCAACGAGGGCCGCTCCAAGGTCCAGTGGATGCACTACATCTTCGGGTGCATCGCCGGCGCCGTGCCCTGGGTCGTCATCTCCGTCGCGCTCTGGACCGCGTCGACGGCCACCGGGGCGGCCCCGATCCCCACCTTCGTCCTGATCATCTTCGTGTCGCTGTTCGTCACCTTCAACATCTTCGCGATCACGATGGTCCTGCAGTACCGGAAGATCGGGCGCTGGGCGGACTACCTCACCGGCGAGCGCACGTACATGCTGATGAGCCTCATCGCCAAGACCCTGCTGGCCTGGCAGGTCTTCGCCGGAACGCTCCGGCCCTAGGTTCGGAGCCAGGGCCCACGGGCGCCCGTCGCACGGCCCGGCTTGCCCACGACCGTCGGCGGGCCCGGCCTGGGTCAGTAGACCTCGGGTACGAACGTCTGGTCGCCGATCGGCGGTCGGATGTAGCCGCCGTCAGGTCCTCTCGGCGGGAGGACGATCGGCTCGGGCGTGAGGTCCTCGTAGGGGACCAGGCTCAGCAGGTGGTGGATGACGTTGAGCCGGGCCCGCTTCTTGTTATCGGCGTTGACCACGTACCAGGGTGCCTGCTTGATGTCCGTGTAGGCGAACATCTCGTCCTTGGCCCGAGAGTAGTCGGCCCATTTCGAGCGCGATTCGAGGTCCATGGGGGACAGCTTCCAGCGTTTTGTCGGGTCGTCGAGGCGGCTCTGGAAACGGCGTTCCTGCTCGGCGTCGCTGACCGAGAACCAGTACTTCACGAGGACGATCCCGGAGTGGACCAGCATCCGCTCGAACTCGGGGGCGTCGCGCAGGAACGCCTGGTACTCCGCCTCCGTGCAGAAGCCCATGACCCGCTCGACGCCGGCCCGGTTGTACCAGCTCCGGTCGAACAGGACCATCTCGCCGGCGGCGGGGAGGTGCTCGACGTAGCGCTGGAAATACCACTGGGTCTTCTCGCGCTCGGTCGGCGTGCCCAGGGCCACCACCCGGCAGTAGCGCGGGTTGAGGGTCAGGCTGATCGTCTTGATCGCCCCGCCCTTCCCGGCGGCGTCCCGGCCCTCGAAGATGACCACCACCTTGAGGCCCCGCGACTTGATCCACTCCAGCTGCTTGACGAGCTCGATCTGGAGCGTCGACAGCTCTCGCAGATAGGCCTTGTTCGAGAGGGTCCGGGCCGGCGAACCGATCTCCTCGACCGGCGGGTCCGGCCAGACGTGGGCCAGCTCCTCGTTCTGGGCACGCTGCTCGGCCTTGTCCTTCGGCATCGCTGAACCTCCCCGGGCAGTAGACCACAGCGCCGCCCTGGCCGGGAGGGCCATCCCGCCCGACTCCGGGCCGGGACCCGACCGCCGCCGCCCACCCGATCGTCGACGTTTGTGGGGCCCCGGCACCCATTCCCGACGGAGGCGAGCCGGGGACCCGCCGGCCATCGTGGGGTCATCCCGGCGTCGACCGCCGGCAGCGTCCCGCTCACGGGGCAGGAGAACCGTTTCGATGTCCGCATCCGCTCCCGTTTCCTGGACCCGGAGTCCCGCACTCCAGGACCCCGCCGCCTCGTTCCAGCCAGGCCCGATGGCCGTCGCCGGAAGCCTCATCGTGGGCATGCTCGGGGCCTTCATCCTGACCGTCGCGCTCGCCTTCGTGGCGGCGTGGGCCGTCGACGCCCGCGGCCTGGTCACCCGACCGGCCGACCACGAGCTCATCGGCCGGCTGGTCACGACGGTCCCGCTCCTGATCGTCGTCGGCGTCGCCCACGTCATCGCCGCCGTCGGCGTCGTGGCCGGCCGGCCGTGGGCGCGGACGATGGCCCGGATCGTGGCGGTCGTCGGCGTCGCCCTGGCAGGCGTCCTCTTCCTCGGGCTGGCCAGCGGTCACGACCCGTTCGCGGCGGCCAGCGCTGTCGGTGCCAACGTCTCCCGCTCCGACGGACTCGGCATCGTCGGCCTCGGGTTCAGCCTCTACCTCGCCGCCCTCGTCCTCCTCGCCCCGGGCGATCGCTGATCGCCCTCCGTTCCATGGCCCGGGCACCCGCCGAGCACTGCGGGTGACCCGGGCCTCCGCCTGCCGGGCCCGGACCGGTATCCTTGCCACCAGGACGGACACGAGCGGGAGGCGGGATTGACCGACGGCGAGGGAACGGGACCGGAGGCGAGCCGCGAGACCGCCCCGCCGGAGCGGGGCAAGACGGTCCACGGCGAGGTCGCGAACGCGGGCCATCGCGTGCTCGCTCCCGACGACGCCGAGGTCGAGGCCTACCTCGAGACCGCGCTCAAGGCGCCGGGGCCCGAGCGTTCGCCCGAGGATCGCCCGGGTGGCGGCGTCGCGAGCGGCGCCTCGGCGGGCGAGCCGGACACGGTGGTCGTGCTCGACTTCGGCAGCCAGTTCGCCCAGCTCATCGCCCGGCGGGTCCGCGAGCTCAATGTCTACTCCGAGCTCCTGCCGCACGACACGCCGTACGCCGAGATCGAGCGCCGGAACGCCAAGGCGATCATCCTGTCGGGCGGTCCGATGTCGGTCTACGACCCGGACGCCCCGAAGCCCGACGCCGCGGTCTGGAGCGGGCGGATCCCCGTCCTGGGCATCTGCTACGGCGCCCAGCTGATGGCCCTCGAGCTGGGGGGCGACGTCCTGCCGACCGCGAAGCGGGAGTACGGCCCGGCCACCGTCACGATCACGGCGGACGATGGGCTGTTCACGGGACTGGACCGCGACCAGCCCGTCTGGATGAGCCACGGCGATTCCATCACCCGCCTGCCCGAAGGCTTCCGCTCCACCGCCCAGACCGACTCGACGCCGTTCGCCGGGCTGGTCGACCCGTCGCGCAACCTCTACGGCATCCAGTTCCACCCCGAGGTGGTCCACACGCCTCGCGGTCGCGACGTCCTGCGCAACTTCGTGGTCGGCATCGCCGGCGCGCGACCGACCTGGACACCGGCGAACTTCATCGAGTCGACGGTCGCCGAGATCCGGGTGAGGGTCGACGCTCACGCCCGGGAGGTCGGCTCGGACGGCCTGGTCATCTGCGCCCTGAGCGGCGGGGTGGACTCGGCGGTCGCCGCGGCCCTCGTCCACCGCGCGGTCGGCGACCGGCTGACCTGCATCTACGTCGACCACGGGCTGATGCGCAAGAAGGAGTCCGAGCTCCTCCGGGTCACCTTCGAGCAGAACCTGGGCATGCGCCTGGTGATGGTCGACGCCCGGGATCGCTTCCTCGCCCGACTGGCCGGGGTCGTCGATCCCGAGCAGAAGCGTCGGATCATCGGCGACGAGTTCATCCGGGTCTTCGAGGAGGAGGCGGCGAAGCTCGGCCGGATCGACTTCCTGACCCAGGGCACGCTCTACCCCGACGTCATCGAGAGCGCGACCTCGGACACGAAGACCGCCCAGAAGATCAAGACCCACCACAACGTCGGCGGGCTGCCGGCCGACCTCCGGTTCAAGCTCGTCGAGCCGCTCCGCTACCTGTTCAAGGACGAGGTCCGGATCGTCGGGGCGGAGCTCGGGCTGCCCGACGCCATGGTCCAGCGCCAGCCGTTCCCGGGTCCCGGCCTGGCCATCCGGATCATCGGCGAGGTCACCGCGGAGCGGCTGGACACCCTGCGGGACGCCGACTGGATCGTGATCGACGAGATCAAGGCAGCGGGCCTCTACCGCTCCGTCTGGCAGTCCTTCGCGATCCTGACCCCGGTCCGCTCGGTGGGCGTCATGGGTGACGGCCGGACCTACGCGAACGTCGTCGCGATCCGGGCCGTCACCTCGGACGACGGCATGACCGCGGACTGGGCCAAGCTCCCCTACGATGTCCTCGCGAAGATCAGCTCCCGGATCGTCAACGAGGTGGCCGGGGTGAACCGGGTGGTCTACGACATCAGCTCCAAGCCACCCGCCACGATCGAGTGGGAGTAGGACTTTCAGGTGGTCCCTCGGCGCGGATGACGCGGTAGCATTCGCGCCATGGCCGAGTCGACATCGCCACCGCCCGCCATCTGTCCGTGGTGCTCCGCGGAGCTGCCCGACCCTCTTGCCGCGACCTGTCCGTCGTGCGCGGCGAACCTCTCCGCCGCCCCGGACTCGTCGGTCCCCGGTGTCACCGCCGTGGACATCCAGGCGCTCGCCCTGCGTCGCACGAACCCGCCGAAGAAGAACCGGCTCCTCGCCTGGATCAGCGGTGACGCCGATTACGAGGATGCCACCGAGCCGGTCGCCCCTCCCGGATCGCTCGACCTGCCCGGTCCCGAGGTCCGACGCGAGATGCTCCGCCTGGAGATGGCCGCCAAGATCGCCGACCTGACCGCCGAGGCCGGGGCGATGGCCGCCGATGAGGCGATCGCGGCCGGCGCCACCGGGGACCTCGCCGCCGCCCGAGCCGACATCCTGGCCCAGGTGGATGCGAGCGCGGCGACCGACGCGTTGATCGCCGAGGACGTGGCGGCGGCCGCGGAGCCCGCGGCGGCGGTCCCGGAGCCCGCGGATGCCGTCCCAGCCCTCGCGGCGCCAGACACGACCGAGAGCGGACCCGCCACTCCCGCCTGACGCCGCCACGGTCGGGTCGCCGGGCTATCCTGCGGCGGTGACCGACCGCCTTCCGCCCCCCGGGCCCTCGTATCTGCCCGAACATGACCTGCAGGTCGGGGCGCGCCACCTGCGAGCCGGGATGAGCGTCCCGTCGATCCTCCCCGATGGCTGGTGGATCGCCCTCCTCTGGGTGGTCGACGAGACCGGGGTCGTGACCTTCCGAGACGTCGCACCGCCGGCCGGCCCACCGCCCGAGCCGCCCCTCGCCCGGCTGGGACCGGCCCTCTCGGGCGCCCTGTCCGGGTTCATCCTCGAGGATGCGGGGCGACTGGCGATCCGCCTGGCCCAGCTCGCCCAGCCGGCCGACCCGATGGAGCCGTGGCGATCGCCGCTGGCGATCCGGGCGGCGTTCCGCTGGGAGCCGATGCGCGCCGCATCACTCCGGCCGGTCGAGCTCGCCGAGACCGTCCTGGCCGCGTTCCGTCGGTCGGTCGAGAGCCTCGCCCGCCCCTGAGCGCCCGATCCGGGTCCCGGCTCCAGGAGCGCTCCCCGATGGCTCCGGCCGGCACGGGGCGCAGGAGGTAGACTCGGTCGGACGTGAAGGACCTATTCGACGAGTTCATGGACGAGATCCGTCGCCGCCAGGAGGGTCTCCCCGGCGGCGATCCCGAGCGCGGGTCGCCCGCCGACGGTGGCGACGAGGACGAGCCATCCGGGCGCGAGCCGCAGGACGACGCCGCGCTCGACGAAGAGGTCGGACCGGACGCGGAGGCTACGGACGACGAGGACGTCGACCACCGCGACGAGGAACCCGAGGGTGGCGGCCCGCGGCGGCCCCGGCCCGTGGTCGTCGGCGGACCGGACGACGGTGCGCCGCGCCGCCGTGACCGGCTCCGCGGCCCGCTGATCGTCCTGGCCATCGGCGCCTTCTTCTTCCTCTTGACCCTGGCCGGCGCGCTCCTCGATCTCGTCACCGACGCGATGTGGTTCAAGAGCGTGGGCTACGACGCCGTCTTCTTCACCCGGCTCGGCACCCAGGCGGTCCTGTTCGCGGCGGTGTTCGTGGTGGTCGCCCTGTTCCTGGGCGGCAACATCTGGCTCGCCGGCCGCCTGGCACCGCCCCCCGACCCCGAGCGAGCGAGCTCGGTCGGCGGGTTCGCGAACCGTCTCGGGGAGGCCTTCGGGATCGACACCCGGGATGTCTCGCCGATGTCGGGGCCGCGCGGCCGACGACCGACCGGGCGACCCGGCTTCGAGGGCGCCGGCTTCGGCCCCGGTGGGGTCGGCACGATCAGCTTCGATGCCGAGGACCTGCCGGACCTCGTCCCGGTGTTCCGCTGGCTGCTCATCGGCCTGGCGGTCATCATCGCGCTCGGCGCCGCCGCGTCCGCTGCCGGCCAGTGGGAGACGGTCCAGCTGTGGCGCAACCAGGTGCCCTACGGCCTGCCCGGCAGCGCGCCCGTCGTGGACCCGGTCTTCGGGCGCGACATCAGCTACTACCTCTTCGAGCTGCCCTTCCTGCGCGTGGTCCAGTCGGCGGTCAACGCCCTGCTCATCGCGGCGCTCGTCCTGAGCTTCGGGCGGTACCTCCTGGCCGCGATGCGCGGCGGCCTCGCGTTCACGACCTCGATGCGGGTCCATCTCGCGGTCCTCGGCGGGCTCTACCTCCTGTCGGTCGCGTGGGGGTACCAGCTCGACAAGCTCGAGCTCGTCTACAGCGTCAACCTCATCGGCACCCAGGGTGGGAACTTCGTGGGGGTGGGCTACGCGGACCAGAACGCCCGGTTCCTGGCCTTCGACGTGCTGACCGCGGTCTCGGCCTTCGCCGGCGCCTTCCTCGTCATCGGGGCGTTCACCCACGCGATGTGGCCGCTCGGTGCGGTCATCGTCATCTGGTTCAGCGCCTCGATCATCCTCGGGACCGTCTATCCCAGCCTGGTCCAGCGCCTCAGCGTCGAGCCCGATCAGCTCAACAAGGAGGCGCCCTACATCGCCAACAACATCAACATGACCCGGGTCGCCTTCGACATCACGGACTGGGAGCGGCGCGACTACGGGGGAGAAGCGCCGCTGACCCCGGCGGCGGTCGCCAGCGAGGCGTCGACCTTCCAGAACGCTCGACTCTGGGACTACCGCCCCCTGAAGGACTCGCTGGATCAGCTCCAGACGGTCCGCCAGTACTACGTCTTCCAGGACGTCGACACCGATCGCTACCAGATCAACGGCGCGAAGCGCCAGGTCATGCTCTCGGCCCGCGAGCTGGCGCCGGAACGCAACCCCCAGGGCGGGACGTGGGTGAACCAGCGGATCACCTTCACCCACGGGATCGGCACGACGATGGTCCCGGTCAACGAGGCGACCGAAGGCGGCCAGCCACGGCTGATCATCCGCGACCTGCCGTCGACCTCGCTGGGCGGCGCTCCGACCGTCACCCAGCCCCGGATCTACTTCGGCGAGCGGCCCAGCGACTGGATCATCACCGGCGCCCGCCAGTCCGAGTTCGACTATCCGGTCGGCACGACCGCGACCGACGGCCAGCTGGAGCCCGGCCAGACCACGCGGTGGACTGGCACGAGTGGCGTGAAGCTGGACACGACGCTCTCGCGACTCCTCTTCGCCCTCCGGTTCCGCGACCTCAACCTGCTCATCAGCGACCAGGTGACCGCGGACAGCCAGCTCCTCTTCCACCGGAACCTCGGGGATCGTCTGCCGCGGATCGCGCCGTTCCTGCAGTACGACAAGGACCCGTATCTGGTCGTCACGGCGGACGGGCGGTTCGTCTACATCCAGGACGCCTACACGACGAGCGATCGCTTCCCCAATGCCCAGTGGCTCGACCCGGGGGCGCTGCCGGCCGGGAGCAACCTGGCCGAGGGGACCTTCAACTACCTGCGCAACAGCGTGAAGATCGTCATGGATGCCTACACCGGCGAGACGACCTTCTACGTGTCCGACCCGAGCGATCCGATCATCCGGACCTACCAGCGGATCTTCCCGACCCTGTTCAAGCCGCTGTCGGACCTGACCCCGGACCTGACCGCCCATCTCCGGGTCCCCGAGGAGCAGTTCAACGCCCAGACCCGGACGTACGCCCGGTACCACGTGACGGACTCCGCCGCGTTCTACAACAACGAGGACCTGTGGACGGTGCCGCCGGACCCGGGTGGGACCCAGAGCCTGCCGAACGAGGCGTACTACGTCGTCATGCGGATGCCGGGCGAGCCGGAGCCGGAGTTCCTGCTCCTCCAGCCGATGGTCCCGAGCACCCGTCCGAACATGATCTCCTGGATCGCCGCCCGGATGGACGAGCCCGACTACGGAGCCGTCCGGGTCTATCGCTTCCCGCAGTCGACCTCGGTCCTCGGTCCCACCCAGATCGAGGCCAAGATCGACGCCGACCCGGTCATCGCCGCGCAGACGACCCTGTGGGACCAGTCCGGCAGCAAGGTCATCCGGGGCAACCTCATCGTCGTGCCCGTCCAGGACGCGATCATCTACCTCCAGCCCGTCTACCTCCAGTCGTCGAGCAGCGCCTTCCCCGAGTTCCAGCGGATCATCGTGGCGACGCCGCGGCGGATCGTCTGGGGCCGGACCCTGACCGAGGCCCTCGATCTGCTCTTTGCCGTCGAGGGGCCGGCCGCGTCGCCGGGAGCGACCCCGTCCCCGACCCCCGGACCCGGGGCCAGCCCGACCCCGACGCCGACGGCGGGGCCGATCGCGAGTCCGCCGACCGGTGACGTCGCCGCCCTGATCGCCTACGCCAACGACCACTTCGAGAAGGCCCAGACGGCCCTCCGGGCGGGCGACTTCGCGACCTACGGCACGGAGATCGCGAAGGTCCAGGAGGCGCTCCGCCAGCTCGACACGCTCGTGAAGGCCAGCCCGGCGCCGTGATCCCGGGGTGACCCGCGGCGGTCTCGGCGAGGCGGCCCGGATCGCCGTCGGCGCACCTCGGCTCTGGGGGCTCGCGCTGGCCGGCTTCCTCGCCCGGGGCGGGATCGTCCTCTTCGCCCTGCCGATCCTCGTCGTGCCGAGCGTCGTGGGGATCGCCACGTTCGTCGGTCCCGACGCGATCACCGCCGCCGGCATCTCCGGTCGCTTCGTGGGTCTGCTCGTCGCGACGACGACGATCCTCGGGACATGGCTCCTCATCGGGCTGGTCGTCGGCGTGCTCATCGAGCTCGCGCTCATCGAGGCCGTGGTCGCTCGCCCGACGGCCGTCGACGATCCCCCGGACAGCCGGCGGGGGGCGCCGGCCGTCGATGCCGCGGGGCAGGGCCGGGTCGGGCGCGGCCGCCTCGTCGGCCGCCTCGTCGCGGTCAGAGCGGTCAGCCTCGTGCCGTTCGCGCTGGCGCTGGCGCTGGCGAGCGCCCGGCTCCTCGACGTGGGCTACCAGGAGCTCATCCTTCCGAGCGACACGGGTGCCCCGCTCGTCGGCCGGATCCTCCGCGGCGCACCCGATGCCATCGGTCTCATCGCGCTCGGCTGGCTCGTCAGCGAGCTCGAGGGCGCCCTGGCGACCCGGCTCGTCGCGATCGACGGACGATCGGCCGCCGCCTCCCTCGTCGGCGCCGTCGGCTGGGTCGCCCGTCGGCCGGCGAAGACCGCATGGGTGACCGCGGCCACCCTGGCCGGGAGCGTCCTCGTCATCGCACCGGCCCTGGCCGCCGCCGCGGCGGCCTGGGGCCTCGTCCGGGACGCCCTGCTCGGCCCGCCGGAGCCGGCCGCCGCGGTCGTCGCCGTCCTCGCGTTCGTGGCGATCTGGGGTGGCGGGCTGGCCCTGGCCGGGCTCGTCTCGGCCTGGCGAAGCATCGCGTGGAGTCTGGTCGTCGCGGAGGACCATCGGGGGGGTGGTATCCGCCGCTCGGATGGTGGCACTCTGTAGCCGACCGTCGCCGGACGAGGGTCCGACGCGAGGCGAGGGAGGATGCGGTGACTGCGACGTCGGTCGTCTGCAGGGAGTGCGGCAGCCCTGTCCCTTATGGGCGCCTGTCGTGTCCGAGCTGCGGCGTCCTGCTTGCCTCGGTCGCCGGGGCACGACCGTCGAGCCCTCCGGCGACCGTCGCACCGCAGCCGGCCGTCCTCGTCGCGAGTCCGCCGGCTGAGCCGGCGACGCGGGCACGCCGGTCGCGCGTCTCGACGACCTTCGGTCGCGCGGCGAAGGATCCAGGAACACCCCCGGCTGCCGTGTCCGGGGCGCCCGAGGGGCCCGCGTCGCAGCCGACGGTCGCGCCGGACCCACCGGTGGTGGCCGCGTCGCCACCGACCGAGCCCGCGCCGGCGACGGTCGACGTCACCGAGCTCCCGCTCGACCCGGGTGAGCCCGTCGAGCCGGCCCGTGCCGCCGCCCCTGCCGGGACGATCGCCGATCCGGCGCCGGTCCGGCCCGACCCGGCCCCGACCCGTCCCGCCCCGCCGGTCCTGCGCGACTGGCCCGGCGACGGACCGACGAGCGAGCCGATCCCCGGCGTACCGGCGGCCGCGGCCCCGGCGCCGACGCCGGCGGCCGTCGCCTGGCCACCGGCCGCCTGGCCGCCCCAGGCGTCGACGCCGGCCACGCCCAGACCCCCGACGGGAGCGGTGGCCGGGGCCTATCTCGCGCCGTCGGCCAGCTACAGCGCCGCCGTCCCGCGAGCGACGCCCGCGACGCCTTCGCCGGGTCCCTCGGGCGTCAGGTCGGCGGCTGCGATCGCGATCGCCCCACCGACGACGGGTCGTCGCGGCCTGGCCGTGCCGGCGGAGCTCGCCGAGTGGTTCTCGATCGGGGGGTCGGTCCTCGTCATCGTGAGCTTCGTGCTGCCGTGGGCCACCGATGGGGTCATCGGCTCGCGAGGGAGCGGCTACACCGCGGAGTGGGGGCTGGCGAACCCGGGGCACCTCCTGCTGATCCTCGCCGCGCTGATCATCCTCGTGCTCCACATCGTCCCGAACCGGGTCCCCCGCTGGATCCGTTCCGGGGTCCTGCCGCTCCTGGTCGGCGGCGTCCTCCTCGGGCTCGCGTTCGCCTACTACGCCAAGCCGTTCGGCGGCGGGACGGGCGTGGCGGTGGAGCTGGCCGGTGCCCTCGTCCTCGTGGGCGGCGGCCTGCTCGGGATCCCACCCGAGCGCAACGAACCCGCGTCTCCGGGCGTCTAGCCCAGCGGCGAACCCCTGCTACACTGCGCCGGACGCCCCGGCAGCGCCCCACCGGGCGCCGTGGACCGGGCCGCTGGAGGCAAGCACAGGCCGGATGGACCAGGTCATCGGGCAGATCGGCTCCACGATCAGCGGGTTCTTCGGGAACCCAGCCGTCCAACTCGCGCTCCGGGCGATGGGCATCTACCTCGTCGGGATCTGGCTGGCCTCGGCGTACTGGGCCTTCCGCGACCTCCAGGGTCGGACGGACAATCCCGTCGCCCCCTACCTCGCGGCGGCGGTCGTCATCCTGTTCACCCCGGTCTTCTTCATCCTCGCGATCATCGTCTACCGGATCGTCCGGCCCCACGAGCGGATCGGCGAGGTGAACGAGCGGGCGCTGGCCGAGGAGGCCCTGCTCAACGAGGTCGAGGCCGTTCCGCACTGCCCGGGCTGCCGCCGACGGGTCAACGAGGAATGGCTCATCTGCCCCAGCTGCCGGACCCGGCTGAACCGGGTCTGCCCGAACTGCTCGCGGCTCGTCGGGCTCGACTGGTCGCTGTGCGCCTGGTGCGGGCGCGACTTCGAGCGGCGTGAGGCGCCGAGCGGGTCGCTGACCCGATCGGTCCCGACCGCGGCGACCGCGGCACCAGCGCCCACGACGACCACGAGCACCAAGCCGGCCCGCAAGACCGGCATCCGGGCAGCCTCGACCGGCACGCCCGCCGACCCGCTCCCGGAGCGTTGAGCGGACCGACCCCGCTGGACCCGACGCCGGGCGAGCC
Organism: uncultured Chloroflexia bacterium; assembly: GCA_963840375.1. Classification (GTDB taxonomy): domain Bacteria; phylum Chloroflexota; class Limnocylindria; order Limnocylindrales; family CSP1-4; genus Chersky-267. The sequence continues at coordinate 140,196 of CAWIYR010000004.1, forward strand.
CCTCGCGGCGGGGCCCGACTCCGACATCGTCACCGACGCGGTGACCGCCCAGGAACGTCCGGGACCCGACGACGATGCCGGCGCCCCGGGTCCCCCGAGGCCCGGCCTCCAGACGTTCTCGCTCGAGGGCCGGCGTGCCCCGGGGCTGTACCTGGTCGGCTGGGTGGCCACGGTCTTCGGGGGCGGGCTCCTCGGCGCCGAGATCGTCACCGGCAGTGGCGGGACGGGCGGGCTCATCCTCACCCTGGCCGGGTCGCTCCTCCTCGGGCTCGGGCTCGTCGCGGCCGCCGGTGCCCAGGCGATCGAGCGACGCGACCGGACGGACCTGGCCTATCGCGGGCCGTCGCCCTTCCTCGTGTTCGGGGCGGCGATCCCGCTGACCATCCTGGCCACGATCCCGATCGCCCTCCTGCGGATGGAGCCCAGCGCCTTGACCACGATCCTCATCTCGGTCCTCCTGACCGACGGGATCTGGGTCCTGCTCATCGGCCTGTCCGTGGTCGGGGTCGGGGCGCTGCGCTGGACCGAGATCGGCCCGGGCATCGCCGGCGCTCGTCCCGGAAGGATCCTCGAGGACGTCGCCTTCGGGGCACTGGCTGCCGTGCCGGTCATCCTCGTGACCGCGCTCCTCGGGAGTGTCCTGATCCGGATCGTCGGCGTCCGACCCGAGGGCCCGTTGCCGACCCCTCACGGCGGCGCCGAGCTCCTCGTCGCCCTCCTCGCGGCGGTGGTGATCGCGCCGATCGGCGAGGAGATCTTCTATCGCGGGTTCGCCACCACCGCCTGGGCGCGAGCCTCCGGACCGCGGGTCGCCATCGTCAAGGGTGCCCTCTTCTTCGCGGTCGCCCACATCCTCACGCTGAGCGGACGGGACTTCGGCGAGGCGGCCGGATCGGCGCTCGTCGCCTTCCTCGAACGCCTCCCGGTCGGCCTGGCGCTCGGCTGGGTCTTCCTGCGCCGCGACTCGCTGCCGGCGTCGATCGTCCTCCACGCCACGTTCAACGGGATCCTCGTCCTGGCGGCCTTCGCCGTCGCCTGATGGCCCGGCCCGCCCGTCGATCCGAAGCGAAGGGCGGGGTATGCCGGCGGTGAGCCGGGCTCGCTAGGCTCGGGTCGTTCCCGGGTCCGGATGGCGGGGGAGATCGGCGGGCTCCCGTCCTCCGGGCCCGGGACGCCCACGTCGTCCCTGCCTCGAGGAGCCGTTCCGATGGACGATCCGACGTCCGGCCGCTCGCCCCTCATCCCGGGCGGCGTGCTGGAGGAGCGTGGACCGTCCCGACGATCCCTGGCGCCCCGGACCACCCGGGCGATCCGCGAGGTGCCGGCCGCGGAGCGGCCCCGGGAGCGCCTCGCCCTCCGGGGGGTCGGAGGGCTGACGACGGCCGAGCTCATCGCCCTGATCTGGGGCTCGGGCGCGCGTGGGGCGAGCGCGGTGGACCTCGCCCAGGAGGCGCTCCAGCGCCACGACGGCCTGACCGGGCTGGCCCGGGCATCGGATCTCGAGCTCGAGGCCATCCCCGGCGTCGGGGTCGCGAAGGCCGGGCAGCTGACCGCGGCCTTCGAGCTCGGGCGTCGGCTGCTCGCCGATTGGCCATCTGGGCGTTGGTCGATCCGTTCCCCGGGCGACGTGGCTGACCGGCTCATCCTGCAGATGGGCCGGCTCGAGCGCGAGGAGCTGCGGGTCGTCCTCCTGAACACGAAGAACGTCGTCCTGCGGGTGGCCACCGTCTACCAGGGCAACGTCTCGTCGAGCCTGGTCAGGGTCGGCGAGCTCTTCCGGGACGCCGTCCGGCTGAGCGCGAGCGGGGTCATCCTCGTCCACAACCATCCGTCCGGGGACCCGACGCCGTCGCCCGACGATCTCCACCTCACGGCCGAGGCGCTCGCCGCAGGACGCCTCCTCGATATCGACCTGCTCGATCACCTCGTCATCGGCCACGACGCCTACGTCTCGCTGCGCGACCGCGGCGTGACGTTCGACCGACCCGGCGCCCGAGGCTGAGTCGGATCGCACCTCCGGCCGGCGGCACGACGCCCGGGGCCTTGCGCCTACTTCTTCTCCGGCTGGTAGTAGGGGTTCGTCCCGGAGGCGTGATCGGTCGTGTCGACGATCGCCACGATCTCGGGAACGGCGCGCCTGATCGCCACCTCGACGCCCTGTCGGAGGGTGACGTCCACCTGGGCGCAGCCGACGCAGCCGCCGCCCATCGAGATGAAGGCGGTCCCGTCGCGGACCTCGAGCAGGTCGATGATGCCGCCGTGGCTCTGGACGCCCGGGTTGACCTGCCGGTCGAGGACCTCCTGGACCCGGGCGGCGAGCGGGTCGCTCCAGCCGGCGTTCGGATTGTCGATGGCGATCGCACCGCCGAAGGCGGAAGGGTCGAGGACGACGGTCGCACCGCGCATCGCCTCCACGTCCCGGGCTGCCACGTGGACCACCCCGTGGGGGGTCTCGACGACGACGTCCGTCGGATCGGCCGCATCGGGCGTCACCAGGGTCAGGTCGTAGGCGAAGGTCGGGCCGCGCCGCCCGGCGATCGCGACCCTGAGCCTGGCGTCGGGCCTTCCGGCGCTCCGGGCCGCCGCGGCGATCTTGGCCTGCGCCTCGGGCGTGATCAGGAGGAGCGGTGCGTCCACCGGCGCATCGTACGCCGGTCGCGGCGGGCGGACGGGTGATCGGCTCGCGGCTTCGCCGGTGGGCGTACGATCGGCCGACGATGACCCGGATCCTCCTCCTCGTCCCGTCGCGGACTTATCGGGCGACCGACTTCGTCGAGGCGGCTCGCTCGCTCGACGTCGAGGTGATCGTCGGCACCCAGGACCCGTCGCCGCTGGCGGCCGCCGGCGACGCGACGGTGGCGGTGGACCTGGACGATGTCGACGCCGGGCGGCGGGCGATCGTCGAGCTCCACCGGACCCGTCCCCTCGATGCGGTCGTGCCGGTCGACGACGGGTCGACCCTGGTCGCGGCGGCCGCTTCGGAGGCCCTCGGCCTGGCTCACAACGGGCTCGCCGCGGTTCGAGCGAGCCGGGACAAGGCGCAGACCCGCGAGCTGCTCGCCCGAGCCGGGCTGGGCACCCCGCGCTTCAGGACCTGGCCTGCTGACGCCGATCCCGAGGAGGTGCCGACCGCGACGTTCCCGGTCGTGGTCAAGCCGATCGACCTGTCGGGAAGCCGCGGGGTGATCCGGGCGGACGACCCGGCCGGGCTGGCCTCGGCATTCGCGCGGGTCGCCGCGATCGTCCGGTCGCCCGACGTCTGCCCGCCGACGGGCTCGCCACAGCGCATCCTCGTCGAGGACTTCATCCCCGGTGTGGAGGTGGCCGTCGAGGGTCTGCTACGCGGCGGTCGCCTCGAGGTCCTGGCGGTCTTCGACAAGCCGGACCCGCTCGACGGGCCGTACTTCGCCGAGACGATCTACCTGACGCCGTCCCGCCTGCCCGCGGAGACCCTGGCCCTCATCGTGCGGACGACCGCGGCCGCCGCCTCGGCGATCGGCCTGACCGAGGGCCCGATCCATGCCGAGCTCCGGGTCAACGACCGCGGTGCCTGGGTCCTGGAGGTCGCCGCCCGCTCGATCGGTGGCCTGTGCGGACGAACGCTCCGGTTCGGTGCGGGGATCCCGCTCGAGGAGCTGATCCTCCGTCATGCCGCGGGTCTGGCCCTGCCGCCCCACGACCGCGAGGGGGCTGCCGCCGGCGTGCTGATGCTGCCGATCGCGGAAGCGGGGATCCTCCGCGAGGTCCGAGGCCTCGCCGCCGCCGAGGCCGTGCCGGGGATCGACGGGCTGCGGGTCACGATCCCCCTTGGGGAGCGCCTCGTGCCCCTCCCGGAAGGGGACCGCTACCTCGGGTTCATGTTCGCCCGGGCGCCGACCCCGGCAGAGGTCGAGGCGGCGCTCCGAGCGGCCTGGTCCCGGCTCGAGGTCGTCGTCGACGCGGCCTGAGGCCGCCCACGCCCGTCCCGGTCGATCGCCGCCCGGTCGGTCGGCCCGTCTGCCCGACCGACTCCCCGACCGGGGTCGGTCGCCGAGCCGGGTATACTGCACGGGCTCTTCCCCGCTGCGACCCCAGCGCCCCGCGCCCGGACCCGGGCCCGCCGGAGGCGCCGCGCCATCTCGAAGGACCTGCCCCGCATCATGTTCGATCGGATCCTCGGCTACTTCTCCCGCGACATCGGGATCGACCTCGGGACCGCGAACACCCTGGTCTGGGTCCGGAATCGCGGGATCGTCATGAGCGAGCCGAGCGTCGTCGCGATCGAGGCGAAGTCGAAGAAGGTCCTGGCCATCGGCGCCGAGGCCAAGCGGATGGTCGGTCGGACCCCGGCCTCGATCATCGCGGTCCGCCCCCTGCGCGACGGCGTCATCAGCGACTTCGACGTCACCGAGCAGATGCTCAAGTACTTCGTGAACCGGGTCCACGACCGGGTCGGGCTCATCCCGCGGCCCCGGATGCTCCTGGGCATCCCGTCCGGGGTGACCGAGGTGGAGAAGCGGGCCGTCCGCGACGCAGCGCTCAACGCCGGCGCCCGCTGGGCGCGCCTCATCGAGGAGCCGATGGCCGCCGCGATCGGGGCCGGCCTGCCGGTCAGCGAGCCGTCGGGCAGCCTCATCGTCGACATCGGCGGCGGGACGACCGAGGTCGCGGTCATCAGCCTCGGTGGGATCGTCGTCGCCCGGAGCATCCGGATCGGCGGGGACGAGATGGACCAGGACATCGTCCTGTTCGCCCGGCGCGAGTACAACCTCTTCCTCGGCGAGCGGACGGCCGAGGACATCAAGATCGCGATCGCCTCGGCGTATCCCGGGGAATGGGATGCCCAGCGGGTCCTCCTGCGCGGTCGCGACCTCCTGACCGGGCTCCCGCGCAGCGTCGAGGTGGGCGCCGACCAGATCCGCGAGGCGATCGAGCCGTCGGTCCAGCAGATCGTCGACACGATCAAGGACACGATCGAGGAGACCCCGCCGGAGCTCGTCGCCGACATCATGGACCAGGGCATCGTCCTGGCCGGCGGCGGGGCGCTCCTGGCCGGGCTGGACGTCCGGATCGCCGAGGCCACGCAGATGCCGGTCCACATCGCGGACGACCCGCTGACCTGCGTCGCGCGGGGCACCGGGATCGTCCTCGAGGAGCTCTCGAACCCGGTCATGCAGCGCGTCCTCGTCGCCGACACCTACGCGCGCGCCCCGCGCTGACCCTGGCCGGGACGATGACCGCGCTCGCCGGGAACCGCCTCGCCCGCCGCCGGGCGATCGCCTTCACCGCCCTGCTCGGGGTCAGCCTCGCGCTCATGCTGGCCTCGTCCACCGGGCCGGCGACGGAGGTCCAGCGCGGTGTCGCCTTCGCGTTCCGTCCGGTCCAGGGCGCGCTCGACGGGATCGCCCGGGGGGTCAGCGGCCTGGTCACCACCGTGACCGAGATCGACAGCCTCCACCGGACGAACGAGGCCCTCGCCCAGGAGAACGCGAGGCTCTCCGCGGAGAACGCCCGGACGGCCGAGCTCGAGCGCCAGAACCAGCTCCTGACCGAGCTCCTCAAGGTGAAGGGGACCTTGGAGTTCCAGACGGTGACCGGCTCGGTCATCGGACGGGAGGCCTCCCAGTTCCGGCGGGTCGTGACCCTCGACGTCGGCTCGAACGACGGGGTCAAGGAGGGCGACGTCGTCGTCGGGCCGGGCCGCGCCCTCGTCGGGCGGGTCGTCGGGGTGGAGCCCGACGTGTCCACGGTCATGCTCATCAACGACACCGGGTCCACGGTCATCGGCCAGCTCGGAGCGAACCAGGCGATCGGATCGGTGAGCGGCCAGCTCGGGGGCGTCCTCGTCATGGAGGACATCGACTCGACCGAGCGCCTCAAGATCGGCGACACCGTCATGACCGCCGGGATCGACCTCGGCGGCGGGGTCCGCTCGCCGTTCCCGAAGGGGATCCTCATCGGCTCGGTCGTGGACGTCGAGCGGGATGCCAACGCCGTCACCCAGACCGCGTTCGTCCAGCCGGCGGCGGACCTCGATCGGCTCGAGTACCTGCTGGTCATCACCGACTACAAGGGCGGCCTGCCCGCGGTCGACCAGCAGCCGGTCCCGTGCGCGTCCGACGGGCGCCCGCCGGCGGGCGAGACGTCCTGCGCGAGCCCGAGCCCGAGCCCGAAGCCGTGACGATCGCTCCCGCGCCGGGCACGCCACACCGGCGACCCGTGACACCCCGACCGCGCTGGTAGGCTACGCCGCGATGAAAGGCATCGTCCTCGCCGGCGGGACCGCCACCCGGCTCTTCCCGCTGACCATCGTCACGAACAAGCACCTCCTCCCGATCTACGACCGGCCGATGATCTACTACCCCATCGAGACGCTCGCCTCGATGGGGATCCGGGAGGTCATGGTCATCGTCGGCGGCAAGAGCGTCGGCGACGTGGTGGAGCTCCTCGCGGACGGCTCCCACTTCGGGCTGGACCTGACCTACCGCTACCAGCGCGGCGCCCTGGGCATCGCCCATGCCATCGGGCTCGCCCGGGATTTCGTCGGCGACGATGCCTTCTGCTGCGTCCTCGGGGACAACATCCTGCGCGGTGAGCCGCTCGCCCCGGTCGCCGGCGAGTTCGAGTCCGGGGCCTGGGGCGCCGGGACGCTCCTCTACCGGGTCCCCGACCCCGAGCGGTTCGGGGTGGCCGAGTTCGACGCGACCGGCCAGGTGGTCGGCTTCGAGGAGAAGCCGGAGGTCCCGAAGAGCGACCTCATCCCGATCGGGGTCTACTTCCTGCGGCCCGACGCCTTCGAGGTGATCGACCGGCTCGCCCCGTCCGACCGGGGCGAGTTCGAGATCACCGACGTGCTCAACCACTACATCCCCGACGGGGGCCTGTTCACCAGGGTCTACGACGGCCACTGGACCGATGCCGGCACGGTGCCCTCCCTCCTGCGGTCCGCCGAGCTGGCCGCCTCGGACGATGCCGAAGGTCGGCTGGCCCCGCCCCGGCAGCGCCCGGAATGAGCGACATCCGGACGTCCGCGGCCACGCCGCCGAAGTGGGCGACGCCGGGTGGCCGACTGCTCGTGACCGGGGGCGCCGGCTTCATCGGCTCGTGCTTCGTCCGCGAGGTCCTCGGTCGCCGGGACGGGACCCGGATCGTCGTGCTCGACAAGCTCACCTATGCCGGGAATGAGGCCAACCTCGCCCCGGCCTTCGGCGATCCCGAGCAGGCGGCGCGGCTGACCTTCGTCCGCGGCGACATCGCCGACCCGGTCGTCGTCGGCGAGCTCATCGAGGGCGCCGACGCGGTCGTCAACTTCGCCGCCGAATCCCACGTCGACCGCTCGATCCACGATCCCGAGGCCTTCCTTCGGACGGGGGTCATCGGCGTCCACGTCCTGCTCGAGGCGTGCCGGCAGGTCGCGCTCCAGCGGCCGGTTCGACTCCTCCAGGTGTCGACCGACGAGGTCTACGGCTCGGTGGAGGTGGGACGCTCGGTGGAGGGCGACCACCTCGCGCCCCGGTCGCCGTACGCCGCGGCCAAGGCCGCCAGCGAGCTCCTCGTCCGGTCCTATGTCGTGACCCACGGCGTCGACGCCGTCGTGACCCGTGGCTCGAACACCTACGGTCCCTATCACCACCCAGAAAAGCTCATCCCGCTGTTCGTCACGAACGCCATCGACGACCTGCCGCTGCCGATGTACGGGGACGGCCTCCAGATCCGGGACTGGCTCCACGTCACCGACCACGCCGCCGGCGTGGAGCACGTCCTCCGCCACGGCCGGACCGGCGAGACCTACAACCTGGCGGGGGGCACCGAACTGCCGAACCGGGAGGTCGTCCGGCGGATCCTCGAGCGGCTCGGCAAGCCCTGGTCGCTCGTCCGGTCGGTGCCCGACCGGCCGGGTCACGACCGTCGCTACGCGATGGATGGTTCGAAGGCCGAGGCGCTCGGCTGGCGACCGAAGGTCGGGTTCGACGAGGGGCTCGCGGCGACCGTCGACTGGTACGTGGCGAACGAGCCGTGGTGGCGGGCCGTTCGGTCGGGCGACTGGGACGCCTACTACGAGCGCCAGTATGGCGATCGGCTCGCCCGGAGCCTGGACGCCGACCCGGCCGGGACCGGGGCCGGCTGAGGTGCGGGTCGCCGTCACCGGCGCCGGGGGACGCCTCGGACGGGCGCTCCTCGGGGCCCTGGCCGACGCGCCGTTCACCGGGCTGGCCGGACCGCTCCCCTGGGGTCGGCCCGACTACGACCTCGACGACCCGCTCGCCGCCGAGCGCCTGGTCGCCCGCGACCGGCCCGAGGTCGTCGTCCATGCCGCCGCCTGGACCGACGTCGACGGGTGCGCCCGCGACCCGGAGCTGGCGATGCGCCGGAACGGGGTGGCCACCGGGCGGCTCGCCGGGGCCTGCGCCACGGCCGGCGTCGACCTCATCGTCGTCTCCACGAACGAGGTCTTCGACGGTCTCCGGACCGATGGGCTCCCCTACCGGCCGGACGATCCGACGTCGCCGGCGAACCCGTACGGGACGAGCAAGCTGGCCGGAGAGCTGGCCGCGCGCGAGGCGTTCGCGGCCGTGCCCGGCGCCGGATCGGGCCGAGGCGGACCGGCCCTGGCGATCGCCCGGACCGCCTGGCTCTACGGCCCGCCGGGGAGCGACTTCCCGGCGAAGATCATCGCCGCCGCCGGGCGGGCGACCGCGGGCCACGAGCCGCTGCGGCTGGTGGCCGACGAGGTCGGATCGCCGACCGCAGCCTCCGACCTTGCCGAGGCGATCGTCGAGCTCATCGGCTCCGGGTCGATCGCCGGGACCTTCCATCTCGTGAACGGCGGGGCGGCGTCGCGGGCCACCTGGGCGCGCGAGATCCTTCGGCTCGTCGGGATCTCGGTGCCGACCGAGGACGTCCCCGCCTCGACCTGGCCACGCGCCTCGACACCGCCGCGGTGGGGCGTCCTCGGGCCCGGCCCGACGACGGCCGGCGAGCCGATGCGACCGTGGCAGGATGCGCTGGCCCACCAGGTGCCCTGGCTCCGCTCGCTGGCCGAGACCATGGTCCCGGGCATCGCCGGCGGCCGGCGGTGAGCGCGACGGCCGACTCATGAGCAGTCTCGACCGACAGCCCTCGGCGCTGCCCGGGGTCCGCTACGGCGCGGTCGCGAGACACGGCGACGAGCGGGGCTCGTTCCGCGAGCTGTGGCGGGCCAGCCTCGACCGCCCGCTGACCGTCGAGCTGACCGGCCTCGACGGGGCAGGCTTCGTCCAGGCCAACCTGTCGACCTCCGCCGTCGGTGTCCTCCGCGGGCTCCACTACCACCGCCGCCAGCTCGATCGCTGGGTGGTGGCGACCGGTCGTGCGTTCGTCGCCCTCGTCGACGTCCGCCCGGTGGTCGCCGGTCGCGGCCCGGCCGTCGTCGAGACGCGCGAGCTGGCGGCCGACGACTGGGTCGAGATCCCGACCGGCGTCGCCCACGGGTTCCTCGCCCTCGATCCGCTCGAGCTCGTCTATGTGGTGACGAACGAGTTCGACGGGAGCGACGAGCTCGGCTTCGCGTGGGACGACCCGGCCGTGGCCGTGCCGTGGCCCCGGCCCATCCCGGGGACGCCGGACGGGCGGCCGATCCTGTCCGGGCGCGACCAGTCGAACCCGTCGCTGGCGGCGCTGGTGGCCGGTCTCCGCGACTGATCCGGCGCCTCGAGGCACCACCCCACCGCGTCCCGGACCGCACCGCAGGGGCAGCCGCCCCACCCGGCCGCGGACGATGGGGCCATCCGCCCCCGGACCTCTTCGGCATGGAGCCCCCGTCGCCCGGCAGCGAGGCTTGTCCGGGACGTCGCCCGGTCGGCGCGTCCTCACGCCCGTCCGAAGCGCTCCGGCTCGGACGTCAACGGCCTGGAGAACAGCCTCGATGCACAGGATCGCCATCGCTCTCGCCGCCGGCCTCATCGTCCTGGCGAGCGTCGCGGTGCCCGGCGTCGGGGCGGCGACACCGACGGGGCCGAAGGTCGTGATCATCGTCGGGCCGGTCGCCTCGATGACCGCTTACTACAGATCGGACGCGGACGCGGCCTATAGCGAGGCCCGCAAGTACACCCCGAATGTCATCCGCATCTACACGCCGAACGCGACCTGGACCGCCGCGAAGGCTGCCCTCCAGGGCGCCTCGGTGGTCATCTATCTCGGCCACGGGAACGGCTTCCCGAGCCCGTACCGGTCCACCGCCTGGCCGTACTCGCAGAACGGGCTCGGGCTCAACCCGAAGGCCGGAGTGGACAACAGCACCACCCAGTACTGGGGCGAGTACTACCTCGCCCGCGACGTTCACCTCGCCCCGAACGCGGTCGTGCTGCTCCACCACCTGTGCTACGCGTCGGGCAACTCCGAGAGCGGCAAGCCCGCACCGTCGCCGACGATGGCCCGCCAGCGGGTCGACAACATGGCCGCAGGCTGGCTTCGGGCGGGCGCCCGGGCGGTCGTGGCGGAGGGCCACTTCGGCCCGGCCTGGTACGTCCAGCAGCTGTTCACCACCCACAAGACGATCGACCGGATCTGGCGCGACTCGCCGACCTTCAAGAACCGGGCGTTCACCTTCGCCTCGAGCCGGACCGCCGGCGCGACGGTCGAGATGGACCCGGACGGGACGGCGAACGGCTACTGGCGGGCCGTCACCGGCTGGCTCGGAACCACGACCGACCAGATGACCGGCGCCTCCTACGCCTCGACCGACGGCGACCCGGCGGCGATCGTCGCGCCCGGCAACGCCACCGTCCGCGCCGCGGCCGACGGGTCGGGCGTCGGCGGGGTCTATCCGGACGACACGCTCACCCCGGACAGCGGGACGATGCTCCCGCCCGAGACCATCCCCGGCGGCACGAAGGTGCGGGTCCTCTCGAAGGGCAGCGACCCCACCTTCGACGGTTCGGCAGCCTACCAGGTGGGCAGCTTCCCGGGCGGCGACCCGATCGGCTGGATGTCGGCGGCCGACCTCGTGCCGCGGGACAGCGCATCGCCGGTCGTCTGGACGGTCGACGACGGCGACGGCGCCTTCAGCCCGAACGGCGACGGGTCCGGTGACCTCTACAAGCTGAGCGCGCGCCTCTCCGAGACGGCCGACTGGCGGGTCGAGTTCCAGGACGCCGACGGGGCGGTACTCGCCTCGAAGACGGGCAGCGGATCGACGGTCAGCGCGTCGTGGACCGGGCTCGTCGACGGTGCGGCCGTGCCCGACGGAAGTTACCGCTGGCGGATCACGGCGGTCGACGGGTGGCAGAACCCGCCCGACTCGAAGACCGGGACGTTCCGGGTCGACACCGTCGCTCCGGCCTTCGACGACGTCGCCGCGGTGGCCGCGGCAGACCCGCCGCCGGTCCCGACCTTCAGCCCGAACGGCGACGGCACCGGGGACTCCGTCACCCTGGGCTTCTCGACCAGCGAGGCCGGCTACGTGGACGTCACCGTCCTCAACGACGCCGGCGGCCGGGTCCGGTCGTTCACGGCGGCCGTCCCGAAGGGGTCGGGCCGGGCGAGCTGGGACGGCACGAACGACGCCGGTGGGTACCTCGGCAACGGGGTCTACGCGGTCCGCCTCACGCCGCGCGACTACGCCGGCAACGTCGGCTCGGCCCGCACCGAGAGCGTGGCGATCTACCGGAGCCTCAAGGGCGTCGCCGTCTCGCCCACCCTCTTCTTCCCGCAGGACCTCGACCGCTACGCCCGGACGACCCGCTTCAGCTTCACCCTTCTGTACGCGGCGACCGTCAGCGCCACCGTGCGCGACGCGGCCGGGACCGTGGTCCTGACCAGGTACGATGCCGCGCCCCTGGCGGCCGGGACCTATGCCTTCGCCTGGGACGGCCGGGTCGTCGACGGGACGATGGCGAAGCCCGGGCGCTACACGTACGCGGTGAGCGCCACCGACGGCACGCTCGGGGCGACGGGCGGGACCTCGGTGCTGGCCGACGGCTTCCGGATCACGACCAGCGACGCGACGCCCGGGCGCCGTCAGCGGATCACGATCTACGCGACGTCCGCAGAGTCGCTCAAGGCCCTCCCGCGGGTCCGGGTCTACCAGCCCGGCATGGCGGGCTACAGCTACGCGATGACGAAGAGCGGGAGCCGGTACCGGGTCACGATCACGCTCAAGGGCGGCGCCGCCGGGACGGTCCGCTTCGTGGTGACCGGGAAGGACGCCGCCGGGCGGACGAACCGGGCCACCGTCTCGTATCCGCTCCACTAGGCGTCGCGACCGCTCCGGACCGCACCGTACCGGTCCGGACCGGGACCTTCGGGCGGTAGGCCGAGCGCCCTGCGCGCCGTAGCGTCGGGGTCTCAGCGCACGCCCCGAGGACCTCGTGATCGACGACCGCGCCCGCTCCGATCCGTCGCTGCCCCGCCGCCATGGTCGGACGGTCCGCGTCGCCGGCGCACTGGTCCTGGCGGCGATGATGCTCCTGGAGCCGGGTTCGATCGCGCCGCGCGTGGCCCAGGCGGCACCAGGTGCGACCGGGATCCGTCGCGCCCCGAGCCCGGCCGACCGCTCGACCCTCGATCCGATCGACGAGCGCCGCTCACGGGTCGCGGATGCCGGCGACTCGTCGTCCCCGACGGAGCCGTCGATCATCGCGCTCGATGCCGCCGCCCACGCCGGGGACCGGATCCGGTTCACCCCGGGCGGGCTCGTGACGGTCCCGTTCGCTCCCCGTGCCGGCGATCGCTGGGCGGTGGGTGGGACGACCCCCCGCCGGCTGCCGTCCGGGGCCGCCACCGGCCGGGCGATGGCCGCCAGTCGGCAGGGTACGGTCTGGGCCCCCGGCTCGAGCGCGCCCGAGGCCTCGATCCCGCTGCCCGGCCCCGGGCTGCCCCGACCCGTCGACGGCCCGAGTGGTCCGCCCGCGTCCCGGGCCGACCCGACCGCCTACACGACGGCGCCCAGCCCGGAGCGGGCGTCGGCATCCGCCCGCGACCTCCGTCGCCAGGTCTTCGGGTTCCTCCCGTACTGGGAGCTCAGTGACGGCTCGACCCGGCTCCAGTACGACCTGCTCTCCACGATCGCCTACTTCGGGGTGGGCGCCTCCGCCTCCGGCGACCTGGTCAAGCGCAACGCCGACGGCACGACCTCCGTCGGCTGGGCCGGCTGGACGAGCTCGCGGATGACCTCGGTGATCGACGAGGCCCACCGGCACGGGACGCGGGTGGTCCTCACCGTCCAGTCGTTCGCCTGGACCACCGGTCAGGCCCGCAGCCAGTCGGCGCTGCTCGGGAGCCCCGCCGCCCGCCTGAAGCTGGCCCGCCAGATCGCGGCGGCGGTCCGGGACCGTGGCGCCGACGGGGTCAACCTCGACTTCGAGCCGCTCACCTCGGGTCGCGGTGACGAGTTCGTCGCCTTCGTGCGGTCGCTCCGGAGCGAGCTCGACAAGCTGGCGAAGGGCTACCAGCTCACGTTCGACACGACCGGCTCGATCGGCAACTACCCGATCGAGGCCGCGACGGCGCCGGGGGCCGCGGACGCGATCTTCATCATGGGCTACGACTACCGGACCGCCGGATCCTCGGTCGCGGGGTCGGTGTCGCCCCTGGCCGGACCCGCCTACGACCTCACCGACACCGTCCTCGCCTTCACCGACCGGGTCGCGCCGGGCAAGGTCATCCTGGGCATCCCGTACTACGGCCGGGCCTGGTCGACGGTCTCCGACGCCCCGAACGCGCGGACGCAGTCCGGCCCGAAGTACGGCCCGTCCGCGTCCGTGACCTACGTCAACGCCGTCGAGCTCGCGGCCGCGAACGGCCGCCGTTACGACGCCGTCGAGGCGTCGGCCTGGCTGGCCTACCGGCGCAAGAACTGCACGACCACGTACGGCTGCGTCACGAGCTGGCGGGAGGTCTACTACGACGACGCCCAGAGCATCCGGGCGAAGTACGACCTGATCAACCGGTTCGGCCTCCGGGGCGCCGGGATCTGGGCCCTGGGCTACGACGGGACCCGTCCGGAGCTCTACGGGGCGATCGTCGAGAAGTTCCTCCACGACACGACGCCCCCCGAGACGGGCGTCGCGGTCCTCGCGCCGACCCAGGGTGACGAGGGGTTCCGGGTCGCCTGGTCGGCGATCGACATGAGCGCGATCCGCGACTACGACGTCCAGGTCTCCGTGGATGGCGGGCCGTGGACGGCCTGGCGGACCCGGACGACCGACACGAGCGCGATCCTCCTCGGGCAGGACGGCCACCGCTACGCCGTCCGGGCGAGAGCGACCGACGCCAAGGGAAACGTCGGGGCGTGGGACGTCACGAGCCTGCCCGATCCGACCCCGAGCCTGGCCAGGGGAGCCTTCGGGACCGTCCGCTCCTCGTCGCTCTCGGTCCGGACCCGGCCGGATACCTCGGCGTCCGTCGTGGGCACGCTGACCGCGGGTGACGTCGTCTCGATCACCGGCGGGCCGGCCACGGCCGACGGCTACACCTGGTACCAGGTCGCCGGACCGCTCACGACGTGGGCGCCGGTCCGGCCGACCCGGGTCGGCGGGTGGCTGGCCGCGAAGCGGGGGAGCACCGTCTACCTCGCGGCCCGCATGGCGCCCAACACGACTCTGGTCGACGCCGGGATCGCCGGGCTCTCGTTCGGGTCCGGAGGAGCGACCTCGATCGGGACGAGCGCGACCGCGCTGGCCGCCCGGGCCTTCTCACCGAACGGGGACGGCTCAGAGGACGGGCTCACGCTCCGCTGGCGGAACGGCGCGACCCTCGACGGCCTCACCCTCCGCGTCCTCCGGGTCACCGACGGCGTCCCGATCGGCAGCCGGAGCGTCCCGGACATCCGCAGTGGTGTCCAGGTCTGGACCTGGGACGGCACGGTCGGTGGCCGGACGCTGCCCGATGGACACTATCTCCTTCAGCTCGTGGGTCGCGACGCAGGTCGGACATACAGCGCCCCGTCGGCGGCTCCGGCCAGTCCGGACCAGGTCGCCGCCTTCGCCGTCACCGTCGACACCGGCCCGCCGGCGATCGCCGGGGCGACCGTCTCGGCACGGATCCTCTCGCCGAACGGGGACGGCCGGCTCGACGCGGTATCGGTCAGCGCGACGGCGACCGGCGGCGCGACGCGATGGCGCCTCAGCGCGGCGCCCCTCAGCGGGAACACGCCCGCCGGGCCGGTCCGGACGATCGTCGGCACCGGGCCCACGCCACGAGCCAGCTGGGACGGGCGGGCCGGCGACGGTGGTGTCGTTCCGGACGGGCGCTACCGGCTGAGCCTGACCGTCCTCGACGACGCGGGCAACGCCGCCGCCCGGACCTGGGACGTGACCGTTGACGCGACCCCGCCGAAGGCCTCGCTCGCGGCGGATCCCGACTCGATCAGCCCCGACCGTGACGGCACGGGCGACGCGGCGCTCATCCGCTGGACCGCGGCCGAGCCGGCCACCGCGACGATCCAGGTCCTGCGCGGGACGACCATCGTCCGGAGCTTCGCCGGGACCCCGGTCGCGACCGCCGGCGCCCGGCGGTGGGACGGTCGCGACCGTCACGGCCGGCCGGTCGCCGACGGCGCCTACGTCGCGAGGGTCGTCACGACCGATGCGGCGGGGAACCGGGCGGTCACGACGGTCGGATTGCGGGTCGACCGGACCGCCGGCTGGCTGCGCTGGTCGCCCGGCGCGTTCTACGCCGCCGATCACGACGCCCTGGCGAAGAGCGCCCGGGTCACCTTCCGGCTGGCCCGGGCGGCCACGACCACCCTCCAGCTCGTGGACGGGTCGGGGACCGTGGTCCGGACGGCCTGGTCTGGGCGACGGCTCCGGAGCGGCTCGGTCGGCTGGGTCTGGGACGGGAAGGACGGCGCCCGCGCGTTCGTGCCGGCAGGGACGTACCTGGCGGTGCTCACCGCCCGGACCTCCCTGGGCACGGTCACGCTGCGCCGGCCCATCCTCGCCGACGCGTTCGCGACCACGCTCTCCGCGGCGATCCTCAAGGCCGGCCAGACCCTCACCGTCTCGTTCCAGACGACGGAGCCGCTCAGGGGCCGGCCCTCGGTGACGTTCGACCAGGCGGGGCTTCGACCGGTGACGAGGTCGGCGACCCTCGTGGCGCCCGGTCGCTACCGGATCGCCTTCAAGGTGGCGGCGTCCGGGGTCGGGACGGCCACGATCCGGATCGCCGGCCGCGACACCTCGGGTGGCCTGAACGCCACGGTCCGGACCGTCTCCGTGCGCTGACGCGGTAGGCCCACGCGGCCGGCGTCCTGGCGGCAGGGACGCGGACGTCGCTACCCGTACACTATCGACCGATGACCAGCGATCCCCGACCCGACCCGACCATCCCGGATGCCGTCGCCGCTCCGTCCGACGCACCCCCGACCGGCGGGGCCTCCGGCGCCGTATGGGTCGTCCTGCCGACCTACAACGAGGCGGAGAACGTCCGTCCGATCGTCACGGCGATCCTCGAGCACCTTCCCGCGGCGACGGTGCTCGTCGTGGACGATGGCTCGCCCGACGGGACCGGGCAGCTGGCCGACGAGCTGGCCGCCGGGGATCCGCGGGTCCTGGTCCGTCACCGGCCGGCCAAGCAGGGTCTCGGGCGTGCCTACCTGGACGGCTTCGCCCGGGCGATCGACGGCGGTGCCGGGATCGTCGTCCAGATGGACGCCGATTTCAGCCACGATCCCGCCACCCTGCCGGCCCTCGTCGCCCCGATCGTCGAGGATCGCGCCGACCTCGTCATCGGATCGCGCTACGTCCGCGGCGGCGGCGTCGTGGACTGGGGGATCGGCCGACGGGTCATCTCGCGCGGCGGGAGCCTGTTCGCGAGGATCGTCCTCGCACTCCGGCCGAGCGACCTCACCGGCGGCTTCAAGGCCTGGCGGGCATCGAGTCTGGCCGCGATCCCGTTCGAGGGCATCCATGCCGGCGGCTATGTCTTCCAGATCGAGATGACCTACCGCGCCTCGCGTCTGGGCGACCGGGTCGCCGAGGTGCCGATCGTCTTCCGCGACCGGCGGATCGGCCAGTCGAAGATGTCGCGCCGGATCATCGTCGAGGCCCTGGTCGTGGTCGTGACCCTGCGCCTCGAGGAGCTCCGGGCCCGACTGCTCGGACGGCGCCGGGCCTGACCCGGCGCGGCGTCAGACGGCGACCCGCACCGCGCCCGACAGGGCGCTCGGCGAGGGCGTCGGGGAGACCTCGGGCGATGGTGTGGCGGCCGGCGGCGTCTTGCCCCTCACGATCGTCACGGCCGTGCCGCTGGGCATGACGTTGATGAAGGTCTGGCCGGCCGTGAGGGTGACCTCCTTGCCGTTGGCGTCGTAGAACATCGTCGGGGCGGTCAGCGACTTCTTCTGCCAGCGGCCCTTGATCGTCTTCCCGTTCGTGGAGATCCACGCCGTCCCGCTGCCGACCACCTGCGCCTCGAGACGGTGCTTCTGGGGGTGGCCGTCGTTGAGCGGGCCGAAGCGCATGAGCATGATCACGACGTTCTTCGGAGCGACCCGCTTCTTGGTGGCCGCGTCCTTCTGCTTGCCCTCGCTGGTCACGGTCCGCAGGTAGGTGTTCGTCGACCGGTCGTAGTCGTAGCGGATCGCGCTGGTCGGATACCGGAAGGTGATCCGACCTCCGACCGGCCGCTGCTCGAGCGGGGCGTCGGGAGCGAATTCCCAGATGGGCTTGTTCGCGACCGGCTTGGCGCCCAGCCTCCGCCCGAGCGCGTCCAGGCGCTTGCCGTCGGTGTACAGGTTGTGCGGCGGGAACCGGCTGCTCACCCGGTTGAACGAGCCGGCGTGGGCGAACTCGTCGGCGTTGTACACGAGCTGGCCGTTGCCCTTCGCGCGGAGCGTCGACATGGCCTGGGGCGACCCGCCCGCGTGGGCGTAGATCGCCTTCCACTCGGCGGCCCAGGCGATGTAGTAGTAGCGCGAGCTGCGGACTGGACCGACGGCGGTCGGCTGGGTCTCGCCGAAGACCATCATGTAGCGCGGGATGCCGCCCTCGGCCGGTGCCTGCCAGACGATCGATGCGGAGTTGAAGCCGGACTGCGGGCGGGCAGCGGAGAGGTCGTCGATCATGACCGCGATCGGATGGCGGCGCGCCGCGGCCGGCGAGACCATGAGGCCGGTCAGCGGAGCGGGCACGAGCACCGGGGTGGGGGCAGGGGTCGCGGTCGGCTCGGGGCTGGGGCTGTCGGTCGGGGTGGCGGTCGGCAGGGGCTCCGTGACGCTCGGCTGGGTCGTGCCGGGCGCGACGCTCGGCTGGACCACGGCGATCGACGGGGACGGCTGACTGCTTCCGCAGGCGGCCACGAGCACGGCGGCCGCGATGGCCAAGGCGCAGGACGAAGCCCGCGACCGGAACGGCATTGAAGACTCCTCATCGGGTCGGTCACGCCGACCCATCGCCGCGGAGGATACCGCGTGTCGCGATCCATGCCGTTCGGGGCCCGGCAGATCCTCCCGGGGAGCGCTAGGCTGGTCCCCGGAACCGCCGCATCGGAGGGTCAGATGACCAGCGATCCGACCACCCCAGCCGAGCCGCCCGCCGCGGTCGAACCCCTTCCCGAGGTGACCGTGCGCCGCGGTGGACTGGGCATCGTGGAGGCGAGCGACGTCTTCGTGTCGGTCGGCGGGATCGGGGCCGCCCGGGCGGACCGCGTCTCGGTCGAGTTCGGCGGGATCGGCGCCGCCGCGGGCCGGGAGGTGCGGTTGAGCATGGGCGCGGCTGGCGCGGTGGCCGGTCAGGAGGTCCATCTCGAGCAGGCCTTCGCCCGGACGGTCCTCGCCGGTCGGGTCCACCTGGGGCGGGGCTCGGCCGCCGGGATCGTCGTGGCCGGTCGGGTGGACGGCGACGGCCGGCCGCTCCTCGACTGGCGTGGCGGTCTCGCGCTCGGTGCCGTCGTCGGACTCGCCTGGTTGCTGGTCCGTCGTCTCGGCTGAGCGCCGGAGACCGGTCGGGGAGGGACCCTCGGCTATACTCGAACTCTTGTACCGCGTCGCGGGACCGATCGGTCGCGAGGCCCGTCAGGATCACCCGTCACGCACAGGAGCGAGCCAACGTGATCGACCCCTCCGCCCGGATCCACGCGACGGCGGACCTCGAGGATGACGTCTCGATCGGCCCCGGGACGATCGTCGGGCCGGGGGCGCATCTCCGGGCCGGGGTGCGGGTCGGGGCCGGCTGCCTGATCGGCCCGGGCGTCTTCATCGACCTCGGCGTGACGGTCGGCGATCACGTCCGGATCGAGCACGCCGCTCTCCTCTACCGCGGCTCCACCGTCGAGGACGGCGTCCTGATCGGGCCCGCCGCGATCCTGGCCGAAGATCGCTATCCCCGCGTCGTGGCGACCTCCGCCGACCTCCGTCCCGATGACGGCACGGGGGTCGAGCCGATCGTGCTCCGGAGCGCCTGTTCGGTCGGCGCCGGGGCGATCGTCCTGGCCGGGGTCGAGGTCGGCCGGTTCGCCACGGTCGGTGCCGGCGCGGTGGTCACCCGTTCGGTGGCTGGCCACGGCCTCGTCGTGGGCAGCCCCGCCCATCGGATCGGCTGGGTCTGCGCCTGCGGTGTCAGGCTCCAGGGTTCGGCCGGCCAGCCGGCCGGGGCGACCCCCGCCCTCTACGCCCAGGATCGCGACCTCCACTGTCTGACCTGCGTCCGGCGGTACCGCTACGTCGCCGACGTCGACACCCTCGTCGAGCTGCCGGCCGGCCTGCCCCAGGGCGCTCCGGCGTGATCCCGGTCGACCGGACCGAGGTCGGTCCCGCCGAGCTGGACGCGATCGCCCGGGCCCTCGAGCCCGGGGGCACGGCGACCAGCCGATCGGTCGCCGAGCTGGAGGATCGCTGGGCCGTCCGCGTCGGGACCCGTCACGCGATCGTCGTGGCCAACGGGACGATCGCCCGGATGTGCATCTTCGCCGGCCTGGGCCTCGGTCCGGCCGACGAGGTCATCACCGTGAGCCGCACGGTCAACGCTACCGTCGCCGCCATCCTGTACACGGGTGCGACCCCGGTCTTCGTGGACATCGAGCCGGACACCGGGCTGATGGACGCCGCCCGGATCGAGGCCGCGATCACGCCCCGGACCAGGGCGATCTGCCCGGCCCACGTCGATGGGCTGGTGGCCGACATGGACATGGTGACCGCGATCGCCGATCGGCACGGGCTCGCCGTCGTCGAGGACGCCGGCGCTGCCGCCGGCGCCACGTTCCGCGGACGCGGGGCCGGGTCGTGGGGCCATGCGGCGTTCGACCTTCGCGGGGTCGTCGACGTCGGGCTGGTCACGACCGGGGACGATCGGATCGCGGACTGGATCCGCCGGTTCCGCGACGGAGGCCGTCGTGGGGCGATCCACGAGATCCTCGGGTTCGACTTCCGGCTGCCCGCGATCGCCGGGGCGATCGCGCTCGCCGGGCTCGAGCGGATCGATCCGGCGATCGCCGCCCGACGGTCGATCGCCGCTCGTTACCACGCCGCGCTGGGCGGACTGTCGGTCGGCCTGCCGATCGTCCCGGTCGGCCGGACCCATGTCTTCGACCGGTATCCGATCCGGGTGGGCGCCGGTCGGGACGACCTGGTCGCCGCCCTCGCCGAGATGGGCGTCGAGGCCGGCGTGGACCGGCGCCTGCCGATCCATCGCCAGCCCTACATCCTCGAACGGGGCATCCACGCCGACCTGCCGCTGACCGATGCCGCTGCCGAGGGCTGGCTCGATCTCCCGATCTACCCCGGTCTCCGGCCGGACGAGGAGGCTCACGTCGTCCGGGCGCTCCGGTCGGCGCTCGCCCGGGAGGACCGGGAGATGGTCACGGCCCCCGTCGGCGAGCCCGGTCGCTCGGTCTCCGCCGCGCCATGACCGCGGCCGGGCCGGCGGCCGGCCGGCTCCGTGTCGCCATCGTGGCAGCCTCGGACTTCGAGTTCGAATCCCGTCTCCGCAAGACGGCGCTCACGTTGGCCGAGGATGGTCACTCGGTGACGATCGTGGCGTTGTCCGGCCCTGGCCTGGCGGCGACCGAGACCCTGGCGGACCGGGTCGAGCTGCGCCGGGTGACGCTCGACCGGCGGATCTCGACCGGACTCCGACCGCTGCCCGGGGCGGTCCGAACGTGGATCCTGCGAGCCGCGGGGCTCGATCCCGAGGCCGTCACGCTGCCCGCCGCTCGGCCCGGGGCCGATCGGCTCCGGGCGGTGGTCCGGCGCGGTCTTGAGATCCTCGCCGCGCTCCGCCGCACTGGGCCGTGGACCGACGCCGTCGTCGACGCCGCGCCCGATGCCGGGATCGTCCATGCCAAGGCGCTCATCGCCCTGCCGGTCGCCCGGGCCGCCGCCCGCCGGATGACCGGCCGGCCCGGCCGGTACGTCTACGACGTGGCCGACCTCCACTCCGAATCGGCTCGCCTGGCGAAGCTGCCCAGGGTCGCCCGGGCGGCCATCCGCCGACGCGAGCGCGGCCTGGTCCGGGATGCCGCCGGCGTCCTGGCGGCGACCCCGTCGATGGCCGCCGACGTCGCCCGACGCTTCGGGCTGCCCGAGCCGGTCGTCCTGATGAACGCTCCGCGAGCCTGGCGACCCGAGACGCCCGGACCGATCCGATCCGATCGGCTCGCCCACGCGCTGGGGCTCGGAGCCGAGCCGGGGCGGCCCGCCATCGTCCTCTACCAGGGCGCGTTCCGGGTCGACCAGGGGATCGAGGAGCTCGTGGCGGCGACCGACCGGCCCGAGCTCGTCGCGTCGGGCGCGCTCGTCGTCTTCCTGGGGTTCGGCCACCTCGAGTCCTGGCTTCGGGTCGAGGCCGCCCGGCGGCCCGGTCGGATGGCCGTTCTGCCGGCCGTTCCCGAGGGCGAGCTCCTCGAGTGGACCGCCGGAGCGGACGTGGCCTTCGTCGGGGCGCCGCCGCGGACCGCGAACCAGCGCCTGACCCTGCCGAACAAGCTCTTCCAGAGCCTCATGGCCGGGGTCCCGATCGTGGTCGGCCAGGGCACCGAGCACTGCCGTCTCGCGACGACGGACCGGGTCGGTCGATGCTGCGACGTCGATTCGCCCGAGGCGATCGCCGCGACGGTGGCCGGGCTGCTGGCGATGAGCGCCTCTGAGCGCGATGCCCTGCGGGCTCACTGTCGCGCGGTCGCCCTTGGCCGGTACAGCTGGGAGCGGGCCAGCGTCGGGCTCGTCGACCTCTACCGGCGGATCGCGGCCGGGTCGCCGGAGGCCGAGCCCTGATGCGGGTCGCCCTCCTGCTGAACAACGCGTTCACCGCCGATTCGCGTTCGTGGAAGCTCGCCCGGAGCCTCGCTGCGGCCGGTTGCGAGGTGACCGTGGTCGCGCGGCGGGCCGACGGCCGACCGGACCGTGAGACGCGCGAGGGGTTCTCGGTCATCCGGGTCGACCAGCCCAGGCCCCTGCGCTGGCTGCCCGCGCCCCGCCTGCCCGAGGCCGCGGCGAGCCCGGCGACGACCGCCACCCCCGGTGCGGCCGCCGTCCCGACCGGACGAGCCGGGTCCGCCGCTGGGCAGGCCCGAGGGCTCGTCCTCGACGTCATCGGCCGGACCGTCCAGGCGCTCCGCTACCTCCTCCTCGCCCGGCGCTGGGCGACAGCGATCGCGGCGGCGGTCCCTGGTGCCGATATCTGGCAGTCCGAGGGGCTGATCACCCTGCCGGTCGCCCTCGAGCTCCGGAAGCGGCTCGGTGGGCGGGTCGTCTACGATGCCCGGGACCTCCACGTCGAAAGCGCCCGGTTCGCCGGCCTCCCCGGTCCGTGGCGCCGCCTCCTGGCCGGTCGCGAGCGGGCCTGGGCCCGGTCGGCCGACGCCACGATCACGGCGAACCGTCCCTACGCGCAGGTCCTCGAGCGGACCCTCGGGGTCCGGGCGACCGTCGTCTTCAACGGGCCGACGTCGGCCGGAACGGTCGGGCCGGCGCCGATCCGACGTCAGCTCGGGCTCGACCCGGCGACCCGGCTGGTGCTCTACCTCGGCAACGTCGTTCCGAGCCGCGGGGTGGAGCAGCTCTGCCGGGCGATGGCCGACGTGCCCGACGCCGTACTCGTCGTGGTCGGCCCCGGCGGCGCGTTCCGCGACCGGCTCATCGCCGAGGCGTCGAGCCTGCCGGCGGCGGACCGGATCCACTTCCTGCCCGAGGTCCCACCGGCCGGGATCCCGGCCCTGACGGCGGCCGCGGATGTCGCGGCGATGCCGATCCAGCCGACGACCCTGAACCACCGCCTGACGACGCCGACCCGTCTGTTCGACGCGCTGGGAGCCGGCGTCCCCGTGGTCGCCGCCGACTCACCGGGGATGGCCGAGATCGTCCGGGAGACCGGCTGCGGGCTCCTGTGCGACCCGACCGACCCGTCGGCGATCGCCCGGGCGCTGCGCGAGGTGCTCGACGCGCCGGCCGATCGTCGGGCCGAGTTCCGGGAGCGCGCCCTGGCGGCCGCCCGCGGGCCGTACGCCTGGGACCGCCAGGTCGAGAAGCTGCTCGAGGTCTACCGGGCGGTGCCGGCCGACTGATCGACCCGGGGCACGGACGCGAAGCGCTTGGCGCTCTCCTCGGCGAGGACCTTGTGCTGGGCGACCCGCTCCCGATAGAGGTCGACGATCTCGGCAGGGTCCCCCTGGCTGATGATCTGGCCCTTCTCGAGGAGGATCGCCCGGTTGCAGAACTCGCTCACGAAGGTGAGGTCGTGGGTGACCAGGACGATCGCCTTGGCCCGGTCGACGAGCTCGCGGACCCGGGCCTGGCTGCGGGCCCGGAAGGTCTGGTCGCCGGTCCCGAGGACCTCGTCGAGCAGGAGGATGTCCGGGACGGTGGCCGTGGCGATCGCGAAGCCGAGACGTGCCTTCATCCCGGTCGAGTAGGTCCGCACCGGCGCGTCGATGAACGGTCCGATCTCGGCGAAGTCGATGATCGACGGCGTGAGCTGGGTCATCTGGTCGGCGTCGACCCCGAGGAAGGCACCCACCAGGTCGATGTTCTCGCGTCCGGTCAGCTCCACCTCGAACCCGGCGCCCAGGGTCAGGAGGGTGGACACCCGACCGTGGGTCATGATCTCGCCCTCGCTCGGCTCGAGGACGCCGGCCAGGGCGAGCAGGAGCGTGCTCTTGCCGGCGCCGTTCGGGCCGATGACCGCCAGCGACTCCCCCTGGTCCAGGGTGAACGAGAGGTTCTTGAGCGCCCAGAAGTCGGTCTCGCGCGAGCGGTCCCGCCGGAGCATCCCGGACAGCGAGCCCTTGAGCGTGGTCCGGCGGGTCAGCCGCAGGTCGTAGCGGATCCCCAGGTCGGTGACCTCGACGGCCGGCTCCGCCCCGGCGACCGTCCGGTCCGTCATCGTCGGCGCGGTCATCAGAGGATCCTCGCGAAGGCGGGCTCGACCCGCTTGAAGAAGACCATCGCGACGCCGAGGAGGCCGATCGAGAAGAGCAGGACCAGGAAGAGCCCGAGCCAGTCGGGGGCCGTCGTGCCCCAGGTGACGGCCCGATAGGCCTTGAACAGGACGGCGAAGGGGTTGAGCGACAGGATCACGTACAGCGACGGGTGGGAGTTGGCGATCGTGTCGAGCGGGATGAGCGCCCCGGACAGGTAGAAGACCAGGCGGAGGGCGTGGGCCATCACGTTCTGGATGTCGCGGAAGAAGGCGTTCACCGAGGAGAACAGGACCCCGATCGCGAGGGTGAGCACGAACTGGACCGCCGCGATGAGCGGCAGGCAGAGGACCCAGATGCTGAGCCGGTCGAGGTAGAACACGTAGACGAGACCGAGGGCGATCAGTCCGAACCCGAAGCTGACCGTCCCGGCCAGGACGGCGGCGGTGGGCAGGACGAGCTTCGGGAACTGGATCTGGCGGATGAGCAGCTGGTGCCCGGTGATCGACAGGGTCGCCTCGGCGAGTGTCGTGCTGAACCACTTCCAGGGCAGGATCGCGGCGAAGAGGAAGAGCGGGTAATCGGGGATCTTCGTGTTGAGCATCACCGCGAAGAGGAGGAAGTAGACCCCCATCTGGAGGAGGGGGTCGAGGATCCACCAGAGCTGGCCGAACGCCGTGTCGGCGTGGGTCCGCTTGAGCTCGGCGCCGACGAGGTAGCGGATGAGCCGTCGTCGTCCGACGACGTCCTGGATCCCGGTCCGGAGGAGGGCGATGATGCCGCGGCGCCTCTGTCGGGAGCGTGACGAGGCGATCGATGCGGTGGGCGTGGTCATGAGCCGGCGTAGGTTAGCACGAGAGAGGCGCTATCGTTATCGGCGATGCCTCCCCCCGTCGTCCACGTCGTCGGCGCTCGCCCGAACTTCATGAAGGCCGCACCGGTCATCGCCGCGCTCCACTCCCGCGGGGTCGATCAGCGCCTCGTCCACACCGGCCAGCACTACGACCCGCTCATGTCCGACGTCTTCTTCCGGGACCTCGGGCTGCCTCGCCCCGACCTCGACCTCGGGGTCGGTTCGGGGTCGCACGCCGGCCAGACGGCCGCCCTCCTCATCGCCCTCGAGGGCGCCTTCGCCGAGCTCGAGCCGGTCCTCGTGGTGGTCTACGGCGACGTGAACTCGACCCTCGCGGCGGCCCTCGTGGCGGCGAAGACGGACCGACCCGTCGCCCACGTCGAGGCCGGCCTGCGGAGCTACGACCGGACGATGCCCGAGGAGGTCAACCGGGTCGTCACCGACGCGCTGGCCGATCTCCTGTTCACGACCAGCCCGGAGGCGCTGCCCCAGCTCATCCGCGAGGGCGTGGCCGAGGACCGGATCCATTTCGTGGGCAATCCGATGATCGACACCCTGCTGACCCATCTCGACCGGCTCGACCCGGCGGCCGCGCGACGCGAGGTGGGGCTCGGACCGGACGAGCCGTATGCGGTCGCGACGCTCCATCGCCCGGCCAACGTCGACGACCCGCTCGTGGCCGGCCGGATGGTGGCCGGGCTGCGCGCGGTCGCTGAGCGGCTGCCCGTCGTCATCCCGCTCCACCCGCGGGGTCGGGCCACCCTGGCGGCGGCCGGCCTGCAGCCCGGCGAGCGGCTCCGGGTCGTCGAGCCGATGGGCTATCTCGCGTTCCTGTCACTCGTCCGGGGGGCCCGTCTCGTCGTGACCGACTCGGGCGGGATCCAGGAGGAGACGACGATCCTGGGCATCCCCTGCCTGACCGTCCGACCGAACACGGAGCGCCCGATCACGATCAGCCAGGGCACGAACCGGCTGGTGGAGCCGGACCAGCTCGGGGACCTCACCGGATCGATCGTGGCCGGCGAGTTCCGCGCCCCGGGCGAGCCGCCGCCGCTCTGGGACGGTCGGGCCGGCGAGCGGATCGGGGAGATCCTCGTGGCCTGGCTCCGCGACCGGTGAGCGCGGGCCACCCCCGCTCGATCGCGTACCTGAGCTACTCGCCGGCGCGATACGACTCGCGGACCCAGCGGATGGCCCGCTCGGCCGAGGCGTCCGGGTACCGGGTGACGGTCTACGCCCGTCTGGATCCCGGGTACCCGGCCGTCGAGGTCATCGGCGATCGGCTCGTCCGGCGGGTGCCGGCCGACCTCTCCCTCCTCGTCCCGTGGCGCCGGGCCGCGGCCCGGGCCCGGATCGCCGGGCTTCATCGGGACGCCGGGCGAGCCGCCGCGTCCGGAACGTCCGTCCCGAAGGGCGGCGAGGTCGACCCGCGAGCGCTCCCCGCACCGGCCCGCCGGTCGCGACTGGCCGCGATGGAGGATCGGCTGAGGGACACCGTCGTCGGCGATCCGCTCCGATCGCTCAAGCAGGCGATCGTGGGGCCGATCCGGCGCCTCCTGATGTTCCCCCTCCGGCCGATCGCCTGGGGGATGGCGATCGCGGCGATCGCCGAGCCGGCCGACGTCTGGCACGGGATGTGGGCGGGCTCGCTGCCCGGGATCCTCCATCTCCGGAGCCGGCTCGGCGGCGTCGCGGTGTACGACAGCCGGGACATCTACCTCCATGCCCGCTACTTCGACCGGATGAGCCGGCCCTGGCGGGCGATCTTCCGGCGGATCGAGCGACACTGGGCACGGCGCTGCGACGCCGTGATCACCGTCAACCAGGCCTATGCGGACATCCTCGTCCGGACCCTCGGGATCGCCCCGCCCGCGATCGTCATGAACTGCCCGGACCGGTTCGATCCGCCCGAGCCTCGACCGGACAGGATCCGCGCGGAGCTCGGCCTCGGCCCGGATCGGGCGGTCGTCCTCTACCAGGGCAACCTGATGACCGAGCGGGGGATCGAGCAGGGGATGGACGCCATCCTCGAGGTCCCCGGCGCCGATCTCGTCCTGCTCGGCTACGGCGGCCTCAAGCCGGTCCTCGCCGGGCAGGTCGCCGGTCCGCCGTTCCTCGGTCGGGTCCACCTCCTCGAGGCCGTCCCGCCGTCCGAGCTGCTCGACTGGACCTGCTCCGCCGACGTGATGCTGATGGCGATCCAGCCGACGACGATCAACCACCGCTACACGACGCCGAACAAGCTGTGGGAGGCGATGGCCGCCGGGATCCCGGTGGTCGCCTCGGACCTGCCCGGGATGGCGGCGATCGTCCGGGAGACCGGCTGCGGCGTCCTGTGCGACCCGACGTCGCCGGCCGACATCGCCAGGGCCATCCGGTCGATCCTCGAACTCCCGGCCGAGGGTCGGGTGGCGATCCGGGCGGCGGCCCTCGCCGCGGCGCACGACCGGTACAACTGGGCCCGCCAGGCGACGACCCTGCTGGCCGTCTACGCGCGCCTGACCGACCGACCGGATACTCTTCGGAGGGTCACATCCACCGGGGAGGGTTCATGAACGAAGACCGCAGGTTGGCGATCATCGGCCTGGGATATGTCGGTTTGCCGCTGGCGATCTCATTCGTCGAGGCGGGGCTCGATGTCGAGGGCGTCGACGCCCAGCCGAGCCGGGTCGCCGAGCTGAGCGCGGGCCGCTCGCCGATCGACGACATCCCCGATGCCCGGTTGAGCGGTGCCATCGCCGCCGGGATGCGGGTCGTCGGCACCGACGAGGCGCGGCTGGCCGAGGCGGACGTCATCTTCGTCTGCGTCCCGACCCCGATCGACCAGGCCAAGGACCCGGATCTCGGGCCGGTCCTCTCGGCCGCCGAGCTGATCCGCGGAAGCCTGCGCAAGGGTCAGCTGGTCATCCTCCAGTCGACCACGTTCCCCGGCACGACCACCGGTCCGTTCCGCACGGTCCTCGAGGGCAGCGGGCTCGTGGCCGGCACCGACTTCGACCTCGCGTTCGCTCCCGAGCGGGTGAACCCGGGTGACCCGGCGAGCGCGGCGAAAGGGGTCCCGCGGCTGGTCGGGGCGACGACGCCGGCGGCGACGGCCCGGGCCGCCGCGCTCCTGCGCCGGATCAACGACGCGGTCATCGAGCTGTCGTCGCCGGATGCGGCCGAGCTGGCCAAGATCCTCGAGAACGTCTTCCGGAACGTGAACATCGCCCTGGTCAACCAGCTCGCCCTGCTCTGCGAGCGGATGGGCATCGACGTCTGGGAGGTCATCTCGGCCGCAGCCACCAAGCCGTTCGGGTTCATGAAGTTCACCCCGGGACCGGGTGTCGGCGGGCACTGCATCCCGGTCGACCCGTACTACCTGGCCTGGCGGGCGCGCGAGTTCGATTTCGTCGACCGCTTCGTCGAGCTCGCCGGCGACATCAACTTCGCGATGCCGCGCCACGTCGTCGACCTGGTCGGCGAGGGGCTCAACGACCGCGGCCGGGCCCTCAAGGGCGCCCGCGTCGGGGTCCTCGGGGTCGCCTTCAAGCCGGACGTCCGGGACAGCCGGAACTCGCCGGCGGCGGCGATCCTGGCCGGCCTCGCGGCTCGCGGCGCGGACGTCACCTACCACGATCCGCATGTCCCGCGCTTCGTCGACACGGACGGCGTCGCCCGCGAATCGATCGCGCTCGAGCCGCTCCTCGGCGAGAGTGACGTGGTCGTCGTGGTGACGCCCCACCGGGCGATCGATTGGGATCGGGTCTACGGCGGGGCACCGCTCGTGATCGACACGGTCGACAGCTCGCGCGGCCGCTCGACGAAGGAGCGCCAGGTCCTCCGGCTCGGGGCGGGCTGGTCCACCCGGCAGTGACCGACCCTGGCCGGGACCGTCCGGTCGGCGGCGCGACCCGGCCGGCCGCGCCGGTCGAGTGGGAGCGGACCCTGGCCCTCCTGGCGATCGTCGGATCGATGATCGTCTTCCTGGCCGTGCTGGCCGTGATGCCCGCGTTCAACCCGACCTTCGACGACGCGAAGTACATCGGGATGGGCCGGAACGTCCTGGCCGGGATCGGTCCGACGACCGTCTTCGGCGTGCTGTTCCTCAACCACTCGCCGCTCTGGCCGGTGGCCATGGCCGGCCCGGAGCGCCTGACCGGGATCGACGCCCTCACGGTGGGCCACGCGCTCGACGCCGTGAGCGGGGCCGTCGTCATCGCCCTCGGGGCCGCCCTCGGCTGGCGGGTCCGGCCCCTCGCCGGGGCGATCGCCGCGATCTCCCTGGTGGCCTTCGTCTACCTCGGCGACCTCGCCCGCACCGCGGGGATCGACCTGCCGGCGGCGGCCTTCACCCTCGGCTACCTGCTGGTCGGCCTGGCCGCGGCGCGGCGCGGCTCGATCGGTCTGGGCATCGCCGCCGGGCTCCTCTTCGCCCTCGCCTTCCTGACCAAGGAGACCGCCCTGCCCTGGGCGCCCGCCCCGTTCCTGGCGGCGATCTTCTGGACGACGAGCTGGGTCCGCCTGGCGAAGGTCACCGGCTGGGCGCTCGGGGTCGCCGCCGTGGCGCTGTCGTGGTGGTTCGCGGTCTACGCGGTGAACGCGGGCGCCGTCTACCGGCTCGGGACACCGGCCTGGACGCTGGTGCCGCTGGCCGCCGTCGTGGCGATCGTGGCGATCCTCCTCGCGGGCTCCGAGCGACTGGCCCGGGGCCGCGTCGGGCGCGCGGTGGAGGCGACGGTGGGTCGAACCCCGGCGACGCTCCGCCCGCACGCCCGGGCGATCGCCGGCTGGGGCCTGACCGCGGCCTGGACCCTCCTCCTCGTGGTCGTCTTCTGGCGGACGCCGAAGCTGCTCGGGGCCGGCCTGCTCGACCTCGGCCAGCTGACGAGCTTCGCGACCCACCTCCTCTCCTCGGTCAAGATCGCCGTGGGGCTGGCGGCTGTCGGCTGGCTGCTCGCCTTCATCGGCTGGCGACGCGGCGCGATCCCCGTGTCGCCGCCTTCGTGACGACCTCATCGCGGTGATCTGCGGCCTGCCACTCGTGCTCCTCGTCGCCGGGGTCGGCGAGACGCCCCGTCACTACGTGGTGGACGTCGTCGTGGCGCTCGCTCTCGGGGCGGCCGGTTGGGCCTGGGTCCTCCTGGCGATCGCCCGCGGCCTGGGCGGGACCTCGCTCCGACGCCGATCGGTGGTGCTCGCGGCGATGCTCGGGATCGTCTTCGTCGGCGCCGCCGGGATGCTCACGGTCCACGCCGGGGCGGCCTATCTCGAACGGGATCGGCTCGAAGAGGCGGCCGCCGGAAGCGCTCGGGCCTGGCTGCGCGACCACGTCCGACCCGGCGACACGGTCGCCTTCGGCCCCTACCTCGGGTACGAGATCGCCCTCGACCTTCCGGCCGGGGTGCGAGCCGTCTCGATCCGTCCCAGGCTCATGACCGTCGATCCCACGGCGCCGCTCGGCCTCCGCTCGGGCACCGAGCGTCCGACCGACGTCGTCAGCCTCGACGTGGCCCCGGGCAAGTCGAACCAGTTCAATGTCTGGACGGCCGGTCAGCTCCAGGGAGCCTCCACGGCCGGCTCGGTCGACTACGTCGTCTACCCGGTCTCGGAGGCGAACTCGGCGACCGGGATCCTCGACGTGCTCACCGGCGACCCCGGGGCCCGGCTCGTCGGCTCCTGGAAGCAGGCCGGGACGGCCGACACCGTCGACGTGCTCATCTACCAGGTCGATCCGGAGGGCCTCCGCCCCGGCGCGACCCGGATGGTGGTCACACCCGAGGCGCTCGACCGGCTGACCACGGCTCTCGAGGCCCGGGCCGCCGTGGCCCACGAGGCCGCCGCGGGGCTGCTCGATCGGGTCGTCACCGGCGACCCCGCGCTCGACCCGATCCTGGCGCGCCTGAAGATCGTGGCCGGCCGATGAGCGCGGTCCGCCGTCGCCGGCGTCCCGTGGCGATGATCGTCCACTCCTACTACGAGGAGGATCCCCGCGTCCGGCGCGAGGCGGAGGCGCTGGTCGCGCGCGGCCGCGACGTCGACGTGTTCGCCCTCCGTCGACCGGAGCTGCCCCGGTCGGAGGTGATCGAGGGCGTCCACCTCACCCGTCTCGACGTCCAGCGCCAGCAGGGCGCCGGCCTGCGGGTCTACCTCGCCGAGTACCTGTCGTTCTTCGTCCGGTCGGGCTGGGCCCTGACCACGACCCATCGCCGGCGGCGCTACGGCATCGTCCAGGTCCACAGCCTGCCGGACTTCCTCGT
Source organism: uncultured Chloroflexia bacterium (assembly GCA_963840375.1). Taxonomy (GTDB): domain Bacteria; phylum Chloroflexota; class Limnocylindria; order Limnocylindrales; family CSP1-4; genus Chersky-267. The sequence continues at coordinate 171,594 of CAWIYR010000004.1, forward strand.
CTTCGCCACCCTGCCGCTCCGGCTGGTCGGGGTCCCGGTCATCCTCGACCTCCACGAGGCGATGCCGGAGTTCTTCCGGACCCGGTTCCCGGGGGCGGACAATCGGCTCACCCACTGGGCCCTGCTCCTCCAGGAACGACTGTCGATCGCCTACGCGAGCAAGGCGCTGTCGGTCAACGAGCTGATGGCCGACCGGCTCCTGTCGCTGGGGATCCCGGCGGCGAAGGTGGCGATCGTGCCGAACTCGCCGAACCTCGCCCTGTTCGACCCGACCGTCCAGCCACGCCGCGGGTTCCGCGAGGACGGCAGCCTCCGGGTCGTCTACACCGGGGCCCTGACCCCGACCTACGAGCTCGACGTCTCCCTCGATGCGGTCGCCCGGCTGGCCGATCTCCGGCCGGACCTCGACGTCCGCCTCGAGCTGTACGGTCGGGGCGACTCCGAGGAAACGCTGCGGGAGCGGGCGGCCCGCCTCGGGATCGCCGACCGGGTCACCTTCCATGGCCGGATCCCGATCGAGGACGTCCCGGCTGCCGTCGCCCGGGCGGACATCGGGATCGCGCCGACCCGGCTCGACGACTTCACCCGGGTGAGCCTCTCGACGAAGGTGTTCGAGTACGGCGCGATGGGCAAGCCCGTCGTCGCGTCGCGCCTGCCGCTCGTCGAGCGGACCTTCCCCGAGGGGACCGTCGCGGCCTACGAGCCGGGCGACCCCGCGGCGATGGCCGCCGCGATCCTCCGCTTCGTCGACGACCCGATCGTCCGCGAGGCGGCCGTGGCGCGGACGACCGCCGTCATCCAGGAGCACGCCTGGGAGCGCGAGGCGGACCGCTACGCCGCCCTCGTCGCGAGCCTCGAACGGGTCTAGCGGTGGACGGCGACGAGCGGCGTCGATCCGGGGACGAGCTCGAAGCCGCCCGCCTCGAGCTCGAGCGGACGCGGTCGACCCTGACGAGCGTCAGGCAGCGCTCCCGGCGTCAGCGTGAGCGATTCGAGGCGCAGGTCGAGAAGACGGACCAGCTGGCCGAGACCCTCGCCCGGACGCGGGCGGACCTGGAGCGCCTCCGTCGAGAGCCGGCCGTCCGCCTCGGGGTCCGGCTGAAGGCGGTCATGCGCCGACTCCCGGGCGGGGCCCGGTTCGCCGCGAGGTCGTCGTCCGCCGACGTCGTCGTCGCCCCGGTCGTGGCGTCGCCCGGTCCGTCGGCCCGACGCGTCCCCGGCGCGCCTCCGAGCCTGGCCATCCACATCGGGCCGAAGACCTGGGCGGCCGCCGCGACGTGGGGCGACACCGAGTTCGCGCGGTCGCTCGAGCGGGCGTTCCAGCGACGCGGCTGGGGGGTCTCGATCCACACCGGCGAGGACCGCGACACGGCCGTGGCGGTGCGCGCCGACGTGGCCCTCCACGTCGTCGGCGTCGACGCGCCGCCGGTCCGCCCCGGCCAGCTCGCGCTGCTCTGGGTGATCAGCCATCCGGACCGGGTGAGCCCCCGGCTGTGCGAGCCGTACGACCTGGTGTTCGTGGCCTCGGACGTCTTCGCCGCGGATCTCGCCGAGCGGGTCTCGCCGCCGGTCCGGTCGCTCCACCAGGCCACCGATCCGGATCGGTTCTTCCCGGAGCCCGGCGGTCAGGAGCACGAGCTCCTCTTCGTCGGCAACTCGCGGCGGGTCCGGCGGCCGATCCTCGACGCGCTGGCCGGGACGCCCCACGGCCTGGCCGTCTACGGCGGCAACTGGACGGCCGACCTGCTCGATCCCCGTCACCTGCGGGGCGCCTGGATCCCGAACGACGACCTGCGGCACTACTACTCGAGCGCGGGGATCGTCCTGAGCGATCACTGGCCGGACATGCGCGACGAGGGGTTCGTCTCGAACCGGGTCTACGACGCGCTCGCCTGCGGCGCCTTCGTCCTGTCCGACGCGGTCCTCGGGATCGACGATGAGTTCGACGGCGGGCTGGCGACCTACCAGGACCCGGACGAGCTCGAGGGGCTGGTCGAGGCGTACCTCGCCGACCCCGCCGAGCGACGACGACGGGCCGAGCGCGGCCGGGCCGCCGTCCTCGCCCGGCACACCTTCGCCCATCGCGTCGACGCGATCATCGCCGCGACGGAGCCGCTCCTCGAGGCCCGGGGCGGAGCGTCGTCGTGATCGAGCGCGGGGCGCGCTCCCTGGCGGCTCGACTTCCCGGATCGCGTCGGACGACGCGCGATCCGTTCGCGGCCTACCGGTCGCTCGACGGGCCCGAGCTCGTCGGCGGCCCCGTCCCGGGTCGCGACCCCGGCCTGGACGACGATCCGCGGCTCGTCGTCCTGATGCCCCATCTCACCCTCTCGCGGATGTCCGGCGGGCCGAACACGATCCTCCAGATCACGGCCCGGCTCCTTCGGCTCGGGGTCCGGCTGCGCTACGTCGCCACCTTCGGCGGGCTGGACCCGGATCCGGCGGCCCTGCGCCGGCACCTCGAGGCGGTGACCGGCGCGGAGGTCGATCCGGGGGCGGTCGACTTCGTCGACGCCTCGGCGCCCGGCGCGACGCTCGGGCTCGGCCGGGACGACGTGCTCTTCGCCACCTGGTGGCCGACCGCCCATCTCGCGAATGCCGCGCTGCCACTGCTGCGAGCGCGCGAGTTCGTCTACCTCGTCCAGGATTTCGAGCCCGGCTTCTACCCCTGGTCGACGAAGTACGCGCTGGCCCTGGCGACCTACGACCTGCCGATCCGGGCGATCGTCAACGAGCCGCTCCTGCTCGACCACCTCCGGGCGGAGCGGATCGGACGGTTCGAGGCCTCCGCCGCCGAGGGCCACGTGGCGACCTTCATGCCGGCCGTCGACCGGGACCGGTTCGCCCGCCGACCGAGACCGGCCGGTGCGCCGCGACGCCTGGTGTTCTACGCCCGTCCGCGCAATCCCCGGAACCTGTTCGAGCTCGGTCTCCGCGCCCTCCGCGCCGCCGCGGCGGAGGGGATCTTCGACGGCGCGGCCTGGGAGTTCCGGGCGATCGGGCAGGAGCTCGACGACCTGCCGCTCTCCGGTCGGCACGTCCTGCAGGCGACGCCGTGGCTCTCCTACGAGGACTACGCCGCCTTCCTCGGCGAGGCCGACGTCCTCCTGTCGCTGATGCTCTCGCCGCACACGAGCTACCCGCCCCTCGAGATGGCCGTTGCCGGCGGGTCGGTCGTGACGAACACCTTCGGCGCGAAGACGAGCACCGCGATGACGGCGATCTCGCCCGCGATCCGGGCGGTCCCGCCGGACGTCGGCTCGCTCGTGACGGCCCTCCGGGAGGTGGTCGCCTCCGGCCCGCCGACCGCCGACCGTCGGTCGGCCGCGGGGCTGCCCGATTCCTGGGACGAGGCGCTCCGCGAGGTGGTCCCGTGGCTCCACGCCACGATCGCGGAGCTTCGCGGGTCGTGATGAGCGGGGGGATCGAGCCGATCGCGTCGACGCGCGTCACCTTCGTCGCCGATCCCGCGGAGGCGCCGCCGACCGGGTCCGGATCGGCGGTCGTCGTCGTCGATACGGCCTGGGTGGCCGGACCGGGCGACCGACCGGACCTGCGCTCGGTGCGGCCGGCGATGTTCGAGGTCATCGAGGGGCATGACCTGTTCGAAGAGGCGCTCCGTCGACTCGACGAGTGGGCCCTCGCCGCGGCGCTGGCCGATGGTCTCATCGTCGAGGGCGTCACCTACTGGTATCGGGTCCGCGAGACGATGTGGCGCTGGCTCCACGAACGGCTGATCTGGCGGTACACGGTGGGCTCGATGTTCGCCGCCGAGCGGTCGACGCGCTTCGACGTCCCCGCCGGCGCGGAGGCACTGGCCGACGTGCTGGGCCGGCTCGGCCGCCCGGTCGAGGTCGCCGGGGCCGCCGATCGAGGGACGGCCGGCGACGTCGGTCCCTCGCCGGCCGGGCACGGAGCCGGGCCGGCGGTCCGGGGACCCCTCGGCTGGCTTGGTCGCTTCGGCCGTCGATCGTGGCCGTTCCCCGGGCGACCCGATGAAGCGCGCCGACGCGAGGCGGAGCTCGCCCGTCGCGTCGCGTCGCTGTCGGCGGGTCCCGGCCCACGGATCGTCATCCTGACGACGCCGGCGACGCACACTCGCGTCGGCGCGGGGGCCGGCGTCCGCGACCCGCACCTCGGGTCGGTGATCGAGCGGCTCGATCGCGAGGGCCGTGCCCCGATCCTCGTCGGCATGGGGCTCGACCACCGCGACGACGCCCAGTGGCGCACCGTCGAGCAGGACGGACGCTTGCTGCCCCAGTCGCTGCTCCTGGCTCGCTGGGCGTCGCCCGCGGACCGGGACCGGGCGGCCCGCGCGGTGGCCGGCTGCGAGACCGCCCTCCGGTCGGCCGCGACCGTCCCGCTCGAGGTCGACGGCGTCGATCTCGGGCCGCCCCTTGTCGATGCCCTCCGGGCTGCCCTGACCCGGATCGTCACCGCCGACGTGCTCCAGCGCGCCCGGGTCGAACGCTTCCTGGCCGAGCTCAGGCCGGCCGCCGTGCTCCTGACCCAGGAGGGGATCCGTACGCCCTGGCTCGTGGCGGCGGCCCGGGCCGGGACTCCGGTCTTCGCGGTCCAGCACGGGATCCTCTACCCGACCCACCCCGGCTACGCCGACCGACGCCACCCGGCGCTCGTCCTCCCGAGCCGGACCTTCGTCTACGGGCCGTACGAGCGGCGGGTCCTGCTCGACGGTGCCTACCGCCCGGACGAGGTCGAGGTGTCCGGGGCGCCGCGGCTCGACCTCGATGCCGCCCCGCCGGACGACCTCGCCCGGGAGCGCGAGCGGGTGGCCGTCCGGGCGGAGCTCGGGGTCGCGCCCGACGACCGGCTGCTCGTCGTGTCCACGCTCAACCTGCCCTTCGTCCAGCGATCCCACTTCCTGCACATGCTCGAACGGATCCTGGGTGGGCCGCTGCCCGGCGTTCATGTCGTCCTCAAGCAGCACCCCGGTGAGCGCGATGAAGGCCCATATCGCCGGTTCCTCCTCGGCCTGGCGACCGCCGGCGGCTACCCGCCTCCCCCGATCGGCGTGATCCGCGACATCGACCTCTACCGGCTCCTCCGGGCCGCGGACGCTCATCTCGGCCTCCATTCCACGGTCCTCACCGATGCGGTCGTCGCCGGGACGCCGAACCTCATCGCCATCGTCGAGGAGCACGGCGACCTGGCCGGCTACGTCGCGGCCGGCGTCGCGACCCCGGTCGCCGGCGTCACGGAGCTGCTCGCCGCACTGGCGGATCCGCGACCTCCGGAGCCGGCGGCTCGCTCGGCGTTCCTGGCCGATCACTTCCTGGCGGGCGATGCCGGCGCGCGGATCGTCGCGTCGATCAGGCGTGCGATCGAGCCCGCCACGGACCTCGCCGGTTCGGCGGTCGATCGATGATCAAGCGTGCCATCCGGGCGGTGGTCCATCGCCTGCTCGGCATCGATCGCGTCCGCTGGCTGGTCCAGGCCGAGCTCGCCGCCCGGCGTCCCGCCGCACCGGCGCCGCCGCGATCCGACGTGGGGGCCACCCGGACCTACCGGGGCGCCGCACCCGAGGACCTTCTGGCGACGTTCGTCTCGGTCATCGTGCGTCGACCGGCCGAGCCCGCGCCGTCGTGACCGACCGGCGATGAGCGGGCCCACCGTCCGCCCGGATCCGGATCGGGTGGTCGTTCGTCCGGTCGGGCCCCGCGACCGCGATCGACTCCTTGCCTGGGCCAACGATCCGGAGACTCGCTCGGCCAGCTTCAGCGGCGACCCGATCGCGTCGGACGAGCACCGCCGCTGGCTCGCCCGACGCCTGTCCGATCCGGCTGCCGGGCGGATCTGGGTCGGTCGGTCGCACGGCCGGTTGATCGGCGTCGTCCGGGTGGATCGCGCCTCCGACGGGTCTCTCGTGGTGGGCGTGGCGCTCGATCGCGGCGCGCGAGGGAAGGGGCGGTCGCGTCCGCTGCTGGAGGCCGGTCTGGCGGCGGCCCGGGCGGCCTTCCCGGGTGCGCGGTTCCGGGCCTGGATCCGCCCGGAGAACGCGGTCTCGCTGGCCCTGTTCAGCGGTGCGGGCTTCGAGCCACCGGTGGCACGCCCGTCGCCGACACCGCGCGGCGCGCCGCCCGACGTCGTCGTGCTCGAGCGCGACTGACGCGCGGAGGACAGCCGACGACACCGACCCGGCGCGGCCGGTTCAGGGCAGCTCGAGGAGCTGCCAGGTCACCCGGTCGAAGCCATCCTCGGGGCCGAGGAAGCCCTCCGCCCGGACGATCAGCTCGGGGAAGAGCGTGCGATAGATCGCGCCGTAGTCGCGTCGGAAGAGCGCCCCGTCGACACCACGGTAGGGGACCTCTTCGGTCGCCTCGGCGTGGTACTCGCCCCACAGGACGAAGCGGTTCGAGCATCGGACGATCTCGGACAGGACGATCGGCAGGGTCGAGTCCGGCTGGTGGATGAGGACCCCCATCGTGAAGACGAGGTCGACGAAGCGGTCACGGAACGGCAGTCGGCGGGCGAGACCGGCGACCGCGTTGACGCCCGGAGCATCGCGATGGATCCGGTTGAGCGCCTCGTCGTTGACGTCGACACCCCAGACCTCGCGGACCGGCAGGATCCGCGAGATCGGTCCCAGGTTGCCGCCCTGGCCGCAGCCGACCTCGAGGGCCGAGCGGATCGGGTGCGCGGCCAGGAGATCGGCCCAGAACGTCGCGCGCCGGGTGTCCAGGGCGCTGTTCCGCTCGACGTAGGCATCGCCGAAGTCGCCGGCCCACAGCGCCTCGAGACGGGCGGGGTCGGTCACCGGGCGAGGTCGCAGTCCATCGCGTGATGATAGCCAGCGCCGGACATGTCGGCGCTCCGATACCCTTGATCCGATGAGCAGGACCGTCGCGATCATCCAGGCGCGGATGGGGAGCACCCGGCTGCCGGGCAAGGTCCTCCTGCCCCTGCTCGGCGAGCCCATGCTCAGCCGGGTGGTCGCGAGGGTCGCCCGGGCCACCCGGCTCGACGAGGTCGTCGTCGCCATCACGAGCACGCCTTCGGATGACGTGATCGAGAAGCTCGGCCGCGACGAAGGCTGGTCGGTGGTGCGTGGGAGCGAGACCGATCTCCTCGACCGCTACGTGATGGCCGCCCGGGCCCACCGCGCCGATGTCGTCGTCCGGATCACCTCCGATTGTCCGCTGATCGACCCGGCGGTCATCGATCGGACGATCTCCGCCTTCGCCGATCGGCCCTGCGATTACGCGAGCACGGCCATGGAGCCACGGACGTACCCCCGCGGGCTGGATGTCGAGGTCGCGTCGATGCCCGCGCTCGAGCGGGCCTGGCGGGAGGATCGCGACCCGGCCTGGCGCGAGCATGCGACCCCCTACCTCTATCGACATCCGGAGCTGTTCCGGACGCTCAGGGTCCCCGCCGAGGACGATCGATCGGAGCATCGCTGGTCGGTCGACACGCCCGAGGACTACGAGCTCGTCCGGCGGATCTACGACGCGATCGGCCGCGACGACTTCACCTGGCGCGAGGCGCTGGCGGTCGTCGAGGCGCACCCGGACTGGATGGACCTGAACCGGCACGTGGTCCAGAAGACGGTGCCCGGGCCGGCGGGCCCCGGGTGACCGACCACCACGCGCTCGTCCGGGCCGACGCCTCCGTCGTGCTCGGGACGGGCCACCTCGTGCGCTGCCGGACGCTCGCGGATGAGCTCATCCGGCGGGCCTGGTCGGTGACCTTCGCGAGTCGTGAGCTCACCGGCGACCTCGAGCGGTCGATGGGCGCCGCTGGGATCGAGACGCTCCGGATCCCGTCGGATCTCGCGGTCGACGACGAACCGGGCTGGCTCGGGTCACGTCTCCGGTCGGACCGGCCCACGCTCATCGTCGACCACTATCAGGTCGGGGCCGAGTGGCTCGCCCACGCCCGGGACTGGGCCGGGATGCTCGTCGCGATCGACGACCTCGCGGACCGGCCCCTGCCCGTGGACCTCGTCCTGAACCAGAACCTCGGTGCGGAAGCGAGCAGGTACGCGTCGCTGGTGCCCGGCCCGGCCCGCATCCTGGCCGGGCCGATGTTCGCCCTCCTGCGGCCCGAATTCGCCGTCGCCCACGAGCGACTCCGAACGCGGTCCGGCCGGATCGAGCGGATCCTCGTGTTCATCAGTGGCGGGGACCCCTCGAACGTGACCGGGCGGGCCAGCCAGGCCGCTGACGACGTCGGCGCGAACGTCGACGTGGTCGTGGGTGCCGGCTATCCGGCCCTGGCCGACCTGCGAGCCTGGGCGGCCGACCATCCCCGGGTCGAGCTCCATGTCGCCACCCCGGCGATGGCCGCCCTCATGGAGCGGGCCGATCTCGCGATCGGGGCACCGGGCTCCGCCAGCTGGGAACGGTGCGCGGTCGGCCTGCCGTCGATCCTCGTCGTCCTGGCGGACAATCAGCGCGAGGCCGGACGACGACTCGCCGAGCGTGGGGCAGCGCTGACGCTCGGTTGGCATGCATCGGTGGACGTCGAGACGATCGGCCGCTCGATCCAGGACCTGCGAGCCGCGCCGGAGCAGGTCCGGGCGATGGCCGCCGCCGCGGCAGGGATCACCGATGGGCGCGGGACCGAGCGGGTCGCGACCGAGATCGCGTCCCTGGTCGGCCGATCCGCCGGAACGGCGACGGACGCCTGATGGAGGAGTCGATGGACGAACGGCGACCGAGGCGAGCCCGGGGACGTCGGCTCGGTACGGAGGTGCGGAGATGACGCGGGTCGCGCCCTTCTCGATCAACGGCCGGGCCATCGGGCCGGGGCTCCCCGTCTACGTCATCGCCGAGATGTCGGCGAACCACGGCCAGGACGAGGACGTCGCGGTCCGCCTGGTCCATGCCGCCCATGAGGCGGGCGCGGACGCCCTCAAGCTCCAGACGTACACGCCCGACACGATCACGATCCGGAGCGATGCCCCGGCCTTCCGGGCGGGATCCGGCTCCCTCTGGGCCGGGACGACGCTCTACGAGCTGTACCAGGGCGCCTACACGCCCTGGGAGTGGCAGCCGCGCCTCAAGGCCCTCGCGGAGTCGCTCGGGATGGACTGCTTCTCGTCGCCGTTCGACCCGACGGCGGTGGACTTCCTCCAGGCGATGGACGTGCCGGCCTACAAGGTCGCCTCGTTCGAGCTGGTCGACCTGCCTCTCATCCGTCGGATGGCCGCGACCGGGAAGCCCCTGATCATGTCGACCGGGATGGCCACCGAGGCCGAGATCGACGAGGCCGTGACGGCGGCCCGGTCGGCCGGCGCGAGGGAGATCGCGCTCCTCAAGTGCACCAGCGCCTATCCCTCGCCGCCCGAGGCCGTCAACCTCCGGGCGATCCCCGCGATGATCGACCGCTGGGGCCTGCCCGTCGGCCTGTCGGATCACACGGCCGGCGAGGTCGTCCCGATCGGGGCGGTCGCCCTCGGGGCGTGCATCGTCGAGAAGCACCTCACCCTGTCTCACGACGACGCGACGCCCGACGCGCCGTTCTCGCTCGACGCGGCCGGCTTCCGCGCGATGGTCGAGGCGGTCCGGATCGCGGAACGCTCCCTCGGCGATGCCGCCGTGGGGCCGACGCCCGCCGAGGCCGAGAGCCGACGGTTCCGCCGCTCGCTCTTCGTCGTGGAGGACGTCGCCGCGGGGGAGGTCTTCACGGAACGGAACGTCCGCTCGATCCGCCCGGCCGACGGCCTCCATACGCGCGACTACGAGGCGGTCCTGGGGCGACGCGCCGCCACCGCGATCGCGCGGGGAACGCCCCTCAGCTGGGACCTGGTGGCGCCTCCGACGGAGGCCTGACCGTCGCCGACCCCGCGCGTCCGGGTCGTCGATCGCGACGCCACAGCCAGAGCGCGGTGAGGATCGTCAGCAGCAGCGCGATCCCGGCGACGGCGAACCCGAGCCACGTCCCGACGGGGCGATAACGGAAGGTGACCTGGTGATCGCCCGCCGGCACGGCAACGCCCCGGAACGCGAGGTCGACCGGAACCACCGTCGCCGGGCGCCCGTCGACCTCGACACCCCAGTCGGGATAGGCGACATCGGTCAGGACCAGCAGCGCCGGACGGTCGGCCGTGAGGGCGACGTCGACCCGGTCCGGCTCGGATCGAGTGATCCGCGCCGATCCGGCCGGCCCCGGTGCGGTGGGCAGCGAACCGGCCGCCTCACCGGCGAGGACGACCGCCGCGCCGGCGAGGGTCGTCCGGTCGGCCGATCCAAGCCACGACTGCGCGGCGCTCGTATCGGGCACGACGGTCGTTCCGCCGACGAGGAAGGCCCGCGGCAGCGGATCGAGGTTCTCGAAGAGCGATCGCGTGCCGTCACGGAACCGCTCGACGAGCCCGGGAACGTCGGGTGTCGCGCCCAGCGCGTCGATCCAGCGCACTCCGAGCAGGTCGAGGACCGCCGGGTCCAGTTCAGGGCAGAAGGCGTAGACGCGCTGGCCCCAGCCGTCGTAGTAGGCCCGCGTCGCGGGATCGGCCTCGAGACAGCGGTCGATGAGGACCCGGAACAGGGCGTGGTACCGGACCGGGTAGAGGGCGACGTACCCGTCGACCGTCTCCAGCCCGTGGAACCACATCCGGTTCGGGTCGTCGCCCAGGGTGAGCGTCCGCCCGGGCTCGGGACCACCGAGCCGCCCGATGGCCGCCTGCGTCGGCGTCAGCGCCAGGTGGGTCTGCCAGTCGCCGAGATGGCCGCCGGCGAGTCGCTCGCCGTGGGCATAGAGGAGCCGCTCGCCGGCCACGAGGAGGAGCAGCACGACGATGACTGCGGGCGCGATCCGCCGGCCCGCCCGCCCCCTCGCCATGGCTCGGGTGCCCAGGGCCACGGTGACGGCCGTCAGGCCGACGATGAGCGCCGCCGCCAGCAGGTCACGCCCGACCACGCTCCATTGGGCGCTCCGGCCGACACGGCCGAGCGCGACGATGACCTGCCACCCGACGAACGCGCCGACGACGGCTGCCAGGCCGACCACCACCGAGGTGGATCGCACCGCTCGGAGGCGGGCGAAGGCCACCAGGCGTGTCGCGCCGATGGCCACGCCGAGGGCGAGCGCGAAGGGCAGCAGGTGTCGGATGCGCACGAACTGGAACGTCTGAAGCGTGCCCAGCGGCTCCAGGGCGGGCACGAGCATGGTGGCCGCCCAGTCGAGGATCGGGATCGCCAGGAGGACCAGGATCGCGAACCGGGCGGCCCGCCGTCGTCTCCCGAGGATGACGAGGGCCCCGATGCAGACCAGACCGACCGCCCCCGTGAAGTACGTCCCGTAGTACATCGGTGATCGACCGAGGTCGGCGCCGATCGGGATCCCGAGGATCGTGGCCGAGTAGAACTGGAGGCGTTCGAGCAGGGAAGGGATCGGTCGTGTCTCATAGAGATACGGGATGTCCCAGATCGTTCGGACCGAGATCGGGAGCAGACCAGCCTGCGTGAGGATGACCGGGAGGTAGATGGCCAGGCCGAGACCCCAGATCGCCAGCCACGCGCGGAGTCGCGAACGCAGGGTCCCGGCGGTGGAGCCCACGACGACCCAGACGAGGTTGAGCCCACCGACCAGCAGGGCGATCTGACCCAGGCCCGCGTACGTCCCAAGGGCCACGGCGCCCACTCCGATGAGGAGCGGCGCGGAACGGCTCCCGCGGCTCGTCGCCAGCCGGTCGACGGCCCAGATCGCCAGCGGTGCGATCACGGCCGCGAAGCCGTAGACGTAATGCCAGAACGAGAACAGGTAGATCGTCGCACCGAGGATGCAGGCCGCAGTCGGCAGGTGGACCGAGTCGCGAAGGAACCGGTGCATCCCCAGCCCGGCGAGGAAAGCGAGCAGCCAGCCGGTGATCACGAAGGCGGCGAAGGGCCCGGCGAAGAGGCCGATGATCACGTCTGGGGCGATCGGCGTCAGCGCGCCGTGCGCGAGGGCCGGGACCCCGGTGACCATGCCCGGGTCCCAGAGCGACGGTCCCGAGGATGCCAGCTGGCTCAGGGTCGCCCCGATCCGCGGGACGCCTCCGTCCGGGTCGAAGACATCGGCCGCGTAGACGGGACCGCCCGTCCCCCAGCGCAGGAGCTCGAGCGTCGGGAAGCTGAGGGCTGCGAGGACGCCGTAGAGGAGGGCCGTGGCCGGACCCCGGCGGACCCGAACCAGGGCCGAGCGAGCCAGCTGGTTCGGCCGGGTCGCCGCCATCGCTCGGGCGCTACCCCGCGGCGTAGGCCGCGGTCACCTTGTCGAGGGCCTCGATCACGTCGTCCACGTCGGCCTCGGTCATCCCGGCGTGGAGCGGCAGGGTGAGGAGCCGTTCGTAGGCCGCCTCGGCGACCGGGAACGAGAGCCCCGGATAGCGCTCGCGGTAGAAGGGGTGAGCGTGGACCGGGATGTAGTGTACGTTGACCCCGATCCCCTCGGCCCGCAGCGCGCGGTAGACGACCCCGCGGTCCACGGCCAGCCTCTCCAGCCGCAGCTGGGCATAGCAGAAGTGCCAGGCCGGGTCGACTCCCGGGACCACGGTGGGGGGCTGCACGAACGGGTGGTCGGCCAGCCGCTCCAGGTAGCGGGCGGCGAGCGCCCGGCGCCGCTCGAGGAAGGTCCCGAGCCGGGCCAGCTGCGAGCTTCCCAGGGCAGCCCCGATGTCGGTCAGCCGGTAGTTGTAGCCCAGCTCGACCATCGCGTAGGTCCAGTCCGTCCGGGCGGCCAGCTCCGTGGCGATGCCGTGGTTCCGGAACCGTCGGAGACGGTCGGCCAGGTCGTCGCGGTCGGTGAGCACGGCGCCGCCCTCACCCGTCGTGAGGATCTTCGCCGGGTGGAGGCTGAGGACTGTCAGGTCGGCGAGGGTGCCGACCCGTCGGCCGTCGGTCGTCGCACCCAGCGAATGCGAGGCGTCGGCGATGATCGTCAGCGGGCCGCCCGGGGCGCGGTCGGCGATCGCCCGGAGCCGGTCGTAGTCGGCCGGGTGACCGGCGTAGTCGACCGGCAGGATGGCCCGCGTCCGCGGGTTGATCGCCGCCGCGACGGCCTCCGGGTCGATGAGCAGGGTCGTCGGGTCCACGTCGGCGAAACGGGGCTCGGCGCCGGCGTAGAGGACCGCGTTGGCGGTCGCCACGAAGGTCATCGGGCTGGTGATCGCCTCGTCACCCGGCCCGAGACCGGCGACCACGGTGGCCCCGTGGAGGGCCGCCGTCCCCGATGAGAACGCGACCGCGTGCCGGGCCCCCGTCGCCGCGGTGAGGCCCGCCTCGAACTCCGGGACCCGGGGGCCTGTCGTGAGCCAGTCGGAGCGCAGGACCGCAGCCACCGCCGCGACGTCGTCGTCGTCGATCTGCTGGTGGGCGTACGGCAGGAAGGTGGATCGGACCGGTCTGCCGCCGTCGATCGCGAGACGCTTCGGATCGGTCACGCGACCGGGAGCCCCGCCTCGAGCCGTCCGGCCATCCAGGTCCGGACCCGGGCGAGACCATCCGGCAGCGTCACCTGCGGCCGCCAGCCGAGGACGGCCTCCGCGGCCCGTGGATCGCAGCGCAGGACGGCGATCTCGCTCTGGGGGTGGATGTGCTCGACGTGGACGATCCGGCTCGGATCCGGCTCCACCGCGGCGGCGAGATCGTTGACCGAGACGTCGCGGCCGGTCCCGGCGTTGAGGATCCGCCCCACGGCCGCGTCGGACAGGAGCGCGTCGCCCACGAAGCGGGCGCAGTCCTCGGCGTACAGGAGGTCCCGGGTCTGGGTCCCGTCACCGTAGATCCGGAGCTCCTCGCCGAGCAGCGAGCGGCGGATGAAGATCGCCACGACGCCGCCCTCGCCGACCGAGCGCTGGAACGGCCCGTAGGTGTTGAACGGCCGGACGACCGTCACCGGGAGCCCGTAGGCGTGGCCGTAGGAGAGGGTCAGCGCCTCTCCGGAGATCTTCGAGGCCGCATACGGCGAGGCGGGCCTCGTCGGGTGTGTCTCGTCGATCCCGGCCGGCGTGGTCGCCCGGTCGTAGACCATGCAGGTGCTCATGAACAGGAACCGGGCCCGTCGCCCGCGGGCCGCCTCGAGCAGGCGGAAGGTCCCCACGACGTCGTTGTCGAAGGTCGTCGCCGGGTCGTCGATCGAGTCCTGGACCGAGATGGAGGCGGCGAGGTGGGCGATGGCGTCGGCCTCGGCGGCCCAGCGTCGGCAGGCGGTCTCGTCGCGGACGTCGCCCTCCTCGAACGGCAGGAGGTTCGGATGGCCCGCGAACTCGACCAGGTTGGCGAGGTCGCCGGTGACGAGGTTGTCGATCGGGCGGACCACGTGGCCGCGGGCCAGCAGCTCGCCGACGACCCAGCGGCCGATGAAGCCCGCCGCGCCGGTGACGAGGATCCTCACCGCGGGACGCCGGGCCGCACGACCGTGGACCCGCCGTCGGATGCGAGCGTCTCGGCCACCATCCGGCGGACGCTTTCCGCGTCGAGCGGCTCGACGTGGTCGGACCGGTAGGCGCCGACCGGGGCCGGCGGGACGTCGCGATAGGCGGCGAGGACGTCGGGATGGGACTCGATCGAGGGCAGCACGGCGTACATGTCGCCGACGTCGAAGGCCCGACTCGACTCGTCCTCGGTCATCAGCTCCTCGAACGGCTTCTCGCCCGGCCGCGGGGCGATGGTGACCCGCTCGATCGAGGCCGGGTCCAGGCCGTTCGCCGTCGCGCCGGTCTCGATCGCGGCCCGGACGAGGTCGTCCAGTCGGGCGACGGGCATCTTGAACACGAAGACCTCGCCGCCGCGAGCGATCCGGGCGGCCAGGATCGCCAGCTCGACGGCCCGGTCGGTGGTCATCACGAACCGGCTCATCGTCGGGTCCGTCACCGTGACCGGTCCGCCGTCGGCCACCTGGCGGGCGAACAGCTCGAGCGCCGAGCCGCGCGACCCGAGCACGTTCCCGAAGCGGACGCTGGCGAAGACCGTCCGGTGGTGGCCCCGGTAGTTCGTCGCGGCGGAGACGAGCTTCTCGGCCAGGAGCTTGCTGGCGCCCATGACCGAGGTCGGGTTGGCGGCCTTGTCGGACGAGGTCAGGATCATCGTCCCGGCTTCCGCCGCCAGGCAGGCGTCGATGACGTTCTGGGTCCCGACCACGTTCGTCTGGGTCGCCTCGAAGGGGTTGTACTCGCCCGATTCGACGTGCTTGAGGGCGGCACAGTGGAAGACGATGTCGATGCCTTCCATCGCCCGGGCGAGCCGGTCTCGGTCGCGGATGTCGCCGATGAGGAAGCGCACGTCGGGACGATCCCGGAAGCGGTGGCGCTGGTAGAACTGCTTGGTCTCGTCCCGGCCGAAGACCCGAACGACGTCGGGCTCCAGCTCGACCAGCCGATCCACCAGCCGGGAGCCGATCGTGCCCGACCCGCCGGTCACCAGGATGCGTCGTCCGCGGATCGTCTCGCTGTCGCTGATCGGTGGACTCCTCGGACTGGCCACGGGGCGGCTCCGGCCCCTCGTCGAGACGATAGGGTACGATACCCGCCCCATCCCCGACCTCCTCGGGCCCTTTCCTGCAGGAACCCACGTCCGAATGACCTTCCGTTCGAAACCGGCCGTCAAGCGCTCCCACCGCCCCAGCTGGGAGGAGAAGGACCGGCGCAACCTCTACATCAACATCGGCTTCGCGATCGTCATCGTGATCGGGGTCCTGGCCCTCGCCGGAGCCGCCCTCGCGACCTACTACGAAGCCCACTTCGCCTCGGTCGCCACGGTCAACGGGACCTCCCTGAACAAGGACCAGCTGGCCGACCAGGCCAAGATCGACTCGTTCCGGATCGACCAGGCCGAGGCCCACCTCCGTGACCTGAACCAGCTCGGCCGGCTCTCCGACTCCGAGTACCAGACCCGGCTGTCCGTCCTGGAGCAGCAGCGGACGTCGATCGCCAGCGCCGCCCTCGACCGGCTCATCGACAACACCCTCCAGGGGCAGCTCGCCGCCCAGCAGGGCATCACGGTGACCGACGCCCAGATCGACCAGCGCCTGGTGGACGAGGCGACCACGAAGGAGCAGCGTCACCTGGCGATGATCTCGGTCGAGCCGGAGGTGACGTCCGGCGCGAGCGCCCCGACCGACGCCCAGAAGACCGCCGCCAAGGCGAAGGCCGAGGCCGCGCTGGCCGACGTGAAGGGCGGCCAGAAGTTCGCCGATGTCGCGCAGAAGGTCTCCACCGACACCTACGCCGCGAACGGCGGGGACACCGGCTGGTCGCAGGCCACCGACCCGTCGCTCGATCCGGCCCTTCTCGCGGCCGCGTTCACGACGGCGAAGGGCGGCCTGACCGACGTCATCGAGGGCGCCGACGGCACCTACCGGTTCGCCCAGGTCGTGGACATCGCGCCGCAGAGCGTCGACGGCGCCTGGCTCAGCAAGATCGACGACGCGGGGATCCCCCTGTCGACCTATCGCGGGGCGGTCCGCTCGGATCTCACCCGCGACGCCCTGAAGACGAAGATCGTGGCCGACGTGACCGAGCAGGCGACGCCGCAGCGGCAGGTGAGCGAGATCTTCGTCTCGAGCGCGGACTACCAGGGGCCGGGCGACCAGGTCAAGGTCCGGCACATCCTGTACACCCCCGGCGACGCCGATCCGAGCACGGGCAGCCCGGTCCCCTCGGACGCCGCGTCGGTGGCGGCGGCGAAGGCCAAGGCCCAGGCCACCTATGACAAGCTCAAGGCGCTCCAGGGCGACCCGGCCGCGCTCCTCAAGGAGTTCGAGTCGATCGCCCAGACCGACAGCAAGGACACGGCCTCGGGCGCCCAGGGCGGCGAGCTGGGCTGGTTCACCGCAGAGCCAGCTCGACCGCGGCTTCGGCGATGCCATCTTCGCCCAGGGCCTGAAGAACGGCGACCTGATCGGCCCCGTCCAGAGCCAGTACGGCTGGCACGTCGTCCTGTACGAGGAGCGTCGCGGGCCTCCGGAGGACCGGATCAACGGGATCCAGGCCCAGGTCAACGCACCAGGCGCCGACTTCGCCGCGCTGGCCCGGGCGAACTCCGATGCGACCGATGCGGCCACCGGCGGCGACATGCGCTGGGTCGCCCGCAACCAGCTGGCCCAGAACCTCGAGGATGCGATCTTCGCCGCCCCGATCGGCAAGCCGAGCGACGTCCTCCAGACGACCGACGGGTACTACCTCTTCCTCGTCCGCGACGAGCAGACTCGGAAGCCCGACGGTGCCCAGCTGACCACGCTCCAGAGCGATGCCTTCACGAACTGGTACACGACCCAGCGGGCGAAGGCCGACATCAGCCCCGACACCTCCGGCACCACCGGCACGACGCCCTGACGAGGCGATCGTGCTCGACGCCCTCCTCGCCGAGGCGCGACTGCGCTGGGGACTCGACCCGGCGGCCGGTCTCCAGGTGGTCGCGGCCGAGCACCTCGTGGCGACCCCGATCGAGGCGTCGAGGCCCCTGCTGATCGTCCCGGTCGCGCTCCTCGGCCCGCGACCGGGTCCCGCCTCCGACGGTTCGTCGGCGGCGGCTGCCGCGCCCGACATGCCCGAGGCCCTGCCCGGTCGGGCCGGGCCGGCCGGCCGCGATCCGGTGGTGCTGCTCCGCCGGCTCTACCCCGCCGAGCATGCCGTCGGTCGAGCGGGCGGCTCCGACGGCCTTTCGGTCGGGGAGCTGACGGTCGATCACCTCACCGGGCCGCTCTACCTCGCCCCGCTCGCCCCGGAGCTGGCGGTCGCGGGCCCGTGGGCGATGCCCTGGATCTCGGCCCGCCTCCGGCTGCCGGACGGCTGTCCCTGGGACCGCGAGCAGACCCACGAGTCGCTCCGCAAGCATCTCCTCGAGGAGGCCTACGAGGTCTACGACGCGCTGGCTGACGGGGCCACGCCCGATCTCGCCGGGGAGCTCGGCGACCTCCTCCTCCAGGTCGTCATCCACGCTCAGCTGGCCGCGGAGGCGGACGTCTTCGACCTGGCCGACGTCCAGGCGGCGATCGCCGCGAAGATCGTCCGGCGGCATCCCCACGTCTTCGGCGAGGCCGAGGCGAGGACCGCCGCCGACGTGACCCGGCAGTGGGAGCGGATCAAGGCCGACGAGCGCGCCGCACGCCGAGGCCGCCGAGCGCCGCCGACGCCGGGGCCGGGGGGGTCCCGCCCGGCTCGAGTCGGAGCGCCCTCGACGGGATCAGCCGGGCGATGCCCGCCCTCGCCGCGAGCCAGGAGATGCAGGAGCGGGCGTCCGCCCTCGGCTACGACTGGCCGACGGTGGAGGGGATCCTCGAGAAGGTCCACGAGGAGCTGGCCGAGCTGCGCGAAGCGGAGACCGCCGCCCACCGGAGCGAGGAGATCGGCGACCTGTTGATGGTCCTGGTCAACCTCGCCCGCCGCCACGACGTCGAGGCGGAGGCCGCCCTCCGCTCGGCCAACGACAAGTTCCGGCGCCGGTTCGGCTCCGTGGAGCGCGCCGCCGCCGCCCGGGGGGTCGCCCTCCGCGACCTCGACTTCACCCAGCTCGACGCGCTCTGGGACGCCGCCAAGGCCGAGGAGCGCGCCACCACGAAGGAGACCCTCCCATGACGATCGGCAACCGCCCCCCGACGGTCCGCGCCGACGGCCGGCGACCGGACCAGCTCCGCCCGGTCACCCTGACGCTGGGCGTCCAGAAGTGGGCTGAGGGCTCGTGCCGGATCCGGGTCGGCGACACCGAGGTCCTGTGCGCGGCCTCGATCGAGGATCGCGTCCCGCCCCATCTCCGCGGCAAGGGGACCGGCTGGGTGACCGCCGAGTACTCGATGCTCCCGCGGGCGACCGCCGAGCGCAGCCAGCGTGAATTGGCGAAGGGCCGGATCGGCGGCCGGACCCACGAGATCCAGCGGCTCGTCGGTCGCTCGCTCCGCGGGGTGGTGGACCTGGGCCGGCTCGGCGAGCGCACGGTCACCGTGGACTGCGACGTCCTCCAGGCCGATGGCGGCACGCGCACGGCCTCGATCACGGGCGGCTATGTCGCCCTCGCCGCCGCGCTCATCACGTATGGGATGGAGCGGACGATCGTCGGCCGGATCGCCGCGGTCAGCGTCGGGATCGTCGACGGGACCTCGTACCTCGACCTCGACTACCCGGAGGATTCGCGGGCCGAGGTGGACTTCAACGTCGTCGGCACGGACGCCCGGACATACGTCGAGGTCCAGGGAACGGCCGAGGGCAAGCCGTTCGACCGGGCGGCGATGAACGGCCTGCTCGATCTGGCCCAGCTCGGTCTCGACCAGCTCTTCGCGAAGCAGGCCGAGGCGATCGCGTCCGTCAAGCGGTGAGCCGGACCGGCGACGGCGCCGCGCTCACAGGCCGCGGCGCCACCTCGGCCTCCGACCGACCCCGGATCGTCGTCGCCACCCGCTCCGAGCACAAGCTCCGCGAGCTCCGCGAGCTCCTCCACCCGGCTCGGGCACGCCTCCTGTCGCTCGACGACGCCGGGGTCGCACCTGGACTCGACCCGGTCGAGGACGGCGAGACGTTCGAGTGGAACGCTCGCCTGAAGGCCCGCTACTACGCCCGGCTGACCGGCCTGCCCACCCTGGCCGACGACTCCGGGATCGAGGTCGACGCGCTCGACGGCGGCCCCGGCGTCCGGACCCGTCGGTACGCCGGCGAGGACGCCACCGACGCACAGAACAACGCGAAGCTGCTGGACGCCCTGGACGGCCTTCCCCCGGAGCGGCGCGGGGCGCGGTACGTGTGCGTCCTCGCGCTCGCCGAAGCCACGGAGGATGGCGCTCGGGCCGTGCCGATCCTCGCCCAGAGCCGCGGGACCTGCCGGGGCCGGATCGCGACCCGGCCCCATGGCCACGGCGGCTTCGGCTACGACCCGATCTTCGAGCCGTCCAGCGAGCCGCCCGGCGGGCGGACGCTCGGCCTCTGGTCCGCCGCCGAGAAGCACCGGATCTCGCACCGGTCGCGGGCGGCCCGGCGGATGGCCAAGCGGTTGGCCGACCTGGGGTTCTAGCTCCCCGGGCTGGCGCTCGGCAGGGGGCTCGCCGGCGCCAGGCTGGGCTTGCCGTCCTTCGGCGTCCAACCGACCGGGACCCCGCCCGGCGCAGGGAAGAGCGCCCGGGCCATCGCGGTGATCGCGTCCATGTTCGCGACCTGGACGGCGCCGTAGGGGTTGCTCGGCTTGCCCGGGTGGATGAGCGGGTAGCGGACGACGACCCGGACGATCCGCTTCGAGGGGATCTCGCCGGCCAGGACGGCCAGGTCCGGGAGCAGCTCGGGTGGCATGTCCGTGGTGACCGTGTCGCCGACCGCGTCGATGAGGCCGGGCAGACTGAGCAGCGCGCCGCCGCGGACGACCTTCTGGCGGAGGGCCAGGAGGATCTCCTGCTGGCGCGCCTGGCGGGTGAAGTCGGTCTGACCCTCGGACTTGCGGATCCGGGCGTAGGCCAGCGCGTCGATCCCGCCGAAGTGGTGCGGGCCCACGTCGACCGACCAGCCGTTCTTCACCCCGTAGTCCTTGTAGCGCGGGTCGTCGAGCGCTTGGGTCACCCTGACGTCCACCCCGCCGACCGCGTCGACCATCTTGATGAAGCCGCCGAGGTCGATCGTCGCGTAGTAGTGGATCGGGATGCCCAGGAGCGCTCCGGCCGCGTCCTCCAGGGTCCGGATGCCGCCCTTCGGGAACGCCTCGGGATGGCGGGTCGCGTAGCTCAGGAGCGAGTTGAGCTTCGGGTCGAAGGTCCGGCCGTCGCCGAGCGGCACGCCGACGAGGTCGCGCGGCAGCGAGGCCATGCTCACCGACTTCCCGACCGGGTCGACCGAGACCACGATCAGCGAGTCGGTCAGCGCGTGGTCGCGGCCCTTGCCCGTGTCGAGCCCGACGAGGAGGACGTTGATCCGTTCGTTCGGACCCGGCGCGGTCGTCGGCGCCTTCTCGTCGGAGCGCGCCGCGAGCACCGCGCCGTCGAAGATCCGGGCGAACGACGACTGGGCGACCCCGCCCACATACTGGCCGGCGAGGTGGGGGAGGATCGTGACGACCACGATGAACGCCAGCCCGCCGAGGCCCAGCCCGCCGGGCCGGAGCTCGAACCGCCGGTCGAAGAACGCCTGGAGGAGTGCGGCGAGCCGCCAGGCGAGGATGAGCAGGTTGAGGGTCAGGAGCGCCTGGAGGGTGCGGGGCACGATCGCCGTGGCCAGGAGCTTCGGTCCCGGTGCCGAGATCGCCACGAGACCGGCGACGACGAGCACCACCGCGAACGGGACGAAGAAGACGATCGCCAGGTCCCGGCGGCGGTTGAGCGCCTGGCCGGTGCCCGGGATGAGCGCGGACAGCCCCGCGGCGAGGATCCGGCGGCGGTCGACGGGCCCGGTGTCGGGCCGGATCTTGACGGCCTGGCGCAGGTCTCGGCCTCCCAGCTCACCCGTGTCGACATGTCCGCGTCGTGGCCCGGGCGTGTGGACAAGTCTAGCGCCCCTGTGGATAACCGGACATGGCGACGCCGGGCGGTCCCCTGTCGCCTGCCAGTCAGCCGCCCGGCGTCAGCTTCTTCGACGGGCCGCTCCGCGCGGCTGTGACCCTCGGACGCTCGTACACTCCTGGGACACCGAGCGGCACGTTCGGCGGGACACGGAGGTCGCGATGTACGGCGGGATCGAGGCCGGCGGGACGAAGTTCGTCTGCGTGATCGGCACCGACCCGGACACGATCATCGAGACGGCGCGGATCGACGTCACGGGGCCGGCCGAGACGATCGGCGCCGCGCTCGCCTTCTTCCGGCGCGCCGTGGATGCCGGGACCCGGCTCGATGCCATCGGGATCGGATCGTTCGGACCGGTCGAGCTGCGCGAGGGGCATCCCCGCTACGGCTGGATCACGACGACTCCGAAGCCGGGCTGGTCGGGGACGGACCTCGTCGGACCCGTCGCGAGCGAGTTCGACCTGCCGGTCGGGTTCGACACGGACGTGAATGCGGCGGCGCTCGCCGAGGGTCGCTGGGGCGCGGCGCGCGGGCTTCGCTCGTTCGTCTACCTCACCCTGGGGACCGGGATCGGCGGCGGGGCCGTCGTCGACGGCCGGCTTATCCACGGTCTCGGTCATCCGGAGATGGGCCATCTCGTCGTCCCCCGGCGGCCCGGCGACACGTTCGCAGGGGTCTGCCCCTTCCACGGCGACTGCTTCGAGGGGATGGCGAGCGGGCCGGCGATCGCTGCCCGCTTCGGCCGCCCCGCCGAGACGCTCGACGGCGCCGACCGGACCGCCGCGGCCGCCCTGGTCGCGTTCTACCTGGCGGCGGGGGTGCGCTCGCTCGTCTATGCGCTCGCCCCGGAGCGGATCGTCGTGGGCGGCGGTCTGTCCGCGATCCCGGGGCTGGTCGAGGCCGCTCGCGCCGAACTGGCGACCCAGCTCGCGGACTACCCCGGGCTGCCGGAACACCACGACGAGACGTTCGTCGTCCCGGCGGCCCTCGGGGGCATGGCCGGTCCCGCGGGAACGCTCCTCCTCGCTGCGGCCGCGGTAGACATCGCCAGCAGACCCTGATCCGGCCGATGCCGATGGAGGTGACGGCCCCGATCCGGCGACCAGGCGCCCGTTGGCGGTGCCTCCCGGACGGTGTCTTCAGCCGCGCTTCGCTGCCTTCGGAAAGGCGTCCAGGAAGACCTTCCAGCCGGCGTCGCTCAGGGAGTCGTGACTGGATCCCGGCATGACGTCGAGGGAGACGGGGTTCACCCCTGACGGGTCGCGCACGGCGAGCCACGAGTCGGCGGCCCACGGGTCGCCCACTTCACGCTCGATGAAGGCACCGGGATGCTCCGACACGAGCATCACGACCTTGAGGCCCTTGGCCCGGCGAGGTACTTCCACGGAGTCACGGCGTCAAGGATCCGGGGGTCGGCGGCGAGCAGTGGATGGGGCTCGACTCACCGTCGCGTTCCCTGTTGACCCTGTCACGAGCGTTCACGCCCGGCTTCCTGGGCTCGGGAGATCGCGAAGACCCTCGCTGTCAGGCCGACCAGACCGTGGTCCCCGCTCGGGAGTCAGCGCATACTCGCGGTCCTCGGTCGTAGTCCCAGCGGGGGCTCTCCAGGCGTCTGCCGTCGTGGGTGGCTTCCTCATGGGCACCGTACTGAAGGTCGCCGACGTGACCGGCCTTAACATCTCGAGCCTCGTGGTCGCGGTGATCGGTGCCGTCGTCGTCGTTGCGGTGTACCAATTCTTCGTGGGTCGACGGACCGCCGTCTGACACGACTCGGGGCTCGTCCAGCCGAGGCGCAGAGCGGAAGCGGGAGGGCCCACGATGATCAAGATCTGGAGCGAGTTGCCGGTCGCCCGGACGAAGGAACAGGTCGCGGACGTCGCGACGATCGTGTGGGTCGTGTTCTGGGGGAACATCGTCTGGCAGCTGTTCCAGTTCCTGGCCGGCTTCGCCGAGGCCGGCCGCACCGTGCGCGCCGGCGGCCAGACCATGGTCCAGGGCGGACGCGACCTCGGCGACTCGCTGGCCGGCCTGCCGCTCGTCGGGTCGCAGGTCCGCGACATCGCGCGTGAGGTCTTCGGCGACGCCGGCCAGCCCCTGTCGGACTTCGGCACGCAGCTGGAACAGTTCATCTTCGTGGTCGCGATCGTGCTCGCCCTGTTGCTCGCGATCGTGACGCTGCAGCCGTGGCTGGTCCGCTATCTCCCCTGGCGCTGGAGCCGGCTGCGGCGGGTCCGGGCCGCCCACCGTGCGATCCGCACGGCACCCGACCTTGCCGACGCCCACATCGCGCGCGCCCTGGCGATGCGGGCATTCACCCGGCTCGACTACTCGACCCTCCTCGAATACACGCCGGATCCGCTCGGCGACTGGGTCGGCGGCCGCCACGACCGGCTCGCCCGCGCGGAGCTCGCCAGCGTCGGACTGCGCGTCTGAACCGAGAGCCGCGCTCGGCGGACCGGATCCGTCCACGCTCGGTTGAGCCGGCGCCGGTGGCTCCGGCAGCCTTCACCCCGCACTCGTCGCCCGTGTCACGATCCGGCGAGATTCGCCTCGACCCGGTCGAGCAGGGCGTTGAGCGCCTCGTCCTGGGCCTTGAGATGGGCCTGGATCTGCTCGGCTTCCTGGAGGATCGCCTCCGCGTCCCGGTAGGTCATGTCGGCGCGCTTGTCGGCGGCTCGGCCAAGGATGTTCTGGCCGACCATGATCACTGAGAGCATGACGAGCTGGATGAACGTCTGGCTCACCCACTGGATGAGCGGGAAGAGGCCGCCGCCGAGCGCCGATGGCAGAGCGATGAGGGCGAGGACCGCGAAGGCATAGGCGCACCACATCGTCCCGACGACCGTCGTCAGGAGCAGCGCGATCCGCCCGTTCGGGCCGACGTGCTCGTCGGCGATCTTAGGCGGCCCCTGCTTCTTCCGCGCCGCGACGCGCGGGTGTGGGACGTGTTCGAAGGCGACGCTCATCGTTCGGCTTCCCTTCCGGCTGGTTGCCTCGTCGCCCCGTCGGCGAACGGTGATGCGCATTGTCCGCCCGCCCAGCCGAGCGGCGAGTCAGGACATGCCTGGCGAAGTTGACGGACCTCGTCAACGTCCTCATGAGGATGAAGAGGCCGAGCCCGAACATCAGGCGGGGACTGCCGTTCGGCCGAAGCGCTCGATAAGCCGCTTGGTGGCCGGATGGGAGACGAGCACGCGAGCGACGCCGCACCACGCCCTCCCGTCGCGGGCAGTAGTGCGGCCCGAACTTGATCACCAGGGCGATGACGAGCAGGACGAGGGCGAGTCCGATCGGCGCGGTGCAATGCACGGAGGTGATGACGGTGTGGATGGTGGTGTCGACGCGGGAGATCGGGCAGCAAGAAGGCCCCTCGCGTCGCCGCGAGAGGCCTCCGGTCAGACGTTCAGTCGGTCTCGACTACGCCGTGACGAGGGTCCGTCCGGGTGTCGGGATGACGCCCAGCTGGACCAGCATGCCCAACTCCTGGATCAGGCCCCAATGCTCGACGACGTGCTCGTTGGTGATGCGCATGATGTGGATCTCCGTCCACGTCGCACGCTTGCCGGTCGCCGGCATGCCGGCGAATTCGCCGCGCATCGTGCCGCTGGCCGTGAGCCGAGTCACGAACCTGTCGCCGGCCTCGATCGAATCGTCGATCGTGTAGTGAAGGTCGGGGAAGGCCGTCCGCAGCGAGGTCACGAACTGCTTGAAGCCCTCACGGGTCGGGGCCATGCCGGGCTGAGGCAGGCGCTCGATGTACTCGGGCGCGTACAGCTCGTCGACGAGCTGCAGCTTGCCCTGGTTGAGGATCTCGAGCGGAATGCGGTCGAGCTTGGTCTTGAGGTTCGTGGTCATGGGTGAACCACCTTTCGCGATCATCGGCACTGCCGCGACGGTGGCCCAGTGGCGACGTCCCTCTGGTCGCCTGCTGGTGTGTAGCCTCCGGCGTCTCGCGCTGGTGTAGACACAGTACTAACACTGCGGAGTGTATGGTACATTGCGTATGATGTCAACCGAGCGGCTGACGCCGACCTCCTACCTCATCCTGGGTTTGCTGGCGCGCGAAGGACCGTCGACTCCCTATGCGCTGGAACGGCATGTCGACGCGACGGTGGGCAACTTCTGGTCGTTCCCTCATACCCTGCTGTACAGCGAGCCGCCCCGCCTCGAAGCGCTCGGGCTCGTGACGGAGACACGCGAGGCGCACGGCCGCCGTCGGCGCATCGTCGCGATCACGTCCGCGGGACTCGAGGTGCTAACGGCCTGGCTCGAGCGGCCGGCCCGTGCGCGCACCGAGCTGCGTGACCTTGGGCTGCTGCAGCTCTTCTTCATGGATCTTGCTTCCGAGGAGGCCCGCTTGCGTCTTGCGCGAGAGCAACTGGCGATCCACCAAGCCAGGCTGTCCGCGTATGAAGGTGACGCACGGAACGAGGGACGCGTGGGAGCTACGGCGCCGGGGCTGCGGACCGTCGAGCACTGGCGTGGGGCGACCTTGCCGATGGGCCTTCTGTACGAGGGGGCCGCAGTGGAGTTCTGGAAGGGCGTCGCGGACAAGGCGATGGGGCCTGACGCAGCCAGCGAAGTCGATGGGCCGGAATCGATGTAGGCCACGAGACTGGGTGGCGACCCCTGGCCGGTCCAGGCCGGGCGACCGAACGAGGACCTGGAGCCGGTTGGGGGAAGAGCGCGAGGTCGCCGGGACCGATCGGCGATCACGGAGCTCCACCGTCCGAACCGCCTATCCCCCATTTCGGACGATGACACGCGCATCCGCAACCCCCCGTGGTGGGTCGCCAGACAACCTGGTCCGCATGAGACAGGAGAACGTGGCGATGATGAGACGACGGGCGATGCAGCGGATCAGCCGGCGCCGGCGCGGCGCCGGCGCCGGCTGATCATCGGCGGGATGCTGGTCGTCGGGACCTCCTCTGCCCTTCCTGTTTGACCACGTCGCATCATGATGCTAGCATCAAGCATCATGACTCAACTTCGCCGGACCACCGTCAGCGCGCCGCAAGCCACCATCCGTACGCTCGAGGCGGAGGCGCAGCGCCGTCAGGTTCCTCTCGCGTCCCTCCTCCGCGAGGCGGTAGAGGAGAAGGCACAGGCGTTGCGCACGCGGCGGCGTCCGAGGGTAGGCGTGGCACGTTCCACAGATGGCCGCAGCGCCGCCGACGTTACCGGAGAGCCCGTCGCCGAGGCGCCGCGCTGAGGGTGGCGCTCATCTGCGACACGGGTCCTCTGCTTGCTGCGCTCGACGCCGCCGATCCGGATCATGGGCGTTGCGCCCGGCTGCTGACGAGCGCGAACGAGGACCTGGTCGTACCAACACTCGTCCTCGCCGAGCTCGACTACTGGTGCAGCCGCCGACTCCCAGCCGAGGCCTGGCTCATCTTCCTGGACGACCTGCTCGCCGGGGTCTACCTCGTCGAATCGCCGACGGGCGCCGATCTTGCCCGCTGCCGCGAGCTGCAGTCTCGCTACGAGGATCTTGCCCTCGGCGTCGTCGATGCCAGCGTCGTGGCACTCGCCGAGCGCCTGGCCGAGGCGAAGGTCGCGACGCTCGACCAGCGCCATTTCCGCGCGGTCCGGCCCGCCCACGTGGAGGCCCTCGAGCTTCTGCCGTGAAGGTCCGCTGTGCTGCCAGTGGTGGCACAGCGAGGAGAGCGGCGAAGGCGCCGATCATCCTGCGATGCGGGCAAGACGCGAGGCTTGTCTCCCAAGGCCGAGATATGGGGGCCGACCCGGCGAGCGTCGCCAATTCGCAGGGTTGGATATGGCGACCGGACCTCGCGCATATCAAAGATCGACGGCAATCTCTTGGATTGGTCCCTTCCCGCCGAGCCATGATGAAGCACGTTTCTGTAGACACTCGGCCTGCAGACTCTTGTCAAGGCGACCGGTTCGGTGGCGCTTCCCCAGGCCATGGCGGCCGAACGACTCTCGGGTTCCTGAGCGTGGGTTCTCTGGCCCGTGTGGGCCATGAGACCTCTCACCCACCGCGTCCGGATCATGCTCACCAGGTCCTCGACGGTCCGAGCACATGCGAAGGGCGGCATGTGCGATATGAGCGGCGAAGCCGGACGCATCGGGGGCCAGGCGCCCGTCGCCGGCCGCCCGCGTGGTCGAGTTCGGCCCCTTCTGCCGAGTATCATGCGGTATTCACGCTCAATTCGGACGGGGCGTAGCGCAGTCTGGTAGCGCACGTGCTTTGGGAGCACGAGGTCGTGGGTTCGAATCCCACCGCCCCGACCACCTCTACACGGTCGCGGGCTACACGACGGCGGCAGTCTCGGTCGCGCCCGTGGTCGGCAGCGTGCGGACGAGCACGAGCGCCACGACCGTCAGGGCGATGACGAGCACCCATCCGACGGTCACACCCGTCGCATCCGCCACGACCCCCAGGGCGAACGGCGCCACCAGGATCGCCGTCCCCGAGGCGAGGGTCAGCCGGGTGCCGGCGAGGGTCAATCGTCCCGGCGCGGTCGCCAGCGCCGCCGATACTCCCAGCGGATAGAGACCGGCCACGCCGAGCCCGGTGACGAACAGGGCCGCCCCGGACAGAGCCGGTGTCGTCGAGACCCAGGCGACGGACGCACCGACCGCCGCCAGGGCCACCCCGACCGCGGCCGGCCGTCGAAGGTCGCCGCCGGTGCCGAGCCCAAGGCTCTGGGCGAACCGGCCGATGAACATCCCGCCGAGGAAGAGCCCGCCGAGGAGCGTCGCTCCAGCGGTGTCCACGCCGGTCCGCCGCTCGACGAGGGTCGCCGCCCAGAAGACGACCGAGAACTCGATCGCCACGGCGGCGACGACGAACGACCAGGCCAGCCAGTAGCCGCGCGGCAGGCTGCCCCGCGAGGTGGCTCCGCCGACGACCCGGTCGGGGCCCGGTCCCGAGCGCAGGTCGATGGCGACGACTCCGAGGAAGGCCAGTGCCGGGACGAGGCCGAGCCCCCACGGCAGGCCCGCGACCGCGGCTCCCGCCAGCACGACCGGGCAGACGAAGGCCGCGGCCATCGCCCAGACGTTCGCCCGTGCGACCCGCAGCCGGGCGAGTCGTCCGCCGGGATGGCCGAGGGTGGCATTCGCGTACCCGAGCAGCGTCCCGGTCCCGAGGCCCACCCCCAGCGCGGCCGCCAGGGTCACAACGAGGGCCGGCGCGACCGCCAGGGCGATGACGGCGATGGTCAGCCCGACGACCGCTGCCCCACGGACGGCGACCTCCCCGAGCCGCCGGTCGAGGCTCGCGGCGAGGGCACCGGAGAGCACGATCCCGACCGCCATCATCGTGGAATGCAGACCGACCTCGGTGTCCGAGATCCCGAGCTGGCTGCGGAGGTACGGAACGATGGCGCCGACGCCGTACATCAGGTAGCCGATGGTCGCCAGCGCCGCATACGACGGCCACGCGTCCCGGTCCGGGGCGGTGGGTCCGTTCGGCTGCTGCACGACGCCAAGGGTACGGCCCGCGTCGGATGGCCGAGGAGCAGGGAGCCCGCGGATCGCCCCGGCCCGTTCGTGAGGTGCCGCCGGCCGCCGACCGTGCCACAATCACCGTTGCGCCCGAAGATCGAGTCGTCCGTCGCGGGGCACTCATCCGCCCCGGACCGGAGACCAGCCCAGACACGCCATGTCCTGGACGGCGCTCACAGGACAGGAGGTTCCCAGATGACCGACGAGACCATCACGCCCCCCGCAACGACCGACGACGTCGTGGTCGTGGCCGCCCAGGTCGCCGACGACAAGGGCGTCCTTGCCGAGGGCGCCATCGCGGTCGAGGGCGACCACGCGCTCATCGTGGCCCGCTTCGCCGACACCCAGTCGGCGATCGCGATCTACGACCAGCTCCTGACGGCCGAGATCGACGGCTCGCTCCACATCGACGGCGTCCTCGTGGCCAAGGCCGACGAGGGGGGCAGGATCCACATCCAGAAGATGACCGAGCACAGCACCCGCAAGGGCCTCAAGTGGGGCATCGTCGGCGGCGTCGTGGCCGGGATCTTCCTGCCAGCGACGATCGTCGGCGGCGCGGTCGCCCTCGGCGTGGCCGGGGCGGCGGCCGGCAAGGCCCGCAACCTGTACCACCGGGTCGAGGTCGAGAAGGAGCTGACCGACGTCATCACCCCCGGCACGTCGGGGATCCTGTGCCTCGTTTCGGCCGCGCAGGCCGAGGAGGTCGCCAAGAAGATGCCGGAGGCCCAGGCGGTCAAGACCGTCCCGGTCGACGAGGAGACCGCCGGTGCGATCAAGGCTGCCGCCGCGGCCGCCGACAGCGCGACGCCGGCAGCCGCCGAGACGCCCGCCCAGAGCTGACCGCGGCGCCCGATGGGCGCTCCCGAACTGCGATCATCGAGCCCGGGCCGACCGCCGGCCCGGGCTCGATGCTGTCCGGGGACCGGCGGGCCGACCGCCGGACCGCGGCCCGGCCCCCGGGCCCCGTCGCATCGTGGGGAGGTCTGCCCCCGTGCGGTGCGGTCCCTTCGGGTGGGGTGCCGACCGGTACCTTCGGGCCGGTCCGGGCGACCCGACCCTCTGCTAGCATCGCCGCGCTCGCCCGGGGGACCGGGCCTGCGCATGCCGTCCCGGGGGTGCCACGTGGCCCGGATCCGAACCGTCACCTCGCTTCTCGTCGCTGCGGCCGTCGCCGTCAGCGTCTTCGCCGGCTGCGGCTCGAGCCAGGCGACGCCGACGCCCACCCCCGTCCCGCTGCCGACCCCGACCCCGAACCCGCACCTGAGCCCGCCCGTCTCGGTCGACCAGCTCTACAACAAGCTCAAGAAGGCTGGTCTCACCCTCTACCTGAACACGGCCGACGCCGGGACCGACGGGGAGCCGCGCAAGCGGCTCAACCTGACCTACGACGGCTGGCCGCTCCTGATCGCGGAGTACAGCAGCGCCGGCGCCCTTGCCCGCGAGACCGGGTTCGATCCTGCGAAGCGACCCGGCGAAGGTGACCCGCCGTACACGATCGTCGGGGAGAACATCCTCGTCCAGTACGGCCCGACCGTGGTCAACAAGCCGCCCGGCGCGCCCGACGCGCGCTGGACGGATGCGGCGACCAGGCTCGTGGGCCTGCTCGATCCGTGGCTCGGTCCGCTCCAGCAGAGCTCGCTGGTGCCGCTCGCGCTGGCGACCCCGTCGCCGGCCCCGACCGTCGCGCCGACCCCCACCCCGAGCCCGACCCCCAAGCCGACGAAGAAGCCGAAGCCGACGAAGAAGCCGAAGCCCACCAAGCGACCCTGAGCCCGGGTCGTCCCGGACCGCGGTCCACCGTCCTCGCTCGTATGGAGTCCGACGGGCCGTCTGCTAGGCTCCGTTCCGGTCCGGTGGTCGCGCTGACGCGACGAACCTTCCGCCGGCCGGTCGGGGATGGGAGGGGCCGGATGACGGGCACGCGGGGACGCGCCAGGACGGGTCGAGGCGACGACGTCTCGGAGCTCGACAAGCGGATCATCGAGCACCTCCAGGCCGACGGCCGACGACCCTTCACCCAGATCGCGCACGACCTGGGCGTGAGCGAGGCGGCCGTGCGCGCGCGGACGAACCGCCTGGTGGACCGAGGGATCCTCCAGATCGTCGGGGTCACCGACCCGCTCAAGCTGGGCTTCCAGCAGATGGCCATGGTCGGGATCCGCTGCGAGCGCGATCGGCTGGTCGAGGTCGCCGAGGCGGTGTCCGCCTTCCCGGAGGTCGACTACGTGGTGATCACGGCCGGGACCTACGACGTGATCATCGAGGTCGTCTGCGAGGACAACGGGGCGCTCCTCGACTTCCTCGCCGAGAAGCTCCGGGCCATCGAGGGCGTGAGGGACACGGAGACCTTCGTCTACCTGCGGATGGTCAAGCAGAGCTATCAGTGGGGGACGCGCTGACCGTTCCGACCGGCGCCCGACCGGAGCGAGCCAGCGGCGGGACCCGCACCCGGTGCCCAGGCGCACCGGAACCGTCCGTCGGACGGTCCTGACGATGGTCCGGGTGGGCGCCGGCGAAGGTGCCAGCCTCTAAGATTGGGCGGTGGCGCAGCCGCGCCGACGCCATGTCCACAAGGCGAGCGACCCGTGCCGGCCGAACCGCTCCTGGTCATCCTCATCGCCGCGACCGTGATCAACGTCGGCCTCGTCATCGCCGCCGCCGTGATCTTCCGCCGTCGCCGTCGGGAGACCTCGGTCGGGCGCCTCCGGAGCCGCATCGGCGCGTCGCCCGTCGAGGCAACGCCCATCGAGCCGTCGCTCGTCGCCACCCCGCGTCCTCCGGGCGAGTTCGGCTCACCCGCGGCCGCGCATCCGGCGGTCCGGATGGACGGTGAGCCCCGTGCCCGCCGGTTCGACCTTGGGGTAGGCGATGGCAGCCTCGAGGCCTACGACCGGGTGGTCCGGGTGGTGACCTGGGCGTTCATCCTGGCGACCGCGACGATCGTCGTCGTGAGCGGGGCCTGGCCCGCGACGGAGGCCTCGATCTTCGTGCTCCTGGCCCTCACCGGGCTGGCGATCCTGGCGGTCCACGAGATCCTCCCGGCCTCGCTGCTGGGGACCGCGCGTTACCTGGTCGAGGGCTCGATCGGGTTGACGGTGGCGACCCTCCTGATCGTGCTGACCGGCGGCGCGGCCAGCCCGTTCTTCTTCGCCTACCTGCTCATCGTGGCCGGTGCCGCGCTCGTCCTGACACCCCGGGCCACGGTGGTGGTGACCGCGATCGCGATCGGCGCCTATCTGCTGGGCGTGCTGGTCGACGCATCCGATCTGCCGCTCGGCTCGCCGCTGACCCTGGTCGTCGGGGCGAACATCGTCGCCCTCGTCCTGCTGACGTACGTCGCGCTGGTCCTCGCCGGCGAGCAGCGCCGCTCCCGGGACGCCGCGATCGAGCTCTCGACGGTCGACTCGCTCACCGGGCTGTACAACCGCGCCTACTTCTTCGCCGCCACCGACCGGGAGATCCAGCGGAGCGCCCGATCGGGGCGCGGGTTCTGCCTCCTGATGATGGATCTCGACGGGCTCAAGCCGATCAACGACCGGTTCGGGCACTTCCAGGGCGATCGGGTCCTGCGGGGCGTCGGCGAGATCATCAGCCACGGCGTCCGGCGGATCGACACGGCGGCTCGCTACGGCGGCGACGAGTTCGTCGTCCTCCTCCCGGAGACGGAGCCGTCGGGCGCGCTCATCCTCGCCGAGAAGATGCGCCAGGGGGTCGCCGAGATGGCGATCGAGACCCCCGCCGCACGGATCCACACGTCGCTGTCGATCGGGGTGGTGACCTTCCCCGAGGACGGCCGCACGGCCGACGACCTGATGATCAGCGCCGACCAGGCGATGTACGCCTCGAAGCGCCGCGGCAAGAACCGGATCGTCGGCTACCGCCCGGCGACCGGCTCGGGAACGCACTGGACGAACGGCGGGACGCGGCCGGGATCCGGCGGCGTGGGGGCGTCGTCGGGTGTGGCCGGGGGTGTCGCCGGCGCTCCGCCCGTCGGGGCGGGCACAGCGGGGTCCCGCGCCCGCCCGGTGTAGCATCCGGCCATGAGCGACGCCGACCGCCCGTCCCCCGGTCTGGGGTTCTCGACCCGCGCGATCCGCGCCTCCACCCGGGCTCCCCAGGTCGACCAGGAGCCGAACTCGATCCCCATCTACCAGGCGGTCACCTTCTCCTCCCGCGACGCCGCGGAGCTCGGGGCGATCTCCACCGGGGCCCGCCCGGGGTACAGCTACGCCCGTCTCGCGAACCCGACGGGTGACGCGCTCGCCCGGGCGGTCGCGGAGCTCGAGGAAGCCGAGGCCGGAGCGGTCTTCGCGTCGGGGATGGCGGCGATCCACGCCGCGCTCCTGTCGCTCCTCCGGGCCGGCGACCGGGTCGTCGCGACGCGCGCGATCTATGGCTCCACCCGCAGCCTCCTGGCCGGGACGTTCGGGCGGTTCGGGGTCGAGACCGTCGAGGTCGACGCGACCGACCCGGCGGCCGTGGACGCGGCGCTCGCCGCCGCCCCGACCCGGGTCCTCTACGTCGAGACGATCTCGAACCCGACGATCGTCGTCGCCGACATCGCCGCCCTGGCCGCGCTCGCCCACCGTCATGGCGCACTCCTGATCGTCGACAACACCTTCGCCTCGCCCGTCCTGTGCCGCCCGATCGAGCTCGGCGCAGACCTCGTCGTGGAGTCGATGACGAAGTACCTCGGCGGTCACTCGGACGTCCTCGGGGGATCGGTCTGCGGGTCGCGCGAGCTCGTCGCCGGGATCAAGGCCGTCGAGGTCGACACCGGCGGCACGCTGGCCCCGTTCGCGGCCTTCCTGGTCCTCCGCGGCCTGGCCACCCTGGCCGTGCGGGTCGCCCGTCACGCCGAGACGGCCCGGGCCCTCGCGGCCTGGCTCGAGCGCCAGCCCGGGGTGATCCGGGTCTACCACCCCGACCTGGCCAGCCACCCCCAGCGCGCCGTGGCGGCTCGCCAGTTCCCCCACGGCAGCGGGATGCTCGCCTTCGAGCTCGACGGTGGCCCGGTCGCCGGACGGGCGGCCGGCGGTGCGTTCATCGACGCGCTCACGATCCCCGAGCGGACCGCCTCGCTCGGGAGCGTCCACACGATCGTCGCCCATCCGCCCACCACCACCCACCGCCAGTACGACGAGGCCCAGCTCGCCGCGGCGGGGATCGCCCCGGGCCTGCTGCGCTGCTCGGTGGGTCTCGAGGACCTCGACGACCTCGTCGCCGACTTCGAGCAGGCGCTGGGGTCCGCCCGGGTCGCGAGCGCTGCGGCGATCGAGGCGGAGCGGGCGGCCGGGTCGACGCACCCGACCGTCGCCGGCGCCCGGGCCGGCTAGGCCGCGGTCATCGCCACGCTCGCGGCCGACCGGGCCGTCGCCAGAGGCCGCCCGGATCCGCTGAGCCGCCTCGGCCGCGCCATCTGGCGGCTGCTCACCTCGGTCGACTTCGCCGTCGCCCAGATCATCGTCCTCGTCCTCATGGGCCTGGTGGGGATGACGATCCGCCAGCTCCCCTCGTTCGCCTCCCGCTCGCCGGCCGACCACGTCCAGGCGATGGCCGACATCCACGCCCGCTACGACCCGGTCCTCGGGGCCGGCGTCGTCGGGTACCTCGAGAGCGCCCAGGTCTTCCAGGTGTTCAGCTCCTGGTGGTTCAGCGCGGCGCTCGTCCTCCTCGTGATCTCGATCGTCTGCTGCACCCTCGACCGGACCCCTCGGCTGTGGCGCCAGTCGGCCGATATCCGGGTGGTCCAGCCGGAGCCCTTCTACGATCCGCGCCTCCCGGACCGGGCCGCGATGGACGGGCTCAGCCCCGACGCGGTTGCGGTCGTCCTGCGCCGGAACCGGTTCCGGGTCCGGACCGCGGCCGCGGACGGCGCCACCTACCTCTACGGCGACCGACATCGCTGGACGAAGCTGGCCACCCTCATCAGTCACGCCGGGCTGGTCCTCTTCCTCGTCGCCGCCGCGGTCACCAGCCGGCTCGGCTTCGAGGCCGGGATCCTCCTGGCCGGCGGCGAGAGCCAGCCGGTCACCTCGATCGGGACGCCCGGGCTCATCGTGGTCAAGAGCTTCGGGTTCGCCGCCCCGCGTCGCGCGGATGGCAGCTTCGCGGACTTCACCACCGACCTGGCGGTCTACCGCGACGGCCAGGAGCTCGCCCGCAAGGTCATCCGGGTGAACGATCCGCTGAGCGTCGCCGGCTACACGTTCCACCAGAACGGGTTCCGGCCCGCGCCCGACCTGGTCGTCCGTGACTCGCGCGGCCGCGTGCTGTGGGATGGGCCCGTCGCGCTCACCGATGCGGTCGCCGAGCAGCCCCACGGCCTGTTCACCGTCCCGGGCCGCGACGTGGGTCTCGAGATGCTCCTGACCAAGGCGGCCGACGGGACCGACGGGATCCTCTTCCTGCCCTATCGCGCGAACGGGACGCTGCCGGACGGCTCGGCCGACATCCAGAGCCTCCGTCCGTTCTTCGTGCCGGTCGGTTCGGTCGGCGGCTCCGCGGACACGGACTTCTTCGTCGAGCTGCGGGGGATCGAGGGCGCCACGGTGCTCATCGCCAAGCAGGACCCGGGACAGGGTCTCGTCTGGCTGGCGTTCGGCTCGCTCATCGTCGGCCTGGCGATCACGTTCTACCTGCCTCGGCGGCGCGTCTGGGCCCGGCTCACCGACGAGGGTCGACTGGCGATCGTCGGTCGTTCGGACCGCTACGTCGACTTCGACCGGGAGTTCGGCCGTCTCCTCGACGATCTCGTGGCGGTGCGCGTCTCGGAGCCCGCGCCCGATCCGGCCCCCGATCCGGCCCCCG
This sequence comes from uncultured Chloroflexia bacterium, assembly GCA_963840375.1. GTDB lineage: Bacteria > Chloroflexota > Limnocylindria > Limnocylindrales > CSP1-4 > Chersky-267. Next base: position 207,285 of record CAWIYR010000004.1, read on the forward strand.
ATCCGGCCCCCGATCCGGCCCCCGACCCGACGCCGGGCTGATGGCGACGCTCGGCGACCTCTGGACCTCGCTCTTCCCCTGGGCGGTCCCGGTCGGGCCGCTCGAGGGCTCGGCCCGCGATCGGGAGGTCGGCTGGGTCCGGGTGCTCAAGGCCCGGGTCCCCGCCTTCGACGCGCTCGACGCCGGCGACCTCGCGATCGTCCCGGCCGGCGCTCTCGAGGCCGTCGCACCGGGTCCCGCCGAGGCGACGGCGCTGGTCACCGAGTTCGTCCGGGCCAGGGTGGCCGGTCTCCTGCTCGTCGAGGGAGATCCCGCGGCTGTGGCGAGCGGCCCGGTCGGGGCGGCCACGACGGTCGGAGCCGGTGGGGCCGGCGGGGCGGCCGGGGCGCTCGAGGCCGTCGGCGCGAGCGCGGTCGCCGCCGGGCTTCCGGCCTTCCGGGTGGCCCGGCTCGACGCCGCGGCGCTCGAGCGCAGTGCGATCGGCTTCATCGTCAACCGGCGGGCCGAGCTCGACCGCCAGGCTGCCCAGCTGGAGGCCCGCCTCGAGCGACTCGCCCTCGAGGGGAGCGACCTGGCCGGGCTCCTCGGCGCGATCGGCCAGGCGCTCGACCGGGCCGTGGCCCTCGAAGGCCGCCGCGGTCATGCCCTGGCGGTCCACGCCCCGGCCGACGTCCCGGCCGCCGCCGCCGCCGTCGGGGCGTACCTCGCCAGGCCGCGGTCGGTGGCCCTCCGGATCGCCCTTCCGCCGCTGCCGCCCGGGCCGGCCGGGAGCGGGTCGTCGCGGCGACCCGGGGCGGAGCGCTCGTCGGGCAGCCTGGCCCTGCTCGGCGACCGGCCGGCGAGCGAGCTCGAACGGGTGGTGACCGACCGGATCGCCCCGCTCCTCGCGCTCGAGCTCGCCCGGGACGAATCGGTCCGCCGAGCGCATGACACCACCCGGCGCGGCGAGGTCCTGCCGCCGGACGGACCGCCCTGGGTCGTGCTCCTCGCCGAGCAGCTCGGCCCCGGCGGCGCGGACACCGTGGAGCGTCGCGAGGAGGCGCGTCGCGAGCTCCGGCTCCTCGCGACGGCCCGTCGGATGGCGCTCCGGGGCGACGCCGCGAGCCTCGAGCTCCGGGTCGTCCTGGTGGCGGGTCCCGACGACCCCGGCGGGCTGGAGCTCGCCGAGCGGATCGCCCGGTTCCTCGGTCGTCCCGTCGCCCTCTCGCGGCCGTTCGCGGACCCGGCCGACCGACCGGCCGCGGAGGCGGAGGCGAGGGCCACCCTCGAAGCGGCCCGGGGCCTCGTCGAGCCGCCCACCGTGGCCCGGGCCGATCGCCTGGCCGCGTACCGGCTGCTGGGCGGTCTGCACAACCTGCCCGACGGCGTCCGCCAGGCGCGGGGGCTCCTCGAGCCGCTCCTGGGCGGCCGCTCCGATGCCCGACTCGACCGTCTCGCCACCCTGCGGGCGGTCCTCGACCATCCCGGACCGGGCGAGGCTGCGGCGGCGCTCGGCGTCCATCGCAACACCGTCGCCTACCGGGTCCGGGCGATGGAGGCCGCCACCGGCTGGAGCCTGGCCGACCCCGAGCTGCGGCTCGCACTCGGCATCGCGCTCCGGATTCTCGTGCAATCTGCACAAGATTGAGGCCCTGACGCCCACCGCGAGGCGATCTGATGGGCTGCTAGACTCCGGGACATCGCATCGTGTCGCCCGGGGTTCGTGCATACAGCACAAAATCAGGGTGGCCCATCCAGCCCGCGGCCGGACCGGCCGTGCCGGCGTCAGAGCGGAGGCTCCATTGGCGATCTCAGAGGCGGTCGACGGCATCGAGAAGATCGAAGCCGCCATGGCGGGCGGCATCCGGTTCATCCAGCTCCAGTTCACCGACGTCATCGGCCACGTCAAGGCCGTGACGATCCCGATCCACCAGCTCGAGGGATCCGTCCGGCACGGCACCTGGTTCGACGGCTCGTCGATCGAGGGCTTCACCCGGATCGCCGAGTCGGACCAGTACCTCATGCCCGACATGAGCACCTTCGCCGAGATCCCCTGGCAGAAGGGCTCCGGTCCGCGGGGCACGGCCCGCGTCATCTGCGACGTCTTCACCCCGAACGGCGAGCCGTTCGTCGGCGACCCGCGCGGCGTCCTTCGCCGCCAGGTGGAGCGGGCGAAGAAGCTCGGCTACATCGTGAACACGGGTCCGGAGCTCGAGTTCTTCCTGCTCCGCCGGGCCGACGACGGCTCGATCGCGCCGCTGCCCCACGATCAGGCCGGCTACTTCGACTTCTCGACCGACCTCGCCCAGGAGATCCGCCAGGACATGGTGGACGCGCTGGAGGCTTTCGGGATCCGGGTCGAGGCGGCCCATCACGAGGTGGCCGAGGGTCAGCACGAGATCGACTTCGAGTACTCCGACGCGCTGCGCACGGCCGACAACGCCATCACCTTCAAGTTCGCGCTCAAGGCGATCGCCCAGCAGCACGGGCTCTACGCGACGTTCATGCCCAAGCCGATCCACGGGATCAACGGCTCCGGGATGCACACCCACCAGAGCCTCTGGTCGATCGCCGAGGAGCGCAACGCCTTCGCCGACGCGACGAACCCGTATGGCCTGTCGGATGTCGCTCGCTCCTACATGGCCGGGATCCTCGCCCATGCCCGGGGCATGAGCGCGGTCCTCGCGCCGCTCGTCAACTCGTACAAGCGACTGGTCCCGGGCTACGAGGCGCCGACCTACCTGACCTGGGGTCGGACGAACCGCTCGGCGCTCATCCGGGTGCCGAAGGTCTCGCCCGGCAAGTCCATCGAGGGCACCCGGGCTGAGGTCCGCTGCCCCGACCCGTCGTCGAACACGTACCTCGCCTTCGCCGTGATGATCGCGGCCGGTCTCGACGGGGTCGAGCGCGGCCTGCAGCTCGGCGAGCCGGTCGAGGAGAGCCTCTTCGAGATGGACGCCGCGACGATCGCCGCGAAGGGGATCCGGGAGCTCCCCGGCACCCTCGGCGAGGCGATCGACGAGCTCGAGAAGGACTCCGTCGTCCGCGAGGCGCTCGGCGACCACGTCTTCGACCACTTCGTCGCCGCCAAGCGGACCGAGTGGGACGAGTACCGCACCCAGGTCTCCGACTGGGAGGTCGAGCGCTACCTCGACCAGTTCTAGCCCCTCGTTCCGAACGGGCGCGGGCCCTCGGGTCCCGCGCCCGTTCTCGATTCCGGCGTGCGGCGTTCCGCCGCCCGCGTTCCGCCGCCCGCGTTCCGCCGCCCGCGTTCCGCCGCCCGCGTTCCGCCGCCCGCGTTCCGCCGCCCGCGTTCCGCCGCCCGCGTTCCGCCGCCCGCGTTCCGCCGCCCGCGTTCCGCCGCCCGCGTTCCGCCGCCCGCGTTCCGCCGCCCGCGTTCCGCCGCCCGCGTTCCGCCGCCCGCGTTCCGCCGCCCGCGTTCCGCCGCCCGCGCGTCCCGATATCACGGGCATTGCTAGTGGATGGTCTTCCGGTGCTCCATCGGCCTCGCCAGACCCTCGCGTCGCCGCCTGCGACCTCGAATATCACGGGCATTCGTATCCGGGTCCGCGAGAGGCCTGCGATACCAGACAACCGGTGGCGAAGGCAGCTTCGTAAGAATGCCCGTGATATGGGAAGCCTCAGCCAGACGCGGCGACGGGCGAGCCCCACGACCAAGGTCGGCCGACTTCGGGCCAGGAGCGTCGCCGAACGGCTCGGGACCGCGCTGCGCGAGGCTCGTCGTGGGACGGGGCTCACTCAGGCCGAGGTCGCCGATCGCGCCGGCGTGTCCCAGGGATCGGTCAGCTTGCTCGAGCGTGGCCGCGGCGAGCTGACCTCGATCGAGACCTGGGCGTGCGTAGGGGCTGCCGTCGGCGTGCAGCTCGTCGGGTTCCTGGAGTTGGCTCCGGGCGCGACCCCGCCGCGAGACATCGAGCACCTGCGGCGACAGAGCGCGCTCATCGAGATCGCGACGGCCGGAGGGTGGACGGCGCTCCCGGAGTTCTCGATCGACCCGGGCGCGATCCGCTCGCGCTCGATCGACGTCGCGCTCGTCCGGCGGGCTCGTCGGGAGGCCGTCGTCGTCGAGATCTGGAACTGGTTCGACGACGTCGGTGCGAGCCTCCGCGGTCTCGACGCGAAGGTCACGCTCCTCGCGGCGCGCCTGAGGGACGAGTCGGCCGGCGGTGCCGAACCGCATGGCCGCTCGGATGGTTGGCTGGTCCGCGGCCTGTTCCTCGTGCGGGACACGCAACGGAACCGGGCGCTCGTCGCCGAGTTGCGGCCGCTGTTCGCGTCGAGGTTCACCGGATCGTCGACCGCCTGGCTCCGAGCCCTCAGCGCGGCGGCGACGCTGCCCGACGGGCACGGTCTGCTCTGGAGCGATCGTAGCGGCCGATTGGTCGCCAGCCGCCTGGGCCGGGCCGCGCCGACGATCCGCTGACGCACCGGCGCTGACGCGGCGCGGCCGACCGCCCCACCGCACTCTCGCTCCACGATGGCCCAGCGGGCTGGTCCAACGATGTCGCATCATCCCGGGATGGGCAGCCCACCGGCGGTCGTCGACACGGCCCAGCGTCTCGTGATCCGGCCGATGCGGTCGCTCTGGCTGCTGTCGATCGCTCATGCGGTCAATCACGCCCAGGCGGTCATCCTCCCGCTCATCTACATCCAGATCGTCCACGACTACGGGGTGAGCATCGAGACGATCGCGATCCTCGCCGCGGTCGGGTCGTTCGCATCGGGGACCGTCCAGCTGAGCTACGCCTCGCTGACCCGTCGGATCTCGAGGCGTCGGATCCTCGGCGCCGGGGGTCTCCTGTTCGGCGGCGGCTTCGTCGCCCAGGCGGCCGCGACCTCGTTCGCGACCTTCGCCGTCGCCAACGTGGCCTCGCGGATCGGCGGCTCGCCGCAGCATCCGGTCGGCAACGGCCTCCTCGCCGAGCAGTTCCCGCCGGAGCGCCGCGGCTTCGCGATCAGCGCCCACATCGCCGGCGGGAACGTCGGGACGGTGGTCGTGGCGGTCATCGGCGCCCCGCTCATCGCCGCCGTCGGCTGGCGCGGCACGTCGGTCTTCTTCGGGATCCCGGCCATCGTCATCGCGATCGCGATCCTCCTGCTCATCCGCGAGACGGGGGCGGACCGGGCGGCCGCCGTCGCGAGCGGCAGCGTTCGGGCGGCGTTCGGACGGGTCGTCCATGATCGCGACCTGCTCTGGCTTTACCTGACCTCGATCCTCGGCGGCGGGGGTCGCGGGCTCGGGGTGGTCAACCTCTTCGTCCTCCTGTACCTGACCGAGGTCCTCCACCTGTCCGGCTCCCTCGTCGCGGCGATGTACGGCGTGCTCATCGTCCTGTCGGTGCCGACGCCGCTCGTCGCGGGCTGGCTCTCCGACCGCCTCGGGCGGAAGCCGCTGATCATCGGCGTCTACGTCGGCGGGGCGATCGGCTTCATCGTCTTCTTCCTCGCCGGGTCGAGCCTCGTGTGGCTGTGGGTGGGGATCGTCCTGATGGGCCTGTTCAGCTTCGCCGAGAGCCCGCAGCTCCAGGCGCTCCTCGCCGACATCTCGCCGCCGTCCATCCGGGACGCATCGTTCGCCCTCTACTTCACGCTTGCCTTCGGGGTCGGCTCGCTCTGGACGGCGGTCTACGGCGTGATCATCGGGACGGTCGGCGAGGCCCAGGGCCTGCCGATCGCGTTCGTGCTCATGGCCGTGACGTTCCTGTTGGCCGCGGCGGCCACGGTGCCGATCCACGCCGACCAGCGCGCCCGGGACAACGCGGCCCACGAGGCGAGCCTGGGCGAGCCGTAGACGCCGCGAGCGCCCACACCGTCGTGGGATACTCGCGGACGATGTTCGAGAAGTTTCCGAAGCCGCTCCGGCGGCCGCTCCACAAGTTCACCGACGATCCGGGTTCGGTCGGCAACGCCGTTCGACTCCTGATCGCGGTCACGGTCGCCGCCGTGTTCCTGGGCAGCCTCGCGTTCTGGATCCTCGACCATGGCGGCTTCCCGGATTACGGGACCGCGCTCTGGTTCAGTCTCCAGACGGTGACCACGGTCGGCTATGGGGACGTCACGCCCACAACGGCCCTCGGCCGGATCATCGCCGGGATCGTGATGGTCACGGCGATCGGGTTCATCACGGTCATCACGGCAGCCGTCACCTCGACATTCATCGAGGCCGCCCAGCGCCGCCGGGGCACCGCCGACCAGGCAGCCCTCGACGATGCGAGCAAGCGGGTCCACGAGCGATTCGACGAGATCTCGCGACGGCTCGAGCGGATCGAGGTGCGGCTCGGGATCGAGGACCCGGAGGCGGGCAGCGGTACGACCGGGGGCACGGGGAAGCCCTCTGCCGGCTGAGTCCCGCTCATGGCCCATGCCGACACGGACATCACAGCCGACGTGCGCGGTCCGTCTGGTGCGCACATCCGACCGGATGCCTCCGGCCAGCGAGCGCGACGATGGCCCATCGAACGGAGCGCCCCGTGGCCGTCGATCGCCGCGACGTCGATCCCGGATCCCGCGAGCCGTCGCCGACCGGAACGAGCCTCCGGGCGACCCTCCTCCACGACTGCTTCGCGGTCGCCGACGAGCGGGCCGAGGCTACCCTCCCGCCCGAGGGCGACGATTCGGTGCTCGCCTGGCAGCCGATCGTCTTCATCTGGTCGACCCGCCGCGGCGTCCAGCCGGTCATCATGCCCCGCTGGCGCCGGCTCGACTGAGGGCTCCGTGGCGGCCGGACCCCGGCTGGGGTATCATCCGCGAGCCCTGTTCAACGGGCACCCTCGGTCGGGGCGTGGCGCAGCTTGGTAGCGCGCATCGTTCGGGACGATGAGGTCGGAGGTTCAAATCCTCTCGCCCCGACCATTGTCATGAGTCGCGACATCGGCGACACATGAGTCGCGACATCGGCGACAAATGTGATCAGCCGATCATCGGGGACCCCGGCCATCGGCCGGGGTCTCGTCGCGTGTTGCGCCAGTAGCCCCTGGCGGGCTCGATGCGGTGGGCCGAGAGGATCTCGCCGGTGTCGAGGGCGACGACCGTGACCTCCTGCTCGCCGACGATGGCGAGGACACGGCGCCCTGCGTGGGCCGCGCCGACCCGCAGGTGGTGCATCCGTCCGGCCCGGCGGAGGCTGATCGCACCCTTCGTGTCGGTGGTGGCGACGAGTCCCGAGCGGTCGTGCCATTCGGCTTGATCGACCCCTCCCCGAGGCTCCATCACGGGTCACGCTGAACTGTGCTCGACCGTTCACTGGATCGGTCGCTGAACTGTGCTCGACCGTTCACTGGATCGGTCGCTGGATCGGTCGCTGGATCGGTCGCTGGATCGGTCGCTGGATCGGTCGCTGGATCGGTCGCTGGATCGGTCGCTGGATCGGTCGCTGGATCGGTCGTTCCGACGACGATCCAACGCACGGTTCCACGCACGAATCAGACGATCGGCCACAGGGACATCAATGACACCCACCGCTTCCCGTCCCGCCTGCAGACTCGCCGGCGCTACCCGGTCATCTGCGAGTCCGCGATCGCACGGTGCTAGGGATCCGCAGCTCGTCGTGACGAACCTGATGGACGCAAGCGCGATGCTCAGCTGCCTCTCGGCAGTGATCGAGCAGGGCAACGTCCCCTACAGCGAGGTCTACCTCGACGTCGTCCACAACACGGCCCGCAGCCGCTCGTGGTTCCGCGTCACGGTCGGCGCCCAGTAGGGGAGTATGGATCAACGGGTGCACCCCTGGTGCCGGGGACGTGCCATGCGGCGCTCCCCAGCCAACTCATCTCGACGGGGGCGTTGTTACAGGAATCAAAACAATTGTCACAAGACAGCTTGATGGGAGGCCAGGCGATGCCCGCCAAGCGCTACGTCGCCTTACCGCCCGGGGTCGCTTGAACCAGATCGCCAGCGGCCACCGCGGCCGGTGCTTCGGTCGCACCCAGAGCTGAGGAGGTCGGCAGCAGCGGCGCGGTGGCAGTCTCAGGCATGGGAAGGGGCTGAGCCGTCCCGTCCTTGCCGAAACGCAGGTCGAGGTGGCGTTCCGCCCAACGTCGGATCTGACGGTGCACCGCCGGGGCGCCGACCAGATCCTCATCGACGTCCCACTCGGCCGGATGCAACAGGAACGGCATCGTCTGGATCCCGCCGAGGCCCCCGTGAGACCCGATCAGTTCCTCGAAGGCAGCGACCTCCTCGAAGTCCTTGTCGAAGAGGCTGATCACGGAGACGTCGGGCGTGTGGTCGATTGTGTCGAGGCGGATGAGCGCTTCTCGTGACCGGCCGCCGTATTGGGTGACTGGATCGTCACCCTCGATCCGATCCTCATCGAGGAAGTTGATGCCCGATCGGCCGATGACCAATGCCCCGTGCTGGTCCGACCGGATCAAGAGAGCACCGACTCCGGGGTGCGCAGCGAGCGAGTCGATGAGACCGGGATAGGTGGCGGCGAGCTGCTCGAGCGTGACGCGACCCGCCATGCTTGGGAAGTAGATGAGCCCGAGATTGCCCGACGCCATCACGATGAGGTCGGGTCGTGCCTCCGTCGCCTTCCGGTCCGGGGGTTCGCTGCTGTCATCTTCGGCGCCGGACGGGCCGAGCTCGACGACCCCGTCCGTCGTCTGCGATCGCAGGGCGGTGCGCGCCAGGCCTCCTGAGACGCCCTTGGTCTGGGTCAGCTCAGACAGGAACGCATTCGTCTGGCCCCACTCTTCGACGCGCGATGCGTCCTCCTCGATCTTCGCGTCGCTGCCCATCAGGCCCTTCACCACGTCACCAAGCGTCCTTCCGTAGCGCTCTCGGAAGGTGGCCCCCAGGGTCTGCCCATGGTCGGACAGAACGATGAAGCGGTACGGTCGCGGCGCGGCGCCAGCGGCCTTCTCCAGCGTGGCGATCGCGCCGTCGACCCCGTCGAGCGCGTCGAGCGACTCGCCTCGCTCGGGTCCGCTGTGGTGGGCGATCTCGTCGTAGTCCGTGTAGTCGACGTAGATGATCGGAGCGCCGCGGTACATCTCCTCCATCACTAGGGAGGTCGACAGGTCGCGCAGGGCCACGTTCGTCGCCGCACGTGCGAATGGGTAGGGCATCCCACGGTGCATCGTCGGGTCGACCCCGTTTCGGAGCTGCTTTGACGCCTGGTAATACTCCTTGAAGATCTCGGCGCAGAAGCGGGTTACGGTGCCGAGGTAGTTGTACGGACTCGCGAAGAACGAGTAGAACGATGTGCTTCGGCCCAGACCCTGCCCCTTGTCCTTGATGGTCGCCATCGTGATGTAGGAACGGGCGGCGTCGCCTGAGAACAGGTTGCCGACGCTCGCCCCGTCGTTCGACAGCAGCCCTTCGCCATTCGAGATCCGCCCTTCGATGACGATCGCATCCTCAGGATGGTTGGCGACCATCGTCCGCCCGGTCTCTTTCTCGTACCACCGGAAGGCCGGGATGCCGTCGTTGTTGCCGTGCAGGAGACCGGCCTGGCTGGCCGGCGTGGTCGGTGGCAGGAGTGCCTCCCAGCCATCGAGGCGGTACCGTCCCGAACGAACCCAGCGCGACAGGTTGGGCGCCCGGCCGGCCTGGATCTGGCGAGTCAGGATCGGCCGCGCGAGACCGTCGATCTGGATGACGACGAGGCCCGGCGCTTCCGTCCGATGGACGTCCGCCCCGCGAGCCGACAGCTGCTGGACGAGGATCGCGAAGTACGAGTCGTCGCTGCTGATCGAGAAGATCGACACGAAGATGGTGTCCGCGATCGCGTAGATGAACGATGCGACCAGAGCCGCGAACCAGCCAGAGATGACCAGGCTGTCGACGAAGCGGGGCAGGATGAGGAACGACACGACCTGAAAGACGAGGGTCGCGATCGTGACGGCGATGACCGAGATGCCTGCGAAGGCGGCGATGAACACGGGGCGGACCAGGATGTTCAGGATGCCCAGGACGATCGCCGCGAGGAGTGCCGTGCTGAAGAGTCCCGCGCCCGGCGTGAGATCGACGCCCGGCGTCAGGTAGACGGCGATGCCGAACGACAGGACGCTCACGATCAGGGTCGCCGTCAACCGCCGGATGCGCGAACCTGTGCTCGGGCGCCACGTCCGCATGACGTGGATCTGGAGCCGGTAGAAGTCGATCAGGCGGCGCATCATGTCTCTCCCCGGTCCTCGTCGGGCGCGTGATCTCCTCTTGGAGGATCAGGAGACCGCGGGCATCGATACCTTCCCGGCCTTGATGGCCGCGACATAAGCCGCGTGGTCCTGTTCGTTGACGGCCGCGTAGGCCTCGGAGAAGTCGGCGATGGCCCCGTCGAATCTATCGCTGGTACCGAGGTACGACGCGATGGCCACAGCATCGCCCGTCACCGCGTGGGCCCGCGCGAGTGACCAACCGCAGATCCCCCCGTAGAAGCCAAGGCCGACCGGTTCGATCGTCGTGATATCGACCGAGCCCTTCATGTCCCAGAGCTGCCGCAAGTAGAAGTCGCGGCCGCCCGGTCCGCGCGTCCAACCAAGCAAGATGTCGGGGGTCGCCTGCATGCGCTGCTGCCCGACCACGACCCGTTCAGCATAGTTGGCGTGCCCGCTCTGGCCGACAAACGGCGCGAGGACCGACGCGGTGGCCTCCTTGGCCTGGAGGATGAGCGGGTCCTGCTCGT
>CAWIYR010000005.1:0-317803 GCA_963840375.1 uncultured Chloroflexia bacterium
TCGCCATCGCGATCACGGCGTTCTCGCCGACTGTCGCGTTCGCCACCGTCGTCGGGCCGCTCATCGAGGTCCCGGTGATGCTGTTCCTCGTCTGGTCGGCGATGCGCCTCGCACCACGCTGGTTCGGCGTCAAGCCGGGCGAGTCGACGCCGCCCGCCGTGCCGGTCCCGGCAGGGCAGGTGGCGTGATGGCGATACGAGGCGGCCGGAGATCACGGTCGCTTGCTGGGGATGGTCGCTCGAGGCGAACCGCGGCGAGGCCCACGGGGGCCGGACAGCCCATCCTTCAGGGCCGTTCTACGCACGACAGCTCATCGAACAGTGATACACTGCTCAATGAGATGATCTCTCCGAAGCTTCTCCGTCGTGGCGCCGTTGCGGACCGTGGCCACATGATGGCCATCCACCGAAAGCAGGCCGCCGCTCCCGTCTACCTGCTCGACGCTGAGACAGCTCCTGGAATGAGGACGAAGGTCCGCGGCGCTCTGTGGGACGGCGTGCTGAACGCAACCCCCGACGACGAGACGGATGGCCCGAGCCCGATCGAAGCGCTCATGGCCGCCCTCGTGGCATGCGTGGCGCGGAACCTGCGATCGGTCACGGATTCAGCCCACGTGCGCTTCGACCGCGTGGAGATGCATGGCCGCCCAGCGCTCCGACGACCCACCCGCGATCACAGCGCTGCTCCTGAACCTGGCGATCACCACCGAGGTGCCCAGCGATCGCGCACGTCGGCTTGTCGGGCTGGCCCTTCGGGACGCGACCATCACGCGCACGCTCGCACGTGGCTTGGACCTCACGGTGGCCCTGACCATCAACGATCTCGAAGCGGAGACCCTCCATGTTGCGTGAACTGCCGGTCATCCAGGACCTGCGCATGACGCTGCCGGCCCCGGATGTCGAAGCCGCGACGTCGGTGGCAGCTCTCCTCGCTGACCCGATCCGGGCAAGCATCGTGCGGATGCTCCGCGATGGTCCAGTCTGCGTCTGCGAGATGGCCGCGGCCCTCGGCGCACGCGAGAACAACGTGAGCAATCACCTGGCTCGGCTCCGCGAGGCTGGCCTCGTTCGCGCGAGTCGCTATGGCGCCGACACCCGACGGGTGTACTACGAGCGCGACCACGAGGCTTGCCGTCATGCCCTCGATCAGATCGGTGAGGTCTTGCGATGACCACCCTCGCGGTCCGTCGGACCCACCTGCCGTTCTGGCCGGGCGTCGGCCTGGCGGTCATGGCGTGGCTGGTCGCGTGGTTCATCACGCTTCCGCTGGCGAACTGGGTCGCCTACGACCTGCTCGGCCTGCAGGAGGGCTCGCAGCTCGGCGATTCGATCGCGTTCTTCCTGTACGACGTGCCCAAGGTCCTGCTGCTCCTGACCGGGATCGTCACGCTCGTCTCGTTCCTCCGCTCGTATGTGTCGCCCGAGCGCGTCCGGTCGGCGCTCGCCGGTCGCGGCGTCGTCCCCGGGACGATGGCCGCCGCGGGGTTCGGGGTCGTTACCCCGTTCTGCTCGTGCTCCGCGGTGCCGCTGTTCATCGGCTTCGTCGAGGTCGGTGTCCCGCTCGGCGTGACGTTCGCCTTCCTCATCGCCTCGCCGATGGTCAACGAGATCGCGATCGTGCTGCTGTGGGGCCTGTTCGGTCCGGCCGTCACCCTGATGTACATCGCGGCCGGGCTCGTCGTGGCGGTCGTGGCCGGCCTCGTCATCGGTCGCCTCCACCTGGAGCGCTACGTGGAGCCGTACGTCTGGGAGATCAAGTCCGGTGCCGGAGCGATCGAGATCGAGATGAAGCTCACGCTCGAGGACCGGGTGCGCGACGCCTGGACATCCACGCGCAGCCTCGTCTGGAAGGTCATGCCATTCGTGCTCGTCGGGATCGGCATCGGCGCCGTCATCCACGGCTTCGTCCCGACCGACCTCGTGGTGTCGATCGGCGGCAGCGGCAACCCGCTCGCGGTTCCCGCGCTGGTGCTGCTCGGCGTCCCGCTCTACAGCAACGCCGCCGGGACCATCCCGATCATCGAGGTGCTCATCGCCAAGGGCCTGCCGATGGGCTCGGCCCTCGCGTTCATGATGGCCATCACGGCCCTGTCGTTCCCGGAGATGGTGATCCTCCGGCGGGTCATGAAGCCGCAACTCATCGCGGTCTTCGCCGGCGTGGTCGCTGTCGGGATCCTGTTCGTCGGCTACCTGTTCAACGCCCTGTACGCCTGAGTCCAGCAGTAGGAACGGAGTCCACACCATGAAGAAGATCGAAGTCCTGGGGCCCGGCTGCAACAACTGCGCCCGCCTTGAGAGGAACACCCGCGAGGCCATCGCGATGGCCGGGATCGACGCCGAGATCACCAAGGTGACCGACTACGCCCAGATCATGGCCTACGGGATCATGAGCACGCCCGGGCTGGTCATCGACGGCAAGGTCGTCAGCTTCGGCCGGGTGCCCTCGGCCGGTGACATCGCGGCCTGGCTGGGCGAGTAGACCGCCGTCGCGGTCGGGGTATCGAACCCGACCGCAGATCGAAATCGCCGTGCACCTCATCGAGATCCTCGGGCCCGGCTGTCCCCGCTGCGACAAGGCGACAGCCGAGATCCGGGCGGTCGTGGAGCGCAACCACTGCGAGGCCGACGTTCGCCACGTGACGGATCCGTTCGAGATCGTCGCCCGGGGTGCGCTGTTCTCGATCCCGGTGGTCCTGATCGATGGAGTGCTCGTATCGCGTGGGCGGGTCCCGTCGCGCAAGGACATCGAGCGGTGGCTCGACGTCGGATCCGAGGTTCCCGTCGAAGCCAGCGGCTGGAGGGGGATGGGCTTCTTCCTGTTCGTCCTGGTCGCATCCCTGCTCTTCGATCGGCTCGTCTTCCATCCGCTGCCGCCCGCCCCGATGGCACCGTCGGTGTGGATCGGGCTCGGACCCCTCGGGGTCGGAGGGCTGGCGCTGGTCGTGCTGGCGCAGACGGCCGCTCCGATGTGGGGCGATGCTGCGGCCGTCGTGACCATGCTGTCGCTGATCGTCGCGACCGCGCTCTGGGGCTTTGGCCTCTGGTGGCTCGCTGCCTCGTGGTCCTCCTGGTCGCCTACCTGCGCCGAGGTCCTCTCCCGTACGGACTCGGATGGTGGGCGTTCACCTTTCCGCTTGGCGCCCTCACGGCGAGCACCCTCGCCCTCGCGCGCGGCTGGCACGCGGGCGCCCTCGAGGCCATCGGGGTGATCCTGTTCGTGGCCCTCCTCGTCGCCTGGGTGATCGTGTCAGGGGGCACCCTAGGCGCCGTGCGTTCAGGTGCGGCCTGGCGTCGCTGAACAGGGCGACGAGGGACCGCGAGTCGCACATCGTCGCACTACTACGAATTACGGTTGCCGAAGGACGATGCGCGTCTTCGAAGTGCTCGACCCCGTTGCCAGAGGTGCCAGTGTCTTCTGGTCGGGTGCCGACGGGCGAACAGGTCGCCGTCTGGGTCGGCGTCGGCGTTTCGACAGCGCACCCGGCTGAGACCTAAACGAGGACCTTAGGCGCGAGCCTCGATGACCGGGAGCCTGCGTGAGGTGGCGTGAAGCGCGATGGCTGGGCCAAAGTCGCCGGCAAGTTCGCGGAAGCGGGCGACGGCCTGGGGCCGCAGCGAGTAGAAGATCCAGGTACCGCGCCGCTCGCCCTCGATCCAGCCGGCATCGCGGAGGACCTTGAGGTGGTGCGACACCGTCGGCTGGCTGACGTCGCAGCAGGCGGTGAAGTCGCAGGCGCAGACCTCGGCGCAGTCGCTCAACTGGCGCAAGATGGCAAGCCGGGTCGGGTCGGCGGCGGCCTGCAGGAGCAGGACGTCCGGGTCGGTCTGGCGCTTCATGCAAACAGTGTATTGACAGATGTCTATCTTGACAAGTATCAATACACCCATCACGGCCGATCACACCGAGGAGTCACTGGACGATGACCACCGCAACCCCCGCGACAAGCGAGTCCACCGCGTCCATCCACGAGACCGTCCGGCAGCATTACGCCGATGCCGCGGTCCGCGCTTCTCAGGGCTCCTCGTGCTGTAGCGATCCCGAGACGATCGGCGCGAACCTGTATTCCGCTCTCGAGCGCGATGAACTGCCGGACGCCGCCGTCCTCGCATCGCTCGGCTGCGGCAACCCGACGGCCGTGGCCGACCTCCATCCGGGCGAGCGGGTCCTCGACCTCGGCTCGGGCGGTGGCATCGACGTGCTCCTGTCCGCGAAGCGGGTCGGGCCGACCGGCAGGGCGTTCGGCGTCGACATGACCGACGAGATGCTGGCCCTTGCCCAGGCGAACGCTGCCCAGGCGGGCGCGACCAACGTCGAGTTCCTGAAGGGCCACATCGAGGCGATCCCGCTGCCGGCGGAGTCGATCGATGTCGTGATCAGCAACTGCGTCGTCAATCTCGCGGCAGACAAGCGCGCCGTCTTCGCGGAGATCGCCCGGGTCCTCCGCCCAGGTGGGCGCATCGGGATCAGCGACATCGTGGCCGAGGACTCGCTGACCTCTGAGCAGCGCGCCGAACGCGGCTCGTATGCCGGGTGCATCGCCGGCGCGCTGTCGGTGTCGGAGTTCCGCGATGGCCTCCAGGCCGTCGGCCTGACGGATGTCTCGATCACGCCGTCGCACACGGTGACCGACGGGATGATCAGCGCCATCATCGAGGCGACCAAGCCCGCAGATGCCCGCCCGCTCATCGACCTCGCCGCACAGCGCGAACTGCTCCCGGTCGCCGAGGCCGGCGGCTGCTGCGGCGGCACCGGCTGCTGCTGAATGCAGACCAAGCCCGCGGAGGCCGGCGACTGGCCGGCCGTCCGCGATCTCCTCGCTGAGGCTGGATTGCCCCTCGATGGGGCGGCCGAGGCGTTCGCGACCGGCGTGATCGCCAGACATGGCGATCGCCTCGTCGGCTGTGCGGCGATCGAGCCGTACGACGGAGTCGCACTTCTCCGCTCGGTCGCCGTGGCGCCCGACCAACGGGGGACCGGCGTCGGGACGAGTCTTGTCCATGCGGTCGAGGGCCTGGCGCGCGATCGCGGAGCAACGAGCCTCATCCTGTTGACCGAAACGGCCGAGCCGTGGTTCAGCCGGCTCGGCTACGCGGTGATCGATCGCTCCAAGGTGCCGGTCGATGTCGCACGTTCGGTCGAGTTCGAGACCGCCTGTTCGACGAGCGCGGTCGCGATGCAGCGAGCCTTGGCGTAACCGTGCCGAGGATGCAGCGAGGACGAACGAGTCGCCGGCGAGTGCCGGGCTACTCGCGCTGCGACGACGAGGAACCAGCGGTCTCCACGCCCGTTCCTTCGTCGCGTGCCTTCTCGGAGCACCGCCATGTCCCGTTCGTCCATCGCCCCGCGTGACCTCGCAGCGCTGATCCTCGCCGCCACCTGCTGGGGCGTCGGTACGGTCATCAGCAAGGCCGCCCTCGACGAGATCCCGCCGTTCACGCTGTTGCCGGTCCAGCTCGCCGCCAGCCTCGCGGTGCTGGCCGTCCTCATGCGCCGCCAGGGGATCTCGTTCCGGACCGAGGGCTCGCCACTACTCCTTGGGCGGCTCGGCCTCCTCAATCCCGGCCTCGCGTACGCGCTGGGGCTGATCGGGCTGACCACCATCACCGCCAGTCTGTACGTCCTGCTGTGGGCGCTCGAGCCGCTGATGATCCTGTTCCTGGCCGCCTGGTTCCTCCGCGAGCGAATCACACCGGCCTTCATCGTCCTGTCGATGATCGCGGTCGCGGGCATGGTCGTGATCATCTACGACCCGGCGTCCAGCAGCGGCCAGCTGATCGGCGTCGCCCTGACGCTCGCGGGCATCCTGTGCTGTGCGGTCTACTCCGTCGTCGCCCGTCGTTGGATCCCCGACGCGAAGGAGACGACCCAAGTGATCCTCGCCCAGCAGGCCCATGCGCTGGTCCTGGCCATCGGACTTGTCGTGCTCGTGGGCCTCGTGGGCGGGGCGATCGTTCCCACGGCGCTGACCCCAGTCGGGCTGGCCAGCGCCATCGGTTCGGGCGTCCTCTACTACGCCGGCGCCTACTGGTTCTACCTCGGGGCGCTCCGGCATGTGCCCGCGTCGTTCGCGGCGGTGTCGTTCTATCTGATCCCGATCGTGGGCGTGACCGCGGGTGCGCTCCTCCTGGGCGAGCGGCTCGAGCCGCAGCAGTGGGTCGGCGCGTTCATCGTCCTCGGTGCGATCCTGACCATCCTTCGCCTACCGTCGGCCGAGATCACAGAATCGACCCCTACCGCGACGGTCGTCACGTCCCTCGAGCGTTGAGGGGCGCCGAGCCGCGAGGCTCGACGATCGCGCCGCAATGGAGCCACCTGACGTCCCGGCAAGACGGCATCCGCGACACGCCGTCATGCCCGCACCAGGAGGGGGTCTTTCGGTCCCCAGAGTCGTCCCGTCGGTCGTTCGGTGTGCGCGGAACTTGACATCGATCGCATGTCGCCCTCCCTATGGAGTGGCGGCGTCGCCGAATGGACGTGGCGCAGATGAGGGACGCTCTGACCCGGCTGTGGTACATGACCCACCTGTCGACGGCTCGACCGCACCTCGCCGCGGTCCGAGCGTTCGGCTCGGGCGGACGGACGCCCAGTCACCCCAAGACGCCGCCGTCGTCGCCTGGGTCGCCGAGCTGCCGGCACGTCCCGGCGAGGGAACCGTCGGCGCCGCGGATGCGGCCGGCAGATGCGGGGTGTCCGGCTCGATCGGTTGTGACCTTCGGCTCGCCGCGGCACGCCGGCGGGAACCATAGAATAGGCATCGAAGGGGAGTAGCCCTCGACCGCTGGATCGTCATCACGGCGACATGTCGCCCGGTCCCGCGGCCCGCGACGCGAGCGGGCGAGACCTTCGGCTCGATGATGCCGGAGGCTGCGCATGGCAACCACCAGTTGTCGCTCGTTCACGGCCGGTCTCGCCAGCGCGATGCCCGGGGGAACGTCCGCCCGTGCGATCCCACCTTACGAGCGGGCCAGGCCATCGTGGGCAGCTGCACGATGAGGCCGCCCGAGGAGCCCGCGTGCCACAAGTGCGGCGGCCGGATGTGCCTCTACGACCGCAGCGGGGTGATCGTCGAGCAGTGCGAGGATTGCCGGGGCATCTTCCTCGACCACGGGGAGCTCGAGCGCCTCATCGAGGCTGAAGGCGGCGGGTGGTCCGGGGTCATTCGACCGCCGACCTCGTTGCGTCGACCGGCGCGGACCTGATCGCATCTGGAGGTCTGCAGCGTGACGCGAGCCACGATCGATCAGCCCCAGGTGCCGGCTCGTCCGTGGACGATCGAAGGGCCTGCGGTCGCCGCGTCGCTGGCGACCGATCGGGTGCTGGGTCTGACCGTGGCCGACGCCGCCGAGCGACTGGTCCGGTTCGGACCGAACGAGCTGGTCGAGCGCGGGCGCAAGCCGCACTGGCGCCTGTTCGTCGAGCAGTTCACGAACACGATGATCGTCGTGCTCATGATCGCGGCCATCGTCACGGCGCTCATCGGCGACCTCAAGGACACGTTCGTCATTCTCGCCATCGTCGTGCTCAACGGCGCGATCGGGTTCATCCAGGACTACCGCGCCGAACAGGCGATGGCCGCGCTCAAGCAGATGACGAGCCCGACCGCCCGCGTCGTGCGGGGCGGTGACGTTGCAGAGGTTCCGGCCGCCGAGCTGGTGCCCGGTGATGTCGTCCGTCTCGATACCGGCGACATCGTCGCGGCCGACATGCGGCTCACCGAGTCCGCCGCCCTCCGAATCAACGAGGCTGCGCTGACCGGCGAGTCGGAGCCTGCTGCCAAGGTCGTCGCGGCGCTTCCCGACGTCACGGACGCGCTCATGGCCGATCAGCGGAACATGGCTTTCAAGGGCACCGCGGTGACCTACGGACGGGGTGCCGGGATCGTCGTGACGACGGGCATGGCGACGGCCCTGGGACGGATCGCCGACCTGCTCCAGGCCCATGATGCTGGCCCGACCCCACTCCAGCGCCGGCTCTCGACGCTCGGCAAGGGGCTCGCTGCTGCAGCCCTCGTCGTCTGCGTGATCGTGTTCGTGGTCGGGGTCGCCCGCGGGGAGTCCGTCGAGCTGATGTTCCTCACCGCGGTGAGCCTCGCCGTGGCGGCCATCCCCGAGGCGCTTCCTGCCGTGGTGACCGTGTCGCTCGCCCTCGGGGCCCAGCGCATGGCCAGCCGGCGAGCCCTCACCCGCAAGCTGCCGGCGGTCGAGACGCTGGGATCCGTCAACGTCGTTTGCTCGGACAAGACGGGCACCCTGACCCAGAACCGGATGCTGGTCGAGTGGGTCTGGACGCCCGCGGCCGAGCATCGCGTCACCGGTATGGGCTACGAGCCGGTGGGATCGATCACCGGGGAAGCAGTCCAGCATGGCGATCCTTACCTACCGCGCCTCGCCCTGGCCGCGGCGGCCTGCAACGACGCGACGCTGCATGCCCCATCGCGAGATGGCGATCCGTGGACGATCACAGGTGATCCCACGGAGGGAGCGCTCCTCGCCTTGGCGGGCAAGCTTGGCGTCGACCGCAGCGGCATCGAGGATCGATGGCCTCGCGTCGCGGAGGTTGCCTTCGACGCCACCCGCCGGCGGATGTCGACCATCCACCGCGATCAAGACGGGCTGTGGGTCGCGGTGAAGGGCGGCGTCGAGGCCCTCGCGCCGCTCGGCGATCCCGCCGACCAGCATGCATGGGCCCGCGCCCAAGTCGCTGCCGATCGATACGCGGCCGAGGGCTACCGCGTGCTGGCCCTCGCGGAGCGGAGCCTTGACGAGCTGCCCGACGATCTGGGTGGAGCGGAGGCAGGCCTCTCGTTCCTGGGGCTTGTCGCGATGGCCGATCCGCCGCGACTCGAGTCGGCTGACGCCGTGGCCGCGGCGCGGGCAGCGGGTATCACTCCGGTCATGATCACGGGCGACCACGTGTTGACGGCGCAGGCGATCGCGCGCCGGCTCGGGATCCTCACCGACGGTGGGCGGACGCTCACGGGGGCCGAGCTCGAGACGCTCGACGATGCAGCGTTCGACGGGCTCGTCGACGACGTTGCCGTCTACGCACGAACGAACCCCGAGCAGAAGCTCCGGATCGTCGAGGCGTGGAAGACCCGCGGAGCGGTCGTCGCGATGACCGGCGACGGGGTCAATGACGCGCCCGCACTCAAGTTGGCAGACATCGGTGTTGCGATGGGGATGGCTGGAACCGAGGTGAGCAAGGAAGCCGCCGACATGGTCCTCGCCGACGACAACTTCGCCACGATCATCTCGGCGGTCGAGGAGGGTCGTCGGATCTACGACAACATCCGGCGGTTCGTCCGCTATGCGCTGACGGGCAACTCGGGCGAGATCTGGGTCATGTTCCTGGCGCCATTCGCCGGCTTGCCGTTGCCCCTGCTGCCGGTCCACATCCTGTGGATCAACCTCGTGACCGACGGTCTGCCGGGACTCGCCCTTGGCGTCGAGCCGGCCGAACGGGACACGATGCGGAGACCGCCGCGCCCGATGAGCGAATCGATCTTCGCCCGTGGCCTCTGGCAGCACGCACTGTGGGTCGGGCTCCTCATCGGAGGGGTGTGCCTGGGCATGCAGGCGATGGCGATCAACTTCGACTGGCATTGGCAGACCATCGTCTTCTCGACGCTCGCGTTCCTGCAGCTCGGTCACGCGCTGGCCGTCCGCTCGGAGACCGAGAGCTTCTTCACGCTCGGTTGGCGAACGAACGTGCCGCTGGCGCGTGCCGTTGCGGCGACGGTCGCCATGCAGCTCGCCATCATCTACCTGCCGCCGCTCCAGCCGATCTTCGAGACGGAGGCGCTTGCCCCCATCGAGCTGGCAGTGATGCTGGCCGCGTCCACGCTGGCGTTCGTTGCGGTCGAGATCGAGAAGTGGCTGATCCGCCGGCGCGCTCATGGCAGGCGACGGCCGTCCCGGGCCATGACGGCCCGGTCGAGGTGATCGTCGAGGGCCCGCGGGGACGCCGGCGTATCCGGGTGGCGGACGATCCCGGAGGGCCCTCAGCCTGACCCAACGCGACACGGAAACCGCGGTGCTCGTGGCGTACGTCTGGGTCCTTGCCCGCGACGAAGGGGTGATCTAACGATCGGGTATGGACAAACACCTGATCGGCGGCGGGCTGGGTCTCCTGGCCCTGGCGGCCATCCTCGCCCTCGGACCGTTCGGACGCAGCGTCACCTTGAAGACCGGCTCACTGTATCCCGATGCGCCGCCAGGCATGATCGGCTGCTACACCAGCGGTACCTCGGGCCAACTGGTGGTCGACGACGTGGCCGGCACGGCAGTCATCGACGCGCAGAGCGGCCACCGCTATGCGGTCACCTGGCCCATCGGCTACACCGGGCGCAGCTCACTGGGTGGGGTCGAGGTCATCGACGGTCGGGGCAACGTGGTCACGAGGACCGGCTCCTGGGTCGACATGTCCGGCGGCTACTGGACCGACGGCTCGTTCCTGGCCTGCGGGGAAGTGCACTGACGTCCAGGCCCTGTTCTTCGTCCGCCGAGCCTAACGCCTGACCGGCTCGCGAAGCTCCCGATCCTGCGACCCCGGTGTGACCGGCTCAGGCGGCGCATCAACCGCCGACGCCGCCCGGCGAGCCATCTCCTCGGTCAGCACATCGTGCAGGTTCGACTGACCGCGCTCGATGAGATCCGCGATGAAGTCGCGCACGGAGGTGAGCTCCTCGCGCTCGCGTCGGCTCTTGCCCCAGGTGAACAGGAGCCGGACCCGGGTGCCCTCCGGGGCGTCTGCGAACGCGTAGGTCGAGACGACCTTGAAGCCGTTCGGCATGGTCGTGCGCTGGGTCACGTGGTCGGTCGGTCGCCAGTCGAGGATCTCCTCGATGAGGACCTCCGCCCCGTGCATGCAGTGGTTCGTCGTCCCGACCCCACGCCGCGGGGCGGTCGGCAGCTCGTCGACGCCGGTGACGTCGGCCTGCCAGCGCGGACGGATCGCCGGGTCGGTCATGAACGACCAGACGAGGTCGCGGGGTGCGGGCTGGATCGTCTCGAGGACGTACCCGGCGTCCCGCTCCGCGACGACCACCCTCCGGCGCTCGAGCTCGGCCGTCCAGGCTGCCCCGAGGTCGTGGACCCAGCCGGCCAGCTCGCCCAGATCGGGATCGGTGTCGCGGTATTCGGTCATCCCGAGCGCGACGGGGTCGATCCCCATGGCAGCCACGCACGGGACGCTGAACAGCGCGTAAGCGTCGGTCCCGAGCCGCTCGACGACGTGGTTCTTGAGAAGCCGATGGGCGACGATCACGTCGGAGCCCACCAGCTCCTCGTGGCCGGCGATCCGGTGACGGATGATCGAGCCGTGGTGGGCGATGACCTTGAGGTCGAGCCGGGGCATCAGGACGCACGCGTTGCACTCGCAGGCGGTGGCCTGGGCGATATCGCGCAGCCGCCGTCGGAAGGAGAAGTAGGTCCGCTCGACGGTGTCGAGGAGCTGCGAACCGTCGATCCGCTCGGCCAGCAGGTAGACGAAGGCCGCATCACCCTCGAGCTTCGCGAGCCGGAAGCTCGGGCGAAGGGCGCCGACGACCGTCGTCATCAGGTCGGCGAGGATGTCCTGTGCGTGGTCGAGCTCGGAGCCCGCAAGGTAGCTCGTATAGCCGCTGATGTCGGCGATCAGCAGACAGGCCGGCTCGGGACGCGACAGCACGCACCATCTCCTTCGCCTTCGGGAGCACCGCGCGACAGGCAGGCCATCATCGGGCCTCGGGCGCTCGACGTCGAGGGGTCGACGTCTCGAGCGACTCGGCCGGCTGGCGCCACGAGGATGTCATCGGCCGCCGGGCCCCGTGCGGACGGCATGCTCCAGCCGAGCGAGTCGTACCCTTAGGGGAACGCACCCGGCGTCCGTCCCCGACGTCTCAGGGTGCCGGACGACGTCGAACCGAACGCACCGGACCGTGGCCGGCCCACCTGACAGGGATCGAGAGGGTACGAGCGTGGCGAAGAAGAAGGACAGGAAGGCCGACAAGGCCCAGGCCCGACCGGACGACGGGAACGCCGAGTCGGCGGCGACGCAGGCCGAGCCCTCGGCGAAGATGAAGACCAAGGACTACGAGGGCGAGATGCGCCGTCTCCACGGCGAGCTCGTGGCGATGCAGGAGTGGGTGAAGGCCACCGGCGCGAAGATCTGCATCGTCTTCGAGGGTCGGGACACGGCCGGCAAGGGGGGCACGATCAAGCGGATCACCGAGCGGGTCAGCCCACGCGTGTTCAAGGTCGTGGCCCTCTCCGCCCCGACCGACCGCGAGCGGTCGCAGATGTACGTCCAGCGCTATCTCCCGCATTTCCCGGCCGGTGGCGAGGTCGTGATCTTCGATCGCAGCTGGTACAACCGGGCCGGCGTCGAACCGGTGATGGGCTTCTGCACGCCCGAGGTGTCCGAGAAGTTCCTCGAGCAGGTGCCGGCCTTCGAGAAGGCGATGGTCGACGCCGGGATCATCCTGATCAAGTACTGGCTGGAGGTCAGCCCCGACGAGCAGACCCGCCGCCTCGAGGGCCGCATCCACGATCCGCGGAAGATCTGGAAGCTGACCGACATGGACCTCAAGTCGTACGGCCGCTGGGACGACTACTCGCGGGCGCGGGACGCCATGTTCGTGGCGACCGACACACCGTGGGCGCCCTGGTACGTCGCCCGGACGGACGACAAGAAGCGGGGACGGCTCAACATCATCAGCCACCTCCTCAGCCAGATCCCCTATGCGCCGCTCGAGCTTCGGGACGTCGACCTGCCGAAGCGCAAGGTGAACGTCAAGTACGTCGATCCGAACCTGCCGCTGAAGTACATCCCGACGCCGTTCTGACGACTCGCGGGGGAGCGCTCGGTGGAGATCGGCGTCCATCTTCCGCAGATCGGCTGGGACGCGGGCCCTGACCTGGGCTGAAGCCACCGGCTCCAGCGATCACGGGCCGGGGATCACCCACTCGGCGCCCTGGCAGGGCTGGGGCAGCGTCGCGATCGTCCGGCCATCCTGGGTCGCGAGAAGGGTTCCCCGGAGACACGCGCCTTCGGCCTGGTGCAGACCGACGACGATCACTCGCTGGTTGGGCGCGACCTCCATGACCGGGTCCTCCTGTTCCCGGGTGCCGACCACCCGCCGATACTCGATCTGAACGGACTTCGCGGTTCGGTTCCAGATCGTCATCCCCCGACCCTGATCCTCGGCCATCGGGAGCAGGTTGCACCCGGACACCAGGAACGCGAGGACGACCACGAGCGCGACGACCCGTCCTGGCGTTCGCGATCGAACCGCGAGGGTCGGGATGTTCCCATCGCGGGCGGTCAGGTCGGGCCGCTCCGGGCCGGGTCGTGGTGCGTCAGCCACGGGCCCGTTCGTTCCGGGCGGCCGCCTCGGCGATCTCCCGGATCCGCTTCGCACGCGTCTCCGGGCGCTGCGCGACGGCGACCCAGCCGAGCAGCATCTTGCGCGCCGAGGGGGAGAATGCCGCGAAGTTGACGGCCGCCGGCGGGCAGTTGGCGAGGGCTTCGGTAAGATCGTCCGGGACCTCCAACCGCTCGACGGTGTCGAGGATCTCCCAGCATCCGTTGGCCCTCGCACGCTCGATCGCGGCCCGGCCGGCAGGAGCCATCCGCCCCTCTCGGATCAGTCGCTCGACGCGCGCCTTGTTGGACGCCGCCCACACGCTGCGTGCCTTCCGCGGCGCGAAGTAGAGCTTGCTGCGCTCGTCGTCAACCTGGCCGCCGGTGCTGTCCACCCAGCCGAAGCACAGAGCTTCCTCCACGGCGGCCTCGTAGTCCAGGCCGACCCGGCCCGAGCGTGGCCGCCAGGTGACCAGCCAGGCGCCGCGGGCGGTCGCGTGGTTCGCCTCCAGCCACTCGCGCCAGGTGGCGCGGTCATCGGCGTTGACCTGCGGCGCATCGTCGAGAACGGACATCGTCAGAGTCTAGCGGCGCCTCCGGGCGTTCGGCCCCGGCGCGATGCCCGCAAGGTCCCGATGCTCCGGCGACGGCGGTCAGTCGGGCTCGATGACGGCGCAGGCGATCCGCGCTCCGCTGCCGCCGTTGGTCGCGTCGGTCACCTGGTCGTCGGGGTTGGCATGGACGATGAACGCGCTGCCGACGGCGAGCGGCGTCGCGTCGAACAGCGTCGCCGGACCCGGTGAGAGGGTGACGCGATCGGTGGTCGCGTCGAGATGACCCACCCCGGCACCGTTCACGACGAGGTTGGGGAGATCACCTGCGTGCGGACCGCTCGGATTGTCCAGCCCGTGCTGGTGCCCGAGCGGGTTGTAGTGGCCGCCGGCCGCGGCGAAGGTCGGGCTGCACGAGCCGACCGCGTGGATGTGGACGCCGTGCCTGCCGGGCGCCAGGCCCTTCACGTGGATGTTCACGTGGACGCGGCCGGTCCCGTCCTCCACGAGCTTCGCCCAGCCGATCGACGCGCCCGACGCGTCGACGAACGTGGCGGAGGCGCGCCGGGCACCGCCGGCAAGGGCCGAGCCGGCGACCACGGCGATCAGGGCGACCGCCGAGACGGTGGCAACGAGGCGTCGAGACCGGGACATGGGACGCTCCTTCTCGGGTATGCGGTGGCCAGGGGTGCGTCGCGGCGCACGGGAGGAGATGGCGGACGAGGGCGCGGGGCGCCCGCTCAGACGCGATGCCGAGCCCGACCGGTCAGGCGGCTCCCGTCGCCATGGCCGGGTGCTCGATCCTGATCGCCTGGAGGCCCAGGACGATCCAGCCGACCGGGAAGGCGAGGAACCCGGCGATGAAGACCGGCTGGAGCCATTCCCCAAGGCCCATGGAGCCGACGAACGACAGCAGCGCGAGGATCGAGGCGATCGCCAGGAATGCGGCCCCGGAACGCGGGAGGGCCCGGGTCCGGAGCGTGACGACCGCGAACAGGAACGACCCGGCCACAGTCGTCAGCAGACCGAGGAAGAAGAGGTTCCAGCCGGCCAGATCGCCGACGAGCGCGCGGTCGGGGAACACGGCCATGGCGATGAGGCCGAGGGTCATCGCAGCGCCGCCGAGCGCCGGCAGGAGGAACGCCGCCCAGACGAGGGCCGGGTGGCTGCGGGCCTGGAATGCGCTGAGGCCGGTCAGGCCGACGAGCAGGGCGATCGTGCCGGCGAAGAAGAGCCAGGCGCCCGGATCGGAATCGGCCGGATCCACTCCGGCCCAGACCCACCCGGTGAGGATGAGGGCGCCGCCGAGTGCGGCGGCGACGGCGCCGATGCGAAGCGACATGGGGAACCCCCTTCGGTGTTCGGACCAGGAGCCCAGCCCCCGCAGGTGGAGGTGGGCGTCGATCGCCCCCAGGAGGACGTCGGCAACGTCGAACGGGCCGAGGGGCCGCTCTGCGAGGAGCGCCTCGAACTCGTCGCCGTAGCGCGCCCGCCAGCGGGCGGGGTAGAAGCGGAGGAGGAGGGCGGTCATGGGACGCGTCGCCCGATCAGCCCGGTGACTGGCCGAGGCGGCGCAGGCCGAGCTCGGCGAACGCCGACAGCTCGCGGAGCTGCTCGGCGACGGTGGTGGCGCCGAGCGCCGTCAAGCGATACGGCCGCCGGCGGTCCACGGGCGGGAGGGCCTCGATGAACCCGCGCTCCTCGAGCCTGGCCAGGGCGGCATACAGGGTCCCGGGGCCCATCGGCCGACCGATCCCCTGCTCGACGTCGGCCATGATGGCGTAGCCGTGCTTGGGGCCGTCCGACAGGCTGACCAGGATGAGGAGGGCGGGCTCGGCGAACCGTCCGAGCTCGGGAAGCGGCGTGACCATTCGGGATGACCTTTCTTACGTGTCACGATATATCGTACTGCGATATATAACCGTCCCTGGCCCGCCTGTCAAGCCCCGGATCCGCACTTGTGCGTCAAGGACGGTTGATAAGTCCCCCGACCGTGCCACTCAAGCTGGCGTGATCGTCCGGCCCGCTTCCGTTCATGGGCAGGCCGGCTAGCGCGCCACACGGTAGCGGAGGTAGACGACGCTCGAGCTGAAGGTGCGGGTCTCGACGAGTTCCAGATCCACCCGGCGCTCGCCCTGCGGAAAGTACGAAATGCCACCGCCAACCAGCACCGGGTAGACCATGGCCCGGTACTCATCGATCAGACCCAACGCGGCAGCGTCGGCGGCCAGCGTCGCGCCGCCGATCGCGATGTCGCCCTCCCCAGGCTCCGCTCGCAACCGCTCGATCTCCTCCGCGACGCCACCGGAGGCCAGGCGGGCATTGCCCTGCACCGCCGACAGCGTGGTGGAGAACACGACCTTCGGGAGCGGCTTCCAGAGTGCGGCCCACTCGAGCTCTGCGTCGTCGAGTGCTGGATCCTGGTCGGCGGTCTCCCAATACAACATCGTCTCGTACAACCGTCGTCCCATCAGGTGGACGCCGACCTCTCGGATCTCGTCGATCCAGAAGCGAAAGACCTCCCCGTCGGGCGCCGTCCAGTCGAAGCCGCCGTCCGGCCCGACGATGTAGCCGTCGAGCGAGACGCCCATCGAATAGGTCACGCTGCGCATCAGAAGTCCTCCTCCGTCACGGGTTCGAGAATACGACCGCCGGACGCCGCCGGACGCATCGCAGGCTCGCCGGATCTCCTGGGCCGCCACTGCGGCCGAGCGGCGGTATCTGGCAGCTGCCTTCCGTCGGGCTCACCCCAGCCTCGACTTGCCGACCGGGCGTGGCGCGCAAGGATCCGCGACGCCGCAGTCGGGCTCGATGGGTCGGCTGGCTGGCCCGTCCCCGACGCGTCAGGCGGTCCTCGTCCCGGTCGCGGCCGCCAACTCGAGCGCGAGCCGCTCCTCGAGGACGGTCAGCGTCTCGACCCCGGCGGCGCTCGTGCCCGGTCGCAGCGCACGCTCGCGGATGAAGGCGATCAGGTCGGTCAGGACGGCGACCCGCTCCCGGGCGTCCGGCAGGTGGAAGGCGAACGCCAGGACCCCGTCGATCACCCGCACGTGGACCCGTTCGGGCCCGATGGCGGCGAGCGCTCCGGCGCGATCCAGCAGGTCCCTGGCGTCCGGTCGGAGGCCGCTGAGCCACAGCTCGATCCCCTCGGCGGCCAGCCGCTGATCCAGGTCCTGAAGGGCCTCGACGACGGGGACGTCGACCTCCGGCGTGAGCGCAAGGTCGAGCAGAACGACCGTCGGACGCGGCTCGGCAGCCGCGGCGGCCTCGATGATCCCATCGCGCACCGCGGCCACGTTGGCGAAGAAGAGCATCTCGTCGGGGCGCACGATGACCAGGCCCGGGATCGCCGCGGTCGGGGCCGCCCGCAGGTCCACCGGCTCGAGGCCGCCACGGGCCCGGCCGAGGAACGTGAGGCGCGGCTGGCTCGATCGCCAGACCAGCATCGCCAGCGAGACGACGACGGCGATCCCCAGGGCCTCCAGGGTCGGCACCACGAGGACCCCGACGAGGGCGATCATCGCCAGCCAGAAGTCCACCCGCCGGAGCTGCCACAGCTGCCGCATCTTGGCGACCTTCATCATGCTGGCGACCGCGACGACGACGATGGCCCCCAGCGTCGCCTCCGGCAGCGGCTCGAACAGCGGCGTCAGGAAGAGCGCCACCAGCGCCGTCGCCGCTGCCGCGGTGACCAGGGAGGCCGGTGTCCGGGCCCCGGCCCGGTCGTTCGCGGCCGACTTCGAGAGCGACGACCCGATCGGGAACCCGGTGAACAGGCCGGCACCGGTGTTGGAGGCCCCGATCGCGATCAGCTCCCGGTTCGGGTCGATCTTCCCGCCGTGCTCACGGGCGAACTCGTTGGCCGGTCCGATGGCCTCGGCGAACGCGACCAGGGCGATCCCGATCGCCCCGACCATCAGCATCGGAAGGGCCTCCAGCCCCACGCCCGGCAGGGTCGGCCCTCGGAGGCCCGCGGGGAGATCGCCCACCACGTGAACCCCCTTGCTCTCGAGGCCGAAGACGACCGACGCCGCGATGGACGCGAGGAGCACGACGAGCGCGGCCGGCACGCGCGGCAGCCGTCGCTCCAGCAGGACCATCCCGGCGATGCCGGCCAGGCCGACCGCCAGGGTCAGCAGGTGGGTCTCGCGGACCTGGGGGACGATGTCGCGGACGAGGTCGACCGCGCTCTCGCCGCTGGCCTCGATCCCGAGGAGCTTGGGGATCTGCTTGATCGTGATCAGCAGCGCCAGTCCGAACACGAAGCCGAGCAGGACGGACTCCGAGAAGAACTGGGCGATGCGCCCGAGCTTCAGGAACCCGGCCGCCATCGAGACGAGGCCGGCCAGGATCGCAAGGGCCGCCGTCAGGGTCGCGTACTCGACACTCCCGGCGGCCGCGAGGCCCGAGATGGTCGCGGCCGACATGATCGCGATGGCCGACGACACCGCCACCACGAGCTGGCGCGAGCTGCCGAGCACCGCGTAGGCAAGGAGTGCGATCGGGGCCGCATAGAACGCCGTCTCCGGCGGCATGCCGGCCAGCTGGGCGTAGGCCATCCCCTCCGGAACGAGGATGGCGCAGACGGTCAGCCCGGCGACGAAGTCGCGCGGGAGCCAGCTCCGCTGATAGCCCGGCACCCAGGCGAGGATCGGCCAGGTCCGCCCGGTCGTCTCGCGGGTCCCCTCGGTCCGGTCAGGCACGAGGCAAGCGTAGCGGACCGCTCAGCGCCAGGGTGCGGACATCAGGTCCCGGATCGGTCGGCACCCGGTACCGGCGAACCCCGGGCCACGTAGACTGGTCCCGAGAGCATGGCACCGTGAACCGACCCACCGGCCGCACCGATCGCGCCAGCGACGTCCTGGGGGCCGCCCGGAATCCCCTCGACGCCTTCTTCAGCCCCACCTCGGTGGCGGTCGTCGGCGCGACCGAGAAGGAGGGCAGCGTCGGGCGGACCCTCTCCTGGAACCTCATCAGCAGCCCATTCGGCGGGGCGGTCTTCCCGATCAACCCGAAGCGTTCGAGCGTGCTCGGCGTGAAGGCCTACCCGACGCTGGCGGCCGTGCCCGACCCGCTGGACCTCGTCGTGGTGTGCACGCCGGCGCCGTCCGTGCCGGCCGTCATCGACGAGTGCGCCGAGCTCGGGATCCGGAACGTGATCGTCATCTCGGCGGGCTTCAAGGAGACCGGTCCGGACGGGGTGGAGCTGGAGCGCCGGATCCTGGAGCGCGCGCGGAGCGCCCGGATCCGGGTGGTGGGACCCAACTGCCTCGGGGTCATGAGCCCGATCTCCGGTCTGAACGCGACGTTCGCGGCCGGGATCGCCCGGCCGGGCAGCGTGGGGTTCGTGAGCCAGTCGGGGGCCCTCCTCACGGCCGTGCTCGACTGGAGCATCCACGAGAACGTGGGGTTCTCGGCGGTCGTCTCGCTCGGCTCGATGCTCGACGTCGGGTGGGGCGAGGTCATCACCTACCTGGGCGACGACCCGAACACGAAGTCGATCGTGGTCTACATGGAGACGATCGGCGACGCGCGCGCCTTCCTGTCCGCCGCCCGCGAGGTCGCGCTCACCAAGCCGATCATCGTCATCAAGCCCGGCCGGACCGAGCAGGCCGCCAAGGCCGCGGCCTCGCACACCGGCTCGCTGACCGGGTCCGACGAGGTCCTCGCCGCGGCGTTCCGCCGGGTGGGCGTGCTCCGGGTCGACGAGATCGCCGACCTGTTCTACGCCGCCGAGGTCCTCGCCAAGCAGCCGCGCCCGCGGGGACGGAGGCTGTCCATCGTCACCAATGCGGGCGGCCCGGGCGTGCTCGCCACGGACGCGCTCATCGGCGGCGGCGGCGAGCTGGCCGAGGTCTCCGAGGCCACGATGGAGGCGCTCAACGCGTTCCTGCCGGGCCCGTGGAGCCACGCCAACCCGATCGACATCCTGGGCGACGCCGGCGCCGACCGCTACGCCAGGGCGCTCGAGATCGCCGCGGCCGACGAGGCTGCGGACGGACTCCTCGTGATCCTGACCCCGCAGGCGATGACCGATGCGGTCGGCACGGCTCGCGAGCTGACCCGTCTCGCCCGGATCGAGGGCAAGCCGGTGCTGGCCTCCTGGATGGGCGGCGAGGACGTGGAGAAGGGCGCCGCGATCCTGCGCGAGGCCGGGATCCCGACGTTCCCGTATCCGGACACCGCGGTCAAGCTCTTCAACGCCACTTGGCGCTTCGCCGAGGATCTCAGGGCGCTGTACGAGACGCCGACCGGCGCGCACGACGGCGACGACGACCCGGACCGGGCGCGAGCCGCCCGGATCGTCGACGACGCCCGCCGCGACGGCCGGACGCTCCTGACCGAGGTCGAGAGCAAGGAGCTCCTCGCGGCCTACGGGATCCCGATCACCGAGACCGTGGTCGCCGACTCACCCGCTGAAGCCGTCGCGGCGGCCGGGCGGATCGGCTACCCGGTGGTCGTGAAGCTCTACAGCCACACGATCAGCCACAAGACCGATGTCGGCGGGGTCCAGCTCAACCTCAAGGACGAGGCCGCCGTCCGCCACGCCTGGGACGCGATCCGAACGACCGTCACGGAGCGCCGGGGGGCCGAGCATTTCGAGGGCGTCACCGTCCAGCCGATGATCGACTGGAGCGGCTACGAGCTGATCCTCGGATCGTCGATCGACCCCCAGTTCGGCCCGGTGCTGCTCTTCGGGATGGGCGGCCAGCTCGTGGAGCTGTTCAAGGACCGGGCCCTCGGCCTGCCGCCGCTGACCACGACGCTGGCCCGCCGGATGATGGAGCAGACGAAGATCCACCAGGCGCTCGGCGGCATCCGCGGGCGGGCGGGGGTGGACCTGGCGGCGCTCGAGCAGCTGCTGGTCCGGTTCAGTCAGCTCGTGGTCGAGCAGCGCTGGGTCAAGGAACTCGACATCAACCCCTTGCTGGCGTCACCCGAGCGGCTCATCGCCCTCGACGCCCGGGTCGTGCTCCACGACGCCGACATGCCGCTCGAGGCCCTGCCCCGGCTGGCGATCCGCCCCTACCCGCGCAAGTACGAATCCGACTGGACGACGCGCGACGGCGTCGCGTTCCGGCTCCGCCCGATCCGGCCCGAGGACGAGCCGCTCGTCGTGGAGTTCCACCGGTCGCTCTCGCCGGAGACGGTCTACCAGCGCTACCTCCGTCAGCGCGGTCTCGACGAGCGCACGGCCCACGAGCGGCTCATCCGGATCTGCTTCCTCGACTACGACCGCGAGCTCGCGCTCGTCGCCGAGCATGTGACGGAGGACGGCCGACACGAGATCGCCGGCATCGGCCGGCTCAGCAAGGACACCACGACCGGGACCGGCGAGTTCGCGGTCCTCGTCGCCGACGCCTGGCAGGGTCGCGGCCTGGGCACCGAGCTCCTGCGACGGGTCATCGCCGTGGCCCGGGCCGAGGATCTGGAGCGCCTGGGGGCCGACATCGCGGCCACGAACGGACGCATGGTCCGCCTGGCCGAGGAGCTCGGCTTCAGGGTCCAGCCCGGCCCGGTCGAAGGCATGCTCCGGGCGGACCTTGCCCTCAGGGAGGGCGGCTGACCCTCCGATCGGCCCCTCGTACGCCCCGACGCGCGAGCCGAGGGTGAGCACGGACGTGCCCACCGGTCGCCCGATGGGCACGTGTCTCGCGGCTGGAGGCGACTAGAACCGGCGACGGCCCGGGGTGACGGCCGCGCCGACGACGGCGGCCTTGGCGACCGGCGACGGGCCGGGCCCGACGGCCGCGCCGACGACGGCGGCTTTCGCGACCGGCGACGGGCCGGGGGTGACGGCCGCGGTGACGACGGCGGCCTTGGCGACCGGAGCGCCGATGACTCCGACTCCTCGACGACCTGGACCGAGCGGCATGTCAGACTCCTGCTGTGTCGAGCAACGCCTCATCGGCCTCGACGGCCGCGATGAGGGCCTGGATGGGGATGCGGCCGTTGGCGATCAGCTGACCACCCGCGCGGCGCATGGCCGACGCGAACGGCGCGGCCCAGAGGTTCTCGTAGACGAGGACACCGGCGATGCTCCCCGGATCCATCGCGGCGGCGAGGTGGTCGACGTCCTCTTCGGCCAGCGTCTGCACGAGCTGGGCCTCGAGCCTGGCGAGCTCACCGAGCTCGGCGAGATCGCCCAGCTCCTGAGCCATGACCGTGCCGTCCTCGCCCTTCTGAAGGATGAGGATGTCCATGATCCGGATGATCCCGGCGTCGTGAAGCCGGAGGAGCTCGTCCGCCCCCTCGCCGGTGAAGTTCTGGGCCCCGGCCGGGAACTCGACGATCAGGTAATCGACGGGCCCCAGCTCGTCGAGCGATCTGTCGGTCATGACTCCTCCATTCCGTCGGCTCGCCAGGAGCCGTTCGCCTCGTGAGGTCGTGGGGTCGCTCGGCCGGTCCTGCCGGTCGAGTCGCTCCTCGCCGCTACGGTGCGCCGATCCGGGTGCGCGGTCATCCCCCCATCGGGATGAGTCCAGCGCGGGGAGCGCTACGCGGCTCCACCTCCCACCGGGATCGGCTCCGGCTGCGGTCCGGGATGGCGCATGCGTAGCCGGGTCGCCAGGAGCGTGACCGCGAGCGCGCCCACGGTCCATAGCCCGAGGACGGCCACCGCGGGGACGATCGACGCCTCGCCGCCGGCGATGACCGTCCGGAACGCGTCGACGGCGTAGGTCATCGGCAGGACCGGGTGGAGCACCTGGAAGAACGCCGGCGCGGTCTCGATCGGGTACCAGGCGCCCGACGCCGCAGCCTGCAGCACGACGAGGAGCAGGGCGACGAACCACCCGCGCGTCCCGAACAGCGCCACGAGCGCCTGGACCACGGCCACCGCGGCCACCATCGCGACCACGGCGAGGGCGACGAGCTCCGGGAACCGGGCCACCTCGACCCCGACCGCCCAGCGCAGCGCCACCACCATCAGGGCGATCTGGACGACCCCGAGACCGGCCGCGACGAGGAACCAGACGAGCGCCCCGGACCCCCCGTCGGGGCGACGGATCCGTCGCGGGAGCGCCGGCAGGACCAGGTACGTGGCCAGCACGCCGACCCACAGGGCCAGCGCCATGAACGAGGGCGCGAGGCCGGATCCGGTCGGTTCGACCCCGTCGGTCGGCTGGCTCTCGACCACGATCGGGTCCGCGACGACCTCGCCGACGGCCCGGCGCTCGGCCTGGGACAGAGTCGGCGTGGAGGTCGACCCGCCCTGGAGCCCATCGCTCAGGGCCCTCGCGTTCGTCGTGACCGACCGTCCGTCGTTCGCGAGCCCCTCGGTCTCGGCGGCGACCATCCGGGCGCCATCGACGGCGTCTCGGATGCCCGACGAGAGCTGCGACACGCCCGAGGCTGCCGAGGTGGTGCCGGACGCGAGCGTCGACGCGCCCGATGCGGCCGAGCGGGCGCCCGTGGCGAGCGTCCTGGCGCCGGCGGCCACCTTGGACGAGCCGGCGGCGAGCTCCCTGGCACCCTTCGCCGTCCTGGCGAGCCCGGTCTCGAGGGCCGGTGCCGACGAGGCCAGCCTGGCCGTGCCCGCGGCGAGACCGGATGCGCCGGTCGCCAGGTCGGCGCCTCCGGCCGCCAGGGCCGCCAGCTGTCCGCACAGCACATCGGTGCCCCCGAGCGCCGCACAGTTCGCGGAGAGCACGGCGACGGATCCGGTATAGGTCGCGACGCCGCCGGCCAGGCTCTCGGCGCCCTTGTTCAGGGCGTTCGCCTGGGCGCCCAGACCCTTCGTCCCGGTCGCCATCGTCTTCAGAGCGTCCGCGAGCTTGCGGTTCGCCGAGGCGATCCCGGCCGCGCCGTCGGCGAGGCTGGTCGCACCGCTCGACAGCCGCGCCGTGCCGGACGCCAGCTCGCTCACCCCTGCCGCGAGAGCCTTTGCGCCCGTGCTCGCAGTGGAGGTTCCCGCGGCCAGCGCCTTCAGGCCCGTGACGAGCTCGCCGGCCACCGTGGAGGTGCTCGACGCCCCGTCGGCGAGGTCCGTCGTGCTCGACGCGACCTTGCTCGCGTCCGTGGCCGCGCCGGCCAGGCGGTCCTGGGCGGTCCCGGCCGAGAGCAGGACGTCGTCCACGTACGAGGCGATGACCTGCTTCGCGGTCGAGCGGGCGATCGCGTCGCTGACCGACCGCGCGATCGGCGCGACCATCGAGCCGGACGCATCGTTCGTGGCCAGCCCCAGGGTCGCCTTCGGCGTCGCCGTCCCCCCGGCGTTCCGGATCGTGGCGATCGTCCGGGAGAAGTCGGCGGGGATCGTAAGGGCCGCGGCGTAGCGGCCGGTCGCGAGCCCCTCGCGGGCATCCGCGGCGTCGGTCGTCCGCCAGGCGAAGGTATCGCCGGCCGTGCCGCCGGTGAGCCGCGCGACGAGGTCGGCGCCGAGGTCGAGCTTCGTGACGGTCCCGTCGGCGGCGGTCGTGGTGGCCCCCTCGTCCTCGTCGACGACGGCTGCCGTGACCCGGCTCAGGTGCGCGGTCGGATCCGCGAGCGACGAGGTGAGCAGGCCGGCGAAGAGCATCGGCACGAGGGCGACGAGCGCGACGGCGACGGCCAG
The DNA here is from genome assembly GCA_963840375.1 of uncultured Chloroflexia bacterium. GTDB lineage: Bacteria > Chloroflexota > Limnocylindria > Limnocylindrales > CSP1-4 > Chersky-267. Next base: position 24,448 of record CAWIYR010000005.1, read on the forward strand.
CCTCCGCCGCGACGTCGACCGACCCGCGGCGCCCTCGGGGGCGACGCCGGAATCCGCCGCCCCGACCCCGGCCGCGGTCCCGTCGATGGCCGGGATGGCGACCGTGATCGGCCAGGCGATCCGTCCGAGGCCGTTGGCCCCGGACGGCCACCAGGACCACTCGCCGGTGAGCGTCGCGATCGCCGGGACGAGGATCGAGCGTACGACGAACGTGTCGATGAGCACGCCCACCGCGACGGCTACACCCACCTGGACGAGGACGGCGAGGGGCGCCGTGGCCATCGACCCGAACGTGCCGGCGAGGATGAGGCCGGCCGAGGTGATGACCGCGCCGGTCCGCCCGGAGGCGACCCGGATCGCCTCGCGGATCGGGCGGGTCTCGCTCTCCTCGCGGACCCGGCTCATCAGGAAGATGTTGTAGTCCGACCCGAGCGCGACGAGGAGCACGAACACGAGCAGGGGCAGGTAGAAGCTCACCCCGGCCTCGCCCATGACCGACTGGAAGAACCAGGCCGAGAGGCCGAGGGCGGTGGCGCAGGAGAGGAGGACGGTCCCGACGAGGTAGAGGGGCGCGACCACGGCCCGGAGCAGCAGTACGAGGACCACCAGGATGCCGACGATCGTCACGATCGCCACCTGCTGGAAGTCCTGGGCGAGGACCGACTGGACGTCGGCGAACTCGGCCGTGGGGCCGCCCATGTAGGCGCCCGCGCTCGCGCCGAACCCGGGCGCGGCCGCGGTCAGCACGTCCTGTGCCGCGCGAATGGCCCCGAAGGCGGGCTGGGAATAGGGGTCGTCCGTGGTCGTGAGGTAGAACCGCGTGGCGCTGCGGTCGTCGGCCACGAAGGCCGAGACCGCCGTTGCCACGTCGGCGCCGGCCGTCCCGGACAGGCCCGACCGGGACGAACAGGTCGTCCGAGCGGGTCGCGAAGCTCGCCGAGAGCCCGCTGAGCTCGGTCTGGAGCCGGCCGAAGGTCGCCTCGACCTCCGCGCGACGCTGCCTGGCCTCGGTCGTCCCGGCCAGGCTCTGCGGTACGAGCGTGGCCCCCGGATCGTTCGTCTCGAACCAGGTCGCCAGGGAGGACAGGCCCGACGAGAGGTCCAGCGCGGCCGCGATCGAGACCTTCGTCTCGAGGCGGCCCGCGGCGGCCGTGGCGGATCGGTACGGGGCCGTGTCTCGGGCGGCCGGGAAGGCGGAACCGAGCTCGTCGAGGTAGTCCCCGACGATCCCGACCGTCGTCCCGGTTCCGCCGGCGGCGGCGGTCGGGGAGGTCAGTGCCGTCGACAGCTCGCGAAGCTGGGTCGCCACCACCGCGGAGTCCCGAGCCGAGCGGACCTGGTCCCGCGCGGAAGCGAGGTCGGTCGTCGCGTCGCGGAAGCCCGTGCCCGCGGCCACGTCCGGGAACGCGTCGCCCAGGAGGGCGAGGTACTCGGTCGCGGTCGTCAGGCCCTCGTCGACTTTCGGGTCGAGCAGCGAGGCGGCCCCCGTCTCCGTGTCGCTGCTCGTGTCCGTGGCGAACCCCGTGGCCATCTCCGCCAACTGGCTTGACGGCTTGAAGCCGTCGGGGACGACCCCGTCGCCCTCGGGCGAGACGAGACTGGTGACGCTCGCGATCCCGTCGGTCGCGACAAGCGTCCGGGTGACGTCCCGGAGGCGAGCGAGCGACGCGGGCGCGAGCAGGTCGCTGCCGGTGCCGGCCGAGATCACGCCGGTGGACTGGACCACCTTCCCCCGCCCGAGATGGGCGGCGACCTGGTCGAAGCCGGCCCGCGCATCGGAGTCCGCCGGCAGCTCCGCCAGAACGTCGAAGTTCGTCTGCATCCGGCCGACGGTGACTGCCGGGATGAGCAGGGCCACGAGAAGCCCCACGGTCACGATCCCCGGGCGTCGCGAGACCGCGCCGGCCAGCCGGGCGAAGAAGCCACCCGGGTCGCCCTCCGATCGGGCCCGAAGGTGCTGGGGCCAGAACAGGTAGTGACCGAAGATCGCGAGCAGGGCCGGCGTCAGGGTCAGCCCGGCGATCAGGGTGACGAAGATCGCCACGGCCAGGGCCGGACCCATCGTCTGGATCATCCCGAAGTTGGCGAAGGCCATCGAGCCGAGGCCCACGATCACGGTCGCCGCACTGGCGCTGATGACCGCGCCGATGCGCCGGACCGTGGTCCGCGAGGCCTGATGCCAGTTGTCGTGAGTGACCTCTTCGCGGAACCTGGAGATCAGGAAGATCGCGTAGTCCGTGCCGACGCCGAAGACCAGGACGACGATGAACGTGTCCAGGAGCGAGGACAGGTGCCACCCGGCCGCGGCCAGCACGCCGAGGACGCCGCGTGAGACGAGGAAGGCCGCCCCGATCGTGATGAGCGGGACGAGCGCCGCCAGGGGCGCCCGGTAGATCAGGAGCAGGATCACCACGACGAGGAGGACCGTCACGAGCGTCGTGCTCTCGGTGCCCTTGACGATCGCCGCGAGGTAGTCCGTGCTGATCGCGGCCGACCCGGTGACGTGGGCGTCGAGACCGGCCGGGGCGGTCGCGACAAGGTGCTCGCGGATCGCCGAGATCACGGCGTCGGCACCGCTGCCGGCTGCCGTGACATCCAGGTTGATCGCCATCATCTCGAGCTTGCCGTCCGCGCTGCGGAGCATCGAGGTCAGCTCCGGCCGGCTGTCGACCGTGGCGACGCCCGTGACCGCGTCGCGCACGGCGGCCGGCGCATCGCCGCTCGTCAGCCAGGCGGCGGTCGACGCGAGGTAGGCCCGGTCCGCGTCGGTGAGCCCGGCCTCCCGGGCGAAGCTGAGCGAGGCCGAGCTCGCCGCGGTCGCCCCGGGGAACGCCCGCTCGAGCGCGTCGCGGGCCTGCACGGACTCGGTCCCGGCGGGCAGGAAGTCGGATTGGTTGGTCATCCCCTCCTGGGCGAGCGACGGCGCGAAGAGGACGGCTCCGGCGGCCAGCGCGATCCAGCCGGCCACGACGAGATACCGGAAGCGGAATGTGAGGGATCCGATCCGCGCGAACATCGCTGCACCTGCCGTTCCTGACCCGGTCGCCGACCGTCACGCGACCGATACGACTCTGTATCGCATACGACATCGTATCGGATACGATTGTGTATCGTGATGGTCGTGCACCGTCGCGCCGGAGGGAAGAGGAGAACGGCATGTCGATGGGGGTCGGTGGTCCGACCATGACCCGACGTCGTGAGGTCACCCGCGAGCGGGTCCTGGATTCGGCCCGCGACGTCTTCGCCGAGCGTGGGGTCTACGGCGGGACGGTGGAGGAGATCTGCTCCCGCGCCGGGTTCACCCGCGGGGCCTTCTACTCGAACTTCGCCGACAAGGACGATGTGCTCCGGGCCCTGATCGCCCGTGAGCACGCCCGCCTGCTGGTCCATCTCGATGCGGCCTTCGGATTGGTGGACGAGACGGGCGCCGCGGTGACCGGCGACCCGCGGCCGGCCCTGGCACCACTCGCCGACCGGGTGCTCCGATCGGTCCCCGCCGACCGCCTCTTCTCGCTCATCCAGGACGAGCTCGAGATCCACGCCGTCCGCGACCCCGGGATCGCCCGCGTGTTCGTCGAGGCGGACGCACGCTTCCGGTCGCGGGTCGCCGAGTTCCTGGTGCGGGCCATGGGCCGGCTCGGGCGAGAGCTCGTGGTCGCGCCGGAGGACGCGACCGACACGCTCATCGCGATCGCCGAGCGGAGCGCCCGCCGGGCGCTCCTGGCCGGTCCCGACGCCGACCCGAACGCCATGGCCTCCAGGATCCTGCCGCTCGTGCTGGTCGCGATGTCCCGTCCCGGCCAGACGGCGACCTGAGACGACGGCCAGAGCCGATCCCTCGCCGGTGTGGCCGCGTCCGCTCGATCACGGCACGGGCAAGGCCGGCCCGGGCCGCGTCCCATCATGTCGGGCTACGATGGAGCCAAGGGACTCGGACTCGTCGGCGCGATGGCGCGAACCACGCCGGCGGCTCGACCACAGCACCGCGAAGGGAGCCCGCCATGCTTGGGGATCACCTCGTGTTCCCGATCCTGCTGTCCAAGGACCTGGTGAAGAGCCGTGCGTTCTACCACGAGACGCTCGGGCTCGAGATCCTGCGCCAGGACGACGAGCGGATCATCTTCCGCTGCGGCGCCGGCTCCCAGCTCTCGGTGACGCTCAGCACGACGGGGACCTCCGACACGCAGACCCAGCTCGCCTGGCGGGTCCCCGATCTGCGCGCAGAGCTGGCCGATCTCCGCGCCCGCGGGGTCCGCATCGAGGCGTACGTGGCTCCGGACCCCGAGACGGACGCCGAGGGGATCGCCGACATGGGGTTCGCCTGGGCGGCCTGGATCCTCGATCCGAGCGGGAACGCCCTCGGCATCATCCAGCCCAAGGGAGCCCCGGCCGATCCACGACGCGGGACGTAGCGGTGGGGTCGCGGTCGACCCGGACGCCCGCCTACGTCGCCCGCGGCGGCTCCCAGCGGACGATGCTGGCGAAGATACCGGGCAGGTAGCTTCGCTTCCCGACGAGGAGGACCAGCGCGACCGCGATGTAGACGGCCGAGAAGACGAGGCGCACGTCGGTCATCGGGAACGGGAACTGGATGATGAACAGCCCGAAGATCGCGACGGCCTCCCACAGCCCGAAGCGAAGGTCCGCCAGGACGGCGAACGCGAGCAGGGCCTGGGCACTCGTCAGGAGGAACTCCTCGGTCTGGCGATCGTCGAGCGGCAGGGGCGCACCTCCGCCACCGCCGAGCGAGTAGGCCACCCACAGGCTGCCGACCAGCAGGGTCCACTGGTTGACCTTCGCCGAGAGGAGCATCCCGAGGCCCTCCGCGGCATGGAGCCGCCAGGCGAAGATCGTGGCGACGATGAGTTCGGGGGCCTCGGACGAGAGCGGCGCCAGCCACTGGACGAGGAGGAACTGGTCGATCCCGAGGGTCTCCCCCGTCGCCACGAGCCCGTCGGCGAACGGCTTCGCGGCCATCACCACGATCGCCGCCGCCGCGACGAAGAGGGCGGTCACGAGGACCCGCCGCTGGAGGCGCGGGAGGAGGGCGATGTCCGCCGCGACGCCGATCAGCTCGGGCTCGCCGCGACCCTCCCGGGTGACCCGCCAGAGGTAGGCCCCGAAGAGCGCCAGCAACACCACGGCGTCATACCAGGCGATCGCGCGGGTGAACGGGATGAGGAACGCATAGGCGCTGGCGATCGCGAGAAAGGCCAACTCGACCCGGTTGCGGGGCGGCAGGACGACCACCGGCTCGCGGTCGCCGCTGGCGACGACGGGCGATGGCGCGCCGACCCCGCCACGTCGCCGCTGGCGTCGCATCGCCCAGAACCCGACGAAGGCGACGAGCGGCCAGCCGATGCCGATGAGCAGCCGGTTCGATCCGGTCATGTTCGCCGCCGCGAACTGGGTGTAGGTCGGGTCGCCGCCCGCGGTGAACGCGAAGTAGAGGTCGACCGCATATTCCGGGAGGACGGCGATGAGCGCGAGGATCGCGATCGCGAGGCTGCCGGAGATGTCCACCTGGGCCGCCTCGGCCGCCCAGGACAGGAGGACCGCCGAGGCGACGACCCCCGCGCCGTAGAGGAGGACGGTGAGCCCGGGCGACAGCTCGGTCCCGGTCAGCCGCAGCACGATCGCGGGGACGGCGAAGCTCGCCGTGAGTCCCAGCTTCCGCCACATGCTCGACACCTCCGCTCCGCTGAGGTGTCGCCTCGGAGACGCGGCGAGACCTCGACCGGGCGCTTCCCGATCGAAGGTCTCATCCGCCTCGCATCGAGGTGGGGGACCGGGCCGAAGCCGGTGTGTCGATCTCCCCTGGCCGTCGGAGCGACGGCCGGACTACTCCCCTTCGAGCATCAGTGTATCCCTCGATCCCGACCGGACACCGCTCCCACGGACGGCCCCTGGGACCGTCGGCCCGGTCGGCGGGACAGTCCACCCCGACCGATCGCCCGTGTGGCACCGTTGCCGCGCGTCCACGGGGCATCCGACGCGGCGCGGCCCTGGTCGCCCGGCGGGCTCCCCTGACGCAGGTAGCCGAGCTGGAGGACGGTGATGGCCGGTCCGAACGACGCCGACGGCGCCCTCACCGCGGACACGCCCAGCATCACCCCGCCCCTCGAGCCCCTTCGCTCGCCGCATCGGCTGCGATCCCTCGACGACGAGCAGCTCGACCGACTCCAGGATGCGACCCTTCGGATCCTCGAGGACATCGGCGTCCGCTTTCCGTCCGAGGCCGCCCTCGGGATCCTCGGCGACCACGGAGCGAAGGTCGATCGGTCGAGTCAGATCGTCCAATTCCCGCGCGACCTCGTCCGTCGGGCCCTGTCGACGGCGCCGCGCCGGTTCACGATGGCGGCCCGGGATCCGAGCTTCGACCTCCGGCTCGAGGAGGGCGTCAGCTACTTCACGACCGATGGCTGCGGCGTGGCGACGATCGACTTCGACACCCGGCAGGAGCGGCCGTCGCGCAAGAGCGACGTCGCGGAGATGGCCCGGATCGCCGACTACCTGCCGTCGATCGGGTTCATGTGGCCGACGGTGAGCGCCCAGGACCACGGTCGGACGTCCCAGCTCCACGAGATCGACGCGGCGTTCAACAACACGGTCAAGCATTTCCAGGCGATGGTCATGGGGGCCGAGGCCGCCCGTCGGGCGATCGACATGGCCACGGTCCTCGCCGGCAGCCGCGAGTCCCTCCGGGAGCGACCCGTCCTGTCGGACCTCATCTGCTCGATCGCTCCCCTGGCCCACGATCACGCCGGCCTGGAAGCGGCCCTCGTGTTCGCCGAGGCCGGGATCCCGGTCGGGTTGCTGTCGATGCCCACGCTCGGGACGACGGCTCCGGCGACCTCCGCCGGCGCCCTGGTCGTCGGCGACGCCGAGGTCGTCTCGGGGATCGTCCTGCTCCAGCTGGCCTATCCCGGGGCACCCGTGTTCCACTCGATCATGAAGGCCTGGGCGGACCCCCGGACCGGCAACTACGTCGGCTACTCCATCGACGGCCGGGCGCGCTACGCTCCGGTCGAGATGGCCCACCACTGGGGATTGGCCTCGATGGCCGCCTGTTTCGGCACGGACTCACCCGCGGCCGGCACGTGGCAGGCCGCTGCGGAAGTCGCCCTCGATCCGCTCCTGGGCGCCCTGGCCGGCCCGGAGCTGGTCACCGGGCTCGGCCTCGACCGGACCTATACCCTGCTCTACCCCGAGGCGATCATCCTCGACGACGACCTCTACCAGCGCGCCCGTCATGCCCTCATGGCCGAGGACGTCAGCGACGAGACCCTCGCCCTCGATGTCATCGCCGATGTCGGGCCGGGCGGTCACTTCCTCGCCGAGCGGCACACCCGGACGCACATGCGGACCGCGCTCAAGCGGGGCCTCACCCACGAGCTGACCGACGGGGGCCGCTACCGCGATCCCGTGGAGGTGGCTCGCGAACGGGTCGCCTGGATCCGCGAGCACCACCATCCGATGCCGCTCGAGACCGCCCAGGCGGACGAGCTGACCCGGATCCTCGCGGTCGCCGATCGGGACCTGGGCGAGACCGGATGAGCGGACCGACCGCGACACCCGACGGCGACCGGTGACGACGGTCGTCGAGGTCCTCCCGGCGGCCCGACGCGCGGAGGTCCACGAGCGAGCCCTGGCGGTGCTGGCCGGGACCGGCCTTCGGGTGGGATCCGAGCGGGCACGCCGGATCCTCGGGGCGGCCGGGGCCGCGGTCGACGAGGGCGAACGGGTCCGTCTCCCGCGAGCGGTCGTCGAAGCGGCCCTAGCCGCCGCCCCGCGCACGTTCACCCTGGGCGGACGCCGACCAGGCTGGGAGCTGGCCCTCGACGGCACCACCTGCAGCCTGGTCGCCGACGGCGAGGCGCTCCAGGTCCTCGACATCGCGACCGGGGAGCGCCGCCCGGCCGGCCGGATGGACTGGGAGGTGGCGACGGACCTCCTCGACGCCCTCGAGGAGGTGGGCGTCTACTGGCGGATGGTCGACTTCGAGGGGGCGGATCCGGCACCGGGCGCGGCCGTCCGCGGCTGGGCCGGGGCGTTCACCCGGTTCTCCCGGCACGTCCAGGACTCGGCCGCCGACCCCGACGAGGCGGCCTGGCTCCTGGAGGTCCTGGGCGTCGTGTTCGGTGGTCGCGACGAGGTCCGTCGGCAGCGGCCCTTCTCGTTCCTGTTCTGCCCGCTGAGCCCCCTCGCGCTGGAGGGTCCCTACACCGACGCGTGGCTGGCGACGGCGGACTGGGGACTGCCGGTGGCCGCCATGCCGATGCCGATGATGGGCCTCTCGGCGCCCGTCGGGCTGCTGGCCACGACCGTGCTGGGCACGGTCGAGACGCTGGCGACCCTGTGCCTGGTCCAGGCGGCGGCACCGGGGACGCCGTTCATCTTCGCGCCGGCCCTCGCCGTGATGGAGCCGCGCAGCGGCCGGTGGGCCGGCGGCGCGGTGGAGCATGCCCTCCTCGGCGCGGCGACGACGGAGATGGCCCGGTTCTACGGCCTGCCGGTCGAGGCGTCGGTGGGCGGGACCGACGCCCACCTGCCCGGAGCCCAGGCCGCGTCCGAGCGTGCGGTCAACTGGCTCCTTCCCGTCCTGAGCTGGCCGGATCTCCTGGTGGGGCCGGGCCTCCTCGGCGGGTCGACCGTCCTCTCGCTCGAGCAGCTGGTCCTGGACGTCGAGGGGTTCCGCCGTGGTCTCCGCCTCCGGCGCGGGATCGACGCGGCGCTCGAGGAGGCCGTCGAGGCGGCCCTCGACGAGGTCGGACCCGGTGGCGACTTCCTGGCCCGGCCGGCCACTCGTCGGGCCACCCACCACGGTGAGTGGTACCTGGACCGTCTCGGGGTCCACGACACCTGGGAACACTGGGTGGCGGCCGGCCGACCCGATGTCGTGGACGATGCCCGTCGGATGGCGACGGAGCTGCTGGCGGCTCACCGTCCCCTGCCGATGGACGAGGCCACGGCTCGCGAGCTGGCCACCCTGGTCGACCGGGCGGCCGGGATCGCGACCAGCGCTCCCAGGACGGGGTGAGGGATGCGCTTCACGGCGAGCTTCCTGGGCGAGACGGACCGCGAGCAGGTCCACGAGGCCAGCCTGCGGATCCTGGCCGAAACCGGCGTCCGGTTCCACGGCGAGCTGGCCCTGCCCCTCCTGGGCGCGGCCGGTGCCGAGGTGGACGCCGAGGCGGGGATCGCCCGGTTCCCGCGGGCCCTCGTGGAGGCGGCCCTCGCGACCGCACCCCGGGAGGTCGTCCTGGGCGCCCGCGATCCCGTCCACGACTTCGCCCTGCCCTCGCCGGTGACCCGCTACGGGCTCGACGGGACGGCGGCCTTCACCATCGACTTCGAGACCGGCGAGCGGCGGTACGGGACCCGTCGCGACACCGAGCTGGCGCTGCGGGTCTTCCAGACCGCGGACATGGGGGTCCTGGCCTGGCCGCCGGTCGCCGCCTCCGACGCCCCGGCCGGTAGCCGGGCGCTGCACGAGTTCGTGACGATGATCCGGGCCTCGTCCAAGCACGGCCAGCACGAGCTCCATACCCGTGAGCAGGTGCCGTACCTGGCCGAGGCGCTCTCGGTCGTCGCCGGCGGGTCCGGTGTCCTTCGCGCGCGACATCCCTGGTCGCTGATCTACTGCCCGATCGCCCCGCTCGTCCACGACGGACCGATGCTGGACGGCTACCTCGACCTCGGCGCCCTGGACCTGCCGGTGATGATCATGCCGATGCCGGTCGCCGGCACCACGGGACCCGCCGGGCTCCTCGCCAACGTCGCCCTGGCCAACGCCGAGGCACTGTCCGCGATCGTCGTCTTCCAGCTGGCCCACCCGGGTCGCCCGATGATCTACAGCAGCGCCACCGGCACGATGGACTTCCGGAGCGGGGCCTTCCTGGGCGGGACGCCCGAGATGGGTCTGATGTCCGCCGCCCTGGTGACGATGGGCCGCTTCTACGGCCTGCCCACCACCGCCGCGGGCTGCACCGCGGACGCTCCCGCAGCTGGCCCGGAGGCGGTCATCGAGAAGCTGGTCACGATGCTCCCGCCGGCCTCAGCGGGAGCCGACATCGTCGTGGGCTTCGGCGAGGTCCAGGGCGACCAGGCCCTGGTCCTGGAGCAGATCCTCGTCGACAACGAGCTGGCCCACTACGTGGAGCGGCTGGTGGAGGGGATCGGGGCTCCGGCCGACCCGGACTACGTCGCGGAGATCGCCGCCGTCGGCCCCGGCGGGAACTTCCTGGCCAGCCCGGTCACCCGTCGCGCCGCCCGGGGTCGCGAGTTCCTGACCCCGACCCTCGTCGGCCGACAGGCCTACGAGGCCTGGCGGGCCATCGGGTCGCCCACGATGTACGAGCGGGCGCGCGAGCGCGTCCGGGAGATCATCGCGGGACCGCCCATCGATCCGCTCCCGGCGGCGGTGGAGGCGGAGCTCGAGCGGATCCTGGCCGCCGCGGACGCGGAGCTCGGATGAGCGATCCGTGCGGGCGCAGCGCCCGGCCCTTCGCCGACCCGGACGCGACCGGGACGGGACACCCTCGTCAACCCCGACCCAGGAGGCTCCGACCATGAACGAAGACCTGTTCGCGGCGATGCGCCAGAGCATCATCGACGGGGACCCGGATGAGGCGGCCGAACTGGCCAGGGAGGCCCTGGACGAGGGTGTCGATCCGCTCGAGGCCATCGACCTGGGCTTCGTCCCCGGTATCCATCACGTCGGCGAGGAGTTCCGCTGCGGGGTGATGTTCCTGCCCGACATGATGGCCGGCGCCCGGGCGATGCAGACGGCGATCGGCGTGCTGGAGCCCGAGATGCTCGCGCGAGCCTCGAGGCGGCAGGTCCTCGGTCGGGTCGTCATCGGTACCGCGAAGGGCGACATCCACGAGATCGGCAAGAACCTCGTGGGGATGATGCTCACGGCCAACGGGTTCGAGGTCCACGACCTCGGCGTCGACGTCTCGCCCGAGCGGTTCGTCGAGAAGGTCCGCGAGGTCGGCGCGAACGTGGTCGGGGTCTCCGCGCTGCTGACGACGACGATGGTCGGCCAGCGGGCGGTGATCCAGGCGCTCACCGATGCCGGCATCCGCCACGACGTCAAGGTCATCGTGGGCGGGGCGCCGGTCACCGACGCCTGGGCCGCCGAGATCGGGGCCGACGGGTTCGGCGAGGATGCGGTCAGCGCGGTGAACCTGGCCAGGACGCTGCTCGGGGCCTGACCGGCCCCGGGCATCGCGGGGCGCCGACGAGCGCCCGGCCGGACCGCCTCGGGCCCGGTGCCGCCGATCCGGATCGGCGCCGGTCAGCGGTGGAGGTCGCGCGCCGCGACGAAGCTCAGGCCGTGCTCGGTCAGCACCCGGGCTGTGTGGTTCGTCGCATCGACCTTGTCCATGAAGTTCAGCTGAAGGGCGTCCCAGTCGCCGCTCGCGATGATCTCCGACTTCTCCCGGAAGTAGTCGAGGATGTCCGAGGGATGGTCGCGGACGCCGTCGACCTCCGGGTCGCCGCCCTCGTGCTTGGCGGAGATGTTGGGGACGCGGCGGGCCAGCTCGACGAGCTCCGCGCGGCGGTCGTACGGCTGGATGACGATGCTCTTCCAGGTCTCGGTGATGTGGTGCTCGAAGCGGACGACGTCCTCGAACCCGAGGGCGCGCCGGATCCCCGCGGTGATCTCCAGGGTCTCGTTGTCCACCGAGTTGCCCCAGTTGAACCCGACCAGCGCCGAGCTTCCGTCGTCGCGGGCGAAGAGCTTCGCCCCGATCAGGGTCCACATCCCGGCGAACGGGTTGTCGTTGCCCATGAAGACCGAGATCTTGAACTCGATGTCCACCCCGAGGCGGTGGAGGATGTAGCCCGCCAGCACCGTCCCCGGGTTGATGTTGAGGACCTGGCGGACGCCGTACTCCGTGTAGTAGTGGAGGAACTCGTCGAGCCAGAGGAGCGGGTGGTCGTTCGGCTGGCCGATCCCGCCGAAGTAGCCGGTGATCGTGGCCGGACCCCCGAGGTGGATGTTCGAGCCGTCCGTCCCCTTCGTGTCGAGGGTCTCGACATAGCTCGCGCCGATGATCCGCATCGCCGCGGCGATCGCCGGGAGGTCGCCGTCGGCCTCCTGCTCCTTCATCCGGCGGACCTGGATCCAGCGCGCCGGCATGAGCGACCGCCCCTCGATCGCCCGTCGCGCGGCGGCGATGACCCATGGGAAATACTGGAGGGCACTCACCTCCAGGGTGACCGCCAGGTCGTCCCGGAAGGCGGTGGTGTCGGCTGCGGTACCGAGGATCCTGCGGCGGTAGTCAGCCACCGATACGAAGGCGCCCCGGTCGCGCTCTCCGGCCAGCCACTCGAGGTCGGCGAGGTAGGCCGGGTTCGCCGTCCGGACCCGCTCGAGGAGGGCGGGCAGCTCGCCGGCGGCGCGGCCCCTGCGGTTGATCTCCTCGGGTGTCCCGTAGCGGGCGACGACCTCGAGCACGTCGTTGACCACCCGGGTGTCGGGATCGAGCAGGAAGGCGTTGAGGTCGTCGAGCCGGGTGGTCGGGATCGCCAGTCGCCCCCGGAGATCCGCGGTCGTCATCCCAGCAGCCTCACCAGCTCGTCATACTCCTCGTCGCGCATCCCGAACCAGTTCTCGGGTCCAGGAAAGGTCCGCCCGGTGACCTCGCGGACGTAGCCGTCGAGGCCTTCCCTGATCACCGCCCCGGCATCGGCGAAGACCCGCGCCATCCGTGGCGTGAACTTCGGGTAGAGCCCGAAGGCATCGTGGTAGATGAGCAGCTGGCCGTGGGCATGGGGACCGGACCCCAGGCTCATCACGATGCAGTGCTCGGCACGCTCGGTGATGAGCTGGCAGACCCGATCCGGGACGAGCTCCAGGAGGATGCAGAAGGCGCCAGCGGCCTCGAGCGCCTTCGCGTCGTCGACGATCTTCTTGGCCTGGGCCGCGCCCTTGCCCTGGAGTCGGAACCCACCCAGCGCGCTCACGCTCTGCGGGGTGAGCCCCAGGTGGCCGATGACCGGGATCCCGGCCCGGGCGATCCCGGCCACCCGGTCGGCCATCTCCGCGCCCCCCTCGAGCTTCACCGAGTCGCAGCCGGTCTCCGCCATGAAGCGACCGGCGTTGCGGATCGCGGTCTCCACGCTGGGCTGGTAGCTCATGTACGGCATGTCGCCGACGATCCAGGCGTTCGGCGCGCCGCGACGGACCGCGGCGGTGTGCCGGATCATGTCGTCCATCGTCACCGGCAGGGTGCTGTCGTACCCGAGCATCGTCATGCCCAGGCTGTCCCCGACGAGGATCATGTCGATGCCCGCGAGGTCCTGCAGGTGGGCGGTCGGGTAGTCGTAGCACGTCAGCCAGGTGATCGGCGTGCCCTCGGACACCTTCTTGAACAAGCCGGGGAGGGTCATCCGCTTCCGTTCGATCACCGTGGCCTCCGATCAGCGAGTGGGTCGCCCGCGGCCGCTCCCGGGGCGGTGATGAGGACGTCGTTCGCGGACCACCCTCGTCCGGATCGGCTGGCGTGGACAGGGCCGGCTGTCCCCAAGAAGACCGGCCGGTGGGCAGGAGGGTCTCCGTCGCCGTCGACAGCCCGAGCGAGATGGGCGACGATCGCCTCGTCGACGCCGAACCACGACGACATCGAGTGGCACGGGAGGTGGAGGGGATGATCACCTGGGACGAGTTCGCCACCGCCGCACCGGGCATCGCGGCGACCGGGCGACGGCTGATGGAGCGGACGGGGATCGGCGAGGCGCTCCTCGCCACCGTCCGGTCGGACGCGCCGCCTCGGATCAACCCGATCTACGTGGCGATCGTGGACGGACGCCTGGTGGCGTTCCTCATCGACGGCTCGGCCAAGGTCGGGGACCTCAGGGCCGATGGCCGCTATGCCCTGCACGCCCACCAGGACCCGGCCGAGCCGAGCGAGTTCCTCGTCCGGGGTCGGGCCGCGGAGGTCGTCGACCCGGCGGTCCGGGCATCGGCTGCCGCCGTCTGGTCATTCGAGGTCGACGACGGCTACCGCCTGTTCGAGTTCTCGATCGACCACGCCGTGCTCGGAGAGCGGCCCGATGCGGACGCCTGGCCGCCCCGATACACGTCCTGGCGAGGCGCCCGACCGGCCGTGACCCGGCCTACTTCGACGGGATGACGATCTTCTGCCCCACCCGGATCTTCGTGGGGTCGGTGATGGCCGGGTTCGCCGCGCGGAGCGCCTTGAGGGTGACGTTGAACTTCCGGGCGATCAGGTAGAGCGTGTCGCCCTTGCGGATGACGTAGATCTTCCCGCTCGGGGCGACCGAAGCACCGGGCAGGGTCCCCGAGGCGCTGGGCGCGCCGCTCTGGACGGGTGCCGCCGAAGCCGGCGCGGCCGACGAGGGCGTGGATGCGGTGGGCGATGCCGTGGTGCTCGAACCGCCGCAGGCCGACAGGCTCAACGCGACCGCAAGGAAGAGACCCGCCCGAGCGCGCATCGTCGACCTCCGTCCTGCCCGGTGGCACGCTCTCGAACCGACGCACCAGGGCCACGGCGCCGTGCGACGGCCCGATCGTGACGAGACCGGCCGCGGTCCATCGTACTCCCGCGGCCGGGGTCGCCGACCATCCGGGGCGCGTTCCTCTAGCCGGTCGAACCCATCGCACCGGCGTCGGGCTCGGCGGCGTCGGACGTCGGCTCGGCGCCCTCGGTGCTCCCGGCGACGCTCTCACCCGGATCGCCGGCGGCGGTCTCGTCGGCGGCGGCGGTCTCGTCGGCGGCGGTCTCGTCGGCGACGGAGGCCGTCGCGGCTACGGCAGCCGTCGCGGCTACGGCAGCCGTCGCGGCCCCGCCGTCCGGCGGACCTGCGGCGGCGTTCCGTGCCCGGTACCACATGAACAGCGCGGCAGCGAGGCCGATCCCCAGGATGATCACGAGCAGCAGGAGCCAGTTCGACGTGCCGCCCCCGGTCTCGGCCGGGACCGGGGCCGGGCTGGCCGACGGGCTCGGGGAGGGCGGCAGGACCTCGGTCACCGGCACCGAGACGCCGGTCAGCTGGTTGCCCTTCGTGATGACCGGTACGCCCGTGGTGTCGTCCCACCGACGCGAGCCCGAGACGATCTCGGCCCGCACGACATAGTCGGCGTTCGGGTCGATCGTCGCCGGGTCGAAGGCGATCGAGAACGGGATCGGAACCGTGGTCGGGGCCGCGTTCACGTCGACGCCGATGGTCTCGCCGGTGTCGACCCGGACGAGGACGGCGGCCGAGTAGGCACCCTGGGTCAGCTGGATCCCGACACCCGTGATCTGGCCGGTCACCTCGCCCTTGAGCAGGTCGGTGCGGAGGGTCAGCTTGACCGTGACGTCGGATGAGGGGTTCCCTTCGGTCAGGACCTTCTCGCCTCGCGTGGTCACCCAGACGTGGTCGCCGTCCTGGATCTCCGCCTGGATCGTGTAGGTCAGGCTGGGATCGATGTCGGCGGTCTTGTAGTTGACGCTGAACGCGATCGGCTGCTGACCGGCCGGCGAGATGATCTGGGTCCCGACGATCGTCTCGGTCGTCGGCGTGGTCGTCCCGGCGACGAGGAGCACGACGGCGTGCGCGTCGGCCGAGAGCGTGGCCGGCTCGGCATAGACGAGGGTGCCGGTCACCGCACCGGCCGACGGGGTCGCCGACGCGGCCGCGGAGGCCGTCGGGCTCGGCGGGGCCGAGGCGCTCGCGACCTCGGTCGGGCTCGGAGTGGGACTCGGGGTCGGTGCCGGCGTGGCGGTCGGGGTCGGGGGTCGGGTCGGGGTCGGCGTCGGGGTCGGGGTGGGGGTCGCCGTGGGAGCCGGGGTCGGCGCGGCGCTGGGCTTGGCCGTCGGCTTCGGCGTGGGCTTGGCCGTCGGCTTGGGCGTGGGCTTGGGCGTGGGCTTGGCCGTCGGCTTCGGGGTCGGGCTGGCGGTCGGCGGGGGCGTCTGCGTCGGTTGCGGGGTCGCGATCGGGTTCGGGGACGGGGTCACCGCGACGGTGACGCCGCTCGTCGGAGCGCCGCCGTTGATCACCGGCACGCCGGCGCTGCTGCCCCAGGCCGACGGAGCATCGATGATCGCGGCGCGCACGACGTACGACGCTGCCGGATCGACGAGCGCCGGGTCGTAGCCGATCGTGAAGGCGGTGCTGTTCGCGGCGGGCGTCGTGATGACCTGGCTGCCGACGACGGTGCCGGTATCGGACTTGATCAGGGCCGCGATCGCCACCGCGTTCGGGCCGAGGGCCGTGGTGCCGGTCCCGGTGATCGTCCCGCTGACCGTGGCCGGGGGTGTTCCGGACACCGCCCGGAGGGGCACAGCGACGCCGCTCGTCGGCCCGCCGGTGATGACCGGGACGCCGGCCAGGTTCTGCCAGGCCTTGGGCCCATCCTGGACCGAGGCGAAGACGGCGTAGGCGCCCTTCGTCTGGATGGACGACGCGTCGTAGGGGACGCTGAAGGCGATCGGCACGTTTCCGGGAGCGTTGATCCGCTGGAGGCCGATGATCGAGCCGGCGGCGGGGCCGGACGACTGGTCGACGAGGATGACGACCGCGACCGCGCTCGAGCTGAACGAGATCTTCTCCTTCGAGGTCAGCGAGCCCGTGACGGCCGCCGGTGCGCTCGCCGCGTGGACGAGCGCGGCCGGGACCAGGAGCGCCGCGATGACCGTCGCGATGACGGCTCGGTCGAGCTTCCGGCGGATCGAGGACATCGGGCGTCTCCCTGGGTCGGTCATGGGGTCGGCGGTCGAGCGCTACCGGGCGGGACGACACCGGGCGGCAGGATACCAGAGTCGGCGCGGCGAGCCCGCCACCGGCCGGGATCGCGCTCGACGCGGGCGAGGCGCCGCTACAGGCCGAGGACCAGGAGGACCGCCTGGCGACCGACGATCGTGAGGACGATCGGCAGGAAGAACGACGTCGCGAGCCGGGCGAGGATCGCCGTGTCGAACGGCCAGGTCCGGATCGTCCCGACCTGATCGCGAACCACGCGGAAGCCGACGGCCGCCCGGACGTCCTCGAGATCCGTCTGCCGGGCCGCTTCGGCCGATCCGCCGGTCGGGCCGATGAAGAGCTCCTCGTAACGCCCCGCCAGGGCGTCGGACTCGCGACGCTTCTGGGTGGCCATCTGGACGTGGACCGCGTTCAGCGGCAGGAAGAACAGGACCACGCCGACGGTCATCACGCTGAGGGTGAGCCCGTAGAGAGCAGGGGTCGCCGCGCCCGCTGCGATCCAGACCGCGCCCAGCACCAGCCCGACGAGGAAAACGCTCGCCAGCGAGAGCGAGAGCGAGCCGAGCGGCCTGGTCCCGAGCAGCGGATCGCGATAGTACGGCGCCAGGTGGAGCGGCCGGCCACAGACGTTGGCGAGCCCCCAGACGGAGGCGAAGTACGCCCAGACGAAGCTGAACATGATGACGAAACGGCAGGCCACCATGGCCACGTCAAGGAGGTAGGCGGGGAGCAGGGCAGGCTCGACGAGCTGACCCCGGCGGATCGTGTCGGCGAGGTACATGCCGAGCATGACCAGCGCGGCGACGACCGGCGGGAGGACGCGGCCGACGGATCGGAAGGCCCGCTCGAAGGTGGCCGGTGCGTCGTCCACGAGGGCTCCGACCGCGGTCGCGGTCGCCCGGCTTCGCTCGCGGATGAAGCGCGTCGCCCACAGGACGTAGATCAGCAGGCCGAAGAGGAGCGCCTTGTACAGCGTGTCGTCGGGGGCCCGGAACTGGCCCATCCCAGGGTTGTAGATGTTGGTGAGGAGGGAGGATTCGGCGTCGGGAGCGAGATACGCGACCCATGGGGTGGTCAGGACCGCGGCGATCAGGATGCAGGCCGCGAGGAACGGGACGCGGAGACGGACGCCGATCTGCTCGGCGACGGAGCTCGTCACCGACCCATCGTCGCATCCGGTCAGGGTCGGTGACAAGGGGTCGCGACGGTCTCGGTGCGGCCCGCGCGGCCCGCCCGAGCAACACGCCTCGCCCACCTCCGTGGGCGATCGTCGGCCGTGCCTAGCCGTCGACCTCGGCGAGGCGGCCCGAGAGGAACCCACGCTCCGCGTCGTTGCCGGCGAGCTCGAGCGCCCGGGCATACGCCCGTGAGGCTTCTGCCGGGCGATCGAGACGACGGAGCAGGTCCGCCCTCCCCGCGTGAAGGAAGTGGTAGTCGTCCAGGCGACCCTCGGCCGCGAGCCGATCCATGATCTCCAGCCCACGCTCGGGTCCGTCGACCATCGCGACGGCGACCGCCCGGTTCAGTTCCACGACCGGCGAGGGATCGAGCTCGCGCAGGGCGTCGTAGAGCAGGGCGATCTGCGCCCAGTCGGTCTCGCCGGCGGTGCCGGCCTCGTCGTGGAGGGCGGCGATCGCGGCCTGGAGCTGGTACGGACCGGGCCGGCGCATCCGGAGGGCGCGCTCCACGAGCGCCGAGCCCTCGTCGATCCGCGGGCGGTCCCAGCGTGACCGATCCTGGTCCTCGAGCAGCACGATCGCCCCCTCGGGGCCCACCCGGGCCTCGCGCCGGGCGTCGTGGAGGAGCATGAGCGCGAGCAGCCCGAGCGCCTCCGGCTCGTCGGGCATGAGCTCGACCAGGACCCGGCCGAGGCGGATCGCCTCGCCGCACAGCTCCCGGCGGACCAGGGCGTCGCCGGACGACGCCGCGTAACCCTCGTTGAAGATGAGGTAGATGACCCGCAGGACCGACTCGAGGCGCTCAGGCAGGAGGTGATCGGGCGGGACCCGGTACGGGATCCCGGCGTCGCGGATCTTCTTCTTGGCCCGGACCAGGCGCTGGGCGAGGGTGGGCTCCGGGACCAGGAAGGCGCGGGCGATCTCCGGGGTGGTCAGCCCGCCGAGGGTGCGCAGGGTGAGGCCCACCCGGGCCTCGATCGGCAGCGCGGGATGGCAGCAGGTGAAGATGAGCCGGAGTCGGTCGTCGGCGATCGGGCTCATCGGCTGCTCCTCCCCGGGCTCGAACGCCGCCGGCTCGGTCTCGAGCTCGGCTCCACGGGCGATGAGCGCCTCCTTCTCGGCGAGGCGCCTGGCGCGACGGAGCCGGTCGATCGCCCGGTTGCGGGCGGTGGTCGTGATCCAGGCACCCGGGTTCCGGGGCAGACCGTCCCTCGGCCAGCGTTCCAGGGCGACGATGAACGCCTCCTGGACCGCATCCTCGGCGAGATCGAAGTCACCGGTCAGCCGGATGAGGGTCGCGACCGCTCGACCCGATTCCTCGCGGAACAGGCGATCGACGACGGTCCGGGCGTCAGCCGGCGCTGCCAACGGCCTCGGCGGGGACGCCTGTCGGCAGCTCGAGGATCGGGCGGATCTCGACCGATCCGTGGCTCGCTCCCGGGATCCGGGCCGCGCATTCGATCGCCTCGTCGAGGTCCCCCGCCTCGATCAGGTAGAAGCCGCCGAGGGCCTCCTTCGTCTCGGCGAAGGGGCCGTCGGTCGCCAGCGCACGGCCGTCCCGGACCCGCACCGTCGTCGCTGCGGCGGTCGGCCGGAGGGCCTCGCCGGCCCGGAACAGTCCGCGCTCCCGGGACCACGCGTTGAAGGCACCGTAGGCCGCCGTCTCACCGGCCATCGCGTCCTCGGGCGCCGTCTCGGTGGGTTCCTCGCCGTAGATCAGGAGCAGGTAGCGCATCGGGTCCTCCGGTCATCCAGTCGGCACGGCGATCTCTTCCGGCGCCGTCACCCCGACGACGAACGGCGCCCATCGGAATCGACACGCGACGGCACACCATCATCCGACGGGGGGTGCCGGTGTCAAGCCACTGAGGACTGGCGGGGGCGCGGTATCGTTCGGCGATGGCGACTCGGCAGGAGCTCCTGCGGATCGGCGACCGTGACGTGACCGTCACGAACCCGGACAAGCTCTACTTCCCCGAGGCCGGGCACACCAAGCTCGACCTCGTTCGGTACTACCTCGCGGTCGCCGACGGCGCCCTGCGCGGCGTCCGGGATCGGCCGATGGCCCTCAAGCGCTTCGTCGACGGGGCGGCCGGCGACTTCTTCTTCCAGAAGCGCGCCCCGGAGAACCGGCCGGACTTCGTCCGGATCGCCACGCTCTCGTTCCCGTCGGGACGGACCGCCGACGAGGTCGTGATCGACGACGCGGCGGGTCTCGCCTGGGTGGCCAACCTGGGCTGCCTCGACCTCAACCCGCACCCGGTCCGGGCGGGCGACCTGGATCATCCGGACGAGCTGCGGATCGACCTCGACCCGGTCCCGGGCGTGCCCTGGTCCCAGATCCGCGACGTGGCGCTCGTGGCCCGGGAGGCGTTGGCGGACCTGGGGCTCGTCGGCTGGCCAAAGACGTCCGGTTCGCGCGGGATCCACGTCAACGTCCGGATCGAGCCGCGCTGGACGTACCCCGAGGTCCGCCGGGCGGCGCTCGCCCTTGCTCGGGACGTTGAACGACGAGCGCCGGCCATCGCCACCTCGAAATGGTGGAAGGAGGAGCGCCGCGGCGTCTTCCTCGACTACAACCAGAACGCGAAGGACCGGACCGTCGCCTCGGCGTACTCCGTGCGCCCGACACCCGACGCCCGGGTCTCGATGCCCCTGACCTGGGACGAGGTCCCGACGGCGGAGGCGGAGGCGTTCACCCTGGCGACCGTGCCGGCGATCTACGCCGAGCGGGGCGATGCGGGCGACGGGATCGATGATGCGATCGGCTCGCTGGAGGCCCTCCTGGAGCTCTCCGCCCGGGACGAAGCGGAGGGCCTGGGCGACGCGCCCTGGCCGCCCCAGTACCGCAAGCAGCCCGGCGAGCCGCCCCGCGTCCAGCCCTCCAAGCAGCGCCGGGCGGCGGCTGACTACGACACGCCCGAGGCGGAGGCCGAACGGGAGAAGGCCCGGGCCGCCCTCGAGCGGCGGTGGGGCGCCGAGGTCGAACGACGGGCGGCCGGCGGTCCGGGCGCGAGCCCGAGCCGGCCGACACCGACCGGTCGACGGAAGAGCGCGATCCCGGTCATCGAGATCTCGCGCGCGGCGAAGAAGGACGACGCCCTCGCCGGGCTGGAGCGCTGGAAGATCCGCTGGCCGGCCGCGGCCGCGGCCCTCGAGCCCGCCGACGTCCTGGTCGATTCGATGCGCGGTCGGTCGACGACGTGGACGCGCGTCCGGGTGAACCTGAGCCACGTCCCCGAGGCGGAGCGGCCGCCCCAGGAGGCGCTCGACCCCGACTACGACCCGTGGGTGGAATGGGCCGGCCCGGACCGTTCGGGACAGCTCCAGCGGCCGGGGCGCGCGGGCCGACCCGGGCCCGGGAGCGGCGATCCGGGCAGCGGGGATCATTGACGGGAGGCCTCGTCTCCTCCACCCTCAGCCGGTGACTCCACGAGTCCGGTTCGCTCGGAGCGACGACGTCGACGTCGCCTACCAGGTCCTCGGGGACGGGCCGATCGACCTCGTCTTCGTCGAGGGCTTCATGAGTCATCGCCAGGTCATGTGGGAGCTGCCGGCCTACGGTCGCTTCTGCGAGCGCCTGGCCGAGTTCACCCGGCTCATCCTGTTCGACAAGCGTGGGACGGGCATGAGCGACCGGGTGCCGGGCGCCACGACGCTCGAGACGCGGATGGACGACATCCGGGCGGTGATGGACGCCGTCGGCTCCGAGCGGGCGGCGGTGATGGGCGAGTCGGAAGGCGGCCCGCTCTCGATCCTCTTCGCCGCCGCGCACCCGGACCGGACCCGGGCGCTCATCCTCCAGGGCGCCGAGGTCCGGGAGCGCACGGATGAAGACTGGCCGTGGGGCGAGAGCACGGAGGAGGAGCTCGAGGCGTACCTCGCCAAGCTTCCGGACACCTGGG
Source organism: uncultured Chloroflexia bacterium (assembly GCA_963840375.1). GTDB lineage: Bacteria > Chloroflexota > Limnocylindria > Limnocylindrales > CSP1-4 > Chersky-267. The sequence goes on from CAWIYR010000005.1 coordinate 46,250, forward strand.
GCCAGGTCTCGGACGAAGCACCTCGCGACGTCTTCCCGAGCCTCGGTCCGGCGCCGTGGGTGGCCGACTGGCTCGGCCGCATGTTCTCGAGCGCCGCGACCCCGAACTCGGCCGAGGCGTTCATCCGCATGGCCTTCGAGATCGACGTGCGCGACGTCGCTCCGACGATCCGCGTCCCGACGCTCATCCTCCACGCGGTCGACGACCGGATCTGCCACGTGGAGAACGCGCGCTGGTACGCCAGGAACATCCGCGACGCGAGGTACGTCGAGCTCCCCGGCGGCGACCACCTCGCCTTCTTCGAGCCCGACCGGATCCTGGACGAGATCCGCGCGTTCCTCACCGGCCAACGTGAGGCGGCCGTGCCGGACACGTCGCTGGTCAGCCTGCTCTTCGTCGACGTCGTCGGCTCGACCGAGCGGGCCGCCGAGCTGGGCGATCGTCGCTGGGCCGACCTCCTCACCCGGTTCCACGGGATCGTCCGCCGCGAGATCGGGCAGTTCCGCGGGAGCGAGATCGACACGGCCGGCGACGGCTTCTTCGTGAGCTTCGACGGCCCGGCCCGGGCGATCCGCTGCGCCACCTCGATCATCGACGCCGTCCGGCCGGTGGGTCTCGACGTCCGGGCCGGTGTCCACGTCGGTGAGCTCGGCTTCGTGGACGGCAAGCCGGTCGGCCTCGCCGTCCACGTGGGAGCGCGGATCGGCGCGCTCGCGGCTCCCGGCGAGGTGCTGGTCTCGGGGACGGTCCGCGACCTCGTCGCCGGCTCGGGCCTCGTCTTCACGGACCGGGGCACCCGGTCGCTCAAGGGCGTGCCCGACGAGTGGCGCCTCTTCGCCCTTCAGGAGTAAGGCCACGTTCGGCCGCCCCGCGAGGGTCGACCAGGGTCAGGACCCGAAGATCGCCGCGAGCTCGTAGGCGGCCGTCTCCTCGAGCTGGTCGTAGCGGCAGTCCTCGGGACGCCGGTCTGGACGCCAGCGGACGAAGGTCGTCCCGTGGCGGAAGCGGGTCCCCTGGAGATGGTCGTAGGCGACCTCGACCACGCGTTCGGGTCGGAGTGGCTCCCAGGACAGGTCACGGCCGCGGTTCCAGCGGGAAGTGTTCCCGGGGACCCGCTGGCCGGCCGCCGCGGCTGCCTCGGCCCACTCGCCCCACTCCGCCCAGGGATGGCCCGCGAGCGTCTCCATCCGGAGCGGAGCGAGCTCGGCGACGAGCTCGGCGCGGCGGGCCATCGTGAACGATGCGGTGATGCCGACGTGATGGAGCTTGCCCGCATCGTCGAACAGCCCCAGGAGGAGCGACCCGATCAGCGTCCCCGGGCCGTCCTTGTGCCAGCGGAACCCGGCGACCACGCAGTCCGCCGTCCGCTGGTGCTTGATCTTGAGCATCGCCCGCTTGCCCGGCCGGTACGGCGCGTCGAGCCGCTTGGCGACGACCCCGTCGAGCCCCGCACCCTCGAACCGGTGGAACCAGTCGCCCGCCAGCGCCCGGTCGAGGGTGGCCGGGGTCAGGTGGACCGGAGGAGCAGCGGGTCCGAGCACTGCCTCGAGACGGGCTCGCCGCTCGCCCTGCGGGGCGCCGCGAAGATCCTCGTCGGCGAGGGCCAGGAGGTCCCAGGCCACGAACGAGGCCGGCGACTCGGCGGCCAGCATCCGGACCCGGGACTCCGCCGGGTGGATCCGGAGCAGCAGAGCGTCGAAGTCGAGGTGGCCGGCCGGACCCGCGATGACCACCTCGCCGTCGAGCACGCAGCGCTCCGGCAGCGAGGCCCGAAGGGGTGCGGCGAGCTCGGGGAAGTAGCGATCGAGCGGCTTCAGGTCGCGCGACTGGATGAGCGTCTCGTCGCCGTCGCGGAAGACGATCGCCCGGAAGCCGTCCCATTTCGGCTCGAACAGCCAGCCCTCGCCCTCGGGCAGGCCATCGGATGGCTTCGCCAGCATCGGCTCGAGCGGGGGATCGAAGGGGAGACGCATGGGACGACCTTACCCGAGCGCCACCCCCGGACGCATCCCCCGCCGGAACCTCGTCGACGACCGGAGGTGAGGTCCGGGACATGGCACGGCCGCTCCGGGAGGGGCCGGAGCGGCCGTGCCGCGGTGCAGCCTGACCCGTTCGGTGAGCGTGCGGGTCGGTGCCGGTGGAGCCGTGTTCAGTGGGCGATCACGACCGTCGCGTGAGCATGGGTGGCGACATGCTCGGAGACGCTGCCCTGGAGCATCCGGTCGATCGCGTTCAAGCCCCGGGAGCCCATGACCACCGTGTCGTACCCGCCGTCGTCGACGATCCGCTCGATCGTCTTCGCGGGGTCTCCGGCCGGCTCGAGCAGGTCGGCTTCGAAGCCCGCCTCGCGCAGGATCTTGCGCGCCTCGAGCAGCTCGTGGGCGTGGGTGGAGGTGTCGTCCCACGGATCGATCGGCGAGCGACCGGGGTGGACCGGGACGACGCTCACGACCGCGATCGTGGCGTCGAACTTGCGGGCGAGCTCGACCGCGGTGTCGAGCGCTCGATGGGCGGGCTCCCCGCCGTCGAAGGCTACGAGGATCTTCTTCATCTGCGCTGCGCTCCTTCTCGAGGAGCCGGCCGACCACGGTCGACCCCGTATCTCGTGCCCAGCGTGCGCTCGCGGGCGGGGGGCGGCAGCGGTCGGAGGGCACGTGTGACGGTGACGAACGGCCCGTAGGGGTCACGTGGACCGGCCGCCGGGGCAGGTCGCCCGGCACTGTGGCCCGGGCCGGACCAGTGGTGAGATGGATCTCGAACAGGATCGGCGGCCGCGTGCCGCCTCCGGATGCGACTCGGAGGCATCAGATGGATCGCCCCATGGAACCCTCCCCCACCGTCCCCGACGCCGGGGACGCGGTCACTGTCGACTCCCTGCTCCGGGGGACGTGGTTCGGAGGCGGACTCGACGACCTGACGGTGGGTCGCCTGGCGCCGCTCGCCCATCGCCGGACCGCGGCGACCGGGGAGGTGATCTGCACCGAGGGTGCGCACTCGGAGGAGTTCGGTGTCGTGATCTCGGGCCGGCTCGCCCTTCGGATGCTCGTCCCGGAACGGGGGGCGGCGACGATCCTGACGGTCGAGCCGGGGGACCTCTACGGCTGGTCGGCGATCGTCGTGCCGCATCGGGTGACCTCGACGGTGGTCGCGATCGAGCCGTCCGACCTGCTGGCGTTCGATGGGATGGAGCTTCGCCTGGCCCTCGCCTCGGACCCGATCCTCGCCGCGGCCGTCTACCCCCGGGTCCTCCAGGCCGTCAGCCGACGGCTCACGGCGACCCGGCTCCAACTGCTCGACCTCTTCGCGCGTCGCGAGGTGAACCCGTGGTGATGGCCCCCGCCCCCGACCCGACCGAAGCCGTCGGGTTCCTTCCCCGCGCCCGGCTCCAGGTGCTCATCGACCGACTTCGCGACGGTGGGCGACGGGTCATCGGGCCCACCGTCTCCGACGGCGCGGTCGTCTACGACGAGGTCCACTCGATCGACGAGCTGCCGGCCGGCTGGCGGGCGATCCAGGCCCCCGGCCGCTACCGGCTGGAGCACGGTGCGAGCAGCCGGCTGTTCGACTACGTCATCGGCCCGACCGCCTGGAAGCGCTTCACGTTCCCGCCGCGGGTCCCGGTCATGACCGGCCGTCGCGACGGCGAGGCGACGACGTTCTCGCTGATCGAGGGGTCGGCCATACCCGTCGCGTTCCTCGGCGTGCGCGGCTGCGAGCTGGCCGCCCTCGGGATCCAGGATCGCGTCCTCGCCGACGGGCCGGCGGTCGACGCCGACTACGCCGCCCGACGTGCTGCCGTCCTCATCGTGGCGGTGGAATGCGTCACGGCCGCATCGACCTGCTTCTGCACGTCGATGGGCACTGGACCCGAGGTGCGGGGCGGCTTCGACCTGGCCCTGACCGAGCTCGACGATGGGTTCATCGTCCGGGTCGGGACGCCGGCCGGGACGGGGATCGTCGCCGACCTGGCGCTCGAACCGGTCGCGGCCGATCGTCGGGCCGCGGCCCACGCCGCCGTCGCCGCCACCCGCCGAGCGATCGGCGACCCGGTCCAGACGGACGAGCTGCCGGCCCGTCTTCTGGCGAACCTCGACAACCCCCACTGGGCCGAGATCGCCGAGCGCTGCCTGGCCTGCGCGAACTGCACCCTCGTCTGCCCGACCTGCTTCTGCACGGGCGTCTCTCAGCGCTCCGACCTCGACGGGACGGAGTCGGTCTCCGAACGGGTCTGGAACAGCTGCTTCACGTCGGGCTTCGCCCGGGTGGCCGGGGGCAACTTCCGACCGCGGGTCCAGGACCGCTACCGGCAGTGGCTGACCCACAAGTTCGCCACCTGGTGGGATCAGTTCGGCAGCTCCGGCTGCGTCGGCTGCGGACGCTGCGTGACCTGGTGCCCGGTCGGCATCGACGTCCGCGACGAGCTCTACGCCATCGCGGGGTCCCGGACCGGTACCCGCACCGCGGTCGCCCAGGGGGCCGTCCCGCCGGCTCCGATCCCGACCCGGGTCGGCGCCCCGCTCGCCGTCCGCGAGCCGAGCCCGCCCGCGGGCCCGAGCCCGGCCGCCATGCCGAGCGCGTCCGCCTCGTCAGCGGGGGCCAGCCTGCTCTCGCTCGAGTACTCCAGCTGCCGGGTCGCGGCGACCCGGAGCGAATCCCCGGATACCACCACGCTCGTCCTGACCGACGTCGACCCGGCCATCGTGGCCGGCCGACCGGGTCAGTTCGTGATGGCGGCTCTGCCCGCCTTCTCCCCGGCGCCGATCTCGATCTCGCGGTTCCGGCCGGACGGCATCGAGCTGACGATCCGTGCCGCCGGTCCGGCCACGGCGGCGATCACCCGGCTCGGTCGCGGCGACGCGCTGGGCCTGCGCGGACCCCTCGGGACCGCCTGGCCCGTCGAGGCCGCCTACGGCCGCGACGTCGTGATCGTGACCGGCGGGATCGGCCTGGCGCCGCTCCGCCCGCTCGTCGACGCGGTCCTTGCCGAGCGCGATCGGTTCGGAGCCTTCCGCCTGTTCTACGGCGCCAGGACCTGGAGCGACCAGCTCTTCGGCGACGAGCTGGACGCCTGGGCCGGGCGACCGGACCTGCAGGTCGAGCTGACGGTCGACCGTGCCGGGCCCGAGTGGCTGGGTCGGGTCGGCGTCGTCACCCACCTCTTCGACCGGGCCACCTGGGACGGCTCGAACGCCATCGGCTTCGTGTGCGGTCCGGAGCGGATGATGCAGGCCACGGTGGAGACCCTCGAGGAGCGGCAGATCGCCCCGGAACGGGTCTGGGTGACCCTGGAACGGCACATGGAATGCGGGGTCGGGCTGTGCGGTCACTGCCAGATGGGCCGCTGGTTCGTCTGTCGCGACGGCCCCGTCTTCAACCTCGCCTCACTCGACGGCATCTTCGGCCGGGAGGGGATCTGATGAGCGGCCCGATGGAGCTCCACACCCCCGGCGCCGACCAGGTGCCGCGCCAGTCCCCCGTCCGGCGGGCCCGCGAGGCCGGGACCGCCCATCGACCCCGCCTCGGGGTCGTGAAGTTCGCCTCGTGCGACGGTTGCCAGCTGACCCTGCTCGATCTCGAGGACGAGCTGCTCGCCCTGACCGAGCGGTTCGACATCGTCGAGTTCGCCGAGGCCACCTCGCGCCGATCCGACGGTCCGTACGACGTCCTCCTCGTCGAGGGGTCGATCAGCACCGAGGAGCAGGCCGAGGAGATCGTCCGGCTGCGTCGCCAGGCGACCCTGCTCGTGACGATCGGCGCGTGCGCCACGGCCGGCGGCATCCAGGCGCTCCGGAACTGGTCCGACGAGCCGACGTTCCGGGCCGCCGTCTACGCCCATCCCGAGTTCATCGATTCGCTGGCCATCGCCACGCCGGTCTCGGACCACGTCGCGGTCGACGCGGAGCTGCGTGGCTGCCCGATCGACCCCGGGCAGCTCGTGGAGCTGCTCACCGCCCTGATCGTGGGCCGACGCGCCCAGCTCCCCGACGAGGCGGTCTGCGTGGAGTGCAAGCGCCGGAACGCGGTCTGCGTCGCGGTCACCGGCGGGTTCGCCTGCCTGGGTCCGGTCACCCGGACGGGCTGCGGGGCCCTCTGCCCGGCCTACGGCCGGGGCTGCTACGGCTGTTTCGGCCCCCGGGAGAGCGCGAACGCCCGCGGCCTCGTCCGTCACCTCGAGGTGGTGGAGGGTCGGGCCCCGGCCGATGTGGGCCGGCTGTTCGCCGGGTTCACCGCCTATGCCGAGCCGTTCCGCACGATCGTCAGCGAGCTCGGCGGGGTCGCCCCGGCCGGGAGGTCGCCGGCGACGATCGCGCCGTCGAGGGAGTCCCACGATGCATGACACCACGCTGCCGACCGCCCGGGACGCCGTCTTCGACGTCCCGATGGTCACCCGTGTCGAGGGCGAGGGCTCGCTCCGGCTGCGCGTCCGGGACGGCGTGGTCGAGGAGGCCCGGCTGGCCATCTTCGAGGCGCCCCGCTACTTCGAGCAGCTCGTCGTCGGACGAACGCCGGACGAGGTGATCGACATCGTCTCGCGCATCTGCGGGATCTGCCCGATCGCCTACCAGATGAGCGCGGTCCACGCCTTCGAAGACCTCTTCGGGGTGGCGGTCGACCCGGAGATCCGGCGTCTCCGCCGGCTCTTCTACTGCGGGGAGTGGATCGAGAGCCACGCCCTGCACGTCTACCTCCTCCACCTGCCCGACTTCCTGGGCTACCCCAGCGCCGTCGACATGGCCCGCGACCACCGACCGGCCGTCGAGCAGGCGCTCATCCTCAAGCGGACGGGGAACCGGATCGTCAAGCTCCTCGGCGGCCGGGCGATCCACCCCCTGAGTGTCCGGGTCGGCGGCTTCAGCCGCGTGCCGCGACGGTCGGAGCTGGAGACGCTCCGGCCCGATCTGGAGGCAGCCATCGAGCAGGCGAAGGTGACCCTGGATCTCGTCCGCTCCCTCGACGCCCCGCAGTTCGAGCGCGAGCCGAAGCTCGTCGCCCTGCGCCACCCCGACGAGTACCCCTTCAACGACGGCCGGATCGTCTCGAACGACGGGATCGACCTGCGACCGAGCGACTGGCGTGAGGCGTTCCGCGAGGAGCACCACGAGGGCTCGAACGCGCTGCACGCCCGGACCCACGCCGGCGAGATCTACCTGCTCGGCCCGGCGGCCCGGATCGGCCTGTGCGCCGATCAGCTCCATCCGGCGGCCGCCGCTGCACTGGCCGCCTCGGGCTTGGCCGAGGTCATCCGGCGCAATCCGTTCTGGTCGATCGCCGCCCGGGCGGTCGAGCTCATCGGGGCGGCGTCGGAGGCGCTCGAGATCGTCGACGGCTACCGGATGCCGGAGCCGGCGGTGCCCTGGACCCCGCGACCGGGCGTCGCCGCCTGGGCCACCGAGGCCCCCCGCGGCCTCCTCTTCCACCGCTACGAAGTGGACGAGCGGGGTCGGATCGCCGCAGCCCAGATCGTCCCGCCGACGAGCCAGAACCAGGGGGCGATCGAGGCCGACCTGGCGGGATTCGCCCCGGGGATCCTCGACCTGCCCCACGATGTCGCCACGATCCGCCTGGAGCAGCTCATCCGGAGCTACGACCCGTGCATCTCGTGCGCGACCCACTTCCTGGACCTGACGATCGAACGGGCCTGACCCGATGACCGGCGGGGGCGTGCCGACGACGCCCGTCTGGCTCATCGTCTGTGGCGAGCGAGAACGCGGTGACGATGCGGCCGGTCCGGTCGCGATCGACGGGTTGCCGCTCGACCTCCTCGCCCGGTGCGAGCTCCGGCTGGCGTCCGGGCTGTCGGTCGAGACGATCCTCGACATCCCCGTCGGCGCCGCCTGCGTCCTCGTCGACGCCGCCCTCGGCATCGAGCCGGGCGCGGTGACGACCCGCCCCCTCGCCGCCCTGGCCGCGCGGGGCGGTGACGCCGCCCGGACCGTCTCGCCGAGCTCGTCGCACGTGCTCGCGGTCGACCAGGTCCTGGGGCTCGCCGAGATCCTCCGCGGCGAGCTGCCGGCGGGGTCGTTCGTCGGGATCGGAGCTGTCGGAGCGGAGGTCGGGGCGCCGCTCTCGCCGGACGTCGAGGCCGGCATGCCGGCCTTCCGCGAGGCGATCGCCTCGGCGGTCCTGCGTCACCTCGAGCCGCGCTGACCGCCGGCTGGGGCCAGGACCTCGGCGGCCCTCGGCCGACCCTCGGCGCCCGGGACGTGGCACGATGGGTCGATGGGCACGATCGAGGCGCGCTACGACGCGTCGGCGGCACGCTACCGGACGTGGTGGGAGCCCGTCCTGGCTCCAGCCGGGCTCTCCCTCCTCGACGTCTGCCGGCCGGAGCCGGCGGACGGCTCGTCCGGGCCGCGGATCCTGGACGTCGGGACCGGCACCGGTCTCCTCGCCCTCGAGGCGGTCCGACGCTGGCCCGCCGCGCGTGTCGTCGGTCTGGACGGCTCGGGTGGGATGCTCGCCGTGGCCGCGGCTCGTGTCGAGGTCGAGCTCTCCCCGGCCGATCGAGCCCGTCTCGAGCTCGTCGCGGGTCACGCCGCCCGACTGCCGTTCCCGGACGGCTCGTTCGACCTCGTCATCGCGTCGTTCGTGCTCCAGCTCGTCCCCGTCAGGAGCGCCGCGCTGGCCGAAGCCCACCGCGTCCTGCGTCCCGGCGGCCGGATCGCCTTCGTGACCTGGCTGAGCGCGAACCCCGACGCCCGGTTCGCCCCCGATGACGCCTTCGAGAAGGCCCTCGACGAGCTCGCCATCGACGGCGAGGGTGACGTCGAGGAGGCCCGCAGCGGCGACTACGCCTCGGCACCGGCCGCCGCCGCCCAGCTCCGGCGGGCCGGCTTCCGCGACGTGCACGCCCGGTCGGCGACGCTGGCCCATCGGTACGACCCGGCGACCTACGTCGACTTCCTGGCGGAGTATGCCGAGACCGATGTCTTCGACGAGCTCGACGAGCCGACTCGTCGGCGGCTCCGCGAGCGGACCCAGGCCCGGCTCGACCGACTGCCGGCCGAGGCGTTCACCTGGCGGGTGCCGATCGTCCAGGCGGAGGGCCGACGCCCCTTGACACCTATGTCAAGATAGTTGCGCTTGCAACGACCTTGGAGCTCCCCGGGCCGTCGGATCGAACGCCGGGCTCCGACCGGGAGGCACCGAAGCGCCTCCCCACCGGGATCAGCTCTCGGAGCCGCCCTCGTCCGCCGCGGCGGCCTCGCCCTCGGCGGCCTCGGCCTCCGGGGCGCCCTCGCCGACACCCTCGACCGGCGCCTCGACCTCCTCGACGCGCGGCTGCTGGACCCGGGCCACGGTCTCCTCGGGGTCGGTCAGCAGGGTCGCGTCGGCGGGGATCGTGAGGTCGCGGACGCGGATCGCCGCCTCGAAGTCGGCGAGGCCGTCGATCGGCACCTCGATCGACTGGGGCAGGTGATCCGGCAGCGCCCTGATCTTCACGCTCTCGACCGTGTGGAGGAGCGTGCCGCCGAGCTTCTCCACGGCGTACGACTCGCCGACGAAGACGAGCGGGACGTCGACCGTGAGCTCCTCGGTCATCCGCACGGCGAACAGGTCCACATGGAGCATCCGGCGATGGACCGGGTCGCGCTGGACGCCGTGGATGAGGACCGGAGTGGCCTTCTTGCCGTCGACCGAGAGGTCGACGAGCGCGTTCTGGCCGATCCGTCGCTGGAGGAGCTCGAAGTCGTGCGTGTCGAGGCTGAGCGACTGCGACGCATGGCCATGGCCGAAGACGACCGCGGGGAGTCGGCCGGCGCGGCGCATCGTGGCGACCTTCTTGCCGGTGACGTCGCGATGGGTTGCGGCCAGGGTCGGCCGGGAGCTGCTCATGATGCTGGGGGAACCTCCGTCGGTTTGTGCATCGGAGACGGTAGCACAGGTGACCGCCCGGCCCTCCCGGCCGATGCCCGCCGTTCGGGGTAGCATCACGCTCATGGCAGCCACCATCCTGATCGTCGAGGACGAGTTCGCCGTGGCCCGCGGCATCCAGTTCGCCCTCCAGCAGGAGGGCTACGAGGTGGTCGTCGCCCGGTCCGGGGAGGAGGGCCTGGAGTTCGCCACCGGCAAGGCGCCCGATCTCGTCGTCCTCGACGTGCGTCTGCCCGGGATGGACGGGTTCGAGGTCCTGCGGCGCCTCCGGGCCAGCGGGTCGAAGGCGCCCGTGCTCGTCCTCACCGCCCGCGACGACGAGGTCGACAAGGTCATCGGGCTGGAGCTCGGGGCGGACGATTACCTGACGAAGCCGTTCGGGCTGCGCGAACTGATGAGCCGGATCAAGGCCCTCCTCCGACGGGCCTACGGCGACCTCGCCGACGCCGCCGGCGGACGGGTGATCCGCCACCGCGACCTGCTCATCGACCTGGAGCGACGACGGGTCCAGCGCGGGGCGCGCCGGATCAGCCTCACCGCGACCGAGTTCGAGATCCTCCGCCACCTCGCCAGCCGACCCGGTCGGGTCTACTCGCGCCGCGAGCTCCTCGAGCTCCTCCGCGACTACGAGGCCCTCGACCAGGACGAGAAGACGATCAACGTCCACGTCAGCCACCTGCGGGAGAAGATCGAGGACGATCCCTCCACGCCGGTCTTCGTCCTGACCGTGCGAGGTGCCGGCTACGCCTTCGCCGAGCGCTGAGGCCTCACCCGGCTCGGCGCCCGGATCCGGACCGCTCCAGGGGCGCCTTCGCCGGCTCACCCCCCGCACCTTCCAGGGCCGGCTGACCCTCGCCTTCGTCTCGGTCGTCGCCCTGACCCTGTTCCTGGTCGGGCCGGCCGTGATCATCCGGCTCGACGCCTACTTCTACCAGCAGGAGCAGGAGAACCTCGACGGCCGGACGAGCTCGACGACGACGGTCATCGCCGTGCTGCTCAACAACTGGACGAACGGCGCCCCGGTCACGGCCGACGGCCACCTCACCCCGGCGGCGACCGCCGTCTTCACCACCGAGCCGACCGCCGGGATCATCCAGAAGGTGGTCGACGACGTGGCCCAGGCCGACGTCGAGATCAAGGTCGGTCCGCGGACGACGGACGCGTCGGGTGGCGAGGCGATCGTCCCGGCGCCCGACGGGACCTACCGGTTCGGACTGGCGGCCGCGCCGACGCGCGGTCAGAGTCGCGAGGACCTCGAGGCGGTCCCGCAGGTGCTGACCTCGACCAGCGCAACGGTCCCCTGGGGGGTCCAGATCGGCCTGTCGAACCCGTACACCTTCCGGGCCTCGACGATCGCGGCCGTGACCGGGCTCCTCATCGTCGTCGGGATCGTCGCCTTCCTCATCTCGGTGGCGGTCGCGGCGTTCCTCGCCCGACGGTTCACGACCCCGCTTCGCCGCCTGACCACCGCCGCCAGCGATCTCGAGCGGGGCGAGCTCGGCAGCCGCGTCCCGACCCGCCTCGCAGTGACCGGGGCGATCGAGATCTCCGAGCTGTCCCGCCAGTTCAACGCGATGGCGGATCGGCTCGAGGAGAGCGTGGCGATCATCCGTCGCGATCGCGATCGGAGCCGGGACTTCCTGGCCGACGTCTCGCACGAGCTGCGCACCCCGATCACCGCCCTCCGGATGTCGAACGAGCTGCTCAGCGAGGCGGCCGGAGACGACCCGGAGACCCGGGCCGAGTTCCTCGAGTCGAGCCGCCAGCAGCTCGAGCGGCTCGACTGGCTGGCCCAGAACCTCCTCGACCTCTCGAAGCTCGACTCGGGGCTGGTCCTGCTCGACCTCCGGCCCGACGACCTCCGAGCCGCCGTCGAATCGTCGGTGGAGCAGGCCGACGCCACGGCCAGGCGTCGCGGGATCGCCCTGAGCGTGGCCCTGCCGGACCGGCCCGTCCGGATCCGCCACGATCCGCAACGGATCGGCCAGGTGGTGAGCAACCTGGTGGGCAATGCCCTCAAGTTCACCCCGCGCGGCGGTTCCGTCGCGGTCACCCTGGAGCCGACCCCGGAGGGCGCCCGGATCGAGGTGCGCGACACCGGGGTCGGGATCGACGCCGCCGAGCTGCCCCGGATCTTCGATCGGTTCTACCGCGGCTCGCTCGCCAACGAAGCGCGCGGGAGCGGCAGCGGGCTCGGCCTGGCGATCGTCAAGTCGATCGTCGACCTCCATGCCGGGCGGGTCGTCGTCGACAGCCGGCTGGGGGCGGGAACGACCTTCAGCGTCCTCCTGCCGCGCGATCCACGGGCCGCGCCCGAGCCCGCCGGCCAGGCGCTCCCGACGGTCGCCGGACCGGTCTCCGATCTCGTCGCCAGCACGGTTCGGCCGGAGGTGGTGGAATCTTCACCATCCGACCCGTCCTCAGTGAATCCGTGACGGTCACGCTGGACGTCAACCCTGCTCACGCCCCCATCCCCAGGAGCGACCCTCCGTGAACGAACGACCCACCGAGCCATTCGGGCGACCGAGCGGACCCGCCGAGCCGAGCGGCGGACCTTCGGACGCGACGGTGCCCGTCGACGAGGTGACCGGCCCGTCGGCTCCCGCCGGCCCGACCGGCCCATCGACCACGTCCGATCCGGTGGCGACACCCGAGGTGCCGACCACGCCCGTCGTGCCATCCCCGCACGTCGTGATGGCGACCCCCGTCGTGTCGGGGCCGACCGCCCCGACCGTCGCCTCGACCCCGACCGGCGACGCCCGCCCGACGACCGCCGCCTTCTCGCCCACGCCCGAGCGCCTCGATCGAGACCGCGTGGCGTGGGAGACACCCGTCCAGCCCACGCCCGAGGCGTGGTTCGAGCCGGTACCGGCGGCCGCCGCGGTCGCTTCGGCCCCGGTGCAGCGCCGGAGCGGCGGCGGGATCCTCGGGCCGGTCCTCGCGGCGTCGCTCCTGTCGGCCATCCTCGCCTCCGGCGCCACCTATGGGCTCCTTCGCGCGAGCGGCGCCCTGAACACGCCCGCCCCCGTCGCCGCGGTCCCGACCGGCCAGTCGACGAGCCTGACCACGCCGGTCACGATCGACGAGTCATCGGCGATCGTCGACGTGGCGGCCAAGGTCAGTCCGGCCGTCGTCCGCATCTTCAGCACCGCCAATGCGAACCTGAGCGACCCGAACACGATCCCCTCGGAAGGCGTCGGCTCCGGGATCATCTACGACGCGAACGGCTGGATCCTCACGAACCGCCACGTCGTGGCCGGCAGCGACAAGCTCGTGGTCCAGCTCAAGGACGGGCGCGAGTTCGAGGGCACGATCTACGGGATCGACACGCTCACGGACCTCGCCATCGTCAAGGTCGAGGCGACCGGCCTCCCGGTCGCCGCCCTCGGCGACTCCTCCAAGCTCAAGGTCGGTCAGACCACGATCGCCATCGGCAGTCCCCTGGGGACCTACTCCAGCACCGTCACCAGCGGCATCCTCTCGGCGACCGGCCGGAGCATCGACGTCGATGGCGGGACGATCAACAACCTGCTCCAGACCGACACCGCGATCAATCCCGGGAACAGCGGCGGGCCGCTCCTGGACGCCGGCGGGAACGTCATCGGGATCAACACCGCGATCGCCGCGAACGCCAACGGCATCGGCTTCGCGATCCCGGTCAACATCGCCCGCCCGATCATGCAGCAGGCGATCGCCGGCGAGAAGCTCGCCCGCCCGTACATCGGCATCCGCTACGAGATGCTGACCGACAAGCGGGCCAAGGAGCTCAACCTGAGCGTGGTCGACGGCGCCTACGTCGACGGCGGCCAGGCGACGAACGGCGCCGCGCAGGCGGGCGTGGTCCCGAACGGGCCGGCCGACCAGGCCGGGGTCCACCAGGGCGACGTCGTCGTCGCGATCGAGGGCCAGCCGATCGACACCGAGCATCCCCTCGACTCGGTGCTGACCCAGTTCGCGCCGGGAACGGCGGTCACCCTGAGCGTCCTCCGCGACGGCCAGAAGCTCGACCTCAAGGTCACCCTCGGAACCCGGCCGGCCGACCTCTAGCCCTGCGCTCGAGCCCGACGGATCTCGACGCCGGCATAGCCGAACGTCCCCTCGATCGGGGCGTTCGGCTTGCGCACCCGGACGGTCACCTCGTCCACCGGGAAGTCGGCCAGGAGCTCCTGGGCGATCGCCTCGGCCAGCGCCTCGATGAGCCGGAAGCTCGTCGACTCGACGATGCTCTGACAGGTCTCGAAGACCGTCCCGTAGTCGACCGTCCGGGTCAGGTCGTCGTCGACGCCGGCCGGGTGGAGATCGAGGCCGAGCTCCACGTCCACGTGGAACGGCTGAGCCTCCCGCTGCTCCTGCTCGAGCACGCCGTGGCGGCCCTGGAAGACCATGTCGTGGAGGACGATCCGGTCGGTCATCCGGGGATCGCTCCCCCCGAGGACGACGCGGGCCGGACGACCGCGTCGGTCATCCGGGCGACCCTGACGTTGGCCCGGACGTCGTGGACCCGGACGATGTCGACCCCGGCGGCGATCCCCAGGGCCGTCGTCGCGAGGGTCGCCTCGAGGCGCTCGCCGGCCGGCAGGTCGAGGACCCGGCCGAGGGTGGACTTGCGCGACGTGCCGAGCAGGACCGGTCGGCCGAGCACCCGAAGCGTCTCGAGCTCCCGGAGGAGGACGAGGTTGTGGGCGGGGGTCTTGCCGAACCCGAAACCGGGATCGACGACGAGGTCCTCGAACCGGCAGCCCGCCCGGAGGGCGCGCTCGATCGCTCGCTCGAGCTCGCCGACGATCTCGGCCATGAGGTTCGTGTAGCGCGCCTCCGCCCGGTTGTGCATGAGGACGATCGGGATCCCCCGGGCGGCCGCGAGGCGGATCAGGGCGTCGTCCTCGGCCACGCCCCAGACGTCGTTGACGAGCCCCGCCCCGGCATCGAGGGCCGCCGCCGCCACGGACGGCTTCGTCGTGTCGACGCTGAGCGGGACCCCGGGGTGGGCCGCCCGGATCGCCTCGACGACCGGGATGACCCGACGCAGCTCCTCGGCGACATCGACCGGCGCGTGGCCCGGCCGCGACGATTCCCCACCGACGTCCAGGAGGTCGACGCCCTCGGCCACCATCCGCCCGGCGAGCTCGAGGGCGGTCGTCACGTGGTCGGCCCGATCCTCGGCGCCGGGCGCCGGGCGAGATCCCGGGTCGACCGCGCTCGCGCCGGTGAGAAGTCCGTCCCCGGAGAACGAGTCCGGGGTCACGTTGAGGATCCCCATCACGTAGGTCCGGGCGCCCCATCGGAAGGCACGGCCGCCGATGACGGTCGTCCCGAGCGGTCCCGGCGTGCCCGGGCCGGCGTCAGGCGGGGCGGCGAACGACGGCGTCGACGACCCGCCGCCGTCGGGCAGGCCCGGGAGGACCCCGCGCTCCTCGGGCAGCCGACGGTCGACCGGGGACGGGACGCCGCGATCGTCCCTGCGGTCCTCGCTCATCGGGTCGCGGCCAGGTCGACCCGTCGCCCGTCGGCCGGCACGCCGGTCGCCGACCCCGGACCGACGGCGACGGGCGCGGGGTGATCGTCGAGGGCTGGATCGTCGACGAGCAGGGCGCGGGCCGCCCCGACGAGATAGAGCGAGCCGGCGACGACGACCGGGCCCGGGGCCTCGGCCAGGGCGAGCTCGATCGCCCGCTCGACGGACGGCTCCACGGCCGGCCGCGAGCCCGGCGCCACCGCGGCCCAGCCCTTCGCGAGACGGCTCGCCGGCATCGCCCGGGGCAGGTCGACCTGGGTGCAGATGACCCGCGCGACCCGGACGACCGACGACGCACCGAGCGCCGCGAGAACGCCGGCGACGTCCTTGTCGGCCATCGAGCCGAGGACGAGGGTGATCGGCGGCGGATCGGACTCGTCGCCGCCCTGGAGGCTGGGCCGGAGGTCGTCGAGCGCGCGAGCGAGCACCGCGGCGCCGGCCGGGTTGTGGGCGCCGTCGAGGAGGACCTCGCGGATCCCGGACTGCGGCGCTGGGGCCGGCACCTCGAGGAGCTCGAGACGACCCGGCCACCGTGCCGTCGCGTAGCCGCGCCGACGGTCGTCGTCGTCGATCGCAGCGATGCCCGCCGCCGCCAGGCTGTCGAGGATGGCGTCGGCCACGGCGACGTTCGCTGCCTGGTGTCGGCCGCGCAGCCCGACCCGCGTCTCGCCCAGCCGCGGCAGCGCCACCGTGATCCCGTCACGGTCCCAGCCGAGGAGCGAGGCGGCGGCGACCTCGGTCAGCGGCGCGCCCATCCGACGCGCCCGTCGCCGGATGACGTCGAGCGCCTCGCCGGTGGCGCCCGTGACGGCGAGGTCACCGCGCTCGATGATCGCGGCCTTCTCCCGGGCGATCGCGCCGATCGTCTCGCCGAGGCGGTCGGTGTGGTCGAGATCGACGTTGGTGATCGCCGCCACCCCACCGTCCCAGACGTGGGTCGCGTCGAGCCGGCCGCCGAGACCCACCTCCACCAGCGCCACGTCGACCGCCTGCTCGGCGAACCAGCGGAACGCGACCGCCGTGAGCACCTCGAACTCGGTCGGTCGCCCGTGGCGCGGGCCGATCCGATCGGCCGCGTCGAGCGTCTCCCCGACGAGACGGGCGAACGTACCGGGATCGACGAGCCTGCCGTCGACCTGGAGGCGCTCGCGGTAGCTCACGAGATGAGGTTTCGGGGTCTCGGCGACCCGCACGCCAGCGGCCCGGAGCGCGGTCGCGGCCAGGGCGAGGACGCTGCCTTTGCCGTTCGTCCCGCCGACCAGGGCACCGCGGAGGGCCCGCTGCGGATCGCCCAGCTCGGCCAGGAGGGCCCGGGTCCGGCCGAGCCCCAGGCGGATGCCGAAGCGACCGCGTTCCTGGAGGGCCCGGAGCGCCTCGTCGTAGGTGAGGTCGCTCACGTCACTCCTTGGAGAGCTCGTCCTCGTAGAAGACGCACTGGTTGAACCGCGGGGTCAGGCACACGTCATTGATGTAGCCCTGCTCCAGATGGACGCCGCCTCGCAGCTGGCAGCGCGAGATGTTCGCATCCTGGCGGATGAGCGCCTTCAGCAGGTGGGGCGCCTGGATCGGGATCGCGCCGCGCGAGCCGGTCATGTAGAAGTGCGGACAGACGTTGCGCCGGAGGTTGGGCAACCCGAACCCGCCGTTCCGGCTCATGACCGGGAGCGGGGGGTAGCCCGGCCGGGTGCCGGGCGGCGCCGACGCGCTGCTCGTGGCGACCCGGGAGATCGGGCCGACGCCGAACCCGGGTCGGCCGATGGGCCCCGTCGGACGCGCGTTCTTGGGGTCTCGGGCCTGCACGCCACCCTCATGGTCGGGCGGACGTCACCAGACGCCCGCTCTCCCCGCCAGAGTACAACGCACGGCCGGTACCGGGCACGTCGATCCTCGTGAGGCCGGCCGGGATCGTCGGCCGGGGTCCGTCCTCCCGTCCCGTGCGACAATGCGGCTCGATGACGAGCCGGCGCACGCGCACCGCCCAGGTCCGACCACGCCCGCCATCGACGGGACGCCCGGCGCCGGCGCGACGGCCGACCGGTCCGCGTCCCCTGGCGCCGTCGCGGATCGCGCCGCACCGCAGGATCGAGCGCGGGCCGGGCCTTCCGATCGCGGTGCGCGTCCTCCTCGTCGTGGTCATCGTGGCCCTCGGCGGCGTCGTCGTCTTCGCCGGGATGGGGGTCGCCGGGCGGGCCGTCGCCGGGATCGGCAGCGCATTCGCCGGGACGCTCAGCCAGATCACCGCGACGCCGAGCCCGAGCCCGAGCGAGGGCACCTCCCCGGACGCCCCGACCCTCGCGACGCCGGACCAGCCCTACACCAACCAGGCCACCGTGAGCCTCGCGGGCACGGTCCCGGCCGCCTTCGTCGGGCAGGACGGCGTGACGATCCGGGTCTACCGCTCCGTGGAGGGCGGCTCGGACGACCAGGTGGCCGAGGTCCCGGTCGGGCGGACACCCGGGTTCACGATCCGCGACCTCGAGCTGGCCCAGGGGAAGAACGAGTTCACCACCACCCTCGTCGGCCCCAACGGCGAGAGTGTCCGGTCGAAGCCGGTGACCTACGTCCTCGACACCGCCAAGCCGAAGGTGGTGATCTCCAAGCCGACGAAGAACGCCGTCGTCAACGGTGACACGGTGTCGATCATCGGCAAGGTCCAGGCCGGCAGCAGCCTCGTCGCCCGGAACACCTCGAATGGCGCGTCGATCACCGGCAAGGCCGATGCCGCCGGCAATTTCAAGCTCGTCCTGGCGATCTCTTCCGGGACGAACGCGATCGTCGTCACCGCGACCGACCCCGCGGGGAACCAGGGCCAGGCAGCCGTCAACGTCAGCCGGGGGAAGGGCAAGCTCACCGCCGAGCTGACGTCCTCGAGCTACCGGTTCAGCCGGAAGAGCCTGCCCAAGAACATCACCCTCACCGCCAGGGTCACCGACCCGAACGGCCAGCCGCTCGATGGCGCCACCGTGACGTTCACGCTGACCGCGCCCGGTGTCGGGCCGATCCAGCGGACCCTAACGACGAGCAACGGCATCGCGACCTGGCGGACGACGATCCCGAAGGGCGCCACCGTCGGTCGCGGGATCGCCGCGGCCCTCATCCAGCCGCCGACCGGACGCGCGATCACGGCCCAGACCGTCATCACCGTCGGACCGTGACCCCAGGGACGCCCCGCCGGCGGGGCGTCCCGGTCACCGGACGAGCGCACCGGCTCGACACGCCCGGGGATCGCAGCTACCATCCGGCCATGCCGACGTGGCGCTGTCCGAACTGCGGGACGCCCCAGGCCGAGGGCGCCCGCTGCTGGGTCTGTCGCCGTTCGAGCATCGCCTGCTCGAGCTGCGCCGACTTCCGCCACGCCATCGCCGGGGGTCTCGGCTTCTGCGGGCTCGAGCGACGGCGTCGTCCGCTCCAGGGTGACGAGGTGAGATCGTGCTGGCGAGCGCGGACCGCCGTCGTGGCCGGCGCGGTCCCGCTCAGCCCGGCGCCGCCCGGGAGTGAACCGACGTTCGAGATGTTCCGGCCGGGCGATCCGCTCGAGGCGGATCCGCCGACCCGGTTCTGGATCGAGACCGACTTCTAGCCGGGTCCGCTCAGGGTGTCGGCGGACAGGTCGGGTAGGGGTACGACGCCGGGTCGTAGACGCTGAGGTCCACCTTCGTGCCGAGCGCCCGCTTCTTGCCGGGCAACGGCAGCTGGTCGAAGACGAACGAGTCGTCGGCGGCGGTGTAGCCGGCCGGCTGCGGCGTGACCGTCCCGACCACGAACCCGTCCGCGGCGATGTCCGCCTTGGCCTGACCGAGCGTCTGGCAGCGGTACTCGCCGATGGTGTTGAGCGGCGTCGGCGTCGGCGTCGGCGCGGGGGTGGGCGTCGGTGTCGGCGCGGGGGTGGGCGTCGGTGTCGGCGTCGGGCTCGGGGTCGGGCTCGGGGTCGGCGTCGGGGTCGCAGCGGGGCCGGTCGACAGCAGGTAGTCGACGGTCGTGCCGACCGCGACCTCGATCCCCGTGGACGGCGAGCTCGAGATGACCGAGCCCTTCGGGACCTCCGGGTCGGCGGCCTCCGTCCCGGCCCCGGGCGTCAGCTGGGCCTGGACGAGGGCCGTGATCGCCGCCGCCTGGGTGAGGTTGCGGAGATCCGGGACGGCGACCAGGGCCTTGCCGGTCACCACGGTCACCGAGACGGTGGACCCCTTGGCGACCTGGGCGTTCGGCTGCGGGTCCTGTTCCGTGACCGTCCCCTCGGGCTGGTCGGAGCTCGTCACGAACTTCGTGGGCGACACGACGAGCCCCTGCGCGGTGGCGAGCGTCTGGGCCTGGTCGAGGGTCTGGCCGACGAAGTTCGGCACGACCACCTGGGTTCCGGTCGGGGCCGGCCCGCCGGACATGAGTCGGAAGACGATGAAGCCGATGACGACGAGCAGGCCGAGCCCGAGCAGGCCCGCGACCCAGCCCCACGGACCCGCTCCGCCCCCTGAGTCGACCGGCGGCGAAGCCGGCGGACCGCCGCCACCCGCGTAGGCATCCGGCGGGTAGGGCATCGGCGGCGGCGGGTTCGCCCGGGCGACGCCGACCGCAGCGACCCCGGCCGCCCCGGCGACCGTGGCGGCGGTCGCGGCCGCGACGGGCACGGGTCGATCGGCGATCTCGTCATCGAGGGCGGCGGCCATCGCGGTCGCCGTCTGGAAGCGCTCGGCCGGGTCGATGGCCATCGCCTTCCGACAGATCGCCTCGAGAACGGGCGGGATGCCGGCCCGATAGGACGAGGGCATCGGGACCGGCGGGGTGAGCCGGGCGACGGCGATCGCCGCGGCGCTGTCGCCCTCGAACGGCCGCCGGCCGGCGAGCATCTCGAACAGGACCACACCCAGCGAGTAGATGTCAGAGCGCTCCGTGGCCGGCTCGCCGCGGGCCTGCTCCGGGCTCATGTACTGGACCGAGCCCATCGTCATCCCGGGCAGGGTCATCTGGGCCTCGGCCAGCGCCCGGGCGATCCCGAAGTCGGTCACCAGGACCCGGCCGTCCTTGGCGAGGAGGATGTTCCCCGGCTTGATGTCGCGATGGACGATGCCGCGGGCGTGCGCCGCCGCGAGGGCGCGCGCCACCTCGGAGGCGATCCGGGCCGCCTGAGTGGGAGGCAGCGTCCCGACCCGCCGGAGGACCGTGGCCAGGTCCTCGCCGGGCACCAGGTCCATGACGATGTACGGGCCGGCCGTGTCCATCCCGAAGTCGTGAACGATGACGATGTTCGGCGAGCTCAGGGAGGCGACCGACTGGGCCTCGAGCCGGAAGCGGGCGATGAAGTCGGGGTCGCGGCCGTACTCGGGCCGGAGGACCTTCACGGCGACGTCCCGGCCGAGCTGCGCATCGGTCGCGCGGTAGACCGTCGCCATGCCGCCCTGCCCGAGCAGCTCGACCAGCCGGTACCGACCGCCCAGGACGCTCCCGATCTCGGCCAACGTCATCCCTCGCCGCTAGAGCGCCCCGGGAGGCGCGTGATCCATCTCAGGTGCTGCCGGGCCGCCCGTGCCGACCCGAGGGCATCGTACCCCACGGACGGCTGCGGGCCGACCACGGTGACGGCGGTGAAGGAGGATGCGACGGCGGACGACCAGCCCCGTCCGAGCGGCCCGGCCGCGGATCAGAGCTCCAGGCCGGCCAGGTACTCGCGGAACTCGGCCGACAGCTCGGGTCGTTGCAGGGCCAGCTCCACCGACGCCTTGAGCCAGCCCATCGTGGTCCCGGCGTCGTAGCGGGTCCCCTCGAACTCGTAGGCGTACACCGCCTGTTCTTCCATGAGCGCCTCGATCGCGTCGGTCAGCTGGATCTCCCCGCCGGCGCCGTGGGGCGTCTGCTCCAGCTTGTCGAAGATCTTCGGCGTAAGGACGTAGCGACCGATGATCGCCAGGTTCGAGGGCGCCACCGACGGGTCCGGCTTCTCGACCACGCCCCGGACACGGTGGAGACGACCATGGTCGAACTCGTCCCCGGCCGGCTCCGAATCGATCACGCCGTAGCGACCGGTGTCCTCGTGGGGGACCTCCTGGACCGCGATGACCGAGGCATGGGTCTGGTTGAAGGCGTGGATGAGCTGGCCGATCGCGGGACGATCTCCGACGACCACGTCGTCGGAGAGGATGACGGCGAACGGCTCATGGCCGATGAGCTCCTTGGCGACGAGCACCGCGTGGCCCAGCCCGAGCTGCTCCTTCTGTCGGACGTAGGCGATCTGGGCGAGGTCGCTGATGTGGCGGATCCGCCGGAGCATCTCCACGTCGCCCCGTTCCTCGAGCAGATGCTCCAGCTCGAAGGAGACGTCGAAGTGGTCCTCGATCGCCCGCTTCTGGCTCGAGGTCACGATGATGACCTGCTCGATCCCGGCCGCGACGGCCTCCTCGACCGCGTACTGGATGACCGGCTTGTCGACGAGCGGGAGCATCTCCTTGGGCTGCGCCTTCGTGGCCGGAAGGAACCGGGTGCCCCATCCGGCGGCTGGGAAGACGGCTTTGCGGACGCGCATCGAACCTCGATCCGGCGGGGGGGTGGATCGACGGAGTATACCTCCGGCTCCCTGCGCGGCCAGCCGTGACCGGCCCGCGGCGGCCTCGCGGCGGCCTCGATCGGCCCCGGTTCAGACGAGGGGCACCGTCTCGACGAGGGCATCGTCCGTCCCGGCCGCGGAGGCGTCCGGGTGCCGCCCGCCGGTGACCGGTGAGCGCTGGAGCAGGATCCCGGCCATGAGGACCAGTCCCCCGCCGAGCGCCTGGACCGGCCGGATCGCCTCGCCCAGGATCAGAGCCGCGAGGATGGTCCCGGTGACCGGCTCGATCATGGCCAGGATCGAGGTCCGTACCCCGCCGATCCTGCGCACGCCGGAGATGAACAGGGTCGTGGCGATACCCGCGCTGAAGATCCCGGCGAAGAGCAGATATGGCCAGGCTCCGGAGGACGTCATCGGGTCCACGAGCTCCGCGGCGTTGCCCGTCACGACGGCGATGGCGACGAAGCCCAGGGCGTCGCCGGCCAGGATGACCAGAACCGATTCGTCGCTCGGCAGACCCCCGTAGCCCCGACGGCTTACCAGGATGAAGACGGTCTCGATGACGGCCGCCAGGAGCGCCAGCCCGAGTCCGAGCGGGTCGAGGGTCAGCCCGTTCCCGGGATCGAGCGAGCCCAGCACCACCACCGCCATCCCCAGCAGGGCCATGGCCAGGGCGGCCAGCTGGATCCGGTCCGGGCGAGCCCGATCACGCACCGTGATCGTCAGCGTGACCATCGCCGGGTAGGTGAAGAAGACCAGCAGGGCGAGCGCCACGGTGACCCGACCGAACGCCCCGAACAGGGCGAGGTTCAGGACGATCCCGGTCAGCGTCGCCACGGTGAGCGACGCCTGCGCCCGTCGGGGCAGGGATCGCACTCCGGTCAACCGGCGGCCCCGGGCGACGCTCAGGGCCACGATCACGCCGACGACCACCGCGCCGAACGTCGCTCGCCAGGTGGCGAACCCGAGCGGGCTGACACCCTGGTCATAGGCCAGCCGGGTGACCGGCCCGAGGGTCCCGAACATGACCGCGGCGGTCGCCACGGCCAGGGCTCCGGATCGGACCGCCGCGCGATCCGGCGGGTGGTCCTCGCTCAGTCGGTCGGACCCTCCACCGGTTCCGCGCGTGCGGCGCGCAGCCGGATCCGGGTGAATGGGATCCGGACCTCCTGGAACACCTCGGTCGAGACGAGGAACCCGGCGAACAGGAGGATGACGGCGACGAGCTTGCCGAGCTCGAACAGCTCGGTCGAGCCGAACCGGTTCAGGGCGTCCACCCCGGCCGCCGCGATGCCACCGATCGCGATGAGGATCGTCGAGGGCACCCGGCTGTTGATTCGGCCGCCGAGCAGGGCGCGGACCGCCATCGGGATCGAGACGATGAAGTTGACCGTGATCGCGATCGGCGAGATGAGCAGGTTGAACAGGAACTGGTCACCCGGCTGATGCGGGTCGAGCGAGTAGTCGAGGACCCGCCGTTTGGGCATGAAGACGTAGGTCGAGAAGAGGGCGCCGAGGACGAGCGAGAACGCACCAGTGATGTTGAGGAGCGGGGTCAGCAGGCGGAGCGTCCCCGGGAAGAGCGTGCCGACGGGCAGCCCGGTCGCCGGGTCGAGGGCATAGCCCGGGGGTGCGAGCACGGCGGTGACCATGAGCACGGCGCTCAGGACCGAGGCGCCGACGATGAACACCGCCGCGACCCCCGGCCAGCGCTCGTTCGCGAAGTACGTCTCGATCCCGATAGCCAGGGCGAAGACGATCGCGGCGATGAAGTAGAGGATCGCCGACGATCCGGCACCGGGGTACTGGTAGCGCGCCTGGGCGAGGAGCGTGAACAGCCCGGCCAGGAAGAGCGAGAAGGCGAACGTGTAGCCGAACCGCGTCTTGCCCAGGAGGAAGGCCGTCCCGAGACCGAGCCAGCCGGCCGTCCAGACCGCCCCGGTCAGGTACCAGGTCTTGTACAGGGTCTCGTTCCAGCCGTTCGCCGCGGCGAGCGCCTCGCAGCCCGAGGCGATCCCGAAGAAGAGCATCCCGAGCGCCCAGATCAGCTGGTAGGGCCGCCGTCGCGAGCGCCACTGGTCGAAGACGGCCAGGCTGAAGATGAAGGCCAGGATCGAGGTCAGCGCCGGGATGAACACGCTCCAGTTCACGATCGTGGCTCCTCGGATCGCATCAGGCCGGTGAAGGCGCGCTCCCGTCGGTCAGGGGACACCTGGTCCGCTCGTTCGATCAGGCCGGTACGAACTCGTGATCGTCGCGGTGGATCCCGTCGCACAGCCCCCAGCGTGGCGGGTCGCCCGGGATCGGCACCGGACGCATCAGCTCCCGGACCTCGCCCCGACGGCAGAAGAGGTAGCCCCGCTGGCTCATCCAGGCCCGGACATGGGCGGGGTCGGGATGGAACTGGAACGGGCCAGGGTTGATCGCCGGTCGGTCGATCCACGAGGCGCTGGCCTCGGGGGACACGATGTCGAGGAGATTGACCCGCCACGGCGTGCCCTCGATGATCCGGAGGCACCCATCGCATCGGGTGGCGATGTTGTCCTTGACGATCGTGCGGATCGTCACGCCCATGATCTCCATCGGGCCGATCGTAGCATCCCGGGGGTGACGGCGGCCGCGGCGGAGGGGGCTGGCCGGTCGAGGAGGGCTGGTACCCCCAAGGGGATTCGAACCCCTGATCTCCACCTTGAAAGGGTGGCGTCCTGGGCCTCTAGACGATGGGGGCCGGCGTCGCCGGAGTGTACCAGAGGGTCCCCGCGGGCCCAGGATCCTCAGTCCCGCTGGACGAGGGCGAGGATCGAGGCCGCCGCGAAGGCGACCGCGGCGAGCACGGCCGCGAGCCCGCCAAGGAGGGCGTAGGCGAACGCCCGGCCCTGC
This sequence comes from uncultured Chloroflexia bacterium, assembly GCA_963840375.1. Classification (GTDB taxonomy): domain Bacteria; phylum Chloroflexota; class Limnocylindria; order Limnocylindrales; family CSP1-4; genus Chersky-267. The sequence continues at coordinate 71,056 of CAWIYR010000005.1, forward strand.
TGTCCGCCGGACGCCCGGCGATAGGCCGCGTACGCGCCGGCCACGGCGAGGAGCGCCAGGACGAGGCCGGTCACGAAGCTCCCGGCGGTCAGGATCCGGAGCTGGTTGTCGTCCCGGGTAACGAGTCCGTAGGCGAGGATCGCGAGGGAGCCGAGGAGGGCCACCGCCATCGTCACCCGGAACGGGGTCAGGCGGCGAGATCCTCCGACCGCGATGTCATCCCCACCGTCGACCGACCGGGCCGGGCGCGGGTCGTCCGGCGACCGGACGCCGTCCGGGGGCCAGCCGTCGTCCGGGGGCCAGCCGTCGTCGCGGGTCATGCCGCCGAGGCGCCGGCCGCGCCGCGGGACCGGTGGTAGATCGCGAGGTTGTAGCTGAGGCGCGGTCGCCGGAGGGCCCCCGCGACGGCTTCACCGGTCGGGCCGAAGGCGGCGCCGAGGAACACCTGTGCATCCTCCAGTGTGTCGAACGTCCAGAAGCCGTGGATGACCCGGATCCGGAAGCCGTTCCGCTGGAACCAGCCGTCCCGGCGGCTCCAGTCGCCGTACTCCGGCCGGTCGCCCAGCAACCGCGAGACGTCGTCGCGGCCGTAGTCGTGGACGACGAGGAGGCGTCCCTCCGGACGGAGGACCCGGTCCGCGACGGCGAGCCAGTCGGCATCGTCGGCCCGGAACGTCGTCCAGCAGGCGACGATCGCGTCGACGCTGGCGTTAGGGACCGCCGCCAGCGCCTCGGGCGCGGTCCCGGACACGACCGTGACCCGGGCACCGAGACCCGCGAGCTGACCTGCCCGCAGCCCGCCCTCGCCATCCACGAGGAGGACGTCGCGCCCGCCGATCGGTCCCAGCGCCTCGAGGGCGCGCGGGATCTTGCCCTCGACGTCCAGGCTGGCGGTGAGTCGAGCGGTCAGGTCGGGGTCGGCGAACGTCAGAGGCAGGTCGGCCATGCGGACCGCGAGGATAGCATCGGGTCGGGTCCCGGACCCTCGACGACCGCCCACCGAGCGCGGGGACCCCGTCAGGGCTGGTCCAGGTATGGGCGCACATCCGGCCGGAGCAACCCCCGGAAGAGGGCGATCGCGAGGGCCGAGGCGAAGATCGTCAGGGCGGCCGCGAGATCCGGCCGGATCACCGTGAAGCTGAACAGGCCGAGGGCGATGATCGGGATCGTCAGGCTGGACAGCCCGAGGGCCAGGCCTCGGGCGGCCTCCTTGCGCTGGAGGACCATGGTGATGGTGAAGATCGTGTAGGCCAGCAGGACCATGACCACCACGCCGGGCAGCGACACCGGGGCGGAGATGGCCAGATCGATGACGTACCGCAAGGAGAGCCCGATGAGCACGAGGATGGCGAAGGCGTAGGCGAGGAAGACCCGCACGCCGATCGGCATGCGCGCTCTGGGGGTCGAGTCGGTGGGTCCGGCCATCCGCCCGATTCTGCCACGGCCACCGGGGGCGCTCCCGGGCCGTGCCCGGGTCGTCGGCGGTGCGGGGGACGTCACGGCAGGGAACCGGCCCGGAGGGTACCCTCTGCGCGACGCCGGCGCGGCCTCGCAGCTCCAGCGGCGTCCCGACCCATCGGCGGCCGGCTCGACGCCGGCCGACCCCACCGAGGATCTGAGTTGAGCAACGAACCCCAGCGCAGCCCGAGCCCGTCCGGGTCCACGAAGGGCCGACGTCACGGTCGCCGCGAGCACGAGCGACCCGTCCCGGTCGAGCGCTCGCTGCTCGAGCGGCGGCGCGGGCTCATCCTCGGCCTCGTCGCCGTCGTGGCGGTCGTCCTCGTCGGCGGGGTGGTCTTCGCCCAGGCGACGACCAAGGCGTATGCCTGCTCGACCCTCGTCGACCCGGCACCGACGGCCGCCCCCCTCGCGAATGGCTCGCCAGGACCGCTGGGCCAGGTGGAGCAGGACATGGGGCGCAACCACATCGCGACGGGTCAGTCGCAGCGGTACTCCTACTGCCCACCGGCGTCGGGCAATCACTACAGCGGGACCGGCGGGCCGATCGTCCCTCGCTACTACGCACCGGACGACTCGACGGTGCCCCAGGGCTGGATCCACAACCTCGAGCACGGGGGCCTCGTCGTCCTCTACAGCTGCGCGCACGGTGGCTGCGACGACGCGACCCAGCAGGCCCTCAAGACGCTCGCCGAGACGTTCCCGGAGAGCCCGCTGTGCAAGATCCCCAAAGGCACGATCAGCCCGGTGATCACCCGGTTCGACGACATGAAGACGCCGATCGCAGCCGTCCTCTGGGGACGGGTCCTCCTCCAGGATAAGCTCGACACCGCCCAGATCCTCGAGTTCTTCAAGACCGAGGGCGAACTGAAGAACCCCGAGCAGCAGTGCGCCCGCCCGAGCCCGACGCCGGAGGTCGCTCCCGGAGCGTCCCCATCGGCCGCGCCCGGCGCCTCGCCGGCCACCAGCCCGGAGCCGTCGCCCAGCCCGTCCTGACCCCGATCGGAGACCCGATGCGCTTCTTCGCCTACCACGACCGGTCCGACTACGGCCGGTCCGGCGTATTGGTGGAAGGGGGCATGCTCAGCGGTCGGCAGCTCACCGAAGCCGGTGGTCTCTTCAAGTTCTGGACCTACGGTCACCTCCCGAATCTGTACGGCGTCAAGGCATATCGGAAGCGGATTCGACGCAGCGTTGACCGCTGCGAGTCGCGGGGTGAGAAACCGAGATCGATCGCCGGCAGGCGACCCGATCCGGCGATTCGGCCCGGCAAGATCGTCTGCATCGGGCTGAACTACCGCGACCACGCGCTCGAGGGCGGCCGCGAGGCGCCCGACCGGCCGATGCTCTTCGCGAAGTTCGGCAACGCCGTGATCGCCGACGGCGAGCCGATCGTCCGGCCGCCGGGCTGCCACGCCCTGGACCTGGAGGCCGAGCTGGGGGTCGTCGTCGGCCGGAGCGCAAGCCACGTGGCGGCGAAGGACGCGATGCGCCACGTCGCCGGCTACGTCGTCGTCAACGACGTCAGCGCCCGCGACTTCCAGGGCAGCAAGCCGGCCCTCCGCGAGGGTGAGCACGGCGACGGCCAGTGGCTCCGGGCGAAGGGCTCGGACACGTTCTTCCCGATCGGACCGGTCTTCGTGACCGCCGACGAGTTCGACGGACCGCCCGATCTCGCGATCCGCTCGTGGCGGATCCCCGGCAGCGGCCCGGACGCCGGGACGCCGATCCTGATGCAGGAGAGCCGGACCGGGAACATGATCTTCGACGTGCCGGCGCTGGTCGAGTTCGTGAGCGCCTACATCGCCCTCGAGCCCGGTGACGTCATCTCGACGGGCACGCCGGCCGGGGTGGGCGTCTTCCGCGACCCACCGGTCTTCCTCGAGCCCGGCGATCGCGCCCGGATCGAGATCGAGGGGATCGGCCGGGTGGAGAATCCGGTCGTCGACTGGTCGCCGTCCCCGACCGACCCGGCACCGTCGCGCCGCTGACCTCGACCGCCGCCCCAGAGGAGCATCCGATGCTGGCTCTCGTGAAGACCGAGCCCGGACCCGGCCTCAGCCTGGAGACCGTCCCGGAGCCGGGTATCGGGATCAACGACGTCCTCATCCGGGTCCACAAGACGGGGATCTGCGGGACCGACCTCCACATCGAGGGCTGGGACGCCTGGGCGGAGCGGACGATCCATCCGCCGATGGTCATCGGTCACGAGTTCGTCGGCGAGGTCGTCGACGTCGGGAGCAACGTCGCCGGCTTCGGCCCGGGCGACCTCGTCAGCGGTGAGGGCCACGTGGTCTGCGGACGCTGCCGCCACTGCCTGGCCGGCCGACGGAACCTGTGCGCTCACACGATCGGCCTGGGGGTGGACCGCCAGGGCGCCTTCGCGGAGTACGTCGCCCTGCCGATGACGAACGTGTGGCATCACTGGCCGGGGATCGACGAGGAAGTCGCCGCGATCTTCGACCCGTTCGGCAATGCCGTTCACACCGCCCTCAGCTTCCCGGTCCTCGGCGAGGACGTCCTGGTCACCGGGGCCGGACCGATCGGGCTCATGGCGATCGCGGTCGCCCGCCATGCCGGCGCCCGGCACATCGTCGCGTCCGAGCCGAACGCCTACCGCCGCGAGCTGGCCCGGACGATGGGGGCGAGCCTCGTCATCGACCCGGTCACCACGGACCTCGCCGACGTCCAGGCCGAGCTCGGGATGACCGAGGGCTTCGACGTCGCGATGGAGATGTCCGGCAACCCGGCCGCCCTCCGCTCGGCGATCGCCAACATGGCCCACGGCGGGCAGATCGCGATCCTGGGCATCCCGTCGGTCGAGATCCCGCTCGACTTCAACCCGATCATCTTCAAGATGCTGACGCTCAAGGGCATCTACGGCCGGGAGATGTACGAGACCTGGTACATGATGACCGTGATGCTCCAGTCCGGGCTCGACATCCGGCCCGCGATCACTCACCGGTTCTCGTTCCGGGACCACCCGGCGGCGTTCGCGGCCGCCCGGTCGGGCGACTCCGGCAAGGTCATCATGGACTGGACCGAGCGATGATCGACCCGGCCCCGACCCGTAACCCGCCACCGATCGGCCGGCTCCCGGCCGACCCCTTGGGAGGACCACGATGACCTCCACGTCCCGGACCGATCCGCTGGCGTTCCTCGCCGAGGAGCTCGCCGACCTCCGGAACCGTCACCTCTACCGATCGCTCCGGGTGATGAGCTCGGCCCAGGGCCCGATCGTCTCGGTCGACGACCGGCGCGTGATCAGCCTCTCCTCGAACGACTACCTGGGGCTGACCCATCATCCCCGCCTCCGCGCGGCCGCCCTGCGCGCCGTCGAGACCTACGGGGTGGGCTCCGGCGCGGTCCGGACGATCGCCGGGACGATGACCCTCCACGAGGAGCTCGAGGCGGAGCTTGCCCGCTTCAAGGGCGTCGAGGCGGTCCTCACCTTCCAGTCGGGCTTCACCGCCAACACCGGGGTGATCCCGACCCTCACCGGTGAGCAGGATCTCATCGTCTCCGATGCCCTGAACCATGCCTCGATCATCGACGGGATGCGTCTGAGCAAGGCTCCCCGGAAGCTCTACCCGCACGGTGACGTGGCCGCCCTCCGGGAGATCCTCGAGGAAGCGAGCGCGAAGGGCCGCCCCGACACCGGCCTTCCGTACCGGCTCATCCTCGTCGTCACCGACGGCGTCTTCAGCATGGACGGCGACATCGCGCCGCTGCCCGGGATCGTCGAGGCGGCCGAGGCCTCCGGCGCGGCGGTGATGGTCGACGACGCCCATGCCTCGGGGGTCCTCGGCCGGAACGGCCGCGGATCGGTCGACCATTTCGGCCTCCACGGGCGGGTCGCCATCCAGGTCGGGACGCTGTCGAAGGCGGTCGGCGTCCTGGGCGGCTACGTGGCCGGCTCCCAGGACCTGCGCGATCTCCTCACCCAGCGTGCCCGGCCCTTCCTCTTTTCGACGTCGCATCCGCCGGCCGTCGCCGCTGCCTGCCTCGAAGCCATCCACGTCCTCGAGGAGGAGCCCGAGCTCATCGACCGCCTCTGGGCGAGCACCCGGCGGTTCAAGGCCGAGCTGACCCGGCTCGGCTTCGACACCGGCGTCTCGGAGACCCCGATCACGCCGGTGATGATGGGCGACTCGGCGACCGCCGGCCGGTTCAGCGACCGGCTCTTCGCGGAGGGCGTCTTCGCCCAGCCGATCGTCTACCCAACGGTCGCCCTCGACAAGGCCCGGATCCGAACGATCGTGACCGCCGCCCACACCGACGAGCAGCTCGACACGGCACTGGCGGCCTTCGCGCGGATCGGTCGGGAGCTCGGGCTCATCGCCGGGTGACGGGCGCAGGTCCGACGCCGACGGTCGATCCCCAGGCGCGGGACCTGCCGCTCGACGCGCACCTCCACACCGACCGCTCGGCCGACAGCGACGTCCCGATCGACGTCTATGCCGCGGCGGCCGTCGAACGCCGGATCGCCGAGCTGGCGATCACCGACCACATCGACTTCGACCCGGGCCTGCCGAACCACGGGCCCGACGTCGCCGAACGGGAGCGGCTCGTCCGCGATGCCGCCCAGCGCTGGGGCCCGCTCGGGGTGGCGATCCGCCATGGCCTCGAGGTCTCGTACGAGTCGCGCCGCGAAGCGGAGATCCGCGAGCACCTCGCGGACCACGCCTACGACTTCGTGATCGGCTCCGTCCACGTCGGCCCGGACTCTCCGTATCACGCCTCCAGGGTGACGGCCTGGGTCGCCGGTCGGACGCTCGCCGAGATCGTCGCGCCGTACTTCGACGAGGTCCGGGCCGCCGCGGCGTGCGGCCTCTTCGACAGCCTGGGCCACCTCGACTTCGTCAAGCGGTATCTCTGGCCGCACGTCACACCGGCCGATCTCGCCGGCCGGATGGATCTCTACGACCCGATCCTGAGGGCGCTCGTGGAGAGCGGCACCGGGCTCGAGGTGAACACGAGCGGTCTCCGCCAGGCCGCCGGCGAGACCTACCCCGCCCCGGCGGTCGTTGCCCGCTTCCACGAGCTCGGCGGCCGACGGGTCAGCGCCGGGTCCGATGCGCATCGGGCGGACTGGTTCGCCCACGGGCTGGAGGCGGGCTACCGCGCCGTCGCCGACGCGGGGTACGACCGGCTCGCCTTCCGGCGGGGATCGGAGCCCGTCGAGATCCCATTGCCGGGACGTTTCGACGTCGCGTAGGCTTCGGGCCATGGCCGATCCGTTCGCCCCATGATGGAGCTCGTCGTCCTCGGCGCCGGGCCCGCCTACACGTCACGTCCGGGCGCGGTCGGCGCCGCCTATCTGGTCCGCCACGGATCCGACGCGGTGGTCCTGGACCTCGGTCAGGGGGCGTTCACGAACCTGGCCGGGGAGATCGAGCCGAGCACGATCCGGGCCGTCGTGGTCAGCCACCTCCATCCCGACCATTTCATCGACCTCGTCGCGCTGCGGCACTACCTCCGCTGGGACTTCGATCCGCCCCGACGGGTCGAGGTCCTCGGGCCGGCCGGCCTCGGCGATCGGCTCGACGCCCTCCATGACCAGCCCGGCTTCGCGGCGGCGGCCCTCGATGTGGGGCCGCTGGGCGGCGGCGGGACCGTCGCCCTGGGCCGGTTCTCGCTGGAGGCGCGATTGATCCGACACACGGACGAGAGCTATGCCTTCAGGCTGACGAACGGCGACGACGGCCCGGGACTCGTCTACTCGGGCGACTGCGGCCGGGCCGATGACCTGCGTCCGCTCGTCCGGCCGGGGGACACGCTGCTGACCGAGGTCTCGTTCGGGACCTCCGAGGTCGCCCCGGGCTCGGAGCACCTCAACGCCTGGGACGTCGGCCACCTTGCCGCGGGAACGCGGCCGGCCCTCGTCCTGCTCACCCATCTCCTGATGGGCCACGATCGCGAGGCGACGGTGGCGGCGACCGCCTCGCTGACGGATGCCGAGGTCAGGCTGGTCGACCCGGGCGACCGCGTGGTCATCCGCGCCGGGACGTGACGAACACGAGCGCCCGACGGTCCGGCTGACATGACGAGACCCGGAGCGACGATCGCTTCCGGGTCTCGGGCTGTCCGGGGACGGCGTCCGCCTGCTGGTCAGCGGCCGTTCAGCCCCGGGTAGCGTGATGGACGCAGGTCAGGGTCCTGCGTCCATCGGGGCTACCCGAGTCTGGTCGGGGAGCGTCTGCTAGCGGCGGTTCTTCTTCGCGGACGGGCTCACGAGCACGAGGCCCAGCGAGCCGAGTGCCAGGAGCAGGAGGCCGAGCGAGATCGACCCGCTGTTGCTGGAGCTGTCGGAACCGACGGTGGAGGTCGGCGGGAGGGTCGGCTTGGGAGTGCCGGTCTCGCCCTTGACCTCGCCGGAGGGAGGGGTGGTGGTCGTCGAGGTCTCGTTGGTGGTCGTGGTCGAGGTCTCGTCGGTCGTGGTCTCGTCGGTGGTCGTCTCGTCAGTCGTCGTCTGATCGGTGGTCGTCTCGTCAGTCGTCGTCTGATCGGTGGTCGTCTCGTCAGTCGTCGTCTGATCGGTGGTCGTCTCGTCAGTCGTCGTCTGATCGGTGGTCGTCTCGTCAGTCGTCGTCTGATCGGTGGTCGTGGTCCTGGTGGTGGTCGTGGTGGTCTCGTCGCACTGAGGCTTCTGGTTCTCGTCGTAGCCGGCCTTGTCGACCGTCGTCGTCGTCAACGTGACGGAGCACGTCTCGTCGCCGCCGGTCTGGCTGTGCGCCAGCGTCTGGCCGACCGCCGGCCCGAGCAGCGCGGCGGCTGTGAAGACACCGGCGCCCAGCCAGCCGAGGCGGCGCCGTGTCTGAGCCTGAGAGACCGAGAGCCCCTTGCTCGCCCTGGTGAACATCGATGGCACTTCCTTGGGCTATGAATGCGGCCGCCGGATAAGTCGGCGGGGATGGCCCCTGCTGTCACCCACCGCAAGTATCGACGGAGCGTACCGGGTGCGTCTAGTACCCATGTCGGGTCGACGACCTTCTGGCACCGCACCGGAATGCGCTCGACCGACATCGACGGGATCGAAATCGTTGCGTCAGGACAACGAAGGTCACCCCCCGACCCGGTACTGGAGGACTATCCGCGGAATGTCCCCAGCGGCCAGCCGCTCGCTATCCTTCTGGGCGATGCGAGCGCGAACTCGGCCCGGGGATGAGGAGGCGGCGGTGACCCGCAGCGGGGCATGACCATCGCCGAGCCGGCTCCGCCCCGGGGACGGGCGATCGTCCGGAGTGGCGGCGAACGGCTGCGCGGGTTCGTCTCGGATCCCGGCCAGCTCCTCGCGGTCGTCCTGATCGGGGCCCTCGCGGTCCGGGCGGTCTGGCTCTGGCTCCCCCAGGGCTCGCTGATCTTCGACGAGTCCTACTACGTCAATGCCGCGCGGGTCCTGCTGGGATGGGCGGTCCCCGCGGGCGCGCACTACGCCGGCTCGCCGGTCGGTCTCGACCCGAACACGGAGCACCCGCCGCTGGGCAAGGTGCTCATGGCGGCCTCGATGCTGGTCTTCGGCGACAACGGCCTCGGCTGGCGGTTCCCGAGCCTGATCGCCGGGATGATCGGACTCGCGGCGGTCTACGGGATCGTCCGGGCGACCGGCGAGACGGCCCGACTCGGTGTCCTCGTCGTCGGCTTCCTCGCCTTCGAGAACCTGACCTTCGTCCACGGCCGGATCGGCACGCTGGACATGATGTCGTTGGCCGCGATCCTCGTCGGGGCCTGGCTCGGGCTGCGCGGTCACTGGACGCTGGCCGGGGTGGCCTGTGCGGTCGGCAGCCTCGTCAAGCTGACGGGCGCGTTCGGCTTGCTGGCCCTGCTCATCTACCAGGTCGTCCTGCTCGTCCGGGCGCGCCGCGGCGAGCGGGGCCGGCTCGGTTGGGACGACCTGCGGCCGACCCTGCTGCTCGTCTCCGCCTACGCCGTCGTCGCGATCGCCGGGCTGTGGGCGCTCGATCTGCGCTTCAGCGGCTACGGCGATCCGTGGGCGCACCTCGTCCACATGATGTCCTTCGGGGCGGCGCTCCAGACGAAGGGGACGACCGGCGGGATCGCCAGCACCCCGTGGCAGTGGCTGGTGAACGAGGGGCACATCAACTACCTGCGGGTCGCGGTGGACACCAAGGTCAACGGCGTGGTGACCGGCAGTCTCGTCAAGGTCGAGTTCCGCGGAGCGCTCAATCCGATCCTCCTGGGAGCCCTTCCCCTCGGGTTCCTCTTCACCTTCTGGTACGCCTGGCGCAAGGGCAGCCTGCTGGCGATCTGGTGCCTGACCTGGGCGGCGGCGAACTTCCTTCCCTACCTGCCGCTCGCGATCGTCAGCCACCGGATCATGTACCTCTACTACTTCCTGCCGACGGTCCCGGCCCTGGCCGTCGCCGTGGCGATCCTGCTGGCTCGCTCGGGCTTGCCCCGGATGGTCATCTGGGGCTACGTCGCCGCGTTCATGCTCGCCTTCGTCGCGCTCTTCCCGTTCCGCCAGCTACCGGGATGACGACCGGGGCGGCCGAGCCGGACCGGCCGCGGAGAGCCTGGCCGGACGGCCTCCTGGACGCAGCCTGGCTGTGGCTGGTGCTCAGGGTCGGGCTGGGCCTGTTCGCTGCGGCCCTGGTCATCCGGGGCGGTTTGCCGAGCCCGTGCCAGGCCGACATCGCCCAGAACGGCTGGACGACGTTCCCTCCGCTCGACGACCAGGGCCTGCTGTTCCCGCTGGTCGGGGTGTGGCAGCACTGGGATGCCTGCTGGTACGCCAAGATCGCCACCTTCGGCTACGAGCCGGGCGTCTCGTCGACGGCGTTCTTCCCGCTCTTCCCGTTGCTCATGGGGGCGCTCGGCCGCGTCCTCGGCGGGCATATGGCGCTGGCCGGGATCGTCATCAACGCGGTCGCCTTCGTGGTGGCCCTGACGGGGCTGTGGCGGCTCATCCGCCGCGACCTCGGACCGGAGATCGCCGACCGGACGGTCCTCTATGTCGCCGTCTTCCCGGTGGCGTTCTTCCTGTTCGCCCCGTTCACCGAGTCGATCTTCCTGGCCTGCGCCGTCTGGTCGATCCTGGGCGCTCGCGAGCGTCGCTGGGGGGTCGTGGCGGCTGCGGGCCTGCTCGCCGGCCTGACCCGACCCCAGGGCCTCCTGCTCCTGCTGCCGCTGGGCTGGGAGGCGTGGCGGGCGCTCCGGGACGACCGGACCTGGGGCCCCCTGGCGGCCCTCACGCCGACGATCGGTTTCGCTGTCTTCTACGGCTACACGGTCCTGGTGGTCGGCCGCTCGACGGTCGATGCCCAGCTGCTGTGGGGCGGGACCGGGCTCACCTGGCCGCCGGACGTCCTGGCCCAGGCGATCGGCCGGGTCGGGGAGCGGGGCGACGTGGTCACGGCCCTCAACGTCGTCGCGCTGGGGCTGTTCACGGCGCTGTTCCTGGGCGGTCTCGGACGGCTGCCCGCGTCGTACTCGCTCTACGTCCTGCCCCAGCTCGCCCTCATCTTCGTGCGCTCGCCGGCGATCCCGCTCATGTCGACGATGCGCTACTGCCTCGTCCTCTTCCCGTGCTTCGTCGTCGTCGCGATCCTCGGGCGGCATCGCCGGGTGCACGAGACCTGGGTCGTCCTGTCGGTCCTCTTCCTGGGATTGCTCACCGCCCTGTTCCTCGAGGGGCGGTTCATCGGCTGAGCGCGAGCCGGGTCCGTGGGGGCGAAGCCGGCCAGAGTCGTTACGATGCGGACGCAAGCGATCATGAGGAGCTGACCCGTGCCGCCGACCCCCCCGACCGCCAGCGCCGATCCGGAGGGCGCCACCGATCCCACGTTGCGCGGGGCGGTCCGGGCTGCGGTCGCGCGCGCCTGGGCACGGGCGATCGCCTCGGGTGCCCTGCCGGCCCTCGACGAGGGGCCCGCCGGCCCGGAGATCAGGATCGAGCGCCCGGCCAACCCGGAGCACGGCGACGCCGCCACGAACCTCGCGATGCGGCTCGCCCGGCCGTACCACCGCGCTCCGCTCGAGATCGCCGGCGCGCTCGCCGAGGAGCTCGCCCGGGAGATCGCCGAGTCCCCGGCCACGACACCCCTCGGCTCGGTGGCCGTGGCAGCGCCCGGGTTCGTCAACGCTCGATACGCGGACCGGGCCCTCCGCACGGTCGTCGAGGGGATCCTCGACGCGGCCGATCCGGCGGGCTGGGGGCGAGTGCCGGCCGTCGCCCCGCGCCACGTCAACGTGGAGTTCGTCTCGGCCAATCCGACCGGCCCGCTGACGATCGGCAACGCGCGGGGCGCCTTCGTCGGGGACCTCCTCTGCCGGGTCCTCGAGGCGGGCGGCCAGCAGGTCACCCGCGAGTACTACTTCAACGACTCCGGGACGCAGGTCTGGAAGCTTGGGGCGAGCGTCATCGCCACTCGTCGGGGCGAACCCGTCCCGGACGACGGCTACCACGGCGAATACGTCGGGGAGCTGGCGGCCAGCCTGCCGGACGATACCTGGGCGGCCGCTTCCGAGCCGGGCGCCGACGCCACCGGGATCGTCGGGCGCTGGGCGTCGGAGCGGGTCCGGGCCGGGATCGAGGCCTCGCTGGCCCATCTCGGCGTCCGGTTCGACGTCTGGACGACCGAGCGCTCGCTCCACGACGAGGGCTGGGTCAGCCGGGCCGTCGAGCGGCTGCGCGCGGGCGGTCACGTCTACGAGCAGGACGGCGCCCTGTGGTTCCGGTCCACCGCCTTCGGCGACGACAAGGACCGGGTGATCGACCGCTCGAACGGCGAGCCGACCTACTTCGCCTCGGACATCGGGTACGTGACCGAGAAGTTCAGCCGGGGCTTCGACGAGCTCGTCTACATCTGGGGCCAGGACCACCACGGGACCGTGGCCCGGGTCCGCAACGCCGCGGAGGCGATGGGCTATGACAGGGCCGCGGTCCGGATGCTCCTCGTCGCCTGGGTCCGGTTCGTCCGGGATGGCGTCGAGGTCTCGATGAGCAAGCGGGCCGGCACGTTCATCACCCTCGACGAGCTCCTCGACGAGATCGGGGTGGACGCGGCCCGCTGGTTCTTCGCGTCACGCAGCCCCGGGTCGGCCATCGACTTCGACATCGAGCTGGCCAAGAAGCAGTCGAACGAGAACCCGGTCTACTACGTCCAGTACGCCCACGCCCGGATCGCCTCGATCCTGCGCAAGGCGGCCGAGGCTGGTCTCGCGCCCGCCGCGACGCTCGCCGACGACGCCCTCGCCGGCGCACCCGAGGCCGCCCTCGTCCGCGAGGTCGTCCGGCTGCCCGAGGTGGTCGAGGATGCGGCCGCGGAGGAGGAGGCCCAGGGGATCGCCGCCTACGCCACGGAGCTGGCGACCACGTTCCACGCCTTCTACCGGGATGCGAAGGTCGTCGACCCGGCGGAGCCGGGTCGCTCGGCGGCCCGGCTCGCCCTGGTCGCAGCCACCCGGATCACCCTGGCCAACGCACTCGGTCTCCTGGGGATCTCCGCGCCCGAGCAGATGTAGCGGCGCCGGGACCGGGTCGGAGGCCGCCGCGGGACGAGCGAGCCCCTGCCTCGTCAGCCGGCCAGGCCGAGGGCGCCGGCGAGGGCCTCGATCGTCGCGTCGTCCGTCGCGACGAAGAGGGTGACCCGGTCCGAGCCGTCGAGGTGGATGAGGGCGTGCCGGTCGGTCAGACGATCGAGGGTCGATCCGGCCGCGGCGGCGAACTCCTCGGCGTCGGCGACGGTGTCCCAGCGCGTGTCGACCACGATGCCGGACCGTTCGCCGTTCCGGACGAGGGCGATCCGGTCGCCGCCCCAGCCGGCAGCCGCGGTATCGGCGACCTGTGGGGTGACGGCGCCACCGTTCGCCAGCCAGGTCCGGAGGACGAACTCGCCGAGGGTGTCCTGGGTCGTGACCGTCCAGCCCGACCCGAGCCGCTTCGCGAGGTCCGCGGGGAAGCTCACCGCGACCGGGGCCTCGCCGGCTGCGTACTTGTCCGGGTGGAGGACCTGCTCGGTCGACGCCGGAGGCCGCTTGTAGAGCGCATCGACGCCGGCCCAGCCGCCGGCCGCCCGGGCACTCGCCACGAACTGAAGGCCGGCGGTGTACGGGAAGGTGAGCGACTCGCGCAGGAGCGGTGGCATCTCGGCCAGGATCTTCTGCTGCTCCGGGTCGCTCGAGTCCTTGATCAACTGGACGAGGTCCTGCGGGGTCAGGTTCCCCTGGGTCCAGAGGGTCATCAGGAGGGTCGCGTCGCCCTCCGGCACGGCCAGCGCGGCGAGCGAGCGGTCGCCCTGGCCGACCGCGTCGAGGTTCAGGCTCTTCAGCCCGAGGTTCTGGTCCTGCAGGGCGTGGTCGAACTCGTGGGCGAACGTCACCCGCTCGGTGGGGCCAAGGCCGCCCGACTTCGACACGACGTAGAGCTCCTTCGTGTCGTCGTCGTAGTAGCCGGCGACCTGGCTGGCGAGGAGCTCGAGGTACAGCGACTTGAGATCGGTGCCGGCCGGGACGAGGCCCATGAGCTCGTAGATCCGCTGGGTGGCCGCCAGCTGCTCGGGCGGGTTCGCCTTGAGGAAGCTCGCCTCGATGTTCGTCTTGAGGGTGGCCTCGTCGAGGAGCTTCGGATCGACCGGCCGCTTCGCCTTCAGACCACGGAGCTCCTGGACCTGGGCCTCGATCGCCGCGTAGACCGAGGCGTCGTCGGGCGATGCCGAGGGCGACGCGGTCGCCGTCCCGCTCGACGGACCCGGGGACCCCGGGCCACCGGAGATCGCGGGAGACGGGGTGGCCAGAGACGCGCCCGTCGGGGTCGCGGAGCTGGTGCCGCAGGCGACGAGCGTGAGGGTCACGAAGAGGAGGAGCGGGAGACGGCGCGCGACGGAAGGCCGCTCACGAGGAGGAACGTGCATCGCCGGATTGTCGCACGGGTCCCCCGTCGCCCCCTCCGAGGCGATGGTCCCGCCCTGCCGTGGCCGGATCGGCGGTCCGACGGGCCGGACGTGGCCCCCGAGAGGCCCCACGGATGTCCCTTTCTTAACCCTCTGCCCTCTCGCTCCTGAATCGGACCTCCCCTAGTGTTCACCCCGGAACTCGCGAAGAGTCCCACTCCCTCCCTCCGACCGGAGGCGCCGATTGGGCAGGCGCCTCCGGTCTTTCTGTTTCCGCCGGGTTCGCGGGGATGCGTCGGGGGTGAGCCGGCTGTGTCAGAATCACGGCTGATGGAACTCACCTGGTACGGGCGGACCTGCATCCGCCTCAAGGGCAGGGACGCGGTCGTCGTGATGGACCCGTACCAGTCGGTCGTCGGACCGACCGGCCGTGGGATCGCCGGCGAGATCGTGACCTTCAGCCACCCCGACGACAGCCCCCTCCCGCGAGCGAAGGGCAAGCGCTCGCGCGACGGCGGGAGCGTCATCCCGACGAGCCTGGAGGACGCCTTCGTGCTCGACGGCCCCGGCGAGTACGAGGTCCGCCACGTACTCGTCACCGGGGTCCGGTCGTACCGCGACGACGCCCGCGGTGCGCAGCGGGGACGCCAGACTGCCTTCGCCGTGGAGCTCGACGGGCTCCACACGATCCACCTCGGGGACATCGGGCACCTGATGACCGAGGAGAAGCTGGGGGACATCGGCACGGTCGACCTCGCCTGCGTCCCGGTCGGTGGGGCGCTGTCGGCGACGAGGGCTGCCGAGCTCATCGCCCAACTCGATCCGAAGATCGTGATCCCGATGCCCGTCTGCGAGGTGGAGGCGGACTGCGCCGAGGCGCTGGCCCGCTTCCTTCACGAGATGGGCGCGACGCCGCCGCCACCCCAGGCGAAGCTGTCGATCTCGATCTCCGGGCTGCCCGACGAGACGACCACCGTCCTGCTCGAGGCCCGCGGCAAGGTCTGAACGGCCCGCCGCCAGGCTGGCCGCGGCGCGCTACCCGCGCTGGAGGACCGCCCGTCCGCGCTTGACCACGGTCCGGACGAGATCGGCCGCGGGCCAGTACGGGATCTGGTCGAGGCTCGGCACCCGCCAGACGACGAGGTCGGCCTGCTTGTCCGGCTCGAGCGAGCCCACCGTGTCGGCGATGCCCAGGGCGTGAGCGGCATTGATGGTGACCGCGGCGAGCGTCTCGGCGGGGCTGAGCCCGAGTGAGAGGCAGGCGACCGTCATCGCCAGGGGCAGGCTCGCGGTCGGCGACGTCCCCGGGTTGAAGTCCGTGCCGATCGCCACCGGGATCCCCCGGTCGATGAATCGGCGAGCCGGCGCACCGGATGACTTCATGAGGAACCAGGTCGTTGCCGGCAGGACGACCGCCACGACCGGTCGGCCCTCGGCCGCCCTCGCCGCCAGGGCGTCGACGCCCGCGTCCGAGGGCGCCGCCAGGTGGTCCGCGGAGAGCGCCCCGAGCTCGGCGGCCAGCTCCGCCCCACCCGATGGCGCCAGCTCGTCGGCGTGGAGGCGGAGCCGCAGGCCGTGGGCCTCGGCGGCCCGCAGGATCCGTCGGCTCTCGTCCGGCCCGAAGACGCCCTGTTCGCAGAAGACGTCCGCGAACCGGGCGACTCCCTGGGCGACCACTGCCGGCAGCTGGTCCTCGATGACCTGTCGCGTGTAGGCCTCGATCGGATCGGGCTCCCCGCGACATTCGGGCGCGACCGCGTGGGCGCCGAGCCAGGTGGGGAGGACCTCGATCGGGCCCTCCTCGCCGAGTCGGTGGGCCACCTCGAGGAGGCCGAGCTCGGTCCGGACGTCCAGGCCGTAACCCGACTTCGCCTCGATCGTGGTGACGCCGTGGCTGAGCATCTCGTCGAGCCAGCGCCGACCGTGGGCCAGGAGGGTCTCCGGGGATGCCGCCCGGGTGGCCGCCACGGTCGAGAGGATGCCGCCCCCCGCCTCGAGGATCTCGAGGTACCCGGCGCCGCGCTGGCGAAGGCGGAGCTCTCCCTCGCGCGAGCCGGCGAACACGAGGTGGGTATGGGGGTCGACCAGTCCGGGCGTGACCAGGCCACCGTTGGCGTCCAGCCGGGCGAACCGCGAGAGGGGGAGTCCCTGCCCCTCCAGGCCGGCCTCGACCTCGGACCGCGGTCCCACCGCCACGATCCGCTCGCCCCAGGTCGCCACGACCGGGGCATCGGGCGAATCCGGTCCCCCGACCTCGATCGCGTCCAGGACGGAGAGGTCCCCCTGGCGCGGCCCGGCCCGGACACCGCCGGCCACCGTCACCACCGCACTCGCCCCGACGACGAGCAGGCCGGCCGTCGCGCCCTCGGTCAGGCCCCCCTCGATGAGCCGGAGGCTCACGACCGCTCGCCGCGGGCGGCTGCCAGCCGCAGTTCGAGCGCCTGGAGCGGCGAGAAGTCGCGCAGCCGGAGGTAGCTCGCCGCCGCCGCGAGGCGATCGTCCGTGGGTGCGCCGGTCGGGGCTCCGGCCCGGTCCGCTACGGCGAGGAACGACGCCAGCGGCGCCAGGCCGATGAGCTCCGACTCCATGACCTCGACGCCGGCCGCACGGGCCTCGGCCTCGACGGCCTCCCAGACCCGCCAGATCGGGGTCACCGTGAAGTCGAGGAGGTTCATCGAGACCTGGGCGCAGTCCGGATCGTCGAGCCGGAAGCCGTTGGCCTGGACCCGGGGGAGGCCGCCGCCGGATTCGCGCACCGTCCGGGCGATCCGCCTCGCGAGCTCGACATCGGTCGAGGCGAGGTTGATGTTGTAGGCGATGAGGAACGGACGGGCACCGACCGCGACCGCGCCGGCGGTGGGGTGGGTTCGAGCCGGGCCGAAGTCGGGTCGACGGTCCGGATCGTGGGCGATCTCCGCCTTCAGTCCCTCGTACTGGCCGCGCCGGACGTCGGCCAGCTTCTCTCGGTCGGGCCGGGTGGCCGCCCGCGCGTACAGGTAGACGGGGAGGCCGAACCGGTCGGCCAGGCGCGCTCCGAACGCCCGGGCGAGCGCGACGCATTCGTCCATCGTCGTCTCGCCGAGCGGGATGAACGGGACGACGTCGACGGCGCCGATCCGGGGGTGCTCGCCGGTCTGGCGCTCCATGTCGATGGTCTCGACCGCGATCGCCACGGCTGCCTCGAGAGCCTCGGCCACACCGGCCGCGCCGCCGGCGAGGGTGAGGACGCTCCGGTTGTGACTGGCGTCGCTCGTCCGGTCGAGGAGGTGGACGTCGGGCGTGGCCGCGACCGCCGAGGCGAGCCGGTCGACGACCTCGAGCCGGCGGCCCTCGCTGAAGTTCGGCACGGATTCGACGAGCTTCGCCACGTGGCTATCGTGACACTTCGGCCGGGCCGCCGAGGGCCGGAGACGCGGCCCTGGGTTCGTCGGGCGAGCTCACGGGCCGTGTCGCGTGAGCGACATGACCGATCGGTGCGAGACGGTAGACTCACCTGCTGGCCGGTCCCCGGACCCGGCCCCGAGCCCCGCGCCGAGGTGACCCGTGGCCGCTCCCCGCCGAGATCTCCTGGCCCGCAACGGCGACTACCGGAAGCTGTGGACCGCGGCGACGGTCAGCCTGTTCGGGACCCAGGTCAGCCTCGTCGCCATCCCGTTCATCGCAGTCATCCTGCTCAAGGCGCCGGCCTTCCAGGTCGCCCTCCTGGGGACTGTGGAGTTCCTGCCCTTCCTCCTGTTCACCCTGCCGGCCGGGGCCTGGGTGGACCGGCTGCCGCGGCGGCTCATCCTGGTCACCGGCGACTTCGGCCGGGCGATCGCCCTCCTCTCCATCCCGATCGCCTGGGAGCTCGGCGGGCTGACGATCTGGCAGCTCTACCTGGTCGGCTTCATCAACGGGACCCTGACCGTCTTCTTCGACGTGGCGGACCAGTCGTTCCTGCCCGCGATCCTCGAGCCGGACGACCTGGTCGAGGGCAACTCGAAGCTCCAGGTCAGCGGATCGGCGGCCCAGATCCTCGGCCAGCCCCTCGGCGGCGGGTTGATCGGGCTGCTCGGTGCGCCGGTCGCGATCCTGGCCGATGCGCTCAGCTTCGTGGCGTCCGGGGGGCTCATCTTCTGGATCCGCAAGCGCGAGCCGAAGCGGGTTCCCGCCGAGACGGCGACGGGGGACGGACCCGGGCCGATCGCGGGGCTCCGAACGGAGATCGGCGAGGGGCTCCGCTATGTCCTCGACCACCCCTACCTGCGCTACATCGCGGCGAGCACCGGCCTGTCGAACCTGTTCTCGAACATCGCCTTCGCCACGTTCGCGGTGTTCGTCTACGACACGCTGGGGCTGAGTGCCCCGGTGGTCGGCCTCATCGGCGGATTGGGCAGCATCGGCGTCCTCCTCGGCGCCCTCGTCGCCGGCCGCATCGCGGCCCGGATCGGGGTGGGCCGGACCATCCTCTGGTCGATGATCCTGAGCGGGCCGACGACGCTCATCGCGGCGTTCGCCCAGCCGGGGAATGCCGCGGCGGTCCTGTTCGCCTCGATCTTCCTGGGCAGCTTCGCGGGCGTGATCTACAACATCAACCAGGTCAGCCTTCGCCAGGCGATCACCCCCGAGCGGATCCAGGGCCGGATGAACGCGACGATGCGCTTCCTGGTGTGGGGCACGATCCCCGTCGGTCAGATCATCGGAGGGGTCCTGGCCAGCCTCTTGAGCGTGCGTGAGGCGGTCTTCATCGGTGGCGTCCTGGGTTGCTTCGCCTTCGTGCCGATCCTCTTCTCGTCGGTCCGCCAGCTCAAGGTCATCCCGACGCCGGTCGGGGCCGAGGCGGGCCCGGAGGCCGGTCCGGAGGCGGGCGCGCCGGCCGCCGCTGCCCCCGAGGGGATCCTCGACCGCGAGGCGGACAGCATCGGCCCCGGGTCGGCGCTCGACTGACCGTCGGTCGGAGCCGGGCTGAGCCCCGGTCGCCGCCGCGGGTCAGTCAGCCGGTTCGAGCATCGGGACTCGGACGCCGCGCTCCCGGGCGACGTCGATCGCCCGTTCGTAGCCGGCGTCGACGTGGCGGATCACGCCCATCCCGGGGTCGCTGGTCAGGACCCGCGCGAGCTTCTCGGCGGCCAAGGCCGTGCCGTCCGCCACGACCACCATCCCTGCGTGCTGGCTGTAGCCGATGCCGACCCCGCCGCCGTGGTGGACGCTGACCCACGACGCGCCGGCGGCCGTGTTGACGAGGGCGTTGAGGATCGGCCAGTCGGCGACGGCGTCGGACCCGTCGCGCATCGACTCGGTCTCGCGGTTGGGCGACGCGACCGAGCCCGAGTCGAGGTGGTCGCGCCCGATGACGATCGGGGCGCTGACCTCGCCGGCCGCGACCAGCCGGTTGAACTCCAGGCCGGCCTTCGCCCGCTCGCCGTAGCCCAGCCAGCAGATCCTCGCCGGCAGGCCCTGGAACGGGACCTTCTCCTCGGCCAGCCGGAGCCAGCGCTGGAGTCCGGCGTTCTCCGGGAAGAGCTCCATCAGGGCGCGGTCGGTGCGCAGGATGTCGGCCGGATCGCCGCTCAGGGCGACCCAGCGGAAGGGGCCGTTGCCCTCGCAGAAGAGCGGCCGGATGAAGGCCGGCACGAACCCGGGGTAGGCGAAGGCGTCCTCGACGCCCGCCTCGCGGGCCATCGCCCGGAGGTTGTTGCCGTAGTCGAAGACGACCGCGCCGGCACGCTGGAACTCGAGCATCGCCCGGACGTGGGCGGCCATCGAGCGCATCGAGCGCTCGATGTAGAGGTCCGGCTGGGCGGTCCGCAGGGCGATCGCGTCGCCCAGGTCGATCTCGGCCGGGACGTAGCCACCCAGC
This sequence comes from uncultured Chloroflexia bacterium, assembly GCA_963840375.1. Lineage (GTDB taxonomy): Bacteria > Chloroflexota > Limnocylindria > Limnocylindrales > CSP1-4 > Chersky-267. The sequence continues at coordinate 91,207 of CAWIYR010000005.1, forward strand.
GGGTCGTGGGCCGAGGTCTGGTCGGTGACGACGTCGAAGCGCTCGCCGACCTTCGCCCAGGCCGGCTCGATCTCGGCGGCGTTGCCGATGAGGGCGATCGACAGGGGAAGGCCCTCGGCGGCCGCCCCACGGGCCAATGCCAGCGCCTCGTCCGGGTCGGCGGTCGAGCCGGTCGACGTAGCCGATCTCGTGCCGCCGTCGGGCCCGGCTCTCGTCGACCTCGATGCAGATCGCCGCCCCGTCGTTCATCGTCACGGCCAGGGGCTGGGCGCCACCCATCCCGCCGAGGCCGGCGGTCAGCGTAACCGTCCCGCGGAGGGTGCCGCCGAAGTGCTGGCGGGCGAGCTCGCCGAACGTCTCGTACGTCCCCTGGAGGATCCCCTGGGTCCCGATGTAGATCCAGGAGCCGGCGGTCATCTGGCCGTACATCATCAGGCCGGCGGCCTCGAGCTCCCGGAAGTGCTCCCAGGTGGCCCACTTCCCGACCAGGTTGGAGTTCGCGATGAGGACCCGGGGCGCCCATGGATGGGTCCGGAAGACGCCGACCGGCTTGCCGCTCTGGACCAGCAGCGTCTCGTCGTCGGCCAGTCGGCGAAGCTCGCGGACGATCGCGTCGAACGCCTCCCACGACCGGGCTGCGCGACCGGTCCCGCCGTAGACCACGAGCGCGTCGGGGTTCTCGGCGACCTCCGGATCGAGGTTGTTCATGAGCATTCGCAGGACCGCCTCCTGCTGCCAGCCGCGGCAGGAGATGACGGTCCCGCGCGGGGCGCGAACGGGTCGGGCGCCGGGCAGAGCGTCGCGAGCGGGAGCGGTCATGGACCGAGTCTAGCGCCGCCGCCACGGTCCGGGTCAGCCGCCGGTGATCGGCACCTTCGACCAGGTCTGGCCCCCGTCGCGGGTCATCAGCAGCTCGGACTTGCCGACGCCCGTGTCGCCGATCGTCTGGCTGATCGCCACCCCGACCTGGTCGGTCGGGAAGGTCAGTCCCTCGGAGACGGCGCCCGGCAGGACGTGGACCGCCGGCCAGGTCTTGCCATCGTCGAACGAGCCGACGATCGCCGAGCCGACCCCGGACAGGCTCCCGCCGACGACGATGACGCCCGGCGCCGGGGCCGCGACACCCTCGACGTCGAAGACGGGTGGCTTCGAGGCGGCCCGCTTGAAGGTCGCGCCGCGGTCTGTCGAGAGGTAGACATGGACGCCGGTCGGCGTCGACCAGAGACCCTCGTCGCAGGCCGCCACGAGATCTGACCCGCTCGAGGCCGCCAGGGTCGCCGGTCCGACGACGTCCAGGCACGGCGGCTGCCATGGCTTCCATGCCCCGCCGACGAGCCGGGCACCCGCGATGACGGTCCGATCCACCTCGATCAGCCAGCCGGCCGAACCGTGCAGGACGAGCTGAGGCCGGGCGACGGGCCCGGCCCCGATCTCGACCGTCGTCGGCGAGACCGTCCACCGATCGGTGGCGGTCAGACTTGACGCGATCGCCAAGGAGGGGCCAGCGCGATCATCGACGTAGACCGCGTGGACGACGCCGCCGGCAGCCGCGAGGGCCATCACGTCGCCGTCCCTCGGCAGGCCGGGCAGGCTGACCCGATGCCAGGTCGAACCACCATCGTGGGTCGACCACAGGCCGGCGCCGAACGCCCACCCGTCGAGGGCGTCGGCGAAGCGAAGACCGATGACGCCCTGGGATCCGTCGGCACCAAGGATCGTGTCCGGTGCCGGGATGCTCGCCCAGGTGCGACCGCCGTCGGTCGTCCTGACGATCGCCAGGCAGCGCCCGGAACCGCACGCCGCCGTGCCGAGGAGCCATCCTTCGTCGGCGCTGATGAACGACACGGAGGCCGGCTGGAAGTCGGCCGGGACCGGACCGCCGACCGGCCCGCTGACCGAAGGGCCGACCGAGGGAGACGGGGCGATGGACGGCGACGGGGCGATGGACGGCGACGGGGCGATGGACGGCGACGGGGCGACCGCATCTGCCGACGGAGACGGAGCCACACCCGCCGACGGCGACCCACCGCCGGGTCCGGCCGAAGGGCCGCCCATCCCGGAGTCCGACCCGAATGGGCGAATCAGGATCGAGCCACCGAACAGGATGACCGCCACGACGGCGATCCCCGCCAGTCCCAGCCGGATCCCATGGTCCGGACCGTCCCCGAGCCGACCGCGCAACCGGCCGAGCCAGGCGGCGTCGGGCCGGGTCGCGCCGGGGATCGTCGCGACCCGGGCGACCAGACGCTCAGGGGCCGGCTCGCCGGCCTCGTCGACGAGCGCCCGTCGGACCTCCCGCTCGAACGGATCGCCAGGCTGGTTCGGCTGCTCGTGGGTCATCGAACGGCCCTCCCGTCGTCGCCGGCGTCGACCTCGTCGCGAAGGCGGCGGAGCGCGTAGTGGAGGCGGGACTTGACGGTGCCCGCTCGGATACCGGTCCGCTGGGCGATCTGCTCGACGCTAAGGTCCGCGTAGTAGCGCAGCACCACGACCTCGCGATGCTCCGGACTCAACGACCGGATCGCCGCCCGCAGGACGTCCTGACGAGCCAGGGCGTCGGCCGGGTCGGCCGAGATCGGATCCCGCAGCGGGCTGACCCGGTTCGCCTCGATGCTCATGGGCAGCCGACGTCGGGCGCGAAGCCGGTCGCGACACGCGTTGACGAGGATCCGACCGAACCAGGCCTCGAACCGGGCCGGCTCGCGCAGCTCGGAGAAGCGACGCCAGGCCGTCAGGGCGGCGTCGTTCGTCGCGTCCTCGGCCTCACTCGGATCACCCAGGATGAGCCGGGCGATCCGGTAGGCGCGATCGAGCGCGGTGCGATCGACGAGCGCAGCGAACGTCCGGGCGCGAACGTCGCCCGGCCCTCCGGGCAGGTCCATGGCGTCCACGATACGCACCGCCTTCGAGTCGATCACGTGACACCTGACGATCCGGGACGACGAAACGTTCAACGCGAGGCGGTCTCGGGTACCCTCCCGGGGAGATGCCCATCCTCACCGTCCGCCGCTGGTCGGACCTCCCCGAGCCCGAGCGACGCCGGATCCTGGCCCGCTCCACGGCGGCGATCTTCGACCCGGGCCTGATGGACGGGATCGAGGCGATCTTCCGCGACGTCGCCGACCGCGGTGACGCGGCCGTCGTCGAGATCACCGAGCGCTTCGACCGGGTCCGTCTCGACCCGGGGCGGCTCGCGGTCCCGGCCAGTGAGATCGAGGCAGCCCATGCCGGGCTGGACCCGGAGCTCCTCGGCGGCATCCGCGAGGCGATCGCCAACAGTCGCCGGTTCAACGAGGCTCAGCTCGCCGAGACCGCCGTCGGCTGGCAGCGCGAGGTCCGGCCGGGATTCCTCTTGGGTGAGCGGTTCGCGCCGATCCCGAGCGTCGGTCTCTTCGTGCCGACCGGCAAGGCCTCCTACCCGTCGGTGCTCTGCCAGATCGGGACTCCAGCGGTCGTGGCCGGGGTCCCGCGAATCGTGGTGGTCGTGCCGCCGGTGCCGGGCTCGACGGTCGGCGCCGTCGATCCGGCCACCCTGGCCGTCGCCCGCGAGCTCGGGATCGAGCAGGTCTTCCGGGCGAACGGCCCGGCCGCGATCGCCGCCCTCACGTTCGGGACCGAGACGATCCCCAGGGTGCTGAAGGTCGTGGGACCCGGTTCGCCGGCCGTAACCGCGGCGCAGGTCCTGGCCCAGCGGTTCGGGACCGCCAGCCAGATGCTCTGCGGTCCCTCGGAGAGCCTCCTCATCGCCGACGATTCGGCCGACCCCTGGCGACTGGCGATCGACCTCCTCAACGAGGCGGAGCACGGCACGGACTCGGCGGCAACCCTGGTGACCGATTCCCCGGCCCTGGCGACCGCCGTCGAGGCGGCGGTCGGGGAGCAGATCGTGGGTCTGCCGGCGATCCGCCAGTCGGCGGCCCGGGCGGCCCTTTCCGACCTCGGCGGGGTGATCCTCGTGGACTCGATGGACGAAGCCCTCGCCTTCGCCAACCTCTATGCCGCGGAGCACGTCCAGATCGCGACCCGGGACCCGGACGCCAGCCTGGCCGGTCTGCAGTACGCCGGCGAGGTGCTCCTCGGCCAGGACACACCGATCGGCGCCTCGAGCTTCACGATCGGGATCCCGGCGACACTTCCGACCGGCGGCTACGCCCGGCTGAACGGTGGCGTCACCGCCCGGACCTTCCTCACCTCCACCTCGACCGCCCGGCTCTCGCGGGAAGCGCTGGCTGGGCTCGCGGCGCCGACCCTCGCGCTCGCCGACCACGAGGGGTTCCCGGCCCACGCCAACGCCTTCCGGCTGCGCGACCTGGGCTGAGAAGCGGTCCCGTGGTCCGGACGCGGCCGACGGGACACGACCGAGAGTCCGGGCCTACGGACGCAGGCCCTCGACCATCTTCTCGCCGAGGCGGCTGTCACCGAGCGACGACACGGACACGATGACATCCGGACCGTCGAGACGGACGTGGTAGGTGATCACGCCGCCGTTGCACCGGCCGATGTCGACCATCCGGCCGCCGATGCTCGTCTCGGCCCGGCCGCTGACGCCGCCGGCCTGGCTGCAGGCACCCTCGTCGAAGCTCTCGCGCCAGGAGCGGTAGAACGCGTCGCTGAAGACCCCCGGACGGAGGGCCATCACCGAGGCATAGGCGAAGTCGCTCGTGGACGGATCGATCACGTAGGCCTGGGCCATCCGGGCGACGCTCGCGACGAGGTCTGGGTCCGTCGTCGCCACGGGGTCCGGGACGGCCGCCACGGGGATCCCGCCGACCTGGGCGGGGAGGAGCGCGAGCAGCGCCGGGTCGATCGGGACCGCCCCAGCCGAACCCGACCCACCGGGCTCCGAGGCGGCCGGCGAGGCCGAGGCGGGTCCGGGGGACGCCGACGGTCGTGGCGAGCCGGATGGACCGACCCCGGATGTCGCCATCGCCCCGGGCGAACCCGTCGATCCGGCGGGACCGGCCGATCCGGGCGGGGCCACCGAGGGCGGAGCGCTCGGGCCCGTCGTCGACCCACCGCAGCCGGCGACGGCGAGCGTCAGCCACCCGAGGACTCCGACCAGGACGATCCGTCCGTGACGTCGTCGAGTGGCCGGGCGAGGGATCAGGGGACGCATCCTGCCCGTCAGACGAGTTCCCGGCGAACGACCGGGAAGCGCTCGTCGTCGACCGCCAGGAAGAACCCCGCGGCGAGCCAGAAGGCCGGGGTCGCCGCGCTGGTCGACTCCGCGCGGGTGCCGGCTTCCGGGTACGCCTCGACGGCGGCGAAACCGCGCCGCTCGAGGTCCGCGCACGTCTCCGCGACCAGCCGCAGCGCCAGGCCCTGGCGCCGGGCCGCCGGCGTGGTCGCGATGCAGGTGATCACGGCGGGCAGCGGGGCCGCCGGCAGCTGCGGATAGAGCTCCCGGAGGCGAAGCGCCCGCGGATACGCGGAGAGCGGGCCGAACTGGGCATACGCGACGGGCGCCCCATCGACGAGCGCCACCTTCGCGTAGCTCCCGAAGACGTTCAGCCCGCGGGTGAGCAGGCCGAGCTTCCGCGGCGCGTCGGCGGCGACCGACGGACCGGACGGGCGCGGCGGCGCGAACGGGTTGGCGGCGAGCGGATCGCCCCCCTCGGCGAGGAACGGGTTCACGGCCGGTCCGCCCCGTGTCGGCGGGGCGAACGGGTTGGCGATGGAGCCATCGTCCTCGAGGGCGAACGGGTTCGGCGGACGTCCCTCCGGCCGATCGGGAGCCGTGGACCCAGCCTTCAGCCAGGCGAGCCGAGCGGCCTTCGAGCCGCGGGCGGCGTCCTCCCAGTAGTCGCAGCTCCGGTGATCGAAGCCGGGGTCGGCACACGGTGGGATGAGGTCGAACCCCGCGGCGTCGCTGATGTCGACGATCCGGATGTCAGCCATCGTCCGGTCAGCGTAGCGTGCAGGCGGTGCGGTCCGCAGGAGCGGGCCGTTCGCCACTGTTCGCCTGGCGTGCCCCCGGGGAGACTCGGACCATGACCGCCCTCGCACCGTCGTCGCCGCCCGAGCCGCTCCCCCTGCCGCCCGCCCCGGCGAGCGCCGAGACCATCGGCTGGACCCTGAGCCGGGTCGCGTTCAAGTACGCCAACCGCTGGCTCGTGGTGCCCCTCCACCGGGCTGGCCTGGCCGCGTGGCTCGGCACCCCGTTGACCGGCAGCCAACTCCTGCTGACGACCATCGGCACGAAGAGCGGTCGCCGCCGCCCGACGCCCCTGGGCTACCTCGTGGCGGACGGGGCGGCCTGGGTCATGGCCGGCTACGGACCAGCCACGCTGTGGTACCGGAATCTGGTCGCGGAACCGACCGTGGAGATCCTCCTGCCGGGACGCCCGCCGCTCGCAGCCGTCGCCGAGGAGATCCGCGATCGGGCGGTCAGGGAACGGATCATCCCGCCGCTCGTCCGCTCGATGCGTCTGCCGGGGGCGATGATCGGATGCGACCCGGGCAGGGCCACCGACGAGCGGATCCTCGAGCTCACGGCATGGGTCCCGCTCATCCGGCTCCGTCCGGACGGGCCGCCGCTGGTCACGGGACCCGACGACCCCGGCGGCCTCGGGTGGATCTGGCGCCAGGGCCTGCTGACGACGCTGATCGTCATCGGTCTCGTCGCGCTCCGCCGGATGCGTCGCTAGTCGCGGTCGGGTCGCTCGGTCAGCCCGGCTCGACCAGTCCGGCCAGCGCCCCGGTCCGGACGAGCGCGATGGCCGCCCCGAGGTCCGGTCCGGGCTCGCGATCGCCGTCGAGATGCGGAACGACGGCCCGGATGCGCCGATGGGCCTCCGCCACGCCGGCTCCCGGCACCGTCCCGGGGAGCAGGGCGAGCCGTGCATCGAGGGCCTGGGCGCCGACGAGGAGCTCGATCGCCACGACCTTCTCGACGTTCCCCACGACCGCTCGGGTGTGGCGAGCCGAGATCGAGCCCATCGAGACGTGGTCTTCCTGGTTGGCGCTCGTCGGGATCGAATCCACCGAGGCTGGGTGGGCCAGCACCTTGTCCTCCGAGACGAGGGCGGCGGCCGTGTACTGGAGGATCATCATCCCCGAGTCGACGCCCGACGATGCCGCGAGGAACGGCGGCAGGCCGCCGTTCAGGCGGCCGTCGACCATGAGCGCCGTCCGCCGCTCGGAGATCGACCCGAGCTCGGCCACCGCGATCTTCGCGAAGTCCAGGGCGAGCGCGATCGGCTCGCCGTGGAAGTTCCCGCCGCTGATCACCAGCCCGCCGCCGGTGGCGACCGCGTCCGAGGGCGCCACGCCGCCACCCGGGAAGATGAGCGGGTTGTCGGTGGCGCTGTTGAGCTCGATGTCGAGCACCCGCCGGAGGTGGTCGAGGGCGTCGCGCACGGCGCCGTGGACCTGGGGCACGCAGCGCAGCGAGTACGGATCCTGGACCTTGTGGGCGTGGCCGCGATGGCTCGCCTGGAGGGTCGAGTCGCGGAGGAGGTGACGCAGCTCGGCGGCGACCTCGATCTGCCCCGGATGCGGGCGCGCCAGCTGGTAGGCGGCCGAGAAGGCCACCTCGGTCCCGAGGAGGGCCTCGACGCTGAGGGCGGCGGCCACGCTCGCAGTCCGGGTCAGCCGGTCCGCGTCGGCGAGGGCGAGTGCCCCGATCGCCCCCATCATCTGCGTCCCGTTCAGCAGGGCGAGCCCTTCCTTGGCCTCGAGGACGAGCGGGGCGAGCCCGGCTTCACGCAGGGCCAGCAGTCCCGGCATCCGGTGGCCGCCGAGCTCCGCCTCCCCACGCCCGATGAGCGGGAGCGCGAGGTGGGCGAGTGGGGCGAGATCGCCCGACGCCCCTAGCGACCCCTGCTCGGGCACGACCGGGTGGATGCCGGCGTCGAGGAAGGCGAGGAGACGATCGACCACCAGCGGCCGGCAGCCGCTATGACCGAGGGCGAGGGTGTTCGCGCGGAGGATGAGCATCGCCCGGACGACCTCGGCGGGGAAGGCCGGCCCGACCCCGGCGGCGTGGCTCATCAGAAGGTTCTCCTGGAGCCGTCCGGTGTCGGAACGGGCGATCGAGACCGAGGCCAGGTCACCGAACCCGGTGGTGACCCCGTAGGCCACGGCCCCCTCGGCCACGAGCCGCTCGACGACGTCGCGAGCCTCCTGCATCCGAGCCCGGGCATCCTCGTCGAGGAGGGCCCGGGCGCCGTGCCTGGCGACCGCCTCCACGTCCGCGATCGAGAGATCCGCGCCGGTCAGGAGGATGGGGTCGGTCACGTCCACGAGGATAGTCGGCTATGCTCCCCGGCGTCCCTCGTCCGCGACGGAGCCGCCGGTGCTCGAGTTCATCGACAAGATCGTCATCCCGTTCCTGCAGAACCTCTATGGAGCCGTCGGCTACCTCGGCGTCTTCATCGCGATGACGATCGAATCGGCGATGATCCCGCTGCCTTCCGAGCTCATCCTGCCGTTCGCCGGGTTCCTCGTCTCCGATCCCACGGCGATCGAGCCGATCACCGGATCACCGTGGAACTTCTGGATCGTGGTCATCGTGGGGACGCTGGGCAACACGGCCGGCTCGCTCATCGCCTACGCGATCGGCGCCTGGGGCGGCCGGCCCTTCCTGGAGCGCTACGGGAAGTACATCCTCATCCGACCCCACGACATCGAGCTGGCCGACCGGTTCTTCGAGCGCTGGGGGGCGCCGACCGTCTTCTTCAGCCGACTCCTGCCGATCGTCCGGACCTTCATCAGCTTCCCGGCCGGCGTCGTCCGGATGCCGCTCGGGAAGTTCGTCGTCTACTCCACGGCCGGGGCCTTCCTCTGGTCGCTCCTGCTGGTCTATGCGGGCACGGTGCTCGGCGCCAACTGGACCGAGATCCGCAAGGCGCTCCAGCCGTTCGACCTGCTCATCGCCGTGGCGATCGTCGTCGGCGTGGGCCTCTTCGTCTGGTTCCACCTCGGTCGCCCGGGCTGGCGTCGACGCGACGCGGACGTGCCGGAGGCCCCGGGCCCGGACTGATCGCCGCGCGAGGCGAGCCGGTCGGTCGCGCCTCGTGACGGACCTCGTCGGCCGGGTCAGCGATCCCGCTCCTCCGGCGGCGTGTGCGAGCGGAACGCCCGGTAGAGCAGTAGGTCGTAGACGATCTTGAGGCCGCCGGCCAGGAAGAACGGCAGGGAAGCCAGGCCGGCGCTCGCGACGAGCGGGGTCGACAGCGCCGGCGACAGCGCGGCCCCGGTGGTCCGGGCGATCCCCGTCACCCCGGCGGCGGCCGAGCGCTCGTCCGGCTCGACCACCGCCATCACGTACGACTGGCGGGTCGGGACGTCCATCTGGCTGAGGCTGTAGCGGAGGAGGAGGACCGCGATCGCCAGCGGCAGGGTCGGCATGATCGGGACGAGGATGAGCAGGACGTTCGAGGGCAGGTGGGTGAAGACCATCGTGTTGACGAGGCCGAACCGGCGCGCCACCCGGGCCGCCGACAGGCTCGACACCGCGGCCAGGAGGTTGGCCCCGAAGAAGATGAGGCCCAGGAGCGCCGGCTCGACCCCGTACTGCAGGCTGAACCAGTAGGCCATCAGGCTCTGCGGGACGAAGCCCCCGGCGAAGGCGTCGATCGAGAAGAGGGCGGACAGGCGCAGGACGATCTTCCGTGACCGATGGAGCCCGAGCCGCCGCCGGATCTCACCGGGCTGCCAGTCCCGCGGCGGAGCCTCGATGCCGCTGCCGAGCGCGGCGAACAGGACGGCCATCACCACCCCGACCAGGGCGTAGCCGACGACGATCACTCGGTAGGCGTCGGCGGGCGCGAGCCCGGCCCGGATGAGCGATCCGCTGAGCAGGCCGGCGCCGAGCGCGCCGGTGGCGGTCGCGACGTAGCCCGCCACGTTGTACCAGGCGAAGGTCGGGGTCCGCCGGGCATCTCCGACCGACTGGCTGAGCGCCGCCTGCTCGACCGCCAGGAACGGCCCCACCTCGTTGCCGGTCGGGCTGAGCACGCCGATGGCGCCGGCGATGATGAGCAGGGGTGGCCAGCTCGTCCAGGCGAACACGACGCCGGCGACGACCATGAGCAGGCAGCCCACCACGAGGACCCGTCGCCGCCCGATCCGGTCGGCGTTCGTCGTCAGCCACAGCGAGATCACCGTGTCGCCGACGAGGGTGAGGGTCAGGACGATCCCGATCGCCGCCGGATCGAGCCCGATCGCGGCCAGGTAGAGGACGAGCACGACGGCCAGGAAGCCGTACCCGAACATCCGGAGGGTCCGGGTCGCGAAGAGGAGACGGCCGTCGCGATCGAGACCGCGCAGGCTCGCGACCAGACCCGGGTCGGGGGCCGCGCCGGTCGTCACGCCCACGGACGACCGCCGGGCGGCGTCAGGTGCCCGACATCGTTGAGCAGGAGGATCCGCGCATCGGCCGGTCCGTCGCCGTGCTCGAAGCGGAGGACGGTGAGGTTCGCCTGGTCCTGGCTGAACCTGCGGCGGAACTCGCGGATCTCGATCCCGGTCGCCAGGCAGACGAGGACGCGGTTGAGCGTGCTGTGGGCGACGGCGAGGACCGGGCGCTCGGCGGTGTCGCCCGGGGACCGGACGCCTTCGTGCCAGGCGATGAGGTCGCGGAGGAACGCGTCCGCCCGAACGGCGACCTCGTCGCCCGATTCGCCACCTGGACAGGCGTGGATGGCCGGATCGGCCTCCCACCGACCGCGCTCGTCGGCGCCGCGCTCCTCGATCTGGTCGTACGTCAGACCTTCCCACGCCCCGTAGTCCATCTCGGCGAGGCGTCGGTCGATCTCGATCGGCGGGCGGTCCGACGGCCCGTGCGCGCGGACGATCCCAGCCGTCTCCCGGGCCCGGACGAGCGGGCTCGCGACGATCCGCTCGAAGACGACCGGGGCGAGTCTCCGACCGAGCGCCTCCGCCTGGCCGCGGCCCTCGGGCGAGAGCGGTACGTCGACCCGCTGACCGAGGTGCTGCTCGGGGGTCGAGCGAGCAGTCAGACCGTGGCGGGTGAGGACGAGGGTCAGCATCGTGTCGGAGTCTACGGCCCACGAAGCGACCCGCCGGGCTCGGGTCGGCACGTCGACGGCCGGCTCGGCCGTCTGCGAGAATGCCCCGGGAGGTAGCCGACCGCACGATGACCGAACCGAACGCAAGCGCCACGCCCGCCGCCGCGGACCCGCATGCTGGGGACGCCCACCATACCGACGCGCACGATGGCGCCGTCGGTCACGACGCGCCGGACCATCACGAAGAGCCGCTCGGTCCGATCGACTGGCGGGCCTGGGGTGCCGGCGTCCTCGGGGTCGTCCTCGGCCTGGTCGTGGCGGTCGGCTTCGCCCGGACGACGGGCCTGCTCGGCGGCTGACCGCGCGTTCGGGGATCGGCCGGCCCGGCGGTCGGCGAGGATGGTCGGACGGCTAGAACAGCCCGACGATGTTCCCGTCGGCGTCGATGTCGATATTCTCGCCGCCCGGCCGTGAGGGCAGCCCCGGCATCGTCCGCATCTCGCCGCAGAGCGGGGTGATGAAGCCGGCGCCGGCCGACAGCCGGACCTCACGGACCGGCAGGCTGAACCCGGTCGGACGACCCTTCAGGTTGGCATCGTGGCTGAGCGAGTACTGGGTCTTGGCCATGCACACCGGCAGGTGCCCGAAGCCCATCTCCTCGTAGAGCTTGAGCGCCTTCGTCGCGGCGGGCTGGTAGTCCACCCCGTCGGCCCCGTAGATCCGGGTCGCGATCGCCTCGATCTTGTCCCGGAGGGGCGCGTCGTCCGGGTAGAGGAAGCGGAAATCGGGCGCGCCTTCCTCGGCCGCCGACCAGACGGCCTCGGCCAGCGCTTCGGCGCCGCGCCCGCCGTCCGCCCAGTGGGTCGCCACGACGGCCGCCCGGGCCCCGGCCGCCCGGGACACGTCCTGGATCGCGGCGACCTCGCCCGGGGTATCGGTCGGGAAGGCGTTGATCGCCACGACGACCGGGACGTTGAAGGCGCGGACGTTCTCGATCTGCTTGGCCAGGTTCTGGGAACCGGCCCGGACCGCCTCGACGTTCTCCTCGCTGAGCGCCGGGTCGAGCGGCTTGCCGGCCACGATCCGGCCGACGCCACCGTGCATCTTGAGCGCCCGCACCGTCGCGACCACGACCGCGGCGTCGGGTCGGAGCCCCGAGGCCCGGCACTTGATATCGAAGAACTTCTCGGCGCCCATGTCGGCCCCGAAGCCGGCCTCCGTGCAGACGGCGTCGTTCGTCACCAGCGCCAGCCGATCGGCCAGGATCGAGTTGTTGCCGTGGGCGATGTTCGCGAACGGTCCGCAGTGGACGAAGGCCGGCCCGCCCTCGAGGGTCTGGAGGAGGTTCGGCTTGATCGCGTCGACGAGCAGGGCGGTCATGGCCCCGGCGACCTTGAGGTCCTCGGTCGTGACGGGCCGACCGTCGGTCGTCTGGGCGAGGACGATCCGGCCGAGTCGCGCCCGGAGGTCCTGGAGGTCGGCGGCAAGGGCGAGGATGGCCATCACCTCGCTGGCGACGGTGATGACCGTCTCGGTCTCGCGCGGGACGCCGTTCTCGCGTCCGCCCAGACCGATGACCATCCGCCGGATCGCCCGGTCGCTGATGTCCACGACCCGCGGCCAGAGGATCGACAGGGGGTCGATCCTGAGGGGGTTCTTGTGATGGAGGCTGTTGTCCAGGAACGCCGCGGCGAGGTTATGCGCCGCCCCGATCGCGTGGACGTCCCCGGTCAGGTGGAGGTTGAAGTCCTCCATCGGGATGACCTGGCTGTAGCCACCGCCCGCCGCCCCGCCTTTGATCCCGAACACCGGTCCGAGCGACGGCTGACGGATCGTGACGGCGGCCCGCCGGCCGATCCGGTTGAGGCCCTGGGCGAGCCCGACGGTGGTCGTGCTCTTGCCCTCGCCCAGCGGGGTCGGCGTGATGGCCGTGACCAGGATGTACTTGCCGCGCGGGTTCGTCGCCTCGAGCCGCTCGATCGCCTTGAGGCTGACCTTGGCCTTGACCGGGCCGTAAAGCTCCAGCTCGTCCTCGGCCAGACCCAGCTCGGCGCCGACGTCGACGATCCGACGGGGCGTGACCGAGCGGGCGATGTCGAGGTCGGACGGGAAGCTCATGACGGGACTCCTACGCTTGGCTTGCCGGTGGCCGCACGGGCGTCCGCCTGACGGACGGCCGCGCGGACGAGGTGGGTGAGGAGGACGGCGTTGGTGACCGGACCGACCCCACCCGGGACCGGCGTGATCGCGCCGGCGACGAGCCGCGCGCTGGCCTGGTCGACGTCGCCGACGATGGCGCCCCCGACGACGTTGATCCCCACGTCGACGACGACGGCACCCGGTCGCAGCATGGCGCCCGTGACCAGACCGGGCCGGCCCGCCGCGACGACCACGATGTCCGCCCGTCCGACGTGAGCCGCCAGGTCGCGGGTCCGCGAGTGGCAGACCGTCACCGTAGCGTCGCCACGGACGAGCATGAAGGCGACGGGCATCCCGACGACGTTCGAGCGACCGATGACCACGACCTCGCGACCGGCGATCGGGATCTCGTACCGGTGGAGGATCTCGATGGCGGCGTGGGCCGTCGCCGGCAGGAACCCCTCGTACCCGAGCCGCAGGAGACCGGCGTTGAGGGGATGGATCCCGTCGATGTCCTTGGCCGGGTCGATCGCGTCGATCACCGAACGAAGGCGGACCGAGGGCGGAAGGGGTTGCTGGACGATGATCCCGGCGACCGACGGGTCGTCGTTGAGTTCCCGGATGGCGCGCGTGGCCCTCGTCTCGAGGTCGAGCTCGCGGCCGGGATCGACGAGACCATCGCCGTCGTCCTCCACCTCCACCTCGACGAGGCGGCCACCGATGCCGGCCATCTCACAGGCTCGCAGGATCTGGCGGAGGTAGACGGCGGAGGGCGCGTCGCGTCCCACCAGCACGATGGCGAGGCTCGGGGCGAACCCATGCGCCGCGACGAACGCGTCGACATCGTCCTTGACCGAGGCCCGGATCTCCGCCGCGATCGGCGCACCGAGCAGGAGCCGGGCTTCTCCCTGCGTCACGGGCGTCAGCGATCCGTGGCGGCGAGCGGTTCGCGCGGCGCACCAGACGCGACGGTCGCCCGGGTCAGCGCAGCGAGCTCCGCGATCTCGCCGAGCAGGCGATCCGCCTGTGCCGTCATCCTCGCGGAGAACGGTTGGTCGCCGACCGCCGGCAGGTTGACGAGCACGTTCGCGGCGGCTCCGCGCGCCGCAGCCTCGCCCAGGAGCACGGCCACCGAGAGGTCGCTGGAGGCGTTGACGTTGCTCCGCCCGGCGAGCGACTCGGCTGCCGCGACCAGCTCCCGGCAGGCCTCGACGCAGTCGAGCGGGACCTCGGCCGCGACCCGGGCCGCCGCGCGGAGGGCCGCCGCGCGCGCCGCCTTCTCGTCGTCGGTCTCCCTGGGCATCTTCATCGCGACCGCGAAGCCCGCATACGCTGCGGCATCGTCGTCCGCGAGCTCGAGGAAGCGTTCGACCAGCGATCGCCCCGTCGCGCCGGCCGCCGCGTGGGTCGGAGCGTGCTCCGCGTAGCGTGGCCGGTCGCCCGAGAGCGCGGCGACCATCGCGACCAGCCCCGCGCCCAGGGCCGCCGCGACGGCGGACGCGCTGCCGCCCCCGGGGACGGGCTCGGCGGACGCCAGCCGATCCGCGAAGTCGCCGACGGTGAGATCACGGAAGCGTTGCGGGTCGGTTCTCATGACCCGGATTGTAGGCGTGCCCGACACCAGTTCGCGGGCTCCGGAGCGGGAGGACCTTCGCCGGGCGAATGCGGTACCGGCGCACCCGCCCGGCGAGGATCCGTGGCCGAGGGTCGACGGTGGGAGGAGCGTCGATCCGGGGCAGTGGGTGGATCAGGCTGCGGGGCGCTCCTCGTCGACGCCCTCGATCGTCCAGCGCCGCGACCGGTGCTGGTAGGCGAGGGCGACCCGGGCCCTGGGCGTCACGACCTCGAAGAGGGTCCGCGGTCCGGTCTCGACCGGGTATGCGGAATCCTCGTGGCGTACGGCGGCCAGGGCCATGATCGGGAGGCGCTCCTCCCCCCAGGTGATCTCGCGCGGGCGGCCGTTGTACCAGTCGGCCCGCACGCGGACGACCGTCGGCTCCATCCGGATCATCGCCATCTCATTGCTCCTTCCTTGGCAGCGACCGTGTCGTCGCCAGGGGCACGTCGGCGACCGAACGTCTGTTCACTTCTGGTTCGACAGTAGACCGAACGCCTGTTCGATGTCAAGTCGTCGAGCGAAGACTCGCCGTCGCCCGTGACAGCTCGACTGTCATCGACCCCGAGGACGCCCGGGGCGGACCGTCAGTCGACGCTGTCGGGTGCCGGTTCGTCGAGAGCGGGGCCGTCGGGGTCGGGACCGTCGGGGTCGGGACCGTCGGGGTCCGACGCCTCCCGGCCCACCCCGTCGGGGTCGGCCTGGGCGCGTTCTGCCCCTTCGGCGCGGGCGACGCCCTCCCCGTCGGATGCCCGCATCCCGGTCCTCCGCTCGATGGGCTTCATCGGGTCGCGCTCGAATGGCGCCGGGAGGTCCGCCCCCAGCAGGCGGGCGCGCGTCACCGCGCGGTCGCCGAACCGGCGTCGGATGGCATCCTCGGCCCGGGTGGCCCGACGTCGGCGCTCGAGGTCGCTCGGTCCCGCCACGACCGCCCCGCTCCCGGGGTCGACCCGGGGGGTCTCGGTCGACGAGCCCGCGCCCGGCCCGGCCCCGAGCGCCACGGGGTCGACCTCGTCGGACCATCCATCGAACAGCCCGAGCTGCTGGCGTTCGGCGAAGTGACTCGCCGTCACGCCGAGCAGCCTGATCCGGAGGCCCCGCAGCTCGGGTCGCGCCAGCTCGAGGGCGGTGTGCCAGATCGGGTCGGTCAGGTCGGTCGGCGTCGTCAGGGTCCGCTGGCGGGTGATCGTCCGGAAGGACGAGTCGCGGATCTTCACGTGGATCGTGCCTGCCCGCAGGCCGGCCGAGCGGAGTCGCGAGCCCACCCCCTCGGCCATCGCGAGGAGTGTCCGCTCGATCACCTCGCGGTCGGAGGTGTCGATGTCGAACGTGTGCTCGTGGCCGATCGACTTCGCCGGCTCGGCGTCGCCCACCGGATCGGCATCGACGCCCCTGGCCCGGGCGGCCAATGACGCCCCGTGCCTGCCGAACCGCCGGATGAGGACCTCCTCCGGCAGCGCCGCGAGGTCGCCGATCGTGGCCACGCCGAACTCGCGGAGCGCCGCGGCGGTCTTCTCGCCGACGCCCCACAGCCGCGCGATCGGGAGCGGGGCGAGGAAGGCCGCCTCCTCGCCGGGCGGCACCACCACCAGGCCATCCGGCTTGCGCAGGTCGGACGCGACCTTCGCGACGAGCTTCGTCGCGGCGACGCCCACCGAGGCGGTGAGGCCCACCTCGTCGCGGATCGTAACCTTGATCGTGGCGGCGATCGCCGGCCCGTCGCCGAACAGGGCCCGGGAGGCCGTGACGTCCAGGAACGCCTCGTCGATCGAGATCGGCTCGACGAGGGGGGTGAACCGGCGGAGGATCGCCATGACCTCGCGGCTGGCGAGCTGGTAGCGCCGGCCGTCGACCGGAACGAAGATCCCGTGCGGGCAGAGGGCGTACGCCGTACGCAGGGGCATCGCCGAGTGGACCCCGTACCGGCGCGCCTCGTAGGACGCGGCGCTGACCACGCCCCGCGCCGTTGGGTCGCCCCCGCCCACGATCACCGGCTTGCCACGCAGCTCCGGACGGTCGCGCTGCTCGACCGCCGCGAAGAACGCGTCGAGGTCGACGTGGAGGATCGTCGGCCGACTCACGTTCGTCCTCCAGGGCGGCCGATCACGCGACGTACCCGCCCCGCAGGAACGCCTCGAGGAGAAGGGCCAGGAGCATCAGCGACGCCACCCCCCAGGCGAACCGCAACCAGCGGTCCTTGACGAGCGCGAGGATGACGAACACCGGGAAGACGACCAGCAGGTAGCGGGCGGTCGATGTCAGCGGGGTCGGCTGGATCCGCACGGCCAGGAGGAGGATCTGGGGGATGGCGTAGAGCGAGTAGGCGACCGGCACCCGGCGGAGCCCGACGACGCTCACCACGGCGAACAGGACCAGGCTGAACAGGTTGAAGGCCTGGAGCGGATCATGGCGGCTGACGGCCCAATCCCAGCTGGCGGCCACCACCTCCCACGGCGGATGGAAGTCGGTGCCGCCCCAGGCGGCCTGGGTATCGAGCGGCGTCTCACCGGCCAGCGCCGCGCTGAGGCCCAGGAAGCCGACGAACCCGACGACCGGCGCCAGCGCGGCGAGCCCCGCCGGGAGGATCTCGTCCGCGGGCGGCAGGCTCAGCCGACCCGGTCGGTCCGACCTGCGCCAGGCACTGGAGCGCCTCCCAGCCGAGCGGGAGGACCAGGAAGACGCCCTGGATCCTCGTCAGGGCGGCGAGCAGGCCGGCGAGCCCGGCCAGCAGCCAGAGTCGCCGTCGAGCGCCCAGGATCGACCAGACGGAGAGGGCGAGGAACAGCGATTCGGTGAACGGGGCGAAGAAGAAGAAGGCGGTCGGGAAGATCGAGATCGCGATGACGGTGGTCGCGGCCGTGTCGTCGTCGAAGTCGACCGAGACCAGCCGCCGCAGGCCGGTCATCGCGGCGACGTAGGCCACGCCCGACACGAGCAGCCCCCCGAGGGCCATCGATGACAGGAGGACCCGACCGACGATCCCGGTCAGCAGGGGGAAGAGCGGCCAGAAGTTCGTGCTGTGCTCGCCGGCCTCGTAGCCGTAGGTCGCGATCTTCGTGTACCAGCAGGCGTCCCAGCGCTGCCAGACCCCGACCAGCGGGAAGGCCGGTCCGCTGTCGGCCAGCGGTGGGATCGTCTGCCAGCCGTTCCGGGCCAGCTCGAAATGGCACGGCCCCGGGAGCTGCGCCGTTCCCCAGAGGTAGAGGGCGAAGAGGCCGAACACGACCCGGAGCGACACGAAGAGCCCGATCGCGTCGCGCAGCGCGGTCCGCCCGTCGCCGCCGATCGCGCCTCCGACGTCGCTCATCCGAGCCATCCGCGAGAGTGTATCGTCGGGGCCATGGCCCAGGACGCGGCGGCGGCTGCCGCCAGCCAGCCGGATGTCGCCGGGCGATCGGACGCGGCCACGACGACGCGGACCGGCGACCCCGTGGCCGAAGCCGACGACCGCCGGGCGCGCCTCGTCGGGATCCTCGCGACCCTCGCCGTCATCGGCGTCTCGACGGGTGTCTACCTGTTCACGGCCTCACGCGACCGCCAGGACCTCGACTACTTCGTCCGGCTCGCCGACGCGTTCCTGCACGGCCGGATCTACCTGACCGAAGCCCCGTCCTGGCTGAACGAGCTGATCCCGAAGGACGGGGTCTGGTACGTGGCCTACCCGCCGATGCCGGCCCTGCTCCTCGTCCCGTTCGTCTGGGCGTTCGGGCCGGAGTTCCCCCAGCAGGTCGCCAGCTGTCTGTTCGCCGGGATCGCGGTCGGGCTCGCCTGGCTGGTCTTCGGTCGGTTCGGGCTGTCGATCCGGGTCCGCCTCGTCCTCACCGCCGTGTTCGGGTTCGGGACGGCCTTCTGGTATGTCGCCGAGGTCGGCTCGGTCTGGTACCTGAGCCATGTCGTGGCGGTGATGTTCTCGATGGCGGCGATCCTGCTCGCCCTCGACCAGGACCGGCGTCGGCCGTTCCTCGTCGGGCTGCTCCTCGGCTTCGCCGCGATGTCCCGCCTGCCGGTGGGGCTGACCGCACCGTTCTTCATCGCGATGCTCGTCGCGGTCGATCGACCGCTCCGTCTGCCGGTCGCCGGGGAGCGCTCGGCGGCCATCCGTCGGGTGGCGATCTTCGGCCTCGGACTGGCGATCCCGACCGCGGTCTACGCCCTCTACGACATCGCCCGCTGGGGAACCATCCTGGACCAGGGGTACGTCCTCATCCCCGGCGTGCTCGAGGATCCGATCTACGCCAAGCACGGGATCCTCGCGCTCGAGTACATCCCGCGGAACCTCTTCGCGATCTTCCTGCGGAGCTGGAACTACGTCGACGACCCGCCGTTCCTCCAGCCCTCCTGGTGGGGCCTGTCGCTGTTCCTCACGACGCCCCTGTTCGTGTGGCTGTTCCGGGCCCGCTGGCGCGACCCACGAGTGGCCTGGGCGCTCCTCGCGACCGCGGTCGCCCTCGTCCCCATCGTCACCCACGGCAACGTCGGGATCACCCAGTTCGGCTACCGCTTCAGCCTGGACGTCCAGCCGATGCTCTTCGTCGTCCTCGCGGTGGGGTTCGCCGGCGGGATGTCCCGCTGGGCCTGGGCGGCCAGCGTCGCCTCGATCGCCATCTGCGCCTATGCGATCTGGGCGATCGGGATCGGCTTCGTGGCGTTCTAGCCCTTCGGCTCCACGATCACGGTCACCTCGGGGGCCATGCCGGCCATCACCTTGACGGCGACCTTGTACGTGCCGAGGCTCTTGAGCGGCTCCTCGAGGTCGACCTTGTGGCGGTCGATGACGATGCCCCGGCGGCCGAGCGCGTCGGCGATGTCCTTGGACGTGATCGAGCCGTAGAGCTTGCCGCCGTCGCCCACCTTGACGCCCATGGTCAGGGTCGTCGAGGCGATCCGGGTCGCGTAGATCTCGGCTTCCTCGCGCTCGCGGCGGCGCTTGTCCTCGCGGCTCGCGATGTCGTGCTGCCAGGCGCGGTAGGCGCCGCCCGCGGCTGGCACGGCCAGCTTCTGCGGGATGAGGAAGTTGCGAGCGTAGCCCTCGGCCACGTTCTTCATCTCGCCGCTCTTCCCGAGCTTGGCGACATCGGCGGTCAGGATGACCTTCACGCGAACGAACCCTCCTTGTTGATCCAGTCCCGGACCCGCGATCCGAGACCCGTTGCCCGGGCGGCGCCGACGACGATGTCGACCGCGTCGGGGACCCGGCGGATGAGCCGCCGGATGGGACGGGGCGTCAGCCGGCGGATCTGACCGAGATCGCGCTCGAAGGCCACCCGGTCGACCCCGAGGTCGGCCAGCTTCTCGTCGAGCACCTCGGCCGGGACCCCGTCGAAGAAGAGGTCCGTCGCCAGCACGACGACCACGAGGTCGTCGAGCGCGCCGAGGATCGGCACGTCGTCGCGGATGACGTCGAACGGGACGACGAGATAGGCCAGCGCCCCGGCCACGAGCGCCTTGCGCGAGGCCGGCACGCGGGCATCGACCAGCAGCTCCCAGGCCAGCCGCGCGTAGAGCGGGGCCCGGCTGGCGATCGGCAGGAAGGCCGACACGAGCAGGATCCGACGCACCGACGCACCGGGCACCAGCCCGCGCCGCTTCTGTCGACCTGCCATCGCGTCTCGTGGACCTCGCCCTGACCCGAGCGCGATCCATGAGGAGACCGCTGGCTCGGGACACCGCAGTCTACCAGTCCTCCCGCGTGGGCCACGCTCGGACCGGCGGCCTCACGCTTGACAATCGAACGTCCGTTCGGTACCGTTCAGACGAACGGAGGTCCGATGACGAAGCACGACGCGGATCGCAAGGTCAAGATCCTCGACTTCATCGCCGCGACGCTGCGCACGCGCGGCGTCCCGCCGTCGGTCCGCGAGATCGCCCGGGCGGTCGGATTGGCGTCCACCTCGGCGGTCCACCACCACCTCCAGATCCTCGAGCGTGAGGGGTACCTGGAGCGGGGGGCGTCCCAGGCCCGGTCGATCCGGCTCACCCCCACCGCCGCGATCGAGCTCGGTCTCTCGAGCGAGCTGACCCCGCAGTCGGCTGCCGCCGAGGCGCACCTCCTGCCGATCATCGGGGAGATCGCTGCCGGCGGACCGATCGAGGCCTACCAGCGGGCGGACGAGACGCTCGCCGTCCCGGACGTGTTCGCTCCGAGCGGGGACGCGTACGTCCTGCGGGTCCGCGGTGACTCGATGATCGAGGCGCACATCGCCGACGGGGACTTCGTGGTCATCCGGCCCCAGAGCACCGCCCGCAACGGGGACATCGTCGTCGCCCAGGTGGAGGAGAACGCGGTGACCCTCAAGCGCTTCTTCAAGGAGCAGGGCAGGATCCGCCTCCAGCCGGCGAACGCCGAGTACCAGCCGATGTACTACGACGACGTGCGGATCCAGGGCAAGCTCATCGGGGTCATCCGCCGACTCGACTGAAGCTGTCCACACCGGTCGTCCACAACCGACCCACAGACTCGCCGTTTCGTGGATGAGGATCCGCCTCCGGGGCCCGGTTCGTTGAGCGTTGGCACCCCCGCTTCGGCGACACTCGATCGGTCACTTCTCCCCGTCAACTTCGGTGTGCCTTGATCGACCGCCTCCCGCCCCAGAGCACGGAGGCCGAGCAATCCGTCCTCGGCGCCATCCTCATCGACCGCGACGCCGTCGTGGAGATCGCCGAGTTCCTCCGCCCGGAGGATTTCTACCGGCCGGCGAACGGGACGGTCTACGCGGCGATGCTCGAGCTGTTCGACCGACGCGAGCCGGTCGACATCGTCACCGTCGCCGAGGCCCTCGAGCGCTCGGACCAGCTCGAGACGATCGGCGGGCGGTCGTACCTGTCCAGCCTGTCGAACCAGACCCCGACCGCGGTCCACGCCGTCCAGTACGCCCGGATCGTCGAGCGCAAGGCGGTCCTCCGGAACCTGATCTCGGCCGCCGGCAAGATCGCCGGGATCGGCTACGAGGACCCGGCCGAGATCCAGGAGGCGATCGACCGCGCCGAGAGCGAGCTCTTCAACGTCAGCCAGCGACGCATCTCCACTGGGTTCAGCACGCTCAAGACGCTCCTCCACGACGCCTACGATCGGCTCGACTACCTCCACGCCCATCGCGGCGAGATCAGCGGCGTCCGGACCGGGTTCACCGACCTCGACACGCTCACCACAGGGCTCCAGAAGAGCGATCTCATCGTCCTGGCCGCTCGGCCCAGCGTGGGCAAGACCAGCTTCGCCCTGAACATCGCCGAGCACGCCGCCGTCAACGACGGCCGCAGCGTCGGCGTCTTCAGCCTGGAGATGAGCAAGGAGCAGCTCGTGCTGCGGCTCCTCTCCAGCGTCGCCAACATCGATTCGCAGCGGCTGCGGACGGGCTTCCTCGAGGAGATGGACTTCGCCCGCCTCGCCCCGGCGATGAACGCCCTGTCCGAGGCCCCCGTCTACATCGACGACACGCCGAACATCACGGCGATGGAGCTCCGGACGAAGGCCCGCCGGCTCCAGGCCGAGGCCGGCCTGGACCTCATCATCGTCGACTACCTCCAGCTCATGCAGGCCACCAGCCAGAACCGAGACGCCAACCGGGTCCAGGAGGTCTCGGAGATCTCGCGCGGTCTCAAGGCGCTCGCGCGCGAGCTGTCGGTCCCGGTCATCGCCCTCTCGCAGCTCTCGCGCCAGCCGGAGATGCGCGAGAGCAAGGAGCCCCGCCTCTCCGATCTGCGCGAGTCGGGAGCCATCGAGCAGGATGCGGACCTCGTCATGTTCCTGTGGCGGGAGAAGGAGCGCGGCGGGGAAGACCAGGAGCAGGAGGGCGAGGTCATCAACCTCAAGCTCGCCAAGCACCGCAACGGGCCCACGGGAGAGGTCCAGCTCTGGTTCAAGAAGCGCCAGACGCGCTTCGTGTCCTACGCCGGCGAGCGCTACGCCGATCTGGCCGGCTGAGCTCGCCCGACGCATCCCGACGGTGGGGGCGGGCCGAGACCGCGAATATCGCGGGTCGCTCGGCTGCGCGCCACGGATCTCACCCCTTCTCGGGGGTTGACGCCGCGCGTATCCTCCCGCTCAGGGTTTCGACCGTCCGAGCACGGTCGGGGTCGAGCGCGCGCGATCGGGATCTCAGGGGGGAGCGCTGGTCCGACCCCGCCGCCGCCCGTCCGTTCGGGACACGATTCCATCCGTGGCAGCCCGCAAACCAGGGACGAGGGACGAGGGTGTACCAGGATCGCACGCTGTCCTGCCGTGACTGCTCCGAGGAGTTCGTCTTCTCGGCCGGTGAACAGGCATTCTTCGCGAGCAAGGGTCTCCAGAACGACCCCCAGCGCTGCCCGACCTGTCGCGCCAACGCGAAGCGGGCGAGGTCGGTGGACGGGCCCCGGGAGTTCCATGCCGCCATCTGCGGCGAGTGCGGCGGGCAGGCGATCGTGCCGTTCGCCCCGCGGAACGACCGACCCGTCTACTGCAGCTCCTGCTTCGACAAGGTCCGGGCCGGCACCGCGAGTCCCGCGAGCGCCGCACCAGCCTGAGCTCACCGCGCTCCCGCGGGCCCGATCGATCGCAGCCGGTCCGTCGACCGGCCCGGCCCGCCACCGCACGTCGCTAGACTTGGGCTGCGGCAGGGACCCGGCAGAGCCCCGGTGACGGCCGGTCGGGAGATCCACGAATGGGCGTCATCATCATCCGGGAGATGGTCGGCACGAGCCCGAACTCCTGGTCCGACGCAGCCCGGATGGCGGTCGCGACGGCGTCGAAGACGGTCCGCAACATCCGCACCGTCGAGGTCGTGAAGTCGAGCGCCGCCGTGGAGGACGGCGAGATCGTCGAATACCGGGTCGAGCTGAAGATCGGCTTCGAATACGAGGGCTGACCCGGGCCGCGTCGCAGCTAATCGTGGAGTGAGTCGCGGCGGGCACCATGCCCGCCATGCCGTTGCCCGAACGCCCCGCGATCGACGATCCGAACGAGATTGACATGGCGCGGGCGCCGTCCGTATCGTTCGGCCCGTCCCGCGAGGCCCGTGCGCGGCTCGGCGCGCGGGAACCGGTGCCGGTCGGACCGGGACGGCCGGAGCCCGACCCCAGCCTCTCTTCCCCGATCGGGACCGAGGTCGTGCGCGAGTTCCCTCTCCAGCTCTCGAAGGTCCAGCGCCCGCCGCTCCGACGGGAGATCCTGCGTCGTGAGCGGCTCCTCGACTGGCTGAAGGTCAAGATCCATAACCGGATCGTCCTCGTCACCGCCGAGGCCGGCTACGGCAAGACCACCCTGCTGGCGGACTTCGCCCGGCACCATCGTCGACCCACGATCTGGTACCGACTCGACGAAGAGGATCGCAACTGGGTCAGCTTCGTCCACTACCTCGTGGCGGCGGGTCGCACCGTGGAGCCCGAGTTCGGGACCGCAACGAAAGGCCTCCTGTCCGAGCTCGGCCTGGGGGCCGGGCCGTCGCGTGACACGATCTTCGCCACCTTCCTCCGTGACCTCCAGTCGCTCGGGTCGCATGGCGCCTCGCTGATCATCGATGACTATCACCTGGTCGACGACATCCCGGACATCCGCGTCCTGATGCGCGAATTGACCTCGCGCGGCCCCGAGCGCCTCACCATCGTCCTCGCCAGCCGCCAGACCCCCACGCTCCCCCTTGCCCGGCTGCGCACCCTCGGCGAGGTCGCCGAACTGACGGCAGAGGACCTCCGCTTCGACCTCGGCGAGACCGAACGTCTCTTCCGAGAGACCTACGGACGAGCGCTCGAACCCGACGTCCTCGAGGACCTGGCCGACCGGACCGAGGGCTGGGCCGCATCACTCGAGATGGTCAACGCCGCCATGCGCGACCGACCGCCCGCCGAAGTCCGCAACTTCGTCCGCACCCTCTCGGGTGCCCACGGCGACCTCTACGACTACCTCGCCGAGGAGGTGATCGGCGACCTTGACCCCGAGATGCAGCAGTTCCTAATGGCGACCTCGCTGCTCCAGATCATCGAGCCTGAGCTCGCCGAGGTTGTCGCGAATTTGAGCGAGACGCGTGCGTCAGAGCTGATTTCCGCTGCGGAGCGGCTTGGTCTCGTGTCGAGCCGAGCAAGGAGTGGTCGGGGTGAGCGGCGGTATCACCCACTGGTACGCGAGTTCCTTGAGTCTCGTCTTCGAAAGTTGGACGGCGATGAACCCGTACGCGACCTGCACAGGAGAGTCGCGCGGCACGCCGCCGGACTCGGCTGGCGGCTTGCCGCGCACCACTACGCCGCAGCGGATGATCGAGACGACCTGGAAGCTGTCATTCGGTCCGCCGTCCCGTCGATCATGGGCGGCGGCGAGTTCGCCGTCGCGGAGTCGTACTTCGTGCACACCACCCCACTGTCGAATCCTGCCTACGAACTCTTCGCCTCTAGGATGGATCTTCAACGAGGCCAGTTGGATCGCGCCGTATCTCATGCCGAGTCAGCCGTCGAGCTGGCTCTCCAGTCAAATGACGCGGAGCTCTCCGACTATGCCCTCGCTAACCTGGTCACGCCCTTGTTCGTCTCGGGGCAACTCGAACGTTCCCTTGAGGTCGCTGAGACCCTGAACCAGCGGACCAATTCGGCGGTGCTTGGACCTATCTCCCTGGCTGTCTTGGCGCTCGTCGAAGGATCGGCATCCGGGAATCTCGTCGCCATTCGATCGATGTTGTCCGAGATGGCCGAGGAACAAGCCAGGCGCGGCCTCAAGCACTACATGGGCATCTCGCTCTTGAACGTAGCGGAGGTTGATCGGTTCCGAGGCGACGTCGAAGGAATGCGCGAGGCGGCGCAGCGCGCAATCGACGCCCTCGCGGACACGTCGGCCGGAATGGAGTTGGAGTCCGCGCGGTCTTCGCTCGCCTGGGCTCACGCCCTCGGCAATCGTTGGGACCTCGCACAGATGGAAATCAACCGAGCGCAGGCGACGCCTTTTGATGTCGTGCGGGGTGAGGTTCTCGTAGAGCACGCCCAGATGCACGCGATGCTCGGAGACCGGGAGACGGCATCTGCCTTACTCACCCGCGCCTTCGAGGAGCCGCTCCTGCCAATTGCCCTAGAAGACCTGGCCAGGCTCACGCGAGCCGAGCTTGCGCTGAGGGGGAGAGACTTCCTGTCCGCCAAGGCCATGCTCGATGACATCGATCTCAGCCGGCCACATCCAAGCGTCGCGTTCAACTCAAGAGCCAGGTTCGTCACCGCATGCTGGTCGTGTTCAACCGGCTCACCGTCGGCTTCCCGAGACGCCGCGGCTGCGCTGCACCTAGCAGCTGCGCAAGGTGCAAGGCCGTTTGCGGCAGCTTCTCGCGTCTTGCTCGACATGACGGATACCCAGAGCCAGCCTGACGAAAGCCTCGCGCGAGCGGCCGCGGAGTACCCCTGGACCCTGTCCATGCTCGCTGAAGCAATCGCGCCCCGCCTCGGTGAGCTGAGGCCGGATACCTGTGAGCTCGTAGCCCAGGAGGCTAGGAGGAGACCCCTCCGGTGGCGCGAACCACTCCGAATGGCCCTCACGGTCGGGGTGGCAGAGACGCACTTTCGATCAGCCCGCTTGCTCGACCAGATTGGTGAGCTATCCGATGTCGCCGTCCTTCGGAAGGCTGCGAGGTCTCTACGCGGGCGCCAAGGTGCATCCGACCTTGGACGTGGGCTAGCCCGACGTCTCGCGCGACGCGTGGTCGTTCTTGATCAGGGACGGGTACACATTCGGATTGGAGACGAACTCCTCGTCGGATCCGACATTCGACGGAAGGTGCTGTCGCTCCTCTGCTTCCTGCTAACGCGGCCGCAAATTGGTGCGACCCGCGACCAGGTGCTTGACGCCCTCTGGCCGGAATTCGACCCTGATGTCGCTGCCAACTCTCTGAATCAGACGGTCTACTTCCTTAGAAGAGTGTTCGAACCGGCGTTTGACGACGAAACCTCACCAGCGTACGTCCATCACGACTCGGATGTGCTTTGGTTGGACCCCGAGTTAGTGACGAGCAGCTCGATCGCCGCCCGAGAGGCGATCCGTGCTGCCGAGGCAGATCCATCTCCCGACAGAATCCAGGCGGTGAGCTCGACCTATCTGGGCCCATTCGCTCTTGATTTCGCGTACGAGGAATGGGCGAGCCCGTATCGCGATTCCTTGCACGCTGCGTACCTGGAGGTGATTGAGAGGGCTGTTACCGCTGACACCAACGCGGGCGCCTACGACCGGGCAATCAGCCTGGCGCGACGTGCGGTCGAAGTGGACCCGGACGCCGAGCATGTTGAGCTGTCCCTTCTCAAGCTGTACCGACGCACCGGGGCACACGCCGCTGCCGCCGAGCAGTACTCGCACTACGCCGCCAAGCTGAAAGACGAGCTTGGCATCGAGGTGCCCCCGCTCGAATCCTTGTGAGGATAGGTAAGGTGCCGTATTGACCGGTGACGATCGGCGTCCTTATAGTCCGGCCCACGACTTGGTACTCAGGTACTAGGAAGTATTGTCAAGACGCTCGGACGCGCCGATGGCTCACCTGAAATGGGCACTTAGGGTGAGGCGGAGCGAGTAGTGCAACCGACCGACTATCAGTCAGGTCGGTTTTCGTGTCTTTGGCACGGAAGCCGCGAGGAGGAACGAGCGTGGCACCCGAGACCCTTACCAAGAGTTGGTAGCAGGCCGAAAGGGATCGACCGATGAGGCATCGACTCTCTGGTCTGATTGCCGCGATGGCGGCCGTCGCCGCCATCGCGCTGGCGGGAGGAGCGTCACTTAGGGGCTTCTAGGACCATAGTCCCATTCCGGCGATGACTTGAAGGGATTAATGTTCCCAGACGAGTCGCCGGTAGGGACCTGAGTAATGTCGAAGGCTCTTAAGGTCTACATTGCTGGGCTCGTGGGAGCGAGTGCTGTGGCACTCGTTGTCACGAGCCTTGTTTATGCTGGTCGACCGGACCTGATTCTCGGCATGACGCCGCTGATTTCGGTGATCCAGCCGGCGAACCAGATGACGGTCTTCCTCGGTTTGGCTTTCTGGACGGGCATCGCTCTCTTTGCATCCGCAGTCCCGGTCCGCATGCCGAGAGGGACGATTGTCTCGGTCGTCTCTGCGCCCATCATTGCGGCAGCAATCCTCGGGGGTCCAGTCGCCGCGGGTTGGGTCGCCGCAATCGGGACGACCGAGATGCGGGAGATCCGCGGTCGCATTCCCTGGTATGGATCGCTGTTCAATCACGCGGGCATTGTGTTGCCTGCTCTCATCGGTGCCTTCGCCTACCAGGCGGTGACTGAAGGGTCGTCGCAATTGGCGGTGACCTTCATCGGCGGGGTCGTTGCTGGCGCCACGTGTCTCTTCCTCAACGTGGTCATAACCGCCGCCAGCGTCAGCTTGATGAGAGGCATCGCGTTCCGCCTTGTCCTGGTGGGTGACGCCAAGGCCTACCTAGCCAGCACACTGGCCCTCGCACCACTCGCGTGGCTCATGGCACAGACCTACCAGCTACCGAGTGGTGCGGGTGTTTGGGCCACGATGCTCTTCGCACTTCCCCTTTACTCGACTCGAGTGGCCCATAAGCGCTACGTCGAGATGCGTGAGATGTTCACGCAGACCATCGGTGCGCTTGCTGAGGCTGTTGACAAGCGGGATCCGTTCACGAGCAAGCACAGCCGGCGGGTGATGGAGATCGCCAGCGACATCGGGACGGTGATGGGACTCGGGGAGGCCGACATGGAGGCCCTCGAGTGGGGCGGCCTGCTCCACGACGTCGGCAAGATCGGGGTCCCGGATCACGTCCTGCTGAAGGCCGACCGGTTGACCAAGGACGAGCGGACGATCATGAACAGCCACCCGGTACTGGGTGCCCAGATCATCGCTCCAGTCACCAAGCTCGCGCCGGAGCTGCCGATCATCCGGCATCACCATGAGTGGTTCAACGGCTCAGGCTATCCGGACCGGCTCATCGGGGAGGAGATCCCGCGGCTCGCCCGGGTCCTCCACGTCGCCGACGCGTTCGAGGCGATGACGGCCGCCCGACCCTACCGAATGGTCCCGCTCACGGCCGAGATGGCCCTCTCCGAGTTGCGCAAGTTCGCCGGGATCCAGTTCGATCCGCAGGTGGTCGACGCATTCGTCAAGACGAAATGGGTCGAGGGGATCCACGATCCCGGACGCAGCGGCGGGCCCAACGGCCGGTCAGGATCCGACGGTGGTCCGGATGGGCCGACCAAGCTCCGGGCGCTGCCACCGCTGATCGGCGACAACCGCGCGGCCTCGACGGCCCCGGGGGCGTCGGTCGCCGACTCGCGCTAGCGGGTGCTCCTCGGCGGCATCGTCCTCGGCCTCGTCGCGGGGCTGATCGCCGGAGGCCGGCTGGGCAATCTCTTCGCCATCCGGCTGACCTGGCTGCCGGCCATCTTCTTCGCGGTCGTCGTCCGCTTCGGGACGGAGGCTGCGCTCCTCCGGGACGTGCCGATCGCCGAGACGCTCCGGGTCCCGTTGCTCGTCTTCGCCTACGCGATCCTGCTCGTGGCGCTCTGGGCAAACCGACGCCAGCCAGGCATGGCGATCGCCTTCGTGGGGGTCCTCTCGAACGCGGTCGTCATCTTCGTGAACGGCGGGATGATGCCGATCTGGGCGCCGAGCCTCGCCACGGCCGGCCTGACGCCGGCCGACGTCCTGAGCCCCATCCACTACATCATGCCGCCCGAGCTCGATGCCGCATTCCTGGCCCATCTCGGCCCGCTGGCCGACGTCATCCCCATCCCGATCCCGTTCATCCGCAACGTGGCCTCGATCGGCGACGTCGTCATCTCGATCGGCCTCGGCTTCTTCCTGTTCGCGACCGTGCTGCGGACGCCGTCCCAGGCGACCGAGGAAGCACGGACCGCCCCCGAGCTCGTCCCGGAGCAGGTCCCGGGGATCGCCGGGGCCGCGCGGCTGCATGGTGTTCCACCCGCCGGGGCGGGCATCGCCGGCGGCGTCCGGCCCGAGACCGGCCTGATCGGCGGCCTGGCCGAGGCATCGATCCTCGCCCGGCCGATCATGTTGGGCGGCCCGCAGGCCTCCCTGACCGACGGCCCGGGATCGCTGGTGGCGGTCGAGGCCGCAGCCGGCGCGATCGGGGGACCGGCCGTCGCGCGACCGGGTGTCGCGCTTCGGATCCGCCGACACCCCTACGTTCGGCTCGCCCTGGATCCCTCGTTCTCCGCCCTCTGGACGAGCGGTCTGATCAGCCTGTTCGGCGACCGGGTCACCCAGATCGCACTCGCGGTCGTCGTCTACGGCCTCACCCACTCGGCGGTCGCGGTCGGGTTCGTCTTCCTGGCCGCCACCCTGCCGAACCTCCTCCTCGGCCCGCTCAGCGGCACCCTCGTGGATCGCTGGGACCAGAAGCAGGTCCTGGTCGTCAGCGATCTCCTGCGCGCCGCGATCGTCCTGCTCATCCCGATCGCCGCGGTGACCAACCTCGTGCTGGTCTACCCCTTGGTGTTCCTGATCACCTCGATCTCGATCTTCTTCCGACCCGCCCGGGAAGCGGTCATGCCCCGGATCGTCCGGGAGGGCGACCTGCTCACCGCCAACTCGGCGAACTGGTTGGCCGAGACGCTGGCGGACGTCATCGGCTACCCGCTGGCCGGGCTCTTCGTGGCGTTCCTCGGCGACTCGCTCCCGCTCGCGTTCTGGTTCGACTCGGCCTCCTACCTCGTCTCCGCCGCCCTGATCCTGACCGTCCGCATCCCGCCCCTGACCCGGATCGCCGAGGACGTCTCGGCCAGCGTCCTCGCCGATCTTCGGACGGGCTGGCGGTTCCTGCGTGGTGAGCGAGCCCTGCTGACGAACACGGGTCAGGCCGTCGTCGCGCAGTTCTCGACCGGGATCGTCATCTCGCTCACGTTCGTCTACGTCGACACGACGCTCCAGCGAGGGAGCCTGGCATCGCCGACGGTGTATGCCCTCATGGAGGCAGGCCTCGGGGTCGGCAACCTCGTCGGCGGCTTCCTGATCGGCCTCATCGGGGGCCGGTTCGGCAAGGGGCGCCTGGTCATCGTCGGGTATGCAGTGAACGGCGCGTGCCTCGTGGGGCTCGGCTTGACCGGGAACGTCCCGGCGGCGATCGGACTGGCGATCGGGATCGGAGTCGCGAACATGGTCTACGTCATCCCGAGCCAGACGCTCTTCCAGCAGCGGACGCCCCGCGACATGATCGGGCGGGTGGTCGGGCTGCGCTTCTCGCTCGTCTTCGGGTCGCTGACCGTGGCGATGGCGGCGAGCGGCTTCCTGGCGAACGCCGTCGGGGTGACCACGGTCCTCATCCTGTTCGGTGCGCTGACCGTCGCCGCCGGCCTCGGCGGCCTCCTGGTCCCCGCCCTGCGCGACGCATGAGGGCAGGCTTCGGTACACTCCCGGTCGGTCGACCTGCCCGGTCGAGCCGCCCGCCCGAGGAGCGAACCACCGGATGACCGAGCCCGAGGAGCCCACGACCGACCAGCCCCCGAGGGGGCCGGCCGACCAGGTCGAGGACACGCCCGACGCGGCCGAGGACGTCCAGGCCACGGCGGCCGACGAGACGAGCCCTGCCGCCCCGAGGCAGGACGAGGAGGCCGAGCCGGAGCCGGACGAAGCCTCGGAGCCCGAAGCCCCGGTCGCCGCAGGTTCGGGTGGCGCGGCCGCCGCCGGTGCGCGGACGAGAGCCGCGACGGGACGCGCCGTCGCTTCCGGGACGCCGGCCGAGGAGGCCCCCAGGATCGTCGATCGGGCGTCGCAGGTCTTCGTGGTCGTCGTGGCGCTCGTGTTCGGGCTCATCCTGGCCAACGGGTTGTTCCTGGGCAAGGGAGGGTTCCTCACCCCGCTGCCGACGCCCGCGCCGATCCCGACCGAGACGCCTGCGGCTTCGGGGTCGGCGTCGCCGTCGGCCTCCAGCGCGACCTCCGCCTCCCCGAGCGAGAGTTCGTCCACGTCGCCGTCGATCGCTCCATCCGCCTCGCCGTCGCCGGTTCCGTCGGTCGAACCGTCGGCCGCGCCCTCCGAAGCGCCATCGGTCGAGCCCTCGGCCGCCCCGTCGGTGGAGCCTTCGCCCTCGGCCTGATCCCACCCCGGGGCCGCCGTCGCCGGACCCGGTGACGAGCGTATCCTCGAACGGTGGGGAGCGACGCAGGGCATGACCCGACCGAACGGGACCGGCTTGTCGCCGCCCGGGACTCGATGGTCGCGGATCAGCTCCGCCGACGAGGCATCCGCGACGAGCGCCTCCTGGCGGCGATGGCGTCGGTGCCCCGTGAGCGCTTCGTCCCGACCGAGGCGCGCCGGCATGCCTACGACGACGCAGCCCTGCCGATCGAGGCCGGGCAGTCCATCAGCCAGCCGTACATGGTCGCCAGGATGACCGAGCTCCTCGCCGTGCGCGACGGCGACCGGATCCTGGAGGTCGGTACCGGCTCCGGGTACCAGGCGGCGATCCTGGCGACCCTCGGGGCGACCGTGGTGAGCTTCGAGCGGCACCGGGAGCTCGCCGCCTCCGCGCTCGAGCGTCTGGTGCGTCTCGGGCTGGCCGACCGCGTCGCGATCCGGATCGGCGACGGAAGCCTGGGTGACCCCGAGAGTGCCCCGTTCGACGGGATCGTGGTTACCGCCGCCGCCCCGCGGATCCCCGAGCCGCTCCGCGACCAGCTCGCCGACGGGGGACGGCTCGTCATCCCCGTCGGCCCACGCGATCGCCAGGTCCTCATCCTCGTGCTCCGCGAAGGAGCGACATGGACGGAGCGACGCGACGATCCGTGCGTGTTCGTGCCGCTCGTCGGGGCGGGCGGCTGGCCGGGATAGGGGCCTTCCGAGGCACCGGCGCGGGCGGTCCATGGGGCCGCGAGGCGGGCGGGGCGCCCGGTATACTCGCCGGGCCATGACCCACGTCTTCATCGCGCCGCACCCGGACGACGTCGCCCTCTCCTGCGGCGGGCTCATCGGAAGCCTCCGCGAGCTCGGCCAGAACGTCGCGATCGTGACCGTCTTCTCCGGCGCCGGTGGGCGCGACGTCCTCACCCCGTACCAGCGGGAGGCGCTCGGGTTCGGGTCGAAGGCGAACTCGCCGGACACGGAAGCCTTCAACCGGGCGAGCCTGGCCGCCGACTACCCGATCGACGAGAACGACCCCGCGCCGCCGTGGGCGGCCGACGGAGACCGACTCGAGGAGACCCAGGCGGACGCGGACGCCGCCGCAAAGCGGTTCTGGCAGCGCTCGAGCTGGTACCGCCGGGCATCGATCCACAACCAGGCGCTGGCCGGCCAGGTCCTGGCCGACGACGTCCCGACCCAGGGCGCGGTCAACACCACCGAACTGACCGAGGCCGAGGCGGCGAACGACGTCATGGCCACCCGCCGGCTGGAGGACGAGCGCTACGCCTACTACGCCGAGGGCTCGGTCGTCTTCCTCGACCTGCCCGACGCCGTCTTCCGCGGCTACGAGGGCGACGACGAGTTGATGGCGCCCCCACGGGCGGACGACACTGCGCCGGCCGGGATCCTCAGCCGCGAGATCGCCCGCCTCGAGCCGCAGAAGGTCTACTTCCCGCTGGGGATCGGCGGACACGTCGACCACCAGCTCGTCCGCGAGGTGGGGCTCGGACTGCTCAACGAGCCACGGAGCTGGGTGATGCCGGGCCCGGATTGGGCGGGGATCGTCTCGTTCTACGAGGACTTCCCGTACGCCTGGTGGAACGAGTTCAGCCAGCTCTCGGACCTCGACGTGGACGTGCTCGGGCACCTCCCCGCGGACGTGTCGATCGTCCCCGAGTTCGCCGACATCGGCGACCAGCTCGAGTGGAAGATCAGCGGGATCTCCCTGTACACCAGCCAGCTCGAGCGGCTCTTCGGCGGCCGGCGCGAGATGGCTTCCACCGTCCGCTCCTACCACCGGCGGGTCGCCGGTCTCGGTGGCGTCCCCGGCGCCGCGGAGCGCTACTGGGGCTCGATCCGCCTGTAGTCGGGCCGGGCGGACGCAGCGAGGAGACGCGATGACGAGGCCGGTCGGCACGCTTCGTGGCTAGTCGGTCGGCGGGTCTGTGGGCCGTGGTCGCCCGGATCGGGCTGCCGGCCTGGAGCGGCTTGCGGGCGGCGATGACCTCGGCCAGGGTCATCGCACGCTGGCCGTACACTCCCGCCTCGCCGGCCGTTGACGTCATGCGTCCTCGCTCCGATCGGGCCGAGGGGCGGCGA
This sequence comes from uncultured Chloroflexia bacterium, assembly GCA_963840375.1. Lineage (GTDB taxonomy): Bacteria > Chloroflexota > Limnocylindria > Limnocylindrales > CSP1-4 > Chersky-267. Next base: position 125,079 of record CAWIYR010000005.1, read on the forward strand.
TGCTGGTCGGAAGGAGATCGGACGGGACGGTCAGGACCAGGGCGACGATCGTCGCGGCCATGAGGTTGAAGTACATGAGAGGGACCACGATCGCCGCGAGGGCCAACGCACGGACCGGGTGCGCGCGAACGAACGGGAACACCCCCGCGAGGACCGGCACGGGCCCGTAGAGCGGCACGTACGGAGCGGCGATCAGCCCCACGAGCAGGCTCCACATCAGGACCGCCGACTCGTCGCGGGAGCGCCAGATGAGCACGAGGAACAGGCCGATCGCGCCGGCCGACGCCGGGAGGAGGAGTTGGGGGGCACTCGCGGACAGGCCGAGATTGCCGGGGAATGCCCAGGCGGTCCCGCTGGCATGCGTCAGCGTCTCGAGGTACGCCACATACGGCATCGGGCCGAGGACCACGATCGCGGCCGCGGTCACGACGGCGGCGGTCACGAGCGAACCGGCGAGACCGCGCCGCCGATACACGAACATCCAGATCATGAACGGGATCAGCAGCGGCTTCGCCACCGTGGCCATCACGAACCCGAGGGGGATCCCGGCTGCCACCCGGTCGCGCGAGATCGCCAGCCACACCGAACTGACCAGGACGATGGAGACGTTCCCCATCCAGAGATCGTCGAGGAGGAACACCCAGGTGAGTGCGAGCGCCGCCGCGACGATGCGGGCGAGTGGCGGCCACGGCTTCGTGGCATCGGCGAGGAACCACGCGAGCAGGACGAACCTGGCGACGAGGAATACGATCAGGCCGGCCGGCGTCCCGAGCGCCGCGAGCGGTGCCAATACCCATGCTCCGAGCGGCGAGTACAGGAACCCATCGACCCCATACGGATCCCGGCCGGTCAGGACCGCCTCGGCAGCCGTCAGGTGCCGATGGCCGTCGACCGCCCACTCGCCGCTGGGCAGGGAGCGAATGAGGCCAGGTACGTCCACCGACAGCGACGCGAGCCCCACGATCACGCTGAAGGTGAGGCCGATCCCCGCTGCAACACCGAGCAGAAGAACGCCCGGGCGGCCGGGACCGGGTCGCAGGATCGCACCGTCCGTCACGGGGTCCCGGTCCGATGGAAGAGGACGCCGTCGCGATCCTCGAAGAGAAGTCGCCACCCTGGATCCGATCGAAGGGCCCGGATGAGACCGGCCTGCTCTGTCGCGCTGGCGACGACGAGGTTGGCGCCGCGGCGCGCCAGGATCGACGAGGAGTCCGCAGCCCCGGCTGAGATCGCGAGGTGGTCGGTCCACGCGTCCGCCGGGATGAGCTCGATCCGTGAGTCGACGGCGACAGTCGCGTCGGGGACCGTGAGCTCCAGCCACGACCCCCAGCGCTGGGCGTTCCAGATGCGGTCGCCCGGCCGGACGGCGGCGATGAGCGCATCGGTGATCCCACGGGGTGCGTCGGCGAGGAGACCGTTCGGACCGTACCGCGCATCGCCGCCACGCCAGACCGGGAGCAGGGCGACGATGGCGAGCGCGAGGACGCCGACGATCGCCGCGTTCAGAGGACTGCGGCGCTCCCGGCGCGGACCCGCGACTGCGCGGCCGGCTGCGAGCGGCGCGACCAGACCGGCCACCGCGATCGGTGCGGCGATCGACCACCAGGCGACGCCCCGCTCGGCATACGCCCCGATCGCGGCCAGGCCGACCAGCCACAGCAGGGTCGGCCAGGCAGACCGCGGCGCGAGCGCGCCCCGTCGAGCCGACAGGATCGCCACGGCCGCCGCGCCCAGCACCGAGCCGTAGAAGACGACCCCCGCGAACGAGAGCGGCGAGGTCGCCTGCCACTCGGTGATGAGCTGTCGGATGACCGGGTTCGCCGACAGCCCGGCCGCGTAGGTCCAGACCCCGGGTCCGTACGGGCTCACCAGCGTCGCCGCGAGCGACACGAGCGCGATCGCCAGCAGGCGACCGGCGCCCGGGCGCCGGGCCACAACGTCCTCCAGCCAGGCGACGCCCACCGCCGCCGGGCCGAGGAAGAACGAGCCGTGGATGCTCGCCCAGGCGAGGACGATGAACGGGATCGCCCAGGTCAGCCGGGGATGGCGACGCCGGGCGGCGAGGATGGCCAGGGTGAGGGCGAAGAGAGCCATCCCCAGGAGCTGCGGACGGAGCGCGAGCGAGACGATGCCCACCGCGAACCCGGCCAGCGTCAGCCAGGCGGCGACCCGGAGCCCCGCCCCCGCCGACCGGCAACCCCACAGCACGAGCCCGGCGATGAGCCCCACGAGCGCCGCTCGAGCCACCGCCAGGAGTGCCCAGCCCCCAAGCCGGAAGATGGCCGCAAGGACCACCTGGGCGCCCCACTGCTGGTCCAGCCAGGTCTGACCGGCGGCGGTGAACGTGAACACATCCGGCGAGGGGAGCCGGCCCGTGTCGAGGGTCATCGCCCCGGCGCGAAGGTGGTAGGCAAGGTCCACCGTGGAGATCGGGGCGAGCAACGCCCCGAGGACGGGCAGGGCGACCGCCAGGACCGCCCAGAGCTCGGCGAAGGTGAGCCCGCGACGCCAGGACGCGGGCGTGGCCGCGTCGGTCAAGGCGGAGCGGCCGGGCGGTCGCCGATCGCCGTCAGCGGCTCGGCGGCCTCGAGGCCGCCGGCATCGTCGACGATCCGGATCATCGCCAGCAGGACGACGTACGTCTCCACCCAGACGACCGGGAAGGCCAGGGTCACCGCGATCGGGACGAGCCAGCGGCGATTCGTCAGGCCCGCTACCGCCATGATCGCGACCGCGATCGCGACCCGCAGCGGGAGCGCCTCGCCCCGCTGGGTGCTGCCGAGGACGAACGTGACCCACTCGAACCACGCCGTCGGGTAGGCGACGAACGAGACCGCGAAGAGCGCGCCGGTGACCCCAAGCGCGATCGCGAGCTTGCGCCATTCGCGCCGGAAGGCGAACCACAGGACCCCGACCCCGGGGGTGACCTTGCTCAGGATCGGGATCGCCCAGAGCGCCGGACGTGTGAATCCGAGCACGATGACCGCCGCGATGACGAGATGGACCTGGCCGACGATCAGCTCGTAGCTGATCGGCAGGGCGAAGATCGCCAGGGCCCACGGCCAGGGCCGGACCAGCCACGCGATCAGGCCGATCGCCATGACCGTCCAGAGGACGTAGAAGACCTGGAACGGTAGCAGCGAGAAGGGGGCGAGGACCTGGGCGAAGATCGGCGGGTAGAGGTAGGTCGAGATGTCACCGACACCCGAGGCGACGTATGGGTGGGCCAGGTCCACCCGCCAGTAGGCGCGGGCGTCGACGCCGACGGCCCCGACTGCGTCGATGCCCTGGAGGGCATAGTAGACGAAGGCACGACCGAGACCCAGGATCACCAGCGCGTCCCGGACGGCCCGGCGATTGCGCAGGATCATCACCCAGGTGCCGCGGACTGCCTGCTTCAGCGGGTTCGCGATCGCGGTTTCGACCTTTTGCCCTCCGGACGCCTCGTACGGTGGTGGTTCCTATCCGCACCGCCTGGAGCCGAGTGTACGCAGGCCCGGGTCGCCCGATGATGGCTCGAACGTCCTAGCCGGGGACGATAGTGCCGGCAGACCGTCGGCGGGTGGCGTCCAACGTCGAGAGAACCTACGCTGCGAGGCGATGACCACCACCGAGCGCTGGAGGCTCGCCTGGTTCGCGACGGCGGCCTTCGTCGTCCTGTTCGGGCTGGGCGAGTTCCAGGGCTGGGTCCGGACCGCCTGGGCGGGGACCGGTTGGTGGGGGATCGACCTCGGGCTGGTCCTGCACGCCGGCCAGCGACTCCAGCACAGCGAGTCGCTGTACGCCGATCCCGCCTATCTGTACCCGCCGTTCGCAGCCTTGGTGGGAGCGCTCCTCGGCCGGCTCGACCCGGCGATCGCGGGCCTGGCCCTCGGCGGGCTGAAGGTCGTCCTCGTGGCGTGGGCGATCCTGACCGTCACGCCGGGTGTCGCGAGGGCCCAGCGCGTCCTTGCGGTCGTCATCGCCCTCGGCTGCCTGCCGTTCCTGCACGACCTGATGCTCGGCAACGTCAACGTGTTCCTGGTCGTCGCGATGGTCCCGGCGGTCCTCGCGCCGCCGCGGGCCCGGAACGGCATCCTCATCGGACTCCTCGCCGCGGCCTTCGCCAAGCCCCTCCTCGTCCCGGTCCTGCTGTGGCTCCTCGTCTGGCGCTCGCGGGTGTTCCTCGCAGCGGTCGTCTCGGCTGCAGCGGTGTCGCTGGGGGCCGTGCTCGCGCTCGGTTGGGAGGCCCACGCGGCCTGGCTCCGGGCACTCTTCGGCGGGACCCGTTACGCCTCGCCGTTCGCCGGCAACCACGGCGTCAGCGCACTTCTCCCCGAGCTCTGGCTGCCGGTGGCGCTGGTGACGGCGGCCGCCCTCGTGCTGGTCCTCCTCCGCCGGGGACCGGTCGTGGGATTGGTTTGGGCCGTCACGGCGGGCCTGCTGATAGCCCCATATGCCGGCACCTACGCCGCCCTGCCGATCGCCCTGGCGCTCCCCTCGATCCTGGTCCTGTCGCCGGGCTTCGCCCTCGCGATCGTGGCCGTCTCACCCCTCGCGGTCACCCATCCCCTGCCGATCTACGCCGCGGCGATCCTGGTGGGCTCGCTGTTCCTCCGGGAGGCGGACATGGGTTCGCGCTTCGACTGGCCGGGGATCACGATCGCGCTGCCCTGGCGGACTCAGCCGGCGGCGACCTCGCTGGGCCGCATCGAGCGGGCGCCCTCGTCGTAGATCCGCTCGACCGCATCGACCATGAGCTCGATGCAGAAGCGCTCGTGGACGAGATCGTGGCCCGCCCGGGCGAGCATGTCGGCGAGGGGATGGTCGCGCAGCAGCCGGACGATCGCCGCGGCCAGGGACTCCGGGTCGCGGGGCGGCACCAGGAGCCCGGTGACCCCGTCCTCGACCATCTCGGGGATCCCGCCGACGTTCGAGGCCACGACCGGGCGAGAGAGGGCCATCGCCTCGAGGATCGTCAGCCCGAGTGCCTCCCGGTAGGACGGCAGGACCGCCACGTCCAGGGCCGCGGTCACAGCCGGGACGTCGTCGCGGCGGCCGGTGAAGACGACCCGCCCGGCGATCCCCAGCTCGTGGCTCATCGCCTCGAGCGCCTCGCGCCGGCTTCCCTCCCCGACGACCAGGAGCGTCGCGTCGGGGATCGCCGCCAGCGACGAGCGGCCACGCCTCGAGCAGCGTGGGATGGCCCTTCTCCGGCTCGAGCCGGGCCACCACTCCGACGATCGGACCCTCGGCCGGAAGGCCGTACTCCTCGCGGAGGGTGCAGCAAGGCCCCTGGTGGTCGTAGCGCTGGAGATCGACGCCGTTGTGGATGAGCTCGATCGGGGCGCCGTCCCGGCCCTCGTGATGGAGCTTCTCGACGATCGAGCGGGAGACCGCGATGAGCCGATCCATCCGGGGCGTGAGGATCCGCAGCTCGGCCCGGTCCTCCTCGGACCGGATCCGGCTGGAATGGACCGTCGAGACGACGAACGGCCGCGGCCGACCGATCTCCCCGAGGGCGATCGCCGCCCGGGTGCCGACCAGCTCGGCGCGGTACATGTGGTTGTGGATGACCTCGGGGCGGAGGTCGCCGAGGAGCGCCGCGACCGCGCCGGTCGCGATCGCGTCGTCGGGCTCGTCGATGACGGTCACCGGGATCCCGTGGCGCTGGAGCTTGCGGACGGCGCTGCCCGGCGAGAGCGAGATGACATGGACGTCGTAGCGGGCGGCGTCGATCCTGGTCAGCAGCCCGAAGACGTGCTCCTGGGCCCCGCCATTCGTCCCGGTGGCGAGGAGCTCCACGACCCGTACCCGCCCTCCGGGCAGCGCCGGTCGCGGGGTCGGGTCGTAGCAGGGTTCGCCGAGGGCCGGTGCGCTCATCGACCTACCCTTCGTCGGACGAGCAGTCGTTGGATCGGCTCGTCGACGGCGCCCCACTCGTACTTGTAGCCTTCGTTCCCGCGGAGGAAGTCGAAGCGCCGGTAGCCCCGGGCGATCGCCCGCTCCAGGTACCGGGCGACGAGGACCACGCCGGGCGACAGGTCGCGCGCCTCGGGGTCCACGCCGGCGTTGTAGTAGGCGACCGTGTCCCCGGCCTCGAAGGTCACGCCGGCCGCGATCCGGCGCCCGCCGACGGTGAGGAAGCAGAGCCGGACCGGGCCGTCCGGCCCGAAACCCTCGAACAGGCGGCGGATGAAGAGCCGGCTCGCCTCACCGCCGGGGGTCGGTGGGAAGAGGCCGTCGGCGCCCCAGCGGCGCTGGTGGAGGTCGATGAACGCCTCGAGGTCGGCCAGCGGCTCGACGGATTCGGCCAGGGTCGTCTCGCCGGCCGCCTCGGCCCGACGGACCTTGCGCCGGATCTCGTGGCGCTCCTTCTTGCCGAGCGTGTCGAGGTATCCCTCGAGATCCGCCACCCCGTCGGCGACGACCGCGACCGGGCAGACCTCTTCGCGCTCGAGGTTCAAGGTCCAGCCTTCGACCCCCTCGCGACGCCCGAATGCGGCCGCGAGGGCGTCCGCGGTCGGGTCGCCGCAGCGCAGCCGGCGCAGGTCGACCGCGTCCCACGGGGCCGGATGCGCGTCTTCCGGGCCAGCGGGCGCCGCAAGGGCCTCCACGACCGCCTCGGCGACCGCCTCGAGGTCGCCCGGCGCGGCGAGGATCGTCGCGTAGTCCGCGTGGTAGGAGGCCCCGAAGAAGACCGCCTTCGCCGTCGGCGGGACCGGCGTCAACTCCAGGTCGGAGCCGTGACGGAGCGTCGTGTGATCGGCGGCGTCGGTCGGCTCGACCTCATGACGATGCATGAGCGGGACGATCGCGACGGGGACGTCGATATCGGAGTCGATGCCAGGGGAAACGGCCCCGGGATGCCTGCGCTCGAAGACCACGAGCGTCTGGTCGTGGGCGTTCGCGCCGTAGGCCGCCCACCAGGCGGCCTGGAACGCGTACCGGGAGAACGGTGTAGCCCACGGGTTCCGCGCGGCGAGCGCGTCCCAGACCGCGGGCGAGATGCTCTCGAAGGGGCGCTGGACCGCGACGAGATCGCGGCCGGCGAGACTGGTGTCAGCGAGGCGAGTCGGGGCCCCGGGACACGCGGGCTCCACCTCGACGAGGGGAGAAGTCACGCTCGGCAGGATAGCACCGGACGCTCCACGGCTCGTTGCGGGCGCAATGGACGCGACGCGACGGCGCGGCGCCGCTCCGGTCGTCGGCGTCAGCGCAGGTTGTAGGCCCAGTAGACGCCAACGAGCCCGACCAGGACGCCCCAGGCGATCGCGAGCCGCCAGACCCAGCTGACGCCGAGGCGGGTGGCGGCGATGCCGCACAGCGCCATCACGAACGGGACCGAGTCCAGGGCATAGCGATACCCGTACTGCAGCCAGCCGCCGCCGTAGTAGAGGAGGCTCGGGACGAGGGTTGCGATCGCCGCTCCGAGCAGGAGCCACGAGCGTCGTGCTCGCCAGTCGGCCAGCGCCGCCCAGAACAGGCCCGGGCTGGTGATGAGGACGGACATCCCCATGCCGTCCGGCTGGAAGTACGGGAACTCGCGGATCTGATGCGGAAGGTGGACGAACAGGTAATCCAGGTTCATCGGGATGTGGACGGTGGAGAAGAGGCCCTTCGCCCGGATCGCCTCGAGCCAGGCCGGCAGAGCGGCCAGCTGGTAGCCGGACTCGAGCGGGGACCCGAACCGGGCGGCGTTGTAGCCGAAGAACACGACCAGCGACGGGATCACCCCGAGGACCAGCCCGACCCAGCGGCGGGCGAGCGGAACGACCCACGACCCGTCCCGGCGGGGTAGGCCTCCCGCCAGGAACAGCGCGTAGAACGGGATCGCGAAGGCGAGCGGCGCCCGGGTCAGGAAGGCGGCTCCGGCGAGCAGCCCGATGAGCCACGGTCGACGCCTGCCCTCCAGCTCGATGAGCACGGCGAAGGTCAGGAGTGCGGCGACGAGATGCCCCGTGTGCCACACCCCGCCCCGGGTGGTGACCCACCAGATCTGGGTGCTGAAGCCGAAGAGGATCACCAGGAAGAGCCGATCGACCAGCGATCGCACGCCGATGCGGCTCATCAGCCACCAGCACAGTCCTACGTCCACGGCGGCGAGCCCGGCGTTGATCCCGGTCTGCCACGACGCGGCGGTCCCCGGTCCGAGGAGCGCCACCAGGGGGATGAGCCCGATGGCCGGGAACGGCGCGAAGGGCACGTACGTCCGGTCCCCGACGACCACGACATCGGCGGGACCGGGCGGCGAGGTCAGCCAGACGCGGCCGTGCAGGAACGCATCGGCCAGGTAGAAGAAGTCCGGCCTTCCCGCATCGTAGCCGCGGTTCGAGAGCCAGTAGACGACGAAGGAGGCGACGACGACCCCAAGCCCGGCGAGGATGCCCCGACGACCGCTCATCCACCCACCGCCAGGCCCTGCGAGCTCGGTCGGACGGACGGGCGCCGAGCAGCCGTCCAGCCGGCAGGATCCCGGCGCCGCTCCAGCCGGTCGACCGCGATCGGCGCGACGAGGGCCACCCAGAAGACGAGCGGGTAGACGGCCGGCGGGAGCCAGATCGCGAAGATCGAGGTGGCCAGCGGGATCGCGGCGCCCCACGGGCGGCGCTGTTCCAGGAGCCAGGCGGCGGGCAGGAGGAGGAGCATCGCGTAATGGTCCCAGAGGAGCGGGCTGAGGAGCTGGCTGGCCGTGACCGCGCCCAGGTAGCCGACATCGTCCCGGCTCCGCAGGGCCGCCCAGGCGGCGATCGCGAGCGCGGCGAGCGTGGAACCCCACTGGATGACGACAGCCGCCTCGGCGGGGAGGCCCGACTGGTAGGCGATCGCCCCCGGCGCGAAGTTGTGGGGGGTGGTCACGGCGCCGCTCACCCGGCCCAGGAGTGCGACGTAGTCCACCCATGTCCCCGGCCCGCTGACCAGCGTCGCCGCGATCCCGGCAGATGCCAGCGTCGCGATCCCGACCGCGACGGCCCGCCAGCGTCGGGTCAGGACCGCCCATCCGAAGAGGAGAGCGGGCTGGACCTTCACGATCGTCCCGATGGCGATACTCACCCCGAGCGGCGCGGGGCGATCGAGCCAGCGCCAGCCCGCGGCGAAGGCCAGGAAGAGGAGCGGCCCGACCTGCCCGAGCTTCAGCGAGTAGGCCAGCGGCCAGGAGAGCCCGCCGAGCAGGAGGATCAACCAGCGCACGTCGGTCCGGACCGGCAGGAGCGCCACGCCGCCGACGAAGCACGCGACGAGTACCGCGATCCAGGGCCACGGTCCGAAGGCGGAGGTGAGCGGGGCGAGCGGCACCGCGAGGAGCGCGAACGGCGGCGGGTACAGGTAGATCGCGAACCCACCGGCGATGTCCACGTTCGGGTCGTACAGCGGGCGGCCCGCCAGCAGCCGGTCGGCGGCGCCCGTGTACGCAGCGAGGTCGTAGCCGAGCGTGGAACCGGCCGCCGCCAGGATCGCGCCGATCACGACGACGAAGGTGACGATCGCCGCGATCGGCAGGAGTCGGGCCAGCGGCGAGCGAGGCTCGCGCTCGGTCGTCCCGCCGCTGGTGACGGCGGTCACGGCCGCCGGCCCACCCCGCGGTGGATGAGCGGGATCCGGAACAGATCCCAGGCGACCTGGACCGCCAGCCCGGCGCGAGCGCGCATCCGCGAGCCACGGCGGTCGGTCCACTGGATCGGGACGACCGTCATCCGGTAGCCGCGCCGTCGAGCGAGGTAGATGAGCTCGACGTCGAAGACGATGCTCGTGATCCGTTGCCGGGCGAAGAGGTCGTGGGCGGCCTCCGCGCGGAAGCCCTTGAACCCGCACTGGGTGTCCCGGACCGGTCCGCTCACCCAGGCTGCCGCGAGCAGGTGGAAGACCTTGCCCAGGAGCCGGCGGATCCCGGGCTGGGTCCGGCGCATGTCCGAGCCGTCCGGCTGGATCCGGCTGCCGAGCGCGACGTCCGCCCCTCCGAGGGCCGCCACGAGGAGCGGCAGCTGGTCCGGCGGGGTCGCCATGTCGGCGTCGGCGAAGACGACGAGCTCGCCGTCCGCGGCGAGCATCCCGGCCTGGACGGCGGCCCCCTTGCCCCGGTGGGGGACCGTCAGGAGGCTGAGCCAGGCGCCCTTCCACGGTCCGTCCGTGCCGGCTTCGTGGACGCCCGGCGCGGCTTCGGGTCGAGCCCGGACGAGCGCCGCGGTCGCGTCGCTGCTGCCGTCGTCGACCACGAGGACGTGGATGTCGTCCGGGAGGTTCGACGAGCCTGGGTTGCCCTCGCGCGGCGGCCCTCCCCGGCGGCGCAGGTAGCCGAACAGCTCGTCGAGCGCGGGGCTGATCCGCGCTTCCTCGTTGTAGGCCGGCAGGACGATCGTGAGGTCGGGCATCGTGGTCGAAGTCTAGGGTTCGGGGGTGAGCTGCTGAAGGAGTCCCGGCGTGACCGTCGGCGACTTCCGGCCGAAGAGCTGGCCGAGCAGGAAGTACTCGGGCAGCGGCCGATCGTCGGTGATCAGCGGCCCGTCCCCTGCGAAGCGCGCCACCTGGTCTCCGGAGATCCACACGAGCGAGGCGATCCGCCGGGCCCAGCCCGCGGCATCGTGCTCGGGCGAGTCGTACGCCGAGGAGATGTCCTCGGTGACCCCGGGGCGGGCGAGGATGGCCTGGATGTTCGCCGGATCGAGCGTGATCGGATCCTCCGAACCGAGCATGAACAGCCCGTAGCCGCCCGGCCCGAAGGCGATGAGGACGTTGGGGAAGACGTCCCGGAACGTCCGGACGTGGGCCCGGAACGCGTCGAGGGTCTGGCCCCACGGCACCCATTGCATCATCACCCCGCCCGGGTTCAGGTGGGCACGACCGGCCTCGTAGTACTCGTGCGAGGAGATGACCGAGACCCCGGCGCTCTCGATCGGCGGCGGCGGGTCGGTGATGATCACGTCGTAGCGATGGTCGGTCAGCTCGAGGTGGTTCCGTCCGTCGGTGATGATGACCCGGCCCTTCGGGTTCGCGAGGACGGCATCCGCGTCAGGGTAGTAGACGTGGAACATCTTCGGCACGGACGGCACCAGCTCCACCGCCTCGGTGGTCAGGCCCGCGTTGAGGGCGGCGCGGAACGCCGAGCCCATCCCGAAGGCGACGACCAGGGCGGTCTTCGCGTCGGGGTGGGCGATGAGCGGGAGGACCGGCATCAGCTTCGCGTCGACCGTCAGCAGGGTCATCGCCGTGCCGGTGACCCACAGCTGGGCCGAGCCATTGGGACCATGGCCGGCCTGGACTGAGGCGATCTCGTCCTCGAGCGACGAGGCGATGCGACCACCCCGGCCCTCGATCCGGGCGACCGACGGATCGACGAAGATCCCGCCGCTCACGAGGGAGATCGCCAGGACGGCCGCGAGACCCACCCCGCCCGCACCGACGATCACCTGCGAGGCGCGGCCGAGACCGCGGCCGCGGACGGCGAGGCCGGCGGCCATGAGCGCGTTGACGATCGCCAGCAGCCCCAGTGCGTTCGGTGAGCCGATGAGCGGGATCACGACGAACGGGATCGCGAAGGTGCCGACGATCGCCCCGATCGTGTTCACGGCAAGGATCATCCCGGCGCGCCGGCCGACCTCCCGGTCGCTCCCCGCCACCAATCCGGACGCCGCGGGGAAGCTGAGGCCCATGAGCAGGGTCGCCGGCAGGACGACGAGGACCACGGTGCCGAAGAACCCGAGCAGCAGGCCCGGATCCTTCTGGAGGTTGAGCCACGGCTCGGTCGCGGAGGTCGACGGCTGGCCGATGACCAGGACCGCCCCGGCCGTCACGAGGATGGCGGTCGCCAGCTGCAGGTTCGCGAGCAGCCGGACCGGCCGCCTGATCCAGCGCCGGAAGACCGCGAACGCGATGGCACCCGAGGCGATCCCGACGAGGAAGCAGGTCAGGATGAGCGTGAAGACATAGGTCGAGTTGCCTGTCCCCGATGCGAGCAGGCGGGTCCAGAGGGTCTGGTAGCCCAGCGACGTGAGACCCGAGACGAAGGCGACCACGAGGCCGACGCGAAGCGTGGAGCCGATCGGCGCCCGGTCGCCCGCGTTCGGGTCTGCACGGTCGGCGCTCGCGGCGTTCACCGGGCTCTGGCCGCCCCCGACGATCGACTCCGGCATGGCAGACTCCGGGCCCATCCCGCCCGCGACCGGGCGGCGGGCCGCCCTCCGGTCGATCGCCAGGGCCACGAGCCCCGCGACGGCAGAACAGGCCGCGCCCACCGCCAGCGTTCCGGTGAGCCCGACCAGCTCGATCAGGACGAAGCCGGCCGCGACCGTCCCGACGATCGCGCCGATCGTGTTCGCGGCGTACAGCCGCCCGAACGCCTGGGACAGGTGCGCCGCGTCCCGGCTCAGGTACCGGGTGAGCGTCGGCAGGGTGGCGCCCATCATCACGGTCGCCGGCCCGAGGGCCAGGAGCGCCAGCCCGAAGCGGAGCAGGGCCAGCAGCGCCGGCTGCGTCTCGAGGGAACCGAAGACACCGCGGTAGAGCTCGTGGAGCAACCGGAACGTCACCGGGGTGAGCAGGACGACGGCGACCAGCGCGAGCTCCAGCCAGCCGTACAGGCGCAGCGGGCGTCGGACCCGGTCCGCCAGGCGCCCGCCCAGGACGCTGCCGATGGCCATCCCCCCGAAGAACCCGGTGAGGATCGCCGAGATGGCCTGGGTGGTGTTGCCGAAGACGAGGACCAGCTGGCGGGCCCACACGACCTCGTAGACAAGGCCGGCCGCGCCCGACAGGACGAAGATCGCCAGGACGACGAACCGGTTCAACGACCGGTGACCCCGAGCTGCACCGATCGTCCCGCGAAGGTCAGACGGGGCTTCTTCACCGCCGGCGAGGCGATCCAGGCGACGACCCCGATCATCATCGTCGGGAACTCGTTGAGGTTGTAGGCGGCGCCGTTCGAGGCGTTCGTGACCACCGTGAGCCACTGGCTCCAGAGGTAGGCGAACGGCAGGGTGACCAGGAGCATCGCCGCGAGGGCCACCCACCAGCCGCGTCGCCAGGACCCCATCGCGGCGAACGGGAAGAGCGACGGCTTGATGAGCGTGAAGGCGCCCGGCCAGCCCCATGCCGCGCCGGCGGCGACCGCAGCGACGCACCACATCGCCGGATTGCCGACGATCACCATCTCACCGGTCCGCGGCCACAGCACGAGGAAGGCGATGAGCGGGTGGGCCCACGCGGCCGGTCGAAGGCGAACCAGCGCCGCCACGACGATGAGGAACGGGACCACCCACCAGACGATGGCCGGAAGGTAGGTGAAGACGGCGAATAGCGGAAGGGCGTTGGGCGGGTAGAGGATCTCGCCCCGGGAGAAGTACGGCGTGATCGTGTACGGACCTGCCAGCTGCCAGGCCGGGTAGAAGGGCCCGCCAGCCAGCCAGCGGCGGGTCGCCTCCATGTAGAGCCCATAGTCGAGCCCGATCTCGGTCGGCGCCCTGGGCACGACGAGGAGGAAGACGACGGATCGGGCCACCGCGGCGACGAGGAGCAGCACCGTGGCGACGCGGGCGAGGAACCACCAGCGGACGATCGGACGGCCCCCGGTCGGGGGTTCGGGAGGGGTCACGAGGGAAAGCCTGCCTCATGTGGGCAGGTCTGTGCGACGCGTCGCAAGTCCCATCCGCGTCGGGACCAAGGGCGGGTCGCGATGCGCCGGCTCACCCGATCACGAGGGTCGACCGTCGGAGCCGTCGAACGAGGACGCGATCACCGGGCCGACGGAGTCGGGCGGCGGCGGCACCTCCGGCTCGCGGACCGTGGCCCACAGCGAGCTGAACATGTAGAGCAGGAGACGGGGCGAGCTGAGGACCGAGAGCGAGACCGCCGCAGCCCAGCCCCAGCGGGTCCGGGCGAGGGCGAGCGTCGCGATCGCACCGGCGGCGACCAGGCCCACCCACAGCACGTGCGAGACGGCGTACGGCGAGAGGTTCGAGACGACCCCGACCTGATCCAGACCGAAGACCTTCGGGAAGGCGATGGTCTCGGCCGGCGCGGCGATCAGCTGGAAGACCACGAGGATCGCGGAGACCCCGACGAACTCTCCGAGCGCCCGCCAGTCGCGCCGGCCGATCCAGTAGAGCGCGATGAGTGCGGGAAGGACCTTGATCTGGGTCGCGACGGCGATCGCCCAGGGCGAGCCGATGGCCAGGAGGAGGGTCACCAGGACCTGGGCCTGGCCGATGCCCAGCGACCAGGCGATCGGCAGCCCGAGGATCCCCATCGCCAGCCAGGTCGCCCGACGACGCACCCCGAGGACCACCGGGGTGAGGACGGTCGCGACGACCAGGATCCCGAACCAGATCCGGGCAGCCGCGTCGTAGTCCAGGGCCGCGAGCGGGCGGACAAGGATGGCCAGCAGCGGTGGGTAGCGATAGTAGTCAGGGAAGAACGGATCGCGCTCCGGGAGGTAGAGCGCCTCACCCAGGTTGAGACGGGCCGCGGCCTCGTAATAGGCGTGGAAGTCGACGATCGGCCCGGCGAACGTGAACCAGTACCACAGGTCGAGGATGCCAAGCACGGCTCCGACGAACGCGGCCACGTAGACGACGATCCGAAGGATCCGCCACGCCCCGAGCGCCCGGGGATCCTCCTCCTCGGCCGTCCTCCCCGGCGGCGGTCCGACCGTCACGACCGGGGTCTCTTCAGCCATCGGCGACGCTCCCGGCTCTGGCGCCGGGCTCGCTGTGCCGGACCGCGGCCCACAGGCTGCTCAGCATGTAGACGAGGAGCCTCGGCGAGGCGAGGACCGACAGCGACACCGCGGCCGCCCAGCCCCAACGGGTCCGGGCGAGGCCGATCGTCGCGAGCGATCCGGCCACGACCAGGCCGAGCCAGAGGACGGGCGAGATCACGTACGGCGACAGGTTCCGGATCGGGCCGACGTGCTCAGGCCCGAGCACACCCGGGAATGCAAGGAGCTCGCCGGGTGCGAGGATGAGCTGGAACAGGACCAGGCCCCCCGAGAAGGCGACGAATCGGCCCAGGGCGCGCCAGTCCCGGCGGCCCACCCAGTAGAGCGCGGCCAGCGCCGGCAGGACCTTGAGCTGTGCCGCCAGGGCCACCGACCAGGGAGCCGCGATCGCCAGGCACAGGGTGACGAGGGTCTGGGCCTGCCCGACGGCGACCGCCCAGGCGATCGGCACGCCCAGGAGACCCATCGCCAGCCAGGTCGCCGGACGGCGGGCGCCAAGCACGCGGATGGTCAGGACCGTCGCGGCGACCATCAGCCCGAGCCAGAGCGCCGCGGCCGCCTGGTACGGCAGGAGCGCAGCTACGGGCCGCATGAGGATCGCCATGAGCGGCGGATACCGGTAGTACGCGGGGTCGTACGGGTCGATCTCCGGCAGGTAGAGCGGTCGGCCGGCGTTCAGCCGAGCGCCGGCGTCGTAGTAGGCCCGGAAGTCGGCGAGCGGATCCTCGGTCAGGTGGTACCACAGGAGGAGGATGCCGGCGATGGCTCCGAGGATGGCCAGGGCGAACACCGCGAGCCGCAGGATCCGGCGAATCGTCGGGTGGCTCATTGGCCCCGCAACTCTACGCGCCGTCGGGCGCGGGCTGTCAAGGTGCCGGCCGGCTTCCGGTGCGATCACCGGTCGGACGACCGACCGGTGCCGCGACGCCGGTTCGAGATGGTCGACGACATCGGGTTCCTCCGTACCCGTGCCATCCTGGTCTCCGTCCGGCCACGGTCCACCGCACCAAGGTCCTGCCGAGCGCCCGGACGCACGGGGAGGTCGCCGATCGGCGGGCCCGCCCTAGGCGATCCGTACCGCGCTTCGACGACCCGACCCGGTGCTAGGCTGCACCGCGATGCGGACCGCCATCCTCCTGTACGCGTTGGCGCTGGTCGTCAGGCTCATCCTCGTGGCGCTCTTTCCGGACCCCGCCTACGTGGACTCGTACTACTACGTGAACGTGGCCCGGGCCCTTGCGGCAGGCCACGGGTTCAGCATCGACTTCATCTGGACGTTCGTGGACCTGGGCGGAGCGATCCCGGCGCACCCGGGTCTGCCGATCCCCAGCAACGCCCACTGGATGCCGCTCGCGGCCCTGCTCCAGGTCCCGTTCATCGCGGCGCTGGGCGCCACGGCGTGGGCATCGGCGCTGCCGTTCGCCCTCATCGGGGCGCTCGCCGCGCCGATGACCTGGGGCGTGGCCCGGGATGCCGGCGCTCGCCGCGACGTCGGGCTCGGAGCGGCGATCCTCGTGGCGTTGCCCGCGGCGATGGTCTTCATGGCTCAGCCGGACAACTTCGCGCTCTTCCAGGTCCTGGTCCTCGGGGCGCTCTGGCTCGCCGTCCGGGGGACCAGGGGCGACGGCCGGGCCTTCGCCGTCGCCGGCCTGCTCGCCGGGTTCTCGATGCTCGCCCGGAACGACGGCTTCCTCGTCGGGGCCACGCTCGGGGTCGTCTTCATCGCCGTCCGCTGGCGCGCGTGGCGGGCCGGGACCCCGGCCGCCCTGCCGTGGTGGTCGGCGCTCGCCTGCGTCGGACTCTTCCTCCTGGTTATGGCGCCCTGGTGGGGGCGCCAGCTCGCGGTCTTCGGCTCGATCTCACCCTCGTCGGCCTCCGGTCGCATCCTCTGGATCCGGTCGCTCGGCGAGATGAACTCGATCGTGGGCCGGCCCACCCTCGAGTCGTTCCTCGGCCAGGGCATCGGCCCCCTCCTCGGCAGCCGGATCGGCGGCCTTCTCCAGGCGGTCCTGAGCTACGGGATGCTGGTGGCCGGACCCGTGCTCCTCCCCTTCGTCCTGGTCGGTGCCTGGCTCCGCCGGCGCTCGCCGGACTTCGCCCCGTTCTTCGTCTACGCCGGGCTCCTGTTCGCCTTCTCCGCGCTCGTGTCGGCCGTCCACGTCCCCAACGGCACGTTCCTTCACTCGGCGGTCGCCCTGGCGCCGTACTCGGCCATCCTCGGCCTCGAGGGGGTCGTGGCCGCCGTGGCCTGGGTCGCCGCGCGTCGACGCGGCTGGGATCGCGAGGCCGCGTCACGCGTCTTCGCCGCCGGAGCGGTGGGTCTGACCGTCCTTCTCGGGGCGTGGTTCTCCGTCTCCACGCGGGCGAACTGGGCGGTCGAGCGCGACCTCAAGGTGGAGGCGGGTGCGGCCCTGACCGCGGCCGGGGCGGCACCCGACGACGTCGTCATGAGCCTCGACACGGGCGGGGTCCGATACTGGACCGGCCACCCGGGCGTGGTCGCCCCCTCGGACCCGATCGCGACGATCGAGGAGGTCGCGCGGGCGTACGACGCTCGCTGGCTGCTCGTCGAGCGTCGCGACCTCGTTGACGCGCTCAAGCCGTTGCTCGACGGAGATCCGACCGAACGGCCAGGGTGGATCGGGGCGCCGGTCTGGACCGCGGCCGGCTCGGACGGCGAGGGATCGGCGGCCGTGCTCATGCCGGTCTGCCTGGCCACGGGTGACGAGCGCTGCGCTCCGGCGACTTCGCGGCTCGGCGGCGGTCCGGGCGGATGACCCCGGGACCCGGCGAACCGGCGAATCGCGCCCGGCCGCCGACACCGAGCGGCCCGGCCGAGCGGATCCTCCGGCCCGTGCTCCTCTTCTTCCTGATCGCGGTCATCGTGGTCGACGCGGTCCACCTGTTCCTGACCCATCCCTGGGCAGTGGACCTCGTGATCCCGCTGCGAGCGGCGGACCGCTGGGTGCAGGGCGGCCGGCCGTACCTGCCCGAGAGCTTCCAGGCGGGACCGGGCTACGACCTGCCCTTCCTCTATCCCCCCGCCCTCCTGCCGTTCCTCGCGGTGCTCGCGCGACTCCCCTTCTGGCTGGTCGCCGCGGCCTGGTCCATCGTCCAGGTGGCCGTCGCGGTCTGGACCTGTCGGCGACTCGCCGTCCCGTGGGGCTGGCTCCCGCTCGTCCTCCTCTGGCCGCCGTACTTCGAGGCGCTCCTCGGCGGCAACTCGCAGGTCCTCCTGTTCGGCGCCTTCGTCGCGCTCCTCTATGGGCGGGCCACCGCGAGTCCACCCTGGCGAGCCGTCGGGCGCGATCCGGCGACCGCCGACCGGCCGGCCGTCGTCGACGGGCTGCTCGGCGCGATCAGCGGCGCCGTGAAGGTCAGCCAGGTCCAGCCCTGGGTCTATCTCCTCCGACGCCGACCGGTCGCCGCCGTCCTGGGCGCCGTCGTCGTCGGTCTGGTCGTCGCGGCGACGGTGCTCCTGACCGGGGTCTCGGCCTGGTCCGACTGGCTCGCCCAGCTGGCCCGGGCGAGCGACCCGGCCTGGCCCCTCGTCGGCTCGTCCTACCTCCAGTACCTGCCCGGACCGCTCGCCTGGGCGATCGTCCTGGCGACGACGGTCCTGGCCTTCGTCGTCCCGCCCCGCCACGCCGCCGCCTGGCTCGGCATCCTCATGATCGCCGGCAACCCCAGCCTGCGGATCTTCTCGATGCTCTACCTCCTGCCGGGGCTCCTCGTGGTCCGCACGGAGGTCGCACTGCTCGCGGCGCTTCTCGTCGCGTCGTACTTCCCGCCGGCGATCTGGCTGGCCGGCGCGCTCGTCACCGGCGCCCTGTGGCTCGGCGGCTCGCGGCCATGGCTCATCACGCCCGCCGCCCGCGGTGGTACCTCCGGCTAGGTCATTCGTACCGGCTGGAGTCCGGCCCGCCCGGTGCTAGGCTGCACCGGCCATGGCCACACTCGGAGCCGATCGTTCGCTCGCCCTGGCACGGTCCGTGCCCTGGACGCGACGCGAGGCCTGGCTCGCCGGCGGGCTCGTGTTCGTCGCGTCCCTGATCGTGCGCTGGGCCTTCGCCCGGAGCCTCTCGTTCCCGACGCCCGAGGACACCGCGTACTACGTCACGGCGGCCCGCAATCTCGTCGAGGGCCGGGGCCTGGTGAGCGATGCCATCTGGAGCTACGGGACGCCGCCGCTCGTCTTCCCGCGTCCGGCCTTCGAGGTCTGGCTCCCGCTCCCGACGTTCCTCGCGGCGGGGGCGATGGCCGTCCTGGGCACCACCTTCGACGCGGCGAAGGTCCCGGCGATCCTCATCGGCTCGTTCGTCCCGGTCCTGGCCTGGCGACTCGCCGCCGACCTGGCCGACGAGCTCCGCCTCCCGGTCGGACGCGCTCGCACCCTGGCCGTCGGGGTCGGCCTGACGGCCGCCGTGGAGCTGCCGCTGGTGCTCTTCGGGGCGATCCCCGACTCGACCATGCTCTTCGCGGCCCTGACCCTGGTCGCGTGCCTGCTGATGACCCGGATCCTGGCCCACCCGTCCGCGATCGCGGCGGGATACCGGACGCTCCGCGACGCACGGTTGATCGGCCTCGGCATCGTCCTGGGACTCGCGGCGCTGACCCGGAACGAGGTCGCCTGGCTCGCGCTCACCTGGGCGCTCCTCGCCTGGCGACAGGGTCCCCGCGGCGGACGTCTCCGTCTCGTCGTGGTCCCCGGCGTGATCGCCTTCCTGATCTTCGCCCCCTGGCTGATCCGTGACTGGGTCGTCTTCGGCAACCCATTGCCCGGCCAGGCCCTGGCGAATGCCTTCTCCGTGACGGGCTTCGACATCTTCGCCTGGTCGGACCCGCCGACGCTCGGACGCTATCTGGCCCTCGGTCCCGCTCGACTGCTCGAGCTCCGGGTCGAGGGGCTCTGGCACAACCTGGCCTTCGTGCTCCTGGTGCCCGGCTTCCCCGTCGCGCTCATCGGCCTGGCAGCTCTGCCGTGGACGGGCCGTGCCCGGACGCTCCGGCCGCTGCTCGTCGTCAGCCTCGTCACGTTCGTCGTGACCAGTCTCGTCTTCCCGGTGGCGACCACCTGGGGCACGTTCCTCCATGCGGCGGCGGCGAGCCAGGTCCTGCTGATCGTGAGCTGCCTCGTCGCGCTCGACGCCGGGCTCGCCCGGCTGAGCCGCTGGCGCGGCTGGCACCGGCCGGTGGCCTGGCTCGGGCCGACCCTGACGATCTCGGGCGCGCTGCTCCTGAGCCTGAGCCTCGTCTCGTACACGACGCGGGCGACCGAGGTCGGACTCCGCTATCGCGTCCTGGTCGAACGGATGGCCGCCGCGGGCCGACCGCTCGACGGATCGGCCGGTCCGGTGATCACCGACTACCCGATCTGGCTCGCCGGAACGGCGGGGATCCGGACGCTCGCCCTGCCGGACGAGCCGCCCGCCGCGGTCCTGGATCTCGCCAGGACCTTCCCGGGGACTCGCTATCTCGTGATCAGCTCCGAGGAGCACGGACGCTGGCCGGCCGTCCTGGCCACGAGCACACCGGGCGCCGCCTGCTTCCGGGAGGTGGCCCTCGGGCCGGCGCCGGTCGACCCGGCGGAGGCCCAGGCGATCGCCACGACCCGTGTCTTCGAGATCGGCTGTCCGTGATGGCCGGGCCTCTATACTCGGGCGAGATGGATGGGACGCGGATGGGCGAGGATCGCGACGGCCGGTTCGACGAGCTTCATGCCGAGGCGAAGGCCGCGCTCGGGTATTCGGCGAACACCCTGGACACCGTCGCCGCCCGCTACCGTGGCGCCTACCTGGAGGAGCTGGCCCGCTACCAGGAGGTGCGCGACGAGCTCGATGCGCTCGAGCGTCGCCCGCGCCGCGAGCGTGTCGGCGAGGTCGCCGGCGGGGCCACGCCCAGTCCCGAGGAGGCGGCCGAGGCCGGTGCGGACGACGCCCGGACCCGGGCACTGCGCTCCGAGGTGGAACGCCTCGAATCGGACGTCGGCGTCCATCAGTCTGAGCTCACCCGCCTCGAGCTGGCTCACCGCAGCCTGGAGAGCGCCTGGCTCTTCCTCGAGCGCGGCGACGTGAGCCTCATCGGCGGGGGGTCGGACGGCCGGCTGCCGATGGACCTGGAGATGCGCATCGTGGAGGCCCAGGAGGCCGAGCGGTCACGCCTCGCCCAGGAGATCCACGATGGACCGGCTCAGGCCCTCTCCAACGCCGTCTTCCAGGTCGAGTACATCGAGCGGGTCCTCGACCGCGAGCCGAATCTCGCCCGGAGCGAGCTGCGCCTGATGCGCGACCTCCTCCGCCGCGAGCTGGGCGACGTCCGGACCTACATCAGCCAGCTCCGTCCGCCACTCCTCGATCAGCTCGGTCTCGACGGGTCGATCGTCGACGCCGCCGAGACGATGGCCGCGCTCCTCGGGGCGACGGTCGAGGCGGACCTCCAGGCCCCACCGCGGGTCCTGGCCGAGGCTCAGCAGACGGTGGTCCTGCGCGTGGTCCAGGAGGCCCTCCAGAATGTGCGCAAGCATGCGGAGGCCAGGCGGACCACGATCGTCACCCGACTCCAGGACGGCGCGTGGGTCGTGGAGATCGCGGACGATGGTCGCGGGTTCGATGTCGGTGCCGTGGCGTCCCGCGGCCGCCGCAATTTCGGTCTTCAATTCATGCGTGAGCGAGCCGAGCTCATCGGCGCGACGCTCGACGTGTCATCCGGTCCGGACGCGGGGACGATCGTCCGGCTGGCGATCCCGGTCGAAGAGGAGAGCAGATGAGCGAGATCAGGGATACGGGTTATCAGGGTCCCGACCGGCGTCGAGGTGGCCCCGACCGGCGGAACGTGGAGCAGATCAAGCTGCTCCTCGTCGATGACCACGCCCTGTTCCGGATGGGTGTGCGCGGCCTGCTCGAACGCGAGCCCGACTTCCTCATCGTGGGCGAGGCCGAGGACGGCCGAGGCGCGATCGAGATCGCCCTGGAGACGTCTCCCGACGTCATCCTCATGGACCTCACCCTGCCCGCGCCCGGCGGGATCGAGACGACCCAGCGGATCAAGCGCGAACTGCCCTCGGTCGGGATCATCGTCCTCGCCCAGAACGAGGAGGAGGACGCCCTGTTCGATGCGATCAAGGCCGGCGCCGCCGCGTTCATCCTCAAGGACGTCGGTCCGGACGATCTCGTCACGATCATCCGGCGGGTCTCGATGGGCGAGTTCCTCATCAACGACAAGGTCTTCGCCAAGCCGGCCGTCGCCTCGCGCGTCCTCAAGGAGTTCCGCGAGCTTGCGGTCTACGGCCAGGATGCCGCCCCGATCTTCGCCCCGCTGTCCCCGCGCGAGGTGGAGATCCTGGACAACATCGCCCAGGGTATGACGAACAAGCAGGTCGCCTACGCCCTGTCGATCAGCGAGCAGACGGTCAAGAACCATATGAGCTCCATCCTGCGCAAGCTCTCCGTCAACGACCGGACCCAGGCCGTGGTCTACGCGATGCGCCAGGGCTGGATCCGGATGCCGGAGGACTGATCGGCATCCCGGACCCGATCGGCGATCCCACCCCAGCCATGGCGACCCCTCCGCGATCCTCGGCCGAGCGATCGGACCCGGCACCTGCCGGGGCCGGGAGCGTCGCCGAGCTCGTCGAGCGCCTGGAGGGCGATGTCGACACGCTCGATGCCGAGCTGACCGAGATCGACATGCTCATCGCCCAGGCCCAGACCGAGGGCGACCGGCACGAGGCCAAGCGAGCCGCGCTGGCGGATCGGATCACCTCGGCCCGGGCGTCGATGCGAGCCGACCCGGCCGAGCTCGCCGAGCAGAACGCCCAGCTCGTGGTGCTCACCCGTCGAGCCGTGGTCATGGCCTCGCAGGTCGACGTCCTCAACGGCAAGCAGAAGGCGCTCCACCGCTACCGGGATGGCCTGGCCACCCTGCTCGACGAGCTGAGGGGCTTCGCCGGCGGTCCCGCGGTGCCGCTCCTCGCGCCGCCTTCCGGCGACCGGAGGGACCGTGGTCCGGGGGCCGACGAGGAGACGAGCGAATCCGCGGCCTCCGGGACGGTCCCGCCGGCCGTCGCCCGCCTCATCCAGTCAGCCCAGGAGGATCTTCGTCGCGACATCTCCCGGGCGATGCACGACGGGCCGGCCCAGAGTCTCACGAACATCGTCCTCCAGGCCCAGATCGTCGACCGGCTGATCGGCCGGGACCCGGCCCTCCTCCGACCCGAGGTCAACCAGCTGGTCGCGATGGTCCAGGCGACCCTCGAGGCCACGAAGTCGTTCATCTTCGATGTCCGGCCGATGGTCCTGGACGACCTCGGACTGGTGCCCACCCTGCGGCGCTCATCGCGCGACCGCGGCCGCCGGGCGAACACCCCGGTCGAGTTCGACTCGCTGGGCTCCGATCGACGCCTGCCGATGGAGCTGGAGAGCGGGATCTTCCGGCTCCTCGAGGAGGCGGTCGCGGCGTACCTGTCGGCGGACCCGGACCGGGTGGTCCTGCGGCTCGACTGGTCGGAGAGCAGCCTGGAGGCGGTGGTTCGCTCGGTCCGCGACGGGGCCAGCGGCGGGCCCCCCTCGCCGGATGAGCCCGCGGTCGCGGGCGGCCCGGCTGGTGGGACCGGAGCCCGACCGGCCGGTCGGGGCCGGGGCCGCGGCACAGCGAGCCCGGAGCCGATGCCCGCAGCCCTGGCCGCGATGATCGCGGACCGCGAAGGCGAGGAGGCGGCCGCGCTGGCGGCCACCGTCGCTCCAGTCCCGCTGCCCGCCAAGGCGTGGCGCGAGATCCAGTCCCGTGCGGTGACCCTGCGGGCCGCGGCGAGCCTGTCGCCGTCCGGAGACGAGCTGCGGATCGTCGTCGACCTTCCGCCGTCCGACTGAGTCGTTCGATGCCGCACGCCCGGGCGTTCCAACGGGCCCCGGCCGGTCAGGGACTGGTGGAGTACGGGCTCATCCTCGGGCTGACCGCCCTGTTCGTGGTCATCCTGCTGGTCCTGTTCGACGACCAGGTCGCGGCCGTCCTCGGCTGGCTCAGCGCGCAGCTCCCC
Source organism: uncultured Chloroflexia bacterium (assembly GCA_963840375.1). Classification (GTDB taxonomy): domain Bacteria; phylum Chloroflexota; class Limnocylindria; order Limnocylindrales; family CSP1-4; genus Chersky-267. The sequence goes on from CAWIYR010000005.1 coordinate 148,802, forward strand.
TGAGGGCCGCCACCCGAACGGGTCATCCCGTCCCGGTACCATCAGGCCGATGGCGTCGCGCTCGGACCGCGCCTATATTCGCGGAGCCCTCGTCTGGGGGTGGCAATCATCCAGGAGGCCGTACGGCTATGGGGATCCTCAACTCGTTCCTGGCGATGCTTCAGCGTGACGACGAAGGCCAGGGCCTCGCCGAGTACGCGCTGATCCTCGCCCTCATCGCGATCGTCGCGATCATCGCCCTGATCTTCCTGGGCAACCAGGTCAGCGGCATCCTCCACAACGTCGGCAACTCGGTCTAGTCCGAGCCCGCGGAGAGCCGCGCTCTCCGCTCCGATCTCGACGGCGCCGGGTCCAGGTGGGCCCGGCGTCCGCGACTCACGACGACTCCCGCCGGGCGGGGACTTCTCGAGGATAAGGGGCACCACCCACATGACGCAGCTTCTTGCTCTCATCGCTTCGTTCCGCTCTGATGACGACGGCCAGGGACTCGCCGAGTACGCGCTGATCCTCGCCCTCATCGCGATCGTCGCGATCATCGCCCTGATCTTCCTGGGCAACCAGGTCAGCGGCATCCTCCACAACGTCGGCGACTCGGTCTAGTCCGAGCCCGCCGGGAGCGACCGCTCCCGTTCTCCGATCTCGACGGCGCCGGGTCCAGCTGGGCCCGGCGTCCGCGATTCCCCGGGTCGACCGACGGTGCGCGTCGACGCACCACTATCGACCGCCGTGTCTTGACACTGCTCGGGGCCGCTCCTAGTGTTCGGGGGCCGTCAGGCGCTCACGCGATCGACCAGGACCGGGATCCGGTCCCCGGATCGCGTCGGCAGCTCCCGCCGTGCGGGGGACTTCTCCAGGAAAGGAGGCCACATCCACGTGACGCAGCTTCTTGCTCTCATCTCTTCGTTCCGCTCTGATGACGAAGGCCAGGGTCTCGCCGAGTACGCGCTGATCCTCGCCCTCATCGCGATCGTCGCGATCATCGCCCTGATCTTCCTGGGCAACCAGGTCAGCGGCATCCTCCACAACATCGGCACTTCGGTCTAGTCCGGGCTCGTGGGGAGCTCCGCTCCCCACCCCGTTTCGACTCGTCGAGCGGCCCGTCAACGGACGGGCCGCTCGACGGTTTCCAGGGCATCGCCAGGGGCTCGCCGGCCGTCCCTTGCACGCACGGCCACGATTGAAATCCGGCCATTTCTTCCTAATGGTCCTAGCCCTTTGGTATAGTCGCGCCGCCTTTGGGCGGTGCTACAGTGGTGCCACCTGTCACACGGCTGGGGAGAGTGGCTTTGAAACGGTCCAACCGCCTGATTCTGCTTGTCGGCATCGTCCTGGCAGCAGTCGCATTCGTCGCGATCATCGCGTTGTTCAACTCCGGGAATCCATCCGGCGGTTCGAACAAGCCGCCCGAGGAGCTGCCCACGGTGGTGGCCACCGTGGATATCCCGCTGGGGACCCAGGTCCGGGCCGACATGATCGCCACGAAGTCGATCAAGGTTGAGAACCGCGCCAGCGACGCGATCGGCGACCCGTCGCAGATCGTCGGGCAGATCGTCCGCACGGACGTCGTGTCCGGCGCCCAGATGACCCAGACGATGTTCCAGACCACGGGGGTCGGCATCGCGCCCGGCCCTCTCCTCCCCAAGGGCCTTCGCGCCCAGTCCGTCCGGGTCGACCAGATCTCGGGCGTGGGCACCCTCATCAACGTGGGTGACCGGGTGGATGCGGTGGTCGGCTTCGGTGGCGCCGGCGGCGGCGACGGCGGCAGCAACCAGTGCGGCACCCCGTTCCCGGTCGTCACCGTCGACAAGCAGACCGGGGCCGTCGTCTCCCAGCCGGGCTTCTCGGGCATCTCCACGAAGCTGCTGCTCCAGAACATGCAGGTCGTCGGGACGCTCCTTCCCCCGGTCGAGCAGACCACGAACAACGGCAATGCATCGCCCGCGCCGGGCGGTGCCGGCACGGCCCTCAATGGCCAGCAGGAGATCGTCCTCCTCGCCGTCACCCCGCAGCAGTCCGAGGTCATCAAGTACGCCCAGGTGGACGGCTGCATCAGCCTGATCCTGCGCTCGCCCAAGGACTACGTGGACGACAGCGGTCAGGCCATCGAGCCGACCCTGGACATCACCACCGGCATCATCCTCAAGACCCTCGTGGACAACTACGGCGTCCTCCCGCCGCAGGTCGTCGAGGCCATCCTCCCGAAGAAGTAGGCAGCCGGAGGCGCGAGACCCGCGAGACCCGAAGCGCCACGCCCGGCCTGACCCCGCTCAGTGTTCCGACGGGCGCGCCGGATCCCGAACGGATCCCGCGCCCGTCGGCCTCTCCCCGGTCCCTCATCATCCCGACCACCGCAGCACCGACGAACGAAGGCTCCAATCCTCGATGGCTGACATGATCAAGGTCCTCATCGTCGACGACATCGCGGAGACGCGCGACCATCTCACGAAGCTTCTCGGCTTCGAGAGCGACGTCGACGTGGTCGGGGCGGCGGACTCGGGACAGCAGGCCCTGGAGATGGCGGCCCGGCTCCGGCCGGACATCGTCCTCATGGACATCAACATGCCGGACATGGACGGCATCACCGCGACCGAGAAGCTCTCGGCCGAGGTCCCCACCGCCGCGGTCGTGATGATGTCGGTCCAGGGCGAGGCCGACTACCTCCGCCGGTCGATGCTCGCCGGCGCCCGCGAGTTCCTCGTCAAGCCGTTCAGCAGCGACGAGCTCACCGCCTCGATCCGCCAGGTCCACATCCGCGAGCGCGAGAAGCAGGGCCGGATCACGATCACGACGAACGCCGCGGTCGCGGCGGCATCGGCATCGGCGGCGGCCGGCGACCGCGAACCCGGCCAGGTCGTGGCGGTCTTCAGCCCGAAGGGCGGGGTGGGCCGGACGACGATCGGCGTGAACCTGGCGGTCGCTGCGGCGGCCGAGCTGGGCCAGCGGACCGTCCTGATCGACGGCTCGTTCCAGTTCGGCGACGTGGGCGTCCTCCTCAACCTCAACCCGAAGAACAAGTCGATCGCCGACCTGGCGCCGGAGCTGGAGGGCGGAGAGCCCGAGTCGCTCGATACGTTCGTCATCAACCACTCGTCCGGGGTCCGGGTGCTCCTCGCGCCGCCATCCCCGGAGAAGGCCGAGATGATCACCCCGTCAGGCGTCCGGAAGGTCCTCGAGGCGCTCCGGGCGACGAATGACCTCGTCGTCGTCGACTGCACCGCCTCGTTCAGCGACACGACCCTGGCGATCCTCGACGCGGCGGATATCATCCTCACGGTCCTGACGCTGGAGATCACGAGCATCAAGAACATGCGCCTCTTCCTGGAGGTCGCCAGCCAGCTCGGCTACGAGGGATCGAAGATCCGGCTGGTCCTCAACCGCGCCGATTCGACACTCGGCATCCGCGTCGCGGACGTCGAGCATTCGATCGGGCGCAAGGTCGACCACACCATCGTGAGCGACGGACGGAGCGTGGTCTACGCCCTGAATCGCGGGGTGCCGTTCGTCCTGTCCAACCGGGAAGCCCAGGTGTCGCAGGACGTCGTCCAGCTTGCGGCCGCCATCACTGGTGGCGAGCGCAGGGCGGCCGCGTCCGAGGACAGCCGAAAGCCGGCTCCTCGAAAGTCCCTGTTCGCATGGCGGTAGCAGTGTGCCCCTCGGGGCCTGAAGGGGTGTAGGCGATGTCCCTCCTGAAGCGGATCGAAAGCGCTCGACCCGGGTCGTCCCCGGGTGGAACGTCTGAGAACCTGCCCGTCGCACCGGGTGCCCCGGGGGGCCCGACGGGGACGCCCCCGCCCGCACCGGCCAGCCGGCTGATGTCCCAGGGTCCGGTCCGGGAGTCGTTCCGGGACGTCAAGTTCCGGATCCAGAACCGGGTGATCCAGGACCTCGACCCCAAGCTCGACCTGTCCAACCAGGTCGAGGTGCGGCGCCAGATCGAGGAGATCTTCGGCAAGGTCATCGACGAGGAAGGCCTCGCCCTGACCCGCGCCGAGCGCGTCCGGATGCTCGAGCAGATCACCGATGAGATCATCGGCCTCGGGCCGCTCGAGCCGCTCCTGCGCGACGAGAGCATCACCGAGGTCATGGTCAACGGACCCCGCCAGGTCTACATCGAGCGGTCGGGCAAGCTCGAGCTGACGAACGTCGTCTTCCAGAACGACGACCACGTGATGCGGATCATCGATCGGATCATCGCCCCGATCGGCCGCCGCGTCGACGAGTCGTCGCCGATGGTCGACGCCCGCCTGACCGACGGCTCGCGCGTCAACGCCATCATCCCGCCGCTGTCGCTCGTCGGCCCCGTCATCACGATCCGGAAGTTCTCCGCCTCCCCCTTCACGGTGGACGACCTGATCCGATTCGGCACGGCGACCCCGGACATGTTCGACTTCCTCAAGGCCTGCGTGGAGGCCCGCCTGAACATCTTCGTCTCGGGCGGTACCGGCTCGGGCAAGACGACCACCCTCAACGTCCTCTCCTCGTTCATCCCGAACGACGAGCGGATCATCACGATCGAGGACGCGGCTGAGCTCCAGCTCCGCCAGGAGCACGTGGTCACCCTCGAATCCCGCCCGCCGAACATCGAGGGCAAGGGCGCCATCCCGATCCGGGAGCTCGTCCGGAACTCGCTTCGGATGCGGCCCGACCGGATCATCGTCGGGGAGTGCCGCTCGGGCGAGGCCCTGGACATGCTCCAGGCCATGAACACCGGCCACGACGGATCGATGTCGACCGGCCACGCCAACTCGCCGCGGGACATGCTCTCGCGCCTCGAGACGATGGTCCTCATGGCCGGCGTCGACCTGCCGCTGCGGGCCATCCGCGAGCAGGTCGCCTCGGCCGTGGACCTCATCGTCCAGCAGAGCCGGCTCAAGGACGGGACCCGGAAGATCGTCAACATCACCGAGGTCCAGGGCATGGAAGGCGACGTCATCGTCATGCAGGACGTGTTCGTCTTCGAGCAGTCCGGCGTCGTCGAGGGCAAGATCCAGGGCCGGCTCAAGCCGACCGGGATCCGCCCCAAGTTCGTCGAGAAGTTCGAGACGCAGGGTATCCACCTGCCTCCGGGCCTCTTCGGCTTCTCGTACTGAGCCCGCTGACAGCCAGGAGGTAGCGAATGGAGCTGAGCACCCTCGCCGTTGCCGGCATCGCGGCCCTGGCGATCGTCTTCATCACCCTGGGCCTGGCGTCCTCCGGGAGCGGCTCGGGGATCAGCTCACGGCTCGAGCGCTATGCCTCGGGCCGTCAGGAGCAGGCCAAGCCGGCCTCGACCGGCCAGGGCCCGATCAGCGACCTCATCGCCCAGAGCCAGGCCCTGGCGAACCTCAACAAGGTGGTCGAGGGTCGCGACTTCGGAGCGAACCTCCAGCGCGAGCTGGCTCGCGCCGACCTCAAGCTCAAGCCATCCGAGTACCTCATCATCTGGGCGGGCTCGACGATCGGCGTCCCCATCCTGATGCTCGTCTTCTCCCTGTTCCTGCCGGCGCTCGGCAACCCGATCGCCCTCCTGATCGGCGTCCTCATCGGCTTCTGGCTGCCCCGCTTCTGGCTCGGGCGTCGGAAGAGCGGTCGGCTGAATGCCTTCAACAAGCAGCTTCCCGACACGATCACCCTCATCGCCAACGCGCTGCGGGCCGGGTCATCCTTCCTCCAGGCGATCGAGATGGTCGTCCGCGAGTCCCGACCGCCGGTCGCCACCGAGTTCGGCCGGGTCATCCGCGAAGTGAACCTGGGCCTGCCGTTCGACCAGGCGCTCGAGAACATGGTCCGCCGAGTGCGGTCGGACGACCTCGAGCTGATGGCGACGGCGATCTCGATCCAGCACACGGTCGGCGGCAACCTGGCCGAGATCCTCGACTCGATCGCGTTCACCATCCGCGAGCGGGTCCGGATCAAGGGCGAGATCCGGACGCTGACCGCCCAGCAGCGGATGTCGGGCTACGTCGTCGGCTTCCTGCCGATCGGCCTGGCCGGCTTCCTGTTCATCATCGCCCCCGGGTTCATGGCGCCGATGTTCGACTCATCGGTCTCCATCGGCGGTCTTCCCGCCGGGGTCATCATCCTCGCGATGGGCGCGTTCATGATGTTCCTCGGCTTCATGGCGATCCGCAAGATCGTCGACATCGAGGTCTAAGCGATGCTCCCAGCGCTCATCATCGCGGGCGTCGCAGCGGCCGCGATCCTGCTGATCTTCATGGGCCTGGCCGGCAGCCGGCCGGTCGACCCCGTCCAGGCCCGGCTGACCCAGCTCGGGTCGATGCAGGCCAAGAACCTCGAGGAGCTCGAGCTCCAGCAGCCGTTCATGGAGCGGACGCTCCGTCCGCTGGCGGGCCGGCTGTCGGGCACCGTCGCCAGGGTCACGAGCCAGTCGTTCGGCGATCGGACCCAGAAGCGACTCGCCCTGGCCGGCAACCCCGGCGACCTGAGCGTCTCCGACTGGCTCGGGATCAAGGGCCTCGCCACGGTGCTCTTCGCGATCGGGTTCTTCTTCCTGTTCTTCCTCATCATGAACGGCTTCATCGGCGGGCTGATCGGCGTCGGCGTCGGGGCGCTCGTGGGCTATATGGCTCCCGAGTTCTGGCTCGGTCGCCGGATCAAGGCTCGTCAGAAGGCGATCCTGATGATGATCCCCGACACCCTGGACCTCCTGACGATCTCCGTCCGGGCCGGCCTGGGCTTCGACGCGGCACTCGGCAAGGTCGTCGAGAAGCTGAACGGTCCGCTGTCCGACGAGTTCCGCCGGGCGCTGGCCGAGGTCCGGGTCGGCAAGACCCGTCGCGAAGCGCTCCGGGACATGATCCCGCGGACCGAGGTCCAGCCACTCACGAACTTCATCGGCGCCATCATCCAGGCCGAGCAGCTCGGCGTGTCGATCTCGAAGGTCCTCCAGGTCCAGTCTGAGCAGCTCCGCATCGAGCGCCGCCAGCGGGCCGAGGAGATGGCCGCCAAGGCGCCGATCAAGATGCTCTTCCCGCTGGTCGGGTGCATCTTCCCGTCGCTCTTCATCGTCATCCTCGGACCGGCGATCATCCTCATCGTCAAGAACCTGCACACCTGAGATGAGCGCCCCGGACCGCGGCGCCGGGCCGTCGGTCCGCAGGGCACGCAACCTGGACCGCGGCACGGTCGTGGCCGCCCCGCTCGAGTCGGCCGACAGCCTGTGGGCCCGCTTCATGGGCCTCATGGGTCGGACCAGCCTGCCCGAAGGCGCCGGCCTGTGGCTGCCGGGGGCCAACGGCATCCACATGATGTTCATGCGCTTCGCGATCGACTGCGTCTTCGTCGGACGGCCCGCCGGCGACGACGGCGCACGCCGGGTCGTGGCGGTCCGGCGGGCCCTGCCCGCCTGGCGGGGCGTCGTCTGGTTCGTCCGCGGCGCGAACGGCACCCTGGAGCTGCCGGTGGGCACGATCGACCGAACGGCGACCGAGGTCGGGGACCGGATCGTCCTGGAGGAGTCGCCGGCAGCCTGACCGGGTCGCCCGAGCACGGTCCCGAGTCCGGCTCAGCGCTCCCGGGCGACCGTCAGACCCGAGACGGCGAGCGCGCCCTCGGCCATGAGTGCCGTCGCGCAGGCGGCCAGAGTGGCGCCGGTCGTCGTCACGTCGTCGACGAGGATGACCCAGCGATCGCGGATCGGTGAGGGCGCGCCAGGATCGTCCGCCGAGGCCCCGCGGAGACCGAAGGCGCCGGCGACGTTCACCCCGCGACCGGCCCGATCGAGCCCGAACTGGGCGACCGTCCGGCGCCGACGTTCCAGGACCGGACGCATCGGCAGGCCGAGCTGCCCGGCCACGACGGCCGCGAGGAGGACCGCCTGGTCGAATCCGCGCTCGCGTTCTCGCGACGGATGGACGGGCACGGGGACGACCAGGTCCCCGCCGACCCCCGCCCGGCGCCAGCGCGCGGCCGCGGCCGTCCCGAGCGGCACCGCCAGGCGACGATCGCCCCCGTACTTGAGGGCATGGAGTGCGGCTCGCACCGTCCCGTTGAACGGCGCGGACCATTCCAGCTGGACGAGGGGCGCCGGCAGCTCCGCAGGGAGCCCGATCGAGACCCCCGCCGGGCGATCGTGGCGGACCGCCAGCCCGGGCGCGCAATCGGCGCAGACCGGCTCGCCCTCCCGCCCGCAACCTGGACAGGCCGACGGGAGGGCGAGATCGAGCAGCCGCGCCGCCAGGGTCCGCACCGGGCGATCATGCCGGCCGACGCTTCACCGCCGGTCATCGGCCACGACCGTCGGTGCCCCGGAACAGGCCATTCGTCCGTCGTGGGCGATCGCGGAGCGGTCCTATACTCGGGTCAGGTCCAGTCGACCCATCGGAGCGCCCTCCGCACCGCCGTCCCGGCGATGCAGGCGCTCCAGGCGTCTCCGGGAGGTCTTCCGTGAGGACGATCGTCAAGGGCAAGAACATCCGGATCTCCGAACCCGTGCGGGCGTACGCCGAACGGAAGATGGCGCGCCTGGAACGGATCCTGGACGATCGGAGCGAGGCGATCGTGGAGTTGTCGGTCGAGAAACATCGGAGCCAGGACGACTCGCGGATCGCCGAGGTCACCCTGGTCATCGACGGGCGGACCCTGCGCAGCCGGGCCGCCGGCCTCACCCACGAGGCGGCGATCGACACGGTCGTCGACAAGGTCGAACGACAGGCGGTGGAGCACCTCGACAAGCCCAGGGTCCGGGCGCGGCCGATCGAGGAGAAGGTCCTCCTCCGACGACTCGCCGACGGGACCGCCGAACCGGGCCGGCCGCCGCGCGTCGTCAAGACGAAGCGCTTCGCGATCGAGCCGATGTTCGAAGAGGACGCGATCGCCGGGATGGAGGAGCTCGGGCACGGCTTCTTCGTGTTCGTGAACGCCGAGACGGAGCGGCTCGCGGTCATCTACCGCCGGGACGACGGCGATTACGGGCTCATCGAGCCGGTCCTCAACGGCGGCTACACGGCCGGCCGCGGCAATGGAGCCCGAAGCGCAGGCCCCAAACCGGCCCGGAAGGCCGGCTGACCCGGGCCCATCGGGACCGGCGCGAGGCCTCGCCGTCAGGCTCGCCGATACGCTCCCGACGCGCGGGTCACGAATCCGGCGTCGACCATCCCCCGACGGAGGGTCGCGACGTCCGGGTGATAGAGCGCCAGACGCTGGTTGACCTCGGCTTCCGGGTACGTCCGGTCCTCCGTGAAGCAGCGGTCGCGCAGGTAGCGGAGGACCACCAGGCGCTTGCGCTCCTGGGCGGGGATCGAGACGAGCCGGTCGTCGCGGATGAACGCACGGATGACCTTCTCGTCGTAGGTCAGGCGCCTGGGGCCGTCCGGTGGACCGGCGGCGGGCTCGGGTCCGGGGGACCCGGGTTCCGATCGGATCATCGTCGGACCGTACCCGGCGGACCCGTGCCCTGTCCAGCCGTGTCCCTCGCCGGCACGGCGGTCACCGCGTCGCAGTCCGGTCGCTAGGATTCGGAGCGTGCTTCCCGACGGACGACGGATCGGCGCGCATCTCGCCCTCGGCCAGGGGATGGTCCGAGCAGCCGATCGGGCGTGGGAGCTCGGGCTCGACACACTCCAGGTCTTCAGCGACAACCCGACCGCCTGGCGACGCCGAGCGGCACCACCCCGGGAGCTCCCGGCATTCCGGGCCAGGCTGGCCGAGCTTGGGCTCGGGCCGGTCGCCATCCATGCCGCCTACCTGGTGAACCTGGCCGGTTCCGACGAGGCACTCGCGGCCCGCTCACGCGAGGTCCTGACCCGCGAGCTGCAGGTCGCCCCCGGCTTCGGTGCGCGCCTCGTGAACGTCCACATCGGGTCCCACCGCGGGACCGACGTCGCGAGCGGGACGGCCCGACTTGCCGACGGGGTGGCCGGGGTCCTCGCCGAGGTGGATGACGGCCCCGATGCCGCCCTCCTCGCCCTCGAGAACTCCGCCGGAGGCGGCGACGGGCTGGGCACCACGGTCGAGGAGATCGCCGCGATCCTCGAGGCATGCGCGGCCCGCGGCGTCCCCGCCCGGCGGCTCGGGATCTGCCTCGATACCGCCCACCTGTGGGGCGCCGGCCACGACCTTTCCAGTGACACCGGGGTCGACCGTCTGGTCGAACGGTTCGCCGAGCTCATCGGCCTGGATCGGCTGGCGATGATCCACTTCAACGACTCGCGGGCGGGCCTGGGCTCACGGGCGGATCGGCATGAGCACATCGGAGCCGGGGAGATCGGATCGGAGGGCCTGCGCGCCGTGCTCTGCCACCCGCGGCTCGCCCACGTGACCTACTTCCTCGAAACGCCCGGGATGGACGAGGGCTACGACGAGGTGAACGCCACGCGGACCCTGGCGCTGGCGGCGGGTCGGCCCCTGCCCGAGCTCCCACCCGAGGCCCGGCACGTCCGCGGCAGTCGCGCGCGGAGCCACCCGGCGGCCGAGCCCGGGACGGAGGATCCGCCCGTCACCGACTCTCGGGGCAGGCCGCGCCGGGGGTGAGGCGGCCCACCGCCCGACCCGGCGGTCAGCCGGCACACGTGCGAACGCCGGCCCCCAGAGCCGGCGTTCGCTGTCCCCGAGGCCCGGGAGAGGAGGGGTATCCCGGGCCGGTCAAGGCGTTGTCAGTAGCGACTCGTCGGTCGACCCGGGGGCGTCCGCAGCGGGCTCCGCGCAGCGCCGAGCCGGTTCGGGCCGGCGTTCCCCGAGCCGCTCCCGACCCCGACCGGGCTGGGCGACCCGACGCCGTTGCGCTGGTAGGTCTGGGCCATCGGGCGGGTCTGGTCGGCCGGCGAGCCGTAGGCTCGCCCGAGGCGACGCATCCGCACCGCGAGGTAGTACTCCATGATCTGCCGGACCTGCGGCTCGCCGAGGACGTCGTCCGAGCGGAGGGCATACTCGACCCGTGCGGTCGGGTTCGCCGAGCCGGACGACATGAGGCCCAGGTACTGGGGCGTGTCGGCGTCGTCACGGAGCTCGCGGAGACCCCGGGCGAGCTTGGTCGCCGTCCCGAGCGAAGGCATCCGGTCGCCGCGGATCAGCCGGGAGATCGTGGAGTGGTCCACCCCGGACTGCTGGGCGAGCTGACGCTGCGACATCTTCTTGGCCTTGAGCTGGGCTCGCAACCACTCGTTGAACGCGCGGCCGTTCTGGGCTGTCATGGCCTGCCTGATTCGCTCCTCGAGGGAAGCCCGACGATCCGGGTCAGGGGTCCACTATCGACGCCGGCGTGGTGCGTCCCCATCACCCGTTGGTACGGGTGCGGGAGCGACCTCCGGGTCTTCGGCGCGTCCGTCCGGAGCGGTCCGCAGCGGTCCGGTGCGGACGACGGTCAGGGGCCTGGTGGGACGAGTGGTGCCGGGTCGGCACCGGTCCGTCTAGGACGTGCCCTCGGCCACCAGGTCGCCGGGGATCCAGTCCTCACCGCGCGGCTTCTTCGAGACCACGTAGAGGATCCCGCCGAAGGCGATGATCGAGAGGACGCTGATCACCCAGTCGAGGATCGTGATCGCGGTCGCCTCCGCCAGGGGCACGTTGTAGGCGACGGTCAGCACCCCGATGACCCCGGCCTGGGCGAACCCGAGGCCGGCCGGGCTGAGCGGGATGGCCGTCAGGAGCGAGCCGATGAGCGCCACGAAGACCGCCCCGGACAGCCCCAGCTCCACGTCCGGGAAGCCGAGCGCCTGGACCACGAGCCACAGGCGCAGGGCCTCGGTGAGCCAGATGACGACGGTCACCACGGCGAGGACCGGCAGGTGGCGAAGTCCGACGCCACCGAAGACACCTTCCTCGAACCGCTCGTAGAGCTCGAGGACGCGGACCGGGAGGGGCAGCCGGACGATGATCCGTCGGCCGAAGTTGCGCATCGTGAAGAGGCCGATCGCGAGGACCACCACGACGACGATGCCGACGAGGAAGACGACCTTGATCGCCGGCGGCATCCCGGTCCGGAAGCTCCAGAACCCGGCAGCCAGCCCCAGGAAGGCGATCACGAAGAGGTCGAGGATCCGCTCGATGAAGACCGTCCCGAAGGTCCGGCTGAGCGACGCCGGGCTGTTCATCTTCAGCAGGTAGGCCCGGTAGACGTCGCCGAGCTTGGCCGGGACGACGCAGTTCACGAACCAGGACAGGTAGAGGATCTCGGTCGAATCGGGGACGCCGATCCGGAACCCGGTCGCCCGCAGGAGTCGGCCCCAGCGGAAGCCGCGCAGGGGGAACCCGGCGTAGAAGACCACGAAGGCGGCGAGCACGAGCGCCGGATTCGCCTGGAGGATGAGCTGCGGGACGGCGGACAGACGCCCGCCGTTGATGAACAGGAAGAAGACGATGATCCCGATGGGGACGGCGATCGAGATGATCGTTCGGGGCTGGCGGAGGCGGCGACCGATCGAGACCTGGTCGGCGGTGATCTCCTGGTCGGCCCGGGTCGGATCCTCGAGAAGCTCCTCCTTGAGAGCCACCGGGTCGATCAGCCGTGGATCATCCGGCCGGGGATCGGTCGGCGGCGGATCGATCGGCGGGTCCATCGGCGACGGGTTGGGCGGATCGGTCACCGGGTTCGAACCTCGTGCGGGGACGCGGCGGAGACGCGACCGTTGCCGCGCGCCCGCTGGACGACCTTGGCGATCGGCGTGACCACCCGTGCCAGGTAGGATGCCCGACCCGGGACGAGCGTGCTGCTGGCGAGGGCCGCCAGAAGGCCGGCGGCCGTGGACGGGTCGCCGCGCATGACGGTATAGGCGATCCCCACCTCGACGATCGAGTGGGCGTCGGAGACGGCCACGGTGGCCAGGCCGTGGAGACGAGCGAACTCGACCGCCTGGTCGTTCCCGGCCCGGCCCACGATCCGGGCGTTCCAGCCCTCGACCCAGTCGACGAGCGGGGCCAGCGCCTCGAGACGGGGATCGTTGAGGAGCGAGCCCCGGAACCGGTCGAACGGGTGAGGGATCCCGACCAGCCCGCCCTGCTCGCGGGCAGCCGCGATCGCCTCGTCGGCGGCAAGCCCCGGCGGGATGGGACGCTCGAGGAAGAGGCAGATGAGATCCCCGTCCCGGGTCTTCACCTCGGAGCCGACGATGACCGTCAGACCGGCCGGCGCCGCGTCCCGGGCCCGCAATGCGGCGTCGATCCGGTCGTGGTCGGTGATCGCCAGATGGGTCAGCCCGCGCCGGGCGGCCGCCCTGACCACGGCGGCCGGATCGCTCAGCGAATCGAAGCTCCCGTTCGTGTGGCAGTGGAGGTCGACGAAGACCCGGGCGTCGTCCGCGGGTCGCGAGGCCCCATCGCCGATCAACATCGGGACGCGTGGGCTGCGAGCGCCAGCCAGGCGACCACCCCGGTCGTCAGATCTGCTGGACGAGCGACTTCTTGAAGAAGTCGTAGTGCTCGAGGGCCAGTCCGGTCCCCATGGCCACGCAATCGAGGGCGTTCTCCGCGACGTGGCAGGGGACGCCGGTGACCTGGGTCAGGAGCTTGTCGATGTTGCGCAGGAGCGATCCGCCGCCGGACATGACCATGCCCTTGTCGATGATGTCCGAGCTGAGCTCCGGCGGCGTCTGCTCGAGGACCATCCGGACCGCCGCCACCAGCTGCTGGAGCGGTGCCTCGATCGCCTCCATGACCTCCGAGCTGGTGATCGGGATCGTCCGGGGCAGCCCGGCGATGAGGTCGCGGCCGCGGACCTCCATCTGGAGCTCGCGCTCGAGCGGCAGGGCCGTCCCGATCTGGATCTTGACGTCCTCGGCGGTCCGGTCGCCGATCATCAGGTTGTACTTCTTGCGGATATACGTGGCGATCGCCTCGTCGAACTTGTTGCCGCCGACCCGCAGGCTGGTCGACACGACGATCCCGCCGAGGGCGATGACCGCGATCTCGCTGGTCCCGCCGCCGATGTCGATGACCATGTTCCCGGACGGCCCACTGATCGGGACGTTGGCCCCGATCGCGGCGGCCAGCGGCTCCTCGATCAGGTAGGCCTCGCCGGCGCCGGCCTTGAGCGCCGCGTCGCGAACGGCCCGCTTCTCCACGGAGGTCACCCCGGCGGGCACGCTGATCATGACGTCCGGCTTGGTGAAGTTGACCCGGCCCTTCTTCACCTTGCCGATGAAATGGCTGAGCATCGCCTCGGTGATGACGTAGTCGGCGATGACCCCGTCCTTCATCGGCCGGATCGCCTGGATGTTGCCCGGGGTCCGCCCGATCATCTCGCGGGCGTCCTCGCCCACGGCGACGATCCGGTTCTGGTCGTCGACCGCGACGACCGACGGTTCCTGGATGACGATTCCCTTGCCCTGGACGTACACGAGCACGTTCGCCGTGCCGAGGTCGATGCCGATCTTCATGAGCGGGTGTCTGGCTTCCCTTCGCTGGCGACGTCCCCACCGCGGGCCGAGGCGGCCGGCTCCGGTTGGGGCGGCTCGGCGGTGCGCTCGATCCGCGCTCCGAGGTCCTGGAACTTCCGGCCGATGTTCTCATACCCCCGATGAACGTGGTGCGCTCCGTGGATCGTCGTGCTCCCGTCGGCTGCCAGAGCCGCGAGGATCAGGCTCGCGCCGGCCCGCAGGTCGCCGATCTCCACCTCGGCGCCATGAAGCGGCGAGGCGCCCTGGATCGTTGCGTGGTGGGGATCGGTCAGCTCCACCCGGGCGCCCATCCGACGGACCTCGGAGAGGAACTCGAGGCGGTCCTCGAAGATCGCCTCGTGGACGTGGCTGTCGCCGCGCGCCTGGGTCAGGAGGATGCAGGTGGGCGGCTGAAGGTCGGTGGCCAGGCCCGGGTAGGGGGCCGTCTCGACGTCCAGCGCCCGGTAGCCGCCGATCCCGGTCCCGTCCACCTCGATCGTGTCGGCCGTGCACGAGACGCCGACACCAACTCGTCCGAGGACGTCGATGAACTTGCCGAGGTGCTCGCACGGGGCATTCGCGACGGTCACCCGCCCGCCGGTGATCGCGGCCGCGACCGCGAACGTGCCGGCCTCGATCCGGTCGGGGACGACCCGGTGCTCGGCGCCCCGCAGGCGCTTGCGACCCTCGACCTCGATGGTCCCGGGGCCGGTCCGCTCGACCTCGGCGCCCATCTTCTGGAGGAAGGCGATGAGGTCGTCGATCTCGGGCTCGGCGGCCGCCGGGCGGATCGTCGTGTGACCGTCGGCGAGGACGGCGGCCAGGATCGCGTTCTCGGTCCCCATCACGGTCACGAACGGGAACTCGACCAGGCCGCCGCGGAGCCGGCCGGGGGCTCGGGCGAAGTAGTAGCCGTCGCGGTAGTCGATCTCGGCCCCGAGCGCCCGCATCGCGTCGACGTGGAGGTTGACCGGGCGTCGTCCGATCCGGTCCCCCCCGGGGTTGCTGATGATCACCCGACCGAACCGGCCGAGGAGAGGGCCGAGGAGGATGAAGCTGGCGCGCATCTTCGCCGCGGCCTCGAGCGGCACGAAGAGCCACTCCACGTCGCCCGAGGCCACCTCGTAGACGTTCGGCTCGGGATGGTCCACGAGCACGCCGAGGTCGCGCAGGGTCTCGGCCATGACCCGCACGTCCTCGATCTCGGGGATGTTCGTGAACCGGCAGCGCTCCCCGGTCAGGGTGGCGGCGGCCAGGAGCTTGAGGGCCGCGTTCTTCGCACCGCTGATCTCGACCCGGCCGGACAGGGCCCGGCCGCCCTCGATCCGGAAGACCTCACGAGTGACGGGAGCCGGCTGGTACTCCCAGTGGAACGGTCGAGCGTCGGCCACCTCGCGTCATCCGCGGTGACGCGGACCCTCGCGGTGACGACGCTCGGCGACACGGATCCGGAGGAGGGCCTGCTGGAGGCTGGCCCGCGCCGCAGCCAGGTCGGCCCCTTCGTGGTAGCCGGTCTCGAGTGCCCGCTCGGCCTCGCGACGGGCCTCCTGGGCCAGCTCGAGGTCGATCTCCGCGGCGAGGTCGGCGGTCTCGGCCATCACCACCACCTTGTCCGGCCGGACCTGGAGGAAGCCGCCGATGATCGCGAAATGCTCCTCCTGGCCGCTCTTGCGGATCCGGAGCTCACCGAGCCCGAGGGTCGTGATGAGCGGAGCATGGTGCGGCAGCACCCCGAGCTCGCCCTCGACGCCGGGCACCGCGACCGCGTCGACGTCGTCGGCGTAGACGAGCCGCTCGGGGGTGACGATCTCCAGCCGGATGCTCATCGTCAGCCGGCCAGCTTCTCGGCGTTCGCGCGGACGTCGTCGATCGTCCCGGCCAGGAAGAACGCCTGCTCCGGGAGCGTGTCGGCCGTGCCGTCCAGGATCTCCTTGAACGACGCGACGGTGTCCTTGATCGGGACGTACACCCCCGGCCGGCCGGTGAAGACCTCGCCCACGAAGAACGGCTGGCTCATGAAGCGCTGGAGCCGGCGCGCTCGCGAGACCGTGGCCTTGTCGTCCTCGGACAGCTCGTCGATGCCGAGGATCGCGATGATGTCCTGGAGGTCGCGGTAGCGCTGGAGGACCCGCTGGGTCTCCCGGGCGACGTCGTAGTGCTCCTGGCCCACGACGAGCGGGTCGAGCACCCGCGAGGTCGAGGTCAGCGGGTCGACCGCCGGGTAGATCCCGAGCTCGGTGATGTAGCGCTCGAGGCGGATCGTCGAGTCGAGATGGCCGAAGGTGGTCGCCGGCGCCGGGTCGGTGTAGTCGTCGGCCGGGACGAAGACGGCCTGGAGGCTGGTGATCGAGCCCTTCTTCGTCGAGGTGATCCGCTCCTGCAGGGCGGCCATCTCGGTCGCCAGGTTCGGCTGATAACCGACCGCGCTCGGCATCCGGCCGAGAAGGGCCGAGACCTCCGAGCCGGCCTGGGTGAAGCGGAAGATGTTGTCGATGAACAGGAGGACGTCGCGGCCCTCCTCGTCGCGGAAGTACTCGGCCATCGTCAGGGCGGTCAGGCCCACCCGCTGGCGGGCGCCGGGCGGCTCGTTCATCTGGCCGAAGACGAAGGCCGTCTTGGCGATGACCCCCGACTCGGTCATCTCCTGGATGAGGTCGTTGCCCTCGCGGCTGCGCTCGCCGACACCGGCGAAGACCGAGTACCCGGCGTGCTCCTGGGCGACGTTCCGGATGAGCTCCTGGATGATGACCGTCTTGCCGACCCCGGCGCCGCCGAAGATCCCGATCTTGCCGCCCTTCTTGAACGGGCAGATCAGGTCGATGACCTTGATCCCGGTCTCGAACACCTCGACGTCGGTGGTCTGCTGATCGAAGGCGGGCGGCTCGCGATGGATCGGCAGGTGGGTCGCCGCCTCGACCGGGCCTTTGAGGTCGATCGGCAGGCCCAGGACATCGAACACGCGACCGAGCGTCGACTCGCCGACCGGGACGGTGATCGGCGCGCCCGTGTCGATCGCGTCGACGCCGCGAGCGAGGCCGTCGGTGGTGGTCATCGCGACGGTCCGGACCCAGTTGTTGCCGAGGTGCTGCTGGACCTCGACGGTCAGCGGGACCTGGCCGGGTCGCTGGATCTCGACCGCGTTGTAGATCCCGGGCAGGTGCCCGGCCGGGAACTCGATGTCGACGACGGCCCCGGTGATCTGGATGACCCGGCCGGTCGCGGTGGTGGCGGTCGCCATGCTCGTCATTGCCTCCTGGGTGGGCGCGTCAGCGGGCCTGGGCGCCCGTGGCGATCTCGATCATCTCGCGGGTGATGTTCGCCTGGCGAACCTTGTTGTAGCTGAGGGTGAGGTCCTCGATGAGGTCCTCGGCGTTCTCGGTGGCGTTCTTCATCGCCACCATCCGGCTCGACTCCTCGCTCGCCTTCGCCTCGAGGACCGCCTGGTAGAGGCGGGTCGCCACGTAGCGCGGGAGGATCTGCTCCAGGACCGCGCCGGCATCCGGCTCGAAGATGAACTGGTTGCCGGGGATCCCCTGGGTGTCCTCGGCGGGCTGGATCGGCAGGAGCGGGGCAAGGGTCGGCCGCTGGGTCAGGGTCGACACGAAGTGGGTGTAGATGATGTCGATCCGGGCGTACTCGCCGGACAGGTAGTCGTCGGTGACCAGGCGGGCCAGCGGGATGACGTCGGCGAAGGTCGGCCGATCCCCGTAGCCGTTGAAGTGGGCCTCGATCGGGACCCGCGCCGCCCGCATCGCGTCACGGCCCTTCCGACCGACGGTCACCACGGCGAGGTCGCCGGGGTGCTCGGTGATCTCACGGGCGGCGAACCGGACGGTGTTCGTGTTGAACGGGCCGGCCAGCCCGCGGTCCGCGGTGATGAGCACGATGAGCCGCTTGCCGTCCTCGCGCCGGACGAGGAGCGGGTGCTCTTCGCCGCTCAGGACGGCGGCGAGGTCCGCCAGGACCTCCTCCAGCTTGTCGCTGTAGGGCCGGGAGGCGAGCGTCGCGTCCTGGGCGCGCTTGAGCTTGCTCGCGGCGACGAACTGCATCGCCCGGGTGATCTGCTTGATGTTCTTCACCGCGCCGATGCGCCGCCGGATGTCACGCTGACTAGCCATGGTGCCCCGCCCGACGCGTCGGCCGTCGCTTCGATCGGCCCAGGATCGGCGTTGTCGCCTGCGCGCGCTCGTTCACGCACCTTGAGGTGCGCTCGTTCGCGTGCTCGGCTCCGCCTTGCCCTGGACCGCCGGAGCGACGGATTCTCGTTTCCATGAGGCCCTCAGGCGAGGAACGACTGACGATACGAATCGATGGCGTCGTCGAATCCGGTCGCGAGCTCGTCGGTCATCGTCTTCGTCTCGGCGAGCTCGGTCAGGATCGCCGGGCGCTCCGTCTCGAGGTACCGGTAGAAGCCGGTCTCCCACTCCTTGACCCGGTTCGACGGGATGTCGTCGAGGGCGCCCTTCGTCGCGGCGTACAGGATCGCGACCTGCTTCTCGACGGCGAGCGGCTGGTACTGGGGCTGCTTGACCACCTCGGAGAGCTTCTCGCCGCGGGTCAGCTGGTCCCGGGTGGCCTTGTCCAGGTCGGACGCGAACTGGGCGAAGGCCGCCAGGGCCCGGTACTGGGCCAGGTCGAGCTTGAGCGGGCCGGCCACCTTCTTCATCGCCTTCGTCTGGGCGGCCGAACCGACCCGGGAGACGGAGATGCCGATGTTGAGGGCGGGCCGCTGGCCCGAGTTGAAGAGGTCCGTGTCGAGGAAGATCTGGCCGTCGGTGATCGAGATGACGTTGGTCGGGATGTACGCCGACACGTCGCCCGCCTGGGTCTCGATGATCGGCAGGGCCGTCAGCGACCCGCCGCCGTTCTCCTCGTTCAGGCGCGCCGCGCGCTCGAGGAGTCGGCTGTGGAGGTAGAAGACGTCGCCCGGGTAGGCCTCGCGACCGGGCGGCCGGCGAAGGAGGAGCGACATCTCGCGATAGGCCCAGGCGTGCTTGCTGAGGTCGTCGTAGACGCACAGGGCGTCCTTGACGGTCCCCTGCCCGGCCACCTCGACCCCGTTCTCCATGATCTCCTCGCCCATCGCCACGCCGGCGTACGGGGCCAGGTACTGGAGCGGCGCGGGGTCCTCGGCACCGGCGACGACGACGATCGTGTGCTCCATCGCGCCGTGCGACTCGAGGATGGCCACGGTGTTGGCGACCGTGGACAGCTTCTGGCCGATCGCCACGTAGATGCAGACGAGGCCCTTGCCCTTCTGGTTGATGATCGTGTCGAGGGCGATGGCCGTCTTGCCGGTCTGACGGTCGCCGATGATCAGCTCGCGCTGGCCGCGGCCGATCGGGATGAGCGCGTCGATCGCCTTGATCCCGGTCTGGACCGGCGTGTCGACCGACTTCCGGACGATGACGCCGGGGGCGATCCGCTCCACCGGGCGGGTGGCCGTCGCGGCGATCGGGCCCTTGTCGTCCAGCGGGCGCCCGAGCGGGTCAACGACCCGGCCGAGGAGCGCCTGACCGACCGGCACCTCGACGACGCGGCCGGTCGTCTTGACGACATCGCCTTCCTTGATCGCCGTCGCGTTGCCCAGGATGACCGCGCCGACGGTCTCCTCCTCCAGGTTCAGGGCCATGCCCATCACCCCGCCGGGGAACTCCAGCATCTCCGAGGAGAGGGCGCCCTCGAGTCCGTAGATCTGGGCGATCCCGTCGCCGACCTCGACGACCGTGCCGACGCTGCGGGTCTCGGCGCCCTGGTCGAAGGCGTCGATGGCCGACTTGATGACGCTGATGATCTCGTCCGAACGAATGGCCATGTGGCTGGATCTCCTAGAGGGCGCCCGAGACGAGCTGGTTCCGCAGTCGCTCGAGGCGACCCCGGACGCTCCCATCGATCAGGCGGTCGCCGACCCGGACGACGAGGCCACCGAGCAGGCTCGGATCCACCTCGAGGTCCAGCCGGACCCGACCGCCGGTCATCTCCTGCAGCCGCTCGGTCAGGGCGCTGACCTCGGCGGGTCCGAGCGGCGCCGCGCTCGTGGCGAGGGCGGTGGTGATTCCGTTGCGGCGGTCGTCGAGCCGGTGGAACTCCTCGGCGACCCGCGGCAGCTGGTCGATCCGGCCCCGCCGGATCATGAGCAGGATGAGGTTGAGGACGGGCTTGCCGACGCTTGCGCCCATCCCCTTGGCCAGGGCCGCCTCACGCTCGGCCGTCGGGATCGACGGATCGTGCAGGCCGGCGGCAACGTCGGGGTCGGAGACGACGGTCGCCGCGGCGTCCAGCTCGTCCCGCCACGCGTCCACCGTGCCGTCGCGGAGGCCGATCTCGAAGGCCGCCTCCGCGTACCGGCGGGCGGCCGTGGACGGTCGGGCCATCAGCCGTTCGCCTCCGGCGCGGAGCCGGTCGCGGACCCGCGCAGGAACTCGTCGACGAGACGGCGCTGCCGCTCGTCGCTCATCGTCTCGCCGACGACGCGGCCGGCCGCCGCGAGGGCGAGGTCGGCGACCTCGGAGCGCATCTCGGCGAGGGCGCGCTGCTTCTCGGCCTCGATCTCGCCGGTCGCCCGGACGCGCATCCGCTCGAGCTCCTCGCGGGTCGCGGCGATATCCGCCTCGCGGGTCTCCTGGGCCACCTTCTGGGCGCGGTCCAGGATCTCCTTCGCCTCGCGCCGGGCCTGACCCAGCGCATCGGCCCGCTCGGCGGCCGACGACTCGCGCTCGCGCCGGGCGGCCTCTGCATCGGTGAGGCCCTGGGCGATCCGCTCCTGGCGGTCGGTGAGCATCCGGGAGACCGGCTTGAACGCGAACGTCCAGATGATCGCCAGGAAGAACAGGAAGTTCAGCGAGCTGACGATGACCCAGAACAGGTTGATCTGCAGCCCGCCGCCGCTCTCTGCGTTGAGTCGAACGGCCTCGCGCCCGACCGGGCCGACCAGGGCCAGAAGATCCACGGCGTCAGCTCCGTACCGGTGCGGCTACTTGAGGACGAGGGTCAGGATGCCGACCACGACCGCCAGGACACCGAGCCCTTCGGCGAACGCCGCGAGGATGATCGCAAGGCCGCGGATCTGGCCGGCGGCGTCGGGGTTCCGCCCGATCGCGCTGCTCGAGAGACCGGCCAGGATGCCGATGCCGATACCCGGACCGATGACGCCGAGGGCTGCAAGGCCAGCGCCGATGTGCTCCATGACGGGGGTTCCTCCTACTTCCCGGACCTTCGACCGGGTTTGATACCTGGACGGGTGGACGGTTCAGCCGGCCGATGCCGACTCGTAGGCGCCATGACCCTCGAGGGCCTGGATCGCTTCGTGGCCTGCGGCACCCTCCACCTCGTGGTGGCTCTCGATGGCGAGCAGGATGAACATCAGGGTGAGGACGCTGAAGATCAGCGCCTGGACGGCGTTGAGCAGGAACTCGAGGCCGTAGATGGCGATCGGGATGATCGAGATCGTCAGCGCCGTGATCACGCCGACGGCGACCTCACCCCCGTAGATGTTGCCGAAGAGCCGCATCGACAGGGTCAGCAGCTTGACGAACTCGAGCATGAGCTCGACGAGACCCACGAACATCGCGATGAGCCCGGCGCCGATGCCGTTCTTGAACTCGTACAGGGGGAAGAATTTTCCGGCGTAGCCGGCGAAGCCCAGCTTCCGGAACCCTTCGCCCTCGAAGATGCAGAACGAGACCAGGGCCAGCCCGAGGGTGATGTTCACGTCGCTCGTGGGGGCCCGGAGCTCTTCGATCTTGCCGATCGGCGGGATCAGGCCGCTCCAGTTGCTGAGCAGGATGAACAGGAAGAAGGCCGCGAAGAGCGGGATGTATGGCCGTCCTGCCTCACCGCCGAGCGACAGGCCGAAGTTCTGGAGGCTCTCGTAGACGAACTCCGAGAAGTTCTGGACCCGGCCGGGGACCATCGCCCGACCGCGGGTGGCCGCGATGACCGCGATCAGGATCACCCCGATGACGATCCACATCGTCACGATCGTGGACGAGATGCTCGGATGGAACGTCACCAGCTGGTCGGCGGCCGGCGCGTTGGCCGGGTCGAAGTCGAGGACGACGTGGGGGACCGGGAACTCGAAGTTGCCCTGGATGAAGCAGGTCGGGTACTCGCACGCCTCGCCGGGCTGACCGCCCTTCGGGAACGGTGGGAAGAGGATGAACGCGAGCACGTTCAGGGCGATGATCGCGAGCGCGATCGTGCCCCATCGCGTCTTCGCCCCCGGGCGGCGGCCTGAGGCGGGTGCCGGGCTCGCCTCGGCGGCGTCCGGCGCTTCCGTCGTGACCTGGTCGCTCGACACGCTTGCTCCACACACAGGAGCGCGGCACTTCCGCCGCGCTCTTCAGGTCTCCAGGCGGACCGCGGTCCGCTACCCGTACGTTGCCAGGAACCGGCTGATCAGCCGGTAGATGCCGTACGGTCCCCATCCCGGCACCGACGAAGAAGCCGATGAGCACGAAGACGACCACGGTCCCCAGCTGCTCGTCGACCCAGTGACCGGCAAGGACGCCCACCAGCGTGGTGACCAGCAAGAGGATGCCGATCTCAGAGAACAGGGCGAAATAGGCTCCGGCCTGACCCGACAAAGCCTCCGGATGATAGCAGGTGGCCCGAGCGAGCGTCCAACCGCAGGTTGCGGGCGGGTTGCGACGCGCGGGCTCTCGTGGCCTCAGCGGATGACGACGTGGCCTCAGCGGATGACGAGGAAGGCGTCCACATCCACCCTCGGCCGGCCGGGTGTCCCGACGACCGTGATCGGGATCGTGTGGGTGCCGAGGGTACCGAACGACCGACCCCAGATCAGCTGGCGGTAGTGCGACGATGTCGCTCGCGTGTCCACGGACCCGACGGGCAGGCCGTCGACGAGGATCGAGGCGACGCCGCGACTCGATGCTCGCGTCGTCAGCCAGGCGACATTCCGTCCGCTGAACGTGAACGTCACCGTATCGAGCCCGACGGTGGACGAGCGCTCTCGCCCTCCGTAGTACGACCGGCTGGAGAGCTGTCCCCAGGTTCCCGCATAGACGACGGCAGCGGTCGGTGTCTCCTGGACCGCGCTGACTCGGAACGTCGGGCCTGCCACGAACGAACCGACGTTTCCGGCCTTGTCGACCGCGCGGACCTTGAAGCGGTATCTCGCGTTGAGCGAGAGCGACAAGGTCGCACTCCGCGTTCGGGCCGAGGACAGCGCGACCCGGGTGTACGAGCGGCCGTTCCGGCTCTGCCAGAGCTCGTAACGGGCGATGCCGGAACCCCGGTCGCTGGCCGACCAGGTGAGGCGGACCGGCGCGGTGCCGCTGCCCAGGCTCCGAGGGGTCGCGAAGGATTGGACCGGCGCGATCGCGACGGGCCGGTAGCGGTCACGCGGGACCGTCACGAGGACGGTGGCCGACGACGTCAACCCGCCCGGATCGCGGACCGTGTAGCTGAACCGGTCGGTGCCGATGAACCGGGCGGCCGGCTGGTAGGTCAGGCCGGCGCCACCGGCGGCGACGCGCACCGTGCCGTGGCCTGGGCGGGTCGCCCCGACGATCGTGAGCGCCTCGCCCTGGTCGGGGTTGTTCGCGTCGTCGTTGGTCAGGACCGGGATCGAGGTGGCCGGGCTCCCGGCGATGATGGTCGGGAAGTCGTTCACGGCGATCGGCGGGTGGTTCACGCCCGTGATCGTGATCGTGAACGCCTGGCTGACGATGTCGCTCCCGCCGTTCAGGACCCCGCCGTCGTCCTGGAGCGTCACGGTGACGGTGGCGACCCCGCTCCGGTTGGCCGCGGGCTTGAAGGTGAGCGTCCCCGTCGGGCCCACCGACGGCTGCGTCGCGAACAGCAGGCTCGGGTTGGCCAGGTTCGTGGTCGTGGTGAAGGTGAGGACCTGGCTCGACTCGTCATCCGGCCCCGGGGTGATACCCGCGGCCCAGGACGGGATCGTCATCAGGGTGGGGCTCGACTGCTCGCCCAGGACCTGATCGGCGCCGGGGGTGAATGTCGGTGGATCGTTCACCGGCGTAACGGTGATCAGGAAGGTCTGGACCGCGCTCGTGTCCGATCCTCCGCCGGCGGTCCCACCGTCGTCGCGGAGCTTCGCCGACACCGTGGCGACGCCGTTCGCGTCGGGCGCCAGCGCGTAGGTCAGGACGCCGGTCGGCGAGACCTCCGGCTGGGCACTGAACAGCCCGGTCGCGTCGTTCGTGACGATGAAGTCGACGGCCTGTCCCGTCTCGAGCGGCCCGGGGCTGATGCCGGTCGCCCAGTTGTTGACGGTGATCGTCCCGGCGGTGTCCTCGAGGCGGAGCTCGTCGGTACCGACCGTGAAGCTCGGTGGATCGTTGACGCTGGCCACGGTGATGTCGACCGTCTCGAGGGTGGACTTGTTCCCGTCGGAGACGCTGACCGCGAACGGATCCGAGCCGGAGAAATGAGCGGTCGGTGTGTACGTGAAGTCACCCGTCGTCGCGCTGAACGGGCTCACGACGCCATGTGCTGGGGCGACCGAGATCGAGTACACGAGCGTGCTCGGGCCGTCGTCCGGGTCGGAACACGAGGGACCGAGGGACGCATCGACCGACGCGTTCTCCTGGGTCGAGATCGGGAGGAGGATGCAGACCGGGGCCAGGTTCGTGATCGTGATGCCGGTCTCGTCGATCCCGCGATCGAAGCGGTCACCGTGTCCCTGGCGGTCAGTGTCCAGGTACCAGGCTGGGCGAACGAGATCCCGTTGAACACGTGGGCACCGGCCTCGCCGCCGCCGTACGTGTGGTCCGACGGGAGTGTGGCGTCACTGCCGAAGCTGACGCTGAGGTGGACCGTCCCGGTGTAGCCCGTGGCGACGTTGCCGAATGGGTCCTTCGCCGTGACCGTCGCCGATCCGCTCGCGCCGAGCCCGTTGGGATCGGGGTATCCGGTCACCGTGAGGCTCGTCGCACCGGCGGGCGTCACCGTGATCCCGGTCTGGCCATCGGTGAGGCTCGAGTCACCGATGTCGCTCACGCTGAGATCGCGCGACCCCGCGGTCCGAAGGGTGACCGAGAACGTGTGCACACCTGCATCGCCCGCGCTGAACGTGTAGTTGAACGGGGCGGTCCCGGCCGGGTCGGTACTGGCGACATGGACGGTCCCGCGGTAGCCCGAGGCTGTGTTGCCGCTGCCGTCGGTGACCCTGATCGTGAACGAGTGCGACACCCCGGCGACCGTGGTCGACGGGTAGGGATTCGTGATGGTCAAGGCCGCTGCGGATCCTGCCGTGACCGTGATCGACGTCTGCGACCCGGTCGCCGCCCCGTCCGCTGCGGTGATCGATCGGTTGCCGACGGTCTCGAGGGCCATCGCGAACGTGTGGATCCCGCCCTCGCCGACGGTGAACGTGTATGGGCCGGGCGGCGTCACGGCCGAGTCGTCCGTGGTGATCGTGACCGTGCCGGAGTAATCGGTGATCGTATTCCCGGAGGCGTCCTTCGCCGTGACGGTGAACGGGTGCGATACGCCCGCGGTGGTCGGGTCGGGGTATCCCGCCACCACGAAGCGATCGAGGGTCCCGGCACCGACCATGATCCCCGACTGGGACCCGGTGATCGAGCCGTCGACGGTGTCCGTGGCGGTGATCGACCGGCTCCCCGGCGTGTGGAGGGTCGCCGAGAAGCTCTTCGTCCCGTTGTTCCCGGCCAGGAACGTGTAGTCGGCGGGCAGATCCGCCGCGCCGTCACTGCTCGTGAACGTGACCGTGCCGAGGTAGCCGGTAGCGGTGTTCGTGTACGGGTCCTTGGCGGTCACCGTGAAGCTGTGGGCTGCACCGGCCGTCGCGGGGCTGGTGAACCCCTCGACCACGAGCGTCGTCGCATCCGCGGGATGGACGACGATCCCCGACTGGGTGGCCGCGAGGGCGCCGTCCGACTGATCGGTCGCCGTGATCGAGCGTGACCCGCTCCGCGTGAGCGTTGCCGAGAACTGGTGGACTCCAGCCTCCCCGAGCGTGAACGTGTGATCGCCGGGCGGCGCGAATGATGGATCGCTGCTCGTGAGGCCGACGGTCCCGGTGTATCCCGTCGCGACGTTCCCGTACGCGTCGAACGCGGTGACGGTGACCTGGTGTGCGTCGCCCGCGATCGTGGGCGACGGGTAGCCCGAGGCGGTCAACGTGGCCGCCGGACCCGGTGAGACGAGGCTCGCGTTGCTGGTTCCGGAGATCGCTGCGTCGGCCGTGTCGGTCGCGCTGACGGTCCTGCTCCCCGCCGACCTGAAGGTCACGTCGAAGGTCCTGGCGCCTGCGTCGCCCGAGGTGAAGGTGTAGTCGGGGCTCGGCAGGGCAGCGCTCGGATCCGAGCTCGTGAAGGTGACCGTGCCGTCGTAGGAGGGATCGGGCGCGTCCGTGTTGTCGCGCGCTTCCACCGTCAGCGTCGAGGTGGTCACTCCAGCGGTGGTGGTGGTGTCGACGGTGAGGTGGAGATGATCCGTGGAATGGGCGCGGACGATCGAGACCGGGGCCACCATGACGACGATCAGGACCGCCATGACCAGGCCGACGCCTCGAGACGCACCGAACAGAGGGCCGCGTGGCGTCATGGGCAGGAGACGTTGACGGTGTGACCCTGGAGATCCTGACCGCCGGCATTTCGCACGATCAGTCTGGCCGGGTAGGTGCCTGAGCCAGGGTAGGTGTGGGTGGGGGCCTTGAGCGTCGACGTCGCCCCGTCACCGAACGCCCAGTCGTAGCTCGTGACCTGACCGATGACGACGACCGTGAAGCTGACGGTGCAACCCACCGCTGCGTCGTCGATCGACCTGATGACCGGCCTCGCCGGCGTCGGCGTCGGCTTCGGCGTGGGCTTCGGTGTTGGCGTCGGATTGGTCGTCGCCACCGGGACGGCGGTCGGACGCGGCGTCGGTCGACGGGTCGGGACCGCGGTGGGCGTGGGGCCGTGGGCGTCGGAGCGACGGTCGGCGTCGGCCGTCGGGACCGCGTCGTCTGGACGGCCGGCGAGATCAGGGCGATCGCGCCCCCGCCCTGCGGCGACGCACTCGGTGATGGGGGACTCGCCGGGGTCGCGGTCTCTCCGAGGACCGCGCCCTGATCGCGCGGGGCGAAGATCGCCGAAGCGATGAAGCAGGATACCGCCGACCACCATGATCGCGAGCGCCGCGTCGCGGACGAGCCGGAGCCTCGGACTGACCCGCTCTCGAGGCACGGCGACGGCGGACGCGGTCGCGATCGGCGGGACGACCACGGCGGGTCGCGGAGCCGACACCACGATCCGGCCAGGTGCGAGATGGACCGGCCCCGTCGGAGCGGTGTCCACCGGGGCGTCGCCGAGGCGACGGGCGATATCGGTGTCGGTCAGCTCGGTCGCCTGGCTCTGGGATCCCCGCTCCAGCTTCGCCCGGTTTCGCCGGGCGCGCAGCAGCCGGGTCCCGAGCCAGATCTCGATCGCGGCCAGGATGAGGAGCAGGCCGATCGCGTAGGAAGCTTCGATGGTCGCCGGTCCCAGTTGGAAACGCCCCCCGGTGCCGGAGGGTCACATCCGATGCTAGCACCGGGTACCGGCCATGGCAGTACGAAGGTCCGGTTCCTCGTTGCAGACGTGCAACGGAGCCGCCCCGGACCGCCCCGGACCGACCTCAGGCGGGTGGCCGGGTCACCCGGGCCGGTTCGTCGGGGTCGTAGGACTCGGCCTCCAGGTCCTCCGCGACGCCCTCCCGGCCGGTCAGCAGGAAGAGCCCGATGCCCGAGGCGACGACCACCCCAAGGAACGCATAGAGCTGTCCCGCGCCCGACAGGAAGAAGGAGAGCGCCCCCAGCCCGACGGAGATCGCGTAGATGAGCAGGACGGTCTGGGTGTGCCCCAGCCCGAGGTCGAGCAGCCGGTGGTGGACATGGCCGCGGTCGGGGGTGAACGGCGAGCGCCCGCCGGCCACTCGCCGGACGATGATCCAGAACGTGTCGATGATCGGCACGCCCAGGACGAGGAGGGCCACCGCGACCTTGGCCGTCCCCAGGATCGACAGCACGGCCAGGGTGTAGCCGACGAACATCACCCCGCTCGTGCCCACGAAGATCGAGGCTGGGTGGAAGTTCCAGCGGAGGAACCCCAGGAGCGCTCCGGCGAGGACGAAGCAGAGGAGCGCGATGAACGGCTGGCCGAACGGTCCGACAGAGGTCGTGAGGCTGATCAGGCCCAGGGTCACCGCGGCGATCAGCGAGATCCCCGACGACAGGCCGTCGAGGCCGTCGATGAAGTTGATGCTGTTGATCATCCCGACGATCCAGACGACGGTGAACGCGACCGCGAAGAACCCGCTGAGCTGGATCGAGCCCGGTCCGAACGGGTTGGCCACCGAACCGACCTCGACCCCCAGGACCACGGCAAGGAGCGCCACCGCCAGCTGACCGAGGAGCTGCCAGCGCGCCCGGATCTGGAGGACGTCGTCGAGGAACCCGATCGCCGTGGCCGCCAACCCGCCGATGAGCAGCGCGCCGAGCGCCGAGGGCTCGACCGTGGTCGGGATGTCGATCGCCCCGATGTCGTCGCGATCGACGAGGATGACGATGAGGATCGCGATCGGCAGGAAGGCACCGGCGACGGCCAGGCCGCCGCCCCGGGGCACCGGGCGCAGGTTCACCCGGCGCGGGTCCGGCCGGTCGACGAGCCCGAATCGACCGGCGAACGACCGGACGACCGGAGTGAGGACCAGCGCCAGGAGCGCCGCCGCGGCGAACGCCACGAGGATCCCCGGGAGCAGGCTCCCGGCGTCCGGAACGAACCTCATCAGACCTCGGTGAGTCCGGGCACGGGGAACCGCCCGGTGATGGCCGCGACCTCGGCGGCCAGCCGGGCCTGGGCCGCTGGCTCGTCACGGAGGCGGATGGCATCCACGATGATCCGGCCGACATCGCGCATCTCGGCCTCTCCGAACCCGCGGCTCGTCGTGGCCGGGGTACCGATCCGGATCCCGGAGGAGATGTTCGGCGGGTTCGTGTCGAAGGGGATCCCGTTCTTGTTGACGGTGACCCCGATCGCGTCGAGGAGGTGCTCGGCCTCGCGACCGGTGACCCCGAACGAGGTGACGTCGGCCAGGATGAGGTGGTTGTCCGTGCCGCCCGAGATGAGCCGCATCCCCCCCGCGCTGAGGGTCTCGGCCATCGCCCGCGCGTTCGCCAGGACCTGGCGCTGGTAGGCCCGGAACTCCTCGCCGAGGGCCAGCTTGAAGCCCACGGCCTTGCCCGCGATGACGTGCTCGAGCGGACCGCCCTGGACGCCCGGGAAGACGCTCCGGTCGATGGTCGCCGCGAGGTTCGGCTTGACCATCGGGTAGTCCGCCGGATCCACCGCGTCGGGCAGCTCGCGCCGGCTGAAGATGAGCCCGCCGCGGGCGCCCCGGAGGGTCTTGTGGGTCGTCGTGGTGACGATGTCGGCGTGCGGGAACGGGCTCGGATGGAGCCCGGCCGCGACGAGCCCGGCGACGTGGGCCATGTCGACCCACAGGAGTGCCCCCACCGAGTGGGCGATCCGGGCCATCCGCTCGAAGTCGATGATCCGGGGGTAGGCGCTCGCCCCGCCGATGATGAGCTTCGGTCGGACCTCGATCGCCTGCTGCTCCAGGGCGTCGTAGTCGATCCGCTCGTCGTCCCGCCGGACGCCGTACCCGTGGACCTCGAAGAAGCGGCCGCTGAAGTTGAGGGCCATCCCGTGGGTCAGGTGGCCGCCCTGGTCCAGCTTCATCCCGAGGACCCGGTCACCCGGGCTCATCGTGCTCAGGTAGACCGCCATGTTCGCCTGGGCGCCGGAGTGCGGCTGGACGTTGACGTGCTCGGCGCCCGGGAAGAGCTCGAGGGCCCGGCTCTGGGCCAGCCGCTCGGTCACGTCGACGAACTCGCAACCCCCGTAGTAGCGCTTGCCGGGCAGGCCCTCGGCGTACTTGTTCGTGAGCCAGCTGCCCTGGGCCTCCATGACCGCCCCGAACACGTAGTTCTCGCTGGCGATGAGCTCGATCTTGTCGTGCTGGCGGCGGCGCTCGCCGATCATCGCCTCCCACACCTCGGGGTCGACGTCGGCGATGCGGGCCCAGGCCAGGCCGCTGGGAACGGTGGCGGTCATCGGCGATCCTCGTTTCGGCGGTCGCGGGCAGCTGGGGTTCGGTCGCGGGCAGCGTAGAGCGGACGACATCGTCCCACAATCGCGGGGGCGCGAGCCGCGATCAGACGGTGGCGACGGGG
The DNA here is from genome assembly GCA_963840375.1 of uncultured Chloroflexia bacterium. GTDB lineage: Bacteria > Chloroflexota > Limnocylindria > Limnocylindrales > CSP1-4 > Chersky-267. The sequence continues at coordinate 179,312 of CAWIYR010000005.1, forward strand.
GGCAGCCCGGACTCGACCAGGACGGCGGAGAGCACGTCGGCCGTGAGCGCGCCGGCCCTGAGCAGCCGCGGCGGGTCGACCGAGCAGTCGACCACCGACGACGGCGCCCCGAGGCGGGTCGGTCCGCCGTCGAGGACGATGGTCAGGTCATCGGCCTCCCCGAGTGCGGCGACGACGCTCCCGGCGTCGGCGGCCTCGGGCTCGCCGGAGCGGTTCGCCGAGGTCACCGGCAACGGCCCGAGGACCGCGGCGAGCGCGCGCGGGGCATCGTGGGCCGGCAGGCGAAGCCCCACGGTCGGCGCTCCGCCGGTGAGTGCCGAGGGCAACCCCACGTCGGCCCGCCGGCTCGCCACCAGGGTCAGGGCCCCCGGCCAGAACGCCGCTGCGAGGACGTGGAACGACGGGCTGAGGACGGCCACGTCCGCGGCCTGGTGGTGATCGGCGAGGAGGAGCACGACCCCTTTCTCGGGAGAGCGGCCCTTCGCCGCGAAGAGCCGCTCGATCCCGCCCGGTGCCCCAAGGGCCACGCCGATGCCGTAGACGGTGTCGGTCGGCATCGCCACGAGCCGCCCGGCCCTCAGGGCCTCGATCGCGAGCTCCCGACCGGCGTCGTCGTCGGGGACGATCGTCGCGGTCATCGGCCCGACGGCCGCTGCGATCCGATGGTCACGGCGTCGGCGTCGGCCGGGCTCCGGCCATCGCCCGCCCGCCAGGGGCGAACAGGCCCACGTTCCGGGGAGCGCCGCCACCGGACAGGACGAGCGCCTCGATGATCCCGGCGGCCCCCTCGTCGGCGAGGGGCGGCGCGACATAACGCGCGACGGCGCGAACGGCCTCCGGCGCGCTCGGCATCGCCACCCCGTGGCCGGCCGCGGCGATCATCTCCAGGTCGTTGAACTGGTCGCCGATCGCGAGGACCTGCTCCAGGGCGATCCCGTGGCGGCGGGCGAGCCAGCGGACGGCGCGACCCTTGGACACGCCCGGCGCGAGGAACTCGATGAACTCCGGGTGGCTGACCGTCACGGCGGCCCGCCCGGCGAAGTGGGCGCGCGCCATCTCGAGGAGCTCGAGCGGTCGTCCGGACTCACCGACGCCGAGGACCTTGGTCACCGGGTGGCGGATCCACTGGTCGAGGCTGGGCACGATCTCCGCCCGGGCGCCCAGGAACGCCGAGTAGTCGTCCGTGCGCGGATCGCCGGCCGGCATGATGAACCGCTCGAGGTGGTTGAGGTGGGGCTCGAAGCCGTGCTCGCGGGACCAGCGGAGCGTCTCGCGGGCGACCACGGCGGCGAGCGGTCGGTGATAGACGAGCCGCCCGAGCGAGCGGCCCGGCAGGGGCATCTCGCGCACGAGCGCGCCCTGATAGGCGACGATCGGCCCGGTGAGCGCGAGCGTCTCCGCGAATGGGAGCGCGCTGGTCGCCATCCGGCCGGTGACCAGGGCCACCTCGACCCCGCGCCGGACCGCACCGACGATCGCTTCACGGGTCCGCGGGTGGAGCGTGAGGTCGTCCCCGACCAGGGTCCCGTCGATGTCCAGGGCGATGAGGCGGATCGGGAAGCGCGGCTCGGGCATCGTCAGGACGGCCGCGAGGACGTCGAGGCGTCGCCTGCGTCCCGCTCGATCCGGGCCACCCTGGCGAACCCGGCGAGGTCGGGGATGATCTCGCAGCGCCAGGCCGGCATCGCCTCGGCGACCGCGGCGGCGATGCCGTCCGCCTGGTCGGAGCCGATCTCGAGGACGCCGACGCCATCCGGCCGGAGGACGCGCGGGAGCCGTCCCACGAGCGCCCGGATCAGGTCGAGCCCATCCGGACCGCCGTCGAGGGCCACCCGCGGCTCGAACGAGGCCGCGACCGGCAGCCGGTCGACCAGGTCGGAGGCGACGTACGGCAGGTTCGCCGCGACGACGTCGAGGAGAAGGCCGTCGAGCGGCAGGAGATCCGCCACGACGAACTCGATCCGGTCGGCCACCCCGTGACCGACGGCGTTCTCGCGGGCGAGCTGCAGCGCGGCCGGGTCGATGTCGGTCGCCACGATCCAGACCTCGTCGAGCATCCGCCGACGGCGCAGGGCCGCCGCGAGGGCGACCGCCATCGTCCCGCAGCCGGTCCCGACGTCGGCCACCCGCAGCGGCGGTGTCCCGCTGGGTCGCGGTGCCCCGGTCAGCCGGGCGACCACGGCCGCCTCGGCGACCTCGACGAGCCGCTCCGTCTCGGGTCGCGGGATGAGTGCCCGAGCGTCCACCGAGAAGGCGAGGCCGTGGAACTCCTTGAAGCCGCGGATGTAGGCGACCGGCTCGCCGAGCTCGCGGCGGGCGAGGTCGGCCTCGAAGGCTTCCTCGGCGGACGATCCGACCGGGGCCTCCGGGTGGGCGATCACCGCGGTCCGGTCGACACCGATCGCCCGGGCGAGGAGCAGCTCGGCATCGAGCCGTGGGCTCTCCGAACCCGACGCCCGGAGGCGGTCGACCCCGACGCGCAGGAGCTCCTCGACCGTGGCCATCGTCGCCAGCCCGGCCTCAGCCGGGCGCTCCCTCGTCGACCAGGCTGGAGAGCCGCTGCGCCTGGTCGGTGGTGATGAGCGCGTCGATGAGCCGGTCGAGCTCGCCGTCGAGCACCCGGGGGAGGTTGGACAGGTCCATCCCGATCCGGTGGTCGGTCACCCGATCCTGGGGGAAGTTGTAGGTCCGGATCTTGTCGGCCCGATCGCCCGAGCCGATCATCGAGCGCCGGGCGACCGAGTCCGCCTCGCGCTGCTTGCGCATCTCGATGTCCTGGAGTCGGGCGCGGAGGACCGACATCGCCTTGGCCTTGTTCTTGTGCTGGCTCTTCTCGTCCTGGATCTCGACCACCAGACCGGACGGCAGGTGGGTGATCCTGACCGCGGAGTCGGTCGTGTTGACCGATTGGCCGCCGGGTCCCGAGGAGCGCTTGACCTCGATCCGGAGGTCCCGCTCCTCGTCGATGACGACCTCGTGCTCCTCGACCTCGGGGAGGACGACCACGGTGGCCGTGGACGTGTGGATCCGGCCCGACGACTCGGTGGCCGGCACCCGCTGGACGCGGTGGGTCCCGCCCTCGAACTTGAGGCGCGAGAAGGCGCCGTCGCCGTCGACTTCGACGATCGCCTCCTTGATCCCCCCGATGCCGGTCTCGTTGAGCGAGATGACCTCGGCCCGGAAGCGATGGCGCTCCGCGTAGCGGAGGTACATCCGGAGGAGCTCCGCGGCGAACAGGGCGGCCTCCTCCCCGCCGGCCCCGGCCCGGATCTCCAGGATGACGTCGCCGTCGTCGGCCGGGTCGCGCGGGAGGAGGAGGACCTTGAGCTCCTCGATCAGCCTGGTCTCGTCGGCCTCGAGCCGGTCGACCTCCTCGCGGGCCATCGATCGGAGCTCGTCGTCCGACTCGTGATCGCGCATCTCGCGGGCGCCGGCCAGCTCGGCCCGCGTCTCCTCGAGCCGGCGGAACGCCTCGACGACCGGCTCGAGCCGGGCCAGCTCGCGGCCGAGCCGCCGGATCTCGTCGGGGTCGGCGGAGGTCTCCGGCTTCATCAGCTCGGCCTGGACGGCGTCGTACTGGGCCGCGACCTCTAGCAGCTTGGCGTCGATCATCGGTACGGACGATCCGGGGACGATGTCAGGAGCCGGAGCCGGGCGACTCTCGCTCCGCCTCCGCCGGGGACGTCGTCGCCGAGCCGGCGCCAGACACCTCGGCGACCGCCACGGGCACCCCCGCCCGGTCGGCGACGAGCTTCGCCTTGAAGCGCGCCTCGGCGTCGGCCAGCGGCTCGCGGGCGAACGCGGCGCTTCCCTCCGGGATGACCTCGCCATCGGCGCTCAGCGCCTGCTCCATCGAGACGATCGCGACCTCGATCATGTCGTCGGTCGGCTGGCGGGTCGTGATCTTCTGGACCCAGATCCCCGGCATCATGACGATGTGGACGATCGGGTTGGCCCGATGCCGCGCACCGAGCCGGAGGAGCTCGTAGCCGATCGCGGCGATCACCGGGATGAGCAGGATCCGGCTCACCACCATGACGACCGGCGACTGCCGCCCGACGAGGCTGAACATGATGATCGACAGGGCGATCACGACGACCAGGAACTCGGTCCCGCAGCGCTGGTGGGCGGTCGGGTACTTGCGCACCTCCGTCGTGGTCAGCGGGTCGCCGGCTTCGAGCGCGTGGATCGTCATGTGCTCGGCGCCGTGGTACTGGAAGACCCGCTTCACGTCGCCGGCCTGGGCGATGAGGACGAGATAGCCGAGGAAGATCGCGACCCGGACGAGCCCTTCGACCAGGTGCTGGACGAACCCGTTCTCGATCTGGCTCGTGGTGAACGTGGCGATGAGCAGGGGCAGCAGGAAGAAGATCCCGACCCCGGCAAGCAGGGTCACCCCGAGCATGAGCGCGACCGCGCCCCGGCCGAGCTCCACGCCCTCCTCCGAGGCCGCGAGCGAGGCCGACCGGACGAGCCAGCGCGTGCCGACCACGAGCGTCTCGTACAGGACGACGAGTCCCCGGACGAACGGCATCTTCGACCAGCGGCTCCCGTGGAATCCGGCGTCGAGCCGCTCGGTCTCCCAGACGATCTGTCCGTCGGGGTGACGGAAGGCGACGGCGATCGCATCGCGCCCGCGCATGAGGACCCCTTCGATGAGGGCCTGTCCGCCGTAGGTGTATCGAGCCATGCCCGGAAGTCTACCGGCTCGACGGGCAGAGGCCGGCCGCGGCCCCGTCGTCAGGGCGACGGATGAGCCCGATGGCACTTGCGGGGACCGGTGCCGACGCCGGACGATGGACCCGGACGGGGAGCGAAGACACGCGGTCCGAACCCGTGCCGCCGGGACCGCGCAGAGCCACTGGCGAGACCGACCCGGGAGCGAGCCGGCAGCCGGATCCAGCCGGGCTGCCAGGCTGACGGAGGGTCGATCGATGACCATCCACACCCCAGCCGTGGTGCCCCATGGCATCAACGTCCCTGTCGCTGCCCTCTGGGCCATCCTGGCGGGTCTCGCCCTGATCGCCGTCCTGGTCGTCGGCTACCAGGTCACCCGACCGGCGACGGTCAGCCCCGCGTACCCGGCCGTGACCTCCACCTGGCGGACGGACTTCCGGCATGGCGAGATCGACGAAGGGCGGACCGGTCCGCACGCCGACGTCCTCCAGTACCGAGCCGGCGAGATCGGCGCGGCGACCCAGTAGCGACCTCGGGAATCTCGAAGGCGGGCCCGTCGGGCCCGCCTTCCCCGTGTCCGGAGGTCCGGCGTCAGGCGCGAGCGGAGCGCTCCAGGCGCTTCTGGAAGCGCTCGACCTGGCCGGCCGTGTCGATGATCGTCTGCTTGCCGGTGAAGAAGGGGTGGCAGCTCGAGCAGACGTCCACCCGAAGCTCCGGGCGGGTCGAGCCGATGGTGAACGTCGTGCCGCAGGAGCCGCAGTGGACCTCGGCCTGGTAGTACTTGGGGTGGATGTCGGGCTTCACTGGGTTCTCCTCCGACGCCGTCCGCACGGGTCCTGCCCGCCGGTGGTCCTCGGCTGCGATGCTGGTGGCTAGGCTTGGGCCTCGGCGGCTGCGGGAGCGACGGCCTCGACCCGGATTCGCTTCTTCGACTTCGTCTGGTGCTCGAACCGGACCTTCCCGGTGACGGTCGCGAAGACGGTGTAGTCCCGGCCGAGACCGGTCCCCTCGCCGGCGATGAAGGTCATCCCGCGCTGGCGGACGATGATCGAGCCGGCGGGCACGAGCTGCCCGTCACCGACCTTCACGCCGAGGCGCTGGCCGACGCTGTCGCGGCCGTTCTTCGAGGTTCCGCCTGCCTTCTTGTGGGCCATCGCTGGTCACTCGTCCTTCTTCGTGGCGCGCGTCTTCTTCGGAGGGGCGGAGGTCTCGCCCTCGGCGGCCGGCGTCTCGGTCGCCTTGGCGGCCCGCGGCTTCTTCGTGGGGGTCTCGGCGGCGGCCTCGGCCTTGGCGGCGGGCTTCCGGGCGGGGGCCTTCGCCCTGGCCGAGCCCTCGTCGGCGGTCGGCTCGGCCTTCGCCGCCTTCGCGGCAGCGAGCTTGGCGGCAAGAGCGGCGTCCTCGGCGGCCTGCCTGCGGGCGGCCTCCTCCAGGCGCTGGCGCTCGGTCTTCGCGTCCGTCTCGGTCTTCTTCACGACATCGGCGGCGCTCTTGCCGTTGAGCACGATGTCGGCGATCCGCAGGACGTGGAGCTCCTGGCGGTGGCCCTTCTTGACGCGACGACGCGCCTTGGGCCGGTACTTGAAGGAGATGACCTTGTCGCCTCGCTCCTGGCGCAGGACCTCGGCGCTGACGCTCGCCGCGGCGACCGTCGGCCGGCCGATCTCCGTGGTGTCGCCGTCGGCGACCAGGAGGACCCGGTCGATGGTCACGGTGTCGCCAGCCTTCGCGTCGATGAGCTCGACCTCGAGCTGCGTGCCGACCTCGACCCGATACTGCTTCCCGCCGGTCTCGATGACTGCGTACATGGATCCTCTGGGTTTCACGGACAGGGCGATGCGCCGACCGGTGTCGGGCGCGAACGCGAATGGTACGTCCAGCACGCTCCAGCGTCAAACCGACCGGAGCTCGTCCCCCGTCCAGAGCCGCTCCCGGACGGTCGGGCCCACCTCGAGCTGCCGACCGAGGAGATCTTCAAGCGCAAGGAGCACCTCGTCCGGTCGGCCGATCCCCCCGTCCTGTGCGTGACGTAGCCGCATCCGCAGGATCGGCGCCGGCGTCGCCACAGCGAGCGACAGGATGAGCGGCCGGAGGTCGTACCGGATCGCGCTGCCCTCGCCCTTGACCCGCTCGCGCTGGAGCGCGGGGGCCGTCAGCAACCGCTGGCAGACCTCCCCGAGCGCCCCGGACGACTCGCCCCGCACGGGTACCCGGTAGTCGGCGGCCGCGAGCGTGGCGGGTAGCGCCGGCTCACCGGTCCAGACGTCGAACAGGTCGACGAGGCGCAGGCCCGCCGGAAGGGAACCCGCCAGCCGCTCCCGGACCGTCCCGATCGTCAGCCGCGCCCCCATGACGGCGTCGAGCAGCTCGTGCTCCGCCGGCATCCCGAGCGGCAGGGGGGCCGCGAACGCGAGGCGCGGTCGTGGGTTCCGGGCCTGGCTCATCGCCACCGGCAGCCCGGCCAGGCGGAAGGACTCCTCCCAGAGGCTCGCGATCCCGGGCTGGCCGAGCCCGAGGAGCGGCTCGTCCCGTGCGAAGGCGATCCGCCAGCGCTGACGGATCTCGCCCGATGCGGCTCCGGGAACGTCGACCACGTCTGCTAGTCTGACCGACCATGGAGGAGGCCGCCCTCATGAAGCCGTCGCCTGCGGGCATGGGCGGGCGTCTTCGGGCCCCGACGCCCCGGGTCGCCGTCCTCATCGGTGGCCTCGTCGTCGTGGGCGTGCTGCTCTTCGCCGCCGGCTCGGCGGTCCGACCGTTCGTGGTCGGCCTGCTCATGGCCTATCTGCTCGACCCCCTGGTCGACCGGTTCGCCCGTCTCGGACTGCGTCGCTGGCTGGCGGTCCTGCTCGTCTACGCCATCGTCATCGGCGTGGTCGCCCTGGCCCTCGCGGTGGCGATCCCGCCGCTCGTCCAGCAGATCGCGACGTTCGGCGACGAACTGCCGCTCATCCTCGCCCAGATCCAGTACCAGCTCGCCCATCTCAACGAGCTGTACGACCAGCTGGGGCTGCCGACCCAGGCTCGCGGCCTCGCGGACCAGATCGTCACCGCGGCCATGGCGTCGGTCAGAGACCTCAACGTGGGGCTCCTCCAGCCGATCGTCACCAGCGTGACCTCATTCGTCGGCTCGCTCTTCGGCTACCTGATCCTGCCGGCCTGGCTGTTCTTCATCCTCAAAGACCGGCCGAAGCTCCGGACGGCGGCCGACCGGGCACTCCCGGCCGAATGGCGAGCGGACACCTGGGCGATCGCGGGGATCGTCCACGAGGTCTTCGGGAAGTGGGTCCGCGGCCAGCTCGTGCTCGGCGGCGTCGTCGGGATCGCTTCGTTCATCGGGCTGACCATCCTCGGGATCTACGTCGACCCGATCTTCGGACGGTTCGCGGTCCTCCTGGCGATCGTGGCCGCGGTCGGCGAGCTCATCCCGATCATCGGCCCGATCATCAGCGCCGTTCCGGCGGTCCTCCTCGGGCTCACGGCCGGCATCGGCCCGGCGCTCGCCGCGCTGATCCTCTACTTCGTCATCCAGCAGGTGGAGAACAACGTCCTCGTCCCGAAGATCCAGAGCGACGCCATCGACCTGCACCCGAGCATCGTGATCGCCGCCCTCGTGATCGGCGGCGCGATCTTCGGGCTCCTCGGCGCGATCCTGGCCCTGCCGGTCACCGCCGCCGGGCGCGACGTCTTCAAGTACGCCTTCCGGCGAGCCAGTGAGGTGGGTGGTGCCGCACCGCCGGGTGGTAACGGCTCGAGCGACGCCGAGATCGACGCGATGCAGGCGAGCGGGGCCCGGTTCGCGGTCGAGACCGGGGTGAAGGCCGTCCGATGACCCGCCCGCCCGACCCCGGTTTCGACCCGTACAAAGCCCTCCAGCTCGACCCGGAGGCGGAGCCGGAGATCATCCAGGTCGTCTATCGGCGGCTCGCTCGCAAGTACCACCCGGACGTCACCCCGGGACTCGCGGCGGCGGCCAAGATGATCGAGCTCAATGCCGCGATGGACATCCTGAGCGACCCTGCCCGCCGCGCGGCGTACGACCGCGAGCGCACCCGGCGATCGCGGACGGCAGCCCGAGCCGCGGCGTCGGCCGGCGATCCGACCCGCACCCGCGCGGGGACCCCCGGGGCCACCGCGGGTGCCCCGTTCGCAGCCGGTTCGAGGAGACCGACCGGTGGAGCCCCGCCGCCGGGTGCGACCGACCCGCCTCCCCCGCCCCGACCGCAGACGGTCTCCGAGGACTGGACGAGCGGTCGCTCGACGGTCGGCTCGGGTTACGACCCGGGACGGATGCGCGCCCCCGAGGGCGAGGGCGCGGCCGGGCCGCCGCCCGGCGATCCGTCGGGCAGCGTCCTCAACTTCGGTCGCTACACCGGCTGGTCGCTCGGCGAGATCGCCCGGCGGGACCTCGAGTACATCGAGTGGCTCGACCGGATGACGATCGGCCGGAACTACCGGCCGGAGCTCGACGCGATCCTCCGGGCGGCCGGGCGCCGACGCGGCGCGCGGGTCGAGGAGGATCGGCGAGGCCTCTTCCGCCGGTCCTGACCCGCCCGCGTCTCCGAAGGGCCACCCGTGCGGGCGTATCGTCTAGAGGTCAGGCCGGCTCACGAGCCGTCACCACTCCGCGCGCGTCTGGCGGATGTTGATGCTCTGGAGGATGCCGAGACCCACGGCGATGCTGATGAGCGACGCGCCGCCGTGGGTGATGAAGGGGAGCGGGATCCCCGTGATCGGCATGACCCCGATGACCATCCCGACGTTGACGACGAGCTGGAAGAGGAGCATCGAGGCGATCCCCGACGCGACCCCCAGCCCGAACCGGTCCTGCGATCGCCAGGCGGTCAGGAGGATCCGCCAGATGAGGGCGATGAACAGGCCGAAGACGAGGATGGCACCGAGGAACCCGAGCTCCTCGGCCAGCAGGGCGAAGACGAAGTCGGTGGTCTGGACGGGGAGGAAGTCGAGCTGGTTCTGGGTCCCGTTCGTGAGGCCCTTCCCGAACAGCCCGCCCGACCCTACCGCGATCTGGCTCTGGAGCAGCTGGTAGCCCGAGCCCTGAGGGTCGGCGGACGGGTCGAGGAAGCTGAGCAGCCGCTGCTTCTGGTAGTCGCGCAGGATGTAGGTCCAGGCGAGCGGGATGGCGATGATCACCGCACCGGCCAGGACCGCGAGCCAGCGCAGGCTGGCACCGGACATGAACAGCATCCCGGCCAGGATCCCACCCAGGACCAGGGAGGTCCCGAGGTCGGGCTGGAGCATCACAAGCAGCCAGGCGGGAACCATCAGGAGGCAGGCCCCGAGGATCGTCCAGATCGAGCCGAGGCTCTTCTGCCGGGACGCGAGGTAGTCGGCGAGCACGACGATCATGAGGATCTTGGCGAGCTCGCTGAACTGGAACTGGAACGGGCCTACCGCGATCCAGCGGGCCGCGCCGCTCACCCCGTCGCCGATCGCCAGGGTCACCCCGAGCAGGAGGAGATTGGCGAAGTAGAGCGGCCACGCGAAGGTCTTCAACCACTTGTAGTCGAAGGCGGTCGCCGCGATGAACGCGACCACGGCGAGCGCGGACCAGATGAGCCCCCGTCCGAAGGTCGAGCCCGGATCGAACACGGAGTCGCCGGCCGCGATCGTGTTGCTGTAGGCCATCGCGGAGCCGATCCCCGCGAGGAGGATGGCGAAGATCGTCATCTGCCAGTCGAAGGCCCGCCAGGCGACGCCGACCGATCTGGCCGCCCAGTCCTGGACGCGCGCCGGCTCAGCCCGAAGGACGCCCATCAGTTTCCACCGTAGAAGTTGCCGCGACGGAGGAGGTCCGTCCGTCGGATGTCGTGCTTCACGTGGTAGTGGAGTTGGAGGTAGTACTTCACCATCTCGGTCGCGGTGTTCCCGACCGTGTTCGAGTCGTAGGCGAACCCGATGACGGCGAGCTCGGAGTCGGGCCTGGCCACGTTGCCGTGCTTGGGCACGAAGGCGACGAACCAGTTGTGGAAGGGGAGGCGGCCGTGCGAGTCGCGGACGCCGAACTCGGCCGTCCCGGTCTTGCCGGCGACCGCGATCGGCAGGTCGACCAGGTTGTAGGTATGGCGGATCGTGACGACCCGGCGGGCGGCGAGCCGCATGATCTCGAGGTTCTTCGCCGTGGTCTTCAGCTTCCGGATGAGCTTCGGCGCGAACGGCTGGACGACATTGCCCTCCGCGTCCACGACCTCGCGGACGACCTGCGGTTGGAGGAGCCTGCCCCCGTTCGCAACGGCGGCATAGGCGTTCAGGATCTGGAGCGGCGTCGCGGTGTCATAGCCCTGCCCGATCCCCGCCTGGAGGACCTCGCCGGGGAAGATCGCCTGCCCGAACGTGGACTGCTTCCACTGTTCGTCCGGGACGATCCCGCTCACCTCGCCCGGCAGGTCGATCCCGGTCTTGGCCCCGAAGCCGAGCTGGCGCGCCCAATAGGCGAGCCGGTTGATCCCCAGGCGCTGGGCCATCTGGTAGAAGAACGTGTCGCTCGATTCCGCGAAGCCCTGCTTGATGTCGATGCGCCCGAACCCGGCATGGTTCCAGTCCCAGAAGCGATCCGCTCCGATCTGGATGAACGGCTTCGTCTGGACCCGCTCGGTCGGGCCGAGCTTGCGATCCGAGAGCACCCCGAGACCGGTCACGATCTTGTACGTGGAGCCGGGCGGGAACTGCTCGTTGATGGCGTGGTTGAGCAGCGGACGATCCGGGTTCTTGAGAAGCTTGGCGAACTCCTTCGAGCTGATCCCCTGGGCGAACGTGTTGTTGTCGTACGTCGGCAGGCTGACCATCGCGAGGATCTCGCCCGTCTGCGGGTTCATGACGATCATCACGCCACGCTTCAGGTGCGCCGTCCGCATCGCCCACACGACCGCCCGCTGAGCGAGCTGTTGTTCCCTCGTGGAGATCGTCAGCCGGAGCGAGTCGCCGGCCTGCGCTTCCTGGTCGGTCGAGAGCACCTGGAGCTTGCGTCCGGACGCGTCCCGCTCGATCGTCTCGGCGCCGTACGTCCCGCGAAGCGTGCCCTCATAGGACGACTCGACGCCGGCTCGGCCGATGAGGTCGTCGGGGAGGTACCCCTGGTCCTTGAGGTCCTTCAGCGTATCGGCATCGATCGGCCCCGTGTAACCGAGGAGCTGGGACATGAGCGGACCGTCGACGTAGCGGCGCTTCGATTCGACCTCGACCTCGACCCCGGGCAGCGCCTGCCGCTCCTCGGCGATGAGATTGGCGGTCGCCACCGGGACGCCCTGGGCGATCCGGACGAGATCGAACCGCGAACCGGGACTGCTGTCGATGGCCAGGTTGACGTCGGCGGGGTCGAGCCCGAGGAGCCCGGCCAACCGGCCCACGATCTCGTCGCGCTTGGAGAACGGGAGGTCGGCCGGTCGGACCTTGATCGCGTAGCTCGGCTCGTTGACGACCAATGGGCGACCATCCCGATCGTAGACGAGCCCTCGCGTCGAGGGGATCGCCTGCTTGACCGTCCGGTTCTGCTCAGCGCGTGCCTGGAAGACCTGGCCGCGATCGAACTGGAGATAGACGAGCCGGGCGGTCAGGCCCCCGACCCCGATAAGCACGGCGAGCCCGAAGAAGAGGAAGCGGAGGAACTGACGCTCGCGAGCGGGACGCTCGTCGACGATCGACGGGGCTACCACGTCACGCGCTCCCGTTCGAGCGATCGCCGGCGCAGGCCGACGGCGATCGGTCCCACGACCGCGGCGACCGCCGTGCTGTAGAGCGCATCGGGAAGGAGCGCCTGGGCGGGGTCGGCGACGGGGATCGGGCCGCGGAGCGCGCCGTACAGGACGACGAACAACAGGCTCGTCAGGACGCTCGTGACGAAGACCGCGACGACCGGGGCGAGGTAGCGCGCCCGATCGAGGGTGCGTCCGAGGCCCGCGGCGATCCCGACAGAGATAAGGAGCATGAACGATGTCATCCCGAGTGGTCGAGGAGCGAGAACGTCGATCATCAGACCCCCGATGAAGGCCCAGACGAGCCCGACTTCGATGTTCCCTGCGACGGTGGCCGTGACCGCGAAGACGAGAACGAGGTCTGGTTGTGCGTCGCCGATCCGCAGATACGGCACGACGGTCAATTGAAGGAGCGCCGTGACGACGGCGCCGACTGCGGCGAGTGTCAGACGCATCTGGCGAGTCGAACCTCGGCCTTGGGATCGGCCGCTCGACGGATGCGCGAACGACCGCGACGACCGAGCTGCGGCTACGTCACAGGCGAGTATACCGAGGCCTCCGGAAGGGGGGCAATCGGGTGCTGGTCGGGCACGGTCGAAAGGACGGCCCAGGCCGCCTCCGTGTTTCACGTGAAACGATCCGCGGCGACCCGCGAACGCCGCGGAGACCCCGAGCGGAGCGGTCGAGTCGCCGCAACGCCGGCCCGCTGCCGCGACGCTCCAGCGCCGGGACCCGCCTGTTCCACGTGCAACAGCTCGCCCGCGTCGGGTCGGCGCTCGAGCCGTCCTGGCGGTGCCCGATCGCGACCGGTCCATCGGGCGCTCGGATCGCCATCTCGGCCTCGCGGGGATCGACGTCGGGCTGCCGCGCTCGGCCGGGGGCCGATGACGTAGCGAGCGATCGGCGGTGAAGGGACCCATGGCAGGCTTCGGCGACCGCCGGCGGACCGTGGAACGGAGCGTCGGATGCTAGAATCTCCCTTCGTGAGCACCCTTGGACCCGGAGCCTGATGGGCCAGACGATCGCCTGCGCCAACCAGAAGGGCGGTGTCGGGAAGACCACGACCGTGGTCAACCTCGCGACGTATCTGGCACTGGCCGGGGACCGGACGCTCGTCATCGACTTGGATCCCCAGGGCAACGCGACGAGTGGATTCGGCGTCGAGCGGGGGCGCGTCGAGCGATCCGTCTACGACGTGATCGTGGGGTCCGCGTCGCTCACCCAGACCGTGATCCCCACCGCGATCGATGGTCTCGACCTGGTTCCGTCGGCTCCGTCGCTTGCGGGTGCCGAGGTGGAGCTGGCGACCCTCATGGCCCGCGAACGCCGGCTCGCCGCGACCGTCGGATCCGGGGTCGACGGCTACGACTACATCATCATCGACTGCCCGCCCTCGCTCGGTCTCCTGACCGTGAATGCGCTCACCGCGGCCGATGCGGTGCTCGTCCCGATCCAATGCGAGTACTACGCCCTCGAAGGCGTGAGCCAACTGACCGCAACGGTGAACCTCGTGCGTGACCATCTCAACCCGGACCTCGAGATCAAGGGCGTCGTGCTCACGATGTACGACTCGCGGACGAACCTGTCGAGCGAGGTCGCCGCCGAGGTCCGACGGCACCTGGGACGGATGGTCTACGACACGATCATCCCGCGCAGCGTCCGCCTGTCCGAGGCGCCCAGCCACGGTCTCCCGATCGCGCTGTACCGACCGGACTCGAAGGGGGCGGAGGCGTACCGCGACTTCACCGCCGAGTTCCGCCGACGCGATCGGAAGGCCCGCGAGCGCGAGGTCCCCCGGTCGACGGATCCGGCCCATGCCGTGGCGGTCCCGATGGCCATCCCGAACGAACCCGTCCTCCGGAGGGCCGAGCGATGACGACCCAGCACGGCGAGCGCCCCGGTGCTCTCGGTCGAGGCCTGGCCTCGCTCATCCCCGGTCGGGTGGGCGCGATCGAGGCGCCGACCGAGATCCCGCTCGACCGGATCGCCGAGAACCCGTACCAGCCACGGCGGAGCGTCGACGACGCCACGCTCGACGCGCTGGCCGCGAGCATCGCCGAGCACGGCGTGCTCCAGCCCATCCTTGTGACCGAGACCCTCGATGGCTACCAGCTGGTGGCCGGTGAGCGGCGGGTCCGAGCGGCCCGCAAGGCCGGCCTGGTCCGCGTCCCCGCGGTGATCCGCCAGCTCGACGACCTCCATCGCCTGGAGCTCGCCCTCGTGGAGAACGTTCAGCGAGCGGACCTCGACCCTCTCGAGGAGGCGCACGCCTACCGGCAGCTGATCGACGAGTTCGGCTATTCCCAGGAGATCGTGGCCGGCAAGGTGGGACGTGCCCGCTCGACGGTCGCGAACACGCTCCGACTTCTGGACCTGAGTCAGGCGGTCCAGGTGGCAGTGGCCGAGCGGACGATCACGGAGGGCCACGCCCGGGCGCTCATGGGGCTCGACGCCGAGAGCCAGGAGGCGATCCTCGGGATCGTCGTCGGCCGTGGACTGTCGGTCCGTCAGACCGAGGAGCTGGTCCGCCGGATCCGCGACCCGAAACCGACGCCCGAGCGTCCGGCGGCCACCGCCGATCCGGACGTCGAGCGGGTCGAGGAAGACCTGCGGCGCGCACTCGGCACGAAGGTCTCGCTCGCCCGTACCCGTCGCGGTGGCCGGATCGTCATCGAGTTCTACAGCGACGAGGATCTCGGGCGCCTCTACGAGCGCCTGACCGGAGGACCTGCGTGACCGACAAATCGACGACCCGGACCACCGCCTCGAACGGGGCCGCACCGGCCGCGACGCGACGCGGAGCGCGCAAGGGCGCGGCGGGCGCCTACACCGCCGAGAGCATCCAGGTCCTGGAGGGGCTCGAGGCCGTCCGCAGGCGACCGGGCATGTACATCGGCTCGACCGACATCCGCGGCCTCCACCACCTCGTCTGGGAGGTCGTCGACAACTCGATCGACGAGGCGATGGCCGGCTACGCCACCCGGATCGACGTGACGATCGCCGCGGATGGCGTGGTGACCGTGGTCGATGACGGCCGGGGCGTGCCCGTCGGGAAGCACTCGACCGGCAAGGACGCACTCGAGGTGGTTCACACCGTCCTCCACGCCGGCGGCAAGTTCGGCGGAGGCGGCTACAAGGTCTCCGGTGGTCTGCACGGCGTCGGCGTGAGCGTCGTCAATGCCCTCTCGTCGTGGATGCGGGTCGAAAGCTCGCGCGACGGCTTCGTCTGGGCCCAGGAGTACGTGCGGGGCAAGGCCACCACGCCGGTGAAGAAGGTCGGGCCGTCCGCGGGCCGGCACGGGACGACCACGATGTTCCGGGCCGACGACGAGATGTTCGAGACGACCGACTACTCGTTCGAGATGATCAGCCAGCGCCTGCGGGAGTCCTCCTACCTGAACAAGGGGATCTGGATCCGCTTCGTCGATGAGCGGGCCGACCGGGAGCGCTCGTTCTACTTCGAGGGTGGGCTGATGTCCTTCGTCCGGCACATGAACCGGAACAAGGAGACGCTGACCCAGCGCCCGATCTATGTCGAGCGTCGCGAGGGCAACACCTCGGTCGAGGTCGCCCTCCAGTACAACGACACCTACACGGAGAACGTCCTCGCGTTCGCGAACAACATCAACACCGTGGACGGCGGGACGCACGTCACCGGGTTCCGGGCCGCCCTGACCGGGTCCCTGAACGACTGGGCGCGCCGCAGCGGCGTGCTCAAGGACAGCGACCCGAACCTGAGCGGTGACGACGTCCGCGAGGGCCTGACGGCGGTCATCAGCGTCAAGCTCGTCGAGCCCCAGTTCGAGGGCCAGACGAAGGCGAAGCTGGGCAATGCCGAGGTCAAGGGCCAGGTCCAGACGGTGCTCACCGATGGGCTCTCGCAGTACCTCGACGAGAACCCGGGCGACGGCCGACGGATCATCGAGAAGTGCCTGACGGCGTCCCGCGCTCGGGAGGCCGCCCGCAAGGCGCGCGATCTCGTCATCCGCAAGGGAGCCCTTGATGGCCTCAGCCTCCCGGGCAAGCTGGCCGACTGCCAGGAGCGCGATCCCGAGCGGAGCGAGATCTACATCGTCGAGGGCGACTCGGCCGGGGGCTCGGCCAAGCAGGGTCGTGACCGGCGCTTCCAGGCGATCCTGCCCCTGCGCGGCAAGGTCCTCAACGTCGAGAAGGCCCGACTCGACAAGATCGTCGCCAGCGAGAACGTCCGGCCGCTCATCATCGCCCTCGGAGCCGGGATCGAGGGGATCGGCGACAGCTTCGATATCTCGAAGCTGCGTTACCACCGGATCATCATCATGACCGACGCGGACGTTGACGGCGCCCATATCCGGACGCTCCTGCTGACCTTCTTCTACCGCCACATGCCCCAGGTGATCGAGCAGGGCTACCTCTACATCGCCCAGCCTCCGCTCTATCGGGTGAGCACCGGCAAGGTGACCCGTTACGCCCAGAGCGAGAAGGAGCGGGACGCCATCGTCAAGCAGATGAACGTGAAGAATGTCTCGGTCCAGCGGTTCAAGGGCCTCGGCGAGATGAACGCCGACCAGCTCTGGGAGACGACGATGAACCCCGAGACCCGGACCCTCCTCCGGGTCGACGGGGAGAACGCGGCCCTCGCCGACGAGATCTTCACGATGCTCATGGGCGAGAAGGTCGCCCCGCGCAAGGAGTTCATCAAGACCGAGGCCCGGAAGGTGCGGAACCTTGACATCTGAACGCACGGCGGCCGCGGCTGTCCGGGCGTTCGAGTTCGAGCCGCACAACTGCTTCGCGTGCGGGTCGTTGAACGAGCACGGTCTTCACCTCGATCTCCATCTCGGTGAGCGCCGCTCCTGGACCGAGGTCACCCTCGACCCGCGGTTCGAGGGTTGGGTCGGGATCACCCACGGCGGGATCATCGCGACGATCCTCGACGAAGTGATGGCCTGGGCGCTCGTGGCCGAGGAGAACTGGGGCGTGACCGCTCGGATGACGATCGACTACCGGCGACCGATCCCGATCGGCACACCGATCCGGGGCGAGGGGTGGATCGTCCGTTCGCGCCGCCGGCTGGTCGATACCGCCGGCCGGATCGTCGACGCCCAGGGCACCGTCCTGGCCGAGGCCGAGGCGATCTACGTGGCCGCCGACGAGTCCCGAAAGCAGGAGCTGCGGGCCCGCTACGGCTATCGGGTCCGGGCGGCCCGCGAGGCGGGAGCCGCCTTCGACGCCGACCCGGCCTCGGCCGCCCGAGCCGCTACACCCGAAGCGGTGGCTCCCGGGACGCCCGTCCGATGACGGCTTCGACCGTCGCGCGCCCCGTACGGAGATCCGCCACCACCGAGCGCGCGGTCGCGTTCGTCGCCGACCATAAGCCGGCCGCCGAGGCGCTCGGTCGCGAGCTCGCGGGCCAGGTCTGGGATCCCGAGGGCTTCGCCCGGATCCTCGCCGCCGGACTGGCCGACCTGGCCGACCCCGAATACCGCGAGGGCTCCCAGCGGATCGCGCCGGGACTCGGTCCGATCCACGGGGTCCGTTGGCCGCTCCTCGCCGCGGTGGAGCGGGGCTTCCGGGTGGCCACCAGCCGAGATGGCACCGCCGGCCTGCTGGAGATCGCCGCACGACTGTTCACCGAGCCCGAGCTCGAGGCGCGCTGGTTCGCCTTCGGGCTCCTGGACCGGGTCGTCGCCGACGATCCCGAACGCGCCTGGCAGCTCCTCCGACGGGCATCCCGCGAGGCCGCGGACTGGATCACGGTCGACTCGCTCGCCCATCCCGTGGCGCGGGGGGTGCTCCTGGAGCCGTACCGCTGGTCCGAGCTCGAGAGCCTCGTCTTCTCGCCCTCGCGCTGGGAGCGCCGACTCGTCGGGTCGACGGTCGCCACGATGCCCTTCGTCGATCGGCGACTCGGCCGGACCTCGGACGCCGCCCGGCGCGGCCTGGGCCTGGTCGGCCAGCTCATCGGCGACGACAGCCCGGACGTCCAGAAGGCACTCTCCTGGGCGCTCCGCTCGCTCATCCTCGCCGACGGACCCGCCGTCCTCGACTTCGTCCGGACCGAGGCCGGGGTCGCCCGAGCGACGGACGACGGCTCCCGGGCGTGGGTCCTCCGGGACACCCTGCCGAAGCTGCCGCCGACCGACGCCGCGGTCATCCAGACCGAGCTCGACGGCCTGCGCCGACGACCTGGCGTCCCGTCCACCTCGCGGGCTGCGCAGACCGCCCGGCGGTTCACCACCGGCTCGCCCCTGCCCGATCCGTCCCTTCACCGAGACCGCTTCGCGGATCTCGCCGGCCGACCAGGAGACCCTAGACCGTGACCGACGACATCGGCGACATCCGTTCGATCCGCATCGAGGACGAGATGCGGGTGAGCTACCTCGACTACGCGATGAGCGTGATCGTGGCCCGTGCCCTGCCCGACGTCCGCGACGGCCTCAAGCCGGTCCATCGCCGGATCCTCTACACGATGGGCGAGATGGGCCTGAGCGGGACCAGCTCGTACCGGAAGTGCGCCGCGATCGTCGGCGAGGTCATGGGCAAGTACCACCCCCACGGGGACGTCGCCCTGTACGACGCCCTCGTCCGGCTGGCCCAGGACTTCTCGATGCGCTACCCGCTCGTCGACGGCCAGGGCAACTTCGGCTCGGTCGACGGCGACAGCGCCGCCGCGATGCGGTACACGGAGGCCCGCCTGACGCCGATCTCGGCCGAGATGCTGGCCGACATCGACAAGGAGACGGTCGACTTCGCCCCGAACTACGACGGCACCCAGGAGGAGCCCCAGGTCCTCCCGGCCAAACTGCCGAACCTCCTGATCAACGGGTCGACCGGGATCGCCGTGGGGATGGCCACCAACATCCCGCCCCATCACCTCGGCGAGATCTGCGACGCCACGATCGCCCTCATCGACGACCCCGATCTCACCTCGGACGAGCTCTGCCACCACGTCCTGGGCCCGGACTTCCCGACCGGGGGCACGGCCTTCCGGTTCGAGACCCGGCGGAACACGATCACCGGCGAGATGGAGACCGTCGACGCGATCCGCGAGATGTACGCCCACGGCCGCGGCCGGGTCGTCGTCCGGGCCCAGGTCGCCTTCGAGGAGACCCGCGCCGGCAAGACCGCGATCATCGTCACCGAGCTGCCCTACCAGGTCAACAAGGCGACCCTCATGGAGAAGATCGCCGAGCTGGTCAACACCAAACGGATCGAGGGCATCGCCGACCTGCGCGACGAGTCCGACCGCGACGGGATGCGCATCTACGTCGAGCTCAAGCGCGACGTCAATCCGCACAAGGTGCTGAACAACCTGTTCAAGCACACGGCCATGTCGTCGGCCTTCAACCTGAACATGCTGGCCCTCGTGGACGGCCAGCCCCAGACCCTCTCGCTCAAGGCGGTCATCCAGCACTACGTCGAGCACCGCCGCGAGATCATCCGGCGGCGGACCGAGTACGACCTCGGCAAGGCCCGGGCCCGGGCCCACATCCTCGAGGGCCTCAAGATCGCCCTCGACAACCTCGACGCGGTCATCCGGACGATCCGCGAGTCGGCCGACGTCGAGACCGCCCGGACGAACCTGATGGCCCGGTTCGACCTGTCCGAGCTCCAGGCCCAGGCGATCCTCGACATGCGCCTCGCCAGGCTGGCCGCCCTCGAGCGCAAGAAGATCGAGGACGAGTATCTCGCCGTCATCCAGCTGATCGCCGAGCTGGAGGACATCCTGGCCAACCCGGGCCGGGTCCTGGCGATCATCAAGGACGAGCTTGTCGAGCTCAAGCGCAAGTACGCCGGCGAGCGCCGCACCCGGATCGTCGACGACTCGAGTCGGGAGATGACCGACGAGGACCTCATCGCCGACGAGGACGTCGTCGTGACGATCAGCGGCCGCGGCTACGTCAAGCGGCAGCCGGTCGCCACCTACCGCCGCCAGCATCGTGGCGGCAAGGGGATCATCGGCCATGTGACCCGCGAGGAGGACGCGGTCGAGCACCTGCTCGTGGCGAACACCCACGACTGGGCGCTCTTCTTCACGAACCGCGGTCGGGTCTTCAGCTCGAAGGTCCACCAGATCCCGGACGCCAGCCGCCAGGCCAAGGGCATCCCGATCATCAACCTGCCCGGCGTCCAGGTCGAGTCGGGCGAGGTCCCGATGGCCACGATCACCCTCCACGATTTCAAGGCCGGGACGTACCTGGTGATGGCCACCCGGAAGGGGATCGTCAAGAAGACCCCGCTGGAGCAGTTCGAGAAGGTCCGCTCGAGCGGGATCATCGCGATCACCCTCGACGAGGACGACGAGCTGGCCTGGGTCGACACGGCCTCCGGCAACGACGACATCATCATCGCCACGGCCCTGGGCAAGATCGCCCGGTTCCACGAGACCGAGGTCCGGCCGATGGGCCGGCCGGCCGCCGGGGTCATCGGCATCCGCCTCGCGCGGAAGGGCGATGCGGTGATCTCGATGAGCGTTGTCCAGCCCGAGGCCGATCTCCTGGTCCTGACCGAGACCGGCTACGGGAAGCGGGTCCCGTTGACCGAGTTCCGGGTCAAGCATCGCGGCGGGCAGGGCGTCCAGCTCATCGCCCTCGAGGGTCGCAAGACCGGCGACGTCGCCGCCGTCCAGCAGGTCACCGAAGCGGACGAGGAGCTCTTCCTCATCAGCTCCGGTGGGCAGGTCATCCGGACCGAGACGAACTCGATCAACCGCTACAGCTCGGGTGCCCGCGGGGTGATCGTGATGCGCCTGGCGGAAGGGGACCGGGTGGTGGCGATCGCCGCCTTCCGGGCGGGGCTGGCGGAGCGCGATGGCATCGGCGACAATGACGCCCCGGGCGACGGCCCGGACGCGTAGCGCGACGGCGAGGGTGGCGGTGGCACGACCCGAGGGCGCGGGGACGGACGGGTGACCCAGTTCGGCGGTGAGGAAGCGCCCGTCTACACGGACCGCTACGACATCTACACGGGCAACGCGAACCCGGATCTGGCCCGGAAGATCTGCCGCTACCTGGGCGTGGACCTCGGCCAGGCCGAGGTCTTCCAGTTCGCCAACGAGAACATCTTCGTCAAGATCCTCGACAACGTCCGCGAGAAGGACGTCTTCATCGTCCAGCCCACCTCGCACCCGGTGAACCAGTCGATCATGGAGCTCCTGATCATGATCGACGCCTTCAAGCGGGCGAGCGCCGGGCGGATCACCGCGGTCGTCCCGTTCTACGCCTACGGCCGCTCCGACAAGAAGGATCAGCCCCGGGTCCCGATCACGGCCCGGCTGATCGCCGACATGATCACCGTCGCGGGAGCGGACCGGGTCCTGACGATGGACCTCCATCAAGGCCAGATCCAGGGCTTCTTCAACATCCCGGTCGATGAGCTCACGGCGGTCCACATCCTCTCGAACTACTTCCGGACGAAGCATCTCGAGGACCTCGTGGTGGTGACCGACCTGGGCTTCGCCAAGCGCGCCCGGACCTTCGCCGAGCTCATCGACGCGCCGTTGGCGATCATCGAGAAGCGGCGGGTCGGCAACCTCGACCGGGCCGAGCTGATGAACGTCATCGGCGAAGTCCGGGGTAAGCGGGCGATCATCGTCGACGACGAGATCGACACGGCGGGGACGCTCATCGAGATCGTCCGCGCCCTCGAGCGCGAAGGCGTCAGCGAGATCTACGCCTGCGCCAGCCACGGCGTCCTGTCCGACCCGTCGGTCGAGCGGATCCGCGACTCGCGACTCAAGGAGGTCATCCTTACCGACTCGATCCCGTTGCCGCCCGCGAAGCGGATCGCCAAGATCAAGACGTTCTCGATCGCCCCGCTCATCGGCGAGGCGATCAAGCGGATCCACCGTGGCGAGTCGGTCGGGGCCCTGTTCAGCAGCGACGTCGCCCTGACCCAGCAGATGCTGATGTGGGAGGATGGCGTCGCCCGGACGCTCGACCTGCGCGACGAGGACGCGAGCGGCGAGACACCTGCCGCCCCGGGTCCGATCCGCGCCACCCCCATGGCCGCCCGGTTCGCGGCCACCAGACCCGGAGACCGATGACCCTCCAGCTCCACAAGCCCGACGGTCAGGGCGGGCTCGAGAAGCGCAGCGTCCACGAGGACGACTGGCAACGCCAGCTGCGCTCGCCGCGCTGGGGCTCGAGCATGCGCACGAAGCGACTGCCAGCCCTGAGCAACCGCGAGATGAACCCGACCTCGACCGCACGCTCGGTCGCCTTCTGGCTCGTCCTCGGCGGGGCGACCCTGGTCCTCCTCGTCGCCGGGTACGGCACGGGGTTCTGGCACTAGACATCCTGGCCCGGCTAGACATCCTGGCCCGGCCGGACATCCCGATCCGGCGCCGCCGGCTCTCAGGACGCTCTCAGCAGGGTCCTTGAGACTGCGACGATGACCAGCCCCCGATCCGCCTCGTCCCGGCGCCCGCTCGCCCTCGCGCTCGTCGTCGGCCTCGTCATCGTCGTCGGCGCGCTGCTGGCCTACATGCTCGTCCTCAAGGGCGACGACGTCGCCCCGCTCGCCCTCCCGACGGTCGCGCCGTCGGCCGGCATCGGCGCGGGGACCGGCGGGACGGCGCCGGACGCCTCGACCGTCCCGGGCGGCGACAGCAGCGCGCCGAGCCTTCCGGCCGCCTCGGCCGGTGCCGCGATGGACGCCGCCGGCCTGGCCGGGGCGTGGAAGATCGCGGACGGCTCGACCGTGGGCTACCGCGTCAGGGAGAAGCTGGCCGAGCTGCCCGCTCAGAGCGACGCCGTGGGACGGACCAGCTCGATCACCGGTGGAGCGACGCTCGCCGCGAGCGGCCCGGACCTGAGCGTGACCGGGGCCGACTTCCAGGCGGATCTAACGACGCTCAAGAGCGATCGCGACATGCGCGACAACCGGATCCGGACGATGGGCCTGGAGAGCGACACCTACCCGACGGCGACCTTCAAGGCCACCGCTCCGATCGCCGTCCCGCCGGCTGCCCTGAGCGGCGCCCCGGTCGCGGTGACCCTCCCCGGCGACCTCACGATCCACGGCGTGACCAAGAGCGTCGACATCCCGGCGACGGCCCAGCTCAACGGCTCCACGATCCAGCTCGCCGGCTCGCTGACCTTCCCGTTCTCCGACTTCGGGATGACGCCGCCGAGCTTCGGCTCGTTCGTGAGCGTGGGGAACGACGCGACTCTCGAGTTCCTCGTCACCCTCGCCCGGGGCTGAGGCCGGCCCGTCCTATACTGGGGGCCCATGCTTGGCTTCCTGAACCGGTTCGTCGACTCCAACGACCGGGAGCTCAAACGGATCCAGCCGTTCGTCGACGAGGCGAACGCCCTCGAGCCGGAGATCGAGGCGCTCACCGACGACGAGATCCGGGCCCGCTTCAGCGCGCTCCGCGAGGAGATCCGCGAAGCCGCCGAGCCCGATGAACCGTCCGATGACGAGCTGAACCACCCCGAGGCGGAGCGTCGGCGGGAGCTCGCCGCCGACCGCCGGAAGCGCGAGAACCAGCGGATCCAGGCCGCCCTCGACGACGCCCTGCCCGAGTCGTTCGCGATGACCCGGGAAGCGATGAAGCGGACGATCGGGATGCGCCACTTCGACGTCCAGCTCCTCGGCGGCATCGTCCTTCACCAGGGCAAGATCGCCGAGGCGCGGACCGGCGAGGGCAAGACCCTTTACCCGACCCTGGCGGCCGTCCTCAACGCGATGACGGGACGTGGCGTCCACGTCGTCACCGTCAACGACTACCTTGCCCGGCGCGACCCGCAGTGGATGGGGCCCGTCTTCCACTTCCTCGGGGTGAGCGTGGGGATGATCACCCACGACGCGAGCTACGTCTTCGAGCCGGGCTATCCGACCAGCGATGAGCGGCTGGTGAACCTCCGGCCGGTGGAGCGGGTCGAGGCCTATGCCGCCGATGTCACCTACGGCACGAACAATGAGTTCGGGTTCGACTATCTGCGCGACAACATGGTCGTCGAGCTCGACCAGCGGGTCCAGCGCGAGCGCAGCTTCGCGATCGTCGACGAGGTCGACAACATCCTCATCGACGAGGCGCGGACGCCCCTGATCATCAGCGGCCAGGCCGAGGAGTCGGCTGACAAGTACTTCACGTTCGCCCGGCTCGTGCCCCGCCTCTCCCCTCGTCCGGAGGGCGAGGAGGAGGGCGGCGACTACTTCATCGACCTCAAGGACCGCGCGGTCAGCCCGACCGAGACGGGCATCGACAAGATGGAGAAGTGGCTCGGCGTCCCGCATCTCTACGACACGGACCCGAGCCTCGCCCGTCACTTCGAGCAGGCACTCCGGGCCCACGCCCTGTACAAGCGCGACCGCGACTACATCGTCAAGGACGGCGAGATCGTCATCGTCGACGAGTTCACCGGGCGCCAGATGCCCGGCCGGCGCTGGAGCGAGGGCCTCCACCAGGCGATCGAGGCGAAGGAGGGCCTGCGGGTCCAGCGCGAGAGCGTGACCCTGGCCACGATCACCTTCCAGAACTACTTCCGGCTGTACGACAAGCTGTCGGGCATGACCGGCACGGCGATGACCGAGGCCGAGGAGTTCTCGAAGATCTACAAGCTCGAGGTCGTCTCGATCCCCACCCACCGGCCGATGATCCGGGTGGATGAGCCGGATCTCGTCTACCGGACCGAGAATGGCAAGTTCGAGGCGCTCATCGAGGAGATCACGGAGATGCAGGAGGCCGGTCGGCCGGTCCTCGTCGGCACCGTCTCCGTGGAGAAGTCCGAGATCTTGAGCGAGATGCTCAAGCGGCGCGGGATCAGGCACGAGACCCTCAACGCCAAGTTCCACGAGAAGGAGGCGCCGATCGTGGCCCAGGCGGGCCGGACCGGCGCCGTGACGATCGCCACGAACATGGCCGGCCGCGGCACCGACATCAAGCTCGGCGGCGATCCGGCCGGCCTGGCCAGCGAGATCCTTCACCGCCGCGGCATCAACCCGGCCGAGGTGGACAAGGCGACCTACGACGAGGCCCTCACCGAGGCGCAGACCATCTGCGACGCGGACCACGTCCAGGTCGTCGGGGCCGGGGGCCTCCACATCATCGGCACCGAGCGCCACGAGAGCCGGCGGATCGACAACCAGCTCCGGGGCCGGTCGGGCCGTCAGGGCGACCCGGGCACGTCGCGCTTCTACCTCTCGCTCGATGACGACCTCATGAAGCGCTTCGCCAGCGAGCGGGTGGCCGGGCTGATGGAACGGATGGGCCTCGACGACGACGTCGCCATCGAGTCGAGGATCGTGAGCAAGACGATCGAGAGCGCCCAGAGCCGGGTCGAGGGCTTCAACTTCGACATCCGCAAGCGTGTCGTCGAGTTCGACGACGTCATCAACAAGCAGCGCGAGACGATCTACGCCGAGCGCGACAAGGTCCTCCGGAACGAGGACCTCGGTGAGACCGTCCTCGGCTTCCTCGACGAGGAGATCGATGCCCTCCTCGAGCAGTTCTGCTCGGCCGACGTCGTCGACGACTGGAACATGGAGGGCCTGGAGGCGGCCCTCCATGCGATGGGTCTCGGCGGGCCGGGGACCCATCAGGACGAGCTCTGGGCGATCGGCGGGCGGGACGCCCTCCGGGAGCACCTCCGATCCCTGGTGGACGAGGAGCTGGAGCGGAAGGAGCAGGAGGTCGGCGAGGCCGACTGGACGCAGATCGAGCGGCTCATCCTCCTCCGCACCATCGACTCCCTGTGGGTCGAGCACCTCACCGAGCTGGACGACATGCGCCACGGGATCACCCTGCGCGGCTACGCCCAGCAGGATCCCCTCAACGAGTTCCGGCGCGAGGCGTTCTCGCTCTACTCCGAGCTCCGCGGCTTCATCCGCCACCAGGTCGCGACCACGATCTTCCGGGTGACGATCACCCGCCAGGCCCCGCCGCCGCCGGCACCGATGCCGATGCCGGATGCCGCCACCCTGGCCGCCCTGCGCAACGACGGCGAGGGCGGGCGGCAGCCGGTCGAGGGAGCCGCGGTCCTCGCCGCCGGAGCCGCCCAGGCGTCGGCCGGCGCGTCGGTCGCCCGGGGACTGCCCTCGGGTCCCGCCGTCCGCGGGGTTCGCGAGACGCTCGGCGACCAGGTCGTCGGCGGCGGGGCGGCGAGCCCCGGCGGGAGCCGACCTGGCTACGCCCCGGATGGCCGGCGGATGGGCCGGAACGACGTCTGCTGGTGCGGGTCCGGCCTGAAGTACAAGAAGTGCCACGGCGCCTGATGCCGGGGGGGCCTGTCCGCGACCGGCGGTGATCCGGGACCCGGTCCGTCTCGTCGTCGGTGCGGCCCCGGCGGGGGAGCTCGCAGCCCAGGACTGATCGCGACGGAGCGCGGGTATGCCCGTTTCCCCTCTTGGCGGGCGCGACTTGCGCCGATATACTGGGCCAAGTCACCGCCCCGCGGGTCCGGAGGGGACCCGATAGCGGCGGACCACGTTGACCGCGCCCCGTCCGTTCCCCCGCCCACTAGAGAGGGAATCGTGAAGCAGGCCGAGGAATCGTCATTCATCGATCTCATCGCCTGTGAGCGCGATTGCCGGAACTGCAGCTACGCCGCCGCACTCGATTGCGACGGCAACTGCGGCGTCTGCCCTCACAACAGCTACTGCCCCTGCGTGAACCCCGTCGTCGTCCGGAGCAAGACCGCCCTGCGCCTCATCGAGCTCCGACCGATCCTCCTCCAGGAAGCCCAGGGGGCGCGCGTCTAGGTGGACGCGGCGTCGGTCCGGGACCTGGTGGACCGGATCCGGGCGACCTCGGGGCGGCTTTGACCTCGACGACAAGCGGAGCCGGGTCGCCGCCCTCGACGCGCTGACCCAGGAACCCGATTTCTGGGACGACAGCCGAGGCGCCAAGAAGGTCCTCCGCGAAGCCGACGGCCTGCGGACCGGGATCGACCTCTGGGCGGGTCTGCTGGCCCGCGCGGACGAGCTCCTCACCCTGGTCGAGCTGGTCGAGGAGTCGGGCGATCCCGAGCTCGAGGGGGAGCTCGACCGCGGTGCGACCGCCCTCGAGAAGGACCTCGGCCGGGCCCGCACGGAGCTCCTCTTCAACGGCGAGTACGACGCCGGATCGGCCATCCTCTCGATCAGCGCCGGGGCCGGCGGGACGGAGGCCACGGACTGGGCCGAGATGCTCCTCCGGATGTACCTGCGCTGGGCCGAGACCCACCGCTTCTCGACCGAGGTGGTCGATTCGCAGGAGGGTGAGCAGGCCGGGATCAAGAGCGCGACCGTCGAGATCGAGGGCCGCTACGCCTTCGGCTACCTCCGGGCCGAACGCGGGGTCCACCGGCTCGTCCGGATCAGCCCGTTCGACGCCCAGAAGCGGCGCCAGACGACATTCGCCCTCATCGAGGTCATGCCCGAGGCGGGCGATGACATCGAGATCGAGCTCGACTGGGACCAGATCCGGGTGGACACCTACCGCTCGCAGGGTGCCGGCGGCCAGCACGTCAACAAGACCGACTCGGCGGTCCGCCTGACCGACCTCAAGACCGGGATCGTCGCCCAGAGCCAGAACGAGCGGAGCCAGACCCAGAACAAGGAGATGGCCATCCGGGTCCTGAGATCGCGACTCCTCGAGCGCGCCCTCGCCGAGCGGGAGGCCGAGCTCCGGGCGATCAAGGGCGAGCACGTGGAGGCCGGCTGGGGGAACCAGATCCGGAGCTACGTCCTCCACCCGTACCAGATGGTCAAGGACCTCCGGACGGGCTATGAGACGAGCAACACGGCCGCCGTCCTCGACGGCGACCTCGACCCGTTCATGCTCGCCGAGCTGGAGCGCCTGGCGATGGACGTCGACACGGACGCCGTGGGCCGGGCCGGGTGATCGGCCGCGGCCGGACCCTCCCGGCGGCGCTCATCGGGACCGTCTTCCGACCGGTGCTGGCGGACGACCTCCCGGAGTGCGGACGGATCTGGCGCCACTCGATCAACGACTATCTCCGGCAGCTCGGCCAGCCCGAGATCCCCGACGAGCTGGCCGGGATCGGACGCCTCCACGCCCACACCCGCTCCACGGACCCCGAGCGGTTCATCGTCGCGGCGCGCCCGGGCGGCGATGGCGAACGGATCGTCGGGTTCGGGTCGGCGGTGGTCCGCGGGGTGCCAGGTGTGGGCGGCGGACCGCTCTGGTACCTGTCGATGCTCTTCGTCCGTCCGGAGGCCCAGGGCGAGGGGCTCGGCCGGACGATCCTCGAGCGGCTCCTCCCGGAGCCGTCGTTCGAGGGTTCGCTGGCCGTCGCGGTGGACAGCCTGCAGCCGATCTCGACGGGTCTCTACGGTCGGTACGGGATGGTGCCGCGGTCCCCGATCCTCGACCTGACCGGAACGATCGCGCGACCCGAAGCCTTCCCCAGCCTGCCGTCGGGGATCGTCCCGGTACCGTTCGAGACGATCGCTGACGGACCGCCGGGTGGTCCCGGCCACCGCGAGTTGAGCGCGGCGGTGAACGGGCTCGACCTCGAGGTGCTGGGGTTCGAGCATCCCCAGGATCACCGCTTCGTCCGGCTCGAGGGTCGGCGCGGATTCCTCTACCGCGGTCCGGACGGCTCGACCGTCGGGTACGGCTACGCGGGCGCCGTCGGCCGGATCGGACCGGTCGCCGTGCGGGACCCGGCCCTCCTCGACGCGGTCGTCGGCCACCTGGCCTCCGCGGTCCCGGCCCGGGGCGCGTCGGCGATCTGGGCCCACGGCGGTTCGGGTCGGCTCGTCGCGACGCTCCTGGCAGCCGGGCTGCGGATCGACGGGTTCCCACTCCTCTTCTGCTGGGACCGCCCGTTCGGCGACCTGGCCCGATATCTGCCCCTCTCGCCGGGGCTACCCTGACCGGCCGGCACGGGAAGGGGCCTCGCCGGCACCGACGGCGCGGTGGGATGGGGCGGCCCGCGGCCCCGAGTGGTAGCCTCTCGTCTGACGTGGCTCCCCCCATCGTGCCCACGGCCGGAGCCGAGACGCAGCGGATCGACGCGACGCGTCGTCCTGGATCGCCGCCTCGGAGCACAGCATGAGCCTGGCCCCCCTCCGCGCCGTCGCACGCTCGCACACGGAACGGCCGGTCGGCCTCGCTCCGACCGAGTCGCCGGTCGAGGGTGCGGTGCTCGTCCTCCACGACGTCACGAAGACCTACCCGAACGGCAAGGTCGCCCTGCGCGAGGTGGACCTGGTCGTCCCCGAGGGCGACTTCGTCTTCCTCGTCGGGCCATCCGGGGCGGGCAAGTCCACGCTCATCAAGCTCCTTATCCGCGATGAGCTCGCGACCCAGGGAACGGTCATCCTCGACGGCCAGGACCTCGCCCGGCTGGCCCGCCGCCAGGTGCCCAGGATGCGCCGGAAGATCGGGATCATCTTCCAGGACTTCAAACTGCTGCCCACGAAGACGGTCTGGGAGAACGTCGCCTTCGCCCTGGAGGTCACCGGGACGCCACGCCGGAAGATCGCGCCAGCGGTCGACCGGGTCGTCGCCCTCGTCGGCCTCACGGCCCAGGCCCGGCAGATGCCGAGCCAGCTCTCCGGTGGCGAGCAGCAGCGAACCGCGATCGCCCGGGCGCTCGTCCACGACCCGCGCCTGATCATCGCCGACGAACCCACCGGCAACCTCGATCCGCTCATCAGCTGGGAGATCCTCCAGCTCCTCCTCCGGATCAACGAGCTCGGGGTGACGGTCCTCATGGCCACCCACAACGCCGAGATCGTGACGGCGCTGCGCAAGCGGGTCGTCGCCCTGGAGGACGGGCGGATCATCCGCGACGAAGAGGCGGCGGCCTACCACCGTGAGGACTGACCCCAGGTGATCTCGTTCGTCGCGTTCAGCCTCCGTCGGGCCTGGCAGGGGTTCTGGCGGAACGCGGTCATGAGCCTCGCCGCCACCGCCACGATGATCTTCATGCTCGTCCTGCTGTCCGGCTTCTTCGTCCTCCTGACCGGGCTGAACGCCGGGCTCGAGTTCGTCGAGCAGAAGGTCGAGGTCGTCGCCGACGTGAAGGACACGGCGCCGACCCTGGCGATCCAGGACCTGGCCACAAGGGTCCGGGCGATGCCCGAGGTCGCGAGCGTCGAGTACGTCAACGCTGCAGAGGCTCTCCAGCGGTTCCGGGAGCGGCTCAAGGCGCAGGGTCGCGAGGACCTCACGACCTTCCTCGACACGAACCCGCTGCCAGGGTCGCTCCAGGTCAAGCTCAAGGATCCCCAGGTCTTCGGGAACGTCGTCGAGTACCTCCGGGCTGACCCGGTGGTGGAGCGGGTCAAGGAGGTCCAGAACCTCGTCGATCGCGTGCTGACGGTGACCGAGTTGCTCCGCACGGGCGGGCTCATCGTCCTTGCCCTGGTGGGGATCGTCGTCCTGTTCATCATCGTGAACACGATCCGGCTGGCGGTCGTCGCGCGGGCCGAGGAGATCGAGATCATGCGCCTGGTCGGCGCGTCGGACGCATTCATCCGTTGGCCGTTCATCTTCGAGGGGGCGCTCGTCGGGCTCATCGGGGCGCTGGTCACGCTCGGCCTCCTGGCCCTCGGCTCCGGCCCGATGGGCCGGGTCATGACCGGCTTCTTCGACGTGCTCCCGCTCCAGCTCGGGACGCTCGGCCGGGACCTCGGGCATCCTCGTGCTGGGCACCGGGGTCGGGCTCGGGGTCCTCGGGTCGTGGCTCTCGGTCCGGAGCTACCTCCTGAAGTAGTCGGACGCAGGCCCGACCGCCTGCCGAATCCGGCTGGGTCGACGTACGCTGGGCGTCCACGCCCCCCATCATCCGTGCAGCAGGGCCCGAACCGATGGTCGACGACGTCACCCCCTCCGAGCGGCCGGAATCCACCCCCCAGACGGCCGACAACGGACGGTCGGAGACGGCCGACGGGCCGGTCGGGCCATCGCCCGGACGGCCACGGCGCCGCGCCACGGTCGGCCGGCTGGCCCTCGTGCTCGTGACCGTCCTGGCCGGTGGGGCCCTGTTCCTCTCCGGCTTCGCGCTGGGGTCCCTGCGGAGCTCGACACCCGGGACGGCGGTCGACGAGCAGTCGGCGTTCCAGCCGTTCTGGGACACCTACCGGTCGGTGACCCAGGACTACGCCGGCGAGCCGGTCGACCGCAAGAAGCTCATCGACGGGGCGATCAACGGCATGATCGCCGCCCTGGGCGACCCGTTCTCGATCTACCTCACCCCGGACGAGTACCGCCAGTCGCTTCAGGGGCTCTCCGGACGGTTCGAGGGGATCGGCGCCCGGGTCGAGATGCGTCGGGTCAGCGGCGGCGGCGATTGCACCGCGCTCGGCGGCGGGTGCGCGCTCGTCGTCGTCGAGCCGATCCCCGGCGCGCCCGCGGAGAAGGCGGGGGTCCGGGCCGGCGACCGCATCAGCGCCATCGACGGCGCGACGGTCGACGGCCAGACGGCGGACCAGGCGCTGACGAAGGTCCGCGGCCCGAAGGGCACGACCGTCCGCCTGACGATCGTCCGGGATGGCGCCGCCCCGTTCGACCTCGACATCGTCCGGGACGTCATCGTGGAGCCGGAGGTCGAGACGAAGACGCTGGCCGGTGGCTCGGTCGGCTACATCCGTCTGGCCGGGTTCAGCGATCGGGCGGCGGCCGATTTCGGCGCGGCGGTCGCGGCCGACGTGGCAGCGGGCCGAGACCGCCTCATCGTCGATCTGCGCGGCAATCCCGGCGGCTACGTGACCGACGCCCAGAAGGTGATCAGCCAGTTCGTCCCCGCGGGTACGACGATGTTCTTCCAGCAGACGGCCGACGGCGGCCGTACGCCGACGACCTCCCTGGGCGGTGGCGCCGCCACGACGGACGCCG
Source organism: uncultured Chloroflexia bacterium (assembly GCA_963840375.1). Classification (GTDB taxonomy): domain Bacteria; phylum Chloroflexota; class Limnocylindria; order Limnocylindrales; family CSP1-4; genus Chersky-267. The sequence continues at coordinate 211,475 of CAWIYR010000005.1, forward strand.
TCAGGGTCGTCGTGCTCATCGACGGCGGGAGCGCCTCCGCCAGCGAGATCGTCGCCGGGTCCCTCCAGGATCTCGGCCGGGCGACCCTCGTCGGATCGACGTCGTACGGCAAGGGCACGATCCAGGTCTGGCAGCAGCTCGCCGACGACAACGGCGGCTTCCGCCTGACGGTCGCCCGATGGCTCACCCCGAACGGTCGCTGGATCCATCGGGTCGGGCTGACCCCCGACGAGCCGGTCGCGCCGTCGGCGACGGCGGCCGCTGGCGTCGACCCGGTCATCGAGCGAGCCCTCCAGGTCCTCGGTGCTGCGACACCGTCCGCCGGGATCGGGTCGGACGCCCTTGCGCTCTCCGGGGCATTCCATTAGGGTTGCCGGGAACGAAAGGAGGTGATGTGCAGTGATCGAACGTAGTAGCTGCACCACCTCGCAGGAGATGGCCGTCTAAGCGGACACGCCTGCGGGTGGTCGAAGCTTTCGAGCGCCGGTCCGCGAGGGCCGGCGTTCGTGCGCCCGGGCCGACTCGATGCCGCCGTCCCGCCCGCATCACGCTCCGAAGGAGTCCCTCCATGGGCGAACAGACGATCGCCCTCAACCGAAGAGCCCGCCACGAGTTCACGATCGACGACACGTTCGAGGCCGGCCTGGTCCTGACCGGGACGGAGATCAAGTCGGTCCGGGCAGGCAAGGTCAACCTGGCCGACGGCTACGTCCGCATCGAGCGCGGCGAGATGTGGCTCATCGGGCTGCACATCGCACCCTGGGAGACGGGGAACCGCTACAACCACGAGGCGAAGCGGACCCGGAAGCTCCTCGTCCACCGGGCCCAGATCACCCAGCTCCTGTCGAAGACGAAGCAGAAGGGCCAGACGATGGTCCCGCTCCGGCTCTACCTGACCGAGCGCGGCCGGTGCAAGGTGGAGGTCGCCCTCGCCCGGGGCAAGCAGCTCCACGACCGTCGTCGGGACATCGCCGAGCGCGACTCTCGCCGCGACGTCGCCCGGGAGCTGGCGGATGCCGGCCGGGGACGCTAGTCCGTTCCCCCCGGCCGGGGATCCGGTCCGTGGTCCGGTGCTCCCCCGGGGGGCCGCCGCGAGGCGAGAGCCACCGCCAGGGGCGCCGTGAGCAGGACGAGGCTGACGTAGTAGAAGCCCGGGATGGCGATCACCGCGCCGAGCGCCCGAGACCACGGCCGCTGGAGCGCGATCAGGGGGATGGCGGCGACCAGCCGCACCGCGAACGGGATGCCGATCTGCGGCCCGACCCCACCGTGGCTCAGGGCCCGATCGAGCGCCGCGATCCATTCCGGCCAGAGGTAGAGCCACGGCAGGGTGATCGCGCAGGCGGCCGCGAACACGATCGCGAACGCCCGCCCATCACGCGGCGGCAGGGCGAAGGCCGGTGAGATCTTCGCCAGGGCCGAGAGTGCCAGCGGTCCGGTTCGTCCACGCTGAGCGACGACGATCGTCGCGGCGATGATGAGATTGATGTTGCCGCTCGCGAGCTCGAACGGCATGAGCGGCACCCAGAGGACGTATCCGACCCGGCGCCAGGAACCGAACATGATCCGGAGCGCGGCCACCTCTCCGGCGAAGATCGCCAGGTAGACGACCTGCCAGGGCAACCAGGAGACGGCGCCGAAGAAGACGGCCCAGGGCGGCGCCCAGAAGAAACCGTCGACCGGGCCAAGACCCGGCAGGAGGCGCGGAGCGTAGGGGTCGGTCCCCGCGCGGACGGCGTCGCCCGCCGGCAGGAAGAACGTGCGCAGGTCGAATCCCGGCGTGCCCATGGCCAGGACGAAGGTCCCCAGCCAGATCGCGAACGCGTATCCACCGAGCGACAGCGCGATCGAGAGGTAGGCGCTCGGCGGCGTCCGGGAGCGTGCCGGGCGGTCCACTCCCGCGTCAGCGCAGCAGGTAGCGTCGGCTGAGCGGAACCTCGCTCACCGGATCGACGGCGAGCTCCCGGCCCGCGATCGTGACCCGGCCGTCGCCGGGGTCCACCTCGACCGGCGCGACGGCGCGGTTCGCCCAGAGCGATGCTCGAGTCAACCCCCGGCATGCCCGGACCGGGACGATCCGGCGGCGCGTCCCGATGCGGGCGGCGATCCCTCCGGCCAGCCCGGCCGCCGACACGAAGGTGACCGAGGTGTCGGCGGGTGCGAGGCCGTGGCCACCCCAGTCGGGCCGGTAGCGCGTCGGCTCGGATCGCTCCAGGCTGGCATTCCCGTCACCGAGCGGGCCCCATGCGTGGGCGCCCCCTTTGAGCACGGCCTCGGGCTTCACCCCGAGGAACGCCGGCTTCCACAGGACGATGTCGGCCAGCCGGCCCGGTCGCAGCGAGCCGACCTCCTCGGCCAGCCCGTGGACGAGCGCCGGCTCGATCGTCGCCTTGGCCAGGTACCGCAGCACTCGGGCGTTGTCGTCATACGGATCGTCCCCGTCCGGCGGGAGGCCCGGCCAGCCCGAGCCGGCCTCGGACGTGCGCCAGGCCTTCATCACGTGGGCGAGCTGGAGCGTCCGGCGGAGGACCTCTCCGATCCGGCCCATCCCCTGTGAATCCGAGTTCACGATCCCGATCGCGCCGAGCTCGTGGAGGGGGCCCTCGGCGGCCATCGTGGCCGGATGGATCCGCTCGCGCACGATCGCCACGTCGCCCGGCAGCCACGGGTTGCCACCGTGGTTGAGCAGGGTCATCCCGACGTGCTCGGCCGCGGCGGCGACGCCCCAGGGAAGCGTGGGAGTCGTGGAGGAGCACAGGATCGAGGTCTCGCGGACGAGGCCGATGAGATCCGGCACGTGACCGCCGCCCGTCCCCTCGACATGATAGGCGTGGATGGTCCGACCGGCGATCGCCGCGACGGTGTCCTCCAGCTCGGCGCTCTCGTGCAGGCCGTCGGTGTGGAGGCTGACCGCGACGTCATGTGCGTCGGCATAGGCGAGGGTCCGGTCGATGACCTCGGGGTAGGCGCCGTAGTCCTCGTGGATCTTGAATCCCACCGCACCGGCCGCGAGGAGCTCGTCGAGACCCGCCTCGACCTCTCCCCGGGCGCCCGCCTGGAGCGCCACGTTGAGCGGCCAGGCCTCGAAGGCCATGAGACGGCGAAGCATCTGCCGGGGCGGCTCCTCGAACCCGGCCGTGACGAGGGTGGTCGTGCCCGCCGACAGGGCGGCGGGCAGCAGCTCCGGGGTGATGAGGTGGATGTGGCTGTCCACGACCCCCGGCGTGGCGATCAGCCCGTAGCCCATGATCGGGTCCGTGTGGGGCCCGATCGGCAGGTCGATCCCATCGCTGATCTCGGGGTTGCCGGCCCGACCCACGCCGACGATGCGTCCGTCCTTGATCCCGATGTCGGCCTTGAGCACCCCGATCGTGGGGTCGACGACGACCACGCCCGCCACCACCACATCCAGCTCGGATGGCCCGGCGGGGCCGGACGACTGGGTCATCCGGGCGCGCAGGTTCTTGGCGTAGCCCCAGAGCGGCTCGTCGCCCGGATCGTGAAGGTCGCGCTCGACACGGAGCCAGAGGTCCGTGTCGCCGATCCGCACCCGGTCGTCCGTCGTCGGGCCGTAGCGGGCGTGGTACGCCTCGCGCGATAGGCGGGTCATCGGGGCCGATCGCGGGCGCCGCGGGCTCGAGGGTCGACGTCCCGGCCGGTCGCTGGGTCGGTCGCGGGGCCGGTCGGACCAGCTGCCTCACCGGCCGGACCGGTCGCGGCGCCGAGACGCCCCCCGTATCGGACGAGCGGGACCTCGCGGATCTCGTCCGGCGCCCAGCGGATGGAATCGCCGGCCGGGATGTCGAGCCGGAAACCGGCCGCGGAGGCCCGGTCGAAGCGGAGCCGCGGGTTGGTCCGCTCGAACGGATAGTGGGACGAGACCCGGACCACCCGGCGTGAGGTGTTCTCGACGAGGAGCAGCCGACGTTCGCGTCCGGCAGCCAGCTCGACGGGCTCCGGGCCCAGTCGCGTCTGGCCAGGGCTCATGCCCGACCCCCACCGGTCGAATCGGGTCCGACCTCCGGCCCTGGGCGGTCCTCGGCGGCGTGCCGCTCCGGTCGGTCGGCTGCAACCTCCGACGCCGCGAGCGGGTCGGCATCTCCGAGCGGATCGACCAGCACGACCAGCCGGGACCCGTCGCCGAGGAGGACCTCCAGGCGGACCTCGTCGACCAGTGCCTCGACGCCGTCCATGAGCTCGTCTCGGTGGACGGCCGAGCGGCCGGCTGCCTCCACCTCGGAGTAGATCGCGCCGGCCCGGGCCGACTCGAGCATCGCGTCGCAGATGAGCGCGACGGCCTCGGGGTGATTGAGCTTCAACCCGGCCGAACGATGGCGTCGGGCCAGCTCGGCAGCGGAGAAGATCAGGAGACGCTCCTCCTCCCAGGGGGTCAGGCGCATGGCGGCATGGTAGTGCCGGTGAGCGACGCCCCGCCCGCCCATCGACGCGTCCGACCCGCCCACTTGGCACCCGCACCGCGCTGTGGCACGATAGGGGTCCGCCGAACATCGGTTCGACGGCCGTGGGGATGCGTGGATTCGACAGGGTCCAGCTGCCCGGGAGCGCGAGCCGAGGATGCCGCTCAGGCCTCGTTAATCAGGCGGCAAAACGAAGTACCTGGCAACCGCCAGTCGACTCTCGCCCTCGCTGCTTAGGCAGTAAGGTGAGCGTGGAAGCAGCCTCCTCCTCGCGGGCTGTGGAAGCGTCATCTAGCGAGGATGCGACCGGCGCCATCGTCGCGTAACGCCGGGTCAAGCCCGATCTAGGGACACATGACTGGACCGTCCGGTAGCCTGCCGATGGGCGCTCGGGCGGTCGACGACAAACCATCGGACACGCTCGTAGTGGTCCCCGGCGACGGGTTCTGGACGGGGAGTTCGACTCTCCCCCATCTCCACCAACGACGCGCCGCCCCGGCGGCGCCGCTTCCCCGGCGGACGGCTGATGGGCCGTGGACGGCCGCGCCCTACTTGCCCTTGCCGATCAGGGTGACGCCGATCATCTGGGCGTAGTGGCTGAAGAAGGTCTCCTTGTGGACGACCTTCCCGGAGCGGTCCTTGACGATCCGGGTGACCCACACGTCCTGCCCGTCAGCCGGATACTCGACCGTCTGGCGGACCCCGGCCCGCAGGCCGGTCGTGTACCTGGTCACGCTGTACCCGGGCCGATAGTTCTTCACGATCGGCCGGGAGAAGGTCACGTGGCGCCCGGTCGGGACCGAATAGATCGTGAACCGGACGATGCCGGGCTTGGCGTACGTCCGGATGAGGATCGGGTACTTCGTGTCGTTCCGGAAGGTCATGTCCTGGGCGCCGCCGCCATCGCTGATGAAGACGGTGGCGTCGAGGCCCTTCGGGTAGCGGCTGATGTAGTAGTAATGGTTCTTCCGGGCGCCCATCTGGAGACCGGCTCGCAGCGCCGCGTTGAAGATCGTCGTCGACGACGAGCAGATCCCGCCACCGATCGACTTGCCCTCGACCGAGTGCCCGTCGATGATCGCGCCGCCGAGCTTGTAGCCCTTGGCCAGGCTCACCTCACCGACTGTCTTCCAGTAGCTGAACCACCCGCCCGGGGCGACGACGGTCCCGTTGATCGCCATCGACGGGATCGTGATGTTCGCACCGAAGCCGTTGTGGGCACCCGGCTCGTAGTAGGTGGTCCACGACGAGATCCGGCGCATGAGCGGCGCCGACTTCTGGGCCTGTTCCGTGGTCAACGCCGGCTGGGCGATGGCCAGCACCGGCGTGACCGGCGTCTTGGGGTCCGTTCCTGCTCCTGCTCGGGCGACAAGTGCGTCCTGGATCGCCTGGCTGGTCGCGTCCACGTCGAGGGTGCGTCCCGCGTGGCCGGCCTTCACCCCGACGATCCCGCCGCTCTTGCTGACCATGAACGTGGCCGAGAGCGGCTTCGTGTTGACCTTCTTGGCGAGACCCTTGACCGCCTTGGCGATCGCCGTCTGATCGACGATCGGCCCGTAGCTGCCGTCCGGCCAGGCGCCGAAGGTGACCCACGACTGGACGGTCGAGACCGGGATGGCCCAGTCGTCGCTGCCGTGGGCGAGGACCACCGCGGCGATCATCCGGTCCGCGCGCGAGCGGGCGACCATGGCGTCCGTGTCGGTGATCGTCGGGGCGACCGGGGCGACGGCCATCGGAAGGGCGACGGTGGTCGGCGCGTCGACCGGCTGGAGTGCCGCCTGGATCGCCGCCGCCGTGCTCGTCTCGTCCACGTCGCGACCCCAGACCGCGGCCGTCTCGGTGAACCCCGAAGTCGTCGACACGGCGACCGCGGCGGGGGTCGGCTCGAGGTCGACCTGCTTGGCGAGGGCGGCGATCCGTGCATCGAGGACCGCCTTGTCGATCATGACACGTGGCGCCACGGCGATCGGGTTCAGGGCGGTCCGGGCCTCCTCGACCACCCGCTCGAGCGGGTTACCCGTTCGACCGACGGCGAGGGCCTCGTCGAGCATCGCCTCCACGTCGGGTCGGCGTCCGAGCTCCGCGTAGGTCAGGGTCACCGGGCCGTTGACCGTGTCGAGGGTCAGCGTCCCCTGGCCGACCGACGCGTACGACGTCTCGAGCCGGGCGGCAGCCTCGTCACGAGTCAGACCGGAGAGGTCGGTGCTCCCGACGGACACTCCTGCGGCCACCTTCCCGGCGTACGCCTGCTCATAGGCGAGGACGCCGGCGACGGCCAGGGCCGCAACGAGAAGGACGCCGAGAAGGAACGCGATGAGGACGCGCCCGAACCTGAACCGCCCGCCTTCGACGGCGGCGGCTCCGACCTGGGTCTCGGTGGTGGTCGTCATGATGCGTGCGTCATCCTATCAGGCATGTACGCGGAAGCAAGAGGAACGGATCCCCTCAGGGGCCCGGTCGTTCATTGACGCGTGGGGCGCTCGCGATGTTTCAGGCCCGCGGCAGCACGACCACCCGGCGATTCGGCTCCTCGCCGATCGACTGGGTGATCACGGCGGGGTCGTCGCGCAGAGCGATGTGGATCCAGCGCCGCTCGAGGGCCGACATCGGCTCGAGCTGGAGCATCTTGCCGGTCTCGGCCACCCGCTCGGCAGCGCGCCGGGCGATCTCCGCCAGCTGGCGCTCGCGCCGCCCCCGGTAGTCCTCCACGTCGACGAGAACGCGGGTCCAGTCGCCCATCCGACGCGAGAGCATCAGGTTGACCAGGTGCTGGAGGGCCGACAGGCGCTCCCCCTTCCGACCGATGAGGGCTCCCAGCGCCTCCTTCTGATCGTCGTCGCCGACCACGTTGAGCCGACTCGTGTCGCCCTCGCGGACCTCGACGCGAACGTCGAAGCCGAGGAGCTCCATCAGCTTCTCGAGGATCTCCTTGCCGGCCTGGAGGGCTTCGGGCGATGCTTCGGCCGCCTCGAGCTCGGCACGCTCGGAGCCGGTCGAGCCCCGGGCCGCGGCGAGCTCGGCACGCTCTCGCTCGCTGAGGTCTCCGGTCGCCGGTCGACGAGGTCGGTCGTCGCGGCGGGGCGGTCGGTCGTCGCGGCGGGGCGGTCGGTCGTCGCGGCGGGGGCCCGCGGGGGCCGCCTCGGGGCTTCCGGACGCCGACGCCGGCGGAGCGGCGGGGGCGGCGTCGCGCGGGGGGCGGTCGTCGCGGCGGGGCGGTCGGTCGTCGCGCGGACCGTCACTCCGCGGTGCCGCCGGCGGCAATGGCTTCGACTCGGCTGCCTCGCGCTTCGGCGCGGTCCCGCCCAGGGCATCGCGCGGCGCGGCGACGATCCGGGCCGGTTCGGCACCCATCCCCAGGACGCCCCGACTACCGGGCGTGAGGATCTCGAAGTCGAGGTCGTTGAGCTCCACACCGAACGCCTCGCGGGCGCCACGAAGGGCCTCTTCGACGGTCTTGCCGGTGAACTCCTGATAGGCACTCATGTCAGCGTCGTCTCCCTCGGCGGCCCTTGCGGCCGCTGCGTTCGCGCGGGCGGACGGTCGTGGCCGCCTTGGCGGCTCGCTCGTCTGTATCGGTGAGCACCGAGGTGGGTGCTCGCTTCGTCGGGTCGGGCGCCGGGATGGCGACCGGGAATCGCGGAGTGTGGTTCTTCGCCCAGCCGGGGTCGTAGCCGAGGAACGGGAACATCCCGCCCCAGCCGAGGATCAGATACTGCTGGACGACGGAGAAGAGCGTCGAGACGATCCAGTAGATGAACAGCCCGGCCGGCAGGAACCCGCCATAGAAGACCGAGATGAACGGGATGAAGATCATCGTCTGGCGCTGGATCTTGATGTTCTGGTCGTCCGCGGCGGCGCCCTGGGCTGCCGGCGGCAGCGCCATGCGCGACTGGACGAGCTGGAGGAGGGCCGAGATGATCGCCAGGATCGACACGCCCAGGCCCAGGATCGGCAGGGTGAACAGGACGCTCGGCTGGGCCAGGTTCACTCCGAGGACGGTCGAGTTGATGCAGGGGATCACCGGCCCGGGATGGGGCGGCGGGACGATCCCACAGTGGAGGTCGATAAGCTGGACGCCGAACACGTTGAGCATCCGGTTCGGGTCGACGTTCTGGAGTCCCTGGCTGAAGACCGAGTACATCGGGATCAGGAGGATGAACTGGAGGACGAGCGGCAGGCAGCCCGAGGCCGGGTTGACCCCGCGCTCCTTGTAGAACTCGCTGGTCGCCTGCTGGACCTTGACCCGGTCGCCCTTGTAGCGCCGCTGGATCTCCTTGAGCTCCGGAGCGAGCAGCTGGGTCCGCTTCTGCGAGACGATCTGGCGTCGGTACAGCGGGATGAGCAGTGCCCGGACCAGGAGGGTCACGATGATGATCGCGATCATCATGTTGCCGGTCAGCTGCTCGAAGGCGACGAGCAGGATGAACAACGCCTGGAAGACCGGCGTGAACAGCCAGGCCATGAGCGAGAGCGGGTTGTCGGGGGTCGCGGGCGCGAGCGGGATCGAGTTCGGGTTCGGCGTGAGCACCGGGGTCGGGGTCGGCGCGGTGCCCGACGGGAGCGGTGAGCCGGCCGGCGGCGTGACCCCGGCGCCGAGCGGCGCGCAGGCGGCGATGACGGCGGCCACTGCGACGACCAGAAGGACGGGCACGATCCAGCGACGGACGTCCGGAGGGATGCGGCGCATGAATCGGGCGGCGGCGTCAGCGGACCGGGTCATACCCACCGGGATTCCCGGGATGACAGCGGGCGATCCGCTTCATCCCCATCCAGCTGCCCTTGAACAGCCCGTACTTCTGGATCGCCTGCTCCGTGTAGCGCGAACAGGTCGGCTCGAAGCGGCAGCTCGACGGCGCCCAGAAGAACGCGAGCCGATACAACCTGATCAATCCGACCCCGATCGACTTCACGCGGGTCTCGGTCCTCCCAGGACCCCTCCACGCTGGAGGAGACGTCGAACCGCCTGGACCATCTCGTCGTGGCTGGCGTCCACGACGGCCGGGCGGGCGATGATCAGGACGTCCCAGCCCGGCTGGAACGAGGGCGCCATCACCCTTAACACTTCTCGGAGTCGTCGCCGGACCCGGTTCCGCACGACAGCGCCACCGAGGCGCTTGCCGGTCGAAAGACCGAACCGGGTCGTTTCGAGGTCGGTCCGTCGGAACCGGGCCACGAGGAGCGGATGGGACCGCGCGGTCCCATCGCCCTGGAGCGCCCGGAAGTCCTTCGGACGGGAGAGCATCACGAGCCGCGGCGCCGTGGCTCCGCGCTCGCTGGTCAGGCCGTCAGCCGCTTCCGACCGCGCGCCCGGCGCGCGGCGATGACGCGACGACCGCCGCTGGTCCGCATCCGGGCGCGGAAGCCGTGCTCCTTGGCGCGATGCCGCTTCTTGGGCTGATAGGTCTGCTTCATCGGGGCTGCGCGCGATCCTCTCCATCGGGCCTCGGGGACTGTGGTTCTCGACCCCTAGAGGCACACGAACGCGCCGCGCGCTCGGAAGCGCTGGGCGCGTTCGACGTCCCGTGGATTATAGGAAGAGCCTTCGAGGGGTGTCAAACTCGGGCGGCTCGGCCCGGTCGCACGGCCATGCACCGATACTCCCTGGGAGTATCGGGCGAATCGCGCGCGATCGCCTTGCGAGGGCCCGCCAGCCGGTGCTATCCTTCGCGGGCCTGCGGCGCCGGGACGACCGAAGGCAGCCTCTGGAACGTTCCTTGAGGAGCCCGCTGGAGCGGACGGTCGCCGGCCTGTCAAGCCCGCCGAGCGCCTCCCCGCCACCGTTCCCTCGTAGCCCTCGCCCGCGCCCCCGCATCCCGTCGACCATCCAACCACCAGCCCACAGGTCAGCGCATCGAATGGACGCGAAGCAAGTCTGGCGGGCGGCCCTCGGAGAGCTCCAGGTCGCGCTGTCGCCGGCGAACTACGAGACGTGGCTGCGCGATACGCAGCTCGTCGACGTCGACGACAACCGGTTCCGGATCTCGGTCCCGAACGGGTTCGCCAAGGACTGGCTCGACACCCGCTATCGATCCCTGATCTCCCAGACGCTGGCCCGGATCGTGGGCTACAGCGTCCAGGTCGAGTTCGTGGTCCGGTCCGTGCCGTCCACCGCGAACGTCGCCGGCGACGCGCCCGTCCGAGGCGCCACCGGGACCCAGACCCAGCCCGTCGCCGCCCAGCAGGTCCGCCTCGAGCCGACCCGGGTCGGGGGTGAAGGCGGGGCCTCCAGCCTCAACCCCCGCTATACCTTCGCGAACTTCATCGTGGGGTCGGCGAACCGCCTGGCCCACGCCGCCAGCCTGTCGGTGGCCGAGCGCCCCGGGCACGCCTACAACCCGCTCTTCCTGTACGGCGGGGTGGGGCTCGGCAAGACCCACCTGATGCATGCGATCGGCAACCAGGTCATCGCCAAGTTCCCCCGCAAGAAGGTGGTCTACGCGACCTCCGAGAAGTTCACGAACGAGTTCATCACCTCGATCCAGCAGGGCAAGATCGACGAGTTCCGGGCGCGCTATCGCCGGATCGACCTCCTGCTCATCGACGACATCCAGTTCATCGCCGACAAGGAACGGACCCAGGAGGAGTTCTTCCACACGTTCAACGCCATCCACGAGGATGGCAAGCAGATCGTCCTGTCGAGCGACCGCCCCCCGAAGCAGATCGTCACCCTGGAGGAGCGGCTGCGCAGCCGCTTCGAGTGGGGCCTGATCGCCGACCTGACGGCGCCCGACCTCGAGACCCGGATCGCGATCCTCCGGGCGAAGGCTGAGGAGGGCGCGGTCCCGATCACCTCCGACGTCATGGAGTTCATCGCCCGCAAGGTCGTGAGCAACATCCGCGAGCTCGAGGGGGCACTCAACCGGATCGTGGCCTACGCGAGCATGAGCGCCGTCCCGATCAGCATCGAGCTGGCCCAGGCGGTCCTCGCCAACGTCATCTACAACCCCAAGAAGCGCCAGGTCACCCCGGAGCGGATCGCTCGGGTCGTGGCGGACTACTACGGGGTCCCGATGGACGTCCTCCAGGGCCAGAAGCGCGACAAGGCCATCGTCATGCCCCGCCAGATCGCGATGTACCTCATGCGCGAGGAGACGGACGTGTCGCTGCTCCGGATCGGCGCCGAACTGGGCGGCCGGGACCACTCCACGGTCCTTCATGCCTGCGACAAGATCAATCGCGAGTCTGCCGTCAACGACGAGCTCCGCCGCGAGATCGCGGCCGTCCGCGAGCTCATCTACGCCGACTGACGGTCGTCCGACGGCCGCCGCCCACCCAACGTCTCGACCACTCCCTGTGGATAAGGTCCCCGTAGCGGTGGAGAACCCGTCGGTGGTGTGGACAAGGGGAGCTTTCTCGGGCTTCGCGCCGTGGTCATCCAACGAGGTCGCGTGGACGATCCAAGGACGCCCGGCCCAAGTGCCGGACAGGGACTTCGGATCATCCACCGCCTGTCCCGCGGTCGTCCACGCTCGACCGTCGACGGGTCCACACGATCCGCCCGGTCGTCGACAGGTCGTTCGTGCGCGGCCACTCAGGGCCGTCCACACGGTCAACCATATGATGACGATGATGACGTTCTAAGATACCGATGGGTCTACCGACCATCCATCCCGGGTCGGGGACTCGTTCCATCCCGGTCCCGGACGGACACCCGCCAGGGGCGTCGCGACGGGTGCCGGGGCCGTCACGCCATCGCGATCCCTGGAGTGAAGCCCGACGTGAACGTATCGGTCATGCAGGAGAACCTCGCCCGCGGCCTGTCGGTCGTGAGCCGGGCCGTCTCCACCCGGAGCTCCCTGCCGGTACTCGGCAATGTCCTCATCAAGACCGAGGACGCGGGACTCAAGCTGACCGCGACGAACCTCGAGATCGGGATCACCTACTGGGTCCCGGGACGGATCGATTCCGACGGTGCGATCACGGTTCCGGCCAAGCTCCTCGCCGACATCGTGGCCGGACTCCCGGCTGGTGAGCGGGTGGACCTCGAGCTCCAGGCCGGCGACACGCTGCGGATCCGTGCCGGCCGGTTCGAGACCCACGTCAAGGGCATCGACGCCGACGAGTTCCCGGCCATCCCCGTCGCCGGCGAGCGGCCGACGACACGGATCCCCCAGCGCGTCCTCCGCCAGGCCCTGAACGAGACGACCTTCGCAGCGGCCAGTGATGAAGCCCGGCCGATCCTCACCGGGGTCCTGTGCCGATTCGAGGGCGACCAGTTGACCCTCGCCGCCGCGGACAACTACCGGATCGCCGTGAAGACGATCCCCACGCTCGACCCGGTCGAGGAGACGAGCATCGTCGTCCCGGCCCGATCGCTCAACGAGCTCAGCCGGATCCTCGCCGACGTCGACGACCCGGTCGACCTCGTCCTGGCCCCGAGCAAGAACCAGATCCTCTTCCACCTCGAGGGGATCGACCTCGTCAGCCGGCTGATCGACGGCCAGTTCCCCAACTACCAGCAGGTCCTTCCGAAGGGCCACACGACCCGCACGGTGATCGACCGCGAGGAGCTCCTCAAGGCCGTCCGCCTGGCGGCCCTCATCGCGAGCTCCGCCGCCAACATCGTGAAGCTCGGCGTCGGTATCGAGGGCGAGCCGGCGGTCGTCGTCTCGGCGGCGGCCGAGGTCGGCGACAACGAGGGCCGGGTGGAGGCATCGGTCGAGGGTGACGGCACGACGATCGCCTTCAATGCGCGGTACCTCTCGGACGTCCTCCAGAACGTCACCGTCGAGCAGTTCGCGCTCGAGCTCAACGGCCCGCTCTCCCCCGGTGTCTTCCGCCCGGTCGGCGACGATGCATACACGCACGTCGTCATGCCGGTCCGGACCACCTCCTGAGGAGGGCCGGGACCCGACCCGGCACGCGGACCTGCTTCGATCGATCGACCTTCGGGATCTGCGCGGCTACGCGTCGTTGCGGCTGGAGTTCGGGCCCGGACCGCAGCTCGTGTGGGGTCCCAATGCCGCCGGAAAGACGAGCCTCCTCGAGGCGATCGTGCTGATCGCCTGGGGCCGGTCGCATCGGACGACCACGGACGCGGACCTCATCCGCTGGGGCGCGGATCTGGCCCGGGTCGAAGCATGGATCGTCCCGGACGCGGGTGCCCCGGCCGGTGATGGGGCCGCCGGTCCCACGGACACGGTCGTGGAGGTAGCCCTGGTTCGGGAGGGCTCGGGAGGCCAGCGCAAGCGGATCCGGGTCAACGCCGCGCCGCGCCGCGCCGCTGCACTCGGAGGCATCCTGCGCACGGTCATGTTCGCGCCCGAGGACATGCTTCTCGTCGCCGGGTCACCCGGACTGCGCCGGACGGCTCTCGATGCGCTTGCGACGAGCCGTTCGCCGGCGTACGGCGCCGACCTGGCGACCTACGGACGCGCTCTCCAGCAGCGCAACGGCCTTCTCCGGGCGATCCGCGAGGACGAGGCCGGGCGAGATCAGCTCAGGTTCTGGGACGGCGCGCTCCTCGACGCCGGCAGCGCGGTCGTCGAGGGCCGCCACGCCGCGCTCGGGGCGATCGCCGGGCCCTTGGCCCGGGCACACGCCGAGATCGCCCCGGAGGAGGGTCGGCTCACCCTTCGGTATGAGACGAACGCCCCGGCCCGGCCCGGCGAGGCCGTCCGCGACGCCCTCGCTCGTCGCCTTCTGGAGACCGCGGAGAAGGAGATCTGGAACGGGACCACGCTGATCGGGCCGCACCGTGACGACCTCGTCTTCGAGCTCGAGGGCCGGGACCTCGCGGCATTCGCCTCGCGAGGTCAGCAACGGACGGCGATCCTCGCCTTCAAGCTGGCCGAGGTCGACCTCCTCACCGAGCAGGACGGCCGACCGCCACTCCTCCTCCTCGACGACGTCTTCAGCGAGCTCGACCCGGACCGCCGGGCGCACCTGGTCAGGCGGATCGCCGCCCTGCCCCAGGCGTTCGTCACGACCACGTCGCCGGACGACCTCGACCCGGTCCTCCGCGCCGCGGCGGCCGGCTGGGCGGTGGCCACCGCCGCGGACGGGTCGTCGATCGTGGCCGCAGCCTCGGCGGTCGACCGGTGAGCTCCCGTCGCGGGCCGATGGAGCGGATCGGCGACCTCCTGCCGGAGGCCGCCCGGGAGCTCGGTCTCGAGGCGGAGCTCCGCCTCGCCCGGGCCACCTCGACCTGGACGGCGATCGTCGCCGAGCGTGTCCCCGCGGCGGGCGGCGCCTCCCGGCTCGTGGGGATCGACGACGGGGCGCTGCTCGTGGAGGCCGATCACCCGATCGTGGCCCAGGAGCTCAGGCTGCGGAGCGGAGAGCTGCTCGAGGTCTTCGGGTCGTCACCCGGCGGCTTCCGGGCGTCGGGACTGAGGGTCCGGATGCGGCGCGTATAATCCGGCCACCTGTCAGCCGATCCGGGGGACCGTCAGCCCTCCGGCCCCGACCCATCGACCAGCCAAACCCCGGGCGCGTGCCAGCCGGCTTCGCCCGATCCGAGACGAGGCCCGACTTGGCCGTACGGCTCCAGATGAAGCTCGGCTTCGTCCCCGAGCAGGACCGGCTCCCTGATTCGCCGGACACCATCGTGATCCACGAACCCACGATCGGAGCGACGCTCCGGTCGAAGGGCAGCCTCTTCCTCCTCGTCACGGGCCGGGTCCCTGGACCGCGGCTGCGCGAGGCGACCCAGGCGGTGGCCGAGTCGATCGACCACGATTACTTCTACGACGAGTCGGCTGGGATCGCCGTCTGCCTGGCGAAGGCGATCAAGGCGGCGAACAAGAAGATCGCCCACCAGCGCGACCGGTTGGGCGCTGACGAGACGAGCGGGCCGATCGGGATCGCCGCCGCCGTGGTCCGGGGCAACGAGCTGTACGCCGTGACGGTCGGCCCGGCCGAGGCTTATCTCATCCGCCAGGCCCGCCTGGCGACGCTGCCGGACGCGAACCGCGATCGCGGTCTCCCTGCCGCCGAGCTGGAGCCGGACGTCTGGCGTGGCGAGATCAACGTGGGCGACTCGCTCCTCCTGACATCGCCGGGCCTCGTCGCCAGGCTGGGGACCGACGCGGTCAAGGACGCCCTCGTGACGCTTCACCCGCAGTCGGCGGCCGAGCATCTCCACCACCAGTTCATCGCTGCCGACGGCTCCGGGAGCGACGGTGCGATCGCCCTCGAGGCGACCGAGGTCTCGGCGACGGCGAAGCAGCGCAGACTCATCCCGGTCAAGCCACCCGAGCCGCTGGCCGGCTCACCCGACCGCTCCCCGATCCCGCTGGCCGATGGCGTGAGCGCCGGGGCGGCGGCGGTGAGCCAGTCCGCCAGCAAGGCGAAGACGGCCGCGGGGGGCGCGGCCGGTCGCCTCTTCGGGGGCTTCCTCGACCGGCTGCCGAGGCGCGGCGCCCCGCAGGATCGCCGGGTGACCACGGCCTCGTCGCGGCAGGAGACTCAGCGTCGGGCCGCGGTCGCGATCCTTGCCCTGGTCGTCGTCGTCGCGACCCTCGGCCTCGGCGTGTGGTACCTGGGTGGCTCGGGCGGGTCCCCCAGCAACCTCGGTTCGCTCAATGCCGGCCAGAAGGCGCTCCGGGCCGCCCAGACAGCGATCGACCAGGTCTATGGTCCCGGAGTCGACCTGGTCAAGGACGACCCGCCCCAGGCCAAGGAGCTGCTCACCAAGGCCTGGCAACAGCTCGCCGCCGCCGCCTCCGGCGGGATCCCCGCGAGCGCCATCGCCCCGCTCCGGACGAAGGCCCAGACGGGGCTGGACGAGCTCTACGGGCTGGCCCCGGTCGGTGCCACGACCCTGTTCTCCTTCGCCGACGCCAAGACGCCGATCGATCTGGGCGGGGTCGTCTACGGGCCGGACCGGGTCCCCTACGTCCTCGATCGGGCGACCGACTCCGTCTACCGGGTCGACACTCGCGCGGGCAAGGCCTCGCCGGTGATCCGGGCCGGCCAGACCGTCGGCGGCGTGAAGGTCGCGGAGCCGCGGTTCATCACGCTCGCCGGACCGGACGTCCTCATCCTGGACGCCAAGAACACGCTCTGGCGCTGGCGCCCGGCCGGAGCCGGCAAGGGGTCGCTCGCCCGGATCAAGGTCAAGGGCGCCTCGAGCTGGGGCGATGACATCCGCGGCATCGGGGCGTTCGTCCAGAACGTGGACCAGGGCCTGTACAAGCTCTACGTTGTCGACCCGTCCAGCAAGCAGATCCTCGCCTACACCCCGGCGTTCGACGGCTCGGGCTTCAACGGTGACCCGACGGGCTGGCTGGCGGCGCCGCAGGACGTCTCGACCGTGGACACGATGCTCATCGACGGCGACGTCTACCTGTCGCGCGACGGGGCGATCACCCGCTTCGCCCGCGGCGGCAAGACGGGCTGGACTCCGGCCGACCCGGGCGATGGCCTGCTCCGGCCGGCCCCGGCCTACACGGCCATCGCTTCGGGGACCGACAAGGGGCTCGGCGCGGTCTACGGCTACGATCGGGTGAACAGCCGTGTCCTGAAGATCGACAAGAGCAACGGCGCGATCCAGGGCCAGTATCGGCTGACCGGCGGCGATCCCGGCTGGGCCGATCTCCGCGGGATGGCCGTGCTGGCCGGGGTCGGCTCGGAGCCCGACACGCTCATCTGGGTCGACAAGGATCGCGTCATGAGCTCGCTGCTCGAGGCCGTCGAACCGGGTGTCTCGGCGAGCCCGAGCCCGTCCGCGTCGCCGTCGGCAACCCCGAAGGCGTCACCCAAGCCGACGAAGAAGCCGACCAAGACGCCCAAGCCGTGACCCCGGCGGTCGCGTGATCCCTCTTCGGGACGCGAACCCCACCGCCCGTCGCCCGGTCGTGACCGGCGGGATCATCGTCGCCTGCTTCGTCGCCTTCGCCCTGGAGCTCGGGATCCAGGCGATGGGCGGCGAGCCGGCCCTCGACGAGTTCTTCTCGACCTTCGGCGTCGTCCCCGCGAAGCTCGTCGGCGCGGTCGGCTCCGGCCGGGTGCTCGACCTCTCGCTCCTGACCCTGGTCACCTACCAGTTCCTGCACGGCGGCTGGCTCCACATCGGGGCGAACCTGCTGTACCTGTGGGTCTTCGGGAACAACGTCGAGGATCGCCTTGGTCGTCCCGGATTCCTCGGCTTCTACCTGGCCGGGGGCGCGATCGCCGCGCTCGCCCAGGTGGCCATCGACCCGACCTCGGATGTACCGCTGGTGGGGGCGTCCGGCTCGATCGCGGCGGTCCTCGGGGCGTACTTCGTGATGTTCCCGCGGGCCCGGGTCCTGTCGCTCGTCTTCCTGGTGGTCTTCTTCCAGCTCATCGAAGTCCCGGCCGTCTACCTGCTGGGTCTGTGGATCGTGCTCCAGCTCATCGACGCCGCTGACCGCGCTGGGGCGCGAGACCACGGTCGACGGCGTCGCGATCTTCGCCCACGTCGCCGGGTTCGCCGTCGGCGTCGCGGTGGCCCTCGCCGACCGACGTCGGCGGCCGCGGCCCGCCGACGCCTTCTGACCCGTCGCGGCGGCGTGGGATAATCGAGCCATGGCCGACGAGCTCGTCGAGATGGTGGTCGAGAGCGTCCGTGTCCACATGCCGTCGAGCCAGCACGTGGTCATCCTCAAGGAGGTCGACCGCGAGCGGTATCTCCCGATCTGGATCGGACCCTGGGAGGCGAACGCCATCGCGATGCGCCTCCAGGGCATCTCGCCGGAGCGACCGCTCACCCACGACCTGTTCGCGACGACCCTCGAGGAGCTCGGCGTGCGGGTCCGCCGGGTCGTCATCTCGTCGCTCGCCGCGGAGACGTTCCATGCCCGCCTGTACCTCGAGGCACGACGGACGCGAGGTGGAGGTGGACTCCCGCCCATCGGATGCGCTCGCCCTGGCCGTCCGGGCCGGCGTCCCGGTCTTCGCCGCCGAGTCGGTCCTGGAGCGGGCCGGCGTCAGGCCGGACGATCCCGACCTCGACCCGAGTCTCGCCCTCGAGACGACCGACGAGGCCGCGTCGCCGGCCGATCCCCGGCTCGACGTCTTCCGCGACTTCGTGAACTCGCTCGACATGGGCGGCGAGCCCGAGACCCGCGAGGGCCCCAGGCCGGAGTAGGGCCGTTCCGGTCGGTCAGCCCGCCGCGTCGCTCCCGCGGTCGTCCGTCGGTGCGCCCTCCGGATCCAGGACCGGCGCGCCCCGGGCCAGGGTGCGCTGCGGTGACGCCCAGAGCCGGAGGCGGAGGCGCCAGAAATCGCGGATCGCTCTGAGGATGACCTGGGGCTTCGCCCCGGTCGGCGAGCCGGCGGTCCGGGGGTAGTGCGGGACGCCGACCTCGACGACCGATCGTCCCGCCGCACGGAGCTTGATGAGCAGCTCCGCGGAGAGGAAGGCGCCACCGGACTCCACCCGGAGACCGGCGAGGGCCGAGCGTCGGAACAGCTTGCAGGCGCAGTCGACGTCGGTCACCCGGAGTCCGAAGAAGATCCGATTGGCCAGCCGGTACGACCTGGCGTAGAGCGTCCGGATGAGCGGATCGGCGCGCTTGATCCGGTAGCCGACCACGACGTCGGGTCGGTCGGCCTCGGCCATCCGCGCCGCGAGCCGGCCCAGGTCGGCGACCTTGAACTGGCGATCGCCGTCGGTGAACGCGACGTACCCGAAGCGGGCCGCGCCGAATCCGGATCGCAGGGCGGCGCCGTAGCCCAGGTTCGTCGGGTGGTGGACGGCCCGGACGAGATCGGGATGCTCCGTCGCGAGCCGGTCGGCGATGGCTCCGGTCCCATCGCGCGAGCCGTCGTCGACGACGATGATCTCGAAGCGCCCGGCCAGCGTCGGCAGCTCGGCCAGGGCTTCCTCGACGAGGGCCTCGACGTTGGCCTCCTCGTTGTGGGCCGGGAAGAAGTACGACAGCTCGGGCAGCCGATCCGGGCGGTCGGCCGCCGGACGGGAGCTCCCCGGAGCATTCGCCCCGGGAACGCTCACAGCCGTCGTCCGGCGGCGTCGAGCCGACCGGTCCCGAGTGGCTCGACCCGGTAGACGGGCTGGTCGCCGGGGACGTCGAGACGGACCAGACGGTAGCGCTCGCTTAGCCGGGCGAGCACGGCCGGGTCGATCTGGATCACGGCCACCGGGCGGCGGCCGAGATTGGCGTCGATCACGTCGGTGATGTCTCCCAGGTGCTCGTCGAGGCGGGTGCGGTCGTCAACGATGGAGATGTCGGGACGTCGGCCCTCGACCAGCTGTGCATACCATAGCGGGGTCGAGTAACTCCACCACGAAAGGACGACGGCGTCCCGCCCCAGGGTGCGCTCGTCGAGGACGGCGTCCAGCCAGTCGGCCGCCTGTCGCTCGTGGCTCAGATCGACGGCACGCCAGCGCCCGGGCAGGTCGAGCGCTGCCGGGACGAAGAGCACTGCGACGAGCAGCGCGCCGAGCCCGGCCGCCGCCGCGCGGCGGACCCCGGCGGTCCCGATGGCACCCTCGAGACGCTCGAGCGCGGCATCGGCCAGGACGGCGATCCAGGTGAGCGCGATGAGGATCGGGATCAGGTAGTAGCGGTCGATCCGGGCGTTCTCGTACGACGCCGCGAACCAGCACACGATCGCCAGGCTGGGCATCGTCAGGAGCGCGTAGTGCGACCGCCGCCGGGCCGTGACGACGATCCCGGGCAGCACCAGCCAGGCGATCGGGCCGAGCTGGCCGGCGGCCCGGGCGACGAGGTCGGCGGCCTTCGTCCCGAGGTCGGCGAACGGGACGACCAGGCTGCCCTGGAACTGCTGGGCCAGGACGATCGACCAGAAGCCGGCCCAGGTCTCAGGGTGACCGTAGACCAGTTCGGCCCGGAGCGGGCCGGCCCGGAGCGGGAGCTCGAGCTCCACGAGGGCGAGGGCGAGGAGCATCGCAAGGAGCGCGGTCGCGACGAGGTGCCGGCGGCGAAGGATCCCGCGGTCGACGGCCCGGACGAACAGGACGATCCCCGGCAGCAGGAGGAAGACGAGCCCGTGGGTGCCCACGGTCAGCCCGAAGACGATCGCGGCGGCGACGAGGACCCGGTCGGCGCTCTCGGAGCCCGATCGCTCTCGGCGCTCCCACTCCACGAGCAGGACGAACAGGAAGGCGACGAGGACGAGCAGGAGGCCGTGGACGTCGGCCTGGGTCCCGATCGACCAGGCGATCGGTGTCGTGGCCAGCAGCACGCCGGTGGCGAACGACAGCCACGCCCGCCCGGTGAGGAGCCGGACGAGGGTCGCGGTCAGGCCCGCAGCCACGCCGAGGCAGGCGGCGTTCAGGAGGTTCATCCGGTAGGCGGGCTCGCCCAGTGGCGCAAGGAGGTTCGAGGCGAGCCAGCCGATGATCACCCAGGTCGGCGATCCGGTCGGGTGGGCCGTCCCGAGGAGCGGCCCGACCGTCTGGAGCTCCGCGGTGTCCCAGAACGCCACCCCGGGGAGGAGGTTCGCCCAGGCGAGCGTGAACCCGACGATGGTGGCGCCGGCCGCCGGGAGGAGCGTGGCCGCTCGGACGCCATGACGCCTCGGGCCGTCCGGGCTCACCATCCGAGGAGATGCCCCCAGGCGACGCCCCAGGCATTGACCGCGACGGACACGACGATGAGCACGTAGCCGAGCCGCCGCGCCCGGCGACCGTGCTCCATCGCGAGCGCCAGGAGGAGCAGGCCGAACGGCGCGTAGTCGAGGCTGAACCGGTATCCGAACTGGACCCAGCCCTGGCTGAAGTGCATCAGGTCCACGATGGCGATGAGCACGACCGCGGCGACCGCACCGGTCACCACGCGATCGCGGCCGTACCGGCGGAGCGCTGCGAAGGCGACGAGCCAGGCCGGGCTCGTCAGGAACAGACCCATCCCGATGTCCCGCGGGACCGCCACCGGACAGGCGAGATCGAAGAGGCCCCGGGCCGTGCCGTCCGGGCATGCCGGCAGGAGGCTCGGCAGGCCGGCGAGGAAGAGGCCGAGGTTCTGGACGAGATAGCGCGGATCCTCGATGCCCCAGTCGAGGTGATAGCCGAGTCCCGGGTAGCCGACGGCCTCGAGTCGGTAGAGGGCGTCGTAGGCCGGATTCAGCGGGTGGCCCGTGCTGGCGTAGGTGAAGGCCAGCAGCGCGCCGATCGGCAGGGCCATCCCGACCGCCGCCGACAGGCCGCGCCGGCGCGGATCGCCGCCGGCGCCCACGAGGAGGAAGAAGGGCAGCCCGAGGGCGACGGTCAGGCGGGCCGTGCAGGCCAGACCGAGGAGGATGCCGGCCAGCACCTGGCGTCCGTCCAGGAGGGTCCGGGTCGGCCGCCCGGCCGACGTGGGCATCGAGTCGGCCTCGCTGGCCTCGTCGGCCTCGTCGCCCCCGTCGTCGCGGTCAGTCGACCGGTCACCGGGTCCGGCCGTGGGATCGGCCCGGATCGCCACTCCGATCGCGGCCAGGGTCAACCCGACCGCGACCACGTGGGCCAGGTACCAGGTGGTGCCCAGCTGGGCGGCGTACCAGAAGACGGTCCCGAGAGCGAGGAAGAGGGTGGTCGCCACCCGGACGGCCCGGGCCACGGCGAGCCCCCCGAGCACCCACCAGGCGACCCCCACGACGAGCGCGCCGAGGATCGCGGATATGAGCTGGGCGTCGGTCCCGAGACCCCAGACGGCCACGGCCGGGATGAGCAGGATGGCCGGGAGCGGCGGGAACGGCAGCAGGGCGTAGCCGGTCGTCGCGCCACCCGGCCCCGTCACGGGGACGACGTCCTGGAAGAGCTCGTTGCCGTGCCCGGCCGGTCCGTCCGGGACCGGGAACGGGATGGCGAGATGGCCGTCGAGGAACGCCCGGGCCTGCCACACGAAGTGGTTGTAGTAGCTCGTGCGCTCCGGGTTCGAGACCAGGTAGATGATGAGGAGCAGGGCCACGATCGCGAGCCCGATGGCCAGGTCCTGGGCGGACCCCGACGGGGCTCCGGCGCGGGGATCGGTCCGGGGGTCGCTCGAGGGACCCTGCGCTATACTCCGCTCCACCTCAGCGCTCGTGCAGGAGGCGCACCTCCCTGGCTTCCCCCGAACCCGGTGTGCCCGACCGAGGCACCACGTCGCCGAAGCGGTCGTTGGAGGCCGCCGGGGCGCTCGTCGTGATCCTGGTCCTCGGGCTCGCCTTCCGGCTCATCATCGCATACGTCCTCCTCCCTGGCTCCGGGTTCGGCGTCGACCGTGGCACCTTCCAGGCGTGGGCGAGCGAGCTCGCGGCCAATGGCTCGCTGGGCTTCTACGACCGCGGATTCTTCATCGACTACACCCCGGGCTACCTCTATGTGCTCTGGATCGTGGGGCTCGTCGGCCAGGCCTCGGGTGGCATCGGCGACCTGATCAAGCTCCCGCCGATCCTGGCCGACGTGGCCATCGCCTGGCTCGTCCATTCGATGGTCCGCGAGCTCGGCGGTTCGCGGCGAGCCGCGCTCCTCGGGGCGGCGATCGTCCTGGTCAACCCGGTCGCCTGGTTCGACAGCGGGATCTGGGGGCAGGTCGACTCGTTCGGGGTGGTCTTCCTGCTCCTCGCCCTCCGCGAGCTCTGGCGGGGTCGTCCGGAGCGAGCGTCGATCCTGGCGGCGGTGGCCGCGGTCATCAAGCCCCAGCTCGGGATCCTCGTGCCGATCCTGGTCGTGGTCCTCATCCGTCGGCATCTCGTCCTGCCCCTCATCGCCCGTCGTCGCCGCGTTTCCACGCCGGCGCCCGTCGGTATCCGTCCGGCCGTCGAGGATCGACTCGGCCCGGGCCCGCTGCGGCTCCTGACCAGCGGACTGGCCGGCCTGCTCGCGGTCTGGCTTCTGTGCCTTCCGTTCGGGATCGGGATCGTCGGCCTCGTGGAGCAGGTCGTGAAGACGGCCGGTGGCTACCCATACCTCACGGTCAACGGCTACAACCCCTGGGCCCTCTTCTCCGACGGCGGGAACGGTCTCGCCGTCGCCGGGACGTGGCTGCGCGATTCGGTCGGCGACAAGCCGGGCGAGGTCGCGACCCTGGTCTGGGGGATCCCGGCGGTCCTCGTCGGCACGGGGCTCCTGCTGGCCGTCATCGCCGCCGTCTGCGTGGTCGTGGCCCGACGCGACGACCGGTGGACGATCCTGCTCGCGGTGACGGTCCTGGCGATCGCCTTCTTCGTGGTCCCGACCCGGGTCCACGAGCGGTACCTGTTCCCGTTCTTCGCACTCGGAGCGATCCTGGCGGCCGTGTCGGGCCGCTGGGCGGTGGCCTACCTTGTCCTGGCCCTGGCGAGCTTCGGGAACCTCTACGCGATCCTCCTGACCCCGTTCTACAAGAACCCCGGGGTCACCGACTGGCTCGGCCTCGGCCCGGCCATCCGCTCGCCCTGGGGGGTGACGCTGATCGCCGTCGCCCACCTCGCCGTCTTCGTCTTCGCCCTGACCGAGCTTCGGCGGAGCCGGGCATCCGCCCTCGCGGCGGCGGCACTGGCCGGCGCCGCGGCGGAGGCACCGGGCGACGCCCGGGAGGGTGCCGCGGTGGACGCCCGGATGGGCCGCCCGGCTCCGGTCGCCGGGGCGGCGACGGGCACGGCGGCATCGGCCGGCCTCGTGGGCGACCCCGGCGCGAGCGCGTCGGTCATCGTCACGACGGACCATCCGCTCGTCGCGCCGACCGAGATGTCGACCTGGCAGGCGCGCGCCCGCGACGCGGATCGTGCCGGGCGCGATGCACCCGGCGGCCTGCCGCTCCCGTTCGGGCTCGGGCGCGTTCGTTCGATCCTGCCGGACCGATCCCGTCGGCTCCACTGGGAGACCGGTGGGCGGTTCGATCGGCTCGACCTGTGGTTCCTCGTCGTGATCGTCGTCGCAGCGCTGGTGATCCGCGGGTTCCGGCTCGCCGAACCCTATCGGATGCACTTCGACGAGGTCTACCACGCCCGGACCGCGACCGAGTTCCTCCAGGACTGGCGCTACGGGAAGGTCCACGACATCTACGAGTTCACCCACCCCCATCTCGCCAAGTACGCGATGGCCCTCGGCCTGATCGCCTTCGGCGACGACCGGGTGACCGCTCAGACGGACCTCGGGACATCCGTCGCCGACGTCCTCGTCGAACCTCGCTGGGAAGACCCGACGATGCCGGGGGGCCGGGCCGGCGACCGGTTCTACGTGGCCGGCGGGGACGAGTTGCGCGCCTACGACCTCGGGTCGCGGGAGCTCGTCGCCCGCTGGTCGATCCCCGGCGCGACGAGCCTGGCGCTCGACCCGGTGGCCCATCGGGTCCTGATCGGGACCGAGTCCGGCGCCGTCCATGCCATCGACACCGCCTCGGAGCTCGATGTCCTGAGGGCGGACTCGACGCCGTCACCGGGCACCGCAGCCGGTCCACCCGAGCCCCTCGCGCAGATCGGCGCCCCGATCACCCATCTCGCCGTGACCGACGACGGCACGGGACTGGCCGCCGCGACCTCCGACGGCGAGGTGGTGTCGATCGACCCCGGCACCGGGACCATCATCGGCCGGGCGAAGGTCGAGGGCCTCGCCGGACTCGCCGACGGAGGGACGGGCGACGGCCTGACCGCGGACCTCGGGACCGTCACCGATGCCAGGGCCGCCGCCGAGACCCTGGCGGGGCTGGTGGGCGGCGACGCCGCGGTCTACCGGGCTCGACTCGTCCCCCGGGAGGGCGACACGACCACGCCGGCCGTCGTGCTCGGGACGATCCCCGACGCAGCACGCGCTGCGCTCGACGCGGCGATCGCGGACGGCCGACTGGCCGGCTTCAGCGTCACCCCGCTGCCGCGCATCGCGGCCGCCGGCGGGAACGGGGTGAAGTTCATCGCGCCCTCGACCGGCGAGGTCGTCGACACGGTCGACATCGGGGCGCCGGCCGGCGGCCTCGCGAAGGTGACCGGGATCGACAAGCCGAGCCTGTACGTCACCCTGGGCGACGAGCGGATGGCCGTCCTCCGTCTCCCGGACACTGGATCGAAGGACCGGCCCCGGCTCGACACCACGTTGGCGATGCCCGGCCGGGTCGAGCGCGTGCTCTTCGACGAGCCGACCCAGATGGTCCACGTCCTGGGCCGGACCCCGGATGGCTCCGGCTCCACGATCTACGTCATCGAGCCCCACGGCAACGCGGTCTTCGCGGATGCCCGGCTGCCGTTCTCGCCGCAGGGCTGGGCCATCGACGCCTACGGTGGGAACCCGAGCGGCGACCGCCAGGCGATCCTCGCCGCCTCAGCGGATGGGGCGCTGGCCTCGGTCGATGCTGGCGACCACGCGCTCGCGTGGCGGATCCCCGGGATGGTCGCCGGGGCGATCATGGCCGGGCTCATCTACCTGCTCGTCCGGACCCTCTTCCGGCGACGCGAGGTCGCGGTGATCGCGGCGATCCTCGTTCTCGTCGACGGGATGCTCTTCGTCCAGTCGAGGATCGCGATGAACGACGTCTACGTCGGCCTGTTCATCGTCGCTGCCTACACCCTCTTCGCGCCGCTCTGGCTGGGCCGGTGGCGACGGCCGTGGGCGTTCTGGGTGGTCCTCCCGTTGATCGGGCTGCTCCTGGGGCTGGCCCTCGCCTCGAAGTGGGTCGGTCTCTACGCGATCGCCGCCATGGCCGTCCTCATCCTCGGGCGGTCCGCCCTCGGCCGGATCCTCCTCATCCTCGGCCTCGTGGCCGGGACCACGGTCCTCGGCTACATGGCCCTGGCCGTCTCGAAGGACGCCGTCACGAGCGGCGGCAACTACGTCTTCGTCGGCCTCATGATCGCCCTCACCCTGGCCGCCGTCCTCGTGGCGGTCCTGCGCCCGATCGCCTGGTCGACCGAGGAGATCCGACTGGCGATCGTGGGGCCAGCCGCCCTGGGCATCCTCCTCTTCCTGCTCGCCGTGCCGCTCGGCCGGGCGTCGTCGGAGTTCGTGGTCGGACCCGTGAAGATCACCCCGATCGAGGCGTCGCTCGGCCTCATCCTCGCCTCGGGAGGGGTCTGGCTCATCCTCCGGTTCGCCGGAGCCTGGGGGTTGGGACCGTTCGCCGCGACGCCCGCGCCCGACGACCCGATCCGGCTCACCGAGCCGGCCTCCCCGCCGCCCGAGGGTTGGCTCCGACCGGGAGCGCTGTTCGGCCTGCCGATCGTCTGGGCCGTGGTCTGCTTCGCCCTCATCCCGGTGGGTGTCTACGTCCTGTCCTACCTCCCCTGGGTCGCGCTGGGCAACCGGCTCACGAACGACTGGCCGCCGGGAAACACCGGCCAGACCCTGCTCGACCTCACGAAGTCGATGTACGACTATCACAATGGCCTGCGCGCCACCCACGCCGCGTCATCGCCGTACTGGGCCTGGCCCTTCGACCTCAAGCCGGTCTGGTTCTACCAGGACTCGTTCGCGAACGGCACGTCGGCGGCCGTGTACGACGCGGGGAACCTCGTCGCCTGGTGGATCTCGATCCCGGCGATCGCGTTCGTGGCCTGGCAGGCGTTCAAGCGGCGCAGCCTCGCCCTCAGCCTCGTCTTCGTGGCATTCGCCTTCCAGTGGATGCCCTGGGCCAGGATCGACCGGGCGACGTTCCAGTACCACTACTACGCGGCCCTGCCGTTCCTCCTCATCGCCCTGGCCTACTTCGTCGCGGAGTTGCGAAACGGGCCGTCCCCGCGGACCTGGGCGTTGGCCAGGATGGCCGCCGGACTGGCCGTGCTCGGGCCGGCCCTGATGTGGCTGTTCAAGGGCCCCCTGTGCGCCTTCGTCCGGGTCGATGCCGTGAACCCCGGGTCGCAGGCGTGCGTCGCGACCGCTCCCGGCCAGATCATCCTCACCTGGCGATCGGTGGGGGTCGCCGCGGCGCTCCTCCTGCTCGGGGTGCTCCTCGTCGTCCAGTTGCTCCGGCTGGGTCGGCCGGGCGCGGGCGGACCGACCGACGTCCTGCCGGACGCCCGGGCGTCGTCCCGATCGCGGCTCGTCCGGATCGGCGCGACCGCGCTCGCCGGAGTCGCCTTCCTGGCCCTTCTCGCGGCCGTCCTGCCGGACACGGCGTTCCTCAGCCAGGACGGGTTCCGGATCGAGCCGATCGCGCTCGTCGTGCTGGTCGCGCTCGCCCCGGTGGCCTGGGTGGTCGCCACCGCCCGGGATCCGCGCCGGTTCGCGGCCGGGCTCATCCTCGCCTGCGTCGTCTTCTTCGTCGTGTGGTACCCGAACATCGCGGCGCTGCCGCTCCCCTCGGCCATCGTCAACGCCTACCAGGGGCTCCTGCCCACCTACCTCTACGCCTTCCAGTTCCCGGTCAACACCGACCCGGTGATGCAGGGGCTGAAGCTCCTCGACGGCCCGCCCATCGTGCTCTTCGGGGCGCTCCTGGGGACCGTGATCGTCGTCGGCTACAGCGCCTGGACGTGGCGGATCGCGATGGCCGAGCGCGAGGCGGAAGCCCGGGATCCGGGCGCGATCGCGCGCGGCGAGACCGGCTAGGCTCCCTCGCCGGTCGACCCGGCGGTCAGCCCGGCGGGACCGGGGCCGGCTCGGCCTGCCCGACCCCGATCGGCTCGTCGATCCCGGGCGGCGTCCCGGCGACGCGGCTCGGCGCGACCGGGATCGCCCCGGTGAAGTCGGCCGGCAGTGCCCCCTGGGCGGCGAGCCGCCGGACGACGAAGCCGTAGTAGGTCTCCACGCGGTCGGTGATCCGCTCCCAGCTGAACAGCTCGGCCCGGTCGCTCCCGCTCGCGCTCATCTCGGCCCGGAGGGAGTCGTCGGCGACCAGCCGGCGGATCGCCGCGGCGAGCTCGCGAGGCTCCCCGGGCGGGACGAGGAGGCCCTGCTCCCCACGGCGGACGACACCCTTGTAGCCGTGGATGTCCGAGGCGACGATCGGCGCGCCGGCGGCCATCGCCTCGAGCAGCACGATCCCGAACGATTCCTGCCCGGTGGCCGGCGCCACGAACACGTCGGCGGTCCTGAACAGCTGCGCCTTCTCGTCGTCGCTCACCCGGCCCAGGAACTCGACCCCGGTGAGCCGCCGGGTCATCACGTAGCGACGCGCCTCGCGCTCCTGGGGTCCCGAGCCCGCGACGAGGAGACGGCATGGGCACCCCGTCTTGTTGAGGATCCGGTAGGCCTTGAGGAGGTCGAGGAGGCCCTTCCTCGGCTCGTGGCGACCCAGGAACAGGAGGTTCTTCTGGCCGTCCTGCCAGCGAGCGACGGGCACGGCGCGACGGTAGCGCTCGACGTCCACCCCGTTCGGGATGATCTTGTAGTCGCCCGGGAAGTAGCGGTCGATGAAGTGACGGGCGGCCGCACTCACGGCGATCCGGCCGTGGAGCAGGCGGGCGTGACCCTGCATCACCCGGGCGCCGAACTCGTACGACAGCGAGAAGCCGGCATAGGCGTGGAACGTCGCGATGTTCACGCTGCGCGACCGACGGAGCAGGATCAGGGAGAGGAACGGGACGAACGGCTCGTGGAAGTGGAGGATGTCGAACCGCTCCCGCTCGAGCATGTCGTCGATCAGGCCGACGTAACGCGGCGAGACGGTGACCGTCCCGACCGAGCCGTTGGAGCGGACGCTGAAGCCCTTGCCCAGCCGGATGACGTCGCCCTCGGAGGCGCGCTGCAGCCCGTGGCTGCTGCTGATGATCCGGACGTCGTGGCCGTGGAGGCGGAGGTTCTCGTAGAGGTGGCGGACGTGCTCGTTCACCCCGCCGGGGACCGGGTAGATGTAGGGGGTGACGAGGCCGATCTTCACGACGGCGTCTCGAACCGGGGGGGCCGCGCCCGGCCCCCGGGATAGCCGTGGTCGCGACCGGTGCCGTCCCGGCGCACCCGGCCGCCCACCTCGTCGCGGACGTCGCGTCCGCGCTTGCGCAGCTGCCGCCCGAAGATCGAGAGCTGGCTGCCGGTCGGGTGGAAGTCGCCGTGCCAGCGCGTCCGGCGTTCGTCGACGGCCTGGCGCAGGTCGTCCGCTGTCCGGCCCGGGAAGGTGGTCCAGCCCTGGCCGATCGCCTCGAGTGCGTGGGCGTCGCTCGATCCCGTGCCCGCCAGGCCGTGCTCCTCGATGAAGCTCACCACCCGGCCGTGCCCCCGGCCGAGGGTCGTCGGGTTGAACGCCTCCAGGCCGTCGAGGTGGACCCGGGGATCCGGATCGGCGAGCAGGCGCCGGAGGACGGGAGCCTGGGCGCAGAGCGGGTACGGGAAGAGGGGATGCGCCGCGATCGCGAGGCCGCCCTGCTCGTGGATCGCGGAGACGCTCGCCCGAAGCGACTGCCAGGGCCGGACCGGCTCGCGCAGGAACAGACCGAGGAGGTGGCCGCCGCGAGTGGAGATCTCCTCACCGACGATCACCTCGACCCGCAGGCCGCGATCGCGGGCGAGGGCCTGGGCGGCCAGAGCCGCGTCGATCCGCTCATGGTCGGTGATCGCGATGACGTCGAGCCGGGTCGCCCGCTCCACGTGGTCGAGGATCTCGACGATCCCCGCGGTGCCGTCCGAGGCCAGGGTGTGGATGTGGAGGTCGGCCCGGCCGAGACGCTCGGTCATCGGACGGCCTCCTCCGGCGCCGACGCGGCGTCGGGCTCGACGGCTCGCGGGCCGTCGGCCCCCTCGAGATCCGGCCAGATCGGGAAGAAGACGGCCCACCACTGGTCGGGCGCTCGGGCGATCTCCCGCTCGAAGGCGCGTGCCTCGGCCTCGAGAAACGCCGTCACGCGCTCGCGACGGGTCCCCTCGGCTGGCACCTCGAGGCGCTCGAGCCGGCCGAGGTAACGACCGTCCCGCCGTCTCCGGACCGCGACGAAGAACGCCGGCGCCCCGCTCTCGAGCGCGACCAGGGCCGGCCCGAGCGGGAGCGACGTCGGCGCTCCGAACAAGGTGGCCGGCATCCCGCCGCCGGTGAGGTCGCGGTCGGCGACGAGACCCACGTACTCGCCCCGGGCGAGGGCGGCGCTCACCTCGCGGCGGGCTTCCCGGAGACCCACGATGTGGATCCCGAGCGCCCCGCGGGTCCGCACGAAGTAGCCCTGGAGCTCAGGGTCGTCGATCGTCTCCATCGGGGTCGTGAGGGGCGTGACGGTCCGGGCCGCGGCGACGTACGCCTGGAGCTCGATCGCGCCGTAGTGGATGCCGATGAAGATCCGCGGCCCGGGCACCCCGAAGGCCGCCTCGTAGCTGTCCGGGGTCTCCACCTCGAGCCGCGCATCGAGGAAGGCCGGGCTGAACGATGGTGCCCGGGCCACGTCGAGGTAGTACCGCGCGTAGTAGCGGAAGGCCGAGCGGACCAGCCGCTCGAGCGCGGCCGGGTCGGATGCGGCGGCGCGGACCCGCCGGTCGGTCGAGCCCTCGGCGGCCAGCCAGCCGACGACCCGGGCGAGGTTCCGGCGGGCCTGGTCGGCTCGCCGGCGATCGGCTCGATACCAGATGGCGCCCGCGAGGTCGGCCAGCGAGAGAGCCAACCGCTCCGGTGTCCGACAGGTGACCCACGAGAACGTCGCCAGGCCGCGGGCCACCGACCGCTGCCGAAGGGTCCCTCGCGCGGTCCCTTCCGCCGCGGGTGACCGCCTGCCCGCGGTCACCGGTGGGCGGCCTCCGCGGCCGCCTTCTCGGGATCCCGATCCGCCGCCATGAGAACCGCGCGCGCCTCGAGCTGGGCCATCTCGGCCGCGGTCTCCGGCCAGATCGGCTTGAAGCTGTACCACTGGTCCGGGGCGGCCGCGATGACCCGCTCGAGCGCCTCGGCGATCGCCTGCGTCCCCTGGAGGATGTCCGATGGCCGGGTGGACGGGACGCGGATCGGCGCGTCGATCGTGGCGTGGAAGCGGCCGTCGGTCGTCCGCCGGGCGACGACCGGGAGGATGACCGCACCGGTCTTCCCGGCCAGCGTGGCCGGTCCGGCCGGGAGGGCGGTCCAGGCGCCGAAGAGGCGGACCGGGACGCCGTCGGCCCGGTACCCCCAGTCGATGAGCAGGGCCAGCATCTCGTGCCGGCGGAGGACACCGTAGACCTCGCGCAGGTTGCGCCACGGGATCACCGTGGCGCCGAACCGCTCGCGTTCGCGCTTGAGCTGCTCGAAGAGCTCGGGAAAGGTCGAATCGTCGGCCAACCCCGAGAGCGGCCAGCCGCGCGAGCCGATCCCGGCGGAGATCGCCTCGTTGTTCCCGACATGGCAGGCCGTGAAGATCACCCCGTTCGAGCCGCGCCAGATCCGCTCGACCTCTTCGACGCCCTCCGGATCGAGCATCGCCGCGGCCTGCTCCTTGGTCATCGAGGGCAGGCGCATGATCTCGACGAGGTAGCGGGCGTAGCTCCGGTAGGCGCGCAATGCCAGCCGGCGGACGGCCGGATCGTCCGGCGGGAGCCCCAGGACATGGCCGAAGTTGAGGTTCGACCAACGTCGCTTCTGGGGCCACAGCAGGTACGAGGCCTGGACCAGCCAGCCGATCACCGTCCAGGCCGGTCGCGGCGGCAGGTGGCCGACGATCCAGGCGGTGCCGCGGTAGGCGAGGACGGCCGACCGCTCGAGGATCCGCGGCGCACCGGCCACTCGCCGATGGGGCGCTTCGAGCGACCGCCTGGGCGTGGGTTCGACCGAACCGTTCGGGGCGGACCCGCCGGTGGTGGGGCCGCCCGGTGTCGGCCGGTCGGTGGCCGATGTCACCTGGCGCCGGCCGCCACCTTCGCCTTCGAGCCCGCGAGCTTGCGGAGGACCTTCTTCTGGGGTGCTTCCGTGCCGACGAGGGTCTCGTCGTCCTCACCCCGGATGAACGCCTCGACGCGGTTGAAGGCGATGTCGTCGTGGATCTGGTGGGGCGGGCTCTTCATGAAGTAGCTCGACGGCGCGACGAGCGTCCCCTTGAGTCCCCGGTCCAGGCCCAGCTTGAGGCAGCGGATCGCGTCGGTGATGACGCCGGCGCTGTTGGGGCTGTCCCAGACCTCGAGCTTGAGCTCGGCATTGAGCGGGACGTCGCCGAAGGTGGTCCCCTCCATCCGGATGTAGCACCACTTCCGATCGAGCAGCCACGGCACGTGGTCGCTCGGGCCGACATGAACGTCGTCCGGGTCGAGCTCGTAGTCGAGCATGCTGGTGACGGCGTTCGTCTTCGAGATCTTCTTGCTCTCGAGGCGCTCCCGCTCGAGCATGTTCAGAAAGTCGGTGTTGCCGCCGAAGTTGAGCTGGTAGGTCCGGTCGAGTCGGACGCCGCGGTCCATGAACAGGCGGGTCAGGACCCGGTGGCTGATCGTGGCGCCGACCTGGCTCTTGATGTCATCGCCGATGACCGGGAGGCCCTCGTCGGCGAAGCGACGCTGCCAGTACGGCTCGCGGCCGATGAACACCGGGATCGCGTTCACGAAGGCGACCCCCGCCTTGAGGGCCTGCTCGACGTACCACTTGGTCGCCTCCTCGCTGCCCACCGGCAGGTAGGAGACCATCACGTCGACCTCGCGCTCCTTGAGGATGCCCACCACGTCGGCCGTGGGGCCGGGCGCCTTCTCGATGATCTGGCTGAGGTACTTGCCGAGACCGTCGTGGGTCATCCCGCGGTCGACGTTCACTCCGAGGTGGGGGACCTGCTGGAACACGTAGGTGTTGTTCGGCTTCTGGTAGATCGCCTCGGAGAGGTCCTTGCCGACCTTGTTCTTGTCGATGTCGAAGGCGGCCACGAACTCGATGTCGCGGACGTGGTAGCCACCCAGCTCGACATGCATCAGGCCGGGGACGAAGTCGTCCTTCTTGGCGTTCTCGTAGTAGTAGCGACCCTGCACCAGGCTGCTGGCGCAGTTGCCCACGCCGACGATCGCGACCCGGACCTTCCCGTCGCCGCGTCGCCGTGCCCCGGCTGCCGGCTTCATCCCGTCGGTGCCGTTCTTGCCGTTCGTCCCGTTCTTGGCCACAGTGGCTGCTCTCCTACTTCCCGCCGCTCGTGGCGGCCTGACCTCTGACGTGAAGGACACGCTGGATGATGGTGATCGTCGCGAGGAGGCCGATCAGGCCCAGCCCGACGGCCAGCCAGATCGACCCTCCGGAGAGGGTGGGGCCCACCCCGCCGACGAGTCCGGCGAGGACGAGGGCGACGGTGAGGATGACGAGCCGGATCTCGCGAGGGGCGAGACCGACCTCGGCCATCCCGGTCCCCTGGGTGAAGCCGAGGCCCTCGGATTTCGCCCGGGTGTAGCTGACCAGGAACGCGGCGCCCATCGCGAACGCCGCCAGCCCGACCCCGAGGTCGAAATCGGCCAGCGAGCAGCCCACGATGATGCCGACGTAGGTGATCGCCTCGCCCCATCGATCGAAGACCGAGTCCATGAACGCCCCGACCTTCGAGACCTGGCCGGTCGCCCGGGCCAGGGTGCCGTCGAACATGTCGAAGATCCCGCCGACGATGACGACGACGCCCGCGAGCAGCCACAGCTGGAGCCCGGCGAGGATCGCCGCGATCACCGTGATCCCGAAACCGAGCAGGGTCAGGCCGTTCGGGGTGAGCCCGAGCCGGCCGAAGAAGAGGGCGATCGGCTCGCCCATCCGCTTGACCCTGGTCCGCGTCTCAGGGGAGACGAGCGAACCGCCCCCGGCCCGTCCGGATCGGGTCACCTCGCCGCTCCCTCGCCGATGGCCGAGGTGGCGGGGTAGGCGCCCTCGATGGTGAGCGATCGACCGAACAGCGCCCGTTCCCGGGCGGCGATCTCACTGAACGCCTCCGGCCGAAGGCTGCAGACCGTCTCCCGCCCGTTGCGCCGGGTCGCGACGATGCCCGACGCCCGGAGCTTGCCGAGATGCCAGCTGACCAGCGGCTGGGAGAGCCCGACATGATCGATGAGCTCGGTGACCGAAGCCGCGCCGCTGGACAGGCGCTGGACGATCCGCAGCCGGTTGACGTCGGCCAGGGCCTTGTGGAAGAGGCGGATGTCGCGCAGCTCGTCGGGCTGGTCCACGACGGACGCGATGGTCGAGCGGATCCGGGCGCGCGAGGGGCTCAGGGGAGTCTCCGGCAGGCATCGAGCCCGTGAGCTCAATGGGCATTTATATAAATCGGCGTTGATGCTACGGCCCGAGCGAAGCCGTGTCAACCCAGCTGCCGGACGTCTCAGGACGGCACGGGAGGGCGGTCGCCTCGGCAGGCCCCGGCTACACTCCGGCCGATGGGCCTCAGTCGTCGCGAGTCGCTTCTCATCCTTGCCGTGCTGGGTGTGGGTGTCTTCCTGGCCGGCCTCGAGCTGATGGTCACAGCGGTGGCGCTTCCCTCCATCGTGGTCGACCTCGCCGACTGGACCCAGCTCCGACGGGCATCGTGGATCGTCAACGGCTACCTCCTGGTCTACGTGGTGACGATGCCCCTGGCCGGCCGGCTGGCCGACCTGTGGGGCGTCCGCCGGGTCTTCCTCTGGGCGCTCGTCGCGTTCACGCTGGGCTCCCTGCTGGCCGGTGCCGCGCAGAGCCTCGACCAGCTCATCGCGGCCCGCCTCGTCCAGGCGGTCGGCGGCGGCGCCATCGTCCCGGTGGCGACGGCCGCCGCCGCCCACCTCTACGAGGGTCACGACCGGCCGCGCGCCCTTGGTGCGATCGGTGCCCTGACCTTCCTCGGGATGGCAGCCGGACCCTTCGTCGGGGCGGCGATCCTCGGCTCGATCCACGCCGAGACCGCCGTCGCGTCGGCCGGCCTCACCGGCACGCCGCTGGCCGCGGTCCTGGCCCCGGCCTGGCGCTGGGTCTTCTACATCAACGTCCCGATCGGTCTCGTCGCGCTCCTCCTCGCCTGGGCGGCCAGCTCCGGCTGGGAGACGCCGCGGATCGACGCCCGGGTGGACCTCCTCGGAGCGGCCGCGTTCACGATCGGATTGGCCGCGGGTCTCATCGGCCTCACCCTCCTCGGCAGTCCCGCGGCCGGGACGGTCCTCGGGGTGCCGGTCTCGACGGCCCTGGCGCTCCTCTTCGGGCTGGCCGCGGTCGGCCTGACCCTGGCCGTGATCGACGGCCTGCGGCGCCCCGACCCGTTCCTGCCGGTCCGGTTGTTCGGCTCGGCGGAGTTCGCCTCCGCCGCCCTCGTGTCGCTCCTCACCGGGTATGCCTTCGCGACGGCGATCATCGGGGCGGCGGTCTTCGTCGACCGGGTGCTGTACGGCGGTCCGCCGGAGCAGCAGGCGACCCTCGGTGCGCTCGCCGCCGCGACCGCGGCCGGGGCGCTCATCTCGGGCTTCGCGGTCCGTCGGCTGTCGCTCCGGCTCGTCACGACCGCCGGTCTCGTGGCCAGCGCGGTCGCCCTGTTCGTCATGGCCGGCTGGTCGCCGGCGACCGGGATCGCGGCCGCAGCGGCCGCACTCGCGCTCTTCGGCCTCGGCTTCGGCCTGACCGTCACGCCGCGCTCGACCGCCGCGGTCGAGGCGGCCGGTCGAGCGGCCTTCGGCGTCGCGTCGGCCACCGTGACCGTCGCCAGGATGATCGGGATGGCGGTGGGCCTGGCCGTCCTGACCGCCTACGGCTCGACGACGATCGACGACGCCCGTGCCCGCGTCTACGCGAGCGGCGACGCCTACAAGGCCCTCATCCCCGCCGAGCTGCGCGACCGCCCGCTCCGCGACGGACTCGTCATCCAGGCGCTCGAGCGCTGGGCGTCGTCCGAGGCGGCCCGGGTCATGGTCGGGCTCTTCCTGGTCGCGGCCTTCGTCACCCTGATCGCCCTGGTCCCGGCCCTCGCCCTCGGCCGTCGCCGGACGCGTATGCTGGCGGCGCGGCCGATGGCGGCAGGCGCGGACGGCCCGGCTGGGCCGCCGACATCGGGCGGCGAGACCGGAGGCGAGCGGACCCTGGATGAGCCAGACGAACCCGAGTCCACGCTCGCCCTCTGACGAGGCTCCCGCCAGCCCCTCGCCCTCGTCACTCGACGGCGACCTGAGCGGTCCGGATCCCGCGACGCCCCGGGTCCGGGTGATCGTCCGGGCCGCTGACGGGGTGGTCTCCTCCGACGGGATCGACGCGGTCCCGGCGAGGCCCCAGCCGGCCGGGGCCATCGTCTGGGTCGACGCGGCCGGAGCGTCCGCCGACCAGGTCGGCCGGATCGCCTCGCGACTCGGCCTCCACGAGCTCATCGTCGAGGACATCCTCGAGGGCAATCAGCGGGCGAAGATCGAGGTCACCGACGACCTCGTCCACGTCGTGATGTTCGCCCTCCGCTACGGCGACCCGATCGTCGCGATCGAGATCGACATCGTCCTCGGGGAGGGCTTCCTGCTCACCTCTCACGGCACGGGCTGGGATCCCGTCGCCAGCCACCACCTTCGCGGGGAGGGCCTGGCGGCCGTCCTCGCCCGCGGCCCCGACCACCTCCTGTGGGCGATCTGCGACGACCTGGTGGACGGCTACTTCCCGCTCCTCGACAAGCTCGGCGACGAGATCGACCTGCTCGAGGACGCGGTCATCGAGCACGGGACGACGCAGACCCTGGAGCGGCTCTTCGACGTCAAGCGCGACCTGATCATGATCCGCCGGGCCGCGGCCCCGGTGCGGGAGATCTTCAACCAGCTGACGAACCGCGACCTGGCCCTCATCGACGCCGACGAGATCATCTACTTCCGCGACGTCTACGACCACCTCATCCGGCTGACCGACGAGCTCGACACCTACCGCGAGCTCGTGAGCGGGACCCTCGACGTCTACCTATCGACGGTGAACAACAACCTGTCGCTCATCATGAAGCGGCTGACCGGGGTGACGGTCGTCCTTGCCAGCGTCGCCGCCTTCGGCGGGATCTTCGGGATGAGCGAGGCCGGCGCGGCCTTCGCCGGGACCGAGGCCACGGGGTTCTGGCTGGTCACGGCTTCGATCTTCGCGATCGCGTTCTTCATGGCCTACGTCCTCCGTCGGCTCGGCTGGATCTGACTCGGACCCGTCTGCGACGACGTCCGGTGTCCGGTGGCCGCGGGTCCGGGACTACTGGCAGAAGACGGGGTCGGCCTTCGGATGCGCCTCGCGATGGTCGGCCGGGCCGTGCTCCAGGGGCAGGGCGATGACCTGGGTCTTCTCGATCGTCCCGCGGGGTCCCTCCGAGGTCTGGAGCCAGAGCGTCTCGCGCTTCTCGCCGAGCGCCCCGTCGAGCGTCGTCTGGTGGCGCCGCACCTCGGCGATCTCGTACAGGTAGAGCTGGTCGTCGCTCGTGTAGACCTGGACGAGCATCCCCAGCATCCGCTTCCCGTCGCGCACCTTCGACGCCTCGAGGATCGGCAGGAACATCCCCGTCCGGGCATGGGCGTAGAGGTACGTGGCGCCGGGTTCGCCCGGCTGGCTCAGGGGCTGGAGGAACATCGCCACGTTGCACGGCGGGAAGGAGCCGGAGCCGCCGGGCTGCTTGATGACCGGCAGGTCGATGCCGAGGGCGGGCACCACGACCCGCGTCGCGACCGCGCCCGCCGCCGGCGAGCCGCTGGCGCTCGGTGGGCTGGGGCTGGCGATCGGCGGGAACGTCAGCAACGGGCTGGGCGCCGCCGGACCCGCGCTGGCGATCGCCGCGACGGAGGGAAGCGGGTTCGCGGTCACCGGGTCGGTGTAGTGAAGGAGGCCGGCCGCGAGCAGGGTGACCCCGAGCGCGGCGAGGAGCGCGGGGACGAGGCGGCGACCCAGGTGGTCGATGAGGGCGTGCACGGCGGGGCCCATCCTAGTCGGTCGCCCCCCGAGGCGCCCCCGCCGCGTGGTACTGGTACCCTCCCGCAATGCGGTCGGCCATCCCCGTGATCCTCGCCTTCTTCGCGGGCATGCTCCTGACGGCCGCCGTGCTCGCCGCCGCCGTCGCGTTCCTGCCCGGTCCGCTCCGGAGTGAGCCGACACCTTCCGCGGTGCCGGCCTCTGCGGCACCAGCCTCCGGCGCACCGGCCTCGGCGTCGCCCTCGCCGTCGCCCGCGGGGACGGCTCCGTCCCCGGCGCCGGAACCGTCCGGCTCGACGGCGAGCCCCTCCGGGTCGCCGGGATCGCCGGCTGCGTCCGACGCGGCCACTCCCAGCGAGGCGGGTCCGACCCCCAGCCCGTGATCCGGCGAGGATCCTCCCGACCGCGACCCGTGGCGGGTCGGCCGGGTCAGGAGACCAGGGCGTTCGCGGCGTTCGCGACGATCGTCAGGAGGGCGTCCGGGTAGAGCCCGAGGAGCAGGGTCATGAACCCGGCCGCGAGGAGCCCCGCCCGCATGATCATGCTCTTCTGGACCGGCGCCGGCTCGCCCCGGCTGTCGCGCATGAACATGTAGACCACCACCCGCAGGTAGTAGAAGGCCGCGACGGCGGCGTTCAGGACCGCGATGACGGCGAGGACGCCGACCGCGCCGCCGGCCTCGACCGCCGACAGGATGACGAAGGCCTTGGCGAAGAAGCCGGCCGTCGGCGGGATCCCGGTCAGCGAGAGCAGGAAGAGGGTCATCAGGACCGCCAGCGCCGGCTCGCGCCGAGCCAGCCCGGCGAAGGTGTCGAGGCCGCTGGTCACGCCGGTCCGACGCTGGAGCGCCGCCACGACGGCGAACGCGCCGAGATTCATGAACGTGTACGCCGCGCCGTAGTAGAGCAGGCCCTCGAGGCCCTGGATCTGCGAGTTCGGGCTGGCGTAGGCCGCCAGGCCGACGAGCATGTAGCCGGTGTGGGCGATCGAGGAGTAGGCCAGCATCCGCTTGACGTTGTCCTGGGTCAGGGCGATGAGATTGCCCAGGGTCATCGTGAGGGTCGACAGGACGATGACGACGACGACCCAGTCCTGGTGGAGCGGGCCGAGCGCCTCGACGAACAGGCGAAGGATGAGAGCGAAGGCACCGACCTTCGGCCCGACCGACAGGTAGCCCGTGACCGGTGTCGGCGATCCCTGGTAGGCATCCGGCGTCCAGTAGTGGAACGGCACGGCGGCGATCTTGAAGGCGACACCGGTGGTCAGCAACGCGAGGCCCATCGCCAGTCCGGGTGCGAGCGGCGCCTTGCCGGCGACGATGTCCCCGAGCGCTCCGGCGATCCCGTCGACCCGGGTGGTGCCGGTCAGGCCCCAGATGAAGGCGAGCCCGAAGAGGAAGATCGCCGAGCTGAACGAGCCGAGCAGGAAGTACTTGATCGCGCCCTCGGTCGCCAGCGAGTCACGCTTGGCGTAGCCGGCCAGGAGGTAGCCGGGGAGAACCATCAGCTCGAGGCCGAGGAAGAGCAGCAGGAGGTCGACCGACCCGGCGATGAGCATCGCGCCGGTCATCGCGAACAGGAGGACGATCGCGAACTCGGCGACCGGCAGGTCGCGCGACCGGAGGTAGTCGGGGGCGAAGAACAGGGTGAAGGCCGCGATCGCGATGAACAGGCCGTCGAGGAAGGTGGTCAGGGCGTCGACCCGGTAGGCGCCGCCGAAGGCGTCGGCCGGTCGCTGGGCGGTGGCCACCACGACGACG
This sequence comes from uncultured Chloroflexia bacterium, assembly GCA_963840375.1. Classification (GTDB taxonomy): domain Bacteria; phylum Chloroflexota; class Limnocylindria; order Limnocylindrales; family CSP1-4; genus Chersky-267. Next base: position 251,170 of record CAWIYR010000005.1, read on the forward strand.
GCCAGGACGGCGAGGCCGACCAGGGCGACCGCGAGCGGCAGGGTCCGCCCGCCGGGTCGCACGAGGTCGACGACCAGCACCGCGGCCGCCACCAGTGCGGCGACGATGAGCGGCGTGATCGCGACGAGGTCGTCCCAGGTCATCGTGCGGTCGTGCTCCTAGGGATGGAAGAGGAGATGGGCGGCGATCGCCTGGCCGTGCTCGACGCTGGACAGGACGGACGTCACCGTGCCCTGGACGAGGTCGAGGATGAGACCCGGGAAGAGGCCGAAGACGACGATCAGCGTCCCGAGCGGGACGAGCGTCAGGGCCTCCGTCGGGCGGAGGTCGGTCAGGTGGTGGCCGAGGCCGCGCAGGAACTCGGACAGGTCGCCGGTGAAGATCCGCTGGAACATCCAGAGCAGGTAGCCGGCGGCGAGGATCATGCAGAACGTGGCGATGGCCGCGACGGCGGGGCTGTAGGCGAACGATCCCACGAGGACGAGGAACTCACCGACGAAGCCGGACAGCCCCGGCAGGCCGACGCTGGCGAACAGGAAGAACCCGAACGCTGCCGCGTAGACCGGCGTGACCCCGGCCAGCCCGCCCATCTTGGCGATCGTCCGGTCGTGGGTCCGCTCGTAGATGACCCCGACGAGGAGGAAGAGGGCCCCGGTGATGAGCCCGTGGTTGACCATCTGGAGGATCGCCCCCTGGAGCCCCTGCTCGCGGCCGACCGTGCCGAGCGGGACGAGGATCGAGACGAAGATCCCCAGGGTCACGAAGCCCATGTGGCTGACCGACGAGTAGGCGATGAGCTTCTTGAGGTCCGGCTGGACGAGGGCCACGATCGCCCCGTAGATGATCGCGATGAGGCTCAGCCCGATGATGAGCGGGGCGAACGTGGTGGCTGCGTCCGGGAACAGCGGCAGGGCGAACCGGATGAACCCGTAGCCGCCCAGCTTGAGCAGGATCGCCGCCAGGATGACCGAGCCGGCCGTCGGCGCCTCGACATGGGCGTCGGGCAGCCAGGTATGGAACGGGAACATCGGGACCTTGATCGCGAAGGCGAGGAAGAACGCGCCGAAGGCGAACACCTGGAGGCCGCTCGTGAAGCCGACCGCCCCGGCGTACGCGACGAGCGACTGGAGGTCGAAGGCGTTCGTCCACGCGCCGGTCGCCTGGGCGAAGCTGTACGCGGTCGCCAGGATCGCCACCAGCATGAGCAGCGAGCCGACGAGCGTGTACAGGACGAACTTGATCGTCGCGTAGATCCGGTTCGAGCCGCCCCAGATCCCGATGATCAGGTACATCGGGACGAGGACGATCTCCCAGAAGATGTAGAAGAGGAAGAGGTCGAGGGCCACGAACACGCCGATCATCCCGACCTCGAGGATGAGGAAGGAGATCATGTACTCCTTGACCCGCTCCTGGATCGGCCGGAACGAGGCGAGGATCGCGATCCACGAAAGGGTCGTCGTCAGGACGACGAGCGCGACCGAGAGGCCGTCGACCCCGACGCTGTAGGCGATCCCGAACGTGGGGATCCACGGGACCGACTCCACGAACTGGAAGCCTGGCTCCGTCGGGTGGTACCCGACCAGCAGGGCCAGCGAGACGAGGAACGTCAGGAAGGCGAAACCGAGGGCAGCCCAGCGCAGCGCCGCGACGTTGCGCGACGGGATGAGGGCGACCACGATCGCTCCGATGAGGGGCAGGAAGGTGACGAGGCTGACGATCGGCAGGCCGTTCATCGCGGGCCTCCGGCGAGGACCAGGTACGAGCCGGCCATGAGCAGCAACCCGACGGCGATCCCCAGCGCGTAGTTCTGCACCCGTCCGGTCTGGATCCGCCGGAGTCCGCGTCCGAAGCCGACGGCGACGGCGCCGATGGCGTTCACGGTGCCGTCGACGATCGCCCGGTCGAACCACCAGAGCGCCGCCGCCACCCGCCCGCCGCCCCGGATGAACAGGAGGTCGTTGAGCTCGTCGAACCACCACTTGTTGAGCGAGGCCCGGTAGAGGAAGCGCGTCGCGCCGTTCGCGCTGGCGATGGCATCGACCTGATCGGGCCGGGGCTCGCGATGCAGGAAGGCGAGGTCGATCCCGAAGTAACGCCAGGCCAGGACCATCCCGAGGGTCGCGATCCCGACGCTCAGGAGGATGAGGGCGCCGTCGATCCCGAACAGCTGGGCGGGCGCCTCGGCGGTCCCGAGGATCTCGTTGCTCCGCTCGAAGACCGGCTTCAGCCACTCGACGATCCGGCCCTCGCCCAGCGGCAGGCCGAGGAACAGGCCGATCGTCGCCGAGAAGAAGGCGAGGATGACGAGCGGGATCGTCATCGACCGGGGCGACTCGTGGATCTTCGGCTCGACCGCCGGGTCCACCCGGCTCTTGCCCCAGAACGTCATGCCCATGAGCCGGAACATGTAGAAGGCGGTCATCCCGGCGACGATGAAGCCGATGAGCCAGACCACGATGAAGCCGTTCTTGTAGGCCTGGCCGAGGATCTCGTCCTTGCTGAAGAAGCCGGCCAGGGGCGGGATCCCGGCGATCGCCAGCGAGCCGATGAGCATCGTCCAGTAGGTGATCGGGATCCGTCTCGCCAGGCCGCCCATCCGGCGCATGTCCTGCTCCTCGTGGACGGCGTGGATGACCGAGCCCGAATCGAGGAAGAGGAGGCCCTTGAAGAAGCCGTGGGTCATCAGGTGGAAGATCGCGGCGGTCCAGGCCCCGACGCCCAGGGCCGCGAACATGTAGCCGAGCTGCGAGAGGGTGGAGTAGGCGAGGACCCGCTTGATGTCGGTCTGGGTGAAGGCGATCGAGGCCGCCAGGATGGCCGTGAAGATGCCGATCGCGGCCACGACCAGCATCGTGTCCTGGGCATGGGCGTAGATCGGGTTCGCCCGAGCCACGAGATACACGCCGGCGTTGACCATCGTCGCGGCATGGATGAGGGCGGAGACCGGGGTCGGACCCTCCATCGCGTCGGGCAGCCACACGTGGAGCGGGAACTGGGCACTCTTGCCCATCGCCCCACAGAAGACCAGCAGGGCGATCGCCCCGATGGTCAGCTGGTCCAGCGTCTCGATCTTCGCCAGGACCTCCTGGATGTTCAGCGTGTGGAGGCTGACGAAGATGAGCATGATCCCGAGGGCGAAGCCGACGTCGCCGACCCGGTTGACGATGAACGCCTTCTTGCTCGCCAGGGCCGCGCTCCGCCGCCCGTACCAGAACCCGATCAGCAGGTAGCTCGAGAGACCGACCAGCTCCCAGGCGACGAAGACGACGAGGAAATTGTCGGCCAGGACCAGGAGGAGCATCGAGAACATGAACAGGTTGAGGTAGGCGAAGAAGCGCCACGTCCCCGGGTCGTGGCTCATGTAGCCGATCGAGTAGACATGGACGAGCATGCCGATCGTCGCCACGACGATGAGCAGGCAGGCCGTCAGGGCGTCGACGTGGAAGCCGACGTCGACGTTGAAGGCCCCGGCCGGGATCCACTGCCAGAGGGTGATGTCCAGGCCGTGCTCGCCGAACGGCTCCTGGTGCTGGAGCGCCGCCGGCACGACGGCCATCGCGCACAGCCAGGCCGCCACGACGAGGACCACCGGGACGAGGCTGGCCGCGTTCCGCCCGAACCGCGACTGGAGCCGACGCCCGAACAGCGCCGCGAAGACGAAGCCCGCGATCGGCAAGGCGGGGATGAGCAGGATCAGGGTCTCGTACGGCATCGGCGCCTACTGCCGCATCGAGTCGTACTCGTCGACGAGCGGGGTCCGCCGGTTGCGGAAGATCGCGATCACGATCGCCAGACCGACCGTCGCCTCGGCCGCCGCGACGGCCATCACGAGCAGGGCGATGATCGAGCCCTGGTTGCGGAGCGCCGGGATGAACGCCCCGAACGCGACGATCGTCAGGTTGACCGCGTTGAGCATGAGCTCGATCGACATGAGCATGCTGATCGCGTTGCGGCGGGCGAGGAATCCGAACGTGCCGATGCAGAAGAGGAGCGCCGAGAGGACGAGATAGGCGTCGAGGGAGTCGCTCACCCCGGGCCTCCGTCGTCCGCGTCCGGGGAGTCCTTCTTGGCCAGGTAGATCCCGCCGACGACCGCCGCGAGAAGCAGGACGGCGACCACCTCGAACGGGAGCGCGTAGTCCCGGAAGAGGGCCAGGGCCATCTCGCTGGTCACGGTCCGGATCCGCTCCGGCGCGGCGCCCCAGTCGGTGGCGGTCACGACGAGGGCGAGGAGGATCGCCAGGACGACCGCGGCGATCGCCGCCGGCACCGCCTGGGTCTGGAAGACGAGCCGGGTCGGCGCCGCCTTCGTCTGGGTGAGCATGATCGCGAACAGGATGAGGACGCTGATCGCCCCGATGTAGACGAGGACCTGGGCCCCGGCCACGAGCGAGGCGCCGAGCGTCACGTAGATCCCGGCGAGGGCCCCGAAGCAGACGATCATCGCCAGTCCGCAGCGGATGATGTCCCGCATCGTCACGACGAGCAGGCCCGACCCGAGCAGGACGGCCGCGAAGAAGACGAACAGGACGTCGCTCCAGCTGGCGCCGATGACCGGGATGGTGTCCGAGATCGCCACCGACCGTCCTCAGCTACTCGTGGTGGGCGTGACCGGCACCGGCCCCGCCCGCGTTCGTGGTATCGCCCCGGCCGTTGCCGTCCGAGCCGCTCGTCAGCTGTCTCGCCACCGACGGCGGGAGGACCGGCAGGAGCCGGGTCGGATCCGGCAGCCGGCCGTCGGCGGTCGCTCGCGCCACCCAGTCGCGTTCGCGCCGGATGTAGGTCGCCTCGGTCTCGCGGTGGACGGCCGCGAGGGCGATGAGGTCGATCATCGGTTCGGCCCGGCTGGTGTGGGCCAGCTCGAAGTCGGCGCCGTCACGCAGCGCGTCGTAGGGACAGGCGTCGACGCAGATCCCGCACAGGATGCAGCGGCTCTCGTCGACCTCGTACTTCTGGAGGACGCGGGGCTTGGGCATCAGCGCACCGGTCGGGCAGGTCTCGGCGCAGCGCCCGCACGAGACGCAGGGCGTGTCGTTGAGACTCATGTCCAGTGGGGTCGTCACCAGGGTGTCGAAGCCGATCCGCATGAAGTCGTAGCAGGCGGCTCCGACCACCTCGGAGCAGACCTGGGCACACCGCCCGCAGTCGATGCAGCGGGACGGCTCGCGAAGGATGAAGGCGTGGCTGTCGTCGCGGATGTAGTCGTGGTTGAAGCCGGTGAACCGGTTCTCGGTGACGCTCCGGTAGCCGGCGCCCTGGTGGAAGGCCGGCTCGAGGGTCTTGAGCGTGGTCCCGTACTCGATCCCCAATCGGCGCAGGTCGCAGAAGCCGATCGCCTCGCACGTGCACTGGAGGCAGCGGGTCGACTCGGCCACCGCCTCGGCCGGGGTGTAGGGGATCTCGTACTCGACATAGCTCCGGTTGCGGACCTCCGCCTCCATCGCCTTGAGGCGGTAGCGCGGCTCCTTCACCTCGCTGGTGAACGGGACGATCGAGAGGAACTCCGGCTGTGGCTCGGCCAGGGTCTGGCGGGTCTTGATCGCCGACAGGTCGAGACCCTTCAGGAAGGCGTCGACGGCGTACGACGCGCGCCGACCCTCGGCGATCGCCTGGACCACGGTGGCCGCCCCGATCCGGACGTCGCCGCTGGCGAAGACGCCGGCCCGGCCCGTCTCGAAGGTCACCGCATCGGCCTTGAGGCGGCGCTGCTTGGTGGCCTGCGGTCCGTCCGATCCGGGGCCGATCCAGGTCAGGTCGGGGCCCTGGCCGATGGCCAGGAGGACCCGGTCGCAATCGAGGGTGAACTCGGTCCCCGGGGCCGGCTCGGGGCGACGGCGGCCGGACGCGTCCGGCTCACCGAGCTTGTTCCGGATGAACTCGACGCCGGTGACCTTCCCGCTCGCCTGGTCGATGATGACCCGAGTGGGTCCAGCCTGGAAGATCGCCTGGACGCCTTCCTCGATCGCCTCGTGGACCTCGCCCGAGGCGGGCATGTCCTTCATGTCCCGCCGGTAGACCAGGGTGACCTCGGCGGCGCCCTGGCGGACCGAGGTGCGGGCGCAGTCCATCGAGGTGAAGCCGCCGCCGATGACCACGACCCTCGTCCCGGCGTGTCCGGGGTAGGGCAGGCCGAGGGTCGCCGTCTGGAGGTACTCCAGGCCGTCGATCACCCCGTCGGCGGTCTCGTTCGGGATCCCCAGCTTGTTCGTGTCGTAACAACCGATCGCGATGAGGACCGCGTCGAAGCCCTGACCCTGGAGGTCGTCGAGGGTGAAGTCCCGGCCCAGGGCCTGGCCGCAGACGATCTTCCCCCCGAGCCGGGTGACCGACTCGTACTCGGCCTCGAGGACCTCGACCTTCGGCAGCCGGTACTGCGGGATGCCGTAGCGGAGCATCCCTCCGGGGGCCGGGTCGCGCTCGAAGATCGTGACGTCGTGGCCGGCGAGGAGCAGGTAGTAGGCCGCGCTCATCCCGGCAGGCCCGGAGCCGATGACCGCCGCCCGGCGGCCGCTCTTCGGCTGGGGCTCGAACGGCAATGGCGGGTCCACGCCCTCGTCGAGCATCGCCTTGAGGACCTGGTCCCCGGCGTACCGGTGGCTGTCCCGGATGGCGATCGCCTCGTCGACCTCGTCGCGCCGGCAGTGCTCCTCGCAGGGGGCCGGGCAGACCCGGCCGAGGACGCTCGGGAACGGGATCGTCCGCTTGAAGATCCGGGTCAATTCGCGCCACTCACCCTCGGCGTTCTGCTTGAGGAAGCCGGGGATGTCGATGTGGCTGGGGCACTTGTTCTGGCAGGGCGGCAGGCAGTAGGCGTTGTGGTCGCTGAAGATCAGCTCGAGGTTCGTGGCCCGCAGCCGACGGACCTCCTCGGTCTGGGTCTGGACCTTCATCCCGGCCTCGGCGGTCCGGGAGCAGCTGATCGGCGGGATCGCCTCGCCCTCGACCTCGACGACGCACATCCGACAGGCGCCGAAGCCGGGCAGCTTGGGCTCATAGCACAGGGTGGGGATCTCGATCCCGTTGTCACGGCAGACCTCGAGGATCGTCTGGCCCTCGAGGCCCTCGACGATCCGACCGTCGACCTCGATCCGGATCGCCGGGGTCGACTGCGGTCGTTGCGGCGCCTGGGTCGTCAGAAGTCGCTCGGCCAGCGTCTCGGGCTCGGTCGCGGGTTCGGGACGGGTGAGCAGGTCGGCCATCAGGCGCCTCGGGTCGCCGCGCCCACGCCGGCCACCGCGATCGGGTGGCAGACGCCGGCGGGACAGGTGCTGCGGAGGAGGTGGTCGTCGATCTCGGCTCGGAAGTATCGCATCGCGCTCGAGGCCGGGAGCGTCGCCAGGCGCTCGTGGTCGCACAGGGCCGACCCGCAGATGTCGGCCGACAGGTCGGCCACGAGGTCGACGTCGGTCGGTCGCGGGGTCCCCACGGCGATCCGGTCGACGACCTCGGAGAGCCGCCGGGTGCCGATCCGGCAGGGGATCGTCTTGCCGCAGGCCTGGTCGGCGCAGAAGCGGGTCAGGAGCCGGGCGAGGTCGACGATGCAGGCTCGGTCGTCGGCGACGACGATCGAGCCCGAGCCGAGGTGAGCGCCGGCCCGGCGGATCGCCTCGTAGGTGTATGGCGTGTCCAGGAGGTCGATCGGCAGGAAGCCGCCCGACGGGCCGCCGACGAGGATGGCCTTGAGCGGCCGGCCGCCCGGCTGCTCGACGAGTCCGACGAGCTCGCGGAGGGTCGTCCCCAGGGGCACCTCGGCGATCCCCGCCCCGCCCGCCCCCCGGAGCTGGACGAGGATCGTCCCGGGACTCTCGGCTGCGCCGACCGCGGCATAGACCTCCGCGCCGTGGCGGATGATCCAGGGCACGGCGGCCAGGGTCTGGACGTTCTGGACCACGGTTGGTCGGCCGAACAGGCCCTGCTCGGTCGGGTGCGGCGGCCGCTGCTCGGGCTGTCCGCGCTTGCCCTCCAGGGCCTTGAGCAGGACCGTCTCCTCGCCGAGCATGTAGGCGCCCTGGACCGGCCGGATCTCGATCTCGAGCGACCAGCCGGAGTCGAGGACGTCGGCACCGACGAAGCCCGCCTCGGTGGCTCCGGCGAGGGCGGCCTCGAGCCGGCGGATCGCCTCGGTCGCCTCGGACCGGAGGGCGATCCAGGCCCGGCTCGCACCGATGGCATAGGCGGCGAGGGCGACGCCCTCGATGATCGCGTGCGGATCGGACTCCATCAGCACCCGGTCCGTCCGGACCGCCGGATCTGCGCCGTATCCGTTCGCGACCACGTATCTCGGCCCGGCCGGTGCGGCCGCCGCGGCCCGCCACTTGAGCCCCGTGGGGTAGCCCGCCCCTCCTCGACCGCGCAGGCCGGAGGCGCTCACGGCGCCGGCGACCGCGCCGGGGGTCATCGCCCGCACGGCCGTCTTGAGGGCCTCGTAGGCGCCCGCCTTGACGGCGGCATCGAGGTCGCTGGGATCGATGGCCGCGGCCCGCTCGAGGAGGATCCGGGGCCAGCTCGTCGGGGTCTGCAGGAGCTCGCTCATGCCGGACCCGTCACGGTCGGTCCGGGATCGGCGGCGCCCCCGGTCGCGCCGGCGAGCGCCCCTTCAAGAGCCGCTGCGAAGTCGGTCCCGGGATCCGGCGCATCGGTCGCGGCCGGCGCGCCGACGGCGAGGTGGTCGTAGTAGGTGGCCGTCCCGTAGAGCATGGCGTACCAGGCGCCGGTGGTCTGGCTGATCCGCTTCAGGGCGGCGACCGGGATGTGGCCGTAGGCCGCCTGGACGGCCTCGAGGATCGGGAGCATCTGCCCGGGATCGTGGTCGAACTCCTCGAGGATCGACTCGAGGGCGGCCGGGTCGATCCCGTGGAAGTGGTCGAAGGCGGGGTCCGGCACGGTCCGACCGGAGCGTCGCAGGGCGGATTCCTCGCGACGCTCGCCGTAGGTCTCGGCAGCGCCCCAGTGGATGGCGAACCGGCCCTTCGTGTCCTGCCCGCCCATGTCGATGCATTCGATCGGACAGGCCTGGGCGCACTGGAAGCAGGTCTCGCACTTGAGCGTGCCGTACTCGTCGTAGAGGAGCTGGAGCCGGCCGCGGAAGCGGCTCGGGATCTCGGCCGGGTCCTCCGGGTACAGGTGGGTGACCTTCGGCTCGAAGAAGCGGCGCAGGGTCAGCGCCATCCCCTTCACGATCCCGAGGCCCGGAACGACGCTCATCGGGTCCCCATCACTTGCCCTGGACCACGAGGATCGCGAGGGCGGTCACGAACAGGTTGATGAGTGACGCCGGCAGGAGCCACTTCCAGGCGAAGCCCATGAGCTGGTCGATCCGGATCCGGGGCAGGGTGGCGCGCATCCAGACGAAGACGAAGACGAAGACGTAGGCCTTGGCCATGAACCAGAGCAGGCCCACGACCCAGTCGAAGCTGACGAACGCCCAGCCGAGGAGACCGCCGACCGCGAGCAGGTTGAACAGGACGAAGCCGATGACCAGCGCCTGCCAGAACTTCAGCGAGCTGTTGACCAGGTAGAAGGGCAGGCTCAGGGCGAGGATGATCAGGACCGGCGCGACACCCAGCAGGGCGAGCAGGCCGAGCCCGAGCTGGGACGGATCGGCCGACAGGTTGACGGGGAACGGCCAGTCGAACGGGGCGTTCCAGCCGCCGAAGAACAGGGCGACGGTCAGGCCCGAGATGATGAAGACGTTCACGTACTCGGCGAAGAAGAAGAAGCCGAAGCGCATCCCGGAGTACTCGGTGGCGAACCCGGCCACGATCTCGGAGTCGGCCTCGGTCAGGTCGAACGGCGTCCGGTTCGTCTCGGCGATGGCGGCGATGAAGAAGATCACCAACGCCAGGGGCTGGCGGAACACGAACCAGTCGAACACGCTGCCCGACTGGTCCAGGGTGATCTGGTTGAGGCTCAGGGTGCCGGTGAGCAGGACGATCCCGGCGACCGAGAGGGTCAGCGGGATCTCGTAGCTGACCACCTGGGCCGCGGCGCGCAGGCCGCCCAACAGGGAGTACTTGTTGAAGCTCGCCCAGCCGGCCATGAGCAGGCCGACCACGCCGAGCCCGCCCATCGCGAAGAAGTAGAGCAGCCCGATGTTGACGTCCTGCCCGAACAGCCCCGGCGCGAAGGGCAGCACGAGGAGGGTCATCACGCTGGCCAGGAAGGCCACGACGGGGGCCCAGGTGAAGACCACCGGGTCGGCGCCGGTCGGGGTGAAGTCCTCCTTCATCAGCACCTTGAGCCCGGCGACCACGGAGTGGGCCGAGCCGAACGGCCCCACGCGGTCGGGACCGTAGCGAAGGTTCATCGCGGCGATGACCTTCAACTCCATGTAGATGATCAGGAATGCGGTCGGGATGGTCATGAGCAGGATGGCGGTGGCTGCGACCACGAACCGGACGAGCGGCATGTTCGCCGACAGGAACTCGACGATGAACGGCCCCAGGATGATCACCGTCACGACCAGCCCGGCGAGCAGGGCGAGCAGCACGGGCACGACCGTGAACAGGATCTTGCCGGGCAGGGTCAGCCGGTCGAAGGTCCGGTTGAGGGTCGCCATCTACTTGTCCACGCCGCCCATGATCGGGTCGAGCGACGAGAAGACCGCCATCATGTCCGCGACCAGGTTCCCGGGCAGCATGAGCTGGAGCAGCTGAAGGTTCACGAACGATGGGTCGTGGATCCGCATCCGGAACGGTTGATCCGTCCCGTCGCTGACCGCATAGACCGCATTGATGCCGCGCGGCCCCTCGATCCCGGCGAAGGCCCGGCCGGGTCGTGGCCGGAGGAGGCGAGGTAGCTTGGCCATGACCGGCCCGTCGGGCATCTCATGGAGGCACTGGTCGATGATCCGCAGGCTCTGCTTGATCTCGTCGATCCGGATCAGATAGCGGGCGAGGCAATCCCCCTCGTCGCGGGTCGGGATGTCGAAATCGAGCTCCGGAAAGACGGAGTAGGGATGGGTCCGACGCATGTCAAGGGGCACGCCCGAGGCACGGAGGCTCGGCCCGGTGACCCCGATCCGGAAGGCGGTCTCGCGGTCGAGGTGACCGACCCCGCGCATCCGCCGGACGAACAGCTCGTTCTCGTTGAGCAGGGTGAGGTTCGCCTCGACCTGCTCCGCGGCATGGCCCATCCACACCCCGAGTCGGCTCATGAACTCGTGGTTCAGGTCGCCGTTGACGCCCCCGATCCGGAAGTAGTTGAAGAGCATCCGCTGACCCGTCAGGGCGGCGAGCATCTCGACCACTTCGTCGCGCTCGATGAAGCCGTAGAGGATCGGCGTCAGGCCACCGAGGTCGAGGGCCATGAACCCGATGAACAGAAGGTGGCTCGCGACGCGATTGAGCTCCGAGGAGAGGACCCGGATGTACTCGGCCCGCCGCGGGACCTGCACGTCCAGGAGCTTCTCGTAAGCCATCACCGCCGGCCATTCGCAGAACAACGAGCTGACGTACTCGAGCGGGTCCATGTAGGCGATCGTGTGGTGGTAGTCCGCGTTCTCGCAGAGCTTCTCCACGCCTCGGTGGAGGTAGCCCAGGACCGGGTCAACGTCCACGACGCGCTCGCCGTCGATCTTGAACACGACCCGCAGGACGCCGTGGGTGGACGGGTGATGCGGCCCGATGTTGATGAACATCTCACCGCCGCCCAGGGCGTAGAACTCGGCTTCGCGCTCCGTCCGGGGCGGGTAGGGCGGGATGGGCTCGAAGACGCCCACCTCCTCGTCGAGCATGACCCGAGGGTCGTCGGCGGAGGCGTGGCGGGGGATCTGGGTCATCCTCGCGACCTCCGGATCGTGGCATCCGGTGCCGCGTTGGTCGGGGCGTGGGTCTGCTCCATGTGACGCTCGCCGCCGCCGGCCGACCGGGCCGCGTCATCGGGCAGGAAGAAGTCCTTGCGCAGCGGATGGCTGGTGTAGTCGGGCGGCATGTAGATGCGGCGCAGGTCGCGGTTGCCCTCGAAGCGGATGCCGAACATGTCGTAGGCCTCCCGCTCCGGCCACTCGGCGCCCTTCCACAGGAACGTCAGCGACGGCGCCCGGGGGTCGTCGCGCTCGATCCCGTCGGCGATCACCCTGAGCCAGTCGGACGTGGTCCGGCTCCAGAGGTGGTAGACGACCTGCATCACCTCCCCGGTGTCCACACCGCCCAGGTCGACCAGGAGCTCGAACTCGAACTCGGGGTCGTCGTGGAGGGTCCGCATCACCTCGGGCAGGTCGGCCGGGGCGACTCGGACCTCGGTCTCATCATGGCGTTGGCGGACCGGTCCGAGCAGCACCGCACCGAAGCGCGATTCCAGACGACGCCTGAGGGCACGGTCCACCGTCAGGCGTCCTCCGGGACGCTCGGGCCGATGGCCCGTTCCGGCCAGTGACCGCGGCGCTCGAGGACCAGCTGCTGGAGCTTCATCATCCCGTAGATGAGCCCCTCCGGCCGCGGCGGGCAGCCCGGGACGTAGACGTCGACCGGCAGGACCCGGTCGATCCCCTGGATCGTGGAGTAGCTCCGCTTGTAGCGTCCGCCCGAGCAGGTGCAGTCGCCCATGGCGACACACCATTTCGGCTCGGGCATCTGCTCCCACAGGCGGACCAGCGGGCCGGCCATCTTCGTCGTCAACGTGCCTGCGACGATCAGGACGTCGGCCTGGCGGGGGCTCGCTCGGAACGGGAACATCCCCCAGCGGTCCATGTCGTTGCGACTGGTGGCCGAGGACATCATCTCGAAGGCGCAGCACGCCAGGCCGGACAGGAGCGGCCAGAGGCTGTTCGCCCGGACCAGGTCGAGGACGTAGTCGGCTTTCGTGGGGATGATCTCGAGCGCCCCCCAGCGGGCATCGTCGTGCCGCCCCGCGTCGGTCTCCGCGTACTCGCGGAGGTGGGTGTAGGGGCTTTCGTTGACACCGCCATAGGCCGCCGGAGCGGTCGAGGTCCAGAGCGTGTTCGGGACGACGATCGGTACGACCACGGCACCAGCGCCGGCCGCCTCGAGCGCCCCCCCGCCCGCCGACGTCGGGGCGACCGACTCGGGCGGGCCGCCGTCGGGAGCCGGTCCGGGCCCGTCGCCCATATGGGCGTCGTCCGGGGGTCCTGCGAGCGGCTCGCCGGGGGTCGCTCCGTCGGGGCTCAGTGCCACGTCAGCACGCCCTTGCGCCAGGCGTAGGCCAGGCCGAGCAGAAGGATCGCCACGAAGATGAGCATGCTCACGAACCCGGTCATCAGGAGATCGCGGAAGACGATCGCCCAGAGGTAGATGAAGATCACCTCGATGTCGAACGCGACGAAGAGCAGCGCGTAGAGGTAGAAGCTCAGGCCGAACCGGGCGTGGGTGTCTCCGTACGTGTCGATCCCCGACTCGTACGGCAGGCCCTTGTGGACGTCACCGCGGTTGCGGTGCGAGATGAGCCACGCCGCCCCGATCGTCAAGAGGACGAACGAGACGCCCGCGAAGGCGAACCCGACGACGTACCAGATCCCGGTCAATCGAACCTCACTGCGGGGGCGCCACGCGACGACTCGCGGCTGGGCGACGCGCCCCCCTCGTGGCCTTGCCGGCCTTCCTCGGGATAGACGGCTGCGGGGCGCGGGCCCCGCGTCGGCATTCTAGCAGCGGAGGACGGCGCATCGCGGCCCGGGCAGGGTCGCCCGTGGAGCCGGGATCGGGGGTCGGGGAGCGGATCGCGCCGAGCGCGCGTGCAGGAAGCGACCCGCCCCCCGATGGATGGCGCGGCTCGTGCCCGGGCCGGCCCCAGCGAGCGTGCACCGTCGATCGGATCCCCGGCAATAGGGCGAACGCCCTAGTGCGGACCGGTGCGGCTGGGCGCTCAGCCGTGGCCGATCCGGAAGGCCAGCCCGGCGAGGGCAGGCTCGGCCGTCAGCCCGCGGCCCAGGCAGAGCGCCCGGAAGCCGCCCATCGCCCGCGGATCGAGCAGCCGCCCGAGGGCGGACCGGAGCGCCGTCCGATCCTCGAAGGTGGTGTCCGGGTCGGACCGGATCGCGTCGACGAGCGCCTCGGTGCCGACGCCGATGAGGAACTCCGCCTGGCTGGTCAGCCCCAGGACGGCCAGGCCATCCGCTCGGGCCCGTCGCTCGACGGCGCTGAAGTCGACGTGGGCCGTCAGGTCCTGCCGTCCGACCGCGACGCTCCAGTCGTCGTGGGCGCGGTGACCGGCGTACGCCATCAGCGTCCCGGCGGCGCGCTCCGGGCCATAGAGCGTCGCGGCGGGATGGCCGTAGTCGATCACGAGGACCAGCCCGCGCTCGAGCCCCGAGGCGGCCTCGTCGACCCACCGGTCGATCGCGAGACAGACCTCGGCCCGGGCGCCCTCGGCCAGGGTGATCCCCTCCCCGGCCAGCCGGTCCTCGAGGGCCGGCGTCGACGGGTCGCCGACGACCTCGACGAACGCGTCTGCGCGCCGGTCGACGTACAGCTCCCGGAGGCGACCGTCGATGACGGTCAATCGATGGACCGGCAGGGCATCGAGGAACTCGTTCGCGACGACGACGCCGGGCTCGGGTCGACCGGCGTCCAGACCGGGCTCCAGGGTGGAGCCGAAGCCGGCTGCCGCCAGCCGTTCGGTCAGCTGCGCCAGTCGGTGTGCGTTCACCTCGATCGGGGCGTAACGGATCGCCGCCGCGAGCCCTGGTGAGCCCGCGACGCTCCCCATCGGTCCCTGGCCCGCCAGCGCGCGGAGGGCGGCGAGGGCGAGCGACCCGGACCCCGGACCGTACTCGCGGAGGACGAACCGATCGGGCTCGTCGAGCCGTCGCCAGACCTCGTCGAGCTGACGGGCGATCGCCGCGCCGAAGACCGGGTGGAGGTCCGGTGCGGTCAGGAAGTCGCCCTCCCGCCCGGGTCGCTCGGCGGCGCTCCGGTAGTAGCCCTGGTCGGGGTCGTAGAGGGCCAGCTCCATGAACCGGGCGAAGGTCAGCGGACCGGTCTGGGCGATCTCGGCCCGGATCCGCTCGACGAGCGCGGGCTCGCTCTCGGTCGGGATCGGTCTGCCGGCAGGGCCCCACCGGAGGTCCGCGTCGAACCGGGCCATCAGTCCGGCGCTCCGCGCCGCCCCCAGGACCCGCCGACCCGGGCGATGAGCCGGACCCCCGGGCCGACCAGGGTGTGCCCGCCAAGGAGGACCGGGATCGGTCCGTCTGCGGCTGCCCCGGTCACGGCGCGCAGCCACGGATCGGCGATCCGGTCGGTGAGCAGGAGGTCGGACGCGAAGCGATCCTCGGCGGTCGGCCAGCCGGTCTCGTCCGGGCCCAGCCGGTGGGCGAGCAGGACCCGGCTGTCGACGAGGGCGGCATCGCCGAGCTCCGCGAGGCGGTCGCCGAGCGCGGCCGGGCCGTCGCGGTCGAGGAGCATGCCGAGGACCGAGCGCGGCGGTCGTCCCGCCCGGCCGGAGCCGCCGCCGTCGCTCGGACCCGGCGTGGCGCCGGTGGCGAGCGGGCTCGAGGCACGCAGCCCGCGCTCCTCGACGAGGGCCCGGACCCGGCAGGCAGCGTTCCGCTCTAGCCAGGCAAGGGTGGCGGCCGAGGTCCGCCCGGCGACGATGAGTTCCGCCCGCCGGTCGTCGAGGACCGCCCGGACGGCGTCGATCCGCTCCGACGCGCCCGGGCCGAGAGCGGCCATCGCCACCGTGGTCCGCCCATGCGATGCGGTCGTTCGGCTCGCGGCGACGAGGAGAGCGTCCAGCGGGGAATCGAGGTCGATCGCCAGCCGCCAGCGACGTCGGAGGTCGTCGACGGTGACGCCGCCCATCTCGGCCAGCCAGCGCGGCAGGGCGTTGTCGGCGGGCAGCGCGGCGGGGACGTCCCGCAGGCGCGCCGCGGCCCCGGCGGTCAGCGCCACGATGTCGGCCGAGTACCGGTTGTTGGCGAGGGCCCGGACCCCCGGGCCGGCGGCCGCAGAGACGAATGCCGCGGCGTCCGCCCGGGTCGCGAGCGGCAGCGCGCCCGAGCCGAGGAGGATCGAGCCCTCGACCGTCCTGGGCTCCGCTCGACCGGTCGGCAAGGAGGACCCGGAGGCGGGATCCGAACGGCCGTCCGTCCGGCTGGCCCTCCACGACCCGAACGGTCGAGGCGCCGGCGCCGGTGAACGCCCGGGCGTGACGACCGGCCAGGACGGCCCGCTCCCCGGCCAGCGCGGTCGTGAGCGGACCGGCGCCCGGCGGGGCGAGCGGGTGGAGGATGATGACGTCGACGGGGGCCACCCGCCGAGTCTAGCGACGCTCCGACCACCGGGGCATCGGGCTCCGTCGGCAGGCTGGAGGCGACGACGACGCACCGGACCCGGACGTACATCGGCCTCGGGGCCAACCTGGGCGACGCGGCCGGCACGCTGGCCGCAGCGATCGCAGCCCTCGGGGCGCTGCCCGGGGTCCGGCTCGCGGGGCATCTCGCGGCTCTACGCGACGGCGCCCGTGGGCGTGACCGACCAACCCGAGTTCCGCAATGCGGTCGTCGCCCTCGACGTCCCGTCCGGTCCGGACCCGACGACCGGCGCGATGGCACTCCTCGTCGCGCTGAAGCGTCTCGAGGTTGCGTTCGGCCGGCAGGCTCGCGAGCGCTGGGGTCCCCGCGAGCTCGACCTCGACCTGCTCGTCTTCGGTCGCGCCCGATCGGCCGTCGAGCGGCCGCCGATGGGCCGATCCATCGACGCGCCGGTCGACCCGTCGAAGGCGGCCCGGCTGCTCGAGGTGCCCCATCGCGAGGCCCACGAGCGCCTCTTCGTGCTGGCTCCGCTGGCCGACCTCGCGCCGGGCCTCGTGCCGCCCGGCTGGGGTGAGACCGTCGCGACCGCGCTCGCTCGCCGGACGGCGATCGAGGGAGTGGCGGCGGCTCGTCCGATCGCCCGCTGGGACGAACCGTCCGGCGCCTGGGTCAGCGACCCCGAACGCGACGGATCGCCGCGGCGATCAGCAGGATCAGGGCGATCGGGATCGCCGCCAGCGCCAGGAGCTCGACGAGGGCGATCGTCGGGCGGGCACTCCGCCTAGAGCCGGACCGCCGGCGGCTTCGAGCGGTCGAACATCGCGACGGTGTCGACGAAGCGGACCTGCTTCGACTGGTAGGCCATCACCAGGGAGTGGGTCCGGGCGCCGCCGCCGAAGAACCGGACCCCCTGGAGCAGGTCGCCGTGGGTGACCCCGGTCGCCGCGAAGACGAGGTTCTCGCCGCCGGCCAGGTCCTCGGTCCGGTAGACCCGGGACTCGTCGTCGTCGTTGCCCATCTCCCGGGTCCGCCGGCGCTCCTCGTCGTTGCGGAACCGGAACCGGGCCTGGATCTCGCCGCCGAGACAGCGCAGGGCGGCGGCGGTGATCACGCCCTCGGGCGCGCCGCCGACGCCCATGACCGCGTGGACGCCGGTGCCCGAGACCGCGCACGAGATCGCGGCCGAGAGGTCGCCGTCGCTGATGAGCTTGATCCGGGCACCGGCTGCCCGGACCTCGGCGATGAGCGCGTCGTGGCGGGGCCGCTCGAGGATGACCACGGTGATGTCGTTGACCCGCCGCCGGAGGGCCTCGGCGATGCGATGGACGTTCTCGGTCGGGCTCAGGGTGATGTCCACCTGGCCGGCCGCGACCGGACCGACGCAGAGCTTCTCGAGATAGGTGTCCGGGGCGTGGAAGAGCCCGCCTCGCTCCGAGGCCGCGAGGACGGTGATCGCCCCGGCCTGGCCGTGGGCGACGAGGTTCGTGCCCTCGAGCGGATCGACCGCGATGTCGATCTCCGGCGTCGTCCGGCCCTCGCCGTCCTCCGGCCGACCGACCTGCTCGCCGATGTAGAGCATCGGGGCCTCGTCGCGCTCGCCCTCGCCGATGACGATCGTGCCGGCCATGTCGATCTCGTCCATCGTCCGGCGCATCGCCTCGGTCGCGGCCTGGTCGGCTTCGTCCTTCTCGCCGCGGCCCATGAACCGGGCCGATGCGATCGCGGCCGCCTCGGTGACCCGGACCATCTCGAGAGCGAGGAGCTGTTCCATGGGATCTCCTGGGACCGGCGGACCGGGACGGTGGCTCAGTGGCGGAAGTGACGTCGACCGGTGAAGACCATCGCGAGGTGATGTCGGTCGGCGACCTCGATCGCCATCTCGTCGCGGATCGAGCCGCCCGGCTGGATGATCGCGGTCACGCCGGAGTTTGCCGCGAGAGCGATCCCGTCGGGGAACGGGAAGTAGGCGTCGCTGGCCATCACGCTCATCCGGGCCCGGTCACCCGCCCGGCGCAGGGCGATCTCCACCGAGACCTGGCGGCTCGCCTGGGCGGCGCCGATGCCGATCGTGGCGGCGCTCTTGGCCAGGACGATCGCGTTCGAGCGGACGTGCCGGACGGTCCGCCAGGCGAACAGGAGGTCGGTCAGCTCCTCGAGCGTCGGCCGCCGCTTCGTGACGACCTGGAGATGGCCGGCCTCGATCCCGAGGGCGTCCTGGGTCTCGACGAGGAGGCCGCCGGCCACCCGCTTGAAGTCGAGGTTGGCGATGCCGTAGTCGCGCATCCCTTCGGACGGGTCGGGCGGGACGGCCAGGATCTCGAGCCCGGTCTTCGTCCGCAGGATGCCCAGGGCGGAGTCGCTGAAGCCGGGCGCCACCACGGCCTCGTACGAGTTCGCCGCGATCTCTCGGGCCGTCGCGCCGTCGAGCTCGCGATTGACCGCGACGATCCCTCCGAAGGCGGCCACCGAGTCGGTCTCGAGGGCCTTCCGATAGGCCTCGACGAGCTCGTCGTTCGAGGCCATCCCGACCGGGTCGGTGTGCTTGACGATCGCGACCGTCGGGGCGGTGAAGTCACGGGCCATCCGGTAGGCGGCGTCGAGGTCGAGCAGGTTGTTGAAGGAGGGCAGGGCGCCCTGGAGCTGGCGGGCATCGGCCAGCGTCCCCGAGCGATGGGTCGTCTCCCGGTAGAAGGCCGCCCGCTGGTGGGGGTTCTCGCCGTAGCGCAGGTCCTCGACCTTCTCGAGGACCATCGCCAGCCGGTTCGGGAAGGTGGTCCCGGAGACCTGGTTGATGTAGGCCGCGATCTCGGCGTGGTAGGCGGCCACGATGCCGAACGCCTCGGCGGCCAGCTGCTGGCGGAGTTCGGCGGAGACGGAGCCTCGCTCCCGGAGCTCGCGCACGATCCGCGGGTAGTGGGCCGGGTCGGCGACCGCCGCGACCCCGGCGTAGTTGCGGGCCGCGGCGCCGAGCAGGGCCGCCCCGCCGACGTCGATCATCTCGATCGCCTCGTGGAGCGCGACCGGGCGGGCCCCCACCTCGGGCGCGAACGGCTTCACGTTGACGATCACCAGGTCGATCAGCCCGATGCCGTGCTCCACGAGCTCGGCGAGCTGCTCCGGCACGTCGCGTCGGGCCAGGATACCGGCGTAGACCGCGGGGTGGAACGTCTTGACCTGGCCACCGACGAGCGGCGGGACGGCCGTGAGCTCGGAGACCGATCCGACCTCGACCCCGTCCGAGGCGAGATGCTCGCGGGTACCGTCCGTGGCGTAGATCTCCACCCCGAGGGCCAGGAGCTCCCTGGCGAGGGTGGACACGCCGTCGCGGTTCGCGACCGAGAGCAGGGCTCGCACCCGATCCAACCTCCTGATCCCGGACCCCGCATGCGTCGACGGCGCCATGCGAGGGCGCTCACGCCTGGCCCGAGTATACCGCCCGGCGTGGCATACTCGACCCTCCCGGAGTCCGCCGGGGACCGTCAGCCGGGCCGGTCGCCGCCCGGTATCGCCGCCCTCAGCAGGAGTCACCGTGACGCTCCCGCCCTGGGAATACCTGTTCCTGAAGTTCTCCGGGGACACCTTCCCGGACCTCTTCCGGCCGGTCTGGGTGAGCTCGCTCGTCCTGCTGGTCGCCCTCGTCATCCTGTACAACGTCCGGACCCGGGCGCTCCGTCGCCATCCGCCGTACCTGGACATGTGGGAGTGGCTGCTGTGGACGGGGCTGATCACGTTCAGCCTCCTGCTCACCTTCTCGCTCTTCGTCTGGGACTTCATCTTCATCCTCGTCACGATGATCGGCGGGGCCGTCCTCCTCCTGTGGATCCGCTTCGTCCGCTTCCCGCCGATGTTCGAGGTGTACGAGCGGAAGCTCGCCAAGGAGCGCTACATCGCCCGCTCGAAATACGCCCGCCCCGACGCGACGATCCGGTCCAAGGGGGCCAAGCCCGTCAGGGCCAGCCGGCGCCGCCGGCGGCGCTGAGCGACCGAACGGCGTCCCGCGCGGTGGAGGTCCGTCGGTTCGGGTATGGCCATCGCCGACCCGAGGGTCCGGCCGGCAGCCGGGGCGTGACTGGCGCGCTGATCCATAGCGACGCCAGGGGGACGGTCACCGAGCTCGCCTTCGGCCGCCGGGCGGTCGTCGAGCCCCACGTGAACCCCAACACCGCCTGGTTCGTCGTCATCGAGGGCGGCGGGTTCGTCCGGGTCGGCGACGAGACGGCCCGGGTCTTCGCCGGCGAGGCCGTCCTCTGGCCGGCCGACATCCCCCACGGCGCCTCGACCGACCTGTCCGAGATGCGGGCGATCGTCGTCGAGTTCGCGGGCGTCGACGACGCCGCCGTTCGCGGGATCCTGGACGGCGTCGCGCTGGCGCTGGAGGCGGGCCCGGTCGAGCGGGCGGACGGCGTCCTCGCCGACGATCATCCCGACAGCCGCTACGACCCGTCGCACGGGGAGCCGCGCTAGGACGCGACGACCGGCTCCCGCAGTGGTCCGGCTGTCTCCTCAGCCCCGATCGAGCACCGCGCCGAGCTGGCCGAGGATCCGGGCGGTGGCGCCCCAGACCAGCAGCTCCGTGCCGTCGTCCTCGGCCGCCACCGGGTAGGCGGCGTAGCGCAGCGGCCAGTCCCGGACGGTGCGCTCCACGATCCGGAGCGGCGCCCCGGGCAGGAACGTCGCGACCGTCGGCCGGAGGATCCGGGCCACCTCCGCCGGCGACGGCCGGAGGACCGGCGGTCGGGTCGCCACCGCCAGGACCGGGATGAGCGCGAAGCGGCTCACCGGGATCCACGTCTCGTCGAGCCGGCCGATGACCCGGACATCGGCGGCGCGGAGGTCGAGTCCCACCTCCTCCTCCGCCTCCCGCAGCGCGGTCGCGACGATGTCGGCATCGCCGGGCTCCACCTTCCCGCCCGGGAAGCTCACCTCGCCCGAATGGAGCCCGTCGTAGGTCGGGCGCTCCATGAGGATCACCCGGGCCTCGTCGTCCGCATCGGGGGCGATGAGGACGAGGACCCCCGCCGGCCGATCGGTCGCCGGCACCCGCGGGGCGAACGGGCGGACCCGTCCGTCGGTCGGGACGGGCGTCAGCTCCGCCGGGCCGTCCGGGAGCGGGACCGGCAGGTCGGAGAGGCGCTCGACGGCCGTCGCGAACCGCATCCCGGGCCGGGGCGTCACGTCCGCGGTCCGGGCGTCAGTTGACCAGCTCGCCGGGACCCCGTCGCGGCTTCTCGTCGGCCCCGGGCAGGTCGAGGATCGCGGCGCGACCGGCCCCGATCGCGGCGTCGTCGTCCGTCGGAGCGGCCCTTGCGTCGCGCCGGTCCCCGGCATCGACGGTCACGGTCGCGTCGTCGGTCGAGAAGACGAGGGTCCCCCCGACCGGGTCGGCGTCGGCCAGGATCCGGTCGCCCGGCTTGAAGCGACCGGCGACCAGCGCCCGGGCCAGCGGGTTCTCCACGAGCCGCTGGATCGTCCGCTTCAGCGGCCGGGCGCCGTAGGCCGGGTCGTGTCCCTCGCGGCCGATGAGGGCTCGCGCGGCCGGGGTCAGCTCGATGACGAGGTCCTGGGCCGCCAGGCGGCGGGACAGGTCGGCGAGGAGCAGGTCGACGATGGCCGCCAGCTCCGCCTCGCTGAGTGCGTGGAAGACGATGACCTCGTCGACCCGGTTGAGGAACTCGGGCCGGAACTGGAGGCGCAGGGCCTCGGTCAGGCGGGCCTTCATCGCCTCGTAGGCGACGCTCCGCTCCGCCGCCGACTCGCCCTGGGCCGCCGAGATGACCTGGCTGCCGACGTTGCTGGTCATGATCACGACGGTGTTCTTGAAGTCGACCGTCCGGCCCTGGCCATCGGTCAGCCGACCGTCGTCGAGGACCTGGAGGAGGACGTTGAAGACGTCCGGATGGGCCTTCTCGATCTCGTCGAGGAGCACCACCTGGTACGGCCGACGCCGGACCGCCTCGGTCAGCTGGCCCCCCTCGTCGTAGCCGACGTAGCCGGGCGGCGCGCCGACGAGCCGGCTCACCGTGTGCTTCTCCATGTACTCGCTCATGTCGATCCGGACCATCGCCCCGTCGTCGTCGAACAGGAACTCGGCGAGCGCCCTGGCGAGCTCGGTCTTGCCGACGCCGGTGGGGCCCAGGAAGAGGAAGGAGCCGATCGGCCGACGGGGGTCCTTGAGCCCGGCCCGGGCCCGGCGGACCGCGTCGGAGACGGCCTCGACGGCCTCGTCCTGCCCGACGACCCGACCGTGGAGCCGCTCCTCCATCTGGACGAGCTTGGCGGTCTCGCCCTCCAGGAGCCGGCTGACCGGGATCCCGGTCCAGGCTCCCACGATGTCGGCGATGTCGTCCGCGTCGACCTCCTCCTTGAGCAGGGAGCCCGGACCCTGGAGGGTGGCCAGGGCCGACTCCTCATCGCGCAGGCGGCCGGTCAGGGCCGGCAGCCGCTCGTAGCGCAGCTCGGACGCACGCCGGAAGGCCGCCTCCCCGCCCCCGAACGAGGCCTCCCGCTCGGCGCCCTCGAGGTCGCGCTGGAGGTTCTCCAGCTCCGACTTGGTACCCCGGATCGCCGCGATGGCGGTCTTCTCGGCCTCCCAGCGCTGCTTCATCGCGCCGGCCTCCTCGGCCAGCTCGGCCAGCTCGCGCTCGAGCGCCTCGAGGCGGGCCCGGGATCCCTCGTCCTTCTCCTTGCGCAGGGCCTCGCGCTCGATCTCGAGCTGGACCCGGCGACGCTCCAGCTCGTCGAGCTCGATCGGCATCGAGTCGATCTCCATCCGGAGCCGGCTGGCCGCCTCGTCGACGAGGTCGATCGCCTTGTCCGGGAGGAAGCGCTCGCTGATGTAGCGGTCGGACAGGGTGGCCGCCGCGACGAGCGCCGAATCGGTGATCCGGACGCCGTGGTGGACCTCGTAGCGCTCGCGCAGCCCGCGCAGGATCGAGATCGTCTCCTCGACCGAGGGCTGGTCCACGAGGACCGGCTGGAAGCGCCGCTCGAGGGCAGCGTCCTTCTCGATGTGCTTGCGGTACTCGTCGAGGGTCGTCGCCCCGATCGTGTGGAGCTCCCCCCGGGCGAGCATCGGCTTGAGCAGGTTGCTGGCGTCCATCGCGCCCTCGGCCGCGCCGGCCCCGACGACCGTGTGGAGCTCGTCGATGAACAGGATGACCCGGCCGTCGCTGTCCTTGATCTCCTTGAGGACCGCCTTGAGCCGCTCTTCGAACTCGCCTCGGAACTTCGCGCCGGCGATGAGCGCGCCGAGGTCGAGCGCGATGACCCGCTTGTCCGTGAGGCCTTCGGGCACGTCCCCCCGGACGATCCGCTGGGCCAGGCCCTCGGCGATGGCCGTCTTGCCGACCCCCGGCTCACCGATGAGGACCGGGTTGTTCTTCGTCCGCCGGCTCAGCACCTGGATGACCCGTCGGATCTCCTCGTCCCGACCGACGACCGGGTCGAGCTTCCCGGCGCGGGCCTCGGCGGTGAGATCGCGCCCGTACTTCTCGAGAGCCTGGTAGGTCCCCTCGGGGTTCGGCGAGGTCACCCGCTGGCCGCCGCGCACGCCCTGGAGGGCGGCCAGGACGGCCTCGCGACCGGCGCCGTGGCGCTCCAGCAGGGTCTGTCCCTCGCCGCCGACCTCGAGGGTCCCGAGCAGGAGGTGCTCCGTCGAGACGTAGTCGTCGCCGAGCCGCCGCGCTTCCTCCTCGGCTCGCTCGATGACCCGCTTCGCGCGGGGATCGAGGCTGAGCGAGCCGCCCTCGATCCGGGCCCGCCGGGCGAGGATCGCGGCGAGGTCGCCGCGCAGCCCCGGAACGTCGACGCCGAGCCGGCGGAGGGTCTCGGCAGGAACGCCGTCGTCGGGCTCGACGAGCGCGTCGAGGAGGTGCTCGGCGTCGAGGATCGGGCTGTGCAGGTCCTCGGCCAGCTTCTGGGCGGCGACGATGGCCTCCTGGGCCTTCTGGGTGAATCGATCGAGTTGCATGTCAGTGCCTCGGTGGCGCGCCCGGTTCGGCGCTGTCGCGGGGATCGGGCTGGTGAGCGACGTCGACGAGCCGCCTGGCGGCTTCGGTCGCTTCGTTCGAGAGGCCGGCCGGCAGGACCACCCGGACCTTGACCAGGAGGTCGCCGGTCTCGGGCTCGGAGGCCTTCGGCTTGAGCCTGGGCATGCCCTGGCCCTTCAGCCGGAAGGTGCGCCCGTTCTGGGTCTCCTTCGGGACGGTCAGGACGATCCTGCCCTTGAGGGTGGCGAGGGGGATCTGGGCGCCCAGGAGGGCCTCGCCGAGGGTGATCGGGAGTTCCCGGCTGAGGTCGGCCCCGGTCCGGCTGTAGATCGGGTGGTGGCGGACTCGGGTGACGAGGAAGAGGTCCGCGGGGTGCGCCGGGTCGCCCCCGCCACGACCCTTGAGCCGGATCCGACTGCCCGTCTCCACCCCGCGCGGGACGGCGACCTCGAGTCGCTTCCCACCGACCTCGACCAGACGGGTCGTCCCATGGAAGGCCTCTTCGAGGGAGACCTCGACCTCCGCCTCCACGGCCGGCGAGCCGCCGGGTCGACCGCGGCCGGTCGCCCGGGTGGCGCCCTCGGCGGTCCACGAACCGTAGCCGGGCGCTCCGCCGGCCGGCATCTCGCCGAGGCCGAGCCCGGCGAGGATGTCCTCGAACGATCCACCCTCGGCCGTGGTCGCCGAGGTGCCCCGGCGCCCCCGCGACGCGCCCGAGGCGGCACCGGC
Organism: uncultured Chloroflexia bacterium; assembly: GCA_963840375.1. Lineage (GTDB taxonomy): Bacteria > Chloroflexota > Limnocylindria > Limnocylindrales > CSP1-4 > Chersky-267. The sequence goes on from CAWIYR010000005.1 coordinate 276,096, forward strand.
AGCGGCCCCGCTGAAGAAGGTCCGGAAGAAGTCGCTGAAGCCCCCGGCGTCACCGCTCGTCCGGAACTCGTAGCGGACCCCGCCGCCGGGCCCCCCGGCAGCTCCTGCGAAGGGACCTCCGGGGCCGAACGGGTCGACGCCGGCCGCGCCGCCACGCGAGAACGCGTCCCAGTTCGCCCCGAGCTGGTCGTAGCGCTTGCGCTTCTCGGGGTCGGACAGGACCTCGTTGGCCTCGTTGACCTCCTTGAACCGCTGCTCGGCGGCCGCGTTCCCCGGATTGCGATCCGGGTGGTGCTCCCGGGCGAGCTTGCGAAAGGCGCGCTTGATCTCCGCCTGGCCGGCGTCGCGCTTGACCCCGAGGACCGAGTAGTAGTCGCGGTACTCCATGGCTCAGGCGCTCCGGTTCCGACCGGGTCTCGATCCGCGGCCCATCGCCGACCGCCCGATCCCGTCGCTCAGCGCGCCGGGGTGGCGCGCTGGACGACGACCGACGGCTGATCCGCCGGCGGGAACGGTGCGGTCGGGCGGACGCTCGTCTCGACCGGGCGCTCTCGGCTCCCGCCGCGCTCGGGGCCGGCCGCTCGCGGCGCGAGGGCCTTCGGCTTCCGGCGCAGCGCCGCCTCGAGGACCTGGTCCATCGAGTCGACGAGGACGAGCTTGGTCTGCTTGCGGATCTCCTCGGGGATGTCCCGCAGGTCCTTCTCGTTCTTGCGCGGCAGGATGACCGTCTTCGCCCCCGACAGGTGAGCGGCGAGGATCTTGCTCTTCAGCCCGCCGATCGGGAGGACCCGACCGCGCAGGGTGATCTCGCCGGTCATCGCCACGTCCTTGCGGACGGGGATGCCGGTGAAGGCGGAGACCATCGCCGTGGCCATCGTGACCCCGGCCGACGGCCCGTCCTTGGGGATCCCGCCGGCCGGCACGTGGATGTGCAGGGTGTTCTTCTCGAACATCTCCCGCTCGATACCGAGCCGGTCGGCGTTCGCCCGGATCCAGGACAGGGCGGCCCGGGCCGATTCGCGCATCACGTCACCGAGCTGTCCGGTGAGGATGAAGTCCTCCTTGCCCTCCATCTTCGTGACCTCGACCGCGACGATATCGCCGCCGACCTCGGTCACGACGAGGCCGGTCGCCGCGCCGGTCTGGTCCTCGGCCTCGAGCTCGCCGTACTCGTAGCGGGGCGGCCCGAGGTACTCGTTGAGCTTCTTCACGTCGATGACCGTCTTGCGCTTGCGGCCCTCGGCCACCGACCGGGCGACCTTGCGCATGACGTTGGCGATCTCCCGCTCGAGGTTCCGGACGCCGGCCTCGTGGGTGTAGGCCTGGACGAGCTCGGTCATCGCCTCGTCGGTGATCTCGATGTGCTTCGCCTTGAGGCCGTGGTTCTGCATCTGCTTGGGGATGAGGAACCGCCGGCCGATCTCGCGCTTCTCCTGCTGGGTGTAGCCGGGCAGCTGGATGATCTCCATCCGGTCGCGGAGGGCGGCCGGGATCGGGTCGGTGAGGTTGCCGGTCGCGATGAACAGGACCTTGCTCAGGTCGAACGGCACCTCGAGGTAGTTGTCCTGGAAGGTGTTGTTCTGCTCGGGGTCGAGGACCTCGAGGAGGGCGGAGCTGGGGTCGCCCCGGAAGTCCATCCCGATCTTGTCGATCTCGTCGAGCATGAAGACCGGGTTGTTCGTGCCGGCCGTCTTGACGTTCTGGATGATCCGGCCGGGGAGGGCCCCGATGTACGTCCGGCGGTGGCCGCGGATCTCGGCCTCGTCGTGGATCCCGCCGAGGCTCATCCGGACGAACTTCCGGCCCATCGCCCGGGCCACGCTCTTGCCCAGCGAGGTCTTGCCCACACCGGGGGGCCCGACGAGAGCCAGGATCGGGCTGCGGATCTGATCGGCGAGGACGCGGACCGCGAGGTACTCGAGGATCCGCTCCTTGACCTTCTCGAGGCCGTAGTGGTCCTCGTCGAGGATCAGGGCGGCCTGCTTGATGTCGAGCTGATCGTCGGTGGAGACGTTCCAGGGCAGTCCGATGAGCCAGTCGACGTACGTCCGGATGACGCCGACCTCGGGCGAGGCCGACGGGATCCGGCTCATCCGGTCGACCTCCTTGATCGCCCGCGCCTTGATCTCGTCGGGCATGCCGGCGGCTTCGACCTTGTCGCGCAGCTCGTTGATCTCGGCCTGCTGGGGGTCGTCCTCGCCCAGCTCGCGCTGGATCGCCTTGAGCTGCTCGCGGAGGATGTACTCGCGCTGGGTCTTGTCCATCTCGGACTTGACCTCGGACTGGATCTTGCCCTTCAGCTCGAGGATCTCGATCTGGCGGGCGAGGAACGCCTGGACGAGCTTGAGCCGCTCGACCACGTCGAAGGTCTCGAGCAGCTCCTGGCGCTGCTCCGTGGACATGTCGGGGCTGTAGGCGACCATGTCGGCCAGGAGCCCCGGCTCGGTGATGTTGCGGGCGGCGACGGCCGCCTCCGGCGGGACGGGAGCGCCGTTCGCCACGTACTGCTCGATCCCGGCCTGGACGCTGCGCATGAGGGCCTGGACCTCGACGCCGGCCGGCGCCTCGTCGGCCAGGTCCTCGATCGTCGCGACGATGTACGGGACGGTCTGGGTGAACCCGGTGATCCGGATCCGGCCCTGACCCTGGACGATCGCCCGGACGGTGCCGTCCTGGAGCTGGACGACCTGGGCGATCTTCGCCAGGGTGCCGATCTGGTAGAGCTCGGCCGGATCGCCGATCTCCTCCTGCTCGGCCCGGCGCTGGGTGACCAGGGCGATCGGTCCGCCGCTCTCGACCGCGGCGTTGAGCGCGGCGACGCTCTTGTCGCGGCCCACCTGGAGGGGCACGATCATCTCGGGGAAGATGACCGTCTCCCGGAGGGCGACGAGCGGCAGCTCCCGGGCGGCGGGGTCCGGGGCGAGCTCCTCGTCCGGGTTCGACGGTCGGTCAGACATCGTGGCTCTCCTTGGTGGTCGCGGCAGGTGGTTCGACCGGTTCGGGTCGGGGGGCGGCGCGGCCGGCCGCCAGGTCTTCGGCATAGGCTTCGTCGAAGAGCGTCTCGAGGATGCGGGTCCCGAGGCGCTCTTCGAGCTCGAACAGGATGCGGACGCCGGCGAGGTTCACGCCGCGATCCTGGGTGAGGTGGCGGATCCAGAGGACCCGCCGGATGTCCTCTTCGCTGTACAGGCGGATGTTCGTCGGCGTTCGCGCCGGGCAGATGAGGCCCTCGTCCTCGTAGATCCGCAGCGTTCGCGGATGGACCCGGACGATGCTCGCCGCCACGCTGATGACGTAGACCGGTCGAGCGGGGTCCCGGTCGACCCGGCGGAACGACACGTCAGCCGACGGCGACCGGTTCGGGCCGGGCGGCGGGCTCCGCCGGGGCCGGCTCGGCCGTCCCGGGCGACCCGGCCTCGACCTGGACCGGCCGGTCATCACTGGTGGGGGTGATCTTGATCTGGCGCGGCTTGACCTGCTCGGCCCGCGGGATGCGCAAGGTCAGGACGCCGTGCTCGAACGTCGCCCTCGCCTTGTCCGCCTCGAGCCCTTCCGGCAGGGCGACCGAACGGGACACCGAGCCGGACCGGATCTCGCGGACGAGATACGAGCCGGTCTCCTCGGTCCGCTCACGGCGAGACTCGCCGTGGAGCGTCACCGTGTCGCCCTCGATGGTGATCTCGACATCCTCGGGTCGGATCCCCGGCAGGGAGGCCTCGATCATCAGGGCGTCGGCGTCGGTCCACACGTCGAGCGGCATGACCGACTCGGCCGTGGTGGTGGTGATCCGCGCGAACGGACGGGCGTAGCTGTCCTCGAACAGCCGGTCCATCGCCTTACGGAGCGACATCATCTCGTCGAAGGGCGATGGTCGGCGCACGATCATGGTCATGTCCGGGCACCTCCATGGATCAGATCCGGTCACCTCGACCGGACACGACCGCAGGATAGAACCCTGCCAATCATGTTGTCAAGAGTCATACCGACGGCTCGTCCCATCGAGCGTGTCGGGGCGAGCGGCAGCGGGGCCTGGACCGGGCGGGTCGACGGTCGCGTCTTCGTCGTCGGCGGCCCACGCCGGGACGCGTGGCAGCGCGCCCGTCAGGGTCGGCCCGGCGGATCAGGCCGGGACGATCGCGCCGTCCTCGGTCTCGCCGATGAGCGCCTGATGGAGCGCGCCCTCGCATTCGGCCCGGCCGATGGCGATGACCTTGTCGCCCTCGTTGAGGACGGTGTCCGGTCGGATCGGGATGGCCGTCTCGCCGCGGATGACCGCGAAGATCGCGCAGCCTTCCGGCATCGGGACCTCGCGGGCCACCTGGCCGATGGCCGGCGAGCCGATGCCCAGCTGGGCCTCGATGAGCTCGAGCTCGCTGCCGCCGAGCGCGGCGAGATGGAGCAGCTCATGGACCGGGATGTCCTGCTCGATCGAGCCCAGGATCATCCGGGTCGGGCTGATGAGCTCGTCGACGCCGAGATGCCGGAAGAGGGCCTCGTTCTTCGGGTTGTTCACCCGGGCGATCGTCCGCGGGACGTCGAAGTGGTGCTTGGCCATCTGGCAGATGACGAGGTTGTCCTCGTCGTCGCCGGTCACCGCCGCGACGACGTCGGCGCGCTCGCAGCCGGCCTCGACGAGGTACTTGCCCTCGCAGCCGTCCCGGGCGATCACCACCGAGCCGATCTCGTCGGCGATCTGGCCGGCCCGGCGAGGGTCGCGCTCCATGAGGACGACCTCATGGCCTGCCCCGATGAGCTCCTTGGTGAGGTAATAGCCGACCTTTCCGCCACCCACGACGAGGACGAACATCGCTCAGCCCTCCCGGATCGTGGCGGTCGAGACGGGCCGGCCGGCGAGGGGGTCGGGGCCGCCCGCCATCGGGTGGTCGTGGGGTGCGCCGGCCCGATAGCCGGGCTGGTCGCCGGGCGGCAGGCCCATCGCCTGGAGGAGGGCCCGGTTCATCAGCTCCGTCCGGCAGATGGTGGCGATGCCCAGCGCGGCGTATGCCTCGGCTCGCACCGGGTCGTTGATCTTCGCCACGACCTGGGGGATGCCCAACGCCTCGGCCGCCAGCTGCGCCGCCATCACGTTCCGATTGTCGCCTTCGGTCATGGCCAGGAAGACGTCGGCCGAGTCGGCCCCGGCCCGGTGGAGGGAGTCCTCGTCCGTGCCGTCCGCCCGCACCGCCTGGCCACTGAAGGACGCCGGCAGGCGATCGAACGCGCTCGTCACCTGGTCGATGACGATGACGTCGTGCCCGCGGGTGTCGAGATCGCCGGCCAGATTGGCGCCCACCCGGCCGCATCCCACGATGACGATCTTCATGTGGCTGACTCCTCGGCCATCGGCTCGCGGATGACCATGACCGCGCAGGGCGCGTTCTTGAACACGTAGGGGATGGTCCGACCGATCGCGAAGTCGCCACCGAAGCGCTTCCGATAGGGCAGGCCCAGGATCAGGAGATCCGCTCCCCGCTCGCTCGCCTCGTCGACGATCGCGGCACCCACGTCGCGGGCCTGGAGGAGCACGGTCTCGACCGCCATCTTCTCATCCTCGGCCGTGCCCTCGACCATGTCGAGGACCCGCTGAGCCTCCTCCGAACGCCCGGCGACGTCGGCGTCGAGGGGCAGGTTCCAGCCGATCTCCACGACGTGAACGGCGACGAGCTTCGACTTGGCCGTCCGTGCCAGCTCGCACGCGGCGCGGACGATCCGGGCGTCGCTGGGGCCACCGTTGACGGCGACGACGGCACGGCGGAACAGGGTCGGCTCGGGTGCGGGCACGGCGGTCACGATACCACCGGCCCGGAGCGTCGTCCGGTGCCGCGTCGCGCAGATCGAGGGTGCCGCCCCGGCTCGCGCCGCCGGTCAGGACTTCGGCGGTGGCTCGAACATCGACGTGTCCTCGCGGCGATACGGGGCGTTGACGACGACCGTGTGCGGTCGACCCAGGAGGACCGTCCGGAGCCGCTTCGACGACTGGTTGTAGAGGATCCGCTCCCACCAGTGCCGGGCCACGTACTCGGGGATGACAACGAAGGTCACCGGCTCGTCCTTGTCCGGGGGCCAGGCCGCGTCGAGCACGTCGAGGTAGGCGAGGAGCGGACCGACGAGCGCCCGGTACGGGGACTCGACGACGACGAGGGGCACGCCCGGGACCTGGCGCTCCCAGCGCTCGCGCATGTCGACGGCCGCGTCCGGATCGTCGGAGATGTAGACGGCCCGGATGTCGTCGCTGATCGAGCGACCGACGTTGATCGCCTGGACGACCGCCCGAGTCAGCCCGGGCACCGGGACCACGACCCGCTCCTCGCGGTGCGGCGCCGGCACGACGAAGTCGGCTCGGACCGCGACCTGGCGTCCGGCGGCGCTGTACTGGCGCTCGATGAACAGGAACAGGAGGACCTGGACGGGGATGAGCACGGCCACCAGCCAGGCGCCGTCGGTGAACTTCACCGACGTCACGACGAGCAGGACGACGAGGGTGAGGATCCCGCCGAAGGCGTTGACGATGGCTCGCCACCACCAGCCTGCCTCGCGGGCCAGGAACCAGTGCTTGACCATCCCCGCCTGGGAGAGGGTGAAGCAGACGAACACGCCGACCGAGTAGAGCGGGATGAGGGCGTGGGTGTCGCCGTTGAAGACGAACAGGAGACCGAAGGCGATCGAGGCGAGGAGGACGATGCCCCAGCTGTAGGCGAGCCGATCGCCCCGGAAGCTGAACTGCCGGGGCATGTAGCCGTCCTCGGCGAGGATGGCCGCCAGCCTCGGGAACGCGTTGAAGCTCGTGTTCGCGGCAAGGAACAGGATGAGCGCCGTGCTCAGCTGGAACAGGACGAAGAGGGGGCTGCCGGCGCCGAACGCGGTTCCGGCGACGAGGGCGATGACCGTCGGGCCGCCGCTGTTGTCGATGGACGGCACGATCGCGAAGGCGTGGGCGACGATCGTGACGCCCACGAAGATGATCCCGAGGAGCACGGCCATCGAGGTCATCGTGTTCGCCGCGTTCCTCGACTCCGGCGGCTTGAACGCGGGGACGCCGTTGGCGATCGCCTCGACCCCGGTCAGGGCGACGGATCCGCCGGCGAACGCCTTGAGGAGGAGGAACAGGGTCAGGGCCTCCGTGCCGGGGGCGATCGCGTCGGGCTGTGGCGGCATCGGAGCGGCCGTGCCGCCTGCGATCCGCGAGAAGCCGATCGCCACGATCGTCAGGGCGAGCCCGGCGAAGACGTAGGTCGGGATCGCGAAGATGTTCCCCGACTCGCGCAGGCCGCGGAGGTTGCCGATCGTGATGAGCCCGATCGAGACGAACGCGATCTCGATCCGGTAGTCGTAGATCGGCGCGTAGATCGACTGCAGCTGCTGGATCGCCGAGGCGGTCGAGACCGCGACGGTCATGACGTAGTCGATGAGCAGGGCGGCCGCCGCGATGAGGCCGAATAGCGGGGCGAGGTTCTCGCGGGCGACCGCGTAGGCGCCGCCGCCATGGGGATAGGCCCGGCAGACCTGGCGATAGGACACCGAGACCACGGTCAGCAGGAGCGCGATCCCGAGGGAGACCTGGATCGAGTAGGTCAGGGCACCGGCCGCCGCGGCCACGATGAGGACCCGCAGGATCTCCTCGGTCGCGTAGGCGGAAGACGAGATCGCGTCCGAGCTGAAGATCGCCAGCGCCTTGACCTTGGACAGGCGTTCGCCGATCTCCTCCTCGCTCGCCAGGGGCCGTCCGAAGACGACCCCTCGGATGCGGGCGAAGGCCCGCCCGATCCGGGTCTTGGGGACGGAGGCCGCCTGCTTGGCCACGAGCTGGCCGGGTCCGGTGTAGCGGAAGTACGGGGAGTGGGGCCGGTCGACCCGGACGCGGCGGTCGGCGGGCTTTCGGCCGGCGAGCGGTCGGCGACCGCCGATCATCGCGTCGCCGCGCGGCGGCTGACTGTCACGCTGCCTCCGACTCCGATCCGTCCGGCGGGCAAGGCTACCACGCGTCCGGTCACAGCCCGAGGGCGAGTCGGTCGACGAGCCGAGCCGGCAGGGCCACCGCCCGCATGGCGGCCTGCGTCCCGGCGATGTCGTAGGCCACCCGGTGCCAGCGGAGCTCGTGGCGGTCGGTGTCGAGGATGAGCGCGCTCGCTCGCGGATCGCCGTCGCGCGGCTGGCCGACGCTGCCGGGGTTCGCCATGGCCGGTCGTCCGTCGAGGCGCAGCACCGATCCGTCGGCAGGGGTGATCGTCTCGATGTACCCGTCGACGTCCCGGAAGACGAGGGGCAAGTGGGTGTGGCCGTTCAGGGCATAGGGGGTCGTCAGCAGCTGCAGGTTGAGCCGGGCGGCCGGGGCCGTCGTGACGTACTCCCAGGTCGGGTCGCGCGGGCTGCCGTGGACGAGGCTGAAATCGCCCTCGAGACGCCGCTCCGGCTGGGCGGTCAGCCACTCCCGGGTGGTCGGGGCGATCGCCTCCCGGGTCCATTCCATCGCGCGCCTGGCATCGACATTGAAGTAGGCGATCTCAGGACCGCCCAGGGCCGCGGCGTCGTGGTTCCCGCGAACACCGATCGCGCCGCGCTCCCGCAGCCGCTCGACGACGGCGTCGGGGTCGGGTCCGTAGCCCACCACGTCGCCGAGATGCCACAGGGCGTCGACCTCGCCGAGGGTCGCCAGCATCGCGTCGAGCGCCCGGAGGTTGGCGTGGATGTCGGACAGGACCGCGATCCGCATGATGAGAGTTTCCGTCACTCGAGGGCGTCGCGCTCGGCGGCGCGGTCGGGTGCGCGCGCGTCCCGGAATGTATGGACGCGGGTCCCGGCGCGCGGACGAGGGCTCAGCCGATCGGCCGGCGCCTCCGGGCGCCCGGTTCGCGTGGGTACCCGTCGGGGGTCGGGCCGATCTTGTCGATCACGACGAGACGATGGTCGGGCAGGCCGAGGCGGACGTCGACGGGCAGGAGTCGCGGCTCGCCGCCACCCAGGAGCCGGATCGCCGCGAGGCCGGCCGCCACCTCCGCTCCGATGTCGCCCCGCTTCCAGGCCACCAGCAGCCCGTCCGGTGCCAGCAGCGGCAGCCCGATCTCGGCCAACTCGGCGAGTCCGCCGACGGCCCGGGCGGTCACCGCCGGCCAGCGTTCGCGATGCCGTCGGTCGTCGGCAAGCGCCTCGGCTCTCCCCGCGAACGCCTCGACCCGATCGGCCATCCCGACCGCATCGGAAGCGGTGGCGAGGAAGCGTGCCTTCTTCGCGACGCTGTCCACGAGCAGGGCCCGCCGGGCCGGGAGCGCCACCGCGATCGGCAGCCCGGGGAACCCGCCCCCGCTGCCGAGGTCGACGAACGCGTCGACGCCCCGGGCACGGAAGAGGGGGACCGCGGTCAGGCTGTCGAGAAGCAGGAGGCGGACGGCCGCGACAGGCTCGCGGATCGCGGTCAGGTTGATGGCGCCGGTCCACGCGGCGAGGAGTCGCAGGTGGCCGGTGAGCGCCCATCGGCTCGTCTCGTCGAGCCCATCCAGGCCAAGGGCCTCGAGACCGGAATCGAGGACCGTGAGGGCGTCGTCCGGCAACTCGGGAAGCCCCTCGACGCGCGACGGGAGCGGTTCGCGGGCCTCGTCCACGTGACCTCCGGCTGGGGGGCGTGGATCGGGCGCGAGCCGCTCCCGGCGTCGTTGCTGGCGCGCCACGACGGTCCGTTCGGTCTTCCCCGACTCGTCCGGTTCTGGCTCCGGTCTCCCGGCGCCCCTCGCGAGCCACGGTACCCTGCGGCCGCCCTGTCGTGCGGAAGCCGGACGTTAGGCCGCCCGGGGGTCGGAGTCAACGCGGTTATCCACGAACATCCGGGGGACGTCCACGTTCGTGGATAAGTCGTCGGATCGGGGCCGCGATGGTGGACGACCGGCCGACCCGCATCCACCACTCCGACCGTCGGTCAGGGGCGCTCCGGTCCCTCGACGATGGAGAGCGACCCGTCGATCGACCGAAGCGGGGGTCGGTCCGCGGACCACCCGACCATCGATCCGGCGCGCTCCGGGATCCGACCGATCGACGGCTCGTCCTCCGAAGGCGGATGCCCGGCGGGATCCGGCTCCCGACCCGAGGCGCGGATCGCCCGACGGACCGCGGCCTCCTCGAGCCGGATCTCCTCCGCGGCGACCGCTCGCGCGAGGGCCTCGGAGGTGGTCGCGGCGTCGGAACCGGCGGGCCCCGGCAGGGCGAGGACGAAGCTCGTACCGCTCCCGGGCACCGAAGCGAGGCCGAGGTCGCCGCTCATCGCCCGGGCCAGGTCGCGGGCGATCGCCAGCCCGAGACCGGTCCCGGCGATCGCTGCGTGGCCGTTGGTCCGGTAGAACCGTTCGAAGATCCGCGACCGCTCCCCGGCCTCGATGCCGGGTCCATCGTCCCGGACCGCCATGACCGCGACCGCGCCGTCGAATCGACCGGCCATCTCCACGGTGCCGCCCTGGCCCCCGAACTTCAGGGCGTTGGCCAGGAGGTTCGTCAGCACCCGCTCCACATGCCGCCGGTCCCCCACCGCGGCCCGCATCCTCGGCGGCAGGTCGGTCCGCAGATCGACCTGCCGCTCGAGAGCGATCGGGGCGAGTGCGGCCACGGCCCGGCCGGCGACCTCGGCCACCGAGAACGGGGCGATCTCCAGGCGGAGGTTGCCGGCGTCCAGCTTCGAGATCTCGAGCAGGTCACCCACCAGGTCGGTCATCGACTCGACGATCCGCCGGCTCCGCTCGAGGAACTCGCCGACGACCTCCGGATCGGTGACCCGCTGTCCGAGGATGAGGTCCAGGTATCCGCTCAACCCGGTCAGCGGGGAGCGCAGGTCGTGGGCGACGGTCGAGACGAACCGCTCGCGCTCCGATTCGTGGGCCCGGAGCGACTCGAGCTCGGCGCTCGCCGCCAGCTGCCCGGTCACGAGGGCGAGGGCGACGGCGGCGTGGCGCGCCAGGGTGGGTGGGAGCCGTTGGGCGAGGGCGAGGACCCCGTCCTCATCGTCCATCTCGAAGCCGAGGGTCACCCGACCGGCGGCCGGGATGTCGAGCGAGGCGAACCGCACGTCGGGCGCCCGACCTGCGTCGCCCGGGACCGTGACCGGTCCGACGGGCTCGAGACCGCCCCGGACGATCGACACGACCGCGGGCCCGGAGGCGGCTCGTTCGGCCCGGCTGCGAGGGGCGTTGGCGTCGAGCCACGCACCGAGCTCGAGGGCGCCGGACGGGTCCGCGAGTCCGTCGGTCGTCTCCGCCGTGACCGCGACCCGGCGCTCGGGATCGCCGGAGAGGACCGCCGCTCGACGAGCTCCGGCGGTCGACGCCAGCAGGTCGAGGACGCCCGCCAGCCGGCGCTCGGCGGTCGTGTCTGCGGCGAGGATGTCAAGGACGCGGGCCAGGAGGGCGGCCTCTTCGTGGGCCAGCCGATCCGCCTCGCGCCGATACGTGCTCCGCCGCTCGACATAGCGAGGCGGGGCGCCGACGAGGGGCGGCCGGATCGGCAGCCGGACGATCGACGGGTGGGGCTCGGCCATTGGCTCATGGTCACCCGCCCGGTGCATCCGGGAAAGCCCCCCGTCCGGCGAAGGCGCTGGCCCGGAAGTACCGCGGCCCCGGTCGTCCGGCGGGACCGCGTCGCAGCGGCCCGGCTACGTTCCCCGGGCGGGTCGGACGGGGCGGCCGAGACTGCGCCGGACGACGTCGATGACCTCGTCGACGTAGGCATCCGCCTCGCCGCGCTCGGCAGCGGTCCGCACGCAGCCCCGGACGTGATCCTCCAGGATCATGATCGAAACCGCATCGACCGCGGCCTTGAGCGCCGCGGTCTGCTGGAGGATGTCGACGCAGTACTCCTCGCGTTCGATCATCCGGGCGATCCCCCGGACCTGACCCTCGATCCGGCCGAGCCGGCGGACGAGGACGGCCTTGTCCTTCGAATAGCTGTGCCGGAAGTCGTGGTCGTCGTGGGCGGCGGGGTGGCCGGTTCGAGTGGTGGGCATGCTCGCATCCGAGGTCGGGCGCGTCTCGCCCCATCGCCGGACATCATACTCCCCCTGGGTATCACGGCAGACGGGGAGAGTATCGACACGGCTCGTCAGGCGCCCGTCCTGCCCGGTGGGCGACGGTCGGCTAGACTGCGACTCGATGGGTCCACGCGATCGACTGCGCGCACGACTGGGCGGATCGACCTGCGCCGCCTGCGGCGCGCCCGTCCGGGACGAAGGGATCCGCCTCCTCGCCCACCGCGACGAGATCGTCTTCGTCGGGCTGGACTGCCAGCGGTGCGGCTCCGAGGGCCTGGCCATCGAGACGCTGCCGACCGCCGACGACGAGCGTGTCCGCTGGACCGACGGCCCCACCTTCGGGGAGTTCGGCCCGGTCGACGAGATCCGCTTCGTGGGCGCCCGCCCGATCGTCGCGGACGACGTCCTCGCGATGCACCGCTTCCTGGCCGGCTACCGAGGCCCGCTCGACCGCCTCGTCGCCGGTCTCGGAGGTCGAGCCGGGTGAGCGGCCCAGGGAGGACCCCGCTCGCGGTGGTCCGACCCAGCACCCCGACGCCGGCCTTCGCCCATGCCAGCGAGGCGGAGCTCTCCCGGATCCTCGACTTCTACGCCGTCCGCTGGGAATACGAGCCGCACGTCTTCCCGATCCTGTGGAACACCGACGGCGATGTCCTCGAGAGCTTCGCTCCCGACTTCTACCTGCCCGACCTCGACCTGTACGTCGAGCTGACGACGCTTCGCCAGAAGCTCGTCCGACGGAAGAACCGCAAACTCCGGCGCCTGCGCGAGCTGTACCCGGGTCTCCGGGTGAAGCTGCTCTATGCCCGCGACTTCCGCGCACTCATGCTCAAGTACGGTCGCCTGGCGCTGGCGGACGAACTGTCCGGGACGCCCGGCCAGGTCACCCCGGACCGGCCCTACGACGCGATGCTGGCCGGCCCCTTCGGCGTCGCGGACCCCGGTCGGGCGCGAGCCGCCGACACGCCGATCGCCGGGGACGGCGGGCCGCGGTCGGACCCGGGGGTCGTCGACCCGGCCGCCGCGGCCCCCGTACCGCGTCGTCGTCGCCGACGGGTCGGTCACCGGGCGGCGGTCGCCTCGTCGCTCGCGGCTCGCGCTGACGTCACGGTCACCGAACGATGACCGCGCCCGCCGATCTCCAGGCCGACGTCGACGAGATCCTGCTGACCGAGGAGGCGATCGCGACCCGGGTCCGCGAACTTGGCCAGCGGATCAGCGAGGACTACCGCGACCGTAGCCTGACCCTGGTGAGCGTGCTCAAGGGCTCGCTGCCGTTCATGGCGGACCTGATGCGGGCCATCGACCGGCCGGTCCGGATCGACCTCATGGAGGTCTCCTCGTACGGCGGCACGGCGACCGAGTCATCGGGCCTGGTCCGGATCCTCAAGGACCTCTCGGCCAGCATCGCCGGCGAGGATGTCCTGCTGGTCGAGGACATCATCGATACCGGGCTCACCCTCAACTACCTCATCCGCTACCTGCGCGGCAAGAACCCGGCGTCGCTCCGGATCTGCACGCTTCTCGACAAGCCGGCGCGACGGCTGGTAGAGATCCCGGTCGATTACACCGGCTTCACCATCGAGGACCGCTTCGTGGTCGGCTACGGCCTCGACTACAGCGAGTTCTATCGCAACCTGCGCTTCGTGGGCGTCCTCCGCCCCGAGGTCTACTCGGGTCAGGGCTAGGCCGGACCGGTGCACCGTCGACCGCTCGGCCGGGGGCGGCTCCTGGCCGCGATCGGAGCGATCGTCGTCCTCGTCGGCTGCGTCCTGCCCTGGTTCACCGCGACGGGCGGCACCAGCGGTCTGACCGCGGTATCGACGAATGCCCTCACCGACAAGGGCATCGTCGTCTTCATCTGCGCCCTGCTGATCCTGGCCCTCGTCTCGCTGCCCTATGCGGCAGGCGACAAGCCGCTGGCGATCGACCGGGCGCTGTCGTACGTCATCGTCATCGTGGTCGCGGTGGGTGCCTACCTGTGGCGGACGATCGAGTTCATCCGGATCGACCTGGCCGGTCTCCGGCCCGACCTGGCGCCGGGCATCTGGGTCACCGGGATCGGGCTCGTCATCCTGGCCCGGGCCGCCTACGAGATCTCGAGCGAGCGGCGCTACTGACCCGGCGGATCGGGCGCCGCCCGCGGGTCAGCCGCCGAGGTACGCCTTCCTGACCTCGGGGTTCTTCGCCAGCAGACCGGCCTGGTCCTCGAGGACGATGGCCCCCGTCTCCAGGATGTAGCCGCGCCGGGCGATGCCCAGGGCCATGAGCGCGTTCTGCTCGACGAGCAGGACCGTGGTCCCCTGGGCGTTGATGTCCTTGATGATGTCGAAGATCTGCTCGACGAGGATCGGGGCCAGGCCCATCGACGGCTCATCGAGGAGGAGCAGCCGCGGCCTGGCCATCAACGCCCGGCCGATCGCGAGCATCTGCTGCTCGCCGCCGGAGAGCGTCCCGCCATGCTGCAGGCGCCGCTCGCGGAGACGCGGGAAGAGGGTGAATACGCGCTCGAAGTCGGCCGTCACCTCGGGCCCCTTCTTGCGCTGGAAGGCACCCATCTCCAGGTTCTCCTGGACCGTCATCCGGGGGAAGATCCGACGACCCTCGGGCGACTGGGAGATGCCCAGCGCGACGATGTCCGCCGCATTGTGTCCGTCGATCCGGGCCCCGTCGAACCAGATCTCACCCACCCGCGGCCGGAGGAGGCCGCTGATCGTCTTGAGGGTGGTGCTCTTGCCCGCCCCGTTCGATCCGATGAGGGTCACGATCTCGCCCGGGTCGACGTTGAAGCTGACGCCCTTGAGGGCCTGGATGTTGCCGTAGTAGGCGTGGACGTCCTTGAGCTCGAGGAGCGCCATCTACTTGCCCTCCGCCGCCGCGCCGCGCCCGAGGTAGGCCTCGATGACGCGGACGTCGGACCGGACCTCGGCCGGTGTCCCTTCGGCGATCTTCTCGCCGTGGTCGAGGACGGTGACCCGCTCGCTGATCCCCATGACGACGCGCATGTCATGCTCGATGAGCAGGACGGTCAGGCCGAGCCGGTCGCGCAGGCTGCGGACGAACGCGGTGAGCTCGCGGGTCTCCTCCGGGTTCATCCCGGCGGTCGGCTCGTCGAGCAGCAGGAGCTTGCAGTTCGTGGCCAGGGCCCGGGCGATCTCCAGGCGGCGCTGGTCGCCGTAGGGCAGGTTCCGGGCGTAGTCGTGCTCGCGCTTCAGCAGGTCGAGCTCGGGCATCGCCAGGAGCGCCCGGGCCCGCTCGACCGCCTCCTTCTCCTCGGCCTTGATCCCGGGCGTCTGGAGGATCGTCCGCCACCAGCTGCCCCGGAGGGTGTGATGGAGCCCTACCAGCACGTTCTCGAGGACGCTCATGTTCCCGAACAGCCGGATGTTCTGGAACGTCCGCCCGACACCGGCCCGGACGACCTCGTGGGTCCGGGCCGACGTCCGGACCTTCCCGTCGGCCCCCTCGAAGAGGACCTTGTCGTCGAAGACGATCTTGCCCGAGGTGGGCCGGTACAGCCCGGTGATCATGTTGAAGAACGTGGTCTTGCCGGCCCCGTTCGGCCCGATCAGGCCGACGATCGCCCCGCGCGGGATGTCGAAGTCGACGTCGTTGACCGCGACGAGCCCGCCGAACTCCTTGCGGACCTTGCTGGCATGGAGCAGGACCGACCGGTCGTCGTCGGCCGGCCGGCCCGCCGGCGGCAGGGCGGTGGCGGTCATGCCGCACCTCCGTCGCCGGGCGTCGTGGGGGGTCCGCCGGGTGGTGGACCGCCGCTTGCCTCGCGCTCGGCCGCCTCCTCGGCGGCGATGGCGTCGGCCATCCCGAGCTCGCCGGACGCCTCCTCGTAGTCGGTGGCCGCGTCGGCCAGGCTGTCGGTCGTGCCGAACGTCTCGCCGACGTTGATCCCCTCGCCGTGGAGCTCGGCCTTGCGGGCTGCCACCGGCAGGAGGCCTTCCGGCCGGAAGATCATCATCAGGACGAGGACGACGCCGAAGATGAGGTAGTTGAGCGACACGAGGGTGAAGTCGGTCAGCCCGGCGCCCTGGACGTACGGATCGATGATCTTGCCCAGGAAGGGCAGGAACGTCTGGCTCACGTAGGTCAGGGCGAAGGCGCCGACGACCACGCCGCGGAGGCTGCCCATCCCGCCGAGGATGACCATGATCAGGATGCTGATCGACACCGAGAAGTTGAACGACTCGGGGAAGACGGCGGTCTGGTACGAGGCGACGAACGCGCCAACGAAGCCCGAGAAACTGGCCCCCAGGGCGAAGGCGAGGAGCTTCGTGGCGGTCGTGTTGATGCCCATGCTGCCGGCGGCCGTCTCGTCCTCGCGGATCGCCATCCAGGCCCGACCCAGCCGGCTGTCGCGCAGGCGCCGGCAGACGAAGAAGCTCAGCAGCAGGATCCCCAGGACCAGGTAGAAGGCGGCCTGCGGGTTCGAGTTGCTGAAACTGAGCTCTTTGACGTTGAACAGTGTCTGGAGGAATGCGGGCAGCGGGATGACCAGGGCGTCGACCGGGTTGATCCCGAGCGCCCCGCCGGTGATGTTCGCGTCCGGCCCGACGATGATGATCCCGGCGACCGTGACGTTCACCTTGTCGAGATTGCGGACGAGCTCGGGCACGATCTCGCCGAAGCCCAGGGTGACGATGGCCAGGTAGTCGCCGCGCAGACGGAGGGTCGGGGCACCGAGCAGGATGCCGGCGCCGGCGGCGACCATGATCGCCACGATGGCCACCAGCGGCCACCAGGCATGGAGGCCGAACTGGGGCGACGCCAGGAACGCCGTCGTATAGGCGCCGAAGACGTAGAACGCCACGTACCCGAGGTCGAGCAGCCCGGCGAAGCCGACGACGATGTTCAGCCCGAGGGCGAGCACCGCGTAGTAGCACATGACGATGAGGTTGTTGACCGTCGGCGCCGGCGCGCCCTGGGGGATGAGCCCCGCCACGAACGGGTACACCAGCGCGGCGACCAGGAGGACACCGACGATCAGCCGGTTCCGGCGGGCGGCGTCGGCGTCGGTCAGCGGACTCCGGAGGCGGCGGCCCGTCTGGGCCGGCATCGTCTGGACGGCCATCTCAGCTGCCCTCCGCCTGCTTCGCGCCGAGGAGACCGGTCGGTTTGAAGACGAGGACGAGGATGAGGATCGAGAAGACCACGAAGTTCGTCCACTTCGGGTCGATGTAGTAGTCGGTGAGCGCCCGGATGAGCCCGAGGACCACGCCGCCGAGGGCCGCGCCGGTCAGGTTGCCGATCCCGCCGAGGACCGCGGCGGTGAACGCCAGCAGGCCGAAGGGGAAGCCGAAGAACCACCAGGCCTGGCCGTAGAAGAGAGCGACCACGAGCCCGGCCCCACCGGCCAGCGCGCCGGCCAGCAGGAAGGTCAGCGAGATCGTCCGGTTGACGTTGATGCCCATCAACCCGGCGGCCTCGCGGTCCTGGGCGGTCGCCCGCATCGCCTTGCCCTGGCGGGTGTTCTTCACGAACCAGGCGAGGGCGATGAGGAGCGGGATCGTCACCGCGGCCACGAACAGCTGGTTGAAGGTGATCTCGACCGGTCCGATCGAGAACACCACGCTGGTCGGCAGGATCTTGGGCAGTGACTTCGGCGACGGCCCGAGGATGATCTGGCCCACGTTCTGGAGGACGAACGACATCCCGATGGCCGAGATGAGGGTGGCCAGGGTCGGGGCGTTCCGGAGGGGTCGATAGGCGAGTCGCTCGATCGACGCGTTCAGCGTCGCGGTCAGCAGCATGATGACGAAGAGGAGGCCAAGGAGCACCGGGACGAGGACCGCGGCGCCGCTGCCCTCGCTCAGGCCGAAGAAGGTGACCCCGAAGAAGGTCAGCATCGAGCCGATCATGAAGACGTCGCCGTTGGCGAAGTTGATCAGCTGGAGGATGCCGTAGACGAGGGTGTAGCCCATCGCGATGAGGGCCACGATCAGCCCGTTGAACAGCCCGATCTTGAGCGGGTTGTTGGCGCACACGCCGAAGTCCGCGAAGCACGGCCCGGCGATGGGGATCAGGCCACCCTGGCCGATCGCGAAGAGGGCGACGAACAGGAGACCGACCACGATCAGGAAGACCACGAGGGTCGACGGTCGCCGGGAGATCGTTCGTTCCACCACTCGTCCTCTAGGTGGGCAGCCCCAAGACGTTCGGGTGAGTGACCGGGCCGGTCGCCGCGAGGGTGACCGGCCCGGTCGTCAGCGCTTGCTCGAGTCGACGGCTAGTTGCCGAGGACCTTGCTGAAGGCGAACTTGCCGCCCGTGACCGTGGACCCGGAGAACAGCGTGTTCGTGGTGTCGCCGTTCGCGTCGAACGACCACTTGCCGAGCACGCCATTGAAGTCCTTGGTCGCGGCCAGCTCCTTGAGGATGCCCGCGCGGATCGCCGCGGGGTCGGCGGCGCCGGCCTTGATCGCCCGATCCATGGCGTCGAGGGTGACGTTCATCGCCTCATAGCCGTAGATCGCATAGACCTCGGGATCGGCCCCGTACTTGGTCTTGTACTCATCGCGGAACTTGGCCGCGTCGCCGGTGTACTGATCGGCGGTGGTGCCGCCGAAGGTGAGGTAGGTGCCCTCGGCCGCCGAGCCGGCAGCCTTGATGAAGGCATCCTCGTAGATGCCGTCAGGGCCCATCAGCTTCACGTTCGGCATCGCCTCGCGGAGATCCTTCCAGAGCTGACCGGCGTTGTTCTGGGTGATGCCACCGTAGTAGACGAGGTCCGGGCCCGCGGCCGCGATCTTCGCGGCGAGGGCCTTGTAGTCGGTCGCCTTGCCGGGGGCCTGGTCGTGACCGAGGACGGTCATGCCGTTGGCCTTCGCCGAGGCGTCGAAGACATCGGCCACGCCCTTGCCGTAGATCTCGGTGTCGTCGAGGACGTAGACCTTCGCCGCGCCGAGCTCCTTGGCCCAGTCGGCGCCGACCTTGCCCTGGAGGTCGTCCGCGGGAACGACCCGGAAGTAGTTCTTGATGCCGTTCAGGCAATCCTTGTAGTACTTGTCGGGCTCGTCGGCCTCACCCTTGCCGGGCTTCGTCAGGCCGGGGTAGGTGTTGGCCGGGCTGACCATCGCGATGCCCGCCTTGCACAGGATCGGGATCGAGATCTTCGCGGCGCCGGAGTTGAACGTCCCGACGTACGCGGCGAGGTTGGCATCGGCAACGGCCTTCGTGGCGTTGTCCGTCTCCTTCTCGGGGGTCCACTTGCCGGCCTCGGCGGTGGAGTCGTCCTGGTCGGTGTAGTTGACCGTCCAGCCGCCGACCGCACCACCGCGCTTCTCGAGCGCCATCTTGATGCCGTTGACGAGGGTGTCCGACTGGCCCTTCGACGAGCCCTGGCGCGGGAGCGACGACCAGACGTCGACACTGCCCTTGCCGCCGCCGCTGGCCGTGCTCCCACTCGAGCAGGCCGCGAAGACGAACACCGCGCTGGCGACGATCGCGCCGAGCTTGGTGACCTTCATCCGTTACTCCTCCTATAGCCGCCCGTCCGAGTGACGAGCGATCCCGGTCGAAACCCCTGTGCGACCCTCCGGGGATCGGCGGTCGGCACGTCGCCGTCGCCCATTCGACCCCGGTTGCGGTCCGAGCGCCAGGCCCCCCTCCAGGAGCTGCGGCGGGACACGCGGTCGGGGTCGTCGGTGCGGTGCGGCGGCGGCACGGCTGTCGAACTCCGGGCGGCGCGCAGGTGGCCGCCGAAGCGATGCCGTATATTAGCCTCCGGCGCGTCGATTGCAACAGGCGATCGACGGGTGCCCAAGGCGGCTGTCGAGCGGTCCACCGCTCGCCCCCTGAGGCGCGCCCGCGATCGGGATCACCCGGGAGAACCCGGTCGGAACCCGATCTCGACGTTCGCGACGACGCGCCATCCTCGCGAGGTTGCACCCGACAGCGTGGAATACCAGGTTCGAGCGGCCCGGATCACCGACATCGATCGGCTCGTCGCGCTCTGCGCGGGGCCGGGCGCGATGGCGGACGCCGACGGGCCCCTCGTGGCTCCCGATCTGCTCCGTCAGCTGGTCTACCTTCCGCAGGCCAGCGTGATCGTCGCCGAGCTTCGGCGGACGATCGTCGGGGTGGCCATCCTGACCCTCCGGCCGTCGGTTCGTGCCGGAGGCTTCGTCGGTACCGTGGACCTGCTCGTCAGCGATCCCCGACACGACGCCGACGCGATCACCGAGATCCTCGTCGAGGAGGTCCTCCGCTCAGCCCGGAACAAGGGCTGCGCCATCGTGGAGGCGTCGCGTCCGGAGGATCCGATAGAGCGGGCGCGCTGGGACCGCCGGGGGTTCCATGACGGTCGCCTCACCATCGAACGACCGGTGACCGCCGAGCGGTCCGGGTCCCATCTCCGTACATGACCATCCAACAGGGCCTTCGAGCCGCGACGACGCGCCGGACGGCCACCCACCAGATCGAGGAGTCATCGTGAGCAAGAACGTCGCCGTCTTCGTGGACGTGGCGAACATCTTCTACGCGGCCAAGGCGGCCGGCGTGGACATCGACTACGTCACCCTCCTGAAGTCGGCCGTGGCCGGTCGCGACTTCGTGCGCGCGTACGCCTACACCGGCCTCGACCCGGACAACGAGAACCAGCGCAACTTCCACGCCTTCCTCGCCCGCCACGACTACAAGGTGGTCAGCAAGGACATCCGCAAGTACGGCGACGGCAAGGTCAAGGCGAACCTCGACATCGAGCTCGTCGTGGACATGATGAAGACGGCCCGGAACCTCGACGTGGCGATCGTCGTGTCGGGCGACGGCGACTTCGCGCCGGCCATCCGGGCGGTCCAGGAGATGGGCGTCCGGGTCGAGGTCATCAGCTTCCGTGGCAATACCTCGTCGGACCTCATCGAGGTCGCCGACGTCTTCACCGACATCGTCCAGCTCGCCCGGGTCGAGAAGGGCTCCTCGAGGAGCGGTCGGCGGGTCGCCGACGACGGCGAGGACCTGTCGATGACCGAGGTCCCGGACAAGATGACCGAGGGGACCGGGCGGGGTCGCGGACGGGGCACCGGTCGCGGTCGCTCCCGGACCGGTGAGCCGGCGCGCGAGCCGGTCGCCGCGAGTGGAGCGCGTCCCGCCGCGCGGGGCGGACGGGGCCGGACGGCCGAGGTGGCCGTCGAGGCCGCCGGCGGCACTCCGGTCGGACTGGTGGCCCTGCCGGGCGAGAAGCTCTCGAAGGCCGCCCAGGCCAGGCTCGACGCCGCAGCGGTCGCGACCGAGGAGGACGCCGCCGAGGGACCGGAGACGACCGTCGCCGGCGAGGCGGACGAGGCCGAGGGCCAGCGGCGCCGGCGTCGGCGCGGCGGTCGGGGTCGCGGTCGCGGCCGCGGTCGCGGCGAGGGCGAGGCGGAGACGGAGACGGGCGGCGCCCGGGACGCCGGCACGCCAGCCGAACGGGTCGCCTCCGCAACGGACGAGGGCGAGGACGAGGAGGAGCTCGAGGCCGTCGCCGGGCCGCCCCGGGCCCCGCGTCCCGGTGCCTTCGGGTCCGTCTGGGACTCGCAGATCGGCCAGACCCGTGTCCCGTCGGTCGAGACGACCCCCTTCGACATCGAGGACGAGGATGAGCCGGCGATCCCCGAGTACCTCATCGCCGAGCAGCGTCGGGCCTCCGCCCGCGGCGGCGCCCGAGGCCGGGGCGGCGCCCGGGCCGGGTACGCCTCGGCGGTCGACCGTGAACGGTACGGCCGGGGCGGATCGACCGGCGGCGTGAACCGGTATCCGGATGTGAGCGGTCGCGCCGGTCGCCCGGCGGGCGGCGGCGGCCAGGGCGGTCGCGGCGGCCGCGGCGCCGAAGTCCGGCGGGACGATCGGTCGGCCGCCCCGCGGCCGGATCGCGATCGGGGTGGTTCCGGCCGCTCGGACGAGCCCTGGAGCGAGGTCCCGCCCGAGCTCGAGGCACTCCTCCGAGCCCAGCTCGCGGCGAAGGGGGACAGTCGTCCGGCGGAAGGTTCCCGAGGGCGCCCGTCCCGCGCCGAGCAGGCCACCGCGAAGACGCCGGCCGGGGCGGCGACCGGGACCGAGGCCCCGGCCGAGGCCCCCGCCAAGCGCCGTCCGTCGACCCGGGCGAAGGCAGCGCCGGCCGCCGAGGCCCCTGCCGGGACCGCCGAGGCTGCCGCTCCGAAGCGACGTGCGCCGGCCCGAGCGACCGCGAAGACGCCGGCCGGGGCGGCGACCGGGACCGAGGCCCCGGCCGAGGCCCCCGCCAAGCGCCGTCCGTCGACCCGGGCGAAGGCAGCGCCGGCCGCCGAGGCCCCTGCCGGGACCGGCGAGACGGCCGAGGTCCACGCTCCGAAGCGACGTGCGCCGGCCCGCAAGAAGGCCGAAGCACCCGACGCCTAGGCGCATCCCGTGACACCGGCCGAGCCCGGGCGATGGGCGACCCGTGGCCAACCGGCCGCGCTGGCCGCCGTCGCCGGGATGGCGCGTGGGCGGCCGCCGCACGCCGTCCTGCTCGTCGGTCCACCGTCGGTCGGCAAGACGACCCTCGCCGAGGACCTCGCGGCCGCGGTCCTCTGTCGCGCGGCCGATCCCGGCGCACGGCCGTGCCGGACGTGTCGGGCCTGCCGGATGATCGCCGGCGGTAACCACCCCGACCTCCACCGGCTCGGACCCGAGGGTGCCGCCGGCCAGGTCGTGATCGGCGATCCCGGCGACCCTCGGGCGGCCCGGGGTGTCCGCGACCTCGTCCGAGAGCTCGCCTTCCTGCCGGTCGAGGGCGGCGTCCGGGTGGCGATCGTGGCCGGTGCGAGTCGGATGAACGAGGACGCCCAGAACGCCCTGCTCAAGACCCTCGAGGAACCACCGCCCGACGTCGTCCTCGTCCTGTGCGCCGACGAGGAGGAGACCCTCCTGCCGACGGTCCGTTCGCGCTGCGCACGCGTCCGCCTGGGCCGGTCCGGGCCGCGCGAGATCGAGGCCCTCCTCGGCGAGCTCGGCCTGGCCGACGCGCCGACCGCCGCCCGTCTCGCCCGGGTCGCCGACGGCCGGCCGGGGCTCGCGGTCGCCTACGCGCGCTCGCCCGAGACGCTCGTCGTCCGGGACGAGATCGGCCGGTCGCTCCTGGACCTGCTGACGGCCCGCCCGGCGCGCCGCCTGGCGACGGCGAAGGATCTGCTCGAACGCGCTCGGGAGGTCGCCCTCGCGCTGGATGGGGCGGATCGACCGGAGGCTGACGGGCGACCCCGTCGGAGCTCGACCCCGCCGGAGCCCGCCGACCCCGGTGAGCGAGCCGACGAGGCGGCGCCGGCCGGCCGGGGTGGCCCGGACGGCACCCGGATCCCGCCGGCCGAGCGTCGGCAGGCGGCTCGGGAGCTCCTGGCGATCTGGCGCGACCTCACCCGCGACCTCGCCGTGGTCATGGCCGGCGGACTGGGCGAAGTCCGCGATCCAGCCTTCATCGACGAGCTCGCCTCGGCGGCCGCGGACCTGCCGGCGGGGGCGGCCGTCGCCTTCCTGGCCCGACTCGAGCGGGCCGCCGAGCTCGTGGCCGGGAATGTCGGGCCGGAGCTCGTCGTCGACGTCCTGCTGCTCACCTGGCCCGCCGTCGCGGAGCCGGCCGCGTGAGCGACCGCCCGGACCCCGAGCCCGCGACCGCGGCCGGGAACCGGATCCGGGCCGAGGCGGTGGTCCGAGGGCAGGTCCAGGGCGTCGGGTTCCGGGTCTTCGCGGCGCGGACCGCGATGGGCCTCGGCCTGGGGGGCTGGGTCGCCAACGAGCCGGATGGATCGGTCCGATGCGCGGTCGAGGGTCCGGAGCCGGCGGTCGAGACGTTCCTGCGAGGGCTCGCCCACGGTCCGCTCGGGTCGGACGTGGCGGCGGTCGAGATCGCCCGGCTGCCGTCGGCCGGTCCGTTCGAGCGGTTCGAGATCCGGTCCGGCTGGCACTCCGGCGACTGACCGCCGTCGCGCCGGGCGTCAGGGCAGGCCGGTGATGAGCCCCCCGTCGACCGCCGTGAAGGTCCCGGTCTGGTATGCCGCCCGGGTCGAGCAGAGGTACGCCGCGTAGCTCGCGAGCTCCTCCGGGCGTCCGTAGCGACCGGCCGGGATCACGCCGATGTTCATCTCGAGGACCAATTCCAGGGACCGGCCCTCCCGCTCGGCCCGCCCGCGATCGAGGCTGGCCACGCGCGGGGTGTCGAGCCGGCCGGGCAGGATCCCGTTGACGGTGACGCCGTCGCGGGCCACGGCGCGGGCCGTCGTCTTGAGCCAGGCGGTCAGGGCGCCCCTTCCGGCATTGGAGTAGACGAGATCGGGGATCGGCTGGCGGACACCGGACGAGAGGATCGCCACGATCCGGCCCCAGCGTCGCTCGCGCATCGCGGGAAGGAGCGCCGTGGCGAGCTCGATCGGGGTGATCGCGAGGAGCTGGAAGGCTCGCGTCCAGCCGGCCGCGTCGGTCGCGGTCGGGTCCACGGTCGGCGGACCGCCGGCGTTCAGCACCGCGATGTCGATCGGTCCGAGGGCGGCCGTCGCCTCGGCGGCGATCCGCGCGCCCGTGCCGGGCTCGGCCGCGTCCCCGTGAAGGACCGTCACCTCGGCGCCGAGCCGATCGCGCAGGTCGGCCGCGACGGCGTCGAGTCCGTCACCGCCGCGCGACCACAGGGCGACCTGGCAGCCCTCGGCGGCGAGGGCCTCGGCGGTCGCCCGCCCGAGACCCGAGGATGCCCCGCCGACGAGCGCGGTCCGTCCGGTGAGTCCGAGATCCATCGATGACCCTCCAGGTTCGGGGCGCCGGGCGAGGGTGGAAGTCCGGTCGGTCCGCCCGGCGACCGGCCAGCCGGCCGAGGTCAGGGTGCCGGGGCGAGGGGTTCCAGCGACGGACGGATCCCGAGCCGAGCGAACAATGCGTCGAGGGCCGCCCGGGTCGGTGGGTCGAGCGGCCCGGGCGTGCCCCGGGTGGTCGCATGGTCGATCGCCCCGCGACGGCGGAGGACCTCCTTGCGGATGCTCAGCCCGACGACGGGCTGCGCCTCGAACGCGATGAGCGGCAGGTACCGGTCGAAGAGCCGCCCGGCCCGCTCGCCCGCGCCCGCTTCGATCGCCTCGCGGATGGCGCGGAGGATCTCCGGGAAAGCGAACCCGGTCATCGTCCCGCATGCGCCGCGCTCGAGCTCCCAGAGCGCCGCCGCCCCGCCGAGACCACCGAAGACCGCGAGCCCGGGATCACCGGCCAGCAGCCGCCCGATCTTCGGCGGGGTCGGGGGATCCTCCAGCTTGACCGTCCGGGCGCCGGCCGCCCGGAGGGAGGCGAGCAGGATGCTGACCGGCACGACGACCCCGGTCGCGGCGGGCTCGTCCTGCACGATGAGCGGAAGGCCGGCATCGGCGGCGACGGCAGCGTAGAACCGGGGCAGGGCATCGACGTCGCGGAGCAGCGTCGGTGCCGCGACCATCGCGGCGACCGCACCGTGCGACCGGGCCTGAGTCGCGGCCTCGAGGACCGCCGCGACCGACGACGCGGAGCAGCCGACGGCGACCGGCACGCGACCGGCGGTCGCGTCGAAGATCGTCCGCAGGGCGCTCGCCCGCTCGCCGGCGGACAGGCTGCCCGGCTCGGCCATCACGCCCATCGCCGTGAAGCCTTCCACCCCCCAGTCGATCGCGGCCTCGACGAGGCGGCCGAGCGACCCGGTGTCGAGCCGGCCCTCGGCGTCGAAGGGCGTCGGGAGGATGTACCAGGTGCCGCGCAGGCCGGTCGGTCCGGGGACGCCTCCCGCCGGCAGCGCAGGGTCGGGAACGGGCGCGATCGGGTCGGTCGTCATCGCCCGCCGATGATGCCACGGTCGGGAGGCGGCCGATGGGCATGGCCCGAACGGCTCGGGGCGACCGGGACCAGTCGGCCATGCCACGCCGGCCGCCGGGGGCCCATCGTTGTCCGATGGCGACGGATCCTCTCCTCGCGGAGCACCTGCCGGAGCTCTATCGTCGAGCTCTCGACGCGGTCGATGAGCTGGCTCGGCGTGGTCAGCGGGCCGAAGCGGCCCGCCTCCGACACGCCGCCGGCCGGGCCTACAGCCGGTCCTGGGACGAAGCCTGCCGACGGACCCTCGAGGACGTGATCAAGCGGGCCCACGCCTAGACCGGGACCTCGGATCGGACCCGATCGGCGTGGTTGCGTCGACGGTCGGCTGACTCGCGGGCCGCGTTCCGCTACGCTCCCGAGATGGCAGAGGACCCGACCCTGGTCTCGGGGATCATCGCGCGGGCGATCGCGGCCCAGCGCGGCCTGGCCGACGTCGGAGAGTCCATCGAGGACGAGTGGTCGTACGTCAACGACCTCGACGCGGCATGGGCGGAGCGGCTGGCCGAGGTCGCGGATGCGCGGGGTGCCGAGCCGGCGTCCCCGGCGATGGCCGACGCGATCGACGAGGCGATCGCCGAGATCGGCGCGATCGAGGACCCTCACCGGGCGATCGACTGGCTGTCCACCTTCCCCCAGGTCGTCCTGCTCGCCCTCGGCGAGCCGGCCTGAGGGCCGGTCCCGCGATGCGATTCCAGGACGCCGCTCGGGACGGCCGGGCCGTGGTCTACGCGGCGATCCAGGGTGAGCCGCTCGTCGCCCGCGCGGCCGAGCTCCTCGCCGACGCGGGGAGCGCCGAGCGCATCCTCGCCCGGGCGGTGATGAACGGCGAGCGGGACGACCCGGCAGCCTGGCGCCGGATGTTCCCGACCCTGTTCGGCGCCGACGTCCCGGACGACCGAAGGGCCGCCGCGGAGGCCGTGCTCGCCGTCTCGCTCGAGGTTGCCGGGCGCGGCGACCTGGTCCGCAGCCAGGTCCGGGGTGCGATCGTCGAGGCGGTCACCGAGCGGCTCCTCGCCCGGCGGGTCCTGCCGGCGGGCGCGACGATCCGTCGCGAGCGGCGGATCCTCTTCGACGGGGTGGCCGCCGAGATCCATCCCTACGACGTGACGGTCGAGCTCGCCGACGGGAGCGAGGCCTGGGACTGCAAGTGGGGGGCTCGCGGGATCAACGCCGACGTCCTCTACCAGCTCGATGACGCACGGACCCATGCGGTCGACGAGGAGGCACGGCTCGCGGTCGGGCTCGTCGTCTTCGATGCCGAGCGGTCATGCCGGGTCCGCCTCGATCGTCAGACCGCTCCCCACGAATCGACCCGCCTGGTCGCCATCGAGCGCCTCGCCGAGCTGACGGCGTCGTCATGACGGACGAGCCGTCGGCTCGTCCACCGACCGGGTCGGAGCGGTCGGCCGAGCAGACGTTCCGCGTCCGATTCGAGGAAGCCGGCCCGTCCGGGACGATCCGGTCGTCGGTCCTCCTGCGCTACGCTGCCGAGCTGGCCTGGGTCCATTCGGAGCGTCGCGGCTTCGGTCGGTCGTGGTATCGCGAGCGGGACCTCGCCTGGGTCGTCCGGGGCGTCGACCTCCGGATCCTGGGCCCGATCGAGGACGGGTCCATCGTCGTCGGGACGACCCGGGTGGGCGCGGCTCGCAAGGTTCTCGCCCGTCGCCGGACCGAGTTCCGGTCACCTGACGGATCGCTGGCGGCGCTCGTCGACGTTGACTGGGCGATGACCACCAGCTCGGGCGCGCCGACGCGCATCCCGGAGGCGTTCGGGGTCGCCTTCGGGCTCACGCCGGACTCGGTCCTGACCCCCGTCCGCGTCCGCCTCGTCCCGCCGGCCGATCCGCCGGCCGGCTGGGCCGATCCGCCGGCCGGCTCGGCCGTCCGCCGTCACGAGCTCGACCCGATGAACCACGTGAACAACGCCGTCTACCTCGACTGGGCGGAGGAGGCGGTGGCCTCCGCCGGTGGCCCCATCGACCACCTGCCGCGCCGCTGGCGGCTCGAGTTCCTTGGAGCGGCCGGCCCGACGTCCCGGATCCGGAGGCTCGCCTGGCCGACCGACGGCGGCTGGGCGTGCCTCATCACGGACCCGTCGACCGATGAGCGGTTCGTGGGCGCGACGCTCAGCACGGGCGACCTCGACCTCGACGACACTACGGGCGGACCAGCCGCGGGATCCTGAGGCCACCCGACCGCGGTGACCCACCGCAACGGGCGCCTCGGCCACGCTGCCCTCCCGACCGCCGCGGACCCCACCGACACCCACCACCGACCGGCGAAGGTCCTCCCGTGGGCTGGGCCCGTGCGTCGACGCACCGTGCCATCCCGGGCCCGGTACCACCGCCGTCCGCGAGCGGGGGGGACCTTCGCGCTATGGCTCGGGGGGGACCGGGTCGCGACGATGACTCAGGGGGCCCGGGCGATCCGCCACGCCGAGGGAGGATCCCATTCGACCGAGCAGGGCGGTCCGGAACCGCCGTGGGTGCGACGACGCCCCGGCACCAGCGATATGAGGCTGTGACCATCTCAAGCAGCACCACCCTGATCCTGGCGATCCTGGCCAT
The DNA here is from genome assembly GCA_963840375.1 of uncultured Chloroflexia bacterium. Taxonomy (GTDB): domain Bacteria; phylum Chloroflexota; class Limnocylindria; order Limnocylindrales; family CSP1-4; genus Chersky-267. Next base: position 304,490 of record CAWIYR010000005.1, read on the forward strand.
CGGATTCATCGGCGCCCTCCTCGGGACGGCCGGCTACGCCGCCACGATCGGCCGGCGCCAGATGCGCCGGATCGCCGAACTCACCGAGATCCTCGCCAGCGACGCCGACCTGAGCGGCGGGCTCGACACCGCCCGGGTGGACGACCCGCGCCTGCGGGCCGGGTTCGGGCGCCTCGCCGAGCGGATGGGCGAGGCCTGGACGTTGGCCACCGTGGACCTCCTCACCGGCGTGCTGAACCGCCAGGCGCTCCTCGCCCGGCTCGAAGAGGAGCTCGGTCGCGCCGCCCGGTACCAGCGGCCATGCTCGGTCGTCCTCGTGGACCTGGACCACTTCAAGCGGGTGAACGACACCCATGGCCACGTCGCCGGCGACGTCGTCCTCCGTGAGATCGCCGAGATCCTCCGGTTGAACGTCCGGACCACCGACGTCGTCGGCCGCTATGGCGGCGAGGAGTTCATGATCGTCCTGCCCGAGACCGACGCCGACGCGGCCGCGGCGAGCGCCGAGAAGCTGCGCCGCCTCGTCGGATCGCGCCAGGTCCGCCTCCAGGACGGTCACGTGCTGACGATCACCCTGAGCGCCGGTGTGGCCGGTGGGCTGGGCCAGCACCTCAGCCTCGACGCCCTCATCCGCGATTCGGATGCCGCGCTCTACTCGGCCAAGGCCCTCGGCCGCGACCAGGTCTATGTCTTCCACGAGCTCGAGGAGGGGAACCTGGTCCGTCGGGCGGCGATCGGACCGCAGGCCCGGGAGCGTGCCGTCGAGGTCGGCCGGCTGGCCGCCGGGATGGCGACGGCGAGCCTTCGCGAGGCGCTCGAGAGCCGCCCGGCCTGGGCCGGCAAGCCGTCGACGATGATCGCCGAGATGTCGGTGAGCCTCGCTCGCGCGATCGATCTTCCGATGGGCGAGGTCGAGCGGATCCGGACCGCGAGCCTTCTCCACGACCTCGGCAAGCTGGCCATCCCGGACGAGATCCTGTCCAACCCGGGCGAGCTCACCGATCCCGAATGGCGGGTCGTCTCGGAGCACCCGAAGATCGGCCAGGTCGTCCTCGAGCAGGCAGGCGCGCTCCGCGACGCGGCGACCATCGTCCTCCATCACCACGAATGGTTCGACGGTCGTGGCTACCCGCATGGGCTGAACGGCCAGGAGATCCCGGTGGGGGCGAGGATCGTGGCCATCGCCGATGCCTACGAGGCGATGGTCGCCGGCCGGCCGTACCGCCGGGCGATCACCCACGATCAGGCCCTCGACGAGCTCCGTCGCCACGCCGGGGTCCAGTTCGATCCGGAGCTCGTCCGGCTCTTCACCGTCCTCTACGCGGACGGCGTGGCGGTCCCCGTGGAGGCGATCGGGGCGAGTGGTGGCCACGGTCACGTCGAGGCGCCCGAGCCGCTCCCCGTCCGACGCCGCCAGACCCGACCGGTCGCCGACCGCCGCACCCACGCCCAGATCCACGACGAGCTCCACGCTCGCCGACGCCGGGCGGTCCCCACCGCTCGCGACGTCGAGGCCGCGAGCGCCACCGTCCAGCCCGAGGACGCCGGGACCGGCACGACCGGCTGACGCGTCGCCGGTCCGACCGCTACGATCGGGCCCATGACACGCACGCTGTTCTCCGGGGCTCGAGTGTTCGACGGCTCGGGGGCCGATCCCCGCCCGTCCGACGTCGTCGTGGAGGACGGCCGGATCGTCGACGTCGGGCCCGGCCTCGACGGTGACGTCGAGGTCGATCTGTCCGGGCGCACGATCCTGCCCGGGCTGTTCGACTGTCACGTCCACGTCGCCTTCAGCCACGTCGACGTGTGGCGCCACGTGAACGCGCCGTTCTCGTACCACTTCTACGAGGCGATCGCGAACCTCGGGGCGACCCTCGACGCCGGGATCACCACGGTGCGCGACGCCGGTGGGGCCGATCTCGGGATGCAGCAGGCCGTCGCCGAGGGGCTCATCCGGGGGCCCCGGTTGCGGATCGCGCTCACGATGCTCAGCCAGACCGGCGGCCACGGCGACGACTGGTACCCGTCGGGTTACGAAGCCGGGTTCGGCCGGCCCTACCCGGGGATGCCCTCGAGCGTGGTCGACGGACCCGACGAGATGCGGGCGAAGGTCCGGGAGCTCGTCCGGGCCGGCGCGAACCAGATCAAGGTCGCGACCTCCGGGGGCGTCCTGTCGCCGCGCGACGACCCGCGTCACGGGCACTTCCGCGACGACGAGCTGGCCGTCCTGGTCGCCGAGGCCGACGCGGCCGGGATCCCGGTCATGGCCCATGCCCAGGGTGCCCCGGGGATCAAGGCCGCGATCAGGGCCGGCATCCGGTCGATCGACCACGGCATCTACCTCGACGACGAGGCGATCGACCTGATGCTCGCGCGGGGTACGTTCTTCGTCCCGACCCTGGTGGCCCCGCTCGGGGTCCTCGAGGCGGCCGACGCCGGCGCCCCGATCCCGCCCCAGGTCGTGGCCAAGGCCCGGTCGGTGGTCGACGTCCATCGGGAGGCGTTCCGGCGGGCGGTCGCGGCGGGCGTCCGGATCGCGATGGGGACGGACAGCGGGGTCACGCCGCACGGACGGAACCTCGATGAGCTCGGCCTGATGGCCCGGGGTGGGATGCGCCCGTCCGATGTCCTCGTCGCCACGACCCGCAACGCCGCCGAGCTCCTCGACATGGCCGACGAGCTCGGGACGATCGAGCCGGGCAAGCGCGCCGACCTGGTGGTCGTGGACGGCGACCCGTACGACTTCGATGGCTTCCGGTCGCGGATCCGGGCGGTGTTCCAGGACGGCCGGCTCGTCAGCGGGGGCGTCTGACCCTCAGACGGGTCCGGCGTCCCGACCGCCGACCAGGCCGACGGTTCGGCCGAGCACTCCGTCAGACCCCGGCCTCGGCCTTCAACCGACCCGACTGGATCGCGGCCACGAAGGCCGCGTGATCCTGCTCGTTCTGGTCCGCGTAGAGGGCGGCGAAGTCGGCGAAGGCATGGTCGACGGCGTTGTCGTCTCCGAGGTAGGCCGCGATCGCGACGGGGTCGCCCGACCTGGCGTGGCCGCGGGCGAGGGCCCAGCCACAGAGCCGACCCCAGGTCACCAGGTCGTCGCTGGTCATCGCCTCGATGACCGCGCTGCCCTTCTGGTCCTGGAGCTGACGGACGTAGAAATGTCGGCCGGCCGGCCCCACGGCCCAGCCGAGGAGGACGTCCGTGGCCGCCTGGAGGAGCCGCTGGCCGGCCACGACGCGCTCGCCCGCGGTCGCCGACCTGCTCGGGCCCAGGAACCGCTCGAGGACCGAGGCCTCGGCCTGCTTCACCTGGAGGAAGACGGGGTCGGCGTCGCCACCTTCGTCGAGGAGGACGACGGCGGCCATCAGGCCGACGCTGCCCACGCCGACCACCTTGAGCGCCCAGTCCACCATCCGGTAGCGGTCGAACAGGGCCTGGCGGTCGACGAGCAAGGAGTCCCGGTACACCGCGAAGCCCACCCGCTCTGCCTCGTCGGTCAGCTCCGCTCGATGGACGAGGATCGGCGGGTGCTCCCGGATCCGGCGCCGGCCCTCCTGGTCGACCTCGGTGAGCTTGGGTATCTCGTGAAGGCTGTCGTGCTTCGACGTCGAGCGGACGGTCGTCTCGAGGAAGGGTCGGGCCCGCTTGTTCACGAAGGTCGTGATCGCGTCGACGTCGACCCGCGAGTAGAAGACGTCGATCGCCGACATCGCGGCGAACTCGGTCATCCGCTGCCGATAGCTGTGGACGACCGCGTGGGCGGCATGAGTGGTCGTCGCGGTATCCAGGCCGAGCTCCCGACCGGCCACGACGATGCTCGACGTCAGCCGCTTGAGGTCCCACTCCCACGGCCCCGGCAGGGTCTCGTCGAAGTCGTTGATGTCGAACAGAAGGTCGCGCTCGGGCGAGGCGAACAACCCGAAGTTCGAGAGGTGAGCGTCGCCGCAGGCCTGAACGGTCAGCCCGCTCACCGGGGTCGGGGCGAGGTCGGCCGCCATCGGCAGGGCCGCCCCCCGGAAGAACGTGAACGGCGACACGGCCATCCGGCCGTAGCGGATCGGGACGAGCTCGGGGATGCGGGTCGTCCCCTGCTCCTCGAGCAGGGCGATCGGATCGGGTCGGTCGGGGGCCGGCTTCCAGTCGCGATGACCGGCCGCCGGCTCCCGCTTCCGGGCCGCCCTGCCGAGCTCGGCTCGTTCCTCCCGGGTGGGAAGCGAAGCCACGGGTCCCCCTGTGCTAGCTGGCCGAGGCCATCTTCCGGTACGCCGCCAGGACGTCCTGCGTGGTCTCGAAGATGTACGCCGAACCGATCTTCTCGGTCAGGCCGTAGGCGTCGAGCAGCTTCTTGACCGCCGGATCGAGCGAGCAGATGGCCAGCTTCGCGCTGCGCCGCTCCATCTCCCCGGCGATCTGGCGGACGGCATCGGCGCCCGAGAAGTCGAGGTCGCCCATGGCCGCGGCGTCGAACGCCAGCCACTTCAGGGGCGGGTCGGCCGCCTCGACGATCTCCATGATCTCCTCGCTGAAGCGGCTGGCGTTCGCGTAGAACAGCTCCGCCCCGAAGGCATAGATGACCAGCCCGGGTTCAGCCTGGGCGGCCCCGGTGACCGACCCCAGGCTGGGCTTGCCCTCGGCCGTGAACGAGACGACCCGATCGTGCGGCTTGTAGACGTGCATCAGGACGACGACGACCGACAGGACGATGGCCAGGATGATCCCCTGCTCCACGCCGACGATGACGACGACGGCCGCCGTGATCGCGGCGACCGCGAACTCGTCGCGTCGGAGCCGGTAGATGCCGCCCATCCCCAGGTAGTCGATGAGCTTGATCCCGATAAGGAAGACGACGGCCGAGAGGACCGCGTTCGGCATGTAGGACAGCGGGCCGGTGAGGAAGAGCAGGACGACGACCACGATGGCGGCCGTGGTGAGCTGGGCGACCTGGCTCCGTCCGCCGGCGCTGTCGACCATCTCTGTCTTGGTCGGTGAGCCGTTCACGACGAACGTGCCGCTGATCCCCGCGGCCAGGTTGCCGAGGCCCAGACCGATGAGGTCGACGTTCTCGTCGAAGCTGTCGTCGTACTTCATGGCGTAGGCGCGGGAGGTCGCCGCGCTCTGGGCGAGGATCAGGATGAACATCGAGAAGACGACCGGGAGCAGGGCCTCGATGTCCGAGACAAGCTGGTCGGCCGGGATGGCCGGCAGGCCGATGGGAGGCAGTCCCGCGGGGACCGTGCCGATCGTGGTGATGCCGCGGGCGGCGAAATCGAACAGGTAGCTGGCGGCGATCGCCCCGACGACGGCGATGAGCGCCCCGGGGATCTTCTTGTTCACCCGTCCCAGGCCGACGATCGTCGCGAGGACGGCCACCGACACGGCCAGGGTGGGGAGGCTGGTGTCGCCGGCGGCGATGTTCTGCAGCGTGGTCCAGAACTTCTGCAGGGTGGTCCCGCTCCCGTCGCTCACCCCGAACATCCCGGCCACCTGGCCCATCGCCACCTGGATCCCGACCCCGGTCAGGAAGCCGATGAGGACGCTGTGGGAGAGGAAGTTGGCGATGAACCCGAGACGGATGAGCCTGGCCACGATCATGAAGACGGCGCACATCAGCGCGGCCAGCCCGGCCATGGCGACCCACTGGGAGGACCCGGGTGCCCCGGCCGCGGCGATCCCGGCGAGCCCGGTGGCCATGACCGCGGCGGTCGCCGAGTCCGCCCCGACCACGAGATGGCGGGACGAGCCGAACAGGGCGAACGCCGCCATCGGCAGGACGAGCGTGTAGAGGCCCGTGTAGACGGGCATCTCGGCGATCTTCGAGTAGCCCATGACCTCGGGCATCGCCAGCGCGGCGAGGGTCGCCCCGGCGATCAGCTCGCTCGGGAGCCGGGCCGGGTCGAAGGGCAGGATCCCCTCGAGGATCGGCAGCCGGCGCTTCGCCTTCGCGGCGCGGGTGCTCGCTGGAGCGGTCATGGGCCTCGGCCTCCTCCTCGAGCCCGGCGGGGCTCGCAGCCGGACGCGCCGATAGTAGGGGGCGGGGCAAGCCCCCTGCATCACCCGGTCCGCGTGATGACGCCCCGCGAAGATGGAACGAATGGCGTCGGACATCTCGGTGTGGTCGACACGGCCACGCTGCTTCGAGATGGCAGGGTGCTCGTTGCGGGTCGTGTCTCCAGGTGCTACGGCTGCCAGGGGCGTCCGTGGTCGCTCTGCACGACCCTGGCAGCAGCAGGTGATCCGCCACGCTCGGACTCCGAGCGCCGAGGCGGGCAAGGGGAGGGCGCGCGCGTGCCACGGATCGCCGATACCGGGTAGCGCGTCCGGAGTCGGACCGGGCGGCGCAGGGCCTAGGGTCAGGCGAAGAACGTCAGCCGTGCACCGACGATGAGGAGGAAGATCCCGAACGCTCGCTGTGCCACGGTCGGGTCGAGCGCCGTCCCGATGCGGGCGCCGAAGTACGCGCCCACGAGGAGGCCGATCGCGATGACGACGGCCGCTCGCACGTCGACCTGTCCGGCGCGGTAGTACTCGAGCGCACCGAAGAGGCCCACCGGGAGCAGCAACGCGGCGAGTGACGTGCCGGCCGCCTTCGCGACGGGGAAGCCCACGAGCACGATGAGCCCCGGGACGATCACCAGGCCGCCGCCGATGCCGAAGAGTCCGGACAGGATGCCGCCGGCGAGTCCGATGACGGCGATAAGCACGAGGGCGGGCATCGTCGGTCTCCTGCTGGTGGGGCAGCTCGTCAGACGATCGCGCGGAGCCGGTTCATCGCGGCCACCCGCGCGGTGTGCTTCGCGAGCAGGCCTCGCTCGATCCTGATGAATTGGGTGATCAGCTCGAGCTCCTCGGCGTCGAATACGGCATGCGCCTCCGCCGCATCCGCGATCAGCGGGCCGTAGACGGGCGCCCCCACCCGATCGAGCTCGTCGGTGACCTCGACGATCACCTTGCGGCGGTCCTGGGTGTCGCGGATGCGGCGGACGAGGCCTGCCGCCTCGAGCCGATCGAGCACGCCGGTGACTGCCCCGGTCGTCAGGCGGACCGCGTCGGCGAGCTCACCGGCCGTCATCGGCCCGCGCGTGCCGAGGATGTCGAGGCAGCGCCAGTCCGTCCGATTGACCCCGGCTCGCTCGATGACGGTCGAATCGAACAGCTCCTGGTCGGCCTGCCAGCCGCGGACCTCGCGGTTCAATGAGTCCATCGCCTCATCGTGGCGCCTGCTTGACATCAGACTCGCTTAGCATCTAAGTTATTTATGAGATAAGCGACTCAGCCACCAAGGCGATCGTACCGCCGTCCACGGGAGCCCGTCCAGTCATGCCGATCAAGCCAGCCTCGATCGGTGTCGCGCCTCGCTCGGCGGACGTCGTCGCTCGGGCCGAGCCTGTCCTCGGATCCGTCACCTCGCGCGACGGCACGACGATCGGCTACCGACGGTTCGGCAGGGGACCGGGCCTGGTCCTCCTCCACGGCTCGATGTCGTCGGGCGCCCATCACGTCGAGCTCGCCCGGCTCCTGGCAGCCGCGTTCACGGTGATGGTGCCCGATCGCCGCGGCCGTGGCCTCAGCGGGCCCTATCGGACCGGCGACGAGCTCCAGCAGGAACTCGAAGACGTCGCGGCACTGCTCGGCGCCACCGGCGCGACCAACCTCTGGGGACTGAGCTCCGGCGCCTGCATCGCGCTCCACGCCGCACGAACGATCCCGGCGATCGCGAAGGTCGGGATCTTCGAGCCGCCGTTGCTCCCGGATCGGGCTGCAGCGGCCGCCCTCCTCGCGACCTTCGACGACGAGATGGCCCGCGGCAGGGTCGGGGAGGCGATGGTCACCGCGATGCGCGGCGCCGAAATGGGCCCGGGCTGGTTCAGGGCGATGCCGAAGGCGCTGACCGCCAGGCTCGCGATGGTGGCGATGGCCCAGGAGGCGAAGAAGCCCGTCGGCCCGTACCCGTCGATGCGCGAGCTGGCGTCGACGCTGCACTCCGACTTCGCGATCGTCACCGAGTCGAGCGGCCGGCTCCACGACTTCCGCTCGATCCGGGCGGACATCCTCCTGATGGGCGGGAGCCGGAGCCCAGCGTTCCTCAAGCGGGCGCTCGCCGACCTCGCGAGCGCGCTGCCGAAGGCCACCCGGGTCGAGCTCGCAGGGCTCGACCACGCGGCGTCGTGGAACAGCGATGTCCGCGGTCATCCGGAGCCGGTCGCGCGGGACCTGCGACGCTTCTTCGGCTGAGGCCGCCGAAGTTCTTCCGATGATGATCCCGCTCAGGAGGCGCCGACATAGGCCGCGAGGTGCACGCCAGTAAGGGTCGTGCGGGCAGCGACGAGGTCGGCGGGTGTGCCCTCGAAGACGATCCGGCCGCCCTCGTGGCCGGCACCCGGTCCGAGGTCGATGATCCAGTCGGCGTGTGCCATGACCGCCTGGTGGTGTTCGATGACGATGACCGTCTTGCCCGAGTCGACGAGCCGGTCGAGCAGGCCGAGCAGGTGCTCGACGTCGGCGAGATGGAGACCGGAGGTCGGCTCGTCGAGGACGTAGACGCCGCCCTTCTCCGCCATGTGGGTGGCCAGCTTGAGCCGCTGCCGCTCGCCACCGGACAACGTGGGGAGCGGCTGGCCGAGCCGCAGGTAGCCGAGACCGACGTCGTTCAAGCGCTGCAGGATGGCGTGCGCGGCCGGGGTCCGCGCCTCGCCGGCGCCGAAGAACGCGTCGGCCTCGGTCACCGACATCGCGAGCACCTCGCTGATGTCGCGGCCGCCCAGCTTGTAGCCCAACACCGTCGCCTCATACCGTTTCCCCTCGCAATCCTCACAGGTGGTGGCGACGGTATCCATGAACCCGAGCTCGGTATAGATGACGCCGGCGCCGTTGCAGGTCGGGCAGGCGCCCTCGGAGTTGGCGCTGAACAGCGCCGGCTTCACGCCATTGGCCTTTGCGAACGCCGTGCGGATCGGGTCGAGCAGGCCCGAGTACGTGGCCGGGTTGCTGCGCCGCGAGCCCTTGATCGCTCCCTGATCGATCGTCACGACGCCGTCCCGGCCCGACACCGACCCGTCGATGAGCGAGCTCTTGCCCGACCCGGCAACGCCGGTCAACACCACCAGCACGCCGAGCGGGATGTCGACATCGACATCCTGCAGGTTGTTCGTGCTGGCGCGGCGCACCTCCAGGGTGCCCGATGCTGTCCGCACCGACGGCTTCACCGACGCCCGGTCGTCCAGGTGTCGGCCGGTCAGCGTGGCGCTCGCCCGAAGCCCCTCGACCGTGCCCTCGAACACCACCTCGCCGCCCCTGCTTCCGGCGCCCGGCCCCAGGTCGACGACGTGGTCGGCGATCTCGATCACCTCGGGCTTGTGCTCGACTACGAGCACCGTGTTGCCCTTGTCGCGCAGCCGCAGGAGCAGTCCGTTCATCCGAGCGATGTCGTGCGGATGCAGCCCGATGGTGGGCTCGTCGAAGACGTACGTGACGTCGGTGAGCGATGAGCCGAGGTGACGGATCATCCTGGTGCGCTGGGACTCGCCCCCGGACAGCGTGCCCGACGGTCGGTCGAGGCTGAGATAGCCGAGCCCGATCTCGACGAACGAGTCGAACGTGTGCTGGAGACCGGCGAGCAGCGGAGCGACCGACGGCTCGTCCAATCCCCGCAGCCACTCGGCCAGATCGTCGATCTGCATCGCGCAGGCGGCGGCGATGTTGATGCCCTTGATCTTCGACGATCGGGCGGGCTCGTTGAGCCGTGTGCCGCCGCACTCGGGACACGCCGTGAACGTCACCGCGCGCTCCACGAACGCCCGGATGTGCGGCTGCAGCGCACCGACGTCCTTGGACAGCATCGACTTCTGGATCCTCGGGATCAGCCCTTCGTACGTCAGGTTGATGCCGTCGACCTTGATCTTGGTCGGCTCCTTGTGCAGGAGGTCGTGGAGTTCGGTCTTGGTGAAGTCGCGGATCGGCTTGTCCGGGTCGAAGAAGCCACAGCCGCTGAAGATGCGGCCGTACCAGCCGTCCATGCTGTACCCAGGGATCGCGAGCGCACCCTCGTTGAGCGACTTCCTGTCGTCGTACAGCTGTGTCAGGTCGATGTCGGTGACGGAACCCATGCCCTCGCAGCGCGGGCACATGCCGCCGTAGTAGACGGCGTCGCGCACCACGATCCGCTCTCCCTTACCCCGGTCGACGGTCATCGCCCCGCTCGCCTTCCGCATCGGGACGTTGAACGAGTAGGCCGTGGGCGGACCGATGTAGGGATCTCCGAGGCGGCTGAACAGCACTCGGAGCAGCGCATTGGCGTCGGTGGCGGTGCCGACGGTGGACCGGGCGTTGGCGCCCATCCGCTCCTGGTCCACGATGATCGCCGTCGTCAGCCCGTCGAGCACGTCGACGTCCGGCCGCGTCAGTGTCGGCATGAAGCCCTGCACGAAGGCGCTGTACGTCTCGTTGATCATCCGCTGCGACTCCGCGGCGATCGTGCCGAACACCAGCGAGCTCTTGCCCGAGCCGGAGACGCCGGTGAACACCGTGAGCCGGCGCTTCGGGATCTCGACGCTGATGTCCTTGAGGTTGTTGACGCGCGCGCCCTGCACGCGGATCAGATCGTGGCGGTCGGCATCATGCAGCGCAGGCGACCGCGTGTTCGTCCTCGTCGCCATGCTCATCGTCTCTCCATCTGTCAGGCGATGCGGAGCAAGTCCCCCAAGCGAGAGGTCAGGGTAACGGCTATCCACCGTCCCGGGATGGTGGCCGTCGCATCCACGATGACTCACTCACCGTTCGCCACGACGATGACGACCTTGCCTTGAGCATGACCCTGATCCAGATATCGAAAGGCCTGAGCGGTCTCGCTCAGCGGATACGTTCGGTCGATGACCGGCGTGACCCGTCCGGCCTCGACCAGCTCCTTGAGCGTGATCAAGTCGTCCTGGTTCGGTGTCGAGACGAACGGGCGTTCCTGCTGGCGCACGAACAATGGCAGCAAGAACGCCTTGAGGACGTAGCCCATGCCAGCATGCCCACTGTTGGGCATGAGCGTCCCCCCGGGCTCGAGCACGCGCCTGTACTCCGCGAACGAGTGACTCGCGACGTTGTCGAGGATCAGGTCGTAGCGCGGCTCGCCCTGCGTGAAGTCCTCCTTGGTGTAGTCGATGACATGGTCCGCTCCGATCGATCGGACCGTGTCCACGTTCCCCGTGCTGCACACGCCGGTCACCTCCGCCCCGAGGACCTTGGCGATCTGCACGGCGAAGGTACCCACGCCCCCCGACGCACCGTTGATCAGGACCTTCTGCCCGGGCTGCACCTTGCCGTGATCGCGAAGCGCCTGCAGAGCGGCCAGGGCCGACGTGGGCACGGCCGCGGCCTGCTCGAACGTCAGGTTATGCGGCTTGTGCGCGAGCTTGCCCCCAAGGGCGACCGCATACTCGGCGCAAGATCCGCGGCACTCCCCGTACACCTCGTCACCAGGCAGGAAGCGGGTCACCTCCTTGCCGACCAATTCGACGACTCCCGCGCAATCGAGCCCGACGACGAAGTCCTTCTTGGGCTTGGGGAAGCCGACGTACATCCGGATGGGGAACGGTGCGCCCCGCATGGCGAAGTAGTCCCCGGCGGCAAGCGATGCCGCGTGGACGCGCACCAGGACGTCGTCATCGGCGGCGACCGGCCTGTCGATCTCCCTGGGTTCGAGCACGTCCGCCGAGCCGTAGCCGACCTGGACGACTGCCTTCATGGCGTTCCCCCGATGACCACAACGATGTTCCCCGACTTCTGGCCGGTTTCGGCGTACCTGTGAGCCTCGACCATCTGCTCGAGCGGGAAGCTCCGGTCGACGACCGGGTGCAGTTGCCCCGCTTCGACCAGGCCGCGCAGGTAGGCCAGGTCCTCGCCTGTCGAGCGCGATGGAATGAACGACACCCGCTTCCCGCTTCCCCTCGCCGCCCACCTGGCGCGAACGATCTGCAGGAAGCCCGGATTGGCCATCAGCAGCCATCCATTCCCGGTCAGCGACCCCACCATGCGAGCGGACGGTGTGCCGCGGACCACGTCGAAGATGACGTCGTAGGTCTCGGGGCTGTCGGTGAAGTCCTCCTGGGCGTAGTCGATGACGCGATCCGCGCCGATCGTGCGCAGCATCTCCAGCTTCGGCGCACTGTCCACCGCGGTCACGTGCGCCCCGAGGACCTTGGCGAGCTGGACCGCGAACGTGCCGAAGCTCCCTCCCGCGCCGTTGACCAGGACCCGCTGTCCGCTCCGGACGTCCGCCTTGCGCAGGAACGACAGGGCCTCGCCTCCTCCGTAGGGGACGGCCGCAGCCTCCGCGTAGTCCAGGTTCGCCGGCATCGTCGCGATCGCCCCGGTCGGGGGGTTCTCGCGCAGGCAGATGTACTCCGCGTAGGCTCCCAGGGGGATGCCCGTCGCCGCGAAGACCCGGTCGCCCTTCTTGAGCGACCCGACCCTCTTGCCCACCGACTCGACGTCACCGGCAAGCTCCTGCCCGAGCACGCGTCGTCTGGGTCTGCGGATGCCGAACCCCAGCCGCATGGGCACCCAGATCCAGGGGGCGAAGTCGAATCGCCGCAGCTCGCAATCGGCCGTGCTGACCGTCGTGGCGCGGATCCGGACCAGCACTTCGTCGTCCTTCGGGACGGGTTTCGGCACGTCTCTGAGTCGAAGGACATCCGGTGGTCCGTAGTTCGTGCACACGACTGCTCTCATGGGGTCTCCGGTCTTCGTCCGTGCGGTCGCGACGCGGCCGGCTTGTGGCAGCTCACGACCCGCTCCGCGCCGAGGAACGACCGTTCCGCGCCGAGGACCGAGTAGCCGTTGTAGCGTACGGTCAGGTCCGTGAACCCGGCATCCTCGAGCATCCGCCGGAAGTCGGCCTCGTCCCACCGCCGGCGCCCCCAGGAGCTGGTCCGCTCGCTGGACGTCCTCCTTGGATCGGGGTCGACGAACACGAAGCGTCCGCCCGGGCGCAGCGTCCGGTACACCTCGGCCGGGTTCGCTGGCGCTTCGATGGCCGTGATCGCCGAGAACTCGCCGTCGCCGAAGGGCAGCGCGGCCGCGCTGCCGAGCACGAGCTGAGCCGTCCCCGCGGCGAGTCGATCCGCGAGCCGCCGCTCGGCGTCGCGCAGCATGACCCGAGAGGGATCGAGGCCCACGACCCTGCGAGCGTGCCGCGCCTTGGTGGCCAGGAACGCCCCGGGCCCGCAGCCGATGTCCAGCAGCTCGTCGTCGGGCCGCAGGTCCAGTGTCTCGGCGACGACCTCGTATACCTTCGCGTTCAGGACCGGCATGTACTTCGTGCACGCCCAG
>CAWIYR010000006.1:0-12154 GCA_963840375.1 uncultured Chloroflexia bacterium
CGAGATCCTCGCCCAGCTCGCGCTCGGTCCGGGGGAGGGCCGGGGTGGGGACGGTCTGGCTCATGCGTGCACTCCTAGGAACCGAGCGGGGTGAAGAGCCCCGAGAGTCGGGAGAAGGTGTTGGTGATCATCAGGAAGCCGACCAGGACCAGGAGCCCGCCGGTGATCGCCGAGACGAGTCGGTAGTGGTCCCGGAACCAGGAGAGGCGGTGGCTCACCGCGGTCGCGCCGACGGCGACGAGGACGAACGGGATGGCCAGGCCGGTCGCGTAGGCGACCAGGAGGAGGGTCCCCTCGGCGACGCTCGCGCTGACCGCGGCCAGCCCGATGATCCCGCCCAGGATCGGACCGATGCAGGGCGTCCATCCGGCGGCGAAGACGACGCCGAGGAGGGCCGATCGCCCGTAGCTCGGCTGGCTGGGAGCCGCCGGGCCGAAGCCCATCGTCGCGGTGCCCAGCGGGCCGACCGGGAGGCGGGCCTCACGGTACAGGGCCGAGATGTTGATGACCCCGGCCATGTTGAGGCCCATGAAGACGAGGATCGCGCCACCGAGCTGGCGGAGGATCCCGACGTAGTCGCGCAGGACGTAGCCGATGAGCCCGACCGAGGCCCACAGGGCGATGAACACCGCGGAGAAGCCCAGGACGAAGGCGAGGGACTGGTAGAGGGCGGCTCGCCGGTCGGCGGTCCCGTCGTCGGCGGTGGTGCCGACCATGTAGCCCACGTAGGCCGGCACGAGCGGCAGGCAGCACGGCGAGGCGAACGAGACGATCCCGCCGAGGAAGGCGATCACGAGCCCGATCCCGATGCCGGCGTCCATCGCTCTACTTGCTCGGTGCCGGCGTGGCGGCCGGGGTGGAGGGGGCCGCGCTGGCCGGGGCGCCACTCGCGGCCGCACCGCTCGGAGCCGGCGAGCCGTCGAGGCTCTGGAGGTGGGTGATCACCCGCTTGGCCAGGTCCGAGGTCGGGTCGATCTCGATGACCTTGTTCCACTCGGTCTTGACCTTGGTGATGTCGGGCGGGTTCTGGCTGAGGTAGAGGAAGCCGAGGTCGTAGTAGGCCTCGATGCTCTTCGGATCGACGGCGATGACCTGGCGCCACTGCTTCTCGGCATCGGCGGCCTTGTCCTGGTTGTACATCGCGGCGCCGAGGGCGAGCCGCGCGTCGGTGTTCTTCGGGTCGATCGCCAGGATCTTGTCGAACCAGGTCCCGGCCGTCGCGTAGTCGCCGACCTGGTAGTAGAGGTCGCCGATCGACTGGAGTGACGCCGTGTCCTTGGGATCCGCGGCGATCTTCTGCATCAGGGCGCTGAGCTGCGCCTGGTCGACGCCGGCCGTCGAAGCCTCGGGCACCGGCGAGCCGTTGAAGGACGGGACCCCCGTCCCGCCGTTCATGTTGAAGCCGACGAACCCGATCGCGACGGCGCCGACCACGAGGGCGGCGCCGATGGCCAGGCGCTTGACCAGGCCGTTCCGGCCGATCCCGCTGGCCTGCTTCGCCGACCCGGTCCGGGCGGCCGAGCGGGTCTTCCGCTCGGCTTCGCGCCGACCGTGGCGGGTGGCCGGGTGGTCAAGCTCGAGCTCCTCGATCTCCTCGTCGGTGTCGGCCGTGGCCGGGGCGGCCGCGACGCTCGGGGCCACGACGGGCGCGTCCGTCGCGCTCGGGGATCGGTCGATCGTCGGGTCGGACAGGATCGCGAAGGCCTCGTCGACGGTCGCGATCTGGCGGCGGGCCCAGAGGCGGAGGTCGGTCGGCGCCTTCTCGAGGTAGGCCACGAGCTCGTCGTGGGCGGTTTCGACGTCCTGGGAGCTCGCGCCCGCCGGGAGGCCCAGGCTGGCGAGCAGCTCGACCTCGCTGCTGGCCGGCTTCGTTCGGGGCGTGGTCATGACTGAAAGGTCCTGGCGCCGATGCCGACGGGCGCCCGGCGGGGGTGCCGTGGGCGGCGTGTCCGGGTGCGGTCCATCTGGTGCTCCTGCCCGTCGTGCGGACGCTCCGTCCGCGAGGAGATCTCTTGATGGACCGATTGTCGATTTGAGCGAATTCCGGAACCATCCGTCGGGCGGCACGTTTCCGATAGAGACCCGATCCGGTCGCCGCCGAACGACGTGCGGCAGGGTATAGGCCTGCCTATATCTTCGGGATGGGACGGCCCCGTCGAGGGGTCCGGCGCGACCGTCCGAGGAATGCCGGGAGGAGTCGCCGGGGACCCCCGGCTGGCGCTCAGTAGCCCTTCGGATCGTGGCCCTGGCCGTGGCAGGTCAGCGTGCAGGTCTTCGCGTTCTGGTCCCACGCGTTCAGCCCGACCGGTGCCGAGGTGCTGCCGCTGGCCGTCACGTTCGGGGCGAAGTTCACCAGCCGCTGGTAGGCGCCCTGCCCGCCCGTCCGGAAGGTGGTGGAGTGGATCCGGAAGTGGCACTCGGCGCAGATGGCCAGGCCCCCGCCGTTGTTCGCCTGGTCGATGTTCGTCCCGGCCGGACCCTCGCCGGCGATGCCGCTCACGTGGAGCCCGTGGTACTTGAAGTTCGTGTCCGGCCGGCCGTCCCCGGAGGTGTCCTTGAACGGGGTCTCGGCGTGGCACATGTAGCACAGGGCGAAGTCGCTCGCGGTGTAGGCCTCGGTCCGACCGTTGAGGGCGCCGTACTGGTACGACTGCATGAGGATCCCGGGGACGGGCGCCGTCGCGGTCCCCGGCTGGTTCGCGTGCGGGGCCAGGTCGTCGCCGGCCTCTGTCTCCGCGGTCCCGGGCTGGGGCAGGGTGACGTCGTACTTGCGTTCGTCGCCGTGGCAGTTCTGGCAGCGGATGGTGCTGCTCGTCTGGAAGTTCCACTGCTTGAACGTCGACGGCCCGGCCAGGCTGGCCGCCATCGCCGGGGTCCCGTTCGTGCCGGCCGCCTCCACCGGGTGGAACGACTGGTTGTTCGGGTTGAACTCGATCGCCTTGTCCAGGACGTAGCGCGACGGCGAGTAGCCCGTGTTCGAGGCGAGCTTCGTGAAGCCCGAGTGGCACTTCAGGCAGAGCTGGTACTCGAGGGTGACCGGGGTGGTGTTGCCGTCCAGGAAGGTGTAGCTGGGCGCATCGCCCGGCGTCGCGCTGTTGACCACCGAGACGCCCGAGATCCGTCCGAGACGACCCGACGCCGTCCAGCCGGCCGTCGTCTGGACGCTGGCGGTCGAGTCGGCCGCATGCGGGCTGTGGCAGTCGGCGCAGGTGCTGTGGCGATTGCTGATGCCACCGAACTCGTTGGCCGCCGCGAGCGAGTGCTCGCCCGTCGGGTTGACGGCGTCGTGGCGGTAGTAGGTGCGGGTGATCGGATCGTTCTGGGGGACGGTCGGGTCGGTGTACTGCGATTCGACGTCCAGCCCGGTGGCGCTGCCGCCGCTCTTGTGACAGCTGAAGCACATCGTGCTCTGGGAGGGCGACTTGAGGAGATAGCTGCCGCCCGCCGAGTGCGACGCGTGGCAGGCGGCGCAGGCGTCCGTGGTCAACGAGTACGGGCCGTGCGGGCTGTCGAGCGGTGCCCCGGGCGCCGAGGTCGCGGACCCGGCGGCGGGGTTGACGGTCATCGCGAGCGAGTAGCGCGGGGCTCCGGCCCGCGTCGTGACCGCGCTCGTGGCCTGGGCGTCGGCCGGGGTCGTGGCCACGTCCGGCGGGGTCAGGCGGTAGGCGACGCCATCCGTTGCGAGCCCGCCGACCGGTCCGTCGACCGGGATCCCCTGGCGCATCGTCCCGGTCCCGTCGACCGAGGGCTTGGCCCCCATGGTCACCCCAGCGGTGGCGACCCCGGGGATCGCCGTCGCGCCATCGGCGAGCCGGAAGGCGTACCCCTCGAGCCAGGCCGCATCGGCCGTGGCCCGGACGCTGAACTCGACCTCGGTGTACGAGCGGCCGGGGAGGGTCAGCGACGCGATCGGGTTCAGCCCCATCGAGTGGTCGCCGTCCACCGCGGCCTGGTCCGCGCCGTCGCGGTCGTCGACGACCAGCGATCCTGCGTCGATCGACGTCTCGTCCGGCCCGAGCCGGGTCCCGTCCGCCCCGCCGATCGGCGTCCACTCCCGGGAGACGTAGAAGGGGACGCCCCGCTCCCCGTCGAGCGCAGGCAGGGGCTGGAAGTCGGCACCCGTCAGCGGGCGGTACTCGAGCCGCGGGGCGAGGGTGACCGGGAGGTCGTCGGCGTTTCGGAGCTGGAACCGGACCCGGAACGTCTCGAACCGCTCCTGCTCGGTCATCGGGGTATCGATCGGCAGGTAGGTCGCTTCGAGGGTGCCCGGGTCGATCCGGGCGAGGGCCAGGTGCTCGACCACGACCCGCGGGGCCACGAGCACGGTCAGGTCGGGACCGGCGCTGGTCCCGCCGGTCTGCTCGAGCGAGGCCGTGAAGGTCGACTCCACGCTGGGTCCGCCGTCCACCGGTGAGACGCTCGGGGCGAGCAGCCGGACCGCGTGGCCGATGGTCGAGCCGGCGGGGACCCCGACCAGGTCCCAGGTGAGCTGGGCCCGGCCCGCGTCGAACGTGCCGCCGTCCCCGTCGGTCACCGTCCACCCCTCGGGGACGGTGAGGACCAGCCGGGCCGCCGCCAGGTCGGTCGGGTTGCTGAGGCCCAGGGTGGCGGTCAGCGGCGCTCCCGGATCGAGGCGATGGCGGCCTTCGGTGGGAGCGTCCGAGGTCAGGGTCAGCCCGACGTCGACCACGGTCGGGTCGGGCGACGGGGCGGGACCGGTCCCGCCTCCACCCGGCGTCGCGCTGGCCTCGTCCGAGGCTCCCGACTCGTTGGCGTAGTCATCGATCGCGGTGACGGCGTAGTAGTAGGTGGTCCCGACGGTGACCGCATCGTCGACGTAGGCGGCGACCTTGACCGGGGTCGGGCCGTTGAGCGGCTCCCCGTCCGTGGCCACCGGGCTGGTCGCGCTCCGGTACACGTTGTACCCGGCGAGGTCCCGGGCGCCGACGGCCGACCAGGCGAGCGCGACGGTCGTCGCCCCGCCGTCGGCGGCGAGCGCGCCCGGAGCGGCCGGGATCGTGTCGTCGGGGATCGGGCTGTCGATCCAGCCGGGGTCGCCGACGAGCGTCGCGTCGAGGTGGGCATCGGAGCCGTCGGCGAGGGTCGAACCGCCGCCCTCGTCCATCGACCAGGACGCGACGAGGTGGGGGGCGTTCGCCTCGACCGGCCGGTCGAGGTCGTGACGGATCTCGACGGCTGACCGGGCCGTCGACCAGATCCGGGTCTCGTCGAGGTTACCGTCGAAGGATCCTCGGGCGGCGCTGCCGTCAGCGGAGAGCGCCGTTCCGAGCCCGAGGGGCGCCGTGCCGGAGGTCTCGGGGAGGATGTCCCCGGTCGCCCGCTCGGCCTCGAGACGGCCGTTCAGGTAGAGGCGCCATGTCGTCCCGTCATAGGTCGCCGCGGCGTGGTACCAGGTCCCGTCCTCGAGGACGGTCGAGCCGGTGATCGGATGGTTCGAGCCATCGACGTTGTCCTGGAGGTCGGCGACGAGGACGCCGGTCCGGGCGTCGAGGCCCAGGAACCAGTCCAGACGACCGGCGGCGTCGCGTCCGTCGCCGCGGGTCACGAGCGGGATGGCCGATTCGAGGCCGCCCTGGCCGGTCGATGTCGGCTCGCCGCTCATCCCGACCGGGTCGCCGGTCTTCGGGGCGGCCCGGCGGAGCCACGTCTCGACCGTGAACGCCGCCAGGTGGAACGCCCGGTCGTCGGCGACGGTCGCGTGCTGGCCCTTGGAGGCGTCGAGCGCGAGGGCCCGCGGCCCGGGGGGCGGCAGCGTCGGAGCCGGCGTCGGGGCGGCCGTCGGCTCGGCAGTCGGGGCCGCGGTCGGCTCGGGCGTCGGGGTGGCGCCCGGATCGGCCGAGGGCGCCGACGACGGGTCCGCCGATGGATCGGCGGCCGGCGTCGCCGTCGGGTCGGGCGTCGCGGCGGGGTCCGGCGTCGCGGCCGGGTCGGGGGTCGGCGCGGCCGTCGGATCGGGAGTCGGGGCCGCGGTCGGGTCCGGCGTGGGATCCGGCGTCGGCGCGGCGGTCGGGTCGGGCTTCGGAGAGGGCGTCGGGTCGGGCGTCGGCGCGGGGGTCGGGTCCGGCACGGGGCTCTGTCCGGGGTCGGCCGGAGCGGAAGGATCGGGCGACAGCGCGATCACCGTCGGCACGCCCGGCGTGAACGCCAGGGCGACCGAGAAGACGAGCGTCGCGACCACGAAGAGGGGCCTGGCGCGTCGAGCGAGGGAGCCGTTCGTCCGCTTCATGACTTGGTGTTCGATCCTGCCGTCGAGAAGGGTTCCGTGGTGGCCGCCGTGTGCGGGCGGCCACCACGAGAGGTGTCTACAGGGTGATCACGGGGCCGGCGGAACCGTCGCGCCGGTCGGCGACACGGTGCCGGCGACCGCGGTGGTCGTTCCGGTCGGGTCGTGGCAGAGCTGGCAGGTGCCGCGGTTGTCGACCTTGAGGAGGCGGCTGTCGGCGTTGGCTGCGGTCGTCGGATCGCTGCCGGCGCCGGGGTAGGCCTCGTGGGTCGAGTTGAACCCGGTCATCTGCGCGTTCGAGCCATGCGAGACGTGGCACGACGTGCAGGGCTTGTTCGACGTCGTCGGGTGGCGATAGGTGAAGATCGCGTCACCGCTCGGCGTGTTGTACGGGCCGAAGCCGGCCGGATAGGCGATCGCCGAACCGTTCGGGGTGGTACCCGTCGATCCCAGGAGGGACGAGGTGGTGTACCGCGTGTGGCACGTGGCGCACCAGGCGTTGATCTGGGCGTTGAAGTTGATCGGATCGCCGTTCGGGGCGTCGTTGACGCCCGTAACGGCCGCGGTGCCCGCGTTCCACGGCACCTTGCGGTGCAGGTAGTCGCCGGCCGTCGCGCCGTAGCTCACGACCTGGCTGGCCAGGAGCGAGGTGTTGACGTACGTCCCGATCGTCGGCGGGGTCGCCGTGGTCGGGTTTCCGGTCTTGGTCTGGATGACCGTGTAGTTGCGGACGTCGCCGGCCGGCGGAAGCGCCGCGTCGGTGACGGCCACGGCGGCGGCCGCCGGGACGAAGGCCGGCGTGCCGGTGGCGGTCATGGCCGGAAGCGGGTTGAGGATCCGGAAGTTGCCGTTCCCGTGGGGGTTGTGGCAGCTGGTGCACTCGAGCGTCACCGTCGCCCCGGCGTTCGCCGTGGCGCTGATCGGTCCGTTGCCCCAGACGGTCCCGGCGGTCTCTGCCGTCAGGCTCATGTGCTTGGAAGTCACGGGCACGCCGGTCGCGGCGACCGGGACCTTGGCCTCCCGCCGGATGGCCGTACCGCTGAGGTACGAGATCGCCACGCCATCGGCGCTGCCGATCCGGGCATTCGAGAACCCGCCGTTGCGGAGGGCGCCGAGGACGGCGCCACGCATGCTCGTGCCGGTCGTGGCCAGCTGGTACTGGACGCCGTCGGCGACGTTCGTCGTGGCGCCGGTGCCGGCCGTGCCGTGGCACGACGTGCAGAGCGCGGTGCCCTCTTCCTTGAGGAGGAGGGATCCCTGGGCGGTGTGGGCGCGGTGGCAGCCCGCGCAGCTGTCGGAGGTCAGGCCCCCCGAGCCGTTGTTGATCGATGCGATGTGCGGTCCACCGTCAGCGAGCGCCGGGATCGCGGCTGCGAACAGCCACAACGCCCCGCCCACTGCGAGGAGCGCGAGTCGTCTCATGGACTCGTTTCCTTTCACTGTCGACAACAGGACGCTGTCGATTCCGCCCATCCGGGCGTCGCTGTCGCGATCTCCTCCGCTCCACCTCCCATTCATCGCTCAGTAGCTCCAAACCTGTACCCGGTCGTTGTTCCAGTCGGCGACGTACACCCGGGCTCGCGTATCCGTGGCGACCCCGAACGGGAACTCGAAGCCCCCGTCCTCCGAGCCTTCCACGCCGAAGGAACCGATGAACTTGGGCAGCCGGTCCGCGTCGGTGATCGCCCGGTACAGCTGGACGCTGTGGCTCGAGGTGTCCACCACGTAGACCCGGCCCGTGTCATCCACCGCCGTCCCGCGGGGGAGACCGAGGTCGCCCTGCCCGGGGCCGCGCTTGATGACGGCGCGCTGCTTGCCGCCGGCGTCGAAGACGACGAGCCGGCCGTGATTGCTGTCGGTGACGTAGAGGTTGCCGGCGGCGTCCACGGAGACCCCGTTCGGGAACGAGAACATCCCGGCCTCGCCGATCGTGCGGATGAGCGCCCCGTCCGGGCCGAACTCGTGGACCGTGTTGAACGGGCCGCTGACGTCGGTCACGTAGAGGTTGCCCTTCGCGTCGAAGCCGAGCCCGAGCGGCTGCCAGCCCTTGAGGTCCTTGCCCGGATCGAAGGTGCGGCGCCACAGCCCGTCACGGTTGTAGACGTAGATCGAGCCGGTCGGCCGATCGCTCACGTAGACGTCCCCGTTCGTCGGGTCGAGGGCGACGTAGACGGGCGTGTGCTCCGCGCCGGTCGCGGCCGGCGGCTTGATCGTGCCCATCGGGGTGCCCTTGCCGTCGAAGATCCGCACGATCCGCTCGCCATCGGTCTCGGTGACGTAGACGCGGTCGCCGCTCGGGGAGACGGCGACACCCGTCGGCTTCGTCACGCCGTAGATGCTGTACGAGTAGTGCGGGACCGGCTCGGTGACGAGGCCGGGGATCGGCATCTCGGTGACCGGCTTGCGGAGCCACAGGTAGAGCCCGCCGAAGAGGAGGACGAGGGCGGCCAGGAGGAGCAGGAAGAACAGGAGGAGGGCCTTGCGCCGGCGGCGCTTGCGCTCCTCCGGGTCCTCGGCGAGGACGGCGGCGCCACCGGCGGCGGCCAGGATGGCGCCGCCGCCCGGGGCTTCGGCCTCAGGGGTCGCCTCGGGCATCGGCGTGGCTTCGGGGGCGGGGGTGATCTCAGGCTCGGTCATGTCAGTGGCTCCCCTGGGCCGACGGCGACGGCGCCGGGGCCGATGGCGCGGGGCTCACCTCGCCTGCGACCAGCCGGTTGTAGCCCGCGATCGCGGTCATGTTCTGGGGTTCCTTGGCGAGGACCTGCTTGTAGAGGTCCATCGCGGCGGCGTTGTCTCCCCGGCCCTCGGCCACCATGGCCAGGCCCAGGAGGGCCTCCCCGGCGAACGTGCCGGTGGCCAGCGGCTGGAGCTGTGTCTTCGCTTCGTCGAGCCGCCCCTCGCAGAGGGAGACCATCCCGGTGGCGTACGCCACGCCGTCGGTCGTGCCGAGGGCGGTGTAGGCCTGTCCGAGCTGGCCGTAGGGCTCGCACCAGCCGGCCGGGACCAGGGCCACGGCGGCCTTCAGGGCCTCGACCGCGGTCTTGGCGTCGCCGTTCCGGATGTAGGCGGTGCCGAGCAGGTTGAGGGCGTCGGCATCGGTCCGGTTGATCCGGATCGCCGATTCGAGCAGGGTCTGGGCGTCCTTCGGACGATCCTGCTTGAGGGCGATCTCGCCGAGGCTGTAGTACGCCGCCTCGAGCTGCGGGTCCTGGACGGCCATCTCGCCGGCCTTGGCTGCGTCGGCCATCTTCTCGTAATCGGCCCGGGCGGCGACGAGGTCTCCGTTCTGCAGCTCGGCATAGCCGCGACCGAGGAGGGCCGCGCGGTGGGTCGGCTCGACCTTGAGGATCTCGGTGAACTGGATGATCGCGTCGGCGTAGCGCTTCGCCGTCATGTAGGTGGAGGCGAGGGTCAGCCGCGCGCTGACCTTGTTCGGCTCCTTGCGGACGGCCTCCTCGGCAGCCGAGAACTGGCGCTCGACGAGCGACGGTCCAGCGTCCACGTGCCGGTCGAAGAAGTAGATCGCGGCGATGACCGGGATGCCGATGACGATGATCAGGATCGCGCCGACGATCAGCCGGTTCAGCGTCCGGTCGCTGGGCCCCTTCAGGGTTCGTGTGCTGTGCATCTGGGACACCTGCCATGGTGGCCGGTCCTGGACCGGCCCTACGAGAGCCATACGCCCTCGTGACGATGGTGGCGCTCACGCACGCTGGTGCCCATCCGCCGTGCGGTAGATATCCGGTACAGGTGCGTCCTGGCCCCGATACCGGGCGATCTCTATCGCTCGTGGCCACCTGTACCCGCTCGGCGGGTCGGGTGAGGCCCGAGCCAGCCGAACGCGATCGCGAAGCGTCCTGTGCGGCAAGATGACCGGGAGCTCGCGGCGCGAGCGGTCAGGAGCCTCCCAGCAGACCGGCCGAGGCGAGCGCCGTCATCGCGAGGGCTCCCAGGGCGGCTCCGCGGTCGAGGGCCCGGACGGCGCGGATCGCCGCCAGCAACCCATCCGGTCGGGCCGGGATCTCCTCGCGGTGGTAGGTGAAAGTCGGACCCGGCTCGATGCTCACGTCGATGACCAGGGCGTCCGGGGCGAAGTGGAGGACGTCGACCGCCTGGTCGGGATCGCTCCGCTCCAGGATCACCACGTCGGGTGCCCCGGCGAGGGTGCGCTCGGCGGCCTGGACATCCACGGACCGGAGCGGGACCACGTCGAGGCCCGGCTCGGCCGCGAGCATCCTGGCCAGACCCTCCCCGAACAGCGGGTGGGTGTAGATGACCACGACCGAGATGCGCCGATCGTCGGGCATCGCCTCATCCTCGTGGAGCGACTGGGTGTCCATCGAACGCGATCGTAGGCGCGCCGCTTCGTCACATTCCATCCCCGGAGCGACACAATCTCGCGGGTCCGATCTCTACCTCCGGGGTACCGGTCGGACGATGACCGGGTGTCCTGTCGGCCGACGAGGGCCCGGGACATGACGACGCCCGGGCCGCCCGACGGCAGGATGTCGGGTGGACCCGGGCATCGCCCGGAAAGTCAGGGGACGGGGATGGGGGTGATCGGTGCGGTGCTCGTGAAGGTGTGGGTCGGGTCGTGGCAGAGCTCGCACGTTCCGCGGTTGTCGACCTTGAGCAGCCGGCTGTCACCGGAGGTCGTGGTCGCGTCCGGGTGGGACACGCCGGACGGATCGGTGAAGGTCCGGGAGTTGAAGCCGGTCATCAACGCGTTCGATCCGTGCGAGACGTGGCACTGGGTGCACTCGGGCGTCGTGTTCGTCGGGTGCCGGTAGGCGAAGATCGCATCGCCGCTGGGACCACCCTCGGTGCTCGCGCTGCCGTTCCCTGCCAGGTAGCGCGAGTGGCAGGTGCTGCACCAGGCCGAGATCTGCTGACGGAACGTGACGAGGCCGTTCGGCTTGTCGCCGCGGTTCGTCCCGGTGCAGTTCTGCCAGTCGGGCATGCACCGACGCCAGTAGTCGCCGCCGGTCACGCCGCCGGTCACGTCGGTCGTGAGAGCGCCGGGTTGGACGGTGTAGTTCCGGGTGGATCCGCTCGGCGGGAGCGCCGCGTCGGTGACGAGGACTCCGGCGGCTGCCGGGACGAAGGCGGGGGTGCCGGTCGAAACGGGGGCCGGAATGGGGTTGAGGATCCGGAAGTTGCCGTTCCCGTGGGGGTTGTGGCAGCTGGTGCACTCGAGCGTCACCGTGGCCCCGACGTTCGCCGTGGCGCTGATCGGCCCGTTGCCCCAGACGGTCGCGGCCGTCTCACCGGTGAGGCTCATGTGCTTGGAGGTCACGGCCGTGCCTGCGGAGACCACGGGGACGAACCCGGCGAACCCGGTGCCGGTGCCAGCCGTGAGCGAGAGCAGCTGGCGGGACGGGTAGGTCGACCCGATCCGGGCGTTCGTGAACCCGCCGTTGCGCAGCGCGCCGAGCTCGGCCCCGCGGATCGTCGGACCGCCGGCGGCGGCGAGCTGGTACTGGACGCCATCGGCGACGTTCGTCGTGGCGCCGGTGCCGGCGCTGCCGTGGCAGGACGTGCACAGCGCGGTCCCGTCTTCCTTGAGGAGCATGGCGGCCTGGGCGGTGTGGGCGCGGTGGCAGCCTGCGCAGTTATCCGAGGTCAGGCCCGCCGAGCCGTTGTTGATCGCTGCGATGTGCGGTCCACCGTCAGCGAGCGCCGGGATCGCGGCTGCGAACAGCCACAACGCCCCGCCCACTGCGAGGAGCGCGAGTCGTCTCATGCCATCACCCCTGTCCCTCGACCCGTTCGGCCACGGACGCCTGGCGAGGTTCCATCGGGGCTCCCCGCCGGTCGTGGCGCGAACGCCGACGGCCGGGGCAGAGTGCCCCTCGTGAGGATGGTGACGCGTCGGACGCGCGGATCCAATCTATCGTTGGGTAGAAAGTC
>CAWIYR010000007.1:0-7437 GCA_963840375.1 uncultured Chloroflexia bacterium
GTCGTCGAGGTCGCGGCCGCCCTCCATGACGCCGCCGCCGCCGCCGGACGGGAGATCCTCTGGGACGACCGGCCGGAATCGCCCGGGGTGAAGTTCACCGACGCGGAGCTGCTCGGGATGCCCTGGATCGTGACCGTCAGCCCGCGCTCGCTGGCGGCCGGTGGGGTCGAGGTGACCGAGCGGGCCACCGGCGAGCGGACCGTCCGACCGCTCGCCGAGGTCGAGACCTGGCTGACCGGCGCCTGACCGTCAGGCGTTCTTCACGACGATCCGCTTGAGGACCAGCGCGACGTCGGCCGCCCGGTCGATGGCGTCCATCTCCAGCTCGTAGATCCGCTTCCACTTCACCACCTCGAGCGGGTCGGTCCGGCCCGAGAAGAGTTCGGCCATCGCCCGACGCTGGGTGACCACGGCCTCGTCCCGGAGCCGGAAGACCTCGGTCCAGCCGGGCTCGAGACCCTCGAGGCTTCGAAGGTGGGGGAGCGCTTCGCCGAGCTGCTCGCATTGCCGGACCAGGGCCGAGACCTGCTCGATCGAGGTCGCGGTCGGGGCGTCGATCGGGAAGAGGCTGAAGGTGTCGCCGATCTCCTCGATCAGGTCGACAAGGTCGCGCAGGGCGATGCCGAGGGCGTGGATCTCCTCCCGGTCGAACGGGGTGATGAACGTGTTCTCGAGACGGAGGTTGATGTCCCGGCCGATCTCGTGAGCGCGGTGCTCGGCGAACCGCAGCTCGGAGGTCCGGCGCTCCAGGTCGTCGAACGAGCGGAGCATCGCTTCGAGCTCGCGGGCGGCCTCCACGGCCACGGCCGCCTTGGCGGTGAACAGCTCGATGAACGGCTCTTCGCGGGGGAGGATCCGCATGAACGTTGGTCCTCGTCGGCCGGTCCGGTTCGGGTCGCGGACCAGCGTATCCGAAACCGACGCGGCGATCCCCGGGTCCCGCGGTCCGCGTCGGGCGGACCGTCCTGTGCGATGCTCCGGTTCGTGGATGTGCTCGTCGTCGGCTTCCTCGCCGTCCTCGCCCTCGCCCTGGCGGTGAGCCTGGCGATCGCCATCGACCGCGGTCGGACGCTGGGCCGGATCCGGGGGCTCGTCGACGGGGCCGCGGCGTCGTCGGCGACGAACCCCCGGCCGACCGGAGCGGACCCTGCGGGGCTCCCGGCCGTCGACCTCGAGGACGCCGTCCGCGACCTGCAGGTCCGGGCCCGCGACGCGGAGTGGGCGCGCGACCAGGCGGCCCGGGACCGGGCCGGGCTGATCGACATCATCGGGGTCGGGATCGTCCATCTCGACGATGACCTGCGGGTCGACGTCGCCAACGCGACCGCCCACCGGCAGCTCGGTCGAGCCGCCGGCGGGCTCATCGGGCGGACCGCGATCGAGGCGTTCATCGACACGACGATCGAGACGATCGCGGCGAGTGCGCGCGAGACCGGGGCCGCCAACGGCGAGCTCGCGATCCGTCGCGACGGGGGCCCGACCCTCGTGGTCCGCGCTCGCCGGTCGCCGGTCCGCGGTGTCTGGCTCATCTTCGAGGACGTCTCGGAGCTGCGCCGGCTGCAGCGGATCCGGACCGAGTTCATCGACAACCTCTCGCACGAGCTGCGGACCCCGCTGACGACGGTGAGCCTGCTGGCCGAGACCCTCGTCCGGGAGGCCGAGGAGGCGGGCGAGGCCGTCCCGCCCCGGATGCGCGACCGGATCTCGAAGATCGAGGTCGAGACCGATCACCTCGCCCAGATGGTGTCCGAGCTCCTCGACCTCTCCCGGATCGAGTCGGGCGGCCCGCTCCTGCTCCTCGACCTGGTCGACCTGGGTCGCCTGGCGACCGCCACGACCGAGCGCCTGCGCCTCTTCGCCGACCGCCAGGGGGTGGACCTCCGGGCGGCCGTCACCGAGCCCGTGCCGCTCGTCCGCGGCGCCGAGGATCGGCTCGGGCAGGCGCTCGTGAACCTCCTGCACAATGCGGTCAAGTTCAGCCCGGACGGCGGCACGGTCATGGTCAGCGTCCGGGCCGAGGGCGAGGAGGTGCTCGTGGCGGTGGAGGACCATGGGATCGGCATCCCGAAGGCCGACCAGGCACGCATCTTCGAGCGCTTCTACAAGGCCGACAAGGCTCGACGTCGCGGCGCCGGGACGGGCCTCGGTCTGGCGATCGTCCGTCACGTGGTCGAGGCCCACGGCGGCTGGATCCGGGTCGAATCCGCGGAGGGCGCCGGCTCGACCTTCAGCTTCGGGATCCCGGCCGTCGTCGGCGAGGACGCCTTGCCGTCGAGCACGATCCCATCCGACGCCTCCGTGCGCCGGGCCGGCCACGCCAGGTCGCCCGGGACCACGACCAGCCTGGAGGTCCCGTGAGCGAGCGTCAGCGGCTCCACGTCGCCACCCTCAACATCCTCAACCTGGCCGATCGCTGGGATGAGCGATTGCCCCTCCTGCTGGCCGACTTCGCGTCCCTCCAGCCCGACCTCATCGGGCTCCAGGAGGTGGTCTACGTGATGCAGCAGGACCGTCTCATCGGCTCGGCCGGGGCGGGCGAGTACCGGGTGGTCCGCGGCTGGGCCGGGCGTCCGGAGTACGGCAACTCCACCCTCGCCCGGGCGTCGCTCGAGCCGGCAGACGTCGCCCGGATCGACCTCGGTGCCCAGCGCGCCGCCCACCGAGCCCGGTACGCCCTGGCTGCCGGTCGATCGATCGTCTTCGCCGTGACCCATCTCCACCATCTCGAGCCGGACGAGGCGATCCGCGATGCCCAGGCGGCGGCCCTCCTCGACTGGCTCGACGACGCCCCGGCGGCGGACGGCCAGATCGTCGTCGGCGACTTCAACGCCGACCCGGACGAGCCCACTGCCGCACGGATGCGGGCCGCTGGGTTCCGGTCGGCGTACCACGAGGCGAACGGGACGGAGCCGGCGGTCACCTGGCCGTCGGGCCTCCAGGCGCCGGCCATGGACACCGACGGCTCGCCCGAGTGCCTCGACTACATCTGGGTGCGCGGTGCGATCGTCGTCGAGGATTGCCGGCTCGTCTTCGACCGGCCCTCGGCGACCGACCCGACGGTCTATCCCTCGGACCACTTCGGGCTGGCTGCACACGTCCTGGTCGGCTGAGATGACCACGCCGCCGACGCTCCGCCTCGCTCACCGCGGCGACCATCGCGACCATCCGGAGAACTCGCTCGAGGCGATCCTCGCCGCGGTCGCGGTGCCCGGCTGCGATGGGGTCGAGCTCGACGTCCGCGCGGCGCGCGACGGAACCCCGGTCGTCGTCCACGACGCCACCCTGGCCCGGGTCCATGGCCGTGCCGAGGAGGTCGGCGAGCTCGACGCGGACGAGCTCGAGGGCCTCGGGGTCCCGCGCCTCTCGACGGTCCTGGCGGCGCTCCCGCGGGGCGCGTTCCTCGATATCGAGCTCAAGGAATCCTTCGGTCGGACGCTCGTCGAGATCCTGGCGGCCGGTCGCGGGCCGGAGCTCCACGGCGCCGTCGTCTCCTCGTTCGACGCGGGAGCGCTGGCCCGGATCCGTGGGCTTGTCCCGGGCTGGCCACGCTGGCTCGGCGCCCATGACCTGTCGCCGGCCACGATCACCGCCGCGCTCGAGCTGGACTGTCGCGGCGTCGCCGTGGATTGGCGCGCGATCGATGCCGCGTCGAGTGCGGCGACCCGGGCGGCCGGTCTGGAGGTCGCCGCCTGGACGGTGACCGAGCGGGCCGACTACCTCCGGCTCGTCGACCTGGGCGTCGTCGCGATCTGCGTCGAGGGCGAGGCGCTGACCGGCTGAGGCCCCCGGGCCGGATCCGGGATCGCCCGGACCCGGAGCCGCGGCTTGTCAGGCCGGCTTCATCGCCCGGACGATCGCCGCGAACATCCCGTCGGCCACCTCGTGGGTCGGCCGGACCGAGATCCCGACGAGACCGGCCTCGGCGAGGCCGCGCTCGTACTCGTCGAACGACAGGGCGCCCGCGATGCAACCGGCGTAGCTGCCCCGCTCGGCCCGCTGGGTCTGGGTGAGGTCGTCGCGGGCCACGATGTCGCTGACGCCCATCCGTCCGCCCGGTCGCAGGACCCGGGCGATCTCGGCGAGGACCGCCCGCTTGTCGGCGGCCAGGTTGATGACGCAGTTGCTGATGACGACGTCGACGGTCGCGTCGGCCAGGGGGATGGCCTCGATCGTCCCCTCGACGAACTCGACGTTCGTCGCGCCTGCGGCGGCGGCGTTGCGCCGGGCCAGCTCGAGCATCTCGGGGGTCATGTCCAGGCCGATGGCCCGTCCGGTCGGTCCCACTCTCCCGGCCGAGAGCAGGACATCGATCCCGCCACCGGACCCGAGGTCGAGGTATCGCCTGGCCCCGGATGCGGCGGACCGCCTGACCCGGATCGCCCGCGACCTCGTGCCCGGAGGCTTCATCCCGATCGCGGAGCTCCGCCGGCGGTCGGCCCGACCGCCGGAGCCGTCCTAGCGACGGTTCGGGATCAGGTCCGGAGGAAGGAGCCAGCGCAGGACGCCTCGACCGATCGCGAGCGGTCGCTCGATGTCGACCCTGGCGATGGCTCCCTTCCGCATCGTGATCTCGCCGGCGCCGGTGAGGAGCGCGAGCAGCTCGCTGAAGTCCGGGTCGTGACCCACCAGGACCGGCCGGACGGGATCGCCCGCGTCAGCCAGGATCTGCTCGATGACGGCCGGCGAGAGCGGCGCTCCGAGCCGGTCGTCCACGCGGTACCCGCAGCGGAGATGGGTCGTCACGAGCTGCGCGGTCTCGCGCGCCCGGACCTTCGGCGAGGTGACGACCGCGTCCGGTGCGAACCCGATCGCGGCGAGGTGCGCCCCGAGTCGCTCGGCCTGGTCGCGGCCCTTCGCGGAGAGCGGCCGATCGGCATCCGACCCGCCCCACTTCGCCGGGTCGCCGGCGTGCGCGTGGCGGAGCAGGTGGAACTCGACGGTCATCCCGGCAAGCGTACGGCCTCCGCGACCCCGGCGGCAAACCGGGTCCGGGCGCCGGCCTTCGTCAGGGATTGAGGTCGACGATCTCGCCGGTGGCGAGGAAGACGATGTCCTCGGCGATGTTCGTCACCCGGTCGCCGATCCGCTCGAGATAGTGCGCCGCGAACAGGACCCGCGTCCCCGGATCCACGTTGTCCGGGTCGGCTCGCATCAGGGCGAGCGTCTCGTCGAACGTCCGGTGGTAGAGCGCGTCGACCTCGTCGTCGCGGGCCGCGACCGCCCGGGCGGCCTGCTCGTCGATGTCGACCAGCGCGGCCAGGATCCCCTGGACCAGCGAGGCGGTCAGCCGGGCCATCTCGGGCAGGCCCTCGTAGGCGCCGAGCGGTGGGAACGGGGCGAGCTTGCGGGCCTGCTTGGCCACGGATGCGGCGTGGTCGCCCATCCGCTCCAGCTCATAGCTCACGTGGTCCAGCGAGAGCAGGAAGCGCAGGTCCCGCGCCACGGGCTGCTGCGTGGCGATGACCCCCGCGATCCGGGACGACAGCTCGAACTGCGCTTCGTTGATCCGTCGGTCGTCCTGGATGACCCGCAGCGCCCGCTCGGCGTCGTGGTGGACGAGGGCGTCGAGGGCGGCCAGGATCTGGTCCTCGACCAGGACGCCCATCCGGAGGACACCCTCCTTGACCGTCCGCTCGCCGCGGTCGAGCTCCGGGCGGACCGAGTGGGTGGTCGCCGCGACGATCGCGTCGGCCTGGAGATCGAGGTCGTTCGGGATGTGCCGTTCGGTCATCGTGCTCCTCTCAGCCGAACCGGCCGGATACGTAGTCCTCGGTGAGCTGGTTCCTCGGACTGGTGAAGATGGCCGTCGTCGTTCCCTCTTCGACGAGGTAGCCGGCCCGATCCTCGCCCATGGTGAAGAAGGCGGTCCGGTCGCTCACCCGGGAGGCCTGCTGCATGTTATGGGTGACGATGACGATCGTGTACCGGTCGCGCAGCTCCTGGATGAGCTCCTCGATCTTCAGGGTCGCGACCGGGTCCAGGGCCGAGCATGGCTCGTCCATGAGGATCACCTCGGGTTCCACGGCGAGCGCCCGGGCGATGCACAGCCGCTGCTGCTGGCCGCCCGAGAGCGACACGCCCGGCTGGCCGAGCTTGTCCTTCACCTCGGTCCACAGGGCCGCCCGGCGGAGCGAGCGCTCGACCACCTCGTCGAGCTCGGTCCGCGCGTGTCGGCCGGTCAATCGCAGGCCGGCCACGACGTTGTCGCGGATGGACATCGTGGGGAACGGGTTCGGCCGCTGGAAGACCATGCCGATGACCCGGCGCAGCTGGACGGGGTCGATCGCCGGGTCGTAGATGTCGACCCCGTCGAGGGTGACCCGACCCTCGATGTGCGCCCCGGGGATGACCTCGTGCATCCGGTTGAGGGTACGCAGGAAGCTGCTCTTCCCGCAGCCCGACGGCCCGATCAGGGCGGTCACCGAGTGGGGCTCGATCTCGAGGGTGACATCCTTCACGGCCCGGAAGGCGCTGTAGTAGACGCTGAGCCCGTCGACGGCCATCGAGCCGGTCGCAGCCTCGACTGAGGCGTCTTCCGCCCGCTCCAGCGGAGCGATCGGCGTGGGCGGTGGCTCCGTGGACGGGGTCATCGTGTCGATGGCCATCGGCTCGGACTCCTTCATCGTGTGCGCCTGCCCAGGCTCCGGGCACGGACGAGGATATTGACCACCAGCACGAAGGTGAGCAGGAGCAGCGCTGCGCCCCAGGCCTGCTGGTTCAGGGCATCGATCGGCTGGCGAGCGTTGGTGTAGACGAAGATCGGCAGGGCGTCCATCGGCTTGCTGAAGTCACCGACGTTGACCAGTCGGCTGCCCAGCGCGGTGAACAAAGGGGGGCCGTCTCCCCGGCGGCCCGGGCCACCGCCAGCATGACCCCGGTGAGGATCCCCGGAAGACCGGTCTTGATGACGACCGACAAGGTCGTCCGCCAGGTCGGGACACCAAGGGCGAACGAGGCCTCCCGAAGGTCGCGCGGCACGAGCCGGAGCATCTCCTCCGTGGTCCGCATGATCACCGGGATCATCAGGAAGGCCAGCGCCACGCTCCCCGCGAAGGCGTTGTACTGGTGGAACGGCAGGACGAGGATCGTGAAGACGAACACGCCCATCAGGATCGACGGGATGCCCACCAGCACATCCGCCGCGAAGCGGATGACGGTGGCCGATCGGCGGCGGCTGAACTCGCTGACATAGACCGCGGCCAGGATCCCCGCCGGGATCGCCATCAGCGAGGCAAGGCCCACCATCTGGATCGAGCCGAGGATGGCGGCCGCGGCCCCGCCGCCGACCCCGAGCGCCTTGGGAGGCTTGGTCAGGAGGTCCAGGCTGATGCCCTGGATCCCGTTGACGAACACGTAGGCGATCACCAGGAAGAGCGGGATCACGCACACGACCGCCGCGACGAACGACAGGCCCCGGAAGAAGCGATCGATGAAGGC